>CAWBDK010000004.1:262500-807969 GCA_963787525.1 uncultured Acidimicrobiaceae bacterium | reverse complement strand
ACACGGCTGAGGTCGTGGGTTCGAGTCCCGCAGCGCCCACCGATGTTGTGGATATCACAACGTCGCCCCAGATCAGACGAGGGTTTGAAAGAGTGCCCGAAGGTTGTTTTATCTTTCGCGATCGACGATGAGGACTCTGGTCCGTGCTCGCGACAGTTGTGCGCCCAGTCAGGCACGAAGATCAGTCGCCGACTGTCAGCTCAGTTTTGACAGCTCGGCGGCGGCTCGACGCTCCACTAGGGCGTAGCCGCTGGAGGCACCGGTCTCCCTTGCCTGTGCCAGAAGCTCTCGCGCACGGTCCGTGTCCCCGTCACCTCCCCGCCTAGCGATCATCCGGCCCCAGGCAAGCTGCGTACAAGCCTCGCAAAACTTCATCCTGCCCCGAGTGTTGAGCTCGGTCGCCTTTGTGAAGTACGCCTCGGAGTCCTCGTAGCGACCGAGCACCGACGCTAGTGCTCCCAGGTAGAACGCGACCGGAGGTTGGGGAACGAGGCCCTCGAATGGCACCTGGTCGCTGTGGGGCTCGAGCAACCTGCAAAGCGTCTCTGCAGCGCCCTTTGCGCGCAGCTCGATCGCCACATCGGCGTAGTTGCATATGCCATCAAACCAGGCGATGTCCACCGGCAACGAGGCGAAGTCCTCGGCGGCTGCCGCCTCGAGCAGGCAGAGTGCCTCGTCCACCTCCTCTGCCTGGAGGTGCGCATGGGCGAGCACCGCACGATAGGTGGGTACACCAGGGTGATTCTCCGCGACCTCGGCGATGAGCTCACGAAGCTCGCCGAGGCGGCCCTGCTGGGCGCGGGTCAGCATCACCTGGGCCCCGTAGAAGGCGAACGCGTCGGGTTGTCCCGAGTCAGTGCCGATCGCGAGGGCGCGCGCGGCGAGGTCCTCGGCTCTCTCGTGGTCGCCTGCGAACAGGGCGTGACCTGCCTCGTGGTAGGTCGTGGCCCAGGTAATCATTGGTTGACCGAGGCGGTCGCTCAGCTCGCGCATCGTTAACAGACATGCATCCGCTTGCTCAAAGTCGGCGCCCTGGGTGACGTTCATGTGCCGGAAGTGGGCGGCCCAGTGGAGGTGGAGAGCATCGCCGAGTTCGTAAGCGAGCTCGAGAGCCTCGGCGCTGTCGCGTGCACGCTCGGCATGGAGGTCCGGGACCTCCTGTGGTGGGTCGACCAGATTTAGCACCTGAATGAGCGTTGCTTTGTCACCGATGCGTCTGGCCATCGACTTCGCTTCTTGCGCAAGCGAGAGACGCCTTTCGCGGGGACCGAAGCACGATTCGCTGCAGAGTGTGGCCAGGAGAAGGGCGCGTTCAGAACTGTCGGAATCATCCGTACGCTCAAGAGCCGCCTCGAGCACCTCGATCCTGTCGGTGTCGATGATCCCGATCGCGCCGAAGAGGCCCCGGTTGTTAGCGAGGGCGGCCTTCACCAGCTGGTCGGTCGCCCCGAGGTCGCGGGCGCGCCGTGAAGCGTCGAGGAGCGTCTCCCGGAACTCGGCAATTCCGGCCTGGCGCTGGGCGGTACCGAGCCCAAGAAGAACGTCTATCACGAGGACCGGGTCGGCATTCTTGAGGTGCCTGCAGAGCGTTAGCGCCTGGGAGTAGTAGCGCACGGCGTCGTCGGGGGCGAGGGCGAGCAGCGCGGCATCTGCGGCCCGCCGGGCATAGGAAATCGCCTTCGGCGCGTCGACCGGTTGGCTCGCGTTGAACCAGTGGTGCGCGAGCTCCCCGACCCGCTCTCCCGGATCGTCGCCACAAATGGCCTCAATCGCCTGGGCGACCTGGCGATGAATCACCGCCCTGCGGGTGGCCCCCGTTTCCTGATAGAGGGTGTGCTGGATCAGAGCCTGCGAGAAGCTGTAATGGCCCGCTGCGTCCGCGACCTCGCGAATCAGGGCCGAAGCCGCGCACGCCTCGAGGACGTCGAGGAGCTCGAGCTCAGGGCGCTCGCTCACCCGGCTCAGAAGCTCGAGGTCGAAATCCCGGCCGATCACAGCGGCCAAGGAGAGGACCCGCCTAGCGTCGTCTCCGAGTCTGGACACCCGCGAGGAGATCACCTCCCGCACGCTGTCGGGAAGCGCCTCCTCGACCAGCTTGGAACTGACGCTCCACCGTCCGTCGGAAGCCTGGTAAATGGCTCCGGTCTCGGAGAGGTGCCTGAGAACCTCGGCCACGAAGAAGGGGTTGCCGTCGGTCTCTCGGCGCAACACGTGTGCAAGGCGCATACCAGGCTCGTCGAGCACCTGACCTGCGGCAGCCTCCATGAAGTCGATCACGCCGATGTCATCGAGGCCATTGAGTTCGATACGGCTCACCCCCGACTCGCGTCTGAGCTGCGCGAGGGTGTCGGTCAGTGGATGTGATGCGGAGAGCTCCGAGCCGCGATAGGCACCGATCACCAGGAGCCGCATGGACTCGGAGCTCGTGACGAGTTGGCGCAGCAGTTGGAGGCTCGGTCTGTCCACCCACTGCATGTCGTCGATCACAAGAACGATCGGATGGAACGCTGAGGCGTGGGCGAGGAGCTGGACCACTGCACCGAAGAGGAGGTAGCGCTCCGTATCGGGGTCCGAGCTCTGAGGCTCCGGCAGCTTACCGACGCGATCCGCCAGGGCGGGAACGAGCTTGGCGAGCTCGGCGCCGTGCGATTGAACATGAGAGTACAGAGCTTCTTCGGGCGCGTGGGTGACGTAGTGGGTGAGCGCCTCGACAAACGGTCCGTAGGAGACGCCGAGGTCCTCATCGCAGCGACCCAGCAACACGCACGCCCCGTTGTCGAAGACCTTTCGCGCCACGTGGGCGGCTAACGTGGTCTTGCCTTCGCCGGCCTCACCGGAGATCAAGACGATCTCACGGCCCTCGCCGGCCAAGACGCGCTTGAACGCGTCGATCAGCAACTCGGCTTCGGTCAAGCGTCCGATAACACCTACGCCCGGCTTGTGGCAGAGACGCGCAGGCAGTGGCACGACCGGCTGAGACTCTTTGACCTCCTCGAGCGGCGTCCATTCGACCACGAAGGTCTCCAGCGGCTCGGACAGACCCTTGAGCTCGATCGGACCGAGCGGACGGAACGGATACGGCGCTCGTCTCCCGGCCATGGCACGCACGAGCTCCGGTGCGAGGATCTGGCCACCTTCCGCGCGTGCGCACAACCGCGCCGCCTCGATCACAGGGTCTCCGAAGTAGTCGTCCCCCTCCCTCGTCGACTCCCCGCAGCTGAGACCGACTCGCAGCCCCAGATGCTGCTCGGCATTGCGGTTGGCGAGGTCGACGTCCTGCTGCATCTGCACGGAGCAAGAGAGCCCGGCCGAAGCGGTGGGAAGGACGACCATAAGCCCATCGCCGAGGTTCTTCACCTCGGTACCGCTGCACGATGCAATCACTCGACGCAGGACTGCGAAATGGGCACGGCGCAACTCATCAGCTGCCTCAGGTGCCAGCTCGGAGGCCAACTCGGTTGAGCCGACGAGGTCTGTGAAAAGGATCGTGATGTTCTCTGCGGCAGCCACAGAACCCCCTGTCCCCCCAACTAGGCGAAAGACTAGGCGAGACCTGGGCTTATGTCACCTGCCGGTGACGAGACACCATTTTGGGGAGCGAGCCGTGAGGCCCGATCGATCGGAATCGAGGCGTTACAGCCCTCTTTGTGTATCAAAGTGGGCCGTGCGGTACGTGCGCCGATACCGGGCGGGCATTGGGTCCCCATACCGCCGGGTTGGAGTGCCCTCGTCGCAGCACTTTGGGGACGCCCGCCGACTACTCGACCCTGGGTCGCGAGTCCTTCACTCAGTCCAGTGACCCTACCTATCTGGACATACGAGGGCCGGGAGCGCTCATGCTCCCGGCCCTCGCGATGCGGAAGGTTGCTGACTAGAACCCTGTGGTGACGATGCCCGCGGCGTGTGCGCCGGCGGGGAGCGAAACAGGCGAGCTGGGAAGCTCTGTGAGGTTTCCACCGTTCACGGCGAAGGCACCCACGGCGCCGGCTTTACTCTCGTCCACGTACAGCGTCCGACCGTCGTTGCTCAGGCGGGCGTCAACGGCGCCGACGCCCCCGGTGTTGCTGACCGGCGTGCTGCCGAGGAGGGTCAGCGACCCGTTGGGAGCAATGGCGTAACGAGAGATCTCACCCGATCCGGTGTTCACCGTGAACAGAAACTGCCCGTTGTGGGTGATCTCGATCCAACATGGCGCCGTCTGGTTGTCCGCGAACGGACTAGACCCAATCGAGGTCAGTGCCCCATTGAAGGCGACATCGAAGGCGGAGACTGTTCCGGAGTCGGCCGGCACGTTGTGAGCATTAGAGACGAACAGTTGCTGGGGATTCGTCGGCTGGAACTCGCTGCCGAAGGGTCCGAGCCCCTGTGCGGGGGAAGGAGACCCGGGAGCGGCGGTCAAGAGCCCGTCTCTTCCAACGACGAAGCTGTCGATCAGCGATGGACCAACGAGAGTGCCGACCAGGCTGGTACCAGTCGAGTTGAAGAGGACATCACCAGGCTGGGAACCGCTAGGAAGGGTCACGGATCCGCTGGGAAGGGACACGGTCGAATTGGGCAGCGGCTGGAGCTGTCCGAAGAAGCTCAGCGTGAACCCGGTGAAGTTCGGGCCTACGGCGCCAGCATTAGCGACATAGACAAGGTTGTCATGCACCGCGATGCTCACGGGCGTGGGACCGTTGGAGGAAACCACTCCGTTGGGGACCAGCTGCAGAGCGCCGTCAAACCCGATCCTCAAAACTGATACCTGGTTACTGCCCGCATCCACCGCGAGCAGGAAGCGGCCGTCGCGGGTGACCTGGATCGCACCCTGGGAAGCCAGCCCGGCACCCGTACCCGCGCCGCCGGCTGTGAACGGTGAGCCCGCCAGCGGTGTGAGCGAGCCGTCCAGGTGGCGGTCAAACCCGCTGATCGTGTTGGTCCCCGCAGTGTTGTCGTCGAGGTAGACATGTCCGACTACCGGGGAGAAGTTGCCTGGGCTGTAGCTGGCGATAGGGGTTGCATTAGCCGCGCCAGCGCCCAGAGCACCGAGAATCCCGACACTACTGAGCGTGGCGACGCCGAGCCCAAGGCGCACGGCCAACCTGATGTGCCTTCGCATTGTGTTCCTGACCTCCATGGATTTCACGGGGACGAGTTGTCCACCACAAGTACTGTCCCCTCGTCGACGAGAACCGTTACGCGCCGTCGCGTGAGATGACAGACGTCCGTGTTGCTGCCGGCGTTCCCGGCGCAGACCAGGTCCCGGCGGGGTCCCGAGGCCAGCGAGCCAGATGGCTCAGGCGAGAGGGCCGAGCCAGGTCGATAGTCTCAAGACAGCTCCAGCGCCCAGCGTCACATGGGTAAGTGTCCTCAGTTGCGCCTCCTTCATCGACGATTCAAAGTGTTCAAGAGTCTCCGAATGCGGGGACAAGCGGTACGCTCGTACATGAACTCGCCGTCGGCTGACAGCCCATGTAACGCCTCCGAGGTGAGCGGGGACTGAAAGAACATGTCCCAACGACAGGCGATCGGCCGAAATCCCAAACGAACCCGGCATTGGTGGGCGCGACGCGCACCGGATCTGAGAGTCCTACGCTTCGCGCCGTGGAGATGGACGGCGAGCTGCTCAGCCGGGTCCGTACCGGTGACGAGGAGGCCTTTGTCATGCTGGTGACCCGCTACCAACAGCCCATGTTTCGCCTGGCGTGTTCTATGGTGCCGAGTCAGCAGGTGGCCGAAGAGGCTGTCCAAGACACGTGGCTGGGCGTCGTTCGTGGCATCGAGCGGTTCGAGGGACGTTCTTCGTTTAAGACCTGGCTTTTTCGGATCCTCGTCAACCGAGTGCGCTCGGCTGGTGCCCGGGAACCTGCAGATCCATCTATCGAGACGATCCAGGCGGTCGACCCGACCCGCTTCGACGCTCAGGGCCAATGGGCCGACCCCGTCGACCACTGGACAGAGGCGAGCGAGGACCGTCTCGACGCCGCCACCTGGGTGCCGATCCTCAAATCTGCCCTCGACACACTGCCTGCACGTCAGCGCCAGGTCGTCATGTTGCGCGACGTCGAAGGCCTTTCCAACGACGAAGCGTGCGCCGTTCTTGGAATCAGCCTCGGCAACCAGCGGATCTTGCTGCATCGGGGACGCGCACGCTTGCGAGAGTTCCTCGACGCCGAGATTGAGAAGAGCTGACCGTGCTGTCGCTGAAACGAAGAGACATCGTTTGTCAGCAGGCGGTGGAACTCGTCACCGACTATCTCGAAGGGGCTCTTTCCCGTCGGGATCGACGGCGATTCGAGGCTCATCTGAAAGTGTGCCCCAACTGTGGCGCGTACTTGGAGCAGATCAAGATGACCATTCGGCTGGCCGGCGAGATCGAGCCTGAGGACCTGACGCCCGAAGCAAGGCAGGACCTTACCGAGCTCTATCGGCGCTGGCGTTCTGAGTAGTGCCGGGCCAGTCGACTGGAAGCTATGGGTCTTCACCACCACCGTGACCCAACCCGAGCATCGGGAGCAGTGACGACCGCGTAGAGGGTTAAAGGCCGCGTCGGCGAACGCACCTTCACCTGCCCCCGTACGCTGCCGGATCAGTGAGACACATTCCGGCGCAATGCGTCAGATGCTTGCCTTTCGCGAGCAGCTCATACCGCTATTTCCGAGTACCGCCCAGGATCGGAATCCGTTCTCCCCACTCCAAGGTCGCAGGGCCAGCAATCCCTATCACTGCAACTGTGGCACCGCCCGCACGTTGGTGAAGGCATGCCCCGTGGCGCTCGGATTGGAGTCCCAGCCCGCCGGAACTCCCGGGCGAGCGTTCTTGCGTGGACCCCGAACTCGGAAGCGACATCGGCGAGCGACAGCCCTCGGTGTACCGTTCGGAGGCTCGGGCGACCAAAGGGTCCGTCATTTTCCCGGGCGACGCGGCGACGGGGTACGCCCCGCCGATCGAGTTGAGTGATGATCGTGGTCCGGTGGACGCCGTAGCGCCGCGCGAGCGCATCGATCGACGTCCCCTCTTCGTAGAGGTGCACAAGTTCATCGACGACACCTCGAGACAGCCGTCGCTGCACGGGGTTTGAAAGCTGTCCCTTTTCTTCCAGATCGCCCCGTTCGCGTGCGTTAGAGGACCGTTTCGTGCCCTTCGACGTCGTCCGTCGGGGTGGGGGAGTACCCGTTATCCCTGGTCAGCCACACATTCGAGCGTCTCGGGAGGGTTTGAAAGCCGTCCCATAAGGTCCACGAGTGTTGTCAAAATGTCAACATTCTCCCTGGTCAACCATGGGTTTGAAAAAGGATCCGAAGGTGTTTTCTCTTTCGCGATAGGCGATGGTGGCTCCGGTCCGTGCTCGCGACTGTTGCGTGCCCACAAACGGCACATCGGAGCTACACGACGGCACATCGTCAGGCGCGCGTGATGGGCTACTCCACCGGCGAGGCGCTGAACCTCTGCGGCGGTCGTGATCTGCGACCTGACAGCTGAGGTTGGACGGCAAGAGCCCGGGTAGCCCCTGCTGTCTCTTCGGTTCGTGGGAGCGCCTTCGCGAAAACTACGCTTGGACGTCGGAGAGCCGGGAAGCCTGGTCGGCACATCGAAGGTTCGCGCCGAGGAGCTGACGTGTCGCCTGACTATCCCATCTCATTCACTCCGCCCACCTGCACCTTTGGTCGCGTGAACACAGGACCTAAGCGCCGATGAGCGTGGGGCTCTCCACGGTGGCGTTCGTTCTCGGGGCCATCGTCAGCCTGGCGACGAGTTGGGTGCTCGTTTCTCGGCTTGAGCGGGTAGGCGAGCGCCTCGGCCTCTCCGAGGCTCTGCTTGGGATGGTGGCTGCCCTGGCCGCCGATGCACCCGAAGTCACTGCATCCATCACGGCATTGGTGCATCATCAAGCGACCGTTGGTGCCGGGGTCGTCCTCGGGTCGAACGTCTTCAACCTGGCTGCGCTCCTTGGCCTCGGTGCGGTCGTGGCCGGCAGCATCGGCTTGCACCGCAAGGTGGTGATTTTCAGCGGGACGGTAGGCATGGCTGTTGGTGCGGCGTGCCTCTTGAGCGTCGGAGGCCAGCTCTCCCCAGGCGCTGGCCTGGTCGTCATCCTCGTGGTTCTCGTACCTTTTGTCGCCCTGCTCGGCGCTCATCGAAGGATCCTGGCGCGGCTGCATCTTCCGAAGAGATGGACAGCGTGGATCACGGCCGCCATCGTCGAGGAGGAGAGCGAACTCGAAGCGGCGATCCACCCCCGCCGAGGAACATCCCGAGACACCTGGACGGCCGGCGCTGCATTGGCCGTCGTTGTCGTGGCCAGCGTGGCCATGGAGAAGGGGGCGACCTCACTGGGCGGCCACTTCGGAGTTCCTGAGATCGTCATCGGCGCGCTCGTCCTGGCGGCTGTCACGAGCCTTCCCAATGCCGTCTCTGCGATCTACCTGGCCCGGCGAGGCCGAGGCGCGGCCACGTTGAGCACGGCGCTCAACTCGAACGCGCTCAATGTGACCGCCGGCCTGTTGATCCCCGCCGTGGTGATCGGTCTGGCCAAGCCATCTGGGTCAGGCCTGCTCGTTGCAGGCTGGTACGTGGGGCTGACCGCGCTGACGTTGGTGCTCGCCTATGTCGGGCATGGCCTGCGGCGTGCCGCTGGAAGCCTAATCATCGCGGCCTACGTCCTCTTCGTGGTCGTGCTTCTTGCCGTCTCCTAGGAGTCACGGTTCGACGGAGGTGAGTCAGACCGCCAGCTCGCTACACAGTTGAGCCGAGTAGGGGAGCAACGATGCGCCGAGCTGCAGCCGCCAGCGGCTCATCGTCGGGTGATCGACTCGATGATCCCGGCCGCCCACGTGCAGGCGATGGCGACCAGCAAGACCGCACCGATGAAGGCGAACTGGGTGGTGGTGTCCCAGATCCCGTCTGGGAGCGCCAAGAGGACCGCCAGCCCGACGGCGATCGCCCCGGCCTGGGCGGTCGACATCCGCCGCGCGCTGAGGAGCGCGCAGCAAGGACCAACCATGAGAAGCCCGATCAAGATGATGCGGGACCCGAGGAGGGCATCCGTTGCCGTGACGAGCAGCATGACGGCAACGCTCAACCACCAGAAGAACCGTCGCGTCCGTTCACTCACTGTGGCGACGATAGCGACGGGTCCTCACCGGTGCTCAGTCGACATCGCCCATCGCTACGCCATTTCCGATCTGACCCGGGTCCAACTCTTCGCCGATCACGGTCAACTCGTCACCCACGGCGAGCGTGGTGTCCCCGGTCGGAAAGAACACCCTGTCCCCTCGCGAGATCGACGTGACCAGCAGTCCGACGGGGAGTCCGGCCTGGCGCAGCGTCCTGCCCGCAGCCGGGGAGTTCTGTGTGACCGTTACCTGAGCCGCGCCCTCCGTCGTTCCGAGATCACTCATCCGTTCGGCGCTCGTGACCAGTTCCTGGCGGTAGGCGCGCACCACGTCAGAGATGGACAGCGTTCCGACGACTCGGCGCTCACCGTCGAGGACGGGGACCCAAGACTCCGGTGCGGTGGTGAGGCTTTCGAGCGCGACGTCGAGTCGGCTCGATTCTGAGACGGTGGATGCTCCAGCATCGACAAGATCTCCGAGTCCGTGCTGCCCGTCGCCCGGCTTCTCGAGTCTCGAACGGGCGATCGTCCCTTCGAGTCGTCCGGCCTCGTCGACCACCGGTGCTCCGCTGAGATTGGCGTCGACGAGTGCCCGTCGGGCGCTGTCGATGGTGCGTTGTGTGGTGAGCACCAACTTCGGCTCGGCCATGGCCCGGGTGACCGGAATCGCGCCGAGAAGCGGCATGCCGGCCAAGAGCCTTTGGGCGGGCGCGTCTGAGCGGCTCTTGAGCTGGCTGCGGTACATGGTGTCATCACTGCGGCGAACGATGAGCCAAGAGATGCCCACGGCGATCATGGCGGGCGTGAGGATGGAGACGCTCCCGGTCATCTCAGCCACCATCAACATGACGGCGAGCGGTGCGCGCGAGATGCCGCCGAAGCAGCTCATCATGCCGACGAGCACGTAGGGGGCCGGGTCGTGCCCCATGGACGGGAAAACGGGGTCGAAGACCCGCCACACCGAGGCGCCGAGAAAGGCCCCGATCACGATGCCCGGGCCGAAGATCCCGCCCGACCCTCCCGAGCCGATGGACAGACCGGTGGCCAGGATCCGTGCGAAGGGGACGATCAGCACGATCCACAACGGGATGGACTCGATGCCGTGGTGGGTGAGGCACTGCTGCACCCAGCCGTAGCCGGTGCCGATGACCTGGGGCACGGCGATGGCGATGGCGCCGACCATGAGGCCGCCGACCGCCGGAGCCACCCACCGAGGCAGAGGCGACCGCTTGAAGAGGTCGGCCAACCCGTAGAAGCCCTTGGCGTAGAGGAGACCGATGAGGCCGGCCAGCAGGCCGATGAGGGCGAACCAGAGCAGCTGGACCGGGTCGCTGAAATGGTAGGAGGCGACGTAGCCGAAGAGAGGTGAGAAGCCTTCGACGGCTCCGAACACCACGAAGCTGACGACGGACGCAATGAAGCTGGGGAGCAGCGCCGCTGGGTCGAAGTCGTCGCGGTAGAGGATCTCGGTGGCCAGCACCGCACCGCCCAGAGGTGCTCCGAAGATCGCCCCGATTCCCGAGCCGATCCCAGTGGCGACCGCGATTCGCCCGTCGGCGGGTTCGAGGTCGAGCAGGCGGGCTAGCAGTGACCCGAAGCCGGCGCTGATCTGGCCGGTCGGTCCTTCTCGGCCACCTGAGCCACCCGAGCCGATGGTCAGTGCCGACGCCACGATCTTGACGACGACGGCACGGAAGCGCACACCCCGAGGGTTGTGGTGCACCGCCGAGATGGCAGCGTCGGTGCCGTGCCCTTGTGCCTCGGGGGCGATGCGAAAGACCAGCACCGCCCCGAGCAGCGCGCCGACTCCGGCGATGAGGGGGAGGGCCCACGGACGGGCGGGTGAGCTCGACGCGGCCAGGCTCCCTTCACCTTTGGGCGTCGGCACCTGGTAGCCGACGAGGACGTTCATGAAGAAGTGGGTGCAGATGACGAGCGCCTCGTAGAACACGATCGCGCCGACGCCGGCCACGGCGCCGATCACCACACCCAAGACGTTCCACTTCTTGAGATAGGTCGCAGAGGCAATCCAGCGCCCCGCCCGTGCGCTGAGTCCCCTGGCCCACACGGCGCGGCCGGGATGGGGGGTGTCGGCCTGTTCACTCACAGGTCCCACCCCGCGCTCCAATCCTGCTCGGGCACCTCACCCGCGGCCTCGGCCAACTGGCGCAGAGCGACGACGACTGATTGTTGGGTCTTGGCCGGGACAGCGGCCAGTAGGTCGGCGATCTCTTGACGACGGCGATCGGTCACCGCGTCGACGAGGTCCCTGCCAGACTGGGTCAAGGCGATCTGCACATGGCGTCGGTCGTGGCGGTCGGTCCGTCGACGAACGAGGCCCTTCTTCACCAGGCGTTCGCACAATCGCGACGCTGTGGGCGGAGTGACCGAAACTGCCTCGGCCAGCTCGGCGACACCCTGGGGCCCGCGCGAGGCCAGGACGACCAGGGAGCGGTACTGGGTGAGGGTGACCTCCTCGCCCGCGTCGGCCAGTGAGCGGGCGGCGATGGCCACGAGGACCCGGCTGGCGCTCAGGACGGCGTCGACCATCGAGTCCTCGCTGAGGTTGGTGGCTCTGGACAATCCATTCATACAGCAACTATTGCCCAATACAACCTCAACCTGAACCTGCCCCAGGCGATCGGGCCTTTTGTCAGGCTTTTCCGGGTCCGGGACCCCAGGGCGCGAGACAGAGCGCCAATCGACAGCTCGACTTATCGGTAGACGGAATGTGTCCCAAAACGCGCGCCATCATCCCGGCTGAGGGTGTCACCTACCGCCGACTCGGGGTCGCGTTATTCGCAATTATCAACGGGCTGCTTGCTTCAGTTAGATCTCCTGACATCGGGGATCGTTCAAGGCGCAGCAAGCCAAGGAGTACGAGCGACAAGAGCGATCGTTTCACCGCCTGGGCCGCTGTCAGATCGTGATGCCGGCTCGCTTGAGAGCTCGCTGCACGGTTGCAGCATGGACGTGCAGTGCCTTGCCCACCGTTGTGAGCGACTCACCGGCTCGATAACGGGTGGCTGCGAACCTGACGGTCAGCTGGGCTCATCTTGGTCAGATTTACCCTCCGAGCAACGCCGAGCCGTTCAAGGTGGCCGGCCACGGTTCGATGGTGGATGCCGAACTCCTGAGCGAGCTCTATCAGCGAGCGGCCTGATTGATACCCGGCCACTACGTCTTCGATTTGGGGAGGGGTCAATCGTCGCAGGACGGGCGGCCCGGGACGTCGCATCGAACGGCCCGCGGTGGGGGAGTCCACCCGTCCATCGTCCCCGTGGTGCGAACTCTCGGTGGGGTTTGAAAGCTGTCCCTTTTCTTCCAGATCGTTCGGTTCCGGCGGGTTGGAGGACCGCTTCGCGCCCTTCGAGGTCGTCCGTCTGGGCGGGGGAGTATCACATCCTCCCTGGTGAGCCACACTTTCGACCGCCTCGGGAGGGTTTGAAAGCCGTCCCATAAGGTCCACCGTAGGTGTCATAGCACGAAACCCCTTCTCGTCCGAGGGGGTTTCGCCGGAGGCGCCGGAGAAGTCATCTGGGAACCCGCCTCGCACGTAGAACGTGGGGTGGATGGTGTCGGAACCCTCTGGCCTCGAAGTAAGCCTAAGGGAGGTGGCCTTCGCAGGTGTTGCCATCGTTGTCGCTGTTGGTCCCATCCGGACAGATCGCATGTGACCACTCGAGGCCGAAGAGGCTGGCGCCCTTGAGGTTGACGCCTTGGAGATCGGCGCCCGTGAGGTTGGCGCCCGAGAGGTTGGCGCCCGAGAGGTTGTCGCCCCTGAGGTTGGCGCCTTGGAGATCGGCTCCGCTGAGGTTGGCGTCCGTGAGGTTGGCCGGGTTCGCGTCGATGCTGGCGAGGTTGGCCGCTTTCAGGTCGGCGCCCTGGAGGTCGGCGCCGTGGAGATCGGCGCCGTGGAGATCGGCGCCTTTGAGATTGGTGCCTTTCAGATTGGTGGCGTAGAGATCGGCGCCGAAGAGATCGGCTCCGGCGAGGTTGGCGTTCTGAAGGTCGAAGTTGCACCCCTGCAGTTGGGCTCCAGGACCCGGTATGCAGCTACTGGTCGTGTCAGCCGATGCCTTCGCGATGGCGATGGCCCCGACAACGAGGACCACTAAAGCGACGACCAGGGCCAAGCCGAGCCGCGCTACTCCCAGTCGTGGCATGTCCCTTCCCTCTGATCGCCGCCCCCCGATGGGTAGCAAGATCATAAGATTAATTTCGGAAAGACCGTTGGGTCGCGCCCCTCTACCGGCGCACCGTTCCGCTCTATGTGGCTCCGAGCTCCGGGGCAGAGAAAGAGGGTTCGTTCATCGTTGGCGACGCTGCCGGGTCATCAGCATCCCGGAGTGAGCTTCAGTGATCCAGCAGCATCTCCCGACACCATGACATGACGTTCGCGTCGCCCACTGCAAAGGTCCAGAAGGCCGCGAACCATCTCCCTGCTGGCTCCAGGCAGTCCGACAGACCGGCGCTCCGCAGCCAGCTCATCGCCACGTCGACGTCCGCCGTCGTCGCCATAGGGGTGATCTGCGGCGATCGGAGGTCTACGACCGCGGCAAGGGGGTCGAGACGGCGGTCACCGGCCACACTGGACACTCCGACGTCGATGACCGCGGTGATCCGCAGGCCGTCAGTCAGGACGTTGCCGACATACGCGTCCAGGTGTACAAAAGATGCCGCGTCGGGTTCGGGGAGCGCGTCGGCGAGTGCTTGCGCGTCGATGGTGCGGAACTCGGGAAGCGACCCCACCAGATGCGTCGCGGCTCGGTCGGTCAGGTACGCGCGCCAGGTCGGCCGGATCATGGCGTCTTTGGCGATCAGGTCTCCGAACCCCCCTCGAGGCTCCAGATGCAGATCTCCGAGTGACGCCACCGTTTCCAGGTAGGTCTCGATGAGCCGTGGGCGGGTTGGCCCGTCCAGGGAACCAAGGACATCCCGGAGAGAACGGCCCGGCAGGCGGCGCTCGATGACGTAGACCCGACTTCCTGCTTGGCCCACCTCCAGAACCTCAGGGAGGAGATATGGAGGGTGGGACTTCGCCAGTTCGTTGACCAGCTCCTGGCGGCGGTGGATTTCTTCCATCCGACCGCCCAGGTGCAGAACACGGACGACGCGATCAGTGCCGAGGCCGAAGACCCATGCCTCGCCACCGTGGCCAAGGACGTCGTCGGGGTCGGCGCCCAGCTTCGAGAGAACGCCGACGATGTCAGCAGGATACGGCCGGGTCACGCAGACAGTCTGCACTCCGTCTGGGCGAAACCGTGGGCTCTCGTGCCATCGAGGGTGGCAATGTCGAACCTCGTCAGCCAAGGTTTGATGACCGGGCCGGGCGATGATCGATACTCACAGCCCGATAAACCAACCGCCTTCATGAGAATCTCGGCACTGGCGCCGGCCACGAGGAGAGGTTGGCTGATCCTGCTGTCGACGGGCTCCGGTCGAGGTGTTGGGACTCGAACTCCTCAAGCGTGACCCAGCCGTACTGACCTGCCACAATCGTTCGCTATGCGCTGGGTCTGCGTGGTCGTCACGGCCTTGATCGGCGGGCTGTGTGCCTTGGTTCCGGCGGGGGTTGCTGCAGCCAGGATGCTCGATCACCCGGTCATCGGCATTTCGGCCACGCCAGACGGAAAGGGGTATTGGGAGGTGGCGTCCGACGGCGGCGTCTTCAACTTCGGCGACGCCGGTTTCCTTGGCTCTATGGGCGGCACGCGGCTCAACGCGCCCATCGTGGGGATGGCGGCCACGCCAGACGGCAAAGGGTATTGGGAGGTGGCGTCCGACGGCGGCGTCTTCAACTTCGGCGACGCCGGTTTCCTCGGCTCCATGGGCGGCACGCGGCTCAACGCTCCCATCGTAGGGATCGCGCCGACGCTTGATGGCAAGGGATATTGGGAGGTGGCGTCCGACGGCGGTGTCTTCAGCTTCGGCGACGCCGGTTTCTTCGGCTCCATGGGCGGCACGCGGCTCAACGCGCCCATCGTGGGGATGGCCGCCGACCCGCACTCGGGCGGATACTGGGAGGTGGCGTCGGACGGCGGCGTCTTCAGTTTCGGGGGTGCCCCCTACTTCGGCTCCATGGGGGGCACTCCGCTGAGATCTCCGGTTGTCGGCATCGCCGCCGAGTCGCTGGGGGGCGGCTACTGGGAGGTGGCGTCCGACGGCGGCATCTTCAGCTTTGGGGGCGCAGGGTTCACAGGATCGATGGGTGGTCAGCACCTCAACGCGCCGATAGCGGGAATGGCGGCGACACCTGATGGCGAGGGGTATTGGGAGGTGGCGTCCGACGGCGGCATTTTCAGCTTCGGGGACGCTGGCTACGCGGGATCCGTGGCGAGCCTGCCGCCGCCGGGACCCCCCAGGATCGTGCTCTACGGAGACTCGTTGGGGATGGAGGCGGGCCCGTACTTCACCAACCTCGCCAATGCGGCTGGCGCCTCGGCGCTCGTGCAGACATATGGCGGGCTTGCGGTCTGTGATTTCCTGCCGACCATGGCCTCCCTCGCGGCCTCCTGGCAGCCGACGGCTGTCGTCCTCGAATTCAGCGGTGACAATTTCACTCCCTGCATGGCGGGTGACCCGATCGGAACGCCGCAGTACTACCAAAAGTATGAAGCCGACATCCAGACCGCAATCGACATCTTTCGCCCTTACGGGACCGAAGTGTTCCTCATTGGCCTCCCGTTCAATGCGGCGGCACTTGAAAACCAAAACGTCACCAACCTGAACCAGCTCTACAGCTCTCTCGCAGCGGCCAACGTCGGCGTGAGCTTCGTCGATGCCGGCCAAGCTGTCATGGCCAACGGAGCCTTCACATGGACGCTCCCTTGCCTCCCCACCGAGCCGTGCACCGGGCCCGCGGGCACGAATGTCGTCCGGTCTCCAGACGGAACCCATTTCTGCCCAACCGGGCAGACCACCATTGAGGGAGACATCGCGGTGTGCAACGTGTACTCGTCGGGCGCCTACCGGTTTGCGGCGGCCATGCTGAATCCCGCACTCGACTCGTGAGTCGTACCGCCATCAGTTCTTAACAGAGATGGGGATGGATTTGCTCCGAGCAGTCCTTCCAAGGGCGGCATGGACAACGCTCTGCAATGTGTAGTGCCCGTTGGGGACATCAGATGTGTTCCATTGGCAGGCCCATCCGAGGTAGCTCGTACTCTCACTGACGCAGATGGACTGATTGCGCAACCCGCCGCCCGAAAGCTGAAAATCGACATTGGTCACGGGAAAGGTTCCCTGGGCGCTTGCGTCCAGCCATCTGTCACCTGACAACGTGGCGCCATTCGACGGAACCGTAATGCTTGTGGACAACGCCAGCTTCGAGGTCTCAAATGTGGGCTTCGGAGTTGCACCGAAGAGCGACTGAGCCAGTGCATTCTGCAAAAGTGTGGCATACACCGCACTCATGTGGCCTTGATCCATATAGACGTCGTATGAGCCCACGACGGCTGTGCAGACGCTGGAGCAGAACCAGGGCGTCGGATCGATGTACTTGACATGAAGGGATTGTGCGGTTGCGAACTCCGTCACATCGAGACGTTCGTATGACTGAGCGAGCGGCGTCGAGCAGGCTTGCGCGTCATCCAAATGCTTCGACAAACAGGTCGGTCCGGATTGGGAAAGAAATGGGATATTGCCCAGGAAGATCTTCTCGATGTGTGGATTGGGGATCTCTTTGAAGAGGTCCGTAAGCCCGTTGTGCCACTGTGAAGCGCTGAACTCCGACGGCCCGGGCCGGGCGTACGTGCTCTCCTGTGAGACCACCAGAATGCTGGGTGACAGGCGATTGATCGTCTTCACCGCCCATTGGTGCCACTCGTTGCACGCGACGAAAGGACTGTCCGGACTTCCGTATCCGGCCGGGGTGGTGACGGAGACCAGTGCCGCAGGGCAATCGAGTTTTCCGAGCACCAGGAGTCTCATGTGCGCGTCTGTCGCGATGGAGATGAAGGCAGGCAGCCACATGACCGCGTGCGAGTCCCCGTAGACGATGAGGAGTTTGTCCGCGTGCACATCGCCGAGGAAGCAGAGCTTTACCGTGGACTGAGTGACACCTGCCTCGCACGAGCTTCCTTCGTCGAGGCCGCCGTAGTCAGTGGGCGCCTGGGCCAGGCCGGGTTGTATCGTGGCGGGAACCTGGGTGATCGACCTGGCCGCCGCGACCTCGTTGAGGACGACGTGGACATTGCGTGCCGCGACCAGGTCAGTGGCAGCTTCTGGTGTTGATTCGACGCCGATGATCAAGGTGAGGACGATCACCGTCGTCACCACCAAGACGATGCCGGCGGCGACCGTCGTCCTCGATGGCAGCTTCCAGTGCCGAATGGGGTTCTCGACGAGGCGGTACGAGGCCATCGAGATCACGATGGCGAGGAGAATCAACAAGAGGTTCTCGCGCAGCGGGAGGGTGGACTTGCCGGCGTGCTCGGCGGCAATGATCAAGATGGGCCAGTGCCACAGATAGAGCGAGTACGACCGCTTGCCGAACCATTGGAAGGGCCCGAGCTTGAGCAACTGCTCGGCCCCCAGGCGTGGTGCCACCACTCCTCCGGCGATGATCAGTGCCGCGCCGACGACCGGGATCGCCACCAGCGACCCCGGGTAGGGGGTCTGAGCGGTGAAGGTGAATGCGGCCACGGCGATCGCCGCCAGTCCGGCCCAGGTGAGCAGGGCCGCGGTGCGAGCTGGAACCCGCTTCAGCCACGGGGTCGCAATGGCAACGAGGGCGCCCAGGGCCAGTTCCCACGCCCGGGTGAAAGGAGAGAAGTAGGCCGCGGTGGGATGAGAAGCGGTCTGGACGACGGAGAGCCAGTACGAGGCGGCGATGACGACAACTAGGGTGATCGCCATCTTCGTCTGCAAGGAGAGGCGACCCTTCAAGCTGGCCACGAGCAAGAACAAGGTCGGATAGACGACGTAGAACTGCTCTTCGACGGACAGGGACCAGTAGTTCTGTAATGGAGAGGGTGGGAGCGAGGCTGTGAAGTAGTTCGTTCCTACTGCTTCGAAGTGGAAATTGGACAGGAAGACCGCCGCCCAGCGACCGTCATCAGCGACGACGTCGCCCGACACAAAACCGAGCGCGAGGTAGGAGACGACCACCACGACGAGAATGACCAACGTCGCCGCCGGCAAGATCCGGCGAACCCGACGCGCATAGAAGTTCAGGATCGAGGTGCGGCCGGTGCTTCGACGTTCCCTCAGGAGAAGTCCGGTGATGACGAAGCCGGAAATCACGAAGAACACATCGACCCCGACAAATCCACCGGTCACCCGGGGGACGTCGGCGTGATAGAAGACGACGAGCAGGACGGCCACCGCTCGGAGACCTTCTACGTCGGGTCGAAAGCGCCGGTCATCAGGTGCGGTTCCCGCTTCGTCGCCGGTGGCGAGAATTTGCTCGTCAAGAGCTAACGAGTTCAAGCCGAGCTTCCCTTCCCCATGACCGAGTTGATCCTAATTCAGACATTCTCGTCTCCAAGAGTCGCCCGGTCCTTGACGTGGGCCCTGGGCCAGGCCTTGAGATCTCGCTCACCTGTGGATGCATCCCTTGGCCAAGGGCGCTGAACAACTCGATCTCGTCGTGCGCGAAGTTGCGTCGGGGCGCTGGCAGTCGCCGAACAATTCGGCCCGCGATGGACGCGGTCAACACGGCCTTCAATGTGACGGCCGGTCCTCCAAGCCTCGCGCCCGGGGCCACGCGCGAACGGCTGCGAAGCGGGTCCTGGGGGCTGAGGTGTGAACGGCCTCAATGGCCCGAACCTTCTCCGCGTGCAGTCATGAGATTGCGGTTCGGTCAGGTGCTGAGGGGCGATGACTCTGATCGATCACCGCACTCGGTCCGGCCCAGACGTCGTGGTCCATGCCGTTTGAGAATCGACTGCAGCGAACTTGCACAACGTTCCGACAACAGTGAACCCCACTGCCGTGTGCGGACGGGCGTTCTCAACGAAGGCCAACCACCGCCGGCGGTGGGTGGCCTCACCCCCGTGGCGTGGAGAGCCCGCAGCTTGTGCCTCACGGCACCTCGATCCACCAAGGAAAAGCGGCGGGCGCCTATCGCCTCGGCGAGCCGTGCCAGTCTGCCCACATGGAGAAATGATCAGCCGAGACACTGGGAGGGCCGAGGGCGTCGTTGAACAGCTTCATGATAGGCCTGCTCCCGAACGCTGAACGGTCCACGATGACCAGGCGAATGTGATACTTGGACAAGGCGGTCCGAGTGCTGGCCACCAGCTTGGGACTGACTCGTACCGAAGATGCGTAGCGCGCGAAATAAGAACTGGCGATGACGTCTTCCCGGACAAGGAATTGCTGCATCCCTGGAGGACTCATCGGGATCGGCGTCGACCCCGCCCCGCTGCCGTTGTAATCGGCGTGACGGGCGTAGCCCCCGAGAAGGCGGAAATCGAATCCACCGTCAGCCTGCCAGAGCAATGGCTGGGTGAAGGGGAAGTAAGCATACGGATACGTCACCGCCACAGGATCGCCGGTTGGAATGGCTTGGCGAATGCTTGCTGGCAGTCCATCCGCGGCTGGTGCAGGATACGGCCACGATGGCAGCTGGGTGACAAGAAGCACGACAAGTGTCACTGCGGCGAAGACGCCCGCCCACCACTTCCGAGCTTTTGGTTGTCGAGGAGAGCCGGCGGGTTGACTCCGAGCTGCTACCCGGTGCAGGTCGTCCAATCCGAACGCGATAAGCGCGGCGAGACAAGCATCCATCTCGAAGGAGATCCGGCTCGGTAGAAGGTTGTCGACCAGTGGAAGATGATCGATCAGCAAGAAGGGGAGTGGGAAGTGGGTGAGCCGCCCATCGACCTCCAGATAGGGTCCGAGCGAGAGGAGAGCAGCACCCAGAAAGAGCACACCCGCGAGCTGCGTGCGGGGGCTCCGCCGAGAATGCCAGGCGAGGATTCCGGTGACGATCAGGAGCGGGATCCCGATGTATCCGTCACCCTCTGTCACGTTGCTTGGGAAGATCAAGCGGGCCCCGAGCGACCCCGTCCCCAGTGAGTCCTTTTGCAGAGGGCCTGGGACACCAAGGCTCAACAAATCGTTATGAAAGGGATTCGAGATCGGCCAGGCGCGCCCTGTGAAGTGCTGAGGCCCGGCGAGCAACATCCAGAACGGGTACACCAGCAGGACGGCCGACAAACCGACGGCGATCGCCAACGGACGAGCAGCGGTTCGGGCCAACGTCGGCACGGCCGACGGATTGCGGACCACCACGCAGATGACCGCGACGAAGATCAAGATCACAACCGTCGAGAGCACCTCCGGGGAAATGAGGTACTGAGCGGTCAACAGCAGTCCCAGCTGAATTCCGAGTCGCCGCGGTGGCCCTTTTCCTTGCAGGATGGAAGCGAGCGTCAACGCTATGAACGGCGGCAACGGCACGAAGAGCAGCTCCACGTGGGCGGTGCCCTGGGCCACCATGTAGGGAGAGAAGCCGTAGATGAGGCCGCCGAGCGCCGCTGCGGGCCACCAGACCTCCCACTTTCGCAACACGACGAACGCGGCGGTCGCCGATACCGGCATGGCCAGCACCATCAGCAAGTTCCCCACGACCAGTGGACTCAGGACCAACGAGAGGGGAGCCGTCAACCAGCCGAGCAGGGGGCTCGCCGTGTTCTGCGCCAGATTCACGCCGCTGGGTGCGTACATCGCGTTGCTAAAGAACGGGTTGAGCCCGTGAGTAAGCGCATGAGACGCCCAACCGATGAACCAAACGGACTGGCTGAAATCTCCGTCGACGCTGAAGATCTTTCCGGAGATCCCCGGCAGCACCGGCCAGTAAGCAGCGATGCCGATCACGAGGTACGCGCCGATGACGAGCACCGCAATCCAGATCCGACCCCGCCCTCGGAGGGGAACCTGTGCAAGATCGCCAACCGATCGCCGTGTCGTTATGACTTCGTTGACCGCCATAGAGTTGTCTTCTCGCAGAGCTTTCGCTTGTTCGGCGTGGCTCGGAGGTTACTCTTTTTCGTCCAGGTATTTTGGGCGGCCCCGCATTGCCATCGACCTAGAAATGGACGAGGCCGATCTTCTGTGCACCCACGGCGAGCGCACTCTAGTGGCTGAGCTGTCAACTAACAGCGGCACGATTCGAAGACTCGTAACTCGCAGGGGCGTCGCACGATCCAAGGAGTACGCAAGGTACTACCACGAGGCAAATACCTTGCGTAAGCCAGGTTTGATGAGGCGGCAGGTGCTGTGGCATCCTGCTCCCGTGTCGAAGGAGCGAGCCCAATGAACCTGAAGGGTCGCATCTTCTCTCATTTCTCTCCTGTGGTAGCTGAAGAGATATTGCATCGCCTCGGGCGGCCTTCGCCGTGGCATGCCGAGTTTGACTTCACGCCACCCGAGCCCCGCGAAGGTGAAGCGATCGGTCCCCCCGACTTTGTGGGAATCGGGGCACAGAATTCCGGCACCTTCTGGTGGTACAACATGATCCTTCTCCACCCGGGGGTAGCCCGCCGAACCGGCCTCCCCAAAGAGCTTCATTTCTTCGACCGTTTTGGTGGTGAGCTCTTCAGTGACTCGATGGTCGATTGGTACCACGGATGGTTTCCTCGGCGACCGGGAACACTTGCGGGCGAATGGACATCCGAGTACTTCGATTTCCCGTGGGTGCCAAAGCTCCTCCATGAAGCCGCGCCGCAGGCTCGACTACTGCTGCTCCTTCGGGATCCGGTCGACCGTGTGCGTTCGATCTTCGATCACCGGTTTCGCAAGCGCCAGCACCTGGCTGGAGAAATTCTGTCGAAAGTCGTGGAACCAGGGTTCTACAATCAAACGCTCGAGCAGTGGTACGAAGTGTTCGATCCGTCTCAGTTCTTGATTCTTCAATACGAACGCTGCATCGCCGATACCGATGGCGAATTGAAGTCGACCTTCGAGTACTTGGGATTGACCGAATACCATTCCGCTGAGACCGAGCGACCCCGTAGCCCTGCTTCGTTTGCGTTGAGGGAGACCAGCCGGCTCGATCTCGATGTCAAGAACAGGCTCGTCGATCTGTACTCGCGCGATGTGGTTGCTCTGGCCCATACTGTTCCGCACCTTGACCTGTCTCTCTGGCCGAACTTTGCCCACTTGGCCGGCGGACAGAAAAGGCTGGCTTCAGCCCACGATCTGGCTACGCCAGGCGCTGCGGGCTAGTCGCTCTGTTCACCTGTGATGCGAGAGGTCGGAATCCGCGGACGAGCTGAGCGTAAGCTCCCGCTGCCTTCGCCAAACCGTTGTTGGTGGACCAACTAGCGCATACGTTCGTCCGGAAGAGCCGCGACCTCTCTACAGATCGTGCGGATGCGTTCGCGGGTGGGTGTCCATTCGTAGATCTCGAGGTATCGCTGCTCTGCGGCATCGATGAGTCGCTTCCGCAGATCAATGTCGGTGAGGAGTCGCTCGCACGCCGCAGCGAAGTCCTCGGGGGTGTCGGCAAGCAGCAGATGAACTCCGTCCTCGGCATCGATGCCTTCTGCCCCAATCGTGGTCGACACGACCGGGATCCGATGTGCGAAGGACTCCAGGATCTTGTTCCGGATGCCGCCGCCGTAGCGGATGGGGACAACCGCAATGTCGGCTCGGGCTAGTTCAGGGACCATGTCGGGCACCCGACCGATCACGGTCACGCCAGGCGGCTGGTGCAGGAACTTGACGCCTTGGCTCGCGTTTCCGACGAGCCTGAACTCAGCGTTAGCGATTCGTGCATGGACCAGAGGTGCAACGTAATTCACGAGCCAGCCTGCAGCATCGATGTTCGGGGCGTACGTCAGTTCACCCTGAAACAGCAGAACGGGGGGATCGCCCACCTCCTGACGGCCAGCGGGCTGGAGCGGGCGTTGGAAGGCGGTGACGACATCCACCGCATTGTTGAACCCCGAATTGTCGACCTCGAGATGGCTGCAAAGAATAATTCGATCAGCGGTGGAGGCAATCGAACGTTGGAGTCGTTGCCAATCCCGGGCATTCAGTTGAGCCCGCGAGTGCCAGGGCATGACGAATGCGTCCCAAACCGGAGGAGGGCGTTTCCGACTTGAGGATGCGAGCCCGCCGGAACTCCTTCTCGTCTTCGAGGTCGATGAAGTCGACGATCGTCGGGCCGAGGCGGGGTCTGCCCATCCAATGGAACAGTGCTGCGGTGCTGAACCACACCAGGTCGTACTGATCATCTGCCCACGACATCAAGGCGCGCCGCGTGGTTGTGTCGCTGCAGCGCATCTCCACCTCAATGGGCACTCCTCGGTGCAGGAACCACCGAGCGCGCCAGCGCCAGGAGGCGGCTTCGTCTGGATAACCCAAGGTCTTCAGTCGGCGTAGATTCACGGACTCCGGCACATCGAGCACGGCTCGGCGACGGTCGTAGAGTGTCAGCAGATCGAGCTCGCCAAGCGACGTCAGCGCTTCGATCATCTTGACCAGGCGAACCGATCCACCCCCGAGAGAGGGCCACGGGAAGTCCTCGGCCACCATGAGGATCTTCAGAGACGGACCGGCGGACGAGTGGGGCATGGGGGAGGCTGCACGTTGCGTCACGTCATCGTCCGGGCGCTCGCGTTGGGTGGACCCCTGTTGCTCTTTTGCCTTTGGTGCAAACTCGCTCCCGCCCACCGTCAATCCCCCAGGTCTTCGTCGCTGCCAGCGACACGCTGATCAAAGTTCATTCGTTGCAATGGTCACGGAAATATAGTGCAAAGGTTGCCTCGGAGCGGACGCTCTCGACCCGGGTTTGACTGTTCCCCGAGCGCTGGGCGAGACTTTTACCTGCTGGAACGCAGGGGACTCCGTGTTGTGACCCGTAGGGCACTCGTCGGCAAATGGTGCAGATGCACCAGCACGCATCGCTGTTCCCGACAGCCTCCGGTCACCGGTGCCGGACCCGCGGACCGCGAGAGAGGCAGCCAGACGGACAGATGAGGTGGCGGTGCGCCTCGTTGCACGGGTGCCAGCCGGCCAATGCGTGTGTCGCTCCGAAATGCAGTCCGATCGGAACGTCCCTCCTTCAGTCTCGGGGGCCGGGCTGACCTGGGCTACCACAGGCGCTAGATTTTCCTGGATGTCGGCGATATTGGCGCCTCCGGCCCAGTCTGAACGCTCCCCGGCGATACAGCAGCCGTCCCCCGAAGCAGCACGGCGCAGGTTCACCCAAGCCGTGATAGCGGGAATCCTCCTCGTGACTCTCCCGTACCTGTGGATTCTGTGGGTCCAGTGGGACCCCGGGGCGAGCTTTCTACGAGTGGTGGCCCCGTCGAACTTCTACGACCTGCAGGCGCGGGCCATGTTCTCTGGCCACCTCTATGTGCCGAACGGTGCGCTTGGTATCGAGGCCTTTGTCCACTCCGGGCGTCAGTACACGTATTTCGGGCTCTTTCCCTCACTGCTGCGGATGCCCATCCTCATCTTCACGCACGCGCTCGACGGTCGTCTTACGGGCGCATCCATCCTTCTCGCCTGGCTGGTGACCGCTGTGTTCAGCTCGGTGCTCCTCTGGCGCTTACGGCTCATGACTCGAGGGCAGGCAGCGCTGGGGTGGGCGGAGGCCGCATCGTACGGTCTCTTCGTCGCGGCGATCACCGGGGGTTCGGTCCTCGTGGCCCTGGCTGCAGAGCCTTGGGTTTACAACGAAGACTTTGCCTGGAGCGTGGCCCTCACGATCGCCAGCCTCTTCGCCCTCCTGGGCGTGCTGGAACGCCCCTCGTGGGGCCGGGTGCTCGGCGCAGGCGTCCTGATCCTGGCGACCAATCTCGACCGGGCTCCGACGGGATACGCCTGCGTCATCGGCGCCGGTTTGATCGCCGTGTGGTTCGAATTGGGCCGAGAAGGCGAGGAGAACCGGCGCTGGTTTTGGCCCATGCTGGGGGTGGCGGCCGTGCCATTCGCAGTGAGCTGCGCGGTGACGTACGCGAAGTTCGGAATCCCCGTGGGGCTTCCCATGGCCGACCAGGTGTGGGCGCATCTCAACGAACACCGGCGTTATTTCCTTGAGGCCAATGGCGGTAAAGCCTTCAGCCCGGCGTTCGTGCCCACCACCGCCATCGCCTACCTCCAACCGTTCGGGATTCGCTTCAGCGACGTGTTTCCCTTCATTACCAACCCGACGACGCTTCCGACGATCTATGCCGGCGCCGTCTTTGACCAGACCTATCAGACCGCCAGCATTCCGTCGACCATGCCCCTCCTGTTCCTCCTGAGCTGCTGGGGCACCGTGTCGGCTTTCCGACCTCGGCCGGTTGGGCGCCTGGCGCTCACTCGGATACCCCTGTTGGCCGCAATCGCGGGAACCGCGGGCGTCCTCATGTGGGGCTACATCGCGGATCGCTACATGGCCGACTTCATGCCGTTCCTGATTCTGGCGGGGGCAATCGGCATGATCGATTTGTGGCGGCGAATCGAGGGTCGAAGTCGCCGCGCCAGACTGGTACCTACTCGGCGGTGTCACGGTCCTTGCGGCGTTCAGTGTCGTCGTCAACATGGCAACCGCAGTCGAGCCGAACCCGGAGTGGACCACCTATCAGTTCCGTTCGTACCTTGCCGCCGAGGACCAGCACAGTGTGCAGTCAGTCTCTGCGACTATCCGCCATGGTGCCACGCTTCCCTATTGGGCGCCGGCCGGACAGATCTTCGACGTCGGCAACTGCTCCGGCCTCTACTACTCCACCGGCGAGACCTACAACACGGTGCCTGGCCAGCAGGATCAGCACCTGACGTGGAAGCCGGTCACGCAACAACCCGACATCAATCACACCATCTCGATCACAGTCAACAACCCGAACCTTCCCACGCCGGTTCCGCTGCTCACATACGGCAAGACCACTCTCGTGATGGAACGAGCAGGCCCTGGGTATGCACGTTTGCGAATCGAAAACCCTGGCGGTCCGCAGTACGCCTGGCCCGCCACCACCGGGGGGTCGTTTGCGGTCAACGCGCGGCTATGTCGCCTGGTTCGACGTGATGACTGATCCCAACCTGCATTCGATCGTTGTTCGATGGGCTGGTGCATTCGTGATCGGGCACTACATTGCCGGGGCGGGTCCGGCGGTTGTACAAGCGTCCCAAGCAACGTCCGGCTCCCCGGCGCCATCGGTTACCGTGAGCGACGTGACGACGCAGGCGGAATCGATGTACCCGTTCGATGCGAGCGCGCTTCCAACCGACCAGCAACTTTGTCGCACGCTGACACACTCGTAAACGGTTCAGATTTCGGTCAGAACCCACGGCACTCGTTGCGGGCCCGCGCCATTGCCGGTTGGCCGAGAGTTCAGGCTCGGGGTGCGCTCAGGGTGATCAGCTGCGCCAGCTGGGGGTAGTAGGTGTTGATCGCGTAGTCTTCCAGGTGGGAGAGCACATGTTCGGGAGAGAACTGCTCGTAGCCGTAGAGTTCGTCGCGCTCTCCCGCAATGAGCTCGAAGCCAGTCAGTTCTTGAAGCCACGCGGCCGACATGTTTGTACCCCATTCATTGCTCGCGCGGCCGCAGAAGGGCTCGAGGTTCAAGAAGAGGTCCAGAGTCACTACCAGCTGCCCGCCGGGTTTGAGCAGCTGCTTGATCCTGGTCAAGGTCTCTTCGATGTCGACCGGAGTCAGGTGCTCGATCGTTGAAATGCACAACACCGCGTCGAAAGAGCCATCGAGCTTCGCGTCGGGCAATGTGGCTCGGTGCAGTGTGACGCCTGTGCTGAACAAGGTGTTCAAGGCGGCGTGCTCCGCGACCGGGTTGACCTCGTAGTCACCACTGCCGTAGTCAACGAACGGATCGACGTTGTGAACCTCGTGCCCTTCTTTGGCGAGCACAAATTGCAACCCCGACAATGCTCCACCGACTTCGAGGATTCTCGAGGGTCCGAGCCCGGCAAGCTGGTGGTAGGCCCATGGATACTCATAGGAGCGGGTTGACGAGTTCGGCTGGAAGGCGAACGGCCCGCGAGCACGCTGCACTGCATGCCGGCTCAGGATCCTCGCCCGGGGGGAAGCAGGCACGGCGTTGAGCACGGCCATCGCCGTTGGATGGAGTCCGTAGGGGACACCCCACTTGAGATTCCATTTCTCGTACTGGGGTGGAAGTTGCCGCCTTGCTAGCATGTGCAATCCGCCTCGTTGTTCGAATTTTTGGGCACGGTAACCCCCTCGTTGTAGGTCGTCAAATTCACAACGCTGAGACTGGGTTCGGCTTGGACTGGCTCGCAACACCTGAGCTCACAGGTGCACCACAGCACCCGAGCGGACCCCAACGACAGAGCCGGATGACCAAGAATCCCCGAGGACCTGGCAGGATTTCTCTGACCGCAGCAGACCCCGTCGACGACTCGCCCCCGACCGCGTTGAACCCGATGTCCGCAGCAAGCCTTTGGCGGGAACCTTTGGGGGCAGGACTGATGGGTGGCCCCCGCGTCCCTCAGTCGGAGCATTATCGTGCAGCAATGGCCGAGGAGAACATCCGCCCGGTGTGCTGGTTGGGGCCGGCCCCGAAGGCAGGTATCGCCCGGAGGAGTCCGTAGCACATGGCGGTGCGACTGGAACCCGCGACCAGTGCCCCCGGTGATTTCGAAGCCACTCCTTCGGAACGGGAAGGACGCGAAACCGGAGACGTTGGCTGGGCCAGAATCAGACGTCAGTGGCCAGCGGCGGTCTGCTGCGCTGTCTACCTGGTTCTCGCCATGGCGACGTACGGCCACGTCGATTCGCTGGGCTCCGGCCACATGGCCGGTTACGGTACGAATGACACGATCGTGCAGATCTGGTGGCTCGCATGGGCGGCACATGCGATGCCTCAGGTCCATAACCTCCTGTTCACCCAGGGTCAGAACTATCCATTCGGGCAGAATTTCGGGGTGAACGGGTCGATGTTGGCCCTCGGTTTCGTCTTCATGCCGATCACGAAGTTGTTCGGGCCTGTCGTCGCCTGGAATTTGCTGGTGCGCCTGGCCCTCGCCGCCTCGGCCCTTTCGATGTGTCTCGTCCTCCGCCGGTGGACCACCTGGTGGCCGGCGGCGTTCCTCGGAGGGCTCCTCTACGGTTTCTCGGCCTACAACATGCACCTGGGCCTCTATCCCTTTCTTACCTTCGTACCGTTGCCGCCGCTCATCTTCTTGCTCCTCGACGAGATCCTGGTACGGCAGCGTTGGCGGCCGGGACGAACCGGGGTCCTGCTCGGTCTCGTATGTGTCGTCCAATTCTTCATCTCGACCGAGGTCCTCGCCGGCACAGTGGTGATGGGCGCGATAGCGGTGGCCTTCTTCCTCTTGATATATCGCCGAACTCTGAGGGAGCGTTGGCGTTACGCGGGGACTGCTTTCGTCTACTCCTTGGGTGTCGCTGGCCTGTTGCTTGTCTATCCCGTCTGGGTCACATTCGATGGTCCGCAGCACATCAACGGGCCACCGCAGACGGCAGCATTCTGGGCAGCCTTTCTTCCGGTGGACCTGCTGTCGGTGATCGTTCCGGAGGGGCAGTGGATCCAGCCGAGCCATTTCGCGCCCGCAGTGCAGCACTTGTTCAATGGGGGATTGCTGTATCTCGGTCTACCGCTGGTCGTTGTGTTGCTCTGTTTTGCGGTGTTCTTCCGCAAAAGGGGGACGATCCTCTTCGCCGGAGCGATGGCACTGATCGCGTTCGTGCTGTCGTTGGGGCCTCGGCTCCTGATCAACGGTCGCGTCACGCAGACGACCCTCCCCTTTGAGCTGTTCGAGCACATTCCAGCTCTCAACGGTTTCCAGACGGGCCGTTTTGCGCTCTACACCGATCTGTTCGCGGCGGGGATGTTCGCCATCGGGATGGACGAGTTATGGAAATGGCTGAGGCAGTCACGTCATTTGGTGCGGCTCTCGCCTCAGTGGAACATCGCGAGCAGAGCTGTGGTGCTCGGAGCCGTCGCGGTAATTGTGATCCTTCCGTTGGTGCCGAGCGGAACACAACCGACGACTCCGACGGATGTCCCCTCCTTTTTCACGTCGGCAGCCGTGGACTCCATTCCGCCCGGTAGCGCGGTTCTTGCGTATCCATACTCGGACGGAATAAGCAATGAGCTCTCGCAATTCACGGGAGGAGTTGGTGCATCGGCGGTCCACAGCGCCATGCTCGACCAGGCCGTCGCCGGGATGCCTTACAATTTGATCGGCGGTTTTGGGTGGTTTCCGTCACCGACGGGGCTCGATGGCACGACGACCCCTGCCCTCCTGGAACCTCAATCGGTTCAGACCTTGTTCGACGTCGCAGTCGCTGGCGGCGCCAACCCGGCCCAACGGCAAGTGCTGTCCCACAGCAACCTCACGACTGATCTTCGTACCTTCTTGCGAAAATACAACGTGCAGACCATCCTCGTCGACAACCGAGTCTTGTTCACCTGGCGGAACAGGTCCTACCCCATCGGGAATCCAGCTTCCGTCATCCGTCATGTCACTGCAGCGATCGGTCCTCCCGTTGAAACAGGTGGCGTCAGCGCCTGGTTCAATGTCAGACAACGACTGGCCGCCCATACTCGGTAGCTATCTGGGTTTGGGATCTGCTCGACCTGCAGTGAGAGCGCAACGGACCGCCGACCTGGCAGTCAGTTCTTGACCGAGATTGTGACCGGTGCGCTCCGTACGGTCTTCCCCTCCGTATTGAGGGCAACACTCTGCAATGTGTAGAGACCGTTGGGGACGTCAGATGTGTTCCATTGGCAGACCCATCCGAGGAAGCTACGACCTTGGGTGCTGCAGAGCGATTGATTACGTAACCCGCCGCCCGAAAGCTGAAAATCGACATTGGTCACGGGAAAGGTTCCCTGGACGTTTGCGTCCAGCCATCTGTCACCTGACAACGTGGCGCCATTCGAGGGTACTTCCACGGTGGTGGACAATTCCAGCTTCGAGCTCTCAAAGGTGGGCTTCGGAGTTGCACCGAAGATCGACTGAGCCAGTGCATTCTGCAGATACGTTGCATACGCGGCGCTGACGTGGAAATGATCCATATAGACGTCGTATTTGCCGACGACGGCCGTGCAGACGCTGGAGCAGAACCAGGGCGTCGGATCGATGTACTTGACATGAAATGATTGAGCGGTTGCGAACTCCGTCACATCGAGACCTCGGAAGGCATGAGCGACCGGCGTGGAGCAGGCTTGCGCGTCATTCAAATGCTTCGACAAACAGGTCGGTCCCGACTGAGAAAGATACGGGATATTGCCCAGGAAGATCTTCTCGATGTGTGGATTGGGGATCTTTTTGAAGAGGTCCGCCAGTCCGTTGCGCCATTGTGACGGGCTGAAATCCGCTGGCCCGGGCCGGACATACAGACTGTCCTGTGAGACCACCAGAATGCTGGGTGACAGGCGATTGATCGTCTTCACCGCCCATTGGTGCCACTCGTTGCACGCGACGTAGGGACTGTCCGGACTTCCGTATCCGGGCGGGGTGGTGATGGTGACCAGCGAGGAAGGGCAGTCCGATTTGCCGAGCACCAAAAGTCTCATGTGTGCGTCTTTCGCGATGGAGATGAAGGCAGGCAGCCACATGAGCGCGTGCGAGTCCCCGTAGACGATGAGGAGCTTTTGCGCGTGCACATCGCCGAGGAAGCAGAGCTTCTCGGTCGACTGACCGAGATCTGCTGCGCAAGGAAAGTTCTCGTCGAGGCCGCCGTAGTCAGTGGAAGCCTGGGCCAGGCCGGGTTGTATCGTGGCGGGAACCTGGGTGATCGACCTGGCCGCCGCGACCTCGTTGAGGACGACGTGGACATTGCGTGCCGCGACCAGGTCAGTGGCAGCTTCTGGTGTTGATTCGACGCCGATGATCAAGGTGAGGACGACCACCGTCGTCACCACCAAGACGATGCCGGCGGCGACCGTCGTCCTCGATGGCAGCTTCCAGTGCCGAATGGGGTTCTCGACGAGGCGGTACGAGGCCATCGAGATCACGATGGCGAGGAGAATCAACAAGAGGTTCTCGCGCAGCGGGAGGGTGGACTTGCCGGCGTGCTCGGCGGCAATGATCAAGATGGGCCAGTGCCACAGATAGAGCGAGTACGACCGCTTGCCGAACCATTGGAAGGGCCCGAGCTTGAGCAACTGCTCGGCCCCCAGGCGTGGTGCCACCACTCCTCCGGCGATGATCAGTGCCGCGCCGACGACCGGGATCGCCACCAGCGACCCCGGGTAGGGGGTCTGAGCGGTGAAGGTGAATGCGGCCACGGCGATCGCCGCCAGTCCGGCCCAGGTGAGCAGGGCCGCGGTGCGAGCTGGAACCCGCTTCAGCCACGGGGTCGCAATGGCAACGAGGGCGCCCAGGGCCAGTTCCCACGCCCGGGTGAAAGGAGAGAAGTAGGCCGCGGTGGGATGAGAAGCGGTCTGGACGACGGAGAGCCAGTACGAGGCGGCGATGACGACAACTAGGGTGATCGCCATCTTCGTCTGCAAGGAGAGGCGACCCTTCAAGCTGGCCACGAGCAAGAACAAGGTCGGATAGACGACGTAGAACTGCTCTTCGACGGACAGGGACCAGTAGTTCTGTAATGGAGAGGGTGGGAGCGAGGCTGTGAAGTAGTTCGTTCCTACTGCTTCGAAGTGGAAATTGGACAGGAAGACCGCCGCCCAGCGACCGTCATCAGCGACGACGTCGCCCGACACAAAACCGAGCGCGAGGTAGGAGACGACCACCACGACGAGAATGACCAACGTCGCCGCCGGCAAGATCCGGCGAACCCGACGCGCATAGAAGTTCAGGATCGAGGTGCGGCCGGTGCTTCGACGTTCCCTCAGGAGAAGTCCGGTGATGACGAAGCCGGAAATCACGAAGAACACATCGACCCCGACAAATCCACCGGTCACCCGGGGGACGTCGGCGTGATAGAAGACGACGAGCAGGACGGCCACCGCTCGGAGACCTTCTACGTCGGGTCGAAAGCGCCGGTCATCAGGTGCGGTTCCCGCTTCGTCGCCGGTGGCGAGAATTTGCTCGTCAAGAGCTAACGAGTTCAAGCCGAGCTTCCCTTCCCCATGACCGAGTTGATCCTAATTCTTATCACTCTGTCTGCGGGTTTGAGTCGCGGGTACCGGTCGTTGCGGGAGGGTGCCGCCCTCGACAGACGCAGTCAGTATGGCACCCGTATCACGGCCTGTCTTCCGCGCCCCCCGCCGCGCGCACCCCGCCCACACTCTCTCACCATTGTGTGATACCGCAGCTTTTCTGGGACTCGTGAGCTCTGAAGCGGCGACGTCGTTGTTGGTCGGCGGTGGGACCCTGCCCGCGATGTCGACATCATGATGCCCTTCCGACTCACGCCGAAGCGACGGGGATTGGAGGTCACGCTCGAGCCCGGCACGCCGAGTCCGCCGTTGCCGCATCGCCAGGACCGGTCGCTACTCCGGGCGCTGTGGCAGCGGGGCGCGGACCAGCCTCGCGATCCAAAGGTTGACGTTCGGTGCTCGGGCCCAAGTGCGAGCTCATTCGACGATGCGTGCGAAGTTGGGCCACAGGCCCAGGTCGAGGTCCGGGAAGCAGGTGGACAGCGCGCGTACGTCTGGCGCGTACAGCTCGACGAGCCGGCAGCGCACGTCTTCTTCCAGGTCGAGGGAGCGCGTCGTTGCGTTCACCCGGTTCTCAATCCCCTCCAGGTCGAACGGCTCCAGTCCCAAGAAGCGGTACGTACGGGCAAGCTGGCCGGCGGGATCGGCCATGCATTGCTCGTACTGCAAGAGGATGATCTGCTCCTTCGGGAAGTACGCGGTCCACCGGCGCAGGTCATCGTGGTAAAGCCCGCGGGCGACAGCATCCTGATATGTCTCCACCGTGAGCCTGCCGCGGTCGCGGCGTTGGTGGGCCAGTCCTGATCGGAATCGCTCGACGGGATCGCGTAGAAGCACCAGCAGGCGGGTCCGGGGCGCGGCCTGAGCCAGGAGGGCGGGGACCCACTGATAGTGGATGTAGTCGGGGGTCCACTCACCGGTGAGACTGCCGGACGGACGCGGGAACCAGTCGTGGTAGAGCGAGCATTCCGCTGGACCGAACGGAAGGCTGGCGTACCGGCCGAAGAAGTGGCGCTCCTTGTGGATGTCGCGGCGAGAGAAGACATCGGGGTGCGCGCAGATGATGTCGTACCACCAGGTCGTGCCTGCCTTTTGTGTCCCGATGCCCACGAAGTCGGGTGGCCCCGTGACCTCGTCCTTCCTTGCTTGAGGCGGTGTGGGGTCGAAGCCGTCCTCCCATGGTCCGTACTTGCCGAAGGCGTGAAGGATCGACCGTCGAGCTCCTGGGGGCAATCTGGCGAAGGCGGGCCCAGCGATCCGGCGCAAGGCGCTCTGCTCGGCCGGCTGTTGATCGCCCGGTCGGGGTGTCGTCACCACCTCTGCCGTCTCTCCGGTTCACCTCGGCTATTGGAGCCCCAAGCGTCGAACATCAACCCGGATCACTGGTCCGGTCGGGTGTCGTTGATGTCACCACGTCCGCCACGTCCGCCATGGTCAGCGACTGCATGCCTTCGGCGACGGCCAGCTGGCCGAACTCGTCGAGGACCTGTTCGAGCACTGCGAAGTTCTCGGATTGGTGCTGCGAGAAATTGTGCGGATGCCACCACAGATGGAAGATGCGGCCATGCTGGGCAGCGTGCTGCATTCCCGAGCGCAGCCGGGCCAGGCGTAGAGGGTCGAGTCGCCTGCGGGCGGGATCGTACGGCCGTAGGAAGGCGCTCGCGGGCACGTCACAGAGGCCTGACGGAAGCAGGACGTTGTTCCACTTCGTCGTGGGAGGAGGCGAGACGCCCACGTAGGTGTCGGTCAGCCTGGCGCCCCGGTGCAGCATGCTCTGGTCGCCACGCGGGCGGGCTCGATGACCCCACGACCGTTGGGGGCCACGGATGCAGCGGAACCCCAGATCGAGGACTGCCGCTGCGTAGGCAGGGTTCCACTGGTTGCGGGGCAGCACCAGGCTGGTCAGCTTCAGGCCGCGCCGAAGCGCAATTGCCTGCGCCGCCGCCAGGTCCGCCCTGAAGGTTGCCTCGCTCTGTCCGGGTTCGAGACAGTAGTAGTGCGAGAACGTGTGCGACCCCACCTCCTGGCCCTCGGTGGCGCCGATCAGGTCGACGAGCGAACCGGCCAGGTGTTCGGGATCATGCTCTTCATCCGTCCCGATCGACTCGACATAGGGATCGAGCTCGGGGTGTGGGTACGTCGGTCGTTCACGGGGCAGATGGGCATCGACCTCGTCACGGGTCGACGCGAACAGGAATCCAACAGTGGCCCAGGTGGCACGGATGTGCCGCGCCGCGAACAGGTCGACCATGTCGGCGACGGCCTTGCGGGCATCTGGAAGGCGGCCGTACAGGGCATCGTCCCGCGTGACGTGATCCCGAACCCCCCAGTGCAGCTCGAAGTCCAGTGAGATCACCAGGGCTCCGGGCTGGTCTGCCATGCTCACCCCTCCCACGTCTTCACTCGTTGCTTGTCTTGCTGACGGCAGCCCCGCTCCGAGCTGGCGCGTGATCCGGCGACACCGATGGTAGTGGACGACCCGCAGGCTGAAGTCTGACTCCCGCGACGCACCGCCTCTTCATCGCACCCCTTGGCGCCAGCGACGCCAGAGGTAGCCCCAGAGCGTGGGGTGGTAATAGAGACCCGATCCCGGGGCGATGCTGGCCGGCACTGGCTCGAGCTCGGTACCTGCCATCACCTTGTCGATCTGGGCTCCGAGCAGGGGGAGGCCGTGCACCAGGTGCAGGTCGGGGTAGGTGGCGATGGTGTCCTCACCCGAGACTTCGAAGGTGGTCTGGGCGAGTATCCCGCCGGTGTCGATTCCGGGGTCAACCAGGTGAACCGTGGTGCCGACCCACTCGGGGTGCTGCTCCGCAAGCGCCCAGTACCCACCGTGCACTCCACGGTAGCGAGGAGTGATGCCGGCGTGCATGTTGACGACCGGGCAGCCGACCGACTCCAACACCTGCGTGGAGATGATGCGAGTTCCGTGCACCACGACGACGTCCGGCTCGAGAGACTGGAGAAGCGGGATGGTCTCGCCGTCGTTGACTGACGGCACCCGGTGGGAGGGAACGCGGTGAGTTGCGTCGAGGGTCGCTGCGCCGAAGATGGCGGACCGCCGGCGCGCGCTCACGCGCCGAAGTGCCGGCTGCAGGAGGGCCACGAAAAGGACCTGGCCGACGACGGAAGGCCATCCGACTCGTCGTGCCCGACGCCGGGCCATCCGCATGCGTGGCTGCGGATTCTCCATGACCACGACAAGGTCGGACGCCCGGGAGCCGAGGTAGTTTGTCACGACGTCCGCGCTGTAACCCGGGCCGGCCAGGAGCACCACCCTGCCGTCAGCGAAGCGTGGCGGTCCGCCAGCTGTGGCGTACGCCGGCGGCGGCTCCGTGGGTCTCTTCAGTGTGCCTCCCGGAACCATGCCAGGGTGTCTTGCAATCCGTCGGCCAGCGGCGTGGGGTGGACGTCTGGGAACATCCTGCTCAAGCGTGTCCGATCTGCCTGCGAGTGGCGTACATCGCCCGTCCGCGATTCAACGTGGTGCAGATGAAGTTCATGGCCCGCGAGTTCCTCGATCAGGGCGATCAGCTCCAACAGCGATACCCGCGATCCGTACGCCAGGTTCACTGGCTCAGGATCCGTCACGCGGCGACGAATAGCGTCGGTGAGGACCGAGGCGACGGTCCCGACATATGTGAAATCGCGGGTCTGGGTGCCGTCTCCGTGGACCGGCAATGGTCTTCCCGCGAGCGCACATGAGATGAAGGCCGGAACCACGGCCGCATACGCGTGTGAGGCCTGCTGCAGCGGACCGAACACATTGAAGAAGCGGAAGACCAGCACCGGAAGATCGAAAGAGCGTGCGTAGGAGAAGGCGTAGGACTCGCCGGCGAGCTTGCTGGCCGCATAGGGGCTGACCGGCATGGGCACCATGTCCTCTCGTTTTGGCAGGGCAGGATTGGCGCCGTACACCGAAGACGAGGACGCCACGACGACGTGGGGGGCGCCATGACGACGCGCCGCCTCCAACACCATCATGGTGCCGGTGGCGTTGACCTGGTGGGTCGCCATGGGGTCGGCCAGGGAGCGGGGCACCGAGGGCCGGGCGGCCAAATGGACGACTGCCTGGGTCCCCGCCATCACGCTGTCCAGGTCGTCGGCGCTCAGAATGGACCCTTCGAAGAGCTCGACGGAGGGGGAGTCGTCCAGGTTCTCTCGCGAACCGGTCGACAGGTCGTCGAGAGCCACCACCTGGTCGACGAAATCCTGTCGGGCGAGCGTCCGGCAGAGGTTTGCGCCGATGAAGCCGGCACCACCGGTCACGACCACCCTCACCGCGGGTGAGGTGCCGTCACAACGATTCGACGTGCGGGCCGCGGATCCGGTTACGGGTGTCGAGCACGTACCGTGCGTTCTCCCGCACCACGTCGTAGTCGAAGTCGTCGTGATCCGTCACCACCACCACCGCGTCGGCCTGCTGCACCTCGTCCGCCGTCAACTCGACCTGCATCAGGGCGGTGGTTCCAGGGGGCAGATGCGGCTCGACCACCCGGACGTCGGCGCCGAGTGCAGTGAGGCTCTGGGCGATCACCATCCCGGGCGACTCGCGGATGTCTCCGGTGTTCCGCTTGTAGGCCAGTCCGAGCAGAAGCACGCGAGAACCGTTCACTGAGCGCTTGTCCCGGTTCAGCGCCAGGGTCAGCCGCGACACGACATAGTCGGGCATGCGCGCGTTGATGTCGTTGGCCAGTTCGACGAACCGGAACGGCTGCCCGACGCTCCGACGTACTTTCCATGACAGGTAACTGGGATCGATGGGCAGACAGTGCCCTCCCACGCCGGGGCCAGGAGTGAATCGCAGGTAGCCGAAGGGCTTGGTCGACGCCGCGTCGATCGCCTCCCAGACGTCGATGCCCATCGCCTCGGCGAACACGGTCAATTCGTTGACCAGCGCGATGTTCACGTGGCGGAAGGTGTTCTCCAACAATTTGGTGAGCTCGGCCTCCCGGGTGCCGGACACCGGCACGGTGCGATCTACCAGCCGATCGAAGAACGTCTGGACGGCCTCCAGTGACTCCTTGTCAATGCCCGAGACCACTTTCGGGGTGTTGGCAAAGTGCCAGGTGGCGTTGCCCGGGTCGATCCTCTCCGGGCTGTAGCCGAGGTGGAAGTCACGCCCGGCCGCCAGACCCGATCCGTCTTCGAGGATGCCGGCCACCAGGTCTTCCGTCGTGCCCGGATATGTCGTCGATTCGAGGATCACCGTCGCTCCGCTACGGAGCGACGCGGCCAGCATCGTCGCCGCGTCGGTGACGTGTGAGAGGTTCGGCGCCCCGTCGGTCAGGGGTGTCGGGACGTCGATGACGGCGACGTCGAATTCGCGGGTTCGTCCAGGGTCGTCGGTCGGCTCGTACCGGCCGGTGGCCAGTGCCCGTGCCACCTCGTCGCTGGTCACGTCCTCGACGTGCGATTCTCCGGCGGCCAGTCGCTTGATTCGTGCAATGTCGACGTCGAACCCGACGACGTCGAAACCGGCCTCGACCGCCCGCATGGCAACCGGAAGCCCCGCGTAGCCCTGGCCGACGACGACCAGTCGATCCGCCTTCGGCGAACCCATTAGGTACCCGCAGGTTCGGGCTTGAAATCGGCGGACCCGTGCCGGTGGTGCGCGGTGGAATGTGAGGTCGGATGAACCCCGTCGACCACTGCACCGGGAGTTGCCGGTCCGGAGGCTTCGCCGTCGCGGGCGGTGCCGGCGATGGCGAAGAGAAGCTGGCGCACCCTGTCGTCGTCACCTCGATGCGCTGCCTCAGCGAGCTGTCCGAGACACGAATCGAACCAGGCTTGCGGGGTGGTGATGGGAAGCAACCGGGAGATCGAAGGGTGTTCGGTCCCCAAGACCTCTTCGTCGGGCTCCCGAAGGTCCTCCGCGAGCTTCTCACCCGGTCGGATCCCGACCACCTTGATCGGGATGTCCACGTCGACCCGGCCACCGGACAGCTGGATCATCCTGCGGGCGAGGTCGATGATGGGGACTGGCTCTCCCATCTCGAGCATGAAGATGTCCCGCCCCTCTGACAGCAGCGAGGCCTGGAGCACGAGCTGCACCGCTTCCTCGACGCTCATGAAGAACCGGGTCATCCGGGGATCGGTGACCGTGACCGGACCACCGGACTTGATCTGGCGGGCAAACGTCGGAATCACGCTGCCCCGGCTCCCGAGCACGTTGCCGAACCTCACGGCGCAGTAGACGCCGTCTTGCGGCGACCGGTTCAACAGCACCTGCTCCGCAACCCGCTTGGAGGCCCCCATGACGCTCGAGGGCAGCACCGCCTTGTCGGATGAGACCAGCAAGAACCGGGTGACCCCGACCGCGGCCGAGGCCTCTATCACGTTGAGCGTGCCGAACACGTTGGTCCGAGCCGCCTCGACCGGATGATCCTCGAGGACCGGGACGTGCTTGTGGGCGGCCGTGTGCAGCACGACATCAGGTCGGTATCGCCTGAACACTTCGAAGAGCGTTCCACGGTCGTTGATGTCGACGAGGGCCTGATGACAGGGACCCTCGAGCACGGACGCGGTGTCGTGAAGGTGGGTCTCGTCGTGGTCCAACAGGACGAGCTGGGCGGGAGCAAACCCGGAAACCTGGCGGCAGATCTCCGAACCGATGGAGCCTCCGGCACCGGTGACCAGCACCCGGTGGGACTCGAGTGACAGCCGGACCCCCTCGAGGTCCGTCGCGACCGGGGTGCGGCCCAAGAGGTCCTCGATACTGGGCTCGCGTGCCTGCCGGATGGCGAACATGCCGGTACCGCCGGTGACGACGTCGTGCACGGTGGGCAGCACCTTCATTGTGATGCCGGCTGCCTCTGCCGTGTGCAGCACGTCGGCGATCGTCTCGGGCGACGCGTTCGGTATGGCGAGGAGCACTTCTTGGAGCAGGTAGCGGCTTGTCGCAGCCGGGATGTCCCGGATGCTTCCCACGACGGGCACGCCGACGAGCGACATGCCGTGCACGGATACGTCGTCGTCGAATACCGCGACCGGGATCAGTCCGGCGTCGGGATGGCGGAGCATCTCGCGCACGGCCGACGCGGCTGCGTCGCGACTCCCCACGATCGCCACCCGCAAGCCGCTGCCCCGTGAGCCGCGCTGCCAGGCGAAGATGCGCGACTGGAAGCGGATCAAGCTCATGCCGAGAGTCGCAAGGATCAAGCCGAACACAATCACCTGGGTGTGCACCACCTGGTATCCGGCAAGTCGTATGAGCGGATAGATGACCACCAGCGCAGCGGCAACCGTCCCGCTGGAGAGGATCATCTGGCGCGCTTCTTCGAGCCCCGCATGGCGCCACATGCGGCCGTACAACCCGTAGATCTGATTGCAGACCAAGGTCACGATCATCACGAGGAGCACGAAGGACTCGAAATGCCAGCCGTACTCATTTGGTGCGACATTGCGCCAGTAGAAGACTTCGGCCGCGCTGTACGCGGCCACCACGCACGCGGCGTCGAGCACCATGAAGAGGAGCTGGGCGCGCACCCGGGTGGCCAGTACAGGGATCCGATGTGAGAGATGCTCCGATGAGCCGGTCTCCTGTGTGCTGGCCGCCACGGTGGGTTCCGATCCACCCCGATCGGCGGTGGGGTCCGTCATCGCGTCAAATCCGACGGTCGTCCGAAAGTGGAACACCGACATCGCACCAATGCGTCCTGTGTCCACATGATGGCCCCCAACCTCCCGTGACTATCGAAGATGCTCTCGCCGAAATCATTGATACGGGCCACCGCCTTCGACCCTCAGTGCACCCCGGCAATCTAGCCCAGCGCCTTGCCATCCGTAATTTTTCCGACGGCCGACTCAGGTGTCGAGTATCCGTCGCGCCGATCGGAGGCATCCCACCGGGTGATCGGTCCGACGGCCTTCCGATGCCCGCTTTGGTTCTCCCGCCATCCGCATTGGTTCCCGATACCCGCTTTGGTTTTCCCGACACCCGCTGTCTCCCGACCTCATGTCGGCGCCTCCGCCGCCGCGCCCATGACGGCGGATCGCAAGTTGTCGGAACGTTGTGCTTGATCAGTACGGTCGGCTCTATTTCGGCGGGGAGAGCCCTGTCAGGATCCTCGGGGAGATCCTCCTGGATGGAGGCGCTTACGCAAGGCTCCCACGAACAGGCGCAACTCCGGTGTGCCGAACCCGGCGACGTTTGGGAAGGGGTCTAGCCTGGTAATTTCTATGGCCACTCGGGGTCTACTGGTACGCTTGTGAGGGCGGGAGGACGATGGAGCGAAGCGACTATTGGGGTGCCCTGGTCCGTGGCTGGTGGCTGATCGTCATCTTCGGCCTCATCGGGCTGGGCGTGGGCCTGCTCGGCGCCCACAAGCACGTGCCCAAGACCACGTCCTTCTTCCAGTCCACCTCGAGCATCGGCTCGCCGCCCACCTCACCGGGCAGCCCGTTCGGCGGGGGAGTATCCACCGACCAGATCCTCTATTTCGCCACGACCGACGGCGTCTTTAATCAGGCCAGCCAGCTCTCCGGCCTCAATCTGCCGCCCTCGGAGATACGGGCGGAGATAAGCCTCCTGGGCCCGGCCACCCAGGGCTCGTCGTCGGGTACCCAGCCCGGGATCATCGACGTGACGGCCGTGGGACCGACGGCGGCCCAGGCGCTCGCAGTCGACTCCGCCTTCGACAACGCGATGAACGACCAATTGCAGTCCACGGCGAAGGGGTCGCTCCTGTCGGCAGAAACCCAAACGGAGGCCACGCTGGCCAATGTCATGAACCTGATCGCGACCAAGTCCTACCCGACGGGCGTGACGGTCCAGGCTCTCCAAGATCAGATCAACTCTCTGGACTCGTACCTGGCGACGCTCGTCGTCAGCATCCCGAGCACCGGCTTCGACATCCTGCAAGAGCCGTCGGCCGCCACCACGTACGAGATCACCTCGGGCACCAGTGCCGTGAACAACAGCAAGGTGCGCCTCCTCGCCGGCCTGTTGATCGGCCTGATCGTGGGAGCGGCGGCCGCGATGGGATTGTGGCTGCTGGACAAGCGCCTGAAGACGGCCACGCGAGCTCGGGCGGCGTTCGGCTACCCGGTCATCGCCGAGATCCCCACGGAAGCGAGCGATTCCACCGAGCCCTATCGCATGCTCTGGCTGTCGGTGTTCCGGGAACCCCTCCCGCTGCCGCCGATGGAGGGGCCCGATCGGTTGTACGAGGGGGAGGATCCGGTCTTGGATTCCGGCGTCGGGAGCCGGTCCGGGCCAGCGGGATCGCGGTGAGCCGGCTCCCGCAGGTCGCGCACGACGTGACTGCGGCCGGGCAAGGGTCTCGCAGGGTGGTAATGGTCACCTCCCCCGGGGCGGAGCCGACCCTGGCCGACGTTGCCACGAACCTGGCCACGGTCAGCGCCGAAGTCGGTCAGCAGGTGGTGCTGGTGAGCACGGCGAACCTGAGCTCGCCTCCAGACGGTTCCGACCCCGACGACAGTTCCGAATTGCCGCAATCCTCGCCTCTGTGGTGGCGAAACTGGCCGTCCCCGCAGAACGGCGACATCCGCTCCACCGACGCGGAGCGCGCCCGCCTCCACTCCGGGCCGGTGAGCCCGGGCGATGTGGAGGATCTGCTCGGAGACACTGGTGTTCCCGGGGTGTCGCGACTGGACCTGCGGTACTTCGTCGGCCATCCGGCTCAGGTGGTGATCCGTGTCCCAGAGCTGCTCACCGCGCTGCTTCAGATCGTCGACGTGGTGATCCTCGAGGTCCCCTCGTACCTGTCCGTTCACCACGGAGAGGCGCTCACCCCGCTGGTCGACGTGGTGCTCGTCGTGAGCGAGTTCATGACGACCACGGTGGACCAAGTGCGCAAGACCAGCGCCGCGCTCAAACGCTTGGGGGCACCTGTTGTCGGCATGGCGTTGACCCGCGCGCAGGAGCCAGAGTACGAGTGGGGACTCGCGGCAGTCGACGAGCAGACCGATGAGCAAGACGACCCGACGGAACAGATCCTCATCTCCGAGTCCACCGGCGTCCACGATGCGGCGCCGCTCGACCATGGATTCGTGGTCGAGCACGCGCCTCGGGAGGCCTGAGCGAGCCGGGCGCACACGTCCTGATGGTTCACTCCCAGCCCATCCTCGCCTTTCTCATCGCGGTTGCCCTGTACGCCATTGGACGGGTCGTCATCCGGCGCACCACCGAGGCGGAGGGTGGCGACCCGTGGCTGGCCAAGGTCCTGACGATCTGCCTGATCGCCCACCTGATCTCCGCTCCGTTGCAGATCTGGGTCGTCGACCATCTCTACGGGGGCATCGCCGACTACAACCGGTACGATGCCCAAGGCGCGGCGTTGGCGCAGGGGTTCCGCCATTTCAACTTCTCGTTGGCACCGGCCAATCTCCGCGGAATTGACTCCGACGGCTCGGTGAGCATCGTGACCGGTGTGGTCTTCGCCATCGTCGGAACCAACCAGGCGGGCGCCTTCTTGGTCTTCAGCTGGCTCTCGTTCATCGGGGTCCTCTACTTCTACCGCGCCTTCACCCTCACCTTCAGCAATGAAGGCCATCGCCGCTACGGATACCTGGTCTTCTTCCTCCCGACCCTTCTCTTCTGGACCTCCGACGTGAGCAAGGAAGCGATCATGATGTTCCTGTTGGGCCTGACCGCCTACGGATGCGCCCGGATCCTCGCTCATCGCAGCCGCGGCTCCTACCTGTTGGTCGTTGCCTGTTCGGTCGCCGGCGGGTTCATCCGGCCGAACGAGACGCTGCTGGCGCTGGGCGGCTTCACCTTTGCCATGCTGTTCCGACCGGTCGGTCCGGGTGTCAAGTTCGATGGACCCCGCCGCACGATCGCCCTCGTCTTCCTGGGAGCGATGGTCGGACTCGCCGTCTTCGTGACGCTCCACTTTCTCCCGGGTACCAACGGCTCGCTCTCGCTCTCCCAGATCTCCAAGAACAATTCTGGCGCCGGCTCCGGGTTCACGAGCAGCGGCATCACGTACTCCGCCAATCCGGTGTACTACCCGAAGGACGTTTTTGTCGTCCTGTTCGATCCGTTGCCGTTCAACGCCCACGGCAGCGGGGAGTATCTCGAGGCATTGGAGAACAGCGTGCTGGTGGCGATGGTGCTGACGGGACTCCGGGGGCTGCGCATATTGCCCCGGGTGATGTTCGCCCGCCCCTACGTGATGATGTGCTTCATTTTCACCGGCGCATTCTGTTACTCCTTCGCCTCCCTGGGCGACCTGGGACTGATCACCCGGGAGGCGGTGGTGACGGTGCCGTTCTTCCTCGTGGTGCTCTGCATTCCCCGTGGGCCTCGCCGCCGCCCGCCCCGCTATGTCTGGGAGCTGCGGCGCCGCGAGCGCATCGCACGCAAGAAGGCGCTGGAACGCCGTGTCGGCATGGGCCCACCACGGCCAGTGGTTCGCTCCTGAGCGACCACCAATGGCTGCAGGACGGACCGCCACCGCTGGGCCATGAGGTCCAGGTTGAACTCCGATTCGCATCGGGTGCGGGCCGACGCCCCCATGGCCCCCAGGCGGTCTGGGTCGTCCAGGAGCTGTCCGACCGCGGCGGCGATCGACGCCACCGAGTCGTTGACGATCACCCCTGTGTGACCGTCGCAGAGCACCGTCGCCGCCCCCGGCACCGGTGTCGACACGGCCGCGAGGCCGCTGAGTCCTGCCTCTATCAGCACGCCCGGCATGCCTTCACCGGTGGGCAGGCTGGTGAACACGAACACGTCCGAGCTGCGGAGCAGCTCGGGTACGTCCGAGCGGGGACCGAGAAGCTCGACCCCTTGTGCCGCTGCCCCGACCGCGAGGGTCGCGGCGAGCGGCCCTTCGCCGACGATCAGGCCGCGGACGGCGCGGCCCTCGGCCCGCAGCCGGCCCACCACCTCCATGAACCGATCGGGCCGTTTCTGGGGTGTCAGCGCACCCACGAAGATGAGCGTGGCGTCGTCCGTCTCGGACTGCTCCGATCGGGGACGGAACCGCGCGGGGTCTCGTCCGTTCGGTATCACGACCGCCCTCTGGGCGGCGACTCGGAACCGGCCGGTGCACTCGTCCAGCACCTCGTTGCCGACGGCCACCACGAGCTCCGCGTGCGCCATGATGCGCCTCCATAGCCACTCGTGGAGCGGCGCCGGCGGTCCCGCGTAGGTCCCGATGACGCAATAGACCAATGGGCGTCCCGTGCCGATGACCGCCGGCAGGGCGTACTTCATGGCGTCACCGCCATGGGCCACGACCGCTGCCGGATCGAGTCGGGCGAGGAGCTTGCGCAGTCGGAGGGCGAGGCGGGGATCGAACCCCTCGGCGGGGCTGTTGCCTGCGGGCTGGCTGAGCCCAAGGTCGATCTCGACCTCGGGCGGCCCGTCGAAAAGGCCGAGCAGGCGGTGACGGACCACCCCCGGTTCGTCCAGTCGATCGACGAGGAGGCGCGCCGCACGTTGGGCACCTCGGCCACGCGGCGACGGTATGACGTGCACGACCAGCGGACTGCCGTTCTTTCCGAGATGCGGAGTCATCTCCGAGCGTCCTCCCCCTGGTCCTGACCGGCGGCGATGGCACCGTAGCAGCAGGTCGCATGTACTATTCGGCCGTTCGGTTCCGCTACGATTGCTCGTCCTGGGGGAGTGAGGGCGCTCGCTCGGCCCGCTGCCCCCGTCGCCGAGCCCCCGGGGTGTGCATGCGTACGTTGGTGGTCGCCTCTCAGCACCGGTGGCCGACCAACACTGCGTTGCCGCTCCGTCGCCTCACCACGTCAGGTCGGGCCACCCCGTGAGGACACTGCTGGTCGGCCACGACGTGCCGTGGCCGTCGCTCGGGGGCTCGCTCGTCCGTCTGGCCCGGGTGGCGGAGGCGATGGCATCGGTGACCGACCTCGATCTGTTCGTCCTCCACGACCAGCGTGATTCGAAGATCGAGGTGCCTTCGGCCGTTTCGGTGATGCGGTCGAAGGGCGTGCCCTATCCGCGCACGTCTGCAAATCTCCGCTGGCGTCTGGAGTGGGCGGTCCGTCGGGGCATCCCGCTCGAGGTGGTGATGGCGCGCGCCGACCGTGCGCCCCGGGTCGCCCTGCGTGACTGGGCCCGACCTCCCTACGACCTGGTGTGGTTCTCGACGGCGGCGACGTTCGCATGGGCGGGTCGGCCGGATCTCGGGCCGACCGTCGTGGACCTGGACAACCTCGAGGACGTCCGGGCCCTGCTCCGGGCCGGGCTGTTGGCCGAGCAGTTGCGAGGGGAGTCGGGCAGCTCCGTGCGCACCCGCCTGGCCTGGTGCCAGGCCCGGCTCAACGCCAGCGACTGGCGCCGATTCCAGCGGTCCGTCGCCGCACGGGTCGACCGGGTGGTGATCGCCAGCGAGGTGGACGCCGCCAGGTCGGAGCTCTCCAATGTGACCGTGATCCCCAACACGTACCCGCGGCCGCGTCGGCCGGCCGGGAGCCCGGCCGCCGGTGCGCCGCCGGTCGTGCTCTTCCAGGGAATCCTCAAGTACCCGCCCAACATCGACGGGGCGGAATGGCTGGCCACGACCATCGCCCCTCGCATCCGGGCGGAGGTCCCCGCGACCGAGGTGCGACTCGTCGGCCGTCCCGCCATGAGCGTCACGCAGCTGGACCAGCCCGGGGTGGTCACGGTCGTCGGCCAGGTCCCTTCCATGGAGGAAGAGCTGGCTCGTGCAACGGTGGCCGTGGTGCCGATTCGCTACGGCAGCGGGACCCGGGTGAAGATCCTCGAGTCCTTTGCACACCGCGTCCCGGTGGTGTCCACCACCCTCGGAGCGGAGGGGCTCGACGTCGAGGACGGCGTGCATCTTCTGTTGGCCGACGATCCAGAGGCGTTCGCCGCGGCCACGGTGCGCCTGCTGAGCGATGTCGGGCTGCGCCTGCGATTGACTGAGGCGGCGGAGCAGCGCTACCTCGACCGCTACGACGGCCGTGTGGCCGACGAGGGACTGCGGCGCCTCCTCGAAGATGTGGCGGGGTTGAGCACGCGTTCGTAAGCCTCCAGCGTCTTCGACACGACGGCCCGGTCATCGAACTCGGCCTCGGCCTTGCGCCGGCCGGCGCTGCCCATGCGCCGGCGCAAGGCGGGATCGGCCACCAGCTCCTCGATGGCCCTGGCCAGCCCCACGGGGTCGCGGGGAGGGACGAGCAGTCCTGACTGCCCGTGGGAGACGGCCTCGCGACAGCCCCGGATGTCGGTGGCGATCACGGGCAGGCCGCAGGCGGCTGCCTCCATGGCCGATCGGGGGAAGCCCTCACGGTACGAGGGCAGCACGAAGAGATCGAAACCCGGGTATACGAGCTCCATATCGTCCCTGCTCCCGGCGAAGACGATTCGCCCGCGGCGACGGGCCCCGGCGAGCTCGTCGGGGGAGATGGCGTCGGCCTTGTCGGGATCGGATCCCCCGACGACGACGAACACGAGGTCGGGATGCGTATGGCTGACCTGCTCAGCCGCGGCGAAGAGCTCACGAAAGCCCTTCTGCCACACCAGGCGCGCCACCGTCCCGACCACCACGGCGTCGCTGTCGACGCCGAGGTTGACCCGAGCCTGTCGGCGACGTTGCGCGTTCGGTTCCGGACCGAAGCGCTGCAGGTCGACGCCGTTGCCCAGGAGCACCAACTTGTCGCTCGGTACGCCCAGACGGGTCAGAACGCGGAAGTCCTCGGGGTTCTGGACCAGTTCGGCTCCCGAGCACAGTGAGGCCGCCCGTTCCAGGCCGTACACCGCGGCTTTTCGCATCACCCGATCCTCCGGGCTGGCATAGAGGCCGTGCACCGTGTTGACGACGCCGCGCACCCCGGTGGCGCGGGCTGCGACACGCCCATAGACACCCGGTTTGGGATTGTGGGTGTGGACGATATCGGGCTTGAGCCGTCGGAGGAGCTGCCACAGCTCGACAAACGCCATCATGTCCTGGCCTAGGGCGGCAGACCGAGTGGCGTGGCGGAGAGGCTCGTGACGGATACCCCACGATTCGAGCTGGGGAACGAACGGCCCGGGCGCCGACATCCCGATCACTTCCATGCCGGCCTCGGCGAAGGCTCGGAGCTGGGGGCCGAGCAGCAGCGCGAGGCTCATGTCGACCGTGGTGACGTGGACGAGCTTCTTCCCGACGAGCGTGTTCAACGAGACCGGGCCACCTGGAGGTAGATGTCGCCCACGGCCCGGTTGGCCTGAGCGATGTCGAACATCGCGCTCCGGAGTTTGGCCTGCCGGCCCAGACGATCACGCAGTTCCGGATCAGAGGCCAACCGCTTCATGGCCTGCGCCAGGAGGCCGGGGTCGCCCGGTGGCACAAGCAGGGAGTCGACCTCGTGCTCCAGGACCTCTGGCACGCCGCCGACGCACGTGGCCACGATGGGCAGCCCGACGCTGGTGGCCTCCATCAGAGCCACGGGAAGCCCTTCGTGATGAGACGCCAGGACGAAGGCATCGGCTCCCGCCAGCAGCTGCAGCACGTCATCGCGCTGGCCGAGGAACTGGAATCGGTCCCCGAGGCCCAGGTCGACGTGACGTGCGCGGAGCACGGTGCTCAACGGGCCGCGTCCCACTGCGGCGATACGGATCGGGAGGTCATCGTCGGCGATGGCCTTGGCCGCGTCGAGCAACACGTCGTATCCCTTCTCGGGGCGGAGGTTGGCCACGGTCATGAACAGGAGCTGGTCGTCCTCCACGACGAGCTCTGATCGCACGCGGGTGCGGATCTCGGCCCGGCGGGCGATCAGGGAGTCCGACCGGGAGAGATCGACACCGTGCACCACGGTCGTGGCGCGGCGTTGCAGCGATGCCGGGAGAGCGTCGTAGGACGCCGGTGACACCGCCACCAGCCGTTCCCCGGAACCCATCGAGCTGCGCAGTAACGCCCGGTTCACGAACCTGGCGCGGTCCCACAAGCTGTGTTCGGTGTACACGACGCCCGGTCGGACGGAGCGTGGCAGGGAAGCCACGACCACTTGCCCGAGGGCGGCCGCGTACGGGAGGTGGAAGTGCACGACGTCGTAGCGTCCCCTCACCAGGAGCCGCCGCAGGGCCGCCATCCACCGCAGATCGGCATTGTGGGCGGCGTCGAGGGGGTGTACCGGAGTGCCGCCGCCCTGTAGCGCCGCCACCAGCGCGTCCTCCTGCCGCAGGACGTAGGCCACCTCGTAGTTGAACCGGGACCGGTCCACCGTCGCCACCATGTCCACCAACAGGCGTTCCGCCCCCCCGTAGCCGAGACACTTGATCACGAGCAGCACTCGCACGGGTTTGCCGGGCGCCTGGGACGGGAACCCCTGTTCAACGCCCACGCGGCGATAGTACCGGCCCGAGCCTCTCTCCCTGCTCCTCAGCGGTTCGCCTGGTGCGCGATAATGTCACTCTTCCATGTCGGTGTGAACGAAGGCCTGCGTTCGCGGGTGGAGAGGGTGGCCCATTCGATGACCTTGCCGACCCCCTCGGAGGGGGGGACGCCATCCGCCGACGGCAGCGTTCGGATGGGCGGGGGCGCGACCGTGCCGGCGGAGCCACCGCGCCACCTGCTCTACAACCACCAAGCCCGGTTGGGGCCGTCGCTCCGCGACCTGTGGGCGAGCCGTGACGTCATCTACACCCTGGCCGAACGGGACATCCGGGCCCAGTACAAGCAGGCCACCCTGGGGTTGCTGTGGGCCCTGATCGCCCCCCTGGCCATGCTCGGCATCTTCACCCTCATCTTCTCCCGGACCAAGGCGTACGGGATTCCGGGGATCCCGTACCCGATCTTCGCCTTCATCGGGATCCTGTGCTGGACCTTCTTCGCGGAATCGCTGGGGGGTGGGGGCACCGCGCTCATTACCAACAACGCCCTGTTGAGCAAGACTCAGTTCCCGCGGGAGTGCTTCCCTCTCGAGGCCATTCTGGTCACAGCGGTGAACTCCGTCCTGGCGTGGATCCCGATGGTGCTGCTTTTCGTCCTGTACCGCTTCGTCCCGAAGCCCACGACGGTGTGGGTGCCGCTGCTGATCCTGATTGAGGTGCTCTTCACCATCGGACTCACGCTCGCGGTATCCGCCTTGATCATCCAGATGCGCGATCTCGCACAGGTCCTTCCCATCATCATCCAGTTGGGGCTGTTCGCCACCCCGGTGATCTGGCAGTTCGACCGCGTTCCCGAGCGTTGGCGCGTCGTGTACGGCTTCTTCCTTCCGCTGGGGCCGGTGATCGATGACGCCCGTCGCACCATGCTTCTGGGTCTGAACCCGGCCCCGGGACCTCTGCTGGCGGCCATCGTCGGCACCGCTTGCTACCTGGCAGTGGGCTATCGGCTCTTCAAGCGATACGAGGTGAACTTTGCCGACATTGCCTAACGGATCCATTCGCGTCGAACAGGTGTGGAAGAAGTTCCGTGCGGATCGCACGGCACCGCTCTTCTACGACCAGCTTCTCCGCATGCGTCGCTCGCTCCGCAAGGGGACCCGGCGGGACTACCGCTGGGTGCTGAGGGATATCAGCCTCGCGGTCGAACCGGGAGGAACGCTCGGGCTCATCGGCATCAACGGTTCCGGGAAAACGACCCTTCTCAAGATCATCAGCGGAGTCACGTACCAGTCAGCCGGCACGTGCCAGGTGGAGGGCCGCCTGGGTGCGCTCCTAAGCGTGACCAGCGGCATCCATCCCGATCTGACCGGACGCGAGAACGTGTTCCTCTACGGGGCCGTGCTCGGCATGCGCCGCAAGATCTCCCGCGACCGATTCGACGAGATCGTCGAGTTTGCCGGCCTTGAAGATGCCATCGACCGCCAGGTCAAGTTCTTCTCCCTCGGCATGCAGATGCGACTGGGCTTCTCCATCGCCGCTTTCCTGGAACCTGACATTCTGCTGGTCGACGAGGTGCTGTCGGTGGGCGACGCCAACTTCCAGCAGAAGTGCCTCCGGCGGATCGAAGAGGTCGTGCGCCTGGGCACCACGCTCGTCTACGTCTCCCACGAGCTCACCTCGGTCGAGGCCACGTGCGAGCAGTCGATCTGGCTGGCCGATGCCGTCGTCCAGGCTGCCGGCCCGACCAGGCAAGTGGCCGCCCTCTACCGGGCGTCCATCGAGCAAGACGCGTCGGTGGCCACCTCCAACGACGGCGTCGTCCGGATGCTGAAGTCGGGGATCACCGGCCCGGACGGTGGACCTGTCCTCTCGCTGGAGGACGCCGAGATCCACCTGACCCTCAACTCGCCCGAGTCGGTGGAGGCCGACTTCTACGTCGGTGTCTCATTGGGCACGGCCTTTCCCATGTTCATCACCAAGCACCACGGCCTGTTTCCGTCCGGCGACTTCGAAGTGACGTGCCGACTGCACAACATCCCTCTCCCCAAGGGGCGCTACTCCGTCTGGACGGCGATGACGAGCTTTGGCAAGTGGGCGGACACCCCGTTGCTCCCGTGGAAGCCCGCCGTGTCCTTCGATGCCTTCGGCCCGGACATCCTCGAGCCTCCGGAAGGGGTCATGGTGGCGGCTCCCCTGTACGTGGGTACCACGTGGAGCATCGACTGACGCACCCGGCGTCGGCTCCCACTGCGGGGCGTGACTGCGAGAGCTGCTTAAGGGAAAAACGCGCGGTGCGTCACCGATCCGGCCAGTCGTCCCGCTCGGACGCCGAACGTCCGCACCCACTGACGGCGTCGCCCCGGTGCGACCATACCGGGAAGGGCGGCGACCAACCACAGCCATGCCTTCATCGCCCCGCGAAGGTCGCGCCGCATCCCCTCGCCCCGGAAGCGAAGGAAGAGCAACGTGGCGCACTGTCCGTAGGTCCACGCTGTGCGGAGGGTGGGTCTGCCACCGGCGTGGTCGCGTTTCGCCACCGCGGCGTCGGTGTTGATGGCGAATCGGTACCCGGCCAGTTGCAGCCGCCAGCACAGATCGATGTCCTCTCCCGCCGCGAGGTCCTCGCTGAAGCCGCCCGCCACCTCGAAGGCTTCCCTGCGGACGGCCAAGTTGGCTCCGAGGGCGTACGGCAGGAAGCCCATGGCCCGCGTGGCCGCAGGGATCGGATCCGATCTTGGGCCGCCATTGAGCGAGCCGAAGTCGAATACCCCTGCGACAAGATCAGCGTCGGCCAGCACCGCCACCATGGACGCAAGCCAACCTGGTTGCACCACGTCGTCGGCGTCACAGAAGACCAACATCCGCCCGTGGGCCTGTCGCACGCCGACATTGCGAGCCGCCCCTGGGCCTCGACGCGCCGAGGCGTCCACCAGACGGACACGGGGGGAGCGCTCGGACCACCGCTCGACGCAGGATCGGGTTCCGTCTTGGGAACCGTTGTCCGCCACGACGACCTCCCAGTCGGCGGACATCTCCTGGGTGGACAGCGCAACGAGTTGGGTCTCGATCCACGGCATGCCGTTGCGGACGGGTATCACCACGCTGATCATCGGACGACCGCTCGTACCCTGCTCGTCCGCGACCCCGATGTCTTCCACGACCGTTGTTAGCCTATCGAGATGGGGGCCGCGTGAAGAACCATCGAAGCCGGTCGGACGGGCCCGGTCCGCGGACCCGTCCGGTACCGACATCGGTCGCCGCGGTCGTGCTCACTCATCGGCGACCGCGGCTGGCCACCGAGGTGGTGCGCTCTCTCATCGAGAGCGAGGGTCTCTCTCCCGACCGCGTGGTGGTGGTCGTCAACGGGTCCGGCGGACTTGACGACGCGACGTTGGAGGCGAGTGTCCGCCTTGTCCGACTGCCGCGCAATCTCGGTCCGGCGGGTGGATTCGGCGCCGGGATGGAGGTCGCATTTGCCGATCCGTCCGTTCTCTGGGCCTATCTGTGCGAGGACGATGTGGGGCTCTTCTCCCTGCCCAGTCCGCGGCTGGCCGATGTCGTAGGCCGGGCCGAGGATCGCGGTCGGCTGCCAGGGAAGCCCGTAGGTGCCGTCGTCGCCTACGGGCGACGGTTCGTGGGTCGAGGATCCCACACGGTCAACTTGGTCCCGCCCGTGGGCGACCCGAACGAGCTCGTACCGGTCGATGTGGCGAGTTGGGGAGCGACGCTGCTGGCGCGACCGGTGTTCGATGCCGGCATCGTGCCTGACCCGGAGTGGTTCTTCGGTCTCGAGGACTTTGACTTCTTCTGTCGGGTCCGCCAAGGAGGATTCGACGTCTTGGTCGACGCCCAGTCGGCTCGGGCCGTTGCCGACGAGCAGACGTCCGCCGGCCGCGCCGCAGCCCTCGAGGCGTCTCGTCCGACCGACGAGCTCGAGTCATGGCGGTCGTACTATCACTCCCGCAACTCCGTCCTGCTCGCGCGGCGCCACGGGCGCCCCTCGTGGCACGTGTGGCATCTGGCCTACTCGGCCCGACACCTGCAAAAGGCCAAAGGGAAGGACGAGCGCAAGGCAATCCTGCACGGCCTCTGGGACGGCGTCCGGGGTCGCGTCGGTGAGAATCCCGACTATGGCCGGATGGAGGGAGAGTTCTCCGAAGCGAAGGATGATCCACGTTCTCCCCTGAGTTGAACACGGTTTTCTCGCCATCGGCGTCGGGTGGGGAGATTCCGTGCTTGACGCGCTTCCCGTCACCGCCGATGATTCGCGGGTGCCAGCGAAGATCAGCGCGCCTCCGCCTTTCCTGCCTCCTCGGTGGCCGGTCGCGTCAGGTCCTCGCGTGACGTGCCGACGGCCGGACTGACCCGGCGTGTGCGGGATCGCCGGCATCTTCGACCCGGCCGCGTCGACCAGCGCTGACCGGCTGGGCGCCCTGGTCTCGGCCATGGCTTCGTCGCTCGAGCACCGCGGCCCCGACGCCAGCGGGGTCTGGGTCGACGCGGACGCCGGGGTGGCGCTCGGTTACCGGCGCCTGGCCGTCATCGATCTGGGACCGGGCGGAGCGCAGCCCATGGTCTCATCCGGTGGTCGTTGGGTGGTGGTCTACAACGGTGAGATCTACAACCATCGCGAGCTCCGGCGCCGATTACAGCGCGCAGGGACGCGGTTCCACGGTGAGTCCGACACGGAGGTATTGGTAGCAGCCGTCGAGCGCTGGGGAGTCGATCGGGCGCTCGACGCCTGCGAGGGGATGTTCGCCGCGGCCCTGTGGGACAGGCGGGAGCGCGAGCTCCATCTGGTGCGTGACCGCTTCGGTGAGAAGCCGCTCTACTACGGCTGGGTCGGCGGGATGTTTGCGTTCGGATCCGAGCTGAAGGCCATGTGCACGCTACCCGGGTTCAACGCGGAGCTCGATCGACGAGCGGTGGCTCGCTACCTCCGCCACAACTGCATCCCTGCGCCGGACACCATCTGGCGCGGTGTGCGCAAACTGCTGCCCGGTCATCTGGTGACGTTGCGTGCGCCGACCCAGGGCGTGCTGCCGGAACAACGACGGTACTGGTCGGCGGCCGATGCGGTGGCGCGGGCACGCCAGCACCCGCTGGCCGTCTCGGACGTCGAGATGACCGACCAGCTCGAAGCGGCACTGTCGGACGCGGTGGCCGCCCGCATGGTGGCCGACGTCCCGGTGGGAGCGTTCCTCTCCGGGGGGATCGATTCGAGCACCATCGTGGCCCTCATGCAACGACATGCGTCGGCACCGGTTCGCACCTTTACCGTTGGATTCTCGGATCGCTCCTTCGACGAGTCAGCCGAGGCGGCAGCAGTCGCCGCGCATCTCGGGACGGACCACACCGCCGTCCATGTCGGCGATGCACAGGCCGTGGAGGTCATCGCCAAGCTTCCGGAAATTTGGGACGAACCGTTCTCCGACGTTTCCCAGATTCCCACCTACCTGGTCAGCGGGGTCGCGGCCGGGCAGGTCACGGTCTCGTTGTCGGGAGATGGCGGTGACGAGCTGTTCGCCGGCTACAACCGGCACGCCTGGCTCGATCGCGTGTGGGGGAGGGCCGCCGTCGTGCCGGCCGGGGCTCGCCGGAGTGCCGCATCTGTCCTGGGTCGCATCCCGCCCGCAGCGATCGAAGGAGCGGCCCGGGCCACGAGAATCCTGCCGGTCCGCTGGCAGGTGCGAAACCCGTCGGACAAGGTGGCCAAGTTGGCCCGGGTCCTCGCCGCGTCGGACCCCGAGGACGCCTATCGAGCCCTGACCACGCATTGGTCCGATGCGGACTCCATGGTGCTCGGGAACGACCATCGGGACACACCTGACGAACGGACCCGGTCACCAGTCTTCGGGAGCGGCATCACCGAGGAGATGCTCTGGTTCGACCTCGTCCGCTACCTGCCCGACGACATCCTGACCAAGCTCGATCGAGCGGCCATGGCGGTGTCGCTCGAGACGCGGGCCCCGTTCCTCGATCGGCGGCTCCTCGACCTGGCCTGGAGCCTGCCCCTCGCGGCCAAGCTGCGGGGAGGCCAGACCAAGTGGCTGCTGCGCCAGGTGCTCGAACGCCACGTGCCGGCGGCGCTGGTGGAGCGGCCGAAGATGGGCTTCGGCCTGCCGATCGGGCCGTGGCTGCGCGGCGCGCTCGCCCCGTGGGCTGAGCACCTCCTGGACGAGCGCCGACTGCGTGCCCAGGGGCTGTTGGACCCGGTGCCCATTCGCCGGGCCTGGGACCTCCACCGCACGGGCCGACGGGACCTGGGCTACGAGCTGTGGGACGTGCTGGTCCTCCAGTCGTGGATGGACCGCTGGATGCCATGCCCGGGCTAGGTGCCGGGCCTGGCAAGCGTCAGTCGCCGGGCGCGGTGCTCTTGCGGTGCTTGAGCGCCGCGAGTCGCCGAAGGGGCCTGGTCACCCGCCAGCTCGTCGAGGCTCGCATCCGCCTGTAGCGCTCGTCGAGGCCTCCGAACGCGGTCTGCATCTCGTCGATCTCCGCGTGCAGTCGTTCGTTTTCCGCGTACAGCCCCTCGGTCTCGGCTCGGGCGGCGCCCACCTTCCGGGCCACCGTGGTGGCGAGAGCCTCGGCGGCCGCCTCCGGTTCCACCAAGGCGCGTTGCAGGGCGTCGACCTCGCGTTCGAGAAGCGCCGCTTCTCGCCGATCGCGCAACACGGCGGTCGTCCAGGGCGACTCTGCGCCCGGTGGGTGTGACGTGAGCGGACGATGCGGGCCGTCGAGAGCCTCGAGATGGCATTGGAGCTGACGCTGTTCCTCGAGGAGGAGCCCGGAATCCGCGGCCGCGCGCCGGCGCTGGATCGGCGCCTCGACGCTCGCGGCCGCACCGGCGACGTCCCAGTTGGGGGCGAGCGAAGTGAACTGGGGGAGTCCTCCGAGCCAGGTGGCGATGGCGTCCAACCTGCCCGCGGGGTCCTCGACGATCGACTCGTACGTGGTGACGAAGGTGTCCACTCCGACCAGCCCGGAGAGTCCGGAGCGGTTGTACCGTTCCCACAGCGCCACCCCGTCCGCGAGATTCATGCCGTCCCGCACCCGGAGGGAACGGGCCACGGAGAGGGGCGAGCGCCAGATGAACACCGCGGCCACCGGTTTCGGGAGATGAGCTAACCAGTACGGCAGGAGCAGGCAGGCGCGGGGGTCCTTCCACACCACCGGTCCGACGGCGGGGAACGCCACGCTGGCCGCGACCGCAGGGTCGCCGAGCTCTTCAAAGTCCCAGTGGCGATCGGACTCCGACGTCGGGATCGGGTGGCGCGTCCCACGTGCAACCCAGCCGCTCGAGCAGCGCGTCGTCCTGGAGCCCCATAGCCCGGCTTTCCCAGTGTTCAGGGTTGCCCTTCGCCGGCCCGTAGTACTCGTACCGGTCCTCGGCGGCGGGGACCGCCATCCCGAGCTCGCCGAGGGCGCCGGTGAGGGCCGACGTGCCGCTGCGGTGCATGCCAACCACCAGTAACCATGGCCCGGCAGGCATGGTGGTTTCTGCTGGAAGGGGCGAAGAAGCACTCATGGCTTGCCTGTGGGATCCGACGGACGTTGTTCAGCGGTCGAGCGTACACGCGCGTGAATGCTGCAGAGGTGGGTTGTGCACCATCCCGAGAGAACCTCTGGCTTCGCGGCCGTCGCGCTGAGGCTCCCGCGGTCCACACCTTCCAGAATCAGCGACGGGAGCTCCCCGGTCAGTTGCGCTCCTGCGCGGTGACGATCTCTATGACTCGGGACTGGTCGGCCGGCGAGAGCCCCGAGCCGGTCGGCAGGCACAGGCCCCGGTCGAAGACTCGGGCACAGTGCCCGGGCCCCACGAGGGCGACGCCGGAGAAGGCCGGCTGCAGGTGAAGCGGCTTCCACGTCGGTCGGGATTCGATGTCATCGGCCTCGAGGGCCAACCGCACCTGTTCTCGGTCGGTCCCGAAGGTCTCGGGATCGATCACGATGCAGGTCAGCCAGTAGTTCGACGTGCCCACGGCGGTGCGCGGCATCAGCGAGACCCCCGGGAGGCAGGCCAGTCGTTCTGTATAGACCGCGTCGATCTGCTTCCGGCGTTCGATGCGGCTGTCGAGTCCGCCGAGCTGTGCCCGTCCCAGGGCAGCAAGCAGGTTGGAGAGGCGATAGTTGTATCCCACGATGGCGTGCTCGAAGTGGGAGAACGGCTCCCTGGCTTGCGTGGAGAGATGGCGGGCTCGTTCGGCCAACTGCGACGACTGGGTCACCAGCATCCCGCCGCCACTCGTGGTGATGATCTTGTTGCCATTGAACGAGAAGATTCCGGCGACGCCGAACGAGCCCGCGGCCCGGCCACGATGAGTTGCACCGAGCGCTTCGGCCGAGTCCTCGATGAGCGGCACCTCGAACCTGCGGCACAGCGACTCCAACGCCTCGTAGTCGGCAGTCTCCCCATACAGGTCGACCGTGATCACGCGCGGACGGCAGCCGGCCCACGGCAGCTCGCTGGACCAGGATCTCCTCGACCAGGCCCGGATCTAGATTCCAGCTGTCGTGCGAGCAGTCGACGAAGACCGGGTGCGCTCCCAGATAGGTGACGGCCGCGGCACTTGCGATGAACGTGAAGGACGGAACCAGCACCTCGTCCCCGCTTTCGACGCCGGCCAGCAGCAGGGCGAGGTGCAAGGCCGCCGTTCCACTCGAGAGGGCCACGGCATGGGCCACGCCCACCTTGGCGGCCAGTTCGTGCTCGAAGGCGTCGATGTCCGGACCGGTGGGCGCGATCCAATTTGAATCGAACGCCTCGAGGAGCATCCGCCGCTCCTCGGCTCCGACCTCCGGCGGGGACAGGAAGACGCGGGTCATGCGCAGGTCCCGGCGGAATCGCTCAAGCCGCCGACCAGAGCGGCGCCGGCGAGCACGGCCACTGCCACCGCCAGGTCGATTGCGAGAGCCACGGCCATTGAGGCACCGTCGAGCGCCACGACCACGCTCACCACGCTTACCAGAATGATCTCGACGCCGATGTAGGCCGCACTGGCCGCGATGCGGGACCAACCTCTCGCCACGAGGAGATCGTAGGGGTGGGAACGGTCACCCGTCAGGAGCGGGCGGCCGCTGCGGACACGCCGCACGATGGCGCACGCCACCTCTGCCACCGGGACGGCCAGCAGGGCCAGGGCGACGACGCCGGTGGAAGCCGCGACACCGACGCCCCAGGCATAGGTGAGGAGCACGGTCATGGACGCCCCGAGAAGGTAGGAGCCGCCGTCCCCCAGATAGATGCGGGCCGGTGGACGGTTGTACCAGAGGAACGCGACCAGGGCCGCCGTCAGGGAGGCGGCCATGAGACGAGCAGGGCCGTGGGTGATGACGGCGAATCCCACGGCGGCCGCAGCTCCGACGCCGGCGGCCAGCATGTCGAGACCGTCGAGCAGATTGAAGCCGTTGATCAGGACGACAGTGGCCGCCATGACGAGTGGTACACCGATCCAACCGGGGAGGTGGACGGGCTGGGTGACGGCGATGAGCGCTCCGACGCCCAGCTGGGCTGCAAGCCGCACGGGGGCGGAAGCCCGAAGCGGTCGTCGCTGACTCCGACCGCCAAAGCGGCGGCCAACGGCACCAGGGCGACGGGACGACCGGCCCAGGCACCGACGACCACGCCGGCGAAGACGGCCACCCCGCCCAGGTAGGCCACGGGGGCCTCGTGCGTCTTGAGGGGCCCGGGACGATCCATGATGCCCCACCGGCGGGCGAAGACGATGCACACCGGCACCGCGATCGCCGTGGCGGCCAGAGCGGCCACGGCGACGAGTAGGACCTCCATCCTCACGGCCTCGTTCCGGGCCGAGCGGTCCACTGCATGAGAAGAGACTCGGTGCCGGGATGTAACTCGAATCGCTCCGCCGTATGGAATCCGGCGCGCCGGTACAGCGCGACCGCGGTCTCGTTGGCCGCTGCCACCACCACGTGGGCGGCGTCCTGCCCCTCCCGCCCGATCTCAGTGAGGAATCCGTCCACGAGCAGCGTTCCCGCCCCCCGCCCCCTGGCCGCCGGGTCGACGGCGACGGCGAGTAGTTCCGCGCCCTCGCCAGAGCTACCGGTGCCGTGGCGAAGGGTCTCCATCACCCGACCCCACGATCGCAGGAGCCGGCCGCCGCAGGCGAACGCCGCGGCGACGCCGTCACGCCATGCGAACGCCCGATAGAGGCCGGCCACATCGGTGGAGCCGGCGAGGAATCCCACCGTGGTCGCTCCGTCCTCGACGACGAGCAGAAAAGAGCCCGGGGCGCGGACGACCCGGCGGTACAGCCTGCGCAGGAACCTCGGGCCGAGGATCGTCAAGAACCCTCGCCGATCTGTCCGGCGTGGAGGGCGGCGGCGGCGGCGGCGTCACCGTCGGTTCCGGTGCGAAGCACCATGCCGTTCCGTGTCGTTCGAATCCATCGCCCTCGCCGTCGCCTCCGAACGCCTCCGGATGCCTGCGGTGGCAGGCCATCTCGTCACAAATTGGTGATGCGACTGCGATGACGACATGGTACTTCGCCCAAGGCGGCGTGGCCCGCCGAGAGAGCCCGGCACGGGTCGCGATGGCGAGGCGGAGGGGGCTGGGGCTACCATCCCGACTGGTTGTTGGGGTCGGAGACCCCACAGGGGGAGTGTTGGTCGAACCGAGGAGAATGGGGAAAATGTCGAACTTCTGCCAAGTGGGTCATCTGTGCCATATGCGCCGTTTTGGGCGTCGTCGCGCTGATTTATGCGGTGATCTACGTGGCCGTACCGATCCACTCGCTTCCAGGCTTTGTTCCCGGCAAGAAAGCCGTAACGGCCACTACCACAAGCGGGCTCTCCTGGCAGGCGTCATCGGCATCGTGCTGTTGGTCATCGCTGCCTATGTCGGAATGGCAGCCCGACGCTCGACGGCCACTCCGGAGTCGGACCGGCTCCTGACCCGCCGGGCCGGCCCTTGCCGCCACGTCGGAGGATGCCGGAGACGAAGGGGACGCGGTCCGGTCCTGAAGGAATTGCTCGCAGCCTGACTGACCGATCGACTTCGGGCCCTCGGTCAAGCTCCCCGCACGGAGCTTCCGCTCATGGCGTCGCTCTGCTCAGTTCGGCGAAAGTCGCTGAGGTATTCGTCGCACACGTATGACGCTATGGCCAGCGACGCTGTCGCGGCCGGCGACGGGGCGTTACGAACGGCGACAACGGGCCCACGGCGGTGCACGACGAAGTCGTCGACCAGCTGCCCGTTGCGATCCACCGCCTGCGCCCGGATACCCGCCGACCGGGCGCCTAAATCCGATGCCTGCAGCTCCGGGATGTATTGCTGGGCCCGGCGCAGGTAGAGCCGCCTGCTCACGGATCCGGCGAACTCGGACAGACCAGAGGCCCAATAGGTGCGAGCCATCTTCCGGAAGCCCTCGCTACCTCAGCAACTCGAGGATTGTCGCCGCATCGATCTGGCGTCGGCGATAGCCCTCGCGTGCCAACGCCAAGACGGCATTTGGCCCGATCGATACAGATCCGTCAACGTGGCGCGTGAAGTGCACGCCCAGAAAAGGCAGACGGGGTTTTGGCACGGGGTAGACGAGCGCACGCACGAGATCCCTGCGACCCGCCACCAACTCAAAGTACTCACCCCGAAAGGGCACGATGCTGCGGGTCCTCCTCGTCGCCTGCCGAGATCGCCAGCCGATCGCCGTGGAGGCCGGCACAAATCACGACCCGGTCGAAAATGAGCTCCCCGTCGTCCAGCTCGGCCCGCACCGCACTGCGTGTCCCACCGGTGTGCAGCGATCGGATCGTCGTCCCCAGGCGGATCGTTCCGCCAGCCTGCACGATGTCATCTGCCATCGCCTCGGCCACCTGCCTGAAGTCCACCACGGCGGTGGTCGGTGAATGCATTGCCAGGACGCCCCGAACGTGTGGCTCGATCTCGGCCATTTCGGGCGGACCGACGAGTCGCACTCCGTGAGGCCGTTTTCAATTGCCCGCGCCTGAAGCGATCGCAGGATCTCAGCTTCGTCGTCATCGAGCGCCACGACGAGCTTGCCGCACTCGTTGAAGGGCAACCCACGAGCTGCGCAGTACGACCTGAGCATTCTGTCCGCCGGCTCGGCACAGCGTTGACCGCAGCGATCCGGGCGTGTAGTACAAGCCGGCGTGGACGACACCGCTGTTCCTCCCGGTCTGGTGCCGGGCAAGGGCGTTCTCCTTCTCGACAACGACCAGGTTCACGCCGGGATTCCTGGCCAGAAGCTCTCGTGCCACCGCCAGACCGACGATCCCACCGCCGATCACGCCGATTCGCTCGGCCGTCTTGGACATACGGTGTGCGAGTCCCTGGCCTCGGGTTACGGTGCGGGTGGTTGACGGCGGCTCGACGGAGTGCGGCGCTACCGAACCGCCGAACTTCGAACCACTCACGGGACGCACAGACATCGACGGCAGCCGTTATCGGCCCGGAAGATCGGCGGATCGAGCTCACGAGAAACATCCATAGTCGGGACACCGGCTGTTAGATGCCAACGCGACTATCTTAGCGAAGGCTTGCAGGTCAGGCGAATCCTGGAAAGACTGATTTCATGCGGGTGCGAACAGCCGTCGTGCGCCTTTGGCTGTTCTGCCACACACCCGAGGGAAGAAAGCTCGTCCGCTATGGAATGGTGTCGGTCGTCTCGGCCCTCTTCGCCTTCACGGTCCTGACGCTTGTCTATGGCGTCCTGCAACTCTGGACCGAGGTGCCCAGCGTCGTCTTCTCCAACATTGTGGCGACCTTCTTCAACTACTACCTCAACCGCAGATGGGTCTGGGGTAAGTCGGGCCGGTCGAACCTGTTGAAGGAGGTCATACCGTTCTGGATCATGTCCATAAGCGGCATGGTCTTGGCCCTGTTCACGGCTTCACTCGCGCGGCAATTCAGCGACGCTCATCATCTCAGTCACTGGGCGCGCACCGTCGTCGTTGTCGGCGCGAATACCTGTGCCTTCGGGATCATTTGGGTCGTGAAGTTCCTCATCCTCAACCGCATCTTCCGACAACTCCCGGGCGACGACGGTGATGGACCGAAGAGCGGAGTGGGAGGGCTGACGACATGAGCCGGCCATGTGGAAGCCCGAGGCGCGACGGAACATGAGCGGCGGCATGCGTCTGCGCGAACGCCCCGATGTTCGATCACGCAGGACCGACTGCGAGACGTGTGACAGGCTTCGCGCTCGAACTGCGCCGACTCCGCTGACGACGCAGAACCGCGAGGCGCCGCTCATCCGGTTGCGCTCCGGTGGCCTCGATCCGGGCCACAGTCGTCGATCCGGGTCGTCCATTTCGGTTGCAGTCTGCGGCGAGAGCGGCCGTTTCGACCCGGACCGTCGAAACGTCCATACTCCCTGGTCGTGGGCGGGTTTCGTCAATGCTAGCGTCCTTTCGGTGGAGGGTGGTGCCGTCTGGACTCGAGCGAAATATGTGGTGGGATTGGAGTGGTGAAGAATCGGTTCGGCCCCGAAGAATCGGGCCGACGCGCTGTTGCCTTAGACGGCAGTGGCGACTTTGGCGACGGTGGCTGCAGGGAGCGGATCGATGGTGGGGAGCGATAACCAATCAGCCGGTGGCGGCAGCCGCTCAGTCTCCGAGTTGCTCGATGGCCGCAGACGCCAGGTTGCAGTCCATGTCGGATGAGGACGTGCAGGGACGAGGCGGACCGGCGGCGAGAGGTCGTGCCGACGAGACACCTTTGCCGAGAGCCTTTCTTCGTGTTGGTCGGCATCATCACGGTGGGCGGCCTGTTGTTGCGGCTGCCGTCGTTCCACGACTCCCTCTTTGGCGACGAGATCTCAACCTATTTCATCGTCACTGGGCACAGCCTGCCCCGTGTCCTTCGACTGGTCGAGAGCAATCAGGAGACTTCGCCGCCGCTGTACTTCATGCTGGCCTGGGCAACGAAGGGGCTCCTGAGCAGTCCGGCTGAGTCGATACGACTGGTGTCGTTGATCACCGGGACCGCTGCGATTCCGCTCACGTTCCTCCTCGGGCTGTGGACGGTGGGACGACGTGCCGCATTGGTCGGCGCAACCTGTGTGGCCCTCTCCCCTTACATGATCTTCTACTCGACCGAAGCTCGGCCGTTCATGCTGATGCTCTTCTTGACCTTGCTGTCCACGCTCGCTCTCCTGCGTGCGCTGGACAGCGGCAAGAATCGTTGGTGGGTGGCGTACGCGGCCTGCTCGTGTGGCGCTGTCTATAGCCCACTACTCGGCCGTGTTCTTGCTCGTCGTTCAGTTGGCGTGGGCCTTCTGGGCCCGGCCCCAGGTACGGAAGCACCTCATCGTGGCAAATGTGGCGGCCGCACTGGGCTTCCTCCCATGGATCAACGGGCTTCGGGAAGACCTGCACGCACCAAGCTTCATCAATGCTCTTGCGCCCCTGAAACCTAACATCGTCCGCATCATTCTCGAGACCTCTTGGATCGGTCATCCTGAGACGTCCCTCGATCGAGCTGCCCGGAGTGTTCACGGCCGCACTGGCCGGAGCCGGTTTGGCCATCGGCGTGGTCGGCCTGCTCCTGAACGCAAGGCGGGGGAGAAGCACACCGCGGTGGCGCCCCACTTCCCGCACCAGCTTGGTCGTACTGCTCGCCCTTGGCCCAGCCTTCTTGCTGCTCGTGTACAGCTGGGCCCGTGCCGACATATTTGGTGGACCGTTTCTGATCGCCGATTGGCCGGGTCTGGCACTCACCATGGGGGTCATCGTGACCCGGCCCGCGAGACCGCTGCGGTACGTCGCGGTGGCTCTGACAGCTCGGGGCGTATGCCATCGGCGGATTCTTGATGCTCGGCCCGACCGCCCAGCGGCCGAACGTCGATGCGGTGGTCTCGTACATCAACCAGGTCGGGGCTCCCGGTGATCCGATCGTCAGTCTGAGTTTCTTCGCCAATCCGCTCTCTGAAGTCGACGTTGCTCTCGCCGACGACGGAGTATCACACCGATATCCGGTACTCCGCCTCGGCTCCCCGCCGCTGACCGCACAACTCGCTCCGTTGTCTGGCCCGAATCCACAGCCCGATCTTCTTCGGTCTGGCCGTGCACCTCCCCAAGAAGTAGCGGCTCAGGCAGTCTCCCTCGCCCGACACGGCACCATCTTCTTTGTGTCGTACAGCACGTCGCTCGTGCCGAACAACGCCGACATCGAATCGAAAGAGTTCGTGAACGCTCTTCCCGCTCGGTTCCACGTCGTGAAACGCATCACCTATTCCAGCTTCGCCGGTGGGTTCTACGAGAAGCTCTACGTGATCAAGGACACGGGATCGCAGCCATTGATGGGTGCACGGAGCGCACGTGCTGCGGACCTTGGCGACTTCTGGAGAGACAGACCGCGCCCATCGGTGAGAACGACGAGTGCGTTGCCTGGCCTCGCTCAGAACCAGCGCACGCCGACACGATGGAGTGAGGCACGGATCAGGGTGAGCATGTATCCCCCGAGTTCGTGGCCAAGGCGAAACTTGGACTGCTCGCGAACCATGGGCCCGGTGGGCACCCCCGGCAGCCGCACCGTCTTTCCGCCGGCCAGGAGGACTTTGAAGGTCATCTCCGAGCACACCGACAACCGGCGTCCACTGATTCCGAGGGCCTGCACAAAGGTGCGGTTGAATGCCCGGAAGCCATACGTGCTGTCCGGGATGTCGACTCCCAGCATCAGCTTGATCGCCCGCTGGTACATCGCCTGGTAGATGACGAACCGCTTGGGCACGTCTATGGCGGCTTCGGTCCCGTCGAATCGGGAGCAGAGCACAAGATGGGCCCCGCCTCGCAGTTCCGCCAACATCTTCGGGATCAGCTCCACCGGATCCCGGGCATCGGGCATCAAAATGACGCAATATCGCCCCTCGGCGTAGGCAATGCCGAGGCGGAGGACGGAGCCGAAGCCGCTCTGTGAGCGATCCTGAACGAGCAGACGGGTGTGGAGCAGCGGGTAACGCTCCGCGAGTTCGGCGGCCTGGTCCAGAGTACCGTCTCGACTGCCGGCATCGACGATGAGCACCTCCGCAGGCGCACCGGAGGCCGCCATGGCGTTGTTGAGGTTCTCGAGCGTCTTGGCGATCGTCAGCGCGTCGTCCAGCGTCGGGATTATCACTGACGTTTCGATAGTGCTCAACGTTCGGCTACCTGCCATGGATCCCAGTAGCGAGCTGGGAAGCGAATGTCGTCTTCGAGTGATGCCTCGAGACTGGCGTCGGAAAGGTAGAGCAGCTTGGTCTGCGGTGCCAACGACATGGCTCCGTTGGCGTACCCCTCGGGAACGGCGAGGATCGAGTTCAGGTTCGCGTCGAGCACGTAGCGATGCACCAATGCGTCGGCCGAGGGCGATTCCCAGTCGTCGACCTTGACGCAGCACGCCAGCGCCGCTCCGCTGACCGCCATGACCCACTTGCGTTCGTGCCGGTGAGCATGCCACGCACGCACCGTGCCAACGGAGAAGTTCTCCACGAAGTACAGCCGGCGACAGTTTCTGAGATCGAGATCATTGGCGAAGAAGACGCGTCCACGATCATCGCTCGACATTCCGCCCTGGATCAGTTCGGGTTCGTCGCTCATCGGGGACTTGCGTGTCGCGACAGACTGTGAGGTCTGCGGATCTCCCTGCCGAGCGGGATCTCTTCTGGGCAGAGATAGGGACGTAGGGCGTGCAGATTCGAGAAGGCAGCAAGGCTCATGTCCTTGACCCGGCCGTTGTCGATGAGCCAGGCGATCTGGTCGATGGCGTCCTCCACCGAGTATTCGGGCTTGAATCCGAGCTCCGTCGTGGCGCGATCAAAGGAGACCCGATAGTTGCGGGTGTCCTGAAAGGGCACATCGACCTGATGGATCTCGCCAGCGCCCACGCGTTCGACGACTCGCTCGGCAATTGCGGCGATGGTGTCGTTCTCCGCGCCAAGGTTGAAGATCCCAGAAGCTCGTCCGTCGATCTGAGGCACGATCGCGGTCGCCACGTCTCGGACATGGAGAATCGGTCGGTATTGTGCGCCGCCGAAGACCTGGAGTTGTCCGACCAGCTTGGCCCGCATGACCAGAAGATTGACGACCAGGTCCATCCTTATCCGGGAGTAGGAGTCGCCCACCCCGGCAATGGTCGCCAGCCGGAAGATGAGACTGTCTGGCCGCTTCGCCATGATGACGCTCTCTGCCTCGAGCTTTCCCTGGGCATAGAGCGACAAGGGATCGGTTGCGCTGTTTTCGTCAACTTCCTGGTCGTTTGCTCCGTAGACGGAGCACGTCGACGGAAACACGATCCTGCCTTCGAACGTTCGGCAGAGCCAATCAATTGTGTCGACATTGATCTTCTGCGTCACGCCGGGATTGAGAGCGCAGGCGGGGTCACCGACCAGGGCGGCCAACCAGACGACGGCGTCAGCCCAGTCGAGGTGGGGACGCAGTCGCTCATGGTCCAACACGTCTCCCGGCGATGAAGTCAACGTCCTTGAGGAAGCGCTCCTCGTAGAGGAGCAGGTCATAGACCCGGGTTTCGTACCCTGCCTCAATCAACTTGTCCGTCAGCCAGCCGCCGATGTATCCGGCTCCCCCTACGACGAGCACGCGCTTCATCGTCACCTTTCCCCAACTCGCTTCAGAATACGCCTCCGCCATTCTATATCCGTTTGGGAACTGACACCGCAGGGCTCGGAAACGATCAGTGAGCCAAACTGCGGAGACCATGGACGGCAGCGAGGAGGAACAAGATGGCTAGCGACTTCAAGTGCGTTCCTGGTATGCCACGGATCAGTGGATGCGCATCTCCGGCAGCGGCACGATCCAGTAGCCAGAGTAGTTCGGCTCGTTGGCGCGAATCGCGTCGAGGTAGTTCCACGCCGACACGAAGACGTAGTCCGGCTGATGACGGCTGAATTCCTCCGGGCTGACGATCGGTGTGTGGGTGCCCGGCATCAACTTGCCATATCGGAGAGGAGAGGCATCAACGAGAGCCTCGAGGTAGTCCATCTCACACACGTTCACCCACATGGTCGCCTTGCCGGCTGCGCCATATCCCCAAATCGACGCTCCAGCCGACAGACGGCGCATCGTGTCCCCGAAGACGTCGATCCGCCGTCGACACTCTCGTGGCAAATCCGTCCCACGTCGAAGCGTCGTTGAGCGACAGCTCCTCCTCCCATGCCTCAAGCTCAGCAACCGAGGAATCCACCTGACGGTGACCGGATCGTGCGGCTGCGAGACGGAGGGAGCCACCGTGCATCGGGATGCGAACTGCCGAGATCGGTTCGAACCCGAATCGCTGCAACGCCTTTCCCAACGTCCCGAGAGAGTAGAAGGTGAGATGTTCGTGGTAGAGGGTGTCCCACTGGCGTTGGAGGAGAAGGTCTCCGGCGTACATCACCTCGAGGCAGAGGACGCCATCGGGAGCCAGCAGCGCGTCGACGGCCTCGAGGATGGATGCCGGATCTGCATTGTGCGCGAACACATTGCTTCCGGTGATCAGATCGACCTGGCCCATCTGGTCGCGGAGTTGGTCGACAATCTCCGGACCGAAGGCTCCGGTCACGACGTTTCGTCCCTGTTGGCGTGCCATCTCGGTGATGTTGGCCGCGAGGTCAACGCCGAGGGAGCGGATGCCGTGCTTTTCCAGAGCAGCGATAAGTGTGCCGTCGTTGCAGCCGAACTCGATGACGGACTTGGGCCGCAGGTTCTGCGGAGATCCACTCGGCATAGGCCTCAAAGTGACGGACCAATCCCGGGATGGTCCCAGTGGCGAACGAGTAGTCCTGGAACAGGATCTCCGGGTCGACGGGCGAAACGATCTGGACCAAACCGCAGTTGTCGCAGACGCTGACCAGCAACGGATACCGCTGCTCGGTGGCGGTCTGGGCCTCGTTGAGAAATCCTCCGGCGAGCGGAAGCTGCCCCAGGTCGAAGAAGGGTCGGACCGCAGCCGTGGCGCAACCCCTACATATGTCCTTCAGTTCATTCGATGTGTTCATTTGGCTTTCTTCGTCGCTCGAAGGCGCCGCATCTGGGCACGCATCGGATACCGGAGATATGAATAGATCGCCTTGGGATTATAGGTGAAGGTCGAGCCGCGCTGATCGGCTTGGCGCGCCATGAGGACGGTTGGGAACTCCACTGGTTCGACGTCGGTCCGCAAGGCCCAGTCGAGTTCCTCCACGATGATCGGGAACCCCCGCTCCCGCAGAGGCCAAGAGAGGAAGACGTCGGTGCGAACCGCCCGAAACCCGTTGGTGATGTCCCGGACTCGGGTTCCGAACAGCCTCCGACCGACGGCGTTCCCCGCATCGGGAGACAGCCTGCCTCCAAAACGGGACTGATACCATTCCGCCCCCGAAGATGAACCGCGAACCCTTGATGTACGTGTGCCCTTGGCTGGCGAGCGCCCCGATCTTCAGCAGATCCTCCGGCGGGTTCGTGAGGTCGCTGTCGATGAATGCGACGTATTCGAATCCCAGGTCCGCCGCGTCGTTGGGCTCCGGTCCGGAGAGCGGCGCCATAGCCGGCGTTGGTCTCATGCCTGCAGAGCAGTAGCAACTCCAACTCCTGTTCCAGGCTGGCGAGAATGGTCGCGGACGCATCGCTGCTGCCATCGTCGACTGCGATCACGATGGATCTTCCGAGATACCGTTCTGCGACGGACACCATGGCATGCGAGGAGCGTTCGATACCCGATTCCTCGTTGTAGACGGGTACCACGGTGGCCAACGAAGGCCAGGCACCGTCGGGCCTCGACTCTGCCGAGGTCGGAGCTCACGGGAGCGGAAGGCCATCCTCCCGATAGGAGCGGGAGACGTCAATGTGCGAGTTCTCCGCCAGATGGCCACGAAGCTTCCCGTTCACCACCCGGTCGACCAGGTCGGCCACAAGGCGCTCGGCGGCGTGGCCGTCACCGAGGCCATGATCGAAGGTCTTCCCGTGCAGGGACGTCCAACTTGGCGAAGATCTCGTCCGCGGGATAGTCGTCTGGTCGCGACGGGTCGAACTTGACGCTCGACCCACAGTCGTAGACCTGAGGCCGTTCGGTCGCTTTGCGGATTTGCAACGACGGCACGCCCATCACGGCGGTCTCCTCGACGACCGTGCCCGAATCGGTCAAGGCGCCCCGCGAATTGCCGAGCAGGGCCAAGAGCTCGCGGTAGCCGATCGGGTCGACCATGGTGACGTTGGGCGGTAGATCGATCGAGAAGTCCTTGAGTCGTTGCTGGGTCCGGTAGCTGGCGGGGAAGTAGACCGGCCACGGGCTCTGGGCGATGAGATCCATGATCGCCTGAAGCGGCTCTGGCGTCTCGACGCTCTCTCGCCTGTGACACGTCATCAGGTAGAAGCGGTCGCGGCTCGAGATGACGTTCCGCAAAGAATTCCGCTGACGCGTACTCTCTCGTACTCCTCGCGGCGATCGAAGTAGTAGTGGTTGAGGACATCGACGATCAGATTCTGGATCACCACGATGTTGCGCGGGTTGATCCCCTCCCGCACGCCCTGCTCCTTGTACTCGTCGAAGTAGGTGTAGATGACGTCCGACAGATGGTCGATCACGGTGCGGTACTTCTCTTCTGGCATCCTCCAGTCGTACGAGCGCATGAGCCCCTCGATGTGGACGATCGGGATGTTGAGCTGCGCAGCGGCGAGGCACCCCATGACGGTGTTGGTGTCACCGAGGAAGACGGCCACGTCGGGCTCGAGCTCCCGGAGGACGGGAGACAGCCGAGAAATGACCGACGCGACCACCTCAGCGTCGGTGCTTCCACCTGCGCCCAGTTCGATGTCCGGGTTCTGGCAGCTCCAGATCCCGGATGAAGACGTCCTTCAGATTGTCCGCGTAGTGCTGGCCCGACCAGCAAAAGGTGAATTGGATCTCCTTGTTTCCCTTGAGGAGATGGATGACCCGACTGGCACGAATCAGGTCAGGCCGGATACCTAGAGTAAGCAGTACGTGGCGCATGGGCACGAGAGTGTAACCAGAGTCACGCTAGGAGGGTAAAAGGGAGCGCCCTGCGGGAGCGTCCTAGTGGTCGCAGGTCGGCAGCCAGCTCCTTCACCATCTCGCCGATTGTCGGCGGCACGGCATGTCCGGCCGCAGCCCAAAGACGCTGATTGATCTCTGGGTGCACCGTGCGAAGTGTCCGGTCCACCGGGACCGGCGCCGGCTGGGCCTCCACGGTCAGGTCGCTCCGTCCGAAGGCCACGAGACACAGGCCGATGAGCTCCGCCTTGCTGACCGCATCGCCGGGCACAACGTGCAGGACCGGAGGGAAGATGGCGGTCGTGGTCCTGGATCACCGCCGCACACAGCCTTGCCAAATGGAGGGTCGTGACCCCGTTCCAGTCGATGATTCGTATAGCCGGTGATGACCGCCCCGGGAGGTTGCGACAGGATCATGCCGAGCAACGACTTGGCCGGAGGTTTCTCGGGACCGATTATTGAGCAGCGGAGATTGACGCAATTGGCGGAGCGCGGCTCGCCGAGAGACTTGGATCGGGCGTAGACGCCGACTGCGTCGTGCGGTGCTGTCTCGTCGTAAGGCGCGTTGCGTCCCGAGAAGACTCCGTCGGTGGTGATGTGAATGACTCGACTGTCTCGGCCCGCTGCCGCCGCCAGACGGTTCGGGAAGGTCGAATTGACGTGAATGGCGGCGGCGACGCTGTCCGGGTCGCCCTCGTCGATGTGCCGGTCGAGGATGCCGATGGCATTGATGATCCAGTCGCATCGGGTTGCGTCGAGCAGCTCTTCGACGGAGTGCTGGTTTGCGTCGAATCCAGGTCGTGTTGGGCTCCAACCCGGGTGCACCGAACCACGTCGAGCGCGGGGTTGGTGGACAGGACCCGAGCGACCATGGATCCGAGCATTCCGTCCGCCCCGAGCACGAGCACATTCGTCATGAGTGGCACGAGAACTCGTGCACAAGGCGGAGGACTCTCCGATCAACGAGGCCACGTCCACGCCCGTCACTGACTCGAGATTGGCGATACATTGGCTATGACCCGGCAGCGCAGCGCATCGACGCGGAGCGGCTTTGCCGAGCCACTCAGCAGAGAGGCTACGCCGACTTCGATGAAGCGAGACACGTGGAGGACTCGAACCAGCGATCTCGCGCGTCAACATGACGGGCGTCGCCTCGACGATGAACTGGTAGCCGAACATGGTGGGCCACAGGTTCGACAACAGGCGATCCACGAGCCGGAGGGTGCGCGCCTTGGTGCCCTCGACACCCAGTGCGTCAAGCGGCAGACCCACTGGCTCGATCCGCCGGATGGAGAATCCCCGACGTTCGACCAGCTTGACCAGACTGCGGCGGGTGAAGAACCTCAAGTGGGTCGAATCGAGGATGCCTCGCTGGTCATAGTCGAACATCCCGAGGGTCGACCGGAACCTCGGGTACCAGTGGGCGATGTTGGGCACGCAGAACAGAGCCGTGCCATGGGGGTCCAGGACTTCTCGGGCCTGGCTCATGAGGGCCCCGGGGTTGAGGACGTGCTCGAGGACGTCCGCCGCCAGCACGATGTCGAAGCCAGAGCCCACCTCGGACGGGATTCCCTCGTTCAGGTCAGCCCTGAAGAAGGCGTCGGTGCGCTCGGTCACCCCGTCGAGCTCGTTGACGTCGACGCCGGTGACGTGGTGGCCCATTCGTCGCAGCCGCTCCGAGAGCAGGCCGCTCGAACACCCGAGGTCGAGGATCCGGCTCGGCGGTCGGAACTGCAAGAGCTTCGAGATCCTGCCGTGTGAGCTGTCGTCGCTCGGCTTGAGTTGGTACTCCTCGCTGAGCGCGATGCGGCTCCCGTCGCCGAAGCCTGCCTTCTGCAGCCGGTAGGTGATGACGTCCTTGGTGACATCTTTGGCGTACCCAAGGCCGTCGACGTAGCAGATCTCGTCGCCGTAGTAGGTGGGGATTGGGACCTCGGCGATGCGCATGCCGGCGTCGTGCATCTGGATGATGATCTGGGTGTCGAAGTTGAACCCGTCGGAGTTCTTCTCGAATGGGAGCTGCTTGAGCGCGCCAACCGAGTAGGCGCGATATCCCGAGTGGAACTCGGAGAGGTTGGTGCCGAGCGCAGCATTCTCGAAGCGAGAAAGGATGCGGTTCCCCGCGAACTTGTAGAGCGGCATGCCGCCCTTCCGGGCGGCGCCCTTGATCATGGTGCGCGAGCCGAAGACGGCATCGGCCTCCTCGGCCAGCAGCGGGGCCAGGATCTCCGGGAGCGACTCGGGCGCATACTGGCCGTCGCCGTGGAGCATGACCACGATGTCGAGCCCGTGCTCGATGGCCAGGTTGTACCCCGCCTTCTGGTTGCCGCCGTAGCCCAGGTTCGTCGGTTGCCTGATCAAGGTGATCGGCAGGTCGGACTGCTGCTGGTATCCCAGGCCGACCAGATAGGTGGAGTCCTGGCTGTGATCGTCACTGACGATCACCTCTTCGATGTCGGGCCTGAGCTCCGTCGGAATGCGGTCGAGCACCTTGGCCAGGGTCGACGCCGCGTTGTACGCCACGACGAGCACCCCGATTTTCTTCTTCTCGACGGATCCGTTCACGCCGTCCACGCTCACCCTCCGATTCGCAGCCGCCGTTGGCGACCAGCATATCCGTCGAGCGGGGAGAGCGAAAGCGGGACGCCGGGTCCGACGAAGGGCCAGCCGGAGCCGCCTGAGACCATCGACTCTGGCATCTGAGCGACCGTCGTCCAGCCGGATGGCTCACGACGTCGTGGGCGCCGATCAGTGACTCTCTCCTCTGTGACGAGCGGGTCGGTCGACGAGATGCCGGTTCGGGCTCCGGACGCGGTCCGTGCCGGAGTCGGTCTGACGGGTCGCTCGAGCCCTACGTGGGCGAGGACGCTGCCGAACGTCGTCGCGCCGATCCGCGAGGCGTGCGCCTGAGAATCGAGGTCTGGGTGCACCTATGATCGATGCGGTCACGGTCGGAGCGTGCTCACGCAAGAGCCGCGTGCGGACAGATGGGGATGCACGTGGAAATCACGAGAAGACAGCTGCTTGGCGCGGGGATAGGGCTCGCCGGCTCAGGGCTTGATCGAGCGTGCGCCACGATGCGCCGCCAGCCTTCTCACTTCTGCAAACCGCTGTCGGGCGACGGGTCACGTCGGGTCGGACCGTCACTGCCCGGTACACGAAGACCGTGAGAGCAGGGGAGCCTGTTGGTCGCAGTGGTGTCGAGGCTGTCCACTCGAACGCTGGCACCGACGGTCGGGCAGATCTCGGATGATCAGGGAAACCACTGGCTCCAGGCGGTGGAGTACTTCACCGCCGACCACTATGGGGTCGACATCTGGTACTGCGAGGCCGCCGGTGGCGGGAACCGGCCGACCGTGACGGGGATATGTCTGGGCTATCCGGTCCGGCCGGGGACCGATGGCATGAGGATGACCCTGCTCGAGTACTCGGGCGCACGCGGATTCGAGCTGTGCGACCAGATCTGCCAAGCGAATATCACCGGGACGACCGCCACCGCGACGACCAACTTCGATCTGGAGTCCAACGACGAGCTGGCCATTTCGGCGATCGTGGGCGACATGTCGTCCGCGACCGTTCCGAGCGGCTGGAACTCCCGTCTGGCCGATGTCACGCAGAGGTGTTACGTCGCTGACACTCTGAGTTCGGGCGGTTCGAGCGCCGGGATCGCCATTGAGCGCCGTGTGGACCGGGCTTACGGGAGCGCAGCGCGGGCGCGGCAGTCGTCGCCACCTTCGTCCCTCGGGGCGTGTCGTCGAGGAGCCGGCGCTTGGTGCAGTCGTCCTATACGGATTCCGCGATTCTCCCGGCGGGAAGAGGTCACGCCAGGTGGACGTCACAGGCCTACCCGGTCAATCCCGCTCCCGGCAACACGCTCGTCGCCTTCATGAACGGCTCGATCTACCACCCACGCATCGACTGCGGATCCGTGATCGCGGTGACGGACTCGGCCGGGGGCCATTGGCACAAGGTGGGGGAGTCCGGACCCGACGATCACACGGGAATCAACATCTCCTGCTGGATCTGTCAGTCTGCAGTCGGGGGACCGACGTCCCTGACCGCGACGTTCTCGAATGCAAGTCAGCAATTGGCATGTCTGCTCCTCGAGTTCGCAAACCTTCCCGAACACCTGAAGGTGCGGAGCGTGAGCCGACGGTCCTTCGGGGGGGATGACCCCCACCTGATGACCGGCACGCCTGTCTCAGCGGGAGACATCGCCTTCGCCTTCCGAACCTCCATCTTCGTCTTAGCCCAGGGACCGGGCTCGCCCGAGTGGAAGCAGATGATGTCGGACACCACCGGGGCGAACGCATTGATGATGCTGGACACTCCGGCCGGCGAGGTCACGGCGTCGTGGTCGGGGAACGTCGTAGGGCACGCTCGACCTTCTTCTGGTTGCGCTCTCCGCGAGACCGGCTGAATCGATCTGGCTAGGAGCGCCGGTGCGGGATCAGCGTACGATGGCGCGACGGCCGATGCGATCGACGTACGACGACTGGCTCCGTCGGTCCGCACGACGCCGCTCCTGCAATCGTGCTCGACATCAGGCCTGTCCCGCCTTTCGTAGGAGCACGATTGGTTATACTCCTGCCACCGCCGACAGCGCGGGGAGGGACCGGGCTTGATTGACGGGGATCCAGCGCAAGTGAGGGGGTCTGCTTCGCCTCGCACCTTCACCGGCCGACGGTGAACATCGTCCGCAGCTGGTTGCATGTGGCGAGTGTGGCGTGGCTCGTCGGCGGCCGCGCTGGCGGTACTCGCTCCCGTTCTCGCCCACGGCGTCTTCCTTCGGGTCGTACGACGTCCTGTCCCAATTCGGCGTGCTGCGGCAACCCGGTGTCGTCGTCCACAACCTTCAGGCCGGCGACCAGTCCGATCAGATCATCCCGTGGGCGACGTTGGCGTGGACGCAGGTGCATCACGGCCAATTGCCGCTGTGGAACCCCTACGAGGCACTGGGCATGCCGCTGGCCTTCAACTGGCAGACGGCAGCGTTCAGCGTGCCGTCACTCATCGGGTACCTGTTCCCGCTGCATCTCGCCTTCACCGTCCAGGTCATCCTCACCTTGGTCATCGCCGGAACCGGCATGTACGCACTGTGTCGGGTGCTGCGCCTGGGCACGCTGGCTTGTGTCTTCGCCGGCACGGTGTTCGAGTTGAGCGGTCCGATGCTCGGATGGCTGGGCTGGCCGCACGCCGCAGTGCTCTCGTGGTCCGGCTGGCTGTTCGCGGCCGCCCTGCTCGTCGTGCGAGGTCGGCACCGCCTTCGTCACATCACCCTTCTCGCCCTGGTCATCGCGGCCATGGTCTACGCGGGACAGGCGGAGGTCCTGACGCTCGGTGGCCTTGCGCTCCTCGTGTTCGTCGTCGTCCTCCTCGTCCAGCGGTCACCCGGGTTGGGAGGGTCAGGTCCGATCCGCCGCCCGGTCCTGGACCTGTCCGTCGGCGTCGTCGCCGGGCATCGCCCTCGGTGCTCCGCTTCTGCTGCCCGGTTCTCAGGTCATTTCGGGATCCCAGCGGGCCGTCCCCGGTGGAGACCCGGCGGAGATCCTGAAGGGGAATCCCGCCCTTCCCTTGCACAACCTGGTTCACGTCATCTTCCAAGGGTTCGACGGACTGCCTCTCTCGGGCAGCCATTGGTTTGGCTACATCGGCGGATACTCCGAAACGGCCGCCTACGTGGGCGTGATCGCCGTGGTGCTGGCCGTGACGGCCGTGGCCGTTCGCCGGGGCCGCCCCGAGGTCGTGGCCTTCGGTGTCCTCTGCGTTGTCATGGTGGCGGTCGCCTTCGCCCCGCCGGTGGTGGCGGTGCTCTACCGCCTGCCACTGATCGGCACGGTGTCTGTGGCAGCGCGCGATCCTGCCTCTGACGTTCGGCCTCGCCGTGTTGGCGGGGGTCGGCATGGATGCTCTCGTGCGTTCGCCCGGCAACCGCGCCGTTCGGCGTTGGGCGGGCGGAGGGTTTGCCGTGGTCGCGCTGGTGTTGGTGGTGCTCTGGGTGTTCGGTCGGGGCGATCTGCCTGGCAGACCAAGCCACCATCAGAGCGGAGAGCTTCATCTGGCCCGCTGTCGAGACCGCACTGGGCCTCGGGGTGGTTGTCGCTCTGACGTGGATGCACCGGCGCTCCGATACGGCTGGCGACCCTCAGGGTTCGTCGCGTGTCACAGCGGGTCGACTGGCAGGAGTCTCGCTGCTGGTATGCGAGACGGCCTTCCTCGTCGCCGCCGGGGCACCGTTGTGGACGTCGAGCTCGACGCCGTTCGCGTCGACTCCGAGCATGGTGGCGCTGAAGAGCGCGGTGGGTTCGTCAGTGGTGGGGCTCGGCGGCTCGCTGTGCTTTCTCCCGCCCGGTCTCGGCATACCTGAGAACGCCCAGGTCGCGTACGGGGTTCAGGAGCTGGCCCTGTACGATCCGATGATCCCCAGCGCCTACTACTCGTCGTGGCGGGCCGTGAGCCGCGAGTCGCCGGGTATTCCTGACGACTCGGTGTACTGCCCCGGGATCAACACAGCCGAGCTGGCCCGGCTCTACGGCGTCTCGTTCGTGCTGGAGCGAGCCGGGACGCCGGGACCCCGGGGCGGCGTCTTCGACAGGGCGGTGGGGGACGAGGATCTCTACCGGATCCCCGATGCGGCTGTCGCGACCCTCACCCCGTTGGCGGTCGGCGGGCGACTGCCGGCTGACGACGCTCCGGGCACGCCCGTGACGGTGACCCACCCCGATCCTTCGTCCTGGAAGCTGCACTCCGACGCCGACAGCCCGCAGGTCCTGCGTCTTCGCCTCACCGACGTTCCCGGGTGGCACGCCAGCATCGACGGTCGACCGGTCCCGCTCCAGCGCTTCGCCGGGCTGATGCTCCAGCTCGAGGTGCCGGCCGGGCGCCACACGATAGAGCTGTACTACTGGCCGGCAACCTTCACCATCGGCCTCGTCCTGGCCGGGTGCGCGGTCCTCGGCCTCGCCGGCGCCTTTGCCGTCACATGGAACCGCGACACAGGCGACACGACGCCGAGGTGCGTTCCACGGTCGAACTCATGACGAGCCCACGCGAGCGATCGGGATCAGGGCGACGGTCCTTCGACCGATCCGGACGGCTCCGCACCGTACGCTGCCCCGTCGTTTCGCTGGTGGCGTCGCCGGAGGTGGAAGCCGATCCGTTCGCCGGCGAAACCGCTGCGGTCGACGACCGGCTTCGCGTACCTCTTCGCTTCAAGCCGCTTGCCCCATCGCATCAGTGGGCGCTCGAGAAGGAACCACGACAGGATGGTGAGGGAAAGCGTGACCACGACCGCGACCACGACCCGAACGACGTCGTTCCAGTGTGGATCGAAGAACCGGATGGCAAAGAACACCGGCAGATGCCAAAGATAGAAGGCATACGAGACGACGCCGAGCGCGACAAAGGGCTTGAGTTCGAAGAGGCGCCGGCCCGCCCACCGACCATCGAGAATCGCCAGGATGAGGACGGCACACGCGAAATCGATGGCGATGAAGCCGCCCCAGTACACGAACGGCCCTTCCTGAGTGGCAAAGGGAAGGCACGCCAGGAGAAACGCTGCGGCCACCCACCCGGCGACGACGAGGCCCCGCTTGGGCTCCTTGCCCCGGACCCAGATGTGAGCGAACAGCGCTCCCCAGAGGATGGAGTCGGCCCGGGTGTCGGTCCGATAGAAGAGCGACCACCAGCGGTGCGTGTCCTCGTACGAGATGTACCGGTGGACGGCAATGATCGTGATCAGCGAGAGGAGGATGATCACGACCGTCCTCAGGCGCATGCGGATCGTGAGGAGTGCGATCGTCAACCACGGCCAAAGGAAGTAGAACTGCTCTTCGAACGACAACGACCACAGGTGCTGGAATCCCGAAGCGAGTTTGGGACTGAACGGACCCGCGGCGGATGCGGAATAGTAGTTCGAGTAGTAGAAGAGCACGGAGAAGATCGAAGGCACTTCGGTGTGCAGCCACTGATGGCTGAAATAGGCGAAGAGAGCATTTGCCAGCACGACCACATAGAGAGCTGGCAGCAACCGCAGCGCTCGGCGTCGGTAGAAGGGGCCGATCCCGATCTTCCCGTGACGTGCCTGCTCCTTCAGGAGCAAGGCCGTGATGAGGAAGCCGCTCAAGACGAAGAAGGAGTCGAGGGACACCGTCGCGCCGGGGATCACGAGGAGGGTCGGTATCGGGAGAATCACGTCCATGTGGGCGACGAAGACGATGAGCACGGCCACTCCTCGAAGCCCGTTCCATCCGGGCACCTCGCCAAAGCTGCGCGCCGGAAGCGGGGGCGCGGGAGCACCTTGGTGACCCGAGTGGTCTGTGCTTGAGGTCTCCTCCATACCTCTGCTTCCCGACCTGGTGGCGTGCTCCCGCTGCAACACGGCAACATTACAGCCGGATGCGTCGACCCAACCCTCGCAGGGTGATGAGCACGCAGATCCAAATTCTGCCAAATTGGAGGAGGCCTCAGGGCTCATCCGCACGTGATGTCTGCTCTGTCCGCATCCGATCGCTACGTGGCTGCCGTCCGTGGTCGCCTATTCGTGGACACACTGTCCCGCGCTGAGTGGCCAGGACCCCGCTTATCGTTGATCCGAAAAGGACGGCAACAAGGTGGGTCGGAATTCCGGTCCTGGTACTGGTGGGCAACATGTCGTACGCCATCTACCACATCCAGTGGCCGATCTTGATTGCCCTCAGCGCCTCGACCACGCAGCGGCCATACTGCGAAGTTGGACGTTGTCCGTAAGGCCATCGTCATCGCATTGGCCAGTGTGCGAATTGGTACGTGATGGAGAGGCCATTGACGAGGTGGCGTCGCGGGAGCTTGACCCGGCTCGGAGCACTCAGGCAGCCGTCGCACCACGCGAGTGACGAGCGTGCAGCCCAGTGCGCTGACCGCTGGCCTCCATCGGCAGCAGATAGGGTTCAGGCTCAGTCTTTGCAGGACCTCGGCACCCGAGGCGGTCCGGGTGGGGTCAGACGCGGATGGTGATCGGACACGTGAGGGAGGACGGGCACACGGGCCGGGGTCGCAAGTGAGCAGATGCGCATGGCTCTGCGACGAATGCTTCCTCACGCCGTGGGTCTCGCATGGGTCATTGGCGCAGCGATGCTGACTCTCGCGCCCGCCCTTCACCATGGGCTCTCACTTGGTCCGTATGACATCTTGAGCCGGTCGGGCTTGACCCAGGTATCCGGCGTCACCGTCCGCAACACGGTCAGCGGGGATCAGATCGCAGAGATGATCCCGTGGTCGACGCAGGCATGGACACAGGTCCACCACGGAAACATTCCACTCTGGAATCCCTTGAGCGGGCTCGGCCTCCCCTTGGCATTCAACTGGCAGTCCGCTGTCTTCAGCCTGCCGGCGCTCATCAGCTATCTCTTTCCGCTGCACCTCGCCTACACGGTTCAAATCGTCGTCACGTCTGGTGATCGCGGGAACGGGAGCGTATGCCCTTGCCCGCGTCCTTGGACTCGGTGTGATTGGCTGCGCGACTGCCGGAACGGTCTACGAGCTCAGTGGCTCCTTCATGGGATGGCTCGGTTGGCCCCATGCGGCGGTGATGTCGTGGGCAGGCTGGCTGTTCGCCGTGGCCATCCTCATCGTCCGCGGTCAGCATCGCGCTCGCCACGTGGCGGCGTTCGCTCTTCTGATCGCGCTGGCCGTGTACTCCGGCGAGCCCGAGATCTTCGCCATCCTCGTTGTGTCCCTCGTCGTCTTCGTCGTCACGATGTTGATCGTGAAGTTCAGGCGGGAACGGCATCTCGGAGCACCCGGTGCGCCCACTCATCGACCTGTCCGTCGCAGCCGTGGCGGGGCCGCGCTCTCCGCTCCTCTCGCGCTGCCCGGTCTTCAGGTGCTGGCACGATCGACCCGAAACAGCGGAACACTGTTCACCGCAACCGAGGTGGGCAAGGCTCTTCCCCCCCACGACCTCGTGCATCTTCTCGTGCAGGGATACAACGGCTTGCCGCTCGCCGGGAACCAGGTCTTCGGCGACGCGGTGTACACGGACACGGCCGCATATGTGGGTCTGATCGGTATCGCACTCGCGGTGCTGGGAATAGTCCGTAGCTGGCGTCGACCGGAGACTGTTGGTTTCATCGTCCTCACCGTTGTGACTTTGGCGATCGTCTACGCCCCGCCGGTCCAGGCGTTGTTCGACCACATCCCGCTGGTCCAGACGGTCGACTGGCACCGCGATCTCATGACTGTCGGTCTGTGCGTCGCGATCCTGGCTGGTATCGGCATGGATGCTCTGGTTCGAGCAGGCGACAGGAGGTCGACGCAGCTGCTCTTGGCGGGCATGCTCGCCGGAGGTCTCGTGCTGCTTCTGATTCTCTGGTTGGTTGGCACGGCGGGCCTGTCTCAACTCGATGCGACGCTCCGCAGGGACAGCCTCACATGGCCGTTGGTGACCGGTGGGTTGGCCCTTGTCGTCGTGGCAGTCCTGGCGGCCTGGACGTCGAGAGGCAGGGCATCGGAGTCTGCCCGGTCTCGACGGCGAGGAACCTGCCGGCAGCCCGTTGCTCGGTCCGCCGGGCGACACGTCGAATGAGAGTCTGATGCGGCGGCTCCGCAGGCCGACTGCCGGACAGGTCACCGGAGTCGCTGCTCCTGTCTCCTCGAGACTGCGTTTCTCGTGGCCTCGGGTGCTCAGCTGTGGTCGTCGAGCGCAGACGGCGCCACAACCGACCCCCGCAGTGGCGTCCCTCGTACGATGCTGTCGGCGGTTCAACCGTTGGGTTCGGAGGCTTCACGTGCTACGCAGGACCGGGATTGTCGGCTCTGGGTATCCTCCCTGAGTCCAACATCCTGTTCGGAGTGCATGAATTCGACTTCTACGATCCCGATCCTTCCGCGCGGATACGTCCAGTCGTGGGCTGACGTGAGCAGAAGTAACCCCGGGGTTCCGATCTACAACTCGTTCTGCCCTGCCGTGACCACGGCTGCACAGGCTCGCCGCTATGGGGTCGAGTTTGTGCTGGAGCCAGAGGGTGCGTCGGGCCCGGCGGGCGCCGTCTTCGATGAGAGAGTGGGGGATGAGGATCTCTACCGGATCCCTGGTTCGGCAGATGCAGTTCTCACCCCAGCGGCATCGCGGTGGCCGTCTGCCTCCGGCCGATGCCTCTGGCACCCCGGTTGACGGTGAGCCACCCTTCACCCTCTTCGTTGCGCATCACGACGTCGAGCCGAAGTGATCAGGTTCTGCGGCTCCGACTCACTGATGAGCCCGGGTGGCATGCCACGATCGATGGCCGGCCACTGGCAGCTCGAGCCGTTCGCAGGAGTGATGTTCCAAGCCCGCATTCCGGCCGGGCACCATGTCATCGAGCTGCACTATTGGCCAACGCTGTTCACGGTCGGCCTGCTCGTGGCGGGCATCTGCGTGCTCCTGTTCACGATCTTTGCCCTCGTGTCGTTCACCCGCCGGCGCCGCGAAGACGCTGAGCCGGAGCGATGACCGAGTCCTCCCTCGGAGTTGCGGCCACACCCTCCCGCCGGAGCCGGGCCGTTCCCGACGTGCTCGGCATTGCGTGGGTACTGGGCGCGGGAGTGGCGGTCCTTCTGCCAGCCCTGGTTCACGGCATCTACTTGGGTCCGTATGACATTCTCTCCACGAACGGGCTCACCGCACAGGCCGGCGGCGTCGTCCACAATTTCTCGTTGAGAGATCAGATCGCCCTCTTCATTCCGTTCACCGAACAGGCGTGGACGCAAGTCCATCAGGGTCATCTTCCGCTTTGGAATCCATACAGCGGATTGGGCATGCCGCTTGCGTTCAACTGGGAGTCGGCGCCCTTCGGTCTTCCCGCTCTCATCGGGTACCTGGTGCCGCTACGCTGACGCATATACGGTCGGTGTGCTGGTCACGGTGGCCGTCGCGGGTACAGGTGGCTACGTGTTCGGCAGAGTGCTCCGGCTCGGTGCGATCGCGTCCGCCTTCATCGGCACGGTCTTCGTCCTGAGCGGATCGATGGTGTCCCTGCTCGGCTGGTCCGCGACATCGGTCGGATCGTGGTCCGGCTGGCTGTTCGCAGCTGCGGTGCTTGTCATCCGCGGAGAGCGTCGCGTTCTGGCAGTCAGTGGATTCGCCATTGCGCTGGCCATGTCCATCTATGCTGGCCATCCGGAGACCGCTCATTCTGGTGCTGCTGGCACTGGCCAGTTTCGTGGTCGTCGTCCTCGTCTGCCGGACTCCTCGACTCGGACCATCCGGCCCGATCCTGCGACCGACCGTCGATCTCGTCATCGGCGGCATCGCAGGCGTGGCGCTTGGCGGCACCGTTGCTGTTGCCGGGCATGCAGTTGATCGCCCAATCGGGACGCACCGGCACCGGGAACTACGACAATCTGACAACGCCGGATCACGGCGTGCTGCAGCTGTTCTTTCAGGGATTTGACGGCCTGCCCGTCGCCGGCAGCCACTGGTTCGGTTCGCTCACCTACCAATGGGATGCGGCCTACGTCGGCGTGATCGCCATCGTGTTGGCCGTGGTGGCGCTCGGGACCAGGTGGAAGCGACCCGAGGTTCGCGGCCTGACCGCAGTCATCGCGCTGATGTCGATCCTGGTGCTCGTGCCGGGTGTCCCGTCAGCCGTCAACGGCCTTCCCTTTGTCGGAGAGTCATCCTCACACGGGCGCTTGATACCTCTGGGCTTCGGCTTGTCAGTTCTGGCCGGAATTGGTCTCGACGCTTTGATACGAGACCACGCCGTGGCCCAGGGTCCGGCACGTGGCCGGCGGTGGCTTCGTCGCCGTCGCTCGTACTCCTGTTCGTCGTCTGGTTGTTCGGCCGAGGCCATCTGCCACCGGCCGAGATGCGGATCCGAGACGCAAGCTTCTTGTGGCCCGTGATCAGCGTCGCCGTCGGCCTGGCCGTTGTCGGTGGTCTCGGCCTGGCGGTCAAGCGAGGCGATCGCCTCGAACGGCAGGGCGGCCCATGTCGCGGCCGGCTCACTTCTCGCCTGCGAGACAGCCTTCTTGGTGGCAGCGGGTGCACCACTCATCTCATCGAGCCCTGACGTCCTCACGCCAACACCCGTGGTGGCAACGCTGCAGAAGGCGGTTGGCTCTTCACTCGTCGGGCTCGGGACCGAGTCATGTGTCGCCTCGACGTACTTCGGTGCTCCGGGACAGGGCATCCTGCCGCAGGCCAACGTGCTCTTCCAGGTCCACGAGTTGGCCATGTACGATCCGCTGGCTCCGAACGCGTACTACTCGGTCTGGCACATGCTCACGGGCTCTGACTGGAGGGAGCTCGTACTTCTATCAGTTTTGCCCGGCGGTCAGCAGCGTCAAGGCGGCGCGGCGCTTTGGTGTCACCTACATTCTCGAGCCGCAGGACGCCCGAGGACCCGCAGGCAGCGATTTTGTCGAGGCAGTCGGCGACGAGGAGCTCTATCGAGTCCCCGGTGCCGCTTCAGCCACGATCGTGCCCGCTCACTCCGGACGGGTCCTTGCCTTCGGACGACGCAGTGGGAACGCCGGTCACGGTCCACCACCCCAACCCGGCGACGTGGAAGCTCGTCACCGATGCCGCCACGCCCCAGGTGCTCCGGTTGCGCGTCACCGACGTTCCCGGATGGCACGCCACGATCGACGGTCGTCCGCTCGACCTCCAGCAATTCTCCGGGTTCATGCTGCAAGCGCGGATTCCCCCTGGTCGTCACAGTATTACCATCGACTACTGGCCAACGGCCTTCTCCCTCGGCCTCGCCTTGGCCGCCTGTAGCTTCGCAGGCTTGTCAACCGCCAACATCTTGGCGTGGAGACGGCGCCGACGAGCGTCCACCGCGTCAACGCCTCTGCACTGATCTTGGTTCCCTCGGAACGGTCACGATCTCGTCTCCGATCACCCGCGGCACGAAGCGATGCCCAGGAACAGCTCGGCCGATCAGTCCGATGAGGAAGAGATTCTTCCCGGCTGGCGGTCATTCCAATTCTCCAGGTTGGCCAGCGAAATACCTCTTGAGTGTGAGAAGACGGCGAACAGCACCACGAAATTACCGAGGGCGATGAACGAGAGGATAAGCAGACCGAGAAGCGTGGCGGTTGCCCAGCCGGGGATGGCCGCATCGGTGAAGATCCGGATTCCCACCACCATCAACGAGAGGGTGATACCCAGCGCGAACATCGCTGAGAACGCTGTGAGCGCGCGTACTGCTATTCGGTCCATGAATGGCATCAGCATGCGAACGCCGTGCATGAACAAGCCGAAGCATGTTCATACGGGATCGACCCTCGTACCTCTTTCCGCGAGGGCAGGGCACAGCGGTGACCGTCATATCGAGACTGACGAGTGTGGATGAATAGCAGAGATCGAAGTACGGATGGGTAAGCATTCGCTTTGCCAGCCAGCCACGATAGGCAGCGAAGTTCCCACTGCGCACCGTCGTTCCGGTCAGCGTGTGGAACATGGCTCTGAAGAAGAAGTAGAGGATCCTGAAGCGGAGGGATTCGCTTCGTTTGGTGCGGCGGGCGATGCAGAGCATCCCACGTTCATTTGGTGTGGCGATGAGCGGCTCGGTCAGACGCAGGAGATCCTCGGGCCGGTCCTCTCCGTCTGCGTCCATCGTGACGATCAGGTCGGACTCGAGGACCTCCGCAAGGATGAGGCGCAGACCGAACACCAGGGCTCGCTGGTGTCCCAGGTTGAACGGAGGGGTGATCACCCGTACGTCGGAGTAACCCTTCAATTGGTCGATGTCGTTGTCGTAGCCGGCCGTATCGTCAACGACGACGAAATGAACGTCAGATGAGGCGACCACTTGCTCGCTCGCGAGAACCTCGAGGATCCGCGTGCGCAGTATCACAAACGACGCCACATCCCTGTAGCAGGGGCAGACGACCCACAGCCTCATGTCGCCACGCCCCCGTCCACCTCGAAAAGGTTAGTGGAGACCTGTGCTGAGACGTGACATTTCGCGTACTCGTGCTGTAGAGCGACCTACGAGTCCGCCAGCTCACACCTTCGACCGTCGGACCAGCGAGATCAACTGGTCGCCTCGTACGGTGCCACCCACCTGCTGTCGGAGGCTTGGACTGCCGCAGGGCCAGCAGTCCGATGTCGACCCTCGAGTCCCCCCAGTCCCGCACCACTTCATTCCGGAATAGCTCGAGCCCGACGGCCGCACATTCGTCGACGACGTCCTGAAGGGTGCCGTGAGCGGCAAGGTCCTCGACCTCGACTCCGAGATTGAGGTTCCACAGTTCGTCGCTGCCGCGCACCAGGTCGATGGTCAGCACCACCAGGCCACCGAGCCGGGTACGGGCGGAGATGTCGGCGAGAAGGGCTCGGCGAACCGTGGCCGGGACGTGTTCGATCACGCTGATCGAGTAGACACCGTCGAAGGGAGGCCGGGACGGCAGTTCGCCGAGGGTGCAGTTCCACGAGCGGTGGGCAAGTCCCGCCGCGCCGTAGTCGAGGAAGTCCCATTCGTTCCACTCCGGCTGCGGCGGCCAGGTGCGGACGGTCGGTGAGGGATCCACCGTGTCCACCACGTAGCCCCGGCTGGTGAGGAATGGTGCCAACGGAGTGACACCGGCACCGACGTCGACGAGCCGACTCCCGGGCGGGAGATGTTCAGCGATCAGTTGGGCCACGACGGGGTATTCCCACAGTCGAGGAGCGTGGTCGGGATAGAACCGTGTCGTGCGCCGGGCGTGCAGGCGCATGGTGATGAGCGACAGCGGGTCAGGGTGGCGACCGGACCAACGGCGCCAGGGTGGCGGGGACGAAGTCGCGCGGGTGGCTGTCCTCCGGAGACCTGAGGACGACGAAGGTTGCAACTGGACCGTCAACTGGTCACCGGATAGATCTCCGCGTCGGGAGCGACATGCCGCAACGTGGCCGAGAGGGGTTCGTGGAACTGGACTGCGGGATCGAGGACGCTCACTCGGATCTTCGTAGCCGCTGACCACGAGTGCCTGTCGGGTCGTCCGCCACAGAAGATCCACCAGATCCCGGTAGTCCGCCGCATCCATCGGGTGGGTCAGCTGGTCGAGGCAGAGGACGAGGTCGGCTGCGGCGCCGCCCTCCGTCCAGCGTGCGCGCCGCCATCCTCCGACCGGTCGATGCCCACGGTAGTGCTCGATGGTCGAGGCCCCGGCTGACCCGCTGCTCGGCGCCGACCTCGAGTACCGTGGCCGGCTCGAGTGCATCGAGCAAGGCGACCAGGATCCGCCGGAGCTCGTCGACCGTCGGTGCGACTCGCGGCCCGGTCAGTGACCAGCCACTCCCGGTAGGTGGTGTCGGGCGATGCCTGCGCCCAGATCTCACGGATGGCGCTGTTGACCTCTGCGATCCGCCCGTCGATCGATGCCGTGCCGGTCATTCGGATCAGGCCCTGGCGGTCGACCTCTTGGTGGTAGTGGATGACCGCCGGCTCGGGAGCATCGGGCGGAATCCTGTCGGATCGTGCGTGGGTGTGTTCCATCGCACGTCGAGAGGGATCGGACTGACACCCTCGGCGGCCAGGGCCAACGCCATCGCCACCTGGTCGACGTAGACGGTCCACTCCTCCAGCAACTCGGCTCGATCGAGGAGCCACGTGGCCCAGTGGGCCCACGCCGTCGCCACCCTGGGCAGCAGGGGACCCGGCATCAGATAGAGGCCACCGTTGTTGTTGCCCGACACGGTCCAATGGTCGGGACCCCACGGAAGCGGTACGGTCGGCGGAGCGGTAGGCCGGCAGCGACGAAGATCCTGAGAACGACATCGAGCGGGGGGACCGGTGCGTCCACCACCTTGCCGGCCACGGCTCCGGGCGGCAGGTCGAGCCGGCGAGGATCCTCGAGCACGGCAATGTCGGTGTCGCAGAGAACGGCCATCCCATCGATCGGGTCGTCGGCCAGTCGCAGGGCCCCGGAGATCTTGTTGCAGTGGGGAGAGCGGGCATCGAAGCGCTCGACGCCGCGTATGGTGACTCCCTGGGATCTCAGGAAATCCGAGGACTTCCGAAGACGTCGACCCGACAGCGTGGACGACGAGATCACTCGGTGTGACTCCCGCAACGGCGGTGAGGGCGGCATACCAGCGCAATGCATCGAGATGGAACCGCGGATGCTCGTCGACCACGCAGGCGAATCGCCCCTGCGGCGTGCCGGAAGGCTGTGTCGTCGCATTCGATGCTTCTCGGCTGCTTTGCGCGGACAAGTTGGTCAGCGGCTCTGGGTCAAGCTCCGGCAGAGCGTCATCGGACACTGTGGCGTGAGTGGCACGTTGGCAACGGTGACGACCGGGAGCGCGCGAACCCGGCGAGACTGTCGTCGACTTCACGACGGCAGGCCCGTCGCCAGCCAGGTAGTGGTTGATCATGTTCTCATCTCCGTACCACTCGACGACGATGGATTTGAGATTGGGATCCGTTGTCACGGCGATCTGAAACTGCTCGTGAAGTTCTGAGTCGGAGATGGGAAACTTCCATCCGATAGGCTGACGGCCAGCTGATGGAGGTTCCCGAATTGTCAGAGCTGCATTCGCACGTAGCCAGGGCCAGCCGGCTCCATGACGAGTGTGCTCTTCCCATAGGTCATGAGCGGTCACGGGATGGGTGAGTTCGTCACCGGCCGATTGAAGGTGAATCCAATCGTATGGGTGAACGCAGGAGGATTGCTCGACCGGCATCCAGGTGTAGTGCTCGATCTGTTGGCCGGGAACGTCCTTCATGTTGTTGCCGGTCGAGATGTAGAGCCCCGAGCAGTTGTTCATGGCGAAGATCTGTCCCGCCGGCGCCCAGTAGGGCAGCGTCGACCCTCGGTCGCACTGATCGGCCAGCGAATCGATGCTCAGTGACTTCTCGCACGGAGATGAACCGCGGCGCTCTGGGCCATCGTCCACTGGGCCACGGGAAACGCGGCGATGGCCACGTTGGCAGCGACGCAGTAGACGCCGATGGTGACGATTGCCGCCCAGACCAGGCCCCTGATCCGTCGAGGGCGCGTCTCCAGGCGGCGCCACACGTCGATGAGGCCGATGCCGGCGGCGATGATGAAAAATGGCATCAGATCGGCCAGGTACCGCTGCGAGATGTATCCCCACAGCAGGACACCGCCCGCACCGGCGGCGGCTCCGAGCAGGATGATCCGGGTCAGCCGCACCTGTCCGATTCCCCGTGGCCGGAAGGCGGTCACCGCGCCCCAACAGCCGAGGAGCAGGAGCAGGGGAGCTGGTGTCCGTGAAGCTGGCGGTGGGGTAGCTCTGGTCGAGCACGGCTCCGGCGAGCCACGCGGCGGGTGCTCCGGGTGGAGTGATGAAGGGAAAGAGGCCACCGACTCGGATGCCGAAGGGCTGGAGATAGGCCGTCAGCGTGCTGGGCAGGAAGCCGAAGCTGAAGGCCTTCCCTCCGTTGGCGGCCAGGAAGTAGCGACGGTGGGCATTGACGGTGGCCCAGACCTGATCGGCCATGGGCAGGCCGACGGGAATGCCGAACTTGGCGTAGGTGACCACACAGCTGACGAGGAACGGGACGATGCCGACGGCCACCATGCGGGAGGGCCCAACGCCGGTTGGACGCTCCCCCCCGTCCCAGGGCGAACCATCCCGCGACGAGGAAGGCTGCAATGGAGCAGGCCCAGCCGGGCGGGGACCGGTCGAGATTGGCGCACAGGATGAGCACGCCGCTGGCGACGACCCGGCCTCTCGACGGCCGCTCCAGGACGCCGAGCAGGGCGAAGAGGCTGCCGACGGTGAGTGGGACGCTCCAGGCAAAGTCCTCGCTGTAGACGAAGGGAGTTGCCGCCAGGTAGAGCACGACCGAGCCGCCCATGATGGTGGCCATCAGGGCCCCGTACGATGCCGCCTCGGCCCGCCCGACCAATGCTTCTCCCCGCATGAGAATGCGGAGGCGCCAGAGCATCAATGAGCTGAAGAGGGCTGTGAGCAACCATGCCACAAGGATTGAGGGCCCAGTCATCTGACCGTCGAGCCTGCTGGTCACGAGCAGGATGGGCATGCGGATGAGCGAGGGGAACAGGCCGAAGTAGGTGTAGTGGCGCCCATCGTGCACGAAGGCCTCGATGCCCATCTTCCCGTTGGGCAGGTAGAGGTGACCGTGGAAGAGTGCTCTGGCCTGCAGGTCGTAGAAGTTGTCGTAGGGGACGCTCGCAGAACGTTCACCGACCCCGACCACAGGTCCCACAGCACCCAGAGGAGCACCGGCAGGATGATGGCGGTACCGACGATGACTGCGATGGTGAATCGTCGTCGGCTCAGATCAGCCGGCGATCGATGGAGGCGTTCGTTCCGAGTCCGGCAGTAAGCTCATCGCCTACGAGCGAGTCGGGTTCCGTCGTGACCGTGGCCATGTCCACCACTAGCTTTGGGGGCCCTTTCGCCGGATACGGTCGCGATAACCGAGGAGCTTGCTGGCCATTTGATCTGAGATCCCGAGATGCCGCTTCGCCCAGTCGTAGGCGCGCAGCATCTGCTGTATCGGCGAAGATGAGGATGCGCGTGCGCCCCGTCGCCCGGTCGAGACCGATAGTCGGTCGAGCGGACCATCGGGTCCTCCTCGACGCGTGAAGTAGTAGAGCGCCAAGGATCGTCTCGCCACACCCTCGGGACAGCGCATCGGTTCCGGGTGGCCGTGGAACGACGTGGCGTCGGTCGTGAATATCAGGACCCGATTCGCCATGGGGCTGACCTTTTCGACGCACTCCTTCATGTCGGCGCTCCACAGTTCGAGGTCACCACCGTATTCGGGTTTCCAATCCTCATTGAGGTAGAGCAGGATGTTGGCTCGACGCTGCCACTTCCGATTGTGGGGATGGACGGTGAAGTCGGCATGGATGTTGAGGAAGCCACCCCTCGTCGACTGGTGGAGTCCCCCTCCCTCGAGGGAGGGATCGGCGATGAGGTTGTCCACGCCGAGAAGGTTGCCGATGAACCGCACGAAGCGGGGGGAATTGAGCTCCTCGAGAATGCGCTGCAGGGTGGGTCCCCAGGTACTCGGATCCGTGTTGCTGAACTTGCGTTCATTGACGTGGAGGTAGTTGGTCCACTGTTCGGGGTCGAGGGGCGGGAACTCCGCAATCGCAGCCTTCACGGCTTCCGGCTCGAGGAAGTCGTCGATCACGATGTGCGGGTAGGGCGCGGCCGACTGATAGTCGGAGTGCAGGCGCTCGACGTTCTGCTCCAAGTGATCCATGTCGAGCAGAGGCAGAGGCGTCTCGGTCTCGGGTTTAAGGGTCATCTTCTCTGCGTCCCTGCTCCTATCTGACACTGGCATCCGGTGTGCCGCCGTGCGAGCCGCAAGGGCGAGTGCGAATCAGCGCAGCCATGGAGCGTGCACCGCTTTCGGGGCACTCATTCTGCGATGAAGTCTTTCCGTTGTCACGTTCCCCCTGTGCAACGCCGTCGGCCAGCCGCCGGATCTTCCTGGTTGGCGGCCAGATTACCGCGTCGTCGGCTTCATGTGAGGTGGCGACGGCCGACGTACGGAGCGGACGTCCGGGAGCGAAGTCCTCCCAGGATCGAGCGGGCGATGGCCGGGGACTTGAGGGTGTCAGCCCGACAGGCACCACCTCGAGCCAGTCGAGAGACGCACCGCTCGTCGGTGTCCGGGCCGCCGCCGGCGACCTGGCCATGACCGGCGCCTGAACGTCGCAGAGTGCCGCTGCCGCCTGTCGGACGGTGACCGCGTGGCACCTCGAGGACAGCAGCGCGACGCTAGGCCCGCACGGTGCCCGTCGTCCGCCGAAGCTGCCGACCACCGCTCGGGTCAGGAAGAGGACGTAGCCGTGCGAGATGACTTCGCCGTGGCGAATGAACAAGTCGGTCTGGCCCAGTCGGCGGTGCAACTTCTTCAGCCCACGATACGGGATGGTGGGAACGACATGGTGTTCGAAGTGGTACTCCATTCTGGCTCCCACGAGGTGATTCTGCAGCCACCCTGCGCAACTGGTCCGGGCGATCCAGTGGACGGTGTTCGCCTCGCGCAAGCCCGGATCGAAATGCTCGGTGATCGTCTTCAGGCGAAGAATCATCGGGTACATGCAGACGATCGGCACGAGCCAGAAGACGACGTAGAACAAGACTCCCCGCCGGACTCCCTGAAAGAGGACGAACTGGCCGAGGACGATCAATTGCGTGACAACTTTGCCCACCAGGAGCTGCGGCTTGGCCAGCAAGCTGGCCGGTGCTCCCGACGCCTGGGACGTGCCGGAGATCCGACTGGTTGCTCTCCGGAATGCCGTCACCCCGAAGAGATCCTGGAGCAGGAGACTCGTCAGCGCACCACGCCGAGCCGGGACCAGATAGAAGACCCGATCCGGATCACGTTCCTGTCCCAGGTAGCGATGGTGGAGGCGATGCGTCGGACGGTATTCCTCGACCGAATTGATCGTCCAGAAGGCGATACCCCAGTTGCAGATCCGGTCGTTCAGAGCGTGCGCGACTTGGCCAGGAGACCATGTGAGCCCTCGTGCAGGATCACACCGAAGGCATTCATCCTCAGTCCCATCAGGAGGACCAACAGGATCCCCGCCGGAATCGACCAGGCCAAGGGCCAGGCGAGGAAGGAGGTTGGCGGCAGCCAGGAGGATGGCCACTTCGACCCACAACACCCCGATGGCAGTGAACGTGTCCGGCAACGACTGCTCCGAAAGCGACTGGAGTTCCTCTGCGCTCACCAGCTGCGCGAATTGCTCCCGCCAGAGGCGCTCACTGCTGGCTGATGCCTCTTTCCCACTTTGCATCGCCATCGTTCGAGGCCCTCCCAGCTTCGAATGTACAGTACCCATCGATCAGCAATCAATCGGGTAAAGGACCAGCATATGGAGCCGCCGCCGGGCGCCGAGTCAGCGTTTCGCCGTGCCCGAGAGGCCGCGGACTCGGACGAGAGTCGGACTGGTTCGCTGCCCGATCTGCGGCTCGGGTCGCACCTGGCTGTACCGGACCGACGTCGCTGATCTGGAATATTTTGTCGTCCCGCCCCGCGACTTCGCCATGCAGAAGTGTGGAGATTGCGGATCGGAGTTTCTCACTCCACGGCCCCTGGAATCGGAGCTGCCCCCCTTCTATCCGAGCGACTACCACGCCTACAACGAAAACCACAGTGGCGTGGCCCGGCTGCTGGTGCAGTTCAGGGCCCGGTCGCGGGCCCGCTTCTACGGCCGGCTGATCCAGAGTCGCCCGGGCCGCATCTTCGACGTCGGCACCGGCGACTGCAGACACTTCGACGAACTCCGCCGATTCCTCGACCTGGAATGCGCGGGCATCGAGATCCAGCCGGACGTCGCCGCCAAAGGCCGGGCTCGGGGCTACGACGTCCTCGAAGGCACCCTCGAGACCGCCGACCTGACCGACCATGTCGGAAGATACGACATCGTCTCCATGAACCACGTCCTCGAGCACGTGGTCCATCCGCACACCATGCTCGAACGCGCCCACGATCTCCTGCGGCCCGGTGGGCACGTCATCGGCCAGTTGCCCACCGTCTCGTCGTGGGAGAACAAGTTGTTCGGTCACAACTGGGGCGGGTATCACTACCCGAGGCACCTGCAGATCCCGTCCAAGGCCGGGCTGTCCGGTCTCCTCGAAGACGTCGGCTTCTCGTCGGTCAAGATCCGGTCGGCGCCCCACATCCAGACGACCATCTCGCTGCAGAACACCCTCGTCCGACGTGGTTGGCGTCCTCCGATGCAAAACGGCAAGACGCCGGCCTACGGCGCCCTTCTCGTCGCCGCCCTTCCGTACGAATCGGTCGCATGGTTGTGCGACGAGGGAGGCATCGTCAACTTCCAGGCCCAAAAGGACTCCAGCCTGATCCGCTCAGTGAATCAGGCTCTGACAGAGCGTCGGCTGCGGCGTGGGCACTCGTCTTCACCGACGAGAGCGTTCGAGCCCTGCGCGAGCGCGAGATCGGCGGCAACACTGGATCGGTTCCTCGTTCGCCAACGTCGTCGACAGGTGAGTCCACCCCGTCGATGCTCGCCTGCAACTGGTGCTTCTGGGGATCGGTGGTCACCACCACGGTGTGGGTGGTACCGGAGTCGACCTCGAACGAGGGCCCGTTGACGCAGTGCCGCCCCGCCGTACACGCCGAACCGCAACAGGACCCGATGCGCATCTCGTCGTCGGCGTCACGCTCACCGTCACCGTGTACTTCCCGGCGCTCACCAGTGGGACCGACTCCGTCCCGCCTGACGTTGGGCTCTTGCACGCGTCACGCGGAACGTGTGTTGGAATGGCTTGACCGAGTTCGACGGTCATCCACGTGGTGCGCTGGTACTGCTGCTGGGTACGGTCGAGTAGTTCTCCCCGTTGGATATGTAGAGGCCGCTGCAGTCCCCGATGACGTACAACTGTCCGGCCGGGGCCCAGGGAGGCAGTGAGTTGCCTCGGACGACGTTCGCCTCCAACGGATGCCCGGTGAGGTCGCTCACGGTCTTTTGGGCCTGGACGTAGTTGAGGACCTGCGTGGTGTCCCACTCCTCGTTGGGGACGATGGCCATGCCGATGTTGGCGACGATGCTGAAGAGAGCCAGCACGGCGATGACGGCCAGCGACGCCGACGCGGACCGACCGCCTCCGCCCTTCCAGCCGACGAAAGATGTCGGCCATGGCCACCGCACTGGCCAACACGAGAAACGGAACGAAGTCACCCAGGTACCTCGGCGCGATGTAGCCCCACAACATCAGGGCGGCGCCGGCGCTCCCGGAGGCAAGAAGCAGCAGGCGGGTCCGCGCCACCTTCCCGATCGCCTTGGGGCGAAAGGCCGTGACGAGGCCCCAGATGCTCAGGAGGAAGAGCAGGGGCGTCGACGCCGGAAGGCTGGCCGTCCGATACAGCCTGTCGAAGAGCACGCCGTTCAACGCCGTCGGTGGACTCGCGGGCAGGGTGACGAACGGGAAGACCCGGCTGAGGCCCAGACCGTCGGGCCGAAAGTAGGTGACGATGTTGGTCGGCACGAAGATCGTGCCTTCCTCGGCGTCGTGGTTGGCGGCGAGAAACTTGCGCCGGTAGGCGTTGACGTGCGTCCAGACCTGCTCGAAGTTCGAGACCCCGAACAGGACGCCGAACTTGGCGTAGTTGACGGCGCAGCCGATGGCCAGTGGGATCAGGCCTGCCGCGAGCACAGGGAGGAACCACCGCCGATTCTCCTGCCCGCCGAGACCGAGCAGGAACCAGAGCGCGATGAGCCCGGCGCCGACCACACAGGCCCACCCCGTGGTCGACCTGTCGAGGTTCGCACACAGGATGAGCACGCCGCTGGCGATCACCCGGCCCCACGACGGTCGTTCGATCACGCCGAGGAGGGCGAAGATGCTCCCCACGGTGAGGCAGATGCTCCAGGCGATGTCCTCGTTGAAGACGAAGGGAGTCGCCGCCAGCAGCATCCAGATCGTCCCGCCCATGATGGTGGCCATCAGGACCCCGAAGCCAGTGGCTTCGGCTCTGCCCATGACGGAGTCGCCACGAACGAGGAACCGGACTCGCCACAGCAAGAGCGACGCGAACAACCCCGTCAACAACCAGGCCAGGAGCATGTACGGGGCGGTGAGCCTGCCGTCCAGGCTGCTGGTCACCAGCAAGATCGGCATTCGGATGATCGAGGGAAACAGGCCGAAGTACGTGTAGGTCCGCCCGTCGTGCACGAACCCCTCGAGGCCGAGGGCTCCGTTGGCCAGGGACAGATGGCCATGGAACATGGCGCGGGCCTGGAGGTCGTAGAAGTTGTCCTGGTAGACCGAGAGGCGCAGCGGGTTGGCCGGGCCCCAATCCGACCAGAGGATCCAGACGAAGGGCACTGCGGTGAGGGCGATCGCGATCAGCGCGGCCCAGGTGAACCGCCGCCGTCCGGCGTCCAGCTCGGATCGTGCGGAACGGCGTCGTCGACCGTTGCGACGTCCGCCGCACCCTGTTCCTGTTCGATCGAGTCGCCCAGACTCCCCTCGGGGGTAGCAACCTGAAGCGAACCGCCGGTACGTTCACCTTCCCCCACGGCGAAGGAGTGTAGCGAACAGCGGGTCGATCCCTACGATCGCACCCCGAGCGTCGAGGCCAAAGGTGGGGTCACCGGGTGACATGGTCCAGGGCGGCATCAGAACTCCGCGAAGTAGCCTCTGAGCCATGAAGAAGGCCCTGGTCCGGCTGTGGCGCTTCTGTCGAACGCCCGAGGGTCTCAAGGTCATCCGCTACACGATGGTGTCGGTGATCTCCGCGCTCACCTCGCTCGTCATCCTGACCATTGTGTTCGGGGTACTTCGGCTGTGGGGCGAAGTCGTGAGCACCCTCTTCGCCAACGTCATGGCGGGCATTCCGTCCTACTATCTCAACCGTCGCTGGGTGTGGGGCAAGGGAGGGCGGTCCCATATCTGGAGGGAGCTCCTGCCGTTCTGGGTCATGTCGATCTCCGGCATCGGCTTTGCCCTGTACACGGCATCGCTGGCGCAGCACTTCGCCAACGCACACCATCTCCAGCATCTGGCTCGGACCGTGCTGGTGGTCGGGGCCAACATCGCCGCATTCGGCATTCTGTGGATCCTCAAGTTCCTCATCCTCAATCGGCTGTTCGCAGAGATCGCCGATGCCGAGGTTGGGGTCGATGCTTGAGGGTCTATTTCAAGGTTCCCCACAGCGTGGGCAGGTGGACGACGACGACCTCGGGTTTTGAGCTGGGAACGTCGATGATCATGCGCGGATCCGTCGAAGCACGGGAATAGGGGATCTCGCTCAGCGTCTTCCCCTTGTCCTCGACGAACACGCTGGAAAATGCGTTGTAGCTCACGGGGAGCGCGAGCCGCGTTGCACCTCCGCACTTCACCGTGAAGGTGAGACTCAGAGTCTCGAGCGGCGATCTGGTGGGAACTCCCACCGTGCACGGGACCTTGCTCAAAGATGCGGCGCCGTGCTGATCGTCGTGAAGCCGTGCAAACAGCGGGACATCATCGAACAGCTCTTGCCCGCCTGAGTAGAAGACCTTGGGAAGGTACTCGTCGAAGAGGACGCCGTCGAAGGTGAACAGACCGCGGTAGGTCTGGTAGTCCACGTATTTCGGGGGTGCGGAGAACGCCAGACTTGGAAAATGTCCGGGCGGGGCATCGAGGAAGGTGCCGTAGTTCACCGTCCAGGTGGACGTGAGCGGTGAGAGCGCGACCAGCGAGAGCATCCAGGCAACCGCCACCAGTTTCGGTCCGAGGGAGTCGGGATAGGCCTGCACGGCACAATTGGCGATGCTGACCACCAGAATGACTCCGATGGGCGTGATGAAGGCCAGCATCCGATACGGGAAGTCGATGGCCTGCAGCGGGGAGAAAACCTCGTACACCCAGTAGAACGCCCGCAACTGCAGGACCAGGTAGACACCGAGACACGCAAGCAGCATCAGCGTGCAAGGCATGTCGAGATGGCGGCCCCAGTTCGTGCGGTCCGGCCTGGTCCCCGAAACGGCCCAAAACGTCGCCGCGGCCACGATGGCGACGGCGATCGGGATCCAGATGGCGAAGTCGATCTGGACGAGATCGTGCGAATTGCCGCGCCAGCCAACGAAACGACCCGTCGTAGAAATACGATCCGAACGGACTGAAGTTCCTCGAGACATGGTCGAACGTGGTGACCTTGGAGGCGGGGTCGTAATACTGGGCGAACCGGAGCTCGGCCAGGAGGGTTGGCGCCAGCAGAACGGTGGCACCGCCCACCGCCACGATGAGCCGTGGCGCAATCTGGCGGAGACCGTGCCTCCCGTACCTGGCGAGGAACGTGATCATCGTGATGAGCAGAGTGAAAACGGAGAGCAGGCCGATCGCACTGTGGCCGTCGACGAGCAACGGCACGATCAGTATCAGCAGGAGCGAGACCCGTTGATTCCTCACCAGGTTGAGGCACCAGTACAGCAACCAGGGCACGATCATCATGGCGGAGAACTCTGGGAGATCGCCGCGGGTGAGCCAATCGGTGAAGACGTAGTTCGTGAAGAGAAACCCGAGGGACCCGACGACCTGCAGCAGCCTGCTTTCCGTGACCATCTGGAGGGCGCGTCGCATCCCGTAGGCGCCGACTGCAAGGAATATGGCCACCGTCACCGTCAACGTCTGCTTGAGGTTGCCACCCAGGAGTATGAGGATGAAACCGGAGACGTAGAAAAACGCCTTTTGATAGAAGAGGAGAACGGGGCTGCCCAGGGCGAGACCGTCCGTCGTCGACCAGACTGGGAAAAAGTCGAGGTGCCGGAAATGGGCGGCGTACAGTGAAACGAGGATGAATTGGACCGTCCACGACGATCCGATGGGCCACCCAGCACTCCGCCCGACGAGCGAGAGGATCAGCGACACTGCGCCGAGAACGAGCGCTGCATAGCAAAGTTCGTACAGCCATCGGTTTTTGAGGATGAACGCCAGCGGGCGTCCCGCCGCCCACTGAACATTGCGCTCGTACGTTCGGGGCAGCGTGGCGGTGTCGTGTCCCACCGACATGCCCACTACACCTCGCCGTGCCGGGGATCGATGTCGCCGCCCATGTCACCTTCGCCCTCAGTGCGAATGGTCGGGTCAATGATGCCATCCATGTGTGACCGACTCGTCGATGCTCGCGTCAGTCTCGAGGCTCCCGCTTGAAGCGGGCAATGATGCTGCGCCGTCTGGTGACGAGGGCGGCCACCGCGAGCGCGACCACTGCGCAGGCGCCGATGACGAGGCCCTGGGAGAACCGCTTGGGCCAGTAGCGCAGCTCGATGACGTGCTTGCCGGGGGGAATATGTGCTTGGAGCATCATGGAGAGGTAGGGAGTCAAAGCCAGCGGCCGACCGTCAATCGTGGCGCGCCATCCCGGATACGAGCCGATCCGCAATCGGAGGACTTGGGGCGACGACTCGTTCGTCTGCACCCGGACCTGCGAGGGACCCGGCCACACGACCGGGACTGCTTTGCCGGGCGCGTCCGTTGCGGGCCAGCCGGTCGACGACGTCGCGGGCACGAGCGTCGCTTCGGCTGCACCGGGGATCCGGTAGAGGTCCTCGTTGCCCACCCGCGTGTCGAAGACGCCGCCGGATGGACCTGCATGGCCGTGAGCCTCGAGCACATAGGAGATGCCATAGCGGCGCGCGACGGTGGCACTGTCGATGTTCGGCACAAAATCGTAGACGAGTTGCACCCCTGGGTGGGAGTGGTTGATCTTGTACCACGTCGAGAAATACGACAGCGGTGCAATAGGGTCGTATTCGGCGAATTGGTTTACCCCGAAGGCGATGTTGGTGTTCGGGATGAGACCCAGACCCAATCCACCCAATTCGTAAGTGTTGTTGCCCAGGCCGACCAACGAGGAGCCGACGGCACGTTGCAAGGCGGTGACCGCCGGAGTCGGGCTGTACTCGGCCGGACTCGATGAGGGGATGGGCGCATCGTCGACGATGAGGAACACCGTCTGGCAGATCAGGAGCGAGCCCACCACCCCGAAGGTCAGCAGGCGGAGTCTGTGAACGCTCCACCGGCCGTCGTCCGAGCGCCGGAAACCCACCACCAGCGTGGCGAACACGGCGAGTCCGACCGCCGTCGATACCGCCGGCCAGACGAAGCTCTCCGCTCGTATGTGCTCGGCGTACGCCGGGAGGCTGCCCCTTCCGAAGAGCCAGACCAGTCCCAGCATGACGGCGATAGCTCCAAAGGCACCGAGCGCCCACCGAGCGGCCCGTCGCTGCTCGGACGCCCTGATCGCCGCATCGAGTCCGACTCCGGCGAGCATCGCCAGGCAGAACGCCAGCGGAATGAGGGATCGACTCCACCACGTGTGGCCGACAGCAGGAAGCTTGCTCAGGATGTCCTCCACCGGCTGGAAGATGCTGGCTGAGACGGCGACGACTGCAGCAATGGCCAGTCCCGCCACCTCTGGTCGGCGCCAACGGATGCCGACGGCGACAACTGCGAGCGCGAGCGCGATGGCGCCGACATAGACCCACTCTTCTTGGTAGAAGCCCTGCGGGTCGATGAAGCTGCCGGCAAGCGGTTGCCCCCAGAACTTCTGGAACACGATGCCGAGGACCTGCGAGAGCGGGAAGGCGTTGCCGTAGGCGGATGACGTTCGAACCGAATTGTTCGCCAGTTGGAGACCCGGGAGAACAAGTGGTGCCGAGAGGGCTCCACCGACGAGGCCCCCGAGGACCAGATCGAGGATCGGTCGACGGATCGGCCAATCGCCGCGCACGACAAATCTCCGCCACAGGATCATCGAGGCGGCGAAGACGCAGAGGGGGATAGTGATCAATAATGCGATCTGCGGATTGCCGGCATAGATGGAAAGAGCGAACGCGACGGCGAACAACGCAACGGACCGAAGTCGGTGTTCGCCGCGGAGGATGAGGACGACCGCGGCAAACTGCCATCCGGCCCAGGACATGACGGACGTATCGGGGAGCCCCAGGTACCCGATGAACGGACCGCTGAGTACCCAGGTTGTCCCGGCGAATGCGCAGCGCGACCGGGTGGAGCCCCAACACCCGTCCGAAGAAGTATGCGCCCGTTCCTCCGACGACGAGTGACACGAGGATCTGGACCCACAGCACGGCGCCGAGCGGCGTGAGGTAGCTCACGAGTGCGGGCAAGCTGAAGGCTGCGGATCCGAAATTGAACGCCAACGGCATCCCAAGTACCTCGCCGCGGAGCCACAGCGGGAGGTGCCCCTGGTGCACCTGCAGCCAGGCCGCCTGGGCCCAGGGGATGACCTCGTCGCTGAGGTCCCCGGTGGCTGAGTTGTGAATGAGGACACCGGGCTGCGCCGTCAGCCCGTACTTCGTGAGGAAATCGAAGGATCCGATGTACGGCCCGTGGATCAGTGCGGGTATGAGCGTGATGCCCGCGGCGGCGACCACCCAGAGGACCCCGGCAACGTCAAGCCACTGAAGTCGTTTGGGGCGAACGGTCGTGGTCTCGGGTTCCGAAGGGATATCGGCCACCTTCGGTTCCTCCAATGATCGACCGACCCCCACCCCCATGACACCCAGACAGTAGTGGGCCGTCATCGGGCCGTGCAATCAGGGCAAAGACGCCAAAAGCCCGCTGTCTGCCCGTGCGACATCGAAAAAGAGGCATGACGTCAGTCCGTCAACAGATGGTGGGTGACCCGAGCGGTCGCGGTGGCGCGTTGAGGAAGGAAGGTCGAGATACCGAGTCATGGACCCGATTCCGGTGGGACTCTTTTGACGTCAACAGGCCTGGCTGCACTCACTGATCGCTGTCTGCATCGCCTCGGCGATTCGGTCCCGCACCGTCCTGTCCCGCACATCAGCCCCGACCGGGCGTGTAGTACCATTGAGCGGTGGAACACAAGGGGGAGGCGACGAGTCGGGGAAGGACTCTGAGGCTGGCCGGCCGTCTGGCGTCGGCTGTCTTCGTGGCGGCCTTCATCGCCTTCGTCGTGCTCCTGCTGGTCAGGGATTGGCCGCAGACGGTCGAGGCGCTCCGGCACGCCGACCTGTGGTGGTTTGTGCCGGCGGCCATCTGCGCTGTTGGTGGGATGTTCCTCATGGCGTGGCGATGGGGAGCCGCAATCATCGCGGTAGGCGGCGAGCCTGCCGGCACGCATCGAGTCATCAGCGCCTTCTTTGTCGGAGAGGCGGGCAAATACATCCCGGGCGCGGTCTGGGCGATGCTGGGGCGAAGCGAGCTCGCTCGCCGCGAAGGCTACGAACGGTCGATTGCGTATTCGAGTGTGGCACTCTCCGTCATCGGCTGCTATCTGGCCGCGGCGCTCACTGCTCTCGGACTGGCTGCGATTGCATTGATCGGTGGTTCCATCACCATGCCCTGGTGGCCTGTTGCAGTTGTGGCGGCAGCCGGCATCGCCGCGATCCATCCTGCAGCCAGTCGCCGAATCCACGCGTTGGCCAGCCGGGTCCTCGGGCGCAAGCTGACGATCGAAATCCCGAGTTGGAGTCGCTGTCTACGCCTGACCGGCACGTACATACCGGTGTGGATCTTGATTGCCGCTGCCACGACACTGGTGACGAAGTCGCTGGTGGCCAACCCGCCGATCGCGCGCGTCGCGCTGGCTGCGGTCGTGAGTTGGATCATCGGGTTCGTCTCGCCATCACCCGGCGGGATCGGGGTTCGGGAGGCGGTCTTCGTGGCCGTTGCCGGCATCGCCGCCGGTCCTGCTGCAGCGGCAGCCATCCTGGCCCGCGTTCTGTTCGTTCTCGTTGACGGCGTGGGCGCCGGAGTAGGTTGGCTCGTACTTCGGGGCACCGAGCCGACCAATGTTCTCGTAGCGACGGGGAAGCAATCGATTTGAGCGTTGGACAGACGTATCCAAGATCTCACGACGAGGCGCCCGGGGCGGCCGCCTCGGCGGCTGACGCCCACGCAGACACTCCAACTCGACCGCTGTCCATCTCCATGGTGGTTCCTGCAGTGAACGAGGCAGACAATCTGGTCGAGACGATTCCTCAGGCCATCGTGGTGCTGGAGGAGATGAACGTCGATTACGAGGTTTTGGTGGTCGATGACGGGAGCACTGACAGGACACCACAGGTCATGCGTCAGCTCTGCGCCACCTACCCTCATCTCCGCAGCATCCGATTGCGCCGTAATGCAGGCAAGGCCGCTGCTCTCTCCATCGGATTCGATCTTGCGCGGAATGACATCTTCGTGATGATGGATGCGGACGGTCAGGATGAGCCCCGCGAGATCCCCACGCTGATAGCAAAGCTCGATGAAGGGTTCGATCTCGTCACAGGTCGCCGTGCGACCAGGCAGGATCGCTTCTTGAAGCGACATACCTCCCAGCTGTACAACGCCACAACCTCGTGGGTGAGTGGGGTGCCTGGGCGGGATTTCAACAGCGGGCTGAAGGTCCTCCGACGTGAAGTCGCCGAATCAGTCGACCTGTACGGGGAGCTTCATAGGTATCTACCTGTTCTGGCCGCTTGGGCCGGGTTCTCCGTCACTGAGGTCGAAGTCGAGCACCATCCTCGAGTGCACGGCAAGACCAAGTACGGCATTGCTCGATTCTGGCGGGGTTTCTTCGACCTCGGCACCGTCGAAATTCATCACGTCGTACAATCGCCGACCCTTTCACCTCTTCGGCGGCGTTGGCCTTCTCTCGGCGGTGATCGGCACGGCGCTACTGACCTGGATGTTCATCCGGCACGTCATGGGCCTTCCCGTTTGGAACCATCCGGCACTCATCACCGGTGTGCTGTTCGAGGTCGTGGCCGTACAGCTCCTGTCGTTCGGCCTGCTCGGAGAGCTCCTCGTCTACCTGATCACGACGCGCGGCGGTGAAAATCCGCTGCCGGCGGCGGAGACCACTCGAGAAGAAGGCACTTCCTGACACCATCCAACGGCGCGGGCCATGCCTCGGCCTACGGGAGACCGTTCCTCGCGCCGCCCGATCTCCGGATCCAACGCAGAGAGGTCGATGATCGATGCCGGAGGGGGTGTGCAGGGTGAGGCCGAGGGCGTGGGGCGTACTCTCTTGGCGATGAGATCCGGCATTTCGAGTGCTGTGTCCCCGGTTCCAGGCGGCAGGCAGGTGAGCGCAACGAGCGAGCGTCCTCACGCTGTGCGCGTGGTGGCGGCGGCGCTGCTTCACGATGACTAGCTCAACCAGCCAAATAGATACGTCGAAGGACGACATATCCGAGACGGGCGCGGAGCAACCTGGGGGCACCTCCGGCCGTTCGATCCTGCCATCGGGTCGTTGGCTGCATCTGGTGGCGGTTGTGTGGACCGTCGTCCTGGCCGGTGTCATGCTGGCTCCCGCTCTCGCCCGTGGCGGGATGATCGGGACCTACGACCTGCTGGCGACCACGAGCCTGACGTCGCGAGCCGGTGTCGTGCTGCACGGCAGCTACGTCAATACGGATCCCATCGTCGAGTTCGTGCAGTGGACGGCGCTGAACTGGAGCCAGGTGCACCATGGCGTTCTGCCACTGTGGAACCCGTACAACGGGCTCGGGCTGCCGTTGGCCTTCAACTGGCAAGCAGCCACGTTCAGCGTCCCATCCTTGGTCGGTTACCTCGTTCCCGTTCACTACCGCGTACACGGCGGGCGTTGTCACCACGCTGGTCATCGCCGGCACGGGTGCCTACGTCCTGGGACGCGTCCTTCGTCTGGGGTTTCTCGGCGCCCTCATGACCGCCACCGTCTTCGAGCTCGCCGGTCCGCTCGTTGCGTGGCTCGGCTACCCCCAGGCACAGGTACTGGCGTGGGGAGGTTGGCTGATGGCTGCGGGCGTCCTCGTCGTGCGCGGTAAGCGGCGGGTCCCGTCGATCACGTTGTTCGCCGTCGTGCTTGCCTGTGCCATCTATGCCGGTCATCCGGAGACTCTGATCGTCACGGTTGGGGCAGCCCTGCTCTTCCTGATCCTGCTGCTTGCGCTTCGGGCCTTGCCGCTTCACCTGGGTTTCGGAGCCGGGCCGATCCGGCGGCCGGCCGTGGACCTCGTCATGGCGATCGGAGCCGGTCTGGCGCTGGGCGCACCACTCCTGCTTCCGGCCCTGCAACTGACCGCCACCTCGGTGCGCAGCACGAGCGGGGGGACCTCGACGTTGCCGGTGCACGATCTGCTGTTCTTGGTCTTCTCGAGCTTCGACGGCGCACCGGTGACCGGCAACTACGGCTTCGGGCAGTCCTTCTACTACAACCAGACCGCCGCCTACGTCGGCCTCGTCGTCGTCGTCCTGGCCGCGATGGCTGTCGTGATCGGCCTTCGCCGACGAAGGCCCGAGGTGCTGGCCATCACTGCAGTCGCTGTGGTCATGGGGGCCATCGTCTACCTGGCCCCGGCCACCTTTCTCGCCAACAACGTGCCGCTGCTCGACAAGGTGGCCTGGCTGCGCGCCCTGATGCCGCTCAGCCTGGCCCTCGCCGTCCTGGCCGGGGTGGGCCTGGACCTCGTCGTGCGATCGCCGGCATCACGCGCCGTGCGGATATCGCTCTTGAGTGGTTTCGGAGCCGCGGCGGTGCTGTTGGCCGGCCTCTGGCTGTTCGGGCGTGGCGGAGGGCTTCCGAGCTTTGGCGCGTCCGTCGCAGCTCACGCTCGCGCCGAGAGCTTTGTCTGGCCGGCGGTGGGCGCGGTCGTCGGGGTCACTGGTGCTGCGCTCTTGTGGTGGCGGTTCCGTCTGCGCAATGTGGTGGCACTGGCGCTCTTGATCTGCGAGGCGGGGTTCCTCATTGCCGCGGGTTCCATCCAGATCGCCTCGAGCGACGACGGGTTCCCCCCCACCCCCGTGGTGTCCGCGCTGGCCCACGCGGTCGGGGGCGCCACCGTGGGCACCGGCAGCTGCGGCCTCGGGATTACCCCAGAGGCCAACATCGCCTACCAGATACGTGAGCTCGACCTCTACGACCCCATCGTGCCCAAGGCCTATTTCACGACATGGCAAAAGGAAACCGGGACCTCTGGGGGAAGCACGGTGTGGGACCAATTCTGCCCCGCGATCAGGACCGCAGCCGAGGCTCGCCTCCTCGGTGTCGGGTATGTCCTGAATGCTTCGAGTACACCGGCTCCGCCGGGCAGCGTGTTCGTGACCGAGCTGAGACCTGCAGATCCGTATTCCCCCCGCGACGTGCTGCAGGAGGCACCCACCGCAGAAGATCTCTACCGGATTCCGGGAGCCGCGAGGGCAGTCGTGATCCCCGTGCAGCCCCGAGCTGCTCTACCTCCGCCCGACAGCCCGGGTACGCCCGTGACGGTCACCGACTCCAACCCGGCACGGTGGTCGCTCACCACCGATGCTCCGACCGCGTCGGTTCTTCGGCTTCATCTCACCGACGTACCCGGTTGGCATGCCACCATCGACGGACGACCACTCCAACTCGAGAGTTTCTCGGGCATCATGCTCCAGGCCCGCATACCTCCGGGGCATCATGTGATCGAGCTCCACTACTGGCCCACGACGTTCACCGTCGGCCTGATCGTTGCCGTCACAGCAGTCGTCGTCCTGGCGGTGGCTCTGTTCTGCACCGAGTTGCTTCCGAGGCGAAGGGGCCGTCGCGGGGTCCTAGAGACCTAACGGGTCGGCCTCCGCCGGCGAACCACATGCCGGCACGCCGCGCGTCGAGCGGGCTGCGGGCAGGCCGTCCCGCCGATACGGCCCTCGGTCCGGCCGAACCGGGCGGCGCTCGAGGCGGCGGGGGACGTGCTGGACCTCGGGGCCCGCGTCCTCGAGAGTGGCCCGGGCCTGGTTGAGCCGTCGCGCTGGGCCGGATCGAGGACGATCTCGCGGCCGAGGCGAAGGATCTCATGATGCGCCCGGCCGTCAAATGCCATAGTTGAGGGGTGGGACGTGACACCTATTACGACATCTTGGGTGTCCCGCCTACCGCCAGCTTGGACGAGATCAAGGTGAAGTACCGCAAGCTTCTGCTGAGGATCCACCCCGATCTCGAAGGTCCCGCTGCACTGTTCCGACAGGTCCAAGAGGCATATGAGACGCTGTCGAATCCGTTGAGCCGGGCCGCCTACGACCGAGCGCTCAATGCCCAGGGTGCAACGGCCCGAACGCCTCGAGACGACTCGAAGGCCAGGTCGTCCAACCCTCCCCCTGGGGGCGACCGGAACTCCCATTGGGATCCATTCGGCGCCACAAGACCGAAGAACTCCTCGGCGAGGGCTCGAACGCGGCATCCCAACCGGACGTCGCTCCTCCCTCCCTCCTTGAACCGACACCCCGCTGGCACCGTCGCCATCGTCGGTGCGGTCCTGCTCATCTTTGGCGTTGTGTTGGGCGGTGGCGGGGTTCCGATCGTGCTGGGCTTCGTTGCGCTCGTCATCTCGGGCGTGGCGGGACTCGGTGGTCGCGGTGCCAAGGAGCGTGAGGCCTTCCAACGCTCCGGAATGACGGCCGTCGACGGCATGACTGGCCGACAATTCGAGGTTCTGCTCGAGCACTTCTTTGCCAACAAGGGCTACCGGGTCGCCCGGATCGGAGGTCGGTCGAAGTTCGGCGCCGACCTCCTCCTGAAGGACGCCCACGGGCGTGCGATTGTCCAGGCAAGGCGCTGGACCGGCATGGTTGGCCATGACGCTGTGCAACAGGCGGTCGCTGCCATGGCTCATTACGGGGCAGCCCGCGCGCTCGTGGTGACGTCATCGAATTACTCCCAGCATGCCGTGATGGTGGCGAAGTCCAACGGTGTCACACTGTGGAACAGGGCCACCTTGGCGGCCGAGCTGACCGTCTTTCGTGGTCAACGCAATCCGTCCGGCCTCAAGCGTCTTTCATGGGATTTTCAGGCCGGCACCAGAATTTGTCTCGGCTTGGTGGTGACTATGTTCGTGGCTCTGATTGCCGCACGCACCCCGACGCGTCGGCGGAATCCGGCCGCGAGTCGTCGCCGTCGATGAGGACTCGCCGGGTGCAGGTCTGGCTGTCGACTTTCGCCAGGCGCTAGTTCGACACCTCGACCGTGATGCCCTTACTGACACTGCGATCGCCTGCAGAGTTGTAGGCGACGCTCCGTACGGTGTAGGTGCCATCGGGCACGTGCGTCGTGTTCCACAGTAGGACCCAGCCGACATGAGTCAGTGACGCAGTCCCTATGTCTGCATTGCGCAGCGTCCCGCCCGTTACCTGGAAGCCGACGCGGGAGATCCCCACCAAGAACGACGTGGAGGCGTCGAGTGCACGCGTTCCCTTGAGCACCGTCCCGCTCGCCGGTCCGACGACCTTCATGACCGGGAGTGGATTGTCCGGCGTCTCGAGCGCCGCGATGCCCAGTTGGGGCATGAGCCACCGCGCTACCCACAGCGATCCATCGGCGGTGTAGTGCGCTCCATCCCCCCGCGCGAAGACATCGTCCACGAGAAGGTGGCACGGTGGTCCCGATGGGCAGACGCGGGTGGCGAGATCGACCAACTTGACATGAGGAGTCTGGGCGGCGAACTCGGCCAACAGGGCGTTCAGACGTTCGAAGTCTTCGTCCTGCTGCGTCGGTCCCGCAAGCTTTCCAAGGGCGACAAATGGGGGTTGGGTCAGCATGACGACAGTGGCGCCCGTCGCGGTGAACTGCCGGACGCGTTCTCCCATCTGCTGCAGCAGGTAGCTCGACCACTGTCGCGATCCCGGAGTGAGCACCTTCTGGTGAGCCCCACTTCCGACCACCAGTGCAGAGCTTTCCCACGTACTTCCCCACACGACGACATTCGGACGCCCCGGACGGATCGCCCGCGCCTCCGCGGCGGCGACGCGGTCGGGGCAGAGGCGTGTGGAAGCCCGGACATTGGTGCCATTGATGACGAGCGGTGCCACCTGGCCGCTCACCACGCCGCAGCCGATCACTGCACCGTCCTCGACCTGTACTCCCGCCGGTGCCGCAACGGCCTCCAGCCCCGGGAGCATCGTGCACGCAGTCGAGTCCCCAACCAGCAGGATTCGAGCGACGATACGATGACTCGTCGCGGGACCACCCGCTCCTTTCAACGCAGTGAGCTCGGATTGGGACGGGGCCGGGCAGCGATCGCTCGTCTGGAGGTTGGCCAGGCCGGGAGTTGCCAGGGCCTCTTGGCCGTGCAGGTGGATCGCCACCGTGGCGAAGGTAAGACTCGAGGCGATCAAGCATCCACCCAGCGCAAGGCTCGCCCAGCGCCTGGTGGCGAGAAACCGATTGTGCCGAATGGGATTCTCGAAGAGGTAGTAGGTCAGCGTGGCCAGTACGCCCGCCACGAGTAACAACAAGATGTTGTCCCACACCGGCAGGCTCGTCACACCGCGGCTCTGCGCGGCGATCTCGAGGATCGGCCAGTGCCATAGGTAGAGCGGGAACGATATGGCGGCGATGAACTGGAAGGACTTGCGCCGGAGCAGGCGCTCGACGCCCCACGTCGGTGCCGCCGCGCCCGCGGCGATGACGAGCCCGGCACCGAGGGTCGGGATGGCGACGAGCGCCCCTGGGTACCTGCTCGACCCGGTCAGTGTGACGCTGGACACCATGATCACCGCCAGCCCCACCCAGGATGCGACCGCCGCCCAGGCTTGAGGAAGACGCTGGAAATAGCGGCCATGAACGGCGATGAGCGCGCCAAGGGCCAGCTCCCAGGACCGGGTCAGTAGCGAGAAGTACGCGCCCTGCGCGTCCGTCAACGTGTCCGCTATCGAAAACGCGTAGGAGGCGACGATCACGGCGATGAGCACGACGGTGAGTCGCGCCCGGAACGAACGCCCCCGCGCCCACCACCCGATGAGCAGGAAGAGCGTCGGATACACGATGTAGAACTGCTCCTCGACCGCCAGCGACCAGTAATTCTCGAGGACTGAGGGCGGAAGCTGGGCGGACAGATAATTGGTGCCGTTCGCCGCGAAGTGGATGTTGATCAGGAAGACCGACGCCCATCGCGCGTCATTGGCGGTCTGATTGCCGCTCAGCGGACCAAGGAGGACATACGAGGCGACCACGACGACGATGATCACCAGCGTTGCCGCTGGCATGATGCGACGGACCCGGCGGCCGTAGAAGCTGCGGAGGGACGTGTGCCCCGTTCCCTCGCGCTCACGCAACAAGAGACCGGTGATGACGAAGCCCGAGATGACGAAGAAGACCTCGATACCGACGTAGCCACCGCTGAATCCGGGCACGCCGGCGTGGTAGACGAGGGCCAAGAAGATGGCGATGGCGCGCATCCCCTGCACGTCGGGTCGGAACTTCCGGTCGCCGGGCGGAGTTCCCGCTTCGTCGCCGGTGAGCAGGAGGCGTTGGTCCGGCTGTGGCTTGTTGCCGATCACCATCTCAGGTGCCTTGGATCCGCGGTTTCCTCTGCTCGGTCGTGGCGAGCGCGACGGCATGACCGCAGAAGCTCGGTTCAATCGTCACGTTTGACACCCGGGGTGGCCACACTGTCACCGACACGAGGGCCGATGGTAGCAACGCAGATCTGTAGGCAATCGGTCAGGACGAAGTGAAAGTTTGGCTGAGTGTCTCAGGTTGCAGTGCTGGTGCGCGCGAAATCGGACCAGACCGCGACCCATTCCCTCCAGACGGGCGGCGGGTAGTCGTGGCCCATGCCGTCGATCTCGACGTAGCGGGCACCGGGGATCAGCGCAGCAGTGCGCCTCCCGCCACTCGGGTCGATCAGAGTGTCCCGGCTGCCGTGGATCACGAGTGCGGGAAGATCGAGCTCTGCGAGTCCTGCGGCCCGGGACCCGTCGTGCATGACCGCCCGCATCTGCCGTCCAACCCCCGCCGGACAGAAGCATCGGTCGTAGGCGCCGGCGGCTCGGGCGCGGATGGCATCCTCGTCGAGCCACTCGGTCTTCGATCCGTAGACACGCAATGCCGCAACCTGGCGGTCGATGTAGTCCGCTCGAGACGGTGCGGGCGGTGCGGTCAGAAAGGCCAGGGCTGGCTCGGAGCTCTCGCCGTAGCCGGGCTCACCCGTACGCGACATGACAGACGTCAGGGAGAGCAAGCGGTCGGCATGGTCGATCGCGAGTCGCTGAACGATCATGCCCCCCATTGAGCAACCCATCACGTGGGCCTTGTCGACGCCCACCGCGTCGAGCACCGCGACGGCATCATTGGCCATGTCGACCAGCGAGTAGTCGGTACCACCGTCGAGCTTCGTCGACAGCCCGACGTCACGGTTGTCGAATCTGACGACGCGGAAACCCTCCGCACAAAAGAGCTGACACCATTCCACCGCATAGTTGACGCATTGCGATCCAAGGCCGTTGACGAGGAGGAGAGTGGGTTCGGTCGTGTCCCCGAACGCCTCGTAGTAGATCTCGACCTCACCGTTATGGGCCGTGCTCATCCGACCTCCTTCCGGTGATGGTCAGCGGCGTACACGAACCGGTCCTCAGCGCGCAGAGAGCCCGCGCTCGATCCGGCCTGTCCGGGCAACCGGAAGCGGTGCAAGGACTACTGCTCTTCGCCCATGTTGGGGAGAGGGATGTGGGCGCCCCAGGTCGCGCCGAACTCCGCCGCCTGCGACATCCGTTTGTTCAGGGATTCGCCGCCGCCGGAATCGCCCGCCCGCAGGAGATCCTGCCCGTCGGCCACCTGCTCCTCATCGATCCTCAGCGGGGGGTGCAAGGGCTCGGAATCGGGCGGTTCGTCGTAGGACTCGACCTCGGCATCGCGCACCAACTTGGTGGGGGTGCCGTCGGAGATCCAGCGGGCCTCATGGAGGTCGTACGGGTCCGTGTGCCAGCCCTCTGCCCGCTCTTCGACCACGACGCCTCCTCGGACTGCCTCGGCTTCCGCCGATAGTACAGAGGACGGCGGAGCGGGGGAGCGGTCAGCGAAGAACCGTCACGTTCCCGCCATGCCCACGACCGGCTTGTTGAGCGGCTTTCCGCCCATCGACCCGAAGAACGGGGCGTTGTAGCTGAAGATCCCTCCGTCGGACGCCACGAAGCGGTATCCCGAGCCGTTCCGGTTGGCCTCCATGCCGACGATGGGGGCGTTGAGGTGCAGGCTCTCCGGTGGAGCCGTAGAACGGCGCGCCGAAGGAGAAGATGCCGCCGTCGGCCGCGACCTCCCAGTACCCGCCGGTCAACGGAGTCCCCGGCCATGCCGACGACCGGGGAGTTGAGCGGCCGTGCCGCCCATGGAGCCGAGGAACGAGGCGCTGCCGTAGTTGAAGATCCCGCCGTCCGAGGCCACCAGCCAGTACCCCTTGCCGTCCGGCGTGGCAGCCATGCCGACGATCGGCCGGTTGAGGTGGATGCCTCCGGTGCTGCCGAAGAAGCCGGCGTCACCGAAGCTGAAGATCCCGCCGTCCGAGGCCACCAGCCAGTACCCCTTGCCGTCCGGCGTGGCGGCCATGCCGACGATCGGAGCGTTAGCGGTTTGCCGCCCATGGAGCCGAAGAAGCCGGCATCGCCGAAGCTGAAGATCCCGCCGTCGGACGCCACCTCCCAGTAGCCGCCGCCGTCGCTGTGTCAGCGCCGACGCCACCACCGGCTTGTTGAGGTGGATGCTCCCGGTCGACCCGCAGAAGGGGATGTTGCCGTAGTCGAAGACGCCCCCGTCGGATGCGGAGAGCAGGTAGCCGTCAGGTCCACCACTCGGCGCGTTGCACGGCACCTCGATCGATGCCGGTGCCGGCGTGCCGGCGTCACCGGTCAGCTGAGGGTCGTGGTGGAACTGCGGCCAGGCGCCCTGCTCGTAGACGCTCGACCCGGAGCCGCTGGTGCCGTCGATCTCCCAGTGCACGATCGTCCCGACCAGGTTGCTGCCGTTGTAGGTGTAGCCGGCACCCGTGATGCCGATGTGGCCGTCGGGGTCGTCGGTCACGAGCGGCGAGCTCTGGAAGCCGTCGCCGGGGCCGAGCGTCGCCACCTGCGGCACCCGAGCGGCCGTCGAAGACGTCGATCCCGTTGGTGGTGGGGACGATGACGTCCTGGTAGCCGCCGCCGGTCAGGTCGGCCGTCACCGGAGAGCCGATGACCTGTCCGCTGGTCGCGGCCGACCAGACCGTGCCGCCGTTGGCGCCGTTCAGCACGTAGATGGTCCCCGCCTGCGTCCCCTCCACCACCTCGAGCTGACCGTTGCCCTCGACGTCGGCGAGGGCCGGCGAGTCGGCGGTGATCCCGTCGAGGGTGTCGCTCCATGGCAGGCGCAGCCCGTGTTGATGGCGAACGACCTTGTCGGAGTCCGAGGCGCCCGGGTAGTAGCTCCCGTCACCGATGGCGATGCCCACGGCGCCGCCGGGGAGGAACTGGCCCACGGCCGGCGAGGAGCGGTCGATGTTCTGCGTCGTGTTGTACTGGCAGATGCAGGCCCGGCCGTCCGGGTCGCCCGTCCCCGCGTTGCCCGCGCTCGAGAGGATGCGGATGTGGCCGCCGTTGGCGTACGTCTCGCCCGTAGGACGAGCCCGGCGCTCGAGTCGCCGCCGGTGATGATCTCGTTGTTGCCGTCGGAGTACAGGTCGGCCACCGCGGCCGTCGAGAAGACCGAGTCGGCCGAGAACCACGGGAAGCCGCCGAGCATCGCGCCGTTCCGGCCCCCAACGCGTCGGTGTTCTGCCCGAGCGATCCCGGCCTCGACCCCGTAGCCGCCGGCGTAGGCGCCGACCGTGAGCGACGCCGAGACCGCCGAGTGCGGGCGTGGGGTCCGTCGCCGGGTTGGTCTCCGTGACGAACCACTGGTCGCCTCCGTTGGGGCCGATGGCCTGGTAGCCGCCGGAGGCTGGGGTCGGCCGCGTTGCCGCTGCCCACGTAGACCGTGTCGAGGCCGCCGGCGTCGATCGGCGCCACCGAGGGCGACGAGTCCACCGGGCGCGCCGGCGTTGTAGGGCCAGCCGGCGACGGGTGCGCCCGCCGCTGACGTGGAACGCGTACACGCGGCCGGCGCGGTCGCCGACGACGACGGCGGGTTGCCCGTCGAGATCGGCCACGTTGGGCGAGGAGAGCGCGATGGGATTGCCGGGGTCGTTGAGCGTCTGGCTCCACTTCTGCGTTCGCCACGAAACCGGCGGCGTGGGCGACCTCGGTGGCCTGGGCGGCCGGTGCCGCCTGGAGGGTGGTGGTCAGGGCCAGGGCGGCGGCGGCAGCCACCATGCCGATGCCGGAAGGCAGAGCCTCGGCGAACGACGTCTCATGTCCACTCCTCTCGCATGTGGGCCGGCGGCGTCCGCCTGTCCGTCGGCGCGTCACGGAACGTCCGCGTCGCCGGCCCGGCGTGCGGGCATGGAGGAGGGAGTGGTGACCCACAAGCTGTCCATCGGCACGGCAGGACCCGGCCTTGAACTGTCGGACTCGGGTCCCACCGGCGATCGGGTCGTGGGCGTCGACGGTGCCGGCGCGACCCGCCCCGGGGCGAACGGGCAGGGGGATGAAGCCCTGACGGGGGGCCTGCCGCCTACCATGCTCCCGGTGATCGGTTCGTCCACGAAGCGGCCGGCGGGCTGATGGGGCGGCGCATCCGGTGGCTCGGCGTCATCATGGTGGCCTGCCTGGGCCTCGTGGTCGTGCAGCTGGTCAACATCCAGCTGGTCAAGGCCAAGCAGCTGCAGGCCTCGCCCTACAACCCCCGTGTCTCGTCGCAGCGCTACGACAACCCCAGAGGGCTCGATCTACGCCGCCGACGGCACGCGTGCTGGCCCAGTCGGTCCCCACGCCGGCCGGGACGAACACAGGCCGACTATCCCGTACGACTACGTCCGCCAGTACCCCCAGGGGCCGCTGTTCGCCGGCATCACCGGCTACGACTCGGCCCTGTACTACGGCACGGCGGGGATCGAGGAGCAGTACGACTCGTACCTGGGGCCGCACCAGCAGGCTCCCCAGACGCTGAGCCAGCTGCTCTTCCGGCAGCAGCAGCCGGTGATCACCGACAACGTCACGCTGACCGTCGAGCCCGCCCTGCAGCAGGCGGCATGGAAGGCCCTGACCACGCTGCCCCCCGGCGCGAACAAGGACGGGGCGGTCGTCGTGCTGGACCCCAAGACGGGGGCGGTGCTCGCCATGGTGTCGAACCCCACCTACGACCCCAACGCCCTGGTGAGTACCGTCGCTTGCACTCGGAGCAGCTCGCCTACTTCAGCTACGTCCAGAAGGACCACGAGGGCTACATCCCCCTGCGGCCCATCGCCACCGGTGAGACCTTCTTCCCCGGGTCGACGATGAAGGTGGTGACGTCCACCGCGGCCTACAACCTCAAGCCTTCCCTGGCGGGCTTCGACTACCCGGTCCAGGCCGTGCCAGACGTTCCCGGACTCGAACAAGCCGCTGTGCGACGAGAGCGGGCCCTGCGGCGGGACGATGACCGCGATGCTCCCGTTCTCCTGCGACCCCGGCTACGGCGAGCTGGGGGTCCAAGAGGGCGTGGACGTCCTGCAGAAGCAGGCCGAGCTCTTCGGCTACAACTCGGTGCCGCCGATCGACCTGCCGGACGTGGTGGCCTCGCCGTTCACCTCGGTGCCCGCCAACTCGCAGGCCTACTTGGCCTACGAGGCCATCGGCCAGGACGGCGTGCAGGCGACCGCGCTGCAGAACGCCATGGTGGCCGCGGGGATCGCCGACGGGGGCGTGCTCATGACGCCGCACCTGATGTCGTCCATCCACGACTCCCAGGGCACGCTGGTGCAGACCTACGCGCCGAAGCCCGCGCCACGGTGGCGACGCCGCAGGCGGCCCAGCAGGTCACCTCCCTGATGGAGGGCGTCGTGGCCAGCGGTACGGCGGACAAGGTCGGCTTTCCCGCCTACCTGTGCGCCGCCGTCAAGACCGGAACGGCCCAGACGAGTCCGACCCAGCAGGTGAACCACGACTGGATGATCGGCTTCGCACCCGCCGACAACCCCCAGGTCGCCGTCGCCGTCGTCGTGCCCGACCAGAACCTGAGCTCGGACGGGGCCGGCGTGGCCGGGCCGATCATGAAGGCCGTGCTCGAGGCGGCGCTGCCGCAGGGCTCGGTGCAACCAGCCCTGCAACGTGCAGCCGGTGCCGACGTCGACCTTCACCTCCGGCCACTGAGCTGAGCCCGCCCGGTGCGGCCTCCCCGTCCCGCGGGTAGAGTATCTGCGTGGCTACGCAGGTACTTAGAAGCGTCGCCGGGGAGGAGTTCCGTTCCGCCGTCGGGATGCTCAAGCTGCTGGGGGACGAGACCCGCCTGCGGGTCATCTGGGCCCTCCTCGAGGGCGAGCACTCGGTCAACGAGCTGGCCGACCTGGTGGGTGCGCAGCCGGCGGCCGTCTCGCAGCACCTGGCCAAGCTGCGCCTGGCCCGTCTGGTCCGGAGCAGGCGGGAGGGGACGCGGATCTTCTACGTGGTGGACGACGCCCACGTCCGGCGGCTGGTCGAGGAGGTGCTGACGCACGCGGACCACGTGACGGCGCATGACTGACGCCGCACCATGACCACGGGCCCGGGTCTGCCTTCCGTGGAGGCCGACCGGCGTGCCCTGAACGATCGCACTGGTGCTGCTGGTCGCCTTCATGGTGTTCGAGGTCGGTGCCGCCGTCGCCTCGAACTCGCTGGTCCTCCTGGCCGACGCCGGCCACATGCTGGTCGACGTCGGCGCGATCGCCGGTTCCCTCGTGGCCATCCGGCTCGCCGCCCGCCCCGAGACGGGGTCGCACACCTACGGCATGAAACGGGCCGAGATCCTGGCCGCGGCGGGCAACGCCATCGCCCTCCTCATCGTCTCCGCGCTCGTGACCTACGACGCGGTGGTCCGACTGGTGCACCCCTCCCACGTCGACGGCGCGGTCCTGATCGTCGTCGCCGCGGTCGGCGTCGTCGTGAACCTCGTCGCCACGTTCACCATGGCGAGGGCGAACCGGCGGTCGCTGAACGTCGAGGGCGCCTACCGCCACATCCTGACCGACCTCTACGGCTTCGCCGGCACGCTGATCGCCGGCGTCGTGATCGTCGTGTGGGGGTTCGACCGGGCCGACTCGATCGCATCGCTGGTGGTCGTCGTCCTCATGCTGAAGGCGGCGGTGCAGTTGTTGCGGCCGGCGCTGCGCATCCTGCTGGAGGCGACGCCGGAGGACATCGACCTCGAGGAGGTGCGACGGCACCTGATGGAGCTGCCCGAGGTGCAGTCCGTGCACGACCTGCACGCGTGGACCCTCACCTCGTCGCTGCCGATCCTGACGGCCCACGTCGTGGTCACCGACGACTGCTTCACCACGGGCGAGGCCGGCCGGGTGCTCGACCACCTGCAGGATTGCCTGTCGGGGCACTTCGACGTGGCGCACTCGACGCTGCAGTTCGAGTCGGCCGGGCACATCGAGCACGAGCTCGGCGGGCACGCCGTGACGTCGCCGGGCCACCGGAGTCAGCCCGGCGGGGGCTCGAGGGCCGCGACGAGCTCGACGTGCTCGGTCATGGGGAAGATGTCGAAGGCGCGCAGCACGGTCAGACCCCAGCCCCGGTCGAGCAGGACCCGCACGTCCCGGCCGAACGAGGCCGGGTCGCACGACACGTAGATCAGCCTCCGCAGGGTCGGGGCGTGGGCGTCCAGTGCCCCCATGACGGCGGTGCCGGCGCCCTGTCCGGGCCGGGTCCAGCACGACGATGTCGGGACGGCCGACCGCGGACGCCACGAGCTCGGGTGTCACCGCGGCCTGCGAGATGCGCAGGTTGGGAAGACCCGCTGCCGTTGTGCCGGGCGTCGGCGCAGGCCCGCGCGGTCCCGCTCGACGCCAGGACGGATCCGGCCGGGCCGACCGCCTCGGCCAGCGGGACGGAGAACAGACCGGCGCCGGCGTAGAGGTCCACCACCGACGCCGCCCGGCAGTCACCGGCGCAGGTGAGGACCGCCGAGAGCAGCGCCGCCGCGGCGCCGGTGTGCACCTGCCAGAAGACCCCGGCCGAGATCCGGTAGGTGCGGCCGCCGACGGTGGCGTGCACGGCGCCGGGCCGGCGGAGGACCTTGCCCCTGAGCACCAGCCCGGTGCCGACGTCGGGCAGCCGAGGCGTCGCCTTCGAGCGGCGGTGTGACCGAGACCAGGGCGTCACCCGGCTCGCTCCCCGTCACGACCTCGAGCTCCGCGGCGCCCGGCCATCTGGCGGCGAGCGCACCGGTGTCGGACACGGCAGGGCTCGCGACGGGACACTCGTCGACGTGCTCGAGCTGGTGGGAGCGGTGCCGGCGGAACCCGAGAGCGCCCCGCCCGTCCACGGCCACCCGCACCCGGCTGCGCCAGCGGAGCCCGTCGGCGTCACCGTCCACCGGTTCGACCTCGACCGTGCGCCGGATTCCCGCCAGCCGCGCCAGCTGCTCGGCGATGCGGAACGCCTTGAGCCGTCGCTGCGCGCCGAGCTCCACGTGCTGGAAGTCGCAGCCGCCGCAGCGCCCGGGCCCCGGCGTGCGGGCACGGTGGGGCGACCCGGTCGGGGGAGGGCTGCAGGATCTCGACGGCGTCGGCCCGCAGGTAGGACGTCGTGCGGGCGGTCACCCGGGCCCTGACCCGTTCGCCCGGGAGGGTGTGGCGGACGAAGACGACCCTCCCGTCGGGTGCCCGGGCCACGCAGCCGCCCGCCGGCTGCGATGGCGCCGACCTCGAGCTCCAGCAGCTCCCGTGTCACCCGGGGTGGCCATGGACGGCGAGCGTAGGGCCGGAAAGTTGGCCAAGATTTCGGCCAGTAGGTGTCGATCCGGGCGGCCGGCCGATCGTCGTAGGAGCGAACCAACACCAACCAGGAGGACCGATGCGATACCTGTTGATGATTGCGCTCGACGAGAGCGCGGGCGCGAGGACGGCCGAAGAGGAAGGGCACGAGATATCGCCCGAGTATGCGGCGTTCGCCAAGGAGATGGCCGAGCGGGGCGTGCTGCTCGGCGGCGAGCGCCTGCGCCTGACCAGCGATGCCACCACGGTGCGGGTCCGCAACGGCGAGGTTCTCGCCACCGACGGGCCGTTCGCCGAGACCAAGGAGCAGATCGCCGGCTACTTCCTGGTCGACTGCAAGGACCTCGACGAGGCCATTGAGGTGGCGGCCCGGATTCCGGGGGCCCGGGACGGGTCGGTGGAAGTGAGGCCGATCTGGGAGATGTGACGGCCGACGTCGAGGCCGCCGTTGCCGAGGCGTTCCACGCCGAGTGGGGCCGGGTCGTCGCGACCCTGGTCCGCCTGACCGGCGACTGGGACCTGGCCGAGGAGTGCGCGCAGGATGCCTTCGCCACCGCGCTGGAGCGCTGGCCCCGCGACGGCGTCCCGCGCCGCCCCGGCGCCTGGCTCACGACGGTGGCCCGCAACCGCGCCGTCGACCGGGCGCGGCGCGCCCGGCTGGGCGCGTCCAAGGCGCTGGGAGGTGGCCGTCATGGAGCCGGGGGAGGCGGAGGTGAGCGAGGAAGAGGAGGTGCCCGACGACCGCCTGCGCCTCATGTTCACCTGCTGCCACCCGGCGCTGTCCTTCGAGGCCCAGGTGGCGCTGACCCTGCGCACCCTGGCCGGCATGACGACGCCGGAGATCGCCCGGGCCTTCCTCGTGCCCGAGGCGACGATGGCCCAGCGGCTGGTGCGGGCGAAGCGCAAGATCCGCCACGCGGGCATCCCCTTCGTGGTGCCGCCGGCCCATCAGCTGGTGGAGCGGACGGCCGCCGTGCTCGCCGTGCTCTACCTCCTCTTCAACGAGGGGTACGCCGCGAGCTCGGGCGCCGACCTGGTCCGGCGCGGGCTCACGGCGGAGGCCATCCGCCTGGGCCGGGTCCTGTGCACGCTCATGCCCGACGAGCCCGAGGCGCTCGGCCTGCTCGCGCTCATGCTCTTCCACGACGCTCGCAGCGCGGCGAGGGTCGACGACGACGGTGACCTCGTCGTGCTGTCGGAGCAGGACCGCTCCCTGTGGGACGGCGCCGCCATCGCCGAGGGCGAGCCGGCTGCTCGAGGCGGCGGCCCGCCTGGAGCGCCCCGGGCCGTTCCAGGTCCAGGCGGCCATTGCGGCGTGCCACGTCCGGGCGGACGGCACGACGGACTGGGCCCGGATCGCCGCGCTCTACGACCGGCTGTTCGACATGGCGCCGTCGGCCGTGATCGAGTTGAACCGGGCCGTCGCCGTCTCCATGTGCGAGGGGCCCGAGGCCGGCTTGGCGCTGATCGACCGGATCGCACCGGACGGAGAGCTGCGCGCCTACCACCTGCTCCCGGCCGCCCGCGGGGACATGCTGCGGCGTCTCGGCCGCCGTTCGGAGGCAGCGGACGCCTACCGGAAGGCCCACGACCTGGCCGGCACCGATGCCGAGCGCCGCTACCTGGAGCGCCGCCTGCGCGAAGCGAGCGCTCTAGCGCCGGTTTGACAGGCTGGAGCGCCGTTGCAATCGTCTCGCCCGGACCTCCGGCCGGGGCGGCTGGATCGTGACGAACCGAGAGGACGGCTGAACCATGTTGCAGGACAGAGTGGCGATCATCACCGGGGCGGGCGGGGTATCGGCCGTGAACACGCCCTGCTGTTCGCCTCGCTCGGGGCCAAGGTGGTCGTCAACGATCTCGGTGGCGCCGTCGACGGCTCGGGCGCCGACATCTCCGCCGCGCAGTCGGTGGTCGACGAGATCACGGCCGCCGGCGGCCAGGCGGTGGCCAACACGGACAGCGTGAGCTCGTTCGCGGGCGCGAAGGCGATGGTCGACCAGGCCGTCTCCTCCTTCGGCGACCTCCACGTCGTCGTCAACAACGCGGGGATCCTCCGTGACCGGATGCTGGTGTCCATGAGCGAGCAGGAGTTCGACGACGTCATCGCGGTGCACCTCAAGGGCACCTTCAACATCACCCGGCACGCCGCCGACGTGTGGCGGGAGGCGGCCAAGGCCGGGACGACCACCGACCGCGCCATCGTGAACACGAGCTCGGGCGCCGGGCTGCACGGCAACGTCGGCCAGACCAACTACTCGGCCGCCAAGGCGGGCATCGCCGCCATGACCGTGGTCAACGCCATGGAGCTGAGCCGCTACGGCGTCCGGGCCAACTGCATCGCCCCCGTCGCCCGGACCCGGCTCACGATGCAGACCCCGGGGATGGGCGAGTCGATGCAGCAGCACGTGTTCGATCCCGAGAACGTCTCGCCGCTCGTCGCCGTGCTGGCTTCCGAGACCTGCCCCTTCAACGGCCAGGTCTTCAGCGTGTACGGGGGTTCGGTCGGGATCTACGCCGGGTGGTCGATCGCCGACCAGGTCGAGACGGACGACCGCTGGACCGCCGAGACCCTGGCCGCGGCGATGGACAAGCTGCCCCGCACGGTCGAGGTCAACAGCCAGATCGCCCAGCTCGTCAAGCACATGGGGCGGTGAGCGCGCTCCGTACGCTCCGCCCGCCCGGTGACTGCCCGGCGCGGGACGCCTCCGAAGCTGCGTCGGCATGGGGACGACCGGGACCGACCGAGGGGCGTGCCGGCATGAGCGACGCCATCGAGATGGAGGCGGCGTTCGCCGCGGCCGAGGTGCACCCGCTCCTGTGCGCGGTGGCCCACCGGACGGGCGATCTGTCGCTGCTGCGGGAGGAGTTCGTGCCCGATCAGGGGCAGCTCCTCGTCCCGGGCCGCGGTCTGGGGCCCGAGCAGGAGGAGGCGGCGCGCCGGCTGGCCGGTCCACCGCCTGCGGTCCCACGCTGGCGTCGGGCACGCCCGACCACGTGCTCGGGGTCGAGGAGCGGCGGCGGATCTTCGACTTCCTGGTCGGTGCGGGCTCGACCGAGCAGTGGGAGGCTTTCCTGACCGAGGAGCTCGCCCTCGAGGGCAGCGATCCCCGGGCAGCCCTCGTGGTGCACGGACGAGTGCGACGGCACGCTTCCGCTGTGCCGTCATCGGGGCGGGCGCCTCCGGCCTGGCGGCGGCGCACCGCCTGCGCCAGGCGGGTGTCGACGTCACGGTGTTCGAGAAGAACCGCGGCGGTGGGGGGCACCTGGCTCGAGAACGTCTACCCGGGCTGCCGCGTCGACGTGCCCAACCAGCTCTACAGCTTCTCCTTCGCCCAGACCAACGACTGGGTCTCACGGTTCTCGGCGCAGCCCGACCTGCTGGCCTACCTGCAGGCGACGGCCAAGGAGCTCGGGCTGGGCGACTGCATCCGCCTCTCGTCCGAGGTGACCGAGGCCCGGTTCGACGACGACGCGCGCGATGGTCGCTGACGGTGCGTGGCGGCGACGGCACCGTGGGCATCGACGTCTTCGACGGGGTCGTCTGCGCCGTCGGGCAGCTCAACCGTCCGTCGTTCCCGGCCATCGCGGGACGGGAGACCTTCGGTGGCCCGTCGTTCCACTCGGCCGCCTGGGACGACTCGGTGGAGCTGGCCGGGCGGCGCGTCGCGGTGATCGGGACGGGGGCCAGTGCGGCCCAGTTCGTCCCGTGCCTGGTCGGGGAGGTGGGCCACCTCGACGTGTACCAGCGCACCCCGCCCTGGCTCCTCCCGACGGAGAACTACGGTGACCCCTTCCCGCCCGAGTTCCACGATCTGCTGGCGCTGCTGCCCAGCTACGGGCGCTGGGACCGGCTGTGGCAGTTCTGGCTCATGCACGAGGGCCTGCTCGCGGCCGCCCGGGTCGACCCGGCTTGGGACGGGCGGACGGAGTCGGTGAGCGCCGGCAACGACTTCGTGCGCTCCATGTTGCTCGATGTCCTGCGGGCGCAGGTCGAGAGCGACGAGCTCTACGAGAAGATGGTGCCCCACTTCCCGCCCTTCGCGAAACGCGCGCTGCGCGACGACGGGCGCTGGGCGGCGGCTCTGGGACGCCCGGACGTCGACCTGGTGACGACGGCGATCGCCGAGATCACCCCGCGGGGGGTGCGGACCGCCGACGGCGTCGAGCACCCGGCCGACGTGCTGATCTACGGGACCGGGTTCAGCGCCTCCGACTTCGTGGCGCCCATGCGGGTCTTCGGATCGGGCGGGGTCGAGCTCAACGAGGAGTGGGGCGGTGACGCCCGGGCCTACCTCGGCATCACGGTGCCGGGCTTCCCCAACTTCTTCATGCTCTACGGGCCGAACACGAACCTGGTCATCAACGGCAGCATCCTGGTGATGGTGGAATGCCAGGTGCGCTACGTCGTCGAGGCCATCGGTCGGCTCCTGCGCAGCGGCCACCGGACGATGTCGTGCCGGCGCGACGTCCACGAGCGCTACGGGCGGCAGATGGAGGAGGGCAACGCGACAGATGGTGTGGGGTGTGGCGGACGTGCCGACGTGGTACCGCAACGCCCGCGGGCGGGTCACCCAGAACTGGCCGTTCGACCTCCACTCGTACTGGTCCCGCACGCTCGAGCCCGACCTGGCCGACTACGAGCTGGCCTGAACACCGTGCCCAGCCGGGAGCTGACCGAGATCCTGGCCCTCGTCCCGGCGGACTTCGCCGACCCTGAGGCCGACTACCGGGCGGTGCGGGCGATGATGGCGCCGTTCCACGGCCACCCGGTGCCTCCGCACGTCACGGTGACCGAGGTGGAGCTCGGCGGGGTGCGCAGCGCCTGGTACGACGACACCCGTCGACCGCGGCTCCGAGCGGGTCGTCTTCCACTGCCACGGCGGCGGCCTGGTGTCGTGCCCACTCGACGACTACCACTTCTACGGCGCCATGCTGGCCGAGCAGCTCGAGGCGCGGGTCGTGCATGGCGGACTACCGCCTGGCGCCCGAGCACGTCTTTCCGGCGGCGCACCAGGACTGCCTGGCCGCCTACCGCGGGCTCCTGTCCGGCGGGGTGGACCCGGCGCGCCTGGTGGTCAGCGGCGACTCCTGTGGCGGCCTGCTGGCACTGGGCACGCTGCTCGCGGCGCGCGACGAAGGACTGCCGCTGCCGGCGTGCTTCGTGTCGATCTCGGGCTGGTTCGACCTCTCCGTGGCCGCGGAGGTGGCCGGGGTGGCGCGCGACCCGTTCCTCACCGCCGGGTGGGTCCGCAACCGGGGGCGGGAGTACGCCGGAGGGCGGGTGGCGCTCGACGACCCGCGGGTGTCGCCCGTCTACGCCGACCTCCGGGGCCTGCCCCCGCTCTACCTCCCGGTGGGCGAGCTCGACACGCTGCGCGAGGGTGTCGCCGCGCTGGCCCTGGCGGCGCTGCGGGCCGGCGTCGCGGTGACCCTGGAGTCGTGGCCGGGCCTCGGTGCACGGCTGGCAGGGACTGGTCGGCGCCGGGGTGCCCGAGGCGGCTGCGGCGTTTGCCCGGACCCGGGCCTACCTCGACGCCGTGCCGCCTCTACGGGTCAGTTGACGATGTCGATGGGCGTTCCCGGCGGGATCACCGAGAGCTGCGCCAGGTCGGCGTCGTGCAGCCGGATGCAGCCGTGCGAGATGGCCGCGCCCGTGGTGCCGATGAGCGAGTCGTCGGACGAGGTGATCGGGCCGTGGATGGCGATGATGGCGTCGCCGGAGTTCTCCCAGTCGGCGATGGAGTCGGAGTGGTCGGAGGTGACCAGCACGAAGGGGCCGTAGCCCGCGCTGGGCGGCGGGTACTGCATCGTGACGAAGTAGTTGCCGGTGGGGCGTGGGGTCGTCGGGAGCCCCGATGCCGGCCGGGAAGTCCAGGATCTCGGGCCGGCCTCGAACACGGTGAGGTGCATGGTCGCCAGGTTGACCACGATCGAGTACGGCGTGCTGCCCAGGGAGACGTCGCTCTGCTGCACCCAGGTGGTCGAGCCGTTGGGACGCTGGGCCAGGCGTACCTCGAGCCAGCCCGGTTCGGTCGCGATGACCGGCAGGATGGAGGGGTAGCCGTACCACGAACCCGGCACCGTCCTGTCGGACGCCGTGCCGGGTGCGGGGTAGCCGGGGATGGCGCCGTCGGTCGTGGCGACGACGGTGCTCCCGGGCTGCGGCGTGGTCGTGGCGACGGCGGGGGATCGGCCATGCGGTGGATCGTGATGGCGTACCGGGGCTGTCCTCGGTGCCGCAGGGGACGACCCGCAGCCGGCGGCGACGACACGCCACGGCGCAGGCCGCCACGACAGCGTGCGATCCGGCGCAGACCCAGCCCCATGCGACCCCCGATAGTCAATGGTACCGGCCGGCGCTCGATGCCCGGCCCCGGGGTGGGAGGATTCCGGGCGTGACGGAGCGTCAACGCATCTCGTCGGGCTCACCCTTCGAGCCGGCCATCGGGTTCAGCCGGGCCTCCGGGTCGGGGGGGCGCGGGTGCTCGTCTCGGGGACGGGACCCGTCTGCCGGGGGAGGCTGCCCCGACGGTGCCGGTCCGCAGGCGCGGCGGTGCTTCGAGATCATCGGGCCGCGTTGGCCGAGGCGGGCGCCTCGCTCGACGACGTCGTGCGGACCCGCATGTACATCACGCGCGCGGAAGACGGCGAGGCGGTCGGCGCGGTCCACGGCGAGCTGCTCGGGCACGTGCGCCCCGCGGCCACCATGGTCGTGGTGGCGGGACTGCTGGATCCCGCCTGGAGGGTGGAGATCGAAGCCGAGGCGGTGCTGCCCTAAGCGGAGGCCAGGCCCATCACCGTGGCGGCGACGATGTTGGTGCCGCGCAGGTCGCCGACGATGCCGGACTCCATGCGGTTCATGACGTAGCAGACGGCCAGTTCCGCGTCCTGGTCGATGATGATGACGGAGCCGCCGTAGCCGCCCCAGTAACAGGCACGCGGGCCCAGCGGCATGTCGGGCGGGTTGCTCAGGCCGTAGCCCATGCCGATGCGCTCCGGCACGCCGAGCACCTTGTCGATGCCGTTGGCCTGCTCCTCGAAGATCGGCTCGGTGCCCTCGGCGGAGAGGAGGCGGACGCCGCGGGCCTGACCCTTGCCGGCCACGATCGACTGGATGGCGGCCACCGAGCGGGCGTTGCCCTGGCCGTTGGCGGCGGGGATCTCGGCCCGCCGCCACCAGGCGTGATGGGCCATGGTGGCATCGAGGGGCGGGTTCATGAAGGTCTTGAGCATGATCTCGCTGACCTGTCCCTCCATGGCGGCGATGTCGATCGGCGGTGGCGGGATCACGTTGGAGACGCGGTGGTCCTCGCTCTCGGGCAGGCCGATGTGGAAGTCGGCATCGAGCGGCTTGGCCACCTCGCGGGCGAACCAGCTGCCGATGCTCTCGCCGGTGATGCGCCGGACGATCTCGCCGATGAGGAAGCCCTGGGTCACGGCGTGGTAGCCGGACGCGGTGCCGGGCTCCCACCATGGGCTCTGGGCGGCGAGGCGGGAGGTGCAGAGCTCCCAGTTCGCCAGGTCCTCGGCGGCGAGGGGCTCGTCCCAACCCGGGAGGCCGGCCGTGTGCCCCATGACGTGGCGCACCTCGATCCGTTCCTTGCCGTTGGCGGCGAACTCGGGCCAGTAGGTGGCGACCGGGGCGTGGAAGTCGAGCTCGCCGCGGTCGTGCAGCATCAGCGCGACGAGGAACGTCATGGTCTTGGTGGTCGACCAGACGTTGGTGATGGTGTCGCGCTCCCAGGGCCGCGTCTTGTCCGGGTCGGCCCAGCCGCCCCAGATGTCGACGACGGGCTCGCCGTGGAGGAAGACGGCGACGGACGCGCCGAGGTCGGCCCCGGTGTCGAGCTGGTCGGCCAGCGTCTGGCGGACCGCGTCGAAGCCGCGGTTCACAGGTTCCGTGCACCTCTGCCATGAGGGCCCCCTTGTCGTCGTGTGGGTCGGCTAGCGCAACCTATTGACGTACGTCGCGCCAGCGGGCGGGCGGTGAGCGCGAGCCGTCACGGTCGGTAACGTCGGTTCGTGCAGCGTACGGACGCCGTCGTGGTGGGCTCGGGGCCCAACGGGCTCGCCGCCGCGCTCACCCTGGCCCGGGCCGGCCACGGCGTCGAGGTGTACGAGGGCGCGCCCACCGTCGGGGGCGGGACACGGACCGAGGCCCTGACCCTCGAGGGGTTTCCGCCACGACGTCTGTTCCGCGGTGCACCCGGCGCTGGTCGCGTCGCCGTTCTTCCGGTCGCTCGACCTGGCCGCCATGGGCGTGGTGCTGCGGCAGCCCGAGGTGGCCTTCGCCCATCCGTTGGGAGGCGGCCGCGCCGCCGCGCTGTACCGGGACGTGGGCGAGACGGCGTCGCACCTGGGCGGGGACGCCGCCGCGTACCGGGACCTCGTGGGGCCGCTGGTGGACTGGTTGGACCGGATCGTCGCCTACACGCTGGGGCCGATGCGGAGCATGCCGCGCGACCCGCTCGCGCTGGCGCGCTTCGCCCTGGTCGGCACGCCGTCGGTCCGCCATGCCACGCGGAACTTCTCGACCGACGCGGCGCGGGCGCTGCTGGCCGGCGCGGCGGCTCACTCGATGGAGCCGCTGACGGCGCCCTTGACGGCTGCGTTCGGCCTGCTCCTGACGGCGTTGGGCCACGGAGCCGGCTGGCCGGTGGTCGAAGGCGGGAGCGCGGCCATCACGCAGGGGTTGGCGAGCGAGGTGCGCCGTCACGGCGGGGTGGTGCACACGGGTGACTGGGTCACCTCGCTGGCGGAGCTCCCGCCGGCGCGGGCCGTGCTGCTCGATGTGTCGCCTCGGCAGTTCGTGGCCCTGGCGGGGTCCCGCCTGTCACGCGCGGGCGGGACGGCCGTGGGCCCGGTTCCGCCCCGGGCCCGGCTCCTGCAAGGTGGACTGGGCCCTGGACGGCCCGGTGCCGTGGAGCGCCGAGGCCTGCCGGCGCACCGTGACCGTCCACGTGGGCGGCACCTTCGACGAGGTGGCGCGCTCGGAGGCCGCGGTGCATGGCGGGCGGCATCCCGAGCACCCCTTCGTGCTGGTCGCCCAGCCCTGCGTCGTCGACCCGACCCGCGCACCGGCGGGCAAGCACACGCTGTGGGCCTACTGCCACGTGCCGAACGACTCGGCCGTCGACATGAGCGAGCGCATGGAGGCGCAGATCGAGCGCTTCGCACCCGGTTTTCGGGACCGGGTGCTGGCCCGCGCCGTGCGGACGGCGGCCGAGGCCGAGTCGTACAACCCGAACCTGCTGGGTGGGGACGTCAACGGCGGTGCGGCCACGCTGCGCCAGACCGTGTTCCGGCCCGTGCCCCGGTGGAACGCGTACCGGACGCCGCTCGAGGGTGTGTATCTCTGCTCGGCCTCGACGCCTCCGGGGGGAGGCGTCCACGGGATGTGCGGCGTGTCGGCGGCCCGGGTGGCGCTGCGGGAGCGGTTCGCCTGACGGTCTAGCTGACGATCGTGACCTCGCCGGTCAGCTGCTCGAGGAGGTACCAGGCCTCGATCTCGTCGGCCACGCAGGACTCGAACTCGCCCTGCGAGACGACGTAGCGGAGCCAGCACGGGTGGATCCGCAGGGTGTGGGTCCGTTCACCGCGACACCACCTCGATGTTCTCGACCTCGCTGGTGAGCTCGTAGCTCCAGCTGGCCTCGCGGTGCGACCGGTTGGCCGCGGCGATCAGGTGCACGACCATCTGCTCGGCGGACTCGAGGTTGTACGTCATTGCTGTCTCCCCCTGTGCTGCACCGCCCGGTGCCTCGCCCGGACCTTCGCCTTGCTGCCCGGCGCCCGACTGCGTCGCAACGTACCACAATGGCTCTCCCGAGGTGATGCTGCGGCGCAGCGAGGTTGCGGTCGCGGTGCGGCGCTACGGGTCGCCGCGCAGGCCCCGGTCCGCCTCGTCGCGCGTCCGGGAGCTCCACGCGCCGGGTGACGGGCACCGTCTCGAGGAGGCGTCGGTCGTGCGAGACGAGCAGGAGCGTGCCCTCGTAGCCGCGCAGCGCCGACTCCAGCTGCTCGATGGCCGGCAGGTCGAGGTGGTTGGTGGGTTCGTCGAGCACGAGGAAATTGACGCCCGTGGCGGCGAACGCCGCCAGCTCGGCCCGGGTGCGCTCACCCGGCGAGAGGGACGACGGCGGCCGCAGGACGGCGTCCGCGCCGAGCCCGAACTTGGCCAGCTGCGACCTGGCCCGGTCACGGGGGAGCCCGGTGGCGGCCACGAACGCGTCCGCGAGGACCGGCGCGTCCTGCAGGACGCGCCGGTCCTGAGCCAGTTCGCCGACGACGACGCTCGGGCCCATGTGCCGGGTCCCCTGCGCCAACGGGATCCGCCCGAGCAGGGCCTCCACGAGCGTCGTCTTGCCCGACCCGTTGGGGCCGACGAGCGCGATGCGCTCCGCCCACCGGATGTCCAGGGTGCAGGGCCCGAGGACGAAGTCGCCCCGCTCGATCACGGCGTCGGCCAGGCGCACGACGACGGCACCGGACCGGGCGGCCTCGCTGATGCTGAAGCGGAGATCCCAGCCCTCCCATGGCTTCTCGACCGCCTCGAGCGACTCGAGCGCGCGCTCGGTGCGCCGTGCCCGCGACGCCAGCCGCTCGGTCCGGTTGATCCGGAAGTCCCGCTGCGCCTTGTCGTTGTCGCGGGGGTGCTTCTTCTCGCGGGCCACGCCGGAGGTGGCCCACTGGCGCTCGCGCTGGGCCCGCCGGCGCAGCGCGGCCCGCTGTGTCTCGTAGACGCGCGTAGGCCTCTGCCGCGTGGGCGCGGTCGGCCTCCCGCTCGGCCTGGTAGCCGGCCCAGCCGCCGCCGTAGGTGCGCCCGGTGCGGGAGTGCTCGTCCAGCTCGAGGACGTCGGTCACCGTGCGGTCGAGGAAGGCCCGGTCGTGCGACACGATGACCATGCCCCCGGCGCGGCGGTCCACCAGGTCCTCGAGGCGGGACAGGCCGTCGAAGTCCAGGTCGTTGGTCGGCTCGTCGAGCAGGGTGATGTCGAAGCGGGCGAGCAGGATGGCGGCCGAGCGCGACACGCGCCTGCTGCCCGCCCGAGAGCGTCGCCACGGGCTGCCCGGCGACGGTGATCGGAAGGCCCACCTGCTCGAGCGTGGTCACGAGGCGGGCCTCGAAGTCGCCGGCCGAGATCGACTCGTAGCGGGCGAGGGCGGTCGCGTAGCGGTCGGCGGCCGACGTGGCCCGCCGGCGGCGAGGGCGGCCGCCGCGTGGGCCAGGTCCGCCTCGGCGGCGGCGACACCGGTGCGGCGGTGCGAGCGCGTCGCGCACGGTCTCGTCCCCGGCGGTCGGCGTGCTCCTGGCTGAGGTAGCCCACGGTGGCGGTCGGCTGGTCGACGCGCACGTCGCCCGCGGCGGGGACGAGCAGTCCGGCCAGGATCTGGAGGAGCGTCGACTTGCCGACTCCGTTGGGGCCGACGACGCCCAGGCAGGTGGCCGGCCCGACGGAGAGCGACACGTCGTCGAGCACGGTGCGGCCGCCGCGTTCGTGGCCGAGATGTCGGGCGACGAGTGTCGCCGGCGGTGCGGCGCTGAGAGAAGGCATGGGGAGCTCCGGGACGGGGTGACGGTGACGGGTGACGGGGTGACGGGTGTCTGGGCGCACGATGGTGCGGCCGCCGGGTGCGTCGAGCTCTACCTCACGCGGACCATCGTACCGCCCCGGACTTGGGGGTCCTGTGCCGGTGTTCTGTAGTGTCGACGGCCGGGCGGCGCGGGTCCCGGACCGAAGCCGACCGAAGGGGGCAGCCATGCCGATCGCGATCACCGAGGAGCACCAGGAGCTCGGGGCCACGGTGCGCGGCGTGCTCACGGCGCACGGCGCGCTGGCGGCAGAACCGGGCCCTGCTCGAGGCCGACGCCGAGCCGCGCCCCTCCTTCTGGAAGGAGATGGCCGAGCTGGGCTGGCTGGGCATCCACCTGCCCGAGGAGCACGGCGGCGCGGGTGCCGGACTGGACGAGCTGGTCGTCGTGCTGGACGAGATCGGCCGCCAGGTGGCACCGGGGCCGTTCCTCCCGACCGTGCTGGCCTCGGCCGTGATCGCGCAGTGCGGCAGCGACGAGCAGCGTGCCGCCCTCCTGCCCGGCCTGGCCGACGGAACGGTGGTGGCCGCGCTCGGCCTCGGGGGCTCGCTGACCTTGACCGACGGCGTGCTCGACGGCGACGGCGGCATCGTCCTCGGCGGGGCGGGTGCGGACCTGGTGCTGCTGCGGGCCGGCGACGACGTCGTGGTCGTGCGGCGGGACGCCGACGGGTTGACGTTCGGCGGCACGAAGAACCTCGATCCGTCGCGCCGGTCGGCCTCGGTGACGGTGTCGTCGGTGGCCGTCCGCGACGCGGACGTGCTGCCCGGCGCGGCCCGGCGCGCCCGCGCACTGGCCCGCACGCTCGGCGCGGCGGAGGCCGTGGGTGTCATGGCGGCCTGCACGGATGCGGCGGTGGCCTACGCCAAGGAGCGGGTGCAGTTCGGGCGGACGATCGGGACCTTCCAGGCGGTGAAGCACCACTGCGCCGACATGCTGGTGGCGGCCGAGCTGGCCACGGCGGCCGTGTGGGATGCCGCCAGGGCCGTCGGCCGACACGGCCGACGAGTTCGAGCTCGTCGCCGCCATGGTGGCGCATCTGGCCTTCGCCCCCGCCGTGCACAACGCGCAGATGAACATCCAGGTGCACGGCGGCATCGGCTTCACCTGGGAGCACGACGCGCACCTGTTCCTGCGCCGGGCCCTCGTGCTCAACGCGGTGCTGGGTTCGCCGGACGACGCCGAGGACGTGACGGCGCAGGCGGCCCGGGGGACCACCCGCGAGGTCTCGCTCGACCTTCCGCCCGAGGCGGAGGCGATCCGGGCCGAGGTGCGGGCCGAAGCGGAGCGGATCGGTGGGCTGCAGGGTGCCGAGCAGCGCAAGGCGCTGGTGGAGGCGGGGTTGATGGTCCCGCACTGGCCCGAGCCCTGGGGCCGCGCAGCGGGCGCCGTCGAGCAGATCGTGATCGACGAGGAGCTGCGGGCGGCCGGGGTGCAGGGTGCCGGGTCTCGGCATCACCGGCTGGAACATCATGACGGTGAACCAGTACGCCACCCCGGACCAGGTGGAGCGGTGGGTCTTCAAGACGCTCATGGGCGAGTACGTCTGGTGCCAGCTGTTCAGCGAGCCCGATGCCGGGTCGGATGCGGCCGCGGTCAAGACGCGGGGGACCCGTGTCGAGGGCGGCTGGAAGGTCAACGGGCAGAAGGTGTGGACCAGCGGCGCCCAGTACTGCCACCTCGGGCTCGCCACGGTGCGGACCAATCCCGACGCGCCGAAGCATGCGGGCATCACGACGATGGTCATCGACATGCACGCGCCGGGCGTCGAGGTGCGGCCGTTGCGCCAGATCACGGGCAACGCCGACTTCAACGAGGTCTTCTTCAACGACGTCTTCGTGCCCGACGACGACGTGGTGGGGACGCCCGATGACGGTTGGACGGTGGCGCGCTCGACGCTCGGGCAACGAGCGGGTCTCCATCGGCGGCGGCGTGGGCAGCATCTTCCCGCCCATGGACCTGATGTCGCTGCTCAAGAGCGGCGGCGATCGGGTGCCGGGGGCGTCGGCACGCATCGGCGCCATCATCACCAAGGACCACGCGCTGAAGGTGCTGAACCTCCGCCGGGCGCAGCGGGCCGTGATCGGATCGGGCCCGGGCCCGGAGGGCAACGTGACGAAGCTGGTGCTGGCCGAGCACGGCCACGATCGGGCCCGGCTGCAGGCCGACCTCGTCGGCGCGGCCACCGCGTTCCTCGACGGCGAGGACGCGCTCGCCGGGTACGCCCAGCTCGCCACGCGGGCCATGTCCATCGCGGGCGGGACCTCCGAGATCACCCGCAACCAGATCGCCGAGCGCATTCTCGGACTGCCCCGGGATCCGCTGATCACGTAGCGGAGCCGACGCACGCTCGGCCGCCGGACGAAGCCGGATCGGGCGGGCGGGCTGTCACAATGTCCCGGTGGTGGGTCTGGAGTCGACGCGGTCGCGCATCATCGTGGCCGGCGTGGTCGTCCTGGTGCTGGCCTTCGTCGTGCTGACCCTGCGTCTGTTCGTCTTTCCCGACCTCAACGCACCGGAGCGGTCGAATGCCATCGTGGTCCTGGGTGCGCACGGGCCGGGGTCGTTCGACGAGGGGGTCGAGCTGGCAAACGAAGGGTACGCGCCAACGATCGCATTGTCGCTCCCTGCCTATGCGTATCAGTGCAACTCGTTCCATCGCCGCGTCTCTCCCTCGGAACACGTCGTGTGCTTCCGGGCCAGACCCGCGACAACCCAGGGTGAAGCGCGTTCCATCGCGGCGATGGCCGCCGCGCACCACTGGCACCGGATCATCGTGGTGATGCCCACCACCCAGGCCACACGGGCTCGGTTGCGCATCGGGCGCTGCTACTCGGGACAGGTGCTCGAGGTCGGCGGTGGCGCCGGACGGGCTTCTGGGGCTGGGCGTACGGCATCGTGTACGAGTGGGGCGGCATTGGTGAAGGCGCTCGTGCTGCAACGCAGCTGTTGAGGAAAGCGACGCGATCGCAACCGTCCTGCGACGCCGGGGTGTCGGGGCGCGTTGTACCGTGCTGCGCAGGGATGCCGGTGGGGGACCGGCATGAGGGGGGAGCAGTGCAGGCGAGCGCCCGGGTCGTCGAGACCTTCGATGTGCCGACGACCGGCGCCGCCCCTGCACAGCCGGAACCGCCGGGAGTACGGGAGCCCCGGCCCCGACGGCGGCTGCCCCAGCGGGCGATCGAGCTCGTCGGGATCGTCCTCGGCATCGCCTTCATTGCCGCCGTTGCTCGTGCACACGACCTGTCCAACGACGAGTTCTGGTCGTTGGCCGCCGGCCAGTGGATGCTGGCCCACCATGCCTTCATGGGCCTTGACCCCTTCAGCTACACCGAGTCACATCGCCGCTGGGTGACAGACGAATGGGGATCGGAGATCGCCCTGGCCGAGCTGTTCCGGGCGTTCGGCGCCGCGGCCTACAGCCTGTACGCCATCGTCCTGGGCGGACTGTGCCTCGTGTCCAGCTGCGGCGCTACGCCCGCGCGCTCGGCGCGCGCGGCGGGCGGGTGGCCGCCATCGTCCTGCTGCTGGCCGTGGGCATTGCGGGCGTCCTGGCGGGCGATCGGGGGCTCGACTTCTCCCTGGTCTGGCTTCCGTTGGAGTTGCTGGTGCTGACCAAGGCGCGGACGAACCCGCGCTGGCTGGTGCTCCTCCCGTTGCTGTGTGTCGCCTGGGTCAACACGCACGGGTCGATCCTGCTCGGGCTCTTGGTGCTGGCGATCGAACTGGGGTGGTCGTTCGTGCCGGCCCGGCTGGTCGAGCGGGTCGGCGGCGTGCACCAGTCGCCGTACACGCGGTTCGCTGGCGCTGGCGCTGTTGGGCAGCCTGATCGCCTCCTGCATCACCCCGTACGGCCCGGGCCTGCTGACCTACGACGTCGACGTGACGCGCAACACCCAGATCGCGCAGTACATCAGCGAATGGAACTCGCCCGACTTCCACTCGCTGATCGTGCTCCTGGTCTACTGCGTGCCCCTGGCCGTCCTCGTCGCATGCCTGTGGACGAGGCGCATTCCCGTTGCTCGAGGGGTCGCTGGGCGTGCTCCTCTTCGTGGAGGCATTGCGCACGCAGCGTCTGGTCGTCTACCTCATGGTGGTCGCCGTCGGGCTGGCGGCGGCCCTCCCGGCCCGGGCACCTTGGGGGACGACGGCGCGACGTTGGGCCGGTGGCGGTCTGATCGCAGTGGCCATCGCCATCCTCGCCGCTCCGGCGGTGCCGGCCGGCACGGTCTCGCCGACGCTGCCGGTCCAGGCCTTCAACTACCTGAGCTCGCATGCACGGTCGAATCTTCACGGAGTACACGTGGGGCGACTACTCGATCGCCCGCCACCGGGCCACCTTCGTCGACGGGCGCACCGACCTCTTCGAGGGCCGCGTGCTCACCGAGTTCTTCGACGTGACCGACATGACGACGAACCCCGACCCCGTGCTGTCCGCCTACCACGTCACCTACGTCGTGTGGGCACCGAACACGGCGTTGTCGTTGTACCTGTCCCACGACCCGCGCTGGCACGTGGTTGACCGTTCGCAGGTCGCCCTGGTGTTCGCCCGGCGCTGAGCCGCACCGGCGGCTGTCAGCCCAGCGTCGCCTCCAGCCCACGCACGTCCCCGTCCTCGTCGGACCAAGTTCGGACGGACGAATAGCCGAGGTGGCGCTCCAGCAGCGGACCCAGAAGGTCGGCCTGCTCGCCGCCCAGCTCCAGCAGCAGCGCACCGCCTGTCCGCAGGAACCGGGGTGCGTCGGCCACCACCCGGCCCAAGATGTCGGTGCCGTCGCGTCCCCCGTCGTAGTGCGAGGCGTCCTCGAATCGGAGCGTGTCGCGAGGGAGCAGGTGGAGCTCGGTTGACGGAACGTAGGGCACCACGGCGACGACCACATCGGTCCCGCCCCGCAGCGACGGGGGCACGCCGGCGAAGAGGTCGCTCCGGTAGGCCTCGACCCCGTTTGCCCGGGCGCAGGCCACGGCGCGGGCGTCGACGTCCGTGGCGACGACGCGAGCCGCGCGGGCGCTCCGCGCTCAGGGTTGCGGCGATGGCGCCCGACCCGGTGCACAGGTCGATGGCGCTCCCTCGTTCGGGGAGCCGTTCCGCCGCACGCTGGGCCAGCGGGAGGCTCTGCCAGCGGGGGACGTAGACGCCGGGGTCGACGCGGACGGTGAGGTCGCCGAAGGCGGCGCGACCGGTGATCCAGGCCAGAGGCTCCCCGGTGAGGCGCCGCTCGGCCAGGGAGTCCAGCAGCGCCGTGTCGTCGCCGGCCAGCGGTGGCCAGCTCCGATCGCCTCTTCTGCCGCGGCGACGCAGCCGGCGCGGGCGAGCGACGCAGCCAGCCGGGCCACGACCTCGGAGTCGGGGTGCGCCGTCAGTCGAGCATGGCCCCGGCGACGCGGGCCTCCGGGCCCGATTCGGTGTCGCCGTCGACGGGCTCCTCGGCGTGGGCCGGCACCGGCGCGGCGGCGTGGTTGGGCAGGAACAGGGTCGGGATGAAGGCAAGCAGGATGGCGCCGACCGACCACCAGAAGGTATGGGCGAACGCCGCCGCCACGGGGTCGGCGACCTGGGGCGGCAGTGTGACCGGAGAGGAGATGACGCCGGCGCTGCCACCAGCCTTGGCCGCGGCGGGCCCGAGTTGCGTCACGATCTGGCGCTCGAGCACGACGGCGAAGAGGGCGGTGGCGACGGAGCCGCCGACCTGGCGCACGATGTTCATGGTCGTGCTGGCCTTCGGGATCTCGGCGTGGTTGAGGTCGAAGTAGGCGGCCGCCGTGACCGGCATCATCGTCAGGCCGAGCCCGAGGCCGCGGACGAAGAGCGTGCCGGCGAGCAGCACCTCGCTGGTCGAGGTGGTGACGAAGGCGAACGGGATCGTGGCCGCCGCCATCAGGAGGATCCCGAACGGCACGACGCGTCGTGGCCCGACCCGGTCGGTGACGCTGCCGGCCCAGCGCATGATGCAGGCCGCGCCGATGCCCTGGGGCGCCATGAGCAGCCCGGCCACCCAGGCCTCCTGCCCGCGGGCGATCTGGTAGTAGAGCGGCAGCAGGAACATGGAGCCGAACAGCGTGGCGCCCAACACGAAGATGCAGATGTTGGCGATGGCGAAGTTGCGGTCCTTGAACAGGTGCAGTTCGAGCAGCGGATTCTTGATGTGCAGCGCGTGGAGGGTGAACGCGGTCATCAGCACGATGCCGAGGACGAAGCTGACGATGACCGACGTGCTGGTGAAGCTCCCGGTGGTGCCCACCTCGGCCAGGGAGTAGACGAGGGCGGCCAGGCCGGGGGAGAGCAGGCAGAACCCGAGCGTGTCGAAAGAGGAGGGGAAGCGCTCGTCGGTGTCCCACTTGGGCAGCCAGCGGCTGGACAGGATCAGCGTGACGATGCCGATCGGCAGGTTGATGTAGAAGATCCAGCGCCAGCTGAAGTTCGACACGATGAGGCCGCCGATGACCGGCCCCAGGATCGGGCCCAGGACCATGGGCACGCCGATGATGCTCATGACTCGCCCCATCCGCTGCGGACCGGCGGCCCGGGCCAGGATCGACTGGCCCACCGGCAGCAGCATGCCGCCGCCGATGCCCTGGAGCACCCGGAAGGCGATGAGTGAGTTGGCCGACCAGGCCACGCCACACAGGCATCGAGCCGACGATGAAGAGGCTGAGCGAGGTCATCCAGATCAACTTGGCCCCGAAGCGGTCCACGGCCCAGCCGGTGACGGGGATGACCAGGGACGAGGGCCAGCAGGTAGCCGGTCGCCACCCACTGGATGGTGGTGACCGAGACGTGGAAGTCCCGCCCCAGGGTGGCCAGGGCGACCGCGACGATCGTCGTGTCGAGGATCGACATGATCGAGCCCAGGACGACGACGGTGGACGTGCGCCGGACCTCGGGCGTCAAGGTGAAGGCGGTGGCCTGGGTGGATGCCATGGGATTAGCTTCATAATACTCAAAGGTATGGAGTTGTCAAAGACTTTCGGCGGTGGGACAATCGCAAGCCATGGGAATGGCCGAGGACGCCTTCGAGCGCCTGCGCCGCGATCGCCTTCGAGGGCGAGTACGTGGAGCGGATGGCGGCGCTCGGCGTGCGCCTGAAGCTGTCGCCCGGCGTGATCAAGACCCTCGATGCGCCTGGCCAAGGAGGACGGCGTGTCCATGGGCGAGATGGCCAGGGGCATCGGCTGTGACCCGTCGTACATCACGGCTCTGGTCGACGACCTCGACGAGCGGGGCCTGGCACGTCGTGAGCCCGCCCCTTATGACCGACGGGTGAAGATCATCGTGCTGACCGAGGCCGGGCGCACGCTGGCGACCGAGATCGACGCCGTCCTCTCGGTGCCCCCGGCGGCGTTTGCCAAGCTCTCGCCATCGGAGCTGCGCCAACTGCGCGACCTGCTGGACAAAGTGCTGGCGCTTGCGGGCGACGGGCCCGACGAGGCCTACGGCGCGGTCGTCAAGGTGGGGACAGCGGCCTCGTCGTAGTCGGGTCGCGGGGCGCGGCCCCGATAGCGTCGATACCGATGGTGCGGGAGGTAAGTCATTCGCTTGGGGGTTTGGCCGCGCCGACCCGAGGGAATATGGGGTCGCCATGCCGGCCGTGAGCGTGGAGCACCTCTCCAAGTCCTACGGGCACACCCTGGCCGTGCGCGACGTCAGCTTCGAGGTCGAGAAAGGTGAGGTGTTCGCGCTGCTCGGGCCGAACGGCGCTGGGAAGACCACTACGGTCGAGATCCTGGAGGGATTCCGCGATCGGAGCGGCGGGCGGGTGCAGACACTGGGCGTCGACCCGGCAGACCACAGCACGCAGCGCTGGCTTCGTACTCGCATCGGCGTGGTACTCCAGGAGCTGGCGGTCGAGCCCTACTACTCGGTGCGCCAGGTGCTGACGCGCAACGCGGGCTACTACCCCAATCCTCGGCCCGTCGACGAGGTGATCGAGCTGATCGGACTCGTCGGAGAAGAGCGACGACCGGGTCAAGCGGCTGTCGGGGGGCCAGCAGCGCCGGCTGGACGTCGGCCTGGGGATCATCGGCAACCCCGATCTCCTGTTCCTGGACGAGCCGACCACCGGGCTCGACCCGTCCGGACGGCGCGAGACCTGGGAGCTCATCCGTCTCTTGGCCGCCGGCGGCACCACCGTCTTGCTCACGACGCACTACATGGACGAGGTGGAGGCGCTGGCTGATCGGGTGGCCGTCTTGTTCAACCACGAGGTCGTCGCCCACGGCACGCCGTCATCGATCGGCGGGAGGGACCTCGGTGCGGTGACGATCAGCTTCCGCCTGCCCGATGGGGTCACGCATGGAGTCGCTGCCGATGTCGGCGGAGCCTGTCGGGCGATGGCCACGTTGCGATCCACACCGAGGATGAGGTCCGAGTCCTGCACGACCTGACCGGATGGGCGCTCGCCGGCGGCCACCCGCTGCAGGGACTCTCCGTGCTTCGGGTCTCCCTGGAGGACGTCTATCTGGGCCTCACCCAAGGCGACGCGCGAGTCCGACGAGGGCGTGTCGCGAGCTGCGGAGAGGTGACGCCGGTGAGCGCGACGGAGATGCCGGTCAAGGGATCGTTCCGCGGCGTCAGCGACCTCCCCTTGGTGGCGCGCCAGGTTCGCTTCGAGCAGCTGTCGTTCTGGCTGAACCCCATCGGAGCGATCTTGACCGTCGGATTCTCGGTGGTCTTCATCGTGATCTTCCTGTCCACCTCGGGTCATTCCACTGTCGGCTACCTGGCGCACATCAACCTCGGGCAGTACTACCTCCCCGCGTTCGCCGCCTACGGCATCATGGCCGCCTGCTTCAACACGCTCGCCATTCAGCTGGTGAACCGGCGCGAGATGGGCCTGCTGAAACGGCTTCGTCTCAGCCCGTTACCCACCTGGATGCTGCTGGCAGCGATCTTCATCAACTCGATGATCGTCGCCGTCATTCAGATCGTCCTGGTGCTCCTCGTCGGTCGCATCGGGTACGGCCTGCACGGGCCGCAGGACGTGGGGGCGTTCCTCCTCGTGGTCATCGTCGGCATGTTCAGCTTCACGGCGCTCGGGGTGGGCATCAGCACCGTGGTGCCCAACGCCGATGCCGCCGGGCCGATCGTGAGCCTCGTCTTCTTCATATTGGTGGCCCTCTCGGGGCTGTACTTCCCCGTCAAAGCCGGTACGGGGCTCGCCACCTTCACCGGCATCTTCCCGATCCGGCACCTCATCGTGGCCTCCGTCGACACGTTCAACGGCATCCCCGGCACGTCGCCGTGGAGCGACCTCCTGGTGATCGCCATCTGGGGCGCGGCGGGCGTTCTGCTCAGCCTGCGGCGCTGGGACTGGTCACCCAAGCGGGGCTGATCACCAGAAAATCGACGACCTGACCCCTGGTGAAGGTGTTGCAGGGTCGCTCAGGAACAGCACCAGCACCCCTGCCCCCGCCGTCGCGCCGACCCAACGGGCGTGTTGGTCGCCGGTTGGGCTAGAAGAGGAACGTGAGCCCCGACGACACCCGCCCGACGCATTTCCGCCCCGCCACCTACGCCGCCACCGACGGTGAGCGACCGGCCGTGATCACCTCGTCGGGCACGGTCGTCACTTTCGCCGAGCTCGAGGAGCGCTCGAGCCGGTTGGCCCAGGCCCTGTTCGCTCACGGGCTGCGGCCCGGTGACCACGTGGCGGTGCTGTTGCCCAACGACCACCGGACCCACGAGGTGGCGTTCGGTCTCCAGCGCTCCGGCCTCTACTACACCATGGTCAACACGCATCTTGCCGCCGAGGAGGCGGCGTACATCGTCGTCGATTGCGGCGCCGCGCACGCTGATCACCTCGTCCGCGCTCGCACCACTGGCGGCGGAGCTGGTCGCGCTGACGCCGGGCGTGGAGCTCCGCCTCATGGTGGGAGACACGGTGGCAGCGGGGCACTCCTCCTACGACGACTTCGTCAGCGGGTTCCCGGGCGAGCCGCTCGCAGAGGAGCTGGAGGGCTCCCCGATGCTGTACTCCTCGGGCACCACGGGTCACCCCAAGGGGATCCGCCGCCCGCTCAGCGGCCTGCCCTTCGGCTCGGATGTCACGCTCTCCGGCATGCTGGGCGGTCATCATGGGGTTCGCCCCCGGGGACGTGTACCTGAGCCCGGCACCCCTGTACCACTCGGCGCCGCTGGTGTGGTCGATGACGGCACAGCGCCTCGGCGGGACCGTGGTGGTGATGGAGCATTTCGAACCCGAGCGGTGCCTCGAGCTCATGCAGGAGCGCGGGGTCACGCACGCCCAGTTCGTCCCGACGATGTTCGTGCGGATGCTCAAGCTGCCCGAGGAGGTCCGGGCCGCGTACGACCTCTCGTCGTTGCGCTCCGTGGTGCACGCGGCGGCGCCCTGTGCGCCCGAGGTCAAGCGCAGGATGATCGAATGGTGGGGGCCGGTCATCCACGAGTATTACTCGGGCACCGAGGGATGGGCATGACCTGGATCACCGCCGACGAGGCCCTGAGCCATCCGGGCTCGGTCGGCAAGGCCATCTGGGGCGAGGTGCACGTCTGCGGCGACGACGGGCAGGACCTGCCGGTCGGCGACGACGGCGTCGTCTACTTCGCGGGTCGCCCCGGCGCGGCGACCTTCCAGTACAACCACGACCCGGAGAAGACTCGCCAGACGTTCAACGACAAGGGCTGGTCCACGCTGTGGGACGTCGGCCACCTCGACGACGATGGCTACCTGTACCTGACGGACCGCAAGCTCTTCATGATCGTGTCGGGCGGCGTGAACATCTACCCCCAGGAGATAGAGGACGTCCTCGTGCTGCACCCCGCGGTGGCCGACGTGGCGGTCTTCGGCATCCCCGAGCCGGAGATGGGCGAAGAGGTCAAGGCCGTCGTCCAACCCGCACCCGGCGCCGTTCCCGGCCCAGAGCTCGAAGCCGAGATCATCGCCTTCTGCCGGGCCAATCTGTCCCACTACAAGTGCCCGCGTTCGGTCGAGTTCACCGACGCACTGCCCCGGGGCGAGAACGGCAAGCTCTACAAGAAGGCGCTGCGCGAGGCCTACTGGGCCAGCTCGGCCCCCAGCACCACCTGAACCTCGGGCGGCGGCCGCACGTCGGCGTACCAGGCCAGCGCCGAGCGCGACGCACGGCGCCGAAGAGCAACACGTTCGTGATGCCGACGGCCTCGACCACCGGCCCGATGAGCAGGTTCCCGACGCCCACCGTCCCACCGAAGCCCATCATCCACAGCGCCATGACCCGGCCCCGCACGTTCTCGTGGACCCGGGCCTGCAGCGTCGTGTTGAGGGCGGTGATGAACGCGAAGTAGAAGGCGCCGGTGACGAACACGCTGACGTCGGCAGGCGTCGGGCTTCGCTGCAGCGCGAACGCACACAGTGCCACCGAATAGCCGACGAGGCAGACGCGCACGAGCAGGGGTTTGGACGTCTGTGCGAACACCGTCCCGATGGAGATGGCGCCGACCAGGGCTCCCATGCCGAAGGAGGCGTAGAGGATGCCGTAGTCGGCCGACTTGGACAGGTTGATCCCGAGGTTGTGGGCCGCCACCACCGGCATCTGCCCGATGAAGGCCAGAGCCAGCAGCGAGAAGAGGAACACGGTGACCAAACAGCGGCCGACCACCTTGTCCTGTCGGGCCACGGTGATGCCGGCGGTCAGCTGGCGCCAGCGACTGGCCTGCGTGGGCGCCTGCGGGACCGCGGGGAGTGTGACCATCATCAATGCGGCGACCACGAACAGGTAGGTCGCCGCATTGCCGGCGAAGATCCAGGCCGGCCCGACGAGCGAGTACAGCACGCCGCCGATCACGGGTCCGATGACCCGGGATGCGTTCATCTGGGCCGAGTTCAGCGAGATCGCACCCGGCAGGTCCTCCTTGCCGACCAACCCCGGAAGAATCGCCGAGTAGGCGGGCCCGAACATGGCGCTGCCGGCGCCCACCCCGAGCACCATGACGACGAGCAAGACGTGCGAGGGATGGGGGAGAGCACGACCAGGGACACGCCGAGGGAGAACACGAGTTGCTCGAGGGACAAGATGATCAGGAAGCGCTTGCGGTCGACCTTGTCGGCCAGCAGGCCGCCGACCATGGGCAGGATCAGGGTCGGCCCCAGCTGGGCGAAGATGATGATGCCCACGAAGGTGCTCGAGTGGGTGAGCTCATAGGCGTAGGCACCGAGGACGACGTTCTGCATCCAGGTGCCGATGTTCGATGCAAAGGCGCCCAGGAAGACGATGCGGAAGGTCCGGTGGGAGAGGGCGGCCCGCGCGGTGCCGGTCCGGGCCGGGACCGGGGTGTCCCCGTCGACGACGGCGTCCTCGATCTCCTCGATCGAAATTGACGCGTCGTCGAGGTCGCGCTCAGAACGGTAGTCAGGCTCGGCGGGCGCCACCCGCCCATGGTACGAGAGCCGTTCCGCGTTGTTGGCGGGGGCTGGGCGGGCCGCCAGGGCCGGGCGAACGCCGGACCCCTCCCCGGCGGCGCTCGGCGCGGAGTCGTCGCAGGCCAGGGACAGATCACCATCTGTTCACCGATGAACGGCGACCTGTCACTCTGCGTTCACCGACGACGACCTGGCCTTGATCGGGGAGCTCCCGTCGTCCACGATGAGCGGCGGGGACGAGGTCCGCCCAAAGGTCCATCGGCCCCCTATCGCCAGAACCTGTGGAAACCGTCCGGATCGTCGAGGGCCAAGGGAGAGCACATCCGATGACGAGGGTGTTGGTGACGGGCGCCGGCGGCTTCATCGGTGGGCACCTAGTGGCCCGTCTGCGTGCGCTGGGCGTCGAGAGCATTCGTGGCGTCGACCTGGCGCCCCTGGACCAGTGGCAGCAGATCTTCGACGACGTGGACAACCGACGTGGCGACCTGCGAGACCTGGCCGAGTGTCGCCGGGCCTGCGAGGGTGTCGACGTCGTCTACAACCTGGCCGCCGATATGGGCGGGATGGGTTTCATCGAGAACAACAAGGCGTTGTGCATGCTTTCGGTGCTCGTCTCGACGCACGTGCTCGACGCGGCCCGCCACGAGGGGGTGCAGCGCTTCTTCTACTCCTCGTCGGCGTGTGTGTACAACGCGGGCAAGCAGGAATCGCCGGAGGTCGAGCCGCTCCGGGAGGCCGATGCCTATCCGGCCATGCCCGAGGACGGGTACGGCTGGGAGAAGCTCTTCAGCGAGCGGATGGCCCGCCACTTCTACGAGGATTTCGGCCTGGAGACCCGCGTCGCCCGCTACCACAACGTCTACGGACCGAACGGGACCTACGACGGGGGACGTGAGAAGGCCCCGGCCGCAATCTGCCGCAAGGTCGCCACGGCGGTGCTGAACGGATCCAAGGAGATCGAGATCTGGGGGGACGGCCGGCAGGCCCGGAGCTTCACCTACATCGACGACTGTGTGGAGGGCACGTTGCGGCTCACGGCCAGCGACGTGCGCGAGCCGCTCAATATCGGGTCGGAGCAATTGGTGACCATCGACGAACTGGTGGACATCATCGAGGGCATCGCCGGCGTCACGCTCTCTCGGACCTACAACCTCGCGGCGTCCCAGGGCGTGCGGGGCCGCAACAGCGACAACGCGCTCATCCGGGACCGCCTCGGATGGGCACCCTCGATCAGCCTCGAGGACGGGCTGCGCGACACCTACAAGTGGGTCTTCGACCAGATGAGCGGGGGAGGGGGACCGGCCCGGCGCTGACCGTCCTGTGGCCGTCGGGCGGCCGGACGCGCCGAGGAGTTTCCTGACGCTCGTGTCAGGGTTCGGGTACCCTGGAAGCTATGGCACTGCCCAGGATCATCAGCGTCGACGACCACGTCGTCGAGCCTCCGCACGTGTGGCAGACATGGCTGCCCGAGAAGTGGCGGAGCGCGGCCCCCGGGTCGAACGGAAGAAGTGGGGATCGTTCAAGCACCTCTCGGGCGCCAAATACGACATGCACGAGGACCCCGACGGCGAATGGGGCGACGCCTGGTACTACGACGACCAACTCATTTACGTGCACAAGAAGTTCGTGGCCATCCCGAACGCGTCGGTCACCGAGGACGCCAAGGGCGAGCTCCTGTTCGACCGCACCCTTATGACCATGACGGCCATCACATACGACGACATGCGCAAGGGCTGCTGGGACCGCGACGAGCGTGTGAAGGACCTCGCTCTCAACTACACGGAGGGCTCGCTGCCCTTCCCGACCTTCCCTCGTTTCTGCGGCCAGACATTCTACGAGGGTCAGGACAAGGAGCTCGGACTCGCCTGCGTCAAGGCGAACAACGACTGGATGGTCGAGGAGTGGTGCGCCCCCTCAGGCGGCTACAACATCCCGCTCTGCCTCATCCCGCTCTGGGACGTCGAGCTCGCCGCCGCCGAGACGAAGCGCAACGCCGAGCGCGGCGTCCGGGCCATCGCCTTCAGCGAGATCCCGACCCGCCTGAAGCTCCCGAGCATCAACACCGACTACTGGGACCCTCTGTGGCAGGTCTGCAACGACTACGGCGTCACCGTCTGCATGCACGTCGGGTCGTCGTCGACCAACCCCGTTGCGTCACCCGACAGCCACGCGGCGGTGGGCGGCACCCTCGGCTTCAACAACGCCATGGCCTCGCTGGCCGACTGGCTCTTCTCGGGCAACCTGCTCCGCTTCCCCAAGCTGAAGCTCGCTTACTCCGAGGGCCAGATCGGCTGGATCCCCTACGTCCTCGAGCGGGCCGACACCGTCTGGGAGCAGCACAACTCCTGGATGCACACCAAGGACCGCATCCCCGTCCCCCCCTCCACGCAGTACTACGGCCGCATCTTCGGCTGCTTCACGGCCGACCGTCACGGCCTGCGCTCGCTCGAGGAGGTCGGCGAGGACAACATCTGCTTCGAGACCGACTACCCGCACACCGACACGACATGGCCGTACTCGGAGGCCTACATCGAGAAGCTGTGCGCCGGCCTCGACGAGCAGACGGCCTACAAGATCCTGCGCGGCAACGCCATCAAGATGCTGGAGCTCGACCGGGTCTAGCTCTTCGGGACGGCTTCGCCCGCCGCCCGCGTCGCCACCGGACCCGTTACGGCGGTCCACAACGGTGACGGCCGCGACGTCATGGCGCGCCCGGTCGGGCCCACGAAGGTCAATGCCCCGTTGGCGTCCCCGGACATCGTCCAGTTGCCGTGATGCACGCGGTGATGGTGATGGACGCAGAGAAGCGTCAGGTTGTCGAGGTCGGTCCGGCCGTCTGGCTTCCAGGGCACGATGTGGTGTGCGTTGGTGAACGTCACGTTCGTGCAGCCCGGGAAGCGGCAGTGCCGGTCCCGGCGCATGATCTCGCGACGTTGGGCGTCGGTGGGGCGGCGCCGGGCCCTGCCCTCGAACATCGTGTGACCGACGTCGTCGTCCACGGCGATGGCGATGGTCGCGTCGCAGGCGATCCGGCGCACGGTCTCGCCGCTGATCAGACCGTCGCGCTCCAGTTCACCCGGGAGCTCCGACGACTCGTCCAGAAGGGTCTCCAGCGGGACGTGGGCCACCACGTACGTCGCACCAGCACCACCCCCCCAATTCGGCGAGCGGACGGTCAGGAGGAAGGCGTCGCACAGGCGCTCGTCCCACGGGGTCTCGCCGTCGGAGGGCAGCTCCCGGGCGCGGCTCTCCAAACTGGCCCGTGTCTGGGCATAGGACTCGGGCGGGAGCTGGGCCGTGACGGTCCGGAAGGTGTCGCTGAAGCGCAGCCACCGGCCGCGGTTCTCCTTCTCGACGTGGCCCCGCCTCGAGCGGGCCAGCTCGGACAACTCTCGCACCGTGCAGTCGAGCGCCCGGTCCCGGAACTCACGGTCCGTCTCCGGCGTGGCGACGTCGGCCACGGCCCGCAGCTTGTCGAAGGTGATGTCGCCCCCGCAGAGCGCCGCCACGAGGTTCGGCAGGTCCCAGGCCCGCTCCGCCACGTGCGCATAGGCCCGGGCCGTGGGGACCGAGACGGCGAAGCGCTCCGCGGTCCAGGCCTCGGTCGACGTGGCCCCCTCGTCTCGATACGCCTCCCGCCTCCCCACCTCGCCCAGCAGCTCCGTGATCCTCCCGTCGACGGCCGCCCGCAGCCGGAACAGGTCGTCGAGGCGCGCCCGGATCTCCTCGTCGTTCAGCTGCGCCACCCCGCCGGCCCCGAGCGGTGCGTCACCGAGGGCCGCCGCCACGAGCACATCACGGTCGGACATCGCAGGGGAAACGGTCCCCGCCGGAGGCGGATTGTCGGGATCTACTCGACGGACGACAGTGTCGCGTTGGCCAGCGTCCCGTCGGCGCGCAGGGCCGACACCACGCCCGCCCCCGCCGCGATGGCCGCCAGCACGAACGCCGTCACGCTGAACGCATGCTGGGCCGGGCCGGCGCCGCCGGTGTCCCCACCGGACACGACGAAGATGGTGCCGGTCAACGCGAGGCCCAGCGCCGTGCCCATGCCGCGCGTCATGTTGAGGACGCCCGAGGCCATCCCCGCCTGCTGCCCGGGCGCGGCGCCCATGATGGAGGCGTTGTTGGGCGAGGTGAAGAGCCCCATCCCCACCCCGACCGCGGCCAGCAGCGCCAGGAAACCCGCCGTCGACGGTCGCAGCGCGCCCATCACGGCCAGGCCGACGGCCACGACGGTCATCCCGCTGACGGTGAGGGGCCGGGCCCCGACCCGGTCGGCCAGCCGGCCCGCCAAGGGCGCCACGATCCCGAAGGCCAGCGGCATGGCCATGAGCTCGAGCCCCGAGCGGGCCGTCCCCAGGCCCTCCCCTCGCTCCAGGTAGAAGGGCACCAGCAGCAGGACGCCGAACATCACGAGGTAGGACCCGAGGCCGCTGGCGATCCCCGTCGAGAACTGGGCACTGCGGAAGAGGCGGAAGTCGAGCATGGGGTCGCGGTCCCTGCCCTCGTGCCAGACGAACAGCAGGCCCAGGACGGCGGCCACCACGAACAGGCCGACGATCAGCCTCGAGCCCCACCCGAGCGCCGCCCCGAACGAGATGGCGGAGAGCAGCGCCACCACCGCCGGGAAGAAGATGCCGAGGCCGGTCCAGTCGAAGCGCACCCGCGCCATGAGGTTGCGGCTCCGGGGCACCAGGAGGATGGCCGCCACGGCGCCGAAGATGCCGAAGGGGACGTTGACGAAGAAGATCAGCCGCCAGCCACCCGCCGCCAGCAGGAGCCCACCGACGGTGGGGCCCAGCGCGAGCCCGAGCGCCTGGGCCGCCCCCTGGAGCCCGATCGCCTTCCCGAGGGCCCGCCCGGGCACCACCAGCACGATGATGGCCAGGCTGTTCGCCTGCAGCATCGCCGCCCCGACGGCCTGGAGCGCTCGGAAGCCGCACAACGCGCCCAGGTTCGGTGCCAACCCGCACAGCACGGAGGCGATGATGAAGATCACGAACCCGTAGACGTAGAGGAGCTTGCGCCCCCACATGTCGGCGAACCGCCCCACCGCCGTCACGGTCGCCACCAGCACCAGCAGGTAGGAGAGGCCCACCCACGTGACGGCACCGACGGAGGCGTCGAAGGTGCGCTGCAGCGTCGGCAGGGCGACGGTGACGATGGACGCATCGAGCTGGCCCATGAACGCGCCGACGCACACGGCGGCGACGGCGAACCAGTGTGCGTCGGACCGGTCCCGGATCGCCTGCGGTCGCCGGGGCTCGACGAGCAACCGGTCCCACGTCCACGTCCACGGCCGCGGCGCCTCGGACGTCGCGGGCTCGTCGCCCGTCACGTCACGACGCCGGCTCGCCGCCCCGCGAGACCACGGCGCTCGCCCGGATGTCGCGTGACGAGGCCCCGACCAGCACCTCGTAACGGCCGCCATCGGACCGCCACCCGTGGGTGTCCACGTCCCAGTACCGGTAGGCCGCAGCGTTCAGCTCCACCTCGACCGTCTCCTGCTGGCCGGCCTCCACCCCGACTTTCACGAACCCCACCAGTTCGCGGTCGGGCCTCGGCACGCGGGACTCGAGCGCCCGCATGTACACCTGCACCACCTCGGTGCCCCGTCGCCCGCCCCGGTTGGCCAGCCGCACCGTCACGCGCTCGTCCGTCACGGCGACGTCCTCAAACACGATGTCGCCGTAGGAGAGCCCGAAGCCGAAGGGGAACAGCGGCGCCAGACCGGCCGTCTCGAAGAAGCGGTAGCCCACCAGGACCCCCTCCCCGTAGACGACCTTGCCCTCGACGCCTGGATACCTCTCGCCCTCCACACCCAGTCCGGCCGGCCCGTCCTCGACTCGGGCGGGGAAGGTGACGGGCAGCCGGCCCGACGGCTCGGACACCCCCACCACCATGTCGGCCAGCGCGTCCGCACCCTCCTCGCCCGGGTACCAGGTCATGAGGACGGCCCCCGCCCGGGCCGCCCACGGCATCTCGACGGGGGAGCCCGCGTTGACGACCACGATCGTGCGAGGGTTGACCTCGAGCACGGCCTCGACGAGCTCGCGCTGACGGCCGGGCAGCGAGAGGTCGGGACGGTCGTGCCCCTCGGACTCCCACTGCCCGTTCGAACCGACGACGACCACCGCGACATCTGCCTCGCCGGCGGCACGCACGGCGCGCTCGAACTCGTCGCCCGTATCCGGCCGCGACGCGCCGAGGCGGGCCCCCAGGATGGGGGAGGAGGGCACCCTCGGCCAGACCTCGACGGCCAGCTCGTAGGAACGTCCGGCGGCCAGGTCGATCGTCACGTCGACGGGCTCGCTGCCCGCACCGTAGAAGCTCGAGCCACGCGTGGGCTCGGTGTTGTCGACGACCACGGCGCCATCGAGGCGAAGGACGGCCCGCCCGGCGCTCTCGAGGCCGAGCCGCCAGGCGCCGGACACGTCGGGCGTGAAGGTCGCCGAGATACGGACCGAGCACGCCCCGACGACGAGCCCCGGCTGCGGGGGCCCGATCCACAGCACCCGCGCCGTGTGCGCCGACTCCGTGCCCACCGGAGCACCGGAGAGCTCGGGGTTGTCGAAGTACTCGACGAGGAGGTTCTCGTTTGTCAGCAGGCGCAGGTCGATCGGCGGCAGGCCGCGGTCGATCCGGCAGCCCACCTCGGAGGTCACGGTTGCATCCGGCAGCCGCTCGGCCAGCGCCTCGTCCACCCGCCGCCGGCGGTGCGGGGTCACCTCGGAGCTGCCGCCCCCCATGGCGAGCTGGGCGGCGTTGGGACCGATGACGGCGACGCTCGAGACCCGCCCCGGCTCGAGTGGCAGCAGCCCGTCGTTGACGAGCAGGACGGTCCCCTCCGCCGCCACCCGGCGCGCCATCAGCCGCCGCCCCGGGTCGTCCTCCTCCCGCTCGTCGGGCGCCGTCGAACCGCCGAGAATGCCGACCCGCCCCATGAGCCGCAGCACGTGGCGGGCCTGGTCGTCGACCACCGACTCGTCAACCTGGCCGTCGCGGACGGCGGCGGCCAGCGTGGGACCGAACCACGCCGACGGAGCGGGCATCTCGAGGTCGAGGCCGGCCAGCGCCGCCGGCGCGGTGGAGTGCGTCCCGAACCAGTCGGACATGACCACCCCGTCGAAGCCCCACTCACGTCGGAGCACACCGCCGATCAGGTCCGGCTGCTCACCGCAATAGACACCGTTGACCTTGTTGTAGGCCGTCATCAAGGACCAGACGCCGGCCTCCTGGACGGCCTGCTGGAAGGCGGCGAGGTGGATCTCGCGCAACGGCCGCTCCTCCACTTCGGCACTGATGGTCATCCGCTCGTGCTCCTGGTCGTTGCAGGCGAAGTGCTTGATGCAGCAGGCGACCCCGCCCGCCTGCACCCCCTCGACATACGACACCGCGATGCGGGCCGTGAGGAGCGGGTCCTCGGAGAAGGACTCGAACGTGCGCCCGGCGAGCGGCGTGCGCACGATGCAGACGGTGGGCCCGAGCAGCACGTGCACGCCCTTGGAGCGGGCCTCGTCGGCCAGCACCGCGCCGAGTTGGCGGGCCAGGCCGGGGTTCCAGGTCGACCCCACGGCCATGCCGCAGGGGAGCGACAGGGAACGACGCCCGATGAGGCTGTCACCCCGCACACCCGAGGGGCCGTCGGACACCTTGAGCGCCGGGATGCCCAGGCGCTCGACGGGGGGGAGGTACCACATGCCGACGCCGGCCGTGAGGGAGGCCTTCTCCTCGAGGGTCATCGCGCCGACGAGCCGCTCGATCTCGTCCTGCTCTGTCATCCGTTGCCTCCCGTCTCCAACCCCGACGTCACCACGTATCGACGAAGGGGTGCCGGCCCCCGGCCTCAGGCCCGGGCCGTCCCGCCGCCTCGAGCGTGTGGACGAAGCGGCGCCTCGTCGTGGCCGGGTCGATCACGTCGTCGATCTCGAAGTGCTCCGCCACGTGCACGGCCTTCCCGTGCTCGTAGGCCCGGGACACCATGGCGGCGAACGCGGCCTCCCGCTCCTCGGGGTCGTCGATGAGGTCGAGCTCGCGGCGGAAGCCCAGGCGCACCGCGCCCTCGAGCCCCATTCCGCCCAGCTCCCCGGTGGGCCAGGCCACCGTGAACAGCGGGCGCCGGAAGCTCCCGCCCGCCATGGCCTGCGCCCCTAGGCCGTAGCCCTTGCGCAGCACCACACAGGCGAAGGGCACCGTGAGCGTCGCACCCACCACGAACAGACGGCTCACGTGGCGCACCAGCGCCGTCGCCTCCGCCTCGGGCCCCACCATGAAGCCGGGCGTGTCGCACAGCGACAGGATCGGCAGTCCGAACGCCTCGCACAGCTGCATGAAGCGGGCCGCCTTGTCGGCGCAGCCGGCGTCGATCGCGCCGGCCAGGTGCATCGAGTTGTTGGCGATGACCCCCACGGCCCGTCCCTGCACCCGGGCCAGCGCCGTCACCATGCCGGGGGCGAACGACGGCCGCAGCTCGAGCACCGAGCCCTCGTCGGCCAGCAGCTCCACCGCCCGCCGCACGTCGTAGGCCCGCCGCCGGTCGGGCGGCACCACGTCCCGCAACCGCTCCTGCTCCGGGGCTGTCCAGTCCCGCCGCGTCCCCCTGGAAATAGGCCAGGTACCGGCGGGCCACCTCGACGGCTTCCTTCTCGTCGGCACACAGGACATCGACGACCCCGTTCGGCACCTGCACCGACACCGGCCCGATGTCCTCGGGGTCGAACACGCCGAGCCCACCGCCCTCGATCATCGCCGGGCCCCCCATCCCGATGTTGGCGTCGGGCGTGGCGATGATGACGTGGCAGCATCCGAGCAAGGCGGCGTTGCCGGCGAAGCAGCGCCCCGACACCACGCCGACGAGCGGCACCTTGCCACTGAGCGCGCCGAACAGTGCGAAGGCTTCGGTGTCGAGTCCGGTGACCACGGCCATGTCGGTGTCACCGGGCCGGCCGCCGCCGCCCTCGGCGAACAGCACCACCGGGAGGCGCAGGCGCTCGACAAGCTCGAAGAGACGGTCCTTCTTGCGATGGTTCATCTGGCCCTGCGTGCCGGCGAGAACGGAATAGTCGTACGACAGCACGGCGCAGCGCGACCGTTCTTCGTCGAAGAGGTCACCGTTGACCCGGCCGATACCCACGATCAGTCCGTCGGCCGGGGTGTTGGCGACGAGGTCGTCCTTGGTTCGGCGCGCCCGTTGCGCGGCGATGACGAGCCTGCCGTACTCGTCGAAGCTGCCGGGGTCGCAGAGGTCCTCGATGTTCTCGCGCGCCGTGCGCCGCCCGCCGGCGTGCCGGCGTTCCGTGGCGGCGGGACGCCCCGTATCGAGGGTGGCGGCCACCCGGGCCCGCAACTCGGCCAACTCGGGGCGATCCGGGGTCGAATCAGCAGCGGCGGCCGTGGCAGCGGCCGTCGGAGTTTCTAGTGGAGGGGTCTCGTCAGACCCGGTCATCGTGAGCAGCAGGTCCCCGGTCTGCACGGCATCCCCCGGCGCCACCTCGACCGAGTCGATGCGGCCCGGCGTGGCGGCCTCGACCGCGTGCTCCATCTTCATGGATTCGAGCACGACGAGGACGGCCCCTGCGGCCACCACGTCGCCCGGCGCCACGGCGACCCGCAGCACCGTGCCCGCACACTCGGGACGTTCAGGCCGGCCACAGCGGCTCGGGCACCTCGAAGCCGACGGCCGTGCCCCATGTGTTGCGGTAGGACACGTGGTGCGCGGGGATGCGGCTCCCGACGCCCCAGGTGCCGGTGGGGTAGCCGAAGCTCACCGTGCCTGACAGGATCCAGCCCTGGTCGGTGGGAACGCCGAGGATCTCGAACGTCTCAGCCGGGTGGAAGAACTGCAACAGGGCGGTCAGGCAGCTGCCGACGCCCTCGGCCCGGGCGGCCAGCATGGCGCTCCACACGGCGGGGTAGATGGAGCCGCCGGTCGGGTCGTGCTGGCTGAAGGGGAACAGGTACAGCGGGACGTCCTCGAAGTGGTCGCCCAGCCACTGAGCCGAGCGCTGGACCTTGAGGATCTGGACGGACTCCGGTGCGTCGGGATTGGCGTGGGCCGCATCGAGCTGGGACTTGTAGATGCTCTTCCACAGCTCGCCGATGGCGTGCTGGTAGAGCGGGGCCAGTGCGGCCTTCTGGGCCGGGTCGTCGAGCAGCAGGAAGCGCCAGTTCTGCTGGTTGCCGCCCGAGGGGGCGTGGATGGCCGCATCGAGGATGCGGGCCTGGACGTCGAGGGGGATGGGATCTTTTCTGACCCTTCGCATGGCACGGGTCGTATAGAGGGCCTCATGGAGTTCCATATGTCGGGCACCTTACGTCGCCCGTCGCGGCCGGCACATCTGCAGAGGCCGAAGCAGGTGAGTCCGACAGGATTCAGTGGTTTGGTAGGACTGACCGCTCGTCGACGGCCGTGACGGTGGTGTCGCGAGCGCTGATGCACTTCGGCGAGAAGCGGCCTGACGGCGAGCACGACACTCGGTGTGACAACGACCAGCTGCCAGAACCAGGTGTGAGGCGCACCGACGACGTTGGTCTTGTTCCATGCGACGAGAGTGACAACAAGGACGGCGAGCCAAGGTGCGAGCTGACTGCGTGGCACTCCCTCGAACGACTCCGTACACGACGACTCACCGAGCGCAAGGACGATGGCGCACAACGGAGACGAGGTTTATGGCGTACGCCGGGACGTAGATGTCATCGAGGAACACGGTGGTCATGACGACCAACCAGGCGACGAGCGATCCGCGGATATGGCCCCGAACGACATCGAGCAAGACCAGCGCAATGGAGATCGCCATGAAGTAGTAGGCAAACAGTTGCTGTTCGAAGACGAGCCGCAGCGCCAGCGCCACGGCGATGATCGAGACCACGACGGCGGGTTCGAGGGCGCCGGGACCGAGCCGCCGCAACGCCCACAGAGCCACCGCTGCGGTCAGGGCGATGGGGACGATCCGGGACAGGAGAAGGAGTGGCACGCCGTGGAGGTGCAGCTCCCAGAGGATCGTTCCGCCCACCCCGCTCGTGTCTCCGGTCCCCAGGAAGATCGCGTGGACCGCACTTCTCGGGGTCACGACCAGGAGGGGAGAAGCGACCACGACGACGGTGAGCGCGGCTGCGCCGCCATAGGCGACTCGTCGGCGGAGCCGGTGCCAGGACCAGGAGTGGAACAGCCACCAGAAGGGCAAACTGTTGTGACAAGAACGCGAGCCCGATCAAAATGCCGGCGGCCACCCACGAGGCCCGGAGGGCACACGCGACGGCCGCCAGTGCGAGCCCCATGGCGAAGAGGTCCTCCGGGTGGAACGTGCTCTGGACACACACCCAGACCGGCGGAAGACACGCGAGGACAACCAGCGTCGCAGGCTCCCACCCACGACGTCCCCGACCGGCAGCGCGGAGCAACGCGATCGCTCCGGCCATGAGGACGGGCCAGCTCACGTACGCGATATTGAGTGTGGCGGCGACGGCTCGGGCTGGCACCGACCATCTGTTCATGGCGAGAAACGCGAGGTCACAGTTGGGACCCATCGCACTCCGCGGCGGGAATTTCACCGTGTGTCCAATCTGGGCGATCGCTGCGATGCCCCCGGAGAGCAGTGGGTACAGGGGAGCGGTCACCCTGGCACCCGGCGGGTACGCGCAGGCCAGTTGCCCGTGTGAGATGGCCCAGGTGCTGAAGACGGACTCATACGTGTCGTTGCTGGCGAATCCGCCCAGCAGCGCGACCAATCCCGACAAACACGGCAGTGGCAACACACCAACCCATGGCACATGAGACGCCGGAGAGCGGAGCGTCGAGCCAGGCGCGTAGTCTCCGGGCGGCCACGGTTACCGCTGGTTCGGACGCCACGGCCGAATTACGGCAGGAACCTGGTCAAATCCAGGACAACTGGACCCCTCCGAATTGCCTATTCGTACAGCTCCAGAGTCGAACACGACGGGTCCGATGCAATCTGCGAGCCGTGCGAGTTACCGGACGGCGGTCGAGCAGACGTTCGGGTTGGTGTCGAAATCCTGGCCGGGGTTGTACGTGGCGCCGTAGGCCCCCGGCGGCGCGACCCAGATGTGGCCGGCGGAGTCGTATTCAATGACGAAGTCGGTGGTGGCAAAAAGATTGTGCAAATACGGACCCCCGCGTGTGGCGGAGGTCAGCGGTTGGAAGTTGGCGACGTAGGTGGCGGCGCTCCACGGTTCGGCGGGTGATGGATAGGCACCATTCTCCGCCATGTATGCCTCGAGGGCGACGTCGAGGACCTTGGCGTCGCCCTCGCAGGCCGCGATCTCCGCGGACGACCCCTGGGCAAACGTGACGGACGACGGCGCTGACGTGGAGGTCGTCGGATGTGACGTGGTCGAAACCGCCATGGGAGTCGAGGCTGAACTGCAGGCGGGGACGACCGCCAGGAGACCGATGACTCCGATCAGGAGTCCGGCGGTCGCCCGGGGATCACGCCCGCGCGTCCAGCATGCCGCCTGGCCGACGCCCGGTGCAGCAGATTCGTCCACCACTGCCCCTCCTCTGCTTCGAGTCGATGAGTCGATTGAAAGTGCCCTTCCCAGACGCTGCCCAGCCAGACTGGAGGAGCCGCTCGGTTCAGGCTGTCGCGCCCTCGTTCACCAGTTGCAGCTTCTCCACCGCGTCGATGTACTCCTCGACCATCCCGAGCACGACGTCCTTGGTCCGGCGGACCGACGTGGCCCGGCCGATGATCTGGCCGGCCGGGTTGAAGTTCACGTCCCGCGCCTCCTCGGGAACGCGTGGCCGCGGGAGACGCAGTCGATGGCCACCATCATCTGCAGGGGCATGCCGAGCGGCTTGGGGTTGCCCGGCGCCTCCCAGGCGTCGGTCCAGTCGTTCTTGAGCAGCCGGCAGGGCTTCCCGGTGAACGAGCGCGACCGCACCGTGTCACGTGACGTCGCCTTCAGGTACGACTCCATCTGCTTGGGCGGCACGTCGGCCTCCTCGACGGTCAGCCACAGTGACCCCGTCCAGACCCCCGCGGCGCCCATCACCATGGCCGCCGCCATCTGGCGGCCCGACCCGACGCCGCCGGCGGCGAGCACCGGGAGCGGGGCCACCGCGTCGATGACCTCGGGCCACAGAACGATGGAGCCGACGTCGCCGGTGTGGCCCCCACCCTCGGAACCCTGGCAGATGACGATGTCGACTCCGGCCGCCTTGTGGTTCAGTGCGTGCTTCACCGACCCGGCCAGGGCGGCGATGAGCATCCCGTGGTCGTGGACCTGGTCAATGACGTCGTCGGGCGGTGTCCCCAACGCGTTGGCTACCAACCTGACCTTGTCATGGCGCAGGATGACCTCCACCAGCGGCGCTGCCGTGGCCGCCGTCCACCCCAGCAGCTCGCGCCGGGGACCCCCTTCGATTTCCGGGACGCCGTGGTCGGCCAGGATCTTCTTGGCGAAGGTGCGGTGCTCCTCGGGGATCATGGCCCGTAGCTCCTCCTCCAGCTTGACCGGGTCCAGCTCACCCATGCCCTCGTACTTGCCGGGAATGACGATGTCCACGCCGTAGGGCCGGTCGCCCACGTGCTCGTCCAGCCAGGTGAGCTCGATCTCGAGCTCGTCGGCACTGAACCCCACGGCGCCGAGCACACCGATGCCGCCGGCATTGGTGACGGCGGCGGCCACGTCGCGGCAGTGGGTGAAGGCAAAAATGGGGAACTCGATCCCGAGTCGTTCGCAGAGCTCGTTGTGCACGGGGGAGACCTCCTGATTAGGTACCCGTCGATTGTTGCCTGTCTGGGGCAACCGGTTTCCGGGGGCTCCCCGGCAACTAGAACAGATTCTACTTTCAACGGCCCATGCGGCCCATCCGGGTCCCGGTGGCAGCAAGGTGCGCCGGCGCTGGGCGCGCCCTTCGTCGGGGTGTCACGCCGGTCGACGACCAGCTGGCCACCGTGCTGCGCCCGCCCGACGACGTCAGGTGCCGGCGGACTGCGTCTCCTCTTCCTCCTGGTCGGCGAACTGGGTCCGGTAGAGCTCGGCGTACAGGCCGTTGTCGGCGAGCAGGCTGGCGTGGGTGCCCCGCTCGACGATGCGGCCCCCGTCGATGACGAGCAATTCGTCGGCCTCGCGCACCGTGGAGAGGCGGTGGGCGATGACGAGGGAGGTGCGGCCCGACAGCGTTTCGCGCAGGGCGCGCTGCACGGCCGCCTCCGATTCCGAGTCGAGGTGGGCCGTTGCCTCGTCGAGTACCACGATGTCGGGCGCCTTGAGGAGGAGCCGGGCCAGGGCCACGCGCTGTTTTTCGCCCCCTGAGAGCCGGTAGCCCCTCTCGCCGATGACGGTGTCGAGGCCGTCCGGGAGCTCGCCGACGATGTGGCTGATCTGGGCCTGGTCGAGCGCCTCGAGCACCTCGGCCTCGGTCGCCTCCGGTCGGGCGTACAGCAGGTTGGCCCGCAGCGTGTCGTGGAAGAGGTAGGGGTCCTGCGTCACGACGCCGATGACGTCGCGCAACGAGGCCATGGTGGCGTGGCGCACGTCGATCCCGCTGATGCGCACGGCACCGGCGGTCACGTCATAGAGGCGGGGGACGAGATTCGAGATGGTCGTCTTGCCTGCTCCCGACGGGCCGACGAGGGCCACCATGTGGCCCGACTCGACCCTGAACGAGACGTCGTGGAGCACCTCGTGGCGAGCGTTCTTCTCCAGGACGGACACCGATTCGAGCGAAGCGAGCGAGACCTCCTCGGCACCGGGATAGGCAAAGTCGACGTGCTCGAAGTCGATGGAGGCAGAACCCCGCGGGATGTCGACCGCCTCGGGGTCTTCGGTGATCATGGGCACGATGTCGAGAACTTCGAACAGGCGCTCGAAGGAGACGAGGCAGGTCATGACGTCCACGTTGACGTTCGAGAGCTGGGTCATCGGGGCGTAGAGCCGGGTGAGGTACTGGGCGAGGGCGACGACGGTCCCGACCTGGAGGGTGCCGTCCGCGGCGGCGACCCCGCCGAAGCCGTAGACGAGTGCCGTGGCGACCGACGCGGTCAGCGTGAGCCCGACGAGGAAGAAGCGGGCGTACGTGGATTGGGCGATGCCGATGTCGCGGACGCGGCCCGCCTTCTGCTCGAAGGAGGCGGCTTCGGCGTCGGGCCTGCCGAGAAGCTTGACGAGCATCGCCCCACCCACGTTGAAACGTTCCTGCATGACCATGTTCATCTCGCTGTTGAGGTTGTAGCCCTCCCTGGTCAGCGAGCCGATGCGCTGCCCGACGAACCGGGCCGGCAGGAGGAAGATGGGGAGAAGGACGAGGGCGGCCAGCGTGATCTTCCAACTGAGGAAGAACATGGCCCCGAGGACGATGACGACCGTGACGAAGTTGCCCACGACGTTGGAGAGGAGGTCGGTGAAGGCTTGCTGGGCGCCGATGACGTCGTTGTTCAACCGGCTGATCAGCGCACCGGTCTGGGTGCGGGTGAAGAACGCCAGCGGCATCTGCTGGATGTGGCGGAAGACCTTGGCCCGCATGTCGTAGATCAGGCTCTCCCCGATGTAGGCGGAGATCCTGCGCTCGGTCAGCGCCAGGCCGGCGTCGACGAGCGCCAGGACGCCGACCAGGAGGGCCAGCTCGATGACGAGCTGCGTGTCGTGGTTGTAGATGCCGTTGTCGATCAGGGCGCGCAGGATCAGCGGGTTGACGGCGCCGATCGCCGCATCGACGATGACGACGGGCAGGAAGACGGCCAGGATCGTCCGGTACGGGACGGCGAAGGACAGCATCCGGCGAGCCGTGCCCTTCTTCACCCGGTGCTGCAGGACGGCCCGGTCCTGGCGCATGGTGCGCATACCGCCCCAACCGCCACCGCGGCCGCCTCCCATGGCGTGGCCCCGCATACTCATGCCTGCAACCTACTGTCGGCACCTCCCGGGCCTGGTCGGCGCGGGGACGAGGGTCAGGCGGAGCCGCCGACGGCGTGGACGCCGCCGTCGACGTGCAAGATCTCCCCGGTCGTCATCGGGAAGAGGTCGCTGAAGAAGGCGAGGCAGGCCTTGGCCACGGCGGTCGAATCATGAACGTCCCAGCCCAGCGGCGCCCGCTCGGCCCAGGTGTCCTCGAAGGCGCCGAACCCCGGGATCGACTTCGCCGCCATGGTGCGGACGGGGCCCGCGGCAATCAGGTTGACCCGGATGCCCCGGGGTCCCAGCTCCTTGGCGAGGTAGCGGGACAGCGACTCGAGCCCGGCCTTGGCCACGCCCATCCAGTCGTAGACGGGCCAGGCCACGGTCGCATCGAAGTCGAGGCCGACGACGGACGCGCCGCCATCGCCCCCCGCCGCCTCGAGCAGCGGGAGAAAGGCCTCGACCAAGGCCTTGAGCGAGTACGTCGAGATGTTGAACGCCGTCGAGACGTCGTCCCAACCGGCCGCGAACATCCCACTGCCCAGGCAGTCGGACGGCGCGAAGCCGATGGCGTGCAGCAGGCCGTCCAGGCGATCCCATCGTGCCGCCAACGCGACGCCCGCGGCGCGCAGCTGCTCGGGCGACGTGACGTCGATCTCGAGCACCTCGGGCTCCCGGGGGAGCTTGCGCGCGGTGCGCCGCGTCAGCGAGAGGGCACGGCCCGCGCCGGAGAGGACGACGTCGGCTCCCTCCTCCTGGGCCAGGCGGGCCACCGAGAAGGCCAGCGAGGCATCGGTGAGGACGCCCGTGATGAGGAGCCGCTTGCCGTCGAGGAGTCCCACTGCGCCAGGAGGTTATGCGAAGGTAGGGGCGTGCACGTGGGAATTCTCGGTGGGACCGGTCCGGCGGGGCGCGGGGTCGCGGTCCGGCTGGCCGAGGCCGGCATCCGGGTCACGCTCGGTTCGCGCGACGCGGAGCGGGCCACCCGCATCGCCGGCGACGTGGAGACTCGCTGGCCCGATCTCGACCTCGTCCTGGAAGGGTCGGACAATGCCGGCGCCGCCGACGCCGATCTGGTCATCGTGGCCACCCCGTGGGACAGCGTCATCCCGACCGTGCGGTCGCTGCGGGAGCCGCTCACGGGCAAGGTGGTGATCTCCATGGCGAATGCCCTGGTCAAGGAGGGCCGTGAGATGCTCGCCCTGATCCCGCCGCGCGGCTCGGTCGCCGCCGCCGTGCAGGCCACCCTGCCCGACAGCCTGGTGGCGGCCGCCTTCCATCACCTCCCGGCCTCGGAAATGGAAAACCTCGAATCGGGGTTGGAAGCGGACGTGCTGGTGTGTTCGGACCACAGGGAGGCGACGCTGGCCACCATGGGACTGATCGAGCTGGTGCCCGGTCTGCGTCCGCTCGACGCGGGGAGCCTCAGCCAGGCCGCCGCCATCGAGGCGTTCACCGCCGTCTGCATCACGCTCAACATCCGGCACAAGGCGCACTCGACGCTGAGGATGGCCGGTATCTAGCTGTGCAGCTGTACGACACGGCGCGCGGGGAGGTGGTGGCGTTCGAGCCGGGGCCCGTCGTCACGATGTACTCGTGCGGCATCACCCCCTACGACGCCGCCCACCTCGGACACGCCGCGGTGTACCTCTACTTCGACATGCTGCAGCGGCGCCTGCAGGACTTGGGTCACGAGACGAAGTGCGTGCGCAACGTCACCGATGTCGACGACGACATCCTGCGCAAGGCCCGCGAGCTCGGTGTGCACTACCTGGACCTGGCCGCCGAGGAGATGGCGCGCTTCGACGCCGAGATGGGCTTGTTGAACCTCCTCCCCGTCTACTCCGAGCCGCGGGCCACCTCGGCCATCTCCGAGATCTTGTCGCTGATCGGGGACGCGCTCGAGGGCGGGTTCGCCTACGAGTCGGGCGGCTCCGTCTACTTCAGCGTGGCGACCTTCCCCGCGTTCGGCCGGATCAGCGGCTACGACCGGGCCCACATGCTCGAGCTGGCCGCCGAGCACGGCGGGCACCCGGAGGACCCCAACAAGCGCGACCCGCTCGATTTCGTGCTGTGGCAACCCTCTCTGCCCGACGAGCCCGCCTGGGAGTCGCGCTGGGGACCGGGACGGCCCGGGTGGCACATCGAGTGCTCTGCCCTCGTGCTGCGTGAGCTCGGGGAGACGATCGACATCCACGGCGGTGGCCGCGACCTCGTGTTCCCTCATCACGAGTGCGAGACGGCGCAATCCGAGGCGGTCACCGGAGAGCAGTTCGTCCGGCTGTGGTTCCACGTGGGCCTGGTGGGCCTGAACGGCACGAAGATGTCGAAGTCACTCGGCAACCTCGTCTTCGTGGGCGACCTGTGCAAGGAGTGGGACCCCGCCGCCGTGCGCCTCGCCCTGCTGGCGCACCACTACCGCGAGGACTGGGACTGGCGCACCGACGTGGACATGCCTGCGGCAGCGGCTCGGTTGGCGCTGTGGCGCAGTGCTCCCGACGGCGACGGCGACGGCGACGGCGACGGCGCAGCAGGCTTGGCGGCGGTCCGGGCCGCGCTCGATGCCGACCTCGACACACCCGCCGCGCTGCGCGCGCTCGACGACGAGGCCGCCGCCGGGCGGCCCGTGGCGGCGGGGGCAGGCCTCCTCGGCATCGCGCTCTGAGTCCGAGCGGCGCGGGTGGGTCGGGGCCGCGGGGGTCGTCCAGTACCCTTGGGGCACCACGAACCATGTCCGGACCAGGAGCAATCCGCCGGCTGAACAGGAAAGGGTGCACGATGGCAGGCGTCATCTCGGTTGGTCTTCCCGACGGCTCGACACGGGAGCTGGCCGAGGGCACGACGGCAGCCGAGCTCGCCCGATCCATCGGCTCCCGCCTGGCCAAGGCGGCCGTCGTCGCCAGCGTCGACGGCCGGGAGGTGGACCTGGAGTCGCCGCTGCCCGACGGGTCGCACGTCGCCATCGTCACCGAGGAGTCCGACGCCGGCCGGGAGGTCCTCCGCCACTCGACGGCCCACGTCATGGCCCAGGCGGTCCGCCGCCTCTGGCCCGGCGCCAAGTACGCCATCGGGCCGGTGATCGAGAACGGCTTCTACTACGACTTCGAGCTCCCCGACGGAGCCCACTTCAGCGACGACGACCTGGAGCGGATCGACGCCGAGATGCGGGACATCATCAAGGAGGACCAGCCCTTCGTGCGTCACGAGCACACCCTCGAGGAGGGGCTGGAGATCTTTGCCGACCAGCCCTTCAAGCAGGAGATCATCGAGGCCGTCGAGACGGGTGCCGACGAGGTCGACGCCGGCGGATCGGTGGTCAGCACCTACCGCAACTCCGACGCCTTCATCGACCTGTGCCGCGGGCCGCACGTGCCCTCGACCGGCCGGTTGGGCCACTTCAAGTTGATGCGGGTGGCCGGGGCCTACTGGCGGGGCGACGAGAAGCGGGAGCAGCTGCAGCGGATCTACGGGACCGCCTGGGAGTCCGAGAAGGCGCTCGCCGCCCACCTGCACCAACTGGAGGAGGCGGAACGGCGCGACCACCGCAAGCTCGGGGCGGAGCTCGATCTCTTCAGCTTCCCCGAAGAGATCGGCTCGGGTCTCGCCGTGTTCCACCCCAAGGGCGGGACGATCCGGCGCCTCATGGAGGACTACTCGCGCCAGCGCCACGTCGAGTCGGGCTACGACTTCGTCACCTCGCCCCACATCACCAAGAGCGTGCTCTTCGAGGAGTCGGGCCACCTGGACTGGTTCGCCGAGGGCATGTTCCCGCCCATGGAGCTCGACGGCGGCCAGCAGTACTACCTCAAGCCGATGAACTGCCCGTTCCACATCCTCGTGTACAAGAGCCACCAGCGTTCGTACCGCGAGCTCCCGATGCGGCTCTTCGAGTTCGGCACGGTCTACCGCTACGAGAAGTCGGGCGTGCTGCAGGGCCTGACCCGCGTGCGGGGCATGACCCAGGACGACGCCCACATCTTCTGCACCCGCGAGCAGATGGACGTCGAGCTCGTGCGCACGCTGCACTTCGTCCTCGACCTCCTGCGCGACTACGGGCTCAACGAGTTCTACCTCGAGCTGTCGACCAAACCGCCGGGCAAGGCCGTCGGGTCGGACGAGGAGTGGGACGTGGCCACCGAGGCGCTGCGCACCACCGCGCTCGAGATGGGACTCGACCTCGTCATGGACGAGGGGGGCGGCGCCTTCTACGGGCCCAAGATCTCCGTGCAGGCCCGCGACGCCATCGGCCGGACCTGGCAGATGTCGACGGTGCAGCTCGACTTCCAGCTGCCGCAGCGCTTCGGGCTCGAGTACGTCGGTGCCGACAACCAGCGCCACCAGCCGATCATGATCCACCGGGCGCTGTTCGGTTCGGTGGAGCGGTTCATGGCCGTGTTGATCGAGCACTACGCCGGCGCGCTGCCCACCTGGTTGAGCCCCGAGCAGGTCCGCGTCATCCCGGTGACCGACGCGCACGCCGCCTACGCGCGGTCCGTGGCCGACGCCTGCGCCGCCGCCGGCCTCCGGGCGACGGTCGATGCCAGCGGCGAGAACATGAAAGGGCTCATCCGCCGGGCCAAGCTCGCCAAGATCCCCTACGTGCTCGTCGTGGGTGACCACGACGTCGCGGCCGGCACCGTCGGCGTGAACCGACGCGGCTGGACGACCAAGCCCGAGCACGACGTCCCGCTCGGCGACCTGGTGGCCGAGGTCACCGGCGAGGTCGTACGAAAGGGGCTCCCCGAGGACCGGGCGCCCGTACGGGCCACACCGTGAGCCTGGAGCACCTGTGGGCCGGGTGGCGCCGCGACTACATCGTGGAGGCGACCGCACGAGAGCGGGCCGGCGGCTCGCACGGGGAGAGTGATTGCGTGTTCTGCCGGCTGGCGGCGAGCGGCGAGCCCTCCGAGGACAACCTGGTCGTGTGGCGGGGCGAGTGGACTTTCGTCGTGATGAACGCCTACCCCTACGCCAGCGGGCACGTCCTCGTCATGCCGCTGCGCCACGTCGCGTCCTTGGCCGGGCTCACGGAGGGTGAGGCCGCCGAGCTGTGGTCGGCGACGCAGCGGGCGGTGGCCGCCATAGAGACGGCCTACGAACCCGACGGCCTGAATCTGGGCGCCAACCTCGGCCGGGCGGCCGGGGCGGGGTTGCCGTCGCACGTGCACCTGCACGTCCTGCCGCGCTGGTCGGGCGACACCAACTTCATGACGGCGGTGGCCGAGACCCGGGTCATGCCCGAGACGCTGCAGCTCTCGTGGAAGAGGCTCACCGACGCCTGGCCCGGGTAACACATCCTCCGAGGGGCCCGTGGTCGGCGCCGGTGCCGGCGCACTTGGGACGCGCCCGGTCACGGGTGGGGCAGGGGCCGCACCCTCGTCGACGGACAGTGAGGTCGTGACCCCGCCCCGACGGCGATGGCTCCGGCGCACCCTGCGCCGGATCTGGCCCATCGTCCGCATCGCGGTCGGGTTCGGTCTCGTGATCGTCGCGCTGTGGGTCCTGTCGTCCAAGGACTCCGAGCTGTCGTCCTTCAGCGACGTCTTCAAGACGTTCAACTGGTGGTGGGTGCCGCCGGCCTTCGCCGTCGAGATCGCGTCGTACCTGTGCTTCGCCGCCATGCAGTACGAGCTCCTCAAGGCGGGGCACCTGATCGCGCCGTGGCGGCCGCTCGTCAAGCTCTCCTTCGCCTCGCAGGCGCTCACCAACTCGTTGCCCATCGGGACCGCGGTGGCGACGGTCTACTCGTTCCGCTGGTTCCGCCGCTTCGGTGCCGACAACACCCTGGCGGCCTGGGCGCTCGCCGGCACGCTGGTGGCGTCCATGGTCAGCCTCTCGCTGGTGGCCGTCCTCGGCCTCGGCCTGGCGACCAACGAGGGGGCGTCGCTCGACCTGGTGCCGGTGCTCATCGCGATCTTCGCGTTGGCCCTCGCCCTGGGGTCGCTGTTCGTCTACGAGCGGCCGCTCCACGTGGTGGTGTCGGGTGCACTGAGGACGTCGGTGGCGCTGACCGGCCGGCCGCGGGGCGACACGCACGAGCAGATCGCCCGGATCATGGCCTGGATGACCGCCGTCCGCCTCAACTGGACCCAGATCGGACGCATCGTCTCGTGGGGCACGGCCAACTGGCTGCTCGACTGCGCCTGCTTCGCCATGATGTTCGTGGCCATGGATGCGCCCATCCCGTGGAAGGGTCTGCTCCTCGCCTACGGCGCCGGGCAGTTGGCGGCCACCTTGCCCATCACCCCGGGGGGCCTCGGTGTGGTCGAGGGGAGCATCACGGTGGCCCTCGTCGCGTTCGGCGGGGCGGAGACGAGCACCGCCTACGCCGTGCTGCTCTACCGCGTCATCAGTTTCTGGTTCATCCTGGCCATCGGCTGGCTCTTCATCGGGCAGCTCGCCCTGCAGGTGCGCCGGGGCCGCTGGCCGCGCCAGGCCATGGCGAGCGGGGTGGAGGCGGGACCGGAGGCCTACGCGCCAGGGGGACCGGTGGCGTCGGGGGTGGAACGATGAGGCGGCACGACGGTCGGGCCCGGCTCGGGCGCTGGAGCGCTTGGCTGGCCGCGCTCGTCGTGGCGGCCTCGTTGTTGGCCTCCTGCTCGTCCGCCCGCACCGGCCTGGGCACGACCGACGACTCCTGCTACCTCGCCCTGCCGACGGCGGCCAGGGCCGTGGGCGGCCACGCGCATCTCGCCGGCGTGCGGAAGTACACGCTCACCGGGCTCGCGGCGTCTCGCCCCGGCTCTACGGTCGGCTGGTCAACGACGTGCCGAAGGGAAAGGACGTCTGCGTCGCGGCGTACACGGGACACTTCACGAGCTCGTCGGTCTCCAAGCCGCTCGGACGTCCGGCGGGGACGCTGGCGGTGGCCGTGGTGGCGACCCCGGGTAACCAACTGCTGGGGACGCTGATCCTTGTGAAGGTGCCGGTGCGCTTCCAGCACATGTTCTGACCAGGTTCAGCCCTCGAGACGGGGGATCGACGCCATCAGGTGGTCGGGCACGGCGTCGTAGTGGTCGTAGGTCACGCTGAACGAGCCCCGCCCGCCGGTCAGGGCGCGCAGGTCGACGGCGTAGCGGGTGAGCTCGGCCGTGGGTGCGGTGGCCGTCACCGTCTGGTAGCCCTCGTCCGGTGCCGGGTCGGTCCCGATGATGCGGGCCCGGCGCGAGTGCAGGTCACCCAGCACGTCGCCCTGGCACTCGGCGGGGATGGTGACCTCCAGCCGGGACACCGGTTCGAGGACGATGGGACCCGCCTCCGCCATGGCCGCCTTGATCGCCATGGCGGCGGCCATCTTGAAGCTGACCTCGTTGGAGTCGACCGAGTGCGCCTTGCCGTCGTCGACGGTGACCGCGATGTCGACCACCGGGTAGCCGTACATGCCACCGGTCGCGAACGTCTCGAGCACACCCTTCTCCACGGCCGGGATGTACTGGCGCGGGATCGCCCCTCCCACCACCTCGTCGCGGAACACGAAGCCCTCGCCGCGGGGGAGCGGCTCGAGGCGCAGGTGGCAGACGCCGAACTGCCCGTGGCCGCCCGACTGCTTCTTGTGCTTGCCCTCGGCCTGGGCTGCCGCCGTGATGGTCTCGCGGTAGGGGATGCGCAGCTCCTCGCGCTCGACGTGCACGTTGCACTTGCGGTCGAGCCGCTCGAGCGTCACCGACAAGTGGACCTCGCCGCTCACGCCGAGGATGGTCTGGTGGGTCTCGTCGTCGCGGGTGATGGAGAGCGTGGGGTCCTCGTCGCACAGGCGCTGCAGGCCGGACATGAGCTTGTCGTCGTCGGCCCTGGTCGCGGGCTTCACCGCCACCTGGAGCGCCGGCGGCGCCGAGCGCGGGCGGCGGCACCACGACGGGTTGGCCCTTGGGGGCGAGGGTGTCGCCGGTGCGCGTGCCGTTGAGGCGGGGCACCGCCACGAAGTCCCCGGCTGCGATGCTCGTGGCGGGCGCCGTGGCGTGTCCGGCGATGCTCTGCAGCGCGTGCAGGCGCTCCTCCTCTTTCGTGCGCGAGTTGACGAGGACGGCGTCGGGCTGCAGCGTCCCCGAGACCACCTTGCAGAGGGACATCTTGCCCGTGTGGCTGTCGTTGAAGGTCTTGGCCACGGTGAGGAGCGTCTGGCCCGCCGGGTCGCAGGGGATCTCGGTGGTCTCCGTCCCGGCGGTGGCCAGCAGTGGCGGCCGCGACGCCGGACTGGGGCAGAGCTCCTCGATCAGTCGGGCCAGCCGGTCCACGCCGACCCCGCTGGTGGCCGAGCAGCACAGGACCGGGAACACGCTGGCGGAGGCGACGCCGCCGGCGAGGCTCTTCTCGAGCTCGGTGTAGTCGAGGGTCTCGCCGTTGAGGTAGCGCTCCATCAGGTCGTCGTCGCCCACGACGATGCCCTCGACGAGCTGCTCGTGCACGGTGTGCTCCTCGTCGACCAGGTCGTCGGGGATAGGCCCCTCGTGACCGGCCGGCGGCACCGTGCCGTCGACGGCGGCGCCGGCGGCCGGGGTGTCGTAGTGGGTCGCCGTGTCGTCGAGCAGGTCGATCACGCCGTGGAAGTCGCCCTCGTGCCCGATGGGGAGCTCCACCGGGGCCACGCCGGCCCCGAAGGAGTCGCGGATCTGGGCCAGCGTGCGGTCGAAGTCAGCCCGCTCGCGGTCGAGCTTGTTGATGACGATCACCCGTGGGACGCCGAGGCGGGCGGCGGCCCGCCACGCATCGAGGGTCTGGGCCTGCACGCCGTCGGTGGCGCTGACGACCACGACGGCCAGATCGACGTTGGCCAGGGCGGCGATCATCTCGCCCGCGAAGTCGGCGTAGCCGGGGGTGTCGAGCAGGTTGACCTTGACCCCGTTCACCGTGAAGGGGGCCAGGCTGGTCGAGACGGAGAGCCGGCGGGACACCTCCTCGGGCTCGAAGTCCATGACGGTGGTGCCCTTCTCGATCGACCCCCGTCGGGCGATGGACCCCGTGGCGGCCAGCAGGGCCTCGGCCAGGGTGGTCTTGCCTGCACCGTGGTGCCCCACGAGGGCGACGTTGCGGATTGCGGTCGGGTCGTGTGGCACCTGGTCCTCCGTCCTCATCCCAGAACCGTCTGGTGCCATCCGAGTGTACGACCGCTCGTGCGCCGCTGCCCACGGGCGCGTCGTGGAGGGTGGCGCCGCCCTGTTCAGCCCGGACCGGGTCCGGCGGCACCGGCCGTTCCGCCGGGCCGACCCGCCCGGGCGGCGATGGAGGCGTCGTACTCGTGCCGGAGGGAGAAGCGTATGAAGAGGCCGAGCGTGTCGATGAGGAGCCGCCACACGGCCATGAGCGAGATGGTGCTGCCGAACCGCTCCTCTATGCGCACCGGGGCCTCGACGATGCGGGTGTAGCCGAGGCGGCGGGCCAGGACGAGGAGCTCGAGGTCGAGGGCGAAGCGGCTCTCGCGCAGCAGGGGCAGGACGTCGGCGATGACCTTACGGTCGACCAGCTTGATGCCGACCTGGGTGTCCTTGACGTTCAGCCGGAACAGCAGGTGGATGAGGTGCTGGATACCCCCACGAGTACAGGCGCCGCAGCGGCGGGTAGTGCACCGAGGAGTCGGGATGCCGTTTGCTCCCGATGATGATGTCGGGCTCCTCGGAGTGCATGATCGAGACGAAGGGGGCCAGGAACTCGGGGGAGATGTCGCCGTCCGCGTCGATGAAGCCGAGATAGCGTCCGCGGCCCATCCCGAGCCCCGCCCGGAGCGCGTGGCCCTTGCCGACGTTCGTGTCGAACGAGATACGGCGGACCACGCTCTCGGGGAAGCCGTCGAGGGTGAATGGGCTGCCGTCGGTCGAGCCGTCGGACACCGTGATGATCTCGAAGGTCATGCCCGAGGCATCGAGGACCCGCACCATGTGCTCGATGGTCGCCCGCAGCCGGTCGCCCGGGTTGTAGTAGGGCACGACGATCGACACGTCGAGCGCCGGGTCGGGGAGGACGGTGATGTGGGGTCGTGGCAGTCCCGCAGTCCTCGTTTCCGACACCCGCACCATCACCTCACGTGCATGCCCGCGTGTGCAAGGGAGCGGGCGGGGCGTCGTCCCCTCCGCGTGGCATCTCGGTGGGCGAGGCTACCCGACGCCGTCCCGGCTCAGTAGCCGTACCCGCCGCTGCTCCCTCCGCTGCTGCTGCCACCGTTGCCGCTGTGCGACGAGGTGCCGCCGGTGGTCGTTGCGGCGGATCCGCCGACGACGATGTTCACGTTCATGCCCATCGCCTTGTGCCCCGGGATGGGGCAGAAGATGTCGTAGGCGCCCTTCTTGAAGGTCACGGTGAGCTTGGTGCTCTGTCCCGGCGAGATGTTCTTCGACCGGGCATTGGAGAGTCCCGGTCCCGTGATCGCCAGGGCGTGGGTGGTCTGGCCCTTGTTCTTGGCCACGAAGGTGTACCGGCCCGGGCTGAAGGAGTTCTTGGAGAGCGCGATGTGGAAGTCGGTCTCGACCGCCTTGACGGCGGTGGGGCTCGAGCTGGCGCCGGCCGGTGCCGCCGCCAGGGCGCCGAAGGTGGCGGCGGTGGCCAGCACCGCCAAGGGCAGGAGGGCGATCCGGGCCGTCCTCATTCGGAAGGTGGTCATGTGGGTCCCCTGTCGCTGTCGTCGTCGTGATGTCACAGTGGTGGGTACGGCTCAGGGTAGGCCCGGGATTGGGCCGTGAAGGCCGCGGGAGTGCCCCCAGGGCTGCGACCAGGGAGAGCGCGCCCGTCGCGGACCGTGGTCGCCGGGATGGCGAGCCCCGGCCGGCCGGCCGGGGACCCGGGGGTTTCGGGGGACCGGATGGTAAACTGCAGTTCGACAGCGCCCGCCCGTTCCCGGGGCCCGCGCCGCACGAGGAGCTCCATGTTCGACGGTCGTTGGCGCACCGCCGTCGACCGGACCACCAGTCCGGTCGGCGAGGCACTGCACCGCCATGGCATCACTGCCGACGTGCTCACCGCCACCGGCCTGGTCTCGGCCACGGCGACGGCGGTCCTGGTGGCGACCGGCCACCTCCACTGGGCCATCCTTATGCTCATCGTGACGGGCATGCACGACCTCCTCGATGGCCCGGTCGCCAAGGCGGCCGGCACGGCCTCGGTCCGCGGCGCCTTCTTCGACTCGGTCACCGACCGCATCGCCGACGCCGTCCTCATGATCGGCTGCGCCTGGTACCTGCTCGACCAGGGGCAGGGCCACCTCGCGCTGCTGCCCATGGCCATCCTGGCGGTGACCGCACTGGTCTCCTACGAGCGGGCGAAGGCGGAGTCGCTCGGCCTCTCGGCCAAGGGTGGCCTCATGGAGCGCGGCGAGCGGATGTTCCTGCTCGGCGTGGCCTTCCTGAGCGCCGCCATCTTCGTGCCGGTGCTGTGGATCCTCTTCGTCCTGGTCTCCTTCACGGCGATCTCGCGCTTCGTCAAGGTGTGGAACGCGGCCTCCGGTCGCGACGCCGTGATCCGGCGCCGCATCGAGGCCTGGCGCGAGGGCCGGGTCGACTCGCGCTGGCGGGCCTGGCGTGAAGCACGCGAGTCCACCGGCGTGCCGCGCCGGGACATGGCCAGGAGCACCGGGGCGCCCGTCGGGCGCTGGCGGGCCCGACGCCAGGAGGCGCTGAGCAGCCGGTCGGGACGCACGATGCGGGAGCGGCGGCTCGCCGCCAGGGGGCACGCCGGCAGCGGCCGCACCAGCCGCGCCGACCGCACCAGCCGGTCCGATCGGGCCCCCGCGTCGGCCACCCGCGCCCGGGTCGCCCTGACCTTCGGACTCCACGTCTCGACGCTCGCATGACCGGCGCCGCCCGAGGAAGTGCGACGGACGGCGCGACCGGTTGGCGTGCCACGGCCACGTACGTCACCTACCGGGGACTCGGTGCGGCCATGGGCCACATGCCCGAGCCGCTGGCCCAGGGCGTCGCCCGCGGCGTGGCCCGGGTCATGGCACTGCGGCGCAGCCCCGCCCTCGCCATGAACGAACGCCACATGCGGCGCGTGCTCGCCAGCGAGTGCGTGGACGGCGTCGAGCCGGACGCCGCGCTGGTGCGGCGTTGGAGCAGACGCACGTTCGACTCCTACGCGCGCTACTGGGCCGACGGTGCCCGCCTGCCCTACGACAGGAGGCGGGGTGCGGAGCCGCTGGCGCCTGGAAGAGGGCGAGGACCACCTGCGCGGCGGCATTCGCGCTCGGCCGGGGCGTCGTCCTGGCGTTGCCGCACGTGGGCAGCTGGGAGTGGGGCGGCCGCTGGCTCGCGCTCGAGGGCATGCCGATGACCGCCGTCGTGGAGAACCTGGAGCCTCCGCAGCTCTTCGAGTGGTTCGTGGCGCAGCGGGCGGCCATGGGGCTGACCGCGGTGCCGCTCGGCGAGGGGTCGGGCACGGCGCTGCTCCAGGCGCTCAAGGACGGCAAGCTGGCCGGCCTGGTGAGCGATCGGGACCTGGTCGGAAACGGGGTCGAGGTCGAGTTCTTCGGCGAGAGCACGACGCTCCCCGGCGGCGCCGCCACGCTGGCGCTACGCACGGGCGCACCGCTGCTGCCCGTCGTCGTCTATTCGGGCCCGGGGAATTGGCACACTGGCGTCGTGCACGAGCCGATCGACACCACCCGCCGCGGCTTCGTTGCGCGAGGACGTCGCCCGGGTGACCCAGGAGCTGGCCACCATCTTCGAGTACGACATCCGCAGCCGTCCCGAGCAGTGGCACCTCTACCAACCCAACTGGCCGAGCGACCCACGATGAGGATCGCCATGCTCTCGCCCTACTCGCTGACCCGCCCCGGGGGGCGTGCAGGGGCAGGTCTTCGGTCTGGCGCGGTCGCTGCGGGCACTGGGCCACGAGGTCACGGTCCTGGGGCCGGCCGACGCGGGCGCGGTCCATGCCCGACGGCGCCGGCGACCACTACGTCATCGGCCGGCCGACGGCGGTGCGCTCCAACGGGTCGGTGGCTCCGGTGGCGCTGTCGCCGATCGCAGCAGCGCGCGCGGAGCGTTTCGTGCGCCGGCGGTGGCTTCGACGTGCTGCACGTGCACGAGCCGCTGGCGCCGATGGCCGCCTACGGCCTCGTGCTCACGGCGCCGCTCCCCATGGTCGCCACGTATCACCGGGCGGGGGTGAGCCGATGGGTGCCCGTGCTCAAGCCGCTGGCCGCAGCTGGTCGGCCGGCGCATGCAGATCCGGGTTGCGGTCTCGCAGGCGGCCCGCGAGACGGGCATCCGCTCGGGCGGAGGCGAGTTCGAGGTGCTGTTCAACGGCGTCGACATGGCGCGCTTCGAGTCGGCCGACGCGGTGCACGACGAGCAGGGCCGCCCCGCCGTGCTGTTCCTCGGGCGCCACGAGCAGCGCAAGGGCCTCAACGTGCTCCTCGATGCGTTCGCCATGATCGAGCGGCCCGCCGTCTTGTGGGTGGCGGGCGACGGGCCGGGCACGGAGGTGCAGCGGCGCCGCTATCCCGAGTCGGACCGGGTCCGGTGGCTGGGCACGCTGAGCGACGACGAGGTGGCGGCGCGCCTGGCGGGCGCCGCCGTCCTCTGCGCGCCGTCGCTGCACGGCGAGTCCTTCGGCATGGTGCTCCTCGAAGGCATGGCGTCGGGCTGCTCCGTGGTGGCCTCCGACATCGAGGGCTACCGCTCGGCCGCGGGTGGGCATGCCGCACTGGTGCCGCCGGGCGATCCGTCGAGGCACTGGCGCGTGGCGCTCGGCGTCGCCTTGGCCGACGCCGTCGAGGGGAGCGGTCAATCCTCGACCGAGGCTCTCAAGGCGGCCACGGAGTACGCCAGGGCCTGGTCGATGGACGCGCTGGCGGAGCGCTACGTCGACGTCTACGCCCGGGCCATCGAACGGTCGGCCTAGGCTGGCGTGCTCATGGCCGATCAGAGTGACAGTTCGGGGGCGGCTCCCTGCCCCAGGAGCGGCGGCGGTGGCGGGCCCTCGGGATCGGGCGGGGGCTCGGGCGGCGGCGGTGGCTCGGGACGGGCGGGGGCTCGGGCGGCGGCGGTGGCGGTGGCGGTGGCAACAGCCGCAACAGGAATCGCAACCGCAACAGGAATCGCAATCGAAGCCGGCCGGCGGGGAGCAACGGCGGCGGCGGGGGCGGCAGATCCACCGCCTCCGCGCAGAAGAAGGGTCAGGGGAGTGGTGGTCAGCGCTCATCGGCGCAGGGCAGCCAACCGGTCCCGGTCGCGTTCGGCGCGCGGCCCCGGAACGATCAGCAGGGCGCCGCGGTCGCGTCTGGCGCCGCCTCCGCCCCTCGAGCCGCTCGACGTCGAGCCGAGCCTCGGCGCGCCGCAGATCTTCCCTGGGGAGGTGGCAGCCAACCGCCGGCGAGCCATCCGGTTGTGCGCCTGGACGGCCGTCATCCCGGCCATCCTGTTCGGGGCTCTCCTCTGGGTCGCCGTGTCACTGATCGCCGGCGCCGTCGCCCTCGTCGTCGCCGGCGCCGCCGTCATGTACGGGGTGTGGCGGCTCGCCCCGTCCGTGGCGCTCCGGCGGATCGGCGCCGGTGCCGATCGACGAGCAGGACGACCCCCGCCTGTTCAACGTGACCGAAGGCCTGTGCGCCACCTTCGGCCTCAGCATGCCGTCGCTCCACGTCGTCGACGACGACGTCCCCAACGCCTGCGCGCTCGGCCGCGACGCCCGGCGCTCGGACCTCGTCGTGACGAGCGGGCTCCTGCGCAGCGTCGACCCCATCGAGCTCGAGGGTGTGATCGCCCACGAGCTGGCGCACGTGAAGCGGGGCGACAACGGCGTCTCGTGCGTCGGCATCACGCTCGGCACGCTGTTCGGCGGCGAGTCGACGCTGCGGCGCTGCGTCGGTGAGAACCGGGAGTATCGAGCCGACGTCGTGGGCGCGTCGGCCGTGCGCTACCCGCGCGGCCTGCTCGGTGCGCTGCACATCATGATGGAGGCCCCCGCCCCGGCCGAGGGCTCGCTCTTCGCCTCGCCTGCCCGCTTCGGATCGACCCGCTGGGTCTGGATCGACCCGTCGGTGGGGCACCGCGACGACCCCGTGGTGCCGGGCGATCTGGACGCCACCTCGGTGAGGGCCGCCGCACTGAGCGAGTGGTGAGAAGGGGCGGCCCGCCCTCGTAGACTGGCTGCATGACCACCGGGACCTTCACCGTCAAGCGGGGGTTGGCGGACATGCTGCGGGGCGGCGTCATCATGGACGTCGTCAACGCCGAGCAGGCCAAGATCGCCGAGGACGCCGGTGCCGTCTCGGTCATGGCGCTCGAGCGGGTCCCGGCCGACATCCGCCGGGACGGTGGCGTGGCGCGCATGAGCGACCCGGTGCTGATCGAGGGGATCATCGAGGCCGTCACGATCCCCGTCATGGCCAAGGCGCGCATCGGGCACTTCGCCGAGGCGCAGGTGCTGCAGTCCCTGGGTGTCGACTTCATCGACGAGTCCGAGGTGCTCACGCCGGCGGACGAGGCGTACCACATCGACAAGTGGCCCTTCACGGTGCCCTTCGTGTGCGGGGCGACCAACCTGGGCGAGGCGCTGCGTCGCATCTGCGAGGGCGCGGCCATGATCCGCTCCAAGGGCGAGGCCGGGACGGGGAACATCGTCGAGGCCGTGCGGCACCTGCGCTCGATCCTCGGCTCCATCCGCGCCATCACGCAGGCCGATTCCGCCGAGCTCTACGGCTGGGCCAAGGAGCTGGCCGCACCGGTGGATCTCGTGCAGGAGCTCGCATGAGACCGGGCAGCTGCCGGTGCCGCTGTTCTGCGCCGGCGGGATCGCGACGCCGGCCGACGCCGCGCTGGTGATGCAGCTCGGCGCGGAGGCGGTGTTCGTCGGGTCGGGGATCTTCAAGTCGTCCGACCCGGCCCGCATGGCGTCGGCCATCGTCGAGGCGACGGCGCACTACGCGGACGCCGAGCACGTGGCCAAGGTGTCGCGCGGCCTGGGTGAGGCGATGCGGGGTCTGGACGCGTCGCAGTACGGCGAGCATCTCGCCGACCGGGGGTGGTAGCGGGTTCCTCGGCGTCGGCGTCGGCGTCGGCGTCGGGGCCGCTGATCGGCGTCCTCGACCTGCAGGGCGACGTCCGCGAGCACCTGGCCGCGCTGCACGACGTCGGCTGTTCGGCTCGGCTCGTCAAGCGACCCGAGGACTCGAGGGCCTCGACGGGCTCGTCCTGCCCGGTGGCGAGTCGACGACGCTGTCGATGCTGCTCGAGTCGACGGGGCTGTTCGACGCCGTGCGCGTCGTCGAGCCTCCCGCTGCTGGGCACCTGCGCCGGCCTCGTCCTGGTGGCGCGCGAGGTGCTCGACGGGCGCCCCGACCAGCGCATCTTCGGGGTGCTCGACGCGGTGGTCCGGCGCAACGGCTACGGACGCCAGGTGCAGTCCTTCGAGGCCGACGTCGTGTTCGGGTCGGGCGAGGGCCCGCCGCTGCCGACCGTCTTCATCCGGGCCCCGCTGGTGGTGTCGGTCGGGCGGGAGGTCGAGGTCCTGGCGACGCTGGACGGCGTGCCGGTCCTGGTGCGCCAGGGCTCCGTGCTGGCCTCGTCGTTCCATCCCGAGCTGACGCCCGACCGCCGGGTGCACCGGCTGTTCGCGGAGATGTGCGGCGTCGGCCCGGGCGGCGGGCTCTTCGGATAGCCCGACGCGCTGGAGCGGGGAGGATCCCGATGCGTCGCTACATCCTGACCATCACGTGCCCGGACCGCGTCGGCATCGTCGCCGCCGTCACGGGCCTCATCGCCGGGCACGGCGGGTCGGTCCTCGAGGCAGCCCAGCACGGCGACCTCGACTCGGGGCGCTTCTTCCTGCGGATCGAGATCGTCGCCGACTCGCTGCCCGCCGGCTTCGGCCCGGGCGAGCTGGCGGCCGCCTTCGAGCCGGTCGGCGCCGATTCGACATGGAGTGGAACCTCAGCGACACCGACGTGCCCAAGCGGGTCGTGCTGTTCGCCAGCAAGGAGGACCACTGCCTCGCCGACCTGCTGTACCGCTGGCGGGCGGGCGAGCTCGAGTGCGACATCCCCTGCGTGATCTCGAACCACGAGGACCTGCGGGATCTGGTCGAATGGCACGGCGTCCCGTTCCGATGGGTGCCCGTCGGGGCGGAGCCGGCCGCCAAAGTGGCGGCCTTCGAGGAGATGGAGCGCATCCTGGAGCAGGAGCGCGCCGACGTGATCGTGCTCGCCCGCTACATGCAGATCCTCCCCGCCTCCTTCTGCGCCGGCCGGGAGGGCCGCATCATCAACATCCACCACTCGTTCCTGCCGTCGTTCGCCGGCGCGCGGCCCTACCACCAGGCCTTCGAGCGCGGCGTGAAGCTGATCGGCGCCACCTGCCACTACGTGACGGCGGAGCTCGACGAGGGGCCGATCATCGAGCAGGACACCCGGCGCATCGACCACGGTGACTCGCGCCGAGGAGCTGCGCCGGGTGGGGCGCGACGTGGAGCGCACGGTGCTGGCCCGGGGACTGCGCTGGCACCTGGAGGACCGGGTGCTGCTGAACGGCAGCAAGACCGTCGTCTTCCCCTAGTCCCGGCGACGGTTCGTCCAGCCCGGTGCCCGGCCCGTGGCCCGCAGCGCGGCCCCGGGCTGACCCCCGACCAGCCTCGATACAATCGTTTTCCCATCTACCCCGCACCCGGAGCCGGCGAGAGAGGAACCAGGGAACATGTCGGGTCACTCGAAGTGGGCGACCACCAAATACCGCAAGGGCGCCCAGGACAAGGCCCGCGCCAAGATCTTCGCCAAGTGCATCCGCCTCGTCGAGGTCGCGGCACGAGACGGCGGGGGCGACCTCGACGCCAACGCCACCCTGCGCACCGCCTACCAGAAGGCCCGGGCGGCCAGCGTCCCGCTCGACACCATTGAGAAGGCGATCAAGCGGGGGACCGGCGACCTCGAGGGCGTGCGCTACGAGGCCATCAACTACGAGGGCTACGGCCCCGGCGGCGTGGCCATCATGGTCGAGACGCTGAGCGACAATCGCAACCGCACCGGCGCCGAGATGCGCAACCTCTTCAGCCGCAACGGCGGCAACATGGCCGAGCCCGGCGCGGTGGGCTGGCAGTTCGAGCGCAAGGGCATCGTGACCGTCGCCCTCGACAACGACGAGGACAAGGTCATGGAGGTCGCCATGGAGGGCGGCGCCGAGGACCTGACGAGCAACGGCGCGGCCTGGGTCGTCACCAGCGCGCCGGCCGACCTCGAGTCGGTGCGCCAGGCCCTCGACGACGCCGGCATCGCCCCCGAGTCCGTCGACCTCTCGCTCGAGCCCACCACGCTCGTGCCCGTCCCCGACGAGGCCGAGGCCAAGAAGGTCCTGCGCCTGCTCGAGGCGATCGACGACCACGACGACGTCCAGGCCGTCCACTCCAACGCCGACATCGCCGACGAGGTCCTCGCCGCCTTCGAGGGCTGATCCGGCGCTCGCAGCCCGGATCCGCCTCTGCGGCAGCACCCCCGGCTAACCTACGAACGCATGTTCGTATTGGGGATCGACCCGGCCTGTCGCGCTGTGGCTACGGCCTGGTGGGCCGCGCCGAGGACGACGGCGCGCTGCGGGCCCAGGCGGCCGGGGTGATCGAGACCGATCCCGGCGGCGCCCCTGGCCGAGCGGCTCCTGATCCTGCACACGGAGCTGACAGCCGCTGATCGGCGAGCTCGGCCCGAGGTCGTGGTGGTCGAGCGCGTCTTCTTCCAGGTCAACGCCAAGACGGCCATGTCGGTGGGCCAGGCCAGCGGCCTGGCCCTGGTCGCCGCGGCGGCGGCCGGCTGCGAGGTGGCCCAGTACACCTCGAACGAGGTCAAGCAGGGCCTGGTCGGCTACGGCGCCGCCACCAAGGAGCAGGTGCAGCGCATGGTGGCCCAGGTGCTCGGGCTCCGCGTCGTCGGCGGGCCGCCCGACGTGGCCGACGCCCTGGCGCTGGCCGTCTGCCACCTGACCACCGTGCCCTTGCGCCGGGCCGTGGCTGCGGCTGCTCGTCAAGGAAGGAGAACGAGCGTGATCGGACTGCTGCGGGGACCGGTCGTGCTGCGGACGGGGGAGGGCGAGGTGATCATCGACGTCGGCGGGCGTGGGCTACCGGGTCACCGTGACCCCGGCCACGGCGGCCGCGCTGTGACGGCGGGCAGCGGTGCCGAGGCGACCCTGTACGTGCACACCCACGTGCGCGAGGACGCCATCGTCCTCTACGGCTTCGTGCACGACGACGAGCGGCGCTGCTTCGAGGTGCTGCTCGGCTCGCACGGGGTCGGGCCGGCGCTGGCCCTCGCCATCATGGCCGTGCTCTCGCCGGCCGCCCTGTCGACCGCCGTGCTCGAGGACGACCTCGACACGCTGTGCACCGTGCCCGGCGTCGGCCGCAAGACGGCGGCCCGGCTGCTATCGAGTTGAAGAGCCGGCTCGACCTGCCCGACCTCTCGTTCGGATCACGGCGGCGTCCCGACTCGAACGGGCGCCGACCTGGCGGTACGGGCGCACCCGCACCTCGCGGGCCGAGGCCCGCGCCGCGCTGAGCGAGCTCGGGCTACGCCCCCGACGAGATCCGTGGTGCGCTCGACGGCCTACGCGACGATGTCGGGGTGGAAGAGATGCTCCGCCTGGCCCTGCGCGAGCTGGCCAGTCACGGTGAGCCCGCGGGCGCGTCGGGAGGTCCTGGCCGTCCCGACGACGAGGACGGCCGACGGGCTCGAGGACGATCGACGCTGGCCGCCGGCGCGTCGTCGACCCGACGCGTCGGACGTCCGACGAGGAGATCGAAGAGGTCGGGCTGCGGCCCCGGCCCCTCGACCGAGTTCGTCGGCCAGGCCCAGCTGGTCGAGCACCTCGGGATCGTGCTGCAGGCGGCCCGCCAGCGCCGCCAGCCGGTGGACCACATCCTCTTCGCCGGCCCGCCCGGGCTGGGCAAGACCTCGCTGGCCGGCATCGTGGCCACCGAGATGGGCGCCGGTCTGCGCATCACCGCCGGTCCCGTCCTGACCCGGGCCGGCGATCTGGCCGCGCTGCTCACCGACCTCCAGGACGGCGACGTCCTGTTCATCGACGAGATCCACCGGCTGCACCGCTCGGTCGAGGAGATGCTCTACTCCGCCATGGAGGACGGCCGGCTCGACATCCTGATCGGCAAGGGCCCGACGGCCCGCTCCATCCGCCTGGAGCTGCCCGAAGTTCACCCTGGTCGGCGCGACGACGCGCACCGGCCTCGTCTCGGGACCGCTCCGCGATCGCTTCGGCTTCGTCGGCCGCCTCGACCTCTACGCGCCGGAGGACCTGCGGGCCATCGTCGAGCGCTCGGCCCGGATCTTGAAGGTGCGCATCGACGCGGAGGGTGCGACCCGGATCTCCGAGCGTTCCCGGGGCACGCCGCGGGTGGCCAACCGGCTGCTGCGCCGGGTGCGCGACTTCGCCGAGGTCCGGGGCGACGGCTTCATCGACGGGCCACGGCCAGCGAGGGACTCGAGCTCTTCGGGGTGGACGAGCTGGGCCTCGACAAGGTCGACCGGGCCATCCTGGCCACGCTGTGCACCCGCTTCGGCGGCCAACCGGTCGGCCTGACCACGCTGGCCCAGTGCGTCGGCGAGGAGCCCGACACCATCGAGGACGCCTACGAGCCGTATCTGGTGCAGAGCGGGCTGATCCAGCGCACGGCGCGGGGCCGGGTGGCCACGGAGCGGGCCTGGGCCCACCTGGGCCACGAGGGACCGCCCACCGCGCCCAACGCGACGAAGACGCTGCCCCTGTTCTGACAGGGCCGCGGCGCCGCTCGGATCCACCCGTTTTGCGCGCAGCGCGTTTCCGATGCGCTACCGTTGCACGGTTGCACCACGAGACGGAACGAGGTGACCAGATGGCAGGAACGACGATCAGCATGCAGCTGATCGCGCGCGCCATCGTGGCCCTGCCGCGGTCTGTGGTGCCGACGGGGGGAGGTCCCGCATCGACGGGCCCAACCTCCGCCCACTGGCCACTGACGCCGGCCAGCCGCACTCCCGGGCTGAACGCCCGGCGCAGGCACGACGCACCGCGCACCACGTCCCGCTGAGACGGGTGTGCCAGCTTCCTCGAGTCACGATCCCTCCCACCTGGAGAAACGCCATGGGTGATCGCACCCTCTTCCCAAATGCATCGACCAGAGCCACGCTGGCCTATTGCTGGAGCCAGATGCGGCCCGACCGCGCCGCGTTCGCCGGCAGCTGCACCGCCATCGTCGCTCGGCACGCTGGCCAATGCCGTGGCGGCACCGCTGATCTTCGCCGCAGTGCTGGGCCGCATCGCCCAACTCGGCGGAGACCCCGACCTGTGGCGGTCCTTCGGCCCGCTGATCATCGCCTACGCGGTCGTCTTGGTGGCTGCGACGGCGTTCGGGCGTATCGGTGGCTGGCTCAACTGGGGCGCCACCCTGCGCTCGTTCGGTCGCGCCATCACCAACGGCTACGACCACCTGATCGGACTCAGCCACGGATGGCACACCGACCGACCTTCGGGCGAGGTCATCGCCACCCTCGAGACGTCGACCTGGGCCTTCGTCGAGCTGATCGACGCCATGGTCTGGGGCATCCTGCGCATCAGTGTCACGACGCTCGGGGCCATCGTCGTCCTCGGGATCGTGGCCTGGCCGGTCGCGCTGGTCATGGCCAGCGCTGGTGGCGGTGTTCGTGGTCGTGCTGCATCGCCGTATGGATCGGGTCGTCGCCGCGGAGAAGGACTTCTCGGACGCGCACTCCCGGGCCACGGGCGTGATCGCCGACACCATCGCCAACCTGACCACCGTGCGTTGCCAGGCGGCCGAGGACCGGGAGAAGGACCATGTGGGCGACCTCGTCGGTGATTCCATCAGCGCGGACCTGCGGGCGCGGCGCGTCTTCACCACGACGCGGCTCCAGATGGAATCGGCCATGGCTCTGTTCAACTGGGCCGCCGTCGCGGTCGGTGTCGTCCTGGCGTTGCACCATGTGGCGGCGGCCGGCGTGGTGTACCTGATCCTGTTCTATGCCACCTTCGTCGGCACCAGCCTGGAGGAGTCGTTCGAGTTCATCCGGTTGATGTCTCGCGCCATCGGGCGCTGCGCCAAGTTCGCCGGCATCGCGGCCACGCGGCCGGACATCGTCGACGTCCCCGGTGCACCCGATCTGGTGGTACCGCACGGACGGGTGGACTTCCGCGCGCTGCAGTTCGCCTACCGCGCCGGTGCCCCGTTGTTCGACGGCCTCGATCTGCGGATCGAGCCGGGCGAGCACGTCGGCCTCGTGGGCCCCTCCGGCTCGGGCAAGACGACGTTGACCAAGCTGATGCTGCGCTTCGCCGATCGTGACGGAGGCCTCATCGAGATCGACGGTCAGGACATCGCCTGCGTCACGCAGCACTCCTTGCGTCGCCACATCGCGTACGTCCCCCAGGACCCCCAGATGCTGCACCGCACGATCGCCGAGAACATCTGCTACGGGCTGGACGTCGAGCACGGCGTCGACATGGAGCCTGGTGCGTTCCGTCGGCCGCGCCGCCTACGTGGACGAGTTCGTGGAGCGGCTCCCCGACGGCTACGAGACCCTCGTCGGCGAGCGCGGCATGAAGCTCTCCGGAGGCCAGCGCCAGCGGGTGGCGATCGCGCAGGCCATGGCCAAGGGGGCCAAAGTGCTCGTCCTCGACGAGGCCACCTCGGCACTGGACTCCGAGTCGGAGTCGCTCGTCCAAGAGGCGCTGTGGCACCTCATGGAAGGCACCACCGCGCTCGTGGTGGCGCACCGCCTGGCGACCATCGCCCGGCTCGACCGGATCATCGTGCTCGACCGGGGCCGGGTCGTCGAGCAGGGCACGCACGCCGAGCTGTTGTCGGCGGGCCGGGCCGGTGTCTACGGCCGGCTCTGGGCCCACCAGTCCGGCGGCTTCCTGGCGGCGTGAGCGCGGGACCGCGGCTCACGGCTCACGGCCGCTACACGGTCAGGCTGGGTGCGACCGCGGTGGTGCGCAGCGGCAGGAAGACCCTGAAGGTCGTGGACCACCCCGGCGTGTCGGCGATGTCGACGAAGCCTTCGTGCGCCTCCGCCACCGACTTGGCGATGGCCAGGCCCAGTCCCGTCCCGGGCACGCCCATCTCGGTGGACGAGGCGAGCCGGTAGAAGCGCTCGAAGAGCTGGTCGCGCTCGGTCTCCGGGACGCCCGGTCCCTCGTCGAGGACCTGCACCCTGGCGTAGGAGTCCGCGTTGTCGACGACCACGTGGACACGCCCGCCACGGGGCGAGAACTTGATGGCATTGGACAGGAGGTTGCCCAGGAGCTGGTGCAGGCGGGTGGGGTCGCCGAAGATCGGGACCTCGCCGCCGGGCTGCATGGTCAGCACGATCCCGGCCACCGTGGCCGAGGTCTGAATGGCGTGCACCGCCTCTTCGGCGAGCCGGTTCAGGTCCAGTTCGGTGAAGGCGACCCGCAGTCCGCGCCCGGCACCGGGATCGGCGAGGAGGTCCTCGGCCACCCGTTGGAGCTGCTCGGCGTTGCGCTCAATCGTCTGGAGCATGCGCATCTGGCTCTCGGTCAGATCCGACGAGGCGTCGAGGAGGAGCTCGATGAAACCCTTGATGGAGGTGATCGGTGTCCGCAGCTCGTGCGACACCGTGGCCACGACGTCGTCCTTCATCTGGGTCAGCTCCCGCAGCCGGTTGTTCTGCTCGATCAGTGACTGCGTGACCTCCTTTTGAATGGCGAAGAGGCGCTCGCGATCGGCCGCCAGTTCTTCCCGCTCGGTCACGTCGATGGCGACCACGACGTAGCCGCCGTTGGTGGGAGCCAGCGCCTCGTTGGAGTCGCCCCGGCCCTCGGTGTCGCTGGCGGTCTCGGCCTCGCGGCCCTCGGCGTCGTCGGCCTCCTCCCCGTCCGTCGCAGTGTCCGGTGTCGGGACCGGGCAGCGCGCGCACCCGCACGACGCAGCGTCGTTGTTGGCCGTCCTTGCGGGTGGCGGTCCAGGGGACCTCCGCCGCCGTCTCGGCGTCGACGGGCTCCAGCGCCGTCCGCATGGCGTCGATGGTCTGGCGCCGTTCGTCGATCTGTGCCGGGTCGATGAAGTCCGCGATGGAGTGCAGACCCACCACCTCGGCCGCGCGGTAGCCGAGCATCTGCTCGGCGCCGGCGGAGAAGAACGTGACGGTCCCGGCCGGGTCGACGCCCATGATGGCGCTGCCGGTGGCGGCGCGCAGGAGGGTCTCGAGGCGGTCGCGGGCATAGTCGGCGTCGCGGGCGTTGCGCCGTGCGATGCGGGACTGCTGCGCGAAGTCGCTCAGAAACGCCCGGTCCCGCGAGACCATGGTGTAGACGGTCGACGCCACGAGCGTGGTGACGGTCGCCATGACCGCCACCTGGCGCCACTCGAGCGTCGGGTACTTGGGCGGGCCGACAATGAGGAGGGGGACGAGCAGCGCCAGGTCCAAGCAGAACAGCCCGACGAGGAGGTGCAGGCGCCGCCCGTAGAGCGAGAGCCACACGATGGGCAGGAGGTAGACGACCACCAGCCCGGAGTCGGAACCACCCTGAGCGTCACGGATGATGGCGATGACCGCGATGTAGCCGATCGGAACGATCAGCCAGGCCCAATCCGGCAACCGCTCCCAGGGCAACAGGAACGCCGCTGCGACGAGCACGAAGAACAGGACGCCGGCGAGCGAGATCTCGCGACGGGCGTCATGGGGGAAGGGGATCACGGCGATGAGCACCGTGCCGATGGCCACCAGGGCGAAGACCGGCAGGCGCACCCGCATCGAGCCGGAGAAGCCGATGGGCAGGGCGGCTCCGGGCATCGGCGGTTCGCGACGCCCCGAGGGGTCGGTCTGGTTTCGGGGCGACTCGCTCACCGGCTCCGGGCGCGATAGCGGTAGCCGAAACCACGCACCGTCTCAATGGGGGTGTCGTCCCCGTCCTCCCAGCCCAGCTTGCGTCGGAGCCGGAGCACCGCGTACTTGACACGCGAGGGAGCGAGCCCGCTGGGGTCGTCCCAGGCCAGCTCGATGAGCTGATCGGACGACAGCACCTGCCCCTGGTGGCGGGCCAGGGTCGCCAGGAGGCGGTACTCCGTCGGCGTGAGCACGACCGCGTTGCCGTCGATCGTGACCTCCTGGTGGGCGAAGTCGACATGGAGGGTGCCGTCGTCGAAGGCGGTGACCGGATCGCTCCGGGACACCTGACGGCGGCTGATGGCCTGCAGGCGGGCCAGCAGCTCGACCCGGCTGAACGGCTTGGTGAGGTAGTCGTCGGCGCCGGCGTTGAGCCCCCGCACCTTGTCCCGCTCCGTCCCCAGAGCGGTCAGCATCAGGACCGGCACGTCGCTCATGTCGCGGATCCGCTCGAGAACCTGCCAACCGTCCAGGTCAGGGAGGCCCACGTCGAGGATGACGATGTCCGGGTGGCTCTGATGGAACTGGCGCACCCCGTCTCGACCCTCGATCGCCTCCGAGACGGCGAATCCCTCCCGTTCGAGCAGGGCGCGCAGGAGTTGGCGGATGTCAGCCTCGTCCTCGATGACCAGCACGGAGATATGACCATCTCGCATCAGGAGGCAACTGTACTGGGGAAACAGCCAATCTGAGTGAACGGGGGATGCCAGTTCGAATTGCGAACGCCCTGATCAACCTAGACATTCACCGCCCGCTGGCCCATATCCGGCCCGCAGCCTGGATGAGAAGCCCCACACCGGGAGCGAAAGGTGCGCCGGCCCGGGCCACCGGTTCCCCCCCGGGATTCCTCCAACCGATGGCTCGCCAGGCCGGCGCACCTCTTCGCTGCTCCTTCCCCCTCGGTGTTCCCCCCCGAGAATCCGTTCCCCTTTGCGGACTCTCAGTTGGTCGCCCCCCTCCGAACGACCATCACCGTGGGGTTGCTGTACTGATGGGGGTACTTTGCACAAGACCTGTCGCAAGCAGGGGCCATTTTGGGTTGCAGTCGGGTTGCGCCCAGGCGTGTGCTCCCGCACGGGGAAACGAGGCCGTCGCCTCGGGGCCGGCCGGACCGAAAGCAGCGCCTGCTCGCCCTTCGCACCGGCAGCTCGGGCCGGGGTCCGCCGCCACGGTCGCACGGTGCTCTCGAGTGCCCAGGACACCGGGAACCCAGGCACTAGGGTGGCACTTCGCAATCGTTTCAGGTCCAAGGATCTCCCATGACACCAACTCCGGCGCTGGTCCACTTCGTGCTCGCCGCCACCTCCTCCAAATCGAGCTCCAGCTCGCTGTTGACCCTCCTGCCGCTCGTGGCGATCGGCGTGCTCGGGTACTTCTTCTTCATCAAGCCACAGCAGAGGAAGGCCAGAGCGGCTCGGGACTCCCAGGGTTCAGGGATAGACGTGGGCGACGAGGTGCAGACGGTCGGCGGCGTCATCGGCACCGTCCTCGAGATCCACGGCGACCGCTACACGCTCCTGACCGGAGCTCTGGGCGACGACGGCAACCTGGACGGTCCGCAGCCGACGCGTATCGTCTTCGTGCGCCAGGCCATCGCCCGGAAGATCGAGCGGATCGACGACGTCCGTATCGACGACGAGCCGGGGGACGTGGTGCCCCATGTCGACGGGGCGAGCAGCCAGACCGACATCGATGACGTCGGTGGTGACGGTGCCGCCAGCAGTGGTGAGCACGGCGAGGAGGCTGAAGAGGCGTGAGCCCCAAGTCTGGGGGAAGGGCCCAGCGACGTCAGCGGCGCAACCTCCTCATCAGCGTCCTGGTGGTGGTTGCGATCTCGGTGGGGTCGTTCGCTGCGGTGTTCGCAGCGAAGTGGTCGCCTCGTCTCGGGCTCGACCTCGCCGGCGGCGTCTCCGTCGTCTACACGGCGGAGAGTCCCCACATCACCCAGGCGGATCTCGACGAGACGGTCAACATCTTGAACCTCCGGGTCAACGGGCTCGGCGTGTCGGGCGCACAGGTGCAGACGACGGGGAAGAACCAGATCTCCGTCTCCATTCCGGGCGTCACGGATGCGCAGCAGGTCCTGGCGCAGATCGGGCAGACGGCCCGCATGTACTTCCGGCCGGTGCTGTGCTTCGCGTACCCCCAAGCGGTTCCGAAGGGCGACAAGAACAAGGCCCTGCCACCGGGCATCGAGCCGATCCCCGCCTGTAGCCCGGCGTCGGAGCTGACGGCGTCCAACCTCGCGGTCACGCCGAACAGCTCGCCCCAGGGCTACTCGTCGAACAACGTGCAGCCGGACTCGCAATACGTCGCGTATCCCTCGACGAGTGTCGACAAGCCCGGCTACGAGACCAGCACGGTGTTGTTGCCCGGGCTGGCCGACGCCTGCGACGGCTCCTCGGTCGTCCGCTGCGTGCTCGGACCGGCGCAGATGACCGGGCACTCCATCGCCAGCGCCCAGGCGACGCAGGACCAGACCGGGGCAGTGGGTGGTGGACTACACGCTGGCCGGCGCGGCGGGGTCCACGCTGTGGGACAAGGTGGCCGCAGGAGAACTTCCACCAGCTGCTCGGGATCGAGCTCGACGGTCGGTGTACTCCGCGCCCATCATCCAGCCCACCCAGAGCACCTTCACCTCCTTCGACGGCAAGGGCGAGATCTCCGGGGCAACCTGACCCAGGCCGACGCCCAGAACCTGGCGCAGGCCATGAACTTCGGAGCGCTGCCGGTCAGTCTCAAGGCCGCCACCTCCGAGACGGTGTCGGCCACGCTGGGCCACTCGGCGCTCGTGGCCGGCCTGGGCGCCGGGATCGCGGGTCTCATCCTCGTGCTGCTCTACGTGCTCCTGTACTACCGGGCGTTGGGCCTGGTGGTGATCTCGGGACTCCTGCTGACGGCCGCTGTTGCTGTGGGCCATCATCTCGGCGCTCGGGCACACCTCGGTGGCCCCCAGCTTCGACCTGGCGGGGATCACCGGCCTCATCGTCTCCATCGGCATCACGGTCGACTCGTACATCGTCTACTTCGAGCGCCTGAAAGACGAGACCAGATCCGGGCGGTCGGTCCGCACCTCGGTCGACCGCGGCTTCAAGAGCGCCTGGCGCACCGTCTGGGCGGCCGACTTCGTGTCGCTGCTGGCCGCCATCGTCCTCTACTTCGTCGCGGTCGGGAACGTCAAGGGCTTCGCGTTCTTCCTCGGGCTCTCGACCATCATGGACATGGCCGTGACCTGGTTCTACACCCGACCGCTCGTCATCCTCCTCGGCCAGAGCCCCCGCTTGCAGGGTTCCGGCGCCTTCAGCATCGCCACCGGGCTCGGGGCCGGCCCGCAGGCGCAGGGCGTCCCGGTCGGGGTCGGCGTCGGTGCGGGCGCGTGAGCGATCGTGAGCGACAACGAACGCGACGGGCAGGACGGCAGTTCCCTCGACGACGTGAGCGAGGAGGATGTCGAGCGCCTCGAGGAGAGCGTCGACACCGAGGACCTCGACGAGGAGGAGCTCGTCTCCCTCGACGATGCCGCCCGTGCCCTCCTGGCCAAGCCCCGGCGGGGTCACGGCCCCATCGCCCGCCTCTACCGGGGCGAGACCCGCTTCGACTTCGTGGGCAGGCGCCGGATCTGGTTCTGCATCTCCACCGCCATCATCGTGCTCGGCATCGTCTCGATCGTCCTGCGGGGCGGGCTGAACCTGGGCATCGAGTTCAAGGGCGGGACCGAGTGGACCATCGCCGCACCGGGGGTGACCCAGACCCAGGCCGTCGACGCCATGAAGGGCACGGGCCTGATCGATCCGACCGTGGAGCTCCTCGGCACCGGGAGCAAGCAGACGCTGAACGTGCAGTCGGACATCAACAAGCTGCCGCAGGCCCAGCAGGACGCCGTGAGCAAGAACGTGCAGAAGGCGCTGCTCGAGGTCACGGCGGCGCACGCGCCCAAGGACACGACCGACGACCAAGGCCAAGGCCACGACCACCACCACGAAGGCAACCACCACCACGACGGCGAAGCCGGGTACGTCGACCACGCGACCACGACCACCACGGCGCCGGCCAACGCCGTGCCCAAGACCACGCCCGACAAGATCAGCATCACCACGGTCGGCCCGACCTGGGGCTCCTCCATCACCGACAAGGCCATCGAGGCGCTCATCATCTTCTTCATCGTGGTGGCCGTCTACATCAGCATCCGCTTCGAGCCGAAGATGGCCCTGGCCGCCTTCATCGCCATGATCCACGACGTCCTGGTGGCCGATCGGCATCTATTCGATCTTCAATTTCCAGGTCACGCCGGACACCGTCGTCGCCATCCTGACCATCCTGGGCTACTCGCTCTACGACACCGTGGTCGTGTTCGACCGCGTGCGCGACAACACGAGGGGCATCGGCAGCAGCGGGCGCCTGACCTACCCGCAGCTCATCAACCTCTCCATGAACCAGACGCTGGCCCGGTCCATCAACACCTCCATGGTCGCCATCCTCCCCGTGCTGGCCATCCTGCTGATCGGCGCCCAGCTCCTCGGCGCCACGACGCTGCAGTCGTACGGCCTGGCCCTCTTCGTGGGTCTGCTCTCGGGGGCCTACTCGTCGATCTTCATCGCGTCACCGGTGCTCTGCATGATGAAGGAGCGCGAGGACCGCTGGGTCCAGATCGCCGACCGCCTGGCCAAGCGGGGCGACACGCAGGGGTGGTACTCGGCCGTCGACGCGGCGACCATGAGCACGCAGATGAACGTGGCGGCCGCCGGCCAGGTCGGCCGTGGCGGGGCCGCCGCCGCCGCTGCGGCCGCGGCCGCGCCGAGGTCCGGCGGACCAAGCGCAGCGGGCCGATCCGGCCGGGCTCGGGCAGCCGGAGCGGGAGCGGAACGGCGCGTGCGGGAGCCGGGACGGTCGTGATGGACCGGACGCCGGACGGGACGTCGAGCCCCGGGCGCCGGCGCAACAGCAGCCTGCGGCCGGGCCGCGACCACGCAAGAGCAAGGGCAAGCGACGGCGCTGAGCGCCCGACGCCACGGTCGTGGCGTTCCTGCATTTCCCCAGGCGGGTAGCCTGTATGGATGGTGGCCCTGGCCCGGGTGACTCCCACCGACAGCGACACGGACACGGACGTCCGACGCTCGAGCACGAGCAGGCACAGGAGCGGGCGCTGCGCGACCTGTTGGCCCCCCTGCTGGCCGAGTTCGCCCGGCACCGACCCGACGACGACACGACCTGATCGTCGAGGCGGGCCGCACGGCGCGCACGGCCCACGAGGGCCAGTTCCGGCGTTCGGGCGAGCCCTACATCACGCACCCGGTGGCCGTGGCCACCATCGTGGCCGAGCTGGGCCTGGACGAGCAGACCGTGGCCGCCGCGCTGCTGCACGACGCGGTGGAGGACACCGGCCTGACGCTCGAGACGATCGAGGCGACCTTCGGCGAGGGCGTGGCCCGGGTCGTCGACGGCGTGACCAAGCTCGACCGGCTCCAGTTCAACTCCAAGGAGGCCCAGCAGGCCGCCACCATCCGCAAGATGCTCGTCGCCATGGCCGACGACTGGCGGGTCCTCCTGATCAAGCTGGCCGACCGGCTGCACAACATGCGCACGCTGGCCGTCATGCCCGAGTGGAAGCAGCGCCGCACCGCCCAGGAGACCTTCGACGTCTACGCGCCGCTGGCCCACCGGCTGGGGGTGCAGCAGGTCCGTTGGCAGCTCGAGGACCTGGCCTTCGCCACGCTGCACCCGAAGCGCTACGCCGAGATCGAGCAGATGGTGGCGGCCCGGGCGCCCCAGCGCGAGGAGTACCTCGAGCGCGTGCTCGTCCACGTGCGCCAGCGGCTCGACGACATGGGCGTCGCCGCCGACGTCACCGGCCGGCCCAAGCACCTGTGGTCCATCTACGAGAAGATGGTCGTGCGGGGCAAGGAGTTCGACGACATCAACGACCTGGTCGCCATCCGGGTCGTCGTCGAGTCCGAGAAGGACTGCTGGGCGGCGCTGGGCGCCATCCACGCCATCTGGGCCCCCGTGCACGGGCGCTTCAAGGACTACATCAACACGCCCAAGTTCAACATGTACCAGTCGCTGCACACGACGGTGATCGGGCTGGACGGCAAGCCGGTCGAGGTGCAGATCCGGACGTCGGAGATGCACCACCGGGCCGAGTACGGCATCGCGGCGCACTGGGGCTACAAGTCCAAGGAGGACCACTCCTCGGAGATGGCGTGGCTGCAGCGCATCGCCGACGTCGACCGCCAGACCGACGACCCGATCGAGTTCCTCGAGGCGCTCAAGCTCGACCTGGAGCAGGACGAGGTCTACGTCTTCACGCCCAAGGGCAAGGTCATCGCGCTGCCGGCCCGCTCGACGCCGGTCGACTTCGCCTACGCCATCCACACCGAGGTCGGGCCACCGCTGCATCGGGGCGCGGGTCAACGGCCGCCTCGTCCCGCTCGAGACCCAGCTCGCCAGCGCCGACACCGTCGAGATCTTCACCTCGAAGTCGCCGACCGCCGGGCCGTCGCGGGACTGGCTCCAGATCGTCGCCTCGACCCGGGCCCGCAACAAGATCCGCCAGTGGTTCTCGCCGGGAGCGCCGGGAGGACGCCATAGAGAACGGCCGGGAGGAGCTGGCCCGGGCGCTGCGGCGGGACGGCCTGCCCCTGCACAAGCTGCTCGGCTCGAGCGCGCTGCAGCAGGTGGCCGACTCCATGAACCTGGCCGACCTCGATGCGCTCTACGCCTCCATCGGCGAGAGCCAGATCTCGGCCCAGTCGATCGTGCAGCGCCTGACCAAGGCGCTGCGTGGCGGCGGCGAGGCCGACGAGCAGCTCCCGACGATCGCCCTCCCCGGCACCGAGCCGGCCGCGGCAGAGCCGCCGCACCGGGACGCGGCGTCTACGTCGAGGGGCTCGACGACCTCATGATCCACCTCGCCCGCTGCTGCACCCCGGTGCCCGGCGACCAGATCGTCGGCTTCGTGACCCAGGGCCGCGGCGTCTCGGTGCACCGGGCCGACTGCGCCAACGCGGCGGCGCTGGCCGACCGCTCCCAGGAGCGCCTCATTGAGGTCGAGTGGGACCGGGGCAACGACGGGGTGTTCGTGGCGACGATCGAGGTGCAGGCCTTCGACCGCTCCCGCCTGCTGGCCGACGTGTCGCGTGTCGTCTCCGAGCACCACCTCAACATCGTCGCCGCCCGCACCGCCACGACGCCGGACCGGGTCAGCCGGATGGCCTTCGACGTCGAGCTGGCCGACCCGACCCATCTGCACTCACTGATCAGCGCGCTGAAGCATCTCGACGGGGTCTTCGACGCGTATCGTCAGCTTCCTGGCAAGAAAGTCTGACCCGACCCGTGAGGAGCCTTCTGTGACCGCGGGATCGTCCGCGCCCGCACCCGGGCCGGCCGCCGCTCCGCACGCCCAAGGGCATGCACGACGTGCTGTGGCCCGAGTCGGCCCGCTGGGAGGACGACGGTCGCCCGCTTCGCCTCGCTGGTCGAGGGCGCCGGCTACGGCCTCGCCGTCACGCCCGATCGTCGAGCACGCCGGCGTCTTCCTGCGCGGCATCGGCGAGGGGAGCGAGGTCGTCGGCAAGGAGATGTACGTCTTCGAGGACCGCGACGGCCAGATGATGGCGCTGCGCCCCGAGGGCACCGCCCCGATCGCCCGCGCCTTCGTGCAGCACCACCCGGTGCCGCCCTGGAAGGCCTGGTACGTGGCGCCGTCGTTCCGGCACGAGAACCCCCAGCACGGCCGCTACCGCCAGCACCACCAGCTGGGGGTGGAGGCGCTCGGCCCGTCGGACGCGGACCTCGACGTCGAGGTCGTGTCCGCTCGCCCACGACTTCTTCGCCGGGATCGGGCCTGCGCCAGGTGACGCTGAAGCTGCACTCCATGGGCGACGGCGTCTGCAAGCCCGGCTACGTGGCGCTCCTGGGCGCGTTCCTGGCCGAGCGGGTCGACCAGCTCTGCCCGGCCCACCGGGCCCGCCACCTGGAGAACCCGCTGCGGGTGCTCGACTGCAAGACGCCCGAGTGCCGGGCGGCCACCGAGGACGCCCCGCACTTCCTCGACCACCTCTGCGACCCGTGCGCGGCCCACTTCGCCCGGGTGCGCGCCGGGCTCGACGCGCTGGGCGTCGCCTACACCATCGACCACCGCCTGGTACGGGGCTTCGACTACTACACCCGCACGACGTTCGAGTTCGCCGCCGAGGCGTTGGACGCCGCGCAGAACGGCATCGGGGGCGGCGGCCGCTACGACGGGCTGGTCGAGCTGCTCGGCGGGCGACCCGACGCCGGGCATCGGGTTCGGGATCGGGATCGAGCGGGTGCTGCTGGCCTGTGACGCCGAGGGCGTGTTCACGACCGAGGCCGTGGTGGCGGCCCGCCCGCTGCAGGCCTACGTGATCGACACCGCGGGCGGGGAGTCCGCCGTGGCGCTCACCGCCGAGCTGCGCCGGGCCGGCCTGCGGGCCGACCGGGCCTTCGACGGGCGCTCCATGAAGTCCCAGATCAAGTCGGCGGACCGCTCGGGCGCCCTGGTGGCGCTGGTGGTCGGTCCCCAGGAGCTGGCCGAGCGGGCACGGTCGGCCTGCGGCCGCTGCGCAGCGGCGACGAGCAGCGGACCGTGCCCCGGGCTGCCATTGTGGACGAGCTGCGCAGCCTTCCTCGCCGACCACGACGCGACGACCCGACCACCATGACGACCGAGCCCCGACCGACCCCGAGCAGAACCGGCCCACCGCCATGCGCACCCACCTCTGTGGCGTGCTGCGCCCGGCCGACGTCGGCACCGACCGTGCGCCTGTGCGGCTGGGTGGCCCGGCGGCGCGAGCACGGCGAGCACCTGGCCTTCGTCGACCTGCGCGACCACACGGGCATCGTCCAGTGCGTCATCGACCACGCCACCGACGTGCGCAGCGAGTGGGTGATCGCGGTGACCGGCACGGTGCGGGAGCGCCCCGAGGGCACGGTCAACCCCGGCATCGGCACCGGCGAGGTCGAGATCGGCGACTGCACGCGTCGAGGTCCTCAACGAGGCCGAGCCGCCGCCGTTCTCCGTCGACGACCGGGCCGAGTCCGACGAGCCGGTGCGCCTCCGCTACCGCTACGTCGACCTGCGCCGGCCGCGCATGCAGCGCAACCTGCGCCTGCGGGCCCGGGTCAACGCCGCCATCCGGGCCGCCATGGACCGCCAGGGGTTCGTCGAGATCGAGACGCCGCTGCTGTGGGCGCCGACCCCCGAGGGCTCCCGCGAGTTCTCGGTGCCCGTCCCGCCTGCACCACGGCTCGTTCTACGCGCTGCCGCAGAGCCCGCAGCTGGCCAAGCAGCTCCTCATGGTCGGGGGCTTCGACCGCTACTACCAGATCGCCCGCTGCCTGCGCGACGAGGACCTGCGGGCCGACCGCCAGTTCGAGTTCATGCAGCTCGACATGGAGTGCTCCTTCGCCACCCAGGACGACGTGATGGGCTTCGTCTCCGAGGCCGTGCTCGATGCGGCCGAGGCGGCGACGGGGGAGCGCCCGCCGCCGATCGAGCGCATGACGTGGGCCGACGCCCTCGACCGCTACGGCACCGACAAGCCCGACCTGCGCTTCGGCATGGAGCTCGTCGACCTGACCGCGGTGTTCGAGCACACCGAGGTCAAGGCCTTCTCGTCGCCGACCGTCAAGGCGATCGTCGTCCCCGACGCCGCCGACCTATCCCCGCACACGGCTCGATGAGCTCACCGAGCAGGCCAAGCGGGCCGGCGCCGCCGGCCTGGCCTGGTTCCGCGTGGTCGAGAACGGCCCGTCGCTCGACGGACCCGCTGGCCCGCCACCTCTCCGAGGCAGGAAGCGGGCGCGCGTCCTGCGAGGAGACGAAGGCGGAGCCCGGCGACCTCGTCCTGGCCGTCTCCGACGAGTACCGACGGCCTGCGAGGTGCTGGGCACGCTGCGCGTCGCCATCGGCTCGCCGCCGGTCGGCCAGGGCCCGCATCGCTACGTCTGGGTCGTCGACTTCCCGATGTTCGAGGGCGTCGGCGCCGACGGCAACCCGCAGGCGGCGCACCACCCGTTCACCATGCCCTATCCCGAGGACCTGCCGCAGCTGGCCACGCGACCCGCTGGCCGTGCGCTCGCAGGCCTACGACCTGGTGCTCAACGGGTGGGAGCTGGGGTCGGGGAGCGTGCGTATCCACCGCAGGGAGATCCAGTCGCAGGTCTTCGCCGCGCTCGGGATCGCGCCGAGGAGGCCGAGGCCCGCTTCGGCTTCCTGCTCGGCGCCTTCCGCTACGGCGCACCGCCCCATGCCGGGTTCGCCTTCGGGGTCGACCGGCTGGCCGCGGTCCTGGCGGGCGAGGAGAACATCCGCGAGGTCATCGCCTACCCCAAGACCCAGTCCGGGGCCGACCTGCTGACCGGTGCCCCGACGCCGCTGCCGGCCGCCAGCCTGGCCGAGCTGGGCATCCGGGTCGTCGTGCCGCCCGCCTCGTCCACCCCGGCCGCCGAGGCCGCCGATCCCTCAGCCCCCGCGAGCTAGCGACCACGACCACGTCGACCCGACCCCCCACCCGGTGAGCCTCTTCGACGACGCCGCCGACCGGCGCCTCCAGCGCCAGGCGCCGCTGGCCGCCCGCCTCCGCCCGCGCACCCTCGACGAGGTGGTGGGCCAGGAGCACCTCGTCGGGCCCGGGCGCGCCGCTGCGCGCCCTGGCCGAGTCCGACCGGGTCGGCTCGGCCATCCTGTGGGGCCCGGCCGGCACCGGCAAGACCACCCTGGCCCGCCTGCTGGCCGACACCACCGCCAAGCACCTGACGACGCTGTCGGCCACCGCGGCCGGCGTGAAGGACGTGCGCGAGGCCCTGGCCGAGGCCGAGCGCCGCCTGGGCGAGCAGGGCCAGGGCACCATGCTCTTCATCGACGAGGTGCACCGCTTCTCCAAGTCCCAGCAGGACGTGCTCCTCCCCGCCGTCGAGGACGGCCTGGTGGTGCTCATCGGGGCCACCACCGAGAACCCCTTCTTCGAGGTGAATCCGCCCCTGTTGAGCCGGACCTCACTCTGGCGGCTGCACCCCTTGTCGCCGGACAACCTGCGCACGCTGATCCGGCGCGGGCTCGAGCTCGAGGGCGCCGAGGCCGAGGAGGACGCGGTCGACGCCGTCGTCGCCGCCTGCGAGGGCGACGCCCGCGCGGCGCTGACCACGGTCGAGGTGGCGGTCGCGCTGGCCCGCGCCGCGGACCGATGGCCCGGTGCGTCCTGACCATGGACGACATGGCCCGGGCCCGCGACGGCCGCCTGTTCCACCAGGGCGCCGACGAGCACTACGACCAGATCAGCGCCCTGATCAAGAGCGTGCGCGGCTCGGACCCCGACGCCGGCCTCTACTGGATGGCCCGCATGATCGAGGCGGGGGAGGACCCCCGCTTCCTGGCCCGGCGCATGGTGATCCTGGCCAGCGAGGACATCGGGCTGGCCGACCCCCAGGCGCTGCTGGTGGCCGAGGCGGCGGCCCGGGCGGTCGAGTACGTCGGGCTGCCCGAGGCGGCGCTTGAACCTGGCCGAGGCCGTGATCTACCTGGCCAGGGCGCCCAAGTCGAACGCCGTGGTGGTGGCGCTCGGCCGGGCCCAGGCCGACGTGCGCTCGAGCGTCAACCAGGAGGTGCCGGCGCACCTGCGGGACGCCCACTACAAGGGGGCGGCCGCTCTCGGGCACGGAGAGGGCTACGTGTACCCCCACGACGACCCCTCTGGGGTGGTTCGCCAGCAGTATCGTCCTGACGCGCTCGAGGGTCGGGTGTACTACGAGCCGACGCCGCACGGTGCAGAAGGCGCCGGTTCGGTGGCCGGACCGGCCGGACACAGAGAGGGAGGGCCGATTCGTGAACCGAGGGCGCGGCGCGGTGGCGGCCGCCTTCGGCGCCGCGTGCACTCGAGCGCGGAGCGCTCGCCCCGGCTGGCCGCGCCGGCGCCGCGCCGCCCTCCCGCGGTCGTCCTGCCCCAGGCGGCGCCGCGCTCCCGGCCGGCGCCGCCCGACTGGGGTCGGCGCCGGCCGGCCAGATCCTGAAGCTCGACGTCAGCCTCGCCGGACAGGACCCCTCCGGCCTGGCCCAGGCGGTGGCGGCGGTCTCCACCCCCGGTTCGCCCGACTACCGCCACTACCTGACGTCGGCCGAGTACGCGGCCCAGTTCGGCCCGAGCCCGGCCGAGGTGGCCCAGGTCTCCTCGGTGCTGCGCGCCGAGGGGCTGACCGTGGGGACACCCGAGCCCGGGAGCAGTCCTGCTGCCCGGTGAGCGGCTCGGCGGCGGTGGTGTCGGCCGCGTTCGGCACGCCGATCGAGTCGGTCCAGGCGCCGGGCGAGGCCCGGGCGCTCGTCAACACGGCGTCGCCGCAGATCCCGGCCTCCCTCGCCGGCGCGGTGACCGGCGTGGTCGGCCTCAACGGCCTGTACCAGGAGCACGCCATGCTCGAGCAGGGCCACGGCTCGAGCACGGCGCCGGCCGGGTCGCAGCGCCAGCGCCAGCGCCGTCGAGGCCGGTCGCCCACGCCTCCACCCCGCAGGCCTGCGCCGCGGCGGCGTCCAGCCGACGGCGGGCGAGACGGGCGTCTACACCTCGACGCAGATGTCCAACATCTTCGGGCTGGACCAGCTGTTCGGCCAGGGCCGCACGGGCCTCGGCCAGACCATCGCCATCGTGGAGTTCGAGCAGTACCTCAGAGCGACTTCAGCACCTTCGAGTCCTGCTACGGCCTGTCCAACCCGATCCGCAACGTGCTCGTCGACGGCGGGCCCGGTGGGCCGCCGTCGGGCAGGGGCGAGGCGGCCCTCGACACCGAGCTGGCGGCCGTCAATGCGCCCTCGGCCTCCCTCGTCGTCTACGAGGCGCCCAACAACAACGACGCCGAGGCGCTTCGACCTCTTCAACCAGATCGCCAGCGACGACAGCGCCCAGGTCGTCACCACGAGCTGGGGCAACTGCGAGGCGCTCATCGGGCCGGCGACCTCCAGACGGAGAACGGCATCTTCGCGCGCATGGCGCTCCAGGGGCAGACCGTGATCGCCGCGTCGGGCGACTCGGGTTCGGAGGACTGCTTCCCGCTGAACGACGATTCTCGGACGCCTGGGCCTGGCGGTCGACGACCCGGGGTCGCAGCCGGACGTGGTCAGCGCCGGCGGGACGACGATGAGCAGCGCGTCGGCCTCCTCGCAGGTGGTGTGGAACGACTGCCGAGGGCATCCGCGCATCGTGCGCCAACGAGTCCAACGGCGCGGGCGGCGGCGGCTACTCCAGCCAGTGGCCCCGCAACCCCGGCCAACCCTCGGCCGAGCGGCCCCGGCACCGAACCGTGTCCGACCGGCGCCACGACCGGCTGCCGGGCGGTGCCCGACATCGCCTATCCGGGCGACCCGTCCGCCGGGGCCGTGGTCGCCTACTGGCGACGGGGCGGCTGGACCGGCTTCGGCGGCACCAGCGTCGCCGCGCCCGACCAACGCGGGGCTCTTCGCCGACACCAACCAGGGCTGCTTACGCCAGGCTCGGCCGGGTCGGACCCGCCCTCTACGCAGCCGAGCAACGGCGCCGACTTCACCGACATCACGTCGGGGAACAACGACTTCACCGGCACCAACGGCGGCGCACTTCGCCGCCGGCGACCGGCTACGACCCGGCGAGCGGGCTGGGCACACCGGTCGACCAGAACCTGTCCCTCGCCCTGCAGGGCGGGGACGGGTGCCCCTCGGTGGCGTCGGTCAGCCCCAACACGGGCCCGATCAGCGGGAGCGGCGCCATCACGATCTCCGGGGGCGGGTTCGCCAACGCGACGTCGGTCTCGTTCGGATCGGTCGGCGCCCGGCCAGATCGTCTCGCAGTCGGCCGACACCATCACGGTGATCCCGCCCAACACGCACGGGACCCGCTCTGCGTGGACGTCACCGTGCAGAATCCGCTGGGCGTCTCGGCCGTCTCCTCCGCCGACCACTACGGCTTCGGCGGCGACCTCAACTGCCGGCAGGGCTACCGCTTCGTCGCGTCGGACGGCGGCATCTTCGACTACGGCGATGCCGGGTTCTTCGGCAGCACGGGCAGCATCCATCTCAACGCGCCGGTGGTCGGCATGGCCGTCACGCCCAGCACCAACGGCTACTGGATGGTGGCCTCCGACGGCGGCATCTTCAACTACGGCGATGCGCAGTTCTTCGGCTCCATGGGTGGGCAGCCACCTGAACAAGCCGATCGTGGGCATGGCATCCACCGCGAACGGCGGCGGCTACTGGGTGGTCGCCTCCGACGGCGGCATCTTCAACTTCGGCGACGCGCCGTTCTTCGGCTCGGCGGGCGGCATGCACCTCAACAAGCCGATCGTGGGCATGGCCGCCACCCCCGACGGCGGCGGCTACTGGGTGGTGGCCTCCGACGGCGGCATCTTCGCCTACGGCGACGCGCGGTTCTACGGGCTCGGCGGGTTCGCTGGCCTCTGAACTCGCCCGTCGTGGGCATGGCGACCGGGCCCGGCGGCGGCGGCTACTGGCTGGTGGCGGCGGACGGGGGCATCTTCGACTACGGCGCGGCCGGCTTCTTCGGTTCCGCCGGGAGCATCCACCTCAACCAGCCCGTGGTGGGCATGGCGGCCACCCCGGACGGGGGCGGCTACTGGCTGGTCGCGGCGGACGGCGGCATCTTCACCTACGGCGACGCGCAGTTCTACGGGTCGACGGGCAGCATCCGGCTGAACAAGCCGATCGTCGGGATGTCGTCGGCCTGAGCGCCGGCGGCCGACCGCCCGGGCCGGGCCCCGACGCCGTTTTTGCCCCCGGTAAGCTGGAGCGATGGACGCCAACGGACTGAGGGCGGCCTTCACGCGCTACTTCGCCGACCGGGGCCACACCGAGGTCCCGTCGGCCAGCCTCATCCCGCACGACCCCTCGGTCCTCTTCACCATCGCGGGCATGGTCCCCTTCAAGCCCTACTTCCTGGGCGAGGAGCCGGCGCCCTGGCCCCGGGCCACGTCGATCCAGAAGTGCTTCCGGACCCCCGACATCGACATCATCGGCACCGACACCTACCACTGCACCTTCTTCGAGATGCTGGGCAACTTCAGCTTCGGCGACTACTTCAAGGCGGAGGCCATCCCGATGGCCTGGGAGCTCCTCACCGAGGTCTTCGGCCTCGACGGCGACCGCCTCTGGGTCACCGTGCACGAGAGCGACGACGAGGCCGAGCAGATCTGGATCGACACGGTCGGCGTGCGGCCCGAGCGGATCCAGCGCATGGGCGACGAGGACAACTTCTGGGCCATGGGCGACACCGGGCCCTGCGGCCCCGACTCGGAGATCTTCATCGACAAGGGCCCGGCGTACGGCGCACGACGGCGGCCCCAAGCACGGCGGCGACCGAGCGCTTCGTCGAGATCTGGAACCTGGTCTTCATGCAGTCTCAACCGGGACGCCGAGGGCAGGCTGACCGAGCTGCCGCGCAAGAACATCGACACCGGCGCCGGCATTCGAGCGGATCCTGCCCGTCCTCCAGGGCCACGATTCCATGTTCGACACCGACCTCTTCGCGCCGATCATCGAGGCGGCGGCCTCCGTCGTCGGCACGGCCTACGGCACCGACCAGCGCACCGACGTCGCGCTGCGCGTGCTGGCCGACCACGGCCGCGCCATGACCATGCTGGTGGCCGACGGGGTCCTGCCGGCCAACGAAGGCCGGGGCTACGTGCTGCGCCGGGTGGTGCGCCGCGCCGTCATGGCGGCCCGGCGTCTCGGCGTCGACAAGCCGATCGGCCCGACCCTCGTGCAGGCGGCCACCGAGGTGCTGGGCCAGGCCCGGCCCGAGCTGGTGAGCCAGCACGACCTCATCGTCAACGTGATCGCGCGGGAGGAAGCCGGGTTCGACCGCACCCTGCGCGCCGGGTTGGGCCGGTCTGGAGGAGGCGTTGGCCACCGGGACCAAGGTGCTGGCGGGCGACGTGGCCTTCACCCTGCACGACACGCACGGCTTCCCGGTCGAGCTCACCGAGGAGCTGGCCCGCGACGCCGGGGTGGAGGTCGACCGGGCGGGCTTCGACGCCGCCATGGCCGAGCAGCGGGAGCGGGCCCGCGCCGCGGCCAAGGCCTCCGGCGCCGGCGACGAGGCGGCGTACCGGGCGCTGCTCGAGGCCGGGGGCCCGACCGTGTTCGTCGGACGGAGCCCGGAGCACTACGAGGTGCCGGCCCAGGTGGTCGCCGTGCTCGGGGGCGACGACGGCGACGTGGAGGTGTTCTTGGACCGCACGCCCTTCTACGCCGAGAGCGGCGGCCAGGTCGGTGACACGGGCACGATCGTGACGAGTCGGGCATCGCGGACGTCTACGACACGGTGCTCGCCGTGCCCGGGCTGGTGGTGCACAAGGCGCGGCTGAGCGGTGAGCTGCGGGAGGGCCAGGACGCGCTGGCCACGATCGACGGGGAGCGCCGCGAGGCCATCCGGCGCAACCACACGGCGACCCATCTGCTGCACGCCGCGCTGCGGAACGTGCTCGGCGACCACGTGCGCCAACAGGGGTCGTTGGTGTCGCCCGACTACCTGCGCTTCGACTTCTCGCACCACGCACAGCCGACCCGCGAGGAGCTCGACGAGGTCTTCGCCCTGGCCAACGACGCCGTGCTCACCGACGTCGGCGTGGAGACGACCGAGACGGCGCGCGAGGAAGCGGAGAAGATGGGCGCCATCGCGTTCTTCGGCGACAAGTACGGCGCGTCGGTCCGCGTCGTGCAAGCGGGCCCGTCGTCGCTCGAGTTCTGCGGCGGGACCCACGTCGACTCGCTGGGCCAGATCGGAATGATCACGCTGGTGTCGGAGGGATCCATCGGCTCCAACACGCGCCGGATCTTCGCCCTGACCGGGCACGCGTCGCTCGAGCGGGCGCTCGGGCGCGAGCGTCTGGTGCAGGCGGCCGCGGAGCTGTTGCGGACCGAGCCCGACGAGCTGCTGGCCGCGCATCGGACGGGTGATGGAGCGCCAGCGTGAGGCCGAGAAGGAGCTCTCGCAGCTGCGCCAGCAGTCGAGCGAGGCGGAGGCCACGGCGCTGGCCGAGGCGGCGGCGGCCGACGGCGGGGTGGTGGTGGCCCGCCGGGACCGAGGTGGAGCCCGACGCCCTGCAGACGCTGGCCCAGGCCATCCTGCGCCACGACGGCGTGCGGGCCGTCGTGCTCGGCGGCTCGCCCGACGGGACGAAGGTGGCCATCGTGGCGGCCACCGGCGGGACCCCCGACGCCACCCAGCTGGTGCGCACGCTCGGGCAACATGGTCGGCGGCGGCGGCGGTGGCTCGGCCGAGGTGGCGCTGGCCGGGGGGAAGGACCCCTCGCAGCTCGAGGCGGCGTTGGCCGAGGCGCAGCGACTCCTCTCCGCGTGAGCGGCGACGGGGCCGGTCGCGGCCCGGGCCGGGTGGCCGCGCTGGACCTCGGGGCCAGGCGTATCGGCGTGGCCTTCAGCGACAGTGGACGTCGCATCGCCAGTCCGTGGGGGACGATCCGGCGGAGCGGTGATCCGGCGCGCGACCGTGGCGCCGTGCTCGATGCGGTACGCGAGGTCGAGGCGTCCACGGTGGTCGTCGGGCTCCCGCTGAGCCTCTCGGGTGAGGTCGGCCCGGCCGCCCGGACGGCGCTGGACGAGGCGGCGGCGCTGCGTGAGCTGCTCGAACCCCTCGGGGTCGCGGTCGAGACCGCGGACGAGCGTTTCACGACCGTGGAGGCCGAGCGCTCGCTGCGGGCGGCGGGCCGCACCGGGAAGGCGGCCCGCAAGGTGGTCGACAGCGCGGCGGCCATGGTGCTCCTGCAATCGTGGCTGGACCGCGCATGAGCGGGCCCGAGGACGGGTCCGGCGCGGCGTGAGGAAACGCCGTCGGAACAGCCGGACCCCTGAGCAGGCGGACGAGGCCGGCGGTGATGCCCCGGCGGACGCGGCGACGCGGGCGGAGCGCCGGGCTGCGCGCTCGGCTCGGGTCCGCCGCCGGCGCCGGGTGGTGGCCGTCGTGGCCGGCGTCCTGCTGGTCCTCGTCCTCGCCTTCACCCTCTGGTACGAGCTGGAGTCGCACGCGCTCGGCCCCGAGGGCCCGCAGGTGGTGGTCACGCGTGCACGAGGGCGAGTCGACCGACCCGATCATCGACGCGCTGAGCGCAGCAGCACGTGATCGGCAGCTCGCTCGCCTTCCGGATCTCGGACGTCTTCCACGGCACGCCGACCGTCCTCCCCGGGAGCTACGCCCTGCACCAGAACCTGGCGTTCTCCGAGGTGCGGGCGGTCCTGGCCGCGGGTCCCAACATCTACCCGGTCGACGTGCGCCCCGGCTTCACGCTCTCCGAGGTGGCCCAGCAGGTGGACAGCGTGCCGGGTCACGTCGCGGGCGGGTTCGAGAAGACGGCGGCCAGCGGGGTCGTGCATTCGGCCTTCTCGCCGCCGGGCTCCGACGACCTCGAGGGGATGCTCGGCACCGGGGAGTACCTCGTCCTCCCGGGTGAGAGCGACACCACGATCGTGCAGGACATGGTGCAGCGCTTCGACCGGGACGCCGAGGCGGCAGGGCCTGAGCACGGCGTCGGCGGCCGCGCTCGGCCTCACCCCGTACCAGGTGATCATCGCGGCCTCGGTGGTCGAGAAGGAGGGCTACATCCCGGTCAACATGCCCGACGTGGCCCGGGTGATCTACAACCGCCTGGCCCAGGACCTGCCGCTGCAGATGGACTCGACCGTGCTGTACGCCCTCGGCCAGGACGGCGGACCGGTGACGTCCCAGGACCTGAAGATCCAGTCGCCCTACAACACCTACCTCAACAAGGGCCTGACGCCCACTCCCATCTGCATGCCGTCGAGCGACGCCCTGGCGGCCGCGTTGCACCCGCCGGCCGGTGGGTGGTTGTACTTCGTGCTGGTGCAGAAGAACGGGGTCATGGCCTTCTCCGACACCTACGCCGAACAGCAGGCCAACGAGCAGCTGGCGAAGTCCCGCGGTCTCCCGTGAGCCGGAGAGGACGATGACGCCAGGGCAAGCGCTGACGATGGACGGCGCCCGGCGCGAGGTTGGGCCCGGCGTGAGGATCGTCGGGGTGATCGGGAGCCCGGTCGCGCACTCGCTCTCGCCGCTGTTGCACAACAGCGCCTTCGCCGCCCTCGGGCTCGCCGACAGCTGGCGCTCCTTCGCCTTCGAGGTCGCGCCCGGTGAGGCGCCGGGCGCGCTCGAGGACATGCGCCGGGCCGACGTCAGCGGGCTGTCGGTGACCATGCCGCACAAGGCCGCCGTGGCGGCGCTCGTCGAGTGCAGCGACACGGCGCGCCGGCTCGACGCCGTGAACTGCGTCGTCAACTCGGGCGGCTCGCTGTCGGGGACCAACACCGACGGGGAGGGCTTCGTGGCGTCGCTCGCCCGCGGCGCCTCGTTCGACCCGGCGGGCCGCCGCTGCCTCGTCGTGGGCGCCGGCGGCGCGGCCCGCGCCGTGGTGCTGGCACTGGCCCGGGCCGGGGCCGCGCACGTGGCCGTCGTGAACCGGACGCCCGACGCGGGCCGGCGAGGCGGCCGCGCTGGCCGGCCCGGCGGGATCGGCCGTGGCGCCCGGCGACGCCGCGGTGGCCGAGGCCGTGGCGGCGTGCGACCTGGTGGTCAACGCCACGCCGGTGGGGATGGCGGGAGCGGCGGCCGGGGCGCTGGCTGGTGGCCCCGGCCCTGCTCGGTCCCGGTCAGCTGGCGGCGGACCTGGTCTATGCGCCCCGCCCCACGCCGCTGGCTGGCCGAGGCCGCCGCCCGCGGTGCGACCGTGCTCGACGGCCTCGGGATGCTCGTGCACCAGGCGGCGGCGCAGCTCGTGTTGTGGACCGGTGCGGAGCCTCCGGTCGAGGCCATGTGGCACGCGGCCGAGGCGGCCAGTCCACCCGAGCCCTGAGCGCACGGAGGGCGAGTGGCTCAGGGCGCAGGGGGCGGGGGCACGACGTCGGCCGGCCAGAGCTGCGCCGTCGGCCAGCGCAGCGATCGCCTGCTCGCGCAGGGCGCGGGTCAACGCATCGCGCTGCGATGGGATGGTGAGAAGAGTCACCCGCATGGTGATGGTCGTCGAGTCCGCGTCGAGGAGGCCGACGAGCGTCGGTGGCTCGGTGCAGTGCGTCGGCGAACGCCGGGTCGGAGGCCACCGCGGTGGGCCGCCTCTTCGATCACTCGCCGGACCGCCTCGAGGTCGGCGGCGGCGGCGCCCGGCAGCGTCAGGTCCACGACGGCGCGTGCCCAGCCGCGCGACAGGTTCCCGATCAGTCGGATGTCGCCGTTGGGGATGATGTAGATGGTGCCGTCGACGCCGCGGAAGCGGGTGAGGCGCATGGTGACGTCCTCGATGACACCGGTCACGCCGCCGACCGCTGACGGAGTCGCCGACGTTGTACTGGTCCTCCATCGTCATGAGGATGCCCGAGAAGTAGTCGCGCACGATCTGCTGCGCCCCGAAGCCGAGCGTGGCGCCGATGATGGTGGCGCTGGCGAGGAGCGGCGTCAGGTTGATGCCGAGCATGCCGAGCACGATGGCGCCCGCCACGACGAAGACGAAGAAGCGCCAGACGTTCGCCACGACGCCCGACATCGTGGCGACGCGGGCGGCGGCCCGCGTCGAGCCCGAGCGGTTGGCCGTCTGGTTGGCGACCCGCTCGAGGACGCGGCGGATGACCTTGGCGCCGTATCGAGCCGCGATGAGCGCCACGACGAGGACGAACGAGGATGGCGAGTGGGCGGATGATCAGGTCGGTGACGGTCGACGCGGTGTCGGGGCTGACGCCGAGCTTGGTCAGCAGGTGATAGAGCCAACCCCCGCCCTGGTCGACCTGATCCGTCGCCACCAGTGCCCACCAGGGCATGCGCCGGCGCCAGGGAGGGAGAGGTCACGGCCGGTATTCTGTCCCCGATTCCCCGATATGACCACACTCGCCCGAACACACGTTGCCGCCCGGCGCAGCGTCCCCCCGTTCGACTTCATCCTGCGTGATCGCGACGCTGCTGGTGTCCGCGGTCGGGGTGGTGATGGTCTACACCGCCACCCGGGGCCCGTTGTTGGCCCAGGGCGAGGACCCCAAGACCTTCCTGAAGAAGCAGGGCCTCTTCGTCGTGCTCGGGGTCATCACGATGGTGGTGGTCGCCGTGTTCGACTACCGGCGGCTCGAACCGCTGGCGACGGTCCTGTACTGGCTGATCGTGCTCGCGCTCATCGGCGTGTTCGTCGTGGGGAGCAGCGCGCAGGGCGCGGCACGCTGGTTCAGCCTCGGCCCGCTCCAGCTGCAGCCCTCTGAATTCGCCGTCCTCGCCCTGATCCTGGCCGTGGCGTCGTATTGCGCGCGCCGCGACGAAGAGGGGCTCGCCTGGCGCGACGTCTTCCGGCTGCTCATCATGGCCGGCATCCCGATCGTGCTCGTGCTCCTGCAGCCCGACCTCGGGACGGCGATGATCATGGTGATCGTGTTGCTGGTCATGCTGGCGGTGGCGGGCCTGCCGATCCGGATCCTGGTCATGCTGTTGATCGGCACCGTGCTGGTCGCCCTCGTCGCCGTCGAGGGCGGCCTGCTGCACCACTACCAGATCGCCCGGCTCGACGACCTTCTTGAACCCCAACACGCACAGCAGCAACCCGTACGTGCAGTCCGCCATCTACAACACGCAGCAGGCGAAGAACGCCATCGGCTCGGGCGGTCTGTTCGGCTCGGGGATCGGGCACGGGGCGCAGACGAATCTCGGTTACGTGCCCGAGCAGCAGACCGACTTCATCTTCACCGCGGTGGCCGAGCAGCTGGGCTTCGTCGGGTCCGTCGGGCTGTTGGCGCTCCTCGGTGTGATCGCCTGGCGGGTGCTCCACGCGGCCGTGGTCTCCCGGGACATCTTCGGACGCCTGGTGTGCACCGGGCTCTTCGCGTTCATCGCCTTCAGCGTGTTCCAGAACGCCGGGATGACGATGGGCATCATGCCCATCACGGGGATCCCGCTCCCCTTCGTCAGCTACGGGGGGACGGCGGTGCTCGTGTTCTTCGCCGCGGTGGGTCTGGCGCTGAGCGTGGGTGCACGCCGGAGGCACCGATGACCGACGTGCAGCCGGAGGCCGAGCCGGCGGCGGGGCTGGAGGCGGGGCTCGACGCCGAACTGGCGACGCAGCCCCCGACGCCGCCGATAGATGGCGCCGCCCCCCGCCTTCCGGGTCATGGACGTCGAGGACGTGTCCCTCGATCTGCCCTCGCAGTATCCGGCCGTCACCCTGGTGGAGTCGGAGCCCCCGATGCGCGCGCTCGTCTTCCCGGTCGGGCTTCCCGAGGGCACGGCCATGGCCCAGGCCCTGCGGCGGATGGAGGGGCGCCGGCCCATGACCCACGAGCTGTTCATGCAGGTGCTGCAGCGGGCCCGCATCGACGTGATCGCCCTGCGGCTGGTCGGCCGCGAGGAGGGGAACCTCCTGGCCGAGCTCGACCTGATGACGCCCGGCGGCCGCGAGCGGGTCGACTGCCGGCCCTCCGACGGCATCGTGCTCGCGCTGCGCATGCCGGTGCCGGCACCGATCCTGGTCGACGAGCGCCTGCTCGATCACGCCGGCGACGTCGTTCCCTTCGCGGAGCCCGACCGCTCGGACCCGTCGGGCACCCCGGACCCGCCGGCCGCCAGCGCTCCGGCGTAGGCGCAGCCCGCTCGGGGAGAATGACCGGGAGATCCGGCTGGAAGAGCACTGCGTCGCCCATGGTGGCATCGTCGATGCCGATGCCGGCTCTGGGCTGTCCTCCTGTGACCCGGACAACATCGCATCGGAATTCTTGACCCCAGCCCTTTGAGAAATCAGGGCACCCGGTCGTGCGTTCGAACGGCTGAATACTCTGAGAGCGCCGGGGGATACCGTCGCGCAGGGCAACCCATGACGTCACCGCCGTACCATCGCCACTCGATTCGTGCTCCATTCGGACGTGATCTTCGTCCTATGGAGTGACGACGCCAAGCCGTTACCGGATGCGCTGGGAGAGATTCGACGAGCTCATGAAGAGAGAGGTCGCGCGAACGCCGTCTGATGGATACCCGGTATGTTATCGACAGGGGTAAGGAGCCGTCTGTCGGCTTACAGCCGCGGCCAGACCAGGACCTTCGAGACACGGGAGAACACTGACGTCGTGGTCGCCGACGACGAAAGAACGGGTCGCATGGGCCTGTCCATGCGTCGAGACAAGCGACGGCCGGTCCTCACCCGAATCTGGGTGAAGCGAATTGGCAAAGAGACCAGCTACCCGGACTGGCTGGACCTGGAACTGGTGGACCCGGCCGTCAGTCGCTGATGGGTTCCGTCCTGGAAACGGCCGGGCCCCGGTACGGGGCACCCTCTTCGGACGTCAGTGTCATGAGTTCAGCAGTTCCGCCATGGCCCTCTGACTACGTTGGGGCGTATGACGATCCAAAGGATGGACAACGTCGGGGTCGTTGTCGACGACCTTGAGGCTGCTGTTGCGTTCTTCCTTGAACTAGGCCTGGAACTCGATGGCGAGGCCGTCGTCGAGGGACCATGGGTGGACGGCATCGTCGGGCTCGACGACGTCCGAGCCGACATCGCAATGGTGCGGACTCCGGATGGCCACGGTCGGCTCGAACTGACGAAGTTCCACAGGCCGACGGCTATCAGCGCCGGGCAGAACGCGCCGGCGAACACGCTGGGCATACGTCGCATCATGTTCGCGGTCGACGACATCGAGGCCGTCCTTGCCCGCCTGCAGGCTCATGGCGGAGCACTCGTCGGGGAGCTGGGGCAGTACGAAGACAGCTATCGGCTCTGCTACGTCCGCGGCCCCGAGGGCATCATCGTTGCACTAGCCGAGCAGCTCAACTGAAGAAAGAGTCCGAGGCCTGGCGTCGACGACGGCGGAACGCCTGTCCGCGGTGTGCCGCACTCTCCCACCGGACCGGAGGTCGCAGCCCCGCCTACCCTGGACCCGTCAATCGAGAGGGATTTCTTGACGACAGAGAACGTGGCGATCCTGTTCACGACGTGGTGGGCGCTCGAGGACCCCGACGTGGTGGTGACTGCAGCCGATCGAGTTCACCCGGCAGATCCCGCGCTACGTGTGGCGGATTCCCTGACCGGGCCGAACCTGACAAGATCCGTGAATCCGTCGTCCCCTGGTGAGGTGCCATGACTGCTGGTGAGAGACCGACCGTGATCAAGATCAACGCCATCACCGTGCCCGAGGACGCCGGCGACGAGCTGGCACGCCGCTTCGCGGCCCGTGCCGGAGCCGTCGACGACCAGGAGGGCTTCGAGGGCTTCGAGCTCCTGCGCCCCACCGACGAGCGGCGCCAGTGGCTCGTCGTCACCCGCTGGCGCGACGAGGAGTCCTTCCAGGCGTGGGTTGCCTCGCCCGCCTTCGCCCACGGCCATGCCGGGGCCGACCGGCCCTCGCCGCACGGCGGCCCCGTCTCGGTGGCCTCCGAGCTCTGGTCCTACGAGGTCGCCGGCGGCTCGCACGCCAGCCGGCGAGGGCATCCGCCTCGAGGGCCGGCCGAGGCTGAGCCCGAACGCGGCCTGCCGAAGGGGCCGGCGCGGCCTGGGGCCGGTCAGTGGGCCGGCACCATCGGGCGCTCGCCCGGGCCGCCGGCCGCGCCGGCGGCGATCATGGTCCTCTGCGCCTTGGCACCCTCGTCCGAGATGCGCAGGAGCAGCGCGACCAGCACGTAGTTGGCCAGCAGTGACGAACCGCCGTAGGCGACGAAGGGAAGCGTGATGCCCGTGAACGGGAGCAGCCGCACGACCCCCGCCATGATGAAGAACGCCTGAAAGCCCAGGATCAACGTCAAACCGGTCGCCATGAGGCGGGAGAAGTCGGACCGCGCCGTCTGGGCGACCCGGAGACCCGCGCCGACGATGAGGATGTAGGAGAAGACGACCACGGCCGCGCCGACCAGGCCCATCTCGATGCCGATGGCCGCGAAGACCATGTCCGAGGTCAGCTCGGGGATCTGCCCGGCCACGATGTCACGGCCGAGGCCCGTGCCGCCGACGCCGCCGCTGCCCAGCCCGTACTGCGAGGCGGCCAGCTGGCTCAAAATCGGCTTGGACGGGCTCGGCCATGGGTTGAGCCACTGGTCGACCCGGTAGTGGACCTGGCCGAAGTAGTGGGCCGCGATGACGGCCCCCACGGCGAAGAGCACGAAGCCGAGGATCAGATAGCCGGCCCGGCCCGTGGCGACCCACAACATGCCGATGAACAGGACGAAGAGCAGGGCGGCGAAGCCGACGTCGTCCTCGAGCCCGATCACCGCCATCGCGGCACCCCAGGCGACCAGGATCGGGACGAGGGGCCTCGGGTCGAGGAAGAGCCTGTTGCCCGAGGCGGGCCGTCGGGATGGAGAGGATCTCCTTGTTCGCCGCGAAATAGGAGGCGAAGTAGATGCACAAGAGGATCTTCGAGAACTCGATGGGCTGGAACTCGAGCTTGCCGACGTGGACCCAGAGCCGGGCGTTGTTGATCGGGCTGAAGAACAGCGGCGCCACCAGCAGGATGCCCGCCGCCAGGAGCAGCAGGTAGCGGTAGCGCTCGAGGTCCCGGGAGTAGCGCACCACGAGAAGCGTCGCCACGTACAGCGCCACGCCGAAGGCCACCCAACCCGCCTGCTGGCGGGCGAAGGGCGGGTTCCACCGGGCGATGACGACGTAGCCGATGCCGTTGAGGAGCGCGGCGATGGGGAGGATCACCGCGTTGGCGTCGGGGACCAGCCAGCGATTGGCGAGGTGCGCGACGAGCGCCAGCCCGAGCACGATGCCGAGGAAGGGGCCGACGTTGGGCGGGATCTTCGACTTGGCCCCCAGCTCGGCGATGACGTAGAGCGCGACGATCAGCAACGACCCGAAGATCAACAGCCCCAGTTCGGTGCGCCGCTTGGGTTTGGGGCCCCACACGTAGCGCGGGAGGGGCGAGCGACGGGCTGGTGACGGCACCGGGCGAATCGTAGTGGTGGGGGGTAGCATCAGAGGCGACATCCCGCATCGGCGCGCCCGGCGCCGGACCCTTCGCCCATGACCCAGACCCAGCCTCAGCACCAACCCCAGGCGCAGCCCGAACCAGCAGCGGAGCCCCAGGAAGCGGACGAGGTGGACGGGGTCGGCGGCGGATGTCGAACACCCCACCCCGCCCACGTACCAGGAGATCGAGGCGTTCGGGTACCAGCGCTTCACCAACCGCGAGCAGTCCCGGCTCGACTTCGGGGCCCGGCTCCTCGACCTGGCCGAGGACGACGGAGTGCCGCTGATGGAGCGGGCCAAGTTCCTCGCCATCTTCTCCGAGCTGCTCGACGAGTTCTACCAGATCCGGGTCGCCGCCCTCGAGGACCAGGTCGCCGCAGGGGTGCGCACCCGCTCGGTGGACGGGCTCAGGCCCGGGGAGCAGCTGACGATGATCCGGGGCCGGGTCGAGGAGCTGGTCCGTCGCGAGGACCACATCTTCTTGGACCTCATCGTGCCGGCCCTCGCCCAGGCGGGCATCCGCCTCTCGAGCTGGTCCTCCCTCGATGACGACGACCGCGAGCACCTCGTCGAGGTCTTCCAGCGCCAGATCTACCCCGTGCTGACGCCGCTCGCCGTCGATCCCGGCCACCCGTTCCCCTACATCTCGAACCTTTCGCTGAACCTGGTGGTCGAGGTGCACGATCCCGTCTCGGGGGAGCGGCGCATCGCGCGGGTGAAGGTCCCGCCGGCGCTGCCCCGCTTCGTGGTGATGCCCGACGGGGAGCGTTTCGTGCCGCTCGAGCAGGTCATCTCGGCGCACCTCGACTCCCTGTTCCCCGGCATGACGATCGGGCACCACCACGCCTTCCGGGTCACCCGCAACGCCGACCTCGCGCTCGAGGAGGACGAGGCGGACGACCTGCTGGTGGCGATCGAGATGGAACTGCGCCGCCGCCGCTTCGGCAAGGCCCTCCGGCTCGAGGTGGAGGCCGACATGGGCCAGGACCTGGCGGACCTGCTGGCCACCGAGCTCGAGGTCGGGGCCGACGGCGTCTTCCGGGTCGGCGCCCCCCTCGACCTGAGCGGGCTGTGGGGCGTCTACGCCCTCGACCGCCCGGACCTGCACGGCGAGACCTGGACGCCGATGACGCCGCCGCGGCTGGCCAATGCGGCGCACGAGCCGTCCGAGTTCTTCGCCTTGCTGCGCGAGCGCGACGTCCTGGTGCACCACCCCTACGACTCGTTCGCCACGTCGGTCGAGGCGTTCGTCGCGCAGGCGGCGGAGGACCCGGCGGTGCTCGGGATCAAGCAGACGCTGTACCGCACCGGTGGCGACAGCCCGATCGTGGCCGCGCTGATCCAGGCGGCGGAGAACGGCAAGCAGGTGGCGGCGATCGTCGAGCTCAAGGCGCGCTTCGACGAGGAGGCCAACATCGGATGGGCCCGGGCGCTCGAAGAGGTGGGGGTCCATGTCGTCTACGGCATCGTCGGGCTCAAGACGCACTCCAAGACCGCGCTCGTGCTGCGCCGCGAGGAGGACGGCGTCCGCCCCTACTGCCACGTCGGCACCGGCAACTACAACTCGAAGACGGCGCGCATCTACGAGGACATCGGCCTGCTGACGTCGGACCCCGATATCGGCGCCGACGTGGGCGAGCTGTTCAACTACCTGACCGGCTTCTCGCGCCACGCCGACTACCGCCAGATCCTCGTGTCGCCGGTGACCGTGCGCAAGCGGATCATGGCCATGATCGAGGAGCAGGCCGAGGCCGGCCCCGCCGGGCGCATCGTGATGAAGCTCAACGGCCTCACCGACGCCACCATGATCGACGCGCTCTACCGGGCGTCGGGCGCCGGCGTCGAGATCGACCTCGCCGTGCGCGGCCTGTGCCGGCTGCGGCCGGGCATCCCCGAGCTGTCCGAGCGGATCCGGGTCCGCTCCATCGTGGGAAGCTTCCTCGAGCATTCGAGGATCTACCGCTTCGGCGGCGCCCCCGCCGACCCGGCGGCCGGGCCCGGTCTGCCTCTGAAGATCTTCATCGGCTCGGCGGACCTCATGGGCCGCAACCTCGACCGCAGGATCGAGGTTGTCGTCCCCGTGCACGACACCGAACTGCAGGGCCGCCTCTTCGAGGTGCTCGACCTCGTGTTCGCGGACGACACCAACTCGTGGGAGCTGGGTCCCGACCGGCGTTGGCGGCGGGTGCCGAACCGTCACGGCGTGAACTCCCAGGATCGTCTGAAGGAGCTGGCACGGGAGCGGGCCCGCCGCCGCCTCGACTCGGAGCTCCGGGTCGGAGAGGGTGAAGAGGTCAAGCCCCCGGCATAGAGGACGGGCGAAAAGCCGCACCATGGCCGGCGGCCGCCGGTACGATCCTGCGCCATGGCGAGCGATTCGGTGGCCCTGCGCATGCGCGCCATCTCGTCGGCCCGCGGGTGGGCGTGGCCGATCCTCTCGTGTGCGACGGCCGCGATCGGGAGCCACCGTCCTTGCGCTGGTCCATCAGCAGTTGGACCTGGGCACCTACCTGCTGGGAGGGGCGCACGCCCAGTCGAACGACCTCTTCACCGTCACCTACCCCGCCGACCACCTCGGCTTCACCTATCCGCCGTTCTCGGCCCTGTTGTTCGCGCCGTTCGCGCACGTTCCGCTCCGGGTCTGCGAGGTGCTGTTCTCGTGGGTGAACCTGGCGTCGCTGTTCGCCCTGATCGCGGTGAGCCTGCGGGCGGTCTGTGCGGCACTCGACCGCCGGACGGTCGTGTGGTGGGCGCTCGCACTCGTGTTGCCGGTCCTCTTGTTCGACCCGGTGCGCCAGACCTTCCTGCTCGGTCAGGTGAACATCATCCTCGCCCTCATGGTCGTGGCGGACATGACGCTGGACCTGCCCGCTGCCCCGGGGGATCCTGGTCGGGTTGGCCGCTGCCATCAAGGTGACGCCGATCATCCTCGTCCCCTACCTGCTCCTGACCAGGCAGGGTCGCTCCGGAGCCCGGGCCGTCGCCTCCTTCTGCGCCGCCGCGCTCCTGGCCGCCGCGCTCAACGCCTCCACGTCGTGGGCCTACTGGACGCACGACATCCGCGACCCGCAACGTGCCGGCATGCTCTCGTGGATCGGCAACCAGGGCCTGCTCGGAGCGCTCGAGCGGATGCTCGGCCACGCCGTGACGACGACGACCACCGTTCGCGGTCGTGGTGACCGTGTGCGCGGTCGGCCTGGCCATTGCCGCGCTGGCCTACCGCCGCTCCTCGCCGGTCCTCGGGCTGCTCGTCGTCGAAGCCACCGAGTCCCTGGCCAGCCCGGTCTCGTGGTCGCACCACTTCATCTGGGTGGTGCTGCTGATCGCGTGGCTCGCCCTGGCGGAGGACCGGCCCCGCTACGGCGAATGGTGGGCGCTGCGGCGTCTCGGTGCTGTTGCTGGGCCGCGCCCGACTGGTGGGTACCCCACGGGCCGGGCGTGACGTTCGCCGGGCGGGGCTGGCTCATGCCGGTCTCGGACTGCTACACGCTGCTGTTCATCGCCCTGGTGGTCGGAGCCGGGGTCCGGGTCCTGCGCTCGACGGCCGAGCGCGTCCGGTCCGCGCCGGCCGCAGGGCGATGGCGCCGTCGGGCGCCGGCACCTGATCACGCCCGCCGCGTCGGAGCCGGGCTCGCACGTCAAGACGAGGGTGTGGGACCCGTCGATCCGGCTGTCCGCCGAGGACTCCGCTCGCGGCCACCCGCCAGCCGGTCACGACCATGAGCTTCTGGGGGTCGCCGGGGCGGAACTCGTTGCGCCTGGGCTCCCCGGCCAGGGCGAGCATCAGGTCGGCCGCCGCCCGCAGGGCGCGCACCGACGGACCGGCCTCGGGCGCCACCAAGAAGTCGGCCACCAGCGCGCTCTCCGGCGCGGCACGGGCGCGCACCGTCTCGCACAGGGAGGCCGTGGCCTCCAGGGTCAGGGAGGCGAGCAGGCCCTCGCAGACGAAGAGCGTGGGCCGGTCGCCGATCGTGTCCCGCCGCGGCCAGGGCGGCGCCGAGGTCGCCCGTCGCGAGGTCGACCCCGACGTACGCGATCCCGGTCGGCTCGATGCCGAGCGCGCGGAGGCGCCGCCGCTTGTCGGCCTGCAGCGCGGGCAGATCCACCTCGAACCAGCGGACGGGCCCACCGCCGAAGCGCAGGGCCCGCCCGTCGTAGCCCGCCCCGAGCAGAACGATCTGGACGATCCCGCGGCCGATGGCCGGCGCGACCGCCGCGTCGACGACCCGGGTCCGCTCCGCCAGGCGGGTGGCCCGTCCGAACGGCACGGCGAACATGCCGGCGACGTCGCGCGAGAGGCGGCGCTCTCCCTCCACGTCGCCGGAGGGTGTCGAGGGCCGCGTGCGTTCGAGGCGGACCCGCTGCGCGGCGACCCAGCGCGCGCTGAGCGAGGGTCGTCCCGACCCGGTCAGGGTGTGATCGCCTTGGCTCCCGCTGCCGCTCTCAGGTGCCCGAAGCGCAGCGACAGGTAGGACGCCCCGCCGAAGGGGATGGGCAGCCAGAAGTTCACCAGCCGCCAGCTGAGGACGCCCGCCGCCGCCACGCCGCTCGGGACGCCGAAGCCCTTCAGCACGGCGACGATGGTCAGCTCGATGACCCCGAGGCCGCCCGGGGTCAACGGGATGACGGCCAGGATGTTGGCCAGCCCGTACGCGACCAGCACGTCGATGGGCGAGATGCGGGCCCCGAACGCCAGCAGGAAGACCCACAGCGATGCCGCGTCCAGCAGCCAGTTGGCGGCCGCCCAGATGCCGGCCTTCACGAGCAGCTCCGAGCTCGTGAACAGGATCTTCATGCGGTCGGCCACCTTCTGGACCAGCGAGGTCACGGTCTCGGCCCGCACGAAGGGGAGCCGGTCGGCCACCTTCTTCAAGAAGACGGCGGCCTGCTTCTCACCCCGGGTGAGCAAGAACACCACGGCGGCGAAGATCGCCAGCAGGAGCACGCCGAGGATGGCGGCGAACCCGTAGAGCGGGTTGTAGCCCTGCAGGGGGATGGAGATGAGCAGGGACAGCCAGAAGATCACGTTCAGCACGACGGCCGAGCCGATGCCCTGGGTGGCCAGCCCGAAGGCGGCGGTGCTGCCCGACACGTCGGACTCGGTGAGCAGCCGGTAGCTGGCGGCGGTGCCCGGCACGGTGCCGCCCGGCAGGGTGTGACTGATGGCCAGGGCCCACATGTTGATGCGGAAGATGCGGAACCGGTCGGGCGCGCCGGGGGACAGGACCGTGTGGGTCAACTCGGCATAGGCGACCAGCGCCGCCAGCTCGAGCAACACCCCGAGGATGAGCCAGAGGAAGTTGAGGTGGCTGAGTTGGTGGAACTCCCTGCGCGCGCTGGCCAGCTCCGGGAGGAGGATGTACTCGCCGACGAAGAACAGCAGCAGGATCATCAGTGTGATCTTCACGTTGCGCGGGAGCCACTGCTTGCGGGCGCTCGGCGGGGGGCGCCGGGGGCTGCTCCTCGGGGTCGCCCTGCTCGGCCTGGTCCATCGCATTCATGCTTGCACGTGGGTAGCGGTACCAACCGCCTTTTCGGAGTTCAAAGCTGCCAAGCTGGTCGCCATGGCCGCAGAGGCTCCCGACACCTGGCGGTCCAAACTCTCGGGGAGCGCCGATCGCAGGGGGATCCCGCTCGGCACCATCGTCGTGACGGTGGTGGTCGTCATCGGGCTGTTGGATCTCAACGCCGCTCTCATCCTGGGGCTCTGGGTCTTGCGGACCATCGTGCTCTACGTCGTGATCGCCTTCTTCTTCACGCTCCTCATGACCCCGGCCACGCGCTTCCTGCGCACGCGCGGGCTTGAGCCACGGAGGCGCCACCCTGCTGGTGTTCCTGGTGGGCGCGCTGGCCCTCATCGGCCTGGTCTACCTGTTCACCGAGCCGCTCGTGACGGCGGCGCGGCACTTCGGCGAGCAGGTCCCGACGCTGGTCCGTGAGGCCAAGAAGGGCCACGGACCGCTCGGCCGGCTCCTCTTCCGGCTGCACCTGCAGAAGTACCTCTCGGAGGGCTCGACCAAGATCACGTCCCAGATCACCAAGGTGCTCAAGCCGGCCACCGCGTTCTCCGTCGGCGCAGCCGCGGTGTCGACGCTGGTCACCATCGTGACGATCGCCGTCCTCACCTTCTTCACCATGCTCGAGGCGCCCCGCATGTGGTCCGGGTTCCTGCACCTGTTCCGGCCGACTCCACCGGCGGACCGCCTGCGCCGGGTCGTCGACGCCACCATCCGCTCGGTGACGGGCTACATGCTCGGGGAACTCGCTCACCTCGGTCATCGCCGGGGTGATCACCGGGATCACCCTGGCCATCCTCGGCGTGCCCTTCGCGCTGCTCCTCGGGGTCTTCGTGGCCCTGGTCGATCTGCTGCCCCTGGTCGGTGGGCTCCTGGCCGGCGTGCCGGTCGTGATCATCGCCGCCATCCACTCCGTTCCGGCCGGGATCATCATGCTCATCGTCTTCCTCGTCTACCAGCAGATCGAGAACCACGTCCTCAACCCGGTCATCATGAGCAGGACGGTCCAGCTGAACCCGTTCTGGGTGCTCCTCGCCGTGCTGGTGGGTGCCTCGCTGGGTGGCCGGGTCGCCGGTGGCCTGGGGACGTTCGTCGGCGCCCTGGTGGGCATCCCGTTCGGCGGCGCCGTCCAGGTGATCGTCCGGGAGCTGCGCAGGGGCCCCGACCCGGTGGTGGAGCCCTCGGAGCTGCACGGGCCGCTCACGGCGCCGGACCCGTCCGACATCTAGCCGGGGCCGCCATGGGCAGATGGCCCTGGTCGCGGCACCGAAGGTCCAGGCCAGGCGGCCGCCGGGCGCCGGGGCCGGAGCGGCGTGACCACCTAGAATGCCCTCATGCGACCGCTGGTGGTCATCCCGACCTACAACGAGTCGGAGAACATCGAGCGCATGCTGCACAGGATCTCACGAGTGCCTGCCGCAGGCCGGCGTGCTGGTGGTCGACGACGGGAGCCCCGACGGCACCGCGGATCTCGTGAAGGGGATCGCCGCCGAACTGCCCGACGTGCACCTGCTCTGCCGCGCCGCCAAGTCCGGGCTGGGGAGCGCCTACCGGGCCGGCTTCGCCTGGGGTCTCGAACGGGGCTACGACGCCTTCGTCGAGATCGACGCCGACTTCTCGCACGACCCGGCCGCGCTCCCCTCGCTGGTGGCGCCGATCGAGGAGGGCTTCGACGTCTCGCATCGGCTCCCGCTACATCGAGGGAGGGTCCATCCCGAACTGGGCCTGGCACCGCCACCTCCTGTCGCGGGGCGGCAACGTCTACGCGTCCGCCGTGCTCGGGCTCGGCGTGGCCGACTCGACGGCGGGCTACCGGGCCTACTCGGCGGGCATCCTGCGCCAGCTCGACCTCGACCGGATCCGGGCCGAGGGCTACGGCTTCCAGATCGAGATGACGTACCGGGCCAAGCAGCACGGGGCCGCCATCACCGAGGTGCCGATCAGCTTCGTCGACCGCGCGGCGGGCGAGTCCAAGATGTCGTCCTTCATCGTGGTCGAGGCGTTGGGCCTCGTGACGTGGTGGGGCCTGGGCCGCGCCGCCCGGGGCCTGCGCGACGGTCGGGTCGGGCCGCCGGGGGAGGGGCCCGTCGACGCGGCACCGTCGGGCGGCGCCAGACTACACGGGCGCCGAGGACCCCGTCCGGTCGGCATGAGCACCGAGCGCGGCGCACCTGACATGACGGTCGAGGCGCCGCCCGCCCGCATCCTCGTCGTCGACGACGAGCCGAACATCGCAGAGCTGCTCTCGGCGGCGCTCTCGTTCGAGGGGTACCAGGTGGGCGTGGCGTCCACCGGCGCCGAGGCGCTCGAGCAGGTGCGTTCCTTCCGGCCCAACCTCGTGATGCTCGATGTGATGCTGCCCGACTTCGACGGCAACGAGGTCTGCCGGCGCCTGCGCAACCAGGGCGAGCAGATGCCGATCGTCTTCCTGACGGCGCGCGACACCACCCAGGACAAGGTCGAGGGCCTGAGCATGGGGGACGACTACGTCACCAAGCCCTTCAGCATCGAGGAGCTGATGGCGCGCGTCGGGGCCATCCTGCGGCGCGCCGGCGAGATGGCCGCCGCCGACACCTCCATCCTGCAGTTCGCCGACCTGACGATGAACGTCGACACCCACGAGGTGTGGCGCGAGCGAGCAGGCGATCGACCTGACGGCAACCGAGTTCAACCTCCTGCGCTACCTGCTGGAGAACGCGCGCCGGGTGATCTCCAAGTCCGAGCTGCTGGACAACGTCTGGGGCTTCGAGTTCCACGGCGACCCCAACATCGTGGAGACCTACATCAGCTACCTGCGCAAGAAGATCGACGACACGGGAGCCGGCGCTCGATCCACACCATCCGGCGCGTCGGCTACACGCTCCGCCTGCCCCGGGAAGGATGAGCCTCCAGAAGCGGCTCGTCGCCGTCGTGGCGTTGCTGCTGGTCATCGGGCTCCTGGTGGCCGACGTCGTGACGTACGCCTCGGTCCGCTCCTTCCTCTACGGCCAGGCCGACAACACGCTGGCCCAGAACGAAGTGCTCGGCTTCAACTACCTCACGTTCGCGGCGGCGCGGAACCTCCCGTCTCCGAGAGCGACCTCTCGCGCCGGGTCTCGTCCGACGTGTACCTGACGCTTCTCGACCGCTGCGGGCAGGTGATCGCTGCGCCGCCCGTCGGGGTCCCCGACCCGTCCCGACCCGGCGCCGATCCTGACCAGGGACATCCCGGTGCAGCAGGTGCCCGACATCTACAGCCGGGTCCACGTCGGGCGCTACGCCGGCACCTTCCGCCCCGACCCCGACGCGGTCGTGCTCCGGAGCACGGGCGATCCCGACGGCGCAGTACCGCACCGTCGCCGTCACGGTCCCGCAGGGGACGCTCGTGACGTCGATCTCGCTCAACCCGACGAACGACACGCTGAACTCGCTGCGCAGGGTGGAATTGGTCGCCAGCCTGGCCGTGCTGCTGGCCATGGGCGTGCTGGTCATGGTGGTCGTGCGGCGCGGCCTGCGGCCCCTGCGCCTCATGGCGGGCACGGCCGACGCCATCGCGTCGGGCGACCTGGCCCGGCGCGTGCCCGAGGAACGACCCGGCACCGAGGTGGGCCGTCTCGGTGTGGCGCTCAACGAGATGCTGGCCCAGATCGAAGGTGCCTTCGCGGAGAAGTCGGCCTCCGAGGAGCGCCTGCGCCAGTTCGTGGCCGACGCCTCGCACGAGCTGCGGACGCCGCTCACCTCCATCCGTGGCTACGCCGAGCTGTTGGGTCGGGGCGGCTTCTCCGACGAGGCCGGGACGGCGCAAGGCGCTGAAGCGGATCGAGGAGGAGGCGACCCGGATGGGTGGCCTGGTCGAGGACCTGCTGCTGCTCGCCGAGCTCGACCGGGGCCGGCCGCTTGCGGGCGGAGCCGGTCGATCTCCACCGCATCTGCGCCGACGCCGTGGGCGACTCGAACGCGGTCGCGCACCACCACCGATCTGACGCTCGAGCCGGGGCCGCCGGTGGTGGTCCTGGGCGACAGCGAGCGCCTGGCGCAGGTGGCGCACAACCTCGTGCGCAACGCGCTGGCCCACACGCCGGAGGGCACCGAGGTCACGGTGTCGACGGGCGTCGCCGGGACCATGGGGTACATCCAGGTGTCCGACAACGGTCCGGGGATCCCGCCCGCCGAGGTCAGCCGCGTCTTCGATCGCTTCTACCAGGGCGACCCGTCCCGCTCGGTCTCGGGGACCGGGTTGGGGCTCGCCATCGTGCGGGCCATCGCCGAGGCCCTGCACGGGACGGCCGAGGTGCGTTCGACGCCCGGCGGGGGGGCGACCCTGATCGTCAGGATCCCGCTGGCCGCCACCCACGTCGCCGCGACGGCCGAGCCGAGCCCATGCCGGTCCGCTCACCGCAGCTGCACTGAGGAGCCGGGGACCACCGCCTCGAGGACGGTCGCCAGCTTGACGTCGGTCTCGGCGGCCTCGGCGGCAGGCTCCGAGCCGGCGACGATGCCCGCGCCGGCGCGCAGCGTCACGGACGCCTCGTCGTCGTGCAGGCACGCGCTGCGGATGCCGATCATCCACTCCCCGTCGCCGCCGGCGCCCGGTCCAGCCGACCGGCCCGGCCCAGTAGCCCCGCTCGCCGGCCTCGCGTCGCGCGATGAAGGCGAGCGCCTCGGCACGCGGGGTGCCGCCGACGGCCGGGGTGGGATGGAGCCGCTCGAGGAGATCGAGCACGCCGACGCGGTCGGGCCAACTGGCCTTCGATCCTCGTGCCCAGGTGGGCCACGGAGCGGAAGGCCACGAGCGAGGGCTCCTCGGGCACCGAGAGCTCCGTGCACAGACGGCGCCAGGGTGGCCGCGATCTCGTCGACGACGTAGCGGTGCTCCTCGCGGTTCTTGGAGGATCGCGCGAGGTCGCGCTGGGCGTCCGCGTCGGCACGCGCGGTGTCGCCCCGTGGCACCGTTCCGGCCAGGGGGTGGCACGACACCCGGTCGCCGTGGCGGGCGACCAGCAGCTCGGGGCTGGCACCGAAGAAGGTGCCGTCGGGCACGGGCATGGAGAAGATGGTGCAGTTCGGCTCGCCGGCGCGGAGCCGGCGCAGCACGGCCGAGAGGGCAAGCGGGCCGTCCAGGCGGGCCGTCACCGGCCGGGACAGGACCACCTTGCGCATGGTGGCACCGGGTTCGGCCATGGCGGCGACGGCGTCGGCGACCATGTCGGCATAGGCCGCCGCGGTCATCGGGGTGGTGAAGCTGGCGATGCCGGGGATCGGCGGCGACGTCGGGCGCGGTGCCGTACTGCCAGATGACGGCGTCGAAGAGCTCGTCGGTGTCCGGGAGCGCGGTGTCGGACGGCCCGACCGCGGTGGCCCAGCGCCGGGTGACGCCGTCGGCGTCGCGTGAGCTCCCCATCGTGAAGCGCGGAATGACGAGGTGCCCGGCCATGGCGCCGGCGAAGGGCAGCGCTCCCAGCGCGACGACGCCCGACCCGAGGCAGCCGACCGTGATCCTCGCAGGGGATGGCGGCGAGGGCCGCCGGTGGCGTCCGCCGCCTCGACGAGCTGTGCCGTGCCCCAGCCGACCAGGGTCAGGCCGGGACGGTCGAAGAGCACGGTGGGGCTGCCGTCGAACTCCAGCGCGTCCGGGCCCGTACTCGAGCGGCACGGTGCGCGCGTGGAGCGTCACCGTCATGGCGCCCCGGCACGGGTGGCGACGACGAGCTGGCTCAGGCCGCCCGCCAGGGCGCGGATCCCGACGGCGGAGAAACCGGCCTCGAGCAGCATCCGGCGCAGGACGGGGGCAGGGGGCAGGTAGGCCACCGACTGCGGGCAGGTACCGGTAGGCCTCCCCGTCCGAGAGGGCGCCGCCCAGGGCCGGGACGGCCTTGGTGAACCACATGTCGTAGCCGGCGCGCCAGAGCCGCGAGGTCGGGGTGTCGACCTCGAGCACGGCAAGACGCCCGCCCGCCCGGAGCACCCGGGCCGACTCGGCCAGCGTGGCCGGCCAGGTCGGTGAAGTTGCGCAGCGCGTAACCGCACACCAGCCCGTCGAAGGCGCCGTCGACGAAGGGGAGCCGGCTGCCGTCCGCCTCGACGAGCGGGGTTGCCGCCCCGTTGGCGCCCAGCATGCCTGCGCTCAGATCGGCGCCCACCACGCGGTAGCCGCGGCGCCGGCCGAGGCGCGACAGGTCACCGGTCCCGCAGGCCAGGTCGAGGACGAGGGCGCCCTCGGGCAGCGCGAGCGCGGCCACGGTGCCCCGGCGCCACGCCTGGTCGAGCCCGAACGTCATCAGGCGGTTCATCAGGTCGTAGCGGGGCGCGATGGTGTCGAACATGGCGCGCACCCGCGCCGTCTTCTCGTCCCCGGTGGGCAGCGGCGCCGGTGGGCCCGGCCGGCGTCGCGCCATGGCGTCGGTCCGTGTCAGCGGTAGTAGCGGTAGACCACTTGGGCCACGCAGGCCGGCTTGGGCGCGTCCTTGACCTCCATCACGAGGTCGTAGGTGACCTGCACGCCGCCCTCGACGTCCTCGACGCCGGCCACGGTCACGCCCATGCGCAGCTCGGAGCCGACCGGCACCGGCGAGGGGAAGCGGACCTTGTTGGCGCCGTAGTTCACGCCGAATTTCATGTTGTCGACCCGGATGATCTTGTTCAGCAGGACCGGCGCCAGCGAGAGTGTCAGGTACCCGTGTGCGATGGCCACCCCGAAGGGTCCGTCCTTGGCCCGCTCGGGATCGACGTGGATCCACTGGTGATCGTCGGTCGCTTCGGCGAAGAGGTTCACCCGGTCCTGGGTCACCGTCTGCCACTCCGAATGGCCGAGCTCCTTGCCGACGAGCTCGTGGAAGGCGTCGACGCCGTCGACGATGGTGGTCATGGTGTACTCCTCGCTGGTCAGACTCTGATTCCGGTGCAGGACGCTACCCGCGTGGAGACGCCTCACTACGCTGACGCCGGTGAGCTCCGCGCACGAGCACGACGCCGTTCCGCCCCACAGCCACCGGGACCTCCGGGGCGGCGGTGCCCGGGCGGCCGTCTTCGGGGTCAGCGACGGGCTGGTGACCAACGTCTCCCTGGTCCTGGGCATGGCCGGCGCCAACCCGGGAGCATCCATCGTGCGCCTCGCCGGGGTGGCCGGGCTGATCGCGGGGTCCTTCTCCATGGCGGCCGGCGAGTACCTCTCCATGACCGCCCAGCGCGAGCTGATGGAGCGCGAGCTCGAGGTCGAGCGCCGGTCGCTGAACCACAGTCCCGAAGGTGAGGCGGCCGAGCTGCGGGGCATGTACGTGCGCCGGGGGATCGACCCCGCCGTCGCCACCGACATGGTCAACGAGGTCATGCAGGACCCCGAGCTCGCTCTCGAGACCCATGCCCGCGAGGAGCTCGGGATCTCGCCCCAGGGCCTGGGGTCGCCCTGGCAGGCCGCCGCCGCATCCTTCGTCACCTTCGCCATCGGCGCCTTCATCCCGCTGGCGCCGTGGCTGTTCACGTCGGGGACGGCCGCCATCGTGCTGTCCGTCGTCCTGGGAGCGGTGGCGGCCGTGGTCGTGGGCGTCGTGCTGGCCCGCTTCACCGAGCGGCCCGTCGTCGTCTCCGCCCTGCGCCAGCTCGGCGTGACCGTGGTCGCGGCCGGCGTCACCTTCGGAGTGGGGCGCGCCATCGGGACCGGCGTCGGTTGATCCGGGGTCCCTCAGTCCGGGACGGGTGCTCCGCGGCGATAGGACCGGTCGATGTGGTCGACGTGGAAGCCGAGCGAGCGGTACAGGGCGACGGCGCTCTCGTTGGTGGCGTCGGTGTAGAGCATTCCGATCGTGATGCCGCGCCGCGCCAGTGACTCCAGTCCCGCCACGGTGAGGGACCGGCCCCACCCCTGCCCGTGGTGGTCGGGGTCGACGGAGATCACGTAGATCTCTCCGAGGGCCGGGGTGTGCGCGCGGTCGATCTTGGTCCAGCACGACCCGATGAGGCCTGCACCGTCGGGATCGTCCGCCACCAAGAACCCGTCGAGGTCGACCCAGTCGGCGGCCATGCGCTCACGGAGCTGCTCGACGGACCACGCGCCCTGCTCGGGGTGGCCGGCGAAGGCCCGGTTGTTGGTCTCGACCCACGGGCCCTCGTCGCGCCCGGGCACGAACGGCCGGGTGGCCACTGGGCGGGTCGCGGTTACGACGTCGCGGGCCAGTGGCAGGGGCACGCGCATCTGGAGGAGGTCGCGTTCGGGGAGGAACCCGTGCTCGGCGGCGAGTTCGTCGTCGTCCGGCCCGGCGTGCATGGCCCAGAGGTGGACGGGGGCCCCGGGTGGTGTTTCCGACAGGGCACGCCGGATCAGCGCGCTGCTGATGGCGCTCTCGCGGCCGGCCTGGCGAGCCGCGGGGTCCACGACCACATGCAGCACGGTGGAGCCGTCCCGGGCCGGGGAGAGAATGGCGCCGCCGGCGAGGCCGCCGACCTCGCGGGCCAGGACGATGCGGCCCGCGGCCCGCGTCTCGCCCGGACGGGTCAGCGCGAGCATCTGTGGCTCGGGTAACGGCGGGTAGTCGTCCGCCGCGGCGGCTCGCGCCAGCAGCTCGGCCAGCAACGCCCGGTCCGGATGGCCGAGCTCGGCCAGGTCGACCACGGTCATGTCCACGACGTCCACTCCGGCCAACGTAACCCGGTACCTTGAGCCGGTGGCGAAGCCCCGGACACCGAAGGGTCGGGCCCGGCTGACCGTGGAGCGGCTGGCCGAGCGCTATCCGGGCACCGCCGAGGAGCTGTGCGCGCTGGACCACAAGGACCCCTTCCAGCTCCTGGCGGCGACCATCCTGTCGGCCCAGTCCACCGACGCGCGGGTGAACATGGTGACGCCAGAGCTCTTCGCGGCCTACCCGGACCCGGCGGCGCTGGCGGCGGCCAACCCCGAGGACGTCGAGGAGATCATCCGCTCCACCGGGCTTCTTCCGCTCCAAGACCAAGAGCCTGATCGGCATGGCCGCCGCCGTGGCCCAGCGCTACGGCGGGGAGGTCCCGGTCGAGCTCGAGGACCTCGTGACCATCCCGGGTGTCGGGCGCAAGACGGGCAACGTCGTCCGCAGCGTGGCATTCGGGCTTCCGGGCCTTCCGGTCGACACCCACGTCCTGCGGGTGAGCCAGCGGCTCGGACTGATCGACGGGCTGGCCCCGGCCGAGCAGCGTGATGCCGTCAAGGTCGAGCGGGAGCTCAACTCGATGATCCCCGCCGCCGAGCGAGGGGCCTTCAGCCTCCGGATGATCCTTCACGGACGGGAGACATGTGTTGCCCGAAAACCCCGTTGTGCTGCATGTCTGTTGGCCGATTTCTGCCCCTCGGTACGGTAATCGGCGCGAGAGGGACTTTCTGCCCCTTTTTGGGCAATTCGTGTTTCCCTTGGTGAAATCGAATTTCGCGGGCGCTAGCATTGGCCCCGGAACCGGTTCCCGCCACCTGGTTCCAAAAGAGTCGAGACTGGGATCCGCCTCCTGGCCGACTCGCCCAATGCCGGCCTTCGGGCCGGCATTGGTGTTTCCGACCCTGGTCGGACGGGGTATGGGCTCGTGGTACTACTTCAGGTGCTACCATTGGCCCATGGTGACCAAGCGCTCCGTCTCCCTCGACGACGAGGTGGCGGCGTCGGTCGAGGAGGCGGCCAGGCAGGACGGTGTCTCCTTCAGCGCATGGCTCTCTTCAGCGGCCGAAAAGCAGCTGCGCGTGCGCCAGGGCCTGCGCGGCGTGGCGGCCTGGGAGGGTGAGACCGGGTCGTTGAGCGCGGAGGAGCTCGCCGCGGGTGAAGCGTTGCTGGCTCGTCTGCGCTCGGGGGTGTCCGGTGTCGCGTCGCGCGTGAGGCGCCGGTGAGCGCTTCCCGCCGGGAAGGGCTCGTCTACGGGTTGGGAGCGTTGCACGCGGCCGCGAGGGGAGACCGCATGATGTGGGCCCTCCACCGTGCCGCGCTCTCGAACGGGATCGTGCCGATGATCCCGGCGGTGGCGGTGGCCGAGGGGTACCGGACCGAGGCGCGCAGCGACCGGATCGGTGAGCTGCTGGCCGGGACCGAGGTCGAACCGTTCAACGGGGAGGCGGCGCGCCGCTCGGGTGAGATCGCGGCCCGCTGCGACACGTCGGACCTGAGCGTGGTGGCCGTGGTCGAGCTGGCCGAACGCCGCAACTGCGCGGTGGTGGCGCAGCGTCAGGCCGTGCTGCGCACGGCGGCGTCGCTGCTCGGTCACGAGCTCGTTCTCTACGCGGTCTGAGGGCCGCACTCCGTCGGCCGGATCACCGTCCCGAGCCCTGGGCGAAGCGCCGCAGGCGCCGGAGCGCCCCTCCGAGCGAACGTTCGACGGCGATGAGCTCTTGCGCCATGTCCTCGTCGCCGCGGGCCAGCGCGCCCTCGGCCATGGCGGTGACCCGCTCGTGCAGTTCGGTGAGGGTGGAGGACAGGGACGAGATCTCGGCGGCGGAGGACATCCCTCGATGATGGCCGATCGGGGGATGTCGGTCGTCCCGGGTTCCGATCGCGGGGGCTGCGGGCCGAACGCCGAGCGTAGCTAGGCTGCTCCGATGGTCGTCGGCGGGCAGGGAACCGGCACCACGGTCCGGTCCGCGGTTGCGGGCGCCCGACCGGTGGGCCCCGAGCTCGTGGCGCGTGCCCTGGCGCACGTGGACGCCGGGACGACCGACATGGCCGACGAGCTGCTCACGGTGCCGCTCGGCTACTACCGCGACGACGAGCAGTTCGCCCGGGAGGTCGAGCTGTGCCGGCGCACGCCGCTGGCGCTGGTCGCCACGGCACAGATCTCGGATCCGCACGACTTCGTCGTCCGGGAGGTTCTGGGGACCTCGGTCCTCGTGAGCCGGGGGGAGGACGGCACGGCGCGGGCGTTCCTCAACTACTGCCGGCACCGGGGCGGGAAGCCCGCCGACGGTTGTGGGAACGCCCACCGGTTCACCTGCCCCTATCACGCCTGGTCCTACGACAGCGCCGGCCGGCTGGCCGGCCTGCCGGGTCCGGCCGGCTTCGAGGGGATGAACCGCCAGGACCACGGACTGGTCGCACTGCCGACCGAGGAGCGCCACGGCCTGGTCTGGGTGGTCCTCACCGCGGGTGCGCCCATCGATGTGGCGGCGCACCTCGGTCCGCTCGACGCCGAGCTCGGTGGGTGGGGCCTGGCCGACGCCGAGTACCTCACCGAACGGGAGTTCGAGGCAGACGTGAATTGGAAGGCGGCCATTGAGGCCTTCGCCGAGAACTACCACTTCCCTTACGTGCACCCGAACAGCATCGTGGGCCAGAACACCGTGGCCAACACTGCGGTCTACGACGGCTACGGGCTGCATCACCGGCTCGGATTCGCCTGCCCGTGGATCGACGGCGTCCGTGACGACTTCGAGGTCCGTGACCCGCTCACCTCCATGGTCTTCATCTACTGGATCTTCCCGAACCTCACCTTGGCCATGAGCCCCGTGGGAACCGAGATCATCGACATCCTCCCTGCCGGCGGCAGCGGGCGCTGTGCCCTGCGCCACGGATGGATGGCCACCGTCCCCGCTCCGGACGCGGCGACCAGGGCGGGGTACCACGAGCTCTACGAGGCGGTGCACGCGGCCGTGCGCGACGAGGACTTCGGTGTGCTGCCGGGGTGCGGGCAGGCGGCCCGGGACGGGCAGCACGAGCACATGGTGATCGGCCGCAACGAGGTTGGCGTGCAGCACGTGATCGCCACCTTCACCGAGGCGCTGGAGCGTGGCGCGCCGCACGGTCCGCGCCGGGAAGGGGCCTCCGGAGCCCCCCGGTAGCCTTGTGGCCCCATGCCCCTTCGAGTCCTGGACCTGCGCGGCACGCCGCCGCCGTTCGACGCGGCCCTGCCGCGCCCGCCGGCGCCCGGGGCGGACGTCCACGACGTGGTGGCGCGGATCCTGTCCGAGGTGCGCGCGGACGGCGACCGCGCCGTCGTCCGGCGGACGGCGGAACTGGACAAGGTCGACGTGTCCGACGGCCTGCGGGTGCCCGAGCGGGAGATCGCAGAGGCGGCCGCCATCGTCGACCCGGACCTGCGGAAGGCCCTCGAGGTGGCCTTCGACCGCATCGTCGCCTACCACCGGAACGAGGGATCACCCCCGGAGGACATGGTCGACGGCGGCGTCACCGTCGGCCACCTGACGCGGGCCGTCGGGCGCGCCGGCATCTACGCCCCTGGCGGCCGGGCGCGCTATCCCTCGACCGTCCTCATGTGCGCCGCGCCGGCCCGGGTGGCCGGCGTCGGGAGCCTCGCGTTGTGTGTGCCGCCGGCCGCCGACGGCAGGGTCGACGGGGCGACGTTGTGCGCTGCCTCGATCGCCGGGATCGACGAGGTCTACCGCATCGGTGGCGCGCAGGCGATCGGCGCCATGGCGTACGGGACGCCCAGCGTGCCCGCGGTCGACGTGATCGCGGGCCCCGGCAACGCGTACGTCGCCGAGGCCAAGCGCCAGGTGTCGGGGGTCGTCGGCGTGGCGTCGGCTTTCGCCGGGCCCTCCGAGATCGTGGTTGTCGCGGGACCGGACGCACCGCCGGCCTTCGTCGCCGTCGACCTGGTCGTGCAGGCCGAGCACGGGCCCGACGGTCTGGCCTGGCTGGTCTGCTGGGACGCTTCGCTGGCCGAGGCGGTCTCGGCCGAGGTGGACCGCATCGTCGCCGCTTCGAGCCGGCGGGCCGACCTCGAGGCGACCCTGGCCGCATGCGGGATCGCCTGCCTGGTCGACGATCGCGAGCAGGCCCTCGCGGTGGCGAACACCGTCGCGCCCGAGCACCTGCAGCTGATGGTGCCCGAGGACGAGGGGCTGGCCATGCTGGACCAGGTGCGGAACGCCGGTGCCGTCTTCATCGGCGACTGGTCGCCCGCCAGCATGGGCGACTACATCGCCGGTCCCAACCACGTCCTGCCGACCAACCGGACGGCCCGCTTCGCCTCGGCGCTGCGGGCGGACGACTTCCGCAAGCACCTGCACGCCGTCCGGGTCACGCCGGACGCGCTACGCGTGCTCGGCCCGCACGTCATCACGTTGGCCGAGACCGAGGGGCTGCCCGCCCACGCCGACTCGGTGCGCCGTCGCCTGGCCGCGCTCGACGAGCGGGGTGCGCCGTGAGCGCCGTCCCGCCCGTGCGCCCCGACCTGCAGTTGGCCGAGGGATACCACTCGCCCCAGGTGGAGGCCGAGGTGCGCCTCAACACCAACGAGTCGCCGTTCGCGCCGCCTGACGCCTGGCGGGAGGAGCTGCTCGCCGCCGTGGAGCAGATCTCGTTCAACCGCTACCCCGACCGACCGGCCACCGAGCTGCGGCAGGCGGTGGCCGACCTGCACGGGATCGCGCCGGGCGAGGTCTTCTGCGCCAACGGCTCGAACGAGGTCCTGCAGTGCCTGCTGCTGGCCTTCGGCGGTCCGGGCCGCCGCGCGCTTCTCTTCGAGCCGACCTACGCCCTGCACTCGCACATCGCGCGGATCACCGGCACCGAGGTGGTCGAGGGCTCGCGCGACGACGACTTCCTGATCGATCCCCGCGACGCGGAGGCCGTGCTGGCGGGGGAGCGCCCCGACGTCACGTTCCTCTGCTCGCCCAACAACCCGACCGGGCGCGCCGAGCCGCCCGACACCGTGGCCGCCGTGTGCGCGGCGGCACCGGGCCTCGTCATCGTCGACGAGGCCTACGGCCAGTTCTCCCCGTGGTCGGCGCTCGAGCTGCGCGGCCCGGCGCAGCCCGGGCTCGTCGTGACCCGCACCTTCTCCAAGACCTGGGCCATGGCCGGCGCGCGTCTCGGCTACCTGGTGGCCGACCCTGCCGTCGTCGCCGGCGTGCGAGGCGGTCGTGCTGCCGTACCACCTGTCGGCGCAGACCCAGGTGGCCGGCCTCCTCGCGCTGCGGCACGTGCCCGAGATGGAGTCGCGGGTGGCCCGCATCTCCGAGGAGCGGGGGCGGGTCGCCGCCGCACTGGGCGACCTGCCGGTCGACAGCTGGCCCTCCGACGCCAACTTCATCCTGTTCCGCCCCCGCGACCGCGACGCCGACGACGTCTGGCGATCGCTCCTGGCCCACTCGGTGCTGATCCGCAACTGCGCCAGCTGGGACGGCCTGCCCGGCTGCCTGCGCGTCACGATCGGGACCGCCGAGGAGAACGACCGCTTCCTCCACGCCTTGAAGGAGAGCCTGTGACCACCACCCGCCACGCCACCAAGGAGCGCGCCACCAAGGAGACGACGGTCGACGCCACACTCGTGATCGACGGCTCGGGGCGGACCGGGGTCTCCACCGGCCTGCCCGTTCTTCGACCACATGGTCGAGCAGCTGGGACGGCACGCCTCGTTCGACCTCGAGGTGCACGCGACCGGCGACCTCCACGTGGACGCGCACCACACCGTCGAGGACGTGGGCATCGTCCTCGGCGGATGCCTGGCCGAGGCGCTGGGCGACAAGGCGGGCATCCGCCGCTTCGCCTCCATGCTGCTGCCCCTCGACGAGGCGCTCATTGAGGTGGCCCTGGACCTGTCCGGACGCCCGTACCTGGCCTACGGGCTCGAGTTCGCCCCCGACACGGCGGGCCTGGGCACGCCGCCCTTCGACCCGCAGCTGGCCGAGGAGTTCTGGCGCGCCTTTGCCACCGCGGCCGACGTCACGCTGCACATCCGGCGTCTCGAGGGGAAGAACACGCACCACATGCTCGAGGCCAGCTTCAAGGGGGTGGCACGCTGCCTGCGCGACGCGGTGCGTGTCGAGGGGGGTGGCATTCCCTCGACGAAGGGCAGCCTGTGACGGGAGGGCCCGCGCATCGCCGTCCTCGACTACGGCATCGGCAACCTCCGCTCGGCCGAGAAGGCGCTGCAGCACGTCGGCGCAGCGGCGCGCCTGGTGACCGACCGGGCGTCGGTGGAGGCGGCCGACGCGGTGGTGCTCCCGGGCGTCGGTGCCTTCGGTGCCTGTGCCACGGGCGCTGCGCGAGAGCGGTCTCGAAGACCCCGCCCGGGAAGCGCTGGCGGCGGAGGTGCCCTTCTTCGGCGTGTGCGTGGGTTTCCAGCTCCTCTACGAGGGCTCGGTCGAGAGTCCCGGGGCGGCCGGCCTGGGCGTCTTCCCCGGCACGGTCGGGCCGCTGCCGCCCGGGGTGAAGCACCCGCAGATGCAGTGGAACACGCTGGAGGTGCGCGGGAGCGAGGAGCCCGCGCCCCTGCGTGGACTCGACCGGAGCCCGTGGGTCTACTTCGTGCACTCCTTCGCCCCTCCGGTCGGGGACGAGACGGTGGCCGTGTGCGACTACGGGGGAGCGGTGGCCGCGCTGGCCACCCGGGGCACGCTGTGGGGCGCGCAGTTCCACCCGGAGAAGTCGGGCGCGACGGGGTTGGCCCTGCTCGCCAACTTCGTCGGCCTGGCGTCGGCGGCGGCGTGATGGAGCTGCTGCCCGCCATCGACCTGCGCAGCCGGCACGGCGGTCCGCCTGACCCAGGGCGACTTCGACCGGGAGGAGCGCTACGGCGACCCGGCCGAGCTGGCGGCGCGCTACATCGCCGGCGGCGCCCGCTGGATCCACGTCGTCGACCTCGACGCGGCGCGGACCGGCGTGCCGCACGAGCGCGCCGCGCTCGGCGAGATCGTGCGCCTGGCCGCCGGCTGCGTCCGTCGATGTCGAGGCCGGCGGCGGCATCCGCACCGAGGACGACGCCGAGGAGCTGCTCGAGTCCGGGCGTGGCGCGGGTGGTCCTGGGCACCGCGGCCCTCGAGGAGCCCGCGCTGGCCGGCCGCTGCGCCCGCCGCTGGCCCGGGCGCGTCGCCGTCGGCCTCGACTACCGGGTCGGAGAGGACGGGGTGGCCGAGGCCCAGGCCCAGGGCTGGCTGGCCGGGTCGGGCCGCGCCGTGACCGACCTGCTCGAGCTGTGGGAGGGCGAGCCGATCGGCGCCGTCGTGGCGACGTCGGTGGCGCGGCGACGGCATGCTCTCGGGGCCCGACCTGCCGGGGCTCGGCGCGCTGCTGGCGGCGACCGGGCTGCCGGTGGTGGCGTCGGGCGGCGTGTCGGGCGCGGGTGACCTGACCGCGCTGGCCCGCCTCGAGGTGGGGGGCCGCCGGCTGGCGGGCGCCATCGTGGGCAAGGCGATCGTCGAGGGGCGTCGTCAGCGTGGAGGAGGGGTTGGCGGCGTGCGCAGTGTCCGGCTGATCCCCTGCCTCGACGTCACCGGCGGGCGCGTCGTCAAGGGCGTCCGCTTCGTCGACCTCACCGACGAGGGCGACCCGGTGGAGCTGGCCGCCCGCTACGACGCCGAGGGCGCCGACGAGATCACGTTCCTCGACATCACGGCCTCCTCCGACGGGCGCGACACCATGGTCTCGGTGGTGGCGCGGACCGCCGAGCAGGTCTTCATCCCCTTGACGGTGGGTGGTGGGGTCCGGGCGGCGGAGGACGCACGCCGCCTCCTCCGGGCCGGGGCGGACAAGGTCGCGGTGAACACGGCCGCCGTGGAGCGTCCCGAGCTGGTGCGGGACATCGCGGAGGAGTTCGGCGGCCAGTGCGCCGTCGTGGCGATCGACGCGCGGGCCCGGGCGACGGGACGGGTGGGAGGTGTACACGCACGGCGGACGGAGGCCGGCCGGCAGGGACGTCGTGGCGTGGGCCGCCGAGTGCGCCGCCAACGGCGCGGGCGAGATCCTGCTCACCTCCATGGACCGTGACGGGACGAGGGACGGCTTCGACCTGGCCCTGACGCGGGCCGTGGTCGACGCCGTGGAGATCCCGGTGGTGGCGTCGGGCGGCGTGGGGCGGCTGCAGGACCTGGTCGACGGTGCCCTCGACGGTGGCGCCGACGCCGTGCTGGCGGCCTCCATCTTCCACCGCCGCGAGTTCACCATCGGCGAAGCCAAGGCCTACATGGCGGCGCAGGGGGTCACCGTGCGCCCCGTCTGAGCCGGGCCGGCTGCCGTGCCCCTGACCTGGAAGGGCGTCCTCGTGCGGTACCGTGCCAGGGTGCCCACGTCGACGACGAAGAACGGGACCAGCCAGGCCCCGAGCGGCCCAGAGGACGCAGAACGGTGGACAAGCAGCCGATCTCGGTGCTCTTCGACCGGGTCATGGTGCAGATCTCGCAGACCGACGGCGAACGGCGCTCGCGTGCCGGCATCCTGATCCCGGCCACGGCCCAGATCACCCGGCGCCTGACCTGGGCCGAGGCCGTGGCGGTCGGGCCCCACGTCCGCACGGTCAAGGTCGGCGACACCGTCCTGTTCAATCCCGAGGACCGCTTCGAGGTCGAGGTGCACGGCGAGGAGTACGTGATCCTGCGCGAGCGCGACATCCACGCCATCGCCTCGCCGCGCAACGACAGCGGCACGGGGCTCTACCTTTGAGCGGCCCCGGGGCCGGGGCCGCGCCGGCCTCCGCCGTGCCCGAGGGCGTGGCGCTGACGGTCGACGAGGACCTCGTGCGCGCCGTGGACTTCGCCAAGGACGCCGACGGCCTGGTGCCGGCCATCGTGCAGGACGCCACCGACGGCACCGTGCTGACGGTGGCCTACATGGACGCCGAGGCGCTCCGCCGCACGCTGGCCTCGGGGCGCTCGTGGTTCTACAGCCGCAGCCGCCAGGAGTACTGGCAGAAGGGCGAGACGTCCGGGGACCGGCAGTACGTCCGCGAGGTGCGCCTGGACTGCGACGGCGACGCGCTGGTGGTGCTGGTGGACCAGCACGGGCGCGGGGCGTGCCACACCGGCGCGCGGTCCTGCTTCTACCGCACCATCGGGACGGGCCCGGGCGTGCCCGCGCCGTGACGCCGGGAGGCGGCCCGGTCCCGGGTGCGCTGAGCTTCCGCCCCGACCCCGCCGAGTTCGCCGCCCTGGCCAAGGAGCACGCCATCGTCCCGGTCTGGTGCGAGGTGGTGGCCGACACCCTGACCCCGGTCGCCTGCTTCGCCAACGTGGTGGGGGAGGGGGACGGGTTCCTCTTCGAGTCCGTCGAGGGCGGCGAGCGCTGGGGCCGCTACTCGTTCGTGGGGCGCCGACCGCTCGCCACGCTGACGGCGCGGGGCCGGAGGGTCGAGGCGACGGGCCGCCTGGACCTCGGGCCGTGCGACGACGGGATCCTGGCCGCCGTCGAGGCCCTGGTGACGCGCTTCCAGTCGCCGGTGCTGGCCGGCCTGCCGCCGCTGCACGGGGGTCTGGTGGGGTATCTCGGCTACGACGTGGTGCGCGAGGTGGAGCGGCTCCCCGACCCCCCGCACGACGACCTCGGCCATCCCGACGCCGCGCTGGTGGTCATCGGCCAGTTCTGCGCCTTCGACCACTGGCGCCAGCGCATCGTGCTGGTGGACAACGTCGTGGTGCCCGAGGCGCCCGGCGGCCTCGTCGACGCCGAGGCGGTGGCGGACGCCTACGACGGCCGCCTGCGCGCGGCTGCGCCAGCTGGCGGCGGACTGCACCCGGCCGGGGCCGGGGTCCGACGCCGGCAGATGGTGGCGGCCCCGCCGCCCGGGCTCGAGAAGGCCGAGGCGACCCGGACGATGACGTCGGAGGAGTACAGGGCGGCCATCGGCGTCGGCCAAGGAGTACATCCGGGCCGGCGACATCTTCCAGGTCGTGCTGTCGCAGCGCTACGACCTGGACCTGCGGGCGGACCCGTTCGACGTCTACCGGGCCCTGCGGCTGCTCAACCCGAGCCCCTACCTGTACTTCCTGCGCTTCCCCGAGGTCACCGTCGTCGGCGCGTCGCCCGAGCCGATGGTGCGGCTGCGCGACGGGGTCGTCATCTCCCGGCCGATCGCGGGGTCGCGGCCCCGCGGGGAGAACGAGCAGCACGACCGGCTCCTCGAGGGCGAGCTGGCGGAGGACCCCAAGGAGCTGGCCGAGCACATCATGCTGGTCGACCTGGCCCGCAACGACGTGGGCCGGGTCGTGCGCTTCGGCACCGAGAAGGTGGACGAGCTCATGACGATCGAGCGCTACAGCCACATCATGCACATCACGTCGCAGGTGTCGGGCGAGCTGGCCGAGGGCAAGGGCCCGATCGACGTGCTGCGGGCGACGCTGCCGGCCGGCACGCTCTCGGGCGCACCCAAGGTGCGGGCCATGGAGATCATCGACGAGCTCGAGCCCACCAAGCGCGGCGTCTACGGCGGCGTCGTCGGCTACATCGACTTCTCGGGCAACCTCGACACGGCGATCGCCATCCGGACCATGGTGGTGACGCCCGACGGCCGGGCCAGCGTGCAGGCGGGAGCGGGGATCGTGGCCGACAGCGACCCGCGGAGCGAGGACGAGGAGTGCGCGCACAAGGCGGGTGCCCTGCTGGTGGCGGTCACCGCGGCGCGGCGATGGGCGCGGCGCGGCCCGAGGCCGAGCCGATGACGGTGAGCGAGCTCGAGGCCGAGACGGCCGCCCTGCGCCACGGCGCCGGCGCGTTCCGTGCCGCCCGCGACGTGCTGGCGGTGCGCGGGCCCGACGCCGAGGCCTACCTGCAGGGCCAGCTGAGCCAGGACGTGGCGCGCTCTGGCGGTCGGCGCGTCGGACGACGCGCTCCTGCTCGAGCCCGACGGGAAGCTCTCGGCCCTGCTCCGGGTGACCCGCACCGACGGGCAGGGCTTCGTGCTCGATGTCGAGGGTGGCTACGGCGAGGCGGTGGCGGCGCGGCTCCGCCGCTTCCTGCTGCGCTCCAAGGTGGAGATGGAGCACCTCGCCTGGCGCTGCCTGTCGCTGCGGGGCGCCGCGGTCGGCGAGGCGGCGGCCGGCCTGCTGGCGGTCCTGGCCGAACGGGGCGTGCTGGCGCTGCCCTTCGAGTGGAACGGCTGGGCGGGGATCGACCTGCTCGGCCCCGAGGACGTGGTGCTCGCGGCCGACGCCGGCGCGCTCCCCGCCGGCGTGCTGGCGTGCGGCGCCGAGGCGGTGGAGGCCTGCCGCATCGTCTCGGGGATCCCCGCCATGGGCACCGAGCTGACGGGCAAGACCATCGCGGCCGAGGCCGGGCTGGTGGAGCGGACGGTCAGCTTCACCAAGGGCTGCTACACGGGGCAGGAGCTCGTGGCGCGGATCGACTCGCGGGGCTCCAACGTGGCGCGCCGCCTCGTCGGGATCGTGGGGCCCACCGGCCCGCCCGGAAGGGCGGTGCTGGCGCCGGGCATGACGCTGCACGCCGGGGAGGCGCCGCCCGGCGACGCCGCGGCGGACGACAAGGTGGCCGGAACGATCACCTCGGCGGCCTGGAGCATCGAGCTGGGGGCCTGGGTGGCACTGGCGTACCTGCACCGCACCGTCGAGGCGCCGGGCCCGGTCCGGGTGCGCTCCGGTGACGGCCTGGGCGGCTCGAGCCCGGCCCGGGCCGACCTGCTGCCGCTCGTCGTGACCGCCGGCACCCGCCCGGGCTGAGGGCCCGCCGCCACCGGTGCCCGCAACGGAGCGCCCGGGCGGCTGGCGCACGGCGGTGCTGCTGGCGGCTGGCGCGGCGTACGCGCTCGGGGCGGCGACCACGACGCCGTTCACCCGGCCGGCCGACATCCTGACCGCGCTCCCGATCGTCGCGCTGGCCGTCCTCGTCGTGGCCCGCTGGCCCCTGCGCCCCCGGCCGTCGGAGACCGCCGCCGGGCGCCCACGCCTTCCGGGCCTGGGTCGCCCTGGTCGTCGCTGATCGTCGGCGTGGGAGCTGGCCGAGTACCTCGCCCGGGGCAGCCGGGGCGCCCATCCGACGCTGAGCTCCATGGCCGACGCGGTCGACCGCTACTACGTCCTCAAGGCGCTCGTCTTCTTCGGCTGGCTCTGCCTCGGCGCGTGGATCATCGAGACGGGCACCCAGCCGCCGGCATCGCCGGGCGCCGCGGCCGAGGCGCCGTGAGCGCCGCGTCTCCTACGCGGTGTGGGCCGTGCTGGGCCTGCGTCGCACTCGGCCTGTGGGCCAGGTCCCGCTCATCGCCGGCGACGGTCGCCCGCCCCGCGGTGGTCCTGCAGCGGCTGGCGACCGGCCCGCTGTCGCGCGTCGCCCTGGTTCTGGCGTGGATGTGGGCGGGCTGGCACCTCTTCGCCCGCTGAGGCAGCGGGCAGCTCGATCGGGCAATGGCCGTCTGAACAGGGCGATGGAGATCCGACTCGCTGCGCGCGCACGCACCGCAACTGCAACCCGACGTCACCGAACATGAGACAACCGGAGAGCACGCTCTCCCCATGGCGCGCACGATCGAGCAGACTCGGCGGTGACCGAAGCCGGCCCGCCCATCGATCGCGACATCGTCACGGGGATCTGGTGGACTGATGGTCAAGGTCATCCACCTCGCGGACGACGGCACCGAGATGGCCGCCATCGAAGTCGACGACTTCACGATCGAGGTCATCTACTCGGGCATCGCCGAGATGCTGCGGGAGGCGGCAACGTCGAACGAGCAGTCCCGCGCGCACCCCGATGCGATCTCCCGCGTGAGGCGCGCCAGCGCCGCGAGAAGATCCTGAGCCGGATCCGCGACTGATCGACCGGCCGTGCGCACGGCCCGAGGACCTGGCGCCGGCTCGTGTCGCGTCGGACTGGCACCGTGCCGCACAGGTCGGCGTCCGAGACCGACCCGATCGACGCGGTGGTGCGTGGCCATGCTCGGTCGCCAGGGAGCCTGGTGGGCCGTTCGGTGGAAAGGGCGCGCCGCTACGCTGAAGCGTCATGCCCACCTACCTGGCGGACATCCTCGCCTCCCACCGGGCCCGCGCCGAGGCCGACCACCGCCCGCTCGGTGACCTGGTCGAACAGGCGGCGAGCACGCCGCCTCCCCGGGACTTCGCCGGCGGCGCTGCGCTCCGGTGGGCTCTCGTGCATCGCGGAGATCAAGCGCCGTTCCCCGTCCAAGGGCGACCTCGACCCCGCGCTGCAACCCGACCTGGTGGCCAAGGAGTACGTCGCCGGCGGCGCCGCCTGCCTGTCGGTGCTGACCGACGCCGACTTCTTCGGCGGGTCGGCCCACGATCTGGCCGCGGCGCGCCAGGCCTCGGGCCTGCCCGTGCTGCGCAAGGACTTCACGGTGCAGGAGGCCGACGTGGCCGACGCGCGCCTCATGGGCGCCGACGCGGTCCTCCTGATCGTCGCCGCGCTCGACGACGACGAGCTGCGCGACGTGCGCAGCCTTGGCCGAGCAGCTCGGGCTGGCGGCGCTCGTCGAGGTGCACGACGAGGAGGAGCTCGACCGCGCCCTGGCCGCCGGCTCCCGCCTCGTCGGCGTCAACCAGCGCGACCTGCGCACGTTCAGCGTGGACCACGAGCGCGCCTGCGCGTTGGCGGCGCGCATCCCTCCCGGGGTGATCGCCGTGGCCGAGTCGGGCATCCGGGGGGCGGCCGACGCCCGGCGGCTGGCCGAGGCCGGGTACGACGCCATCCTCGTCGGCGAGACGCTGGTGCGGGCGGAGGATCGGGTGGCCCAGCTGCGGGAGCTCGTGGGGCACCCCGTCGGGCCCCGATGACCGAGGAACTTCTCGTCAAGATCTGCGGCATCACGTCGGAAGCCGATGCGCTGCTCTCGGTCAGCCTCGGAGCTGTCGGCGGTGGGGTTCATGTTCGCGCCCTCGCCGCGGCAGGTCTCGGTGCACCTGGCGGGCGACATCGCCAAGCGGCTCCCCGAGCACGTGCTGACGGTGGGCGTCTTCCGCGACGAGGCGCCCCAGCGCGTCGTGGAGGCGGTGCGCATCGCCGGGCTGGGCGCGGCCCAGCTGCACGGGCACGAGACGGCCGAGGAGACGCAGTGGGTGCGGGCACGGGTGCCCACGGTGATCAAGGCGTTCCAAGCCGGCGAGCGCGCCATCGGGCGCTTCGAGGAGTTCGGCGCCGACTTCCTGCCTCGTCGACGGCGACAACCCGGGGTCGGGCCAGGTCTTCGACTGGCGGCTGGCGGAGGGGGTGGCCGACCACCACCGCCTGATCGTCTGTCGGGCGGCCTGCGGCCCGAGAACGTCGCCCAGGCGGTGGCGCACCTGCGTCCCGCCGGGGTGGACGTGTCCACCGGGCGTCGAATCGGCGCCCGGCCGCAAGGACCCCCTGCTCCTGCGCGACTTCATCGTCAACGCGCGCGCAGGCCAACGCGGATGCCGCGGCCCGCGACCCAGCGAGGACGCGGTCGCCCAGGAGCCCTACGACTGGAGGGACGGATGAGCGGCGAGAGCCTCATGGCCCGGCCGGGCCCCGACGGCCGGTTCGGCGACTACGGGGGCCGCTTCGTCCCCGAGTCCCTGATGCCGGCCTGCCTCGAGCTCGAGAAGTGGTTCGACGACGCCTGGACCGACCCGGCGTTCCGCACCGAGCTGGACGGCTTGCTCCGCCACTACGGCGGACGCCCGACGCCGGTGACCGAGTGCAGCGCGCCTGTCGGAGCGCCTGGGGGTGCGGGTGCTGCTCAAGCGGGAGGACCTGGCCCACACGGGTTCGCACAAGCTGAACAACGTCGTCGGCCAGGCGCTCCTCACCCAGCGGATGGGCAAGTCGCGCATGATCGCGGAGACCGGGGCGGGCCAGCACGGCGTGGCCGCCGCCACGGCCGCCGCGCTCTTCGGACTGGAGTGCACCGTGTTCATGGGCGAGGTCGACACCAAACGCCAGGAGCTCAACGTCTTCCGGATGGAGCTGCTCGGCGCGGAGGTCCGGACGGTGACGTCCGGCAGCCGCACGCTCAAGGATGCCGTCAACGAGGCGATGCGGGAGTGGGTGGCGACGGTGGAGACCACGCACTACTGCCTGGGGTCGGTCATGGGACCGCACCCGTTCCCCTACATGGTGCGCCAGCTGCAGCGCGTCGGTCGGCGACGAGGCGCGAGAGCAGTGCGACGGCCTGCTCGGCGGCGCCGTCCCCGACGTGGTCGTCGCCTGCATCGGCGGTGGCTCCAACGCCGCGGGGACGTTCGCCGGCTTCGTCGACACGGCGGCCCGGCTGGTCGGCGTGGAGGCGGCCGGCGGCGCGGCGGTCACCAACGGCATCCCGGGCGTCCTGCACGGCATGCACTCGCGCCTGCTCCAGGACGAGGCCGGGCAGATCCAGGAGGCGGAGTCGATCTCGGCCGGGCTGGACTACCCGGGGCTCGGGCCCGAGCACGCGCACCTGGCCGCCACCGGGCGGGCCGAGTACTCCACCGCCGGCGACGCCGAGGTGCTCGAGGCCTTCCGCCTGCTGAGCCACACCGAGGGCATCATCCCCGCGCTCGAGTCGGCGCACGCCGTGGCCTGGGTGGCCCGGAGCGCCGGGACGGAGGCGCTGCCAGCCGGGTCGACGGTCCTGGTCACGCTCTCGGGCCGGGGCGACAAGGACGTGGCCCAGGTGCGTGAGATCTTCGGCCGGCAACGGGATGCCTGACCTCGAGAAGGAGCTCCGGGCTCGCCGCGAGCAGGGGGGCAAGCTGCTGATCCCATACCTCATGGGCGGCATGACCGACGACTGGGCGCAGTCGCTCGACGCGTTGGTCGCGGCCGGCGCCGACGCGGTGGAGGTCGGCATCCCCTTCTCCGACCCGATGATGGACGGGCCCGTGATTCAGGAGGCGGCGCTGCGCGCCCTGACCCGCGGCACGGCGCCCGAGGAGGTGCTCGACGGCGATCGCCCGGGCGGAGGCGCCCGTGCCGGTCGTCGTCATGACCTACTACAACCTCGTGTTCCGGGCCGGGCACAAGCGCATGGCGCAGTCGATGGCGGCCGCCGGCGTGAGCGGGGCGATCATCGCTGACCTCCCGATTGAGGAGATCGGACCCTGGGCGACCGAGGCCGATGCGGCAGGGATCGACACCGTCCTGCTGGTGGCCCCCTCCAGCCCGCCCGAGCGTGTCGAGCGCATCTGCGACCGGGCCCGTGGCTTCGTCTACGCCGTGGCCCGCATGGGTGTGACGGGCGAGCGCGGTCGACCTCGGGTCCGACGTGACGAAGGTCGTCGAGCGCATCCGGAGCTGTACCGACATGCCCGTCTGCGTGGGCGTGGGGGTGTCGACGCCGGCCCAGGCGGCGCAGGTGTGCGAGGTGGCGGACGGTGTGGTGGTCGGTTCGGCGTTGGTGCGCCGCCTGCTGCAAGACGAGGGGCCCGACGGGGCGGCGGCCTTCATCGGGTCGTTCCGGGAGCGCCATCGACTAGACCTTCCCGGCCGAGCTGGCGCTCCACCAGCTCGGCAATGGCACGCTGGCCCGCCGCCGTCGGGTGGGCGGCGCGCCACACGTAGTCCTGCAGGTCCCGCTCGGCCGAGCAGCGCGGACCCGGTCAGTGCCGCGCAGGACATCTCCCCGTGCAGGGCGTCCGTCTCGGAACAGGCCTTGGCGGCCAAGATGTGCTCCGCGTCGGCCGCCAGCGTCGTGTCGGGAACCGGCTCGCCCGAGAACACCCAGGGGTGCGCCGTGCAGATCCCGTGCCCGTCGAGAGCGCCCGAGACGTCGACCAGGGTGACGTTTTCGACGTGGTGTGCGCGAGCGTCGGCCACCGCGCCGGCGACGGCGTTGTTCAGCGCGGCGAGGACGATCTGGGCCGCGGCGAAGGTGCTGGCGGCATTGGGCTTGAGGCCGCTGCACACCAGGTTGGTGTGCAGACCCGACGCCCCGGTGCCCTGGGCGATCTGTGACGGTTCCGGAATCGGTTGGTAGTAGTCGAGCACGGCGACGGTCGACGTGTGCGGTGCGAGGGTCTCGATGGCGTGCGCCAGGCTTGTGCGCACGTTCGCCAGGTCCGCCGCGATCTTGGGCGTGACCGAGCCGTTGGCGACGCAGGCGCTGCCGAGCCCGATGCCCGTCCCGAGGACGCGGGCCAGTTGGTACTCGAGACAGGCGCTGAAGTCGATGTCGTCGGCCCCGTCCTGGAGGAGGACGAGACGGGCGGGGCGCTGGACCAGGTCGGTCGCCGCGATCTCGTCAGCCAGGTCCCGGGCCTGCCGGGGCGGGACCGGGCACTGGCCGTCCCGGCTGGTGTTGTCGAGCGCCGTCGGCCACCGCCCCGCTGATCGACGAGTTGATCGCCCGTCAGGTGGCAGTTGGTGCTGCGCACGGTCATCGTGAGCCCGAGATCCCCGGCCACCAGGCTCGGGTAGGCCTGCGTCGATGGGCCCTGCGACACCGCGCCGGCGGGCAGCCCGATCTGGGGCGTGAGGTACGGGTTGGCCAGCCCGTGCCCGTAGGGGACCGAGTCCCCGAGGGCGACGGCGCGGGTCGACACCGACGGCGGGCGGCTGGGCGGGGGAGGGCTGCTGCGGGTGGCGAGCACGACGCTCCCGGCGACCAGGGCCACGACCACGAAGACGGCCACGACCCCGAACACGCGGGAGTGGCGCGCGGCGGCACCCCAGGTTTGCAGTCTTCCCATCGACGGACCTCACGACCGCTGCTCCGGCGTCAGCGGAGGTGCGACATTACCGGCTGGGCTCAGCCAGGAGGCAGCAACACCAGGCAGCCGTTGTGGCCACCGAAGCCGAAGGAGTTCGAGAGGACCGCGGCCGGATCCCAGGCTTGTGGCTCCCCGTGCACGATCCGGATGTTGATCTCGGGGTCGGGTTCCGCATAGCCGGCGGTCGGCGGGATGGTGGCGCGGTCGATCGTGAGCACCGCGGCGACCGCCTCGATCGCGCCGGCCGCAGCCAGCCCGTGACCGGTCACCCCCTTGGTGGAAGTGACGAGGGGTCCAGGCTCGCCGAAGACCTTGGCGATGGCGCGCGCCTCGGCCAGGTCGTTCAGCGGTGTCGAGGTGCCGTGGGCGTTGATGTGCCCGACGTCGGCGGGCCCGATGCCGGCGTCGGCCAACGCCAGCTCCATGCAGCCGACCGCGCCCGACCCGTCCGGCGCGGGTGCGGTGATGTGGTGTGCGTCGGCGGTGCTGGCCGCCCCGGCCACCTCCGCGTAGATCGTCGCACCCCGCGCGACGGCGCGGTCCCAGTCCTCGAGCAGGAGCGCGGCGGCGCCCTCGGTCATCACGAAGCCGTCGCGCCGGGCGTCGAAGGGGCGCGAGTGGCCCGACGTCGAGAGGGCGGTCATGTTAGCGAAGGCGGCCAGCGCCACCGGATGCATGCTGGCCTCGGAGCCTCCGCCGATGGCCACGTCGCAGCGGCCGGTGGCGACGAGTCGGGCCGCGGCGGCGATGGCATGGGTGCCGGCCGCGCACGCGGTGCAGATCACCTCTGACGGGCCCCGCCACCCCAGGCGCATGGAGATCCCGGCGGCGCCGGCGTTGGCCATCATCATCGGCACCAGCCGCGGGGAAACCCGGTCGGGACCCTTCTCGTTGTACACGCCGACCTGGTCGGCCAGCGTCTCGAATCCGCCGACACCGGTGGCGAACACGACGCCGGCCCTGGCGGTGTCGACCGCGAGCTCGCCGGCCGCGCCGACGGCCTGTCGGCCGACGACCATCGACAGTTGGGCGAACCGGTCGAGTTGGCGCACCTCCTTGGGTCCGAACCAGTCCCTCGGCTCGTAGTCGCGCACCACCCCGCCGACGACAGTCGGATGCAGGAGCCCGTCCCACAGTGCGTCCACGCCCACCCCGCAGCACGTGACCGCACCCAGGCCGGTGACAGCGACCCGCCGACCCCGGATCGGGCCCTCGGCGCCGATCGCCGACCTGCATCAGAGCTTGGTGGAGATCAGGTCGAACGCCTGTCCGATGGTGCTGATGTCCTCGAGCTCGGTCTCTTCGACCGTGATGTCGAATGCTTCTTCCAGTGCCATGACGAGCTCGACCAGGTCGAGGCTGTCGGCGTCGAGATCGTCGGCGAACTTGGCTTCCTTGGTGATCTTGTCGGCCGGCACCTGCAGTACTTCCACGGCGCACTCGCGAAACTTCTCGAACGCTGCGTCGCTGTCCACAATCTGCTCCTTTGTCTGTCGGTCCCCTGAACGCTACAGGCCCATGCCCAGCCCACCGTCGACCGGTACGACGGCCCCGGTCACGTACGCCGCGCCCTCAGAAGCCAAGAAGCCGACCACGGCGGCCACGTCGGCTGTGCTCCCGGGGCGCCCCAGTGGCACCTGACCGGTCATCAGTGCCACCCGGTCCGCACCGAGAGCGGCGGTCATGTCGGTGTCGATCAGGCCGGGAGCCACGACGTTCACCGTGATCTGCCGGCTGCCCACCTCGCGGGCGATGGCCCGGGCCATGCCGACCAGGCCGGCCTTGGACGCGGCGTAGTTCGCCTGCCCCGGGAGCCCCACGAAGGCGCCGACGGACGAGACGAAGATGATGCGGCCCGCGTGCAGCCGCAGCATCTTGGCGACGGCCCGTTTGGCGACCCGGAACGAGCCGGTCAGATTGGCGTCGATCACGTCGTGAAAGGCTTGGTCGCTCATTCGGAGCATCAGCGAGTCCATGGTGATGCCGGCATTGGCCACGAGCACCCCGACCGGGCCCCACTGATCCTCGATCGCGCTGAACGCCGCGTCCACCTGCTCGGGGTTGCGGACGTCACAGCGCACGGCCAAGAAGCGGTCGGGGTCCGAGCCGTCGGGTGGCCCGGGAGGGTCGGCCGAGCGGAAGGTCGTGGCGACCTGGTCCCCGTTGGCCAGGAACCACTCCACGCAGGCCGCGCCGATGCCGCGGGTCCCGCCGGTGACGAGGACGACCGCCATCAGCGGGTGTCGGGCACCCGAAGCCAGACCAGCGGCTGACCCTCCTGGACCCGCTCGCCGTCGGCCGCCAGCCAGCGGATGACCTGCCCGGCGAACGGCGTGCGCACCTCGGACACGCCGACACGGCCGACGAGATCCCCGACGTCGACGGGGGAGGACTCGTCCGGGTCGTCGGCGGTCCCGGGCAGGAGCCCCGTGCCCGGTGCCTGCCAAGGCCGACTCGGGGCTGAAGATGCCGCTGGACGGGCTGACCACGACCCGCTCGGACATGTAGAGGTGTTCACCCTGGTGCAGCGCCGGTTCGGCCCGCCAGGTACCGGCTGCGGCGATCTGGTCCATCAGCGTGTCGAGGTCCTCGGGCTTGGAGACGGCGAGGGATTGGATCTCGGGCAGGCTGCGCTTGGCCAGCCCGCTCAGGACGCCGCCGGGCCCGAGCTCGACGAGCGATGTCAGCCCCAGGCCGGCGAAGGTCTCGAGCGTCTGGCGCCAGCGGACCGGGCTGCAGAGTTGTGCGGACAGCAGCCCGGGCCATTCGGCGGGATCGTCGTGCACGTGTGCGTCCACGTTGGCCACGCACGCGGACCTCGGGGGTCAAGAAGGTGACCTCGGCCAGCGCCTTGCGCAGATCGGCCCGCGCGCCCTGCATCAGAGGAGTGTGGAAGGCTCCCGAGACCTGAATCGGCATGACCCGCTTGGCCCCGAGGCCCTTCGCCAGCTCGCCGGCGAGGGCGACGGCGTCGGGAGTGCCGGCGATCACCACCTGCCCCGGCGCGTTGTAGTTGGCGATCCAGACGTCGCCCTCGGCGCGCATGCAGGCCGCCTCGGCGTCGTCGTCGGCGATGCCGAGGAGGGCCGCCATCGTCCCCGGCGCCTCCTCGCCGGCACGGGCCATGGCCTCGCCGCGCGCCACCACCAGCTGGATCCCGTGCTCGAAGCCGAGAGCGCCGCTGGCGACGAGCGCGGTGTACTCGCCCAGGCTGTGACCGGCGCAGGCGGCGGGCGTGAGCCCGATGCGCTCGACCGCGTCGAGCACGACCAGGCTGAGCACGGTCGTGGCCAGCTGCGCGTTCTCGGTCTGGGTCAGTTCCTCAATCGGGGCGTGCAGGAGGAGGTGGGACAGGTCTCGCTCGGCGGCCGCTGACGCCTCCTCGACCACCTCCCACGAGGGGTGGTCGATCCATGGCTCACCCATGCCGGCACGTTGCGATCCCTGTCCGGGGAAGGTGAAAACCAACACGTGTCCGAGGGCTCCCATCGACGGCGGACGGAGGAACTCACAGTGTGGCATGCCGCCATGGCGACGGCCCAACGTCGGCGGCTCCGGTTCGCACCGCTGGTGCGATGGCGAGCGCATCCGGGAGCGCAGTCGTGGTTACGGGGTGGAAACCGGGTAGGACGGGTGGTGCTACCACACCGCCCGAGGTGGGGCGATGGCCAACCTGGAGGCGGGTGGACAGGGCGGGCGTCTCGACGCCGCACCGCCGGCGCCCCGTGGGGGGCGTCGAGAGGGTCGAGTCCACGAGGCCGACGCCGCCCGCCGCCGGAGCATTCGTCCGCGGGGTCAGGATGGGTCGGGTTCGTGCCGACGTTTGTGGAAGAGGGCAACGGCCCGGACGTGACCCCGGCCGCGGATTCGAACGCCAGCCGGGCGCCGGCGGGTGGGTTCGGGGGGCGTTGCCAAGTGGCCCTGGTCAGGGCATTATCCTTTCCTGCCGAGGGGGGCAGTTGTGGGCAAGGTGCACACGAGAGGTCTATCGACGGCGCGGTCGCTGGGCGCGCCGTATGGCGTGCACGCTCCTCGGTGTGTCACTGGTGGTGGCGTCCACGGCCGCCCTCGAGGCCGCCGGCAGCTCGAGAGCGTCCGCCGCCGGGTCCGGCCGCGAGCCGTTGCGAGGGCACCAGGGTGTCGTTCCCCCCGGCGCGACGCTCATCGGCCCGGCTCCGTCGCGACCACGCTGCCACTCGTGGTGACACTCGAGCCGCGCGACCCGGCCGCGCTGGCGGCGGAGGTGCAGGCGGTCTCCGACCCGGGCTCGCCCGAATACCGCCACTTCCTGACGCCGTCACAGTTCGCGCAGCGTTTCGGACCGACACCGGCCACGATCGCGCAGATCACCTCCGCGCTCCGGAACGAGGGCCTGACGGTGGGGACACCCTCCTCGACCGGTCTGTCGCTCCCCGTCTCGGGGACCGTGGCCCAGGTCCAGTCGGCCTTCGCCACGCCGATCTCGAAGTACCGCCTGTCCTCGGGCAAGACCGGATACGACAACGCGTCGGCGCCCGAGGTGCCGGTCTCGGTGGCGCCACAGATCGAGGGAGTCCTCGGACTGGACACGCTCAGCCCGCCGCAGCCGTCGACGAGCATTCCCGCAAGCGAGCGGGGCGAATCCGCACGGCGAGCGCGCTCCCGGCCGCGCCGGCGCTGGCATCCGGGGCAACCCTCCCCGGTGTCGGGAACCTGCGCCAACGGCATCAATACCGTCGAGAGAGACACGGGCGCCCTCGATGCCGTCGATCTGTCGCAGGCCTACTCGTTCGACCCGCTCTACTCCGCGAGCCACTACGGGGCGGGAACCACGGTCGCCCTCCTCGAGATGTCGGGAGCCGGCTACCTCTCGAGTGACATCACGAACTTCGCCAACTGCTACGGCATCACGCTCGGCAACGGACAGATCAGCGAGAAGTCGGTCGGCGGTGGCGGCGCCACCGGAGGCGCCACGGTGGAGGCCGAGCTCGACATCGAGACCGTGCTCTCGCTGGCGCCCAAGGCGGACATCGAGGTCTACGAAGGTGGCGCCTCGGACGACATGTACGACGTCTTCAGCCGCATCGTCAGCGACGACACGGCGAAGATCGTCAGTGCGAGCTGGACGAACGGGTGCGAGGCCTATGTCGGCCAGTCGTTCCAGAACTCGGAGAACACCCTCTTCCAGGCGGCGGCCACCGAAGGGCAGTCGATCTTCGTCGCCACGGGGGATCAGGGGTCAGAGGGCTGCAACATCAACGGTGAGGTCTCCGCGTCGACGGGCTCCGATCCCGGTCGCGCAGGCCGTCGACCCCTCGACAGGCACGCTCTACATCGCCAACCATGCCAGCGGCACGGTCAGCGTGGACAGCGAGGGCAGCAGTAGCAACAGATCCGATTTCGCCACGATGGGCTCGGTCTCGACCGGGTCCGGCCCCGACGCCATTGCGCTCGACTCGTCGGCGGGGAAGGTGTTCGTCGCGAACTCGGGGAGCACGCTGACCGTGTTCTCCACCAGCACCTGCAACCAGTCGACGACGAGCGGCTGCGGCGCGCCGACCCAGGTCCCCTCGGGTGGGCACCTCAGCGCCCCGGCGGCGCTCGCCGTCTCTGGGTCCACCCTCTACGTCGGGAACAGCAACGGCTCGGTGGCGCTCTACAACGCAACGACGAACGCATACGTGACGACGGTCACCCTTCCGCCGGCGTCCGACCCGACCGCGCTCGCCGTCGATGCCACCAACGGCGTCGTCTACGTCGCTGACGGCAGCGAACAGCAGGATCGAGTACTTCAGCGCCACGACCTGCAACGCGACCACGACGTCGGGATGCTCCACGACGCCGACGACCGTCTCCGTCGGCCACGATCCCGTCGCCCTGGCCGTGGCCAGCGGTGCCGGCGACCTCTACGTGGCCAACGCCGGGAGCGGGGGAGGGATCTCCGTGCTCAGCTTGAGCACCCACGCCGTGGTCAACGACCATTTCGACCAGTCAACCCTCCAACGGGACGGGCGTGGTCCAGTCCATCGGCATGTCGCCGGACAACAACGAGGTTCTCGCAGTGCTCAACGGCTTGAGCTTCCCCGGGGACGTGATGGCGACGATCAACACGTCGACCGAGTCGATCAGTTCGACAGTCAACCTCGAGACTGGCTCGGACGCCATGGGCCAGCTGGTGAGCGACGGCAGCCTCGGGTACGTCTGGGTCACGGACGAGACCAACGGCGGCGACGTCGTCCAGAACCTGAATCTCGCCGTTTCGGACCCGGCCAGCCAGCCCTATGTCACGGCCGTCGGGGGCACCTCGCGTCACCGCCCTGGGGCCGGCCACCAACCGAAGCAGGTATGGAACGACCAGCTGCTCTATTCGGAGGGCGCCGGCGGTGGTGGCGTCTCGACCGACCTTCTCCATGCCGGCCTACCAGCAATCGCTCGGCACGGTGAGCGGCAGCAGCGGGACCCCCTGCGCGAGCACTCGAGTGGCGACTGCCGCGAGATTCCCGATGTCTCGGCCGATGCGGATCCCGAGCACCGGCTACGTCATCTACGACACGCGTGAACGGCCTGAGCTGGACGGCCGTGGGCGGGACCAGCGGCGCCGCGCCGCTGTGGGCCGCCGTCCTCGCCGTCGCCTCCTCGGCCAATGGGAACACGGCCGGCTACGGCGCCTTGAACCCGGCGCTGTACCTGCTGGCCCAACAGTCCCCCGGCACCTACCTCAACGACATCACCTCGGGGAACAACGACTACAACGCGACGGACAGCGGACAGTACCCGGCCATGTCGGGCTACGACATGGCGACGGGGCTCGGTACGCCCGTCGCGTCGGAGTTGGCGGCCGGGCTGCACCGGCATCCCCCTCGACGTCGCTCGTTTCGGGCACCCAGACCTACGGGGGGTCCCCGACCTTCGCGGCGTCCGCCAACTACGCAGGTTCGGGAAGCGCACCCTTTGGCGTCACTCTCAATACCAGTGGCCTCAGCTGCACCGAGGTCGGCACCTCGACGACCATCGGCCCGACCCTCGCCGCCGGCAGCGACACGCTGGTGGCCACCTCGTGCAGCGGGCTGACCCTCTCGGGCGCCGACGCCGCCGACTACTCCGTCGTCTACACCAGCGCCGCGAACGACTTCACCGTCGCTCCCGCCCCGGTCGACATCGCCGTCTCGGGCACCCAGACCTACGGGAGCACGCCGACCTTCATCGGGCGCCGACAGCCCCCCCTCGGGCATCACCGTCAGCACTCTCCGGGTTGGCCTGCACCGAGGTCGGCACATCGACGACCATCGCGTCGACGCTGCCCGCCGGCAGCGACACGCTGCTGGCCTCCTCGTGCAGCGGGGCGACACTGTCGGGCACCAACGCCGCCGACTACACCGTCGTCTACACCAGTGCGTCGGGGGACTTCACGGTGACCAAGGCCCCACTGACCATCACCGCCTCGAGCGGCTCCATGACCTACGGCGGCTCGGTGCCGACGATCACGCGGGCTACGCGGGCTTCGTCAACGGCGACTCGTCGTCGTCGCTCACGACCAAGCCGACCTGCGCGACCACGGCCACCAGTTCGAGCCCGGTCTCGGGAAGCCCCTACGCGTCCTCGTGCGGCGGGGCGGTCGATCCCAACTACGCCATCAGCTATTTCGGGGGTTCGGTGACGGTGAACACCGCCACGCTGACCATCACCGCCTCGAGCCCGACCATGACCTACGGCGGCTCGGTGCCCACCATCACGCCCGGCTACACCGGCTTCGTCAACGGCGACTCGTCGTCGTCGCTCACGACCAAGCCGACCTGCTCGACCACGGCCACCAGCTCGAGCCCGGTCTCGGGGAGCCCCTACGCGTCCTCGTGCAGCGGGGCGGCGGACCCCAACTACTCGTTCAACTACGTGGCCGGCTCGGTCACGGTGAGCAAGGCGCCGCTGACCATCACCGCCTCGAGCGGCTCCATGACCTACGGCGGCACGGTGCCGACCATCACGCCCGGTTACAGCGGCTTCGTCAACGGTGACAGCGCCTCCTCGCTGAGCACCCAGCCCACCTGCTCGACGACGGCCACCAGCGCGAGCCCGGTCGCCGGCTCGCCCTACGCGTCGTCGTGCAGCGGGGCGGCGGACCCCAACTACACCATCAGCTACGTGGCCGGCTCGGTGACGGTGACCAAGGCCCCGCTGACCATCACCGCCTCGAGCGGCTCCATGACCTACGGCGGCTCGGTGCCCACCATCACGCGCGGGCTACACGGGCTTCGTCAACGGCGACATCGTCGTCGTCGCTCACGACCAAGCCGACCTGCTCGACCACGGCGATCAGCTCGAGCCCGGTCTCGGGGTGGCCCTACGCGTCCTCGTGCAGCGGGGCGGCGGACCCCAACTACACCATTCAGCTACGTGGCGGGCTCGGTCGACGGTGACCAAGGCCCCGCTGACCATCACCGCCTCGAGCGGCGTCCATGACCTACGGCGGCTCGGTGCCCACCATCACAGCGGGCTACGCGGGCTTCGTCAACGGCGACTCGTCGTCGTCGCTCACGACCAAGCCGACCTGCGCGACCACGGCCACCAGTTCGAGCCCGGTCTCGGGAAGCCCCTACGCGTCCTCGTGCGGCGGGGCGGTCGATCCCAACTACACCATCAGCTATTTCGGGGGTTCGGTGACGGTGAGCACCGCCACGCTGACCATCACCGCCTCGAGCCCGACCATGACCTACGGCGGCTCGGTGCCCACCATCACGCCCGGCTACACCGGCTTCGTCAACGGCGACTCGTCGTCGTCGCTCACGACCAAGCCGACCTGCTCGACCACGGCCACCAGTTCGAGCCCGGTCTCGGGGAGCCCCTACGCGTCCTCGTGCAGCGGGGCGGCGGACCCCAACTACATCGTTCAACTACGTGGCCGGCTCGGTCACGGTGAGCAAGGCGCCGCTGACCATCACCGCCTCGACGGCTCCATGACCTACGGCGGCTCGGTGCCGACCATCACGCCCGGCTACAGCGGCTTCGTCAACGGTGACAGCGTCTCCTCGCTGAGCACCCAGCCCACGTGCTCGACGACGGCCACCAGCGCGAGCCCGGTCACCGGCTCGCCCTACGCGTCGTCGTGCAGCGGGGCGACGGATCCCGAACTACACCATCAGCTACGTGGCCGGCTCGGTTACGGTGACCAAGGCACCGCTGACCATCACCGCCTCGAGCGGCTCCATGACCTACGGCGGCACGGTGCCCACCATCACCGCGGGCTACGCCGGCTTCGTCAACGGCGACACTGCGTCGTCCCTCACGACCAAGCCGACCTGCTCGACGACGGCGATCAGTGCCAGTTCGGTCACCGGCTCGCCCTACGCCTCGTCCTGTTCGGGTGCCGTCGGACGCCAACTACACCATCAGTTACGTGGCCGGCTCGGTGATGGTCACCCCGGCGCCGCTGACCATCACGGCCTCGAGCCCGACCATGACCTACGGCGGTTCGGTGCCCACCATCACGGCGGGCTACACGGGCTTCAAGAACGGGGACAGGGCGTCCTCATTGGCCAGCCAACCCACCTGCTCGACCACTGCCACCAGTTCGAGCACGGTCTCGGGCTCTCCGTACCCGTCCTCGTGCAGCGGCGCCACCGACACCGACTACACGATCGCCTACGCCGGCGGCTCGGTGACGGTCGCCCCCGCGCCGCTGACCATCACCGCCTCGAGCGGCTCCATGACCTACGGCACCACACCGCCCACGATCACGTTCGGCCTCTCTGGCTTCGTCAACGGCGACACCTCTGCCTCGCTGAGCGCGCAGCCCACCTGCTCGACCGCGGCGACCAGCTCGAGCCCGGTCTCGGGGCGCCCTACGCCTCCTCGTGCAGCGGGCGCCGTGGACCCGAACTACTCGTTCATCTACGTGGCCGGCACGGTCACCGTGACCAAGGCCCCGCTGACCATCACCGCCTCGAGCGGCTCCATGACCTACGGCGGCCCGGTGCCGACCATCACCGCGGGCTATACGGGCTTCGTCAACGGCGACACTGCGTCGTCCCTCACGACCAAGCCCACCTGCTCGACCACGGCCACCAGCTCGAGCCCGGTCACCGGCTCGCCCTACACCTCGTCGTGTACGGGAGCGGTAGACCCGAACTACTCCATCAGCTACGTCGGCGGTCTCGGTGACGGTCAACCCGGCGCCGTTGACGATCACGGCTTCGAGCCCGACCATGACCTACGGCGGCTCCGTGCCCACGATCACGCCGATCTACACGCGGCTTGAAGAACCGTGACAGCGCGTCCTCCCTGACCACGCAGCCCACCTGCTCCACCACGGCCACATTGCGCGAGCCCGCCCTCGCCGCCTACGTACCCGTCCTCGTGCTCCGGAGCGTCCGACCCGAACTACACCATCTCCTACGTCGGCGGTGCCACCACGGTGGCGCCGGCACCGATCGCGGTGAGCGTCAGCGGCACGCAGAAGAACGGCGGATCGCCCAGCTTCACGGGCACCGACACTCCGCCGCCGGGTGTGACCGTCGACACGAGCGGCCTGACCTGCAGCGAGGTGACGCCCTCGACGCCCATCAGCGCCGCGTTGCCGAGCGGCAGCTACACCCTGGCCGCCGCGTCGTGCAGCGGCGCCACCTTGAGCGGCGCCGACGCCGCTGAACTACGCCGTCACCTACGCCGGCGCCTCGGGGGGCTTCATCGTCACGGGCGGGCCGGTGCCGCCTCCGCCCCCGCGCCCACGCGACGGCCACTCCGCACCCGCGCCGCGCCGACGTACGGCTACTGGCTGGTCGGCTCCGACGGCGGCATCTTCACGTTCGGTTCTGCCCAGTTCTACGGCTCGACCGGCGGCCTCACCCTGCAGCGGCCCGTCGTGGGCATCAGCCCGACGGCGAGCAAGGGTGGGTACTGGCTGGTCGCCTCCGACGGCGGCGTCTTCGCGTTCGGCGACGCCGGCTACTACGGATCCATCCCCGGCGACGGCCTCTATCCCGCCGGGTCGGGTCTTCCGCACAGCCTCAACGCGCCCATCGTCGGCATGGTGCCCTCGGCGGACGGCGGCGGTTACTTCATGGTCGCCTCCGACGGCGGCGTCTTCGCCTTCGGCGACGCGAGGTTCGAGGGTTCGTGCCCCGGGATCGGCGGCTGCTCCGGGCCTGCCGTCGCCGTGGTGCCCGACGCGGACGGCAACGGGTACTGGCTCGTCACCCAGACCGGGTCCGTCTACGGGTTCGGCGACGCCCCCTATTACGGCGCCCCCGGGGCCCAGGGTTCCCCGGTCACTTCCGCGGTGCGGACCGCGGACGGGCGGGGGTACTGGATCCTCCTTGCCGATGGCGCCGTGTACGCCTACGGCGATGCGGTGCCGCTCGGAGGCCCCGTGGGCTCCGTCGGCGGCCCCGACCCGGCGTCCGCCATCTTCGCCGACGCCGACGGCGGCGGATACTGGGTGGCGTCGGCGACGGGCGCCGTGTTCTCCTACGGCGACGCCCCCAACGAAGGTTCGATGGCGGGAACCCCCCTCAACGGCTCCATCATCGCCGCGACCGGCTTCTGACGGACCGGCGCAGTCGACCGCCAGACGAGCCGTGGGCCCGATGGGACACCGTCGGGACACTTGGTTCCTAGGTTTCCCTAGGATCCGTCATGGTGCAACTGATGTTTGACCGAACGGAGCCTCGTGGAGGGCTCCGACAGGGCCGCCCGAGGGCATGGCAGCAGGTCGGGCTGCGTATCCTCGGCGTCGTCGCGATCGCCTTGGCCGTGCTATCGGTTGCCGGAGGTGCAACCGCGGGCGCCGCCGGCGCCACGATCTCAACCGTCGGTTCCCTGGACGACGCCCAGGGCAACGGGGTGAGCTCGCTGTCGGTCAGCCCCAAGACGGCGGGCGATGCCCTGGTGTTGCTCGTCAAGATCTCCGCCGCCAGCGCCATCGTGAGCTCGGTGAGCGGGGGCGGGGCGAGCTGGGCCAAGCTCAGCTCCTACGAGGACTCGACCTCGCACGATCTCGAGGTCTGGCTCGGCACCGTCAGCACGACGGGATCGTCGAAGATCAGCGTCAGCTATTCGACCTCGGTGAGCTCCGACAGCATCGAGCTGATCGCCCAGGAGTTCACCGCCGGACTGGGGAGCGCCTCGGTGTGGGCCAAGGACGTCGCCGGCGGTCAGTCGAACGCCTCGTCGACGTCGATCGCCTCGCCCAGCCTGAGCGCAGCCAGCGCCGGTGAGCTCTACGTCAGCTACAGCCGCTGCCCCGGCCAGGTCCTCGCCGGCTCGACACCGGGGTTCACCTACGACCCGACCAGTCTCGGCAACATGTTCCTCTTCGACCAGAGCGTGACCGGGACGGTGTCGCCGACATCCACGCAGTCGCCAGCCGACACGTCCTCGGCCATCGGGGCGCTGATCCGGGTCTCGGCCTCGTCTCCGCCACCGGCTCCGACCGTCGGCTCCATCGCGCCAACCAGCGGACCGAGCACCGGTGGTACTGCGGTGAGCGTCACCGGCACGGGCTTCGCCAGCGGTGACACCGTCAGCTTCGGGAGTACAGGGGCGACGGGCGTCACCGTGGCCTCGGCCACGTCGCTCAGCGCCACAGCGCCGGCAGGCACCGGCACGGTGAACGTGACGGTGACCGGCTCGGGCGGGACCAGCGCGAACGAGCGCGGCCGACCAGTACACGTACACGACGCAGAGCCCGCCACCGGCCCCGACCGTCAGCGCCATCGCGCCAACCAGCGGACCGAGCACCGGTGGTACTGCGGTGAGCGTCACCGGCACGGGCTTCGCCAGCGGTGACACGGTCAGCTTCGGGAGTACAGGGGCGACGGGCGTCACCGTGGCCTCGGCCACGTCGCTCAGCGCCACAGCGCCGGCAGGCACCGGCACGGTGAACGTGACGGTGACCGGCTCGGGCGGCACCGAGCGCGACGAGCGGGGCCGACAAGTACACGTATACGACCCCGAGCGGCCCGACGCTCGTCCAGAGCGCATCCGCCGCCGGCAGTAACGCCCAGACCGGAAGCAGCGTCCCGATCACGGTCACGCTGGGATCGGCTTGTCGGTCCGGCGACACCTTGATCGCGATGGTGACCATCGGGCAGAACGCGGCCGAGGGCGGGGCAGTGAGCGCGGTGCCCGCGGGCTGGCAGCGGCTCTTCGAGCATTCCCCGACGGACGACTCGCCCTACCAGGGCTGGTTCTCCCGCTCGAGCTGTGGGGGGATCACATCGGCGACCTTCTCCGTCTCCGCCCCGACCGACACATCGGGTACGAGCGCCTCGGTGGTGGTGAGCGAGTTCTCGGGGCTGCCGAGCGCCCTGGCCGTGGACTTCGGCGTGAACGACGGCAGCTCCTCCGCCGCCAACTCGGAGAGCCTCTCGGGGATGCCCCCGAGCGCGTCAGGGGAGCTCGTCCTCACCGCGCTTTCCTTCTACGGCAGCTCGGGCAGCTCCACGACGCCCGGCGGCTGGAGCCCGGCCGGCGCGAGACCGGCAACCTCCCGACCTTCGTCTACTCACAGGTCAGCACCGGGGCCACGCCGCAGGCCCAGTTCAGCTGGAGCGGTGCGAACGCGTTCGAGGTCACCATGGTCGCCCTCAAGGCCGCGAGCTGGAACGAGAACGTGGTCCAGGAGACCCAGACGGCCTTCAACAGCGCCACGAGCTTCTCGGCCACGCTCCCCCAGGGGGTCGCCAGCGGTGACGCGCTGGTGGCGCTCGTCAGCACCGATGCTCCGGGGACAAGCGTGAGCTCGGTGAGCGGTGGCGGCGTCATCTGGCAGCGAGCCAACGGGGCCTCCCAGGCGGGCAACGGCACGATCGAGGTCTGGGCCGGCTTCGGTTCCTCGGGGACGACGGGCGCCACGAGTGTCGCGGTGACGCTGTCCGGTACGGCCGACGGGCATCTCGTGGTCTCCGAGCTGTCGGGCGTGGGCGGTATCGACGCCAGCCAGGTCAGCAGCGGGACCAGCGGCTCGACGGCCACGGGGGTGAACCTGAGCGGCCAGCCCGGGGATTTCGAGCTGGCGGCAATGGTCAGCAACCCGAGCTCCGTCTACATCCATCCCCAGCCAGACTGGTCCACCTTCTCGCTCTCGGCCGTCAGCTATGCCGACGAGTGGCTGGCCGGAGGCACGAGCGCCACACCGACGCCAAGCTGGCAGCTGGGGAACTCTGCGCCGTGGCTGGTAGTCCAGGTCGGCCTCCTCGCCGGCGCCGCCGTCCCGTCGCCGGCCCCCACGGTCACCTCCATCACGCCGACCAGCGGACCGAGCACCGGGGGCACCGCGGTGAGCGTCAGCGGGACGAGCTTCGCCAGCGGTGACACGGTCAGCTTCGGGACGGCGGCAGCCATTGGCGTAACCGTGGCCTCGGCCACCTCGCTCAGCGCAACCGCGCCGGCGGGCAGCGGCACGGTGAACGTGACGGTCAGCGGTCCGGGCGGCACGAGCGCGACGAGCGGGGCCGATCAGTACACGTACACGACCCAGAGCGGCCCACCCACGATCTCCACCGTCGGTTCCATGGACGACGCCCAGGGCAACGGGGTGAGCTCGCTGTCGGTCAGCCCCAAGACGGCGGGCGATGCCCTGGTGTTGCTCGTCAAGATCTCCGCCGCCAGCGCCATCGTGAGCTCGGTGAGCGGGGGCGGGGCGAGCTGGGCCAAGCTCAGCTCCTACGAGGACTCGACCTCGCACGATCTCGAGGTCTGGCTCGGCACCGTCAGCACGACGGGATCGTCGAAGATCAGCGTCAGCTATTCGACCTCGGTGAGCTCCGACAGCATCGAGCTGATCGCCCAGGAGTTCACCGCCGGACTGGGGAGCGCCTCGGTGTGGGCCAAGGACGTCGCCGGCGGTCAGTCGAACGCCTCGTCGACGTCGATCGCCTCGCCCAGCCTGAGCGCAGCCAGCGCCGGTGAGCTCTACGTCAGCTACAGCCGCTGCCCCGGCCAGGTCCTCGCCGGCTCGACACCGGGGTTCACCTACGACCCGACCAGTCTCGGCAACATGTTCCTCTTCGACCAGAGCGTGACCGGGACGGTGTCGCCGACATCCACGCAGTCGCCAGCCGACACGTCCTCGGCCATCGGGGCGCTGATCCGGGTCACCTGAGATTCGGGCGGCTGGCCGACCGGCACTGCCGGTCGCCGGAGGTCAACGTGATTTCGGGTGAATACCCCGTGACTATCGTGAGCGGCCGGTGTCCTCTACGCTCCGCTGCATCGACATGCGCCTCTTCCCCCGCGACGGCGGCTCGGCCGTCCTGTCCCGTGTCGGATTACCGCCGTTCCCCGGAAGCCCCGTCTGGCGGGCTGCGCACGGCCGTCGCAGTCGATGAGCTCCAGCCCGCCGCGGCGCTTGTGCTGCTATCTCGACTCGGAGAGCTTCGGTGGAGCGGAGCGGACGCTGGCGGTCCTGCTCGAGGGGCTCAACCCGCGTGACGAGGTCCAGCTGGTCGTCACGGACGAGACGATCGGCGCGGAAATCGCCCGCTCCCGACCGGGCACCCACGTCACCCCGGTGCCGCAGGTCACGAGCAAGCTCGACCTCTCGGCCATCCGATCGCACCAGAAGGTATTCCGAGCCGCGAAACCCGACCTGTTCCTGATCTCCCACCGCCAGCTCTACGCTGCCCAGTACGGCATCGTGGCCGCCGCGCTGACCCGGCGGCCCATCGTCTCGGTCGTCCACTGCGTCGTGGCGCGGACCGACGTGGTCCAGACGAACCTCATGCGGGGCGCGTCGAAGTTCGTCGCCCGATTCGTCGGCGTCTCGGACTCGGTGGCCCGCGACACCGAGTCCCAGCTCCACCTGGCACCAGGGACGGTCGACGTCATCTACAACGGGGTCCCCCAGACGACGACACCCACAACGCCACCGCATCCGAGAGACAGCGCCCGTCGGCTGCTCGGGTGTGTGGGCCGGCTGAGCCCCGAGAAGGGCTACGACGTCGCCCTCCATGCGCTCGCGGCGCTCCCAGACTGCGAGCTCGTCATCCTCGGCGAGGGTCCACAGCTCGGGAAGCTCCGGCGGATCGCCGCCTCGCTGGGCATCAACGACCGCGTCCGTTTCGAGGGCTGGGTGCCCCCGCCCTGGACGGACAGCTGGCGCTTCGACGCCCTTCTCGTCCCCTCGCACTACGAGGGCTTCGGTCTCGTTGCCGTGGAAGCGATGCTGGCGGGGATCCCAGTGGTCGCCAGCGACGTGGCGGCGTTGCGCGAGGTGCTCAGTGACGAGAAGACCGGCCTCCTCGTCCAGCCCGGTCAACCTGACGAACTGGCTCGCGCCACGCGGCGCCTGCTCGACGACGGAGAGCTCCGTGAGGAGCTCGTGGCTCACGCCCGTGAGGACGCGCGCCAGCGTTTCTCGGTATCCACCATGGTCGGTTCCTACGAGGCGCTCTTCGACGACCTGCTCCGCGCGCTGAGCCGCTCTAGCGGCTCACCTGGCCCGGACGTCGCAGGCCTCCCCAGACGAGCGTGACGTAGCCGAGAAGCTCCCGGTGGACGTGGGGTATGGCGCACACGACCACCAAGGGCACGAAGAGCAGCAGGCCGAAGGGCCACGGGACCAGCGGGAAGAGTGCCGGCGGGACTAGGCCCACCGAGAGCCAGATCGTGCGGCGCAGGCTGAAGGGCGCCAGGCGCTTGGCACTGCGGTGGACCTGGAGCCAGCTCACGATGCCGATGACGGTCGCGACGCCGTAACCGACGATCCCGAGAGTCGGGACGAGGAGCCAAGCCAGGACGAAGGTGGTGACGAGGTTGATCACCGTGCCGATGGCAACTTCGGTGTTGCGCGAGGCGCCATAGAGCACCGCGAACTCCACGGTCAGCGGGGCAGTGGTGATCCGGCCCACGGCCAACCACGCGAAGACCGGGATCATCGGTCCCCATTCGTGGCCGAATGCGAAGGGGATGGCCCAGTTGGCGAGCACACAGGCCCCGAGGATGGGCCCTGCCGTCGCCAGCAACTGGAGCGCCATGCCCTGCTCGATCCCCCGGACGAGCCGGTCGGTCTGGTCGCGCACCTTGCTCAACGCCACCAGGCCGAGACGCCAGGTGGCGCGCTGGGCGAAGCCCAAGGTGTCGATGAGCCGCAAGGCGAGCGCCACGTAGCCGACGCCGGTCGAGCCGTAGAACCGGCCGACGACGATGGGATTGATGAGGCCCTTGGCCACGGTCGTGGCGCCCGTGCTGGCGTAGGGCGTGCCGTGGCGGATGAGGTCCCGCACGGTGGCCCCTGACCATGACCACCGGGGGCGGAGGTCTGCGAGCCAGAAGCTGCCGAGGAGCAACCAGCCCTGCCACGCGACGAAGCCGATGGCCAGCGACCAGCCGCCGGCGCCGGTGACGGCCAGGGTGACGGCAACCGCGTAGAAGACCGTGTCACCGCTCAGCTCCAGCCAGGCCATGCGCTTGTAGCCGAAGGCTCGCTCGATCTTCGCCTGGGCGGGCGCCCACAAGACGTTGAGCGGCACGCTCAGCATCAGGAGCATGAAAATCCGCTGGCCGGGCGCGATGCCTCCGACGAAGTGGCTGAGCGCCACCGAGACGCCGATCCCCAGGGCCGCCATACCGACCGAGACCACCAGGAGGAAGCTGAACACCTGGTGGTAGAGCGTCTCGCTCGGCTCCTCGGGCTGGCGAATGAGGTAGACCTCAAGACCCATCTGGGCGATGGTGGCGATGAGCGCGGCGAAGGCGGCCGCGGCGGAGTAGATGCCGTAGGAGCTCGGCCCGATGAGCCGCGTGACCACGACGATGCCACCGGCGCGCAGCGCGATCCCGGCCACCTCGCGTGCCGCCAGGTAGGCACCGCCCTGTATGGCGGAGGTGCGCAGGCTGGCCTCGCCGGCGCTGAGCGAGTCGCCTTCGGTTACCTCGCGTGCCTCGATCTCAGCCGCCAGCTGCTCGCGTTCTGCCTGGGGCGAGACCGTCGGGTCGGGCGACGGTTCCTCGTTCTCGTCGTGCTCGCGGCCCACCCCTCTACGATGCCACCGCCTTCGCCGCCCGCCTGCCTTGCGATTCTGTATGGGGACATCTTCGTCTACCGTGGCCGGGGCCAGTGCCGCCCGTGCCTGACCAGGTGGAAAGGCTGATCGAAGGTCTCGATGGAACAGGACGAACGGTTCTCCACCTCCGGGCCGCCGGTGACGGCGCCCCGCGCTCAGTCAGTGCTGCCGGGCGGCTGGCTGCACCTCGAGGCTCTCACCACCCTCGAGATCGCACGGATCGTGGACGACGCCGCCGTCGACCGGGTCCTGGTGCACGGCTCGCCACCCGGCGAGGGGCGTGACCTCGACCTCCTCGTCCGACCCCGATCCGAGGCGGCCATCGTCGCCGCGCTCCTCGAGCGGGGATTCCTCCGTTCGGGGCACCGCCTCGTCAGGTTCCGACGGGGGACCTGCGAACAGATCGAGCTCTTCCCCTCCTCGTGGTGGGACCTGCCCGACACCGAGGAGCGTGCCGTGTTCGAGGACGCGGTGCCTCTCGAGGGATTTGCCCACCTGGTCCGACCCTCCCCGGCGCACACGCTCCTGATCCTCGCCCGTCGGGTCGTCGAGGGCGTGGGCGTGCTCGACGAGAAGCGTCGGCGTTACGTCGACTGGGCGGTCGCGCAGGACCCGAAAGCCTGGGACCACGCGGCAGAGCAGGCCTCGGCGTGGCACGGCGGCCGCTCCCTCGAGTTACTCGAGCGCCTCGTGGGGCGGGGCTTCCTCTCGCGCACCACGAGGGCCAGGGTGATCGACGACCGGCTCCGGGCGTCGGGCCGGCCGAGCCTGGACGCCCATCTCGAATCAGCCCGTCGGGTCCTGCCGCGTCGGCGCCGGCCTGCTGTCGTCGGCATCTCCGGGCTCGACGGCTCGGGCAAGTCGACCCAGGCCCGCTTGCTTGTCGACACCTTCGACCGCATCGGGGTCAGCTCGGCGCTCGAGTGGGCCAAGCTGGGCGAGGATCGCCGGCTCTGGGTCGTGCGCCGCTGGGGTCGGCGCCTGTTGCTGCCGGTCGCCGCGCTCTTCGGTCGCGCTGGTGCCGGCGAGGGCGCCGAGGACGAAGACGGCGAGGAGGGCTCGAACGCGGACGCGGCACGAGAGCTCCGACGCTCGAGCAGCAGTCTCTCGGCTACCTGGGCTTCCATCGTGCTCGCTTCGGTGACTTGGACCTACCGGCGGCAAGAGTCTCGGTACAGGGGTCACGCCGAGCTCTTGGTCTACGACCGCTACCTACTCGACTCGGCTGTTCACCTGCGCTGGCGTTACGGTCTCGGCGGCGGCACCGCCGAGCGTCTGACTCGGCGGTTGCAGCGCTGGTCGCCGACGCCGACCTGCTCCTTCTTCCTCCGCCTCGACCCTGCCACCGCGCAACGGCGCAAGCTCGAGGACCGCCTCGACGACCTGGTCGCGCACGACCGTAGCTATCTCGAGGCCCTCGAGGGCCCTGTCGGCAAGGACGTGATCGTGCTCGACGCAAGCCTCCCGGTCGAAGAGTTGGCCGCCGAGATCGCAACGGCGGTCTTCGAGGCCATGGAGAAGCGGGCGGCCCGACGGCGCTCGCCGCTGCGCGGCCTGCGCCGACTGCTTCGGAGCGGTTGAGCGTTGCTCCGCCAGGTCGACGCGCGGTTCCTGCTCCCACTGGTGCCGGAGACTGCCTGTGTCCTCCCCGGCGCCGCAGTGTTCGCCTCGGGCCTGGCCGAGGCGGGGATCGAGGTGGTCGGGGTCGTCGGGACCGCGGAGCGGCCTCTCGATCTGGTGGTGGCCAGCTCCGACGAGGCGGAGGCCGCGCTCGGACTGTCGGCACGTTCCTACATCTTCGTCGGCCGGCCTGTCGCCGCGCTGGCCCGCGCCGGCGGTCTCGAGGCAGAGAGCTACCTGGCGATTCCCGACGTTCCCGGCGCCGCTTACCTGATCCCGCTGGGCTTTCCCGCCGTCCTGCGCCACGTCTACCGACGACTCCGTGTAGCCCCCTCCAGAGCCAGATGGTGGCGCGGCCGGCTCCTGGCTGAGGCTCTTGCCCGCGGGGTGCCGCCGCCCGGGACGCGCACGGTCACCGTCGCCGCGCCGCTGTCGGTCAGGCCGGCCGCGCTCACCGCCGTCGAGGGCCTTGTCGGCCCGGGCCACGACGGCTGGCTGCTTAGCCTTGGACCCGTTCGGGCCGAGGGCCGGGTTGTCTTCGAGGTCTTTGAGGGTGCCGTTCCCCGCTACGTGGTCAAGTGCGACCGCCGGGTCGACGTGGAGACCGAGGTGGATCGCGTCGAGAGCACGGCCCGCCTGACCGAGGCCATCGCCTCCAGTCCGCTCGTGGCCAGCGTTGCGCCGCGACCTGTCGGCTCGGTGCAGTTCGCGGGCGGGCTCGTCGAGGTCGAGACGGCCGCCGTCGGCTACCGCCTCATCATCCGTCTCCGCGGACCCTTCCCCCGTAAGACCAAACTCGCCGCCATCGATGCCGTGGCCACCTGGTTGCTCGCCCTGGCCGAGTCGACGCTCCACCGGCGCGGGCCGTCCGGGTCGTACCGGGCGCCGGCGGAGCTCGACGACGTTCCGCGCGTGATCTGCCACGGAGACCTGTGGTCGGGCAACGTGTTCGTCGACGACTTGTACCACTGCCAGGTCATCGATTGGGCCGACGTCGATCGCTCGGGCCTGCCGCTGGGCGACCTGTTGCTCCTGCTCTCGGAGTCGCTGGCCGAGCTCGACGACGAGGACACCGACGAGGGCCGTGACCGACACTTCGTCGAGCTCCTGACCGGCCGCCGCGCCACCTCGGCGTTCCTCTTCGGCTGGGTGAGAGCCATGGTGGACGCGCTCGACTTGGAGCCCGAGCTGGTCGGGCTGGTGGCCGAGGCCGCGTTGGCCGCGATGGCCGAGCGCCGCCTGCTCCTCGAGGGCCTGGCCCCCGGGGATCCGCGCCGGGAGGCGCCGGCCGCCCTGGCCGACCCCGTCGTGCGCCGAGCCCGGCTCTGGACGACCACCCCCGGGCTGGGTCGCTCCTGGCAGGCCTGGCGCTACCCGCCACCCGACCAGGTCGGCCCCGGTGGGGTCGCGGCGAGAGGAGGCGTCTCATTTCGCCACACGTCTCGCCGAGCAGAGCGGAGTCTGGGCCACGGGGCGGGCCGGTTGGCGGTCCTTCTCAGTCGTGACCGCACTGACGAGCTGGAGCGAGGTCGAGTGCTCGTGCTGGCGCCGCACCCGGACGACGAGACCCTCGCCTGCGGCGGCGTTCTCGCCCTTCACCGCGGCCTGGACTCGGCTTTCGTCATCGTCGCCAGCGACGGCAGCCGCGGCGTCTACGGCGCCGAGCCCGCGGCGCTCGCGGCGCGGCGTCGCGAGGAGCTGGCTGCCGCCACAGCCGCGCTCGGGCTGGCACCGGTCCAGGTGGCCTGGTGGGGCTTCGAAGACGGCACGCTGTCCGCGCGGGTCGACCAGCTCGGCGAGCGCCTCGGTGAAGCCCTCGACGAGCTCCGCCCCGACATCGTGCTCTCACCTTGGGCCTTCGACATCCATCCGGATCACGCCGCCCTCGGCGGGGCCGCCCGTGCCGCCACCGCCCACCGGCCCGTGGAGCTGCTCGAGTACGTCACCTGGGCCTGGGACCGCCCCAGCGAGTTGTTGCGGGGACTGGTGCGGTCGGAGGCGGCCACGACGAGCCAGCGCGCCGACTGGCTCCCGGCCGGCCGGCCCGTCGCCGTGGCCATCACGCCGGTGCTCGACACGAAGCGGGAGGCCCTCGCCTGCTACGGCTCCCAGCTCGGTAGTCCCGGTCCCGGCGCCGGGAGCGAGGGAGCCTCCCTGGACGAGGCCTTCGTCGAGCTCTTCCTCAGGAGGACAGAGCTGTTTTGGCCAGCTCCACACTCACGGCGGCAGGCTCACTGATGCGCACGGGGTACGCGGGCAGGGCCAAGAAGGCCCGCTCGACGAGCCGGGTGGAGAGCGAGCGCGGGGTGAGCGCCGTGGACGCGAACCACGCCACGCGCTTCAGCCTGGCGCTGAGCGAGAAGTCCGGTTGCGTGGCCACCGCGCGGATGCCGTGCGCGGCCACGCTGAGGACGTGGTCACCGCGAAGGGGATGGCGCGCCGCGTCGAGCCGGAGCGAGCCGAGGCGGTAGCCCGCGAAGGCCCAGTCGAGGGCGACGCGGGGATCAGGATCGACGGGACGGCCGAGCACCTCGCCCAGGCGGACCAACATGGCCTGTCCCTCCACGATCTCGTCGATCCGGTCGTGGAGGAAGACGACGGGGTCGCGCCGGATCTGCCGGGTGTGGTTGTCGGTGTGCCGGCGGTAGTCAGCCCCGGTGCCGCACAGGTTGACGACCGGCCCGATGAGCGGGGTTGCCTGGGCCAGCGGCAGGTCGACGTCGACGAAGCTGTGTCCCGGGCCGAGGCAGTCGAGCACGAGTTCGACCGTGTCGCGGCGATACGCGTTGCCGCTGGTGGAAGCCCAGATGTAATTGCGGCGGTGCAGGACGTGTTCGCCGAGATCCCCATCGGGCATGATCCAGCGCCGCGGCGGAGTGGTCTCGCCGAGGGGCATTCCGTCCTCGGTGATGACGCTGAGGCGCCACTGCACGCGCCCGGCGCCGGGACAGCGCTCGAAGGCCTTGACCACCCGCGCCACCGTGCCGGCATGGAGTCGGTCGTCGGCGTCCTGGAACAGCACGTAGTCGCCGTGGCAGGCCTTCAATCCGGTCACGGCCGCGCTGAACTGTCCCGAGTTGCGTTGGCGGATCACGCGGACCCGGTCCTCGTAGGCAGCGAGCACCCGTTCCGAGTCGTCGGTCGAGCCGTCGTCCACGACGATGACCTCGATCCGGCCGTAGGTCTGGCCGAGGCTGCTCTCGATGGCATCGGCCACGAAACGGGCGTAGTTGTAATTCCTGATGCAGATGCTGACGAGGGGCTGCTCCGCTCTTACACCATCCGCCATAGTGGGACATTAAACACGCGTCCGAGAGGTGATTTACGCCGCGTCAGCCTGTCCCGGCCAGTAGTTGTGGCCAAGTTGTGACAGCCCGGCTCACCGAGCTGCCAGAAGTGGCGGGAGTCGGGAACTCGCCCCTCGTTGTTGCAACGGGCTCCCGAGATTTTTCGCCCGGTGACCGCGGCGCGGGCTCCGGCGGAAACCGTGATGAGGCGGAAGAGCGGAGAGGTCGCGTCTTGCGCTTTCGACCCCTCGCATCGTTTGGCGAACCGGATGTTTCCGCAGTCTGCAGCCGTCGTGCCGGTTCGGATTACCCAGCCAGCCATGGGTTTTGTGGACGTTCTCCCGGCGCCTCGCGTACCCTTCCGACAGACCGAGGGCGAGGAGCGTCAGTGGCTGCTACAGAGAACGTCACGGTGCTCTTCACGGACATCGTGGGCTCCACCGAGCTTTCCTCTTCACTTGCACCGGAAGTTGCCAACCAGGTTCGCCGGACCCACTTCGCCACCCTTCGAGAGGTGATCGCCGCCACCGGCGGCACCGAGGTCAAGAACCTCGGGGACGGGCTCATGGTGGCGTTCGATGCCACCATCCCCGCCGTCACGTGTGGTGTCGCCATGCAGGAGGCAATCGAGCGCCACAACCGGAGGGCACCGGTCCGCCTGGTCATTCGCATCGGGATCTCGGCCGGCGACGTGACGGTCGAGGACTTGGATTACTTCGGTGACCCCGTCATCGAGGCGGCCCGCCTGTGTGCCGTCGCCCAGGGAGGCCAGATTCTCGCCACCGACGTGGTGAAGGCATTGGCCAGACGATCCGGCCACACCTTCACGACCGAGCGGGAGTTGGAACTGAAGGGTCTCGCGGAGCCGGTCGTCGCATGGGAGGTTCTCTGGGAGTACACCGAGGAGGAGGAATCCTCGAGGATCCCGATTCCGCCCCGGCTGCCGCAGGTCCCCGCGATCGGCGTGGTGGGTCGTGCCCAAGAGCAGGAGCGCCTGAAAGAAGCGCTCAAGGCCGCGACCGCCGGGGAGCCTCCCCGAGTCGTGCTCCTCTCCGGTGAGGCCGGAGTCGGAAAGAGCACCCTCACCTGCTCATTTGCCCGTGATGCTCACGCGGACGGTGCGATCGTCCTGTACGGGCATTGCGACGAGGACCTCGCCGTCCCCTACAGGCCCTTCGTGGATGCCTTCACCCACTATCTCGCTCAGGCGGAAGATGGCGTGATATCCGAGATGGGAACCGATCACCTCGCTGCGCTCGTCCACCTCGTCCCGGCTTTGCGGAAGCGCCTGCCCGGCCTGGCCGAGATGAAATCAAGCGACCCGGACGCCGAGCGTTGGATTCTCTACGGTGCGGTCATTGCACTCTTGGAGCGCGCCTCTTCCGATGCGACCGTCGTACTCCTCCTGGACGACCTGCACTGGGCCGACCGCCCCACGCTTCAGCTGCTTCGCCACATCACGACCAGCTTGGTGGGCAACGTGGTCGTCCTCGGCACCTACAGGGACACGCAGCTCTCCTCGTCTCATCCGCTCACCGAGACGCTCGCGGCCTTGACGAGGGAGCCATCGGTCACCAGGATTGCCCTCTCAGGTCTCGGAGACGACGAGGTGGTCGCCTTCGTCGAAGCCGCCGCCGGGCAGTCCTTGGACGAGAGGGCCACGGAACTCGCCCACGCCCTCTACAGGGAGACAGACGGGAACCCGTTCTTCGTCGCCGAGGTACTCCGCCACCTCGTGGAGTCACGCGCCATCGTCCAAGATGACACAGGCCGGTGGATCCCGGCCCAGGAGCTCTCTGAGGCAGGGCTGCCGGAGAGTGTTCGCCAGGTGATCGGCTCGCGAGTGGCGCGCCTCGGCGACGAGGCAATCCGGGTCCTCTCCGCCGCCTCGGTCCTCGGACTGGAGTTCGACGTCGGTCTTCTCGCCGCAGTCGTCGGATCGGGAGACGATCCGGTGCTGGACGTTCTCGAGGCCGCGGGCTCAGCAGCACTGACCACCGAGGTACGTGCGGTCCCGGGGCGGTTCCGCTTCGCCCATGCGCTCATTCAGCACACCCTCTACGAGGACCTCAGTGCGACCCGTCGGGCCCGCCTGCACCGTGCGGCTGCGGAGGCCCTCGAGATGACCGTTGGCGAGAATCCAGGTCCCCGGGCCGGTGAGTTGGCCCGGCACTGGCTGGCCGCGACTCGCCCGATCGAGTCGTCGAAGGCGGTGATCTACGCCCGACTCGCAGGCGAGAGCGCCCTCGCGTCATTGGCACCGGCCGAGGCGATCCGCTGGTACGGCGAGGCCATCACCGCCCTGGCCCACGACCCGGACGCGAAGGAACGGGCGAAGAGCCTCGCCGGTCTTGGCGATGCGCAACGGCAGATCGGCGACGGGGCCTATCGAGAGACCCTCCTCGAAGCCGCTCGTCTCGCTCAGGCTGTTGGTGATGTGGACACGCTCGTCCAGGCAGCACTCGCCAACAACCGCGGCTTTCAGAGCGGGGTTGGAATCGTGGACGCCGAGCGGGTACACGTGCTCACCGCTGCCCTCGACGCGGTGGGTACCGCCGACAGTTCTGCACGCTGCCGGCTGCTTGCATTGCTGGCTCTGGAACGCACCTATGACGGCGACTATTTGGGGCGGCGAGCCCTGAGCGACGAAGCTGTCGAGATTGCGCTGCGCCTAGGTGACCCGGCCACCGCCTTCGATGTGTTGCTCCGACGCTGGCAGGCAATCTGGGTCCCCGACACCGTCGAGGAGTTGCTCGGTGAAATCACCGCGGGCGCCGCGCGCGCCGACCAGATCGGGGACCCGGTAACCAGGTTCTGGCTGGCCATTGCCGGAAGTACGTTTTCGATACAAGTCGGTGACATTGCGGCAACGGTTCGTTGGCAACAGGAGGTTGCCCGACTTGCGACCGAGATCGGACAGCCCATTCTCAAGTGGGCCTCCGCGTTCATTCGGAGTTGGTCGGCACTCCTGCGGGGGGACATCGCCCAGGCAGAAGCGATCGCCAATCAGGCGCTGCAGATCGGCACCGAAACCGGACAACTCGACGCGCTCGCCATTTATGGGGACCAACTCTTCAGCATTCGTTGGCACCAAGGACGACTGGGCGAAATAGCAGACATGCTCGTTCAGATCGTCGAGGACAATTCGGGGATCACCGGTTTTCGGTCGGTTGCCGCTCTTGCCTACCTGGAGTTGGGACACAGCGATGAAGCCCGGCGCATTCTTGACGAAGAGAGATCCGCAGGCTTTCCGGACGCTCAGGACTTTCTCATGCCGGTGGCCCTCACCGGGTGGACACGCGTGGCGTCCCAACTGGGTGACCGAGACTCGGCCGAGGTCTTGTACCCTCGCTTGGCGCGTTGGCCGCACTTGGTCGTGCTCACCGGGTCCAGCGTGCACGGTGCCGTCGCTCTTTCCCTGGGGATCCTGGCCACGATGCTCGGGCGCTCCGAGGACGCTGAAGCCCATTTTGCCGCGGCCCTGGAGATCCACGAAAGGCTTGCGGCCCCCTTCTTCATCGCCTTGACCAGGCTCGAATGGGGTCGGATGCTCGTCTCGCGGGGCGCATCGGGCGACCTCGACCGCGCCAGGACGGCTCTTGACTCGGCCCTCCATCTGGCTCGCAGTTTCGGGTACGCCGAGGTGGAGACGCGTGCGGGCGAGGCACTCTCGAGCTTCAGCTGATTGACCTCGGACCTCGGACCTCGGATTGGCATCCGGGATGGTGTCAGCGTGAAGCGGTCAGGAGGATCCCGAGGGGGCAAATGTGGCCAGGCAGCCCTGCAGCGTGGCGACGCCGGCAGGAGTTGAGCTCTGGGGGGTCGCTGTTGAGGGGGTTCCCGGCGTTGCGGTTGGCGTGGTCGTCGTGGTGGTCGTTGTGGTCGTCGGGACCGTGGTCGTCGGGACGGTGGTCGATGGCACCGTGGTCGTCGGGACGGTGGTCGATGGCACCGTGGTCGTCGGGACAGTGGTCGATGGCACCGTGGTCGTCGGGACGGTGGTCGATGGCACCGTTGTCGTGGGTTCTGTGGTCGATGGCACCGTTGTCGTGGGAACCGTGGTGGCGGCGGAGTTCGCGGGCCCGGTCGGTACCGACGTGGTGGGCGTGGGTGCTGTGATCACCACTGTGGTGCAGGCTCCGGCGGCCTCCAGGGTCGCCACGTCGGCCACCATCTGAGTCAGGGACCGTCGCTCAGCGGCATCGTCCGACGCCAGGGTCGATTCCGCTTGTGTCACGCCCTTGTTGCTGTCATCACGTCGCGAGGAGGAGTCCTTGACGGCCGCCTCGGCGGATCGGACGCGACTCACCAAGTTGGCTGCGGCGACGGCCAGGTATTGCTGGACCACGACGCCGTTCGCGCTCAGCGGGCCGAACGGTTTGGCGCTGTCTCCGGAACTCGTAAGGGGGGCGGTCGTGTACAACCCGCTGCTGACGAACTCGTCGATCGCAAATCGTTGCAGCGCGCTCGATGCCGTGTCGAGTTGCTTTTGCGCGGCCGAGAGCAGGGACTCAGACGCCGCGAGCTGTTGGTATCGAGTGACGACCACACCTTGGTCGGCTGTCACCGCGGCGACGGCCACCTGATAGGAATGCAAGTCCGATTTCACGTTCCCGTAGACATCGAGGGCGGCAGAATTGGCCGGCAATGGAGGGAGATCACCGGCGGTGCCCACGATGGTGTTGAGGTAACACGGCGCGCCGTCGGCCGAGGCAGCGCACCACGCGCTCTGGTCGACGACGGCAAGGAAGGCTCCTGGGGGTGCCACGTTCCCGCTCCGGAGTGCGGCGGTGATGGACCACATGTTCGGCTGGAGCATCGTCGCCACCGTCGCCGCACAACCCGCGGTCCAGGTGGCAAAGGAGGCAAACCCGTTGGCCGGGAGCTGCGCGGGGAGCGGTGCCCCGCTGGCGTCGGTGGTCCGGCGCGTGTTGAAGGGGTTGTACGCGGCGGTGTTGTTGGTCGATCCACCCTCGGCGGCTTGCCATTCGTCGAGGTCGGCCACGTTGGCCTGCGTTGCCGGTGCGCTGACCCCTTCGAGCACGCACAGTTCCCAACCCGGCGGCAGCGGTGTGTCTCCGCCGTTTTGGCCCGCTCCGGCTCCGCCGGCCGTCCACGTGAACGCGAAGGAGCACATACCGGCCAATGCAATGGCCAAGGCGAGTCCAGCGTTTCGGATGGTGTGTGTCATGAGAGGTCGTTCGTGGTCGGCAGCTCCGCCAAGGAGGGGTTGTCAGCCTCGGGGGCTCCGGCGGAGAGGGAGCCAACGGCCCACAAGACTGGCACGTTCCGAACAGCTTGCCCTGCCGGACCTATCGGTGATTGCACCGGGCGTGTGAGTCGTGTTGTGCGAACTGTGGGAGTTCGGGGTGAGGCCGAGGGCCCAGCGGCGGTGTTCGAGGACGGGTCACACGGCCTGTGAGCCGCCTGGCAGTGACGAACTCGCTGGTAGCGCAGTTTCCGGATTGGGACTCGAACTCATGCCGGGCCGTCCGGCTGCCTCCATGCGGTCCACGTGGGTCCGGTCTGCATTCCGATGATTTCTCTCGCGGTCGTCCGAAGGCGTCGTGACCGCGTTGCTGGCACGGGTAAGCGCTCGCGGGTAGAAGCGTTCGCGGGAGGTATGGCGACGCCTTGTTATTGGATTGTCTCCGTCCGCGGTCTTCCGAAGGAGTTGTGGTTCCGTTGTGAAGCACGTGAGGGTTCGCGGGTATGGCGGCGCCTTGTCTTTGATTCCTTCAGTCCGCGGTCGTCCCAAGGCGTTGTGATTACGTTGTGAGCACGGGTTAGCGTTCGCGGTATGGCGGCGCCTTGTCCTTGTGGTTGCGGAGGCTCTGTCTCGCGATCGCTGAAGGGGACAGCTGAACTGGCTGTGGACGTGCAGTCGCTCGTACGAAGTCTCGTTCGGATGGCCGAGCTGATCCCTAGGTCCGACCCCGATGGAGCGGCCATGCTCAACCGGTTCGCGCGACAAGGTCGGTACCTTGCAGACCGTTTGCTTTCGGGCGTTCACGGATCGGAAGAGGCAGTCCGCCCGTCAGCCAAGGAAGTCCGCGATTGGGTGGCGAAAGCCGTGGCGGTGAGGCGGGAACTGAATCAGATGGACCTGGAATTTGGCGAGGAGCACCGTCGGGCACGCAATCGAATCACCGCAGAGGGCGTCGTCGTGACCACGACGCACACCGACGAGCCTCCTGTCGGTGCGAAGGTCGTCCTCGGCGCCCCCCCGGCGACACACACTGGCCGACTGGACAGGTTCGGCCTCCGTGACGCAGGGAGCCGACGTGAGGGAGGAACGCGGGAATACGAGTGGCTGGTCGAGCTAGCGACGAAGGGGCTGCGCGAGCGCGACAACCATCCGATGCCCGAGTCCGTCACGACGCCCGAAGCGTTCTACGACGTCATGGCCCGGGCCGCTCTTGACGCCATCGGGCTCGCGGCAATCCTCGAAGAAGCCGCACGGGCAGAGCGGGAACCGAAAACCAACGACGAGGCACAGACACAGGCGGTGGATGAACCGGCCGTGGCCGCCACGACCGTCCCCGGCATGCCGGCTGTCTCCACGCCGCTCGTTCTCACCTCGCCCCCGGCGCCACCCAATAGGGGAGAGGATCGACACGGCGTCCTCGACGCAGGGGGCCGACCTGCGCGCGGAAGCACGGACTATGAGTGGCTGGTGGAACCGCCGACAGGGCCGCCCCAACGCCACAACCATCCGATGCCCGAGTCCGTCACGGCGACCAACGCGTCCGACGACGTCATCGCCCGAGCCACTCCTGAGGTCCTCGTCCTCGCGGCAACCCTTGAAGACGTAGTGCGAGCAAAGGGGGGACCCATACTCGCCGACGAGACGCTCACGAAGGTGACGCAGGGGTCGGCCGAGGCCGCCACGACCCACCCAGGCGAGCCGCCGTACGTGAGGAGCGCGCTTCCGGCGACAGCGGGTGGCCGAGAGGACGGGCTCGGCGTACATGAGACAGTAAACCGACGCGGGAGAGGAATCCGGAAGGCCAAGAACGCCCGTCTTCGGCGATGAGGGCTGAAGCCTGTTTCGGAAGAGGTCGATCCTCGAGCGGACAGACATGGCCACCTCCGTTAACAAGGGAAATGGGGGACTGGGAGGCGCTCGCCCTCGGTGTCAGGCGGGGAGCTCGTGCGAATCGGGCAAAGTGGTGCGGGAACATCCGCTCGTCCGCAATCGGGCCACAGGAAAGGGGTCGTAAATGGCCACGTTCAAGCAGCTTTCGTCGCTCGCTCAAAGTGGCGGCCAACCGTCGTATTTGCCGAGGCCGCTTGCGAACATGTCGGCTGTACTGAATCCATTCTGGGATGAGTACGCCCACCGGCGTGAAGCGGGAATTGACCCAGACGAGGCGGTGGAGCAATCGCTCACCGAGTTGCTGCCCTCAGACCAAGTGGATGAAGTGCTTGCGATGCTTCGCGGCGAACTTGACCAACGGTTGTCGATCCTCAATCCGTTCGATGGACGCGAGGTTAAGGCAGACCTCATCGCGGCCGGAGACAGGACGTGGCACAAGTTTCAGGCGTCGCCCGGTTGGCCCGACTGAGATGGTTCTCTGTGCGTCGTTGGCCGCGCCTTGGCGGCCTGCTCACGTCGCGAACCCGGCTGCAATCCGAGCCTCCAGAGCCGGAACCCAGTGGTGCCGGTAGCGCGCCTGGAGAGCCGGCAGACGCCAGTCGTTGCACGAGACCATGCCACGACAGAGGGGAGAGCCACAGCTGCAGGCCATTGAGAATCCAGCGGCTCCTGACTGAGTGCCGTAGTCGATCGTCAGCTCTTCGCCGCTGTCAACGGGTCGTCGCGCCGCGATCTCGTAGGGGCCGACGTGCCACATGTTCGGATCGCAGCTGTGGTTGCCGAAGTGGATCAAGGTCTCGGGCGGCAAGACAAGGTGCGCGTCCTCGTAGATCGTGAGGGTATCCACGTAGGAATGTGAAGGGTCGGCAGTGGCGTGCTCGATCAGGCGACCCAGTTCATCCGTCGATACCAGACGACCGCTCAGGCGAAGGACGATTTCGCCCGCAGGGAGATCCTCCGTGGCAAAGAGCCCTCTCCCGTCGATGCCTGAATCATTGACAGCGATGTGCGGGTGGACCCATGGGGTCTCGGGCGGAGCGTCAGCCACCTGAACATTGTGCCCAAAGCCGGCAACGGGGTACCCACCTGACGGAGCGTCTTGAGACAAAGACGGACTCACGCGGATAGGAGGCGCCGTTCGCAAGAGCCCGTTGAACTGGCCGACGAAGGAGTGCGGAGTTCGCCTGGCCACAGGCTCAGGGGCGCCGCTCCATGCCGGGTAGTGTCTCCTTCTCTTGACTCGAAGACCCTTCATACTGAACCATCACATAGGCGGATCTCGCCGCTTGGCGGGCGAGAGAAATGTCGATTACCAGCTTGTCAGGTAGCTTCGACGAAAGTCGGGACGCATGGCGGATGCGTCCGCGGGTTCAGAAGTATGGAACCCTTCAGGGCTGGATAGACGACGCCGAGCGGATCGCGATCAACTCCCTCGCTGACGAGGTACGGGGATCTCCGGTTCTCGACCTCGGCGTGGGCGCGGGTCGCACGGCATGGTTATTGCGCCTGCTCACCAGCGACTATGTGGGAGTCGAATGGTCACAGGAGATGGTGGAGGTTTGTCAGGCCACGTATCCGAGTTTGGACGTGCGTCAGGGCGACGCTCGCGATCTCTCCCAGTTTCCGGCGAACAAGTTCAAGATGGTGTTCTTCAGCTACAACGGGATCGACTACAACAACCACGAGGACCGTCAAAGGGTCCTGACAGGGGTTCATCGCGTCCTGCTCCCTGGAGGCATCTTTGCTTATTCCACGGTGTCGAAGAACGGGTCAATGTACGGAAAGCCACCATGGAATGTGTCGTCGGGGAGGTCGCCCCGTGCTCAGGTTCGAGCGGCTGTGAGTTTCGTGCTGAAGCTGCCGCGGCGACTGTCGGAGTACCCCCGCCTGTATGCCAACTGGTGGACAGAGCGAAAGCGGGCTGAAGACCACGGCGACTGGGCAACCTCACCTGTTGCCCACGCCGACTTCCGACTGATGCACTTCACGACGGTTGACGCGGAGCGTCGTGCCCTGGCCGGGTCAGGGTTCGTACCGGCCGAGTTCCTTACCTCGGAGGGGTCCCCTCTGGCAGAGGACACTGGCACCACGGCCTCCGACTGGTTCTTCGTGGTCGCCAGGAAGGCGTGACTCCGGACTCAGCGGCGCCTTTCAATGGAGCCGAAACGATCCACTCTGCAGCAATCGCGGCAGAAGATCCTTGAGGTAGGGAGCCGTACAAGTGTGGTGATGCTCGGTCCGCAATCCGCAAGCCACTGTGACCACGTTGTGACCACTTCCCGACTCGCCGAGTTTGGTCAACGTTTCCCACGCCCGGAAATTTGGATCCGGCTTTGAGTATGCACTGCACGGTTACCGCCGTCGGGCCCCTTGACACGAGAGAGTGGAGGAGTAGCGTCTGCGGTTAGAACAATTGCAGGCGCGAGCCACCTCCGTGCGACCCACGCTGAAAACTGATCCATCATTCAGGGGAGGGTTGCCATGTTCGGTCCCTCGATTGCTGCTCGCTTCCGGCCGTGTGCGGTTGCCGTGGTTGTCGTGCTGGTGACGGCGGCACTGTTGCAGGCCGGTGTCATTGCGCCGGCGGCCGCGGCCGGGAGTTCAGTCGGGGTCTTCGCCTGGGGCGACAATACCTATGGTCAGCTTGGCAACGGCTCCAGCACCGGTCCCGACACCTGCAACGGGTCGTCGCCATGTGGCACAAAGCCCGAACCGGTGTTGCTCCCCGCGGGCGTGACGCCAACGGCTGTCGCCGGAGGGGGACAATTTGCCCTCGCCATTGGCTCGGACGGGCACCTCTACGCCTGGGGAAGCGCACTTGGGCTCGGGAATGGCGATACCACCAACAGCGACACGCCCGTGGTGGTCCCTCTTCCCTCGGGCGTGACCCCGACGGCCGTCGCCGCCGGTGAGCAAACTGGCTACGCCATCGGCTCGGACGGCAGGCTCTACGCCTGGGGAAACAACATCGTGGGCCAGCTCGGCGACGGCACCAGCTCCGTTGCGCCCACCTTGCTGCCCGTGGTTGTCTCTTTCCCGCCGGGCGTGACCCCGAAGGCGGTCGCCGCGGGCGCCGACTTTGCAGACGCGATCGGCTCGGACAGCAAGCTCTACGCCTGGGGCGACAACCAAACCGGCGAACTTGGCAACGGCACCAACACCGGTCCCGACGCGTGTGCCCCCCCTCAATATGCATGCGGCACAACGCCCGCACCCGTCTTGCTGCCCTCAGGCGTGACCCCGACCGCCATCGCTGGAGGTTTTGGAACCGCCTATGCCCTCGGCTCGGACGGGAAGCTCTACGCCTGGGGTGAGGATTCCCTCGGGGAGCTCGGCAACGGCTCCAGCACAAGTCCCGACACATGCAACGTACCCATGGCAATACCCATGGCAATACCGTGCGGCACTACGCCCGCACCGGTCTTGCTGCCCTCGGGGGTCACCTTCAGTGCCGTCGCCGCGGGTAGTCAAACTGCCTACGCGATCGGCTCGAATGCGAAGCTCTACGCCTGGGGTGACAGTAGCTTCGGCAAGCTGGGCAACGGCACCAGCAGCGGCGCTGGTTATTCTACGCCGGCACCGGTCTTGCTCCCCTCAGGCGTGGCCCCGACAGCCATCGCCGGGGGTGCGTTTGATGCCTACGCCCTTGGCTCGGACGGCAAGCTCTACGCGTGGGGCGACAACCAGGACGGCCAACTTGGCAACGGCACCAGCACCGGCAGCGCTTCTACGCCGGTGGCGGTGCCACTGCCGTCCGGGAGCATCCTCCAAAAATTGGGCCCGCAAGAGCTGGCGAGTGGCGGCTATGCGATCGTGAATGCGCCCGACGTGGCACCATCCATCACGACCCAACCGACCAACCAGACTCTGTTTGCCGGGCAGGACGCCACCTTCAGCGCCGCCGCCAGTGGCTTCCCGGCCCCGACAGTGCAGTGGCAGGTCTCCACCGACGGCGGGGTCACGTTCTCGCCGGTGCCGGGAGCGACCGATACCACGTTGACCGTCGCCGACACGACCGTGGCCGAGAGCGGCAACGAGTACGAGGCGGTCTTCACGAACTCGGTGAACTCGGCCACGACCGATCCGGCCACCTTGACCGTGAACCCCGACGTGGCACCGGCGATCACGACGCAGCCCACCAACCAGACTCTGTTTGCCGGGCAGGACGCCAGCTTCAGCGCCGCCGCCAGTGGCTTCCCGGCCCCGACGGTGCAGTGGCAGGTCTCCACCGACGGCGGGGTCACCTTCTCAGCGGTGCCGGGAGCGACCGATACGACCTTGACCATCGCCGACACCACCGTGGGCGAGAGCGGCAACGAGTACGAGGCGGTCTTCACCAACTCGGTGAACTCGGCCACGACCGATCCGGCCACCTTGACCGTGAACTCCGACGTCGCGCCGGCCATCACCACCCAGCCGCTCAGTCAGTCGGTGTACGCAGGCACCACGGTCACCTTCACCGCAGCGGCCAGCGGCACCCCGACACCGACCGTGCAGTGGCAGGTATCGGTGGACGGCGGCGTTACGTGGGACGACACGGGGGTGACCTCGACGGCCATCAGCGGGATGCCGACCGCCTTCGTCAACGGTTGGGAGTTGCGGGCCGTCTTCACCAACGGTGGGGGATCGGCGACGACCAATGCAGCCACACTCACCGTTCTGCCTGACATCGCTCCTGTGGTGACGACCCAGCCGCTGAATCAGTCGGTGGTGGCCGGTGCAACGGCGACCTTCACCGCCGCGGCCAGCGGCAGCCCGACACCGAGCGTGCAGTGGCAGGTGTCGGTGGACGGCGGCCTCACATGGGTCGACACGGGGGTGACCTCGACGACGATCAGCGGGATGCCGACTTCCTTCGTCAACGGTTGGGAGTTACGGGCCGTCTTCTCCAACGGTGGTGGATCGGCGACGACCAACGCGGCCACGCTCACGGTCACCGAATGAATCAGCTCGGGCGGGTCCGCAGCATCGAGTAGTCCGTCTTAGATCCCGATGGCCTCGCCAACGACTCTCGACGTCGGGGGAAGCCGAGCGCAGTAGCGGCGCTTATCGCTCCTCGCCGGGACCTCTCGTGCATCACCGGCGCGGTGCTCGGGAGGTTGTGACCAATCCGCCCGTTCCCACCGACTGACCCGCTGGGAGGTCGGTGCCCGGAGCGTGACTCGAACCCCCGCCGTCTGCATCCGCTCCCGTTCGTTCAGTCCGCAAGTGTCCAGGTGAGCAAGACAGTGAGCGATGATTGCACGGCTTCTGTGGTGCTCCGTCCGGGGCAATCCGCAAGCGTGTGTGATCACCTTGTGAGCGCGGGTCCGCTTCAGAAAGGCGGATTGCCGAGGCCGTCAAGGTACGCAAGGTCCCTGTCGTTGGGCAGCACCGCGAGACCCACGGAACCGTCGCTCAGCCTGAGCTCGAACTCTCCAACCACCTGGAGGGTCCGCAGGTCCGCCTGTGCAACCTCACGGAACCGACCGTCCCATGTCCTCCCTATCAGTACAGATTCGGTACCCGCCAACGTCTCGACGTCCTCGACAACCTCGCGTTTCGTCAGTCGGACCTCCACCTCAAGCTGCTTGCTGCCATCGACCCAAACCTCGACGCGTCCCCTGTAATGCTCATCCCTCGTCGTTCTCACCACGAGTGCCTGCCGGGGTCGCCCAACCGGCTGACACGGGCCAGCACCCGGTCGAGCTGGAGCCGCCGCTCGGTCGGGTCCGGCACCTTGTCGGGGATGCCCGGGCGCAATCGGCCTCGGAGGGCGAGGAGCTGCTGCACACGAGATGCGGTCAAGGCCACGGAGCGAGGCTATCCCTGGGCTGCGCCGGTGCCCCGTACCGGCGTTCGTGAGCAGTCCGGGGACCGCGGGGTACATGTCACCGTTCGCGTGACTCGTGCGAGCGGACCTCCCGTATCCGCCTCGTACATCCGTCGGTTCGGCTTTCGCCTCGGGCGCCCCCGAAGACGACCGTTGTCGGGATGCGACAAGGATACGCTTTCCGACTTTCGGAACGGCCACCTTCCTGGCGATCTGAGGCTTCCACCCTCTTTGAGACTCAATCGCTCCCCGCTGTCGTGGCGCGCTTGTTGGGGACAGCCGGTCCACTTCGGCTCAGAGCAGTTGCCAACACGGGTGATGTGTGTTACGCCTCCCACGGGCCCACGCGTGAGCCATCGACCCCCCGAGCGACAACTTGGGGCGGAAGGGAGGGCGCGAAAACATGGGGACAGGGTTGAGGAAGAGTCTCCGGGGCGCGCTGGTTGCGTCGCTGCTGGTGGGGGGAGCGCTGACGACGTCCGCGTTGGTCGAGGCTTCAGCCGCGTCGGCGACCGCCGTGGTGGTTCAGACCATCAACGTCGGCTGCGATCCCGTGAGTGTCTCGTCGGACGGGACGCATGTGTGGTTTGCCAAAGACTGCGAGAGCGTGGGTGGCGGAATGCCATCGTTTGGCGGCCTCGATGAATTGGATGCTTCCAACGGCTCGTTTGTCGGCGATGGCGAGGTCTATTCGACGGTGGGCGGACTTGGGCCAGTCTCCTCTGACGGCACCGACGTCTGGGTGACGGGCCCGGGCGGCGTTGTCGAGGTCAACGCCGTGGACGGCTCGGTCGTCCAGGCCATCGACACGGCGAGTCCACCCTCGGCCATCTCGTCGGACGGCACTCATGTCTGGATGGCGAACGTAAACAACACCGTGACCGAGCTGAGTGCCGCGACCGGCGCGCTGGTCCAGACCATCGGCGTGGGCAGCGAGCCCTTTGGCATCTCGTCGGATGGGACTCACGTCTGGGTGACGAACAGCGGTGACAACACGGTGAGCGAGCTGAGTGCCGCGACGGGCGCGGTCGTCCAGACCATCGGCGTTGGCAGTGATCCCGAAGGTATCTCGTCGGACGGCACACACGTCTGGGTGACCAACAGCGGCGACAACACGGTAAGCGAGTTGAATGCCGCGACGGGCGCGGTCCTCCAGACCATCGGCGTGGGCAGCGATCCCTCGAGCATCTCGTCGGACGGGAGGTACGTGTGGGTTGCGAACCTTGGGAGCAACACCGTAAGCGATTTGAACGCCTCTGACGGCTCGCTGGTCCAGACCATCGGCGTTGGCATCGAGCCCTTGGGCATCTCGTCGGACGGCACGCACGTCTGGGTGGCGAACGCCAACAACGGCAGCGGCACGATGACCGAGATCGCCGTCCCACCGTCGACTGCCGTCGTGCTGCCGTCCAACAACGCCACGATCTCGGGCACCACCCAATACCTCGATGCCACCGCCTCGTCGGGGGCGACCACGGTCATCTACGAGGTGAGCGGGGGACCTTCTGATCTGAGCGACGTGCAGGTCGCCACCGGCACGGACACCCTCTATGGGTGGCTGGCGGCGTGGAACACCACCACCGTGCCCGACGGCACCTACACCCTTCAGAGCGTCGCCTCTAACGCCAGCGGCGCTAGCGGCACGAGTCCAGGAATCACCGTCACGGTCGACAACCCCGCCCCGTCGACCTCGGTGGTGTTGCCGTCGAACGGCGCCACGCTCTCGGGCACCACGCAATACCTCGACGCCACCACCTCGTCGGGGGTGACCAAGGTCATCTACGAGGTGAGCGGGGGGCCCTCGGATATCAGTGACGTGCAGGTCGCCACCGGCACCCGCACCCTCTACGGGTGGCTGGCGGCGTGGAATACCACCACAGTGCCCAACGGCACCTACACCCTCCAGAGCGTCGCAACCTCCTCGGGTGTGCCCAACGGAACCAGTGCGGGCATCAGCGTCACGGTCGACAACCCGGCACCGGCGACCACCGTCGTGCTGCCGTCCAACAACGCCACGATCTCGGGCACCACCAAATACCTCGATGCCACCGCCTCGTCAGGGGTGACCAAGGTCATCTACCAGGTGAGCGGCGGACTTTCGGATCTCAGTGACGTCCAGGTCGCCACCGGCACCGACACCCTCTATGGGTGGCTGGCGGCGTGGAACACCACCACCGTGCCCGACGGCACCTACACCCTCGAAAGCGTCGCCTCCTACGCAGGCGGGGTCAGCGGGACCAGTGCGGGCATCACCGTCATGATCAACAACTGAATCGCGAAGAGACGAAGGCGATCTGTCTCGGGACGGGTCGGTCTTAATAACTGCAGCGGCCCCTGAACGGCGAGAATGGAGTGCCCGGAGCGGGACTCGAACCCGCACGCCCTTTCGGACAGCGGCTTTTGAGGCCGCCGCGTCTGCCATTCCGCCATCCGGGCCAGAACGCCCAAGCGTACAAGCTGCGATCTACGGTGAAGGGGTGGGAGCGCCGGCAGCGTGAAGCTCACCGGCGTCGAGCTGGTCCGGGTCGACCTCCCCTTCCGCAACGACATCGGCACCGCCGCCGGCGTGCACCGTGTGCGACCGCTGCTCTTCGTCCGGGTGGTGGCACCGGAGGGCGAGGGATGGGGCGAGTGCGCCGCACTGGCCGAGGGCACGTCGGTCGACCCGGCGCTCGACGAGCTGGAGCGGGCCGCGGCCGATCGTCGGCGTGCCCCGACTCTGCGCGTGCCAGCGCGGCGAGGGGAGGGCACCTGCCCGCCGGGGCCGAGGTGCCGCCGCTCTTCGGGAGCTCCCCGGCGGATCGGATGCTGGCCGCCGTCTTCGAGATGGCCGTGTGGGACGCCGAGCTGCGCACGCGCAGGGACGCTCCGCGGCCGAGGCCCTGGGGATCCGGGAGGGATTCGAGACGATGCCCGTGGGCGCCGTCGTCGGCATCCCGGCCGGCCACGACGTGGGCGCGCTGCGCGCCGAGGTCGATGCCGCGGTGCGGGCCGGCGCGGCCCGGGTCCGCCTGAAGATCGAGCCGGGGTGGGAGCTCGAGCCGGTGCGGGCCGTGCGGACCGACCATCCGGACCTGGTGCTCCAGGTCGACGCCAACGGCTCCTTCCGGAGCCGGAGCGAGGACGTCGCGGCCCTGAGCCGCCTGGCCGACTTCGGCGTGCTGTGCATCGAGCAACCGCTCCCGCCCGCCGACCTCGTCGCCCACGCGCAGCTCGCCCGTGTGCTCCCGGTGCCCATCTGCCTCGACGAGTCGCTCACCACGCCACGGCGCGTGAAGGACGCGCTGCGCAACGGCTCGTGCGCCATGGCCTGCCTCAAGCCCGGCCGTCTCGGAGGCGTGCGCGCCACGTGGGCCGCCCATGCGGCGTGTGCCGCGGCCGGCGTCCCCGCCTTCGTCGGCGGCTTCTTCGAGGCGGGGCTCGGCCGGGCCTCGAACCTCGCGCTGGCGGCCCGGCTCAACCAGGAGTCGACGGGCCTGGTCAGCGACCTGGGCGACCCGGGCGACTACCTCTCGGTCGACCCCTGCGGGTACCCGCCGGTGGTCGACGGATGGGTCCGGGTGCCTACCGACCAGGGGCTCGGGAACCCGCCCGACGCCGCCGTCCTGGCGGAGCCTCGAGGTGCGGCGTCGCTGGTTCCCCGCCACGTACACTTGACGCTCCATGCATCGCGCCCTGCTGGAACGGCGGATCAGAGACGTCCACGCCCGGCTCGTGCGGGCGCGAGAGGAGCTGGCCGTGCTCAATGAGCAGCTGGCGGTCGTCCAGGAGTCGGCCGACGAGGCGCGGGTGCGCGCGCTGGTCTCGGAGACCCCGCTGGCGACACAGGAGCACAACGAGGCGGCGCGCCACGCCGACGCCATGGTGCGGGCCCGCGATGCGCTCCGCAAGGCGGTGGTCGGATCTCGAGCACCGCCAGGACGAGCTCCTCGCCGCCGTGGCGACGGGCAAGCAATGACGCGCATCGGGCCGGACACGAGGGGACGCGGTGACGGACGGTGGCGGCTCCACCCTGGCCCGCGTCGTCATCGCCGAGGACGAGGCCATCGTGCGCCTCGACCTGAAGGAGATCCTCGTGTCGGCCGGCTACGAGGTCGTCGGGGAGACCGGCCGCGGGGACGAGGCGGTGAAGCTGGTCGAGGAGCGCCGGCCGGACCTGGCCATCCTCGACGTCAAGATGCCCGGCATGGACGGTCTGCGGGCCGCCCGCGAGATCACCTCCCGCCACCAGGTGGCGGTCCTGCTGCTCACGGCCTTCAGCCAGCGCGACCTGATTGAGGAGGCCAGGGACTCGGGGGTGTCGGCCTATCTCATCAAGCCGTTCCAGCCCCGGGAGCTGCTGCCGGCCATCGCCGACGTCCTGGCCAAGGCCCGCCAGGACTGGGCCATCGAGGCCGAGCACTCGAGCGACGGGGCCGAGGACAAGATCGCCACCCGCCGGCTCGTCGACGAGGCCAAGCAGATCTTGATGGACCGGGACGACCTCCCCGAGACGGAGGCGTTCAGCTTCATCCAGCGCACGGCCATGCAGACGCGGGCGCGGATGCGCGACGTGGCGCAGCAGGTCGTCGACGGCACCCTCACCCCGTAGTGTCGGCGTGATGGCGACACGCCAGGAGCGCTCAGGCCCGCTGCTGCTGCTGGACGGGATGTCGCTCGCCTTCCGGGCCTACTTCGCGCTGCCCGACACGCTGGCCACGTCGACCGGGCATGGTCACCAACGCCGTGCACGGGTTCACCTCCATGCTGGTGTACCTCATCCGGGAGCAGCGGCCCGTCGGCCCTCGCCGTCGCCTTCGACCATCCCGGCGAGACCTTCCGGGACGAGATGCTGGCGGACTACAAGGCGGGACGGGCCGAGACCCCGAAGCTCCTGCCGCCCGCAGTTCGACATGATCCGCGAGGTCATGGGCGCCCTGGCCATCCCCGTCGTGGAGGCCGACGGGTTCGAGGCAGACGACGTCATCGCCACCCTGGCCACGCAGGCGGCGGAGCGGGCGTGCGAGGTCGTGATCGTGACCGGCGACCGCGACAGCTTCCAGCTGGTCCAGGACCCCTACATCCGGGTGCTCTACAACAAGCGGGGCGTCAGCGACTACGCCCTCTACGACGAGGCGGGCATCGTCGAGCGCTGCGGCGTGCCGCCCTCGCAGTACGTGCTCCTGGCCTCGCTGCGGGGCGACCCCTCGGACAACCTCCCGGGCGTGCCCGGGGTGGGGGAGAAGACCGCGGCCAAGCTCCTCACGAGCTACGGCGACCTCGACGGGATCTTCGGGCACCTCGGCGAGCTGACGCCCGAAGCTGCGGGAGAACCTGGCGGCGAACGAGGAGCTGGCGCGCTCGAACGCCCGCATCATCCCGCTGGTGCGCGACGTGCCGCTCGAGGTGGACGTGGACCACCTCGAGCTGGGCGGGTGGGACCGCGCCGGCGCAGAGGCCACCTTCGACCGCTACGAGATGAAGACGGTCTGGCAGCGCATGGAGGAGCTGCTCGACGCCGGGCGCGCTGGGGGAGCCGGTCGCCGGCAGCGCGCGGACCCAGCCGCCAAGGTCCAGGCCGCCGCAGCCGGACCGCCGTCGCCGGCCCGCGCCGGCGGTGCCCGCCTTCGAGCTGCGCGAGGTGGCGCTGCCGGCGACGGCAGTCGGACATCACCGAAGCGGCTCGGCGAGCTCGGCAGCGGACCGGTCGCGCTGGCCGCCCGCTGGAACGGCATGCCCGGGCGCAGCGACCTGGTGGCGCTCGTCCTGGTGGCGACGGAGGGCGACGAGGCCGGCCTCGGCGTGCTGGTGCCGGGGGACCAGCTCGGCGCGGCCTCGGTGGCCAAGAAGCTCAACGGCATCCTCGCCCGCCCCGTCGTCGGCCACGACCTCAAGGAGGCCATGCGGTCGCTGCTCCCGCTCGGCATCGACGTCACGGGGCTCGAGATGGACACCGCGGTGGCGGCCTACCTGCTCGATGCGTCGACCGGCGAATACGAGCTCGCGCAGCTGCGGGAGCAGACCGGCCAGCTCACCCTCGACATCGTCGAGCCCGGGGAGTCGGCGCGGGACATGGCGCAGGAGGCGGCCGGCGAGGCGGGCGACGTCGCCGCCATGGCGACGAGCTTCCGGCAGCGCCTCGAGTCCGAGGACATGGTCATGCTGCACGACGACATCGAGACGCCGCTCGTGCGGGTCCTGGCCAAAATGGAGGTGGCGGGCATCGGCATCGACCGGGCCGAGCTGCAGGCGATCGCCGACTCCCTCAAGGCCTCGGTCGCCACCCTCCAGGCCGAGGTGCAGGAATGCGCCGGCCACGACTTCAACGTCAACTCCACGCCGCAGCTGCGCACCGTGCTCTACGACGAGCTGGGCCTCACCCCGGGCAAGAAGACCAAGACCGGCTTCTCCACCGACGCCCAGACCCTCGAGAGCCTGCGCGGCGCCCATCCCATCGTCGAGGCGCTGCTGTCCTACCGGGAGGTGGAGAAGCTGCGCTCGACCTACGGGGAGAGCCTGCTGGCCGAGGTGCAGGCCGATGGCCGCATCCACGCGTCGTTCGGGCAGACGGTGGCCCGGACGGGGCGCATCTCCTCGGACCGCCCCAACCTGCACAACATCCCGGTGCGCACCGAGCTGGGCAAGCAGTTCCGGCGCGCCTTCGTGCCGGCCGACGGCTGCTCTGTTCCTGGTGGCCGACTACGACCAGGTCGAGCTCCGCTGCATCGCGCACCTCTCGGAGGACCCCGGGCTGATCGACGCGCTGACGAGCGGGTCCGACGTGCACCGGACGGTCGCCGCCGCCGTGTACGGGATCCCCCCCGAGGAGGTGACCCACACCCAGCGCGAGTTCGCCAAGATGGTCTCCTACGGCCTCGCCTACGGCATGGAGGCCTACGGCCTGAGCCAGCGCCTGGGCGTCCCGGTCGAGGAGGCGGCCGCCATCATGGAGAGCTACTTCGGCGCCTTCCCGCTGGTGAAGCAGTACATGGACCACACCGTGGCCGAGGCGAAGATCCGCGGCGCCACCCGCACCCAGTTCGGGCGGGTCAGGCCGCTGCCCGACCTGCATGCGTCGAACTACCGCTTGCGCCAGGCGGCCGAGCGCCAGGCGATGAACGCCGGGATCCAGGGGCTGGCGGCCGACATCTTCAAGCTGGCGCTGGTGCGGCTCGACCGCGACCTCGAGGAGCAGAAGCTGGCCAGCCGCCTGGTGCTCCAGGTCCACGACGAGGTGATCGTCGAGGTGTCGGCCGGGGAGGAGGACGACGTGCACCGCCTCACCGAGTCCGCCCTCACCGGGGCGGCCGACCTCAAGGTCCCGCTCACCATCTCGGTGGCGACGGGAGCCGAGCTGGGCTGCCGCCAAGGGATGACGGCCACGGGCTGACCGCCACCGCGGCAGCGGGCGGGGAAGAGGCCGCCTGAGCAGGTGGTACGCTGCGACGGCCTTGCCCGCCGGCACCGGCGGCGGTGCAACCCGTATCCGACGAACCGACCCCGGCGCGGTCCTGCGGGTGCAGATCGCACCCGCCGCAAGGAGCTTCACCATGGCTGACGCAGCACCCACCTCCTCCGCCTCGACCGCCCTCCTCTCCCCCGAGGCGATGGGCAGCTTCGACGCCGAGGGCAACTACACCCCCCGCACCATCGTCGACGACGACCTGGGGGACACCGATCTCGAGAAGGCGATGGGCGACTCCATCATCTCCTTCGACGACGGGGACGTGATCGAGGGGACGGTCGTCAAGATCGACCGGGACGAGGTGCTCCTCGACATCGGCTTCAAGTCCGAGGGGGTCATCCCCGCCCGCGAGCTGTCCATCCGCAACGACGTGCACCCCGAGGAGATCGTGAAGCTCGGCGAGCACGTCGAGGCGCTCGTCCTCCAGAAGGAGGACAAGGAGGGCCGCCTCGTCCTGTCCAAGAAGCGGGCGCAGTACGAGCGGGCCTGGACGACCATCGAGGAGAAGAAGAACAACGGCGAGATGGTGTCCGGCCCCGTGATCGAGGTCGTGAAGGGCGGGCTCATCGTCGACATCGGCCTGCGCGGCTTCCTGCCGGCGTCGCTGGTCGAGCTGCGCCGTGTGCGCGAGCTGCAGCCCTACGTGGGCAAGGAGATCGAGGCCAAGATCATCGAGCTCGACCGCAACCGCAACAACGTCGTGCTGTCGCGCCGGGCCTGGCTCGAGGAGGCGCAGAAGGAGCAGCGGGGCGACTTCCTGCAGAACCTCAAGCCGGGGGAGCGCCGCAAGGGTGTCGTGTCCTCGGTGGTCAACTTCGGCGCCTTCGTCGACCTGGGCGGCATGGACGGCCTCGTGCACGTGTCCGAGCTCAGCTGGAAGCACGTCGACCACCCGTCGTCGGTGGTGTCGGTGGGCGACGAGATCGAGGTCGAGGTGCTCGACGTCGATCTGGACAAGGAGCGCATCTCCCTGTCGCTCAAGGCCACCCAGTCCGACCCCTGGCAGGAGTTCGCCGACAGCCACTCCGTCGGCCAGCTCGTCTACGGCCGCATCACCAAGCTGGTGCCCTTCGGCGCCTTCGTGCAGGTGGGCGACGGGATCGAGGGCCTGGTGCACATCTCGGAGATGGCGGTGCACCACGTGGACCTGCCCGAGCAGGTCGTGACCCCGGGCGAGGAGCTGTGGGTCAAGATCATCGACATCGACCTGCAGCGCCGGCGCATCTCGCTGTCGATCAAGCAGGCGGCCGAGGGCGGCGAGGTCTCCGAGGAGTACCGCGAGGCCTTCGGCGAGCACGCCTACGACGAGGAGGGCAACTACATCGGCTTCGACTACGCCGAGGGCGAGTTCACCCCCGAGACCGAGGCGCAGGCGGCCTGGGCCGACTTCGCCGAGGAGGTGGGCACCCAGGTCGTCGTGCCCGACGAGGGCAAGGGTGATGCGGGGGAGGCCGACGGAGCCCCGACCGCCGAGACTCCCGAACCGGTTGCTGCCGAGACGGCCGAGACTGCCGAGACTGCCGAGACTGCCGAGACTGCCGAGACTGCCGAGACTGCCGAGACTGCCGAGACTCCGGACTGCCGAGACTGCCGAGACTGCCGAGACTGCCGAGACTGCCGAGCCGGTCGCCGCCGAGGCCGCCGAGCCGGTCGCCGAGGCCCCGGCGGAGGCGGCGCCGGCCGGCGAGTAGCCGGCACCGGCGTCGCCGCATCCCCGTCAGCGCTCGCGCGAGGCGGGCGCACAGGACGCGGGCGAACGTCGCCGCGCCCTCGGGATGGTGGACGAAGAAGAGCATCGGGTCGAGCAGCTCCAGCTCGAGCAGCGCGGGCAGCCGTCCGCCCGCTCGACGACGTCGACCCGCGCGTAGGTGGTGGGGCCGAGCAGGCCCTCGGCCGCCGCCACGGCCCGGGCGGCCACGTCGAGCTGCCCGGCCGTCGGCACCGCCGCGGTCACCACCTGGTTCTCGATCAGGCTGTCGGAGGCCTCGACGCCGCGCCGGATCATCGGGTCCTTGTGGATGGCGTGGCTGAAGCGTGCCGCCCAGGAAGACGAGGCCGACCTCGCCCTCGGCGTCGACGGCGGGCTGGTAGGGCTGGATCATGGCGGTGCGCCCCGAGTCGACCAGCGCGCCACGTGCGCCCGCGCCGTCGTCGTGCTCGTGGGGCTCGTAGCGCGCCGTGCGGTAGCCGCCGCCCGACACCGAGGGCTTGACCACGATCTCGTCCTCGGGGAGGACGAGGGTGGACGCGGTCGAACGGGCCCCGGCCGGGCTCCACCCAGCGCGTCGGCACGGTCGGGACACCGGCGGCCTCCAGGTCGCGCAGGTAGCGCTTGTCGAGGTTCCAGCGCAGGATGGCGGGGGAGTTGACGACACGGCACGCCGGCCGCCGCCACCCTGTCGACCCAGGCCAGGTACTCGGCCACGCGGTGGATGTTGTCCCAGGCGCCGTTGGCCACCACCAGATCGAAGGCGGACCAGTCACACCGGGGTCGCTCCACACCGCGGTCCGGGCCGTCCACCCCGAGCTCGTCGAGCGCGCCGAGGACGAGCGGCCCCTCTTCGAGCTGGTCGGGGTATGGCCGCGCACGAGGCCAGGGCCACCCGGCCCGGCGGCCCGGCGAGCGCCGCGCTCAACTGCCGATGGGGAAGTGACAGGCCACCTGGTGGCCCGGGACCGATGTCCCGCATTTCGGGGACCTCCTCGGCGCAGCGGGACTCGGCCCGCGGGCAGCGGGTGCGGAAGCGGCAGCCCGACGGCGGGTTGATGGGGCTGGGGGGCTCCCCGACCAGCGCCACCGACGTCCGGGCGGCCTCGGGGTCGGGCTCCACCGCCGAGGCGAGCAGCGCCGCCGTGTAGTGGTGGGCCGGCGCCTCGTAGAGCAGGTCGGACGGCGCGATCTCGCACAGGCGACCGAGATACATGACCGCCACCCGGTCGCTGACGTTCTTGACCACGGCCAGGTCGTGCGCGATGAAGAGGATCGTCAGGTTGTACTCCTGCTTCAGGTCCTGCGAGCAGGTTGAGGATCTGGGCCTGCACCGAGACGTCGAGGGCCGAGACGATCTCGTCGCAGACGAGCAGCTTCGGCTTGAGCACGAGCGCGCGGGCGATGCTGATGCGCTGGCACTGGCCGCCGGAGAACTCGCGGGGGCGACGGCTCCCGTTGACGTAGGGGTCGATCCCGACCTGGTCGAGCATCGCGTTGGCCGTGTCCCGCCGCTCCTCCTTGGTGCCCATCTTCCAGATCGTCAGCGGCTCGGACACGATGTCGATCACCCGCCGGCGCGGGTTGAGCGACGAAATCGGGTCCTGGAAGATCATCTGCACCTGGGTGCGCAAGGTGCGCAGGTTGCCGCGGCTGAGCGCGTCAGCTCGGTGTCGCCGAAGCGGATCCTGCCCGAGGTGGCCTTCTCGACCTGGACGATGGCGCGCCCGGTGGTGGACTTGCCGCAGCCCGACTCGCCGACGAGGCCCAGCGTCTCGCCCTGGCGCAGGGTGAAGGTGATGCCGGCCACCGCCTGCACCGTCACGCTGCCCTTGTGGAAGGAGACGTGGAGGTCCTCGACCGACAGCAGCGGGTCGGTCCCGACCGCCGCCGCCTCGACCGTGGTGTCCGTCACGCCGTCGCCGCCTCGGGCTGCTCGGGCAGGCGGGGACCGTCGGCGGCGGTCAGCGGGTACCAGCAGGCGTAGCTGTGGCCCGGCGCCGCCTCCACGAGGGGCGGCTTCTCCCGGTGGCACTTGTCCTGCGCGTACGGGCAGCGCGGGGAGAACGGGCAGCCGGCCGGAGGGTTGAGGAGGTCGGGTGGCCGGCCCTCGATGGCGATCAGGCGGGTGTGGCTCGGGTTCCGCGATGCGGGGCGTGGACTTGAGCAGCGCCTCGGTGTAGGGCATGGCCATGCTCTTGAAGAGCACGTTGGTCGGCGCGCGCTCGACCACGTTGCCGGCGTACATGACGATGATCTCGTCGGTCCGGGTGGCGACCACGCCCAGGTCGTGGGTCACCAGGATCATCGCCATGTCGCGGTCGCGCTGCAGCTGGCTCAGCAGGTCGAGGATCTGGGCCTGGACGGTGACGTCGAGCCCGGTGGTGGGCTCGTCCGCCATGAGGAGGCGGGGCGCGCAGGCCAGCGCGATGGCGATCATGACGCGCTGGCGCATGCCGCCCGAGAGCTGGGCGGGGTAGGCCTCGTAGCGCTCGACGGGGGAGGGGATGCCCACCTGCATGAGGAGCGACAGCGCGGTCTCCTTGGCCTCGCTCTTGGAGAGCTTGAGGTGGATCTTGAGCGGCTCGGTGATCTGGTTCCCGATCCGCTGCACCGGGTTGAGCGAGGTCATCGGGTCCTGGAACACCATGGCGATGTGCGTGCTCCAGAGCTTGCGCAGCTCGTCGTTGGGCGCGTTGAGGATCTCGGCGCCGTCGTAGCGGACCGACCCGGTCTGGGTGGTCGACGCCGGGGGCAGGAGCCCCATGATGGCCCGGGAGAGGACGGTCTTCCCCGAGCCGGACTCGCCGACGATCCCGAGCGTCTTGCCCTGGTCCAGCGTGAGCGACACCCCCTGCACCGCCTGCAGCTTGCCGCGGCTGGTGGCGAAGGAGACGTGGAGGTCCTCGACCTCCAGCAGGGTGGCGTTCGCTCACAGCTTGATCTCGGTGACGTCGAAGTAGGCGCGCAGCTTGTCGGCCACGACGTTGAGGCTGAAGAGCAGGAGGAACATGGCGGTGGCCGGGAAGATGACGAGCCAGGGGTTGGTCTGCCCCTTGGCCCCGGTCAGCAGGCTCGCCCCCTCGTTGAGCATGTTGCCCCAGCTGGGCGTCGGGGGCTGCACCGAGAGACCGAGGAAGGCCAGCGAGCCCTCCAGGACGATGATGGTGGCCACGGAGATGAGGCCGAAGGACACGATCGTCGGCATGATGTTGGGCAGGATCTCGCGGGCCAGGATCCGCGTGTCGCTGGCGCCGAGCGCCTTGGCCGCCAGCACGAAGTCTCGGGTGGCGTACGAGAGCGTGGAGGCCCGCACCACCCGGAAGATCAGCGGGGAGGCGGCGATCCCGATGATGAGGGTGATCTTGAAGATGGAGTGCCCCCAGAAGGAGACGATGGCGATCACCGCCACGATGGCCGGGAAGGCGAGCAGCACGTAGGACGACGTGTTGAGGACGGTGTCGACCCGCCCCCGCCGGTAGGCCGAGATCATGGCGGGGATGCCGCCGATGGTCAACCCGATCAGCGCGCCGCCGAAGCCGACGATGAGCGAGACCCGGGCCCCGTAAATGAGGCGGCTGAGGATGTCCCGGTAGAGGTCGTCGGTACCGAGGAGATGGCTCCAGCTGGGGCCGCCGTTCTGCACGCTGTTGTAGTTCCCGAGGTCGGGGTTGGGCAGGGGCAGCACGCTGGCGAAGGTGGCGCACGAGGGCGACCAGGACGATGAAGCCGGCGCAGATCCAGAAGAGCGGACCGAGCTTCTTCTTGGTCGGGTCGGCCGCGGCCTCGGCCGAGATCTCCTCCTTGATGTCGGCGAAGGCCTCGTTGGTGGGATGGGTCAGCTGGACGCTACTCACGGGCGATCCTCGGGTCGACGATGGTGAACAGGAAGTCGAAGATGAAGTTGATCAGCACGATGGCGACCGCCACGAACAAGGTGATGCCCTGCACGACGGTGTAGTCGTCCTGGTTGACGGCTCGAGATGAGCTGGTAGCCCAGTCCCGGCATCTGCAGCAGGAGCTCGACGATGAACGTCCCCGCGATCAGGCTGCCGATGACGACCCCCGCCGAGGCCAGGAGCGAGATGGAGGAGGGCCGCAACGCGTGGCGCCACATGATGCGCCGGTCCGAGAGGCCCTTCGAGCGGGCCATGGTGATGAAGTCCTCCTGCAAGGTCGAGATGAGGTCGTTCCGGAGCAGGCGGAAGTAGACGACGATGGAGCCGAGGGCGAGCACGATGGAGGGCAGCAGCATCGTATGGACGTTGGACCAGAAGTCCTGGGTTATCGGGACGTAGGAGGCCGGGCCCGGGAACACGTGCCAGTGCACGGCGAAGAGGAGCACCAGCACGGGTGCGATCACGAACGGCGGCAGGGCGAGCATGGCGAACGTCGTGCTGTTCGACGCCTGGTCGAAGATCTTGTTGGGTCGGCGAGAGGCGTGCATCGCCATGGGGAAGGCGACGGCGAAGGCGAGGATCTGGGAGATGATGATCAGCTCGAGGTCGATCGGGAACGACTGGGAGATGATGCTCGTCGTCGCCTGGTGCGTCGTGTAGGACTGACCCAGGTTGCCCTGGAAGACGTGGCCCATCCAGATGAAGTACTGCTGCCACAGGGGCTTGTTCAGGCCCAGCTGCCGGTTGACCGTGGCGACGTTCTGGGGCGTGGCGTTGGGACCGAGGATGGTGTCCGTGGGGTTGCCGGGGAGCAGGTGGACCAGGAAGAACGTGAAGACCGAGACGAAGAGGATGATGACGATGAGCAGCAACAGCCTCTTGATGATGTAGCGGGTCACGTCTGCCTCTACCCCCCTTTGCCTGTCTCGGTTCCCTTCGGTTCACGCCGACCCCCACCGGCGGCGGATGATCCTAGACCGCGAGCCCATTGTCCTACCATGCGGCCCATGTCCGAGGAGGTCCCCGCTCTCAGCGGCCGCACGCGCACCATCGCCGGCGTGGCGGTCGGGCTGGTGGTCGCCGCCGGGCTGATCCTCCGTTTCTGGACCCGGTCGGGCCTGTGGCTCGACGAGGCGCTCACGGTCGACATCGCCCGCCTGCCGCTGCACGAGATCCCCAACGCGCTCAAGCACGACGGCGCCCCTCCCCTCTACTACTACCTCCTGCACTTCTGGATCGTCCTCTTCGGCCAGTCCAACGACGCGGTGCGCTCCCTGTCGGGCGTGATCGCGGTGATCACCCTCCCGGTCGCCTGGCTGTGCGGCAAGCGCTTCGGCGGCCGGGCCGTGGCCTGGACGATGCTCGTGCTCCTGGCCAGCGCGCCCTTTGCCGTGTACTACGCCACCGAGTCGCGCATGTACGCGCTGGTCATCCTGCTGACCGGCTGCGGGTTCCTGGCCCTGCAGCGGGCGGTCAGCGCGCCGCGCCCCGCCAACCTGGTCGCGGTGGCCGTCGTGGCCGCGGCGCTGCTCTACGCCCAGTACTGGTCCATCTACCTCGTCGCCATGGTCGGCATCTGGCTCGTCGTGTCCGTCGTGCGCAGCCGGCGTCACGGGCATCCCGAGGCGGCGCCCTGGGCCGCCCTCATCGCGCTGGCCGTCGGGTGCCTGCTGTTCGTGCCCTGGGTGCCCACCTTCCTCTACCAGACCGAGCACACGGGCACGCCCGTGGGCACGCGCCCCGAACTTCTCGGCCGTGATCAACGCGCTGACCGGCTTCACCGACAACCAGGGCTCGACGCTCTAGACGGCCACCAACCAGGGCCGGCTGCTGGCGGTCATCTACTTCTGCATGCTGGCGCTGGCGGTGTTCGGCGTGGGCCTGAGCGGCCGCATCATCGAGCTGGACCTGCGCACCCGTCCGCGCGCCCGCGGCCTCGGCTTCGTCGTGCTGGGGACCCTGTTCGCCGCCATCGCTCGGCGGCATCGTCACCGCCAGCGCGTTCTCCTCGCCGCTACGCGGCGGTGGTCTTCCTGCCCTTCCTCCTGCTGGTCGCGTTGGGGACGACGACGCTGCTCAACCCCAGGGTCCGGGTCGTCGTCGTCGGCTTGGCGGTGGTGGCCGGGCTCGTGTCGTCGGCGCAGAACGTGACCACGCAGCGCACGCAGGCGGGCGCCGTGGCGGCCGCCATCAACGCGCAGGCCAAGCCGGGGGACGTCATCGCCTTCTGCCCCGACCAGCTGGGGCCGTCGGTCTACCGGCAGATCGACGACCCGTCGCAGTACGAGATGATCACCTTCCCCCGCCGCACGGGGCCCCAGATCGTCGACTGGGTCGACTACGCCGACACCGTCGCAGGCGGCGAACCCGGACGCCTTCGCCGACGCGGTCTTCCAGAAGGCGGGGACCGACCATCACATCTGGCTGGTCTGGCATCCGATGTACCAGACCTACGGGATCAAGTGCGAGACGATCGCGTCGGACCTCCTGGCCGCGTCCACCAAGGCGGGTGGCGGCGGGCGCAACGTCGTCACCAGCCACGAGCGCCTCTACTACGAGCCGATGAACCTCACCGAGTACGCGACCTCGGGGCCCTGACCGGTGGCCCAGGCGACCGAGCCGACGGCGGTGACGGGGGCGAGCACGGCCCCGGCGCCCGCGGCGGCCCGGGGCGGCTGGGGGACCGTGCGAGCGGCCTGGGGGCGGCTGCCCGAATCGCTGCGGGAGGCGCTGCTGCCCTTCGTCGTGGCCCGGCTGTGGTGGTCGCCGGCTCGCTCGGCCTGGCCCACTTCATCGTCGACCGCACCCACCCGGCGACCCCCGGCGTGGCGGCCCGGGTCCACGCGGGGCTGCTCGGCTGGGACGCCGGCTGGTACGAGACCATCGCCCGCGAGGGCTACGGGCCGCTCGGGCGCCAGTCCCTGCGCTTCTTCCCCGCTCGTCCCGCTGGTGACGCACGCGCTGGCCTGGGTGCCCGGGCTCGGCGACGGCCCCGCGCTCGTCCTCCTGGCCAACGCGGCGGCCCTGGCCGCCACCGCCATGCTGTACGTCCTGGTGCGCCGGGAGACGGGTGACGCCGCCGTCGCCCGGCGCTCGCTGTGGATCCTCAGCCTCCTGCCGGCCGCCTTCGTGCTGGTCATGGGCTACGCCGAATCGGTCCTGCTCGTCCTGGCCATCGGGTGCTTCCTCGCCCTGCGGCCGCCGCCCGGACCCGCCGCGGCCCGGCCGCGCTTCGCCGCTGGCCGGCGCGCTCGCCTTCGGGGCGGCCCTGACCCGGCCCATCGGGGTGCTGCTGGCCCTGGCCGTCGCCGCCGAGTTGGTGCGCTGGTGGCCCCGGCTGGGGCGCGCCGAGCGGGTGGCCGGCATCGGCGCCGTCGTGGCCCCCTTCGTGGGCGTGCTGGCGTTCTTGGCCTGGTCCAGCCACATCGTGGGCGACTGGTGGGCCCCGCTGCGGGTCCAGCTCCAGAGCTCGCACCACGGGGGGCTGTCGGACCCCTTCGCCACGCTGTACCACGACGCCACGGGGGTGGTGCACCACCACGTCGGGACGGCCCTGCACGTGCCGTGGGTGCTGCTGGCCCTGGCCATGCTCATCGTCTGCTGGCGCCGCCTCCCGGCCCCGCTACACCCTGTTCGCCGCCGCGGTCCTGGCCACCGCCGTGGCCGGGTCCAACCTCGATTCCTTCGAGCGCTACGCCCTCAGCGCCTTCCCGTTGTCGATCGCCGCCGCGCTCGTGCTCACCGACTCCCGGCTCGAGCGGGCCGTCCTGGCGCTGCTGGCGGCCGGGCTCGCCGGCTACGCGCTGCTGGCCTTCTTGAACATCTCGGTTCCCTGATCCGGAGGCGCGACGCCCGGCCGGACGGCGCCGGGCGGTCCCGTCCCCGAAGGCGGACCGGGGGTCCACTAACCTGCCTATCTCGTGGCCATGCCCGAGGAAGCCCCCGTCGTCATCGCCGGCGCGGGGCCCGGCGGGCTGACGGCGGCCTACCTGTTGACCAAACGGGGAGAGCACCCGGTCGTGCTCGAGGCCGACGACGTCGTGGGCGGCATCAGCCGCACCGTGGTGCGGGACGGCTGGCGCTTCGACCTCGGCGGCCACCGCTTCTTCACCAAGGTGCCCGAGGTCGAGGCGCTCTGGCACGAGATCCTGCCCGAGGGCGACTTCATGCTGCGCCCCCGCATGAGCCGGATCTACTACGGGGGCAAGTTCATCGACTACCCGCTGCGCGCCCTGAACGCGCTGCGCAACCTCGGCCTGGTGGAGGCCGTCCTGTGCGGCTTCTCCTACCTCTGGGCCCGGATGCGGCCGCCCAAGGACCAGGACCAACTACGAGGGGTGGCTGGTGGCGCGCTTCGGTTGGCGCCTGTACCGCACCTTCTTCAAGACCTACACCGAGAAGGTGTGGGGCGTGCCGGTCTCCGACATGCCGGCCGACTGGGCGGCCCAGCGGGTGAAGAACCTCGACCTGCGCAAGGCCGTGCTCAACGCCATCCTCCCCAAGCGCGGCCAGACGGACATCACCACCCTGATCGAGGAGTTCCAGTACCCCAAGTACGGGCCCGGGATGATGTGGGAGACCTGTGCGCGAGAAGGTGAAGGCCGCCGGGGGAACCCTCGAGATGGGCGCGCGGTTGACCGGCATCACCGTCGAGGGTGGACGGGCGGTGGCCGCGACCTACGCGCAGGGCGGGAGCGAGCACACCGTCGCCGCCTCGCACGTGATCTCGACGATGCCGATGCGCGAGCTGGTGCACACGATCACGCCGCCGCCGCCGCCCGAGGTCGTCGCCGCGGCCGACGACCTGCACTACCGCGACTACCTCACCGTCGCGCTCGTCGTGCCCGAGTCGCGCAGCTTCCCCGACAACTGGATCTACATCCACGCCACCGACGTCGAGGTCGGGCGCATCCAGAACTACGGCTCGTGGTCGCCCTACCTGGTCAAGGACGGGCGCACCTGCCTCGGCCTCGAGTACTTCGTCTTCGAGGGCGACGACATGTGGAACATGCCCGACGACGAGCTCATCGCGCTGGGCACGAAGGAGCTGATCTCGCTCGGCCTGGCCGCCGACGGTGACGTCGAGCGGGGCTACGTGGTCCGGGTCCCGAAGGCCTACCCGTACTACGACTTCAGCTACAAGGCGAACGTCGAGACCATCCGCAAGTGGATCGAGGCCGAGGCGCCCAACATCCACCCCGTCGGGCGCAACGGCATGCACAAGTACAACAACCAGGACCACTCCATGTACACCGCCATGCTCACGGTGGAGAACATGTACGGCGCGGCGCACGACATCTGGTCGGTCAACGTGGAGGAGGAGTACCACGAGGCGGGGTCGACCGGACGGGACGCCCCCGTGCTGCCGCGGCGCACGGCGGCCGCGGCAAGCACGCTCGACGCTGGCTGAGCTCGCGCCGGCGCGGGCGCTCCGGTGGCGGCGGTGGATGGCTGCTCGCCGCGGTCGGGTCTGCTGTATCTCGCCCTCGGGTTCGCGCTGTGGGTGCACGCCTGGGTCGACGGTGCGACGACCCACACGCTGTGCGGGTGCGGCGACCCGGCGCTGTTCCTGTGGTTCTTCCAGTGGCCGGCCACCGCGCTGGCCCACGGGCAGAACCCCTTCTTCTCGACCGCCCTCTTCCACCCGACGGGCATCAACCTGCTGGCCCAGACGTCGGTCACGGGTTTGAGCCTCCCGCTGGTGCCGGTGACCTGGATCTGGGGGCCGGTGGCGTCGCTCAACGTCGCCTCCACGGTGGCGCCCGCCCTCACCGCGTTCACCGCCTTCGTGGTGGTGCGGCGCTGGGCTCCGCTGGACGCCGGCCGCCTTCGTGGGCGGGCTGCTCTACGGCTTCTCGCCCTTCGTGCTGAACAGCCTCCAGTTCGCCCACCTCATGACGGCTGCGCTCATGCTGCTGCCGCTCATCCTGGCCGTCCTCGACGAGATCCTGATCCGCCAGCGCCACCACGCGGTCTGGTGCGGGCGTCCTGCTCGGCCTCCTCCTGTTCGGGCAGTTCTTCCTCTCCTCCGAGCTCCTGGCCATCACCGCCGTGGTCGTGGTGGCCTGCCTGGTGGTGCTGGTGGCCGCCGCCCTGGTCGCCGACCGGGCGGCGCTGCGCCGGCTGGCGCCCCACGCCGCCAGGGGGCTGGCCGTCGGACTCGGCGTGGGCGTCGTGCTCCTGGCCTGGCCGGTGTGGTTCGCGCTCGACGGCCCGGCGCACCTCTCGGGCCTCGTCTGGCCCAACGTCGGAGAAGCTCGGCGTCTTCGTGCCCGTCGAGCTTCGTGTCCGCCGGCTACCCGAGCCCGCAGCAACGTCTTCCTCGCGCTGGGCGGGTACGAGGGGGCGCCCCTGGCGTCGGCGGCGCTACCTCGGCTGGAGCTTTCTGGCCGTCCTGGTCGTCGGGCATGGTGGCCTTTCGGCGGGACCGCCGCCTGTGGTTCTTCGGCTTCCTCTTCGTCCTTCTGCGTCGCCTGCTCGCTGGGCGAGCGTCACGGCCAGTGGGACGTCGCCTGCGTCTTCTCCAAGATCCCGGTGCTCGAGAACGTGATCGAGCAGCGCTTCATGGCCATCGGCTACCTGGCCGCCGCCGTGATGCTGGCCGTCATCCTCGACCGCGTGCACGGCCTGCTGCCCGACTGGCGGGGCGTGGTCGGCGCGCTGGCCGTCACCGGCGTCGCCCTCGTCCCCATGGCGGTGACCTTCGGTGCCCGCCTGCCCTTCGCCATGCGGCCGGTGACCCTGCCCCGCTGGTACCGCGAGGTGGCCCCGGCCCTGCCACCGGGACGGGTGCTGCTCTCCGTACCCGGCCCCGTTCTCCGGGCTCCAGTCCGCCATGGCCTGGCAGGCGGTCAACGCGCATGCACTACAGCCAGGCCGGCGGCGGGGGACCCCAGGGGGTGGTGCGCCGGGCCGGCTCGGCCGCGGCCGGCTTCAAGGTGCTCGAGCGCGCTCGCCTTCGGCCTGCGGTTGCCGCTGCCGGAGGGGACCCCGGCGCAGGACGCGGCGGTGCGCCACGCGCTGGCGGTGTGGCAGGTCAACACGGTGGTGATCGCCACCGACCCCGGGCGCCCCCTCGAGTGAGCAGGGCCGCGACCCCATCTACGCCGCCGCCTTCATGACGGCGGCCCTGGGCCGGCTGCCCACCATCGAGGCCGGGGCCTGGGTGTGGAACGACGTCCAGCTCGGCCTGCACCGCCCGCTGCGTCTGAAGGCCGGCACGCTCGCTCGCGTGCGTCGCCGGGGCCGGGCAGGGACCGGGTCGGCCCGTCGTAGCCTGCGGGTGGCGGAACTGCGTCGCCGGCAAGGCCCTGCCTGGCTCCGTGAGGCCGCCGGCGGAGAAGCTCAAGAGTCGGGCCGGATCGGCCGACGCAGAGGGTGTCGGACGTGCACGGGCCGGTCGCCGATACCGGCCAGACGATCAGGCGGAGCCTCCCGGCCGGGCGAGGGCGGGTGGCAGACGGGGAGGACGATGCTGGCGTGACGCGAGCGGGAGTGCGAGGCCTGTGGGGTGCGGCCTTCCTCCTGCTGGCGTGCGTCGGCCTGCCCGCGGTGGCGGGGGCGGCGACGGCGGTGCGGGCCGACGCCCCGGGAGCGGGCCGGGTGCTCTCACCGCTCCCGCGTGGGCTGAGCACGACCGAGCACGCGGCGTTGCAGCGGGCGGGGGCCTACGGCCCGCACCCGGTGCGGGTCCTGCTTCTCGGCGACTCCATCGCGCTCACCCTCGGGATGGGGTTGGCGGTCGGCGCGCGGGGCGCCTACGGCGTGACGATCTCGGACCACGCCACCCTCGGCTGCGACCTCGACCCGCAGCTTGCAGATCATGACGGCCGGGATCCCGGGCCCGGGTACGCCGGGCTGCGAGGGGTGGCGTCGCCGGTGGCCCTTCCTGGTCGCGGCGGAGCGGCCGCAGGTGGTCGCCCTGGGGCTGGGCCGCTGGGAGGTGACGGACCACCTGCTGGACGGGGACTGGGTGCACATCGGTGAACCGGCCTGGGACGAGCACCTGGGCGCGGACCTGCGATCGGCCATCGCCATCTTCCACACGTTTGGTGCAAAAGTGGTGCTGTTCACCATGCCCTACGTCGACCCCAGTGACCGGCAGCCCGATGGCCTGGCCTGGTCGGAGAACACCCCGGCCCGCGCCCAGGCCTACAACGCGCTGGTGCGCCAGGTGGCTCGCGCCGATCCGCGCGAGGTCAGTGTGATCGACCTCAACCGGATGCTCAGCCCCGACGGGGTGTACACGGCGTCCCTCGACGGGGTGCACGTGCGTTCGTCCGACGGCATCCACGTCAGCCCGGCGGGCGGCCGCATGCTGCAGCCCCAGATCCTGCCCGAGATCGATCGCATCGGCATGGAGGACGAGACGGCGGCCAGGGCGCACCGCGTGAGCGACCTCGAGGCGACGGACGCGCCGGCGGCCGAGGTCGTCGTCGAGTCCGTGCCGGCGGCGATGTCGCTGGCGCCCAACGCGGTGGGCCCCAACCTCGGGGCGGAGCTCCTGCTCGACGAGGAGGCCCGGCCCGGTGTCGAGTCGATGCGGGCCGGGTTGCTGCAGGCGGGACCCCTGGCGGCCGCGGGCGTGCTGGCCAACGGGGCCAGCGTCGTCCTCACCGTCGCGCTGGCCCGCCTGCTGACGCCGCACAGCTACGGGGTCCTCAACCAGCTGACGGCCCTCTACCTCATCCTCTCCATGCCGGGGTCCGCGGTGGTCGTCGCGGTGGTGCGGCGGGTGACCATGTGGCACGAGGACGGGAGCGGCCACCTGGTGCGCCGCTGGGCCGGGCGGGTGCACCGGCAGGGGACCATGGTCGTCCTGGCGTGGGCGGCCACTGGTGTTCGTCAGCCGGCACGGCGTGGCCGTGCTGCTCAACCAGCAGAGCGGCATCGGCATCGCGGCGATCCTGACTGCCGCCGGCTTCTTCGTCCTCCTCTCCCTCGACCGCGGCCTCCTGCAGGCCCACCGCTCCTACCGGCTGCTGGCGGTCAACCTCCTGGTCGAGATGGGCGTGCGCCTCGGCGCCGTGCTGGTGCTCGTGCTCGCCGGGTTCGGTCCCTCGGGTGCCGCGGTGGGGGTGCTGATCGGCGAGGTCGTGGCGGCCGCGCACGCGCGCTGGGCCGCGGTGCGAACCTGGTCGGACGGCCGGCGGCCCCCGGGTGCGGACGGCCGGCGAGCTTCGTGGCGGCGCATGCGGCCCGACCCGCGTGCTGGGCGGCCGGGCCGCGGAGCGGCGGAGCGTGGTGGTCGACCTCGTGGTGGCCTCCGTCTCGCTGTCCATGGTGGCGGTGTTGCAGAACGTCGACGTGCTGGTGGTCGGGCGGGACAACCCGACGCAGAGCGGGGCGTACGCGGCGGTGTCGGTCACGAGCAAGGCGATCGTCTTCGGCGCCATCGTCCTCGGCGGCTACCTGCTGCCCGAGGCGGCCATTCGCTGGCGCCAGGGCGGTCACGCGTTGCGACAGCTGGCCGTCGTGCTCGTGCTGCTGGGCATCCCCTCCGTGCTCCTCCTCGGCGTGGCGCTCGCCGCGCCCGAGACGCTGCTCGAGGTGGTGTTCCACCACGCCTACACGTCCGCCGCCGACGCCCTGGCACCGCTGGTGCTGGCCATGATCATGCTGAGCGTCTCGGTGGTGCTCACCATGTACCTGCTCGCCGTGGGCCGGCGCTGGGTGGCCGGCATCCTGGTGGTGGGCGCGGCGGCGCTGAGCGTGGCGGTGCTCGGCGGTGCACGGGTCGCCCCGGGCCACGGCGCTGGTCGACCTCGGCGTCCAGGCTGCGGTGCTCGCTGGTGATCGTGACCGGGTTCACCGTGGTGCACAGGGTCCGGCTGGAAAGGCAACCTGCAGGGCTAACCTGACCCGATGGGTGACGACCCGGGCTCCGCTGGCCGCCGCGCCCGGCCGGCGGAGCCCGCCGCGACGGCGCGCCGTCGGATCCCGAGGTGCTGGCGTCCATCGCGGCGGAGGCCGGCATCCGGCGCATCCACTTCGTGGCCTGGCGGGACCTCGACGACCCCGAGGCCGGGGGATCCGAGCTGCACGCCCACAAGATCGCCTCGCTGTGGGCCGCCGCCGGCCTCGACGTCACGTTCCGCACCTCGGGCGTCCCGGGCGCGCCCGAGGCCCTGACCCGGGACGGCTACCGGGTGCTGCGGCGGGCCGGCCGCTACGCGGTCTTCCCCGGCGCCGCCTGGGAGGGCATCCGCATGGGGCACCGCCCGGGCGACGCCCTGGTCGAGATCTGGAACGGCATGCCCTTCCTGTCGCCCCTGTGGTACCGCGGCCCGCGCGCTGGTCTTCCTGCACCACGTGCACGCCGAGATGTGGGGCATGGTGCTGCCGCCCACGCTGGCCCGCCTGGGCGACGTGATGGAGCGACGCATCGCGCCGCACGTCTACCGCTCGAGCCGCATCGTCACCCTGTCCGAGTCCTCGCGCACCGAGATCACCGAGATGCTCGGCCTGCGCGGCGACCGGGTCACCGTGGCGCCGCCGGGGGTCGACGCCCGCTACACGCCCGGCGGCCGGCGCTCGCCGACCCCGCTCGTGGTGGCGGTGGGGCGGCTGGTGCCGGTGAAGCGCTTCGACGCGTTGCTGCGGTCGCTTGGCCGAGGTGAAGGTCGACCATCCCGACCTTGCAGGCGGTCATCATCGGCGAGGGCTACGAGCGCCCCGCCCTCGAGGCGCTGCGCGACGAGCTGGGGGCCGACGGAGTGGGTGAGCATGCCGGGGCGGGTCGACGACGCCGAGCTCGTGTCGTGGTACCGGCGGGCCTGGGTGGTGGCGAGCAGTTCGCAGCGCGAAGGCTGGGGCATGACCTGACCGAGGCGGCGGCCTGCGGGACGCCGGCGGTGGCGACGGCCATCGCCGGCCATGCCGACGCGGTGCTCGACGGCGAGTCGGGGCTGCTGGTGGACGACCTCGGCCAGCTCCCGGGTGCGCTCGGCCGCGTGGTGGGCGACGAGGTGCTGCGCAGCCGCCTCTCGAAGGGCGCGCTGACCCGGGCCCGCTGGTTCACCTGGGACGCCACCGCCCGCCGCGCCCTCGAGGCACTGGCCGAGGAGGCCGTCGGGACCGTCCTGAGTACGTCGATTCCAGCCGGCGGGAGGCGGAGCCGCCGGCGAGCCGCCTGCGCCCTCATGGCGCGGCGACCCAGCGGCTTGGCTGACGCGGAGCCCCAGGCCGGAGATCACGGCGTCCGCCAGCAGCAGGACGACGCCCGAGCCAGATGAGGTTGCCCGCGTGGACGAAGGATGCCGGCCCAGTTGGAGCCCGGCAGGTAGTGGTGGACGTTCTGCCCCTGCACGACGTTGATGCAGCCGGCGACGATGAAGGCGACCCCGCCCACGGTGGCGACGGCGCGGGCCCAGGGGACCAGCAGCCCGAGCGTCACCACGCCCGCCACGACGAGCCCGGCCACGGGTGGGGTGACCAGGGCCGCCACGCCGCCGGTGACGATGCCGATGAGCAGGGCTCGCGGGAAGTGCAGCCAGCCGCGCTGGCGTTGGTCCTTGGGCGGCGGTGCGCCCGGCAGGGCCAGCGCGGGGGCGTCGAACGGAGTGACGGCGGCCGTTCCGGGGCGTCGGGCCCGGCCGGCCCGCGCAGGCGGCGCGGCAGCCGGGCGCGCAGCCCAGCGGCGGGCGCGGACGCGGGAGGAAGCCCAGCACCAGGCACAGCAGCAGCGTCGCCCCGGACACCGCCAGTGCGGCCCAGACCTCGCGCTGGGGCGTCCAGGTGAGCTGCGACCGTGAAATCGGGTCCCCCGAGCGCGTGCAGGTCCGCCGCGCTGACGTGCCAGCCGTTGGCGAAGCCGTCGACGAGCTGGGGCGGTCCGAGGTCCACCGCGTGCGAGCCGGCGCGGCGGTCGGGGCCCGGCTCCGCCACGGCGTGCCAGCCCTTGTTGACGCTCTGGCCGAGCACGAGCTCGAAGGGCTGCGTCGCTCCGGAGACGTCGGCCGCGTGGCTGTCGATGTGCGACGACGTCGCCGCGACCGACGGGGCGGCGCCGGGCTGGGTCGCCGCCAGCTGGGGCGTGCCGGCCGTGGTCGGGAAGACGGCGGGCCCGGGTCCGCCCCCCGCCGCCGAGTCGAGGACGAGCTGGTCGATGTTCCAGCCCGTGCAGGTCGCGGGCGTGCTGGCACACGGCGGGTTGTGCCCGAGGGCCGTCTGCACGACGTGCGGGCCGGCAGCGAGGGTGATCCCCTTGGCGTCGGGGCCGCAGGGGACGAGCTGCGCCTCGCCGTTGTCGAGCGCCTCCTGGGCCGACCCGACCACGGCGACGTCGATGGGCTGGCCGTCGATGGAGAGCAGGTTGGAGACGCAGTTCCCGGGCAGGTCGGCCGGCGTCGGGGCCGCGCTCGCCGCCGGGGATGCCGATCTCCGCGATGCCGAGCGGCAGCGCCAGCGGTCCGGCGGAGTAGTAGTTCGCCGCGTACTCGGGCCGCACGGCGGTGAAGGTGACGACGAAGTGCGAGCCGGTCAGGGCGGGGAAGGAGACCGGCACCGTGGTCACCGCCCCGGGGACCGTGCCGTCGGCGATCGGCGGCAGGGCCACCGTGCGCACCTGGCTCCCCGAGGTGATCGTCATGGCGGTGGGGACGGAGTGCCGGCCGTCGGCGATCACCTGCATGGCGAGCCCGCTCAGTGTCTGCGGCTTCGCCAGGTCGTAGGTGAGCGTGGAGCCCGACCTGGGCGTTCGAGCCGAGGCCGGGCATCCAGGCCGTCGTGGGGTTGCCGTCGACGGTGGCCGACGCCGTGGCCTGGAGGTCGCCCGGCAGCCGGCCCGAGGAGTAGGCGTCGCTGGACGGTGGTCGACCGCGTGGGCGTGCGACCCACGAGCCGGTCGATCTCGTCGTCGGGGATCAACGCCGAGAGGCTCGCGCTGCCCGACAGCGTGAAGGTGCGGGCGGTGGGGAGCGTGAACTGGCGTGCGATCGTCGTCTCGGGGTCGCTGCGCGGCGGGAACTGCGAGGTGCGCTGGCGGGTCATCACGACGGTGAGACGGTCGGCCGCCGAGGAGCCCCCGAGCGCGGTGAGCATCTGGGTGGGCATCTGGACGACCTGGTGCACCTGCTCGCCCGGGATCTCGACCTCGGAGAAGCCGACGGCGGCGGCCGAGAGCGGCGGTGCGCGTGTCGTCCGTCGTGGCGTCGATGGTCACGCGGCAGGGTGTGGAACGTCCGGGCGGGGAAGGTGAGCGTCTGGCCGGTGGTCACGTGCGACGCGTCGGTGAGGTCGTAGCGGATCGGGTCCTTGCCGTCGAAGGTGAGCGTGACGGCCGACACCCAGCGCGAGCGGTCGCCCCGCTGCGGCTGGACCAGCGTGATGTGGTCGGTCGTGACGGGGGTCGTGAGCTGCGCCTGCCACCACTGGCCGGCCGGGTCGGGAACGAAGGTGCCGGCGATCCAGGCCGTGTCGAAGTTGTTGTCGATGGCGCTGTAGGCCTGGTCCTCCGGCGTGTAGGAGACCGAGTTGCCGTAGCTGCTGGCGGTGACGTTGACCGCGCCGACGTACGACGCGTACGACTTGCTGGTGATGGTGGTGCCCGGGAACAGCTCGATCGGGCTGTCGCTCAGGTCGGTCTTGGCCGGGTTCTCGCCGGGCGTCTCGGTGTAGCCGGCGTTCGCCGTGAGGGTGTCCCAGCGGAACGCCTGCTTGCGGTTGGTGTCGGTGAGCACGAGCTGGGCACCCTGGGACGCCAGGTCCTGCAGCCGCGTGGGGTCGTTGGCCAGCGTGCCGGCGTAGTAGATCGCGCTGTTCGTGTTCAGGAGGCCGAGCCCGGCCAGGTTGTTGAGGCCGGTGGCGTCGCCCTCCATCACGACGGCCCCCGCGTCGGACTCGCCCCGCAGCAGGGGCCGCGGGTCGGGCACGGTGTAGGTGACGATCGGTGACGGCCAGCCGAGGTTGCCCGGCACCGAGAGGTCCTGCTCGTTCAGCGTCGAGACGCGTCGAGACGTTGGGGCGGGGCGTGCCGAAGGAGAGCGGGTCGGTGAGACCCAGCGGGGTCTGCAGGAGCTGGAGGGCGAGCAGCTGGGGCTGGGGAACCCCGTAGCGCTCGTACTGCTGGTCGTACTCCACCATGAGATCCCCGGCACCCATGAGGCGGGCCATGGGCGCCAGCGCGTTCGTGTCGGCGATGCCGTCCTGGAGCGGGCCGTCGGTCGCGTAGAGCGTGTCGGCCGTGGCGATGGAGCCCATGATCTGCTGCTCCCGGGTCACGAAGTCGCGGGTCAGCAGCGCGGGCTGGGCGTGTCGACGGTGTCGCCCCAGCGGTAGGCGGCGAAGTCGTTGCCGGGGATGGCGAAGACCCGGGTGCCGGGGTGGGTGGCGTTGAGGTGGTTGATGGCGGCGAGCTCGTAGGAGGGCAGCGACGCCGGCTGGGTGAAGTTGTTGGCGATGGTGTCGCCGAGGAAGAGCGAGGGGTTGTTGGCCACGACGAGGCCGGCGACGAGGACGGCCGTGGCGAGGCCGACGACGGAGAAGCGGGACCACAGCGCGGTGAGCCCGCTGCCGAGCAGCATGAAGAGGGCGAGCAGGACCAGACGGGCGTGGCCCGGTCGGTCGAGCGCAGCGCCAGGCCCGCCGTCGTGTCGGTCATGAAGGACTTGAGTCGCCCGCCGATCACCGTCGGGTTGGAGAACGGGAACGGCCCCACCGAGAGCACCAGGCCGACGAAGAGGAGGACGAGGAAGAAGGCGCGCTCGCGCCAGCGCACGAACGCCGCCGCCACCAGGGCGACCACCGGCACCGCGTAGGAGGTCGCCAGCAGGGCGATGTCCTGGGTGTAGCGGACGGCCGCGTTGGTCCACGGGCCGGTGTGGTCGGCTGCCGTAGAAGTACCAGTAACCGAGGCCGCGGATGATGTCGGCCGGGTTCGAGGTGGCCGACGTCGAGGGGACGGTCTCGGTGAACTTCAGGACGTTGACGCCGTAGGCCGCCTCCACCTCGAGGCCCGCCATCCACCACAGGCACGCGCCCGAGCGTGAGGATGCCGATGCGGAGCCCGGTGCCGAGCGCGTGCCGCCAGGTCGACTCGCGCAGGACCACCACGGCGTAGAGGAGCCACAGGATCGGCGCGACGCCGACGTAGATGATGGAGCTGGCGTTGATGCCGCTCACCAGCGCCACGACCACGGCGAAGAGGGCCGGCTCGCGCCAGCCGCCGCGGCGCAGGGCCACGATGGTCAGGCCCAGCATGAAGGGCAGTCCGGCCCAGGGCAGCAGGATCACCGAGATGCGCCCGGCGTACTGGAGGAAGTACGGCGAGAGCATGTAGGCCAGGGCGGCCGCGGCCGGCCCGGGCCCGCGCAGCCCGAGGATGCGGGACAGGTAGAGGACGCCGAGCCCGGCGGCGAAGAGGATCGACCCGAGCCAGAGGCGCTGGGCCACCCAGACCGGCACGCCGACCAGGTGGAAGACCGCGAAGAACGGACCCATCGGGAGCAGGTAGCCGATGTACTCGTGGCTGACCGTCCCGAGGGCCACCGTCGGGTCCCACATGAACGCGACCTGGCTCAGGAAGCGGGTCGGGTCCAGATAGAGATAGGTCTTCGTGTCCGGGGTGACCACTCCGGGTCGCACCGCCAGCAGGGGCGCGTAGGCGAGCGCGGCCAGCACGGCGGCCCCGCCGATCCACCACCACGGCTGCCCGTCCCGCTCGCGGGCCGTCTGGCGGCGTGCCGCCCTCTCGAGGGGCGGCGGCGGCGACGATGGGGGTGGGGGCGGTGACGGCGACGGTGGGGGGCGAGGTCATGAAGGGGGGACCGAAAGGTCGCCGGGTAGCATAAGCAGGCAGCGCCACCCCGGCGTGTCACTCGATCGGAGCGCCCGTGGCCACCAGCACGAAGAGCCGGCTGACTGGCGAACGCCCCCAGCAGGGCGTCACCCCCGATTCCCTGCTCGCGCTGCACGAGGCGGGCTACCGGGCCGTCCTCGACCGCATCGGGAGGGGCGCATCCTCGACGTCGGCTGTGGGCAGGGATTCGAGTCGGCCCGCTTCCTCGGCCCCGGGCGCGAGGTCGTGGGCGTCGACTACTCGTCCGAGGCCACGGCGACCGCCGCCGCCCGCTACGGGCCCGACGGCCTGCGGGTGGCCCAGATGGACGCGCTCGACCTGGCCTTCGGGCCCTCCAGCTTCGACGCGGTGTGCTCGTCCCACCTCATCGAGCACTTCACCGACCCGGAGCCGCACGTCGCCGAGCTGGCCCGGGTGCTCACGGACGACGGCCTCGCCTGCGTGCTGACCCCGAACAAGCCGGCGGACTTCGAGAACCCGTTCCACCTTCACCTGTTCGACCGGGCCGAGCTGCGGGCCATGCTCGAGCGCCACTTCGGGGACGTCTGGCTCGGCGGGGTCGACGCCGCCCCCCACGTGAAGGCGGACTTCGAGGCGCGGCGGGCCAAGGCGAACAAGCTGCTCAAGTTCGACGCGTTCGACCTGCGGCACCGGATGCCCTACGAGTGGTACGTGTGGGCGTACACGAGGCTGCTTGCCGCTGGCCTACAAGCTGGTGGCCCGGGACGACACCGGGGGAGCGACCGGCATCACCGCCGGACGACTGGTTCGTCACCGACGAACCCGACGACACGACGCTCGTCCTGTTCGCCGTCGCCCGCGCACCGCGCCGGGCGGGCGCCGGCTGATGCTCGCCGTGGGCCTCACCGGCGGCATCGGCTCGGGGAAGTCCGCCGTGGCCGACCGTCTGGTCGAGCGGGGGGCCGTGCTCATCGACGCCGACCAGGTGGCGCGCGACGTCGTCGCCCCCGGCGGTCCGGCCTACCAGCCGCTCGTCGACCGCTTCGGTCGGGGCATCCTGGCGCCGGACGGCACGATCGACCGCAAGGCGCTGGCCGCGGTCGCCTTCGCCGACGAGGAGACCCGGCTGGCGCTGAACGCCATCACCCACCCCGCCATCGGCGTCGCCATGATCGAGGCGCGCGACGCCCTCGCCGACACCGACGAGATCGTGGTCCTGGCCATCCCGCTCCTCACCGCGGCGCATCGCGACACGGTGCGGCTGCACAAGGTCGTGGTGGTGGACTGCCCCACCGACATCGCGCTCGAGCGACTGCTCTCCCAGCGCGGCTTCGACCGGGCGGACGCCGAGGCACGGATCCGGTCCCAGATCTCGCGGGAGGAGCGGGTCAAGGAGGCCGACTACGTGCTGGACAACTCCGGTGACCGGAGCGCCCTCGACGCGCAGGTGGCCACGCTGTGGGACTGGCTCCTGTCCGCCGCGGCGGAGCGGCGGGCGCACGCCTGACGCGTCACATCCCCCGGGTAGCCTCGAAGGGCCATGCCCGAATTCGAGGTCGTCTCCCCCTTCAAGCCGTCGGGTGACCAGCCGGACGCCATCGCCGCGCTGATGGCCGGCGTGCAGCGCGGCGACAACTACCAGACCCTGCAGGGGATCACGGGCTCGGGCAAGACGGCGACGATCGCCTGGATGGTCGAGCAGGTCCAGCGGCCGACGCTGATCATCGAGCCGAACAAGTCACTGGCCGCCCAGCTGTCCTCCGAGCTGCGGGACCTCTTCCCGAAGAACCGGGTCGAGTTCTTCGTCTCCTACTACGACTACTACCAGCCCGAGGCGTACCTCCCGACGACCGACACCTACATAGAGAAGGACTCGTCCATCAACGACGAGATCGACCGCCTCCGCCACGCCACGACGTCCTCCCTGCTGATGCGGCGGGACGTCATCGTGGTGGCGTCGGTCTCGTGCATCTACGGCCTGGGCTCGCCCAGTGAGTACCGCGACCGGATCCTCGGGCTGACCGTGGGGGACCAGCTCGACCAGCGGGACATCGCTGCGCCGCCTGGTCGACCTGCAGTACGCCCGCAACGACGTCAACCTGGTGCGCGGCACCTTCAGGGCGCGGGGCGACACGGTCGAGATCCATCCGGCCTACGAGGAGCAGGCGCTCCGGGTCGAGATGTTCGGGGACACCGTCGAGCGGATCGTGCCCTTCGACGTGCTCACCGGCGAGATGGGCGAGGAGATGGAGGACGTGGCGGTCTACGCGGCCACGCACTACGTCACCGGCGACGACATCATCCAGCGCGCCGTCGGCACCATCGAGGTGGAGCTGCGGGAGCGGCTCGGGGAGTTCGAGCGGGAAGGCAAGCTCCTCGAGGCGCAGCGCCTGCGCGTCCGCACCGAGCACGACCTCGAGATGCTGGCCGAGACCGGCGTGTGCTCGGGCGTGGAGAACTACAGCCGCCACCTCGACGGGCGGGCACCGGGGGAGACGCCGTTCACGCTGCTGGACTTCTTCCCCAAGGACTACCTGTGCGTGATCGACGAGAGCCACGTCGCCGTCCCGCAGCTGCACGGGCAGTACGCCGGCGACCGCTCCCGCAAGGACGTGCTGGTCGAGCACGGCTTCCGCCTGCCCTCGGCCAAGGACAACCGGCCGCTGCGCTTCGACGAGTTCGTCGAGCGGGTGCCCCAGTGCGTCTTCGTGTCGGCGACGCCGGGCCCCTTCGAGCTCGAGCACTCGGCCCAGGTGGTCGAGCAGGTGATCCGCCCCACCGGGCTGGTCGACCCCGAGGTGACCATCATGCCCACCAAGGGCCAGGTGGACGATCTGCTCGCCCGCATCGCGGGCACGGTGGAGGCGGGCGGGCGCGTCCTGGTGACGACGCTGACCAAGAAGATGGCCGAGGACCTGACCGACTACCTGGCCGACGCCGGCGTCCGGGTGCAGTACCTGCACTCGGACATCGACACCATCACCCGGATCGAGATCCTGCGCGAGCTGCGGCTCGGCACGATCGACGTGCTGGTCGGGCATCAACCTGCTGCGGGAGGGCCTCGACCTGCCCGAGGTGGCCCTGGTGGCCATCCTCGATGCCGACAAGGAGGGCTTCCTGCGTTCGGCCTCCTCGCTGATCCAGACCATGGGCCGGGCCGCCCGCAACGTCGACGGCATGGTCGTCCTGTACGCCGACACCGTGACCGACTCCATGCGCGAGGCGGTCTCGGTCACCCAGCGCCGCCGCGAGCTCCAGATCGCCTTCAACCGCGAGCACGGGATCGACCCCCAGACGATCCGCAAGTCGGTCACCGACATCCTCGAGCGCCTGCGCGGGACGAGCGGCGGGGTGGCCAAGGCGGGCCGGAGCCGGGCCGAGGTGCGCAAGAACGCCGCCGTCCGGGGCAACCGCCGCCCGCCGCTGCTGGCCGACGGCGATGCGTCGACGCCGGCGGCCGCGGTGGAGCTGATGGGGCAGCTCGAGGCCGAGATGAAGGCCGCCGCGGCCGACCTGCGCTACGAGGAGGCGGCCCTGCTGCGGGACGAGATCGCCGAGCTGCGCGCCTCGGTCCCCGGCTGAGCAGCGCACCGGCTCGCCGGCCGTGCGGGTAGCGTGCGGCCATGCCCAGCACCGCACAGCTCCGCGACGTCATCGAGCGCTACGCCGGCCGTCGGCTCCAAAGACGCCGACGCCTACGCCGCCCTCTTCACCCCCGACGCGGTGCAGGTGGACCCCTACCCGACGCCGCCCAACGTCGGGCGGGACGCCATCCGCGCCTTCATCGAGCGGTCGTTCGACGGCTGCGAGGCGATGACGTTCGAGGTGGAGGAGGTCCACCCCGTCGCGGACCGGGCCGCCGTCAGGTTCCACATCACCGTGACGCTGGCCGGCGGGTCGACCATGCACATCAGGGGGGTGGAGATCTTCACGGTCACCGACGAGGGCCTGATCGCCGCCGTGGACGCCTACTGGGGGGAGGAGGACGTGACGTTCGCCTAGGGTCAGTCATGACACTGGCGCAGGACGAGGTCGTGCGTGGCCTCGTCGCCGAGCTCCGGGGCTTGAGCAGTCTTGTCGCCCCCCTCACCGAAGACGAATGGCGGGCCCCCACCCGTTGTGTGGGCTGGACTTTCTTCGACCTCGTCGCGCACGTGACCGGGGTCATGGCGGACATCACCGCCGGCCGGCTGGAGGGCATCGATACGCAACCGTGGTACGACCGCCAGGTGGACGAAAGGCGCGGTCGGTCCCCACAGGCTCTGGTCGAGGAGCTCGATCTTGTCGTCACGGCCACGGAGGAGCTGATGACTGCCATCGACGAGGATGCCTGGAACGGTCCAGCGGTTCCAGGCGTTGCCGGAACGTTGGGCGCCGCCATCCTGTCCCTCTGGTGTGGCGTCTACATCCACTGCGAGGACGTCCTCGCCGCGCTGGGCCGTTCTCCCCAGAACGGCCCGGGCCTTCAGGCGGCAATCGCCCACGTCGCGGCTGTGTTGACCGACCGCGGGTGGGGGCCGGCGACGCTCGCCCTCGAAGGCATCGGAGATGTGGCGATCGGTGCTGGCGGGCGCCGGATCGAAACCGACCCGCTCACCTTCGCGCTCGTCGCGTCGGGACGGGCCGAACCGACGATCCTGGGGGTGGACACGAGCGTGAACATCTACGGGTGAGCGAACCCCTCGCTCCTCCCTGTTAATTTTCAACCGAGAACAGCCGCCACGTCCCGGGGACGCCCTTGAGAACGTGCTCGCCACGATCGGTGAAGTCGATGGCCGAGCCGGCCATCAGATCCACCACGGTGCGTGACACGAGCACCTGCCCCGATTCCGCCATGGCCTCGACCCGGGCGGCGATGTGGATGGCGAGACCAGCAAGGTCGTCGCCGCGCTTTTCGACCTCGCCGGTGTGGATCCCGACGCGTAGCTCGATGCCGAGCTGGAGCGCGCCCTCGCAGACCGCGAGCCCACATTGAATCGCCCGCGCCGGTCCGTCGAATGTCGCAAACACACCATCGCCGGTGGTCTTGACCTGTCGGCCACCGAAGCGATGAACCTCCCGACTCGTCATGCTGTCGTGGTTGTCGAGGAGCTCGCGCCAGCGACGGTCTCCGGTGTGGGCCGCACGTCTGGTGGACTCGATGATGTCGGTGAACAGAATCGTCGCCAGTCCCCGCTCGGTGTCCGGTGTCCCTCGGGCTCCGGTGAGGAACTCCTCCATCTCGCCGAGCAGCGTTTCGGTATCACCCGCAAAAGGGAGATGGTCTTCGCCGAGCAGTTCGACGAACTTGGCTCCCTCGATGTTTTCGGCGAGATACCGACCCTGACCGATCGAGAGGAAAGGGTTGTCGATCCGGTGCAGCACCAATGTCGGCGTGTGGATGAGCGGGAGCACCGAACGCATGTCTGCGCTGATCGAGAGGAGATCCTGGGCCCGGGCGGTGGCCGGAGTGGCGGAGCGTTCGCCGGCACGCTTCCACCACGATCGAAACTCGACGTCACGGGCGAGGCTCGGGGCGCTCAACGCGAGATCGTCGACGGCGTCTCCTCCATAGCCCGGGTCGGTCACCGCATTCACGAAATGGTCGACGACTTCTTGCGGCCAGCCCCATGGATAATCCCAATCCCGGACCACCCGAGCGAAGCAGTGCACCAGCACGAGGCTCGAGGTTCGCTCCGGATAGGTCGCAGCGAACGACAGTGCGACCAAGCCCCCATTCGTCACGCCGAAGAGAGCAGCGCGCTGGTGACCCGACAGCGTCCAACACTGCCAGCGCGTCTTGCGTCCAACACTCGATCGTCGGGCCCGATCCGCCGACCAGGGGTCCGAGAGCCCAACCCCGCCGGGATCGAACCGAATCAGCCGGCTGAATGACGCCAGGCGGCGATCGAAGCGACTCCAGTGCGGTTCGTCATCTCGATCGATCCAGATATTGCACCCGGTGTTGAGGCCGAGGAGGTCGATCGGACCCTCGCCGAGAATCTGATAGGCCACGTGGCGGTCCCCGCTCTTGGCGTAGCGGATCTCCTGACTCTCGACCACTGGCGCCAAGTCTGGCCAGACCCGGCAGTGGTGTCGAACGAGGGGCCCGGACCACCGGACCTTGCTGAGGTCGAGGAGCCGACCCCCTCCCCACGTCGGTCCTGCTGGGACGGTCCCGGCGGTCCGGGCCCGGCGGCCCGGCCGGAGCTGATACAGCCCACCGGTATCCTCAGCGGATGGCCGACCGTCTCGTCGTTCGCGGGGCCCGCGAGCACAATCTGCGAGATGTCTCCCTCGACCTGCCCCGGGACCGGCTGATCGTCTTCACCGGCCTCTCGGGCTCGGGGAAGTCCTCCCTGGCCTTCGACACGATCTACGCCGAGGGGCAGCGCCGCTACGTCGAGTCCCTCTCGGCCTACGCCCGCCAGTTCCTGGGGCAGATGGACAAGCCGGACGTCGACTTCATCGAGGGGCTGTCCCCGGCCATCTCCATCGACCAGAAGTCGGCTTCGCGCAACCCGCGCTCGACGGTCGGGACGATCACCGAGGTCTACGACTACCTGCGGCTCCTCTACGCCCGCATCGGCCACCCCCACTGCCCCAGCTGCGGCCGGCCCGTGGCCCGCCAGACCCCCCAGCAGATCGTCGACCGGGTCCTCGAGCTGCCCCAGGGCACCCGCTTCCAGGTCCTGGCCCCGGTGGTCCGGGGGCGCAAGGGGGAGTACAGCTCGCTGCTCGACGACCTGGCCAAGCAGGGCTTCGCCCGGGTGCGGGTGGACGGCGTGCCGCTCGAGCTGGCGGATCGGGCCGAGGTGAACCTGGCCCGCTACGAGATGCACACCATCGAGGTGGTCGTCGACCGGCTCGTCCGCCGCGACAACGTCCGCCAGCGGCTGACCGAGTCGATCGAGACGGCCCTGGAGCTCACGGGCGGCACCGCCGAGGTGCTGGTGATGAACGGCAACGGCGACGAGGAGAGCGACGAGGCCATCACCTTCTCCCAGCACCTGGCCTGCACCCACTGCGGCATCAGCTTCGAGGAGCCGGCCCCGCGCAGCTTCTCCTTCAACTCGCCCTACGGCGCCTGCCCGGCCTGCCTCGGTCTGGGCACCAAGTTCGAGGTCGACCCCGAGCTGGTCGTGCCCGACGACTCGCTGTCGCTGGCCGAGGGTGCGCTCGCCCCCTGGGCGGGAGCACGCAGCGAGTACTTCACCGGGCTGCAGGCGGGGGTCGCCGAGTCCGGCGGGTTCTCGTTCGACGCCCCGTGGAAGTCGCTCAAGGCGAAGGACAAGAAGCTCGTCCTCTACGGGACGGGCAACAAGGCGGTGCACGTCACCTACAAGAACCGCTTCAACCGCACCCGCTCCTACGAGGCGCACTTCGAGGGCATCATCCCCTGGCTGCAGCGCCGCCACGGCGAGGCGGAGTCGGACTGGTCGCGGGAGCAGATCGAGCAGTTCATGCGGGAGGTCGACTGCCCCGCCTGCAAGGGCGCCCGCCTCAAGCCCGAGTCGCTGGCGGTCACCGTCGGTGGCCGGAACATCTACGAGCTGTGCAGCCTCTCCATCGGCGCGGCGGTCGAGGCCATGTCGACCCTGGAGCTCACCGAGCGCGAGCACATGATCGCCGACCGGGTGTTCAAGGAAGTGCGCGAGCGCATGCAGTTCCTGCTCGACGTCGGTCTCGACTACCTGTCGCTGGCCCGCTCGGCCGGCACCTTGTCCGGCGGCGAGGCCCAGCGGATCCGCCTGGCCAGCCAGATCGGCAGCGGCCTGGTCGGCGTGCTCTACGTCCTCGACGAGCCGTCCATCGGCCTGCACCAGCGGGACAACCAGCGACTGATCGGCACGCTCGAGCGGCTGCGCAACCTGGGCAACACCGTCATCGTCGTCGAGCACGACGAGGAGACCATTCGCACGGCCGACTACGTGGTCGACATCGGTCCGGGCGCCGGCGAGCACGGCGGCAACGTCGTGCACGCCGGCCCGGTGACCGGCCGCGGCGGACTGCTCTCGAACAAGTCCTCCATCACGGGCCAGTACCTCTCCGGGAAGAAGTCGATACCGGTGCCGGCCCGGCGCCGCCCGGGAACCGGCGAGGTGGTGACCGTGCGTGGCGCGCGGGAGCACAACCTGCGTGACATCGACGTCTCCTTCCCCCTCGGCTGCCTCATCGCGGTGACGGGCGTGTCGGGCTCGGGCAAGTCGACGCTGGTCAACGACATCCTGCTGCGTTCGCTGGCCCAGCAGCTGCACCGGGCCAAGGCCTTCCCGGGCCGTCACCGCAAGGTCGAGGGCATCGACCACCTCGACAAGGTGGTCGACGTGGACCAGGCGCCGATCGGCCGGACGCCCCGGTCGAACCCGGCCACCTACACGGGCGTGTTCGACCACATCCGCAAGCTCTTCGCCCAGACCGCCGAGGCCAAGGTGCGGGGCTACCAACCCGGGCGTTTCTCGTTCAACGTGCGGGGCGGCCGCTGCGAGGCCTGTGCCGGCGACGGGACGATCAAGATCGAGATGCACTTCCTCCCGGACGTCTACGTGCCCTGCGAGATCTGCCACGGGGCCCGCTACAACCGCGACACCCTGGAGATCACGTTCCGCGGCAAGACGATCGCCGACGTGCTGGACATGTCCTGCGAGGAGGCGCTGGGCTTCTTCGAGCGCCAGCCGCCGATCGCCCGGCACATGCAGACCCTCGTCGACGTCGGCCTGGGCTACGTCCGCCTGGGCCAGCCCGCGCCGACGCTCTCGGGCGGCGAGGCGCAGCGGGTCAAGCTGGCCAGCGAGCTGAGCCGGCGGCCGACGGGGCACACCTTCTACATCCTGGACGAGCCGACCACCGGCCTCCACTTCGACGACACGCGGCGGCTGCTCGACGTGCTGGGACGTCTGGTGGAGCAGGGGAACACCGTCGTCGTCATCGAGCACAACCTCGACGTCGTGAAGACCGCGGACTGGGTCATCGACCTCGGGCCCGAGGGCGGCGACAAGGGCGGCACGGTGATCGCCGAGGGCACGCCCGAGCAGGTGGCGAAGACGGCCGGCAGCTACACCGGCGAGGTGCTCAAGCCGGTCCTGGCCCGCGCCAAGTAGGTCGAGACGATCAACCCCGCGGCCGTTCGAGCCGGTGGCCGTCGACGAAGGTGTCCACCTTCTCGTTGTAGAAGGCGACGAGCCCGGCGATGGGCAGCAGCTCGCGGGTGGGGAAGCTGTACGTCCAGGCCACGTCCGGGTGGGTTCTGTCGTCGACCTGGGCGGACCAGTACCCCGACGTCGTGCCCTTGTAGGGACAGGCCGTGACGGTGTCCGACGGGAGCAGGCGGCTGAAATCGAGATCGGTCCGGTCCAGGTAGTAGCGCGTCGGGAGCCCCGTCTCGAACACCATGACCGGAGCGGACGACTCCGCCAGGACCACCCCGTGCAGCTCGATGCGCACGCGCCGGGTCGAGCGCAGCGCGTCCACCCGCGTGTACGGGTTGCGCGGGTGGACGAAGACCTGCTCGTCCTCTTCGAACCAGGCGTCGAAGGCGGACCACGAGAAGCGGACGGTGTCGTCGAGTCCCTCGACCTTGGCGGCCGAGAGGACGCTGGCCGCGCTCGGCCGGCTGACGTCACCCACCCGCACGCCGTAGCGCTTGGCGTCGCCCCGCGTCGTCTCCTTCACCGTTCCCTCGTCGACCAGCGCGTCCGGTCGCACGTCGGCGAGCGGGATGTAGAACTGGGGGTAGGCTGCGTTTTCCCACACGTAGCGGGCGTCGGTCGTGTCGACGACCGCCTGGCCGGCGAGGAAGGCCCTGATCCGGCGGGGGACGGGCTCGACGTGGTCGACCGGAACGGGCGGGGCGGGGTAGTCGCTCACGGCAATGGCCTCCTGTCGGCAGCACCCGGGCCATCGGACCCTACCGGCGCCGCCTGGAGCGATGCAGGGGTGACCGAGACGGACGGTTCAGGTGATGGCGAGCATCCGCTGGAGCGCGACCCTGGCCCACTCGGCCGTGTCCGCGTCGACGGCGATCTGGTTCCGCACCTCGCCCTCGAGGAGTCCTTCGAGCACCCAGGCCAGGTGCTGGGGGTCGATGCGTGACATGGTCGAACAGGGGCACACGAGCGGGTCCAGGCAGACGACGCTCTTGTCGGGGGACTCGTGGTCCAGCCGGTTCACCAGATGGATCTCCGTGGCGACGCCGATGACCGAGCCCGAAGGTGCGGCCGCCACGGCGCGGATGATGGCGTCGGTCGAGCCCGTGACGTCGCCCAGCGTGACCACCTCGTGCGCGCATTCGGGGTGGACCATGACGATGCCGTCGGGGTGCTCGGCCCGGAAGGCCTCGACGTGCTCGGGCCGGAAGCGCTGGTGGACCGAGCAGTGCCCCTTCCACAGCAGCAGGGTGGACTCCTTCACCTCGCGATCGCTCAACCCGCCGAGCGCCTGCCGTGGGTTCCACACGCGCATGTCGCCGGCGCCGTAGCCGAGCTCGAAGCCCGTGTTGCGACCCAGGTGCTGGTCCGGGAAGAAGAGCACACGCTCGCCCTGCCCGAGGGCCCAGGTGAGTACGGCCCGGGCGTTGGACGACGTGCAGACGGCCCCGCCGTGGCGGCCCACGAACGCCTTGAGGGAGGCGGCGGAGTTCATGTAGGTGACCGGGATCAGGCCGTTCACGTCGATGACCCGGGCCAGCTCCTCCCAGGCCTCCTCGACCTGGTCGATGTCGGCCATGTCGGCCATGGAGCACCCTGCGTTGAGGTCGGGGAGCAGGACCCGCTGGTGGTCGCCGGTCAGGACGTCGGCGGACTCCGCCATGAAGTGGACGCCGCAGAACACGATGAACTCGGCCTCGGACTGGTCGGCGGCCAGCCGGGAGAGACCGAAGGAGTCGCCCCGGGCGTCGGCCCAGCGCATGACCTCGTCGCGTTGGTAGTGGTGGCCGAGAATGAAGAGGCGGGACCCGAGCGCGGTCCTGGCGGCGCCGATCATGGCGCCCAGCTCGTCCTCGGTCGCGGCCGTGTAGCGCTCCGGAAGCGGCGCCTGCAGCCTGAGCATGTTGTCTGCCCCCTTTGAGGGAGAGCATCGATCTGGCCGGCGGGGACAGCCTGGTCGCCCATCCGCGGGTATGTCGGCCTCGATGCGAGGTTGTCTGCCGGATTCCAGGCCGGCCCAGCCAGTGTACCGCCTCCCACCAGCCGCTGCGCGAGAGTGGACGTGATGCAGTATCGGCCGCCCACCAGCTCCATCCCGGATGCTCCGGGTTCCTACCAGTTCTACGACGCCGAGGGCCGGGTCCTCTACGTGGGGAAGGCCAAGTCGCTGCGCCATCGCCTGCCCAATTACTGGCAGGACTCCGCCAAGCTCATGCCCCGGACGGCCCAGATGGTGGCCCAGGCCGACCACGTCGAGTGGGTGGTGGTCGACAGCGAGGTTGACGCCCTGATCCTCGAGCACTCGCTGATTCAGGCGCACCTGCCCCGGTACAACGTGCGGCTCAAGGACGACAAGAGCTACCCCTGGCTGGCGGTCACGCTCAACGAGGAGTGGCCCCGCCCGGCCGTCGTGCGGGGGCGCAAGCGCAAGGGCGTCCGCTACTTCGGCCCGTACGGCAACGCGGGGGCCATCCGCTCCACGCTCGATCTCCTGGTGCGGAGCTTCCCCGTACGTACGTGCTCGGACACGAAGTTCACCCGCCACGAGCGCCTCGGACGACCCTGCCTCCTCTACGACATCGACCGCTGCTCGGGACCCTGTGTCGGTGCGGTCGACCACGACGCCTACGACGGCTACGTGACCGATCTCATGGGTTTCCTCTCGGGCGACACCGATCCCGTGCTGGCGCGCCTGGAAGCCGAGATGCTCGCCGCGTCGGAGGAGCTGCAGTTCGAGCGGGCGGCGCGGCTGCGCGACCGCATCGCGGCCGTGCACAAGGCGGCCGAGACCCAGCAGATGGTCTCGGACCGCGCCGAGGACTTCGACGTCGTCGGCCTGGCCGAGGATCCGCTCGAGGCCTCGGTGCAGATCTTCCTCGTGCGGCGAGGGCGCGTGGTGGGGCACCGGGGCTTCGTGGCCGAGAAGGTCGAAGACCTGTCCGGGCCCGAGTTCACGGCGCTGATCGTCTCCCAGGTCTACGGGGCAGACGGGGCTGATGTGCCACGGCGCGTGCTGGTCCCCGAAGAACCGTCCGACCGCGAGATCCTGCAGAGCTGGCTGCGCACGCTGCGCGGTGGCCCCGTCGACATCGCCGTCCCGCAGCGCGGCGCCAAACGCGCCCTGGCCGAGACGGTGACGCGTTCGGCGGGTGAAGACCTGGCCCGGCACCGATTGCGGCGGGCGGCCGACCACAACGCGAGGTCCAAGGCGTTGACCGAGCTGCAGAGCGCGCTGTCCTTGCGCGAGGCGCCGCTGCGGATTGAGTGCTACGACATGAGCCACCTCCAGGGGACCGACTACGTGGGTTCCATGGTGGTGCTCGAGGACGGCCTGGCCAAGCGGTCCGACTACCGGCGCTTCAAGGTGAAGTCGGTCTCGGGCAACGACGACTATGCGGCCATGGAAGAGGTCCTGACGCGCCGGCTCACCGCGCTGAAAGAGGCGCCGGACGCGTCCAAGGATGGGCGCCCACGGCGCTTCGCCTACCGCCCCAACCTGCTCCTGGTCGACGGCGGCAAGGGACAGCTTGGCGTCGCGGAGCGGGTGGTGCACGAGCTGGGGCTCGAGGGCGAGATCGAGCTGGCGGCGCTGGCCAAGCAGTTCGAGGAGGTCTACCGGCCCGGCTCGCCCGACCCGGTGCGCCTGCGCCGCGGCTCGGACGCCCTGTACCTCCTGCAGCGTGTGCGTGACGAGGCGCACCGCTTCGCGATCACGTTCCATCGCGAGCGACGGGGCAAGCGGATGACGCGCAGTCTCCTCGACGACATCCCGGGTCTCGGGCCGGCGCGCCGGGCCCGCCTGGTCAAGGAGCTGGGCGGCGTCAACGCCGTGCGGGCGGCCTCCCTCGAAGAGTTGGAGGCCCTGTCCTGGCTGCCCGACCAGGTGGGTCGCGCGGTGTACGACGGAGTGCGCAAGGCTGGGGGGCGATGAGCGAGTTCGTGGTGGTGACGGGGATGTCCGGGGCCGGCCGTTCCACCGCGGCGGCAGCGCTCGAGGACGTGGGCTGGTTCGTCATCGACAACCTGCCGGCGGGCCTGATCATGAAGATGGCCGAAATGGTCGACCGACCCGGTTCGGGCATTGAGCGGGTGGCTCTCGTGATCGGCCGCGGTGGCAGCAACACGGGCCCGGAGTACTTCGACGACCTGCCCGACGTGCTCGATGATCTGCGCGCCACCCGCAAGCGGGTGCGGGTGGTGTTCCTCGACGCACCCGACGAGGTGTTGGTGCGCCGCTACGAGGGCACCCGGCGGCGCCACCCCCTGGCGGCCCGTGGGGTGGAGGAGTCGATCGCGGACGAGCGCAGGCTGCTCGAACCGGTGCGAGAGCGAGCGGACCTGCTCGTGGACACCGGCGACCTGAATTCGAACCAGCTCCGGCTGCGGGTCCTCGAGGCCTTCGGCGACGTCGAGGTCCCGCACATGCAGACGTCGGTGATCTCGTTCGGGTATAAACACGGCATCCCTCTCGACGTTGACGTCGTCTTCGACTGCCGGTTTCTGCCCAACCCCTTCTGGGTCGAAGAGCTCCGGCCCTTCAGTGGATTGGACGAACCGGTGCGTGACTACGTCCTCGGACAACCGGAGTCGGTGGCCTTCCTCGAGAAGGTCGACGACCTGTTGACGAGCATCCTCCCCGCCTTCGTACGTGAGGGGAAGTCCTACCTGACCATCGCGATGGGGTGCACGGGCGGCCGGCATCGCTCGGTGACGCTGGCCAAGTCACTGGCCGACCGGCTCAGTGAGCACGGTCACGCGGTGTCCGTCTTCCACCGGGACATCGACCGGTGAGCCCCCGCAGCGGTACGCACCCCTCCGTCGTGGCCATCGGCGGAGGGCACGGCACGGCCGTCACGCTGAAGGCGGCGCGGCGGTACGCCGGCTCCCTCACGGGCATCGTCTCGGTGGCCGACGACGGCGGCAGCAGCGGGAGGCTGCGCGAGCTCCTCAACGTGGTCGCCCTGGGTGACATCCGCAAGTGCCTGGTGGCGTTGGCCGACCAGGACTCGGCGCTGGCCGCCGCCTTCGAGCGTCGTTTCGAGGAGGGGGAGCTGGCCGGCCACGCGCTGGGGAACCTGATCCTGACGGGTCTGATCGACGCCACGGGGGACCTCGTGCTCGGCGTGCGCGAGGCGGCCCAATTGCTGGCCGCCTACGGCGACGTGCTGCCGGCCACGACGGAGCCGGTCGTGCTCAAGGCCGAGTCGGCCCAGGGCACAGTGGCCGGTCAGGTGGCGGTCAAGGGGACGGGGGACATCCGGACGGTCTCCCTGGTGCCCGGCGACGCGCCGCCGCCTCCGCTGGCCGTCGAGCGGATCGCCGAGGCGGATCAGATCGTGATCGGCCCGGGCTCCCTGTTCACCAGCGTCCTGGCCGCCGTGGCGGTGGGAGGCATCGCCGAGGCCCTGGCCACGGCAAAAGCCCAGGTCGTCTACGTCTGCAACCTGCGTCCGGAGATCCCCGAGACGGAGGGCTACGACGTGGCAGCCCACGTGGCGGCCCTGGCCAGGCACGATGTCGCGATCGACGTGGTGCTGTGTGACACCATCCCGGGTATGGACGTGGGCTCGACGGATGCCACGGTGCACGACGTCGGCCTGACGGGGAGTAACACCCTGGTCCACAGCCCTGCCAGACTGGCGCAGGCCCTGTCGGGTCTGCTGGCATAGGTCCCCCGAGGAGCGGAGAGGAAGGGACGACATGACGGTGCGGGTCGGCATCAACGGCTTCGGACGCATTGGCCGTAACTTCTTGCGGGCCATCCTGGACACCGGGGCCGACGTCGTCGTGGTTGGCGTCAACGATCTCACCTCGGCTGAGACGCTGGCCCACCTGCTCCGCTACGACTCGACCCAGGGTCGGCTGCCGGTCCCGGTCGACGTCGAGGGCAGCGACCTGCTCGTGGGCGACCAGCAGATCCGGGTGCTGGCCGAGCGCGAACCCGAGCAGCTCCCCTGGGACAAGCTCGGGGCCGACGTCGTGATCGAGTCCACGGGGCGCTTCACCACCCGGGCAGACGCGGCCGGCCACCTCGGCGGATCGGTCAAGCGGGTCATCATTTCGGCCCCGTCCGGCGATGCGGACGCCACCTTCGTGATCGGCGTCAACGACGACGAGTTCGACCCCGAGAAGGATGTCGTCGTGTCGAACGCGTCGTGCACGACCAACTGCTTCGTCCCCATGGTCAAGGTGGTCGACGACGCCTTCGACATCGTGAGCGGCCTCATGACGACGGTGCACGCGTACACGAACGACCAGAACCTGCTCGACCTGACGCACACGGACCTGCGCCGAGCCCGCGCCGGCGCCGTCAACATCGTTCCGAGCTCGACGGGCGCGGCCCGGGCCACCAGCCTCGTGCTGGAGGCGATGAAGGGGCGCCTGGACGGACGGTCGTTGCGGGTGCCGCTGCCGGCCGGGTCCATCACCGACTTCACCGCCGTGGTGAAGGGGAACCCGTCGGTGCCCGAGGTCAACGCCGCCTTCGCCGAGGCGGCGGCCAAGCCGCCGCTCGAGCGGGTGCTCGACTACACCGATGACCCGATCGTGTCGAGCGACATCGTCGGCTCCCCGGCCTCGTGCATCTTCGACGCCGGGCTGTCGATGGTGATGCCCATCAGCCACGAGCTGTCGCTGGTCAAGACGTTCGGTTGGTACGACAACGAGTGGGGTTACTCGAACCGGCTGGTCGACCTGGCCGTACTGGTCGGCAACTGAGCCGATGGGTCCCCTGCACGGCATTCCGCTCTTGGGGGACCTCCCCGAGGTCGACGGGAAGCGCGTGCTGGTGCGGGTCGACTTCAACGTCCCGCTGCACATCGGGGTGCGGGGACGGGCCACGGTGGCGGACGACTTCCGCATCACGGCGGCCTTGCCGACCCTGCGCTGGTTGCAGGACGAGGGTGCCGACGTGGTGGCGTGTTCGCATCTCGGCCGGCCGGCGGGCGCGCCGGACCCCCGCTGGGAGATGGATCCGGTGCGGGAGCGGCTGCAGGCGCTCTGCCCGGGCATCGGGCTGACCGAGAACCTGCGCTTCGATCCGGGCGAGAAGGCGAACGATCCCGTCTTCGTACAGCGGCTGATCGAGGGCTTCGACGCCTACGTCGACGAGGCCTTCGGCGCCGCCCACCGCGCCCACGCCTCCATCGTGGGGCCGCCGCAGTTCCTGCCCAGCGCGGCGGGACTGCGCTTCGCCAAGGAGATCGAGGTGCTCGGCGGGATCCTCCAGCACCCGGCGCGGCCGTTCGTGGCCGTCGTGGGGGGCGCCAAGGTGGCCGACAAGCTCGAGGTGCTCAAGGTGCTGGCCACCAAGGTGGACACGCTCGTGGTCGGCGGCGGCATGGCGTACACGTTCATGGCCGCCCGGGGACAGCATGTCGGCAGCTCGCTGCTCGACGAGACGCACATTGAGGACTGTCGGGCCATCCTCGACTCCGGGGTGCGCATCCTGCTCCCGACCGACACGCGGGCCCTGGAGCCCGGAGGGACGTTCGGCCCGCCGTCGGAGGGGCACGGGCCGCGGGGGAGCGTCAAGGTGATTGAGGGGGACCTGCCGGACGGCTGGACCGGCCTGGACATCGGCCCGGACACGGCAGCTGCGTTCGCCGAGGTCGTGGCCGGGGCCGGCACGGTGCTGTGGAACGGGCCGCTGGGCGCCTTCGAGGATCCGCGCTTCGCCCGTGGCACCCGGATCGTGGCCGAGGCGGTGGCCCACAGTCCCGGTTTCTCGGTGGTGGGCGGGGGCGACAGCGCCAGCGCACTCGAGGAGTTGGGTCTGTGCGACCAGGTCGACTATCTCTCGACTGGCGGCGGGGCCTCGCTGTCCTTCATTGAGCGGGCGGGGCATCTCCCCGGCATCGATGCCCTGCGCGGGGCTCCCAACGCGCCGCGGGGGTGAGCGAACGCCGCCCGCTGGTCAGCGGGAACTGGAAGATGCACCACGACCACATTGAGGCGCTCCACACCGTGCGCGACCTCGGCCTGCGGTTGAAGCCCGAGGACGTGGTCCGCGTCGACGTGTCGGTCCACCCGCCCTTCACCGACCTGCGCACCGTCCAGACGCTCGTGGAGAAGGAGCGCATCCCGGTGGCCCTGGGTGCACAGCACTGCTCCGACGAGGATGCCGGGGCACGGACCGGGGAGGTGAGCCCGCGCTTCTTGGCCCGTCTGGCGACGGCCTACGTGATCGTGGGGCACTCGGAGCGGCGCATGCTCTTCGCCATGGACGACGCCACGGTGGCGGCGACGCTCCGGGCCGTCCTGCGCCACGGGATGACACCGGTGCTCTGCGTGGGGGAGTCCGAGGAGCAACGCGATCTGAGGCAGACCGAGAGCGTCCTCGAGGAGCAGGTTCTGACGGGGCTGTCGGGTCTCTCGGCGGAAGTCGTCGCCGGCTTGGTGATCGCCTACGAGCCCGTCTGGGCCATCGGGACCGGCAAGGCGGCGACTGCGGTGGATGCAGAGGACGCGTGCGTGTTCATCCGGTCCCTGGTCGCCAAGCTGGGCGGGGATGAAGCGGCCGCGGGCATCCGGCTGCAATACGGGGGGTCGGTCACCGCGGAGAACGCAGCAGACCTGATGTCGGAGCCCGACGTCGACGGGCTCCTGGTCGGGGGGGCCAGTCTGGAGGCGGCAGCCTTTACTGACATCATTCGGGCCACCGCCGCCTGCTACCGTTCCTAGGCCGTTCACGCCGAATTCGGCCGCGAGTTGGAGGCTCCTCCGTGTTGGCAACCATGTCCGCAGTCACCTGGGTGTACATCGTGATCGAAGTGCTGGCCGCACTCGGATTGATCTTCCTCATCCTGATGCACAGCGGGAAGGGCGGGGGCCTCTCGGATATGTTCGGCGGCAGCGTCGGGGCGGCCGCCCAGGGATCGACGGTGGTGGAGCGCAACCTCGACCGGATCACCGTGACCGTCGCCATCATTTTCGCTTTCGCGACGGTCACGCTGGATCTCCGGCTGCAGTGACGGGCCGGGGCCGACGCCCCCGGCGGTGGCGAGCGTTGGTCGGAACGATCGGAGTACTGGCGGTGCTCGCCTCTGCGTGCGGCGGTAGTAGCGGGAGCGGGGGAGGCACGACGGTCACCTACGTCGGGGTGGCCGGTGGGGCCATTTCGCTCGGCATGACCCAGAGCCCGACCGGGTGCAATCCGAACACGCCGTCAGGGGACACTCCGGGGACGCTGACGGTGCTGAGCGGGGTGCTGCCCAGTCCGTTCTTCGTCAACAATCTGGGCGTGCCGACGGCGAACGCCGACCTGATCGTCTCGTCGGAGCTGGTGAGCACCAAACCGGAGACGATCGTCTACACGCTGAACCCCAAGGCGGTCTGGTCCGACGGCGTGCCCATCACGGCGGACGACTTCGAGTACGCGTGGGAGCTGCAGCGGGGGGATCCGGTCGAGTCGTCGCCGGACGTCTCGACCATCGCCGGCTACCGCGACATCGCTTCGGTGACGGGTTCGAACGGCGGGCACACGGTCACGGTGAAGTTCAAGACCACCTTCGCCGACTGGCAAATGCTCTTCGACAACCTGGTCCCAGCCCACGTGATGGAGAAGGTCGGCTGGAACCCGAGCTGCTCGACGGTGGATCCGGCCATCGACCTCTCTGGCGGCCCGTTCAAGATCCAGTCGGTCTCGGGACAGACGATCACGCTGGTGCAGAACCCGAAGTGGTGGGGCACCCCGGCCAACGCCCGCTCCATCACGATCCATATCGCCTCCTCGACGGAGCAGCTCGCACAGTGGATGGCCTCGGGGTACGTGCAGGTGGCGCAGCCGTCGACGGTGACCCAGGACTTCCTCACCCAGATGACCGGGCTCCCCGGCGCGCAGAGCGACGTCGACACGTCGGCCACGTTGCTGCAGCTCGACATGGCCAGCTCGCTCGACTCTGACCTGTCGCCCGACCTCCGGGCCGGCATCGCACTCACGATCAACCGCCAGGACCTGGTGAACCAACAGGTGAGCTGGGCGGTGCCCGGGATCGCCGTGGCGGACAGCCACGTCTCCGTACAGGGACAGCAGAACTACAAACCGGCCCCGGCGGCCTCTCCGACGACGACGATCCCGCCCCCGGTGTCGTCGACGTCGACCACGGTGATCGGGGCCGGCGGGAGCGTGAACTTCCCGGTGACGCCGGTGCCCGACCAAGCGGCCGCGTTCATAGAGGCCTCGGGGCTGGACCGCACGCCGGGCGACTCTTACTACCACTCGGCCTTCGGGGCACCGTTCCAACTGCACTTGGTCTACGACGAGAGCGACCCCTGGGCGGCCACGGCCGGCCCGACGATCGCCGCCGAGCTCGACGCTGCCGGCTTGGACACGACGCTGTACCCGGTCGACGGCGCGGACAAAGCCGGCCAGGTGCTCGCCTCGGGATTTGCCGACCTGGCGCTCCTGCCGGTGACGTTCACCCCGTACATGAGCCAGACGCTCTCGTGGTACACGATGCTCCTCGGGCCGGCGGGCAAGAACGGGTCGCAAGACTGGACCGGCTACTCGAGCAGCCAGTTCGACCAGGTGGTGGAGACCGCCTCACAGCAGCTGAATCCCAACACTGCAGCCGGTTACTACGCCCAGGCGGACACCATGCTGTGGGACGAGATGGTTTCGCTGCCGCTGTTCGCCGAGCCGGCCGCCCTGGTGTGGAGCCGTACCATCGGGGGAGTCACACCCACGCCGCGCAGTGACAGCCTCCTCTGGTTCGCCCAGCTCTGGGCCGTGCGGGCGCCGGAGTCGACGAACAACACAACCCCATCGCTCCCAGGGCAGTAGCGCCGACACCCCGGCCTTTCGGCCGCCGGTCGGCCCGTCGGCCCACTGAGGGGGACCGATGAGCACGCGCTACGATCTTCGGACGCTGCGTTCCAGTTGCAAGCTCGTCGGAGTGGCGGAATAGGCAGACGCGCCAGCTTGAGGGGCTGGTGCCCGCAAGGGCGTGGGGGTTCAAGTCCCCCCTCCGACACTTACAGTTGCCCACGGACTTTCCGGCCGTGACTCGATCCCGCGACGTGTCGAGTCGGGTCGTAGACCACGCTGATTCCGAGATCCTCGTACACCTGCGCCTTGAGCTTCGGGTCGGCGTCCGCCAATGCCGCGGCGACGCCACCGAGGTGGGTGACGAGATCCCGGATCTGAGCCTTCGTGTACCGCCCGGAAGGCTGCGCGAGGCCGATCTCCCGCTCGGCACTCAGACGCTCGCCCTGGACCTCGGCCATCCATCCCGCCACGATTGTCGGGTCTGCGCCGGCGTCGAGGGCGGCGCGGTACTTGGCCAGCCGAGTGTCGCAATCGGCCAACTTCCGCTCTGCCGCCTCGATCCGGGCGTGGTCAGCGTCGGTTGCTCCCCCGGCTTCCGCCAGCGCCTCGCACGTGTCGTCCAGGTTCGCTGGGTCGAACAGGGTGGCGATCCATTCGTCCAGCTTCGGCACGATGGCCGACTCGCGGACGTAGACATTCTTTGGATGGTCGAGGCCGGGGACGGGTGCGCGGTCGCTGGCGAACTTGCAGCGGTAGTGGTGGGCATCGTGGTTGAAAAGAAATACGACATCAAACTCGATCCGACCTCACCCTGGCCAAGGCCGCTAGCTCCGGCACTCGCACCTCACTTCGGTTGGAACGCGACCTCCTCCGGTTTCGTCGCCCGACCAGGCCCCGCAGGCCCGAGTTCGATAGGTGAGCCTGCACCGAACGTTGAGTCTGGGCGCGGCTCCAGTTCAGCTATCGACTTTCAGCCGCCTCTCTGGCTACTCGCTGAAGGTCGCCTGCTAGCTGCTCGGCCTGCTCGACCGTCATCCCTGCAAAGAACACGTCGGGATTTTCGGTGCCGAGGTACACGACCACGCTGCCGCCGTCCCATACCCGGACGTCGAAATCCACGACCTCCTCGGGCACCCGATCAGATGTGGCGAGATCCAAATCGCCCTCATCAACCATATTCATCTCTTTCTCGGTTTGGCCCTGGTACGATCGGACCGTTCCTTAAGGACGGCTTCGCCGAGTTCTGCGAGCTGTGTTCGATCGAGGTTGGCCTTCAGCTTGGGAAAGACCTCGTGCTCCTCCTCTTTTACGTGGTGTTTGATACCAGCGGTCAACATGTCCACGGACGCGCCAAAGCCCGGTGCGTCCTGGAGCTTCTTCAACTCGGCTAGCCCACTCCGGGCCAGACCGTGCTCGGTTTCGGCTTCTTCGGCGGCCTCCTCACTCAGCACCTGGGGAATGAGTGGGTAAACGAGGCGCTCTTCGATGCGCATATGGCGTTGTAACTCGCGCTCGACCTTGGCGACGGTACTCCGCCTCCGAGCACCAGGCTTGCAATTCGCCAGGGCCTTTAAGAGGGCTTCCACCTCACGATGGTCTGCTTTCAGTTGCGCGATGGGGTCGTTCACTGTCCCCCTCCGTTCTTATAAATCACGATTGGTGGGCGCGCTGCTCGGCTTCATGCGCCGCAGCCTCGGCCCGCGCCTTTTCGGCTTGGGCTTCTTTGGTGGCGACATCGCGCTCGGCGGCCGCTTTGTCTTGTTGCGCTCTTCCTTCGTGACGCAACTGGTCCTTCCCGGTTACCGCCCCTGCGGCCTCCTTAACCTTGCCTTTCACGTCCTCGACAATCCCCTTCGCTCCCGCCTCGGGGCCCGTGTCCTTGTGCTCGGTCATGCTTCCTCCTGTCGTTCTTGTTTTCAGTCGCGCGATGTCCTGCCCGCGGGTCGCGACTCGGGAAACCGACAGGAGGAGCCGCTTGCACATCTCGTCGACGTGACTGACGTAGAAGTGCATCAGCACTGTGCCATCCAGGCAATCCAGGCCATCCAGCACGGCCGCAATAGATCACCCGATCGGGTGATCTATTGGAACACCCGGTTCGTTGAAGCCCTTGGGTGGGTAACTGGGGGTTAGCAACCTTGCCTACCTCAGCGAGGAGCGGCCTGTGGCTTCCCCAAGACCAAAGCGTGATTCCGATGGACGGTTCGTAAAGAAAGGTGCCGCAACTTCCAAGGTGGGGCATCGGCCCGGTGTTGGTCAGCTCGCTCTGCTCACGCCGGCGATCATCCTTGGCCTAATCGGGTTTCTGGTACCGGTGTGTTGGGTGGGTTCACTCGTCCTCATGGGTATCCTTTGGGGCGCGCTTGCCGTGACGCGTCAGCAAGCCAACGGAGGCAGAGGCGTCCTCTCCGAGGTCGTTGACGTGGTCGTCGACGAGGCACGCGACGCGGCGGACGCAGCTACGCAAACTAAGCGCACGCCAGATCCAAGCGATTCAACCGGTTGAGGCAGTCCGGGGGGGGGGGGGGCTAGTGGCGTACAGGGATTCAGCCTCCCGCGCACCTGAGAACGGCCAAGCGTGACGGATCGACACAGCTATGTGGTGCACGCTCGGCGACGCGATAAGTGGTGGGAGCTCAGTGTGCCAGAGGCCGACCGGGCCTTCACTCTGGTGAAGCGACTGTCCCAGGCCGAGGCCATGGCCCGAAAGGTCATCGCATTGGTGCTCGACGTTCCCGAGGGCAGCTTCGACGTGGTCGTGATCCCAGACCCGACCAAACCCAGACCCGCCTGAGACCAGGCACAAGGCGCTGACATCGGGTCGACCGCGCCTTCAGAGCCGAGTTCAGGCAGAAGTCTCTTCTTTCACCGCCCGATAATGCGGGCATTGGCAGACGCAGCAATCAGAACCGCTGCGGTAGTGCTTGTGTGACTCGTACGAATCGCCGCATTGGCACGTGCGCGGTTCATCAAGATGCCCCATTTTTGATCCTCCCGGTAAACCCCGCGTTATCACACGACGCGGAGCAAGACTCCCGTACCTCCCCAGGCAGTGGGAGCCGCTTACGCACACCCCGACGTGACTGACGCGGTACATCTTCCAATATGCCCAGACGGCAGAACGCCATGCCTCCGGAACGCGAAAGCGACTGCCCCGAAGGGTGGCCGAGCAACGTTCACACCTGGAGCTGCGCCACGGCCAAAGGCTCCGGAGCGCAGTTCGGTCGGATGTTCAAGTAATCGTCGATACGGTGATTTGAAAGAGGCGCCGTAAATCATGCTGCGCTGTTAAGGCTGCTGGTTCAACCTGAATAAGGCACCGAAACCTACCAGTCGTGCACCGCGTAATCACCCGATCGGGTGATTACGCCAAGCCCAAAGCGGTTTAGCGTCATTCATCGATGGCCACACAATGGGAGTACAAGCTGGAGCAAAGTCCCGGGACGGACGAACTCGCTCAGTATCTCAACGATGAGAGCGGAGAGGGCTGGGACCTCGTGACTGTGATAAGTGGCGACGGCGGCCGCTCCGTGAATCGACTGGTGTTTCGTCGGGAGGTAACGAATCCGACCTGGGATCAATGAGGCGACCGGATGCCGCCAGGAATCGTTAGTCCTTGACCACCTGGTAGATGCCATAGATCACTCCCGGAATGTGACCGAGCAGCTGAAGCAGGAAGGCCCAGAGCACTTCCATGCACGGACCCTTCTTAATGAGGACCGCCAGGAACGGCAGTATCAGACACAGCAGAACAAGCAGGACCTTGACCATGGGCGCAACCTACCCCGAGCGTCCACCGAACTGTCGCAACCAAGTCAGCCCCTCGAGGTGGTCCGGGCAAGCCCACACTCGAAACCAGCGGTCGCCCTTGGGCGTGAACCAGCGACCCGTCCATGGCGAGATGTTCGATAACGCCGGGGTTAGCTGCATGGCGATGCTGCCGTCCCGGCCCGAGGCGCGATGTGGCAGTAGTCGCTTTTGCTCAAATCTAAACGCTCATTTTTTGAAATGCTCATTTCTCGTGTTCCGGGCATCTCCCGTTTCTGCGCCAACGACACTGGGTATCTCTATTGCAACGTGATAGGAGGGTTGCAAATGGTTGGAGCTGGAGGACTTGTCGCGAGCATCATCGCCTTTGCGGTAGGTGCCATTCTCGATTACGCCGTGACGGTGAGCCCAGATCAACACGGATTCAACGTGAACAAGGTGGGCGTCATCTTGATGATCGTAGGCGTCGTCGGAGCGGTGTTGTCCCTGATCGCCATGGTCGCGGCCAACACGCGCCGCCATCGGACCGTCGTCGAGGATGGCCAGGGGAACGTAGCTCGTCGGGTCGATTCGACGTACTAGTTAGTGGCACATCTCAAGTCACTTCGTCAATAGAAAGAAAGGTTCTCAATGGTATTGATTCTCGCATTGCTCCTCGTCTTACTTCTCTTCGGAGCAGGCTTCGCAGTCCACCTGTTGTGGATTGCAGCGGTTGTCCTTCTCGTTCTTTGGGTCGTTGGATTCGCAATAGGGCGGGGTGAGGGCGCGGGAACCCACAGGTTCTATCGCTGGTAGTGCTCTTGCAGAAATAGGGCGGTAGATGCCACGTATGAGACGGCCCCCTCCGGTGCCGCCGATTTCCGAAACTCCCCAGGGGCGATCAACGAATTTCCCCAGTTGACTGACCGGTGAGTTGTTTGGATCGAGATTAGTCCTTGACCTTGGACGCCCCCTTTCGGAGCCCTTCGGTGCGGGCCCGATGCGAGCGCATCCGGTAGCTCTCGCCGTCGATGTTGAACACGACGCTGCGATGCAAGAGGCGGTCGAGCATGGCGGCGGCCACCATCGGGTCGTCGAAGATCTTTCCCCACGAGCCCACCCCGAGATTGGTGGTCATGACGATGGAGCTCTTGAGATAGCGCTGCGTGATGACCTGGAAGAGCGCAGCAGCCGCCTCGCTCTGCAGTGGCAGGTAGCCCACCTCGTCGATGACGAGCAGTCTCGGCCCGGCGAAGAATCGCATGGTGGTGGCCCAGCGGCCTTCGAGGGCGGCGCGGTGACAGCGGGCGGCCAGGTCGGCCGCCGTCGTGTAGTAGGTCCGATAGCCGGCGTTGATCGAGGCGCGGGCCAAACCAACGGCCAACATGGTCTTGCCGACACCGGGCGGCCCGATCAGCAGCACGTTGGTGGCGTCTTCTAAGAACCGCAGCGTGCCGAGCTCGGTCATCATCTTCTTGTCGACCGAGGGCTGAGCGCTGAAGTCGAAGTCGTCCAATGTCCACGGGGACGGCAGACAGGCGAACCGCTCGAGTCCGGCCCGGCGGCGGATCTCGGTCGCGCTCACCTCCACCTCGAGGAGGCGGTGCAAGAACTCGGAGTGTCCGAGCTGCTCTTTCCGGGCATGGTCGAGCTCGCCGGGCAGCGCTTCGGCAGCAGCACCCAGACGCAGGTAGGCCAGGTGGGCCCGGATCTCTTGATAGGTGGAGGGCTCGCTCATCGTCCCTCCGCGATCTCGCCATAGAGCGACAGGTCGACAACGGGCTCGCGCCCGATCGGCCCGAGAAGACGTGCCGCTTCTTCAAGTGCCTCTCTGCCCGGCGGACGGTTGGCTTTCTTGTCGCACGGACGCTGTGTGGTGAAGGCGCTGAGCACGGCGGCCTCGAGAGCTTCTTTGTGCTCGACACTGCGCACCAGGGCGCCCGATCCCGCCGGAGCGAGGCGGTGGGTCACGAGCACCGCTCCCGACGGTGCCACCACGTCGATCGTCGGAGAGCTCAAGCGGTGCGCGACGAGCAGGGTCGTGCCGGCCAGTCCCGGCGGCACCGAGTAGCGGTTGCCGCCAAAGGCGACGCTGGCATTGTCGGCGACGATCCGGCGGACCTCGGTCGTTGCCGGGAACGGTGCGGCCGGAAGGGCGAGCAGCGGTTCGGCGTCGGCCAGCTCAGCGACGGTGGTGCGTTCACCGCCCGGTCCTCTGCGTTCGCGCGCATCACCGGTGGTGGCGCAGAAGACGTCGAGGGAGCGCTGAGCCTCTTGTGGTGTGGTGGCCGTCATGGTGCGCCACCAACGACCCGAGGTGAAGCGCACGGAGGATTCCACTGCACCTTTGCGGTTGCCCCGCCGGGGTGGACAGGGCTCGACGACGGCCCGATAGTGCTTGGCCACCGGGGCGAAGGAGGGCTGGACGTCGCCCGTGCCCGGCACGATCACGGTCGCCAGGCGGTCGGTCCGCCACACCCGCGGCGTCCCGCCCAGGCGCCGGAGCACCTCGTCCATGGCCTCAATGAGATGGGGCTGGTCCATCTTCTCGGCGAGCACGCCGCGCACCTTGCCCGAGTGCGGGAGCGTGCCCAACAGCACGTAGGCCGTCGCTCCCCACGGGGCACCTCGCCGCTCGAACCAGTCCCACTGGATCTCCTCGCCCGGTGGGTGCTCGATCTCGATGGTGTCGCGGCCCTTGACCCCCGAACAGGCTTCGCAGTGCGGACGGAGGCCGGCCAAGCGCACTTGGCGGGCGAAGCTCGGGTAGCTCAGCGGATAGCCGAGCCGCGAGACCTCGTCATAGAGGGCCGAGGCCCAGACGTGCGGATCGTCGACGAACCGGGCCTCCACGTACTTGGTGAACGGCTCGAGCGGGTCCGGGGCCGTCTTGGCCCGGACGCCCGGAACGGTCGTCCCGTTGATGTAGCCCCGGACGGTCTTGCGGTCCCGACCGAGGTGCCGGGCGATCGCCGAGATCGTCCAGCCCCTGCTTCTGAGTGCATGTGCTTCCACGTCTTCCCCATGTGTGAGCATGCGGAGCGGGTCTCCCTTCGAGCTGGCTTGCTTGGTCGCTCGTCAGCATCGAAGGGGGCCCACCGCCGCGGGTGGATGGTTCAGCTCACCGGGCTCAAGGTGGGGAATTTCAGTGATCGAGGGTGGGGAGATTCAAAAATCGCGGGCACCGGGGGGCCGTCTCGCGTCCTGGGGTAGTGGAACCCATGCCCCGGTTCGCCGGGTAGGGGTGCCACTTTGCAGGCACTTGGGCTATCCCGCCGTCTTGCCGGTGCGACGGCGCCCGTGATTCTGAGGGGATCCCGATTGTTGGTCCACCCGCTATGCGAGTGTGAGCTGTTGTCGGTGGAGCCAGGCCTCGACGAACTCGACCGGGGTGAGCCAGCCGTGCGCGCTGTGCGGCCTGTTGATGTTGTAGTCGATCCGCCAGTCCTCGAGCAGGACCTGAGCCTCGAGCAGGGAATCGAAGCGCTGGCCGTTCAAGAGCTCGTCGCGTAGGCGGCCGTTGAACGACTCGATCCAGGCGTTCTGCCACGGGCTGCCCGGATCGATGAACACGGTGTCGGTGCCGTTGAAGCGGCACCAGTCGGCCACGGCGTAGGCGATGAACTCCGGCCCGTGGTCGAAGCGCACGTAGGCCGGTGCCCCACGTTCTGCGGCCAGGCGCTCGAGGCAGGCCACCACACCGTCGGCATCGATGGAGCGCTCGACGTCGATGGCCAGGGCCTCACGGCTGTACTCGTCGATGACGTTCAAGAGTTTGAGCATCCTGGCGTCGGAGGTCTGGTCGAACTGGAAGTCGAGGGCCCACACCACGTTGGGCCTGATGGGACAGAAGGCGCCCGACGGCGACCCCGATGCCGCGCAGCGGGCGCTTCTTCTTGCGATAGGGCACACGCAGGCCTTCTGCGATCCAGAGGCGGTGGATCCGCTTGTCGTTGGCCCGCCAGCCGGCGTCTCGGGCCGCTCGGGCCGCCCGCCTCCAGCCCCAGCGCGGACGCCGCCTCGAGAAGTCACGCAAGAAGGCCCGCAGGGCGAGCTCCTCGTCGCCTGGAACCGGTGGAGCCAAGGCGCTGGGTGGAGCGGGGCTGGCCGACCACGACACAGGCCCGCCGTTCTGAGACCCCGAACTGGGCTTGGAAGGCGACGACGGCCCGCCGGCGGCAGTCCGGGGTCAGAAGTTTCCCCGGTTCAGCTCCTTCAACATGTCGATGTCGAGGGCCTGGTCGGCCACGATCTTCTTGAGGCGGCTGTTCTCGCGTTCGAGCTCTTTGAGGCGCTTGGCGTCGTCGGCCTTCATGCCGCCGTACTGGTTGCGCCAACGGTGCCAGGTCGACTCGGTGATCTCGAGGTGCCGGCACACCTCCTCGATGCTCTTGCCCTGGGCCAGGAGCTTCTCGCCCTCGGCCAGTTTGCGGATCACCTGCTCGGGTGAGTGATGACGTCCCTTCATCTGTGCTGTCCTCCTTGCCCAATCTTGGGGCATCGGACTCGCACAGCGGGTGGATCAGTTCAAGGGGACCCGGTCAATTCAGTGAAGGAGACTCGACACCACGTTGATGACGAGGGCAACGATCACCGCACCGAACAAATACGAAAGCAGAGCGTGAGAGAGAGCAATCCTGCGAAATTCTCTTGTTCATCAGATTGGTGTCCGATACCTGGAACGTCATGCCAATGGTCAAGGCTAGGTAAGCGAAGTCCAGATAAGTGGGCGGATCGTCCTCGTTGAAGTCGATCCCACCCACTGGCCGGGAGTAGTACGACCGGGCATATCGCAGCGTGAAGACGGTATGGACCAGTCCCCACGACAAAGCCACACTCAACAGCCCCAGAGCGATCAGGTACGCTTTCGTGGCCCCAGTGGTGCCACCGGCACGAATCAGGGCCAGCCCAACCGCAGCCAGCAGGGCGACACCAGCAGACAGGACTATGAGTTCGGTGAGCCGGATACTCGGATCCTCCCTATTGGCATGGTTCTTGCACTCTTCGGCATCCATACCCCCAACGGCCGACCAGATCCGCGTAATGAGGAAGAGTGAAGCGACGTCCCAGCCGATGAGGGTCGCTGCTTGCCAGAACGTGACGAAGGAAGCCACGACTCCGGCAACGATGCCGAGTGATGCTGCGACTGCGACGCGAAGGATTGCCCTGGGATCTCGCCTCCGCTGAGATCGATTGGTCAGGGGACTCATCAATGAAGAGTAGGCGGTGCCGTGGCATTTGCAGCCGTCGCTGCCGCCTCGGGAACCTATTACCTGGCCGTGGTTACTGAATCAGGTGCCCCCTATCGCCGGGACGAGGACGCAGTGAAGGTCGCGCTGTCACAGGGCTGTCCTACCGTCTATACGTGGATGAGGCGCTCACTCGGTGGCTGATAGTCGCCCGCGACGAGCGGGACCTGCCCTCGCTCGAGGACTGGATAGGCCGGCCGGCCTGGATGCGTGACGCCCTGTGCACCGGAGAGACCCGGCTCTTCTTCTCGACTACCGATGGCGATGTCGAGCGGGCCAGGAAGGCATGCCGACAATGCCCGGTGCGGCAGCAGTGCTACAGCTACGCCATGGCCGACTCGAGCCTGGTCGGAGTGTGGGGTGGGTTCACGGAGGGGGAGCGGCGGGAGATCCGCAGGCGGCGGGTGGCGTGACGCCGTTGCCCCGTCGTTGCTTCGTCACATGGGAAACGGTGTCGGCCCGTGCCGAGTCGTGACTCCCTGAGCAGGTACTACGCGAAATGCAGCACCCCTACCAGGAGCTAAAACTGACTTGAGGGGCTGGTGCCCGCAAGGGCGTGGGGGTTCAAGTCCCCCGTCCGACACTACTCGACTCCCTATTCAAGTGCGCTTTTCTTGAACGGGTGCCGATTTTCTACCGCTCGTTTCTACCCTCTCTTGGTGCGGACGTGCGGGCCGAGTCCTGCCCACCCGCAATCGCACGGCATTTGGTTCGGCTGGCCCGGCTCCGCTAGCCATACGCGAAATCCACCGGAGCTGATCACACGGTTGGGGCCACCGGCGACCACGTTGTGCATGAGAACCCGGTCCGGCGGAATCAACGTCGGCGGTTCATCGAGGTACTCGATTTCCTCGGTGCTCATCAGGTCCCCCTCTTCAAAGTCCTGCGGCTCTGGCCGAATCTTCCCGTTCTCATCGAGCACGGGGGCCATCTGCTCGGGGATCAGGTCCTCGGGGTTCTTAACGCCAAGCTCCTTACAGAGGCGAACGACCCGACGCCCTTGGGCGATGCGCCATGCATGGCCCGAGACCTCGTCGCTCTGTCGCACGTCACTCATTGCTCGGCCTCCGTTTCGTCACGCTCCGACCTATTCGGGCCTCATATCTGGCATCAGTGGGGGTTGGGATCGGCACTACGCCGCCTGACGACTCGGATAACTAAGTCGTAACAAGCTCTGCCTATGTAGAGCTGCAAGCAGTACGCCAGTGGGTAACCAAGCCCTTCCACCGTGCAATTCGGCGGCTGGCACTCGGCGCTAGGGGTCCCTTCTTCCCCCGAATGGTTGAGCGGTTTGCGAATGTCCCGCTGCAACTTGCGCCGTCTGCGGCTATGGGTGCCTAGTCAAGCACTCTGAAAAGAACCGGTAGCGGGTTTAAGCTCCCCGCCCGGTTCGTGCCGTGTCGCCGAGAGTTCCTTCCAGTCGGCTTGGGGCTGAGCGCCGGTCATGGGTTTACTTTCGGCCCGTGGCCCGCGCTCGTCCTCCAAAGCTAGGGTCGGGGCGATGAGACTCTCCTGGACACGGTCGTGGGTTGCGTGCGCACTCTTCGGAGTGACGATCGGAGTGGCGCTCCCGTTGGTCGCTTCGAGCAGACCGAGCGGAGCCGATACCTCCTCCACCATCATCGCTCCGGCAGTCAACGCCACGGTGTCAGGGACCCATGTGGTGCTCGATGCCCTCGAACCGTCGGGGACGACCCAGGTGGAGTTCTTAGCGTTCGACGGCGGCCTGCAATACAACATCGGCGCCGCCACCCCGAGCATCTATGGGTGGTACGCGCTGTGGAACTCCACGACGGTGCCTGACGGGAATTATGACCTCTTGGCCATCGGGGGGCCCGGCGCGTCGATCACGATCACCGTCAACAATGCCACCGCCGTCGTGCTGCCAGCCAACAACGCCACGATTTCGGGCACCACCCAATACCTCGATGCCACGGCCACGGCGGGAGCGAGCAACGTCACCTATGAGCTGAGCGGAGGGCCGTCGGATCTCAGTGACGTGCAGATCGCCAAGGGCGCCTTGTGGATCTTTGGGTGGCTGGCCGCGTGGAACACGACCACTGTTGCCAACGGCACCTACACCCTCCAGAGCATCGCCTCCTACTCGGGCGGAGTGACCACGACGTCCTCACCGATCACCATCAATGTGAACAACCCGCCTCCGAGCACCACCGTGGTATACCCAGCGAGCGGTGCCACGGTGAATAACGACAACACTGATTATTTTGACGGGGTGGCATCTCCCGGCGTGACTCAGGTCACGTTCGATTTGAACAGTTCTGACGGCGATCTCACCCCCCTCACCGCAACCCTAACTAGCATCGGGTGGATTGGTGTTCTTCCCGCGTATATCGAGGGATATACAACGTGTGGACCGATCGGCTTTCCTTTCTCGATCCAGAGCGTTGCCTCATACGCGGGCGGGGTCAGCGGCACCAGTGCACCCGTTCCCGTTACGCTAGGCCTGTATATCCCGACGGAATGCGGGGTCTGATCGCGGGTCAACCGACGCGGAACAGTCGTGTCTCACTGTCTGGCCCGGGGTCTCCCCGAAGTGCCTGTATGGGGCACCACACCTACCGCCCACGGCCCCCAAACTGTCGCAGCCCAGTCAGGCCGTCAATGTGGTCGGGACACGCCCACACGCGATACCAACGGTCACCTTTGGGTGTGAACCAACGGCCTGTCTAAGATGGCCGCTCGGTGCAGTGGGTCGCCTGTAGCTGGTGGCTGTAGACGATCTGCCAGCACTTCTCTGGCTCAGCGATGAAGCCGGGGCAGGGTCACCTGGCTGGGGCATACGGTCCACGGATCAAGCGTAGGGCCTTATTACTGCCATGAAATAGGCTGCGTCGATGCCAGGAAGCGTCCTTTTGATAACTGGCGCTGGCGCGAGCAGAAACATGGGCGATGTAGACAAGCCACTCCTACTGATGAGCGAGTGGGCGGGTGATCTGGTATGCCGGATTTCTCAGAAGGATGCCAAGTTGGCTTCTTCGGTCGGCCTGGATCCGTCGCTTGGAGGGGAGGAATTCGAGCAACGTCTTGGACGGTTTTTGGGCTGGCAACGTTCCCTTACGACGGCTTCTGAACTTCAGCAACTTGGGGAAGTGAATCGGCCTGGGTTTGACGGAGGCTCGGTGGTTTGGTTTTCTCATGCCACGTCGGGCTGAGACCTTTGACGGTAGTCGTCCTCGAACTCGACCGGCGTCGCGTCACCGAGCTCTGAGTGCAGCCGCTCCTCGTTGAACCACGAGACCCACGCACAGGTGGCGATCTCGAGGTCGTCGAGGCCCTTCCAGGGACCGCCGTTGGCGGCCAGCGCGGCAGGGTTGCGATGCAGCTCTGTCTTGAAGAGCCCGATGACCGATTCGGCCATTGCGTTGTCGTAGCTGTCGCCGCGCGATCCGACCGAGGCGACGATGTCGTTCTCGTCGAGGCGCTCGGAATAGCGAATTGATAGATACTGTCCGGATTCAATCGATCGAAGCAACACCATCCCGTTAGTTCAAGAGTAGATGTTCGTTGAGCGCTTCAGCGGGTGTTTTCCAATCGAGCGTCTTGCGAGGTCGACCATTGAGGGCGGTGGCAACCGCTTCGATGTCTTCCGAGCTCCATCGAGAGAGATCAGTGCCCTTGGGGAAGTACTGACGAAGCAATCCATTCGTGTTCTCGTTGCTGCCCCGCTGCCAGGGACTCCGTGGGTCGGCAAAGTAGACCGGGATGCCTGTTTCAACCTTGAACTCTGCGTGCGCTGAGAGCTCCTTGCCGCGATCCCAGGTCAAGGATCGACGGAGTTGCTCGGGCAGCGTTGTCATGGTGGCCGCGAGCGCGTTCTTCATGGTGACTGCTCCATAGCCGGCGAGTGCAGGTCCGTTCTTCGGCGTGTGCTTGTGGCTATAGCCCTCCTCGCGAGGCAGGTGGACGAGCATCGTGAACCTCGTGGTTCGCTCGACCAGAGTCCCAATTGCAGAGCGTTCCAACCCGATGAGAAGGTCGCCTTCCCAGTGTCCAGGGACGGCACGGTCGTCGGCTTCGGCCGGGCGTTCGCTAATCATCACCTCAGGTGTGACGTGGGCCCAGGCCTTCTGGCGGGTTCGTGAACGTGGAATTCGTAAGGCCCGCCCGGTGCGCAAGCAGGCCACCAGCTCGCGCTTGAGGGCACCACGGCTCTGGACGAAGAGGGCCTGATAGATGGCCTCGTGGCTGATCCGCATGGAGTCATCATCGGGGAAATCGACCGGGAGGCGCTTGGAGATCTGTTCGGGACTCCAGGCCTTCACCCAGCGGCGATCCGCTCGGTGGGGTTTGCCCTTCCCGTTCCATCTCGGACCAGGTGGGCCGATCAGCCGCCCATCGGAGGTTCTCGCCACGGCGGACAATCGCTCCTGGACGTAGTCGCGCAGCAAATCGTTGGTGACCAGCTTGGCCACCTTTGGGCGGCGAGCCCGGCGCTCGGCGTGCCACTGGGCTGTCGATGGTCTGTAGTCCGGGGGGTATGCCCGTGTCGATGGTTGCGGCGCAGTTCCCTCGAGATCGTCGACGGGTGCCGACCGAGGCGCCGGGCGATCTCTCGTACACCGAGATTTTGTGCACGCCAGGTGGCGATGTCCTCTCGCTCCGCGAATGACAAGTAGCGGCCGGTCACTGTCTGGGGAAGGCAAGGGTTCACACCACCAGCGTGGCGGAACCACCGGTACGCGACGGGGGATGAGGCGCCCGCCTCGACACCCGCATCCTCGGTCTTCAGGCCACCAGCGATGGCTGCCCAGAACTTGACTCTGTCTTCTCGCCACGCAATGCCGGGTCTCCCCGGCGAAGGGATGTGCCCCCGATACAGGCGAATTTCCTTCTGTCGATTCTTGTTGCGCATCGCACACCTCCGTCATCGAGGTGTTGCGACGACCAGTTGATTCCACCTTGCGATCCCGCGTCGGAGTGACACGTGATGCCGGCGAGATCGGAGTGCCGACGGCTCCAGGCCGCCATGTTGAGGGCGTCGAGGACCAGGGTGCTCGTCATCGACCGTGCCGCTTTCCAGCCGACGAGGCGCCGGGAGAAGACGTCGATCACGAAGGCCACGTAGACGATGCCCGACCACGTCGAGGCGTAGGTGAAGTCGCACACCCACAGCTCGTCGGGACGGCTGGCACTGAAGTTGCGATTCACCAAGTCCGGGGCTCGGAGCGCACTGGGGTCCGGCTTGGTGGTGAAGCGCTTCTTCGCCCTGCTTGCGCCCCGGATCCCTTCAGCTCGCATGAGTCGGGCCACATGGTCTCGACCGACGTCATGTCCGGCGCGCCGGGCCGCCTTGGTCAGCTTGCGCCGGCCGTAGACCGAGTAGTTGTGCTTCCACAGCTCGACCAGCTTGGGCCCGAGCTCGGCGTCGCGCAGGGCCCGGGCCGACGGTGGCCGGGACTTGGCGTCGTAGTAGGTGGAGGGGGCGATCTTGAGGTCGGTGCAGATCGGCTCGACCCCCCATCGACGCCCATCGGTCGTGGTATCGCGAAGGGCGTCGATGAAGGCGACTACTTCTTTCCTCGGCGGTCGAGCTCCGCCCCGAAGAAAGTTGCTGCTGCCTGCAGGATGTCGTTCGAGCGTCGCAGCTCGAAGTTCTCCTTTCGGAGGCGCTTGAGCTCTGCCTGCTCCTCGGTCGTCACCCCGGACGTTTTCCGGCGTCGACCTCGGACTGCTTGACCCAGGACCGCAGTGATTCGTCGCCGACGCCGAGCTGGCGGGCCACCCTCGAGATCACCGCCCGGTCGCCGGGATCCTGCTGACGGAGCTCTCGCACCATGCGCACCGCCCGCTCCTTCAGCTCAGGCGGATACCGCTTCGATCTTGTCTGCTTCTCCATGACTCCATCCTCGCTTCCAAGGTATGGAGCCTCCAAGAAACCCAGGCCGGTTCAATGACATCCCATGTCGCCGTCCAGCCCTTCATCGTCATCGGACTCTGCCTAACCTTATAACCTGACGAGTGGAGCAATGCTTCAGCATCCTCTTTCATCTGCATTGCGGCCTCCTTGGGTCCGGTTCCCATCGGGACTTGATGAAAGTGGACCACTTCACCATCCTGGCAGCGGAGAAGGATGCGCCACTCGCACCGGCCGTCACGGCCCTTCGGACCTATGTAGCCCAATAGCGCGAACCGAGCGGTTGGATCCGTGGGGATCAGCTCTGGTGCCATCAGGATCGACATGGTAGCGAGAGAGGCGCCCGCAGGAGTCCGGTCGTTTGCCTGTACGGGCCCGGTCGACGATATGCACCGTCGACCCGGGGGCGGGTTGGCAAACCCCCATCCGAACGCCTCCCCAGCGAATTGGGCGATCAAGGGGCCCGTGCGGCCGACGCCCACCCGGACCGCTGGGCGAGAACGAATTAGTCGGACTCAAGCGACTGCGCAAGGACGTCGCCGAGCCTCCGGGTTGAACGGGAAATCCTCCGTTGGGCAGCGGTCATTGGGCATCTGAACCTCCCCGGCAGTCGATCCAAGGTCTGCTCCACGCCGACAAGCCGCGACGCCCTATCGACCCTCTATCGGTGGATGTGAGTAGTGATGCCAGTTGGCCCACAGTGAAAAGCCGTCCTGAAGAGAACTTGGGAGGGCCGAGGGCTTCGGTGAACAGCTTCATGACCGGACCGCTGCCAAATTCTGAGCGGTCGACGATGACCAATCGAATGTCGTACTTTGACAGTGTCGTCTGGGTGATGGACACCAACTTGGGGCTCAACGACAACGGTGGCCCGTAGAAGAAGTCGAGACCGGAGAGGAACCTCTGCAGGCCCGATGGGCTCATGGGGGGTGGAAGAGTGCATGCTCCGGTCGGGTCCCTGACATGCGCGATGCCTCCAAGTAGGCGAAAGGTGTACCCGCTATCCATCTGCCATCCCAACGGCTGCGCGGTAGGAGGGATGAAAAGGGTGGCATATGGGTAGGTGATGGTTACCGGATCCCCCGCCGGCAGCGCAGCGCGCAGCGCGGGCGGCAAGTCGATTCCTGCCCCGGCGTCGAGTAAGGCCACTGTGGTAGTTGGGTGACGACGAGTGCTGCGATGAATGCGCAGGCGAAGACACGACTCGTCAACCACTTGGGCCGCGGCCGGTCACGTTGCATATCGTCCAAGCCGAAGGCGATCATTGCCGCCAGGCACCCGAACACTTCCAACGAAAAACGAACGGCCAGGACGTCCTCAACAAGGGGGATATGAGTGAGAAGCAGGAACGGAAGCGGAAGACCGGTCCAGTGAGCGTCGATGACTAGATAGGGGCCGAGGGTGAGTACCGCAGTACCCAAGAACAACACGGTTGCCAACTGCATCCGAGGGCTGCGTCGAGAGCGCCACACCAGAAAGCCCGAGAGGGCAAGGACGGCGACGCCGATAAAGCCATCGAATTCGACCGGGTTAGTGGGGGTCGGCAAAAACCCAGTTCTCGGGCCCTGCATCAAGCGGTCCCCGAGCGATTGCATTCCAAATGAAGCGTGCTGCAATGGTCCGGGAACGAAAAAGCTGAGCAGATCGTTGTGGTAAGGATTCACAACGGGATTTACGCGGCACAGTTGCATGCTGCGGTCCAGCTACCAGCATCCACACGGGATAGGCCAACAGAGCGACGACAAGGGGGAGGGCGACCAAGAGAGGTCGACCGATCGCAAGAGCGATCGCTGGGATTCTTCGCGGATAGCGAAGAGCGAAGCAGACGAGAGCAGCGAAACTGATGATGGCGATGTCCACAAGCACTTCTTGGGAGATCAGGTACTGAGCCACGACGAGCAGTCCGAGCTGGATGCCGAGTCGCCAAGGTGATCCTTTGCGTTGCAGGATGGACACAATGGTCAGTGCAATGAACGGTGGAAGCGGTGCGAAGGTTAGGTATAGGTGATCGGTCCCTTGGCCGACCATGTACGGTGAGAAGCCATAGACAAGGCCGCCCAGCGCCGCCCCCGGAAGCCACACCTTCCACTCTCGCAAGACCACGAACGCCGCCGTGGCAGAGACGGGCATGGCCAGCACCATGAGGACGTTCGTGGTGACCAGCGGATTGAAAGCCTCAGTCAACGGAGCGCCAATCAACCCGAAGAGTGGGCTTGCCGTATTTTGCGCCAAATTCACGCCTGTCGGCACAAACATGGCGTTGGTGAAGAAGGGATTCAGTCCATGGGCGATGGCGTGGGGGACCCAACCAATGAACCACGCCGACTGCAAGTAGTCGTCCGTCTGCCCGAACAGCCGATGGGAGATACCCGGGAATACAGGCCAATAGGCGATGAGCCCGAGCACAACGTACGTCGCCACTACGACCGCTGGCAGCGCTCGACTCCATCTAGGAGTCAGAAGCAAAGTTCGAGCATTCCGCGAAGTCCCTAGTTGCCGGTCCGCTCTTAGGGCTGGTTCCGACTCCGAGTCGCGTGTCTGTACGAAGTCGGCAATCCCCTGATCCATCCCGCCAGCGCCCCTGGCCGTCACGTAAGCCAGATTGCCACATCCGAGCTGAAGTCAGACTGCTGAGATCGGACACCCGGACTGCCCGCGCTCGCACCGGGACGGTGGCAGCCCTAATCATGGATGGCCCGACGCCTCTTCGCTCCCCCACGGCCCCAAGGGGCTGCGGCTCGGGGCAAGATTCGACCGCTCCCCGATGCGGCTCCACCGGCCCGTCCACGACGGCCTCGCGTCGCAGTGGGTGGCCTGTAGCTGGCGGCTGTAGAGCATCTTCTGCCAGCAACGCTCCGGCTCGGCCATGAATCCTGGACAAGGATCGCCGGGGTTGGGCATCGGACGGACGGTACCCGAGAGGTGGTCGTTAGACCAGACCCAGGACCTTTTCCAGCGTTGCTGCGACTAGCATTGTGAGCGTGGCGTCAGCCAGCAACCCGTTCAGTGACTTGTTAGCGAAGATGGGCATTGCTCGTTCGCGAGACGATGTTGTAAATGGTTGCTTTGCGAATATTGAACGGCCTGCTAAGGACGAGGAACTCAAGGAGGCGTTAGCGGCTGCGTGGCTCGCCCACGAGGAGGTAGTTCAAGCGTGTCAAACGTTATCCGCCCAGTTGGATGGCCCGCTCTACCGCACCCCACGGAATTGACCGCACTTAACGGAATGAGTCCGGGACTGGGTGATGGCGACGGGCAGGGCGGTTAAGCGGGGTCGTTGTGGTGACAGAGACCTCAAGCGAGTTCGACGGCAAGTGGGTGCTTGAGACCGGCGGGAGAACCGCTGTCGCCTCCTGCTCGGGGAGGGTCCGAATGACTTTCGATGGGTCCGGTCAGTTCCGAGTGGATAACCTCGCGCTCACAGTTCTTGACGGTGGCGATGTTGACGGACTTTGGTTGAGTTTTGTCGTTGATGACGATCGGCGCCTGTTCGGTGGCCCGATGATGCAATCAGTAATCACCCTGAATCCGGAGTGAGTTTTCTACCCCGATTCTACCGCTCCCTACGGAATGCACCGCACTGGACGGTAATAGTGGGGGAGTAGGAGCAGGCAACAAGCACGAACAGGGTGTAGAGCAACAACGCTGTCGGAGTTCAAGTCCCCCCTCCGACACGAAACCACCCACGCGCAGGGCTGCCGTGATCCGCTCGCCTTCTTAACCTCGTCGCCGGCTCGGCTCGCAACAAGTTCTGGCAGCCTCGTGTTCGCGATCTGGCTCAAAGGTGCTGTGGTCGAAAACAGCGAGCCCGAAGGGTAGTGAATGCACTCCCGGCTTTCGCTTAACCCCAGGCCGGCGGCGCCGCGATTCCGAGTCGGGTCCAACGCCTGCTGGTCAGTCTCGCAACTCGAAGAAGATAGCGGTGGCCTCCGGCCTGATCGCGAGCGATGTTGTCTCGGCTCCCCTTGTAATTAGGCTATTCGCGTAGCACTGCTGGCCCCGTCCAGACCGGCCCCGTCCCGGCGGACGGGCGGAGTTCTGATCGATGATTCACTCGGCGTTAGGGCCACTCTTCGAAACGCCAGAACGGTCGAGCTGATCCATTCAGCGAATTCTCTGCAGCCAGACTGACCGAGCCATTTCGATCACTCACGACAAGCGAGCATCTGCCCGTTCGGAGCTGGGGAAGTCGGTGACCCAGTCAAATTGGACAGTCTGGAACCATGAGCCAACTATAGGATCCATCGCACGGCGGATGACCTCGAGCGCGTCGGCGGGGGTGTCCACAAACCAAATGGGTGGTTCCGGCTCGGCTAAACCTCCGAAGAACGACGCAAGTACGCGCGTAGGCGCACATCCTCTCCAGGGTCCAACGCGTCCAGCAGCGCCTCCAGCGCGGAGAACGCTGCCCCCCCGAGCTCGGCCCGCAGCTCATCCTCAATCGATCGGGCCGCCAGACGCTGGTGCGCCAGGTAGTCGATACCGCGGGAAGTAAGGGCGACGGACTTCTCCCGCTTGCTGGTCATCGAGTCGGCCACCGAGACGTAGCCACGATCACGGAGGTGTGCAACGACCTTGCTGGCGCCCTGTCGGCTGATGCCGAGCTCTCGTCCGATTGCCGAGATGGTTGATCCCGCCTCACCCGAGCACACACGCAATACCCGGCCGTCGGGGAACCTGCGCTCTCCGAACCCCGTCTCGGACATGGCACGGTCCATCCGAAGCTGGTAGCCGAGCCAGGCACGCCGGAGCGCCGCTCCGAGGCCGAGCGATGTCGGCGGAACGCCTGATGTCTCGGTGTCGGAGACCACGAGGGGCGATGTTAGCAAACTGTGAACTTAGTTGACAGTGTCATCGGGCCGCTCGATACTTCGAGGATGTTGTTCGCAGGGACCACGATCCAACGGGCAGCGCTGCGCCGATTTAGCCAGTCTGGAGACGTCGACTTCATGGCACGGCACCGATACGGGTTCGCGATCTCGTTGGCCTTTGGCGTGGCGATCCTGGGGTTCGTGGGTTTGCCAGTGGCTGGCTCGGTGACGACGACCACCCGCGGGCTAAGTACGTCATATGCCGTTGCGGCGCAGCGCCAGCCGTTGACCACGAGCGCGAATTCCCCTGTAGCACACGACACCGAGACAGAGGCACTCGTGGCCCACTCGGGACGCCTTTTCGCGGCAACAGGCCAGTGGGAGTACCCAGGCCCTTCGGCGTCCGGACAGGTCCTGGTAAAGAACTCAAAGACCAGTCCGTGGACGGTCTTCGAAGAGACACAGTCCCTTCGGGTCCAGGCGTTGGACTCCTTCCCGATTCCCAGCGATCAGGGTCTCGGGCCGGGGCATTCGCTCCTCGTGACCCAAGCGATCGTGGCCGGCCGGTCGAGGATTCAGTGGTTGCTCGATGGCGTCAACTCCTTCTCCCTCCGCGATTCTTATGTTCTCCCCGCGGGCGCTGACATCCGTGCGTTCGGGGCGCACGAGTCCGACGGGGTCTGGTCCGTCTACGCCGGGGTCCGCCCGACGGGAGTCCTCCAAGGAATCTGGTCACCATCTCGTCGTACCTTGGTGTTCAATCCCAAACCCGAGCTCACCGTCGCCCCGCCCGGTTCGCCGGGTGCGGTGACGCAGAAGGACACGGGCTTCGCCGACTGTGCCGGAGCTCTGTACTCCACCATCAACACCATGCTCTATCGGCGCAACGACGGCACTCTTCCTTCCGGCATCCCTCGCTGGGTCCCGGTGTACCGAGCGCCACCGGTCGGACCGCACAACAGCGGGCTCCGGGGCATCACATGCCTCGCCCATAACGGGTCACCGTCGCTCCTCATCTCCACGGAGGGCAACGGCAATGTGTACCGGTTTGACCATCTCCCACGGGGCCAGCTCGACACCACATCGCGCCCGAGCCCGGGTTCGCTCGCCGACGGACTGGCGCAGACGCTCGAGTTCCAACCCATCCCCGCCATCCGCCAGATGCTGGCCACTCAGGGAACGAGCATCCCGGTAACAGGGAGGGGTTCGATCGTCTACGTCATCGCCGCGTATAACAACGGCGACTTCGAGACCATGAAGGTCGGAGGAGTCGGTCGCCAGGTGTTCGGGTTCGAGTGGGGCTACCAGGGGGTCTGCCCAGCGACGCAGAAGTGTGGACCTATCGCATCAGGTGTGGCCCACTTCAACGCCAGCGCTTGCTTCGCAGTTCGGACCGATCAAGGGCAATCGCCGACCTATATGCTGCGCTGCCTCAGCGGGCCGACACTGACACCATCGGCCGCGGTGTCCAAACCAATCCGCTCAGGCCAGGCCTTCGTCTCCATCCGGAGCATCATGGCCTCACCGTTCAGCGATGGGCGGATCTACTACGCCGGCTATGACTGCAACTTCTACCCTGCCGACGGCACGGCGTGGGTCGCATCGTCGACATTGAGTTCTCTCGACCACTCCATATCGCCGAAAGGAAGACCATTATGAGACGAGGACCGACATCACCACGACGTGGCGGCGTTGTCGCCATCGCCTCGGGCAGCGTGGCTGTCATCGCGCTAGCGCTCAGCGCTTGTAGCAGCTCGCCCTCGCAGCCCGCCGCCTCCCCCGAGCGGGTGCCCGGCGGCCCGACGGGCCACTACGAGGTGGCGGCGGGAATCCACAAGATCAAGCACATCATTGTTATCGAGCAGGAGAACCGTTCGTTCGACAGCTACTTCGGGACGTACCCTGGTGCCGACGGCATTCCGACGACGAATGGCGTGCCGACGGTCTGCGTGCCCATGCCGACAGGCGGGTGCCAGAACCCTTACCACGACACGGCCGACGTCAACGGGGGTGGCCCGCACGGTGAGCACAACGCGAAGCTCGACGTCAACGGGGGGAAGATGGACGGGTTCATCACTGAGGCCACCAGCGGCAAAAAGGGGTGCGGCGCCAACGTCAATACCGTCGACAACCCGGAATGCTCGAATTCCGCGACTCCCGACGTTATGGGCTACCACACTGCCGCGGAGATCCCAAACTACTGGACCTACGCCAAGGACTTCGCGCTCGACGATCACATGTTCGAGCCGGTGGCATCGTGGTCGTTGCCCGATCACCTCTACCTGGTCTCCGGTTGGTCGGCCAAGTGCTCGAGTCCGGCCCCGTCGAGCTGCGTCAATGAGATAAGGGGCCCCTACACGCCGGCGCAGATGCAGAAATACGTGGACCAGGCCATCGACACCGGGACGGCCGACGTCACCAACGCCTGGACCGACATCACATGGCTCCTCTACAACAAGCACGTCTCGTGGGCCTACTACGTGCAGACCGGCGACCAGCCCGACTGCGACAACGACTCGGCCGTGGTGTGCCCTCCGGTGGCCCAGAGCTACCTGACCCCTGGGATCTGGAATCCGCTCCCGATCTTCGAGGACGTGCAGAAGGACCACCAGCTCCGAAACATCCAGCCGCTGAGCAACTATTTCGCCGAGGCCAAGAGGGGAACCTTGCCCTCGGTCATGTGGGTCACGCCTTCGCAGGCCGACAGCGAGCACCCACCGGCCAGCGTGCACCAGGGCCAGGCCTACGTCACCGCGGTGATCAATGCCGCCATGAAGAGCCCCGACTGGGACTCGACGGCCATCTTCTTGCAGTGGGACGACTGGGGCGGCTTCTACGACCACGTGGTACCGCCCCCCGTCGATCAGAACGGGTACGGCCTGCGGGTCCCGGCCATGGTTATCTCGCCCTACGCCAAGCAGAGCTATATCGACCACCAAACGCTGTCGAGCGACGCCTATCTCAAGTTCATTGAGGACGACTTCTTGGGTGGGTCCAGGCTCAATCCCAAGACCGACAGACGACCCGATCCAAGGCCCGACGTCCGTGAGGACGAGAAGATCCTGGGCAACATGGTCAACGATTTTGACTTCAACCAGACTCCACGAGCCCCGGTCCTGCTCCCCACCAATCCCCCCACGGACTCGCCGAGCATCCCAACCTATTTCAATGGTTTGGGCCCCTGCGTCGGTTGCACGGCGACGCCACCAAGCACCTGAGGGCCGAACGCTTGTCTAAACGAGGTCTGCCGCCCACGACAAGGCCGACTTGTACTGAAGCTGGTCGAGACCTGCGGAAGTCGCGCGCAGGGCGGGAGTGCCGCATTCCTCACAGGCCGTCGGACTGTTTATTTTCGGCTGGTGGCCCACGCTCGTGCCTCCGTTGATTAGATGAACGATCGACTTAGCTGGAGCTCGGGCACCGACGCGCGGCGCTGCTTGTCCAAGAAGCGATTAAGGGTCTGGTGGAAGCACTCAGCCGTCGGCGACTCCTGCCCAGTCCTCCAGATGCCCGATCCCGGGGACTTCACTGCACCCGGATCGGCGAGTCGTCCGAGACGGATCAGTTGTCCACGTTGATGCTGACGCCTGAGCTAAATCCGTTCCCTGTCGGGCCATAGGCCTCAGACACCAACACGTATGAACCATCGGGGACCGTCGCCGTATTCCAGTCACACAACCATCCGTAAAGCGTCAGAGTCGCCGTGCAGATAGTCGGTGCGTCAAAACCGTAGGAACCCCCGAAGAGTAGGAACTGGACGCTGGTGGCGTTCAGGGCCGAGGCGGCAATGTACGTCGATCCGGACAACGACGTTCCGGTTGAAGGTAGGAGAACGGCCGTTGCCGGGGGGTTCTCGATGGTGAAAGTCACCGGAGCGCTGGTGCTCGAGAGACCCTGTTTGTCGGTCGCCACGCTCTGGATGGTGTAAGTCCCGTTCAGGAACGGTGCGGTGTTGAAGGCCGAAAGGTAGCCGATGAGCGTCCCGGTCCCAGTGCCGATCACCTGATCGTTGATCGATCCTCCTGAAATCTCAAACTTCACACTTGCAATGCCGTTCTGACTGTCTGCGCCAGCGTCTACCCACGTAGACCCCTGAAGTGTGGCTCCGGCCGAGGGCAAGAAAACGCTGGTCGTCGGAGGGATGTCCAGCGTAAGGGTCGTGGTGGCGGTCTGTGCAGGGCTGGACGAGTCGGCGGCCTTTACGGTGAAACTGAACGTGCCCGACACGGTCGCCGCACCAACGATGACACCGTCTGAGTAGAGGGTCAGCCCGGCCGGCAATGCCCCCGCAGTGATGGCCCAGGTGTAGGGCCAAGTGCCACCGGTTCCTCCCAAGATCCACTGGTAGTACTGGTTCTGGCTCGCATTCCCCAGCGAGGTGGTCGTGATAGAAAAGTTCACCTCAGGATCGACGGTGATGGAGAGCGCTTGTGACACCGGCGGGGACCCACCCGAGTCGGTCGCCTGAACCGTGAAGGACGAGGTCCCGGTCGATATCGGGGAACCAGAAACGATACCGCTCGTAGGATTGAGCGTCAGACCAAAGGGCAGCGAGCCCTGCGTAACGGCGTATGAATAGCCGGGCGTTCCGCCAGCGGCATAGACGCCTCCGGAGCTGTCGTTGTAGCTGGAGCCGACGTAACCCGTAGGCAAAGAGGTGGTGACGATGGTCAAGGGAGACGCCGTCGACGACGGCATGGTGGCGGTGCAGATCACCCCGGAAGTGCTGGGGGCCCATGAGTCGCAGACCGGACCGGAGTCCCCGGTCTCGTCGGCAACGACATTGTGCATGAGCTGCATGGCTGACACCATGGTCGGATACGGGTCGCCGTCAACATTGATCATCCCGAAGTCGCTGTTCTCTCCATCAGGGATACGTCCGTTGGCGGGTTCATCGACGTACTGGAACCAATCGTCACCGACGAGTGCTGGTGTGTCTTCGTACAGGGGCGCGATGAAGTTCTCGAACTGGTTGGCCCGCTGCTGCTGGGAGTCAGCAGTCAGGTAGAAGGGATCCGCGGTGCCCGGGTCCGTGGCGCTGGGGGCCATAAAAGAGTATTCGCCGATCATGAGAGGAATATTGGCGACGGCTTCGAGATCGGCCAGATTCTGCTCTCTACCAAGGAAAGCGGGCCAGATGTTGTCCACCACTTGATCGAATCCCGGTTGTAGGGCGTAGTCATCGATGCTGAAGACGTTGACATACGGCGCGGCCGCCTTGATGAGAGCCGGCTCGATCTCCTGTCCTTCGGCTTTGACACCCAAAATGAGATGGTTGGTGTCGTACATGTGGATGGCAGCGGTAGTCACCGAGAAGTACCGGGTGGCCAGCGCACTCAGGAACCCACTGGGATTATCCACATACTGCTCGGCTACCGCCAGGCCGGGCGAACCGGCCGGCAACTGCAGATACTGCTGAAGGACCGTCTCAAGGCTGCCGACGCCTGTACCCGTGAGCGGTCCCCAGTCGAGCTCGCTGTCGGTGAAATAGCCGATGATGTTCGGATCGTCGGCGAGTGGCGCCACCTGTGTGGCGGCCACCTCGTCTGCGTGGGTGACGAACGACGCGGCGAACCAGTCGTCGCCACTCGCCATCGACAATTGGACCTCGTAGGGCATCTGAGACCCGAGATCGGTGTCGTCGGAGAACGGTCCGAGGGAATTGAATCCCCACGAGTGGAGCTGTGCGACCGTCGACGTCGCCCAGGCAGCAGTGCTCGAAAAGTCGTTCGCGACGGTGACGCAGTAGGGGCAGACACCGGTGACCTGGTCGGTTCCAGAACCGTCCGGCGCCACGGTGTCGATACCCGACGCGTAGAAGGGCTGCCCTTGAGGAGTCACTAGTGTCCAGCGGCCGTTCGCGGTTTGCGTCACGTAGAAGTAGCCCGTGGCGGCATAGGGAGTCGAACTTGTTCCCGCTGCTTCCGCCTCGCTGGTACCAGATGGTCGGGTGGTAGCCCCCAGTGCTGCGGACTGTCCGACGCTGAACGCCAGTAACACTGTGACCACCGGGACTAAGAGACGGAACTTCAGACGGGGCGCCATACGCAAGCCTTGTTCGCCAAACTTCATGATCGGTACCGTAGCCCTGGGTCGAACAGGCTGTCTACGACCGAGTGGGTGGTCTGCAGACTGTAAATCGCCGCGCGTACCGTCGCGCATCGTCTCTGCACCGGCTCCCACTCTCCGTTGCCGGCGGGCGTGCTGAGCCCCGTCACCGAGGCGGTATGCACCACCTTGCTGGATCTTCAACTCCCACTGCATTGCCGAGCACACGCGGCGCTCGATCGTCGTATCAACCCCTGTAGATGGTTGCAAGCGGATGCTGGCCCTCGCCCGGTGGGCGGCTCAGAGCGTGGTCACATCGCGCAAATGGCTTTTGAGCTTTGATGGCGGGCGCGTCAAGCTTCCCATTCCATCTGCCACGGCTCTCGTGTAGTCACGGTCGTAAGCGCCCCCCTCCGACACCATGTGATGTCGCGGATCCTCGCGGGACATCCGAACCCTCACGAACCCTATAGCGGGGAAACCCGTTCGGCTGCTAGCGCCGGGTCGTGTCCAAGGTGAGCTGCCTTTCACCTTGGCGCCGGCTGGAGGGGAGAAGCCGGTTATGCGCCCGGTGTAACCGTAAGTGTGGCTGGGTTGGTCGTCGCCGTGCCGAGCGGATTGGTAAAGACCGCTTCGACCTCAATCCCGTTCGCATACGCACTCACGTTCGAAGCGGTCAACGGAATCGTGGTCGCATCCGTCAGCGTGGTCCACGAGGTTCCCTGGTTGAACGAGAACTGCCAGATGACGGTGGGTGTCGGCACGCCCGACGCCCCCGCAGTGAAGGTCACGGAGCCTCCTGGCGCGACGGTCTGATTTTGAGGCTGGGTGGTGATCTGAGGAGCCAGAAAGACACTGATGGGGAACCCAGGAGGCGTGATGCTGAGCGTGGCGGGGTTCGTCAACGCGGACCCGGACGCGTTGGTGAAAAGCGCCCTGATTTCGGTCCCGGTGGCGTAGCCGTTGAGGCCGCTGATGGTGTAGGTACTCGTGGTCGTGCTCCCGGTGGTGCTCGTGGTCGTAGAGGCGATACCGGTCGTCCAGGTTGTCGCTCCGAGGGCCAAGTACTGCCACGTCACGCTCGGAGCCGGGCTCCCGCTGGCTGCCGCGCTGAACGTGACCGAGCCCCCTGAGGCGCCGGTTTGATTTTGTGGCTGGGTGGTCACGACCGGTGGCGCATTGTCCACCGTGACCGTTTCGACCACATCGTCCCCTTCGTTGTCGCGGGAGGCGATGTATTGGGACCCATTGGCCACCGTCGTTGTGTTCCATGTGGCGTCCCAGCCATACAATGTCTGCGTTGCCGGCAGCGTTTCGCAGAAGTAGCACGATGTACCGATGATGACGAACTCGACACCTGTCGCTCCGGCCGGTTCGACAACATCTAAGGTCACGGTTCCACTAACCGTCGCACCGGCGGCGGGAGTGGCGATGTACGGAGGCGTCTGCGCTGAGGCCGGCTCGACGAAGCCCACCAGCTCGCCAGCGGTCGTTAACGCGAGGACTGCGAGTAGTGCTAGAGCGACTCGCAGTCGGAGGAGATGCCACGCTCCTTGCCATGCGCGGTTTTTGGAAACTCGAGGTTTGCTGACCAGGCCCATCTCAGACCTCCCGGATGAGGCGGCATCGATGCATCGGGGGTTCCCGCACTAAGGCTTAATCCTGAGGTTGCACTCGGTCAAGGGCAATGCAGCACCACAAATAGGTGTGTGATCAGTGTCTTATTCGTCAAAGAGCCGAATCGCTTTAGCGGGAGACCAGACATTGTTAGTGCCCGGATCTGAGCGCCAACCCCGTGTGTGACGCCTCGGTGACGCTGGCAAACGGAGTGCGACTGTTTACGCCTTACGTACCCATCGTGCGCGGAACCGACCACGGGAACTCGAAGTCCGGCCAGAAGATGTCACAGCAGCTGGACACATTCCTCGCAGATCATCACGCCAATGCCCGCGACCAGTCTGACCCGGTCTGGGTCCTTCTTGCAGAAGCTGCACGACTGAGCGGTCGAGTCCGACGGCCGGGGTGCAGTGACCGTCCCCAAGAGACGTATGACCTCATTTCGATCCTAGAATTCGCCGGGAACACCAACCGGGCTGCGGTGGATCGTCTCGCCAAGTAGCGCACTCTGGTGCCGCAAGAGTCCATCTTGTCGTGCTGAGCCGCTCGCCGAGCTCGGGCATCGTGCTCATGGGCGAGGTCCATATGACGAACACGATGGCTCAGGCTCTTCGACTCTGGACCCGACGACCTCGGGACTATCCTCCGTTGCGGCGCCATCAGGGGGTGCCGGACATATTCTTTCCACCTCGCCCACGCCGGGACCGATGAGCGAAGGGCCAATGAGCAGCGTTGCAATTGGGGGTCAGAGCAAGATGCTGGTCAAAGGTTGGTTGTGATGGAATCTGCGATCCCCGCTGCGCCGAACCAGAATCCGCTCGCAGGATCCCCAGAGCCCTCTGCGGACGGCGCGGGATTCATCTCACGGACGACCCGGCACAACACGGTCTTTACCGTCGTGGCAGCCAGTGTGGCGCCGATCCTCTATCTGGTCTTCATTGATCGCTACGCAACTAACTCGTTCTATGCCGACGATTGGTCGGTCGCACCCCTGATCCACTCTGCCCTCGCCGGCCACCTGTCGCTGAGCCAGCTTTGGGAGCAGTACAACGAGTCCCGCCTCTTCGTCGGGAACATCATCGACGTCCTCTTCGGACTCACCGACCGATTCGACACGCGTTCAGTAATCCTTTTCGGGGCTGCATTGTTCGTTGCGTCGTACGCGCTCTTGTTGGTCCTGGTCCGCCGCTACCTGGGAACCCGGCTCACGCCGATTCCCGTCCTGGTCATCGGAGTGACCTGGTTCAGTCTCGGCGACGTCCAGAACTCTCTTTGGGCATTCCAAGTGTCGTGGTACCTGACGGTGTTCTTTTTCGTGACGATGCTGTTCGCTCTTCAGGTGCCGAACGGGCGTCGCACGCTCTGGTTCGTGGTTGCCGTCATTGCGGCGTTCGCCGCCTCCTTGTCGACCCTCCAGGGCTTCGTCTGCTGGCCGCTGGGTGCGATCTGTCTTGTCTGGAGCCAACCCTGGCCGCGCCGAGCCACTCGCGAACTTGCCGCGTGGATCGGCGCGGCGCTCGTCACCCTTGTCCTCTACCTCCCCGGGTACGACTTCAATAACAACGGATGCTTTCCCGCCACGCACTGTTCTGCCACGTACACCCTCCATCACCCCCAGGCCGCATTCGAGTTCTTCTTCGCCGTCATCGGCAGCGTCATCCCCGGCGGTATCGCCTTTGGTGGTGTCACCCGCGTGGTGCACAACGTGGCTCGATTCGAAGCAGTGGGTATTGTTCTCTTCGCTGCAGCCGTCTTCATTGTCGTCCAATCGTGTCGCTCTCGGGCTTCGCGGGAACGCTTTCCGCTCCCGCTCCTCTTGATCGGCTTCGGTCTGCTTTTTGACGTGATCGTGATGTTGGGTCGCGGTGCGGGGGGAGCCGCCGGTGCCGCCGACATCAACCGGTACGTCATGGCGAACCTCATTCTTCTCACCGGTATCGTCATCTACGCATGGGCTCACATTCCGCCGTTCCGTTCGCCGGCGGTCAATGACTCGTGGAGAATTCCCCTCACCAGGGTGGCGCTCTGCGCCTTCGCGCTGTTCCTGGTCGTCCAGGTGATCGCGGCGACCGGGTTCGGCGTCACGAATGGTCGAGCGACCCGTCAGTCCCTGACCGACGCAGCCCGAGTCGTTGCCAACCAAGACCGTGTGCCAGCCCACGTGTTTGTGTGTGAACTGTACGTCTACTTCTACTACCAATCGACCTGGTCCCTCTCGAAGTTCGAGGAAGTCCGCCACGATCAATTGGGCGAGTTTCGACCGAGTTCGTCCCGCTACTACCGACAACTGGGACCGGTGTCACCTACGGCCGATTGTTTGAAGGCGCGGGGTTCTTCGTGACGAGGATCGAGTCCTCGGGTCCCCGTCGAACTGAGGGCGGGCTGAGCTTCCCCCGCCTTGGCGGACACCGAACGTGAGGCGTCCAAAGACGTCTCTTGGAAGGATGTCCCTATGCCAGTGCGCTATCCAGACGAGTTCCGCCAGCGGGCGATCGAGCTGGCCCGAGCGGGTGACAAACCGGTAGCCCGCATCGCGGCCGATCTCGGCATCGCCCCCTCGTGCCTGCGGCGGTGGATGAAACAAGACGACATCGACAGGGGCCAAAGCGACGGCCTCGACACTGACGAGCGGGCCGAGTTGGTGCGCCTGCGTCGTGAGCTCCGCACGGCCCAGATGGAGGTAGAGATCCTCCGGCGGGCGGCCGCGTACTTCGCCAAGGAGACGCTGCCGGGCCCAAAATGATCTACACCTTCATCGCCCGGGCCTGCACGGACCTGCCCGTGTCGGCCTGCTGTCGGGTCATGAGGGTGTCGACCTCGGGCTTTTATGCCTGGCGGGCCAACCCGGTGCGATCCAAGGACCTCGACGATGCGTATCTGAGCGACACCATCGTGGACATCTGGACCATGAGCCGCCGTTCCTATGGCTCGCCCCGGGTCCATGCCGAGCTCAAACTCGGCCAGGGCGTCCGCTGCTCGCGCAAACGCGTCGAGCGCCTGATGCGCCAGGCCGGAGTGGCCGGCATCCACCGGCGCCGTCGCGGCGGCTGCACGACGCGGGATCTCGGTGCCCAGCCCTCCGACGACCTGGTTAGGCGGGCCTTCGATCCTGCCGAGCCGGACCGTCTCTGGGTGATGGACGTCACCGAGCACCCGACCGAGACCGGCAAGGCCTACCTGGCCGTCGTCCTCGACGCCTTCAGCCGCAGAGTGGTGGGCTGGTCGATCGCCGATCACATGCGTTCCGAGCTGGTCGTCGACGCCCTCCAGATGGCCATCTGGCGCCGCCGGCCACCCGCTGGGCAGACCATTGCGCACTCAGATCACGGGTCGACCTACACGTCGTGGGCCTTCGGCCGAAGCCTGCGCGGGAACGGCCTGCTCGGCTCCATGGGATCGATCGGTGACTGCTTCGACAACTCGGTGGCCGAGAGCTTCTTCGGCACGCTCCAGCTCGAGCTGCTCGACGAGCACCACTGGGAGAGCCGCCACCAACTCGCCCAGGCCCTCTTCGAGTGGATCGAAGCCTGGTACAACCCGCGGCGACGCCACAGCTACTGCCACATGCTCAGTCCCGTGGACTACGAAGCCGCACACGCGGCATGATCAGCAACCAACAGCAACTGTCCGCTGGAGCGGGGGAAGCTCAGGCCGAACTTCAACCTCCGACACATCTGTGATGTGGCCGATCGTCGAGGCACATCCGAACCTCACGAACCCTAGAGCGGGGAGCCCGCTCGACATGTAGCGCCGTGTCGTGTCAAAGGTGAGCTGGTGCAACAGCTTGCCGTAGAAGGTGAGCATGCGAACGTTGAGGTGGGGGAGGTAGAGCCGGATGGTAGGGCCGCGAGCGCTTGGCTATCATGCCCATCTCTCGCAAGAGCGAATCCAAGGCGAGGCACCAGTCCCATCGCGGGCAGCTCGAAGCGGCGATGGCAAGACGAACAGAGGCAGGGCGTCGTAGATTGGGCCTGTGTCCCGCGACCCCTCACCGGTAAGAGGGTATCGCCAGGCACTGGTAGAAGACTGAGTCGCATGCACGCGATCGAGCTCGTCTTCGCCATCGGATGGGCGGCGTTCTGGATCTACTGGCTCGTGGCGGCCTTCTCCATGAAGAGGGGCCGCGTTCCTTGGTCCCGCGAGCTGCGTATCAGGGCGGTGATCGTCGTCGGTGCGATCCTCTTGATCCGCTTGGGAGCCTTTCGACACCAAGGCCTCAACTCGGATCCATGGCGCGCTGGCCTCGGGCTCTCTTCCTCTTTGCGCTCGGGTTGGGGTTCGCCATCTGGGCTCGCGTACACATCGGGCGCAACTGGGGCACACCGATGTCCTAAAAGGACCAACCGGAGCTGGTGACCAGTGGCCCCTACCACCTGGTGCGTCACCCCATCTACTCAGGGATCCTGCTCGCGGGTGTCGGCACCGCGGTGGCGCTGAGCTGGCTATGGCTGATCGCCGTGCTTTTCGCAGGAGTCTACTTCGTCTATAGCGCGACCGTGGAGGAGCGCTACCTGACCGAGCAGTTCCCCGACACGTACCCGATGTACAGGCATATTCGACCAAGATGCTCGTGCCCTTCATCTTCTAAACAGGCTCGGTCGGCAGTGTCCCGGCGATCAAATATAACTGGGGCACCGTCCGTACGGGGCTTTAGCCGGACGGCGGCCTGACCCTGCTGTCACCACAGGGGCTCCAAATACCCGACCGCCCGAAGCTGGAAAGACCCACCAAGCTGTTCGGTCGATGCCTATGTCCTGTGTGGGCTCAGAGCAGGCGCACGTTGTGCCCGACTGTTTTGAAGACTTCGTCCGCTTCCCCGCGCAGTCTGGCAACGCCTGGTGTCCGACGGTCTATCAGCCAAGCTCACCAACGCATCCGACGCAAACGAAACTCGAGTCTTCCGCGCCCCCGTTGAACCGCCTGCCAACGCGAACTGATTGGGGTTTGGCTGAGACAGGCGCCGGACCAGATGCCGTCGAGGAGAGTGGGGCATTTGTGGCATCCGCGCTTGCATGGGTGATCGATAAACCTCGAGCCACTGCAAGCGGAGGGTTGCTCCCGAATTGCACGTACGGGATAGGGGACCATGACCTACGGAGACGCCAAGTGACTCCGGTCGAAACGTGGCCGCAACTTTCCAAGCGCGAAGACGACCGGCGTCCATCCCAGGGGTGGGGGAGGAAGGCACCGGTCGTCTCGCCGCAGAGTGAGCGTAGGGGGCGACAGCTCAGCCTTGAGCCAAGTCCGTGAACGGTCCGCGACGCCCCAGGCCGTGAGTGACGGTTATGCGAAGCGATATCCGCCGGCGCCCCATGGCGTGGCTAATTGACCGACCGCCATTGTGGGGAGGTTGTGAGGCTCTAGTCCTAATGGCTCTGTTCGGCATCTGATGCTCTCGCAAGAATCGGCTTCCGTGGATGACAGAGAACGAACCGAACAGCAGTGGCTCATCATGTCGGCGGACGTTCTGCGACCTTTGACCGACGCCGGGCACCGACTGGCAACGTCGCTAAAGCTGGACGCAGTCACCATGTTGGCCGCGGCAGATGAACTGGGGGCAGCGGCCAGGGATGCAGCGACGTGGGTCGTGGTGAACCCCTGCCCGTATCTGGAACTCGGAGGGCGCGTCGATCTCATGCTGAGCACATGCGCCGAGGTCGCCCTGACCGCGCAGCGGGCGATCACCGATCCCCCGACTGACATTGCGGTGGTCGTGCGCCGACTTCGAGATCTCCTGGCGATCATCGACTTCCAGTCGCAGGCGATCGACGACTGGTAATAGTGCCGGCATTTGGCGAGGCCTGATGAGCGATGGCGAGGGGCGGTGACCACATCTCCCCGTGTCCCGACACACGTCACCGCCCCTCAGTCCAGGATGCTGACACCGCAGCCTGTGTCTCGAGTAGAGCCGACCGGACTAGTCTCAGCACAACATTCCGACAACGGCACAAGCGCTCCCGTACCTTGGCGAGTTAGGTGAACGGTACCTTCGTCCGCCATTCATCGCGGCACAGTAATGCCGAATGCCACCCATGCCGTCGTAGCATCGGAGCCGCTGGGGCCTGAGGATCCGAGCACTGAGTGACTCCAAGGTGCCCAATCGAGACTCGGTAGGGATAGGCCCATACCACTGTGCTGAGACGCGGGAATCACCTCCACGAAGCGTGGCCGTCCCGCCGAGGAGTGGGCGAGAAAGGGGTGCGCCAGATCGAAGCTGATACAGCCCCCGGATACGGTGCCCGCGATGACCACATACACCGTCCAGCAATGGCACCGCGAGCTGACTGAGAGGTCAGAAGAGTTCAGGGTGGCCGAGCGGCGGGTCGTCTCGGTGGTACCCGGCGCCGGTGCGGCCGGTCGCCTGGCCGCCGCCAGGGCGCTGGCGATGTCGACGGTTGGGCTTTCCGCCTGGCTCGAGGCGAACCCCGGTCCGGTTCCGGAGTTGGCATCGCACTTCGGCGCGATGGTGGCGGACTACGCGGAGATCGCGGATGCGATGCTGAGCGACGCTCTCGATCCAGCGCGAGGTAGTGATGCCGAAGTCTTGGCGCGGGTCGGACACCTCGTGGCTGACATCAAGGCCCACGAAGCGGCCATCAATCAGTGGCAGCCTTGAACGAGGCGTATGACGCACGGCGGGAGATCCACCAATCGTCGCTCCGAAGAACGAGTGGGATCGGTGGTGGGCAACAGCCTTCAACCTGAGGGGACAGATTGCCGATAGGGACGAAGCGACCCCGGCCCGATTACGCGGGCCGGGGTCGTCTCGCACGGGCACAGGACGGCGGGCTTGGCGGAACCCACCCCGGGGGTCAGGCGGGAGACCCCGGCGTGCCGACAATCAGTCTGGCAGGCGCGAAGCGAGTCCCGCTACTCGAAGGACCTATTGGTGCCTGCCGAACGCCCGGAAACCCGCCAGCCTGATCACGGGGCCGAGGATCGTCCGTCACATCGCAGTCCTGCCCCACCGGCGAACTCACCAGCCGAGTCTCGGTTGTAACTCGGAGATCGGCTGCTATGCCGAGTTCAGGATGGTCGATACAGAAGCAGCGGCTCGGGACCGACCGGAATTGTTGTGACCTGCTTGCCAGAGAGCGCTTGATTCCAAGCTGCAGAGTTAAGGTCATGCGAACGGATGATCCAGACTCGATCCGATCCACTATTCGCGTGAACTCTGATCTGATCGACAGCTGAAGCCAGCGCGGCCTGGACGTCACTCTCCCTCGGCATCACGATCAGCCAAGGGACGCCAGGGAATGTCGGGAGGAATCCGGTGGCCGCGAAGCTGACGTGACTGAACGACGGGGTCAGCGCTCGCTCGTAGTAAGCGAATCCATAGGCCGCGCCGTCATTGACGATCACGACGTCACCCGGCCGCCGGTGGCTGTCAACGTAGGAGACCTGAGAACGCACGTCTTCGTTGACGAGAGCGTGCGAGCGGATATACGGATTGACCACCACCGCGTAGATGGCGATGGAGAGCACGGCGGCAACTAGAGCCCAGGCGTAGTTCCCGCGGGCGAGAATGCTGATCACGAACCCAACCCCGATCGCCATGAGCAACGCCACCATCACCAACCAGAACGTCGAGGTGCGAGCATCTCCGTACGGATACCGACGATCCGCGCTTGCGGCGATGACGACGACGATCGTGATGGGAACGACAGCAGCGAGTGCGTATCGCTTCACCCAAACCAGGCCGGCGATGCCGAGCAAAGCCAGGCCGGCGTCGAGCCAGAGAAACCTCGACCCAAGGTATGGCGCCAGCCCTTCGCTGAGGCGGTATACAAAGGACCACGCGACCGAGAGGCCTTGGCTCCGAGGGACGTAGAAGAAGGCCCAGTACTGGGTTTCGCTCGGGATGACGTGGCGGGCGTCGATCAGCTCGAACAGCAAGGCACTGAGGGTCACCGTCCCAGCAAGGGCAACGGCGGACTCTCGGGTGCGGTGGTAGTCCCGCTGGACCAGGGTCGAGATCACCAGGGCGATCATCGCGGCAATGCCGACGAAGATGACCGTGTTTGCGAACAGCAGACCCCCGACCGTCAGCACTGCAATCCCGACCAACCGTCCCCGGGTCCAGTTGTTCTCGATCCTCGCCACGAGGAGAAGAATGGCGATCGAAGCACAGGCTTCGGCCGTGTACTGCTTGAGGTCATCTCGAGCCAGCATGGCCGGGACCAAAAGCATGGCGGATCCAGTGAGCAGGCCCCCGACGTACCGGGGCAGCGGCAGTTCTCGGCCGAAGTAGTAGCCAAGCAGTACGGCCAAGGCACTGAAGGCCAGGGGCAAGATCCTGAGATCCTGTCCGCCGTCACTGGGTAGCAGCCGCAGCATGAGAGTCCAGCCGAGCGGTGTCGATGAGGTAAGCCATGGCAGCAGGCCGATCGGCGCTCGGGTGGAGTCTGCGACCCAAGACTCATCTATCGAGAACGGGTGATTGAGCATGTATCCAACGTCATGAGCGACGAACACGCTTGCTGCCAGCAGAAAGGCAAGAATGTGATCGATTCGAGTTGGCGTATCGAGGCGCTCCTGAACGACGCCGTTTGCCGCCCGTTGTCTGATCTCGGTCCCGCTTACAACCATTCGCACAAACCCTAGGTCGATGGGACGGACAACCCCAGTCATCTCGGTCGGGCGATCTATGGCGGATGTCAATGACACGCGGCGTTTGATTTCCGCCACCGCTTCCCACGTCTGTCGACGTCGAGGATTGCCTGCATGCGAGCGACAGCGTCCAAGTGCTGTCCGACTCGATCGGGCGACCCGACGACGCCCCACCCTCTGGCTCTTGGGTTGGCGTCAAGCCCTCGTCTCGCTGGCTGGAGGCCAGTAAGGTTCGAGAGGGAGGCGCTCGCCAACCAAGGGCCGTCGCCAGGTCGATCAGCGTGTGGGTAGCGAGAGCAACCATCGGCCGGGTGTCATCGGCGCCTTTCCCAGTCAGGCGAGGTAGTCCGATCTCGATCTTTTGAAATTTGGCACCGTGAGCTGGACAAAGTCGACGGAGATCGCAACATTCCGGATCGGTCGGCCCCGCCATCGTCCTCCTAACCCGTTACTGCGACGCCAGGATGGCTGCCACCTCGGCCACCGGATCGCGGAGCACCGGTCCGGTGGCCACCACCTCGGCTCTCATGATCGTGCCGGAGAACGGGAATGGCGCCACGTAGTCGCTTCCCACCGCGGGGCCCCACTCGTAGCCGCAGGTGAGCCCAATGCCGACCTCGTTGAACGCAGTTGGCGTGAACCGGTCCACGACCCCCGTGCCCACCACCTCGCTGTCCTGCAGCAGTGTGGCACGCCCGCCGGCCGCCCTCGTCCTTCTCGAAGCGGAACTCCACCTGATGACGGCCGGGCCCGAGATCCTTGCCGGCGACGACCTGGTACAGCGTCTGACCCTGCAAGTTGTGGATGTAGCGGAGCCGCCCCTGTAGGCAGTGAAGCGACCAGCCTCCGAGCGCACAACCCAGCGCAAGAAGCGTGCCGCTGGCCACCACGTTCTCGGGCACGTGGACCTCCAGCACTATGGAGTGTGATCGGTTGCGGACGTTGACGGCAACAGGTTTCGGGTACGAGGGCCCCGCCCTGGAAGTAGCGGAAGGTCCCCCGATTCTCACGGCGATCCGGCCGGCCATGGGCGATTACCTCTAACACTCGGTTGTCGAGCGGAAGCACGTCGTTACGCCGTGCTTCGGCCCACCACAGCTGAACGAGATGCTCGACCTTGTCCGGGAACTCCGCTGCACGGTCGTGCACCTCGGAGATGTCCTCTGCGACGTGGTAGAGCTCCCATATGTCGTCGTCGAACGGCGCGTTGGACCTCAGTCCGTCGTCGTAGAGGGGACCGACCGGGTGGAAGGTCACTGCCTTCCACCCGTCGTGGTAAATGGCACGCGATCCGAGCATCTCGAAGTGCTGGGTGATATGCCGGTCACGTTCGTCTTCACCGCCCTGGCCAAGTGCATAGGCGAAGCTTGTGCCGTCGAGATGCGACTGGTCGATCCCGTCGACCTCCTCCGGCGCGCCGACGCCGATCAGCTCGAGGACGGTAGGGAGGATATCGACGGCGTGGGCGTACTGGCGGCGGAGGGCGCCGGCGGGGGCGGACCGGCGGCTTGCGGGCAGCCGGACGATGCAGGGGTCCGCGACACCGCCTTCGTGTACCTCGCGCTTCCAGCGCTTGAACGGTGTGTTCCCCGCCATCGTCCATCCCCATGGGTAGTTCGCGTGACTGAGAGGTCCTCCGATCTCGTCGATCCGTCGGAACATCTCGCCGATCCCGGCCGCGTCGAAGTTCGAAAGGCGACCCTCGTTGATGGTGCCTTCCTTTCCGCCTTCCGAGCTGGCGCCGTTGTCAGACACCAGGATCACCAGGGTCTCGTCGGTCTCTCCCAAGTCCTCAATGAAATCGAGCACGCGACCGATCTGCTCGTCCGTGTACGAGAGGTAAGCGGCAAAGCACTCCATGAAGCGCTCAGACAACGCTCTCTGTCGCTCGTCGAGTGATTCCCAACTCGGCACCCAGGGCGGGCGCGGCGAGAGCGTCGTGTTGTCGGGTACGACTCCCGAGTGCGCGCTGACGGTCGAATGTCTCCTCACGCCACTGGTCCCATCCCTGGGCAAAGCGTCCCCTGTAGCGCTCAATCCATTCGGCAGGTGCCTGGTGTGGCGAATGACAAGCTCCGGTACAGAAGTACAGGAAGAACGGCACGTCTGATTGAACCGCGCGCAGATCCCCAAGGAATTCGATGGCGCGGTCGGCGAGGTCGGCACTGAGGTGGTAGCCGTCTTCGATGGAAGCTGGAGGCCTCACGCTGTGATTGTCGTGATAGAGGGCGGGCACGAACTGGTGCGTCTCACCTCCGTGAAACCCGTACCACCGGTCGAACCCTCGGCCGAGCGGCCACGTCGAGCGCGAGGCGGCCATGTTGGTCTCGTCGTCAGGGCTCAGGTGCCATTTCCCGACGGCGTAGGTCGCGTACCCGTTGGCCCGAAGGATCTCCGAGACATATCCGTTTTCGCGAGGCGGCCTGCCCCAATACCCGGGATAGCCTGACGCCAGGTCGGCCACGCGGCCCATCCCGCTCCGGTGGTGGTTCCTGCCGGTGAGGAGGCACGCACGGGTGGGGGAGCAGAGGGCGGTGGTATGGAAATTGGTCAGCCGGACCCCGTCGGCCGCCAGCCCGTCGATGACGGGAGTGTCCATGTCGGATCCGTAGCAACCGAGCTGGGCGAAACCCACGTCATCGAGGACGATCAGCACCACATTCGGTGCGCCGTCGGGAGGAGTGGAGACCGGCGGCCACCACGGTTCCGATGTTCGCCAGTCGTCGCCGATCTTCCCGCGGAACTCGATTCTGGCCACCGCCCACCCCCTAGGGTTTCGACATTTGTGAGCGCCGGTCGCTCGCTGCCGAGTCAGCCAGATTCTGTCAGGAGATCTCGTACGAGGTGCGGTCGAAACGGGCTGCCCCGACTTTTGGCTGTGGCCGCAGTGGTCAAAGCTCAATCGCTCCCTGACTTACCCCCCAGTCGCTCGCTGCGGCGGCCAATACGGGGCTTGGCAGGTCTCATCCAGGAGGGTTGGCATCGCCCTCGGCGTCGGAGGTCTCGGGTGGGACGTTCACGTCGGCGGCTCCAAGTGGTGCGTCGCCTGGTGGTTGTGGTCGCAAACTATCCGCCAGAACCGGTAGATCTCGGCGAACATACCCGGAGGACATCGCGTGGGGTGCGCATCGTGGCCTCAACCACGCCGGCGCGACCGGGGAGCCCAATCAGCCATCATCTGCGGACCTTCCACCGGAAGCTCTGGTCAGCCTGCGGCCCCGGGACGGCCGGCTCCGTGGTGCTGCTGAGGACTGGCCACCCACGCGAAGGCCTCAGCCAGGCACAGAAGCGTCGTAGAGTTTGACTTCGGAGCCAGTTCGATGACTCGGTTCGCGATGGCGACCCGGGCCTCGTCGTAGACATCGTTGAAATCCGCCATGGCAGCCTCCCTGCACCTCAATGCTCGGAGTCTCTCACGCCGGCTTCGCACCAGCTCGGGGCACAGTTCCTAACACGTCTCCACGTCCACCTAAGGCCCCTTGACCTCTGCCACAGGCCCTTCCACGCAGGCTCGTGGCGGCAATGAGTTCCTTGCATTTGGCGCCAGGCGGCTGCCGCCCATCCTGAAGCAGCGACCCGGCCGGCTGAGGTCTGAAGGCGCCGATGAGGTCGTGGGCTCCGGCATCGAGGCCACAACCTGACGGGAGTCCGGGCAAGACGGGAGCCTCCGGCGAGATCGTGGCTGACACTCTCGACGAACCGCTGCTGCTCAAGACGGCATCATGATCACGTACGAGGAGCCAGAGAAATGACTTAGTGCTCTCTCTACGGCCCTTGAGCTGGAGACAGGGATCGGCCTAACCTGGAGTGCAGAACACCGGCGAGTGTCGGCCGCCGCCTGACCCGAGGAGGAGCCGACATTGTTCACGCGGGACTACGAGTGGCTGGTGCGTCTGGCCGCCACAGGGCTGACTGAGCGAGACAACCACCCGATGCCCAAGTCCGTGACGACGCCCGAAGCGTTCTACGAAGTCATGGCTCGCGCCGCGCTTGACGCCATCGGCCTCCAGGCTCTCCTCGAGCGAGTGGCGCGAGCAGAGCGGAAAGTGAGAATTTCAGAAGAGGCACTGAAACTGGAGCGGGCCAAGAACGGGTGGGACGATGCCAAGGCCGAGAACGCACGCCTCCGGGCGATGATCGAAGAATCGCGTTCTGTTCCGTCAAACATCACGGCGATGACACCTGGCGGGCGATGATCGTCGACGGGGCATCGGCCTCGACTCCGAGGAGCTGCGACGCCTCCTCAGCCAGATGGCTTTTGTTCGGCGGCGCGAGCTGGATCGAGTGCTCGCCGCCGCCAATTCATCAATGGCTTCTCGACCAGGTACCAGCTGGCAACCACAAGGGGAATGACAATGGCCATACGGACCACCTCTATCACCCAGAACGACCAGCCCACAGTGGAAGGGCTGATGGCCACGAAGATGGGAAAGTGAACGAGATAGATCGTGTACGTCATGTTGCCGATCAGAACCAGGATCGACACACCGACGGCTCTGGTTCCCCATCCAGTCGGCCTCACGATGAAGTAGGTGATAATCAATACCGAGGCGACCTCACTGACTGGAATCCAGACAAGTGGGAGAGATCGTGCTCCCACGCCAACACTGAAGAGGATCCAGATCATGATTGCGGTGGCAGCCACGGCCGCCGCTGAGACCAATCGCTTTGTCCTCGGACTCCAATCCTCAAGGTGGCCCCCAGTGGCGATGAGACCCAGCAGGCACCCCAGAAACAGCGCGTCGGCGCGAGTGTCGAATGCGTAGTACGCCCGGTCTGCGACAGAGAGTGTCCAGTGCGGTGCAACGAGAACGATACGTGTTCGATTGGCCGCGGACGCGATGATGCCGGTAAAGGCCAAGGCGTAGGCAATCCTTCGCTTGCCGAACTTGAGAGCCACCACCAGGAGCGCCGCCCAGATTAGATAGAACTGCTCTTCGACAGCCAAGGACCAACACTGCGTCAGGAAGCCGGAGTAGAGCGGATCGTGCTGGTACGCCTGCCGGTAGTCCGAATAGAACAAGGCGGCTGCACTGTCACCCCATACTCTTTGTGACGCGTCAGCGACGTAGACAAGCGATGCGTACAGAAACAGAAGGGCGACGGTCATTGCCAACGGCGGCAGGAGTCGGACGGCTCGACGGGAATAGAACTTGCCGAGGCTGATCTGCCCGGTTCGCTGTTGTTCCGTGGCCAGCATGCTCGTAATGAGAAAACCGCTGAGCACGAAGAAGACCTCTAGCGGCATCCAGGAACCTTGTAACTGAGTGAGGCCTGCGTGGTAGACGACCACGGGCACCATTAAGAAGGCCCGAACGCCGGTGAGCGCCGGCCGGTTGCCCAGAGAAAAACGCTTGGATGGTGCCGTCGCAGAGGTTCCATCCGCTTTGGGCGATTGATCCGCCGGCCGAGGTTCTGTCGTAGTCAGTGCGGTGACTGTGGGCTCACGCTCGTCACTCATCGGGCACAGTATCTCTCACGAATTACTCGACAAAGTTGGCGGACTCACCGCGCTCGCGGGCATCGGAGCGAGCAGGTCGACAACGAGCGAGCGCACAATTCGTGCCGAAGGTAACGGAGGGATCATCGCGCGGACCACGCATTTGGACGATTCGGATCGATGTGCCGAAAGCCGAGTCCTGGAACAATCTTGCCCAGAAGGAAGCTGGGGGTTCGAACGTCACTCTGCTTGGTCCAGAGTCCAACGGGACGATGAACCCGACCTGGACGTCGTCCGTCGAAGAACGGGACGATCACAACCACGAAAACCTCCGGGAAGGCGAGCGTCACATTCGGGCGTTACAGCTCCTTCAGGGCGAGCCGGGCAAGGGCAAAGTAGTGTACTTATGGTTGCAATCGCCCCTCGGACACCCCATTTGATCAGGGGCAATGTCCGGATGCTTGGTCCGGCACAGCGATAGGTCGTGGCGGCCGTTGCCACTGATGCTCAGGCAGATTTTGACTCAGTGCGATTCGGACCACGTCGGCACCGGGGTCGGTTTGTCGGTCGTGGCCGACGCCGGCGGAGCGCCGAGAGTATCCGCAACCTCTCAGTGCCACTCGGCGGCCGCCGGTAGCGCAGCGCCGCCCTATGGGTTCGGTGTTGCACGAGTCCGTGCATCAAGTTGGGCAGTGTGGCAACCACAACTGCGGCACGCCAAAGAGCGGGAGCCGGGCAGGTCGTGCGTCACCGGTCGTGAAACTGCTGCCAGCGCCGGCCCTTGGGCGGCTTACCGTCCAACACGGGCGGAACTGGTCCGCCCTCCAGGCTGGTTTCCCAGGCTCACTCAGTTCAAGAATCCACAAATCGCGCGCCGTGTACTGAAGCGACGTTCGGTCATCGACGGAGTTCTGGGATGCGATCGTCGTCGTCAACCAGAGCCCCATCCCGATCCTGGTTGGTCGCTGGACTGCGGTGTCAAACCTCCGCTCGGCGTGATCAGCACGTTCTGGTACACGCCGCCCACGGGGTTCGACACGACGACGAAGGCCGGCGAGCTGCTGACAGCTCCGGCGGCGCAACTAGGTTGGCAGTTGTTCACTTTCAAGGTGCCACTACCCGATCCCGTGGCGCTTCCCCACGATGACCACGTGATGGTCGTCATTGATATATCGCCACTGGTACACCCGATGTAGATGAGTGTCGGTCGCCGATGTGGCGTCGATCGTGGCCTACAGGTCAGGGCGGCCGGCATAGGAGTCGTCGTCGTTGTGGTGGCGGTGCTGGTGGTGGTGCTGGTGGTGGTGGTCGACTGGCGGGACGTGGTGGTCGTTCCGACGACGACCGTCGAGGTGGTCGTCGTCGGGGAGGACGTGGGACCTCGGGTCAACCCAATGGCTAGTCCGATGCCAAGGGCGGCGAGAACGGCGATTCCGACCAGAACAACGGAGCTGCGGCGAAGGGTGATCACCCTCCGTTCGACCATGAAGAACAACGGTACCTGTGGAACGTGCCTGGACCGTGGATTCGGCTTCCCTCGTGACGCTACTGCCGGTGGGGACTGTGCCAAGCCCGGCGATCGGAACCTCTCGGCCCTCTAGGTTTCGGGCTTTCGACACCGACCCTGATCCGGCTGCGTCAGGCGCTGCCGCGAGCGAGGGCAGGAGGATGCCGTCAATTCCCGCCCCAGCCGGAACCCGGCTGTGACGCCGCTACCGATGAAGGGCCACTCGTTGCGGTCGTCGTCGAAGTGGTCGTTGAGGCGTTCGGATTGATCGTCGGAATAAGGGAGCGATTGATCGCCACGTTTGCAAATGGAGTAACCGACACATACTGGAAGACGCCATTCTCGGCCTTGAATACGACCACGATCGCCGGGACACTCGTGACCGTTCCACTGGCACAATTCGGTTGGCAGCTGTTCACGTTCAGGGTGCCTTTTCCCTGTCCGCCGGTGGTCGTCCCCCACTCCTGCCACGTGACGCCCGAGACCGTCGTGGCTCCTGTGGCACATCCCACTGTGAGCGACGTGGGGCGCACAGTGGGCGTCGAATTCGGTCCGCAAGACAGTACGGCGGGTATTGGGGTCGCGCTCGTGGTTGTCTTCGGTGCGGACGTGGTGGTCGACGCCCGGCTCGAGGTCGTTGGGGCGGCCGACCCTGGTGGGGAAGTGGGGGATCGAACGGACAAGCCGATGGCGAGACCGATGCCCAGGGCGGCGAGAACCGCCGCAACGGCGCCCACATGGACGACGGTGCTCAGCCGAATGGTGATCGTGCGGGGGTGTTTCTCGGCCACGGACAGCAACCGTACTTCGGGAGGTTGCCGAGGCCATGAATAGTCCCGCCAAATGATGGACAAGTTCCCTCGGGTCGGAGCTCCAAATGCATCGCATCGACCACGTTTCTGACGAAGGTCCTCGGATCACGGAGCACTGACCAGCTCGAGAGCGCGCTTGGTTCCCGCTCGAGTTGAACCTGTGAGGTTCGGCAACCCGGACTTCAGCCATCTCTCGCGACCGGCGAAGGAGGAGTCCGTAGCTGGCGGGCAGGTTCCTCTGCTCGCTTTGCGCGCACACGCGTTCGGCTCTCGCAATTGAAGGCGATTCGCAGCGCCACCCCGCGCGGGCTACCGCCCTGGCGATCGGCGTCGTTCTGGGGACGGTCAACGCCAGCCCGAACGACGCACGAGTCAGTTGCCATTGGGTTGGCATCATGGTAAAGATCTCACTGGCGATAGTTGCAAGGAGTAGGGGCGATGGCGGAAGGCGGCAACCCCAACGATCAATTGGCCGCCCCGATTCGTTGCGCAGTTTCTGAATCGTCAGAGATCGCTGGTTCTCGTCTGGACGAATACCTGCTTCGAATTACTCGAGCACCCGAGAGTCGGGCACCGGTAATTCGGCAAGCTGAGCAACCTGCGAAGCAACGTACGAGTGAGTGGGAGGTCGAACTGGTGGCCACCGTCTTCCGATGGGGATGAAGTCGAAAAGGTTGCAAAAGCGCCACTGGACAGTGGTTCTCGCGGCCATCGTCAGCGTGTCGGTCATTGCCGTGGTCGCTGCCACGTCGGCCTCGGTGGGCACCTCCGGGGGGATTCTCGCTCCGGGTTCGGTCACCTCGTACACCGGCATCGGAGTCAGCACGCCTCTACAGATCACCGTTGGCCCCGACGGCGCACTGTGGTTCACCAACGAGGGGACCAACTCGATCGGGCGAATCACCACCGCGGGAGTGGTCTCGAACTTCACTGATCCCAGCATCAGCTATCCCCGGGGTATCACGACCGGACCGGACGGCAACCTGTGGTTCGTCAACAAGGGCAACAATTCCATCGGGCGGATCACCACCGCGGGAGTGGTGACGAATTTCTCAGGCGCCAATGCGCCGGAAGCGATCACGGCTGGTCCCGATGGCGCGCTGTGGTTCACCAACGAGGGCAACAATTCGATCGGGCGGATCACCACCGTGGGAGTGGTTTCGAACTTCACTGGTCCCAGCATCAGCAACCCGGAGGGAATCGTGGCAGGACCGGATGGCGCCCTGTGGTTCACGAACGTGGTCACCGATTCGATCGGCCGGATCACGACAGCTGGAGTGATCACGAACTACACGGGTTCGGGTATCAGCGACCCGGAGGGAATTACCGTTGGCCCCGACGGCGCACTGTGGTTCACCAACTGGGAGAACGGCTCTATCGGAAGGATCACCACCGTGGGTGTGGTGTCCAACTTCACGGATCCGAGCATCAGCTTCCCGGAAGGAATCGTTGCGGGTCCGGACGGCGCGCTGTGGTTCACCAACGACCATGGCAATTCGATCGGCCGGATCACCACATCGGGAGTCGTATCCAACTACACCGACGCAAGCATTCGGCTTCCGGCATGGATAGCGGCAGGACCCGATGGTGCTCTCTGGTTTACGAATAGTGGAAATGACTCCATCGGGACGATCGCTCCATGATTGGGTTGCATCACCATGACGACGTGGCGCGGGTGTTTGCCGGGTCTGGCGTCCACGATCATCGGGGTCGATACCTCAGGACGAAGATGCTGAGGGCCGGGATGAGGTTGCCCCGATGAGAATTGGATCACCCAGTTGGCTGTACCTGCGACTATCCCTAGCTTTCCTTGTGGCGCTCATGATTGTGGGACTGGTCACAAAGTCCTCGGCCACCGCGACGACGCCGACCACGAGCGTGCTCGTCCCTCACACCGGGGCCAAGCTGGCGGGAACGACCCCGTTGGACGCCTCCGCTACGAATGCCACCAGCCTGGAGTTCTGGCTCTTGGGCGGCTCTTACGGTTACACCGGAGAGATGATTGGCACGGCCACGCTTACCCCTTACGGGTGGTACTCCAGCTGGAACAGCACAACGGTCCCCAATGCCAATTACGCTCTGGTCTCCGAAGCGTTCAACGCCAGTGGAAGTGCCTTCAGCGCCGCTGTCAGTATCACCGTGAACAACCCGAGCACGAGTGTGCTCGTCCTCTCCGCCGGGGCAACGCTATCGGGAACGACCAGCTTGGACGCCTCCGCCACCAATGCCACGAGCGTCGAGTTCTTGCTTTCCGGTGGCTCCTACGGTTCTCCCGGCATGGTGATCGGCACCGCGACGCCCACTCTTTACGGATGGCTGTCCAGGTGGGACACCACAACCGTCCCCAACGCCTCATACGCTGTGCTCTCCGAAGCGTTCAACGCCAGTGGGAGTGTCTTCAGCGCGCCCGTCAGCGTCACGGTCGCCAATACCGCGAATTCGGTCCCAATTCCATTCCGGACCTGAGCACAGCGGCTACAACGGCAGCGAGACCGCAATTTCGGCTACCAACGTCGGCAGTCTCGTGCAGCTCTTCAGCGCCCAAGCGGGGAGCAATTCGGACTCGTCGCCGGCGGTCGTCAATGGGGTTGTGTACGAGGGCTCCGATGACCACAACCTCTCCGCGTACGACGCCACTGGCGACACCAACTGCGCGGGAAATCCGAAGATATGCGCCCCGCTGTGGACCGCTCGCAGCGGCAGTTTCCGCTTCACCTCACCGGCGGTGGCCAACGGAGTCGTCTACGAAGCATCACACGACGGCACGCTCTACGCATACGACGCCGCCGGTGTCACGAACTGCTCGGGCACGCCGACGATTTGCGCCCCGCTGTGGACAGCCAACACAGGATCAGCAATTGACTCATCACCGACGATCGCGAATGGAGATGTCTACGTCGGCGCCGGCAATGGCGATCTGTACGTGTTCGACGCGGCTGGAGTCACGAATTGCTCGGGCACACCGAAGACCTGCACCCCGTTGTGGATCGCGCCCACCCGGGCTGCCGTGGTTTCGTCTCCGGCCGTGGTGAATGGCGTCGTCTACGTCGGTTCATTTGACCACAGTCTCTATGCCTTCGACGCGGCGGGTGTCACGAACTGCTCGGGCACGCCGAAGACCTGTTCCCCGTTGTGGACGGCCCTGACCAGAAGCCAGATCTGGTCGTCGCCGGCAGTGGTCAACGGGGTCGTGTATGTCGGGTCCAACGACGACAATCTCTATGCCTTCGACGCGGCGGGAGTCACGAACTGCTCGGGCACGCCGAAGACCTGTTCCCCGTTGTGGACCGCACCCACAGGTGGCCAGGTGGGGTCGTCACCGGCCGTGGTCGGCGGTGTCGTGTATGTCGGGTCCGGCGACGGCAATCTCTATGCCTTCGATGCCACCGGCAGCACGAACTGCTCGGGAACGCCGAAGACCTGTTCCCCGCTGTGGACCGCACCCACGGGCGGCTCAATATTCTCGTCGCCGGCCGTTGCCAACGGCGTCGTGTTCGTCGGCTCCCTCGATCACAAGCTCTATGCATTCGACGCCGCCGGCAAAGTGAGCTGTTCGGGCACGCCCAAGACCTGCAGTCCGCTGTGGACGGCGACGACAGGAGCTCGGATCCTCTCTTCACCCGCGGTTTCCAATGGAATCGTTTACGTGGGCTCATCCGACTACAACCTCTACGCGTTCGGGCTTTCCTAAATTTGCATCCGACAATGAGTCTCGACTCTGCCGGTCGATCGACTTACACTCTTGGGGACAGATCAGGAAGAGGCCCCAATGCGCCTTAGAGGCAGCCCGGTGCGAACGGCGACGGCGGTCGGGCCCCCGCCGCCACGAGCGTACCGGCGGATCGCCTTCGTGGCCGCTGGTCTGGTAGGACTTTCGATCGCGCCGGCCGTCGCCGGGGCTACGGCAAGCCCGAGCCAGACGTCCTTCACATTCACTGGTTCCGTGAAGGGAACACTCACCACTCCGAACATGCCCTGCAGCGGGCAGGTCGTCTCCGCGAAGGGCGCAACGTTCATGCTGAACGGATCGCTCAAGGGTGCGCCGGCCACCCAATGGACGATCCAGTTGTATGCACCGAAGGCCGGGACCTCGAAGAACTTTGGCCAGGAGAACGGAGAGGGTCCGAGTGTCACATTGATCGGTGCCGAGTCCAACGGGACGACCAACTGGAACTGGACGTCATCGACCAAGAACGGGACGATCACAACGACGAACTCCTCCAGGAAGGTGAGCGTCACCCTCGGGCCGTACAGCTCCTTCCGGGGCAAGCCGGGCAAGGGCAAGGTCCACGTGACTGGGTCGTGGGCATGTACCTCCTAGGCACAAACGGGCCTCAAAGTGAACAATCCATAAGCTGAAGTTCCTTTTCTCGTATCTGTTGTTCTCGCATCGCCAACAGAATCTGGGCACCCCTCCGTGCCGAAGGCGGTCAGGCTGACAACGAGTCACGATCGGAACGACTATCCGCGTACGTTGGCAAGTCGTTGCCTGACATGCGACCAGACGAGGACGCCACCCGACTTCGCGGGGGGACCGATTGCCGACGTGACGTGGCTCACGACGACTGCCGGGTAGCCCAGGTGGGGGAGAACGATGACGGTCTGGACGTTGTACCTTCGAAGGAACTCGCGAATGTCCGCGGTGAGGTGACTCTTTTCGAGCAATGCTCGTTGTTTCGGAGTCGCAGATGCGGAAAACGCGACGTCGAAGAGGGCCTGGACCGATTGCGGTTCAAGGACGGCGGGGGCGTTCGTGCCGCCTTGACCTGTCGATGATGGAAACCATCCGTAGCCCCCGATCACCTTGAAGTGCATACCCGCGACAGCTTGATCGAGCATGATGTCGTGAGTCGTGTAGTACGCGGCCGTGAAGCCAGTGCTGTCGGTCTCAGGGTCCGTATAGGGATAAGCGAGGACAACACTGCCGGAGGGAATGGTATCCAGTGCAGCCGAAGTGAAGAACGACGGGGTATTCGTGGCGGTATCGCCAATGCTTCCCTGTGGTACCAGCGGAACGATCACCGCTATGGCAAGAGCGGCCAGGAGCACGGTGGCGCTGATTGCATGCCACCGTGGCGGCAAGCGGATCAGATGGTCTGATTGCCTGAGGCGTACCCATAATTCGTCCATCCCGATCGCCACCACGGCAGCGGTGAACAATGCGGTGTAGAGCGAAAAACGTGCTGGAAGAAAGTACTGAAGGACGGGAAAGTGCAGGAACAGAGTAAACGGAAGGGGGACTGAGGTCGCGTGACCGTTGACCCACAAGGTGGAGCCCAAGGAGATGATGAACGCGATGAGCGCTATCGTTGCCGCATAGAGGATCGCTCTTCGCTGGCGGAAGAACACCGCGAAACAGCAGGCAACGATTATGAGGGGCAAACCTAAATACAGTTCTCCCGAGTAGCTGATGCTTGATCTCGAACTCGCGAACGCCGCGAGGCCGCTCGGGTCCAGCCATTTGCCAAAGGGTACGATCGAGGCCAGTAGATCGGCGGGAAGCTGCGACAACAATGCCACTGGGGCCGGTGGTCCATCGATGTGCTGTGGGCCGGCAAACGTGTACCACACTGGAAAGCCGAGTAGCAGAAAGCCCACGACGCAGGTGTAGGCGAAGGCCTTCACCGCGTAACGCCATCGACGAACCAGATCGCGGCGGTGGACGAGGACGATAAGGACCGACGCAATCGCGCCCATGACAATCGTACTGGCGAAGATCTCGGTCGAAATGAAGAACTGCAGGACGCAGACGACAGCCAGGAGAACCCCGGCTTTCCCCGGATGCCAGTGTTGGCGTACCAAGATCTCATCGACGAGCAGAAAGACCAATGGCGGTAGTGGCACGAAGAGCAGAAAGAGGTATTCGCTCTGGTGCACCATGTAGGGAGAGAAGCCATAGAGGAGCCCGCCAACGAAGGCTGCTGGCCACCACCTGGTCCAACGGCGAAGCACCAGGCACATCGAGATGGCCGAGAGAGCGAGAGCAAGTCGCAGGGCGATATTCCACGTAACCACCGGGCCGAACAGTTTCGTGATGGGCATGAAGAGAACACCAAGGGCCACCATCGATCCGTTCACGCCGAAGTTCTGACCGAACGGACTGTTCAACCACGGGGCTAGGAACAGGTTGTGACCATGTGGCAACGCGTATGCCGTCCACGCGAGCCACCAGACCTGAACGATCGAATCCATCTCGGCGTTGCCGGCCATGTGGCTTGGTCCGAGAGAACTGAAGTGGCCATACATCAACATGGCCAAGAGCACATACACGCCGAAGCAGACAGCCGCCGGCCACTGACGCCTGATCGTGGTCCAACGATCCTCGCCTATCTGGCTCGCATCTCGATTCGAAGGAGTGGCATCCGAGTCATGTGAGGCACGGGCTGCCGGTTCCAGTCGCACCCCCATTTGCTACCTGTTCCTCCGGACCGGGACGATCGAGAGAGATTAGCGGCGAATGTGACTCCCGACCAGGTCACCCTGGAAGAGCTGACTCTTTCGCCCGGGACTGTTGGCATCGACGATCACACGTCGGCTATCTCGCGGTTCGATGCACAGTGCGGGTAACGGCCTCTAATTCAAGCGCTCCCGTTGCTGCTCTCGTCCGAGTTGTTCGGATGGCACCATGGGCAGGGTGCAACGACTGCCGTCGATTGTTGAACCTAGCTTCGCAGTACGGCGGCCGACTGCCCGAAACTTCCGAACTTGTCGAACCTGGTGCCGTTCAGGTCAATCGGCTGTGACAACGGAATATACGATTCGTCGCCGGCCCAGACATTCTCCACCTCAAACCCCAGGTGATCGGCCCATGCTTCGATGCCGTCACGGCTAATGAATTGATTCAAGTGATGAGGCTCGCCCCTTGTCTGGACATCGGCCTCGAAGACGTTCCAATGTGATCTCACGAGGAACTCCAAGAAAGAGAACACGACCCGTCCTCCCGGCCGCAAGACTCGATGAGCCTCCAGAAGGTACTGGTACGTGTCCTCGTGCGGAAGATGGGTGAACACCGAAAAGAAGCAAACGATGTCGGCCGTACCGTTCTCGGCTGGGATTTCAAGATCTGAACACAACTCGAAGCGCCACTCAGGTCTCTGCGCAAGGCCACGCGCGTGCTCGAGCAGCTCCGGAACCACGTCGGTGCCGAGGTAGTCACCTGGAAAGTAGCTCGACAATGGAGCGGCAAGGCGTCCGGATCCGCACCCCACATCGACAAGGAAACCGTCGACCGGCAGGCCAACCGAAATCAGGAGATCGAGCTCCATCTGGCCGATGGCAGCGAACTCCCCGCCCACCGCCTGCTGCATGGCATCCGCGTGGCTGTCGTAGCGCTCTACGAGCTGTTGTACGTGATCACGGTACTGGCGTTCGCGGTCTGCTCGTTCATCACCCATGCCGAGAGCAGCATATCGTCGCGCCATTGTTCGGCTGAGCATCGCTGAGTCGGGCGTTGCCACACCTTGGTCGTACCTTTTCCCCGTCGAACCCCCGTCTAATGGTCCGCACATCCAGCGGGAAACCCATCGCCTCCCCTATGCGCAGCATGGCAGTCCTCGCCGGACTCGGTACGCCCGTGACGGGCCCCTTCGCGGCGGTTGATCACGTCAGAATGGTGCATGAGTACACAGGCTCCGGTCGTCATCTGCGACCCCGGCGTGGATGATTTTCTGGCCCTCTTGGTTCTGGCCGGAGCGGGTCGGCCCCCGCGGGCAGTCATCGGGACGGCCGGAAACGTCGAGGCTGAATTGACCTATCGCAACGCAGCGCGAACCATGGCGGTGCTCGGAATCGACTGCCCTGTCGCCAAGGGCCGGGACAGTGGCCTCGCTGGCCCCTATCCCGAGACGGGGGATCCATTTCACGGACCCGATGGCCTCGGCGGTATCGCGTCGCTCTTGCCCGAAGTCCGTAGACCTGCGGATCCTCCCGCAGCATTGCCTCTTCTCGAGGGGCCGGTGCTGGCAACGGGAGCCCTTACGCTCGTCGCCGAGGCGCTCGACGCGGGGCGTCCGATTTCCGAGATCGTGTGGATGGGCGGCGCAATTGCGTGTGGAGGCAACATGACGCCCACTGCGGAGTTCAACGCTTGGCTCGACCCCGAGGCCGCTGATCGCGTGCTCTCGAGTGGTCTTCGGGTTTCCATGGTCCCTCTCGACGTCACCCTCAAGGTCCAACTGACTCCAGAGGATCTGTCCGTCATGGCTGCGCAGGGTGAACTGGCGGCGCTGGCTGCTCGTGCGTGTTCGCATTTCCACCCTGGGGGAGGTGCGATGATTCCGCACGACGCCGTTGCAGCGGTCGCCCAGCTCCACCCAGATCTGTTTCGGTGGGAGGAGCGCTGGGTTCGGTGTGAGCTCGATGGCCACTGGACTCGCGGTATGACGATCGTCGACAGACGCCAAGCGGGCCGATCGGGCCGGGTCCGAGTGGCCATGGACGTCAACCCCGCGGCAGTCAAGGAGCGGATCCTTGAGGCGCTTTCTTTGCTCGGGTAGGTCCATGTGCTGGGCGCCCCGCACCTCAGGACGGTGGGCCACGTGCACGTCCGGAGATGGTCGCTCGGAGTGGCTGACTCGGACGACGACGATCGAGAAGGAGGGGCGGTGATGCTCCTAGGGACACCGCCCCTCACTCCGGATGCTGACAGGGCGGCCCACGCCGAGATAGAGCCGACCGGACCCAACCAGCACAATGTTCGGACAACCATCCGGACCCTGATTCGGGACACGGTCGTTGCGGGACCTTGGGTGGCGGTCGGACAGGACCAGGCCGCTGATCCGCCACCGGACGGCCCTGGCAGCATCGAGCCCGCCGCCTGACTTCGGGCGTCCTCTCCGCCGCCCGTCAGTCGAACCCTGGGCAGTAGCTCGCTTTCGATCCGGCTTAGGACGTCCCAACCAGAGCCATTGTCGGTGGATCGTCGTGAACACTGCTGAGGCAAGGCGTGCCACCAACAAGTCCGACCGCCGCCTTCCCCGTGGGCCGGATCGGCCAGAGTTGGCGGTCGAGTCCCGCTCCGACACCACGGGGGCACCGCCATCAATCCTGTTCTCCCACAGGAATGACGATGGTGTCTGTTCGCGGCAGAATCGGGGCATGCTCACGCGATCTTCGGGATACCTGACCGTCCGTACCGACCCGGTTCCCACCGCGGTGGAGGACCTGCAGTCAGACGGCTACGTACGACTGACTGGCGTCTTCGACAGCGCAGAACTCGCAGCTCTCTGCGCCGATGTCGAGCGGGTCTTCGAGGAATACCCACCCGACCAGCGAGGAGATCGACCCGAGGAGTCCGCCCCATTTCGCTACGAGATGCTCAACAGGAGCAGCCTCGTCGAGCAGGCAATCGGCAGCCCGCGGATCCTCGAGGTCGTCGAGCCTCTCTTGGGGGAGGATTGCCACGTCATCGCCAATACCGCATGGCGGCAACAGCCGGGCGACAACGCACATCTTGGACGCTTTTGGCACATCGACAGCGGACCTCACGTCCCGCGCCGTTCGGGCGTTCCGTGGGATCCGAGAATCCCCTATCCGGTTTTCGCGATCGCGGCCCACCTCTTCCTCTGGGATTGCCCGATCGACGCCGGACCGACCGGGGTGATTCCCGGAAGCCACACATCGGGACAAGCACCGCCCATCGACCGGCTGGCCGATGACGATCTGAAGTGGGAAGGGCGCGGTGCCGTTCCGGTCGTGGCCGAGGCCGGCGACGTTGCTCTCTTCGTCTCGGACATATGGCACAGGCGCATGCCTCTGGGAGCTGAGGATCCCGGACGGATGTTTGTCCAGTGCCACTACGGACGTCGCGACCTCGCCCAACGACTCCGCCCATCATCGGCTGCAAACCAACTGTCAGAGGAAGCGTCGGCCCGCGCCCGGACACAACGGGAAAGGACATTGGTCGGCCTCCACCCGTTGGGGTTCTACGACGGCTGAACTCGCGCGGCACGGGATCCACGGAGGGGTCTGGCTGAGAATGGTGGACGGCGATCGTGTCCTTCGAGCGAGGATTCGATGAGTGGGGTCACACGCCGGTCAATTGCGGGGAGGGCTCGGCGGGCGGAGCGTCATCGCCTCGGAGTCCACAACGCGAACTGAGCTTGGGCAAGAACCTGGGGCGCATCACTCGATTCAGGTGAGCATGTGGGCGGCCCGCGGGGGCAGCCGAGATCAACCGCCACCTCCACCGGTTTGGAAGTAGCCAAGCAGGAAGGTGGACGACACTGCGACCAACACCTCTATGTCGGGGATCGTCAGCGCGGTCGGGCTCACGACGGCTTCGGTCCAGGCGTAGCGGTCCAGCAGTGATCTGCGTTTGGACGGAACCAATCGATACTCAATCAGGCTGTTCCCAGACTCGTCGATTGCCGACATCAGGGCTCGCCAGCTGTAGCCCTTCACGGGAAAGCGAAGTTCTCGTTGACCCACGAGGGTCAATCGCGTACCGGCTCGATAGTTGGAGTGCAGGCCGCTCATCCGTAGGACGGGCGCATTGGTTGAAAGATTCACGAGATCCTCGACCCGGGAGCTCGCCAGGCCCTTCCTCTTAGCGACCGGCCGCCACACATAGGTTCGCCCTTGCGAGGTGACCGTACTGGGAACTCCTACGGAGGTCTTGTGTGCGCAGCGGACGCTTACCGATCCGCTGGAGTCGTTGACGAGCTCCCAAGAGCCGCGAGCGGCCCGCCTCATGGATACGTGGTCCCCGGGAAGATTGGGGAAGTTGTGCCAGGCCGCGCCCACCTCTTCCGACAAGAGTTTTCTGGCTGCTCTGCGCGATCGGCGTCCCGACGGATCACCTCGGGACATGAGGTCCATGAGAGCGCTCTGGGTGCGTAACCGCCCCTCCTCCTCTTCGGTCATCCCAAACTGCTTCGACGTCAGCATGGTACCGAGTCTCGGGTGGTGCGCTGCGAGGCAGTACCGACGAAATCAGAAGACCACACGTCCGTTGCGCGATGTCGGCCCGAACCGGACCAGGGTGGACATCGATCGGGGGTTGACGTCGGGCACGACCCGGCGCGGGGAATTGAGTTGAGGGGCGGTGACGACAACATCTCCCCCGATCACCGCCCCTCAATCAGGATGCTGACACTGCGGTTCCCGGTGGAATAGAGCCGACCGGACTGAACGTGGACAACGCCCGGACAACACTTGGAACAGGGCGCTCCGCTCGCCCCGGGTCTCACACCCCTGTGTCTCGGCGGTCGTGCAGGACGTCAGACCGGGCCCGATCGCCTCCGCGGTCGGCCTGGGCGGAGCCTCGCCGCACGACCAGCACCGCGGTACCGGCGATGAAGATCACCGTGGCGAAGAAGAATGAGTTGCCGGCGATGAGCTGGGGGACACCGAGGTGCAGATCCGACGTGTTCCTGTACGGCACCCACCAGATGGGCGCGCTCCAGAAGAGAACAGCGGCTCCCGCAGCCATGACGCGTCCGTGCCGCGGGCTGTCGTCAGCAAGTGCCAGCCAGAGGATGGCCGGCACGACCCAGACCATGTGATGGGCCCAGGTGATGGGCGACGCCAACAGACCGGTCCCCGCGCAGATGAGAACACCCAACATCGGCGATGACCGCCGGTGTGCCAAGGTCGCGAACCACAGTCCGCCCGCCGTGACGGCGATGAGCACCGGCACCATGACGGCAGCGGGGAGAAGGCCGTGGTCGAGGCGCTCCAGTGCGGCCCAGAGGTTCTGATTGCCGACGAAGGACAGGTTGCCGGCGCGCGCCGGCTTGAAGAGGGCCTTCGTCCAGTACGCCGTCGACGACGCAGGCGAAACGAGATAGGTCACGAGTTCGCATGCCAAGAAGGTGATCAAGCAGTTGACGGCTCCGCGGGGGCGCCGGGTCAGGAGCAGATACGGAACGAAGAGCAGTGGCGTGAGCTTGACCGCAGCGGCAAGCCCCGTCGCGACGCCCAGAGGCGCCTGCCAGGTTCCGATTCGCCGCTGGGTCAGAAGGTCCCACATGACGAGGAGCGCCACGACCAGGTTCACCTGGCCGAAGCCGATCGTGACGAGCACCGGGTTGAGGAGCACAGCAGGCAGGCTCAGCACCAGGGCAAGACGCCAGAGAGTGCTTCGGCTGAGATCGGGCTTCAGGACCCGCAGCGACACGAGCAGCACGCCGACGAGCGCAGCCAGGTTGCACAGTGTCCATGCCATTTGGACCGATTCGACGCCCGTGAACATCCGCTCCCAGGGCGCGAAGAGAAGCGCCGCAAACGGTGGGTAGGTGAACAGGAGGCTCGTGTTCGGGAGTGCGAGCGAGTACAGGTGAGGGGTGAAGATGTACTTGCCGCCGAGTCGCAGGTAGACCCCGAGGTCGACCTCGTACGTTCGGAGCGCAATGTACGTGCCATAGGCGATCGCGGCAGCGAATGACACGAGAGCCGGGCCCCATCCGGTGAGCCTGCGAAGCCCTGAGCCCGAGGTGGTGAGGCGGCTGCGTCCGCGATCGAAGGGTTGGTCGAGGGTGGTCACGATCCACTCCGATGACTACCTCGCCGCAACGACTGGCTCTGTCGCTCGCGGCGGGTCCACCGACCGCTGGTGCGAAACCGGTGTCTCATCTGTGGCCGGCGCCGATGACTCCTCTGGAGGCCAGGGGACGATTGCGCCACCTGGGCACGTTACTTCGGAGCGCGAGAGTCTCGGCTCGACACACGACGAGCACGATTTCACCCTGGGGATCTGGCGAGCGCGTGTCCCAGCCGGGTCAGCCCGAGGGGACGGTGAGGGGAGGGACGGTCGTACTCGGGACGGTGATGGGCCCGCCCCCGCCGACGGATCCGCTCGGGCCTGAGGTGTTCGATGCCGGGTTACCGGTTCCCTGGGTGAGGTGAAGGAGGACCTCGAGTGTGCCGCTGTCGGCCGTGGTGACGAAACCACCGATGCTGGGATTGGAGATGTTCCAATTGGCGAAGGGGATCATGATGTCCGCCAGGGCGTCGATCTCGCTTCCCGCTCGTTCGGCGGAGACCGTAAAGGTCACCGTCTTGGTGACGCCGTGCATGACGAGGGCGCCGGTCGCGTCGTAGTGCTCCACCACGCCGTCCGCTGGCGTCGCACCCAGGTTGATGGGGGAGGAGATCGTCAGCGTGGCCGTGGGGTACTGGCTGACGTCCATGATGGGGCCGTCGAAGTGGGCGTTGCGCTGGCTCTGGTCGCTGACGACGCTCGCCATGTCGACGGTGAAGGTGCCTTTGGTCACGGTCGAACCGACAATCGTGAGGGAGCCCCAGATCTTGCTGGTGCGCCCGACCGCCGTCGCGTTCTGGCCAAGGAGTACCTCCTGCACCCGATAGCCGGCCAGTGAACCGGGGCCGGCGTTCCAGGTGCCGGCCCGAGAGGCGGACGAGGCGGTCGCCGAGCCCCGCGAGGCGACGGAGGTGGACGACGTCGCGGATCTGGGGAGCTCCAGCTTCGCCGGGGCCGGACCCTCGATGAAGTGGATGTAGACGTACGGGGCTGCGAAAGCCAGGATGACGACCACCGCGGCGACGCCGAGCACCACCCGGATCACCCTGCGCCGCGTCCGGGTGGCCATCGCCCCATCATGTCGTGCGCTCCTGGCGGCCCGCTGTGCACCAAGCTGTGGGCCTCCCAGGGTTTCGTCGATGCCGGCGCGGGACTGGGGCCGGGGCCATCCGGGGCGGGCTCGCAGCTGGTGGCCTCCCCTTCCGCCGGGTGCCGTGCTCCCGGCTGGGTCGTGCGTGCCCAAGTAGGGCACAATGTGGCCCGCAGGCGGCAGCGGGTCGCTCCCAGGCCCACTCGACTTCGACAGGCATTCCCCTCGGCTGATGGGGATTGGTGCACCGGGCCAGCAGCGAGAGGAGAGTGACGAGGATGAGGCACTGGCTCATCGCCTTCATCGCCACCGTCACGGTCGCTGTCTCAGTCGGTCTGCTCGCTGCACCGGCGGGGGCACAGGTCGACTCGGGCACCGTGGTCACCGACAACTCGAGCTCGGTCTCGACCGGCGGCACCCTGACCTTCACCGCCACCGTCAGCGGCACCGGTGGTACGCCGACGGGGTCGGTCGCCTGGAGCGGCTCGGCGTGTGACACCTCCACCACGACGCTCGTGGCCGGCGTGGCCACCTGCTCGATCGACAACGCCCAGGCCGGCACCGCCTACAGCGTCACGGCCATCTACAGCGGTGACACGAACTACACCGGCTCCTCGGGCGGCGACACGGCCTCGCCGGGGAAGGCTTCGTCGGGCACCGCGGTCACGGACAACTCGAGCTCGGTCTCGACCGGGGGCACGTTGGTCTTCGTCGCCATCGTGAGCGGTCCCGGCGGCACCCCGACGGGCAGCGTCGCCTGGACCGGCTCGGCGTGCAGCGCCACCACCGACCTCAGTGGCGGGGCGGCCACCTGCTCGATCGACAACGCCCAGGCCGGCACCGCCTACAGCGTCACGGCCACCTACAGCGGTGACACGAACTACACCGGCTCCTCGGGCGGCGACACGGCCTCGCCGGGGAAGGCTTCGTCGGGCACCGCGGTCACGGACAACTCGGGCAGCGTCTCGACCGGCGGCACCTTGACCTTCACCGCCACCGTCAGCGGTCCCGGAGGCACCCCGACGGGGCCGGTCGCCTGGAGCGGGTCGGCGTGTGACACCTCCACCACGACGCTCGCGGCCGGCGTGGCCACCTGCTCCTTCGACAACGCCCAGGCCGGAACCGCCTACAGCGTCACGGCTACCTACGGCGGTGACACCAACTACAGCGGCTCGGTCGGCGGCGACGGCCCGGTCTCGCCGTCCAAGGCCAACCAGGCGAATCTGACCCTTACCTCGACCACCGGGACCTACCAGACGCCGCTCACGCTCACCACGAGCGGCGGCTCGGGCACCGGCGCCCTCACCTTTGCCGTGGTCGACGGCTCCGCTTCGGGCTGCGCCGTCTCGACGGCCAAGCTCACCTCGACGTCGGCGGGCACCTGCCTCGTCACCGCCACCAAGGCCGCCGACGCCAACTACAACGCCGCCTCTTCGCCCCAGACGACCGTCACCCTGGACCCGGCCACCTCGGCGACCTCGGTTACCGACAACTCGGGCTCGGTCTCGACCGGGGGCACCTTGGTCTTCGTCGCCATCGTGAGCGGTCCCGGCGGCACCCCGACGGGCAGCCTCGGCTGGACGGGCTCGGCGTGCAGCGCCACCACTGCCCTCAGCGCCGGGGTGGCCACCTGCTCGATCGACAACGCCCAGGCCGGCACCGCCTACAGCGTCACGGCCACCTACAGCGGCGACGCCAACTACGCCGGTTCGTTCGGCACCGACACGGCCTCGCCGGGTAAGGCCGACCAGACGCCTCTGACCATCACCTCGACCGTCGGGACGTACCCGACGCCGCTCCCACTCACCACGAGCGGTGGCTCGGGCACTGGCGCCCTCACCTTTGCCGTGGTCGACGGCAGCGCCTCGGGCTGCGTCATCTCGACGGCCACCACGCCGCCGGACCTCACCTCGACGTCGGCGGGCACCTGCCTCGTCACCGCCACCATGGCCGCCGACGCCAACTACAACGCCACCTCCTCGCCCCAGACCACCGTCACCTTGGCCCTGGCCCCCTCGACGACCACGATCGCCGACAACTCGGCCAGCGTCTCGACCGGGGGCACGCTGGTCTTTGTCGCCACCGTCAGCGGCCCCGGCGGCACCCCGACGGGCAGCGTCGGCTGGACCGGCTCGACCTGCAGCGCCACCACTGCCCTCAGCGCCGGGGTGGCCACCTGCTCGATCGACGACGCCCAGGCCAGCACCGCCTACAGCGTCACGGCCACCTACAGCGGCAACACCAACTACAGCGGCAGCTCGGGTACGGACGCCAACGCACGGGTGAACCAGGCCGTCCCCACCGCGCCGACCATCACCAACCTGCCTGCGAGCGGCATCTACGGCGGTGGCTTCACGGCCATGGTCAGCACGAACGGCGACGGGCCCAAGTCGGTGGTGTCCAACTCGCCCGGGGTGTGCACCGTCGGGAGCGATGGCGTGACCGTCACCTACGTCGGTGTCGGCACCTGCTCCCTGAACGCCCAGGTGGCGACCGGTCCCAACTACCTGGCCCGCTCCGGCGCGGCCCAGAACGTCACGGTGGGGCGGGCCCACCCCACGACGCCGACCATCACCAACATCCCGTCGCCCGCAAGCGAGTTCTTCGGCTTCACGGCGATGGTGGACACCACCGGCGACGGCACGACGTCGGTGGTGTCCACCACGCCCGGCGTGTGCAGCGTCGCCACCAACGGGCTCACGGTCACCTTCGTCGGCTTCGGCACCTGCTCGCTGACACCGAGCGTGACCCAGGGCACGAATTACTTCGGCGGCACCGGGGGCGCCCAGTCCTTCCCGGTGAAAGAGGCGTCCCACGGGTACTGGCTCGTGGGGTCCGACGGCGGCATCTTCTCGTTCGGGACGGCGGCCTTCCACGGCTCCATGGGGGGTACCACCCTCCAGCGTCCCGTGGTGGGCATTACGCCCACCTCCACCGGGAACGGGTACTGGCTCGTGGCCTCCGACGGCGGGATCTTCAGCTTCGGCGACGCCTCGTTCCACGGTTCCGTCCCCGGACTCGGGCTTCATCCGGCCGGCTCCGGCGTGGCCCCCAGCCTCGATGCCCCGATCGTCGGCATGGTGCCCACGTTCACCGGTGACGGCTACTTCATGGTCGCATCGGACGGTGGGGTCTTTGCCTTCGGCGATGCCCGCTTCGAGGGCTCCTGTCCCGGCATCGGCGGCTGCGGGGGTGCGGCCGTGACCGTGATGCCGGACCGAACCGGGAACGGTTACTGGTTGGTGACCAGCACGGGCGGCGTCTACGCCTTCGGCGACGCGACCTTCTACGGCGCACCGTCACCCTCGGCCGTACCCGTGGTCGACGCCGTGGCCACGCCCGACGCGCACGGGTACTGGCTGCTCTACGCCAACGGCGTCGTGATCGGGTACGGCGACGCCGCCCCGTTCGGCAGCCCCGTCGGCTACGTCAACGTCTTCAACCCGGCCACCTCCATCTTCCGGACGGCGGACGGCCAGGGCTACTGGGTGGCCTCGTCGAGGGGGGACGTGTTCTCCTACGGTGACTCGCCCTATCTGGGGGGAATGGCGGCGGCCGGCCTGAACGGCCAGATCATCGCCGCCTTCGGGTTCTAGCGTTCAGGCGCCGATCGCCTCGTCCTCGGGTTCGGGCAGTTCGGCGACCACCTCGGCGACCACCGCCCCCAGGGGGCGGCCCATGACGGCCGACGCCCGACGAAGGAGTTCCCCGATGTAGCCGACGAGGCTCAGCACGTCGAGCCTGGGGCACCGTCCGACCAGGGGCGTCGGCTCCGTCGCCGGATCGAGCCCACAGACCTCGAGGATCACCAGGCGGAGGTCGAGCAGGGTGCGCCGCGCTTCGAGGAGCGAGGTCCCGCTCGTGCGCAACCAGAGCGAAATGCCCAGCTCAAGGGACAGGTCACCGGAGAACGGCTCCACCGGTCCCAGCGTCGCCAACCCGCCCAGGAGGGCCGGTCCGAAGCCGGGAGGAGCGCTGGTGACCATGGGCTCAGTGTGACGAATGGCTGTATCAAGGTGGTGGACCGGCCCTGGGCTGGTAATTTGTCGGACGTGGCACGCACGATCTGGAAGGGCGCCCTGAGCTTCGGGCTGGTGAACATCCCCGTCGGCCTCTACCCGGCCACGTCGGACAAGAGCATCCACTTCAACCAATTCGAGGAAGGGACGTCGGACCGCATCCGTTACAAGAAGGTCAACGAGCGCACCGGCGAGGAGGTCCCGCAGGACCGGATCGCGCGCGGGTTCGACCTCGGAGGCGGCGAGTACGTGGTCCTCACCGACGAGGAGCTCGAGACCGCCGAGCCGAAGAAGTCCCGGCAGATCGAGATCTCCGACTTCGTCGGGTTGGCCGACATCGACCCCGTGTACTTCCGGGCCAGTTACTACCTGGCCCCCGAGGGAGCCGGCGCCGACAAGGCGTACGCCCTCCTCCGTCAGGCGATGGCCGATGCGGGGCGCGTTCGCGATCGCCACGCTGGTCATGCGGAACAAGGAGTACCTGGTCGCCATCCGACCCGACTCCGAGGTCCTGGCCATGCACACGATGTACTTCGCCGACGAGGTGCGCTCGCCCGGGCGTGACGTCGAGCTGCCCGACACCGAGGACGTGAGCGACCGTGAACTCTCCATGGCGCAGCTCCTGATCGAGTCGATGGACAGCGACTGGGATCCACAGCGCTTCCACGACACGCACCGAGCCAAGGTCGAGGCCCTCATTGAGGAGAAGCGCGCCGGACACGAGATCGTCGTCCAGGCCGGGCCCGAGCCCGCGGCCAAGGTGGTCGACCTGATGGACGCGCTCAACGCCAGCATCGCGGCGGCGGCTCGCCCTGGCGCGAAAGGCACGAAACGCGCGGCACCGGGCAAACGGGCACCGGCCGGCGCCGCCGCCAAGAAGACGACCAAGGGGACCAGGCAGCCGGCCAAGGCCAAGCCCGCCGCCCGCCGCAAGGCTTCCTGAACCGTCCTGCACCGAAGCGTGGGATCGGCCGGCGCCTGTTGCTGGGATCTGTTGCGAGGAGATCGACGGGAACGCGTCAATCCCGTATGAAGCTTTGACATAGAAGCAATTTGACGCACCAGACCGGCGAGTCATGGTGTAATGCTCCCGTCGAGCCTCGGTCCTCGAAGGGAGTCACGTTGGCCACTGCGCAGATCCGGGTTCCGGAAGGCAGGATCGCCGAATGGACGGCGTTCGACGGCCTCGTGCAGCTGATCTCGGTGGACGGGCAGCGGACGCTGGGGTGCCCGTTTTGGGATCTCGTCGCCGACGTGGACGCCTCGCAGCTGCGCCGCCTGTACGCCGACATGGCGGTCGTGCGCCGTCTCGACGCCGAGGCGATGGCGCTGCAGCGCCAGGGCGAGCTGGCGCTCTGGGCCCCGCTGTTGGGGCAGGAGGCGGCTCAGGTCGGTTCGGCCCATGCGCTGCGGTCCGACGACTTCGTCTTCCCGAGCTACCGGGAGCACGGCGTGGCCTACTGCCGCGGCGTGGACCCGGTGGCGATGCTGCGCCTCTGGCGCGGCACTGGTCTCTCCGGATGGGACCCGGCCGCCTTCGGGATGGCCACGCCGGCCATCGTGGTCGGGTCACAGACCCTCCACGCCACGGGCTACGCGCTGGGCATCGCGCTCGACGGCGCCAACTCGGCCGCGCTGACCTACTTCGGTGACGGCGCCAGCAGCGAGGGCGACGTCGCCGAGGCCTTCGGCTTCGCCGCCAGCTACGAGGTCCCCGTGGTCTTCTTCTGCCAGAACAACCAGTGGGCCATCTCGGAGCCGGTGCACCTGCAGTCGCACGCGTCCATCGCACAACGGGGCCGGGGTTACGGCATCCCCGGGCTCGAGGTCGACGGGAACGACGTCCTGGCCGTTCTCGCCGCCACCCGGCTCGCCCTCGCTCGGGCCTACGCCGGTCACGGCCCGACGCTGCTCGAGGCCGTCACCTACCGCATGGGCCCGCACACGACGGCGGACGATCCCACCCGGTACCGCTCGTCCGCCGAGGAGGAGGAGTGGCGCGCCAAGGACCCCCTGGCCCGGCTGCGCGCACTGCTGAGCGCCGAGGGTCACGCCGACGATCGGTTCGAGGAGGGAGTCAGCGAGTCGGCGGAGAAGGCGGCGGCGGCGCTCCGTCGTGGCTGCCTGGCCATGGAGGATCCCGAGCCCGACGCGGTGTTCGCGCACGTGTACGCCGAACCGCACCCCCTGCTCGAGGAGGAGCGCGCCGCCTACGCCGACTACCTGCACACCTTCGGGGAAGACCCGTGACGGCCACCATGTCACTGGGCAAGGCGCTCAACGCGGGCCTGCGCCGGGCCATGGAGCGCGACCCCAAGGTCCTCTTGATGGGGGAGGACATCGGCAAGCTCGGTGGCGTGTTCCGGGTCACCGAGGGCTTGCAGCGCGACTTCGGCGACCGCCGCGTGATCGACACACCGCTCGCCGAGTCCGGCGTCATCGGGACGGCGGTCGGGCTGGCCATGCGGGGGTACCGGCCCGTGTGCGAGATCCAATTCGACGGTTTCGTGTACCCCGCCTTCGACCAGATCGTGGCGCAGGTGGCCAAGCTGCACTACCGCACCGAAGGCCGGGTCACCGTACCGCTGACGATCAGGGTGCCCTACGGGGGCGGGGTCGGTGCGGTCGAGCACCACTCCGAGTCGCCCGAGGCCTACTTCGCCCACACGGCCGGGCTGCGCGTCGTGACGCCCAGCAACGCGGCCGACGGGCACCGGATGATCCAGCAGGCCATTGCCTCCGACGATCCCGTCGTGTTCTTCGAACCGAAACGCCGCTACTGGGAGAAGGGCGAGGTCGACGACGGGCCCGCGCTCGCCGACGTGCCGATGCACCGCGCCGCCGTGGCCCTCGCCGGCACGGACGTGACGGTCGTCGCCTACGGCCCCATGGTGGCCACCGCGCTCCAGGCGGCACGGATCGGCGCGGAGGAGGGGACGTCGGTCGAGGTGATCGACCTGCGGTCTCTCTCGCCGGTCGACTTCGAGACGGTCGATGCGTCGGTCCGCAAGACCGGCCGGCTGGTGGTGGCCCACGAGGCGCCGGTGTTCGGCGGCCTGGGGGCCGAGGTCGCCGCACGGGTCTCCGAGCGCTGCTTCTACCACCTCGAGTCGCCGGTGCGCCGGGTCGGCGGCTTCGCCACGCCCTACCCGCCGTCGCGGCTGGAACGGCACTACCTTCCCGACGCCGACCGCATCCTCCACGAGGTGGACCGGTGCCTCTCGACGTGAGCGGCGTCCGTCGTTTTCTGCTGCCCGACCTGGGGGAGGGGTTGACCGAGGCCGAAATCGTGGCCTGGCACGTGGCCCCGGGTGACGAGGTCGGGCTGAACCAGGTCCTCGTCGAGGTGGAGACGGAGAAGGCCGTGGTGGAGCTGCCCAGCCCCTACGCCGGGACCGTGGTCGAACTGCTCGCCGCAGCCGGGGAGACCGTCGACGTCGGCGCCGCCATCATCGCGATCGACGTGGCGGCGACGGCGGAGGGAGTGCCGGAGGAGATGGTGCCCATGCTGACCGGCTACGGACCCGCGGCCGAACCCGCCAGCCGTCGCCGCCGGTCCGGTCGCGCCCACCGCGACCGGACCGTGAGCGCGCCGAAAGAAGGAGGCAGCCGTCCACTGGCCGCGCCACCGGTGCGGTTCGTGGCGCGCCAGCAGGGGGTCGACCTGGCCGATGTCGCCGGCCACGGCCCGGACGGCATCATCACGCGGGAGGATCTCGCGGCGCACATGGCCGACGGTCCGGTGCCGCGGCCCTCGAGAGACGGTCCCGGCCGCGAATCGAGGTCGCCCGTCCATGGCGTGCAGAAGCACATGGCCGAGGCGATGGTCCGCAGTGTGGCCACGGCGCCCCAGGCCTGCGTGTTCCTCACGGTCGACGTCACGCCGACGGTGGAGCTGGTGGAGCGCCTCCGCCAGAATCGCCACTTCGAGGGCGTGCGCGTGACGCCCCTCGCGGTCGTGGCCAGAGCGGTGGTGCTCGCCCTGCGGGACCACCCGGCGCTCAACTCGTCGTGGGACGACACGTCGGCCGAGGTGGTGACCAAGCACTACGTCAACCTGGGGGTGGCGGTGGCGGGCCCGTTGGGGCTCGTCGTCCCGAACGTCAAGGACGCGCACGACCTGACGCTGCGGGACCTGATCCGGGCGCTGGCCGACCTGACCGGTCGCGCCCGCGACGGCGCGCTGCACGCCCGCCGACCTCGGTGGCGGCACCATCACGATCACCAACATCGGCGTCTTCGGGGTGGACGCCGGCGTGCCGATCCTCAACCCCGGGGAGGCCGCCATTCTTGCCGTCGGGGCCGTCCAACGACGTCCGTGGGAGTTCGGTGGCGCGGTGGCGCTGCGCGACGTCGTCACGATGAGCGTCGCCTTCGACCACCGCGTCGTCGACGGGCAGGCGGCCTCACTCTTCCTGGCGGCCGTCGGCGAGATCCTCTCCGATCCCACGAACCTCATCGCCATCGCCTGACGCCCCGGCCTTCGGGGGAGGCCTCTCTCGAATGAGCATTGCCCGTTTGGGCCGATGGCGCGAGGGTAGAGCCATGGGGCGCGACGAGAGCGCCGACAGTGGGAGGGCGCCATGAGGACGGTCCGGGACGTCATGCGGGGCGACATCGAGGTCTTGCGGACCACGGAGACCGCGGCCGACGCGGCCTGCTACCTGGCCACGCGGAGCGAGGACGCCGTCCCGCTGTGCCTCTCCGACGGCAGCCTCGCGGGCGAGGTGAGCAACCGCGCCATCGTGGCCCGGGTGGTGGCCGCGGGACGCGACCCCCGCCAGGTCAGGCTGGCCGAGTTCGCCGAGCCCGCCGACGTGCTGGCGCTCGACGTCGATGTCCCGGTCGAAGAAGCCGTGTCCGTCATGAGCCTGCACCACCGGGCCCGGTTGCCCGTGATCGAGTGCGATCGCGTCATCGGCCTGGTGACCCAGCGCGACGTCGCCCGCTCCGCCGCCTTCCGCCCGTTCTGGGCCGACGCCTGAGCCCGGCGGGAAGCCGGGCTACCGACCCGGTCCGGCCTGCCGGCGGCCCGCGGCCCCTCAGCCGTGCCCGGTGGCGACCGCAATGGCTGCCGCGGTCGCGTCGGCGTCGTCGGTGGTGACGACGAGCCGCCCGAACTCGGTGCCGGCCAGCTCGACCACGACGGCCGGGCCCTTGCCGTGTACGGCGGCGAAGTCCTTCCCGAAGCCACCCCGGCGCGTCCCCACGGCGATCACACCCGGCAGGCCCGTGCCCGGCGCCCGCATGCCGCGCAGTTCGGGCCAGGCGTCGTCGACCACGCGGACCGCGCTGACCGCGCTGAGCGGGACCCGGATGTCGCCGTGGAAGCCCTCAGCCTTCTCGGGCGCACGCAGGTGGAGCACGAGCTCGTCGCCCTCGATGACCAGGTCGGCCATGGCGGCTCAGTCTAGAGACGCCGGTTAGCCTCGGCGGCGATGTGGCCGCCGCCGCCCGAGGGGACCTGGGTCGTCGACCTCGATGGCGTGGTCTGGCTGACGGGGCGGCCCATCCCGGGCGTCGACGAGGCCGTGGCCCGGTTGCGCGGCGCGGGTGTGCGCGTCCTCTTCGCCACCAACAACTCCGCGCCCACGCGAGCGGAGCTGCACCGGCGCCTGGCGCACTGCGGCATCACTGCCAACGACGGCGACCTCCTCAGCTCCGCCGACGTGGCCGCCGGCATGCTCGCCCCGGGGTCGTCCGCCTTCGTGCTGGGCGACGACGGCGTGGTCGAGGCCCTGGCCGCCCGCGGGGTCGCCGTGGTGGCCGACGGACCGGTCGACGCGGTGGTGGTCGGCTGGACGCGCTCCTTCACCTTTGCCGCGGTGGCCCGGGCCGCCACCGCCGTGCGGGACGGCGCCCGCCTCATCGGTACGAACGAGGACCCCACGCACCCGACGCCGGACGGCTTGCTGCCGGGCGCCGGCGCCCTTCTGGCCGCCGTCGCCACGGCCGCCGAGACGACGCCCGTCGTGGCGGGGAAGCCGCATCGTCCGACGGCCGACGCGATTGGGGCCCGGGTCCCGGCCGGAGAGCTGCGGGCGATGGTCGGGGACCGTCCGGCGACCGACGGCGAGCTGGCCGCACAGCTCGACATCCCCTTCGCCCTCGTGCTCTCGGGCGTCACGCCGGAGGGGCCCCTGGCGGCCGGTGCGGACCCGGCGGTCGTGGCGCCGGACCTGGCCGCCCTGGTGCGCGAGGCCCTGCGCGACCTCTGACCAAGTGCTTGCTAACAGCTAGCACTTCAGATACTCTTGTGCAATGGCAAGCAATGAGCGAATACGCAAGTACCTCGATGCGGGGACCGTCCTCGGGCAGGTCAGCCGTGGCCGGGCCGAAGAGATCGTGCGAGAGTTGGTGAACGCCGGAGACATCCAGCGCAGCCAGGCACAGGAATGGGTGGACAACTTGGTGGACCGGAGCCGCAAGTCCAGCGAGCAGGTGCTCGAGCTGGTGCGCCACGAGGTGGCGACCCAGCTCGACCGGATTGATCCCAAGTCGCTCGAGTCCATCGCGAACCAGGTGGCCGAGATCCTGAAGCGGTCCGCCGAGGCCGGGCGCAGCGCCACCAAGGGCGTCACCAGGCAGGCCGGCAAGGCGGCCAAGGACGTGGGGACCCAGGCCGGCAAGGCAGCCAAGGACGTGGGGACCCAGGCCGGCCAGACGGCCATGGGCGTCACCAGGCAGGCCGGCAAGACCGCCACCCGGGCCCGCACCGCCGCCCGGAGCGTGACCCCGTCGGGGCGGGCCACCTCCGTCAAGAAAGCCGCCCCGGCCAAGCCGTCGGCCAAGAAGTCCGCCCCGACCAAGCGCTCGGACAAGAAAGCCGCGAGCTGACCAGCGGGGCCCGCCGCCGGCTCGACGCCGAGCTCGTGCGACGGGGCCTCGTCACCACCAGGCAGGAGGCCCAGGCCGCCATCGCGGCCGGCCGCGTCCTCGTCGCCGGCGCACCCGCCGAGAAGGTGGCGCGGCTCGTCGCCCCGGGCGAGCCGGTCGTCCTCCTCGGACCCCCGTCACCCTTCGTCAGCCGCGGCGGCCTCAAGCTCGCGGCGGCGCTGACCCGCTTCCGCGTCCCCGTCACCGGCCGGCACGCCCTCGATGCGGGTGCGTCAACGGGGGGCTTCACCGACTGCCTGCTCCAGCAGGGCGCGGCGCACGTCTACGCCGTGGACGTCGGTCACGGCCAGCTCCACCCCGCCCTGCGGGCCGACCCGCGCGTCACGGTCCTCGAGCACACCAACGCCCGGACGCTCACGGCGGCCCACCTGCGCGCGGCCGATCCCTTCTACGAGCCGTGCCCGCTGGTGGTGGCCGACCTGTCCTTCATCTCGCTGCGCTCCGTCGTCCCCGCCCTGGCCGGGCCCCTCGCCGCACCCGGTGCCGATCTCGTCCTCCTGGTCAAGCCCCAGTTCGAGGCCGGTCGCGCCGCGGTCTCCCGCGGCAAGGGCGTGCTGCGCGACCCCGCGCTGTGGCTCGCCGCGCTCGAGGGGGTGGCGTCCGCGCTCACCCACGCCCGAACCGGCATCATGGGTGCGATGCCTTCCCCCCTGACCGGCGCCGCCGGCAACGTCGAGTTCCTGGTGCACGCCCGCAAGGACGCGCCGGGCCACGCCGAGGACGAGGCCGCCGCCCTGTTCACCGCCGCCGTGTCGGAGGCGGCGGGCCACCTGCTTCCGGCCGCCCCGGCCGACTGAGCCAGCGCTCGCCGATGGCGACCGTCACCTTCCTCGTCCATCCCGATCGCCCCGACGCGCTGGCGCTGGCGACCGACACGGCCGCCTGGCTCACCGGGCGGGGGGACGTGGCCCGCATCCTCCGCTTCAGCGGGCCGGACCGGGTGAGCGAAGACGGGGTGGACATGGATCTCGCCGCGGTGGACCTGGCGGGCACGACGGTGGCGGTCAGCCTGGGTGGGGACGGCACCTTCCTGCGCGTGGTCCGTCTGGCTGCGACCGAGGACGTCCCCGTCCTGGGTGTGAACTTCGGCCGCGTCGGGTACCTGCCCGACCTCGTGCCCGATCAGGTGCGCGGCGCGCTGACCAAGGTCTTCGAGGGCAACGCCGTCATCGAATCGCGCTGCGCGCTCGACGTGGCGATCGTGGACCGTTCGACCGGCGATGAGAGCTCGCTGCTCGCCCTGAACGAGGTGGTGATCGAGAAGATCGACTTCGGCCACACCGTCCGCCTGGCCACCACCGTCGACGGGGCGGGGGCGCTGACCTATTCGGCCGACGGCCTCATCATCGCCACGCCGACGGGCTCCACCGCCTACAACCTCTCCGCCGGCGGCCCGATCCTGGCTCCGACCCTCCGGGCCATGGTGGTGACGCCGGTGGCACCGCACTTCTCCCTCGACCGCAGCCTGGTGCTCGCCGAGGAGCAGGCGGTGACCGTGGAGATCGCACCGGACCGGGCGGGGGTGCTCGTCATCGACGGGCTCGAGATCGGGCGCCTGCAGCCGGGTGCGACCGTCACCTGCACGGTGGCCGACCGCCCGGTCCGGGTCGTGCGGAACGAACCCCAGACCTTCGGCGGCATCCTGCGCATCCGGCTGCTCGCCGACCGGGAAACGTGACGATGCCGTGCTGACCGACCTGCACGTCCGGGACCTCGGCGTGATCGAGGACTTGGCGCTCGATTTCGGGCCCGGCATGACCGCCCTGACCGGGGAGACCGGGGCCGGCAAGACGCTGGTGGTGGAGGCGCTGCAGTTGGTCCTCGGTGGCCGCGCCAACCCGGGCGTTGTACGGGCGGGCGCGGCGGAGGCGCTGGTGGAGGCGCGCTTCGTCGTCCCCGGGCGCGACACCGAACGCGAGGTGACCCTCGCCCGCTCGGTGCCCGCCGAGGGGCGCTCGCGGGCCTGGGTGGACGGCCGCATGGTCCCGGTCGGCGCGCTGGCCGAGGCGGCGGCCGAGCTGGTCGAGATCCACGGGCAGCACGAGCACCGTGCCCTCGTCGCCGCCGCTGCGCAGCGCAACGTGCTCGATGCCTTCGCCGGCACGGACCTGAGCCGGGTGCGCGCCCTGCGCAGCCAGCTCGGCGCGCTCGACGACGCCCTGGCCGCGCTGGGCGGCGACCCGCTGCAGCGTGCCCGCGAGGCGGACGTCCTGCGCTACCAGGTCGACGAGATCGCGGCCGCCCGGCTCGACGATCCCGAGGAGGAGACCGCGCTGCGCCAGCAGGAGGACCGCCTGGCGGACTCGACGGCCTACCGGGAGGCGGCGCGCCAGGCCGTGGAGCTGATGGAGCCCTCCGGCGAGGACGGCGGCGCCCTCGACCTGCTGGGTCGCGCCGCCGGCGTGCTGTCCGGGCGCAAGGCCTTCGACGGCTACCGCGAGCGGTTGGCCGGGGCGCAGGTCGAATTGTCCGATGTGGCCCGGTCCCTGCGCGACGAGGTCGAGGGTGAGGACGACGACCCCGGTCGCCTGGTCGAGGTCCAGGAGCGCCGGCGGCTGCTGACCGAGCTCCGGCGCAAGTACGGCGAGGACCTGCGTGCCGTGATGGCCTACGGCCGGGAGGGCTCGTCCCGGCTCGCCGCGCTCGAGGGCGCGGACGGCGAGGCGGCCCGCCTCCAGGCCGAGCACGACCTGCGGTCGGCCGAGTTGGTGGAGGCCGAGGCGGCCGTGCGCGGCGTGCGGGCCCGGGCCGCCGGGGACTTCGGCGAACGGGTCGGCGAGCGCCTGGCCGCGTTGGCCATGCCGGGCGCCCGGCTCGAGGTGCGGGTGGCCCGAGAGGGCACGGGGGAGCCGGTCGAGCTGGCGCTGGGGGCGAACGTGGGCGAGCCCGTGCAGTCGCTCGCCCGCACCGCCTCGGGCGGGGAGCTGGCGCGGGCCATGCTGGCCATCCGTCTCGTCGGGCTGGGCGGCCCGCAGACCATGGTGTTCGACGAGGTCGATGCGGGCGTGGGCGGTGCGGCCGCCCTGTCCCTGGGGGAGGCCCTCCACGAGGTGGCCGGCGACCGGCAGGTGCTGGTCGTCACCCATCTGGCGCAGGTTGCGTCGCGGGCCGACGCGCAGATCAGCGTGGTCAAGCACGAGGCCCGGGGCCGTACCGTCACCAGCGCCACCGCGGTGCAGGGCGAGGAGCGCGTCACGGAGCTGTCACGCATGCTCTCGGGGCACCCGGGCAGCGACGCCGCCCGCGGCGCACGCCCGCGAGCTGCTCGGCGCATCGCCCCGGGGGTAGTCCACCACGAGTTCCGGCGGGTTCGATTATCGTGGTCGGGTGCACCCATCGCCTGAACCGATGCGCCGCGTGCCGAAGGCGGCGTGAGCAAGTTCATCTTCGTCACCGGCGGGGTCTCGAGCTCGCTCGGGAAGGGCCTCACCGCCTCCTCGCTCGGTCGGCTCCTCAAGTGCCGCGGCTTGCGGGTGACGATGTGCAAGCTCGACCCCTACATCAACGTCGATCCCGGGACGATGAACCCGGGGGAGCACGGCGAGGTGTTCGTCACCGAGGACGGCGGCGAGACCGACCTCGACCTCGGGCACTACGAGCGCTTCATCGACGAGAACCTCTCGAGGCGTTCCAACACCACGACCGGCGGCATCTATCGCTCCGTCATAGAGAAGGAGCGCCGGGGAGATTTCCTGGGCCGGACGGTGCAGGTCATCCCGCACGTCACCGACGAGATCAAGGACCGCATCCGGCGCCTGGCCGACGAGGACGTCGACATCGTCATCGTCGAGATCGGGGGCACCGTCGGCGACATCGAGATCGTCCCGTTCATTGAGGCCATCCGCCAGTTCCGGCGGGACATCGGCCGGGACAACGTGTGCTACGTCCACCTCACGCTGGTGCCCTACCTGGTGTCGGGGGAACAGAAGACGAAGCCGACGCAGCACTCGGTGACCGAGTTGCGCAGCCGCGGGATTCAGCCCGACATCATCGTCTGCCGCAGCGACAAGCCCATTTCGGAGAGCCTGAAGCGCAAGATATCGCTGCAGTGCGACGTCCCCATCGACGCCGTGATCTCGGCGGTCGACGCGCCGAGCATCTACGAGATCCCGCTCGTCCTGCACGAGCAGGGGCTCGACGCCTACGTCTGCAGCACGTTGGGGCTCGAGGAGTCGTCCCACCGGGTCGACATCTCAGATTGGGAGGCGCTCGTCGGCCGGGTCGAGTCCCTGTCGCGCCGCGTGAAGGTGGGGATCGTCGGCAAGTACGTCAACATGCCCGACGCCTACATGTCGGTCGTCGAGGCGCTGCGCCATGCCGGCTTCCATCACGGCGCGGAGGTGGAGCTCGACTGGATCGACGCCGAGCTCGTGCCGGGACTGCTCGGCACCGACCGCTTACGCGGTCTCGACGCCATCGTCATCCCGGGCGGCTTCGGCGAGCGTGGGATCGAGGGCATGGTGGCCGCCGCCGGCTACTCCCGCGACCACGGCATCCCGTGCCTGGGCCTGTGCCTCGGCCTGCACGTGATGGTCGTCTCCGTTGCCCGCGACCTGGCCGGTCTCGAGCGGGCCAACTCGCGCGAGTTCGACAGTCTCTCGCCGCACATGGTGATCGATCTCATGCCCGACCAGGCCGAGGTGACGGAGAAGGGTGGGACGATGCGGCTGGGCTCGTACCAGGCCGTGCTGCTGGCGGACTCGAAGGTGGCCAGGGCCTACGGCACCCTGGGCGTGACCGAGCGGCACCGCCATCGCTTCGAGTTCAACAACCGCTACAAGAAGCCGCTCGAGGCGGTCGGCCTGGTCTGCTCGGGGATCTCGCCCGACGGGCGGCTGGTGGAGTTCGTGGAGTTCGACGAGCACCCGTACTGGGTGGCCACCCAGGCCCACCCCGAGTTCAAGAGCCGGCCCGACCGGGCCCACCCCCTGTTCCGGGATTTGGTGGCCGCCGCGCTGGAGCGGGCCGACGGGCGTGAGCCGCACCTGCTCGACCTCGACGCCGTCACCTAAGAGGGCGTGCCGGGCTTCCGCCGCGTCTCGGAGGAGGAGCTCCTCCGGGCGTGGCTGTTCCGGGTGGACCGGGTCCACCTGCTCGATCCGGAGGGCGCGCCGTTCGACCGCTTCGTCTTCCGCCACCCCGGCGCCGTCACCGTCGTCCCGCTGCACGACGACGGCACCGTGACGCTCGTGCGCCAGTACCGGGCCGCGGTCGACGCCATGGTGCTCGAGCTGCCGGCGGGGACCCGCGACAAGGGCGGCGAGCCGCCGGAGACCACGGCGCGGCGCGAGCTGGCCGAGGAGGCCGGGTTGGAGGCCACGCGCTGGGAGCTGTTGATCGGCACGTGGAACACCCCCGGCGTCAGCGACCAGCACACCCTGATCTTCTTGGCCACCGGGCTCTCCGCCTGCGAGAGCCGGCCCGATGGGGTCGAGGAGCGCTACATGACCGTCGAGACCGTGCGCCTCGCCGATCTCGACGACCTCGTGGCGAGCGGGACACTGAAGGACGAGACGACGGTGCTCGGGCTCCACCTGGCGCGGCAACGCCTCGCCGGCGCGGCCCGGTTGCCGTGACGGCGGCGCTGCCGAGCGCCGCCGAGGAGTTCCTCTCCTGGCTCGAGGTGGAGCGGGGGCGCTCACCGCGGACGCTGGCGGCCTACCGGCGCGACCTCGCCGCCTACGAGGCGGACGTGGCAGCTCGCTCCGGTATCAGCATCGACGCCGCAGCGTCGGCCGACGTGGCCGAGCACCTGGCCGCGTTGCGGACGACCCACGGCGCGGCGTCCGTGGCCCGGGCGCACTCGAGCATCCGCGGCTTCTACCGCTTCCTGGTCGAGGAGGGCGTGCGGGACGACGACCCCGCCGTCGATCTTCCGTCCGTTTCGGTGACCGACCTCCTGCCGAAGGCCCTGAGTGAGGAGGAGACGGAGCGGCTGCTCGGTGCCGTCGTCGGGACGGGCCCCCTGCTCCTCGCGCGATCGCGCCCTCCTCGAGGTGCTCTACGGCACGGGGGCCCGGGTGAGCGAGGTCGTCGGGCTGAACCTGGGCGATGTGGCCGGTGCGGTCGAGGCCGTCGACTTGCCGCTGCTCCGCGTGCTCGGCAAGGGCGACAAGGAGCGCGTCGTCCCGCTGGGCCGGCTCGCCCGCGACGCCCTGGCCGACTGGCTCTCGGGCCAGGGCCGCCCCCTCCTCGAGCCGAAGAAGTGGCAACGCCGCAGCGACGCCGAGGCCGTCTTCCTCAACGCCCGTGGCGGACGGCTCTCCCGAGTGGGGGTCTTCGGCGTGGTCAAGAAGTACGCCGCCCGCGTCGGTCTCGACGCGAAGGTCAGCCCCCACGTCCTGCGCCACTCGTGCGCCACACACATGCTGGCCCGGGGGGCGGACGTGCGGGTGGTCCAGGAGCTGCTGGGACACGCCTCCATCGCCACGACGCAGCGCTACACCAAGGTCTCGCCCGAACACCTGCGGCGGGCCTACGAGGGAGCCCACCCGCGGGCGGGAACAAGGAGGGGGAGGGACCGCGTAGCATGAGCGCATGCCGAACGAGGCCCCCACGGCGGAGACCGCCGACATTGACTTCGCCGCCCTGCTCCACAGCGAGCAGGCCGGCCTGCAGGCCCAGCTGAAGGAGCTCGGGTACGCGGACCAGGGCAGTGGCCTCAACTACGACTCCAACTTCGCCGACTCCAGCCAGGTGACGGCGGAGCGGGGCGAAGCCGAACGGCTGGCCGCCGAGCTGCGGGAAACCCTGGACGAGGTCGAAGCCGCCATCCAACGCCTGGAAGCCGGGAGCTACGGCAACTGTGAAGTGTGCGGGAAACCGATTGGTGCGGCCCGCCTCGAAGCCATGCCCGCGGCCCGCCTCTGCATCGTCGACGCCGCCAAGCACTAGGTGCGGCCGCCCGGTGCCTCCTCCGGGAGGCGGCCGCTCGATCAACGAACCAAGCGAGCCCTGTGGATCGCGGCCGGCGCCCTCTTCGTCCTCGCGCTCTTCGTCCACCACAACATCACGACCACCGAAGTCATCATCTTCTGTGTCATGGTGCCGTCGATCATCTTGCACGAGGTGTCGCACGGCGTCGTGGCCAACGCGTTCGGCGACGACACCGCCAAGCGAGCGGGCCGGCTGACGCTGAACCCCGTCGCCCACGTCGACCCGGTCGGCACGCTGATCGTCCCCGCCCTCCTGGCCCTCGGGTCGATCGGCTTCTTCGGCTGGGCCAAGCCCGTCCCGGTGAACGTCGGACGGTTGCGCAGCCCGCGCAACCAGGGCGTGCTCGTCTCGCTGGCCGGCCCGGCGACGAACGCGCTCCTGGCGGCGATCTTCGGGTTCGCCTTCGTCCACTTCGTGCGAGCCGACGTCCTCTCCACGGGGGACTTCTCCACCAGCGCGCGGGTCATCTTCTACGCCAGCCTGGTCAACGTGGGGCTCTGCGCGTTCAACCTGATCCCGGTGCCGCCGCTCGACGGCTCGGTCCTCTTCGAGCGCCTCCTGCCGGCGCGCTACTGGCCGAGCTACCTGAAGTACCGCCAGTACACGATGCCCATCCTGCTGGGGCTCGTCATGTTGAACTTCTTCTTGTACCCGCACGGTCCGCTCACCTGGTTCTTCAACCACCTCTACAGCTGGTGGGCCGGCGTGCTCGGCCTGTAGGCGCCCGTCACCCGGCCGGCGCGCCGGCCTCCGTTCAGACGGGGGGGAGCAGGCCGATGGCGGCCGCGGCACGCGGCGTACGTCGCCTCCGCCACGGCGTGGGCCTGTGCCGCGCCACGTGCGAGCACCGCGTGCACGTAGGGCAGGTCGCGCTCGAGCTCCGCCCGCCGCCGGCGCACCGGGCCCAGGAGGTCGCACAGGGCCGCCGCCACGTCGTTCTTGAGATCGCCGTAGCGGTCGTAGCCCGCCGCCACCTCGACCGGCGTCCGCCCCGTCGCCGCCGCCAACAGGTCGAGCAGGTTGGCCAGCCCCGGCTTTGCCGCACGGTCGTAGCGCATCTCGCCGTCGGTGTCGGTGACGGCCCGGCGGACCTTCCTCGTGATGTCCTCGTCGGAGTCGAGGAGGCCGATCGTGCCGAGGGGCGAGTCCGTCGTCTTGGACATCTTGCGCTCGGGGTGCTGCAGGTCCATGACCCGCGCTCCCGTGCCGGGGATGGCTGCCTCGGGGACGGTGAAGGTCTCCCCGTAGCGGTGGTTGAACCGGACGGCGACCTCGCGGGTCAGCTCCAGGTGCTGGCGCTGGTCGTCGCCCACCGGGACCGCCGTGGTGTCGTAGAGGAGGATGTCGGCCGCCATGAGGCACGGGTAGGTGAAGAGCCCGACCCGAACGGCCTCCTGGCCCCTGCCCTTGTCCTTGAACTGGGTCATGCGGCGCAGCTCACCCATGGAGGCGGTGCACTCGATCAGCCACGTGAGCCGGGCGTGCTCGGGCACGTGGCTCTGGACGAACAGGGTGGAGCGCTCGGGGTCGAGGCCGATGGCGAGCAGGTTCAGGGCGGCGTCGAGCGTGTTGGCCCGGAGGGCGGCGGGGTCGATCTCCTCGGTAAGGGCGTGCAGGTCGACCACGCAGTAGAAGGCGTCGTACGCGTCCTGGAGCGACACCCAGTGCCGCAGGGCCCCGAGGTAGTTCCCCAAGGTGAAGTTGCCCGAGGGCTTGATGCCCGAGAAGACCCTGTTCATGGGGCGCCATGGTAGGGCGCACGGGCGCGGTGTCCGGCGGGGTGCACGGGAGGGGCCGCCCGGTTCGGTAACGTCACCGCGTGGCCTACGCAGTCTCCACGCCGGCCTTCGAGGGTCCGATCGATCTCCTCTTGCACCTGGTGTCCTCCCACGAGCTCGACATCCTCGACATCCCGCTCCTCCCGGTGGTCGACGGCTTCGTGACGGTCCTCTCCGAGCAGCGCGAACGGATCGACTTCAACCAGCTGTCGGAGTTCCTGCTGGTGGCGGCCGTGCTGATCGAGCTCAAGTCGCAGAAGCTGCTGCCCGGACGCGACGCGACGGACGACGACGAGGATCTCGTCGGGTGGGAGGAGCGCGACCTGCTGCTGGCCCGGCTGCTCGAGTGCCGGGCCTACGCCGCGGCAGCCGACGTCTTCGTCGTGCTGGCCGAGCAGGCGTCGCGTTCGGTCCCGCGCGAGATGGGTCTCGACGACGACTTCGTCGTGCTCGCCCCCGACCTGCTGGCCGGGATCACGCCCGAAGACGTGGCCCAGGCCTACCTGCACGGGTCGGCCGAACGCCCGGTGCCCCGGGTCGACCTCTCGCACGTCACCGTGGACACCGTCTCGGTGTCCGAGGCCGTGTCCGAGCTCATGGCGCATACCCGGGTCGGCGCGGGCCACGTCGTTCCGTGACCTGGTACAGGGGTGCCGGACCCGCATCGACGTCATCGTGCGCTTCTTGGCGCTCCTCGAGCTGTGCAAGATGGGCCGCGTCACCCTCGGGCAGGGGACCACCTTCGGCGACCTGCGCATCTCCTGGCTGGAGGCCGAGGAGCCGGTGACGAGCGGCCGCGGCCTGGGCGAGCTCGCGGGCTACCGGATCGACGACTACGAAGGGTGAGGGGTTGAGCCCAATGCAGAGTGACGAGCTGGGCCGGTCGATCGAGGCCATCCTGCTGGTGGCGGTGGAGCCGTTGGCACCCGGGCTGCTGGCGGAGTTGCTCGAGGAACCGGCGGAGCGGGTGGAGGAGGCCTTGGCTGAGCTGGCGCAGTCCTACGAGCGTGAACGCCGCGGCTTCGTGCTGGCCCGCATCGCCGGTGGTGCCCGGTTGCAGACCCATCCCGACCTGGCGCCGTACGTGGAACGGTTCGCCAACCGCGAGGTGTCGCACCGCCTCTCGACCGCCGCGCTCGAGACGCTGGCCATCGTCGCGTACCGCCAACCCGTGTCGCGGGGTCAGATCTCGGCCCTGCGTGGCGTCAACGTCGACGGGGTGACCCGCCTGCTCGAGCAGCGGGGTTACATCGCGGTCGTGGGCCACGCGGAGGGTCCGGGCCAACCGGCGCTGTACGGGACGACCGATCTCTTCCTCGAGCGGCTCGGGCTCGACTCGCTGGACCATCTGCCGGCGGTGGAGGACTTCCTGCCCGGTCCCGAGGTCGCCGGCGACTTCGAGCGGGACCTGCAGTCCGCGCTCGGCCTCGGCGTCGAGGCGGGCTCCGACGACACCTGAAGGACCGGAGGGCGAGCGCCTCCAGAAGGTCCTGGCCCGGGCCGGGGTCGGGTCGAGGCGGGCCAGTGAGGAGCTCATCGCCGCCGGGCGCGTCACCGTCGACGGCGAGGTGGCGACGCTGGGTCGTCGGATCGACCCCGCTGCCGTCCGGGTCGAGGTCGACGGCGTGCTCGTGCCCGTCGCGCCCGGCCTCGTCTACTACCTCTTGAACAAGCCGGACGGGGTGATCACGACGGCCGACGACCCGCAGGGACGGCAGACGGTGCTGTCCCTGGTGCCCGCGGCGCCCCGGGTGTTCCCGGTGGGCCGGCTCGACCTTCGGACCGAAGGGCTGCTCATCTTGACCAACGACGGAGCTCTCTCGCAGCTGCTCACCCATCCGTCGCGTGGGGTCCCCAAGGAGTACGTGGCGGAGGTGGACGGCGGAACGCCCGGGCCCGGTGCGCTGCGCGCCCTGCGCCAGGGCGTGGTGCTCGAGGACGGGCCGACGGCGCCGGCCGAGGTGGGCGTGCTCGCCCCTGGTGTGGTCCGCCTCGTCATCCACGAGGGGCGCAACCGCCAGGTACGCCGCATGTGCGAGGCCATCGGCCATCCGGTGCGTCGCCTCGTGCGCACCCGCATCGGCCCGCTACGGGACACCACCCTGCTCCCCGGGCGCTGGCGCACCCTGAGCGCCGACGAGGTCCGCGCCCTGGCCGCCGCGGCCGGTCCGGGCCGCCGCCACGTCCGGTCGGGCGGGCACGACGGGGCCCCGGCCAGCGAGGGAGCCGAAACGGACCGGTAGAGTGACCCGCCATGGCACCCGCTCTCACGGTCAGGGGTCTGCGCGGGGCGACCACGGTCGACGCCGACACCGTGGCCCAGGTCACGGAGCGCTCCCAGGAGCTGATGCGCGAGCTCATGGCCCGCAACGACCTGGTCGAGGACGACATCGTGAGCGTCCTCTTCACCGCCACGGCGGACGTCACCAGTACCTTCCCGGCCACCGCCATCCGAGAGATCGGGTTCGGCGCCGTGCCCCTCCTGTGCGCGGCCGAGATCGCCGTGCCCGGCGCCATGCCACGGTGCATCAGGGTGCTGCTGCACGTGAACACGACGAGGTCACGGGACGAGATCCATCACGTCTACCTCCACGGTGCCCAAGGGCTCCGCGATGACCTCCCCAGCTGAGAGCGGGGCGAGCCGCCGGGCGCTCGTTGTCGGGACCGGGCTGATCGGCGGGTCGATCGCGCTCGGCCTGCGGCGGCGGGGCTGGCACGTGTCCGGACTCGACGCGGACGAAGGACGCCTGGAAGATGCACTCCGGAGCGGCGTGATCGACACGTCGGGTGACGACCCCGGGGCCGAGGTCGTCTTCGTGGCCACCCCGGCCACCTCGGTGGCCGCGGTGGTGCGTCGCCTCCTGCAAGAGGACGGTCGCCGTACCGACGTCGTGGTGACCGACGTGAGCGGGGTCAAGACGGCGATCGTGGGCGAGGCGGACCACCCGCGCTTCATCGGGGGACACCCGATGGCGGGGTCGGAGCAGACGGGCCTGCGGGGCGCCGACCCCGATCTCTTCGAGGGAGCGGTCTGGGTGCTCACGCCGACCGCGGTCACCGACCTGGCGGCGTTCGACCTGGTGAAGGGCGTCGTGTTGAGCCTGGGCGCGGACGTGCTGGTCCTGTCGCCCGCAGACCACGATCGGCTGGTCGCCACCGTGTCGCACGTGCCACATCTCGTGGCGGCCACCCTGATGAACGCGGCCAGTGCGGGAGCCGAGCAGGACGGCGCGCTGCTCCGGCTGGCGGCCGGGGGCTTTCGCGACATGACCCGCGTCGCCGCCGGCCATCCCGGGATCTGGCTGGACATCTGCGCCGAGAACGCCACGCCGATCGTCGACGCACTCGATGCGTTGTTGCGCGACCTGACGGTCATGCGGGACCGGGTGGCGACGTACGACCGTGACGCCCTCCTCGGGGTGCTCCAGGCGGCCAGCGCGGCGCGGAGGAACCTTCCTCCGCGCGTGGTGCGGCCCGATCATCTCGCCGAGCTGCGCATTCCCGTCCCGGACCGGGCTGGTCAGCTGGCCGAGATCACCTCGCTCGCCGCCGATGCCGGCATCGGCATTTACGACATCGAGATCGCGCACTCGGCCGAGGGGCCGCGCGGTGTGCTCATCCTGGTCGTGGACACCGCCCATGCCCAGACCCTCAAGGATGCGGTCGAAGCGCACGGGTACCGGTGCCGGGTCGAGCACCTCTCGTGACGGCCCCCCGCATCCTCGTCGTCGACGGTGGCGTGCCGTGCCGCGGTACCGTGCGCACGCCCGGTGAGAAGTCGATCTCGCACCGGGCCGTCCTGTTCGGCGCACTGGCCGAGGGAACCTCGGTCATCCACGGGCTCTCCGACGGCGCCGACGTCTCGGCCTCCCTGGCCGCCGTCGAGGCGATGGGCGCCGGAGTGGAGCGTCACCAGGACGGCACCGTGGTCGTGCACGGCGGTCGGGCGCGCCTCCACGCCGCGACGGAACCCCTCGACTGCGGGAACTCGGGCACGTCGATGCGCCTTCTGGCCGGATTGGTCGCCGGATTCGACTGGGATACCGAGCTGGTCGGCGACGCGTCACTGTCGACCCGCCCCATGGACCGGGTGGCCGAGCCGCTCGGCCTCATGGGCGCCACCGTGCGCGGCCGGGGCGAGCGTTGCCTGCCGCCGCTGCACGTGCACGGTGGCTCGCTGCACGGGATCGACTGGACAGCGAAGGTGGTCAGCGGTCAGGTGAAGTCGGCCATCATCCTGGCCGGCCTCTCGGCCCGCGGCACCACCGTCGTGCGTGAGGCGGTGACCACCCGCACCCACACCGAGGAGATGCTGGCCGAGGCAGGTGCGGACGTGAGCGTCGAGCCCTGGGGCGAGGGACGCATCGTGCGGGTCCGGGCTTCGAGCCTCCGACCGGTCGAGCGCACCGTGCCGGGCGATCCCTCAGCGTCGGCCTTCTTCGTGGTGGCGGGGTGTGTCGTCCCCGGCAGCGCCGTCGAGGTGGCCGGGGTCTACAGCGGCCCGGCGCGACTCGGCTACGTCTCGGTGCTGCAGCGCATGGGGGCCGAGGTCAAGCTGATCCCCGACGATGCCGGGACGACGACCATTCGGGCGGAGGCGGGCGCGCTGCGCGCGACCGTGGTCCGGGCCAGTGAGATCCCGTCGCTCGACGAGGTCCCCGCCCTCGCCGTGGCCGCCGCCGCCGCCGAGGGCGTCACCCTCTTCTCCGATGTCGGCGAGCTGCGGGTGAAAGAGGTCGACCGGTTGGCCGCGGTGGCGGACATGGTCGAGGCCTTCGGCGCAACGGCGTCGGTCGAGGGCGACACCCTCGCCATCACGGGCGTCGGTGGGCCACTGCGCGGCGCCCGCTTCGACAGCCGCGGTGACCACCGGATGGCCATGGCGGCCGCCGTGGCCGCGCTCGCCGCCGGCCCGCGCCAGCGCAGCCTGATCACCGGGTTCGGCGCGGTGGAGACGAGCTACCCGGGGTTCGTGGACGACCTGCGGGAGCTGGTCGGCAGCGTCGCCGGGCCGCGCCCTCTTCTCGTCGCCATCGACGGTCCCGCCGGCGCCGGGAAGTCCACCGTCTCGAGCGCGGTGGCCGAGCGGCTCGGGGTCGAACGGCTCGACACGGGGGCCATGTACCGCGTGGTGGCCGCCCTGGCCCTCGAACGCGGCACGCCGCCGGACGACACCGATGGGGTCGCCGCCCTCGCCGCGGCGTCGACGATCGCGGTCGGTCAGCGGGTCACCATCGACGGGCGCGACGTCACGGCCGTCATCCGCTCGCCCGAGGTGGGCCGGGCCGTGTCGATCGTGGCCGCCAACCCCGAGGTGCGACGCCAGATGGTGGAACGGCAACGGGCCTGGGCCGACGCGGACGGCGGGGGAGTGGTCGAAGGCCGGGACATCGGGTCGGTCGTCTTCCCCGAGGCCCAGGTCAAGGTCTACCTGACCGCGTCGCCCGAGGAGCGGGCCCGCCGGCGCAACGACGAGGCGCCCGAAGGCGTGGCGCGCCGGGACAGGATCGACTCGACCCGCGACGCGTCACCGCTGCGCGAGGCCGAGGACGCCCACCGGCTCGATACGACCGGACGCACGGTGCAGGATGTGGTCGAGGAGGTGTTGTCGTGGCTGTGAACCCAGCGGATTCCACCCCTGAGGCGGGAGGCCCGGCCGCTGACGTGCCGGCACCTGGGCGTCATCAGCTCTTCGAGGTGGACCCTCGGCGTGCCCCGCTCTACCGAACCGAACGCGCGATCTTCGTCACGGCTCTGTGGACCTGGTTCCGACCCAGGGTCGTCGGCAAGCACAACATCCCCGCCACCGGGCCGGTGATCCTGGCTCCCGTGCACCGCTCCTTCGCCGACTTCGCCTTCACAGCCTTCTGTACCGAACGCAAGCTCTTCTTCATGACCAAGGACGAGATGTGGAAGAACAAGTGGCTGGGCCAGCTGCTGCTCTCCGTGGGGGCGTTTCCGGTGCACCGGGAATCGGCCGACCGCGAGGCGCTCCAGCGCGCCGAGGAGGTGCTGCGCCAGGGACAGGCGCTCGTGCTGTTCCCCGAAGGCACCCGACGCGAGGGTCCGGTGATAGAGGACCTCATGGAGGGGGCGGCGTTCCTGTCCGCCCGCGCCGCCGCGCCGATCGTGCCCATCGGCATCGGGGGGTCGGACCTGGCCATGCCGAAGGGGAGTGCCGTCCCCAAGCCGCACACCATTCAGGTGGTGATCGGCCCCCCCATTCCGCCACCACCGCGCACCGAGGGTGGGCGCGTCTCGCGCTCCGCCGTGCACGCCGCGACGGAGGCCCTCGTCCCGAAGCTGCAAGCCGTCTACGACGAGGCGAAGGCCCGGACCGGCCGGTACTGAGGAGTGTCGCGGCTCCTTGCGCACCTTCCACCACGTGCCGAGCACGACGCGTCCGTAACGGAACCCGAAGAGCCAGTTCTTGCCCTTCTTGGTCGTCCCTGACGAACGGGGGAGCCACACGGTCGGTCGCTCGGTGACGTGCCAGCCGCGCTTCATGGCGATGATCAGTAACTCAGCCGTCTGGTACTGGGCCTGGACGAGGCGGTGCGCGATGTCGTCGAGCATGCTGACGCGGAGGGCCCGGTAGCCGTTGGAGGTATCCGTGAGCTTGGTGTGACCCATGGCGCTCATCATCCACGAGAAGACGCGTACTCCCGCCTTGCGGAAGCGGTCGGTCGTCGTGTCGAGCCCGAGCACGCGCGAGGCGACGACGAAGTCGGCCTCGTCGTCGACCAGGGGCTGGAGCATGACGGGGATCTCTGCCGGGTCGTTCTGCCCGTCCGCATCGAGCGTCACGGCGTACTGTGCACCCAGCTCGATGCACAACGCGTACCCGACCCGCAGGGCGTAGCCGTGCCCGAGGTTCTCGCTGAGCACGAAGGTCACCGCACCCGAGTCCTTGGCGACCTGATCTGTCTTGTCGCTCCCTCCATCGACCACGACGAGCGTCGTGACCGGGAGACCGCACGCCTCGGTCGGCATGGCCGCCAGCACGGCCCCGATGTTGGCCTCTTCCTCGTAGGCGCAGATCAGGCCGACGACGGGGCCGAGCGTCACGTCGCCGCAGCGGCTGTCGAACTCCCGCCGCGACTCCTCGATGACGCGCCGCGCCCGATCAGGGTCGGTGTGGACGGCGGCGCCGGAAGTGGCGCCGCCCAGGATTCTCAAAAGGACCGGGGCGCCGCGAAGATCTGGCGAACCAGGGGCTCGAAGTGAGAGAGGGGCTTGGTGGGGTACTCGGGATCGAAGCTCGTCTGATCCCAGTCGTCGGCGAAGCGTTCCGCCAGTCCGTACCAGGGCTCACCGACGTACTGATCGCGCGCGTTCGGATCCTGTCCCAGGTACTCGTAGCAGTGCTTCCCCTGGAAGTCCTGATGGGCCAGGATCATCTGGTACGTGTCGGAGCTCACGTAGGAGCGCAGGATCTCTGCCGCGATGCGGGGGTGGTTCATGACGGAGACGGCCTTGCCGATGTCATGGCACAAGGAGGCGACGACCACTTCGTCGGAGGCGCCCGCCTCCTCGGCCCGGGTGGCCGTCTGGAGCGAGTGGACCAGTTGATCGACCTCGAACCCGTCGGTGATCTCCTCGAGGGAGGCCAGCATGGCGAGCACGCGGTCGGCCACTCGGGGCTGATGGGCCATCGACTCGGAGATGATGTGCTGCCACTGCTCGGCGGTCGACTGATCCATCCGGGTGAACGTCATGTGACAATCATCGCGCCGCTTGGCCTCAGGAGGCCAGCAGGTCCAGCACGGCGGCAGCGGAGACCACCCTGTCGCCGGCTGCGGGGTCGGCTCGATCCACGGCCGGGCGCCCGGCCAGAAAGCCCAGCGTGGAGCCCACGGCGCGCAAAAGCTCACGCAGCTCGGGCGGGGGCGGGAAGTACTCGTCCTCCGTCGTCACGGTGACCTCCGTGACGCCGTCGACGGGGGCGAGGCGGGCGATCACCTCGTTGACCAAGGCTTCCGGCGCCGAGGCGCCCGCCGTGACGCCGACGGTGCCGGTCAGGTCGTCGGGCAGCTCGTCGGCCTCGTTGACCCGCAGCACCCGGGGGCAGCCCCCGGCTCGGGCCACCTTTTCGAGGGCGACGGTGTTGGAGGAGTTCGCCGAGCCGATCACGACGACGGCGTCGGACTGCGACGCGATGGCCTTGAGGGCCGCCTGGCGGTTCGTGGTGGCGAAGCAGAGATCGCTCCGGTTGGGCATCCACAGGTCCGGGAAACGAAGGCGGGCCGCCTCCATCAGGCCACGCCACTCGTCGTGGCTGAGGGTGGTCTGGGCCAGCAGGGCGACAGGCGCGCCGTCGGCCTCGAGGTCGTCCAGCGCGTTGAGATCCTCCTCGTGCTCGAGGAGCCGCACCGACTGCGGGGCGACGGCCATGGTCCCCACCGCCTCCTCGTGACCGGCGTGGCCGACATAGAGGACCGTGTATCCCTTGCGGCTGCGCACCTTGAGCTCGTGATGCACCTTGGTCACCAGTGGGCAGACGGCGTCGACGACGACGCCACCCCGGGCCCGAGCGGCCTCGACCACCTCGGGGGCGGACCCGTGGGCGCTGAGCATGAGGGGGGCGCCTTCGGGGACCTCGGCCACGTCGTCGACGAAGACGACTCCTTGCTCACGGAAGCGGTCGACGACGTGACGGTTGTGCACGATCTCGTGGTAGCAGTACACGGGCGGTTCGAAGACGCGCACCATCCAGGCCAGGGCCTTGATGGCCTTTTCGACCCCGGCGCAGAACCCCCGAGGCTCGGCCAGCATCACACGGTCGACTGCGGGCACAAAGTCCAGGTTATCGGCAGTAACCTGGGGGCATGTCAGCTCCCACGGTGACTTCGGTCACCGCGGCGTCGCCGGCAGCCCGGGCCGGTCTGGCCGTGGGCGATGAGCTGCTCAGCCTCGACGGGCACGAGCCGCGCGACGTCATCGACTTTCAGCGCCTCAGCGACGCGAGCGACCTCAGCGTCCTGGTTCGCCGCGCCGGCGCGCCGCTGGCCCGCCTGGTGCGGGTCGACAAGGCCGCCGGCGAACCCCTCGGGGTCGAGGTCTCGTCGGCCGTCTTCGACCGCATCCGCACCTGTGACAACCACTGCGCGTTCTGCTTCATCTACCAGCTGCCCAAGGGGATGCGGCGCAGCCTCTACCTGAAGGACGACGATTACCGGCTGTCCTTCCTGTACGGGAACTTCACGACACTCACCCGCTTCACCGAGCTCGATGCGGAGCGCATCCTCACCGAGCGCCTCGGCCCGCTCTTCGTCTCCATCCACGCCACCGATCCCGAGCTGCGGGCGCGCATGCTGCGCAACCCGAAGGGGGCGACCAGCCTGCGCTGGTTGGAGGTGCTGCTCGACGGCGGCATCGAGGTGCACGGCCAGGTCGTTCTCTGCCCGGGCATCAACGACGGCGCCGCGCTGGAGGACACGCTGGCCGGAATCCTCGACCGCTACCCTGCGCTGTCGAGCGTCGGCGTCGTGCCGCTCGGGCTCAGCCGGTACTCCGACGAACCCGAGATGCGCCCGCACACGCGGGACGAGGCGGCGCGGGTCCTCGACAGCATCGAGGAGTGGCAGGTGCTCTTCCGCCTGGCCCTCGGGCACCGGATGGTCTTCGCCGCCGACGAGTACTACCTCCTGGCGGGGCGCGACCTACCCCCGGCGGACCACTACGAGGGCTTTCCCCAACACGAGAACGGGATCGGGATGGCGCGGGCGTTCGCGGAGTCCTTCGCCAAGCCCGCGGCCGGCGGGCCCGGAGGCGTGCGCCACGGGTTCTTCGCCTCCGTCGATGCCGCGCCGGCGGAGGGCTACCGCGCGCCACGCCTCCCGACCGCGCCGGCCGGGTCTGACGGTCGCCCTGTCGTCGTATTGACCGGCACCTACGGCGCCCGGGTCCTGGGACCGCTGCTGGCCTCGCACCCGCGCGACGACGTGGAGCTGTGCGCCGTACCGAACGACTTTTTCGGTGGCAACATTGGCGTGGCCGGCCTGCTCACGGGCGAAGACGTCGGCGCGGCACTGGACGGCGTGCCGGACGGCGCGCGCTGCCTGCTGCCCGACGCCTGCCTCAACGAGGGTCGCTTCCTCGACGGGTCCACCCTGGCCGATCTGCCCCGACCCGTCGAGGTGGTGCCGACCGAGGGCGCGTCGCTCCGTGTGGCACTCGACGGCACCTCCTTCCGACCTGCGTGCTCGACGTGATGCCGATGGTCGTCGTGGCCGGTCGCCCCAACGTCGGTAAGTCGGCCCTGGTCAACCGCATCGTCGGCACCCGGGCCGCCGTGGTCGAGGAGGAGCAGGGGGTGACCCGCGACCGCAAGGTGCTCACTGCCGAATGGGCGGGCGTGCCGTTCTCCATCATGGACACGGGCGGGTGGTTGGCCGGTGGCGACATCCTCGAGGCCAAGGTGAGCGAGCAGGCGGAGCGTGCGCTCGCTCAGGCGGACGTCGTCTTGATGGTGGTCGATGTCACGACCGGTGTGACCGAGGAGGACCTGGCGGCCGCCAAGGTGATGCGCCGCGCCGGCCCGCCGGTACGTCTCGTCGTGAACAAGGTCGACGCGGCCAACCGGGAGGCGGCCTCCTGGGAATTCGTCTCGCTCGGCCTGGGCGACCCCTTCCCGATCAGCGCGCTGCACGGGCGCGGGACCGGCGACCTGCTCGACGAGGTGGTGGGTCTGCTGCCGGTGACCTTGCCAGGTGACGTCGAGGACGGGACCAGCCGTCGGGGGGACACGCTCCTGCCGGGTCAGAGCGGTGACCCCGGCACCCCGCGCGTCGCCATCATCGGGCGTCCCAACGTCGGGAAATCGACGCTCTTCAACCGGCTCTTGGGCGAGGAGCGCTCCATCGTGCACGACCAGCCGGGCACGACACGCGACGCCATCGACACGGTGGTGGAGACACCCGACGGACCGGTGTGCTTCATCGACACCGCCGGGCTGCGGCGTCCCTCCAAGACCGATCGCGGCACCGAACAGCACGCCACCTTGCGGGCCCTCCGCGCGCTCGAGCGAGCCGACGTTGCCATCCTGGTGATCGACGCCACCATTGGTGCCTCGCACCAGGACCAGCGACTGGCCGAGCGGATCGGCGTGTCGGGCTGCCCGGCCCTGGTCGCCCTCAACAAGTGGGACAAGGTCCCGGCCGAAGAACGCGACGAGGTGCTGGCCGGCGTGGGGGACCGGCTCGCGTTCCTGGGCGCGGCCCCGGTGCTCAAGATGTCCGCTCTGTCCGGCAAGGGGGTGCACCGGATCCTTCCCGCGCTGCGCGACTCCGTCGAGTCATACCACCAGCGTGTGGCGACCGGATCCCTCAATCGGGCCGTGCAGGAGCTGCAGGCCCGCCAGGCGGCTCCCCGAGCGCGCATCCGCTACATCGTCCAGGGAGCCATCGACCCCCCGACCTTCACCCTCTTCACCAACGGGCGTCTGCCCCCGACGTACCTGCGCTACATCGAACGCGGCCTGCGCGAGAAGTTCGAGTTCGGCGCAACACCGATGAAGCTGCGGGTGCGGATCGGCGGCAAGTGAGGAGCAGCGGCACCTGATGGCCTGGTGCGAGGAGTGCGACGCACTCGTCGAGGACGAAGACCTGGGCGAGGAGGGCGAGTGCCCCACCTGCGGCACCATCCTGGCCGAGCAGGAGCGCCCGCCCATTCCGTGGTACTTCAAGGCGATGCTGCTCGCCAGTGTCATCTATCTCGGTTACCGCGGTTATCAGGGCGTGACCTGGGTCGCCGGCCACGTGTAGCGTCCCCCGGCATGCCCCTCTACGAGCTGGACGGCGTCGCACCGCGGATTGACGGCGACGCCTTCGTCCATCCTGATGCAGTCGTGATCGGAGACGTGACGATCGGCTCGGAGTCGAGCGTGTGGCCCCATGCCGTTCTACGGGGCGACTTCGGCGCGATCACGATCGGGTCGGGTTCGTCCATCCAGGACGGCACGGTCATCCACGCCGGACCCGGCTTTCCTACGATCGTCGGGAACGGCTGCGTCGTCGGGCATCTCGCCCACCTCGAGGGTTGCCTCCTCGAGGACGAGTCGCTGGCGGGGTCCGGCAGCGTCATCCTGCATTGGGCCGTCATCAGTCACGGGGCGACGGTGGGGGCCAATGCGGTGGTGCCGAACAACATGGTCGTGCCGCCGGGCGCGCTCGCGCTCGGGAGTGCCGGCGAAGATCCTCGAGGGCCGGTCGGACCTGCGCATGAACCAGCTGTCGGCCGCCGAGTACGTGATCAACGCCAAGCGCTACCGAGCCTCGCTGCGCCGGCTTGATTGACGGCTACGTTCGTCCCTTGCCGGCGGTCGTGCGGTTGAGCTTGGCCGGGAACACATCGGTGCCGAAGGGGGCGAGCCCGGCAGCGGCGGCGTAACCAAGGTGCCCGTCACCGTCGGCACCGCCCGTCGTCAGCCCGAGGAGGTCTTCGTAGCTCCTCAGTGCGGAGTAGTGGTTGTAGGAGGCCGTGGTGTCGGTCGAGCCGGGCGCTATGTATTTGCCGTTGAGCAACAGCGCGCCGATCTGGCCACCCCCCGGAGCGGCGCTGTCGGTCGAAGCACCGGCGTCGCCCGGTGCATGCGTGTTGGGCCCCGGGAGCTCGTGACAACACGCGGCGGCCGCATCGGGGCCCCCGACGTCGGCTTCGTCGAAGGTGATGACCACCAGCATGTCGCCGCGCTTGTAGGCGGGCGAGTCGAGGATGAGCGGCATCCAGCTCCGGAGGAACTCGTCGGCACCGGTCAGTCCGCCCACATGGCCACCCGTGCTGTTCACCCCGGCACAAGGATCATCGTGCCCGTCGTTGCACAGGTTCGGCGTGATGAAGCCGAAGCGCGGCGTTGTCTTCTCGCTGTGCAGGTCCTGCGCCAGGTGACCGGTGGGCGAGGGAGCGCCGTTGGCGCCCAGCGTCCCCAGCGGGACCACGTTGGCGTCGCACTCCGCCGTGTCGTCGATCACCGAATGGAACCACACAAACGGATTGTGTCGCGTCGTGTACTGGTCGGTCTCCGTGGCCACCTCGGCCGTGTCGGTCGCGCCGATGGTCGGGTGCCCGCAGTCGGTGCCACCGGTCGGGTCCGCCGTGCCGCCGTCTCGTGACGGCGTGTTGCCCATGTCTTGCTCGTAGGCGTGCCACGAGGCGACGTGCGTCGTCTTGTTGGGCGGATACTTCGCGTCGAGCTGGGACGCGATGGTCTGCACGGAGGGCGGGTAGACGCACCCTTCACCGTCCACTTGTCCCGGATCGGAGGCCTGGTCGGAGTCGGTCGTGCCCGGGGTCACGTTGGCGAAGGCGAAGCCGTTGTCCGCGCAGTCGGCCTGCGTGTCCTCGGTCGGCGCCTGTCCGGAGACCTGAGCGATGTAGTTGTCGAGGCTGTTGTGCCCGATCGCGTAGTAGTCCTGCAATAACTCGCCTTGCGGACGGAGCGTGCCGTTCATATAGGTGGCGGAGGAGCCTGGACCGAAGGTGGCTGCGTACCCCTCGTTCTCGAACTCTATGACCAGGATGTGATCGATTTTCCCGGGGGGAAGGGCGGCGCGGACCACGCCGGAGGACGACTTCGGTGCGAGGGACGCCGCCGCGGGTGTGACCGACGCAACCAGCGCCAGCGTTGCGATCCCGGTGCCCAGTGCCGCCAGAGAGCGCGTCAGGGCACGGGGGTGAACGAAAGGAGGAGACACGACGGCGAGCGTAGCGGCCCGCACCCGGAGGAATCGGGCAGGCGGCTACTCGCGGGTGAAGCCTGCGATGTCCCGGGCCGTGTCCCGGCTGATGTCCGGACAGGCGATGGTGAAGATCTCTGTGCCGTGCATCGTGCCCATCATCTGGCGGCAGCGGGCGGCAACGCCAGCGGAGAGGAGAAGGCGGTAGAAGTTGATCCCCTCGTCGCGCAGTGGGTCGCATTCGTTCACGCTGATCACGGTCGGAGGGAAGCCCGCCACGTCGTCCTCTCCTGCGAAGGACGGCCACGCGAGGGGGTTGCGCTCATTGAACGCTTCAATCCCGTAGCCGACCGCGCCGCGGTTGTTGTGGAGGCTCAGCAGGATTCCCTCGTTCTCGATGGAGGAGGGGCACCCCGGCGCCGGCCACTGGCCGGCGATGTAGGGGCACAGCGCATAGAGGCCTTTGATCAGGCCGAGATCACCATCGCGCTTGAGCTTGAGGCCGGTGGCCAGCGTGAGATTGCCGCCGCCACTCTCGCCGGCGACGACGATCCGTCCGGGGTCGATACCGAGCTCGTCGGTGTGCGCGGCCACCCACCGCAGCCCCGAGACGCAGTCGTTGAGCCCAGCGGGGAACGGCGCTACCTCGGGGGCGGAGGAGGCGACGACGCAATTGCGGAAGTCGACCATGACGACGGCAACCCCGTTGGCGGCGATGTGCTTCCCCCAGCCGCGGTACATGCCGTCGAAGCACGACATCGTCGCCATGCCGCCACCGTGGATGTAGTACACGCACGCAAGCGATTCGTCGGTCTCGGGCCGGATGATCTGCAGATTGACAGTGTTGCCGTCGGGCTCCGAGACGAACTGCTCCGTGGTCACCACGAGGCCGGCCGATGGTGCGACTGCCTCGCTGTCGCACAGGTCCTGAACGGAGCGGAAGGCCTCCCGGGCCGCGATCGCCTGGGGAGAGTTCGACTCTGCAATCAACTCCTCCCGTTCGGCGACGTCCTTGAGGTTCGACGGGGGTATCAGCCCGAGGATGTTCCGGAGGCGAGGATCGAGACGGGGATCGGTTGCGATGTTCAGTGTCATCGGCCCATTCGACCATACGGCGCCTGGCGTGTCCTGAAGTCCGTGTGCAGGGAATCATCCTCGGGGCCTCGGGCGCATGGTACGGGGGGACCCCTCATACAGGCGAGCAGAGCGAGCGATCGACCTCAGGTGAAGAGATCGGAGACGCTCTCACGGCGGAAGATCCTCCGGATGGCCTCGCCGAAGAGACCGGCGATCGAGATCACCTCGATCTTTGTCGACAGTGCAACTGGTTGAGTCTCCACGCTGTCGGTCATGAACAACCTCTCAATGGGACTGCTCTCCAGGCGCGCCATGGCTGCGTCGGTCAGCAGTCCATGGCTGACCGCCGCATAGACCGATGCCGCACCTCGCTCTACGAGGACCCGGGCTGCGTCAACAAGCGTGCCGGCCGAAATCGTGAAGTCATCGACGATCAGCACCGTTCGACCTTCGACCGATCCCATCAGCTCGACCACCTCCGCCGACTCTGAATGATCGACTCGTCGCTTGTCGGCGATGGCCAGCGGCACGTGAAGTCGTTCGGACCATTGCCTGGCCTTCTTGGCGAAGCCGGCGTCGGGGGCGACCACGACGAGCTGTGGGAGTGCCTTGGCTGAGATCGCCTCACACAGAACGGGGAGGGCGTAGAGATCGTCAACCGGCACCTTGAAGAAGCCCTGCACCTGGGGAGCGTGCAAGTCGAGGGTGATGACGCGGTCAACGCCCGCCGCCTCGATTGCATCGGCACACACCCGGGCCCGGATGGACACTCTGGGCTCGTCCTTCTTGTCCCCTTTGGCATAGCTGAAATAGGGGATCACTGCGGTGACGGACGAAGCGCTGGCTCGCTTGAATGCATCGATCCAGAACAGGAGCTCCATGAAGTTGTCGTTGGCGGGAAACCCGGTCCCCTGAACGAGGAACACGTCACGACCCCGCACGTTCTGGAGGATCCGGACGAACAGGTTGCCTTCGGAGAACCTCAGCGTCTCACTCGATCCAAGGGGGCAGTCGAGGTACTCGGCGATGGCGCCGCCCAGCCTGCGACTGGCCGACCCGGCGAAGAGAAGCAGCTCTTCGGACACGACATCAAGGTACAGGATCCATGTCGGAAAACCCCTGCTTCCGACGAAACCGGGACCCTTGACCGATCACACGGGATCGTGCGTGGACGGCTGGCAATGTCACAGTCGCGTACCGTTTGGCCGGTCGATGGTTTGGAGGGATGATGGACACGACGTCCGCAGGGCACGCACCCCGCGACGATGCGGACGAATCTGGGGATCATCCATGAGCGACAGAGATGAGCCGAAGGTGCCCGGGCTGGAACCGGTCTTTCGCCACCTCGAGGATCTCGACGTCCCCTGGCAACAGGTCCGCGCTGTGCGGTTGGCCGACGGCACGGTCGCCTCGGTGTGGGAAAAGTGGCTCGCTTTCTCCTCGGATCCCCTCTATCTGTCGCTGTACGCCCGATGGGATCCCGGAGTCATGCAGCGACGGCACGGTCACCTGAGCCCACACGTCGTCATGGTCCTCGAGGGCGAGATCCTGTGTGGTGACCGGCGCTGCCCGGTGGGCACCCACATCGAGCTGCCCCAAGGAGCAGCCTTCGGTCCCTTCGAAGCTGGGCCGGAGGGGGCCGTGCTCTTCGAGGTCATGATGGGAGACCCTCGGGGTTGGGGGGACGATCCGGCAGCCTTCGAGCGGCTGCTGGAACAGCGGGGCGCTGAGACTCTCCCTGATCCCCCGATCGAGTTGCCGCCGTGGCTCGAGGACCTCCGGGGGCGGTGGGTGACCGACTGAACCGCCGCTGCATTCAGACTCTGTCCCGGCTTGATTCGGCTCAGACAACAACGACAGCCTTCCCTGGGCGTAGGCTGATCTCCAGCGCACGCACGTCGCAACTGGAACCGGTGTGGTCTTTCCCGTCTCTGCGGTTCGACGATGCGGCCATAGGAGGACCATGACCTCATCGGAGTCTTTGAATGTTGCTGCTCAGCTCGACGATCACCACGTGCCCGAGACGAACGGGCGAATAGCGGTCTGCAGACGGTGCGGAGCACGTACGGATGGCCCTACCGGGATCCACCACGTCTTGCAAGAGGATCGGGTCAACCGATCGAGCGACTGGCTCATCGCCCAATCACGGCTCAGGGACATTGCACAATCGCAGCTGCTGCGAGGTAAGTGAGCACGGCGGTAGACCGGTGCCGTGAATCACCAGCGTCGACATCTGGTGCGGCCTCACCTTGGAATCCCGTTGAGGCTCGTGCCGCCAAGGAGTGCAGAGTGATCCCATTGATCAGCGAAGCCGCGGTCGAGCCGATCGTTGGAGCACTCATTGGGGCGGCCAGTGTCGAGAGCGGCCCGACCGGCGAGCAACTTTCGATCATCGACACGCTGGTGGTCGGGTGCTGGGGGCGCGACGAAGGTCTTGTTGAGACGGGTCCTCTCTCTTCAATTGAGGTCGGCGAACGAGTGACCCGACGAAGCGGACAGACGCAGACTGCGCGAGCTTCTCGTCATGGTCGAGTTCTGCGGTCACCCCATCACCGAAGGCAGACTCGCATCGACTGCGGCGTACGCAGAAGCCGTGGGCCAGAGCGGGCCCGGTCTGATCATCGCCAGAGACCTCGTCCGGGCGAGCGCAGAGCAGACCTATCAGGACTACCTCCGGCTCAACGGTCTCTCCCGCGATACGGGAACGAGCCCCGAGACCTCGAAGGGACCTGACCCTCTTCGAGAGGAACTCGAGGGTTACCAGAACCTTCCGCGGACCACGCTGGGTTGGGCCTTCTTGGACTTCCATGTCCGGAATGGGTTCGCCTTACCAGAGTCGTCATCGCCGATGGGACAGATCTTCCTGCGCCACGACACGACGCACGTCATCACCGGGTACGAGCCGACCGGAGAGGGTGAGATCGCCCTGGGCGCCCTGATGCTCTCGGCGGCGGACACTGACCAAAATTGGTTGGGGTTCCTAGGGAAATTTGCTGGTGCACGAAGTGGGCCACATCATCCCGGGTTTCGAAGATGCCCGCCCAGCGGTGCTCGACCATGAACTCGGCCGCGCCATGCTGGCTGAGGCGCTTCGCCGGGGATCGAAGTGCAACGCCGCCATCGACGGTGTCGACCTCTTGCGCATGGCGGAGTGGGAACTCGACGCCGTGCGCCGTGAGTTCTGCGTCCCGCCCTTGGGATCCGTGTAGGAGTCGGGCATGTGCATGTGTGCCACTCCAGCGGTTCTTTCCACCGTCAGCGCGAGTAGTGGTGCAGGTGAGTCATCCCGATGGAACCGTTGAGGTGCTCGCAGCACAGAGTTTCAGGTTGGGAGCATCGGTACAGGCAGCGGCCGCTGTCGCGGTCTCTTTGGCTGCCACCTGTTGTGAGGTGAGGGAAGGGTCATCTGCCGCGATCGCCGCACTGAGCTCTGCCGGGGTGCACGTCGCCGCAATCACGCTGTCGACAGCTGTCACCGATGCGTGAGTTTCAGCGTAGCTCAGCGCCAACCGACAGGCACCGCCCCCAGTTTGGTCCGTAGGTACCGTCGTTCGATTCGTCGTTGTCGTCGTTGTCGCCGCGTTCTGAGGTCCTGTCGAACACGCTGACAGGAGCAGTGCGATCCCGACAAGACCCACGAGCTTGAGCCGCCAGACCACGTCGCAAGGCTAGCAAGTGCGCGACTGAGTCAGTCCAGAGAGGAGCCTCCAGATTCGTGCATCCCCAGGGAATCAACGCAACGGAGGGAGGGCGACTAAGGACCCTGGTCGGTCGCCACACCAGGCGCAGCCGAACGGAACTTCTCGCGGATCGCTTCCGCCACCTTCACCCGGAACTCGGAGGTATCGCCGATCTGAGTCCTTACTATCTTGGTCAGGAGCTCGCGCACCTCGGCCTCCTCGGCATGGTCGATCAACCATTCACCGACCGCTTGCCGGTCTGCTTCAGACAACTCGTTTTGGCCAGTAAGGGCACCCACGAGAAGGGTCGTGATGCCGATGTCTCGCGTTGGTTCCCCGGCTCCATCCATCACACCTCCATCGGCGAGGGTCGTACCACTTCGGAGATACTAGGTCTGCAATCCCGATTGACCTTGGCCGAGGATGCACGGTACATCGAGCCGGACACGTTGCCGATTGGGGCACCACGGATCACGGGCGTGGTCGAACTGGACCACAGCCCGGAGCGGGTCCTTGGCCGAACACGGCTGATATTGGGCCGGTGCAGCGAACGTACACGCGGCCGGAGACCGTGCTGTCACAGAGGAGGCGACGCGTCGGCGGGCCAGTTCACATCCTGTGCTGATCCTCGATCAGGCGCATCGAATCCGGAGCCGTGAAGAGCTCGAAGCGCACGTCATGACAACACACCGACCGTGGCGCAGCTTGGTGTGCACGGTAACTGAACCGGGGAGGACCTGAATGCCAGCGAGGAAGACCGAAGGTCTCCGTGGGACAAGCCTCATCAAACGGCCAAAGACCCGCGTCAGCATCGAAAGGTCTTTTGGTGGCCGAGCAGCTTCGCAACGTCGGACCATGGCCCCTTGTCACTTCGATCATCAATCGCCGCGCATGTTCTGTCTAGGCTGCCGCCGATGATCTCCAGCCTCGATGTCGTCCGCGCCCGGAGTTGGCTCCAGGTGAATGCCTTTCCCGAGGCGCCTCCGGCTGCCAAGTTGACAGTGCGGCGGGCGGCGGTTCTGGTGGCGGCCTTCGCAGGGCTGGTGATCGTCCAGCTGGCGAGGATGTGGTCCTCGCATCCCCTCAACACAATCTGGGCCGAGGACGGAGGAATCTTTCTCAAGGACGCGATGCAGAGAAGTTTCTGGACTGCCCTCACCACTCCCTACAACGGGTATTTGCAGGTGAGCTCTCGCATCGTGGCCGAGCCGATCTCGCGCCTTCCGGTCGACTGGTTCGCCCCGGCGTTGGCCCTTTCAGGAGCTGCAATGGTGGCCGTGTATGCCCTCGTCATTTGGCGGGCGAGCGCCGCTCACATTCGAAGCGCATACCTTCGAGCGGCGATGACGGTGATGGTCGTCCTGCTGCCCATCGTCGGCCTCGAGACGCTCGACAACGTCGTGAACACGATCTGGTTCTTGTTCTTCCTCGCCTTTTGGATGTTGTTGTGGCGACCCGCCACGATTGCTGGCGCCTCGGCCGCAGGCCTGCTGCTCTTTCTGGCCGCGGTGAGCAACGGTGGCACACTGATCCTTCTGCCTCTCTGGCTGCTGAGACTCTTCGTCATCCGCGATCGTCGGGATGCAGTGGTGGTGGGCGGGTTTGCCATCGGAATCGCGGTGCAACTCGCTTTCTCGTGGCAGGATCTCAACCAACTTGGTGAGACGGGGGCATCCGCCTCCGGGAACGTGGCCTGCTATCTGAGCAGAAGCTGTGGCGGGGGCCGGGTGCACTGGTCCCTGTTTCTGTCCTACCTCCAACGGGTCGTCGGGGGCGCGGTGACCGGACAGGGGGTCACTGGATATCTCTGGGTACATCTGGGGACAGCCTTCGAGATCCTCCTCGCCGCAGGCCTCATCGCCTTCGTCGTGGTCGCGCTGCGACTCGGTTCGGGCCGAGTGCGCTTCTTCGTTCCCCTGACCGTGCTGGCCTCCCTGGCCATATTCCTCGCGTCGGGAGATTTACGATGGTCCTCCGCCGGGTTGTACTTCGAATGGCCGCACGGGATCTCCGGCTCGGCCGGATCGCACTACATGGTCGTTCCTACCCTTCTGTTGCTTTCCGGAGCCTTCGCCTTCCTCGACGACCAGCCGCGTTCGGTGTCGTCGGCAACGTGGACCAGAGTCCGTATGTCGGGGGCCGCCTTCTTGATCCTCATCGCGCTGACGAGCTTCGCGGTAGGGGACCAGGCACAGCGAGGTATCCCGTCGTGGTCGGGCCAACTGGCAGCGGCGCGGTTGCGATGTACGCAGACGAACGCTCGGAGCGTCAACGTCGATATCGATCCCTCTAATTACTTCTTCCTCACGCCCCTGGCTCTACCCTGTGCCCGCCTCGTACGACCGTCCCAGGGGTTCGCGGTTCGCGGACTGAACTCGGGCGGCGTCGGCGCCCGACCCCACCCCACATAGCGAGGGCCTCGGCACTTTTGGGGCACAGAAAGCCGAGAGAGTGCTGCTGTTCATCGTGGTCTTCCTTCCGACGGGCCGGTCGCTGGATTCGATCCTCTCAGCGTCGTACTGTCACGAGCATACGAGTGATCGAGGTGGATCATGTCTGGACGCCTGCTGCGGCTGACCGGGACACTTCTGTTGATCACAGTCGCCCTTGTCACACCCACCGTCGTCGTCATGTCGGCGCCGGCATCCGCCGACATGGTCGTTGACGGCTGCACCATCGTCGCAAACCCCACCTTTACGAACTTCACAAAGTGTCCCGGTGCCGATTTTGCTGGTGCCGACCTCACCGGTGTCAATCTCTCCTATGCGAACCTGGCGGGAGCGAGCTTCGTGGATTGCTACGTCTACGGCATGGAGGAGCAATGCACTGCCGCCAATTTGGCGGACGCCAATCTGACGAACGCCGATCTGTCTGACACGGACTTTTTTCAAATAGGTCAGTTCACCGCCAACCCATCCCCGGCGGTCGATGTGTCCGGCGCCAATTTCTCCCAAGCCGACCTCTCCCAAGCCGACCTCGATACTGACGTCGACTTCTCCGGCGACAATCTCAGTGGGGCCACTCTGACTGGTGACACACTTGGCGATTCCTTCGTTGATGCCAATCTGAGCGGCGCGAATCTCACGGGCGTCAGCATGGGGTACGAGTTCGAGAGCTTCGGTATCCCTGCGAACTTGACCGGCGCCAACTTCACCAACACGATCCTCGTCCCCTCGAGCCAGACTGTGACGGCGACGAGCCAGGCCGGCGCGGTGGCGACCTGGGCGACGCCCGCGGGGATCCCCGGTGCGACACCCGGCGCCTGCACGCCTCCTTCGGGATCGACCTTCCCGCTCTTCACCACCACCGTCACCTGCCAGGTCCTCGACGCCGACGGCGACGTGGCCACCGGGACCTTCGAGGTCACCGTGCAGCCGACGAGCCAGTACTTCACCCGGGTCCTCGTCCCTTCCGACGGTGCGGTCCTCGCCGGTCGTCCCTACCTCGATGCGGAGGCAAGTGATGGTCCCGGGGTCACCAAGGTCGTCTTCGAACTGAGCGGGGGGGCCATCAGCGGCGACCAGGTGATCGCCACGGCCACCAGGACCTACCTTGGCTGGCTGGCCCAGTGGGACAGCGCCGCCGTGCCCAACGGCACCTACTCGCTTCAGAGTGTGGCCACCGACGCCGCCAACACCACCGATACGAGCACCGCCATCAGCGTGACGGTGAACAACCAGCCGCCGGCCACGGCGGTGCTCGTCCCCTCGGGCGGGGCCAGCGTCTCGGGGGCCGCCGCCGTCCTCGACGCCTCCGCCTCGAGCGCGGTCGGCCTCGCCTCGGTCACCTTCGAGGTGAGCGGGGCGACCATCAGCGGCGACCAGGTGGTCGCCAGCGCCACCTCCACCCTCTACGGCTGGGTGGCCCAGTGGAACACGACGACGGTGCCCAACGGCACCTACAACCTCCAGAGCGTGGCCACCGACACCGTGGCTGAGAGCACATCGAGCGGGCCCGTCAGCATCACGGTGGACAACGCGGCGCCGACCACCACGGTGCTCATCCCGTCCAACACGGCGACGGAGTCGGGCACGGCCGCCCTCTTGGACGCCAGCGCGTCGGCCAACGTGACGAGCGTCAGCTTCGAGCTGAGCGGGGGGACCATCAGCGGCGACCTGGTGATCTCAGCTGGCTTCTCCACCCGCTACGGCTGGCTCGGGCAATGGAACACGACGAGTGTGTCCAACGGCCCGTACACCCTCGAGAGCGTCGCCTCCTATGCCGGCGGGGTGAGCGGGACGAGTCCACCCATCACCATCAGCATCGGCAACTGAGGGGCCGACACGGCCAGGTTGTTGCTTGGGGTGACCGGTGTCTATGTTCGGCCACGCTCGAGCGTGTCCCACTTCGCCCGGACGAGGCGCAGTCCGTGGTCAGACCCCGCCCGGGAACGAATGATCTGCAAACCAGTCTGGAGATGGTATGGCTCCAACGCCCAGACTTCGGTGTTCGAGAGAAAGTCATTTACAGCTCGATGTCCGCATAGAGGTGGTGGCGGTCGAGCAATCTGAAACACCGGTCTTCGCAGCCTTGGGCGATGTGGGGATCGATCTCGTACTTCGCTTTGGCTGTGGATGTCGACGGTGTCGTGGCTCTCAGGGCAGTGACTATGACGTCGGCGACTTCGTCGATCTCGTCTGGCCTAAATCCCAGCGTGGTCAGCGCCGGTGTTCCAAGTCGAATTCCCGAGGTGTACCAGGCGCCGTTGGCGTCACCTGGCAATAAGTTGCGATTGGTGACCACGCCTGCGTCAAGCAGGGCAGCCTCAGCTTGACGGCCGGTGAGTCCGAAGCTGGAAGCCACGTCCAAGAGCACAAGGTGGTTGTCAGTTCCACCAGTGATGAGCCGTGCACCCCGCCGCATCAGACCTTCCGCCAGAGCGCGTGCATTCTCTACGATGTGGACGGCATAGGCAGCGAACGAGGGCTGGCGAGCCTCAGACAAAGCAACGGCCTTGGCAGCCATCATGTGGGGCAGCGGGCCACCGAGGACCATCGGGCATCCTTTGTCTACGTAGGGTGCATATTCCTCGGTGCAGAGCACCAGTCCACCCCGAGGTCCGCGCAGTGATTTGTGGGTGGTGGAGGTCACGACATCGGCGTGGGGCACCGGATCGAGGTCACCGACCAGCACTTTCCCGGCCACCAGCCCAGCGAAGTGGGCCATGTCGACCATGAAAGTAGCCCCGACGTCGTGGGCGATCTCAGCCAAGATGGCGAAATTGGGGTTCCGGGGGTAGGCCGAGTACCCCGCCACGAGCACCAGCGGACGGAACTCTCTCACCTGGGCCGCTATGGCGCCGTAGTCGAGGAGTCCGGAAGCGGAATCGACCCCGTAGCTAGCCTGGTCAAAGAGCTTCCCGGAAATATTGGGTCGGAACCCATGGGTGAGGTGCCCACCGGCGTCGAGAGCCATGCCCAACATGCGCTGGGAGTGCAGTTCGTTGCGCAGTTGATCCCAGCTCACGGAGTCAAGGTCGTTCACGTGAGCCGCCCCAGCCTCGTTGAGGAATGGCTGCTCGACTCGATGGGCAAGGATGGCCCAGTAAGCAACCAGGTTGGCGTCAATCCCCGAATGAGGTTGGACATAGGCGTGATCGGCTCCGAACAGTGCTTTGGCGTGGTCCGTAGCCAATGTCTCGATCCGGTCAACCATCTCGCATCCGGCATAGAAGCGATGGCCCGGAGTGCCCTCGGCATACTTGTCCGACAGCCAGTTGCCCATGGCCAGCAGCACGGCCGGTGAGGCGTAGTTCTCTGAAGCGATGAGCTTCAGTTGACGCCGTTGGGACTCCAGCTCACCGACGATGGCCGCTGCCACATCTGGTTCGGCGGCAGAGATCACCTCCAACGCCGATCGATAGGCACTCGCTACGACTGGTTCGGGCACCACGCGCTCCTTCGGACGACATCGAGTCTTCGCCCAGGCGCACGGCAATGTCCGGCAGGCTGCCGGCTGGTCGGTCCCCGGTGGTACTCCACCCAGACGCCAGTAACGACCCGATCCAACGATAGTCCCAACAAGCCGCGGAGAGGTATGGACCTGATCGAAGGATGACTCGGAGGCGCCCGGCGAAGGATCGGCCCGCTGGCCTCCACTCGGGGCTCTGAAATGCGCCCTACCGCGCGTCCCATATCCAAGTGAGGCATGCCTTCGATGTGCCGGAGTGTGACCCCGCAGGCGATCTGGGGCACCCTCTCGCTCTCGGAGGCGGCATTAGGCCACGGCGCGAAAGACGCCGACAAGATTACCTTCCGAGTCCTTGAACCATGCTCCCACGCCTCCATCGGGCGTCCGGGCAATGCCATTTTCTGTCCGCGTTTCTGGTATGTCGTACTCCTCGAACTCCACGCCGCGAACCCTCATCTCTTCGGCCGCAGCGCGCACGTCGGTGACCTGAAGGACTACCTGCGTGAACTCGCCCAACGACCTCGCCGCGGCGGGATAGACGAAGACTTGGTTGACGCCATCTCCAACTGTTAGGCCCAGCCGTCCATCGCTTGCCTTGAGAGAGCCGGACTCGACTGCTTTGAGTCCCACCTTCTCAACGTAGAACGCTTTGGCTCGAGCGAGATCCTGTGCAGGGAGTGCTGCCGTAATCCCAGATGTCTTCATGGAGACTCCTTATTACCGCTAGAGAGCCAGTTACTCACTTCACGATGCCGCTCCGAAACCGATCGGGACTGCTGGATTCTCCCCGGTGGGGTAGCCCCATGGTGCCGGAACGTCCCACCGTCCCGGCGACCGTGAGAGGGCATGGCTTGGCTCCTCTCTGCTGGAATGTTCGGGGGCAGCCTGTCCCGAGGCGATCGGGGACACCTCCAGACCGCCGCGGAATGCGGGTGTACGGCAGACTGACGGCGTGGACTGCAGGTTCATCTCGATAGGCGAGGCCGGGTCGGCCTCAGGCGCGGCGGTTGTCGTAGACGTGATGCGTGCCTTCACGACCGCCGCGTGGGCGTTTCACCTTGGCGCGACTCCGATCGTGCTGGTCGGTGACCTGGAGGAGGCGCTGGCGTTGAAGGCAGCCACGCCCGGAACCTTGGCGTGTTGCGACGGAGCCCCCAAGGCGGGCTTCGATCTTTTCAACTCGCCTGGCCAACTGCTCACGATGAATGTCGCCGGCAAGGCCATCGTGCAGCGCACTACCTCGGGCACCCGGCGTGCTCTTGCCGCTCGGCGCTGCTCGCCTTTGCTGTGCGCCGCGTTCGTCACCGCGGCCGCCACCGCGGACGTCCTGCGCCAAGCGGAGGTGGATGGTGTCTCGTTCGTCCTCGGCGGCGGCGACGAAGACAGGGCGTGCGCCGAGTACATCGCAGCTCTGGTATCCGGCGACACCCCCGACTCTGATCTTGTCGACCGCGCTCGACGATCGCCGGCGGCGCTCGATCTCGCCGAGGGTGTGGCGAAGGGCTTCGCTGGAGTAAACGATCGCGACGTCGACATGTGCCTCGAGCTGGACCGCTTCGACTTCACTCTGACAGCCCGACGGCACGACGCCACCCTCATCCTCGAACCTGTGTGGGCGCACGCACGATGACCAGCGCGCCGCGTGACCTCCTATAGCTCGTGCCAGTGGCTCGACCGACCAGCTACTCGTCTCCACGATGGTGATCAGGCGAGCTGAAGGCTACGGGGTGCCGGCCGTCATAGGTCGCGGCAAGATCGAGCCATTGCTATGACCGGAATCGAAGCTCCGACCTCCCCCCCTGCCTTGCCGCACTGGTTTGGACCTAGAGCCAGCCCAGATGATCCGGCCGTCTCGGCTCTGATCGACCGCGTCGCGCGCGGGGCCGGATGGGCAGACATTGGCGGTGGATTCAACCTCAACGTGCGGATAGACGCTGAGCCGCCGGTTGTCCTCCGGGTTCACAGGCCCTGGGTCCGCCGCGGGCGAGTCGCGGGACTGCGGCGCCTGCGGGAACGGCTCCAGCGGACGCAAGTCCGCGTCGCTCGGCCGATTCGGATTTCCGGCTGCGACCTCCTGAGGGTCGCTGATCGTTGGGCTGAGATTGAGGAGTTCATCGATCACGTCCAGCCACGGACGGACGAAGACTCCTACGTCCGCGTATTCGAGGAGCTCGGACGCCTTCACACTGCGCTCAAAGCAGTCTGGGAGCCCAGCCCGCCCGAACCCCTCGACGACCACAGAAACTTCGGCCAACTGCGTTACTCGGTCGGCTTCACACGCCGCAGGCTCGGACCCCGCAGCGAGCCGGTCGTGCATCGGATGCGCCAACTGACTGGCGAGCTCTCCAAGCTCCGGAAGGAGGTCGAACTGCCATGCGCTCCGATTCATGGGGACTACAAATTGGGCAACGCGGGAGAACTGTCAGACGGCTCATGGGCCACCTTCGACCTCGATTTCGCGAGGGTCAGGGAGCGGCTGTACGACATCGCGGCCAGCCTGCACCACGTCGCACCGAGTGGCGAATTGCTCGAGCCGCGACGACTGCTCGACGCCTACGAAAGCACGGCTCCGGAACCGTTGACTCGCGACGAGTACCGATGGCTCCCCGGGGCTCTAGCCCTTGTACCCCTGCACTGGGCTGCCACCGCAGGCCTCGTGGGCGACGGCATCCGCGAGGCCGAGAGCTCAATGACCGCCGCCGAGGCCTGGTGGTCGCGCCGGGATGAACTCTGGTCGTAGTCCGGCGGCCGCTCAGGGGGGACTGGAGTTCTGAGGCTCCAGAACCACACGATATCGCTCCGAGTTGAACTGCCCCAGATCGCCGGGTCTGCGCCATTCGCGCCGAGGCAAACGATGCCTGGCACGGCACTAGTGAGGTTCGCGTTCGCCCGGCCGCTGGCCTGGGCGGGCAGCAGGCCGAGGTAGCCTGTCGCCGATGCGGAGCCTCCACCAGCTCGGGACGGACGCCCTCCCCCAGAGGGCTGCGAAAGCCGTTCCCGGGGCCGTGGTTTGCAAACTGGTTTGCAGACGGGCGGTCCGGCGTAGTTACGGGGGGCGGTGAGGTAGCAGAACCGCACGTCACGATACACACGGGCTGTGGCGCAGCTTGGTTAGCGCGCTTGACTGGGGGTCAAGAGGTCCCGGGTTCAAATCCCGGCAGCCCGACTACCACGGGAAGTACGCGCCTCTGCGGGCTGGGGCGTGGGATACGCGACGCTCTCTACTCGATCCATGCAGAAATCGGGCCTCTGTCGGTGATTGCATCCGCGGCCGGAGCAGTGTGACGGCCTTCCATCCCTGAGGTATCCGCACGCAACACAAGTACGCCGGGATCATCGAAGGTGAAAAACAACGCCTGGCGGTCCGGCGTATCGTCAACGAGGACCGCTTTCCAACCAAGTTCGACCGTGCGCTCTTCGAGCGGCAGACCGTTATTCCGTAGGACGAATGTTCGGACACTGCCAGTTCTCGGCCCGATCTGTGACATTGACCACCTCCAGCTACCCCGTTACTTCCGTCAGGTTAGGCGGCTGCGGTTCGGAGTCGCTCGGCGTGGCGGTCCATTCGTGCGACCGTAATGAGCGGTACGAACGGCGAGGTTCACGATGTACCCGGAAGTCTTGAAAGTGATCAATGGGCTGATGATCCACCACACCTACTGTGGACCACCTGTACGATCAACTGCTGCCGGAACCCCTGTCCGATTCCGACTACTAAGCAGTAACTCTGACCCGCACTCGCGCAAGTGCAAGTAGTTTCGACAATGCTCTTCGGGGTCCTCGCGCTGTTCGACTCGGCGGCTGGCCCGATGGCGCGAAGGGCCGAGTCTGTGCCGAACGGTGGGGCGGAGATGGCACCGCTGACACACTGCGCCGGTTGTCGACACTCTGATTCTGCTGCGGGTCTGTCGGCAAGGCGCTTGCGCGTGGGTCGCGGGTGCTTGTTCTGTCCGGCACGCGGCCAGCGCTCACCCCTCTCAGGATTGATGCAATGGAGGATTCCGAGGAAGCCGCGTCATCGGTTATCACCTGGTGGCGAGCGTTCTTGGCCTTGGCATCGGCCTGCGCCAACGCGTCCTGGATGATTTCGAGTTCCCGCTCTGTCCGTGCCACTCGCTCGAGGAGAGCCTGCAGGCCGATGGCGTCAAGGGCGGCGGCGGCCATGACCTCGTAGAACGCTTCGGGTGTGGTGACTGACCTGGGCATCGGATGGTTGTCACGCTCCGCCATACCCTTCGCCGCCAGCTGCACTTGCCATTCGAGGTCGGACACGGACCAAGTCTACGGGCCGAGTGAGCGCCGATCACGTCATGGGATGACCGAGCACGACCGCCCGGTGATCACAACGTGATCGGCCTCGCTCCGATTGGCCGCTCCCTATGCCGGTTGCACGCCGACACCTTGACCCAATCAGAGTGCCGGTTCGCTTGAACGCATGCCGACCACGGAGCCTCGGTGCGGACTATCTGCGGACAACGACCACGTCGGCCTGGCCAACCCGAAGGCCGCCACCACTGGTGTGATCGCCGTCAGCATGAGCGCGGCCTGGTTCCCAGTTCAGATGACAGAGTCTTCGAAACCGACTGCTGGCGCCCGCCTCGCCGGTTAGACACCAAGCGACGCGGCGCGCAGCTGGGCAGCGAGCGCTTCGTCGCCGCTGATCTCGACCCTGGCTGCACCTTGGCGACCGGCACCGAACATTGTGAGCTCGCCCGGGTCGCCGGCCAAGGTGAGGCGCGGCCCCGCACCGCGTTCTTTGTCGGTCCGTCCCGGCGAGGTGATCACGATCGTGGCGGGGACCTTCTTTGCCATCCCGCCGGGCCCCACGCGCGCCCAGAGGGCATCAGCCAACTCCGGAGAGATAGGGCGGGGTTCCCAGCCGTTTTGCGCACGACGTACGTCCTCCACGTGGATGAAGAACTCGACCGTGTTCATTGGCCCATCAAACGGACGGAGGAGCAATGGCGGCCCGCGCCGCACCGTCTCGACGAGCTTCTCCCACGGCGTGCGATCGCGCACGGCTCGCCGTACCTTGTCGGTGTAGCCCGCCAGCGGGGGCCAGACGAGTCCCGGCCCGCTGTCGGGTCGCCGTTCACGGACAACGAGGTGCGCCGCCAGATCGGCGGTGCACCACCCCTCGCACAACGTAGGGGCGTCGGGACCACGCTCGACAAAGAGGTCGCACAGGCTCTTGCGTTCGTCCTGAGCGAGGGTGGGCGGGGCCATGGATGCATTCTAGGGAGACGGGAGCAGCACGACGCGTGCATCGAGTTTGCGACAGGGTGAAGATCAATCGCGCGGTCGCAAACACGAGCGGGACCCATCTCAGCGAGCGACGACTATCGACAGGAAGTCAGCTCGGGTCTTCTTCCGCGCTGTGCGCTTGATCGTGTCTCGGTGAAGTGAGCACCAACTCGCCGTAGATCTCAGGTCGGCGTCGCTGTATCGGGCCACGGGTACCCGACGGTGACAGGGTTACATGCGCCGTGACGACCTCATCTCCTTTGCCCTTGTCCTGGGCGATGACCGTGCCGTCAGGGTCGATGACGAGGCAACGTTTCGGGTGAACGAAGAGCACGTGGACGCCGTTCTCGAATGCCCGAGTACGCATCATGACGTCATTGATTTCGCCGTACATGCCCCAGGCCGGTACGAGGATCAGTTGAGCACCCTTGACCGCCAGAATTCTCGTCGTCTCAGGCAACTGTCGATCCATGCATATCACCGTGCCCCAGCGTCCCAGCGCCGTGTCGACCACTGGGAACTCGGACCCCTTTGTGTTGTACGGCTCGTCGTTCGCTGTGTGTGTCTTGGCGTAGGTGCTGACCGCCGTTCCGTCAGGGGAGTAGATGATCATCGAGTTGTACATACGATCATCCCGTCGCTCCGCGATTCCGACCGCGAGATAGATATCGAGTTCCGACGCCAGAGCACCCACCCGGCGGAGCAGTGGGCCATCGGCAGATTCGCCCATGTCGAAATACCGCTCCTTGGAGAAACGCTGGGGATTTTCGTCGTTCCAGACATAGCCCTCGAGAAATCCTTCGGGGGTCACGACCACCTGCGCGCCCTCATCGACAGCCTGTCGAGCGAAGCGTTCCAACGTGTCGAAATTTCCCTGCTTGTCCCAGGGCGTCGGCGTAACCCGCAATCCCGCCAGCGCAAATGACGCCTTACCCTGCACGGAACCACAGTACAGCGCGCCGCTTTCGTGACGTCGCGAGGTCCCCGGACGACGCGTCCGGTAGTTTGGGCCAGGCGGGCAAATCACTCTTGAGTGGGGAGACCGACGCCAAAGGAGCCGACTGATGGGTGTCTTCCGGCGGTTGAAGCGATTCCGTCGAACGCTTGTGGGGTCGGCCGCGATCGTGGCATGCGTTGCGTCCGTGGCGTTGCCTGATGCGGGAGCAACGACCCCTGGGTTGTCCGGCAATGCCGCGGTGACTCCGCCTGATGAGGCAAGCACCTCGAGCCGAGGCGTCGTCGGCAAAGAAATCAACGTGGCCTTTCCGGTCGCCAATCTGTCTTCCCTGGCGGGCTCGTTCGGTTTCGCCGGTGACCCTGAAGACGCGGAGCAGATGACGGCCATCAAGTTCTATGTCAACCAGATCAACGAGGCCGGCGGGATCAACGGCCGTACGATCAACCCGATCATCGTCAGCTTCGACCCTGCCAACGACGCAAACATGCAGTCGCTGTGCCAGCAGTGGACCCAGGGCACCCCGGCCATTTTCGCTGTCGTCGACGGGGTCGGCACGTGGACCGGCGACAACCAGCTCTGTGTGACCCAGCAGGGTCACACCCCGCTGATCAGCGCCTCGACCGCTACCACCGGCTGGACGCAGCTGGGCTCGCCCTACCTGTGGTGGACCGGACCGGACCAGGCGCCTGTGCTGGCAGCAACCGTGCAGTGGGGTTTGAGCTCGGGCCGACTGGGCCATGGCAAGAAGGTCGGCGTCGTCGTCTCGGACCAGGCCGGCGACCAGGCTGCGCTCAACTCCTACCTGCTGCCCGACTTGAAGAAGGCAGGGATCACCCCCCAGGTGGCCACGGTGGCGGGCAATCCGGACGAGTCAGCCACAACCGGCTCGGACGCGCAGCTCGCCGTGGAGCGCTTCAAAGCGGCCGGCGTGCAGTCGGTGTTCCCGCTGCTTCCAGAAAACGCCTTCTTCCCGTATCTGTCGGCCGAGAACTCGCAGCAGTACTTCCCGCAGCTGCTTCTCAGCGACTACGGGTCGACGATCGAGATTGGGCTCGGTCTGATCCCGATTCCATTCGAAAAAGCGCTCAACGGCCAAGAAGGTGTCACCGTGGAGACGCTCGGGGGTATCGACGACGATCGTCCACAAAGCGAAGGCGGCTACGACCCTGGGGTCCGAAGTTGCTGGGAGTCGTTCCGCAAGAGCAAGACCTTTCCCTTTCCTAAGCTGCCGGTTCACCCGGGTCCGTGGATAGAGGAGCAGGGGCCAATTGCCAGTTGGTGTCAAGGGATTCGCCTCTTCGAGGCCGCCGCCGAAAAGGCCGGCCCGAACTTGAATCGCCGCACTTTCGTCGAGGCGATGGCGTCGATCAAGGACTATCCCGGCACGCTGAGCCCGATTCTCACCTATGGCGCCGACAAATTCTACGGTCCTACCGAGTACCGCGTGGTCAGCCTGCACAACAACAGCTCCGCGCACAACGAGTGCATCAAGAACTACAAAGGCCGGGTGCAGGCGACGTGCTGGCGTATCGTCCAGAACTGGAGACCCTTGGCGAATCCATAGAGAATCCCCACGGTCATGCGTGGACCTCGAATGTGCAAGAACAGCGGGATCGTGAAGACGTACTTCATTGCCATTCGCCGCGGGAGCAAGCCATGGCAGTCGCCGCGAGTATGAGGGGCGGTGACCATGGCGTGCGTGCCTAGTTCCCCTGTCACCGCCCCTCAGTCCGGATGGTGACAGCGGGTACGACGACGAAATAGAGCCGACCGAACTGACTCGGCACAACACGATCACAACTTCTCGCCGATGAATCGAAGAACTGCGTCGCGCGAGTATGACGTCGACTTCGAGAAGACACGGCGGCGGGAAGCGGGTCGAGCACGACGGCTGCAGGCCCCGATTCCAAAACGGCGGCCGGTGCACGACGAAGACGGTCGGGAGAACCGATCCGCCGCGAAGCGGGCAGCACGCGCGCCAGCGAACCGTCAAGGTCAGGACAATTCACCCTGCAGACCCTCGGACTCGAGGCTCGCAAATGTTACGTTGCCCCGGCTGATCCATTCCTGCGCACGAGGGGGGCGAACGGAAGCGTGAGACGGCATGACTCAGGCGCGCGCGCCCGGTCGACATCTATGGCGCGCGCCGCGATCGCCGTTGTGGCCGGGGTCGGATCCGCGCTCGTCGTCATTGGCGGGTCACCGCTCAACGCCGGGGCAACGGTGGTCGTGCCGCCGTTGAACCCGTCGGTCAACGTCGCCCCGCAGGTCATGCCGGACTGCTCCGTCACCCCGGTGGACGACACCACCGCCGGTTGTATCGACTCGGTTCTGCACAACATCAACTACGCACGATCGCTCGAGAACCTCGGTCCGCTCGTGCTGCCGAGCGGCTACGCGAGCGACCCCGTCGCCGTGCAGCAGCTCATCCTGACCGACGAGGAGCGCGGCGATCGTGGCCTCTCCGAGTTCACCGGTCTCGACGCCGCGCTCGATGCCGCCGCACAGACCGGCGCCTCCGGCGACGCCGACCCCGTACCACCGGGGGGTTTCCTCTACACGTCGGCCGGCTCCATCTTCGCCAAGGACTACACGCCGCTCGGCGCGGACTTCGCCTGGATGTACGACGACGGCTACGGCGGCACCAACCTCGACTGCACGACGCCGGTCAACAGCGCCTGTTGGGGCCACCGCGACAACATTCTCGGGGGGTGGTCCACCACTGGCACCCAGACCGCCATGATGGGGGACGGGAACACATTGGCGGGCCAGTACGCCGAGATCTTTGCCAACCAGAAGGACCCGGCCGACCCCCTCGTCGACTCGATCACGCCGGGCTCGCTGCCCACGCCGTCCACGGCTGCTGCCCCCGACGTGGTGCAGGTGCTCCCGGCCTCGTCGCCGAGCACGACGGCCGGCACACCGGTGACCATCGAAGGCAATTACTTCAACACGTCCTCGACGCCCCAGGTCTTCTTCGGCGCCGTTGCCGCCACCAACGTCCACGTGAACTGGGATGGCGAGCTCACGGCCGACGCGCCGGCCGACCCGGCGGGCAGCACGACCGATCAGGTCGTGGTCACGGTCACGACGACCGCCGGCTCGTCCAGCTCCACGGCGACACCCCAGATCAACGAGTTCACCTACGTCCCGGCGAGCGCCCCCACCGTCAGCTCGGTGTCGCCGACATCGGGACCGAAGGTCCCATCGGGCAGTGTGACCATCCACGGCAGCAACTTCTTCGACGGGGGAGCCACCCCGATCGTGGACTTCGGCACCGTGGCGAGCATCGGTTCCTTGAGCTACAACTCGACCCAGATCACCACGACCATCCCGCCCTCCATCAACCTGGGCGCGGTGAACATCACGGTCACCACGCCCGCCGGTACCAGCGCGATCTCCGCCTCCGACCGGTACACCTACAGCAGCGGGACCACCCCGCCGCCACCGCCCCCGCCGCCACCGCCGCCACCGACGCCGCCACCGCCGCCTCCGCCGGCCCCGACGCACGGCTACTGGCTAGTGGGATCTGACGGCGGGATCTTCAGCTTCGGGTCCGCCGCGTTCTACGGCTCAACCGGCTCGCTGGCGCTCCAGCGGCCCATCGTCGGCATCACACCGACCGCCGACCGGGGCGGCTACTGGCTCGTCGCCTCCGACGGCGGGATCTTCGCCTTCGGCGACGCCGGCTTCTACGGCTCCATCCCCGGCAGCGGGCTCAGTCCGGCCGGCTCGGGCCAACCGCACAGCCTGAACGCGCCCATCGTCGGTATGGTGCCCTCCACCGATGGCGGCGGCTACTTCATGGTGGCCTCCGACGGGGGAGTGTTCGCCTTCGGAGATGCGAGGTTCGAAGGCTCCTGTCCCGGCATCGGCGGCTGCAGTGGCGCCGCCGTGGCCGTCGTGCCCGACGCCACCGGCAACGGCTACTGGGTGATCACGAGCACAGGCGTCGTCTACCCCTTCGGCGACGCCACCGACTACGGCGCTCCCGGCCCCCAGAGCTCGGCCGTGACGTCCGCCGCCGCCACCCCCAACGGCGGTGGCTATTGGATCCTCGACGCCGCCGGCCAGGTGTTCCCCTTCGGCAACGCCACTGGCATGGGGAGCCTGCCACCCGGGAGTACCGGCGGCCTCGATCCGGCATCAGCCATCTTCGACACCTCCGACGGGGGCGGCTACTGGGTCGTCACCGCGCAGGGCCAGGTCTCGACCTATGGGGATGCGCCGAACGACGGGGACATGTCAGGCACCCATCTGAACGGGCCCATCATCGCCGCCTCTGGCTCTTGATTCCCGTCGCGACGCCGTCGCTGGCTACATTCGGTAGCGATGCGGCGGGCGTCGAGATGACAGTTCACGGTGCGGGGAGCTCGAAGGCCGATGGCCTCGGTCTCGAGAAGTCGGAGGTCCGGCTCTCCGCGTACAACCCCGGCTGGGCCATGTTGGGCGAGCGCGAGTGCGACACGGTCCGCGCGCTCCTGGGCGATCTTGCCGTCAGCGTGGTCCACGTCGGCAGCACCGCGGTTCCCGGTCTTGAGGCCAAGCCTATTCTCGACGTCGTCGCCGCGGTGGAGGACCGGGTCCCGATCGACGACGTCGTGGTGCACCTGTGTGCCGGGGACGAGTACAGCTACGACGGTGACCGGCGCGACGACGGGGGTCTCCTCTTCGTACGCGGCGAAGGTGCGTTCCGTACCGTGCACGTCCACGTGGTCGGGACGTCGAGTCAGGCCTGGACGGACTACCTGCGCTTTCATGCGCTCCTGTGCGACGACGCCGCAGCACGTGACCGTTATCAGTCCGCCAAACGAGAGTTGGCCGGAAGGTTCGTCCACGACCGCCAGAGTTACACCGAGGCCAAGAGCTCCGTCATTGCGGAGATGCTCGCCTCGGAAAGCGAGCCTCGGGCGCCACACGCAGGCTGATTGGAATCTATGGTGGGGTCATTGACCGACCCCAGGGGGGACACATGGGCATCTTCCAGCGGGCCCACGACATCGTGCAGGCCAAGACGAACAAGGCACTCGACGCGGCCGAGAAGCCCGACGAGATGCTCGACCTCTCCTACGAGAAGATGCTCGAGCAGATCACTCAGGTACGCCGGGCCCTGGTCGACCTCGCGGCATCGAAGAAGCGGCTCGAACTGCAAGAGGAGCAGTTCCAGCACACGATCGACCACCTGCAGGATCAGGCCAAGCAGGCTCTGTCCGCGGGAAGAGAGGATCTGGCCAAAGAGGCGCTCTCCCGCAAGGCGGCGGCCCAGCAGCAGATCGACCAGATGGAACCGCAGCGCCAACAGCTGGACGAAGAGGAGCAGAAGCTCACCAAGACCCTCGACGTGCTGCAGAAGCGGGTCAACGACTTCCGCACGCAGAAGGAGACCCTCAAGGCCCAGTACACCGCGGCGAAGGCAATCTCGACGGTCGACGAGAGCACCGCCGGGATCTCCAAGTCCGTCAACGACTCCGGAGCGTCCCTGCAGCGGGCCCAGGACAAGATCGCCACCATGCAGGCCCGGTCTGGTGCGCTCGACGAGCTCCTCGAGTCCGGCGTCCTCGAGGACGTCGGCGGCGGCACCGACGACATCCAAAAGGAGCTCGACCAGGTCGGCAAGGACGCGCAGGTCGACAACGAGCTGGCTGCCCTCAAGGCACAACTGGGGACCGGAACGCCGGCCGAGCCCGACGCCCTGGCCGCCCCGACCGCGGCCCCCGAGGAGTCGACGCCGGCCACGTAGTCACTCGGCGGGCGTGTCCTCCACGAACCGGGCCACCACAGCGGCCAGCTCGGCGCCGCGATCCTCTTGCAGGAAGTGTCCGGCGCCCTCGAGCGTGACGTGGTCGCGTCCCGCCGCGCCGGGGACATGGCGGCGCAGGACCTCGGCCCAACCGGCCGTGCCGGGGTCCCCGTCGGAGAAGACGGTCAGAAACGGGCCGTCGAAGCGGGCCAGGGCGTCCATGGTGCGCCGGTTCAGGCGGGCGCAGGCACTCGACGGAGTGAGCCCCATGAGCAGCGGCAGCTGGCGCGGCCCGGCGCAGGAGGCCTCGTCGGGGAACGGGGCGTCGTAGGCCGCCAGGACCGGGTCCGGGACCACCGACTCGGTGGCCCCCTGCACGAAGAGACTGGGCCGCAACGGCGTGAGCTCCTGGGTGAGGCGCTGATAGTCGAGGAGCGCCTGCGCCACCGTGACCGTCCCGTCCGGCGCGGCGTGACAGGCCCAGGCCAGTCGGCCGGCCAACCCGGCGTCGGCCGTGTGGAGGGCCGTGTTGGCGGCGATGACGCGGCAGATGAGCCCAGGCCGACCGGCCAGGACACCCAGCCCGATCGGCCCGCCCCAGTCCTGGACGACGAGGGTGATGGGGGCCAGACCCACCGCGTCGACGAAGTGGGCCATCCAGTCGATGTGCGCCCGCACCGAGTGCGCCGTCCGGACCAGCGGCTTGTCCGAGCGCCCGAACCCGATGAGGTCGGGCGCCACGGCGCGCAGCCCGCGTGCGACGAGGCCGGACACCACCGTGCGGTAGAGGTAGCTCCAGGTCGGCTGGCCGTGGAGCAGCAGCACGGTCTCGGCGTGGGGCGGTCCCTCGTCGACATAGTGCATGCGCAGGCCGTCCGGAAGGACGGCGTAGTGCGGAGCAAAGGGGAATCCCGGCAGGTCAGCGAAGCGTTCCTCGGGCGTCCGAACCAGCTCCACGGTGCTCATAGTGCCCCACCGCTGGCACGCCGGCCTCGGGGCTGGTGGACTCGCGGCCGTGGACGAGGAGTCTCGCGACGTGGTGGTGGTCGGTGCCGGCCTGGTCGGCCTTTCGCTGGCCTACGAGCTGGCGTGCCTGGGGGCCAGCGTCACCGTGCTCGACGCGGCACACCGGGGACGGGCGACCGACGCCGGGGCCGGCATCCTGTCGCCGGCCACCAGCGTCGTGACCGAGGCCTCCCTGTGGCCGTTCCTGCGCCAGTGCGGCGAGCACTACCCGGCCCTCCTGCAGCGCCTTGGCGCCGACGGTGCCGATGTCTCCGCCACGGGGTACGGCGCCTGCGGCTCGCTCTCCGTCTGCCTCCGCGCCAACGAGGACGAATGGTTCGCGCCCTTCGCGGCGGTGTTGCTGCGCCGCGCACCGGACGACGTCTCCGAGGTCACACCCGAAGAGGCAAGCTCGTTCTTCCCCCCGCTCGGCCCCGTCCACCGTGCCCTGCACGCGCCCCGCTCGGCACGTGTCGACGGACGCGGCATGGCGGGCGCCATCCGGGAGGCCGCCGCGGCGCGCGGCGTGCAGTTCATCGAGGCGTCGGTGCACGGCGTCGCCGCCGGCGCGGGCGGCGAGCGACGGGTGACGGCGGTCAAGGTGGAGGGCCACGACGACGTGCCGTGCGCCGCCCTGGCCGTCGCCGGGGGCGCCTGGACATCCGCTGCCGCCGAGTGGCTGGGCCGGCGCCTCCCCATCGGGCCGACGAAGGGCCAGATCGTGCACCTCGGCGTGGAGGCGGCGACGGGCAGCTGGCCCATCGTGCAACCGCACCTCACGCACTATCTCGTCCCCTGGCCCGGGGGGAGGGTGGCCTGCGGGGGTACCTTCGAGACCGGCGCCGGTTTCTCCGTCAACGTGACCGCGGCCGGGCTCTACGAGCTGCTGCGCGAATGCCTGGTCGTGGCGCCGGGCCTGGACGGAGCCAGCTACCTCGAGACGCGCGTCGGGCTCCGCCCCACCTCGGCCGACGACCGCGCCGTGGTGGGGCTCGTCCCGGGCTGGGGCAACGCCTGGGTGGCCACCGGGCACGGTGCCAACGGCCTGTTGCACGGCCCGTACTCGGCCCGGCTCCTGGCGCACGCCATGGCCGGCGTACCCATGCCCGTAGAAGAGGCGCCGCTACCGGACGCGTTCGACCCTGCTCGTTTCTCCTGACCACGCACGCACCAGGGGCGAGCCGACCGGCGGAAGCGGCCGCCCATCATCCACCAGGGTCCGGCTCCCCGCGGTGAAACTGGGACCGTGCTGAAGGGGACGTTGCGTCAGGGAGGTCACGATGTCGACGCCACGACGGAGAACGTGCTCGCGGCGCTGGCGGGCACGGAATTCTTCTGGCTCGATCTCGACGACACCACCCCCGACGGGGAGGTCGCTGAGCTCCTGACGACCCACTTCGGTTTCCACCACCTCGCCGTCCAGTCGGCCGAACGTTTCGGGCAACGCCCGCGAATCGATCCGTACGACAATTTCGTCTACCTGGTGGCCCGGGGCGCCGACCCGGATCACACCGGTGAGTCCGAGGTCCACTGCTTCTGGACGGACCGCTACGTCGTCACCGTGCACCGGGGTGAATGCCCGACCCTGGCGCACGTGCGGGATCGGCTCGAGCTCCACCCGGTCGCCCAGGTCGCCTCACCACAGGTCGTCATCGTGTATCTCGTCGTCGGCTCGCTGGTGGACAGCTTCTTCCCGGTCCTTTCCAAATTCGACGACAAGATCGACGACCTGGAGGACGAGATCCTCAAGGCGCCCACCGAGGCGCAGCTGGGCGTGCTGTTCCAGATGAAACGCTCTCTCATGGAGATGCGCAAGATCGTGGCGCCCGAACGGGACATGATCGGCAGCCTGAACGCCGGGGTCACCGACATACCCGGCCTGACCGACGAGGCGACGCGCTACTTCCGCGACCTCTACGACCACCTGATCCGCGTGGCGGACATGATCGACAACTACCGGGACCTGCTCTCCAGCGTCATGGACACGCACCTGTCGACGGTGTCGAACCGCCTCAACGTGGTGATGAAGCAGCTGACCATCATCGCCACCGTCTTCCTGCCGCTCAGCTTCCTCACCGGGTTCTTCGGCCAGAACTTCAGCTACCTCGTCCAGGTGTGGATTGCGCCGACGTGGAGCTTCTACGTGCTCGGGATCGGGCTCGAGGCGGCCACCGTGGTCTTCCTCATCGTGATGTTCCGTCGCCGTGGCTGGCTGGGGGGGCCGACGGTCTGAGCCCGACGTCGAGTCGGCGGGGCGATCCCGTCAGCCGCGCCGGTCGGTCGGACCGGAGGGCAGGTCGCCCGGCTGCTCCGCCGTGTGCGCCTCGTACCCGGTCCACCAGACCTCGCAACCCTCGGGCACGGGGAAGCCCAGTTGCTTGCGCCGGTCCACCAGCTCGCGGACGCGTTCCTTCTGCTCGCGTAAGAGCGCGAGCGTCCCGGCCCCGTTCCGTTCGGCGCGCCCCTCCGACCACAGCGCCTCCTCCAGGCGCCACGCCTCGCGACGGGCCTCGGCGATGGCGTGGGTGCCGTCAACCATGTCGGCCCGGATGCCGGCATCGGCCTCGGCCAGGACGTCGGCGGCACGCAGCCAGCCGTAGTCCTTGTTGATGCGCAGGAGCCCCGGCTGCACCTCGAAGAGCCCGACCACGTCGACGACCGGGTCGATCGTGGTCAGCGTCGAGCCTTCGGGGAGGCGGGCGTTGAGATTCGAGATCTGCCGCTCGGCCACGCCGATCATCCCCATGGACCGCAGCCCGATGTAGCCGGCCGGCGCGGCGGCGTAGTCGCGCTCGTCGCGAGGCAGGGTGAGCGGGACGGCCACGACGGCGATGATCCGGGTCGCCCCCAGCGCCGCCGCGGCCGAGACCGGGACGATCTCGATCACGCCACCGTCGACGTAGTCGTCGTCGGCCATGGGGTGCGGTGGGAAGACCATGGGCACGCTCGCCGAGGCGACGGCACCGTCGACGAGGTCGACCGGACCGGCGGCCACGCCCGGCGCCGGGGTGCGGGCGTCGGACTCCACGATGGTGCCGTTCTCGGTGACGAAGCGCAGGACGCCGGCGCGCAGCGCGGTGACGGCGAGGCGCAACTGCAGCCCCGGCCGGCCGATCAGGGCCGGGTCGACCGGCGCGACACCGTCGTTGCCGTGGCGGAGCGTGTCGGCCAGCGGATCGAGGTTCAGCACGGCGCTGCCGCTGCTGCGCAGCTGGCGCCGGACACGAGGGAGCCGGAATCCGGCACCGGCGACGAGCCGCAGGATGTGGCGTTGTCGCCTCCGCCGCGCCCGACGGGCCCGGCGCCGCTCGCCCCGGTCGGACGTGCCCGCAGGGGGGACCACCTCCTCGCCGCCGGCGAGCATGGTGGACGGCGTGAGGGGGAAGGGTGGGCGGGTGCCCTCAGTGATCTCCTGGTGGATCTCGCGGCCGAGTGCCGTGCCGTCGAGGGCGGCGAGCCAGGCCTGCTTGCCGAAGAGGTGTTCCGTGTGCGTCCAGGCCATGACGTCGCGTTCGATCTCGGCCACCCGTTGCGCGAACTCGGGAAGCGTGCGGGCCTGGGCCAGCACGGTGGCGGCGACGGCGCCGGCGGAGGTCGCCGTGATGATGTCGGGCGCGATCCCCTCGACGCCGACCAGGTACTGCAGCACGCCGACCTCGAACGACCCCTTCGTGCCCCCTCCGGCCAGGACGAACGCGGTGGGGCCGCTCCGGTGCGTCGTGGCCATCGGGTGATTCTGGCACCGCCCGCTCCCGCTCACAACGATGCTCATCCGCCCGCGGCGGCGCTCACCACTTCGACCAGGGTCCCGGCGCGCGCGGGTGTGCTGGCCCATTCCGAGCGTGGGACGACACAGCGGTCGACGGCGACCGCCACCCCCGTCGGGTCGTCGCCGCCCAGGAGCTGGGCCACGACGTCGGCGATGGTCGCCCCGTCCACCACCTGCACCGGGTCGCCGTTGACGCTGAGGGCGAACCCGGTCATGCCGGTGCCAGGGCCTCGATGAACGGCGAGACGGGTCGCCGGCCCACCACGTCGACGACCGCCGTGGCCGTGAGCGGCGCCAGGAGCATGCCGTTGCGGAAGTGGCCGACGGCCACCACCACGCCGTCCATGCCGGTCCAACCGATGCGCGGCGTGTTGTCCGGCGTGGCCGGGCGGAGCCCGGCCGCCGCCTCGAGGAGCTCGAGCTCGTCGACGGCGGGCACGATGGTCCGCGCGTCGCAGAGCAGCTCGTGGACGGCCCCCGCCTGCACGATCGAGTCGGTGCCGCGCTCCTCCACGGTGGCCCCCACGACCACCGACCCGTCGCGTCGCGGCACCAGGTAGACCGAGCGCCCGTGCACGAGTCCGCGCACCGTCCGGCCCAGCAGGGGAGTGGGGCCGGCCCCGGCCCGGCCGTGCGGGCCGAGGCGCAAGATGTGCCCCTTGACCGGGCGGAGAGCGGGCAGGCCGGCGCCCTCCAGTCCGGCGATGGCCGCCAGGCCCGTTCCGGCCGCCAGCACGGCGAGGTCCGGCCGGAGGCGGCGGCCGTCCGCCAGGACGAGCTCGGGCCCGCCCGCGACGGCGGACACCGTCCCCGCGACGAAGCTGACGCCGGAGCGACGGCAGGCGGTCGTCGAGCGCGCCCAGGAGCGCGCGGTTGTCGACTTGGTGGTCACCGGGCACCTCGATGCCGCCGCGCAGGGCCGGGCTGAGGGCGGGCACCAGGCGGCGGCACTCGCTCGCACTGCGGCGCTGCGCCTGCAACCCGAGCGAGTGTTGGTAGGCGAGGAGGTCGTCGAGGCTGGCACGGTCGGACGCATCGAGTGCGACCGTCACCGTGCCCGTCGTGTCGTAGCCGATGGCCCGCCCACTGGCGCCCTCCAGCGCGGCGGCGAAGGCGGGCCACACCCGGGAGCCCTCGAGGAGGAGCGCGGTGAGCGCAGATTCGCCGAACTGTGCCTCGGTGACCGGCGCCAGCATCCCGGCGGCCACCCAGGAGGCTCCGTCGCGCCCGGGCGCCGGCGCGACGACCGTCACATGATGACCGTTGCGTGACAGCTCCCACGCGCAGGCCAGCCCGATGACCCCGCCCCCCACGACATGGACGCGCGACCCCATGTGCCAAGCCTAGGAGGGCGGTCGTGTATCCTGTTCTCTCCACACTTCGGGCCAACGTCGTCCCGGTAGCCGTTCAACTTCTCCCCATTTCGGAAGGACGCCGATGGCCACTGGCCTCTACGACCCGGCATACGAACACGACGCCTGCGGTGTCGGCATGGTGGCCGATCTGCACGGCCGACCCGACCACGACATCGTGGACCGCGGCCTCACCGTGCTCGAGCGCCTGGCTCACCGCGGCGCGTCCGGGGCCGAGGTGGATACCGGGGACGGCGCCGGCATCCTGGTCCAGATCCCCCACCGCTTCTTGTCGGGGGCCGTCCGCGCCGCCGGCTTCGAGCTGCCCGATGCCGGGGGCTACGCCATGGGACTCGCCTTCCTCCCGACGGACGAGGACGACGCGCTGAAGGCCCGGACCGTCGTGGAGCAACTAGCGGCCGAGGAGGGGTTGACGGTGCTGGGCTGGCGCCAGGTGCCGACCGAGCCCCAGGGCCTGGGCAAGACGGCGCGCGGCGCCATGCCGCTCATCGAGCAGCTCTTCGTGGCACCGGTGCGCTCCGGCCTGGACACGATGGCGATCGAGCGGCGGGCTTTCGCGCTGCGCAAGCGGGCCGAGCACGCCGTCGACGGCCTCTACTTCCCCTCGCTGTCTGCTCGCACCCTCGTCTACAAGGGCATGCTCACCTCCGAACAGCTGCGCCAGTTCTTCCCCGACCTGCGCAACCCGAGCTTCGAGTCCGGTCTGGTGCTGGTGCACTCGCGCTTCTCGACCAACACGTTCCCCAGCTGGCCGCTCGCGCATCCCTACCGCTACCTGTGCCACAACGGGGAGATCAACACGCTGGCGGGCAACCGCAACTGGATGCGCGCCCGCGAAGCGCTGCTCGAGACCGCCCTCATTGAGGGCGACCTTTCGCGGCTGTACCCGATCTGCACGCCCGGAGCGAGCGACTCGGCCAGCTTCGACGAGGTCCTCGAGCTCCTGCACCTGGCGGGCCGGTCACTCCCTCACGCGGTGCTGATGATGATCCCCGAGGCGTGGGAGAACCACACGACGATGGACGGCGACCGGCGCGCCTTCTACCGCTATCACGCGTCGTTGATGGAGCCCTGGGACGGGCCGGCGGCCGTCTGCTTCACCGACGGGACCCTCGTCGGTGCCGTGCTCGACCGCAACGGGCTGCGGCCGGCGCGCTACTGGGTCACCGACGACGGGCTGGTGGTGCTGGCCAGCGAGGTGGGCGTCCTCGACATCGCCCCCGAGCGCATCGTGCGCAAGGGCCGCCTGCAGCCGGGCCGCATGTTCCTCGTCGACACGGCGGCGGGGCGCCTCGTCGAGGACGAGGAGATCAAGTCCGAACTGGCGGCCGAGCACCCCTACGCGGCATGGCTGGCCTCCGACCAGATCCGGCTCGAGGAGCTGCCCGCCCGGACGATGCTCACGCCCCAGCACGGGGGTGTCGTCACCCAGCAGCGCCTGTTCGGCTACACCACCGAGGAGTTGCGGGTGATCCTCGCCCCCATGGCCCGCACGGGGGCCGAACCAGTCGGCTCCATGGGCTCGGACACCTCCATCGCCGTGCTCTCCGACCGCTCTCGGATGCTCTACGACTACTTCACCCAGCTCTTCGCCCAGGTGACGAACCCACCCCTCGACGCCATCCGGGAGGAGCTGGTGACCTCGCTGTCGGCCACGATCGGTCCCGAGGCCAACCTGCTCGAGGCGTGCGAGGGCTCGTGTCGGCAGATCCTGCTGCCGCTCCCGGTGATCGATCGCGACGACCTGGCCAAGCTGATGTACGTCAACGAGCACGGCGAGACGCCGGGCTTCAAGGCCTTCGCCATCGACGGGCTCTTCGAGGTCCGCGAGGCCGGGCGGGCGGGCGCACCGACGGCGGCGGGGGGCGAGGCCCTGCGGCGCGCCATCGACGACGTGCGGCGCCGGGTCTCGGAGGCGATCGCGGAGGGGGCGAACCTCATCGTCCTCTCCGACCGGAACGCCACGGCCGATTGGGCACCCATCCCCTCCTTGTTGATCACGGCGGCCGTCCATCATCATCTGGTGCGCGAGAAGACACGCACCAAGGTCGGCCTCGTGATCGAGACGGGCGACGCCCGCGAGGTGCACCACATGGCGCTCCTCATCGGCTACGGCGCGGCTGCGGTCAACCCGTACCTCGCCCTCGACTCCATCGACGACATGATCTCCGAGGGGCTGCTCGAGGGGGTCTCCCCGCGCCAGGCCCGCCGCAACTACGTGAAGGCGGCCTGCAAGGGTGTGCTCAAGGTGATGTCCAAGATGGGCATCTCGACGGTGGCCTCGTACACCGGTGCCCAGGTCTTCGAGGCGATCGGCCTCGACGGAGCGCTCATCGACGAGTACTTCACCGGTACGGCGAGCCGCATCGGCGGGGTCGGACTCTCCGTGCTGGCCGCCGAGGTGGCCACTCGCCACCGCCAGGCCCACGAGCCGCGCCCGACCGAGCGGGCCCATCGGGAGCTCGAGGTGGGTGGGGAGTACCAGTGGCGGCGCGAGGGCGAGTTCCACCTCTTCAACCCCAAGACGGTGTTCAAGCTCCAGCACGCCACGCGGTCGAAGCGTTACGAGATCTTCAAGGACTACAGCGCCGCCGTCGACAGCCAGGCCGAGAAGCTGGGCACGTTGCGCGGACTGCTGCGGCTGAAGCCGGGGGAGGGCGGGCCCGTCCCCATCGAGGAGGTGGAGCCGATCTCGTCCATCATGGCCCGCTTCTCCACGGGCGCCATGTCCTACGGCTCCATCTCCGCCGAGGCGCACGAGACCCTCGCCATCGCGATGAACCGCATCGGCGGGCGCTCCAACACCGGCGAGGGGGGAGAGGACGCCGACCGCTTCACGCCCGACGCCAACGGGGACCTCCGTCGCAGCGCGATCAAGCAGGTGGCGTCGGGCCGCTTCGGGGTGACGGGCGAGTACCTGGTCAACGCGGACGACCTCCAGATCAAGATCTCCCAGGGCGCCAAGCCGGGGGAGGGCGGGCAGCTGGCGGGGATCAAGATCTACCCGTGGATCGCCCGGACGAGGAGCTCGACGCCGGGTGTCGGGTTGATCTCGCCGCCGCCGCACCACGACATCTACTCCATTGAGGACATCGCGCAGCTGATCCACGACCTCAAGTCGTCCAACCCGAGAGCCCGCGTGCACGTGAAGCTGGTGGCCGAGGTGGGTGTCGGCACCGTGGCGGCGGGCGTGGCCAAGGCTCATTCCGACGTCGTGTTGATCTCCGGTCACGACGGCGGCACCGGGGCCGCGCCGCTGACCTCGCTCAAGCACGCCGGCATCCCCTGGGAGATCGGACTGGCCGAGACGCAGCAGACGCTGCTGGCCAACGGGCTGCGGGACCGCATCGTGGTCCAGGTCGACGGGCAACTCAAGACGGGCCGCGACGTCGTCATCGGCGCGCTGCTCGGGGCCGAGGAGTACGGCTTCGCCACGGCGCCCCTGGTGGTCTCGGGCTGCATCATGATGCGCGTCTGCCACCTCGACACCTGCCCCGTCGGCATCGCCACCCAGAACCCGTCGCTGCGGACCAAGTACAGCGGCAAGCCCGAGTTCGTCGAGACCTTCTTCGAGTACGTGGCCGAGGAGGTGCGCGAGCTGTTGGCCTCACTCGGCTTGCGCTCGCTGGACGAGGCCATCGGTCGGGTCGACCTGCTCGACAGTGACGCCGCGGTAACGCACTGGAAGGCAGCCGGGCTCGACCTGTCCACGGTGCTGGCGCAGCCCGACGTCCCCGACACCGTGGGGCGGCGCCAGTCGCGCCTGCAGGACCACGGCCTCGAGAAGGCACTGGACCATGCCTTCCTCGACGACTGTGCGCCGGCGCTGGCCGACGCCACCCCGGTGTCGGTCGCGCTGCCCATCACCAACGTCGACCGCACGGTGGGGACCCTGCTCGGGTCTGAGATCAGCCGGCGCTACGGCGCCGTCGGGCTGCCCGAGGACACGATCTCCCTGACCTTCACCGGCTCGGCCGGCCAGAGCTTCGGCGCGTTCGTGCCGAAGGGCGTGACGATGCGACTGTACGGCGACGCCAACGACTACTTCGGCAAGGGTTTGTCCGGCGGGCGGCTGGTCGTCCGGCCGCCAACGAGCTCGCCCTTCACGGCCGAGGAGCAGATCATCGCGGGCAATGTCATCCTCTACGGCGCCACCGGCGGTGAGGTCTTCATACGCGGGCAGGTGGGCGAGCGCTTCTGCGTCCGCAACTCGGGCGCGACCGCCGTGGTGGAGGGCGTGGGGGATCACGGCTGCGAGTACATGACCGGCGGGAAGGTCCTGGTGCTCGGACCCACCGGGCGCAACTTCGCGGCCGGCATGTCCGGTGGCGTCGCCTACGTGTACGACCCCGACCGCACCTTCGGGCAGCGGGTCAACCCCGAGCTGGTCGACGTCGAGCCGCTCGACCCCGCCGACAGCTTCGAGGTGCACGCACTGGTGGAGCGCCACGGGGTCGAGACCGAGTCCGCGGTGGCAGCCCGCCTGCTGGAGCGTTGGGACACCGAGGTGCTCGAATTCGTGAAGGTCATGCCCCGCGACTACCGCCGCATCCTCGAGGCCACCCGCCAGGCCGAGGCGGAGGGACGCTCGGTGGACGAGGCCGTCATGGAGGCTGCCCATGGGTAAGACGACCGGTTTCATGGAGTACGGCCGCCACCTGCCCCGGCGCCGGCCCGTCTCGGTGCGGCTGCGCGACTGGAAGGAGGTCTACGAGCCCTTCGGCGCCGAGGCCACCAAGGAGCAGGGCGCACGCTGCATGGACTGCGGCATCCCCTTCTGCCACGACGGCTGCCCCCTCGGCAACCTGATCCCCGAGTGGAACGACCTCGTCTACCGGGACGACTGGCCCGACGCCATGGAGCGCCTGCACGCCACCAACAACTTCCCCGAGTTCACCGGGCGGCTGTGCCCGGCCCCCTGCGAGGCGGCCTGTGTGCTCGGGATCAACGAGGACCCGATCACGATCGAACGGATCGAGTACGAGATCGTCGAGCGCGCCTGGGAGGAGGGTTGGGTCACCCCGCAGGTGCCGACCGTACGCACGGGCAAGTCGGTGGCGGTGGTGGGCTCGGGCCCGGCCGGACTGGCGGCCGCCCAACAGCTGGTGCGAGCAGGACACCTGGTGACCGTGTTCGAGCGGGCCGAGAAGCCCGGCGGCCTGCTCCGCTACGGCATCCCCGAGTTCAAGATGGAGAAGGCCGTGCTGGACCGCCGGCTGGCCCAGATGGAGGCCGAGGGCGTCACCTTCGTGTGCGCCACGTCGGTCGGCGGGGATGGGGCGGGCCCGGTTTCGCAGCGCGCGGGTCCGGACGGCCCGATCGAGCCCGGCGAGGAGCGCGGGGTGGGGGCGGCCTGTGCTCCGGACGTCACGGTGCGCCCGGCCGCCGAGGTGCGGGCCCAGTTCGACGCCGTGGTCCTGGCCGGCGGCGCCACCCTGCCCCGGGACCTGCCGGTGCCGGGGCGTGCGCTGGCCGGCATCCACCTGGCACTGGAGTACCTGAAGCCCTCCAACCTGGTCCAAGAGGGCGCACTGGGTTCCTCGCCGATCAGCGCCAAGGGCAAGCGGGTCGTGATCATCGGCGGCGGCGACACCGGGGCGGACTGCCTCGGCACGGTCCACCGCCAGGGCGCCCGTTCGGTGCACCAGCTCGAGATCATGGCCGAACCCCCCAGCGACCGCCTGGCCGACAACCCCTGGCCCCTGTGGCCGCTCATCCTGCGCACCTCGTCCGCCCACGAAGAGGGTGGCGAACGGCTCTTCTCGGTGACCACGTCCGAGTTCGTGGACGACGGTTCCGGCGCCGTCCGTGCCCTGCGCGGCCGCACGGTGGAGATGCGCACCGAGGACGGCCGACCGGTGTTCGAGGACGTACCCGGCTCCGAGTTCGAGCTCGAGTGCGACCTCGTGCTCCTGGCCATGGGCTTCGTGGGAACGGAGCGCCGAAACGCGGTGGACGAGCTGGGTGTCGAGGTCGGACCCCGGGGGACCGTGGCGGCGAACCCCGAGTGGGGGACGAGCGTCGACGGCGTCTTCGTGTGCGGCGACCAGACCCGCGGCCAGAGCCTGATCGTGTGGGCCATCGCGGAGGGGCGCTCGTGCGCGGCGGCGGTCGACCGCTGGCTCATGGGAACGACCGCGTTGCCCGCGCCACTCGTGCCCGGGCAGCTGGCGCTGCGCTAGGGCCCTCCCGGCCCCGCCACGGTGGGCATCGATACGGTGCAGCGCATGACCTTCTGCGACGCCAACGGCGTCTCGCTCTACTACGAGCGGTCAGGCACCGGTGAGCGGCTCCTGTGCATCTCGGGCACCGGCGGCGACCTGCGCCAGAAGCCGGGCCTGAGCCAGAGCCCCCTGGGACAGACGTTCGAGGTCCTGTCGTACGACCAGCGCGGCCTCGGGCAGAGCAGCGTGCCCCCTTGGCCGTACGCCATGGCCGACTTCGCCGCAGACGCCGACGCGCTCCTCGACGCCATCGGCTGGGACGACTGCCTCGTCATGGGGGTGTCCTTCGGCGGGATGGTGGCGCAGGAGGTGGCGATCCGCCATCCGGAACGGGTCCGCCGGCTGGTCCTGGCCTGCACGTCCGCCGGTGGTGCGGGCGGTGCCTCCTTCCCGCTGCACGAACTGGCGTCCCTCCCGCCCGAGGAGCGGGTGAGCCGGCAGATCAGACTGCTCGATTCACGGTGGGACGAGGCGTGGCGGCGGGACCACCCCGAGATGGTGGCCCTCATCACCGAGCGCATGCCCTCAGGATCCGGGCCCCCAGCCGAAGGTCTGACCAACCAGTTGGCCGCCCGGGCCGAGCACGACACCACGTCCCGGCTGGGGCGCATCGCATGCCCGACTCTTGTCTGCGGTGGCCGGTTCGACGGCATCGCGCCGCCGGCCAACAGCGAGTTCCTGGCGGAGGCGATCCCCGGCGCGGAGCTCGCCCTGTTCGACGGCGGCCACGCCTTCTTCATGCAGGACGCCGCCGCCCTTCCTGCCATCATCGCCTTCCTCTCGGGGGACGCAGCGGGGGCCGGCGCCACCTAGATTGCCTGTCATGGACCTCACGGCGACACCGGAGTGGAAGGCGCTGGCGGCGCACTACGACGAGATCTCGACGCGGCACCTGCGCGAGCTCTTCGCGGACGATCCCGAACGAACGGTGCGCATGACCGCGGGGACCGCCGATCTCGTCCTCGACTATTCGAAGCAGCGGGCGACGGACGAGACCCTGCGGCTCCTGATGGACGTGGCGCGGGCGGCCAACGTCGAGACCCATCGCGACGCGATGTTCGCGGGCGTGCACATCAACACGACCGAGGACCGCGCCGTCCTGCACGTGGCGCTGCGCATGCCTCCCGGCGCCGAGTTCCACGTGGACGGGCAGGACGTCACCGGCGACGTGCAGGCGGTGCTGGGCAAGATGGGGGATCTGTCCGACCGCATCCGTCACGGGTCCTGGACCGGGGCCACGGGCAAGCGGATCGCCGCGGTCGTCAACATCGGGATCGGCGGCTCGGATCTGGGACCGGCGATGGCAACCATCGCGCTGGCCGACTACGCCCAGCCGGGACTGACCAGCCGCTTCGTGTCGAACGTCGATCCGGTCGACCTCTATGCCGCCACCCACGACCTGGACCCCGAGACGACGCTCTTCGTCATCAGCTCCAAGACGTTCACCACGCTCGAGACGCTGACCAACGCGGCGGCGGCCCGGGACTGGCTCCTCGCCGGCCTGGGCACCAAGGCCGGCGACGGCGCCGTGGCCAAGCATTTCGTGGCCGTGTCCACCAACGCCAAGGCCGTGGCGGAGTTCGGCATCGACACCGACAACATGCTCGAGTTCTGGGACTGGGTCGGCGGTCGCTACTCCTACGACTCCGCCATCGGCTTCTCGCTCATGGTGGCCATCGGGCGCCAGGCCTTCGGCGAGATGCTCGCCGGCTTCCACGCCATGGACGAGCACTTCCGGACGGCGCCGTTGGCCGAGAACCTGCCCGTGATTCAGGGGATGCTCAACGTCTGGTACAACAATTTCTTCGGAGCGCAGACCCACGCCGTCCTGCCCTACAGCCACCGGCTGGCCCGCTTCCCGGCCTACCTGCAGCAACTGACCATGGAGTCCAACGGCAAGTCCGTCAAGCTCGACGGCACGCCGGTGGCGGGACAGACGGGGGAGATCTTCTGGGGCGAACCGGGCACCAACGGACAGCACGCCTTCTACCAGTTGATCCACCAGGGGACGAAGTTGATCCCGGCCGACTTCATCGCCTTCGCCGAGGCCACCCATGACACGGGGGACCAACAGGATCTGCTGATGGCGAACTGCCTGGCCCAGACCAAGGCCCTCGCCTTCGGCAAGACGGCCCAGGAGATCGCCGCCGAAGGGACGCCGCCCGCGGTGGTGCCGCACAAGGTGATGCCGGGCAACCGGCCCAGCTCCACCATCGTGGCCCCCAAACTCACGCCGTCGGTCCTGGGACAGCTCGTCGCTCTCTACGAGCACACCGTGTTCGTCGAGGGCACCATGTGGGGCATCGACTCCTTCGACCAGTGGGGCGTCGAGCTGGGCAAGGTCATGGCCAAGCAGCTGGCGCCGCTCCTGACCGACACCGCCGCCCCCGACCTCTCGGGCCAGGACCCGTCGACGGCGTCGCTGGTGCGGTGCTACCGGAGCTTGCGGGGGCGCAGCGTCTGAACCGAGCCGCTCAGGCTCGGCTCTCGATGCCGTGCAGCGGCTGGCGCGGCAGCAGCCCGCGCCATGCGCTCGGAAGCGTGCGTCCAAGCCGTCCGAGCTCCTCGAGGTGGGCCTCGGAGAGCGCCTCGAGGCGCTTGCTCCCCGTCGCGGTCAGTCCGAGACGGACGACCCGGTGGTCCTCGGGGTCGCGCACCCGCTTGACCAATCCCGCGCCGTCGGCCCGGTCCACCAGACCGACGGCGCTGTGATGACGTAGGAGCAGGTAGTCGGCCACCTCGCCGACGGTCGGGCCCCGGCGATCGGGATGCCCGCGGATGGCCAGCAGCAGTTGGTGCTGCGCCGGCGTGAGCCCCGCCCCTTCCGCCTGCTGCTCGCTCCAGCGGAGAAAGCGGCGCAACCCGGTGCGCAGCGTCAACAGATCCTCGTAATCGGCATCTCGCAAACGCATCGTTTTACGATAACATCGTAATACGATGGAGAGGGCGGATACCGGGGACGGCGCCCGGAAGAGGTCGGCCGAGCCGGACCCCGTGGTCACAACGGCCGCGCCGGACGTACCGGACGACATGATCGGTCCCGACCGTCGCCCGTCTGGCGCGTCCGAGCGCAGCCTCGGGGACTTCACGACCACCGCGGCCACGCTGCGACTGGTCCCGCTGGCCATCGTGATCGGCGCGCTGTCGACGGGCATCGCCCTGGCGTTGCTCGACATGATCGGCTTCCTCACCAATCTCCTCTACTACCAGCGCCTCAGTGTGCAGCTCGTCTCACCCGACTCCAACCAGCTGGGCCTCCTGGCCGTCGCGGTGCCGGTGTTCGGCGGCCTGATAGTGGGTCTCATGGCGCGTTTCGGGTCGGAGCAGATTCGCGGCCATGGCATTCCCGAGGCGATGGAGCGGATCCTCATCAACGGCAGCCGCGTCCAACCGCGCCTCGCGCTCCTCAAGCCGATCTCGAGCGCGGTGAGCATCGGTTCGGGGGGCCCGTTCGGCGCGGAGGGCCCGATCATCCTGACCGGAGGCGCGCTCGGATCCATCGTCGGCCAGCTCTTCCGGCTCACGGCAGCGGAGCGCCGCGCCCTCCTGGTGGCGGGCGCGGCCGCCGGCATGAGCGCTGTGTTCGGCACCCCTGTCGCTGCCACGCTCTTCGGCGTCGAGCTCCTGGCCTTCGAATGGAAACCCCGTTCCATGGTGCTGATCGGCCTCGCCGCCGCCACGGCGGACGGGCTGCGCATGGTCCTGGCCGGTGCAGGGCTCGTCACGCCACAGCCAATTTTCCCGGTGCCGGCCCACCCGCCGCTGGGTGGGGTGGTGCTCCTCGGTGCGGCCGCGCTCGGGGTCGCCACCGGGCTCAGCGCCTGGCTCATGACCCAGGCCGTCTACCGCTTCGAGGACGCGTTCAAGCTCTTGACCGGACGGCTGCACTGGATGTGGTGGCCGATGATCGGCGGGCTCATCATCGGGCTCGGCGGCCTGGTGGAGCCACGGGCGCTCGGCGTGGGCTACGGCACCATCCATGCCGAGCTCCTGGGACAGCTCGGCGTTTCGGCGCTGGCGCTGCTGTTCGTGGTGAAGCTTGTCATCTGGTCGGCCGGCCTCGGGAGCGGCACCAGCGGCGGCATCCTGGCTCCGGTGTTGATGCTCGGTGCCGCGGTGGGAGGGATCCTCGGCCACGTGCTGCCCGGGACGACGCCGGGCGTGTGGGCGCTCATCGGCTTGGCCGGCGCGATGGGCGGGGTGACCCGATCGCCCTTCACCGCCATCGTCTTCGCCTTTGAGCTGACGCACGACCAGAACAGCCTGCTGGCGCTCCTGGTGGCCGCCACCGTGTCGCACTTGGTGAGCGTCCTCGTGCTCAAGCGCTCGATCCTGACCGAGAAGGTGGCCCGCCGCGGCTTCCACGTCATGCGCGAGTACGCCGTCGATCCGCTCGAGGCGACGTTCGTGCGGGAGGTAATGGATACCGACGTGGTCACCGTGGCGCCAGGGCAGCTTCTTGGGGAGATCTACACCGCCCTCCCCGAAGGGTCTCCGCAACGGCGCCAGCGGCTCTACCCCGTACTCGACGAGCAGGCCGGGCTGGTGGGTGTCCTGCCCTGGTCTGCCGTGCTCGAGGCGAGGGACAGTCCGGACCACACCGTCGCGCAGGTCATGCTCTCTCTCGTGGCCCTGGCCTATCCCGACGAGATCTTGCGCACGGTGGCCGACCGCATGGCCCATCACGGGCTCGGCGTGCTGCCGGTCGTCGAGCGCGCCGACCCGGCGCACCTGGTCGGCCTGATCACGCAGTTCGATCTCCTGCAGGCGCGTCTGAAGCTCCTGGAGGAGGAGCGCCACGCCGAGCGCATCCTCACCGTGCGGCGCGCCGACACGCGCACACCGGTCGTCGACGCTGCCGTGGCCGGTCCGGAGGAGGGCTGAGCATGCGGCGCGCCATCGTGCAGTTCGACCAGGACGACGCGGCACACTGGGTGGCACTGCTCGAGTGCGGTCACCGCCAGCACGTGCGCCACCGACCCCCGTGGCAGGAGCGGGCCTGGGTCCTCACTGTGCAAGGGAGGCAGGGACGGGTGGGCTCGCCGCTCGAGTGCCCAATGTGCGACGAGGAAGCCGCCCGCGACGAGGTCGCGGGCGGCGACCCGGCCTGCTGGGCGCACCAGGTCTGCCCCGAATGCGGGGCGGTGGCCGACCCCTGTGCACACCGACCCGGGTGCCCGGCGGTCGTGACCGGAGACGGGCCGCCGGCACCTTGAAGGCGCCGCGGGACGGGACCTCACGGCCGCGTGGCCCCCACGAAGAGCAGGCTCCCGAAGGACGCTCCCGGCGTGGCGGGAAACGCCTCCGCCCGCACTTTGGCGCCGGTGTAGGGCGCGTCGACCATCACATCTCGGCCGTCCACCTCGCCCACGAACAGGCCGACATGGTCAATCGAACCCGTCCCGCTCCCGAAGAAGACGAGGTCGCCCGGCGCGAGCGCTGCGCCCGAGGCCAGCTTCGGCGTGGCGTCGTATTGGTCCTGGGCGACCCGGGGGAGCGCGACACCGGCCACCGCGTAGGCGGCCTGCACCAGACCCGAGCAGTCGAAGCCGACACCCGGCGTCTCACCGCCCCACACGTACGGCGTGCCGATCTGCGACAGGGCCCACGACACCGCGACGGCGCCGGCACTGGTGTCCGAGACCGAGGTTCCCTCGCCCGATCGCGTCGGTGCCGCGGCGTACGTCTGGGCCAGCGCGAGCACCTGGGCCACATAGGAAGCCGAGTGGTTGTAGGCGAGCACGGCGCCGGCGATGTCAGCGCCGCCGGAGGCGCCGTTGGCACACAGCAAGCGGGCCGCGGCGAAGACGGCGTCGGTCGGGTCGTAGGGGGTCGGCGGTGTCGCGCCACCGGGAGGGACGGGCTCGTCGTAGGCCGAGAAGGTGCCCGGCTCGAACTGCATAATGCCTTCAGCCCCGGCAGCATTGGCGCCGCTGTGGACGCCGGGAAGCGTGGATTGCCCGTTGTCAGACTCGACGGTGCCGATGGCAGCCAAGATCGTCCAGGGCAAGCCCGGGCACGTAGCCGCCGCCTCCTGATAGAGCGACAACATGGCGGGAGGGACCTTGGCGGTGGCGGCCGACGTCGCCGCGGGCTGGCCGTCGATGCCGAACATGGCCATGGCCGAGCCGACCATGGCCGTCCCGAGCAACCCGACCACCATGCCGAGCGCCACCAGTGCAGCGACGGCCCTCCTCATCGGATGCTCCCGTCCCTGACCTCGACCGTGGGTGCCACGCCGGTGAACGGTCGGCTCTGCGCGGACAGGGGCACGGAGAAGGCATCCTGGTCACACGTGAGTCACGAAGAGCCGTCCGTCAGAAACGCTGCTCCTCGAACTGAATCCGGTTCGACGTCCCCGAACCGGCAGCGCACGGGGGACGGTCCCTTCTACTTTGCCAGGACGACTATCCCCACCACTGCGAAGAGAATCCCGCCAAGCAAGTAGGAGAACCCAAGAACCTTGCGATATCTCTCGGGATCTCCTGTCCGAAGGGAGTTGGGGATTGTCTTGTCCACAATGTGAGCTCCCACGTTTCGATAGTCAGACAGCAACGTGACTCCGAGCATTACGAGGACAATGCCAAACACGATGGCAAGTGCGCCTCCCACCCGGATGATTCTGCCGCATATCGCTCATCGCCGGCGCCAGAGGTAGCCCACTCCCGCGAATACGGCCTGATCCAACGCCGTCACCCTCTCGCGGTCCGGACCGAATCAAGCCCCTTGGCGAGGCTGCCTACGCGACGGTCGCGTTCAGCGCTTCCGTGATGTCGTTGATCGCCGTCTGCTCGGACTCGCTCACGTCTTGACCATGCTCCCGGTGAGCAGCTGCCACTCTATGGGACAGCGTGACGATAAACCGGCGATATTCGTCGACCTCTCCCGGCGTAGCTTTGCTCTCGAGCAGAACGACCGAATCACGTAGGTGTTGCAGCCCGTGCTGCCTGAGCTCCTCGGAAGAGTGATAGTGCGTGTGATCCCGCTCGGGTTTGGCCGCGACAATGTCATCGAGAAGTTCGCTCTTGCCGTGCTGCTGACGCGCCTCGACATAGGCCTTGGCCATGGCAATGGTCTCGCGAAACGAGCCTCCTCGTTGGGCGGTGACAACGATCAATCCAGCACTTGGTGGCGCTTCCAGGATCAGTTGCCATTCGGCAGTCGTGAAATCAGATTTCGAGGTCATCGCCAGTCTCCGATCTTTAGGAATCGCCATCTCGGTTGATGCCACGCACCGTAGCGTCCTGTGCGCGCGACGGTGTCATTGAGGCAGTCGCGGGTCTCCACCACCCGGGGGAGAACTCTCGAGCTCTCGAACGAGGCGCCGTCGTCCCCGCGTTGGGGGTAGGTCGGCGCTGAAGGGCGGACGAGGTGACACAATTGCCAGGTGGCCCAACGCAAGCCCGATCCGAAGCTCGTCGTTGGCGCCATTGTCTTGCATGTCGTCGTGGTGGCATTCACCTGGAGAGACATCCGGCACAGGGATCGAAGCCAGATTCGCGGTCCGAAGTGGGTGTGGCGCGTCGCCAGCGCAGCACAAACGGGCAACTCGCTCGCCTACTGGACTTTGGCACGCAAGTCGACGGGACCTCAGGACGACACCTAGCCCACCGTCCAAGCACGGCGGGCACACGACGATATCGGGGGCAACCCCCGATGATCAATGAAGTGTTCGGATGGTTCTCCGGCTTTCTTTTACGGAAGTGACTCCATCATCGTCAGTACCTCATCGCGTCGGTAGCCCTGCGACCGAGCGAAATCGAGGAACTCTTTCATTCGAGTAACGACGGCACCCCGCTCTGGCGTGCCGGCGACGACGATGGCGCGACCACGGCCAAGCTCCAACAGGCCCTCATCTCGAAGGACTCGGAGAGCTCGCAACACGGTGTTGGTGTTCACGCCGAGCACGGCGGCGAGGTCCTTGGCCTGGGGAACGCGATCGCCTGGGTCAGCCTCACCCTGGGCGATGGCGCGCCGGATCTCTGCGGCAACTTGGTCATGCAGAGGCATCGGATCGGACCGGTCGACTTCGGTGAGGACCAAGGGGTCTGAGTTACTTTCCTGCGGAGTCTTGACAGATCTCATGACGCCAATGATAGTAGCGTCATGGCTGTTGTCCAGAGTCCGTCGGCGACCAGGGGAGATCCCCATCAGCCTGATCCGAATGAATCTGAGCTCCTCTTCAGGGAGGCGCGTCGCCGAAGGCGACGACGACGAATGGGCTGGTCGGTGGCGGCTGTCGTTCTCGTACTTGCGGGGGTCGTCAGTGTGTCCAAACTCATCGGGAGGCCGGCGCCGGCCGAGCGCACGCCTATCTCATCGTCTCGTTCTGTCGGGGCGGGCCGAACACCGAACACCGTCGTCGGTTGGACATCGGACTCTCGCGTGGTGGTGCTCTCAACGGCGACGGGAAAGATCCAGCGCACTCTCGCATCGAACGTGTCCATCCTTGCGCCGGGCTTGCCGAGCGTTTCGGCTTCACCTGAAGGCACGGTGTTCTTCGAATCGGCCGAGGCCGCGACCTACAACGACAATGTGGATTCAGGGGACCAGATCCTTGCCGTGCCGATCAAAGGCGGCCCAATTCGCGACGTAACGTCGGGATCCGATCCACAGGTCAGCCCGAATGGGCAGTTCCTTGCCTTCATCTCTCCTGATCCCGCCGGCACTGCGGGTGAAGCTCCCTACCTGGTTTCACCCTTAGGCATCGACATTGCCGCGCTCTCTCCGCAGGGGACGATTGTCAGCGTACGAACTCTCGCACCAGGACCGACTCAGCTGAACCAAGGGGCGAGTGACCTAACGTGGTCAGGCAACTCGCAAGACCTCTCGTTTAACCTCTTGAACCCTTCGACGAATGTCACAACCTCATGGGCGGTCTCCGTTGGTGCGGCTTCTCTCGCTGCGGCTCGTCGGATCGATCTCCATCGAGGGCTGACGTGGAACGGCTATTGGGGGCGAACGTCGGATCTCGGGCTGGGCGTCCAAATCTCTGTCTCCGGAATCCAGCAGGTGGTGACCATCAATCCCTTGACCGGTCAGATCGTCGCCCGTCTATTCGACATGCCGGCAGAGGTCTGCACCGCCTCATCAGTGGCCTTTCGTCAGGGTTGTTCGTCCGACTTCAGCAATGACGTAGTCGGTGACGCTGGGGGTACCGGCGTCCTCGTGGCGGGAGCGGTACCTCTCGTCGACGGTTCCCCGACGACCTCCGGACAGGTGTTTCTCTATCGTTGGAGTTCCGCGAGTCCTTCTCCCGTGAGACTCACTCAGCGAGTTCTGGTGGCAACTTGGGGTCCCCCTGGGTAGCAATGAACCGGGATCGGAAACTATCGTCGCTCAGATACGGAGGGGAGAGCCCAACTCGCTACCCGCTCGAACCTTGCGACGCCTCGTTCCGGAGGACTGGGGCACCCTGCAATAAGCTGGCGCACACGTCAGCGAGCGAGGCGTGGAATGGGTCCAGGACTCGTCGGTGCGGTGCCGGAAAGCCACACGGTCCTCAGAGGCGCGCCACATGTCGGGCGTGAGGGCGCCCGTCGACGTCCCGGACGACATCGCCGATCGGGTGCGCGCGCTGTGCCTGGCGCTGCCCGAGGTGACGATTCGCATCGACCCCTCACTGACCAGAACGAGATCGACGGCGCAGTCATTCGACATCCGCCGAAGATCGTTCTGCCTGCTTGTGGCAATGGAGTCATCGACCTGCAAGTCCGTCCCGCTGCTCGTGTTGCGTGCCGACCTCGACGAGCGCGAGGCGTTGCTGTCCATTGGCCACCCGTTCTTCGTCCCTCGACGAGCTGGCCGCGATCGCATCGGGGTGTTTCTCGCCGACGACACGGACTGGGAGGAGATCCGAGAGCTCGTGACCGAGAGTTACCGGCTCCTCGCTCCGAAGAAGCTCACTGCGCTGCTCGACTAGCAGCGTCGGGGTACCTCGATGTGCCCCACCTTCCCGGCCTACGGGACACATCGTCGGTTAAGCAGCGAGCAAGCGACGATCGAGTTTCCTAGCTTGATGATGGATTCCAGACACGAAACGACCTCGGCGAAACAGGCAAAACGCCCGCCTTGCGACGCCACCGGTCCGGCGAACGGGCCGACCGCTCTGTCGGCAAGAGACGAGGTCAGCGTTGTTTTCTGGATACGCTTTCGCATGTCTCGGAGTTGGCGAGCCAGGACCCCAAGACCGATTTGGTTCAATGACGCCCACGAGGCCGAGGCCAGGGAGGCACAGCTGCGCAAGCCACCCAGCCGGCTAGGCACATGGATCCTGCGGCGTTTGGGCTTCAGGGGTGAGATCGGAGAGCGCGCACCGCATGCGCAGACCCGACACTCTCACGAGCATCCTGTCCACCGGCCTCCTGGAACCTGATCTCTCCTTGAAACCACCTCGCCCGGGAGTGCCGGTCAGGCTGCACCCGGTCCCGGCGCATAGGGGCCCTCGTCGCATCGCTGGCGAGTATCGAGTCTCGGTGTCTTCACCGCACTCTTGAAATGTCGACCTGAAACCCCGATCGCTCGAGGGCGCGGAAGCGTGCGAGACTCGCCGAAGTCGAGCAAAGGGGGTGCACACGTGCCGAAATATCTCATCCAGGCTTCCTACACCGGAGAGGGCGTGCAAGGTCTCCGCAAGGAGGGAGGCTCCGCCCGGCGCGAAGCCACCGCTCGTGCGTGCGCCAGTGTTGGTGGGAGCCTCGATGCCTTCTACTTCGCGTTCGGAGACTCCGATGTCGTGGCCATCATAGATATGCCGGACAACACGACAGCGGCAGGAGTTGTTCTCCTGGCCGCCGCCAGCGGCACGGTGGTGGACAAGACCACAGTGCTCTTGACACCCGAGGAAATCGACGCGGCTGTGAAGGTTGACGGCGAGTACCGCCCGCCAGGAAGCTGACTCCCGGCAAGCGTCCGGCGCTGGTGGTTCCCGCCCGGCGCCGACGTCCTTTCTCGTCGAAATGCTTCTGCGGCGTGCATGGCTTTGTGCTTGCTGGAAAGCCCCTTATCTTCGCGATCGGAGATCCGACGTCCGTCTGCGTCATGATGCCGAGGGTTGAACCTCGTTCCGGCAAACGGGGCCAGCTAAAAGCTCCAACGCGTTTGGCTGAACCGTCCTCCCTTGCCAAATCCAAAACCGGTCTCGGGTGCCACGCGGTAGACGAGAACCTCTGCTCGCCGAATGGCATCACCCAGACCGGACCAAGTTCCATCTGGTGCGACGAAATGTGCTCCGTACTTCGACTCATAGGTGTTGGCGACTCGTCCAAGTTTGGCATGGTCGCTCACACTTTCAGCCGTTCCTTCAATCACGAGGTCGAGGCCGTCGAGGGTGCTCTCTGCCCCGTCGTGAGGACGCAGTGACAGTTTCCCGAGAGGTTCTTCGCCTTTCGCTCGTTCGGTCCAGTACAGAAGTACAGAGCCCCTTCGAGCCAGATTCCCAACAGGGGCGTGACATGCGGACGGCCATCAGGTCGAACGGTCGAAAGCCAATACACCTCAGCGCCGGCCAGCTCTTCCCGAGCCTGCGACCACTCCGTTGGTGAGGCATGCGGGCTGCTGAACGCGCTCAGTTTGGTCACCGGGACTGGTTCAGCCATACCGCTCTCCGATCGTTTACGTTCGTACGAGCACATACGGATGCTGGGTGCTGAACTCATCCTCGCACATGCCCCCGAAATGGATTCGGAGAGGTGGCACCTCGGCTCGGCGAAGTGGGGCAGTCGGATCTGTGGCCCAGTGTTTCGGCTTTCGGGACAGCTCCGGAATCAGACGGATTGGGGATCAGTTCGGGCGGAGCTGAGCAGGACAGGACAGGACAGAATCTGATCTGATGAGCAACGCCGATCACGACACCGAATGGAGCCCGCTCCCAAGACGTTGATGCGAAAGGAAGGCTCATGCCCGACGACCGAGTAAGCAACCTTGGCACCCGGAGTGGGGCTGCCGACGGCGGTGACGACGCAACAGGCGCCGGATCGATCGATGACCGTCACCTGCTGTTGGTCGGCGCCGGACCCGGCCTTGGAATGGCCGTGGCTCGCCGATTCGGCGAGGGGGGCTACCGAGTGACCCTGGTGGCTCGCAGCACAGACCGTCTCGGTGAGCTTGCGGACACCTTGGCTGACACCGGCTCCCAGATCGACACGGTCTCGGCAGACGCTGGCGACCCCGACGACTGGGTGCCCGAATCAGCGCTCTCTACCGCGGCCACGGCGCCCCAGGGTTCATCGTTTACAACGCGGTAATGGGAGCTCCGGATCAACTGCTGAGCTCGAGCGTCGCCCATCTGCAGGCGGCCTATGCGGTCGACGTCATTGGTGCCATCGTCGTCGCACAGGTCGCCTCCCCGGCCATGCGAGCTGCCGGCTCCGGCACCATCATCGTCACGGGAGGAGGGTTTGCCGATTATCCCATCCCGGCTCTCGCGACCGTCTTCCTCGGCAAGGCGGCCCTCCGGTCGGCCGCGACGATGCTCGGATCCGATTTGGAGGCGGATGGCATCCGTGTGGCGACCCTCACGATCGCCGGACCGTTGCCGGCACCCCCTTCGACCCGGCGCGTATCGCCGAGCGCTATTGGGAGGTCGTCCATTCGGACGATCCTTGGCAGGCGGAGTTTCGCTTTACGGGCGAGTAGCGACGTGGCAGCTGAGCGAGTCGCAGTCGCGACCGCCGGCGCCGGCGTTGTTGCCGGCTCGAACCGCTTCGGGCCCTCGGCGCGTTTATGCCGCTGTGCACCCCGGGGCAGCGTCGACTGCCCGTTGTCCGACTCGACGGTGCCGATGGCGGACAGGACCCCCCACGACAGCCCGGCGGCGGCGCTCCATACGGGTGCCCCGACGGACGGGCGAAGGGCGGAGCGGCTGCAGGGCCGTGGCATGGAACGGTCGTGGCCCGGCCGCCCGGAGCACGCGAAAAGCGCTCTGGTCATACTTGGGGTTCGACGGTTATGCCCTGGTAGATAGGACTCTTGGTCGATTTTCTACCCTGAGTTCTGCCTTCAACCGTGACCGTTTAACTCGTCGCCGTAGAGGTCGGCCGCCAAGTCGGAACATGTGTGACAGACCCCTCTCTCCATGTGTGACGTACCCCTCTCTTTGTCGAGGTGTGGTGTTGAAACGACTACGGCGTCCAGCACGAAGGTGCTCTTCGGACCCGCGACCCGCGCCTCTTGTACTGCTGGTGTTGCCGCCTCCGCACCACACCACGAGCGACCGCGAGCGCGGTCCTCTGGTCATCTCCGCTGATGCTGCGACAGTCCCCGTGGCCGTGCTGATTCGACCACGGGCGTCTTGTGATGGAAGGACTTCCCAGCCTCATCACAGGAAGGGCGCCGCCTATCCGGGCCTTCTGGGACGGCTGCGGGCAGACAGATGAATGCCCCGCGAAGGCTCTACTGCAGCCCCCATTGACAACCTTTGGGGGTCAAGGTAAAAAATCGCACTGCACTCCTACATAAGGCGGTGGAATCTATGAGCGACGCGTCACAAGGACCAGGCTGGTGGTTGGCATCCGACGGCCGTTGGTATCCACCAGAAACACATCCGAACTATCAGCCTCCGCCGCCACCTGCTCCGGTCAGCACTTCGGCTGCTCCGCTCAACACTTCGGCTGCTCCGCTCAACACTTCGGCTGCTCCGCTCAACACTTCGGCTGCTCCGCTCAACACTTCGGCTGCTCCGGTCGGCATTTCGGTCCAATCCGACCGTCAGACTTCTGCGGGCGGAATGATTCTGGGACTCGTAGGGCTGGTGATGTTGCTCGTTGCAGCCATCGGACTTTTTATGCCATGGGCGACCGGTTCGATATCCGCTGGCCTCGGCATCATCAACGCGAACTGGTCGACGACGGGAATCGACGCACACCCAGATGGCATCATCTATCTCCTCCTGTTAATCGCCACTGGGGTGTTTGCAGTGTGGAACTTACTGGCCGGAAATCGCAATAGCAGCCTTTTGCTCTTCTTGGGTTGGATCGCGCTCTTGGCGATGTCCGTTTACGAGATCTTGTACATCTCAGCCAAGAGCGGGGCATATAACTCCATCTTTGGAGCAGATGTTGCGTCGGGCAGCATCAGTAGGGGCAGTGGCGTGTCCGTGTGTGCGTTCGCGGGATTGATCGGATCCCTGCTGGCTGTGATCAACCTTTCGATGACCTGGTCTCGAGAGGGCGTGCAAACGAGAAAGAGGCTCGTAACGGTTGCGGTGGCGGTCATGGCTTTCGCAGTGGTTGGCGCCGGTGTGATCGGCCATGTCAGAGCTAACAGCGGCAGCAGTGGCAGCGTTACCGTCGGAAACTCAGGGAACTCCGGAAACTCAGGGAACTCCGGAAACTCTGGAAACTCAGGGAACTCCGGAAACTCTGGAAACGCTGGGAACTCCGGAAACTCAGGGAACACTGGGAACTCATGATGACGATGATCAGAAACACCCGTCGGAGCGACGTTGAAACCACGTGCTCCAGTGATCCTTTTGGTCTTGCTCCCGTAGGAAGTCCAACAGCTGCGCCTGGCCGGGAGGCGCCTGCACCGCATCGGTAAACGGGCTCCAGGGAGTCCAGGGGTACGCGGCCACCGGCTCGGGCACGTAGGGAGTGGGTTCTGGGGTCGGCGCTATCGGCGCGTGACATGCACGGCAGGCAAGCGAACCTGCAGCTGGCGGCTGTAGAGCATCTGTCGGCACGGTCCTGGCTCGGCGACGAAGCCGGGGCAGGCATCGGGCTCACCGGTCGAGGGTAGACCCCGCTGCGAGAGGAGCGTTTTTCTTCCTAGCGGCTTCTACCACTTTTCTACCCAAGCGGAAGGACAGAGCGGGAGAAACCGGACTGCCTGGACACATCGAACCAGGTAGACCGCACCCCTGGGCATCCGAAGACCCTCCTCGCCATACTTGGGGCATGAAAAGCACCATGCAAGACGCCCCGCTCCTGATCAGCGACATCCTCCGTCACGGGCAGCAGGTGCACGGCGACAGCACTGTCATCACGGTCGAGGCCGGCGGGCACCGCGCCGCCACCTTCTCGGAGGTGGCGGCGCGGGCCGAGAAGCTGGCGGCGGCCCTCACCCGGCTCGGCATCGAGCCAGGTGACCGGGTCGGCACCTTCTGCTGGAACAACCAGGGCCACCTCGAGGCCTACCTCGCCATCCCCTCCATGGGGGCGGTCCTGCACACCTTGAACATACGGCTCCCCGCCGAGCAGCTGGCCTACGTGATCAACCATGCCGAGGACCGTCTCATCATCGTGGACGCCTCGCTCATCCCCCTGCTGGCGGCCATAAAGGACGAGCTGAAGACCGTCGAGACCATCATCGTGGCGGGGGAGGGGGACACCTCGCCCCTCGGCGACACGCTGTCGTACGAGCGGCTGCTCTCGGCCGAACAGCCCGGCTTCGAGTGGCCGGTGCTCGACGAGCGGTCCGCCGCGGCCATGTGTTACACGAGTGGCACCACGGGCAGTCCCAAGGGGGTCGTCTACTCGCACCGCTCCACCTGGCTGCACACGATGGCCGAGCAGTCGGCCTCCTCGGTCGGCATGACCGAGACGGATCGGATCCTCATCATCGTGCCCATGTTCCACGCCAACGCGTGGGGCACGCCCTACGGCGCGTGGATGGCCGGCACGGACATGGTCATGCCGCAGATGTTCCTCATGGGCGACGCGCTGGCCGCCATCTTCAACGAGTTCCACCCCACGCTTGCCTGTGGTGTGCCGACGATCTGGAACGGATTGCTCGCCCTCCAGACGCCCGTCGACTTCTCGTCCGTGCGCGCCATCACCGCCGGCGGCGCGGCGGTGCCCCGGTCCCTCATCGAGGCCTTCGAGGAGCGTTTCGGGGTCACCATCATCCAGGGCTGGGGCATGACCGAGACGAGCCCGTTGGCCGCATTCGGACTGCCGCCGGCGCGGCGGCTCGATGGGCACGACGACATGTACTACAAGGTGAAGGCCGGCCGCGTCGTCGGCGGGGTCGAGGTGCGCGTCGTGGCCGAGGACGGGACCGTGTTGTCCAACGACGGCACGTCGGTCGGGGAGTTCGAGATCCGTGGGCCGTGGATCACCGGCTCGTACTACAAGGACGAGGATCCGGCGAAGTTCGACGACGGCTGGCTGCGCACGGGTGACGTCGGCACGCTCGACGGCCAGGGCTACATGACGATCTCGGACCGCACCAAGGACGTGATCAAGTCCGGCGGCGAGTGGATCTCCTCGGTCGAGCTCGAGAACGCGGTCATGGCCCACCCCGACGTCTTTGAGGCCGCGGTGATCGCCATCCCCGACCCGAAGTGGTCCGAGCGCCCACTGGTGGCCGTCGTGCCGAAGCCCGGACGCTCGCCGGCCCCGGCCGACCTGTTGGCCTTCCTGATCGATCGCGTCCCCCGCTGGTGGCTGCCCGACCAGTGGACCTTCATCGACGAGGTGCCCAAGACGAGCGTCGGGAAATTCGACAAGAAGGTCATGCGGGCCGCCTACGCCGATAGCGCCTACAAGGTGCAGCGCACGCCACTGCCCAAGTGAGCGGCTCCGGCGAGGCCGTCGCCGACCTGGCCGAACGGCTCGAGGGTGTGCTCGAGGAGTTGACCGACATGGCGATCGACGCGCTGCGCCGCGCCTCGTCCGGCGATCCCGACTCGGCCGAGACCGGCGAGGCCCTCGCCCTCGAGCGGCGCATCCTCAAGGCACGCCGGGCTCTCGAGCGCTGCGTCGCCGCGTTCCGCGAGGCCTCGGGCTCGGGTCGCGAGCCGCTCGACGACGGCGCCGGCTGAACCGGTTCACCGTGCGGACGTTCGTGGCCGCCTGGCCCGACGAGCCGACGCGCCGGCGCCTCGCCGCGCTCGACCTCGGGCGGGAGAAGAACCTGCGTCTCGTGGGACCGACCCGCTGGCACGTCACGTTGCGCTTCCTCGGGGACGTGACCGACGAGCAATTGGGACCCCTGGGCGAGGCGCTGGTGGGCTGCGCCGCCGCCCAGCGGGAACCGGTCGAGTGCCGGCTCGGGCCGGCGACCGCGTGGTTCGCGGGTCCGGGTCCTGCAGCTGCCCGCCCACGGCCTCAATCCGGTGGCGGCCGCGGTGCGCGACGCCACCGTCTCCGTGGTGCCCGAGCCGGACGATGGCAGCCCGCCCTTCAACGGCCATCTCACCCTGGCCCGGGTCAAGGGGCGGCTGGGCGCCCAGGCCCAGGCCGCGCTGGCGGGCATCCCCTTCGAGTCCGCCTTCGCCGTGGGGCACGTCGACCTGGTGGCCTCGGAGCCCTCACCGCAGGGACACGTCTACACCACGCTGGTGCGGGCGCCCCTCGGGGGCCCGGCCTGAGTCAACCCGCCGTCCCGGTGAGGAACTCCGTGATGGCCCGGGCCATGGCCGCCGCCGCGGCCTGCTGGAAGGTGGGCGTGACGAGGAGCGCGGCGTCGGTCGCGTTCTGCATGTTGCCGCACTCGATCAGCACCTTGGGCACGGTGGTCAGGTTCAGCCCGGCGAGGTCGTTCCGCGGTTGGAGACCGTCGACCCCGTCGTAGGTGCTCACCGGCATGGGCGTGCCGGCGGCAAACTCGTCGCGCAACGTGGCCGCGAACGCGGCGGAGGAGGCGATGACGCCGTTGTTCGGTCCGTCCGCCGTCGGCTCGAGCACCGCGAAGCCCCGCCCGTCGGCCGGCCCGCCATCGGCGTGGATGTCCACCGCGACGTCGGCGTGGGCGTCGTTGATGATGGCGGTCCGCGTCGTGACGCAGGGCCCGACGCCGTCGTTGTTCGGACGCGTCAGCACCACCGTGGCCCCCTCCGCCTGCAGGTCGGCCTCAAGGTCGGTGGCGACGTTGAAGTTGAACTGCGCCTCGGTGTAGCCGCTGGCGGTCTCGGTCCCCGTCGTGTCGCAGGGCTCCTCGCCCGTGCCGTTGAAGACGGGCTGGTCGATGACTGCCGGCGCGCTGTAGTTCAACCCGTTGTGGCCGGGGTCGATCCCGACCACCTCGCCCGCCAGCGGCTCGGAGCCCACGGCGAGCCAGTAGCCCAAGCCTCCGGCGGCGCCCGCCAGTCCGACGACGGGTCCGGGCAGGGCCGTCCCCCCGAGCGAGCCGAAGTAGGGCGCGTTGCCGTAGGTGAAGACGCCCCCGTCGCGGGCTACCAGCCAGTACCCCCCACCGTTCGGCGTGGACGCCATGCCGGTCACCGGGGCGTTCAGCACCAGGCCCCCCGCCGAGCCGGCGAAGACGGCGTTGCCGTAGGTGAAGACGCCCCCGTCGCGGGCAACCAGCCAGTACCCGCCGCCGTCGGGGGTGGCCGCCATGCCGACGATGGGCGCGTTCAGGGGGATCGATCCGGCCGAGCCGTGGAAGTTGGCGTCGCCGTAGCTGAAGATCCCGCCGTCCGCCGCCACCAGCCAGTAGCCACCGCCGTCGTGGGTGGCCGCCATGCCCACCACCGGTGCGTTGAGGGGCAGGCTCCCGGCAGAGCCGTAGAAGCGGGCGTCGCCGTAGCTGAAGATGCCGCCATCGGCGGCCACGAGCCAGTAACCGCCGCCGTCGGGGGTGGCCGTCATGCCGACGATGGGCGCGTTGAGATGGAGACTCCCCGTCGAGCCGTAGAACCGGGCGTCGCCGTAGCTGAAGATCCCCCCGTCCGCCGCCACCAGCCAGTAGCCGGCCCCGTCGTGCGTGGCGGCCACGCCGACGATCGGCGCGTTGGCCCCCGGTACGCCGTTGGCGCCGACGGCCGTGGTCCCGAACGGCACCACCGAGTCGGGTGGGGGAGCCGATGCCGCTGCGGGGGCTCCCGGGAGCCCGAGGCAGGCCAGCACGACGACCGGGAGCAGCGCGGCCAGGCCGCGCCGGGCCCGGGGACCCTTCACCCCGTGCACTCGTTGATGGCGTCGATGAGCTGGCGCAGGCGGGCGAAATGGAAGCGGTCGAAGCGCAGCGCCAGCCGGGGGAGCTCGGGATGGTCGTTGCGCTCCGGCGGAAAGGCGTCGGCGGTGCGGATGCTCCCGCGCACCACCGCGTCGGCAAAGCGGCGATTCAGGTCCGCCAGCTCGGCCCGGCTGGGCTGCACCTGGACCCGGAGCACGAGCAGGTCGCCCACCCAGCGGCACGAGTGATAGTTGCGGTAGAAGCCGAGGATCTCCTCGCTGGCCTCCTCCATGGTGTTGGTCACCTTGAACAGGGCGCGGTCATCGGGCGAGACCCAGCCGGCGTCGATGGCCTCCTCCTGGACGAAGCGCAACCACGAATGCCAATAGGTGCCGCCGGGCGTCTCGATCATCACCACCGGTGCCGGTTCCGCCTTGCCCGTCTGCAGCAGCGTCAGGAGCTCGAAGGCCTCGTCCTGGGTACCGAAGCCCCCCGGCAGCACGGCGTAGGCGTGCGACTCCTTTATCAGCATGAGCTTTCGGGTGAAGAAGTAACGCATCTCGACCAGCTTCGGATCCTGCGCGATGAAGGGATTGGCGTCTTCCTCGTGGGGGAGTCGGATGTTGACCCCGAAGGCGTGGTCCCGTCCCGCCCCCTCCAGCCCGGCGGCCATGATGCCGGGCCCGGCGCCGGTCACCACCATCCAGTCGGCGGCGGCCAGCGTGGCGGCCAGGTTGCGGGCGAGGATGTAGATGGGATCCTCGGGCTTCGTGCGCGCCGAGCCGAACATGGTGAGCTTGCGGATGTGACGATAGGGGCGGAAGACCCGGAAGGCCTCGGCCATCTCCCCGAGCGCGGCGTTGGCGATCTTGAGGTCGCCCACCGACGTGCCCTCGCGCGCCATGTCCTCCAGCGACCCGATCATGGATTGCAACTCGCGGGCCTGTGCGGCGGAGAGCGAGTGGTTCTCGAACAGGGCGTCGAACGCGCTCTCGCGCGCGGCCTCGTCGGCCTCGCCGGCCAGGTCGGTCACGCGCCCGCCGGCGCTCCCGCTGGCGCGTACAGGGTCGAGCGCTGCACCAACGGGCGTCCCAGCGGCGTCACGATGGCCGTGAGCTCCTCCACGCCCATGCGTTGACCGTGCGTGGCCCCCGCCGCCCGCGAGATGTTCTCGTCCATCAGGGTCCCGCCCAGGTCGTTGACCCCGGCCCGCAGCACCTGGCGGGCCCCCTCGGCCCCCACCTTGACCCAGCTGACCTGGATGTTGTCGATGTCGCCGGCATACGCGATGCGTGCCACCGCGTGCATGAGCAGCGTCTCGCGGAAGGTGGGCCCCCGCCTCGCCTTGCGCTGGAGGTAGATGGGCGTGGCCATGTGCACGAAGGGCAGTGGCACGAACTCGGTGAAGCCACCGGTCTCGCGCTGCAGCGCCCGGGTGCGCACCATGTGGCGGGCCCAGCTCCGCGGCTGCTCCACCGAGCCGAACATGATCGTGATGTTCGAACGCAGGCCCACCGAGTGGGCGGTCCGGTGCGCCTCCAGCCATTCGTCGGTGGAGATCTTGTCGGGGCAGATCACGGCGCGCACCTCGTCGTCGAGGATCTCGGCCGCCGTGCCCGGGAGGGTCTTGAGGCCGGCCTCCTTCAGCCGGGTGAGGTACTCGGCCAACGGCACCGCGGAGCGCCGCGCCCCCTCGGTCACCTCCAGCGCCGTGAAACCGTGGATGTGGATGCCAGTCGATGCCGCCCGCACCGCCTCGAGCACGTGGAGGTAGTAGTCGCCGTCGAAGTTCGGGTGGATGCCGCCCTGGAGGCACACCTCGGTCGCGCCCTCGGCCTCGGCCTCGGCGACACGACGCGTGATCTCGTCCAGCTCCAAGAGGTACGGCGCGCCGCGCAGGTTCAGCGACAGCGGGCCCTTGGAGAAGGCGCAGAAGCGGCACTTGAAGGTGCAGACGTTCGTGTAGTTGATGTTCCGGTTCCGCACGTAGGTGACGGCGTCGCCCACGGCCTGGCGCCGCAGGTCGTCGGCGACCTCGGCGACCATGCGCACCTCCGGGCCGCGGGCGCTGAAGAGCGTGACGATCTCGGCCGCCCCCACCTCCTGTCCGAGGGCGACGCCGGCCAGGACCTCTGCCACCGCCCCGCCTCGGCCGCGCCACGCCGGCGACGACGCCTCCTCCAGCAGTGCCGGTGGCGGCTCCTCGCCCCCCGAGCACCACGCCGCGTCGCGGGCCAGACCCTCGGCGTCGGAGGCGTCGAGGACGGCGAAGCGCAGTGCCGGGTCGAGCCAGCGTTGGGGATCGAGCGCCATGGCGGGGTAGACGGTGAGCCGGGGCGCCAGCACGTGGCCGTTCGCCTCGGTGGCCTCCCGCAGCACGTCGAGGGCCGGCCAGGCCCGCTCGGGGTTGACGTGGTCGGCGGTGACCGGCGACACCCCGCCCCAGTCGTCGATACCGGCGTCGAGCAGCGGCGACAGCTCGTCGGAGAGGTTGGGCGGCGCCTGCACGTGGATCTCGGGCGGGAGCACGAGGCGGGCGGCGGCAATCGCCCAGTACAGGTCCTCGGCGGGGCAAGGGTCGGCCTTCGCCATGGCCGTGCCCGGCTTGGGCAAGAAATTCTGGACGATGACCTCTTGCACGTGGCCGTGGCGGGTGTGTGAGGCGGCGATCGCCCGCAGGGCCGCGAGCTGGCCGGGGCGGTCGTCGCCGATACCGACCAGGATCCCCGTCGTGAAGGGGATGGCCAGCTCACCGGCGGCCTCGAGCGTGGCGAGCCGGCGTGCCGGTTCCTTGTCGGGGGCGCCCCGATGGGCCGCTAGGCCCTCGGCCAGTGACTCGAGCATCATCCCCTGGCTGGCCGACACCTCGCGCAGCGTGGCCAGCTCGTCGGCGAAGAGTGCCCCAGCATTGGCGTGGGGGAGGAGGCCGGTCTCCTCCACGACGAGGCGGCAGACCGCAGCGAGGTAGTCGACCGTGGAGGCGTAGCCCTGCGCCGCCAGCCAGTCCCGGGCCACCGGGTAGCGCAGCTCGGGCCGCTCGCCCAGGGTGAAGAGGGCCTCGTGGCACCCGGCGGCGCGACCGGCGCGGGCGATGGCCAGCACCTCCTCCGGCGTGAGGTAGGGGGTGGCCAGGCGGGCGGGCGCCTTGGCGAAGGTGCAGTAGCCACAGCGGTCGCGGCACAGCATGGTGAGCGGGATGAACACCTTGGGCGAGAAGGTGACCCGGCGACCGTGGGCGCCGTCGCGCACGACGCGGGCCAGGCCGGTGAGGTCGGCCAGGGGTGTGCGGAGGAGATCGGCGTCGGAGAGCATCGTGGCCAATCTAGGGGGCGCCAGCGCGCGCGGCGCCGTCCACCAGCCACAGCGTGCGGCCGGCGTGGACCCGGGCGGCCGGGAGATCCTCGCCCCGGACCAGCGCGGCCACCGCGTCTGCCTTGGACGCGCCGGCCACCGTGAAGACCGCGGTGCGGGCCGAGTTGATGGCCGGCAGCGTGATGGTGAGGCGCGGGTGCGGGTTGCGCCCGTTGGGGTCCTCGGTCGCCAGCACCAGCACGCCGGGACCGACGTCGAGGCTGGCGGCGCCCGGGAACAGCGAGGCGGTGTGGCCGTCGGGGCCCATGCCGAGATGCACCAGGTCGATCCCCGGTCCGGTCACCAGGTCGCTCATCGTGCGCTGATACGCGGCCACGCAGTCGTCGACCGGTCCGACGGTCGGCATGGGCGAGAAGGACCCGATCGGGCCGACGCGGTCGAGCAGGGCCTCTTTGATCAGCCGCTGGTTGGCGTCGGTGTCGTCGGGCGGCACCATTCGCTCGTCGCCGACGTAGACGTCGACCAGGCTCCAGTCGATGCCCTCGGTGGTGGCGAGGAACTCGTAGCACTCCTCCGCGGTCGGTCCACCCGAGAGGACGAGCGCGAAGCGCGGGCCGGGGCGCGCCGCGAAGGCCTCGTGCACCGCGTCGCTGAAGGCGCGCGGGACGTCGTCGACTGGGGTCACCACGCCACTAGGGGGCAGGGGTTTCCGTCTCCATACCCTGCTGGCCCGACTCCAGCGTCACCGCGTGGCCACCGAACTGGTTGCGCAGCGCCGCCACCATCTTGAGTTGTACGGAGTCGGGATGCTGGGAGGCGAAGCGGGTGAAGAGCGAGGTGGCGATGACCGGCGCCGGCACGCCGCGGTTGATGGCTTCGAGCGCGGTCCAACGACCCTCGCCCGAGTCGACCACCACGCCCTTGATCTCGTCGAAGCCGGCCCCGGGCCGGAGCGCCCGCTCGGCCAGGTCGAGCAACCAGCTGCGCACCACCGAGCCGTAACGCCAGATGGAGGCGATCTCGTGCAGATCGAGGTTGAACTCCTTGGCCTCGGCCATGATCTCGAAGCCCTCGGCGTAGGCCTGCATGATCCCGTACTCGATCCCGTTGTGGACCATCTTCACGAAGTGGCCGGCGCCGACCGGACCGACGTGCGCATAACCGCCCTCGGGCGCCAGCGTCAGGAAGGCGGGCTCCACGACGGCCACCGCCTCGTCGGTGCCGCCCACCATCAGGCAGTAGCCCTCGGTGAGGCCCCACACGCCGCCCGACGTCCCTGCGTCGACGAAGCCGATGCCGTCATTCTTGAGTCGCTCCGCGATGGGCGCGGCCTCGTTGAAGTTGGAGTTGCCGCCGTCCACGATGACGTCACCGGCGGCGAAGAGGCCGGCCAATTCGTCGATGGTGGAGTTCGTCGCCGCGCCGGCCGGGACCATCACCCACGCCGCTCGGGGCGGCGTCAGCTTTGCGGCCAGTTCGGCCAGCGTCGTGGCCGTCTCGGCGCCCTTGCCCGCTGCCTGCTTGAGCGCGTCCGCGCTCAGGTCGTAGGCCACCACCTCGTGCCCGCCCTTGAGCAGGCGCTCGGTCATGTTGGCACCCATCTTGCCCAAGCCGATCATGCCGATCCTCATCCGCGCTCCTCTCGGTTGTGTCGTCGGTCAGAAGGTAGCGGCTTTGTCGCTGAGCGACTGCAGCAGTTCGTCGAAGGACTTGGCGAAGGAATGGACACCTTCGTCCTCGAGCGTCTGCTCCACGTCGAGCATGTCGATGCCGGCGTCGGCGAGGCGGGACAGGACGGCGGCGGCTTCATCGGGGTCGGCATCGACCGTCCGGTGCAGCGTCCCGTGCGACTCGAAGGCCCGCAGGGTCGGCTCCGGCATGGTGTTCACGCTGGCGGGACCGATCAGGTCGTTGACGTAGAGCAGGTCCGAGTAACCGGGGTTCTTGGTCGAGGTCGATGCCCACAGCGGTCGCTGCACCCGGGCACCGTGGGCCCGTAGCGCCTCCCAGCGCTCGCCGGCGAAGGTGCGATGGAAGTGCTGGTAGGCCGTCTGGGCCTGGGCCACCGCGGCGGTGCCCCGCAAGCCGAGCATGGCGGCGTCACCCCCCTCTCCGCCGGCCAGGGTCTCCAGGCGGCGGTCGACCTCGGTGTCGACCCGGCTGACGAAGAAGGAGGCCACGCTGGCCACCCTGGACAGCTCGGCCTCGCGCCCGGCGGCGACGAGCGCCTCGAGCCCCCGCAGGTAGGCCTCCATGACCTCGTCGTAGCGGTCGAGCCCGAAGATCAGCGTCACGTTGATGCTGCGGCCCTCGCCGATCAGCGTCTCGATTGCCGGCACACCCTCGCGGGTGGCGGGCACCTTGACCAGGAGGTTGGGCTGGGCGATGCGCTCGTGCAGGTCGCGGGCGGCCTTCAGGGTCGCCGCGGTCTCGTGGGCCTGCGCCGGGGAGACCTCCAGCGAGACGAAGCCGTCCTCGCCGTCGCTCTCGTCGTAGAGCGGGCGCAGCATCTTCAGCGCGTCCTGAATATCGGTGATCGCCATCTCCCAGTAGGCGCTCTCGACCGTGTGGTCCTTCATGAGGGCGCGGAACTGGTCGTCGTAGGTGTCCTGGCCGGTGATCGAGTTGGCGAAGATGGTCGGGTTGGAGGTGATGCCGCGGACGCCGAGCGCGAACAGCTCGGCCAGCTGACCGTCCTCGATCCAGTCGCGGCGCAGGTTGTCCAGCCAGGGGCTCTGGCCCCCGATGTCGTAGAGCTCCTGGAGTCGGGTCATGTGGACAGCTCCCTTCGTCGATCGTGTCGCCCGCCGCGTGCGGCGGAGGGCCCCGGGTCAGCCATCGTTGCGGGCCAGGAGGGCCCGGGCCCGCGCCACCACGTGGTCGGCGGTGAACCCGAAGTGCTCCATGGCGACCCCGCCCGGGGCCGACGCACCGAAGTGGTCGATCCCGATGGCGTCGTCGGCGTAGCGCTCCCATCCGAAGGTGGTGCCGGCCTCGATGCTGAGCACGGGCACGCCGGGCGGGAAGACGGTGGCCCGGTAGTCCTCGGGCTGCCGCTCGAAGTGGTCCCAGGACGGGAACGACACCACCTGCGCCTGCACACCCGAACCGGCCAGCGTCGTGGCGGCGGCCACGCAGTGCTGGACCTCGCTCCCGGTGCCGACCAGGACGATCTGGGGCGGCCCGTCGCTGTCGACCAGGACGTAGGCGCCCCGCGGCACGCCGTCGGCCGCCCGCTCGGCTGCCGCGGCCAGGACCGGGACGTTCTGGCGGGTCAGCACCAGGCCGACCGGCCCGCCGGCCTCGACGGCGAGGCGCCAGGCCTGCGCCGTCTCGTTGGCGTCGGCGGGGCGCACGATGCTGAGCCCGGGCATCGCCCGCAGGGAGGCCAGGTGCTCCACCGGCTGGTGCGTCGGCCCGTCCTCGCCCAGGCCGATGGAGTCGTGGGTCCACGAATAGATCACGTGCGTCCCCGTGAGGGCGGCGAGGCGGACGGCGGGGCGCATGTAGTCGGAGAAGCAGAAGAAGGTCCCGCCGACCGGCAGGACGCCCCCGTGCTGGGCCATGCCGTTCATGGACGATCCCATGCCGTGCTCGCGGATCCCGTAGTGGACCTGAATCCCGCCCGGCGTCTGGCGGGACTGCATCTCGGCCCCCTTGACCTTCACGCCGTTGTTGCCCGTCAGGTCCGCCGAACCGGCCAGCAGGCCCGGCAGCTTGGCGGCCGTCGCGTCGATGCACTGGTTGATGGCGTGCCGGGTGGCCAACTTCGTCTCGGCCTCGAAGCGGGGCAGGTCGTCCGCCCAGCCGGGCAAGCCGTGCCCGGCCTGCGCGGCGTCCCAGGCGGCACGGTCGCCCTTCCAGGCTGCGAAGCGCTCCGTCCAGGCTGCGTGGCGCTCGGCGCCCCGCGCGATCTGCTGGCCGTAGAACTCGCGCACCTCGTCGGGGACCCAGAAGGTCTGGTCGGCCGGGAGACCGAGGATCTCCTTGGTCACCTTGATCTCTTCCGCTCCGAAGGGCGAGCCGTGCGCCGCGGCGGTATCGGTCAGTTTCGGGGAAGGCCAGCCGATGTGGCTGCGCAGCACGAGGAGGTTCGGCTTGGCGTCAGGCCCGTCCGCCGGGTCGTCGAGCGCCTCGCGTATGGCCGCCTCCAGCGCGTCGACGTCGTTGGCCATTTCGCCGAGGTTGCGCACGCGCCAGCCGTAGGCCTCGAAGCGCTCGACCGGGTCGTCGTCGTAGGCCAGCTCGGTCGGCCCGTCGATGGTGATGTGGTTGTCGTCGTAGAAGGCGAGCAACCGCCCGAGGCCGAGGTGCCCGGCCAGCGACGCCGCCTCGTGCGAGATCCCCTCCATGAAGCAGCCGTCGCCCGCGATGACGAAGGTGCGGTGATCGCAGACCTCGCTGCCGAAGGTGGTGCGCAGCCAACGTTCGGCGATCGCCATGCCCACTGCGTTGCCGACGCCCTGGCCCAGCGGCCCGGTGGTGACGTCGATCCCCGCCGTGTGGCCCGCCTCCGGATGCCCCGGGGTGCGGCTGCCCCACTGGCGGAACTGGCGCAGGTCTTCGAGCGAGAGGTCGTACCCGGTCAGGTGGAGCATGGAGTACTGCAGGATGCAGGCGTGCCCGTTGGAGAGGACGAAGCGGTCGTGGTCGGGCCACTCGGGGTCGCGCGGGTCGTAGTTCATGATCGCGCGTCCACAGGACGTGGGCCAGCGGGGCCAGCGCCATCGCGGTGCCCGAGTGCCCGGAGTTGGCCTGTTCCGGTGCATCCATGGCCAGGCCGCGGATGACGTTGATGCCGAGCTCCACCAGCCTCGGGTCCTGAACGACCGGAGTGGATGTGTTCAACGCCATGGCCAAACCCTAACCGTCCGTTCCTGCCCACCGTGAGTGCCGTCACCTACTCTTCACCTCCATGGCTTCCCGCATGCAGGTGCCGCCAAACAGCGACCTCACACTCGGCATGACCTGCATCGACAAGGCCACCCCCGGTCGCTGTCGCTGGGTCATGCGGGCCGACGAGCGCTTCGCCAACCCGGCCGGGATCATGCAAGGGGGCTTCATCGGCGCCTTCGCCGACTCGGCCATGGGAGCCGCCGCCGTGACCTCGGTGGAGGGTCGGACGGGTCTTCTGCGCCAACGCCGAAATGAAGATCAGCTTCCTCGGGAGCGGTCCCGCCGGGGGCCGACCTCACCTGCACCGCCGAGGTCGTCTCCGCGGGCCGGCGCGTCGCCTTCGTGGAGGCCAGCGTCCTGGCCCGCGTGCCCGGCGAGGACGGCGAGCGGCTGGTGGCCCGGGCGTCGTCCACCTACATCTTCAAGGACCGCGACTGACGCACCGGCGGGGCGGTGTTTGCACACCGTCGGCCCACCGACCAGGATTGTCCGCCACATGGCACCACGCGCAGACAACGGCAGCCACGGACTGCGCCACGCGGGTGACGACGCGTTCCAGCTGACGGTCGACTACCTCAAGCAGGAGACCGTCGAACCCCTCAAGGGGCTGGGCCGGTTCCTCTACATGGGGATCGCGGGCTCGTTCTTCCTGGCGGGCGGCATCCTGTTGGTCCTGATCGGGGTGCTGCGCCTGCTGCAGACCGAGACGGGCACGGCACTGACCGGCGACTGGTCGTGGGCGCCCTACGCGGTGGTGGTCGTGCTCGGGATCGCCGTCATCGCCGTGGCCGTCTGGCGCATCACGGCCGGACCCGGACAGCAGAAGATGCCCGCGGTGATGGCCCGGCGGGAGGCGGCACAGACCGCGGCACAGACCGCGACACTGACCGACAGAGTGGAGGGAGCAGGGCTGATGCCGGAGCACGACGACGAAGGCGGGGAGCAACGGGCGCCTCATCACACGGGAGGACCTGCAGGCCGCGTACTCGCAGGTGATGGGCGAGGGCGAGGCGACGGCACGCGCCGCGGCGCCCAGAGGGCTCGCCGTTGCCGGCGCCATCGGCATCCTGGTCATCGCGCTGGCCTTCCTGGCCGGCCGGCGCCGGGGCCGGGCCAAGTCGGCCGTCGTCGAGATCCGGCGGCTCTGACGATGGACGTGCTCCTGCGGCGCTTCCTGCGCGCCGGGGTCCGCCGGGGGCTGGCCGGGAACTGGTACTGGTTCCTGTTGGCCGGCGCCACCTTCTTCCTGCGCCGGGTCCTGAACGACCGGACCAGCGTCGTGTCGACGGTCACGGTCTCCCCGGGCGAGCAGGTGCTCATCACCGTGCGCGACCGCAACGCCGCACCCGCCGTCGAAGCCTGACGCCCGTGCCGGGCCCTCTCGCGGCGGGGGAGCGGGTGCTCCTCATCGACCCCAAGGACCGCCGCTACCTGCTGACCCTGGTGCCCGGGGCGACCTTCCACACCCATGCCGGCGTCCTGGCCCACGACGACATCATCGGGGCCACCGAGGGTTGCACGATCACCGGTTCCACCGGGCGCGGCTTCCTGGCGCTGCGCCCGACGCTCAGCGACGTCGTCCTCAAGATGCCCCGGGGAGCCCAGGTCATCTACCCCAAGGACCTGGGCGCCATCCTCATCGCGGCGGACATCGGACCCGGGTCAGCGCGTGCTCGAGGCCGGCGTGGGATCGGGCGCGCTCTCCATGACCGTCCTGCGCGCCGGCGCGACCGTCGTCGGCTACGAGCTGCGCGAGGACTTCGCCGAACGGGCGCGCGCCAACGTGGCAGCCGCCCTCGGTGCCGGTGCGCCCTACCGCGTCGAGATCCGCGACGTCACCGAGGGCATCGACGAGTCCGGCCTCGACCGCATCCTTCTCGACATGCCCGAGCCCCACAAGGTGGTGCACGGCGGCCGCGGCGGCCCTGCGCCCGGGCGGCATCCTGCTGGCCTACCTGCCGACCATCAACCAGACCGCGCTCCTCCGCCAGGCGCTCGACGATGACGGCGCGCCGCTTCGGTCTCGCCGAGACCCAGGAGATCATGCGGCGCACCTGGCACATCGAGGCGCGCTCGGTCCGTCCCGATCACCGCATGGTCGGCCACACCGGCTTCCTCACCACGGCGCGGCGGCTGGCGGGCTGATCATGGACCGAGGACGTCGCCGCCTACATCGACGCCATCGCGCCGGAGCAGCGCCCCCTCTTCGACCGGCTGCACCGGATCGTCCTGGCGGAGCATCCCGACGCCGAGGTGGCGCTCTCCTACGGCATGCCGGCCTACCGGGTGGGGAGGCGGCGGCTCAACCTCGGCGTGTGGAAGCACGGCGTGTCCGTCTACGGCTGGCGCGCCGACCGCGACGGCGGCTTCGTGGCCCGCCACCCGCGGCTCTCGAGTGGGAAGGGGACGATCCGGATCCGGCCACAGGACGCCGAGGCGATCTCCGATGACGAGCTGCGGGCCCTCCTGGGCGGCGCGCTCGAGCCTTAGAGGTTCGCTAGTCCCGCTCGATGAAGATGCACTCGCCGGGGCACTCCTCGGAGGCCTCGACGACCGCGTCCTCGAGGTCGCCCGGCACGGCAGCCATCCCGGCCGAACCGCCCGGCTCGTTCTTGACGTCGCCGTCTTCCTTCACGTAGGCCAGGCCGTCGTCGAGGAGAGTGAACACGGCCGGCGCGATCTCCTCGCACAACCCGTCACCCGTGCAGAGATCCTGGTCGATCCAGACCTTCATGTCCCTATCTCTCTCCCTTGTCGACACCGCCCGACGGGCCAGAGAGGACCGTAGTGAGGCGCCCCGCGAAACGTCAATCTGGCGTCGTCGGCCTCCCATCGTACCTGGCCGAGCCCACAGACCCGGTGCACGGACGGTGCACGCACGATTGCTGGCAATACCGGCCGAGGCGAGGGCTAGGGTGACCTCGGTGTCCGCGAACTCCCGACGAAGCCGCTGCCCAGGCCGAGGCGCTGCGCGCCGAGCTGGCAGATGCCGAGGATGAGATCCACGCGCTCCGGCGCCGACTGCAGGAGAGCCCGGGCCGGGTCCAGGCCCTCGAGGAGCGACTGCTCGAGTCGAAGGGGCAGCTGGCCCAGGCCACCTCGCAGAACGAGAAGCTGACCTTTACCCTGCAGCAGGCGAAGGAGCAGCTGGCCGCCCTGCGCGAGGAGGTCGAGAAGCTCACCCAGCCCCCGGCGGCCTACGGCACGTTCCTCGGCGTCAACGACGACGGCACCGTCGACGTGTTCTCGAGCGGCCGCAAGATGCGGGTGAGCCTCCACCCCGACATCGACCCGGGGCAGATCCGCAAGGGGAACGAGGTCGTCCTGAACGAGAGCCTCAACGTGGTCCTCGTGCGCGACGGCGAGCTCGCCGGCGAGGTCGTCACCTTGAAGGAGCAGCTCGAGGACAGGCGCCGTTGCGTCATCTACGCCCGGGCCGACGAGGAGCGGGTGGCCGAGCTCTCCCAGGACATGATGGGCACCCGGCTGCGGGCCGGTGACTCGCTGCTCCTCGACGTCCGAACCCAGCTCCTCATCGAGAAGCTGCCCAAGCTCGAGAGCGAGGAGCTCGTGCTCGAGGAGGTACCCGACATCACCTACGCCGACGTGGGCGGCCTCGACACGCAGATCGAGGCGATCACCGACGCCGTCGAGCTGCCCTACATGCACCGCGACCTCTTCGCCGAGTACTCGCTGCCCGCCCCCAAGGGCATCCTCCTCTACGGCCCGCCCGGATGCGGCAAGACCCTCATCGCCAAGGCGGTGGCCAACTCCTTGGCCAAGAAGGTCGCGGAGAAGACCGGCAACGACAACGTCCGCAGCTTCTTCCTCAACATCAAGGGGCCCGAGCTGCTCAACAAGTACGTCGGCGAGACGGAGCGCCAGATCCGCCAGGTCTTCCAGCGAGCCCGCGAGAAGGCCGACGAGGGCATGCCGGTGATCGTGTTCTTCGACGAGATGGAGTCGCTCTTCCGCACCCGGGGCACCGGCATCAGCTCCGACATGGAGTCGACCATCGTGCCCCAGCTCCTGGCCGAGATCGACGGGGTCGAGTCGCTGCGCGACGTCATCGTCATCGGCGCTTCGAACCGCGAGGACCTCATCGATCCGGCCATCCTTCGGCCCGGGCGCCTCGACGTGAAGATCAAGATCGAGCGGCCCAACGAGGACGCGGCCGGGCAGATCTTCAGCCGCTACCTGACGGCCGACCTTCCGCTCGATCCCGACGAGGTCCGCCGCCTCGGCGGGGGCGACGCCAACAAGGCGGTGCAGGCGATGATCGAGCAGACCGTGGTCGAGATGTACCGGGAGGACGACGAGAACCGCTTCTTGGAGGTCACGTACCAGAACGGCGACAAGGAGATCCTGTACTACCGAGATTTCGCGTCCGGGGCCATGATCGAGAACATCGTGCGCCGGGCCAAGAAGCTGGCCATCAAGCGGGTCATCGCGGGCGAGGCCGGCGGGATCCGCACGGCGGACATGCTGGAGTCGATCCGCCAGGAGTACAAGGAGAACGAGGACCTGCCCAACACGACCAACCCGGACGACTGGGCCCGGATCTCGGGCAAGAAGGGCGAGCGCATCGTGTACGTCCGCACGCTGCTCAGCGAGGACCGCGAGGTGCACGGGGGGCGCTCCATCGAGCGGGTGGGCACCGGCCAGTACCTCTAGAAGTTAGGGTCGCACCGTGGCCACCACGAAGGTCTGCGGGATCGAGACCGAATACGGCATCCAGACGCCCGGTCCCGACCAGAACCCGATCGCCGCGTCCTCGGTGCTGGTCAACGCCTATGCCGCCGACGTGGAGCAGCAGATCGGCTGGGACTTCGAGGACGAGACGCCCGGGAACGACGCCCGCGGCTTCGCCCGCGAGGGGTCGCTGGCCCCCATGGTGGAGACCCACCTGGCCAACACCGTGCTCACCAACGGCGCCCGCTTCTACGTCGACCACGCACATCCGGAGTACTCGAGTCCCGAGTGCCTCACCCCTCTGGAGTGCCTCGTCTACGACAAGGCGGGCGAGGAGGTGCTGCGCCGGGCCATGGTGGCGGCGGCGCTGCGCATACCGGATCAGCCCGCTCCCATCGTCTACAAGAACAACTCCGACGGAAAGGGCAACTCCTACGGCTGCCACGAGAACTACATGATGGACCGGGCCGTGCCGTTCGCCAGGGTGATCGACGGCGTGGTGCCGCACTTCGTCTCACGCACGCTCTTCACCGGCTCGGGCAAGGTCGGCACCGAAACGCCGGCATTGGACTCCGAGACGCGTCGAGTACCAGATATCGCAGCGGGCCGAGTTCTTCGAGGAGATCGTCGGGCTCGAGACCACGCTGAAGCGTCCCGATCGTCAACACGCGCGACGAGCCCCACGCGGACCCCAAGCGCTTCCGGCGCCTGCACGTGATCGTCGGCGACGCCAATCTCTCGGAGATCGCCACCTTCTTGAAGATCGGTACCACCGCCATCGTGCTGGCCATGGTGGAGGACGAGGCCGGCCCGACGCGGGATCTCTCGCTCTCGGACCCCGTGCGGGCGCTGCACCAGGTGTCGGCCGACCTCTCGCTGACCCGCCCACTGGCCCTGACCGACGGGTCGACGGCGACCGCACTCGAGCTGCAGTGGGAGCTCTTCGGCGCGGCCCGCAAGTACGCCGAGGAATGCGGCCTGGCCGCCCTCGGTGACGACGGGACGGTCGGGGCGCTCGTGATGGAGCACTGGGAGGCGGTCCTCGGCGGGCTCGAGTCAGACCCGGCCACGCTGGCCGACACGCTGGACTGGGTCGCCAAGCACCAGCTCCTGCTCGCCTACCAGGACCGACACTCCTGCGGGTGGAAGGACCCCCGCATCGCGGCACTGGCATTGCAGTACCACGACCTGCGGCCGGACAAGTCCGTGTTCGGGCGCCTCGACATGCGCTCACTGGTGCAGCCGGCGCAGGTCGCCAACGCGGTCAGCGAGCCGCCCACCGGCACCCGGGCCTGGTTCCGCGGCAAGTGCCTGGCCCGCTGGCCCGACGCCGTCGTCACCGCCAACTGGGACTCCCTCGTCTTCGACATTGGAGCAGACCCGTTGCGGCGCGTCCCTATGATGGACCCCCTGAAGGGAACAGCCGAGCACACCGGCGCGCTCCTGGCACAGAGCACGGGACCGGCGGACTTGCTCAACCGGCTCAACTCCTAGGCGAAGAAGTCGAATTACACAAGACGGGAACAAGGGACGATGGCAGAACAAGAACAGAAGAAGAAGGGTTCGGGAACGACCCGGTCGACCGAGACCGAGGTCGAGGAGGCCACCCCGGCCACCTCCGAGCGAGGCGAGAAGATCAAGGCAGAGCTCGACGACCTCCTCGACGAGATCGACGAGGTCCTCGAGGACAACGCCGAGGAGTTCGTGCGCAACTACGTGCAAAAGGGTGGGCAGTAGCCAACCGTGGCGCTCCCGCTCTTCCCCCCGGAACGTGATCCGGGTCCGGACTTCGTCAGCCTTCTGCGCATGACGGAGGGCCGCGCCGACACGCCGGCACGCGTCGACGGGGCGGCGCCCGTCCCGGTGCCGCACGGCACCACCGTGGTGGCGCTGCGCTACGCCGACGGCATCGTCATGGCCGGCGACCGGCGGGCCACGGCCGGCAACATCATCGCCCACCACGCCATGGAGAAGGTCTTCCCGGCCGACCACTACTCGGCGGTTGCCATCGCCGGGACGGCGGGCATGGCCATCGAGATGGTCCGCCTGTTCCAGGTGCAGCTGGAGCACTACGAGAAGGTCGAGGGCTCGACCCTCTCGCTCGAGGGCAAGGCCAACCAGCTGGCCCAGATGGTCCGCCAGCACCTGCCCCTGGCCATGCAGGGACTCGCCGTCGTGCCCGCTCTTCGCCGGGTACGACACGGCGCGCGGCACGGGCCGCATCTTCAACTACGACGTCACGGGCGGCCACTACGAGGACACCGACTTCCAGGCAACCGGCTCGGGCGGGCGTGACGCGCGCAGCACGGTCAAGCTCGGCTGGCGGGAGGGACTGAGCCGGGACGAGGCCCTCGACCTGGCGATCCAGTCCCTCTACGACGCAGCGGACGAGGACTCCGCCACCGGAGGCCCCGATCCGGTGCGCGGCATCTACCCGATCATCGCCCTCGTCGACGCGCAGGGCTACCGCGAGGTGCCCGAACCAGAGGTGGCCGAGCGCTTCGGCGCGCTGGTCGCCCGCAAGCAGGCGGAGCGTGCCCGATGAGCATGCCGTACTACGTCGCGCCCGAGCAGGTCATGAAGGACCGGGCCGAGTACGCGCAGAAGGGCATCGCCCGCGGACGCTCACTCGTGGCCACCACGTACGACGTCGGCATCGCGATCGTCGCCGAGAACCCCTCGCGGTCGCTGCACAAGATCAGCGAGATATACGACCGCATCGCCTTCGGTGGCGTCGGCAAGTACAACGAGTACGACCAGCTCCGGGTGGCGGGTGTCCGCCATGCCGACACCAAGGGCTACGCGTTCAGCCGCGACGACGTCGACGCCCGGTCCCTTGCCAATCTCTACGCCCAGTACCTCGGCAACGTGTTCACGCACGAAATGAAGCCGCTCGAGGTCGAGATCCTCGTGGCCGAGCTGGGTGACGCCGAGAACCAGCTCTACCACATCGCCTACGAGGGGACGATCACCGACGAAGACCGCTTCGCGGTGCTCGGCGGTGACGCAGAGACCATCACGGAGCGCGTGGCGGGAGTCTGGCAGGCCGACTGGGGCATGGCCGCGGCCATTCAGGCGGCCACCTCGGCATTGGCGGGCCCGGACCGGACGCTGGGGGCGGGCGACCTGGAGGTGGCCACCCTGAGCCCGGGAAACGGTCGCCGTACGTTCCGGCGGATCGACGAGGGAGAGCTGGCCCAACTGCTGGCCTAAGCACGGCACAACTGCTGGCAGAAGCAGCAGTACGGTTGGCTTGGTGGAACGGCGCATCTTCGGGATCGAGAACGAGTACGGGGTGACCTTCACCCTGCGTGGACAGCGCCGCCTCAGCCCCGACGAGGTGGCGCGCTACCTCTTCCGCCGCGTGGTCTCGTGGGGCCGCTCGTCCAACGTCTTCCTCGAGAACGGTGCCCGCCTCTACCTCGACGTCGGCAGCCATCCCGAGTACGCCACTCCGGAGTGCGACCGGATCAGCGACGTCGTCGTGCACGACAAGGCGGGGGAGTGGATCCTCGCCCAGCTCGTCACCGGAGCGCAGGCGCGGCTCCGCGAAGAGGGAATCCGCGGCGAGGTGTACCTCTTCAAGAACAACACCGACTCGGTCGGCAACTCCTACGGCTGCCACGAGAACTACCTGACCGAGCGCAACGACGAGTTCAACCGCTACACCGAAGTTCTGATCCCGTTCCTGGTCTCACGCCAGATCTACGCCGGCGCAGGAAAGGTCCTCCAGACCGCCCGGGGCGCCGTCTTCTGCCTCAGCCAGCGAGCGGAGCACATCTGGGAAGGCGTGTCCTCGGCCACGACCCGCAGCCGCCCCATCATCAACACGAGGGACGAGCCGCATGCGGACGCCGAGAGGTTCCGACGGCTGCACGTGATCGTCGGCGACTCCAACATGAGCGAGTACGCCACCTTCTTGAAGATCGGTACGACGTCGATCCTCCTCGCCATGCTCGAAGACTCTTCGACGGTGCTGCGCGACCTCACCCTCGAGAACCCCATCCGGGCCATCCGGGAGATCAGCCACGACATCACCTGCCAACGCCGGGTGCGGTTGGCCAACGGCCGCGAGATGCGGGCTCTGGACATTCAGACCGAGTACCTGGAGCGCGCGCTGAAGTTCCGCGACCGGCGGGGCCTCTCCCCGGAGGAGGACACGGCGCTGGACATGTGGGAGCACTGCCTCAAGGGCCTGGAGGCCGACCCGACATCCTCTGTGGCGCGAATGTGACTGGGTGGCCAAGCATCGCCTGGTCGAGCAGATGCGGGCGCGCCACGACGTCTCGCTCTCGCACCCCAAGGTGGCCATGATCGACCTGATGTACCACGACGTCGACCGGAGCCGCGGACTGTTCTACAAGTTGCAACAGCGCGATGAAATGGACCGGACCTGCACCGACGACGCCATCACCGAGGCCATGACGAAGCCACCGGAGACGACCCGCGCCCGGCTGCGGGGTGCCTTCGTGAAGCGGGCCAAGGAGCGCCGGCGCGACTTCACCGTGGATTGGGTGCACCTCAAGTTGAACGACCAGGCCCAGCGCACGGTGCTCCTGAAGGACCCCTTCAAGTCGCGCGACGAGCGGGTGGAGAGGCTCATCCAGTCCCTGTAGCGGCACCGTAGAGTACACGCACATGTTCAACCTCGACCCAGGCAAGCTGCTCGTGATCGCGGTGGTCGCCATCATCCTCCTGGGTCCTGACCGCCTGCCCCAGGTCGCCCGGCAGGTCGGCGGTGCCTGGCGCTCTTTCAACGAATTCCGCCACCGCATGGAGTCCGAGGTGCGCAGCTCCATGCCCGATCTGCCCCCGACCTCCGAGATCGCCCGGCTGGCCCGTTCGCCCTCGGCACTGCTCAACCATCTCTCCGCCATGTCCTCCGACGAGGAAGGGCAGGACGAGGCTCCCGACGGCTCGTTCCAGCCACCCTCGCCCGCCGCCGTCGCCGGCGCCGCCGCCGACGGACCAGACCCCGGAGGCTGACATCCGGGCGGCGCCCTCGCCGACCCCACCCCGGCCGGAGCGCCCGCTGCAGGTGCCACCGGACTCCGAGGTCATCGTTCCCGGCGACCCGACGCTGAACTGAACGGCGCGCGCGTGGTGACCCTCCCCTTCATGACCAAGCGGAAGATCCGGCCGTCCCCTGACAGCATGACGCTGGGGGAGCACCTGGGCGAGCTCAGGCACCGGGTGATCGTGTGCGTGATCGCCTTCGTCGTGGCCGCCACGGTGGCGGTGTTCGCCTACGAGCCCATCTTGCACTTCCTCCTCCGACCCTTGTGCAGCGTCGACGCCTCGACCGCTGCACCACACGAGCCCGGGGACCGGCTCGCTGATCATCGCCTCCAACGGGACCTGCAACCTCTTCGTCACGTCCCCCCTCGACGGCCTGTCGCTGCGCGTCAAGATCGCCCTCTTCGGCGGTCTGGTCCTGGCGTCGCCGGTCATCCTGTTCCAGGTCTGGCGTTTCGTCACACCCGGGCTCAAGGCGTCCGAGCGCCGCTACGCCATTCCGTTCGTGATGAGCGCCTTCGTGCTCTTCCTCCTCGGCGCGGCAACCGCGTACATCACCCTGCCGCACGCGCTCGGTTGGTTGAAGTCGGTCGGCGGGCCCAACCTCCAGGCGATCTACGACCCGATCCCGTATCTGGGGCTGATCCTGCTCATGATGACGATCTTCGGCCTGACCTTCGAGTTCCCGGTCGTCCTCGTGTCCCTCGAGCTCGCACGCGTCGTCACACCGGCCCGCCTGCTGCGCTCGTGGCGCTGGGCCGTCATCATCATCGTGGTCGTGGCCGCCGTCTTCACCCCCAGCTCGGATCCGTTCTCCATGCTCGCCCTCGCCGTCCCGCTCGTGGCGTTCTACTTCATCTCCATCGGCATCGGGAAGCTGCTCGGCCGTTGACGGCGTTCCAATGGCCCGTCCACGAGACGGCCGGGGCGCGCGGAGTTCGAGGCCGACCTGCCCTTCGCCCTCGACGACTTCCAGCACGATGCGTTCCGGGCCCTCGACGCGGGCCACTCGGTCCTCGTGTCCGCCCCGACCGGCTCGGGCAAGACGCTGGTCGCGGCCTACGCGGTCCACCGCGCCCTGTCCGCCCGCGGGAAGGCCTTCTACACGACGCCGCTCAAGGCCCTGTCCAACCAGAAGTACGGCGAGCTCGTGGCCTCCTACGGCGAGGACCACGTGGGGCTCTTGACCGGTGACACCACCGTGCGCCCGCGGGCCCCGGTCGTGGTGATGACCACAGAGGTCCTGCGCAACATGCTGCTGGCGGGGTCGGACCTCCTCGAGGGACTCCACACGGTGATCCTCGACGAGGTCCATTTCATTCAGGATCCCTACCGGGGGGGCGTCTGGGAGGAAGTGCTCGTCCTCTCGCCGCCCGACACCCGCTTCGTCTGCCTCTCGGCCACCGTGAACAACGCTGACTGAGCTGGGGGGATGGTTGCGCTCGGTCCGGGGCGACACGGCGGTGATCGTCGAGCGCCAGCGGCCCATCGTGCTGCGCCACCACTTCGCCGTCCACCGCCGTGAGGACGAGGAGACCCTGTCTGCTCCCGTTGCTCGGGGACAACGGCCGCCCGGGAGGCGAGGGCATCCGGATCGACCAGGCCGTGCGCCGGGCGCTGCAGGGTCGTTCGGTCCACTGGCAACCACGGAACCGGGGCCCCCGCCTGCCCTTTCGCGCGCCACTGCGCACCGAGATGGTCGAAGAACTGGGTCAGCGCGACATGCTGCCCGCCATCGTCTTCATCTTCAGCCGCGCTGCATGCGACGACGCCGTGCGACAGGTCATTCGCGACGGGGTCCGCCTGACCGACGCGCCGGAGCGCTGCGGCCATACGTCAGGTCGCCGAGCGCCGAGTCGAACCCCTCGGCGACGAGGACCTGCGGGTCCTCGGCTACGACGAGTGGCTCGAGGGCCTCGAACGCGGTGTGGCGGCCCACCATGCCGGTTTGGTGCCGGCCTTCCGGGAAACCGTGGAGGAGTGCTTCGAGGCCGGCCTGTTGAAGGTCGTCTTCGCCACCGAGACCCTCTCGCTCGGCATCAACATGCCCGCACGTTCGGTGGTGATCGAACGCTTCACCAAGTACGGCGGTTCGGGGCGCGCGACGCTGACGTCGGGGGAGTACCTGCAGTTGACCGGCCGCGCCGGGCGCCGCGGCCTTGACGAGGAGGGTCACGCCGTCGTCGCCTGGTCGACCGAAACCACGTTCGCGGAGGCGGCCCGCGTCGCATCGGCGCCGCCCCCGGACCTGCGCTCCGCCTTCCGGCCGACGTACAACCTCGCGGTCAATCTGGTGTCTCGCTTCGACCGCAGCACCGCGAACGAGGTCCTGCACCGCTCGTTCGCGCAGTGGCAGGCCCGCACGCCCGATCTCCTGTCCCGACAGCTCGCCCACCGGGTGGCGGCGCTCGAGCAGCTGGGCTTCCTCGCCGATTGGGCGCTGACGCCGTCGGGCCGTCGACTCTGCCCGCATCTACCACGAAGCCGACCTGCTGATCGCCGAGGCCCTGGGCAGCGGCGTCCTGGCCGGGGCCGAGCCGGCGGTGGTGGCCGGCGTGTTGTCGGCCGTCGTCTTCGAGCCACGCCGGGCGCGCCGCCTGCCCGGCCATCAGGGCCATCGACACGGCCAACCGCGCGGTCACCTGCAGGACCGGCTGGGCGACAAGCGGACCGCGGAGCTCGCCTGGCGCTGTGAGGCCGTCGGGTCCCTGGGGGAGCGGGTGCGGGCCGTGGAGGAGGCCCACCTCGTGCCCCGCACCCGGCAGCCGGCGGCGGGGCTGGCCACCGCGGTGGCGTCGTGGGCCAGGGGGGCGTCCTTCGCCACCGCCCTCGGCGTGGCCGCCCGCGACGTCGGTGACCTGGCCCCCGGTGACTTCGTGCGCACCATGAAGTCCGTGGCCGACTTGGCGCAGCAGGTCTCGCACACCGCGGACGACACCGAGGTGGCCGCCGCCGCCCGCGAGGCCGTCGGCCTTCTGCTCAGGGGCGTCGTGGCCGCTGGCCTGCCCGGGGCCTGACCCCATCCGCCACCGTCGCGTCACCCTCGTCCTATGGTTGGCCGGGCATGTTCCCCTACGCAGAAGAGCGCTTCACCGCGGACGAGCAGACCATCCTCCGCCGCTACGTGACCAACCTGGACAAGCCGGTCTTTGCCCTGGTCAACCTGCCCGAAGTGGTCAAGGGTGCGCTCTTCGCCCGGTACTCGCGCTCGCCCAAGAGCCTGCGGCGGCTCTTCCTCGACGAGTTCGTGGGAGACCTCGACGTCTCGGGCGACGCAACGGTCGACGCGACGGTTGGGCTGGAGCGAGCGGAGCAACTCTACGAGAGGGTCTTCGTCGAGTACGGCGACGACTCTGTCGCACAGTTGGGTGGCGTGCACCTCGCCTGCGAGCAGTCGTCCAACGTGTTGTCGAAGGTGCTCGAGTGGGGACGCCTCATGTCGTACCTGGAGCAGTCGACCCGCTATATCGCGTACAACCAGCGGCTCGACAGCGGGCACTACCGCTACTACCGGCCGCCCGAGTTGCTTGACTCCAAGCACGGTGCCCGTTTCGTGGGCGAGATGGACCGCGTCTTCGACACCTACGGCGCGCTGCTGCCCGCGTCTGCAGGCCTGGGTGGCGGAGCGGTTCCCACAGCAGGCAGCCGACAGTGATTTCGTCTACCGCCAGGCGACGCGCGCCAAGTCTCTCGACGCGCTGCGCGGACTCCTGCCGGCCGCCTCGCTGTCGAACATCGGCATGTACGGGACGGGTCAGTCCTACGAGCAGTTGCTGCTCCGAATGCGTCTGCACCTTCTTCCCGAGGCGCGCCACTATGCGGACATGATGCTCGTCGAACTGCGCAAGGTGATCCCGTCGTTCTTGCAGCGTGTCGACGTCAAAGAGCGGGGCGGCGAGTGGTCGTCCTACCTGGCCTCGACCCGCGAGCAGACGTCACGCCTGGTGGCTCGTCTCTGGCCCGACCTCGCGCCAGGTGCTCTCGAGCCGCGCGGCGATGATGCGGACGCGGAGGTTGTCCTGCTCGACTTCGACCCCGAAGGGGAAGAGAAGGTCCTGGTCGCGGCGTGTTTCTCTCATCTCGGGTGCTCCGAGCGCGAGGCAGCCCGCCGGGTCAGGCTTCTCGGTCACGACGACCGGGTTGCGCTGTTGCGCGCCTATGTGGGTGAGCGAAGCAACCGTCGCCACCGGCCGGGCCGCGCCTTCGAGCGGACCGACTACCGCTTCGAGCTCGTCACCGACTACGGAGCCTTTCGTGATCTGCAGCGTCACCGCATGCTCACCATCGAGTGGCAACGACTGGGGATCTCGCTCGGCTACGACATGCCGGACCTCGTCGTCGACGCCGGTCTCGCCGAGCACTACGACGAGGCGATCGGGCGCGCCGAAGAGTTGTACCGCTCGCTGCAGCCCGACTTCCCCGAGCAGGCGTCCTACGCCGTCGCGCTGGCGCACCGCATCCGCTACGTCATGCAACTCAACGCACGGGAGGCGATGCACCTGGTGGAGCTCCGATCCGGGTCGCAGGGACATCCCGCATATCGGAGGGTGGCCCAGCAGATGCACCGGGCCATCGCCGAGGTGGCGGGGCACCGGGCACTGGCCGAGGCGATGTCGTTCGTCGACCACGGATCGACGGACCTCGAGCGCCTGGAGTCGGAGCGCCGGGCCGAGCGCCGACGCACGGAAAAATCTGCAACGCATTGACCAGGAATTACCCTCGTTCTCCCTGGTGACGGGCAGTCCGCACTTCTTGACGACCCCACCCCCGACTTGCCTAGTGTACGGCGCAGTCCCCGACGCCCCGAGCCTGCTCTGCTTGCTGCAGCGAGGGGGGGATGTGCTGTGAGAGGCGGTGGTAGGCCCTGGGGGTCGAGTAGAGAACGTGTTGCTTGCCTGGCTACCCCGGGCCAGCGAGATGGCGCCAAAGACCCCAGGGCCCGCCCGCCCAGGCCCACCGAGTTTCACCCCCAGAACCCCGACGGGGAGCGCCCTTCGCGGCGATTGAACGGTCCCTCGTACCGTCTATGCTCCCGCGGCACATGGCGACCAAGAAGAAGGCCAAAGTCGAAGAGCTGGAGGCCGAGAGCCCCGACGTCGACGACGAGCCGGCGATCGAAGAGGAGGATCTCGACGTCGACATCGACGATGTCGACGCGCTCGAGGACATAGAGGACGACCCTCTCGACGTCGCCGACGACGTCGCCGTCCTCGACGAGGACGAGGACGAGGCTGACGTCGAGATCCTGACGCCTTCGCCCGCCGCGGTGGTCGAGCGGACCGGTGAAGGCGACGAGGAGGAGGAGGAAGAGGAGCCCGACGACGAGGACGTCGAGGCCAGCCTCGACGTCATCCTCAAGGAGCGCCTGGTCGTCGAGGACGAGCCCGAGGACGAAGAGGCGACCGATCAGGAGGACAAGACCGAAGGCAACGAACGTGTCCTGCCCAAGCAGCCCGATGAGTTCGTGTGCCGCTCGTGCTTCCTGGTCAAGCACCCCAGCCAGCTGGCCGACAAGAAGAACGTGCTCTGCCGGGACTGTGTCTGAGGCGGGTCTCCCCGACGGCGAGGCGCGCCGCGAAGAACCCGCTGCGCCGCACCCTCGATGTGTGCCTCTTCGCTGCCGGTCGGCGTCGCCGTCACCGTCGTCGAGGATCTTCCCGACCTGATCGCAAAGGGCCGCCGCCGCGTCGAGCTCCAGCTCGGCAACGCCCGCGTCGTCGGGCGCTTCGTCGTCAACAGGAGCCAGCGGGAGGTGTCGGAGCGTCTCGACGATCTCTTCGGCAACGGCACGGTGGCCAGCGACCCGGTGGCTCTGACGGGCCGCAGACCGCCGCCGAGACGCCGCCCGACCACCGCCCACCGCCGGACCCGGCGGCCGAGGCGATCGTGGCGGGTGCGCTGGCCGACTACGACACGCTGAGTGCGTCCCAGGTGGTCCGCCGGCTCGAGAGCCTGGGCCCCGTCCAGCTGCGCGCCGTCCAGCGCTACGAGGCGTCGACCCGCAACCGGCGCACCATCCTGAACCGGGCGGGACAGCTCCTCGAAGAGCGGCCGATCCGGGCCGCCAGCCGACTAGCCGCATGGAGCTGGCCCGGCCGGCCCTGGCGGCGGACCGACAGGCCTGCACGCGCCTCCTCTCCCAGGCCCTGGTGGCCGCGGCGGCCATGCGGGGTGGGGCCGCCCTGGTGGGGGAGGCGTCGCCGGTGACCCTGCTCGAACGCTGGACCGAGCCGGGGGTGCGGCCGCGCACCTGGTGGTCGGGGAGTACGAGGGCGTCGTCGTCGGCCTCGCTGGCCGTGACGGCGGCGCCCGCGGCGGGCGTGGGAGAGCGAGGCCTGATCGAGTGCTGCTACGTGGAGACCGCCGCCCGCGGCGTCGGCGTCGGCACCGCGCTGATGGAGGCCGCCGTCGCCTGGTGCTCCGGCGCTCGGCTGCTCCGACGTCGACGCCCTCGCACTCCCGGGGGACCGCTCGACCAAGCAGCGCCTGGAGGCGGCCGGGTTCACCGCCCGCCTGCTGACCCTCAGCCGCCGGTTGGGCTGAAGCGTCGCTCGGTATCGACCCGCCGCGGCGGCGGGGGAGGGATGCGCAGCCCGAGCAGCTTGGCCAGCGCAGGGACCGCTCCCGCGGCGTGTCGTGCCGCCTGCCGAGCCACCTCGTCGTCCGGGATGCCTGCGGGCTTCACCGTGCGGCGCACCGGCGACGCGACCACCGTGTCGAGCAGGCGCATCCATTCCTCGGGCGCCATGTCCGAGGTCATGGCCTCTCCGGCCGCGGCGGCCAGCCGGACGGCGAGCTCGGCCGGGCACCGTGTTCCGGGCTCGGGTGGGCGGATGGAGGCCTCGACGGCCTGCTGCACCCGCCCGTCGTTCAGCGGCGTTCGTGATACGGGCCAGCCACTCCTCGCGCAGGGCCGTCGTTCGCTGCTCGAGCGACTCCCGCAGCGCCTTGGCCATGGCCCGCCCTTCCTCGTCGAGGTTGACGGTCCGCGACGCGGCCACGACAGCCCGGAGCTCCCGCAGGCGATAGTCCTTGCCGGCGGTCTGCGCCACCGTCGCCCGGTCCTTCCAGTCCGCCAGGCGGACCGCGGGCAGGAGCTCCTCGGCCATCGCGATGAGGGCATCGGCGGCGACCGGGGGCTTCCCGCCGGCCTTCGCCGCGCTGTTCTGCGCCTCGATTGCGTGGCGTACCGCTTGCAAGCCGCCACGAAGCAGTTGCTCGGCCACGGGGATCTGCTCCGGTCGCAACGTTGCCAGCATGGCGTTGCGGTGGACGGTGGAGGTGGGCACGACCGGACGGTCGCCGCGGGCCGGGCGACCGTCGCCTTCGCCTGGGCGGCGCCCGCCGGGGCGTCGCGGCCCACCACCGGCTCGGTCGTCACGCTCGCCTCGCTGGCCGCCCTCGCGCGTCGGGTCCCGCACGCGCGACGGCCGCCGGTCCGCCGCTCCCTTCGCTCGCCGCCGTCGTCGCGTTGCCGCTTGCCGGAGCCCGGGGCGAGGATGACCGACACGTCCGGCGCCCGCTTGGGGGTGCCCTTGACCTCGATCCGCCCCTCCACCTTCTCGGGGGAGCGAGCAGGCTTCGCTGCCGCCAGCGACAGGATCTCGATTCCCTCGAGGCCGACGTCGACGTCGGCCCGCAACACGGCACCGACCGTCTCGCCGGGAGGCACCAGAGCGGCTGCGACCACGCCCTTGGGCTGACGCGCGCCCGCGGCGCGCCAGGTCCATGACCCATCGCCCGTCTTGCTCGTCAACTCGATGTCGATCCGGCGTGACATGCGGCGGACACGCTACCTCGCACGGGCGGTGGGAGCCTGCGCTAAGGCGGTGAGAGCCTGCGGTAAGGGAGCGACGGACATCCCGTAACATGGGGCCGACGTCCGCGGGAGTGCGGGAGCCGCCGGGACGGGAGACCACCCACCGCGGAGCGGTGCGCCGGCCCATGTCCCTTCAGGAGGATCCACATGAGTGAGGACACTGAGCAGCCAGGGCCTGAGCCCGCTGCCGGCGCACCAGAAGCGGCCGTCCCGGCTGTCGCGCCTGTCGCGGCGGCGCCCGAACCGCAGCCGACGCCGCCCGAGAGCGGCTCTGGACCGTCGCGAGCGGGGACGGAGCCGCCACCCCTTCGACGCCGGGCACGCCGTCCTACCCACCCCCGTCCTGGTCGCCCGCCGTCCGGGTACGACACGGGGCCGTCCCCGGTCACGCCCACGGCGATCGCCGTTCTCCTACCCGGCCTCTCCCGACCCGACCTTCCCCGGCACCCCACCGGCGTCGTCGGCGACGAAGGGTGGGCGCCCGGGCAGGTTCCGGGCCTGGTTTCCGGTGGCGGTGGTGGCCGCCCTCATCGGAGGGGCCATCGGCGCCGGCGTCACCGCCTTCGCCGACCACAACAACTCCGGCGGTGGCTCGAGCGTCACCATCCACGAGAGCGGTGCGGCGCCCGGTGCGGCCGTCCTCAGCGGCAACGTCACCATCCCCCAACTGGTCGACAAGGTGATCCACTCCGTCGTCTCCATCGACGTCAAGTCGAACGGGAACGAGGACGAAGGCACCGGCATGATCATCACCGCCGACGGCGAGGTCATCACCAACAACCACGTCATTGAGCTCTACAGCGAAGGCGGCGACACCGGCTCCATCACCGTCACCGAGTACGGGCAGACCAAGGCGCTGCCCACCACGCTGGTCGGTTACGACCAGACGAAGGATGTCGCCCTGCTCAAGATCAACAACGCGTCGAATCTGCCGACCGTCACCTTCGGCGACTCGTCCAAGGCCGTCGTGGGCGATGCCGTGGTGGCGATCGGCAACGCGCTCGGGCTCGCCGCCGGCACGCCCACGGTCACCCAGGGCATCATCTCGGCGTTGGGGCGCTCGGTGACCGCCGGCGGTGAGGGCACCGAGACCGAGACCCTGCAGAACATGATCCAGACCGACGCCGCCATCAACCCGGGTAACTCCGGTGGGCCGCTGATCGACACGTCGGGCCAGGTCATCGGGATGAACACCGCGGTCGCCGGGACCTCGAGCGACGGGACGTCGTCGCAGAACATCGGCTTCGCCATCCCCACCGCCTCGGTGGAGGCCCTGATCCCTGAGCTCCAGAAGGGCGGCCAGTCCGGGAACGGCGGCGGCTACCTCGGCGTCGACATCACGACCCTCACGCCCGCGCTGCGCCAGCAGTACGGCTTCACGCCCACGTCGGGCGCCGTGATCCTGAGCGTGGTCTCGGGGTCGCCGGCGGACAAGGCCGGCCTCGTCCAAGGCGACGTCATCGTGAACATCGGCGGCACCGCCATCAACTCGGCGGATGATCTGCAGAAGGTGATCCAGGCTCGAAGCCGGGTCAGTCGGTGACCATCACCTACTACGTGGGGGACAGCAAACGCACGACCACGGCCACGCTGGGCAGCCAGGCGCAGGCCCAACAGCAGACCGGGCAGTGGCACGACCAACCCCTTCGGCGGGGGAGGGTTCCCGGGCTTCGGGAACTCCGGAAGCACCGGGGGGACGCCGTAGCTCCTCAGCCGGCGGCGCCCGGCGGGATGTCGAAGTTCCGGTCCGGGTGGGCGGGTGGATAGTTCATCGACCCGTTGGGCTCCCAGCCGCTGGCTTCGATGTCCTCGAGCACGTGGGCCATGTTGTAGGTGTCCTCCTCGTAGCTGAACTTGCCGTCGCCGGCATAAATCAGGCGCGAGTAGCCCGATTGGCGGTACGGCGTCCCGTCGGGCTTCGTCCGCGGCATGATCTGCGTCCACTTCACCACCACGTCGTTCCCCTCGATCGCGGTGAACTCAATGGGGAACTTCCAGTCCTCCATGCCCGCCATGGAGTCGACCAACCAGCGTGCGATGGTGTCGCGGCCCTCGAGGCGCCCCCAGGCGCCGTCGACGTACACCGCGTCCTCGGTGTAGAAGTCGGCCAGCACCCCGAAGGCATCCGGCTCGAGCCCCTCGTCGATGCGCCGGCGCAGCTCGTGGTAGCGGTCCACGGTGGCCCGGACCTCGTCGCGTGGAAACGGCATGTGCTCTCCCTCCGTGCTACGCCTCGTCGGCGCGGTAGGCATGCAGGCATGACTCGAGCTCGGCCGAGTGCGCGGTTGCGGTCGGCGAACCCCTGCACCTCGGTCGACTTCTCAGGCTCGAGGTCCTTGTAGATGCTGAAGAAGTGGGCGATCTCGTTGCGCAGGTGCTCGGGGACGTCATCGATGTCGTGGGCACCGTCCCACTGGGGGTCGTGTTCCAGGACGCAGATGAGCTTGGCGTCCACCCCCTTCTCGTCGCGCATGGAGAACATCCCCAGGATCCGCACCCGCACCACGCAGCCCGGGAACGGTGGGGTCGGCGACCAGTACCGAGCGCGTCGAGCGGGTCACCGTCCCCGGCCAAGGTGTCGGGAACGAACCCGTAGTCCGCCGGATACGTCGTGGCGGTGAAGAGGCGGCGGTCCAGCCGGATCACGTGCTGCTCGTGGTCGTACTCGTACTTGTTGCGGCTGCCGGTGGGGATCTCGATCACCACGTCGATCGCCTCTTCCGTCCGGGTCGCTCACGGAGGCGTCGGTGGCTCGCTGCGGTAAGCCGCGTCGACCGGGCTCATGATGCCGACCCCGTTGCCGTCGGGGTCGCTCACGACGGCGTAGCGGGCGCCCCAGAACGCGTCGTACGGCTCCTGTTGTACCGGACGCCCTCGGCGACCAGTGCGGCAACGAGCGCGTCGACCTCTTCGCGGGTGTCCACCTTGAAACCGAGGAGCGCCCCGGTGCCGCCGGGCCAGCCCTGGTCCCACATGGTGGCGAAGCTGGTGCTGTCGAGATCCACGTCGATCGGTGTGCGCGTCACCGTGCACGGCCGAGACGTGGTGCGCCGACCAGACGGGATCGTGTTCGGCGCCGAAATCGAGGCCCAGTCGGCTGTAGAAGGCGCGGCTTGCTTCGACGTCACGTACGACGAGGTTCACCTGATCGAGGCGGATCGGCGGCACGGGGCCACCGTAGTGCTCAGGAGCGGTTGGACGCACTGCGCAGGTCGTGGCGGCACGGAGCGCCGCCGTCCGCGTCTGTTCGCCAGAGCGGCACGGTCCACCTCGACACCGGCGCCCACGCCGGTGGTCAGGCGCTGAAGCCGGCGCGACGGCCTCAGCCGCCGAAGCCGGCGCTGCTCGCACCCCCGCCGCCGCGTCCGGATGCGGAACGTCCCGGCCGCCACCGAAGCCTCCGCCCCCGAAACCGCCGCCCCCGCCGAAGCCGCCCCGCCGAAACCCCCGAAGGTGTCGGTGTTGGAGGAGGGGACCGGCGTCGGCGTAGTCGGCCAGCACCACGCTCTGACCGACGTGAGGCCCGACAGGACCTGGGTGTAGGTGTCACCCACCATGCCGACCTTGATCACCTTCCGGGTCAAGGTGCCGTTCGGAGAGCATCTCGACGAAGGAGCGCGACCCGAGCGGTCTGCACCGCCGACGTGGGCACGGCCACGACGTTGGCTACGGCGCCGGTGGCGACGACGACGTTCGCGGTGGAGCCCGTGAACAGCCCGGTGGCCGACGAAGGCAACGCGACCACGAGCGGGAACGTGTAGCCCGACTCGCCGGACTGGACGGGGCCGACCTGGGACACGGTGCCGTCGATCGTGCCGTCGACGCCGTCGACCTGCACCCCGGCGGAGTCGCCGACCTTGACGGAGGGCACCTGGGTGCTCGAGAGGGTGCTGGCGACCTCGAACGACTGCGTGCCGATGATCACGATCACCTCGGTGCTCGAGTTGGCACTGACCGTGTCACCCACGTTGATCCCCACCGAGACGACCGTCCCGTTGATGGGGCTGGTGAGGTTCGCCTCGGTCAGCGACTGCTCGGCGACGGTCAGCTCCGCCTGTGCCGTATCGATGGCCGCCTGGTCGGAGGCGATCTGCTGGGGCGTGTCCGTGGAGGCCGACGAGCCGGTACCGACCGACTGGTGCCATCGTGCCGGTGCTGTGGTGCCACTGCCGCCGTACCCGTGCCGCTGCCCGTGTTGCCAGTGAGCCCGCTCGGCGTCGACGCGGTCAGCGTGCGACGCCGAGGCTGGGTGGGGGACGCTGCTGACGCCTGCGGAGGAGGCCTGGTCGAGGGCCTGGGACAGGGCGGCCTCGTCCTTGGCCACGGCCGCCTGGTCGGTCGACACCTGTTGCTGGTCCTTCGAGACCTGGGCGAGGGCGGCCTCGCAGTTGGCGGGGTTGGTCGTCGAGGTGGTGGTCGACGTCGTCGGACGTGGTGGTGTGTGGTCCCCGTGCCACACGCCTGCTGCGCCTGTGTCAGGTCGGCCGCCTCCTGCTGCTGATCGGCGGCCGTCTTGGCCTCGTCCTGGGTCAAGGTGTTCTGGTCCTGGGTGATCGTGCTCTGAGTCCCGGCGGAGGACCCGCCGTGCGGACGGTGCCGTCGTGGTCGTGGTGGTCGCCGTCGACGACGTCTTCGTGGCGTTCGTCGCGGGCGTGGACTGGCTGGTCTCGTCCTGCACCAGCTTCGCCTCGTCCGAGTTGAGGGTCGACTGGGCGGAGGAGACCGACTCGCTCGAGCGACGTCGTGTCGAGCGTCCCCAGTGACTGTCCCGCGGTCACCTGTTGGCCCACGGTCGCGGTGACCGTGGCCACCTGGCCGCGAGACCTGGAAGGAGGCGGAGGCGTCGTTGACCGGCTCGACCGTGCCGACGACGGTCATGCTCTGCCCGATGTCGGCCCGGGTGACGGTCGCCGTGCGATACCCCGAACTCCCGCCGCTGGTGGCCGCCCAGGCGGCGGCTCCGCCGCCCAGCACGACGATCAGCACGATGGCGCCGATGACGACGGCGCGCCGGTGGCCGGAACGGCCCCAACCGGAACGGGTCGAACTAGGCACTGCCACCGCCGGGGGCGCCCCCACCGAAGCCACCGCCGCCACCGAAGAAGCCGCCACCGCCGCCGAAGCCACCGGTGCACGATGCGCCACCGGTCGAGGTGATGCGGACGGTGGTCGCCGTCACCGCGCCGTTGTGGCTGCCGGTCCGAACGCGCTCACGCAGTCACCGACGGCCAGGTCCGTGGACGCCGCCGATTGGGTCGGCGGACACCGTCGTGGATCCCGGTCGTCGTGATCTTGAGGTTCTCGGTCTTCGGCGTGACGGGCTTGGAGCTCTTGGAGCTCTTGGAGCTCTTGGAGCTGCTGGACTTGGTGGGACGCGCAAAGCTCCCCGGATTGATGTCGACGCCCGACACCGAGACCGTCGAGCCGCTGACCCCGGTCACCTTGCCCGACGCGATGGCGATCGAGCCCAGCCCGGCGAACCGCCGAGCCGACCCCGGCGGGGAACGAAGGCCGTGTGCCGCTCGTGCCGCTCGTGCCGCCGCCGCCGGTGCGGAACCGGAAGCCGCCCGGTCCGCCGAATCCTCCGCCTGCCGCCGGGCCGCGACCTGCTCCGGCCCCGACCGGAGCAGGACCCCGTCGACGTGGGGTTGCGCGACCGTGATGCTGCGGGCGGCGATCGTGGTCTTCGACGACTTCGACGGCGTGCCGGTGACGGTGACGCAATCACCCGCCGCCAGGCCGCTCACCGACTCGGACACCGTCTTGGAGAACTGCGTCGTCGACGTCCAGTTGACCGTGGTCTGGCCGGAGCTGGGGTTCTGCACCTCCATGCTCGAAGCCGGCGAGCGAGGCGACGCTGCCGCTGGCACCCGAGGGGGCGTTGGCGGGCGTCGTGGCCGCCCCCGCGGCCGATCCGATGGCCGTCGCCGCCACGAGCGCGGTTGCGCCCGTGCCTATGAATCGTGCCCAGCGCCGGCGACTGCGTGCTTCGGCTGGTCAGTGCATGCATGTGAGATTCCCTCTCTCTTTCTTCTATTCGGTTCGTAGAGCGTCGATGGGTGCCAGGTGCGCCGCCCGGCTGGCCGGGTAGACGCCGAAGGCGATGCCGATGCCGAGAGCGACGACCAGGGCGCCGACCATGGCGGTCGGGCTGATGGTGATGGGGTCGCCGACCACGCCGGGGAGGAAGGTCGCCCCGATGATCCCGAGCAGCGCACCGAGGGCGCCGCCGATGAGCCCCAGCACGGAGGCCTCGACGAGGAACTGACGCCGGATCACCCCGGGCGTCGCGCCCAGGGCCTTGCGGAGCCCGATCTCGCGGATGCGTTCGGTGACCGAGACCAGCATGATGTTCATGACGCCGATCCCGCCGACGAGGAGCGAGATGCCGGCGACGCCGCCGAGCAGGATGGTGAGCGTCCGGTCGACCGAGGTGGCGGTCGAGATCAGCGACTGCTCCGAGGTGATCGTGAAGTCGGCGTCGGTCGGGGTCGTGATCGCGTGGAGCTGGAGGAGCAGGTGATCCGCCTCCTGGTAGGCGGCGGTCAGGTCGTCCGCCGAGCGGGCCTGCACGGCGATGGAGCTGACCGAGTTGCGCGTCGTCCCACCGAAGATGCGCTCGGCACCCGTCGTGATCGGGATGACCATGAGGTCGTCGGGGTCGCTCGTGCTCGAGGACGACGAGGACGATCCGGTGGACGTGAGCACGCCCACCACCGTCAGCGGGACACCGTTCACGTCGACGGTCTGGCCGACGGGGTCGATGCCCCGGAAGAGCTCCGACGCCGTCGTGGCGCCCAGGACGGCGACGGCGGTGTGGTCCGTCACGTCCTGGTTGTCGATGAACCGACCCTGCTCCAGGGTGCGACCTCGGACGGTGAGCCAGGTGGGCGTCGACCCCTGCACCGTGGTCGTCCACGTGCTCGAGCCGGCGGTCAGGGTCTCCGACGACGAGGTGATGGGGGCGACGGCCTTGATGTCAGGGGCGACGATCGGGTTGGAGAGCGCGGCGACGTCGGACATCGTCAGCGTCGAGGCGGTGCCGAGCGCCTCGCGGATGCCGGTGGTCGAGGTCGAGCTGCCGGGCGTGATCGTGAGCACGTTGGAGCCGAGCGCCGTGATCTCGGAGGTCACCTGGCCCTGGGCGCCCTCGCCCAGCCCGACGGTGAGGATGACCGCGGCAATGCCGATGAGGATGCCCAGCACGGTCAGACCCGATCGCAGGCGGTGGCTGCGCACGCCGTTGACCCCGGTTCGGAACGTCTCGAGCCAGCTCACCGGATGCTCTCCAGGTAGCGGTCGTCGTCCTCGGTGAGGAGACCGTCGCGGATGCCCAGGACCCGGCCCGATGCGGACGCCACCTCGGTGTCGTGGGTGATGAGCACCAGGGTGCGGCCGGACTCGTGGAGCTCGTCCATGAGGCGCAGCACGTCGGCGGCGGAGACCGAGTCGAGATTGCCCGTCGGCTCGTCAGCGAGGATCAGGTCGGGCTCGGTGACGAGGGCCCGTGCCACCGCGACCCGCTGCTGCTGGCCGCCGGAGAGCTCGCCGGGCCGGTGGTGCACCCGGCCGGCCAGTCCCACGCGAGCCAGTGCGTCCATGGCTCGCGCCTTGCGCTCCGCCCGTGGCACCCCCGCGTACACGAGGGGCAGCTCCACGTTCTGCCAGGCTGACATGGAGGCGAGCAGGTTGAACTGCTGGAAGACGAAGCCGATGCGCCGGTTGCGCACCTCCGCCAGGGAGGCCTCGCTCATGTTGCTGACGTTCTCGCCGGCGAGGTGGTAGTCACCCGACGTGGGCGTATCGAGACAGCCCAGGATGTGCATGAGGGTCGACTTGCCTGAACCTGAGGGTCCGATCACGGCGACGTACTCGCCTTGCGCGATGGTCAGGCTGATGCCGCGTAGCGCGGCGACGGCGATGGTGCCGGTCCGGTAGACCTTCGTCACCCGTTCCAGCTCGATCACCGACACCGTCCGATGCCCCCGGCAGGGGAGTGCCGCGCGGGGTTGCGCTCATCCGCCGCCTCCGCCGAATGTGGCCGCACCGCCGCCGCCGGCGCCAGCGCCACCGAAGCCGCCAGCGCCGCCGAAGCCGCCAGCGCCACCGAAGCCGCCGAATCGAGTGCCGGCGCCGGCGCCGCCGAAGAGGCCGCCGGCCGCGCCGCCGGCACCTGCCTTGAACGACACGACCTGCTCGAGCACCTTGTCCCCCGCCGCCACGCCGCTGACGATCTGGGTCTCCCCGCTCTCGGCCGCCCCCACGGTGACCGGCTTCACGACATGCGCGCCGTTGACCACCTGGGTGACCGTTGCCTGGCCACTCGAGTTGTACGAGATGGCCGCGGTCGGCACCTCGGTGACGTTGTTGAGCTGCTTCACGATGATGCTCACGTTGGCGGTCGAGCCGGCGTAGAGACCGGAGGGATCGCCCGTCACGTTGATGACGACCGGAAAGGTGGTCACGTTGGAGCTCTGGCTGCCGACCAGGCTGATGGAGGCGACCGTGCCGTAGTCCGTCGTCGTCGATCCGGTCGGGATGATGTCGGCCTGGTCGCCGTCGGCGATCTGACCGATCTGGGTGTCGTCCACCGTCGTGTTGACGATGTAGGAATCGGTGCCGATGACCACGATCTGGCCGGTGGAGGACCCCGTGTCACCGCTCCCGGTGTCGCTGGCGGCACTACCGGTGGCACTGCTGGCGGCGCTGCCGGCGGCGCTGCCGGTGCCGGAGCTTCCGCTGCCACCCGACCCCGTGCCCGTCACTTGCTGGCCGACGGTGAGGTCCACCGAGGCGACGGTGCCCGAGATGGTCGACGTCAGCGAGGCGTCGTTCAACGCGGTCTGCGCATTGGACAGCGACGACTCGGCGGAGGTCACCGCCGCCTGGTCCGAGTCGACCTGGGTCGTACTGGCGCTCGAGGCCTGGTCGGCGGACAGACGCGCCTCGGCCGAATCGAGCTGCGCTTGCGCCGCGTTGACATCATCGGTCAGGGCCGTCGTGTCCACGGTCGCCAGCACCTGGCCGGCGGTCACCGTCTGGCCCGCCTTGACGTTCACCGCGGTCACGGTGCCCGACACGCCGAAGTTGAGACTGGCCTGGCTGGCCGGCTCGATCGTCCCCGAGCTCGCCACCGTCTGCTGGATGGTTCCGGTGGTCACGGAGACGGTCTGCGTCGAGACCACGAGACCGGTCGGCGTCGAAGAGCCAGACGTCAGCCAATAGGTGAGCCCGCCCGCCCCGGCGAGCACGACCACCACCACAGCGACGATCGCCACCCGGTGGCGCCGCCAGAACGATCGCTCGTCGACTACGAGTTCGGCCTCGTCACTCAGCGGCAGTTCCTGGGTGGCGTCGCTCGGGCTGTCCGTGGCCACGGTTGCTTCCGTTCTCACCATGTCGTCCAGTTCAGCCGAGCCATTTCACAGTGAGCCGAAGACCAGCTGTGAGCCCGCTTGGTGTTCCATGTAAATGCAACCTAAGAGCCCTGGTCAACAGCCATTTGGCCAGAACGCACTTGCCAGAGTTCCCACAGCGGGGGCTGGCCGGCCTCAGAGAACGGCGGGGCATGCTGTCGAGACAGCTGATCGCGGCGCCGGGAGGATTCGTGCTCCCCCTCACGTACCCCGGCCTCCCGGTGCCGTTCAGCTTCGGCGGTGTCGTGGCCGCCGACCACCTACCGTGGCAGGGCGATGCGCCATGCGACGGCCGCCGACCTCGAGCAGATCACCGGCCTGTTGGGGCGGCTCCGCTCCGTCGGCGGTCTCGTGGAGCGCACGCCCGGTGTCTTCTACCGGCGGTCACGGGCCTTCCTGCATTTCCACGAGGACGCGGGGGAGCTGTTTGCCGACGTCCGGCTCCACGACGACGATTTCGTCCGACTCAGGGTCGCCTCGCCCGCCGAGCAGGCGGGCCTCATGGAGCAGGTGGCCAGGGCGATGGGGGAGCAGCCGGCCTGAATCCCGCCGACCGGACGGCGCGGCCCGGCCGGATGACCACGGCGCGCCACGCGGCTCCGCCGAAGCTCGTTGCTCCCCTGTCCGACCATGCGGATCCTGGACGCCTTCGCCGTCGCTCGTGCGCCGTTGATGCCAGCGCCCGCGCACCCCGGCGCTGCCGGAGACCGCCCTCCGGGCCGAGGTGTGCGGGACGCGATCGGCCTTCCCACCTGGACCTGCTTCCCTGCCGGACCGCCGATAATGTTCATTATGTTAAGTCATAGATGAATATCCCTGCGGGGCTGGATCGGACGTCCGAGACGGCACTCCCCCCGACATCGACGTGGGGTCCGAGACCGGCACAGGGTGCGACCGTCCGGACGGGCGGCGGCGCAACGGCACGATCGACGGGACCCATGGACCGAACGCTGTGACGCACGGCGTGGTGTCACCGGCGCACCAGAACTCCACCGTCCGGATCCGGGCGGTGGAAAGGGACTTGATTTATGAGCGTGTAATCAGTAAAGTGACAGGCGATAAGTCCCCTTGGTTAAAGGTTCAAAGTCCGGACGGATGAGAAGGGGAAATCCCAGCTAGAGGGCTTGTAAGCCTCCGAAAAAGTAAGTACTATCCCCGGAGTGTCCGGGGATTTTTGCGCGCTCGCTGTTACGCGTGATTTAGCGGGAGCTGGGCCCCGGTGATGGCAACAGCGCCCCGCCCCGACCCCGAGATCCAGGCCGAGCAGGCCTATCTCGACCATGCGGTCAAATCCCTCGCTGCCATGCGGAAGCGAGCCGAGCGCCTCCTCCGCGACCTCATCGACGCGGGAAACCCCGATCTGGACTACGTCGCCGCCCTTTCGCACCGGGTGTCGCTCCTGGCCGACAGTCCACGGCCCCTGCTCTTCGGCCGTATCGATGAAGACGAAGGCCCCACCTGGCACATCGGCCGGCGCCACGTCGAGGACGAGCGATCCGACCCCATCGTCGTCGACTGGCGGGCCCCCGTGGCGGTCCCCTTCTACCGGGCCAGTGCGAAGGACGCCCTTGGCCTGGCGCGCCGCCGTCAGATCATGGTGGACCGCCGCTCCGTCGTGGCCGTGGCCGACGACCTGTTCGGCGTCGGCGCTGACGGGGTGGGCGCCACCCGCCTCCGTGGCGGCGACGCGCTGCTGGCCGAGCTCGAGCGGGCCCGTACGGGAGAGATGCTCGACATCGTCGCCACCATCCAGGCCGAGCAGGACGAGATCATCCGCGCTCCCCTCGACCAGCTGCTCACCGTGCAGGGTGGGCCCGGGACCGGCAAGACAGCGGTCGGGCTGCACCGGGCTGCCTTCCTCCTCTACAACCACCCCACCTTGAGCCGCGACGGCGTACTGGTGCTGGGCCCGAGCCGCGCCTTCCTGCGCTATATCGCCCAGGTCCTCCCCGCACTCGGCGAGGAAGCCGTGGTGCAGACCACGATCGCCGACATCGCACCCAAGGCCAAAGTGCGCGTCGAGGAACCGATCGAAGTGCGTCGGGTCAAGGGAGATGCCCGGATGGGCGAGCTCCTGCGCCGTGCGCTGGAAGGGCGGCGCCGGCCGCTCGAGGAGGACGCCGGCCTGCGCGTGCGCTTCGCCCGGGCCACGTTGAGTGCAGAGCGGGTCAACGACCTCGTGGTTTCCATCGTCGCCCGTCCGGCCCCCTACAGGGCGGGCCGATTGGCCTTGCGGGCCCGGCTCGTCAGCGAGGCACGGCGCGTCTTCCGTTCGTCGGCCCGCCTGGGTGCCGACGAAGCCTGGTTCGAAGGGGAGCTCACGTCGTCACCGGAGTTCGCAGCCCTGCTCGATCTGCTCTGGCCGACGGTCTCCCCCGCCGCGCTCGTCCGCGACCTGCTGTCGTCCCGGGCACAGTTGGAGCGATTCGCCGTCGGGCTCTTCTCGGAGTCGGAGTGGCCGCTGTTGCTGCGATCCCGGGAGGCCACCGTGTCTTCGACCGCGTGGAGCGCCGACGATCTCCCGCTGCTCGACGAGGCCACCTTCCTCACCGGCGGCCGCACCCGGAGCTACGGGCACATCATCGTCGACGAGGCGCAGGACCTCACCCCGATGCAGTTCCGCATGATCGCCCGGCGTGCCCCCTCAGGTTCGATCACCGTGCTCGGTGACCTCGCCCAGGCCACCGGGCCCTGGACCTACTCGGACTGGGAGGAGGTCCGCACGCACCTGCCCCGGGCCGCCCCGTTCCACCACGACGAGCTCACGCTCGGCTACCGGGCACCGGGCCGGGTGCTCGATTTCGCCTCGCGGCTCCTGCCCGTCGCGGCGCCCGGCGTCAGTCCCACGTCCTCCATACGCGCCGGCCGCAGCGACCCCGCCGTGCGCCTGGTGGAAGCAGGCGAGCTGGCGCCGGCCTCGTTGGACGAGGCCCGCGGCCTCCTTCAGGACCACGCGCTGGTGGCGGTGATCGTCCCGGCCGCGCTCGGCGCCCACCTTCGCCCGGTTGGCCCGGCACGACGACCGGGTCGGGACGCTCGAACGCGACGCCATGACCCGACCCGTCACGATCGTCTCGGCCCCGTCGGCCAAGGGCCTCGAGTTCGACGCCGTCGTCGTGGTCGAGCCCGCGGCCATCGCCGGCGAGGACCGCCGTGGGCTCCGGCTGCTCTACGTGGCCATGACGCGTCCCATCCAACACCTGAGCGTCGTGCATGCCCGCCCCCTGCCCGCAAGCGCTCCTCGGCTGAGCACAGCGCCTTCCCCTACGATCCAGGGGCATGGCAATGGACGTCGACGGCAAGGTCGCTCTCATCACCGGAGGCAGTAACGGGATCGGCGAGGGTGTTGCCCGCCATCTGGCGGGCCGGGGCGCACACGTCGTGATCGCCGACACTGACGTCGCCCGGGGCAAGGAGGTGGCCGACGAGCTGCGCGGCCGTTTCGTGCCGACCGATGTCGCCGACCCCGCCGCCAGCACCGCCGCGGTGGCCGACGCGGTCGAGGCCTTCGGTGGGCTTCACATCGCCCACCTGAACGCCGGGGTGACCTCGTGGTGCGGCATGGGGGACGATTTCGATCCCGAGGCGTACCGCCGCTCCATGGCCATCAACCTCGACGGTGTCGTCTACGGCATCGCAGCCGCCCGGCGTGCCATCAAGGCGAGCGGTGGCGGGACGATCGTGGCAACCGCCTCCATGGCCGGTTTGGTCGCCACGCCCTTCGATCCCATCTACGCGGCCAACAAGCATGCGGTCGTCGGCCTGGCGCGCTCGCTGGGCCAGGTCTACGAACCCGACGGCATCCGCGTCCATGCCCTGTGCCCGTCCTTCGCGTACACCAACATCATCAAGGGCTCGGAGCAGACGCTGCTCGACATGGGGTTCCCCATCATTGATGTGGCCGATGTCGTGGCTGCCTTCGCAGCGCATCCTCGACTCGGACACCACCGGCCAGTGCTGGTACGTCGTCGCCGGGAGGGAGAGCGAACCCTTCCAGTTCCGACGCGCTCCGGGGCCGCGCCTCGACTGAGCCGTCCAGCCAAGATCGCTGCGGCCCGGTCGACGAACGGGCGCCGCCCCGGCCCCCTGTCGCAGCGGCCTCTACTACGATGAGTGCGCAGCGACTCGACCGGCGATGGATCCCGCCGGGGGGCAACGCCCCGAACCGCCGGCACGACATGGCTAATGGCTCCTGACGGGCTCCACGGGAGGGCCGAGCCATGGACGAAGTGCTGCCGCAGCCGACGAACGAACACGATCTGAGCGCGACCGAGACCGAACGGCTCGCACACGAGCGTGAACGACTCGAGCGCGACGAGGAGGACCACGACCTTCTCGACGAACCCGGTTGTCCCGCTCTTCGTGCCCTCAGCGACCACCCTGGCGGCCATCTTCGTCGGCGGTGCGCTCGGCACCCTGGCCCGCTACCTGCTTGGAGGTGCACCACCCGGCCGCCGCGGGCGGCTTTCCCTGGGTCACGCTGCTCGTGAACCTGAGTGGCTCGTTCGCCATCGGGCTCCTGATCCCGCTCACCGAGCACGTCTCGCACCGGGTCCCGGTGCTGCGGCCGCTCCTCCTCATCGGCTTCCTGGGGGATGGACGACCTATTCCACGCTGGCCGTCGAAGCCACCCTCCTGGCCAAGCACGGCGACGTCGCCGCGTGCCTGGCCTACCTGACCGCCACCGTGGCCGGAGGCCTGGCACTCGTCGTGGCCGGCCATGCCATGGGCCGGAGGCTGGTCGGCCTCATGAGCGCCTCCTCCCCCACCCTCGGCCTCGCCCTGCTGGTCGCACTGGCGGGCGGCGCCGGTGCCGTCCTGCGCGCGCTGCTCGTCCACCACCTCGGCCTGCGACGATTCGACCCGCTGCCGGTCGGCACCCTGGTGGTCAACGCGTCCGGTTCCCTGCTCCTCGGCGTGCTGACCGGGCTCTCGCTCTACCACGGCCTCGGTCCCCACGTGCTCGCCGTGGCCGGTGTCGGGCTTGTGCGGCGGGTACACCACGTGGTCGACGGCGAGCTGGGAGACGATCCACCTGCTCCATACCGGCCACCGCTCCGCAGGCGGTCGTCTACACGCTGGGCGGGCTTGCCGTCTGCCTGGCCGCCGCGGCCGCCGGCATCGGCCTCATGGCGTTGGCCTGATGCCGTCTTCAGGAGGCGAAGGCTTCCGGACGGTGGACAGGTGCACATCAGGTTGCGGTCCCCGTAGGCCTGATCGATCCGCGCCACCGGGGGCCAGTACTTGCCGGCTGTCGGCCCGGCGGGGAACACGGCCGTCTGCCGGTCGTAGGGTCGCTCCCAGAGGGCCACCAGCGCCGCCGCCGTGTGCGGCGCGCCGCGCAGCGGGCTGTCCTCCACGCGCCCAGCGCCCGGCGGCCACCTGGTCGATCTCGGCCCGGATGGCGATCATCGCCTCGCAGAAGCGATCGAGCTCCGCCAGATCCTCGCTCTCCGTCGGCTCGACCATGAGCGTGCCCGCCACCGGGAAGCTCACGGTCGGAGCGTGGAAGCCGTAGTCGATCAGCCGCTTCGCCACGTCGTCGACGGTGACGCCGGTGGCCTTGGTCAGAGCACGCAGATCGAGGATGCACTCGTGGGCGACCAGCCCGTGCGTGCCCGTGTAGAGGATCGGGTACGACGGCGCCAGGCGTGCCGCCACGTAGTTGGCGGCCAGCACGGCCGACTTGGTGGCATGGGCCAGGCCGGGACCGGACAGCAATCGCATGTAGGCCCAACTGATGGGCAGGATCCCCGCGCTGCCGAAGGGAGCCGCGCTGACCGGGCCGATGCCGTCGCGCCGCTCGGGGCGTGGGTGCATCGGATGCGACGGGAGGAACGGCACCAGGTGCTCCGCCACCGCGACCGGTCCGACACCGGGACCGCCGCCGCCGTGGGGGATGCAGAAGGTCTTGTGCAGGTTGAGGTGCGAGACGTCACCACCGAAGCGACCGGGCTGTGCCAGTCCGAGCAGGGCGTTGAGGTTGGCGCCGTCGATGTAGACCTGACCGCCGTAGCGGTGGACCAGGTCGCACATGTCGCTGATGCCCTCCTCGTACACCCCGTGCGTCGAGGGGTAGGTCACCATGATCGCGGCCAGGCCGTCTCCGTGCTCCTCGCACTTGCCACGGAGGTCACGAAGGTCGACCGTGCCGTCATCGAGTGCGGCGACCACGACGACGCGCATACCGGCCATCACGGCCGACGCGGCGTTGGTCCCGTGGGCGCTCGAGGGGATCAGGCAGACATCGCGCTCGGGCTCGCCGCGGGACTGGTGGTACGCCCGGATGGCGAGGAGTCCGGCCAGCTCTCCCTGGCTGCCGGCGTTCGGCTGCACCGACACCTTGGCGTAGCCGGTGACACGGGCCAGCCACCGCTCGAGGTCGTCGATCAGTGCCAGGTAGCCCGGCGTGGTCTCGAGCGGTGCGAACGGATGGATGTCGGCGAACCCGGGCAGGCCCACCGGCTCCATCTCGGTGGTCGCGTTGAGCTTCATGGTGCACGAGCCCAGGGGGATCATGCCCCGATCGAGCGCGAAGTCCCGGTCGGACAGCCGGCGCAGGTAGCGCAGCATGGCCGTCTCGGAGTGGTGCTCCGAGAACACGGGGTGGCTCAGAATGGGCCCACGGCGCAGCAGCGCCTCCGGGAGTGCCGTGTCGGGAGCCACTCCCCCGCCGTCGGCCGCCCCGAAGGCGTGGAGCACGGCGGCCACGTGCCCGGCGGTCGTCGTCTCGCCGCACGAGATGCCGACGTGGTCGTCGTCGACCAGGCGGAGCAGGACGCCGCGGGCGCGGGCGTCCGCCACGATCGCGGCCGCCCGGCCCGGTGCCCGCACGACCACGGTGTCGAAGAACTCCCGATGGACGAGGGCCAGGCCCGCCTGCTGCAGCCCGGCGGCCAGCTCGGACCGTCCGGCGGTGCACCCGACGGGCGATGCCGCGCAGCCCCTCGGCCCCGTGGTACACGGCGTACATGGAGGCCACGACGGCCAGCAGCACCTGCGCGGTGCAGATGTTCGAGGTCGCCTTCTCCCGCCGGATGTGCTGCTCTCGTGTCTGCAGGGCCAGCCGGTAGGCCGGCCGGCCCTCGGCGTCTTTCGACAGCCCGACCAGCCGTCCCGGCAGGTCCCGCTCGAGGCCGGCCTTGACCGCCATGAACGCGGCGTGCGGCCCTCCGTACCAGAGCGGCACGCCGAAGCGCTGTGAGGACCCGACGACGACGTCGGCCCCCCACTGCCCCGGCGGCTTCAGCAGCGTCAGCGCCAGCGAGGTCGGTGGCCACGGCCACCAGCGCGCCCCGGGCGTGGGCCTCCTCGGTCAGCGCGGCGAAGTCGCGGATGGCGCCCGAGCACCCCGGGTACTGCTGGACCACGCCGAAGAAGTCGCCCTGCGGGATCCGTCGCATCGAGGTCGACCACGTCGACCTCGATCCCGAGCGGTCGGAGGCGGGTCTCGCAGCACCGCGATCGGTCTGCGGGAGGCAGTCGGCATCCACGACGACCCGGTTGGCCTCGACGGTGGCGCGCCGGCGCATGAGGGTGACGGCCTCCGCCACCGCGGTGCTCTCGTCGAGCAGGGAGGCGTTGGCCGTGTCGAGCCCCGTGAGGTCCGACACCATGGTCTGGAAGTTCAAGAGCGCCTCGAGGCGTCCCTGGCTGATCTCGGGTTGGTACGGGGTGTAGGCCGTGTACCAGGCCGGGCTCTCCAAGACGTTGCGCCGGATCACGCCCGGCGTGATCGTCCCGTAGTAGCCGAGGCCGATCATCGGCTCGGCGATCATGTTGGACGAGGCGAGCTGGCGCAGCTCGTCGAGCACCTCGCGCTCGGACAGCGCCGCCGGCAGGTCGAGTGCCGTCGAGGCTCCGGACGCTGCCCGGAACGGCTGCGTCAATGAGCGCATCGAGGGTCTCGTACCCGAGGACCTTGAGCATGCCCGCCTGCTCCTCGTCCGAGGGTCCGACGTGGCGGCGCACGAAGTCCTCGAAGGGTTCGAGAACCTCGGATGCGGGGGTGGATGCTCTTCGCTCACGGAGGTCTCCTCACGTGCTCCGCTGGTCACGCGGCGCTGGTCGGGCGTCCTCCCCACTCTGTCATCGGACCTGAGAGTCTCGCCGCAACGTGTGCGACTTCCACCTTCGGTGCGGACGCCGGAGCACCCGCTTTCCAGAGTTGCCTCGCCGAAGCGGTATGTCGGCCTGAGAGTTTCTCGGGGAGAGTTGCTCCTCCGGCGTCCCCTCGCCTGCGTACTGCGGGGACTCTGGCGCTCCGGTTCAAACGGCGTATTCAGTTGTGCGACCCACTATACGGCACCCGCCACGGCACCTGGTTGAGCCCGGCCGGCGCTACTCGCTCTCCTCGCGGATCGGCCACAGGGGCGGGCGAACGAGGAGCGCCGTCAGTTCGCGGCCGCGCTGGACCACGGTGACCTCGTCGCCGTCGAGCAGCCGCGCGTCGGCGTCGACGTAGCCCAACCCGATGCCCCGCTCACGCATGGGCGAGAAGTTGCCGCTGGTCAGGATGCCGACCCGCTCCTGGCCACGGCACACCGTCGGAACCGTCGCGCAACGGCTGACGGCCGTCGGCCACGAACCCACGCAGGCGGCGGGCGGGGCCGTTCGCCCGCTCCTCCACGAGGGCGGCGCGGCCGGTGAACTCCGCCTTGTCCCAGCCGACCACCCAGCCCAGCCCGGCCTGGAGGGGGGTGATGCCCGGGCCGAGCTCGTGGCCGTGCAGGGGCAGTCCGGACTCGAGGCGCAGCGTGTCGCGGGCACCCAACCCGGCCGGGAGGACGCCCTGGCCCAGCACGGCCTCCCAGAACTCCTGCGGCCACGTCGGTCGGCACGGCGCACTCGACCCCGTCCTCACCCGTGTAGCCGGTGCCGGCCACCAGGCAGGTCGCCCCGCCCCATGCGAACCGCTCGACGCTGAACCGGTGCACCGCTGCGGCCTCCGGCGACACGTTGGCCAGCCGATCGCGTGCCTGAGGGCCCTGCACCGCGATCACGGCCCGCTCGCTCGGTCACGTCCGTCGCCGCCGATGGCGCGGAGCACGTCGCTCGTATTGGAGGCATTCGGCATCACGTCGAAACGCTCGTCGTCGACCCACCACACGATGATGTCGTCGACGACGAAGCCGTCCTCGTCCAAGAGGTGGGTGTACTGGGCCCGTCCGGGGTGGACCCGCCGCAGGTCGTTGCTGAACGAGCGCTGCAGGTGCTCGAAGGCGTCGGGACCCTCGACCCGCACCGTGCCCGAGGTGGCTCACGTCGAAGGCCACCGCCGACGAACGGCACGCCCGGTGCTCGGCCACCGTGCCCGACGGGTAGGCCAGGGGCATCTCCCAGCCGCCGAACGGGACCATCTTGGCGCCGAGCGCGACGTGCGCCGCGTGCAGGGGTGAGACCCGGGTCGGCGTGCCGTCCCCGTTGTCGTCGTCGTTCACCCGGCCAGACTACGCGGCTCCAGCAGTGGCGAGACCGAGGCCGTGCGAGGACAGAAGTGACATGAAGTCACGCTGGTACACGACGCAGATCGGCACCTCGGGATAGAGCTCGCGCATGCGACGCACCTTGCGGTTCTTGCGGGTGACGAGGCGCTGGTCCGCCGTCGTCAGCTCGATGAAGACGCCCCGGCCCGGCAGATAGAAGTCGGGACGGAAACCGGAGACCGGTGAGCCCTGCCCGTCCCATTCGAGGGGGAACTCCACCGGCTCGTACTGCCACCGCTCGCCCGACAGGTCGAGCAACACGGCGAAGAGGCGCTCGGAGGGATGGGCGAAGCGGACCTGCCCGGCGGGCGCACAAGCCGGATGGCGAGTGCGCCCGACGAACGCGGGGTCCGGTGCGATCACTCCCCCGCGGCCCGCGCGGCCCGCACAGGTGAGGGTCGCCCTTTGGACCGGCGCGGCCGCGGCGGAGGTGTCGAGGCGCACGATGTCGGCGTCCAGCTCCTCCACGACGCCGGCCAGCGGCACGATGTTGAACACGCCCTGGCCCCCGGCCAGCAGGTCGACCACCTCACCGTTGGACCGCGCCAGCACCGAGCTGGTCCCCGTCAGCACGAGGTTGGCCGACGCCAGGTCCGAACCCAGGTCCTCGCGCAGGCACTCGACGGCCCGACGGGCGGACTGCAGCGAGACGCCGGCGTCGAGCAGCTGCTTGATCACCTTGAGCTCGAGCACGTCGGAGTACGAATAGATGCGACGGGACCCGCTCCCCTTCGCAGCCGCCACCGAGGGTTGGAGCAGGCCCGTGCGGGCCCAGTAATCGAGTTGCCGGTACGAGATCCCCACCAGGCCGCACACCTGTGGCCCGTGATACCCCCCGACGCGGGTCGCGGAATCGTCCGGTCATCACACCTCCCTGCGCTGCCACTCCGGCCGTCACTCTAGTGCCTGCCGGACGACATCGCTGTAGTTACCGAGGCGTGCTTCGTGGAGTTCCGGGCGGACCCTGTCGTCGTCGTGTCGTCGGGATCCCGAGCCGTGGTGGTGGTCGTGCTCGGGATCGTCGATCGGCCAGGCGACGACGGTCCCCTGGACGGTCAGCCCGACCCGGGCGCCGGCGACGAGCGGGGTGCCACCCGTCACCCGGACCACCAGTTCGGGGAGCTGTTCGATCTCGGGCCGGACCCGCACCACGGCATCGTGGCCGAAGTACTGGTAGCTCTCCACGGTCGCCGCCACCCCGGCGGAGGCGGCCTCCCCGATGAGCAGCTGTTCGGGTCGGATCATCACGTGGGCCAGGCCCCCGGCCGTCGAGTCCGGCCACCCCTCGACCGGCAGCGAGCCCAGCGCCGTGTCGGCGGCCATCGCCGAGTCCCGGCCCGCGGAGCGGCGGCCACGGCGGCGTGCAGCACGTTGGACTCGCCGAGAAAGCGCGCCAGGGCCGGGTCGAGAGGATGGCGGTAGATGCCCGCCGGCGTGTCGAGCTGGGCGATGACACCGTGACGGAGCACGGCCACCTGGTCCGCCATGGAGAGCGCCTCGTCCTGGTCGTGCGTGACCAGGACGGAGGTCGTTCCGGCCCGGCGCAAGACCTCTTGCACCTCGCTGCGCACGCTGGCCCGGAGGCTGGCGTCGAGCGAGGAGAACGGCTCGTCGAGGAGGACGATCTCGGGATCAGTCGCCAGGGCCCGGGCGAGCGCCACGCGCTGCTGCTGGCCGCCCGAGAGCTGGTGGGGGTAACGCCGGTGCAGACCCGAGAGCCCCACCATGTCGAGCAGCTCCAGGACCCGGTCCCGCCGGTGCGGAGCCTCGACGCAGACCGAAGGCGACGTTGCGCCCAACCGAGAGGTGCGGGAACAACGCGCCCTCCTGGGGCACGTAGCCGATGCGGCGACGCTCGCTCGGGACGAAGACGTGGCGGCCGTCGTCGACCACCTCGGCGCCCAGCCGCACCTCTCCGGAGTCCAGACGCTCGAAGCCGGCGATGATCCGCAGCAGCGTCGTCTTCCCGCTCCCCGACGAGCCGAGGATGCCGGTGAAGGTGCCCGCCGGGATGGTGAGGTCCACGCCGTCGAGGACACGCAGGTCGCCGAACGACTTGGTGACTCCCGAGACGGCGAGCTCCCTCATCTCCCAATAGTGACCGCTGGGAGGACCTCGGCGGGAGTTCCGGTCGTGCGTGGCCCCCCCAGCCCCGGCCGCGACCGTGCGCGACGGCATCCGGTCGAACCAGCGCCCGAGCAGGTAGCTGGGCACGGCGGCGATCAGCACCATGATGGCCGCATAGGGCGCGGCGGCGCCGTAACTGAGGTTGGTCTGCTGGGCCCAGAACCCGGTGGCGAGCGTCTGCATGCCGGTCGGGATCAGGATGAGCGTTGCCGTGAGCTCCGTGGCCGTCTCGAGGAAGACGAGGCAGAAGGCGGCGGCCAACCCCGGGCCGATCAGTGGCAGCGTCACCCGCCAGAAGACCGAGCGGCGGGAGACGCCGAGCGAATGCCCGACCTCCTCGAGACCGACCGGCGCCCGGGCCACGGCGGCGCGGACTGCGACCACGGCCATGGGGAAGAACATGACGGCGTAGACGACGATGAGGAGGGGCGTGGTCTGGTACCAACTCTCGAGGAACTGATTCGTGACGTACACCGCGCTCAGCGCGACCACGATGGCCGGCACGGCGAGGATGAGCATGGAGGTGCGCTCGAGCAGCCGGATGCGCCGAGTCGGGTAGCGCACCGAGAGCAGCGCGATCGGTAGCGCCCCGAGTGTGGCGACGACGCCCGCGGCGGCGGCGTAGCCGAAGGTCGTGAGGGTGGCACCCCAGATCGACACGGCGTTCGGCACGGTCGAGGTGCCGCCCTCGATGAGCAGGTAGACGATGGCGCCCACCGGCACCCCCAGGGCAAGGACGACGACGGCCACCACGAGAGCCAGGGCGGGAGCGGTGCCCCGACCGAGCCGGCGGGGTCGCAGCACTCGTGGCGCGCCCGCACCGATGCGGGCGCCCCGACCCTTCCCGCGAGCGGCGCCCTCACCCAGGAGGAGGATCGCGCCGAGGAGGACGAGGATGAGCGAAATGGCACAGCCGGCGGCGGTGCTCAAGCCCACGGTGAACTCCGTGTAGGCCGCGGTGGTCAGCGTGCGGTAACCCAGGATCTCGAAGGCGCCGAACTCGGCCAGGCAGACCAGGGCAACCAGGACCGAACCGCCGAGGATCGCCAATCTGGCCTGACTGACGGTCACCTTCCAGAAGGTCCGCACGCGCCCGAGGCCGAGGCTGCGAGCGACCTCCTCTTGCGCCGGGTCGGCGTTGCGCAGGTTGGCGGCCACCGGGAGGAAGACGAGCGGATAGACGGCCAGGGTCATCACCAGCACGGCCGCCCAGAAGCCCCCGAAGGCCGGGAAGATGGCGCGCCAGCCGTAGCTCACGACGAAGTCGGGTATCCCGAGGGGCACGACGACCAGGACGGCCCACACCGATCGGCCCGGCAGGGCGGTGCGCTCCACGAACCAGGCCAGCAGCGTGCCGAGGAGGGCGCACAGCGCCGTCACCACGACGATGAGCCTGACGGTGTTCCACACCAACTCGGCGGTCAGGCTCCTGAAGATGCAGCGGCTGCAGGGTCGACCAACCGGTCTGGAACGGCCTGGACGATCAGAAAGATCAGCGGCGTCGCCACCGCCAGTGCCACCAGGACGGCCACCGCCACGAGGGCGGGCGGGCCGGCCTTGTGGTGGCCGGGCACGTGGTGGTGATGGAGGTGACGGTGCAGACGGCCGCGGTGGTGCCGGTGGCGGTCGTGCCCGTGCCGACCTCCCCCGCGGTGTTCGTGACGGTGCCGCTCCCCTCGCTGTTCGCCCGGTTCTCCCGGCTCGCGGGGCGGAGCGGCGGCGGTGCTCATCTCACCGCGGAGCCGCGGTCACAGGAGCTGCGCCTCTTGGAGCAACTTGATCGCCGCGGCACCGGTGCCGAGCTGGGCGATGGTGATGCTGTTGGGCTGGAGCTGGTCGAACGGGGTCTCGGGCTGCGCCGTCGTCACCCCCGACGCGATGGGGTACTCGAAGCTCGTGCTGTGGGCGATGATCTCCTGGCCCTGGGCGGAGTTGAAGAAGGCAACCAGTCGCTGTGCCTCCGCCTGGTGCTGGGAGGAGCGCAGGATGCCGGCACCGGAGACGTCGACGACGTAGCCGACGTCGTGTGGCGCGAAGTAGGCGATGGCCGAGTGCATGTTGGCCGCGCCGACCTCGGCCCGTTCCCGGTACCAGTAGTACTGGTTGACGATGCCGAGGGCGACCTGGCCCCGGTTGACCTCGTCGGCGATGGTCTCGTTGTCGGGGTACTGGTGGCTCCCGGCGTTGGCCTTCACCGCATCGAGCCACTTGAGGGCGGCTGCCGTGCCGTAGGTGCGTGCGATGGAGGTCACGATCGGCTGGAAGTCCGTCTCTCCGCCGGCGAGCGCGATCTTGCCGTTCCACTGGGGCTGGGCCAACTGCATGGCCGACGTCGGCAACTGGCTCGGCTTGAGGAGTGAGGTGTTGTAGACCATGACGCTCACCCGGGCCGAGATGCCGACCCACCGCCCATTGGGCGAGTTGTACTTCGACGGCGTCCGGGCCAGCGTCGACTTCGCGATGGGGGCGAGCAGGTTCTTGGACGCCAGGTACTGGAGCGGCGGTGAGTTCTCCGTGAAGAACACGTCGGCCGGCGAATGGTTGCCTTCGGTGACGATCTGGTCGGCGAGAACGTCCTCGTCGTCGAAGCGCACATTGACCGTGATGCCCGTCTTCTTCTCGAACGCGCTCACCAGCGCCTGCGTGGTCTGCACGTGCTGGCCGCTGTAGAGGGTGAGCGGCGCTCCGGACGCGCCGGCCGGCGCGGCCGCCGCCGTCCCGGCGACCAGGAGGCCGGCGCCGAGGGCCGACGCCAGGAGGGCACCCCGGGCGCGCCGAAGGAACGAACGGATCATGGGGCAACTCCCGGGCAGGCCTGGTTGATGGTCTTGTCGGCCTTCTTGATCGCGGCCGCCGCCGGCTTGTCGTCCCCGTTGGTCTTGACGAGGTCCTGGTCGGCCGCGACGAGGCGGCCCACGGTGGTCATGACCGCGCGGTCGGAGGTGTGCACGCTCCGGAGCGGGAGGATCTGGCTGAGGGCGTACCCGACCGGGTCGGCGTCGGGATCAGGACCGTCGGAGAAGACCCCGTTGAGCTGCTGGCAGAGCGCATCGGGCGCTTTGGCCAGGGCCGCTCCCCCGCCGGTGCCGCCACCCGAGGACCCGGAGCTGCAGGCGGCCAACGCCAGGGGTGCGACCACCAATGAGACGGCCAACACTTTGACCTGCCGGTTTGGCGTGGGCAACGGGCCTCCTCCTTCCAATATTAGGTTGCCCTAACTTTAGGTGGCCCTCAGAAGCGCGTCAAGGTCGCCCCTGCCCACCGGCAGGATCACGGGGGTGGAGGTGGGCGTCCGGCCTCAGGGACGGGCCGGGGAGCCGAAGTCGAGGCGTCCCTCCTGGGGGCTCGAGGGTTCGGCGTGGAAGCGGACCGGGATGCGGCCGGCCCGGCGGGCCTCCCGGCCGGCGGCGACGGCCAGGCGCATGGCCCGCGCCATGGTGGCCGGGTCGTGCGACCGGTTGACGGCCGTGGCGACGAGCACGCCGTCACACCCCAGCTCCATCGCCAGGGCGGCGTCGGACGCGGTGCCGATACCCGCATCGAGGATGACCGGGACCTCGACGGCCTCGCGGAGCAGCGCGATGTTGTGCGGATTGCGTATGCCGAGCCCGCTGCCGATGGGCGACCCCAGCGGCATGATCGCGGCACAGCCCACCTGCTGGAGCCGGAAGGCCAGGACCGGGTCATCGGTGGTGTAGGGCAGGACGACGAACCCGTCCTCCGCCAACTGCTCGGCCGCGATCAACAGCTCGACCGCGTCGGGCAGCAGCGTGCGGTCGTTCCCGACGACCTCCAGCTTGACCCAGTCGGTGCCGAACGCCTCCCGGGCGAGCTTGGCCGTCAGCACGGCCTCCGAGGCGGTGGCGCAACCCGCCGTGTTGGGCAGCACCCGCACGCCGAGCTCGTCGAGCAACGAGAGCAGCGATCCCTTGCCCGATGCCTCGACGCGTCGCACGGCGACGGTGGCCATGGCGGTACCCGACGCCCGCAGCGCCGCGCCCAGCACGTCGAGGCTGGTCATGCCCCCCGTGCCGAGCATGAGGCGCGACGCCAGCACCTCGCCGGCGATGCAGAGACCGTCCTCCGGTGGCGCCGGCGCCGCCGGGCTGGCGTCGTTGCGTGTCACCGGACGACGATACCCCGGTGCCCGCCTATGGTGGCTCGGTGCCGGACGCGACACCCACCGACGGCGCTGACCATCGCCGGTTCGGACTCGGGCGGCGGTGCGGGTGCGCAGGCCGACCTGAAGACCTTCGCCGCCCTCCGCGTCCACGGGACGTGCGCGCTGACCGCGGTGACCGCGCAGAACACGGCCGAGGTGCGCGGCGTCGTGGCCCTCGAGCCTGCGTTCGTCCGCCGGCAGGTCGAGGCGGTGCTGGACGACTTCGGCGTGCGCAGCGTGAAGACCGGCATGCTGGCGCACGGCGCCCATCGTCGCCGAGGTCGCCGCCATGGCGGCCCAGGGACGGTTGCCCCGGCCTGGTCGTCGATCCGGTCCTCGTGTCGTCCAGCGGGCACCGGCTCATGGAGCCCGACGGGCATCGACGCCTATCTCGGGACAGCTCCTCCCCCACGCGCTCGTCGCCACGCCGAACCTGCGCGAGGCCGCGGTGCTCGGCGACACCGACGTCGAGTCCCTCGCGGTCCCAGGACGCGCGGGTTGCGGTGGCCGAGCGGATCAGGGCGACAGGAGCCCGCTACGTGGTGGTGAAGGGGGGCCACCTCACGGAGTCCGCCGACGACGTCGTGGCGGGTCCGGACGGGGTGTTCGTGCTCCCCGGCGCACGGGTGGCCACGGGCAACGACCACGGCACGGGGTGCACCCTCTCGGCCGCCGTGACCGCCCACCTGGCCAGGGGCGCGGCGGTGCCCGAGGCGATCGAGGCGGCCAAGGCGTTCGTGGCGCGCGCCCTGGCCGGAGGTGCGGGCTGGCGCCTCGGCGCCGGTCACGGACCGCTCGACCATTTCGGGTGGTCGGGACGGCCGTAGGCTGGGCCCGCCATGACGTTGGGAACCGCCGCACCCGAACCGCTCCGGCCCGCGACGCCCGGGGGGATCTCCATGCGGCCGGCAATGATCGTTGTCGGCCTGGCCGCGCTCATCCTCGTCGTGTTCGTCACCATCGGCATCGTGTCCTCGCAGTCGCCCGCGCCGGTCAGGCACGGCACCGCGCCGAGCGCAGTGCCCGGCGTCGCGCTGCAGGCGCAGCCCGCGGCCGGCCTGCTCTCACCGATCGTCAGCCGCGGGCGAGCCGCCCACGAACATCCTCAACGCCGTGTTCGTCCCGGTGGGCTCGGTCCGGATCTCGCACCAGAACAACAGCGCAGAGGCCGGCCAGTACGACTCGCAGGTCGTCTTCCGGTCCGACGATTCCCAAGCCGCTCTCCTGGCCTTCTACGCGGCGGACATGAAGCTCCAGGGTTGGCAGATCTTCGACCGCGGGCCCGCGGCACACGATCCGGGGGCACTCGAGGTCCTGGGCAAGCTGGCGGGATCGGACGGCTACTACTGGGAGATGGGGGCGACCGTCCCGCCGACGACCTTCAGCCCGGGCGGGCCGGCCCACGGGCAGACCGACTTCACCATCCGCCTCCTCCAGGTGCCCGATCCCGACTGAGCCAATCGGCGGCGCCCGAGTGTCGTGCAGCCTCTGGCGGCTCAGCCTGTGGTGGCGCGCTGCGGTGCTCGCCCGTGCGGGCCACCGGGCGCCGGCAGTCCGGCGTCGGCGGGCATGAGGTCGGGCGGTCCGGCCGGCTCGGCGAGCAGGTAGGCCCACACGAAGAAGTTGATCGGGTAGAGCAGGTAGCCCACCCGCGGGTCCGGGGCCAGCACGATGAGCGCCGACATCACGACGCCGGCGATCATGCAGACCTCCGCCACCGTGCTGCGGCGTGCGGCGGTAGAGGTGGCGGGCCAGGAGCACCGCCAGCACGATGCCCACCGAGAGCGGGAGCGCCCGGCTGAGCGACGGGAACTCGCTCACCAGCACGTGGCCCGGCAGCGCGCTCGCCGCCGTCGACGGGATGGCGCTCATGCCGAGCGGGAAGAGCACGACGTCGTCGATGAGGGCGAACGGGCCCCGCAGCGCGAACGGGAAGATCGTGGGCACGGCGACGACCACCATCCCCGCCAGCATGGAGAAGCGGGCGTCGCTCCCCGTTGCGACCGCGTGCCGCGAACAACGCCAGCGCGGCCAGGGGCCAGGCGGTGAACTTCATGGCCGACGCGATGCCGAACACGACGCCCGACGCGAAGGGCCTGTCGCCGTTGCGCCAGCACCATGGCGAGGAGGAGGAACGCCACCACCGGGATGTCGTCGCCTCCGGTGGCCAGCGGCAGCGATGCCAGCGGCAGGATGACGAGCGCCTGCATGCGCGCGCATCTTGCGCCGCTTGTCCGCCCGGCAGAGGTAGAGCGCCACCGCGGCCACGCGCGAGCGTCGTCAGGCAGAAGAAGATCCGGGCGTCGCTGAGCCCGTTGTTGGGCCAGATCGTCGCTCGGGATGCCCGCCACCGCCATCAGCGGCAGGTAGGGCAGGAAGCCCTGCGAAGTCCGGCTCGCCGGGAGCGTGGTACTTGACGGCGTGGGGCAGCCGCACCAGTGGGTGGTAGGGATCCTGCCCGTGGACGAGGTCCTGGCCGCCGACCTCGACGGTGACGACCTCGGGCTGCTGGTGGGACCCGGCGACGCCGTCGAAGCGCCACAGGATCTCGAAGCCGAGCGGGATCGCCAGGGCGCCGGCGAACACGCAGACGGCGATGACGATCCGCGCCAGCCAGGCCCGCCGCTGCTGGAGACTCGTCAGCGCCCGGCCCGGCTGTCCGGCGCGCGCCCGGTGCACCAGCCAGGCCAGCACCGCCGACGCCAGCGCCCCGAAGACGAACGGCAGGAGGGCCATGCGCCCCCACACCTGGTACAGCGCGTTGGTCGACGTGTAGATGGTGAGGAGCGCGAAGAGGGCACTGCCCAGGTACAGCAGCGCGTCGCCGGACTCCGGGGAGATCCGCTTGGCCCGGCCGAGCGCCCGCTGCCACAGGTCGGCGATGGGGCGGTCCAGGTTCGGGATCGTCGTCGCGGAATTGGTCGCCATGGCGTCTCGAAAAGCCTCGCACACAGATGGAGACGGGGGCGAGGAACCCCCCGCAGTGTAATCCTAGAGGCGAAGCTCCGCGAGGTAGAACGCAAGCTCGGCCTCCAGACATGCGGTCAGGGTGTCCGCCCGGCGGAACCCGTGTCCCTCGCCGTCGAAGAATCGCAGGTCGCAGCGGGTCCCCGCCGCGTCCAGGGCATGGCGCATGCTCTCCGCCTGCGCCGGCGGCACGACGGGATCCTCGGTCCCTTGCAGGAGGAGGACCGATCCCTTCATGGAACCGGCCCGGTTCACCGGTGAGCGCTCGACGTAGAGCGCGCGCGACGACGGCAGCGGGCCGATCAACCGGTCGGTGTAGTGCGCCTCGAAGTCGTGCGTCGTCGCCACGAGCGCCATCAGGTCGGTGACCCCGTACCACGAGGCGCAGGCCGCCGAACCCCTCCCCCGCCGCCAGGGCGTTGAGGGCCGTCATGCCGCCGGCGCTGCCACCGCGTATCGCCATCCGCTGCGGGTCGATGTCGCCCCGCGCCGCGAGGTGCAGCGCCGCGTCGAGGCAGTCCTCGGCGTCGGCGACGCCCCACCGGCCCCACAGGGCGCAGCGGTAGGGCCGCCCGTACCCCGTGCTGCCGGCGTAGTCGACGCACGCCACGGCGAAGCCTCGGGTCGTGAAGAACTGCAGGGTGAGATCGAACCCCGCCTGGCACGACGACGTCGGCCCTCCATGGCACCACGTGACGAGGGGCGGCGCCGTGCCGGCCGGGCCGCAGCGACCCACCCAGCGCCGGGCGGTAGAGCGTGCCGTGCACGGGGCGCCCCGAGCGCCCGGTCAACGTGAAGGGCTCCCCGAGCGCGACGTCGGCGCGCCCGAGCGCGAGGTCGGCCGGCGGGCGCAGGGGTTCGACGGCCCCATCGCGGCGCCCACACCCAGACGTTCACCGGTGCGTCCGGCGTGCTCCCGATCAGCGCCAGCCCCTCCCCGTGCGCGCACAGCGCGCTGATCGACACGCACGGCTGGCCCAGCGGGGGTGCCGCCGGCACGGCCGATCGTCCTCGCGGTGCCAGCGCGGATCAGCGTGTCGCGACCGGACGCCGTCATGCGGGCCACCACGGTGCCGTCGGCGAGCTCGGCCATGGTCGACTGACCGAGCACCCAGTCCGGCCCGTGGAACTCGGCCGCCGCATCGGCGAGCGCCGTCGGCTCCTCGCTCGCGTCGGCCAGCCCCGGGTGGACATAGGGCTGCCACCAGCCCCGCCGGTCCGAGACGAAGCGCAACGCACCGTCGCGTCCCCACGCCGGCTGGCCGACCGACTCCTCGGGCCCGCCCGCCACCTGCCACGGCGCGCCGGCCGCCACCAGAGTGCGCTCGCCGCGGGGTCGATCCGGCGACCACGGCCAGCGGCAGCACGACGAGTCATCGAGGCGTCCCAGGGCATGTCGGGGTGATCCCACACGACCACGGCCAGGCGGTCGCCGTCCGGATGGACGCGCGGGGATCCGAAGAAGTCGTGCCCGGCGAGCAGCGTGGTCTCGCTCGGCTGCGCGCCGCGCGTCGACAGCGCCACGATGCTGCGGCGTCGGCGCCGCCGCGCCCTCCCGGTGGACCTCCCGGACCGCGACGACCCAGTCACCGTCCGCCGTCGCACTGAGCCCGCCGTGGTTGTGCACGTCGCCCTCGGGTGGCGCCGCGGACAGCGGCTGCGGCGTGGCCCTCCCGGCGGCGGCCGCCGGGCCGTCGCAGAACCACACCCGCTGGTCCGCCTGGTCGACGTAGGCGAACGCCCCGGGCGCCCGACCGGGCACCAGGCACATGGCGCCCCCGCCGTACTCGTGGACCCGGCTGCGGATGCTCACCGCTTCGGGCGAGTGGTCGGCCAGCCCGTCCGCCCCGGCCCGCACCATGACGACGCGGCCGGCTCTCGGCCGGGCGCGACTCCAGCCAGTACAGCGTGTCGCCGTCGGAGCAGAGCTCCGAGAGCGAGACCCGGGCCCGCGCGACGTCGCCGGCCGCCAGTGGCGAGGCCCAACGCCCGTACCCTGCAGTCGTGGCCACGGTCCGAACGTACCCGTTGCACAGGCCTGCGCACGGGGACACCGACGACGCCCTCTACAGTGAGCCGGTGCGCTTCCCGGCCTACCTGCTCTCGAAGGCGGGCGAGGTCGATCCGACCGGCGGTGGTCGAGCTCTCGGACGACGATCTGCCGGCGGGCGACGTGCTCGATCCGGGTCGAGTGGTCCGCCATCAACTTCAAGGACGCCATGGTCACGCGACCGGGCAACCGCGTGGCCCGGGGGTTCCCGCTCGTACCGGGCGTGGAGCTGGCGGGCAGCGTCGAGGAGAGCACGAGCCCCGACTTCACGCGTGGGACAGCGCGTGCTCGTGCAGGGCTACGACCTCGGCGTGGCGCGACACGGGGGTTTTGCCGCCTACGCACGGGTGCCGGCCGACTGGGTGGTGCCGCTGCCCGACGCCCTGAGTTGCCGTGCGGCCGCCATCATCGGTCTGGCCGGGTTCACGGCGCTCCTGTCGATGCGCCGTCTCGCCCAGCACGGGACGCTGCCCGAGGACGGGCCCATCCTGGTCACCGGGGCCTCGGGCGGCGTGGGCAGCGCCGCCGTGGCGCTGCTGGCCAACGCCGGCTTCGAGGTGGTGGCGTCCTCGGGCAAGACGGCGGAGCACGAGTACCTGAAGGGCTCTGGGCGCGGCCCAGGTGGTGGGGCGCCAGTTCACCGAGGACGACGGCAGGTCACTGGGCCCCCAACTCTGGGCCGGCGTGGTCGACTGCGTCGGCGGCATGGCGCTGGCCGAGGCGCTCCGCACGCGTGCGCTACGGCGGCGCAGTGGCCGCCAGCGGGCTGACCGGCGGCAACGACCTCGCCACGACCGTCTATCCCGTTCATCGTGCGCGGGGTCGCCCTGCTCGGGATCGACACCGTGGCCACGCCCATCGCGGAGCGTCGTGCCCTCTGGGCGGACATGGCCGACGCGTTCCCGCTCGAGCAGTGCGAGGAGATGGTGAACGAGGAGATCGGGCTCGACGGACTGACGGCAGCGCTCGACCGTGTGCTCGACGCCGCGGTGCGCGGGCGGATCCTCGTCGGCCCGGGCAGCTAGGGCAGCTCGGCCCTCAGGAACCCGCGTACAGCGGCGACACCTTGATGGTCCCGTTGTCGCAGGGGTCGATGGCCAGCGCGAACGTGGGCGAGGCCGCCGTCGCGCCCGGCATGGTCACCGAGGCCGTCTCGGAGGTCGGGCAGCTGGTCTCGGCGCCGACCGGCACGTCGGAGAACTGGTAGGCGAACTGCGCCGTGGACGAGGGCGCCACCATGACCGAGGACGGGGGCGCATTCGCCGCCGGCGAGAGCGTGACCGACAGCCCGTTGACCATGGTGACCGTCAGCGGTGCCCCGCTCCCCGAGAAGAGCGCCACCGTGGGGTAGCCGTCGACGGTGCACGTCGACGGTCCGGTGTTGGTGACCGTTCACGACTCCGGTGATCGTCCCGGCCGCGCCCTGTGACTGGCCCGCCGAAGCCGTGATGTGGTTGCAGGCCGTCGAGGCGGCCGTCGTCGGCGTCGAGGTTCTGCTGTCGTCGTCGTGATCGACGAGGAGGACGTCGACGAGGAGGTGGTCGGTGCCGCCCTGTGGGTGGTCGTGGTCTGTGCGGTCGGGCTCGGGCTGCTGCAGGCCGCGAGGACGACGGCGGCGCACGCCACGAGGGCGAGCGCCCAGCGAGGTGGCCGTCACCCTTCGAAGTCTTCCGGCCGTACCGAGTCGAGGAACTGACGGAACTGCCCCACCAGCTCGTCCGGCGTGTCCTCCTCCTCGTCCTCGGTGTCGAGCGCCAGGATGATCCCCTCGGATTCCATGAGCTCGTCGGAGACGAAGAGCGGCGTCTCGGTCCGCACGGCGACCGCCACCGCGTCGGACGGCCGGCTCGAGACGATCGTCCGCTCCTCGCCGCGCACGAGATGCATCTCGGCGTAGTAGGTCGACGCCCGCAGCTCGGTGATGATCACTCGCTCCACGCTGATGTCCAGGGCGCCGAGCATGTCCTTCATCAGGTCGTGCGTGAGCGGCCGGGGCATGGTCACCCCCTGCAGGGCGTAGGCGATCGCCGTCGCCTCAGGGCTCCCGATGAAGATCGGCAGCGTGCGCCCCTCCCCCTCGGTCTCTTGGAGCAGGAGAACGGGGGTGTTCGACTGCAGGTCCACCCTGACGGCTCGGAGCAGCACACGGACCATGACAGAAATGTAGCGCCCGCTACCGGCCTTGCGTCACCCCCCCAGATGCTGCCGCAGGGCCAGGCGGAGCAACGTGGCTCGCATCGATTGACCGAGCGCCGCCAGCTGCTCCGCCCCCTCCACCGCACGCTGGCGGGACTCGGGGTTCCGCTGCCGCAGGAGTGGGATGACGACCTGCTCAATCAGCCCCATCTCGCGGTCCACCGCGTTCCGGTAGAGGCGCAGGTGGCGCGGCTCGATCCCGAAGGCCCGGAACGCCGCGGCCAGGTTGGCCACGGTGAGGGCATCCTCGTCATAGATCTCGATGCCGGCAACGGTCACGCACTCGATCAGACCGAAACCCTCGAGCCCCGCCACCTCCTCGACCGACAGGCCGCTGGCCGCACACAGCTCCTCGACCGAGAGGCTGGCGCCCGTGACGACTGCCGGCGGTCGGGCTCGACGTCGCGCCGACGCCGGGCCCGACGCCGGCGCGCCCGCGGCGGGGGCCGGACCCTTGCGCGCCTTCGTCTCTGGCGAGGTCCGACCCGGTTCGAGGCGTCGCGCGCGTCGCGGCATCCGCTCGGCGCGGGCGAGGCGTCCCGTTGTCGCCGCTCGCGTCCCGCGACGCGATCGGTTGCGGCGCGTACCGGAGGAACTGCCGGTCCGGCGGACGCGCCGCCCGGTCGGGCCGCCGTGCGAACGCTTCTCTGTGTGCGCCGGTGCGCGCGGTGCGTCCGCGCTCCGTGCCGACGGTCGCGGCGACCGCACGATCCCTCGTCCTCCCCGACCACCTGCAGCCCCCGGCGGACCTGAGCCTCCTCGGGCAGACGGGCGGCGCGGCGCGACGCGTCGGCCAGAATGCGCGCCATCGCCTCTTCGTCCGCCTTCGTCGGCTGTTCCTCGGCCTTGACCGTCGCCGGCGCGGGCACGCGGTGGCGGACGCCACCCCGGCGGCGACGTGCGCCGGCTGAGGCGGCTTGCCGTTCGCCAGGTCGACGCCCTCGTCGTCGAGCTCGCCGTCGGCCAGCCGGTCCCGGATCACCTTCAGGGGGAGGAAGTGCTCGCGCTGCTGGCGCAGCACCCAGCGCAGGCGCTCCACGTCGTGGTCGAAGAACTTCCGATACCCCGACGGCGAGCGCTCCGGGTTCACCAGACCCTGGCTCTCGAGGAACCGGATCTTCGAGATGGTGACGTCGGGGAACTCCTCCCGCAGCAGCGTCAGGACGTCACCGATGGAGAGGTACGTGCGGCTGCTCACTCGTTGCCAGCCACCAGGTAGACGAGCTTGAACTTGCCGATCTGCACCTCGTCGCCCGGCGAGAGCTGCACTTCGTCGATCCGCTCCCTGTTCACGTAGGTGCCGTTCAACGAGCCCACGTCCCGCAGCGAGTAGCCCCCGTCAGCCGGCGTGATCTCGACGTGGCGTCGCGACACGGTGATGTCGTCGAGGAAGATGTCGCTCTCCGGATGCCGGCCCGCCCGGACCACCTTCTCACCGAGGAGGTAGCGCGCTCCGATGTTGGGCCCTCGGGTGACCACGAGGACGCCGGCGCCGTGCGGGACTTCGACGAGGGTGACGTCGGGGTGGTCCTCTGCCGTCTCCGCCTCGTCGGTCGGGTGCAGGGTGATGGTGGCGTCATCGCCGTCTGCGAGCAGCGCGTGACCGCACGAGGAGCAGAAATTGACGCCCTCGGGATTCCGGTGACCGCAGTTGTGACAGAACACGGCGTCCACGGTACCCCACCGCACGGCCCGCTTCTCCTGACGTCATGCGATGCCCGGACGCCCGCTCAGTCGGTGGTCAGGTCGCCGTAGGCGACCGCGTCGAGGAGGCTGCCGGGATCAGCGCCCGCGGCGAGCTCGAGCTCGCAGATCCACCCCTCGCCGTAGGGATCCTGGTTGATCCGCTCCGGTCCTCCGGCGAGCGCGTCGTTCACGGCGGTGACGGTCCCCGCCAACGGTGCGTAGATCTCCGACACCGACTTCGTCGACTCCACCTCGCCGAGCTGTCCCCCGGCCTCGACCGCGCTCCCCACCGCCGGCAGGTCGACGAAGACGATGTCACCCAGTGCGTCCTGGGCGTAGTCGGTGATCCCCACACGCACCCGCGTTCCCTCGACGCGTACCCACTCGTGCTCCGGCGAGTAGCGCAGGTCTTCGGGGACGTTCATGGGGGGCGACCATACCGGACGGCCGACCCGACACGCAGCTTGCGGGGCTAGGGCACCATCGTCGGTGATCCGCTGGACGTAGGCGGACACCAGCGCCTCTGACTGCGCCAGGTCGGACCCCTCCGCCCAGACGTGGGTGACCGGGTCCTCGGGGTCCGGGACGACGAGGGCCCAGCCCGCGTCGGACACGCACCTTGATGCCGTCCACCAGGACCAGCTCAGCCCCCTCCTCGGTCAGCTGCTCCATCAGGGTCCGCATGATCAGGCCCTTCTGCTCCATGCGGCGTCGCCACCTCCTCGTGCAGGATCGGCATGGGTGGCGTGGCATCGACGATCTCGGCCAGGGACCGTTCGCCCTGTCCGAGCAGGGTCACCAGCCGGGCCAGGGCCGCCGCGGCGTCGAAGGCGGGCAGGAAGGCCGGGAACACGTACCCGCCGCGGCGGTCCGAGGCGAAGGAGACGCCGCCCGATGCCGCAGCCTCGAGCAGCCCTGACGGCGACAGCGGCGTCAGCATCAGCTCGATGCCCCGCGCCTCGCAGAGACGAACCGCCCGATCGCTCGCCGTGACCGGGAGCGCGACCCGGCCTCCATCGCCGACGACGGTCGACAGCTCGATGAAGACGATGATCGCCTCGTCGTCGGTCAGCACGCGCCCCGTGCCGTCGATCAGCGTCAGTCGCTCGCCGCCGGCGTCGATCACCGCGCCCAGGTCCGCCCCCGAACCCCGCACCGCGTCGGCCACCCTCGCCTCGCTCACCGAGCGGTCGACCGAGATCATCCCCGGTGTCTGCGCGTAGGGGTTGATGCTGAGCACGTCGGCGCCCACCTTGGAGAGCAAGTTGGGCATGACGAAGTTCGCCGCGCCGTAGGACAGGTCGAGGACCAGCTTGAGCTCGCGTCCGGCGTCAGGGCGCAGCCCGAACGCCTCCACGACGTCCGCCGTGTAGAGCTCGATGGTCCGGGGTGAGAAGTCGATGTCGCCGATCTCGCCCGCCGTCACCCGACGGAACTCCTCGCGGTGGTACATCCGCTCCACCCGTCGCTGGTCGCTCTCGGAGAGGTCGATGCCGCGTTGGTCGAAGAAGCGGACCACCACCGACTGCGGATCGTCGGGGCTGAGGCGCACGGTCAGGCCCGCCCGGTTGCCGCGCATGCGGACGTGGTGCCGGGTCACCGGCACCGTCGCCAACTCGAGGTCGTTGACGTTGACCCCCACCGAGTTGCACCCGACCATGAGGGCGCGCTTGAGCACCCGGGCGATCCGGCTCGTGTCACGCGACGCGGTGATGTACGAGCCCTTCTCGAAGCCCGACGCCCACGCCTTGGCCAGCCGCACCGCCGAGCTCGGGGCTGATGTCCACGTTGGCGATGCCCTGCACCCCTTCGGGGCCGAACAGGGTGCGCGCCCCGCCCGATTCCCACACGATGGAGGCGTTCACCTGGGCGGATGCCTCGACGACCTTGTACGGATAGACCTTGACGTCGCTGCGGACGGCGGCGTGCGCTCCGACCAGGCAGCCCTCGCCGACGACCGCTCCGGGCTCGATGCGGGCCCCGACCCTCAGGTCGCACGACCGGCCCAGCACCGCTCCTTCGACCCTGACGGCGGGGCCCAGGTAGGAGTTCTCGCCGATCACCGAGCGCTGGACCTCGGCCCGCGCCGCCACCTGGGTGTTGGCGCCGAGCGTGCAGTAGGCGCCCAGCACCGCGTCCTGGTCGACGGTGCAGTTCTCCCCGATGAACGCCGGCGCGTCGATGCGGACCGACGGGTCGATGGACGAGTCCTTGCCGACCCAGATGCCCGGGCGGAGCTCGAAACCCGACACGTCGACGTCGACCTTCCCGTCGAGGATGTCCTCGTGCGCCTTGAGGTACGCCGCCGTCGTGCCGACGTCCTCCCAGTACCCGTCGGCCACGTACCCGTACATGGGTGCACCGGCCTCGAGCGCCGCCGGGAACACCTCGCCCGAGAAATCGACCGACCGGCCCTCGGCGATGAGGTCGAAGATCTCGGGCTCGAGCACGTAGATGCCCGTGTTGATGGTGTCGCTGAACACCTGCCCCCACCCGGGCTTCTCCAGAAAGCGCTCGATGCTCCCGTCCTCACGGGTGATGACGATGCCGAACTCGAGCGGGTTCTCCACCGAGCACAGCGCGATGGTCGCCAGCGCGTTGTTCTTCTCGTGGAACGCGATCACGGACGTGAGGTCGATGTCGGTCAGCACGTCCCCCGAGATCACGAGGAAGCGCTCGGTCAGCTGCTCGCGCGCGTTGCGCACCGATCCGGCCGTGCCGAGCGGCGACTCCTCGGTGGCGTAGGCCATGCGCACCCCGAGCTCGCTGCCGTCGCCGAAGTAGCTGCGGATGGCGTTGGGCAGGAAGGCGACCGTCACGACGATGTCGGTGATCCCGTGGCGTCGCAGCAGCGACACGATGTGCTCCATCATCGGGCGCCCGACCAGCGGCAGCATCGGCTTGGGCAGGTTCGAGGTCTGGGGGCGCAGTCGGGTGCCCTCGCCACCGGCCATGATCACCGCCTTCACACGGTGCTCCTGCGGGCCGCCCGCCCCTCGCGCAGGGCACGCCGGGCCGGTCCGACGTAGCTCCCCGCCGCCCACCACGCCAGTGCGAGGCCGATGAGGCCGGTGACCCACGCGATGACCCGGATGGGTTCCTGCCAGGTGGCGGTCCCGTCGCCGAGGAGGAAGGTCGGGTAGGCGAACATCAAGCCGAATGTGCCCGCCTTGCCCACCCACAACACATCGATACGCGCCGCGCCCAGTGCGGCCAGCAGCACGACCATGCCCGACACCAGGACCTCACGGGCGATGGTGGCGATGCCGAACCAGAGCGGCACGGCGCCGTAGATCATGATGGAGATCACCGCCGTGCCCACCAGCAGGCGGTCGGCCGTGGGGTCGAGGACCTTTCCGAAGGTCGACACCTGGCCGTAGCGGCGCGCCACGTAGCCGTCCACCCAGTCGGTGGCGCCGAGCACCGCCAGCAGGACCGCCGCCGCCGTCTGCCGGTGCAGCCCGAAGAGCAGCCACAGGAAGACCGGGATGCACAAGAGCCGCGCCAAGGTGATGACGTTGGGAGCGGTGAGGATCCGATCCAGCCCGTCGTCGTCCACGCACCGAGTCTAGGGAGTGCCCCGCGACGGGCCCGTCTGCGGTGTGCCAGAGTGGCCCGGTGCCGCGTTTCGAACCGTTCAGGGGGCTGCGCTACCGGCCCGAGCTCGCGCCCATCGCCCAGGTCATCGCCCCGCCCTACGACGTCATCTCGGCCACCGAGCGCGTGCACCTGGCCTCCCGCCACCCGGCCAATGCCGTCCTCGTCGAGCTGCCCGAGGCCGATCTCTCCGGTGGGCGCGACCGCTATGCCGTGGCGACCGACCTGTTCACCCGCTGGCAGGCGGAGGGGGTCATCGGCGCCGAGGACGAGCCGAGCCTCTACCCCTACCGGATGACCGACACGTCGGGGCGCACCACGACCGGCGTCATCGGGGCGCTCGGCCTGGCCGAGCCGGGCGCCGAGAGCGACATCCTCCCCCACGAGCAGACCCTGCCCAAGCCCAAGAGCGACCGGCTGGACCTGCTGCGCGCCACCCGGGCCAACCTGTCGCCCATCTGGGGCCTCTCCATGGCCACCGGGGTGACAGCCACGTTCGATCCGACCGACGACGAGCCGGTGGCCGACGCCTACGACGACGACGGGGTGCGTCACCAGATCTGGGCCCTCAGCGACCCCGACACCATCGCCGCGGTCGGCGCCGCCGTGGCGACGGCGCCGGTCGTCCTGGCCGACGGGCACCACCGCTACGAGACGGCCCGGGCCTACCAGGCCGAGTGCCGCGCCGCCAACGGCGGCGTCGCCGGGCCGCACGACCTCGTGATGGCCCTCGTCGTCGAGCTGGCCGAGGACCAGCTCACCGTCGGCGCCATCCACCGGACGGTCAGCGGGCTCCCGGAGGGCTTCGACCTGGTCGGAGCGCTCGCCCAGTGGTTCGACGTCGTCCGGGCCGGCGCCGCCGACGACCGCACCCTGGGCGCGCTGGCCGACTCGAGCTCGCTCGCCCTCGTGACCGGGGGCCGGGCCTACCTCCTGCTCCCCCACGCGGAGATCCAGGAGCAGGTGGGCAACGACCTCGACTCCAGCCTCATCGCGGCGGTGCTCGAGGGCCTGCCGCCGCACGAGGTCATGCACCGCCACAGCGTCAGCGAGGCGATGGAGGCGCTGGGGCACGGCGAGGGCCAGGCGGCCTTCCTGCTCCGGCCGGTCACGGTCAAGCAGATCGACGAGTGGGCCAACGAGCGCCGCCGCATGCCGCCCAAGACCACCTACTTCAGCCCCAAGCCCCGGACCGGCATGGTGTTCCGGTCCCTCGACATCCCCTGAGGTGGCAGCATGCACGACTCCGTGACCGTCCACATGGCAGCCCCACCCGAACGGGTCTGGGACCTCGTGAGCGACGTCACCCGCATCGGGTAGCTACAGCCCCGAGACCTTCGAGGCCGAGTGGATCGACGGCGCCACCGGGCCGGCGGTCGGGGCCACGTTCCGGGGCCACGTCAAGCGCAACGGCATCGGGCCGATCTACTGGACGACCTGCACCGTCTCGGAGTGCGAGCCGGGGAAGAGCTTCGCCTTCGGGGTGGGGGCGCCGGGCAAGACGCCCCTCAACGTGTGGCGCTACGAGATCGCGCCGGCCGGCGACGGAGCCGACGTGACCGAGTCGTTCACGCTGACCCCCAACGTCGGCCTGCGGCTCTACTGGGCTGCTCTGGGGCTGGTCCCGCGGCAAGGTGAACCGCAAGGGGATGCAGACGACCCTCGAGCGGATCCGGGCCGAGGTCGAGAAGTCTCCTTCGTAACCGCGCGACCGGCGCCGGAGCACGTCCGCCGCTAGTCGACCGTCCAGCTCGAGCCGGAGCGGAGCAGCGCCGCCACGTCGCCCAGCCCGCGCTTGGCCTGGGCGTCGGTGATCTGCTCGGACATCTGCGCCCCGTACTCGGGACGATCCACGGCGCGGAACACACCGATCGGCGTCGGCTCGTAGGGGCCGTGGGCCAGCCGGGAGAGGGCGAAGGCCAGTCCCGGGTCCTCGCGTGCCTCGTCGTGCACCAGCAGGGCGTCGAGCCCCACCTCGGCCACCGACACGATCTCGAGGCTGCCGTCGGCCCGCTGGACCACGCCGCGCTCCTCACCCTCGGCACCGAACACGATCGGCTGGCCGTGCTGGAGCGGGATGAGCATGCTGGCCCGCGCGTCGCGGCTGGTGATCTTCTCGAACGCACCGTCGTTGAAGACGTTGCAGTTCTGCAGGACCTCGACGAACGCGGCGCCGTTGTGCTGGTGGGCCCGGCGGAACGTCTCCTGCATGTGGGCCCGGTCCATGTCGTGGGTGCGGGCGACGAAGGTCGCCTCGGCCCCCAGCGCCAGCGACACCGGGTTGAACGGCGTGTCGACGGAGCCGAAGGGCGTCGACTTCGTGACCTTGGCCACCTCCGACGTCGGCGAGTACTGGCCCTTGGTCAGCCCGTAGATCTGGTTGTTGAACATCAAGATGTTCAGGCGCACGTTGCGGCGCAGCGCATGGATCAGGTGGTTGCCCCCGATGGACAGGGCGTCGCCGTCGCCGGAGATGACCCAGACGTCGAGGTCGGGGCGCGTGGTGGCCAGGCCGGTGGCGATGGCGGGGGCGCGCCCGTGAATGGAGTGCATGCCGTAGGTGTTCATGTAGTACGGGAAGCGGGCGGCACACCCGATGCCCGAGAGGAACACCGTGTTCTCCCGGCGCACGCCCAGTTCGGGCATGAGCATCTGGACGGCGGCCAGGATGGAGTAGTCGCCGCAGCCGGGGCACCAGCGGACCTCCTGGTCGCTGGTCCAGTCCTTGCGGGTGGTGACGGGGACGGCGGTGGCCGTGGCGGCCCGTTGGACTCGCTCATGACTTCCCTCCGAGCAGCGCGGTGATGGCTGCCTCTATCTCTCCGACGCGGAACGGCACGCCCTGCATCTTGGACATGGTCTGCGCGTCGACCAGGTACTCGGCGCGCAGGATGCGGCTCAGCTGGCCGAGGTTGACCTCGGGCACGAGGACCTGCGTGTAGCGGCTCAGCACCTCGCCCAGGTTGGACGGCAGCGGGTGCAGGTGGCGCAGGTGCACGTGGGCCGCCTTCATGCCCCGGGCGCGCACCCGCTTGACGCCCGCCGCGACCGCGGCGTAGGTCGAGCCCCAGCTGACGAGGAGCAGCTGCGCGTCCCCGGTCTCGTCGTTCACCTCGACGGGCGGGATGTCGGCGGCGATTCCGGCGATCTTGTCCCGACGCAGGTGGACCATGCGCTCGTGGTTGACGCCCTCGTAGGACACGTTGCCGCTGCCGTCGGCCTTCTCGAGACCACCGATGCGGTGCTCCAGGCCCGGGAGGCCGGGCGGCGCCCACGGGCGGGCGAGCGTCTCGGGGTCACGCACGTACGGCCAGAAGGTGGCGTTGCCGTCGTCGTCGACGTGGTTGGGCTCGGCCGCGAAACCCGGCTCGATCGGCTCGAAGGAGTCGAGGTCGGGCAGGCGCCACGGCTCGGCGCCGTTGGCCAGGTAGCCGTCGGAGAGCACGATCACGGGCGTGCGGTACTTCACGGCCAGCCGGACGGCCTCGATGGCGACGGCGAAGCAGTCGCTCGGCGTCTGGGGCGCCACGATGGGCAGCGGCGCCTCGCCGTGGCGGCCGTACATGGCGTGCAGCAGGTCGGCCTGCTCGGTCTTGGTGGGCAGGCCGGTGGAGGGCCCGCCCCGCTGGACGTCGACGATGACGAGGGGCAGCTCGAGGTTGATGGCCAGGCCGATCGTCTCGGACTTGAGGTCGAGGCCCGGGCCGCTGGTCGTGGTCACCCCGAGGGCGCCGCCGAAGGATGCGCCCAGGGCGGCGCCGATGCCGGCGATCTCGTCCTCGGCCTGGAAGGTGCGGATGCCGAACTCCTTGCGCCGGCTGAGCTCGTGCAGGATGTCCGACGCCGGGGTGATGGGGTAGCTGCCGAGGAAGAGCGGCACCCCGGCCAGGCGGGCGGCGGTGATCAGGCCCCAGGCCAGGGCCTGGTTCCCCGTGACCTGGACGTACTCGCCCTTCTCGAAGGTCGCCGGGCCGGATCTCGTAGTTGGACTCGAAGAGCTCGGCGGTCTCGCCGAAGTCGTAGCCGGCCCGGAAGGCGCGGGTGTTGGCCTCGGCCACCTGCGGCTTGGCGGCGAAGCGCTCGGTGATCCACTCGACGGTGGCCTCGACCGGCCTGGTGTAGAGCCAGCTGACCAGACCCGAGCGCGAAGAAGTTCTTGGAGCGCTCGGCGTCGCGGGGCTTGACGCCCGCCTCCTTGCAGACCTCCTGGGTGATGGAGGTCATGGGGACCTCGTAGACGGTGTAGGCACTGAGCGAGCCGTCGGTCAGCGGGTTGGTCGCGTAACCCGCCTTGGCCAGGTTGCGCTCCTCGAAGGCGTCGCTGTTGACGAGGAGGACGGTCCCCTTGTCCATGAACTCGATGTTGGCCTTCAGCGCGGCCGGGTTCATGGCCACCAGCACGTTCGGCGAGTCGCCCGGCGTCAGGATGTCGTGGTCGGAGATGTGGACCTGGAAGGCCGACACGCCGTTGATGGTGCCGGCCGGGGCGCGGATCTCGGCCGGGAAGTCCGGGAAGGTGGACAGGTCGTTGCCCAGCAGGGCGCTGCTCGTCGTGAAGCGGTCGCCGGTGAGCTGCATGCCGTCGCCCGAGTCGCCGGCGAAGCGCACGATGACCTGGTCCAACTGCTCTGTTTCGTGTTGCGTTCCCGATGCCACGGGCTGCCTCGTCTCATTGTCATGGACGCCGAGAGGCCTGGCTCACTGCGGCGGGCCTTCTCGCGCCCCCGCCGACACGGCGCGCGGCACTCTCCGTCCGAATTGCTCGTTCGACTCGATCCTACTCCCGGGTCACTGGGGCACCCTCGCCACCCTGGTGGTGCCGGTCGAGGGAGGTGGGGTGGGGTCGGCCTCCGGAGAGACGGGGGCGCGGCCGGCGAGGCGGCCCGGCCAGGTGTCAGGCGCCAGCTATCAGGCGCCATCTATCAGGCGATGGTGACCTCGCCGTTCAGGTAGACGTCCTGGACGGCGTGGATGAGCGCCGCACCCTCGGTCAGCGGGCGCTGGAAGGCCTTGCGGCCCACGATGAGGCCCATGCCGCCGGCGCGCTTGTTGATGACCGCGGTGCGGACGGCCTGCGCCAGGTCGTTGTCACCCTTGGACTCGCCGCCCGAGTTGATGAGGCCGATGCGACCGGCGTAGCAGTTGACGACCTGCCAGCGGGTGAGGTCGATCGGGTTGTCGGTGGTGAGCTGGTCGTAGACGAGGGGGTCGGTCCGGCCGAAGCCGATCGCCGTGTAGCCGCCGTTGTTCTCCGGCTGCTTCTGCTTGATGATGTCGGCCTCGATCGTCACGCCCAGGTGGTTGGCCTGGCCGGTGAGGTCGGCCGAGACCTCGTAGTTGACGCCGTCCTTGGTGAAGGCCGGGTTGCGCAGGTAGCACCAGAGCACGGTGAACATGCCGAGCTGGTGGGCCTCGGCGAAAGCCTCGGACACCTGCTGCAGCTCCCGGTCCATGTCGTCGGATCCGAAGTAGATGGTGGCGCCCACCCCGACGGCCCCGAGGTCGAAGGCCTGGCTCACGGAGCCGAACATGATCTGGTCGTAGGTGTTGGGGACGTGCAGGAACGCGTTGTGGTTCAGCTTGCAGATGAAGGGGATGCGGTGCACGTACTTGCGCGAGGCCAGGCCCAGCGTGCCCAGCGTGGTGGCAACGGCGTTGCACTCGCCGGCGAGAGCGAGCTCGATGATGTTCAGCGGATCGAAGTAGGCGGGGTTCTTCGAGAAGCTCGCCGCCGCGGAGTGCTCGATGCCCTGGTCCACCGGGAGGATGGAGACGTAGCCCGTGCCACCGAGACGCCCGTGGTTGAACAGCGTTCCGAGGTTCCGCAGCACCGTGGGGTTGCGGTCGCTGTCGGTGAAGACACGGCTGAGGTAGTCGGGTCCCGGGAGGGTGAGGTGCTCCGCCGGGAAGGCCTTGGCGGTGTGGCCGAGGAGAGTCGTCCGCGTCGCCGCCGAGAAGCGCGTGGAGGTCGGTGCTCGTGCTCATGGCGCCAGCCTACCGGAGGGTCAGGCCGGGTTCCGTGGCCGGAGGCGTGCTCGGGCGCCCTGGATCCGCCCGGTCGCGGCCCATCAGAATCCGCTACCCCTGACGCATGTTCGGCGCGTTCGGACCCATACGCTGGCGGACATCGGATTCCGAGTGGGCAACGCCTTGAGCGAGCGGAGGCCATGAACGTTCTCGAGTCCAGGGGGGGCAGGCCGTTGCGTCTGCGGCCGTGGGTGCTCCTGGTGGGCGCGGCGGCCATCGTCGTGGTCGTGCTGCTCCTCACCGGCGGGCTCGTCCCCGCCCACGCACCCGGGCTCCGCGACGCATCGGGTGGTGGATCCCGGTCCGGCTCGAGTGGGTCGGGCGGCTCGTCGCGACCCCGCCTTCTCCGTCAAGACCACGAACCCCGCGTCGGGGGCGCAGAACGTGGCACCGAACACGACGATCACGCGTGACGTTCTCCGCCCCGGTCACCCTGCACAAGGTCGACGCCCGTGCTGTCGCCCGACGTCGCCGGCAGGTGGGTCCAGACGAGCGCCACCACGCTGTCCTACGACCTCGACTCCCCCCTCATCCCCTCCTCCCAGGAGGTGCTGACCATCCCGGGCGGCTCGCACGGCGTGCTGGGGACGAACGGTGCCACCCTGTCGACGTCGCACTCGGTCACGTTCGACGTCGCCGCGGGCGACACGCTGCGGCTGCAGCAGCTCCTGGCCCAGCTCGACTTCCTCCCACTCGGCTTCGCCCCGACGGGCCCCGCCCCCAGCCGGGCCGACCTGGCCGAGGACCAGGCCGGCACCTTCTCGTGGCGCTGGCCCGGATCTGCCCACGCAGCTCACCTCGCTGTGGACACAGGGCACCGAGAACGAGATCACCAAGGCCGCGGTCGAGGCGTTCGAGACCCAGAACGGCATCGGGGTCGACGGGATCGCCGGGCCTGCCGTCTGGACGGCTCTGATCAACGACTCCATCAACGACAAGGTCAGCGCCACGCCCTACGTGTACGTCCTCGTGAACAAGGTGCTCCCCGAGAACCTGACGCTGTGGGACAACGGGGCGGCGCAGTACGTCGGGATCCCGGTGAACACCGGGGCCCCCGGCGCCGACACGACCGACGGCACCTATCGCCGTCTTCGAGCACGTGCGCTACTCGGACATGAAGGGGACCAACACCGACGGCTCCACCTACAACGACCCCAACGTCCCCTACGCGAGCTACTTCAACGGCGGCGACGCGCTGCACGGGTTCATCCGCGTCCAGTTACGGGTCGCCACAGAGCAACGGCTGCGTCGAGATGCCCTACGCCGACGCCGCGCTGGTGTGGCCCCTCACCCCGATCGGCACGCTGGTGACGGTCGAAGGACCCAACTACGGCACGGCGCCGCCCCCGACGACCACCACGACCACGGCAGCGGCTCCGCCGTCGACGACCACCACCGCGCCTGCGGCCCCGGCGCCGACGCCCACGCCGACGACCACCACGACCACGGCTCCGGCGCCGGTGCCGGCAGCGGCCACCACCTCGACCACGGGGTGAGACCGGGGCGCTGACCCGGCCTCAGGCGCCCGGGCTGGAGGCTTCGGTGGGGCGGGGGCGGGGTGTCGGTCCCTTGGTCGGCTGCTTGCTTGCCTTCGCCTTCGCAGGCGTCTTCTTCGAGCGCTTCGGTCGGGACCGGCGCTCGGGGCCCGAGGCCACGCAGCCGCTCGGCCACGTCGTAGGCCTCGGGATCGGCCCGGAGCACCCGTTCGAAGTACTCGCGCGCCCGCGGGACGTCGCCCGCCCGCTCGTACAGGTCCGCCAGCAGGTACCACTGCCGGAGGTGGCGGTCCGAGGGGTTGCGCAGGGCCTTCGAAGCGCCCGCGGTAGCCAGCATGGCGATGGCGCCGTTGAGGTCACCCGTGTCGGCCAGCGACGCCGCGGCGACGATCCGCCCTTCGGCGAGGACGTCGGGGTCGGGCGAGCTGTGCCGGAGCTCGCTCCACAACTCGGCGACCTTCTTCGGCTTGTGCAGCGCCCGTTGGCAGTCCATCAGCACCGGCAGGTGCTCGGTCGAGTCGCTCAGGGCCCCGTAGGCCGACAGGTGACGGGTCGCGTCCCGCCACCGGGCGCTCCGGTAGGCGGCCAGCCCGGCGAGCTCTCGGACGGCAGCCACGCCCGGTGCCTCGTCCGCCACGGGCTTGATGGCCCGGAACGCATCTTGGAAGCGGCCCCGTTCGTAGGCGCCGTAGGCCGACTCGGCCCGCTCGACGAGGTGCTCGCGGTGCAACGCCGTGGCGTCGGTGGCCGCGTTGCGGATGTCCGTGGCGATCTCGGGCGGGAGCGGGCGGCGAGGGGAGAGGGCGGCGATGGCCTCGCGCGCCGTCGCGCCGTCGCGGCGGGAGCCTCGGACGTCCCGGGAGTCGGGCGCACGACCCGTCGTGGACGCGGACCTGGTCGTGCCCCCCCGCCTCCGTCGTGTGGGGGAATCCTCCCACTCGTCTGCCCCATCATCTCGGACCCAGGCGGCGGATCTCCCCGGCGGGACCGCGCCCCGTCGCCGTTGGCGTTCCAACTGGTCCGCGTCGCGGGCACTTCGGGGCGACGTGCCCGGGGATCCCGCCGTCGCCGCGTCGACCTCGCTGTCCCTCCGGACCACCTCGCGCGCGCCCCGACGGGCCACGTTGCCCCACTTCTTGGCCCGGCTCGGGAGCGGGTGCTCGTCGTCCCGCGTCCGTGGGTACGCCGTTGCGCGTGAGCCCGCGCCGGCTCCGGCGGGCCGTCCGCTTGTCCGGCGCGGTGGGCCTCGATCGACACCACCCTCCCGATCGGTCCTCGGCCCGCTGCTGCGGCGCGTCGGGGTCGAACCAGTCCCCGCACCGGTGCCCCGCGTCGGCCGGGCGCCGGTGCCGCGCGCTGGTGCTCGTCCCGGCCGAGGTGAGCCCGTGCGGGATGCACCCGTTCGAGGTCGCCCTCCCTGCCCAGAGCCGGCGCGGCGGCGTGCCGTCGCCCCCGCTCGATCCGGCAGCGACCGGCTTGCGTCGTGCCGCCGCGCCTGGGGCCTGACCACGCCCCGCTGCTCCGCCGCCGCCCGCCCGGGACGCGGGCCGCCCCTGCCCGCCTCCGGGTCGCCCACGTCCCGCACTCCCCCGACCCGCACCTCCGGCCCCGCCGGCGCCGGTCCCCGAGCGTGCCGGTTTCGCCGGACGCGCCGGTTTCGCCGGACGCGCCGACGGAGCGCGACGGTTCGGCCGCGGGGAATTCGGAGGCATCCGTCGATCCTACGTGGCGGACCCGCCGGCCTCCGGGCGCTCACGGCCCCACCAAAGCCCGTCGCCGGGCGAGCTCAACGGGTCGCGGCGCCGTACCACCTGTCGCGGAGCCCGTCACTGATGACCAGTGCGGCGACGAGGATGCCCATGACGAGCGTGGCCGTCCCGACTCCGAGGCCACCGGCGAGGCCGCCGACGAGCACAACCAGAGCGGCGGCGGCGGTCACGATCGCCGTCCGGCCCGGCGGCTGGCGGCCCAGACGATCCTGCAGGACAACGGTCACGACGAGATACACGGCCACCGGTACCCCGACTGCCAGCCCTGCCGTGGTGTCGGCCGCCGTCCTCCCGGTGCTGCCGTGGGAGCCGGCCGCCGCCAGTTCGAGGCCCGCGCCGAGCGCCGCCACCGAGCCGAGGACGAAGTAATGGCCGTAGCCCCACACGAATGCGACACTCCTCGACATCCGCAGTCCCTCCTCGGCAGGGTTCTCGAAGTACCACCACCAGATCGAGAACACCAACAACACGGCGCCGGCGGCCACCGCGACGAGTCCGGCCGAGACGCCGTGCGAGGAGCTGGCGGCATGGATGGCGAGCGTGGCGGCGGCGACGCACTCCCCCAGCACGATCAGGGTGAACAACCCGTAGCGCTCGCTGATGTGCCCCGGATGCCACGTCGTGCCGCGGCCGCCTTGCGCCCGCTCCGCCCAGGCGGGCACGAGCATCTCGCCGACGGCCAGGACGTAGAAGCCGACCAGCCCGGCCTCCTGCGGGAGGAAGAGCCTCGCCACCCACCCGACTTGGAGGATGCTGATGCCGACCGCGTACCGCAGTGCAGACGGCCTCCCGGCGGGGTCACTCGAGGCGACCCGGAGCCACTGCGCCACCATGGCGACCCGCATCACCACGAATCCGACCGTGATGGTGGCGAAATTGCCGCCGACGAACGCGCTGTCCACACCGGCGGCCAGGATCAGCACGCCGACGATCTGGACGAAGGTGAGCAGGCGGTAGAGGAGGTCGTCGACGTCGTAGGCCGACGCGAACCAGGTGAAGTTGACCCAGGCCCACCAGATGGCGAAGAAGACCATCAGGTACCCGACGATGCCCGTGTGGAAGTGGCCGACGGAGAGGGCGTCGCTCAGCTGGTCGGCCGCCTGGGAGACCGCGACGACGAAACAGAGGTCGAAGAGAAATTCCAGCGGCGTCGAGGCCCGGTGCTGCTCGTCGATGTCCCGGGGCGCCATCGGCAGCAGGCGAAACCGATGTCGGGTCATCCGATCACCGGGCTGGCGTCGGACCGACGCGGCGCCACCGGAGGCAGGGGCGACATGGGCGGCAGTATGGCAGGGCGCCTGATGCCGGCGGCCCACCGACCCGGAGTCTCGCGGGAGCTCCGACCGAGCCGGGAAATGACGAGACCCCCTCGAGCCGAAGCTCTGGAGGGGGTCTCGTCCTGAGAAATCCCGGCGGCGTCCTACTCTCCCAGGGGGCCTCCCCCCAAGTACCATCGGCGCGGGCGGGCTTAACTGCCGTGTTCGGAATGGGAACGGGTGTTTCCCCGCCGCCATGGCCACCGGAAACCTTGCACTCGGCGGGCCCCGCCGCCCTTGGACGGACGGGGCCACGCCTGAGGCCGCGTCACCGCAGCCCCTGAGCGTTCCAAAGCGAGCACGAGCACGAGGTAGGTCTCCAAGCCCTCGGCCGATTAGTACCGGTCGGCTGAATGCATTACTGCACTTACACCTCCGGCCTATCAACGTGGTCGTCTAGCCACGGGCCTTACCAGGTTAACCCTGTGGGAGATTTCATCTCGAAACGGGCTTCGCACTTAGATGCTTTCAGCGCTTATCCCACCCGTAGGTCGCAAACCAGCCGTGCCCTTGGCAGGACAACTGGCACACGAGAGCTACGTCCGTCCCGGTCCTCTCGTACTAGGGACAGCCTTTCTCAAATCTCCTACGGCTGCATCGGATAGGGACCGAACTGTCTCACGCATGTTGATCCCGTATTACTACGGGCACAGACTATACCTTCACCCTATTTCTAGGGGCTGGCGTGTTATGGCTTCCACAGGGGTCTGCGGACCGAGGTTTCGATCTAAAGAAGCCATCTCTTCGCTGTTGCTGGCGAAGAAGTCGTTACAGGGGCACAACACGCCCATGCTACGCAGATGTTGCTCGACATCTACGGCGGAAATCCGCTTCGTTTTGGAATAGTTTAGGGTTGCAAATGCATCTACTTCGCGTGCCAGATGCAGGAACACTTCCGGATCCTTCACTCGATCCAGCCGAGGAATGATCGCAAGCGCTCGCCGAACGTGAACTCGCTTGAAGATCACGTAAGGCTCGACTTCCTGAAGGATGCGAAGGAGGAGCGGCCGGCTGGTGATCACGAGATCACTCATGCCGGTGCCTCGATCTCTGATGTAGCCGCCACCTCCGAGCAACGTCTGGATCGTGTCCAGACCATGCCGGGCTGAGGTCGACTGAGAGAACGAGACGCTGGCCCGGATGTAGAACCCGAACCGGTACTCCTTCTGCTTGACGAGTTGGAAGTGAATGCTCCCGTCCCCGTCCAGGAATCCTGCAATATAGGACGCTGTAGACACATCCATTGTGTTGGCCTTCCCTCGGTATTGCCCTGAACATAACGTTCGGTTGTTTCATTCAGGGTTTCACCGATATGAGCCAGTAAGCACCCAGGAATTACTTCCTGGGGACGCAGTGTGATCTACGTTCTAAACCCAGCTCGCGTACCGCTTTAATGGGCGAACAGCCCAACCCTTGGGACCGGCTTCAGCCCCAGGATGCGACGAGCCGACATCGAGGTGCCAAACCTTCCCGTCGATATGGACTCTTGGGGAAGATGAGCCTGTTATCCCCGGGGTACCTTTTATCCGTTGAGCAACGGCGCTTCCATAAGCAACCGCTGGATCACTATGCCCTGCTTTCGCACCTGCTCGACTTGTAGGTCTCGCAGTCAAGCTCCCTTTTGCCATTGCACTCGACAGCTGATTGCCAACCAGCCTGAGGGAACCTTTGGGCGCCTCCGTTACATTTTAGGAGGCGACCGCCCCAGTCAAACTACCCACCTGACGCTGTTCCTGATCCGGATCACGGACCGAGGTTAGAGTCCCGGCACTAAAAGGGTGGTATTTCAAGGTTGACTCCACACTGGCTGGCGCCAATGCTTCAAAGTCTCCCACCTATCCTACACAAATAGTACCAAAACTCAACATCAAGCTGTAGTAAAGGTCCACGGGGTCTTTCCGTCCTGATGCAGCTAACGAGCATCTTTACTCGTACTTCAATTTCGCCGGGTCTGTGGTTGAGACAGTAGGAAAGTCGTTACGCCATTCGTGCAGGTCGGAACTTACCCGACAAGGAATTTCGCTACCTTAGGCACTTTTGTTACTACTCAAAAGAAGCCGATGCTGAAATGCACATCGATTCTGCTTGAGCGGCCAGGTCATTTCTGCCTGGCTCCTCATGTCGCCATGAGGGTCGGACTGTATCTTCGTCTCTGGCCGGTAGACGCCGGTCAGAGAGCCCCGCGTGCAGTCTCTGAGGATCCTGCAAGAACCTGCTCCAATGTCCGGGCTCGCTGCTTGCCATTGGCATTCATGCCATACGCAATGCGAACCAGACGCTCGAGCCCAACCGCCGTCAAATGCTCCTTTCGCCGCATCGAGCGAACGATGTCGGAGAAAGCTACAAAATCCTGGCGCTTGACCACCGGTGGATGTCGCTCGAAGAACGGCAGCACCGCTCCTTCCAGGTGACTCAGTCCGTCGACAGCAAACGTCCACACGCTGCTGTTCGGACCCTTCGGGCGAACTCGCCCGCAGCCGAAAACGGGAATCATGGCCTCGAGAACATCTCGATGGTCGTGGTGTTGGTAGATGTGGAAGACCGGCTGGAGCTGCCACCCTCCGTGCCGATGCATCATCGAAGATCGATGCAGTGATACGGAGAAGCAGCCCTCGCCATCCACAAACCCAACGATCCAGTTGGGATCGAGCACGAAGCAAGGACTGGCAGTTTCCTGCTGATTGTCCGCACCGGACGGATTTTTACTCTCCACGCCACGACCCAACCAAATGGGTGTGACATGGATGAGTACCGCCGGATACTCGGATGTTCCAGCATATAGCAGGGTTTTGTAACAGCCAGGTATTAACTAACCGTTATAGTTACGGCCGCCGTTTACCGGGGCTTAGGTTCAGAGCTTCGTCCGAAGACTAACCCTTCCCCGTAACCTTCCGGCACCGGGCAGGCGTCAGAGCGTATACATCGTCTTACGACTTCGCACGCTCCTGTGTTTTTAGTAAACAGTCGCTTTCCCCAATTCTCTGCGGCCCCCTCAGGCATCAGGACGCGAAGTCCATCACCCTATCGGGGCCCTCCTTCTCCCGAAGTTACGGAGGAATTTTGCCGAGTTCCTTAACCACAGTTCTCCCGATCGCCTTGGTATTCTCTACCCGCCCACCTGTGTTGGTTTGGGGTACGGGTACCGTGTCAGCTCGCTAGAAGTTTTTCTAGACAGCATAGAATCAGTGACTTCGCCTGGAACGGCTCGGCATCGCGTCTCAGGATTTACAGGATCCGGATTTACCTAGATCCCTCCCTACACGCTTACCCCAGGACAACCAACGCCTGGGCTCACCTATCTTCCTGTGTCGCTCCTTTGCTATCCGCCCCAGGGTTTGTCGGTTCGACCCGAAGGTCATCCCCTTAGTACCCCTGGCTTGGAATGGGCGCGGACACGGTAGTACTGGAATATCAACCAGTTGTGCATCGACTACGCCTCTCGGCCTCGCCTTAGCTCCCGACTTACCCTGGGAGGATTAGCCTTCCCCAGGAACCCTTGGGCTTACGGCGGAGGAGTTTCTCACTCCTCTCTCGCTACTCATACCAGCATTCGCACTCGACCACGCTCCACGACGGTTCACACCACCGCTTCTCAGCGAGATCGACGCTCCCCTACCACTCCCGTCTGATGACGGAAATCCGCGGCTTCGGCTCTTGACTTGAGCCCCGTTACATTATCCGCGCAGGACCACTCGACCAGTGAGCTATTACGCACTCTTTTAAGGATGGCTGCTTCTGAGCCAACCTCCTGGCTGTCTTTGCGTTCCCACATCGTTTTCCACTTAGTCAAGAATTAGGGGCCTTAGCCGGCGGTCTGGGCTGTTTCCCTTTCGACCAACGAAGCTCATCCCTCGTGGTCTCACTGCCGGGTTCTAGAGCATCGGCATTCGGAGTT
>CAWBDK010000004.1:0-257500 GCA_963787525.1 uncultured Acidimicrobiaceae bacterium | reverse complement strand
GAGCTGATTGCCCATCGCCTCTTCGTCCTCACCGCCTCGCACCGAGACGGGGACGACGGCGACGAGGGGGCTCTCGACATCCTGTCCGTGCGCCGCCAGATGCGTCCGGAGCGCACCCGAGCACACGGCGAGCACCACGTCGTTGACGGTCGACCCGTAGCGGTCCTTCAGCGCGCGCACGTCCGCCATGTCCAGCTCCGCCCACGACACCGTCCGTTGGGCGCTGACGGGAGACTCGAAGGTGGCGGGCGCGCCCAACGGGATCGACATCGGGCCCACCCGGTCGTCGACCGCGCACCGGGCCAGGCGTACGGCGGTGCGGCCGACCTCGCCGTGCGGCGCGCAGGGCGCGCATCGGGCTGTTGATGACGTTGGGCAACGCGTCGCTCATCAACCTCGTCTGCGACGGCAGGCGGGTCGGGACCCAGGTCGGGCGTGGTTCGGTCACCGTCCTGCCCTCGGGCGTCACGTCCAGCAGCTGCGCCAGCATCTGGGCCCCGGCCACGCCGTCGACCACCGAGTGGTGCACCTTGGCGATGAGCCCGATCATGCCGCCGGCCAGCCCCTCAACGACGTGCATCTCCCACGGCGGCTGTCCGGGCGTGAGCGGGCGACCCATCACCTGGGCGACGATCTGGGTGAACTCGGCGTCTCCCCCGGGGGCCGGGAGCGCGGCCCGGTGCAGGTGGTTGTCGAGGTCGAACTCGGGATCATCCACCCAGCGCGGATGGTCGAGGCCCAGCGGGACCGGAACGAGGCGGCGCCGGAACGGAGGCAACGACGGAATCCTCGCCTCGAGCAGTTCGGTGACGCGCCGAATGTGTAGCCACCCTCGGCGGTCGTCGGGTCGAAGACGCAGACGTACGCGATCTCCATCGGCGTTTCCGGGGTGTCCGAGTAGATGAACATCGGGTCAATGCCGCTCATCCGCTCCATGTGCGCTCCTCCACGTGCTGAGGGTTCGGGTGGGCTCGACTCAGACTCCGACACGCAGCTTCGTCCTACCCCCCCTCACTCCCTCAGAGGTGGAACCAAGCTCAGTCGTCGAATCGGGGCTCGTCGTCGGTTGGGCTTCGCCTACAGCCTGCGCGCGGCCGAGCGGGCGATACAAGGCCTCCGAGCCAATCTTTATCCTCCGTTCACCTCGGGGTTACCCGACACGGGGGGTTGGACCCGGAACCGCCGGCTCTGCGCGACCTGCAACCCCCGGGAGCCCCGCTCTCCCGGCTGAGTCCTCCTGCCCCTGACGCCACTGCCCGCGGCGCCTCTCCGTGCTCGTCGCTACGGCGAGGTCCCGTGTGGCCGCCACTGCGCCAGCCGGGTGCGATCGACCTCGCGCCGGCGGACGAAGCGCTCCGCCTGTTCGGCGACCGGCCCGGGGCCGGCCCCTCCCGGGGTCTTCCGACGTGTCACCGCCACACCGGGCTCGAGCAGTTCCACGGCGGCCTCACCCAAATCGGGGTGGGCTGCCACCAACTCGACCAGCGGCACATGGCGCTCGAGTGACTCGCGCACCAGGCCGCCGATGAGGGCGTGGGCCTGGCGGAACGGCATGCCGTGCTCGACGAGCATCTCGGCCAGGTCGATGGCGGAGGCCGCCGGGCCGTCCGCTGCGATCTGCATGCGCTCCTCGTTCCACGAGGCGGTCTCGTAGACCCCGCGCAACGCGATCAGCGCGCGGGTGACCTGTATCACGGCATCGAAGATGGGCTCCTTGTCCTCCTGCAGGTCCCGGTTGTAGGCCAGTGGGAGCCCCTTCAGCGTCACCAGCACCGCGGTGAGATGGCCGATGAGCCGGCCCGACTTGCCCCGTGCCAGCTCGGCCACGTCGGGGTTCTTCTTCTGCGGCAGCATGGAGCTGCCGGTGGCGTACGCGTCGTCGAGCGTGCAGAAGCCGAATTCCTCTGTGGACCACAGCACGATCTCCTCGCCCATCCGCGACAGGTGCACGCCGAGGAGGGCCAGATCGAAGAGCGACTCCGCCACGAAGTCCCGGTCGGCCACCGCATCGAGCGAGTTCTCGAAGCGGCCGTGGAACCCGAGCTCGGCGGCGACATAGTCGGGATCGAGCGGCAACGACGAGCCGGCGAGCGCCCCCGCGCCGAGTGGCGAGATGTTGAGGCGGTCGACGGTGGTGAGGAGCCGATCGACGTCCCGGGCGAGCGCCCACCCGTGGGCCAGCAGATGGTGAGCCAGCAGCACCGGCTGCGCCCGCTGCATATGGGTGTAACCGGGGAGGTACACGTCCGCCGCTTCACGCGCCCGCTGCGCCAAGACGTCCTGGAGGGCCATGATCTCCTCGGCCACGCCGATGAGCGAGCGCCGGCACCACAGCCGCAGTGCGGTGGCGACCTGGTCGTTGCGACTCCGTCCCGTGTGCAGCTTGGCGCCGACCTCGCCGATCAGCTCGGTCACGCGACGCTCGATCGCCGTGTGGATGTCCTCGTCCCCGGGCCCGAACACGAAGACACCGGTCGTGAACTCCTCGTCGACGATGTCCAGCGCGTCGATGAGGGCGGACACCTCGCTGTCGGCGAGGATCCCGGCCTTGCCGAGGCCCTTGACGTGGGCACGCGAGCCGGCCAGGTCGTCGCCCGCCAGCGCTCGGTCGAAGGGCAGGCTCACGGTGAACTCCGCCACGGCGTCTGCCATCCCGGTCGAGATCCGACCTTCCCAGAGCGTCAATGCTCTCCCCTCCCCGTCTCCGATGCCTGCCCGCGCCCCGACGCCGCGGCGTCCGCCTCTGCGCCCGGACCCTGGCGGGCCGACCACGTGGCGACCCCGAGGCCCCACAGGCGGACGAACCCCTCGGCGTCGGCATGCCGGAAGGTGTCCGACGCATCGTAGGTCGCCAGGTCGTGGTCGTAGAGCGCGACCGGGCTGCGCCGCCCCACAACGGTGCACGTTCCCGGCGCGGCGAAGCGCAACCGGACCTCCCCCGTCACATGACGCTGGCTCTCGGTGATGAAGGCCTGCAGGGCGGACCGGAGCGGTGAGTACCACAGGCCGTCGTAGACCAGCTCGGACCAGCGCGGCTCCAGGCGCGCCTTCTCGTGATGGAGATCGCGCTCCAAGGTGAGGTCTTCGAGGTCCGCATGGGCGACGATGAGAGACAGGGCCGCCGGGCACTCGTACACCTCCCGGCTCTTGATGCCGACGCGTCGGTTCTCCACCATGTCGAGGCGCCCGAAGCCGCGGCTCCCCGCCAGGGCCCCGAGCCGGGTGATGAGGTCGAAGGGGCCGAGGGCCGTGCCGTCGAGACTGACCGGGACGCCGGATTCGAATCCCACGATGACCTCGACGGGATCGCTCTCGCTGACCCGCGTCAGCGTGTAGACGTCGTCGGGAGCCGGCGCCCACGGGTCTTCGATCGCGCCGCACTCGATCGCCTTGCCCCAGAGGTTGTCGTCGATGGAGTACAGCTTCTCTTTGGTGACGGTGATGGGGATGTCCCACTTGGCCGCCAGCTCGACGCAGTCCTCACGGGTCAGACCCCAGACCCGCGCCGGCGCGTAGATGCCGAGGTCGGGTGCCAGGGCGCGCACTCCCACCTCGAAGCGCACCTGGTCGTTCCCCTTGCCGGTGCAGCCGTGCGCGACGGCCGTGGCCCCGTGCCGCCGCGCCTCGGCGACGAGGTGGCGCACGATCACCGGCCGCGACAGCGCGGACACGAGCGGGTACTTGCCCTCGTAGCGGGCGTTGGCCTGCAGGGCCGGCACGCAGAACTGCTCGGCCATCTCGTGCCGGGCGTCAGCGACGACCGCCTCGACCGCGCCGGCGGCCAGCGCCCGGGCTCGGATGGCGTCCCAGTCCTCGCCGCCACGGTCGGCCGCCTGCCCGACATCGACCGCCACCGCCACGACCTCGACGCCCTCGTGCTCGATCAGCCAGCGCACCGCCACCGAAGTGTCGAGGCCGCCGCTGTAGGCCAGTACAACCCGATCAGACATGATTTCAGCCCTCTTCCTTCCCGTTCAACGCGATCATGCTGGCGGCAGCTATGCCCGCGACGTCCCGCAGGCGATCCGCCATGGCGAGGCCGCCGACCCGTTCGTCAACGACGACCAGCACCGTGTCGTCCCCCGCCACGGTGCCCACGACCCCTTCCAGCCCGCTGCGGTCGAGGGCGGAGCCGACCACGTGGGCGGAGCCCGGCGGCGTGCGCAGCACGACGAGCGACCCCGAGTGCGCGACCTCGACGACCCACTCACCCAGCACGCGTCGCAGGTGATCCTCGGGCGCGATCTGCTGCACCGGAAGCTCAGGGAGGGCGTACGCCGTCTCCCCCCCGGGCAGGCGCACCTTGACCGCGCCGAGATCGTCGAGATCACGCGACACCGTCGTCTGGGTCGCCTCGATCCCCTGGTCGCTGAGCAACGAGACCAGCTGCGCCTGGCTGGTCACGGGCTGGGACTCCAAGAGCTTGGTGATGCGGTGCTGGCGTTGGTTCTTGGTCAGCCTGTTCTGGGTCTGCCCGCTCATCCCGATCCCTCCAGGGCCCAGGCCAGGATTCCCCGCATGGCCGTCCGGCGATGAGAAGCCTGGCGCCAGACCCATGAGCGCGGCCCCTCGAGCACGTCGTCGGTGATCTCCTCACCCCGGTGCGCGGGCAGGCAGTGCAGCACGACCGCATCGGAGGCGGCCAGGTCGACCAGGTCCTCGTCGACGGTGAAGCCCTCGAATGCGGCGAGGCGCGCCGCCCGCTCCTCTTCCTGCCCCATGCTCGTCCACACGTCGGTGTAGAGGACGTCGGCGCCCTTGGCCGCCTGGCGGGGATCGTCGGTCGTCTGCACGGTCCCGCCGCGCGCCGCGCCGTCGCCGAAGGCCTGCAGGGAGGCCAGCTCCTCGCCGGAGAAGGTGTATCCGGCAGGGGTGGCCAGGCGGACCTCCATGCCCTCGAGCAGCCCCGCCTTGGCCAGCGAGCGCGACATGTTGTTGGCGTCACCGATGTAAGCCAGAGTGCGAGAACCGAGGGGGCCCAGCGCCTCGCGCATCGTGAGCGCGTCCGCCACCGCCTGGCAGGGATGCGCGCTGTCGCACAAGAGATTCACCACGGGGACGTCAAAACCACTTCGCTCCAAGGCCGCGGCCATGCGAACCAGCACGGCATGGTCGAACACCCGCGCGCACAGCACACGGTGGTAGCACGCCAAGGTCCGGGCCACGTCCTCCGCGGTCTCGCGCTCGTCGAGACCGACCTCGGTGCCCTGGATGTAGACGGGGTGGCCACCCAGATCGACCACTGCCATCTCGGTGGAGTTGCGGGTCCGTGCCGAGGGCTTCTGGAAGAGGAGCGCCACGCCCTGGCCCACCAGCGGCCGGGGCGGCGGCGTGTGGAGCGCCAACGCCAGCACCCGGTCCCAGGCGTCCGGATCGAGATCGTCGATGTCGAAGAAGTTGGGCATGGATCTGGTCCTCGTTCCTATTCGGGCCGGCCGGGTCGCTGACCCGCCGTCTCGGCGAGCACATCGCCCAGGGCGTCGCCGAGGATGTGCAGCGCGGTATCGACCTCGTCGTCGCGCACGAGCAGTGGCGGAGCGACTCGGATGGCATCAGGGCGCACCGCGTTGACCAGGAGGCCGTGTTCGAGCGCCCAGCGCGGTGGCCTCCTTGGCGACCGGTGCCCCGAGTTGCGCGGCCAAGAGCAGGCCGGCACCGCGCACCGAGACCACGCCCGGCAACTCCTCCAACCCGTCACCCAGCCGCGCACCGACCTCTCGGGCGCGGCGGCAGACGTCCTCGGACTCCATGACGGCGAGCGTTGCCTTGACCGCGGACAGTGCGAGGGGTTGCCCACCGAAGGTCGAGCCGTGGTCGCCCGGCCCGAACGCCGCCGCCACCTCAGCCCGGGCCCAGCAGGCACCGACCGGCATGCCGTTGCCGAGCGCCTTGGCCATCGTCACGACATCGGGCTCCAGACCCTGGCGCTGGAAGGCGAACCAGGAGCCGGTCCGGCCGAGTCCGGTCTGCACCTCGTCGAGCATGAGCAGCGCGTTGCGTTCGGTGCACAGCGACCGCACCGCGCCCAGGTAGTCCGAGCTGGGCACCACGACCCCGCCCTCGCCCTGGAGCGGCTCCAGGAGCACGGCCGCCACGGTGTCGGGGTCGAGTGCCTTGTCGAGCGCGACGACGTCGTCGTAGGGCACGTGGACGAAACCCTCGGGCAGCGGGAGGAATGGCGCCTGCTTCTCGCGGCTGGCCGGTGGCCGTCAACGTGGCCAGCGTGCGGCCGTGGAACGAGTTGTCGGCGCTGATCACGACGTGACGGCCACCACCGGCCCAGCGGCGGGCCAGCTTCAGGGCGCACTCGTTTGCCTCCGCTCCCGAGTTGGCGAAGAAGACCTGCCCGCCCGCCTGCCCGGTACCGCCGTTGATCAGCCGGTCGATGGTGCGGGCCACCTCGGGGGCCAGCGTGTTCCCGTAGAGGTTCGAGACGTGGCCGAGCGTCCGCGCCTGCTCGGCCACCGCGTCGGCCACGGCCGGGTGGGCGTGGCCGAGCGACACGACGGCCAGGCCGGTGATGAAGTCGAGGTACTGCTTTCCGTCGGCGTCGAAGAGGACGGTGCCCTGCCCCCGCACGAAGGTGGCCGGCGGGTCGAGCGTAGGTACGCATGAGAGCGTCGCGCTCGGCGAAGGGCTGTGGGCATCGGGTCCGGGCTCACGGCAGCACCATCGTCCCCACGCCCGAGTCGGTGAAGAGCTCGAGGAGGAGCGCGTGAGGCACCCGCCCGTCGAGGATGTGTGCCCGACTCACCCCGCCGCGCACGGCGCGGGCGCACGCCTCGACCTTGGGCATCATGCCTCCCTGCGCTCCCCCGCTCCGAACGATCTCGTCGATCACCTCGCAGGGAGGCCTGGTGGATCACCGTGGTGGGGTCGTCGGCCACCACGCGTAGCCCCTCGATGTCGGTCAAGAAGATCAGCTTCTCGGCCTGCAACGCCTCGGCCAGCGCGCCGGCCACGGTGTCGGCGTTGATGTTGTACGCCTGGCCGGACTCGTCGGCCCCGATCGTGGCCACCACGGGAATCAGCCCCTCAGCGACCAGGCGCTGGAGCATGGTGGGGTCGACCACCGACACGCTGCCGACGAAGCCGAGGTCGGCGTGGCTCGGGGCGGCCGTGATGAGGTTGGCGTCCTCGCCCGACATGCCGACGGCCAGTGGCCCGTGCACGTTGATGGCCGAGACGATGTCGCGGTTCACCTTGCCGACGAGCACCATGCGGGCGATGTCAAGCGTGTCCGCGTCCGTGACTCGCAGCCCGTTGCGGAACTCGGTCTCCTTGCCGAGCCGCGCCATCAGCTCGCCGATCTGCGGGCCGCCGCCGTGCACGACGACGGGCAGCATGCCCACCGCCCGCATGAGGACGACGTCCTGGGCGAAGGAGGCCAGAGCGCGTCGGCGCCCGCGGCACCGGAGTCGGCGTCACCGTTGCCGTCACTGCTCGCGTGCAGCGCGTTGCCGCCGTACTTGACGACGACGATCTTGCCCCAGAAGCGGCGGATGTAGGGCAGCGCCTCCACCAGCACCGAGGCCGTCTTCGCCGCAGCCGCCTTCTGGGCCCGGGTGACCTTGGGCGGCACGGGAGGTGCGTCGTGCGCCGTCACGACGTCGTCCTGTTCTCGTCGATGTAGCCGTAGCCGAGGTCCGTCCCCAGGACCACCGCCTCGCCCGGGGCCGAGTCCCAGGTCGCAGTCGATCTCGATGTGACGTCCCGCCATGTGGGCCGCCACGGCCGCACCGTCGTGCGGGGCGGCGACCCCGTCGGCGCACACCACGGCGCCGCCGTAGGCCACCGACACGCGGTCAATGTCGAAGGGCCCGCCGGCCGAACCGAGCTCCGAGACGATGCGGCCCCAGTAGGGGTCCTCGCCGAAGAGGGAGCACTGGACGAGCATGGAGTCGGCCACCTTGCGGGCCGCGATGTGCGCGGCCTCGTCGCTGCCCGCTCCGCGCACGTGCACGTGGGCCACCTTGGTCGCGCCCTCGGCATCGTCCACCATCTGCTCGGCGAGCGAGCGGCACGCCTCGGTGAGCGCCGCCGTGAGGGAGGCCGGTGAGGGGCTCGTCGCCGAGCCCGCTCGCCAGGACGAGCACGGTGTCGTTGGTCGACGTGGCAGCCGTCGATCGTGATGGTGTTGAACGATGCCGCCACCGCCTCCTGGAGCGCCTTGTGCAGGGTCGGCCGCGTCGACCGCTGGCGTCGGTCGTGCACACGGCGAGCATGGTGGCCATGTTGGGGGCCAGCATGGCGGCACCCTTTGCCATGCCGCCAACGTGAAGCCGTCGCCGGCCACGACGACCTCTTTGGGCACGGTGTCAGTCGTCATGATGGCCCGGGCCGCCTGGGTCGCCGCCTCCGCACTGTTCGGTGCGCGCCATGACGATCGGCGCCGATCTCCGGAATGACCGCCTCAATGGGGAACGGGATACCGATGAGGCCCGTCTGGCACACCAGGATCTCCTCGGCCGTCGCGCCGATGTCGCCCGCCACCGCCGTGACACAGTCGTTCGGCGGCGGCTCGGCCCGCGGCACCGGTGGCGGCGTTCGCGTTGCCCGAGGTCAGGATCACCCCGGCCGCCCTGCCCCCGGTGGCGGCGAGGTGGGCCCGACTCACCTGGACCGGCGCCGCCGCGGCCAGATTGGTGGTGAAGACACCGGCGGCGGGAACGGCGCGGCCATCGGCGGTCGCCACGACGGCGACGTCGTGGCACGTTGCCGGCCTTGATGCCCGCCGAGCCCCCGACGGCCACGAAGCCCTTCGGCGCGTTGACGCTCACGGGTACACCCCGGCGATCGGGCAAGCCGGTGGTCTCCGGCAGCCCCAGTGCGGCGTTGGCGCACTGGATGGCCTGGCCGGACGCGCCCTTCACCAGATTGTCGAGAGCGCACAGGGTGATGACCCATCCGGTGCGCGGGTCGACCCGCGCCGTGACGTGGGCGACGTTGGAGCCCGCGGTGGCCTTGGTGGAGGGCGGGTCGTCGGTGACGACGACGAACGGCTCGGCGTCGTAGGCCTCGTGGAGGGCGGCCATGACCGTGGCCGTCGACGGCGCCGGTCCCCGCGGTCGGGCCGGGCGTAACACGTGGCCAGGATGCCGCGCACCATGGGAGCCAGATGCGGGGTGAAGAGCACCTCGGACCCGAGGATCTGCTCCATCTCGGGCGTGTGGCGGTGGGTCAGCAGCCCGTACGCCGTGAAGTCCTCGTCGACCGTCCCGAAGTGAAGCGACTCCTTGAGGCCGCGACCCGCGCCCGAGACGCCCGACGCCGCGTCGACGACGATCCCGGTCGGCTCCACCAGGCCGCGCCGCACCAGGGGGGCCAGCGCCAACCCGGCCGCCGTCGGGTAGCAACCCGCGGCAGCCACGAGGGTGGCCCCGGCCAGGCCGTCGCGGAAGAGCTCGGGGAGGCCGTAGACCGCCTCGTCCAGCAGTGCGGGCGCGCCGTGCTCCTCGCCGTACCAGCGCGGGTAGAGCGCGGCGTCCTTCAGACGGAAGTCGGCGGCCAGGTCCACCACCATGCCCACCCGCCCCGCGAGCTCGGGGACGATACGCTGCGACTCGCCGTGCGGCAGGGCGCAGAAGACCAGGTCGAGGCCGTCGAAGTGGCCGGGGTCGTTCGTCCTCGTACACCAGCCTCGGGTAGGCGGCCGCCAGGGACGGCGTGTGCGCCCCCACCGGCTCGCCGGCGTGGGAATGGGCGGTCGCCACCGCCACCTCGAAGACGGGATGCCCCGCCAGCAGCCGCAACAGCTCGGCGCCGGTGTAGCCCGACGCCCCGACGATCCCGGCCTTCATCGCATTAGTATACACATACCTGCATATTCATGCAAGGCGGGCTCGACGACAGGGCTCGGACCAGGCACGGGGGCACGGGGGACGGGGCTCGGGGTACGGACGGTCAACGGGAGTCCGGCCCGTACGACGGCTCAGACGGTGATCTCCCGCGCCAGTAGGCGGCGTGCGCCGTGACCGCACAACCCATCTCCTCGTTGACGGCGATCATCGGGGCATTCTCGTCCGCGTTCCACGTGCTGATGGAGCGCACGTCGGGGTGCCGCTCCGTCACGGCCCACAGGTTGGCCACCTTCATCGCCAGCCCGAGCCCGTGGCCCCGGTGCTCGCTCATGACCAAGGTGTCGTGCTGCCAGGACGATTCCGGTGCCCCGAGGGGTATGACCACCTCCGTGTATCCGACGAGGTGGCCGGTCGCGTCGTGGCACGCCGCCGTCGTCACCTTGGCCCGGTCCTGTGCGGCCAATCCGGCCTCGATGGCACGCACCCGCTCTCGTCCCATACCTCCTCGTCGAGCTCCTGCTCCCCCACGGGCACGTCGGTGGACATCGGCGCCCGAGCTCGCACCGATCGCCCACGAACTCGTCGGGCCACCGGTCGCCGAACGTGAGCAGCGAGTAGCCGGCGGGCGTAGTCGGCGGTGGCAGGCCATCGGCCGTGCGCCGGCTCGAGCGGCACGACCAGCTCCCGCCGCACCATGCGCAGTGCGACGGAGAACCCGAGATGGCGCGCGAACGGACCGGCCGTGTCGACGTAGCCCGCCCGGTTCGGCGTCTCGTCCATGCCGCCCAGCTCGCGGCGGCCCGCCTCCCGGGCCATCCGCTCGGCCGCCTCGACCAGGGCGCTCCCCACGCCGCGCCGGCGCTGCTCGGGCAGGACGCGCACGTCGGCCCGGGCCACGTGCCGGTTCTCCCGGCGGAACATCTCGAGGTCGGCGATGCCGACGACCCGACCATCGCGCCGGGCAACGAGGCAGCGATGCTCCTCGGGTCCGTGCTGGTCGAGCGCCTTGGCCAGGCGCTCGGCGCGCTGCCATCCCGGACCCTCGGGCCGGCGCTCGAGGTCGGTGACGTGCAGGACGGCGAACCACTCGTCGAAGGAGCGGCCGTCGGAGGGATCGATCGCGGTGACGCCGGTCACGCCGAACCCAGCTTCTTCTGCCAGAACATGCCCACCCCGGCCACCTCGAACCCCAGCATGTCGTTGACCGCGATCATCGGGGCGTTCTCCTGCCGCGTTGCCCGTGACGACGAGCCTGCACGGCGGGCGCCCGTGCGGCCAGGAAGTCGAGGTTGGCGACCTTGACGGCCAGCCCCAGACGGTGGCCGCGGTGGTCCGGGTGCACCAGTGTCGCCAGCTGCCAGGCCTGGCCCGGCGTGTCGCGCGCCAAGAGGAGCTCGGTGAACGCGACCAGCCGGCCCGACGCCGACGTGCTGCGCGACCGCGGCCAGCTTCCAGGCTCCTCTGGCCGCGAGGAGCTCGTCGGACTCGCGGATGCGGTGCCGCGTCCCACACCTCCTCCTCCTTGTCCGCCGTCACCCGCCGGTTCGTCGGTCGACATGCGGCGCAGCAGTTCGCACTGATCCTCGAGGACCTCGTCGGGCCAGGGGGACACGAAGGTGAAGGTCCGGTATGCCGCGGCATCCCGGGCGCCGGCAACGACCTCGCGCACGTCGTCGAGCCGAGCATCGTCGACAGGGAGGGACGAGGTGGCGCGTGTTCCCCGGCAACGTCGACTCGAAAGCCGACCCGGGGCGCGAAGTGCACCGAGGCATGGTCGGCGGCCAGCGCCACGGGCACGTCGACAATGGTGTTCAGCGCGCTGTCGCCCGTCGGCGACCGCCAGCTGACCCAGCCGCTCGACGATGGCCGTCCCGACCCCTCGGCGCCGGTGGTCGGGATGGACGGCAACGGTCACCTCCGCGCAGTGCCGGTTGTCTCGCAGCGCGCACTCCATCATCCCGACGCCGAGGATCGGCCCGCCCGTGTCACCCGCAGCCAAGAGGTCGTACCGGCGGTAGACCCCGCGCAGCCGGGCGAAGGCGCGGATGTCCGGCAGGGTGAAACCGGTCAGGTCGGGCCACAAGTCCGCGTCGCTGGCCCGCAGGACGGCGCACCACTCGGCCAGCGCCTCGTCGTCATCGGGATAGACCCGTCGTACCTCCATGGTCCACCATGCCACGGGCTGACGCGTGTCTTCACGACGAGCGCGCGCCGGGCGCAGCCGTCAGCGCAGGACGGCCCCGAATTGCTCCCCGACCGTCTCGATGCAGGCGGTGCGCAGTCTGCCCACCTCCTCGTCGGTGAGCGTGCGCTCCGGTGAGCAGAAGCGCAGGCGGAAGGCCAGGCTGCGGGCGCCCTCGCCGATCCCGGCTCCCCGGTACACGTCGAACAGGCTCACGGATTCCAGCAGTTCGCCTGCGGCTCCACGTAGTGCGTCGGCCACCGCGTCCGCCGGATGCCGGTCCTCGACCACGAAGGCAAGGTCGATGTCCGAAGAGGGGAACCGGCTCACCGCACCACCCGCCGTGACACGCCGAGGCACCCGCGCCTCGTCGAAGAGCAGGCCGAGGTCAATTTCGAGCCAGCCGACGCGACGCGGCCGACGTCCCGCCGCCGGAGACGAGGGTGAGCCCGAACGTTGCGGCCACCTCGGGGTCGATCTCGCCGACGGAGCCGATCGTGAGCAGCCCCTCGCTGCCGCCGTGCGCAACCAGATGGGCCGAACGGGTCGGGTGCAGGCCCGGGAGCCGCGGCAGTGCTTCCCCGGGCGGCTCCAACCGCACGACACCAAGATGCAGCGCGTCGACCAGCACGTGCCACGACGCCACCGCGTCGCGCGGCGTCGTCGTCGTCGCGGGCGAAGACGGCCGCCAGCATTTCGCGCTCGCCCGGCAGCGCGGCCCGCTCGGTGCCTCCCGCCCCGCTGCGCTCGACGACCCGCGCCACGCCGTCGTCGGGGTGGGAGAAGACCACGCCCACCTCGAAGAGGCGGACCGCGGGCTGGCGGCGGCTGGCGTTGTAGGCCAGTGCACCGAGCAGCCCCGGCATCAGGGTGCGGCGGAGGAACGGCTTCTCCGCGTCGAGGGGGTTGGCCACCCTCACCGCCGTCCCCGAGAGGCCGACATCGGCATGCGCCGTGGCGGAGACGAAGGAGTCCGTCCACCCCTCCGAGGCGCCCAGACCCACCAGGATGTCCTTGACGGAACGTCTCGAGAGCTGCAGCGGCGTCAGCTTTCCCGGCTGGGGCCACGTCGGGACGTGGCGCGGCACGTTGGAGTAGCCGAAGGTGCGGGCGATCTCCTCTATGACGTCGTCGACTCCGTGGGGTTCCGGGCGCACGTCGGGCCGGTTCGTCGGCACGACGACCGTCACCAGGCCACCAGCGCCGTCGCTCCCGCCGAGGCCCTCGCGCTCCATCACGGTGAAGCCGATCGGCTCAATGAGCCGAGCGATCTCAGCGGGCCCGAGCGCGACCCCGATCTGACTGTCGACGCGGGCGATCGGCACCGAGACCACGAAGGGCTCGGGTACCTCGCCGCGGATATCGAGCATGCCGTCGGCCACGCGGAGCCCGGGGACGCTCTCGGCCACGAGCTGGCAGAAGCGCCGCACCGACGGCTCGATCCCCCAGGGGTCGCAGCCACGTTCGAAACGCGCCGAGGCTTCCGTGCGCAGGCCGAGGCGCTTGGAGGTGCGGGCGATCGCCATGGGCGCGAAGTAGGCCGCCTCGAGCAGGACCTCGGTCGTGGCGTCCGCTATCTCCGAGGACACGCCGCCCATGACGCCACCGATGCCCACCGGCGTCCCCTCCGCGTCGCAGATGAGGCAGTCGTCACCGGTGTCACCGAGGCTCCGCCCCCGGACCCCCACGGTCCGTTGCACACCGTCGAGCGTCTCGACCGTCTCTCCGGGCCGGGCCCGCCGGACGCTCAACCCGCGGCCGGGCAACAGGGAGAGGTCGTAGGGGTGGGTGGGCTGGCCCAGCTCGAGCATCACGTAGTTCGAGGCGTCCACCACGTTGTTGATCGGACGCATCCCGGCCAGCAGGAGCCGCTGGGCTATCCAGCCCGGCGAAGGTCCGACGACGACGTTGTCGAGCACCGACACGGTGAGCCGGGGGCAGAGGTCGGCCGCGTCCACCGACGCGCTGGCCGCCGCCTCGACCGGCCACCCGCTGGGCGCCGGGTCGGGTGGCTCCGGCACGAAGAACGGGAGGCCGAGGCGGCCCGCCAGGTCGCGGGCGATGCCGGTGATGCACCACGCGTCGGGTCGATTGCCTTCGACCGTGATGTCGAAGACGATGTCGGGGACGAGGCCCAGCGCCTCCATGAGCGGCGTGCCCGGGTCGCCCGGCGACTCGTCGCCCAAGACGAGCAGGCCGGCGCCGTCGTCGGAGAGCCCGAGCTCCTCACCCGAGCACAGCATCCCGTTGGACCAGACCCCGCGCAGTTTCTGCCGACCGATCTCGTCGCCAGTGGGCAGGATGGTGCCGACCGGGGCCAGCGGAACACGGTCCCCCACCGCGAAGTTGTGCGCCCCGCAGACGATGTCGAGCGGGTCGCCCCCGGCATCCACCACGACGAGACGGATCTTGTCGGCACCCTCGATGGCGCGGATCTCGAGGACCCGGCTCACCACCACGTCGCCGAGGCCCTCCCCGACGTGCTCGACCGCCTCGACGACGAGCCCCAGGTCGTCGAGCGCGGCCCGCAGCATCCCGATGTCGTCGGGGAAGGCGGCGAAGTCACGGAGCCAGCTGAGCGGAGCGCGCACGGGGGTCTTTCTCGTTGGTGGGCTTGGTTTGCAGTGAGAGGGTCAGAATTGCGAGAGGAAGCGGATGTCGTTCTCCATGAAGGAGCGCATGTCGGGGATCGCGTGACGCATCTGCGCCAGGCGGTCGATGCCGAAGCCGAAGGCGAAGCCGGACCACACGTCCGCGTCGATACCGACCGCGGCAAAGACGGCGGGGTCGACCATGCCGCACCCGCCCAGCTCGATCCACCCCGTGTGCGAGCAGGTCCGGCAGCCCTCGCCCAGACAGAGCGTGCAGGTGATCTCGAACTCGGCTGACGGCTCCGTGAACGGGAAGTACGCCGGCCGCAGGCGCGATTGCATGCCCGCACCGAAGTAGGCCTCGGTGAAGACCTGGATCGTCCCGGCGAGGTCGCCGAAGGTGACGTCGCGATCCACCGCCAACCCCTCGATCTGGTTGAACACCGGAAGATGCCGGGCGTCGGGTGTGTCGAGGCGATAGCACTTCCCGGGCATGACGGCATGAATGGGGAAGGAATCCTCGCGGACCGCCTCCTCCATCAGGTGGATCTGCACCGGGGACGTGTGCGTGCGCAGCAGCACCGTCTCGGGCTCGCCGAGATCGAGGTAGATGGTGTCGTACATCCCGCGCGCCGGGTGGGCCGGCGGCATGTTCAGCGCCTCGAAGTTGTACCAGTCCGACTCGGCCTCGGGACCCTCGGCGACGGTGAACCCCATGCCCACGAAGACGTCCTCCAGCTCGGCACGAGCCTGCGTCACGAGATGCAGGTGGCCGCGCCCTGGGGCGAGAGCACCTGGGCCGGGATGACCTCGGTGAGGTCGAGGCGGTCCGCCCGCAGCGCCTCGGCGCGCTCGAGCTCGGCCAGCTCGTTCCGGCGCGCCGCCAGCCGGGACTCGAGCCGGGTGCGCACCTCGTTCAGCCGGCCCCCGGCCTCCTTGCGCGCCTCGGGATCGAGTCCCCCCAAGGTGCGGTGCGCCCGGCTGAGCGCCGATCGCTTCCCGAGGAACTCGATCTCGACCCCGGACAGCGCCACGGTCGACGCTGCGCCCGCGATGGCCCGCTCGCCGTCGCCGGCGATTGCCTCGATGTCGAGATCCACGCTGCCGAGATCCATGTTGCCGAGATCCTTGTTGTCGAGATCCTTGTTGTCAGTCACCCATGTCCCGCCGTGCCGCCGCCCGAGATGCTACGTGCCGCGGGGCCGCCGCCCCGGCGCTGGCGGTAGGCCTCGAAGCAGACGACCGCGCAGGCCACGCCCACGTTCAGCGACTCGGCCCGCCCGGCCATGGGGATGGCGAGCGACCCGGAGAGCGCGCCGCACAGGGTGGGGTCGAGTCCCGAGGACTCGTTGCCCAAGAACAGCGCCGTGGGCACCGACCAATCGAGCCCGGCGTAGTCCTGGCCGTCCCGGACGACGGTGGCCAACGTGCGGAAGCCGCCGGCCGAGAGTTCGGAGGCCAGCGCCAGCGGGTCGGATCGGGTGGCCAGGGGGACGTGGAAGACCGACCCGGCGGAGGCCCGCACCGTCTTGGGGTTGTAGGGATCGACGGAGTCGCCTGCGTAGACCACCGCGGCAGAGCCCGAGGCGTCGGCCGCCCGAAGCACGGTGCCGGCGTTGCCCGGATCCCGCACGTCGACCAGGACCACGATCAACGAGCCCGTGCGGGCCGACCAGACGTCGGCTCCCGCCGGCGGTTCTTCGAGCATGGGGAGCACCGCCAGCACGGGCTGGGGCGTGACCGTGTCGGCCACCCGCTCCAAGACCCCGGGGCCGAGCGAGAAGACGCGAGCGCCCGCGGCCGCCGCCCGACGAGAGATGTCCTGAATGGCGCGGTCGTCCTCGCCGGCGGGCGACAGGTAGAGGGACTCCACTGGCGCGCCGGCCTCGAGCGCGCAGCGGATCAGCTCGGCGCCCTCCGCGACGAAGGCGCGCTCGCTCCAACGCACCGAACGCTTCTGCAGCAGCCCGCGTAGCCGGCGGACCCGCCGGTGCGTGAAGGCCAGCCGCTGGGTCAGGAAGCGACCTCCGCGACAGGCGCGTCCGCCAGGGCGCCCTGCGCCGTCGCCACGATCGCCGCGAACGCCGCAGGATCGCTGACGGCGAGATCGGCCAACACCTTGCGGTCGACCTCGACGCCGGCCAGGTGCAGCCCGTTGATGAGCCTGCTGTAGCTCATGCCGTGCTGACGGGCTCCCGCGTTGATGCGCTGGATCCACAGCTTGCGAAAGTCGCCCTTGCGGGCCCGGCGGTCACGAAAGGCGTACTGCATCGAGTGCATGAGCTGCTCGTTGGCCGCCCGGTAGGAACGGCTCTTGTTGCCGTAGTACCCCTTCGCCTGCTCCAGGACAGCGCGGTGGTGCTTGCGGCCGTGGACGGCACGCTTCACTCTGGCCATGGGGGTGCTCCTCTCTTCAGATCTCTCGGTGGGTGGGGCCGGGTGCTGCTGCGGTGGGCTGGGCTCAGAGGCCGAGCATCCGGCGCGTCGTCCGCTCGTCCGCCTTGGCGATGTCGGTCTCGCGCCCGAGACGACGGGTCCGCACGCTCGTCTTCTTCTCGAGCAGGTGCGACCGGAAAGCCTTGCGCCGGCGCAACCGGCCGGTGCCGGTCACCTTGATCCGCTTGGCGGCCCCCCGGTCTGTCTTCATCTTCGGCATTGCGTCATCCCTCTTCGGCTGATGCTGCGACTTCGCTGACCCCGCCGTCCCCGACCGCCAGCGCCGCTCCGTTCCCCTCCACCGGGGAGGCGGCCGCCGGACCCGCCGTTCCGCTCTCGACCGGAGCGCTGGGGTTGGCACCGCCCTTGTCGGAGCGCTGCTGGTTCGAGGCCCTCGACTGCGCCGCCTGGCGGGCCCGCTTGTCGGGAGCGAGCACCATGATCATGTTGCGATTGTCGAGCTTGGGCTCGGCCTCCACCTTGGCCACGCCCTCCATCTGCTCGGCGATACGGTCCAGGATCCGCTTCCCGTGCTCGGGGTGGTACACCTCGCGGCCTCGGAACATGATCGTGATCTTGACCTTGTGACCCTCGTTCAAGAACTTGGCCACCTGCCGGGTCTTGGTGTCGAAGTCCCCCGGGCCGATCTTGGGCCGGTACTTCATCTCCTTGATCCCGACGTGGACCGTCTTGCGCCGGCTCTCCTTGGCCCGCTGGGCCTCGTCGAACTTGAACTTGCCGAAGTCCATGATGCGGCAGACGGGCGGATTGGCCATGGGGGCCACCTCGACGAGATCGAGGTCGAGCTCCTTGGCGATCGCCAGGGCCTCGGGGAGCGGCTTGATGCCTAGTTGCACACCGTCGGGGTCCACGAGCCGGACTTCACGGGCACGGATTCGGTCATTGATCCGGTGCTCAGTTGTGGTTTCAGCGACGATGCGTCATCACACCTCTCACTCGGGCCAGCGGTCCTTCCGCAAGCCAATCCGAGGAGGCGAGGCCGACCAGCGGGCCGAGCCCGCGCCCGGAGGGCGATCGACCTGGCGCACGGTGCTCCCCGCGGTGCAGGGTGGTGGCCAGGTGGAGGCCCCTCAGTGGGGGCCCCGCTTCCAAGTAGTCAAGATGCATACAGTACCAGCATGAGCAGCCTCTGGACACCGTCGGGCGAGCATTTTCCCAAGAAGGAGGACAACGGCGCCACCATTCCGCCATCCGACCCGGCCGGCGGGGCCGGTGGCACCGGACCGACGAGCGACGAAGAGCAGGCGGCCGCCCAGGCGGAGGTCGACGCCATGCGGGCCCAGCTGGCCAACACGCCGGCCGAGGTGGTGGTGGCCAACCACTGCTACGGGCTCTTCGAGCTCGCCGCCATCTACCTCTCCGCCACTCCACCCATGTTGTTCCAGGCCCGCCTAGCCATCGACGGCCTGGGCTACCTGCTCGACGGCCTGCGCGGCCGTCTCGGTGAGGCCGAACCGTCCCTGCACGAGTCCCTCTCCCAGCTCCGCCTGGCCTTCGTGCGCCTCGACGTTCCCGATGCACCGGGCGACCAGGACGCCACCGGCACGGGTCAGGCGTAGAGGCCGATCATCACTTCGGGGCCGGCGGATCCGGGCTGCCGCCGCGGCCAACCCCGCCACGGTCTCGCCGATGAACGTGCCCAGCTGGCGCGGGGAGATCCAGCCGCTGCCGGGTACCTTGGGCCGTCACCCGGGTCTGCGCCCGCCGCTACGCGGGGCGCTGGTGGGATGCCGAGCCTGCGGCCACCGTCACCAGCGACCGCGCCTCGTAGCTGCCGCGGTGGCCCGGCGCCACGGTGAACATCACCTCGTTGCCCACCTCGAGGCGCCGGCTCCCGTCGGCGATCGCGGTGGCGTGGAACCCGTAGCTCGTTCCGTCGTCGTCGGCCACCGTGCCGAGGCCACGGGCGGCGTCGAAGGAGGCGACACTCCCGTGGTGCAGTCTGGCGGCAGGGACGGGGCCGGCCACGTCAGTGCACGATCTTGGACAGCGGAAGCTCGAGGATGTCGCTGGCGCCGTGGTCGCGTAGCGCCGGAATGAGGACGTTGATGTCGGACTTGGCCACCACGGCTTCGAGCGCGAACGCGCCGCCGCCCGAGAGCTCCGAGATGGTCGGGGCGCGGATGGAGGGGAGAACGGCGAGCACCGCATCGAGGTTCTCCGCCGCGACGTTGAGCTTCACCAGTACCTTGGCCCGCGCCTCGAGCGTGCCCAGCAGGAGGGTGAGGATCTGCTCCATGGCGTGGCGCTTGTCGGGGTCGGCGGCCGCCACGGGGTTGGCGATGAGCTCGGTGTGCGAGACCAGCAGGGTCTCGATCACCCGCAGCCCGGCGGCGCGGAGGGCGTTGCCGGTCTCGGTCATGTCCACCACCGCGTCGGCGATGTCGGGCACCTTCGCCTCGGTCGCTCCGTAGGAGAGCGCGATGTCCGCCTCGATGCCGTGTGCGGCCAGCGCTCTGCGGGTCAGCTCGGGGTACTCGGTGCTGACGCGTAGGCGGCCGGGGCGTCCGACCACGGCGGCGGCCAACTCGGCCAGGGTGTGCGCCGGCGAGTCGGCTCCGACGGCGAGCACGATGCGGGCCGGGTTGGCGGTCGCCTTCGAGTAAGCCAGCTCGCCGAGGGACACGACTTCGCTCCCCCGCTCCTCGATGCAGTCGCGCCCGGTGATGCCGAGGTCGAAGAGCCCGTCGGCCACGTAGACGGGGATCTCCTGTGGCCGCAGGATCCGCACCTCGCTGATGCGGGGGTCCGCGATCGTGGCGCGGTAGGCCACGTCCGAGGCGCGGTTGACCGCGAGGTCGGCGTCCTCGAACAGCTGCATGGTGGCGCGTTCGAGCGAACCTTTGGGCAGGACGAGGCGGAGCATGGGCGTAGATCTTCGCAGACCGGCGGTGGTGGACGTGGCTGCGGTCGCCGCGGCTCCTGCCGGGCGCCGGTCGTCTGCGGCAAGCTGTGCCCGTGCCCCCGCCCTACGACGTCTTCAATTTCCTGAACCTGCTCGGGATCGAGATCCCGCCCGTCGGCGTCGAGCACGACCCCGTCGCCCGGCTCACCGTGCGGCACGACCTCATCGCGGGCACGGGATTCCTGTGGGCGCCGGTCGTCATCACGCTGGCCGACGCCCTCTGCGCCTTCGGGGTGAACCACCACTGGCCCGAGGGCGCCAAGAGCTTCACCACGGTCGACTGCTCGGCCAACTTCATCTCCAGCGCCCGGGAGGGGGAGCTCGTCATGGCCACGGCGTCACCACTGCACGCCGGTCGCACCACGCAGGTCTGGGACGCCACTGTGACGAACGAGACGACCGAGCGGCTGATGGCCTCGTATCGCTGCACCCAGCTCATCCTGTACTGAGGCGGGCCCTTACAGCCGGCGGGGTCGATGCCGGTTTCATCAGTGGGCACCCTGGAGCGGTGACGACTCGAATGCCACGGACTCCAGGTCGAGTGAGCTCGTCGAGGTCCGATTGCCGCGGCGGAGTCGCTCCCGCCACATGCTCTGGTCGAAGTGGGCCGGCATTGAGCGCTCCATGAACTCGCGGACGACGCGGACGAACCGTGCCGGATCGGTGTGGTGCGGAAAGTGTCCGGCGTCGTCGAAGACCTCGAGCACGCTGCCGGGCACTACCGCATGGATCAGCCGGCCGTGGCCAAGCGGGATGATCGCGTCACGGCGACCCCACACGATCAGAGTGGGGACCTCCTCCGCGAGGTATGCCCGGTCCAGCATCGTGATGACCTGTCCCTGCCAATCGACGCTCGACCGAAGGGTCCGAAGGATGGCCCGACGTGCTTCGGTGTTCGGAAGCGCCTCGAACACCGCCAGCAATTCCTCGGCGTCACGCCCGAGCGCGGTGTCGAACATCCGCAGCAGCCCTGCCCCGAGGCGGCCGGCAAGGCGGATCGGCGGCAGGCCAAGCCACGGCATGACGGCTTCCACCCCGGGGACGGCGGCGACACGGAGGAGCGGGCTGACCGTCCTGCCCACTCCCCCGCTCCCGACCAGCACTAGGCGTTCGCAACGTTCGGGGAACTGGTACGTGAATTGCGCGGCGACCCCACCCCCGAGGGAGTGCCCGACCACGGTGACCCGATCGACCTCGAGCACGGTCAGGAGATCGCGCATCCCGTTTGCGTAGCCCGCCACCGAGTAGTCGGCTCTCGGCTTCTCGGAACGCCCGTGCCCGAGGAGGTCGGGTGCGATGACCGTGTAGTGCTCGGCGAGATGCTCCACCACGGGCCGCCACGTGTCCGAGCTGTCACCGATGCCGTGGATGAGGAGGAGGACCGGCCCGGAGCCGGCCTTGACGTAGGCCCGGCGGTACCCGTGAATGGTGACGTACTGCACGCCGAACGTACCCTCGCGCCGGACGCCTGGGCGGTAACGGAGCTGGGCGGGGTCGACGGCGTCGATGGCCGGGTGGTCGATCCCACCACCCTCCGTCGGATCCGTCGTCTCGGCCCGGGGCACCATGTCATCCATGCCGACCTCCCGTGCTGGGCTGGTGGTTGGCTGGTCAACATCAAGCTACGTAGTGGACGTGTCCGAGCAGTGTCGGCGATGTGAACTGCCGGTGAATGCGCGAAGGGGCTCGACCAGCCAGAAGTTTGTCGGGGTCGCGCTGCGCTACGAGAGGGGTCCGCTCCGCAGCAGCCGCACCATCGCGATGGCCGTCAGTGCCGCCTCGCGTCCCTTGTTGGACTCGTCCGGCTCCGAGCGCTCGAGTGCCTGCTCGAGCGTGTCCGTCGTGAGGACGCCGAAAACCACGGGCACGCCGGTGGCCAGCTGCACCTGCTGGATCCCCGAAGCGCACTCCCCCGCGACGAAGTCGTAGTGGCCCGTGTCGCCCCGGATGACGGCGCCCAGGCAGAGCACGGCGTCGACCTTGCCGGCGTGCGCGAAGGCCCGGGCGACCAACGGCAGTTCGAAGGCGCCCGGTGCCCATGCCACGGTGACGTCCCGCCTGTCCGTGCCCGCCCCGGCCAGCGCATCGAGGGACCCGTCGAGCAAGCGCAGCGTGATCCCCCCGTTGAAGAGGGCGCAGGCGACGCCGATGCGAAGCCCGGTGCCGTTGTGCTCACCGTGCAGGCTCGTGCCCACTCGCGCCGCAACGTCGGCCAACGCCTCCGGCGGCAGGGAGATGAGGTCGGCTTCGGCCATCAGGCGCAGGCCGGGGAATCCGTCTTCACGATGGGGGTGGGCGTCACGACCTCAGCGTGTCACAGGACGTCGTCGAGTCCGTGTCACAGGACGTCGTCGAGTCCGTGCAGGAGGTGCCCCATCCGCTCGCGCTTGGTGCGCAGGTAGGCGATGTTCTCGGGGTTGGCCGAGGGCTGCAACGGGACCCGCTCGGTGATGTCGAGCCCGAAACCCTCGAGCCCGCCGTACTTGACCGGGTTGTTGGTCATGAGGCGCATGGTCGTCACGCCCAGGTCGACCAACATCTGAGCGCCGATGCCGTACTCCCGGCTGTCCACCGGCAGTCCCTGCTGCAGATTGGCATCGACGGTGTCGTGACCCTCCTCCTGCAACTGATAGGCCCGGATCTTGTGCCCGAGGCCGATGCCGCGACCCTCGTGGCCACGCAGGTAGATCAGGACGCCTCGCCCCTCGTGCTCGATCAGGTCGAGGGAGGCCTGCAGTTGGGGGCCGCAGTCGCAGCGCAGCGAGCCGAACACGTCGCCGGTGAGGCATTCGGAGTGGACACGCACCAGCACGTCCTCGGTCCCGGCCACCTCACCCATGACGAGGGCAAGGTGCTGCTCGTTGTCGAGCACAGACTCGTAGACGAAGGCCCTGAACTCCCGGCCTTGTGCGGGGATGCGCGCTTCGGAGACCAGGCGCACCAGCTTCTCGTTGTGACGCCGGTAGCGGATCAGGTCGGCGATGGAGATCAGTGGCAGGTCGTATTTCTTGGCGAAGCGCTCCAGGTCCGGCAGGCGGGCCATCTCGGACTTGTCCTCGGTGACGATCTCGCACAGGACGCCCGCCGGTGACAACCCCGCGGCGCGGCTCAGGTCGACGGTGGCCTCGGTGTGCCCGGCCCGCTTGAGGACACCGCCGGCCCGGTAGCGCAGCGGGAAGATGTGACCCGGGCGGTTGAGGTCGTTCGGGCGTGTGTCCGGGTCGATCAGAGCGGCAATGGTCGTTGCCCGGTCGGCCGCCGAGATCCCGGTCGTGGTGCCGTGGCGGTGGTCCACGCTCACGGTGAACGCGGTGCGCTGGGCCTCGGTGTTCGCCGTGACCATCAGGGGCAGGTCGAGGAGGTCCGCCCGTTCGGGCAGCAGGGGAACGCAGATGACGCCAGAGGTGTGGGCCAGGAAGAATGCGATGTTCTCCGGGGTGGCGGCCTCGGCCGCCATCACGAGGTCACCCTCGTTCTCACGGTCCTCGTCGTCCACGACAACGGCCATGCCGAGGCGGCCGATGGCGTCGATGGCCTCGGGCACCGTCGAGAACGCCATCAGGCGGCGACCTCCACTCGAAGGTCCTCGCCGAGCTGCTCGACCGACACCAGCCTGCCCCTCCACACGTCTCCAATTGTGCCAGCTCCGGGGCCGGCGAAAATCGGGCGGCCATCGTCGCCCCCGAAGAACACCGGCGCCAGGTACACGACGTAGCGGTCGACGAGGCCAGCGGCATGGAAATCGTGGGCCACCGTGGGCCCGCCCTCGACCAGGAGCTGGATCACCCCGCGCCGGCCGAGCTCGGTCAGCACGTCGCCGAGCTCGCCTGCCAGCTCGAGCGCCGGGTGCACCCGGGCGCCCGCGGGCGCCCGGCCAAGCACGACCCGCAGGGGTTGGGTGTGCTCCTTTCCGTCCTCGAGGCGGACCGTCAGCTCGGGATCGTCCGCCCGCACGGTGCCCGCGCCCACCAGCACGGCGTCGGACCGGGATCGCAGGAGGTGCACGTCGTGACGGGCTTCCTCACCGGTGATCCAGCGGCTGGTGCCGTCGGGGGCGGCGGTGCGGGCGTCGAGGCTGGCCGCCATCTTGAGGATGACCCAGGGCTGCCCCGTCGTCCGGTGCTTGAGGTAGGGCGCCAGCTGCTCGATGACGTCGTCGGCCGCTACGCCCACGCTCACGTCGATCCCCGCCTCGCGCAGCGCGGCGACCCCGCGTCCGGACACACGCGGGTCGGGGTCCTCGACGCCGATCACGACCCGCGCCACACCCGCCGCGACGATGGCCTCGCTGCAGGGCGGCGTCCGCCCGTGGTGCACGCAGGGCTCCAGCGTGACGTAGAGCGTGGCGCCCCGGGCGGCCTCCCCGGCTTCCGCGAGCGCCGCCACCTCGGCATGGGGGCCGCCGGGTGGCGCCGTGGCGCCCTCATAGACCTCGACCTCGGCGGCGTGGTCGGCGTCGTCGGCGGCATCGGCGCCGGCGTCGGGACCGCCCGGTCGGGCGGGCACGACGACGCAGCCCACCCAGGGGTTCGGTGCCGTGACCGAGCGGACCGCTGCGGCCTGGGCCATCGCCCGACGCATGAGTTCCACATCGTCCATGGTCCACGTCCTCGTCCGCGTCTGGCACCCGATCTTCTCGGAGCAATTATAGAACACGTTTCAGTTTTTGTCGAGAGTGCCAGGTCAGCGAGTTGAGTTCCGTTCGAGCACCTGGAGCAGGCCCGTCACGTCCGTGATGATGGCCGTGTGCGGGGCGGCCGAGAGCGCAGCCTCGTCGTGGGCACCGCTCAGGACGCCGACGACGGCTCGGGCGCCTGCCGCCGTGCCGGCTTCGAGGTCGCTCACCGTGTCGCCCGCCACCGCGAGCGCTTGCGGGTCCTCGACGCCCAGGCGGGCCATGGCGCCCAGGATCATGTCGGGCGCGGGCCGGCCCCGGCCCACGTCCTCCGGTGAGAGGACCAGGTCGGCCTCCTCGCGCCACCCGAGCGCATCGAGCAGCGCGTCCCGTGTCGACGGGGCGAATCCGGTCGTGAGGCACACCTGGACGCCGCGGCCCCGCAGTTCCCGCAAAACCTCGAGCGCACCAGGAACCTCGGACGCGGCGCCGGTGGCGACGGTCGCCTCGTAGGCAGCGGCGAAGGCCGTGGTCGCCCGGCCGGCCTCGCTCGGCGCCAGAAGGGCGGCGAACACATCCGCCTTGGACCACCCCATGGTGTCTCGCACGAAGCGCTGGGCCTCGTCGTAGCGGGGGCTCCCCGGCGCGATCCCGACGGTGGCGAGCGCAGTGGCGAAGGCCGCCTCCACCGCTCCGTCGTCGCGCACGGTCGTGCCCGCCATATCGAGGCAGGCCAGCGCGTAGGGCCCGATCATGCCGCCATCCCCGCCACCCCGGCCAGCTGCAGCGTGTCCGCGGCGATCGCCGGTGCACAGGTCATGCCGCGCCCACCCGGTCCGGTCACCAACCACACGCCCGGGCGGATCTCTTCGCGCAGGCACACGTCGCCGTCCGTGCACTGGGCGTACACGCCTTCCCAGCGCCGCCGCACGGGCGGGATCTCCTCACCGAGGATCCGGCGTGCCCGGGCCAGGAGCTCGTCGGTGGGGTCCTCGCTCAGCGCGAAGTCGAAAGGCTCCCCGTAGGCGTGGGTGTCGCCGATGGTGAGACCACCGTCGGGGCGCTGGACGAGCAGGAGCTGGAGGTGGTGGTCCGCGGCGACGGCGTTCTGCTGGCCGAGCGCGACGCGCGGCACCACCTCGTAGGCCGGGTAGTAGCGCAACGTGTCGGCGTCGGCCAGAGACGTCGTGATGCTCGCGGCGAACGGCGCCGTTTCGAGCATCTGCAGGCGGACGCGACGTAGCCGCGACGCGAACGGCTCCGTGGCGCCCAGGTGGTCGTAGGCGGCACCGGTCGCCAGGACGAGGACATCGCCCTCCCAGCGGGTGCCCGTGGTGTCCACCAGCGCGTGGGCCTCGGCCTCGACGACGCGGTGACCCGGGTGGAAGCGGTACCGATCCGGTGGGTCCTGGGCCGCCAGGTGCCCCCGCAGCGCCGCCAGCGCGAGACGGGGCTCCACCACGGCGTCCCGGGTGCAGTACAGCGCGCCGCACACGTCGCCCCGGACGGCGGGATTACAGGCACGCACCTCGTGTGGCTCCAGGAGCGAAACCGAGCGCGCCGCGGCGTCCGGGTGGCGCGCGAACGCCTCCATGACCTCGCGCTCGGCACCGTCGTGCGCGATGGTCAGCGAACCGGTCGGGCGGAAACCGATGCCGGGCACCTGCGCGCCCACCTCCTCCCAACGGCGGCGAGCCCGCAGCGCGGCGTCGAGCTCGACGCCGGAGCGCCGGCCGCTCACCCACACCAGCCCGAAGTTTCGCACCGACGCGCCAATGGGAGCTGCGTCGGCCTCGAGATGATCGACCGAGAAGCCGGCCGCCACGAGCTCGAGCGTGTGCCAGGTGCCGAGGATGCCGCCGCCCGCCACCACGGCCCGCTTGCCGCGGCGGCTCATCGCTCCGACGACGTCATGGGTGACTGGCGGTCACGTGCCGACGGCGGTGCGCACGGAATCCCGGATGGCGTCGGCCGCTTCCCAGGGTCGCTCGTGGCCGAAGATCGCGCTCCCCGCCACGAAGACGTTGGCACCGGCGGTGGCGGCCACGGGTGCCGTGGTGCTGTCGATGCCGCCGTCCACCTCGATGTCGAGCGCGAGCGCGCCCGCCTTGACCTCGGCGCGCAGTTGCGCCACCTTCTCCATGACGTCACCGATGAAGCTCTGGCCGCCGAAGCCCGGGAACACGGTCATGCACAGGACGAGGTCCACGTCACCGAGGTAGGGCCGCACCGCGTCAAGGGGTGTATCCGGATTGAGGGCCACGCCCGCCCGCAGTCCGAGGCTGCGCATCTGGGTGATCAGCTCGTCCGTGTCGCCTACCTCGACGTGCACCGTACAGCCGTCCGCGCCGGCATCCGCGAAGTCCCCGAGGTAGCGGGCCGGTTCGGTCATCATCAGGTGGCAGTCGAAGTAGAGCGGCGTGTGACGCCGCAGCGACGCCACCACCGGGGGCCCGATCGTCACGTTGGGGACGAAATGTCCGTCCATGACGTCGACGTGGAGCCAGTCGGCGGACGGGGCCACCTCGCCCACCTGTTCGGCCAGCATCCCGAAGTCCGCCGACAGCACCGATGGTGCGATGCGCAGGTCCCCGAAGCCCCCGGGGTCGCGGGGTTGCGTCGATGGCCGTCCGTGCATGCGTCCGGCGTCGCCGCTCAGCCGAAACGCGCCCAGCAGAGGATGCGCCGGAAGCCGTAGAAGTAGGGCTCGCGCTCTCCGAGCTCTTCGATCAGCCTCTCCCGGTAACGCTCCACGAACGCGTCGAACAGCTCGGGGCTCAGGCGCTTGCGATAGGGCGTGAGAAGGGTGCCCATGACCCACTCGACCACGACGCTGGTCGACTCGAGCTCGTGGCCGTAGACCTCCATGCGCACGATCTGGTCCTTCGCCCCCAGCTCGTAGAGGAGGTCTGCGTACAGCTCGGGTGAGAGCACGAAGCGCCCGCGGTCCTCGGGGACGTCCCCGTAGAGCGCATCGATGAAGGGCGGCTCGTTGGCCACCTCCTGCGCCAACAGGTGTGACGGGTGGCGGTAGTTGGCGGGTACCTGGAAGGCCAGCTGGCCGTCCGTGCCGAGGGCGGTGCGCATGCGGGCAAGCAGGTTGAGGTGGTCGTCGATCCACTGCAACGACGCGTTGGCGAACACGAGATCGAGTCCCTCGCCGAGCCAGCCCGCGATGTCGCCCTGCAAAAAGGACAGGCCGGGCACGTCGGCATGCGCGGACTGCGCCCGGGTCAGCATCGCCGGCGAGGAGTCGACGCCGATCGTCTCCTTGGCCTCCATCTCCTCGTGCAGGATCCTGGTCAAGGTGCCGGTCCCGCATCCGAGGTCCACGATCCGCCCGCCGGGGACGGGGTGGCACAACATCAGAAGGTCGTCGAATGGCTGCTGACGTTCCGAGCGGAAACGCTCGTACTGGTCGGGGCTCCACCCGTCGATCGGAGTCACGGTCACCAGCCTCATGTCTAGTCCGTCCCGAGACGCTCGCCGACCGCCGGTCGCATACCGCGCAGCCACTCGTCGGCTGACATGGGCGAACGGCTCTCGGGCTGTACTCGGCGCAGCACGAGCGAGCCGCTCCCCGCCGTCACGGCCGCCCCGTGGATCGAACCCGGCGGGTGACCCGTGGTGGCCGGTTCGTCGTCACCCACGGCGGCCTCGAGGACGGTCAATCGCTTCCCACGGAAGGTCGTCCAGGCCCGGCCCAGACGCACCACTCGTTTGAGCTGCAGAGCCGGTTGCGTCCAGTCGAGGTGGAGGTCCTCCGTCGAAATCTTCTCCGCGATCGTCACCTCGCCGTGCTGGGGCTCGGGGACGGGCAAGCCGGACACCCCGCCGGCCAGTGCGTCCACGAGGAGCTCACTGCCGACGCCGACCAGGCGCGTCCGCAGCGCGGCGAGCATCACGTCGTCGTCGAGCGGGATGACGCGGACGGCGTAGAGCGGGCCGGTGTCGAGGCCCTCCTCGACCATCATCACGCAGACGCCGGTCTCGCGATCGCCGGCGAGGATCGCCCGCTCGACGGGCGCGGCTCCCCGCCAGCGCGGCAGGAGCGAGAAGTGCAGGTTCACCATCGGCACGTGGTCGAGCACACGGGTGGGGATGATCCGGCCAAAGGCCACCACCACCGCCAGCTCCACTCCGGCCGCGAGCAGATCGTCCATGTCGTGGGTCACCATGATGCCGAGCTCGGTCGCCACCTCCTTGACGGGACTCGGTGCGGTCTTCGCACCGCGGCCGCGTCGGCGGTCCGGGCGGGTCACGCAGAGAGCGATGTCGTGCCCGGCGCCCACGAGCGCGCGCAGCGGAGGCACGGCCAGGTCCGGGGTGCCGAGGTACGCCAGGCGGGCCACCCGCTCACCGTAGGACAGACAGCGGACCGATTCCGCCGAGCTGTCGGCGTCAGAGCGAGAAGAGGTTCGAGAGCCCGTCGGGATCGGACGGGGTCAGGTCCAGCGTGCGGCTGCGCAGGATCTTGAGCGCCTCCTTGCGCTGGTCCTCATCGAGCCGCTCCACCAGCAGGATGCCGTCGAGGTGGTCGAGCTCGTGCTGGAACACGCGCCCTTCGAACTCGGAGGCCTCGATGGAGACCTCGTTCCCCTCGAGGTCGAGGCCCACGAGGTGCACCGCGTTGGGGCGCACGATCTCCCAGCTGAGGCCCGGCACCGAGAGGCATCCCTCGTCGAAGACCCACTCCCCGTCGCTCTCGAGGATGCGCGGGTTGATGATCGGGCGGGCGCCCTCGCCGGCGTCGTAGACGAAGATGCGACGCTGCACGCCGATCTGGTTGGCTGCCAGGCCGGTGCCGGGCGCGGCGTACATCGTCTCGATCATGGAGTCGACCAGACTGACCACCGACGCGTCGATGTCCTCCACCTCGCGGGCGCGCTCTCTCAACACAGGGTCGCCGTACTGGCGGATGGTAAGGCCGGGCATGCGCTCATTCTACCGGGAGCCTCGCGTCCCGGGCACCGGGGGCGGTCCGGGTGGCTCAGAGCTCGGCCGGGTCCACCTCGACGCGCAGGCCACGCCCCGATGGCCGCGGTGTCCGGGCCAAGAGGTCGCAGAGCGGCTCGTGTGCCGGTGCCTGGAGGAGGAAACGCCCCCCTTCGAGCGACGACACCTCGACGGTGGGTGCCCCTGCGCCGACCGCGGCCTCGTGCGTCAGCGTCTCGGCGTAAGCCGGGGCGAGCGCGCCCGACACGAGTGCGAGCGCCGAGAACGGCGGGAGTGCCGAGGCGCGGCGGACGGTCACCTCCTCCGCCAGAACGGCGGCCGGCTCTCCCCGTGCGACGGCTGTCAGTACGGGGTGCTCGGGCACCCGGGTCTGCACCAGCACTCGTGCCCACGGGGCCCCGCTGCCCCGCGCCCCGACCAGCCGGGCGGCGCGAACCAGGAGGGCCAGGGTCTCCTCCGTGGCCGAGAGGCGCGGCGCCAGCAGGTGCAGATCGATGTCGAGGAAGACCACCGCGGCGGCGCGGCGCACCCGGTGCAACACCGCTTCTGTGCCCACCAGCACGGGCGCCGAGGGGAGGGGCGGCTCGCCTCCTGCCCGCGGGCCGGCCACCTCGCCCACGTCGACCCCGAGCAGTGCCGCCAGCTCCTCGCGCAATCGGCTCACGCCGACCCGAAGCGTCTTCATGCGCAACCGGCCGCAGGCCACGCACACGACCGGACGGGACTCGCCACAACGCCGGCACTGCAGCACTTCCTGGTCACGGGGCCGAACGGCGGCGGCGCCGCAACGCGCGCAGCGGGCCAGCTCCCCACAGTGGCGGCACGCCAGCAGGCGGGCCCCACCGGTGCGGTTGTAGACGCAGACGAGGGGACCCCGTGTCGCCATCGCTGAGGGATCGTCGAGCACCGACCGGGCCAGGCGCACGAACTCCTCCGAGAACATCCCGCTGCGGGGATCGGCGCCGCGCCGGTCCACCCGCTCGAGTGCCGGCCAGCCGGCCCGTTCCTCTTGAGCCGGAGGCGCCAGCGTGCGCATCCCGGCCCGTGCCGTCAGCGTGATGGGTGGGACCGGCGAGACGACGATGCACGGGGCGCCCTCACGGCGGGCCCGCTCGAGCACCACGTCGACCGCGCTGTAGGTCGGCGCGCTCTCCTCCCGGTAGGCCGAATCGTGGGCGTCGAGCACGACCGCCGCCGCCAGCCGCGGCACGGGGGCCCAGGCTCCGGCCCGGCTTCCGACCACGACCGGCCACCCCGCCCGCGCCTCCTCCCATGAGCTCGTTGCGGGGCAGCCGCGGCGGACGAGACGGGCCAGGAGCCGCTCCGCCCACCCTGTGGACGGGACCAGCACGACGGTGCTTCCGCCCCGTTCGCGGACGGCTGCGTCCCCCACGACGGCCAGCACGAGCTCCATGGGGTCGGTGACGGGCGGTTGGCGCACCACCGTCGCGCCAGGCTCCATGGAGACGCGGTCCCATCGGTGTGGTGGCCCGTCTTCTTGACACGGGTCCGGCGCCGCGACGCCACGCGGCTCGGGTGGGTTCGGCAGCGCGGACGACCGTCGAGGGGGACGCGACCCGCAGGAAGAAGGACGCCGGTCCCGCCCAGCGCCAGGAGGCCCACGCCGCCAGTTCCACCAGGGACGGTGGCGGACCCCAGCCCAGCCAGGACTTGAGGGGCAGGAGATCGACGCCGTCGGACACGCCGACGTCATCCGCGACGACCCAGCCCCGGACCGTGCGGCCATGGAGGGGGGCGCGCACGCGGGTACCCACACGCACGTCCTGGCTCCATCCGGACGGCACGGCGTAGTCGAACGACTTGGTCAGTGCGGCCACCTCGGTGCGCACGGCCACGGCACGCGCCGGGCGCGGCGTGGCACCGCCATCAGTCATGACGTCACTGCCATCGGCTGGGCGCGCCGCTCAAGGGAGCGGCCGCGCGATCAGAGTCCGAGCGCGGCCCGCAGGTCGTCCACCCGCGGGGTGGCCTCCCACGTGAACTCCTTCTCGGAGCGACCGAAGTGGCCGTACGCCGCCGTCTTCTTGTAGATGGGCCGGCGCAGGTCGAGGTCGCGCGCGATCGCCGCCGGCCGCAGGTCGAACAGCTCGCGCACGGCACCGGAGATCCTCTCGGGGTCGACCGTCTCGCTGCCGAAGGTCTCGACGAGCAGTGACACGGGGTGGGCGACACCGATCGCGTAGGCCACCTGCACCTCGCAGCGCCTGGCCGCGCCGGCGGCGACGACGTGCTTTGCCACCCACCGTGCCGCGTAGGCCGCTGAGCGGTCCACCTTGGAGGGGTCCTTCCCCGAGAACGCACCACCGCCGTGGCGGGCCATGCCGCCATAGGTGTCCACGATGATCTTGCGACCCGTGAGCCCGGTGTCGGCGTGTGGCCCGCCCAGTTCGAAGATCCCGGTGGGGTTGACGAAGATGCGCAACCCCTCGGTGCTCAGATCCGTCGGCAGCAACGGGTTGATGACATGTTCAATGAGATCGGGCCGCAGTTGCTCGTCGAGGTCGATGCCGCCGGCGTGCTGCGTCGAGATCAGCACGGTGTCGATGCACACCGGACGCCCGTCCTCGTAGACGACCGAGACCTGCGTCTTGCCGTCGGGCCGTAGATACGGAACGGCCGCGGCGCGGCGCACCTGCGCCAGGCGCTCCGACAGGCGGTGGGACAACCAGATCGGAAGAGGCATGAGGTCGGGCGTCTCGTCGCAGGCGTAGCCGAACATCATTCCCTGGTCGCCGGCGCCCTGCGCGTTGAGCACGTCCTCACCGCCCTTGCCGCTGCGCAGCTCCAAGGCGGCGTCGACGCCCTGGGCGATGTCGGGAGACTGCGCGTCGAGCGACACCAGCACGCCGCAGGTCTTCCCGTTGAAACCGTAGGTGTCGTTGTCGTAACCGATGTCGCACACCGTCTCGCGCACGAGGGCGGGGATGTCGACGTAGGTCGACGTCGTCACCTCGCCGGCCACGACGACGAGGCCCGTGGTCAGGAGGGTCTCGCAGGCCACCCGACTGGACGGGTCGCCCTCGAGCATCGCGTCGAGGACCGCATCCGAAATCTGGTCCGCCATTTTGTCCGGGTGTCCCTCGGTCACCGATTCCGAGGTGAATGTGGTTCTCACGTAACGCTCCGCTTCTCGTTGTGGTTGGCGATCACCCTATCCAATACCGCGTTTGCCACCGCATCCTTGGAGGTCAGTGGTACTTCTGTGGTGCTCCCGTCCGCTCCGAGGATCACGACGGCATTCGTGTCATGGTCGAACCCGGCGCCAGGGGCGCTCACGTCGTTGACGACGAGCAGGTCGACGCCCTTGCGTGCCAATTTGCGCCGGCCACGCTCGAGCGCGTCGTGGGTCTCCGCGGCGAAACCGACGAGAACCTGGCCCGGACCACGGCGAACGGCGAGGCCGGCCAGGATGTCGGGCGTCGGCTCGAGCACCAGATCGGGGATCCCCTCCTCCTTGGACAGCTTGGTCCCGGCCGAACGCTTCGGCCTGAAGTCAGCCACCGCGGCGGCCATGACCACGACGTCGGCACCCTCGGCTGCGGCGCCGACGGCGTGCTCCATGTCGGCCGCCGTCTCGACGTCGATACGCGTCACCGCAGCGGACACGTCGGGCGGCAAGACGAGTGGTGACGAGGTGACGAGCGTGACCGATGCGCCGCGCCGGGCTGCCGCCGCCGCGATCGTGTGACCCTGCTTCCCCGACGAACGGTTGGTGATGAAGCGCACGGGATCGAGGGGCTCCCGCGTGCCTCCGGCACTCACCACCACCCGCGCTCCGTGCAGGTCGCGCCGGGTCGCCCGCCCGAGCCGCTCGAGCACACGCTCGACGATGACGGCCGGGTCGGCCAGCCTCCCCTCGCCGGAGTCACCGCCGGCCAGCCGTCCGCTCTCGGGCGGGATGATCTCCACGCCGCGCTGCTCGAGCGTGGCGAGGTTGTCGCGCACCGATGCGTGCTCCCACATTTCGGTGTGCATGGCCGGGCACACGATGACCGGTGCACGGGTCGCCAGCAACGTCGCGCACAAGAGGTCGTCGGAGAGCCCCGCCGCGTAGCGGGCGAGGGTGTGGGCTGTCGCCGGTGCCACGACGACGAGGTCGGCGCCTTGGCCCAGCCTCGTGTGTGGGATGGGCGAGGAATCGTCCCAGAGGGACTGCCGCGCCGGCTCCGACGCCAGCGCAGAGAAGGTCAGGGCGCCGACGAACCGCGTGGCGTCCTCGGTCAGCACCGGCATCACGTGCACACCCGCATCGACCAGTCGGCGGCACACCTCGACGGCCTTGTAGGCGGCGATGCCGCCACAGACGCCCAAGACGACCCGCGGCGGGTGCACGGTGGCGTCGGCGTTCACTGACGGGCTCCCGGGTCTCGGTCTGCGGCCATCGCTGGCGTCCGCCGCGCCTCTCCGCCCGGCGCCTAGCTCGCGGTCGGGTCCCCGTCCCCGACGTCGAGAGCCTCGATCACGTCCGCACCCGCACTCCCCGCAGGCTCGGCCTCGCCGTCCACTTCGACCTCGGCGTTGGCCTCGACCTCGACCAGCAGACCGGCCTCCGCGGCGTCGGCCATGGCGGCGGCCAGGGCCGCCTCCTCCTCCGGGTCCGGGCGGGTGAAGGTCGCCTTGCCCGCCGCGATCTCCTCGAAGGCGATGGAGACGGGTTTACCCGACACCGACGCCACCTGGGGCGGGACCACCTTGCCCAACCCCTCGCCCAGGCTGTTGTAGTACGAGTTCACCTGCCGGGCACGGGCGGAACCCAGTGCGACCAGGGTGAATTTCGAGTCAACCTTGTCCAACAGCTCCTCGATGGGCGGGTCCATCAGTGTGTGGCGGCCTTGGGCCATCAGGATTCCTCCGGGTTCGCGGCGCAAGAGGCAGCCGTACGGGTCCGGTCAACTATAGCCCTCAGCTCGGCGACGGCCTGACGCAGCTCGTCGTTGACCACCGTATGAGCTGCGATTTTGGCCCCCCGCTCCACCTCCGACCGTCCCAGTTCGACCCGGCGGCGGATGTGCTCCTCGTCGTCGCCCCGCGCCGCCAGCCGCTCGGCCTGGACCTCGGGCGACGGGGGGAGCAGCATGATCACGGTGGCATCGGGCCGTTGGGCCAGGACCTGCTCGGCCCCCTGGACGTCGATCTCGAGGAGGACGTCGGCTCCGGCCGGCGGGTCGGGGATGGGCGTGCCCATCAGGTAGTCGAGGAACTCGGCCCACTCGAAGAACCCGCCCTGGGCGACCGCGTCCTCGAAGGTGGCGCGGTCCACAAAGACGTATGCGCCCCGCTCGCGCTCGCCCGGGCGCGCTGCTCGGGTGGTCCAGCTCCGGCTCAGCCAGAGTGACGGGTCATCGGTGACGAGCTCGGCCGCCAGTGTGCCCTTGCCGGCCCCACCGGGGCCGATGAGCACGAAGATGTGCGGCTTGTCGATGAGAGGTTCAGCGCGCAGTCTCTTTGAGCAGCGCCTCGCGCTGCTTGGCACCGAGCCCCTGCAGGCGCCGACTGTCACTGATGCCGACGGTCTCCATCAGGCGTCGTGCCTTCACCTTGCCCAGGCCGGGCAGGGACTCGAGCACCGACACCACCTTCATCTTGCCGATGGTCTCGTTGGAGTCGGCCTCGGTGAGGAGGTTCGACAGCGACAAGGAGCCCATTTTGAGCTTGTCCTTCACCTCGGCCCGCTCACGGCGAACCTTGGCGGCCTTTTCAAGTGCAGCGGCGCGCTGCTCGGGAGTGAGTGCGGGAGGTTGCGGCATGGCGAGACCATAGCGCCTCGGCCAGGAGCGTTCACACCCATTTCCCCTCTTCAGCCCATCAGCGCCGCCAGCTCGCGGGCGAGCGACTCGGCGCTGCGCCGCAGGTCGTCGGGATCCGGTCCATCGACCAGCAGCCCACGGGAGCTGCTCGGCAACACGCTGCCGGAACGACACCCGGCGAACCGTGAGGCCACGTCCGCCGGGCCGGCACCCTGGGCCCCCAGGCCGGGAGCCAATACAACCCCTCCGAGCTGGGACAACGCGAATTCCGACGGGGCGAGCGTGGCGCCGATCACCGCGCCCACGGTTCCCGACGGGACGGCCGTCGAGCCGTTCAGCGCGGCGATCTCGGCAAGCAACATGTCCTCCACAGCGGCCCCGTCAGCCGTGACGGCGAGCTGCAGACCGCGACCCTCGGGGTTGGAGCTGCGGACGACGACGAGGACGCCCCGACCGTGGGCGGCGGCGGCCCGGACGAGCGGTTCCAGCGAACCGAGACCGAGATACGGATGGGCCGTCACCGCGTCCACCGCGAGCGGGCTTGCGTCGCCGAGCCACGCGTCGGCGTACGCCGCCGCGGTCGTGTCGATGTCGCCCCGCTTGGCGTCCGCGATCACGATCAGTCCCGCCGCCGTCGCCTCGGAGATCAGGCGTTCCAACTCCGCCATGCCCGCGGATCCGTGCCGCTCGAAGAAGGCGACCTGTGGCTTGATCACCCCGACCGCCCCGGCGAACGCCTCGACGCACGTGCGGCAGAAGACGCCGAGCCCCTTGGCGTCGTCACTCAGGCCCCACTCGCGCAACAACGCAGCCGAGGGGTCGATGCCGGCGCACAGCGGTCCCTTCGAGCGCACCGCCGCCTCCACCCGGTCTCCAAAGCTGTCAGCCATCTCGTCCTCCCTCGTTGAGCAACGGTACGGATGCGGCCACCGGTCCGGTGACCATGTCGGGCTCGCCGGCCGTGGGGCGCGCCCGGCGGCGTGCGCTCTCCCGGAGCTCCCCGACCGTGGTCGCGTGGGCGTCACACCAGCGCGCCAGCTGGCGCAGCACCTTCCATGGCGCCCTGGGGTCGCGGAAGGTGGCCGTGCCGACCTGGACGGCATCGGCCCCCGCCAGCAGCAACTCCACCGCGTCGCGACCCGACATCACCCCGCCCACCCCGACGATCGGCACCTCGGGGAAGGCAGCCCGGCACTCCCACACGGCTCGCACCGCGACCGGGTGGACCGCACCCCCCGACAGCCCGCCTCCGCCCGCTCCCAGCACGGGGCGGCCCGATTCGGTGTCGATTGCGAGGCCGAGCAGCGTGTTCACCAGCGTCAACCCGTCGGCGCCACCTTCGAGCGCACCAGAGGCGATCTCGACGATGTCGGGCACGTTGGGGCTGAGCTTGGCCCATCGGGGCACGCCGCAGGCGGTGGCGGCCATGACCCGCGCCGTCGCATCCGCCGAGTGGGCGAACATGCGCGCCCGGTCCTCCACGTTGGGGCAGCTGACATTGACCTCGAGCGCCGCGATGCAGTCGCCGGGGGCCGCCGAGGCTGCCTCCCCGACGAGCTCGGCCGCACGCGCGTAGTCGGCCACCGTGCGGCCCCAGATGCTCACGACGACCAGCGCGCCCGACGCCTGCAGCGCCGGCAGGTCGTCGGCCAGCCAGGCCGACAGTCCCGGGCCCTGGAGCCCGACGCTGTTGAGCATGCCGGCACCGACCTCGTGCACCCGCGGCGCCGGGTTGCCGGGCCACGGGTCGACGGAGAGCGACTTGACGACCACGGCACCCAGCTCGCCCAGCGCGCCGTACTCGGACAGCTCGGTGCCGTGCCCCGACGTCCCCGACGCTGTCATGACCGGGTTGGCCAGTTCGAGGGCACCCACCCGTGTCGCCACCGCCCCGGCTGGGCGCGGGTCGGGACGCATGCTCACCGTGCCCGCCCACCGGGGACGGGATGCAGGTCCTGCAGGGGTCGCACCACGAGCGGGTGCGACCGCGCGTCGGCCATGCCCGCCGCGGCCGCCCGCGCCGCGGCGAGCGTGGTGAGACAGGGCACCTTGTAGGCCACCGATGCCATGCGGATGTGCTGGCCGTCCGCCCGCGGGCCCAGGCCGCGGGGGTGTTCACCACGAGCTGCACCTTGCCCTGCGCGATGAGCTCGACGGCGTCCGAGGCAACGCCCTCCTCCCCCACCTTGGCCACCAGCGTGTCGACGACGACACCCGCCGTGCGCAGGTAGCCGGCCGTGCCCAGCGTCGCCGCGATGGAGAGACCGAGGGCGCTGAAGGCCCGAGCCACCTCCAGTCCGGCCGGCTTGTCCCGATCGGCCAGCGAGAGGAACACGGTGCCCGAATCGGGCAACCGCGTGCCGACGGCCAGCTGGCTCTTGGCGAAGGCGAGGCCGAACGTGGTGTCGATGCCCATGACCTCCCCGGTCGAGCGCATCTCGGGACCGAGGAGCGTGTCGACACCAGGGAAGCGGTCGAACGGGAGCACCGCCTCCTTGACGCTCACGTGGTCGAGCACCGGCACCCGGCCGATCACGTCGGCCGGGAGCAGCCCCTCCTTCCGCAGCCCGGCCAGCGTCTGGCCGACCATGACCCGGGAGGCCACCATGGCCAGAGGGACCCCGGTCGCCTTCGCGACGAACGGGACCGTCCGGCTCGCCCGCGGATTGGCCTCGAGCACGTAGGCCTGCCCGTCCTTGACCGCGAACTGCACGTTGATGAGCCCACACACCTCGAGCGACTCCGCCAGCACGCGGGTGTGACGTTCGAGCGTCTCGACGACCTCGTCGCTCAACGACTGTGGCGGCAGCGCGCAGGCCGAATCGCCCGAGTGCACCCCCGCCTCCTCCACGTGCTCCATCACCCCGGCGATCAGGACCTCACCGGTGCCGTCGCGCACGGCGTCCACGTCGACCTCGACGGCGTCCTCCAAGAAGCGGTCCACCAGAACCGGCCGCTCGGCGGTGACGCCACCTTCACGGGCCAGCGCGCCCGTCGTCATCGACTGCATCACGCGCCGCACCCCGTCGTCGTCGTAGACGATCTCCATGGCCCGGCCCCCGAGCACGTAGCTCGGGCGCAGCAGGACGGGGTAGCCGACGCGCCCGGCCACGGCCAGCGCCTCGGCCGTGGTGCTGGCCGTCCCGCCGGGCGGTTGGGGTATCGAGCGCTCGTGGCACAGCGCGTTCCAGCGCTCCCGGTCCTCGGCCAGGTCGATGGAGGCCGGGCTGGTCCCGAGGACGAGCTCCTGCGGCAGGGCGCCCGCCAGCTTGAGCGGCGTCTGCCCGCCGAGGGAGACGATGACGCCCGCCACCTTCCCGCCGGCAGCCAGCTCGGCGTCGAGCACGTTGGCCACGTCCTCGTTGGTCAGCGGCTCGAAGTACAACCGGTCCGACGTGTCGTAGTCGGTCGACACGGTCTCGGGGTTGCAGTTGACCATCACCGTCTCGTAGCCGGCGTCGCGCAGTGCCATGGACGCATGGACACAGCAGTAGTCGAACTCGATCCCCTGGCCGATCCGGTTGGGCCCCGAGCCCAGGATGATCACCCGGGTGCGCTCGGAGGGACGGACCTCGTCCTCCTCTTCGTAGGTGGCGTAGTGGTATGGCGTGAACGCCTCGAATTCCGCCGCGCAGGTGTCGACCGTCTTGAAGGTCGCCCGCACGCCGTGCGCCACACGCGCCTCCCGCATGTCGGCCTCCGTCGCGCCGCGCAGGTGGGCCAGCTGCGCGTCGGAGAACCCGAGCCGCTTGGCCCGCCGGAAGTCGGCCGGCCCGAGTGAGGGCGCGCCCTCGATACGCCGACGTTCGTCTGCGATGCGCACGAGCTGGCGGACGAACCAGGGGTCGATGCCGGTGCGGGCCACCACCTCGTCGACCCCGGCGCCGCGGCGCAGCGCCGCCTCCACCTCGAAGACACGGTCGGGGGTGGGGATGCCGATGCGCTCCAGGAGTTCGTCCAGCGGCATGGCCTCGACCGCGGCCTCGGCCGGATCGGCGTTGAGCCCGGCCCGGCCCTGCTCCAGGGAGCGCAAGGCCTTCTGGAGCGACTCGCAGAAGGTCCGGCCGATGGCCATGACCTCGCCCACCGACTGCATGCGGGTGCCGAGGCGCCCGTCGGCCCCGGGAAGCTTCTCGAAGGCCCAGCGCGGGACCTTGGTGACCACGTAATCGATCGTCGGTTCGAAGGAGGCCGGTGTCGCCCTGGTGATGTCGTTGGGGATCTCGTTGAGCAGGTAGCCGACGGCCAGACGGGCGGCGATCTTGGCGATGGGGAAACCGGTCGCCTTCGACGCCAGCGCGGAGGAGCGCGACACCCTCGGGTTCATCTCGATGATCACCCGGCGCCCGGACCGCGGGTCCACGGCGAACTGCACGTTGGAGCCGCCCGTCTCGACGCCGACGCGCCGGAGGCAGGCGAAGGCGTCGTCGCGCATGGCCTGGTACTCGACGTCGGTCAGGGTCTGCGCCGGGGCCACCGTGATGGAGTCCCCCGTGTGCACACCCATGGGATCGAAGTTCTCGATGGAGCACACGACGACGCAGTTGTCCCCGGCGTCGCGCATCACCTCGAGCTCGAACTCCTTCCACCCCGCGATCGACCGCTCCACCAGGATCTGGCCGACCGGGCTGGCCGCCAGCCCCTCGGCGGCGAGCTGGGCGAAGTGCCCGGCGTCCTCGGCGATGCCCGTCCCCTTGCCGCCGAGGATGAAGCTCGGCCGCACCATGATCGGGAAACCGATGTCGGCCGCGATCTCCTCGGCCTCCTCGAGCGTGTGGGCGAAGCCCGAGCGCGGCACCTCGAGGCCGATGTCCTCCATGGCCGCCTTGAAGCGGTCCCGGTCCTCCGCCGTCGCGATGGCCTCGGGTCGGGCGCCGATCACCTCGACGCCGTAGCGCTCGAGCACGCCGAGCTCGACGAGCTGCATGGTCAGGTTCAGGGCGGTCTGCCCGCCCAGGGTGGGAAGCAGCGCGTCGGGCCGCTCCTTGTCGATGATGGCCGCCAGCACATCGGGGTCGAGCGGCTCGATGTAGGTGCGGTCCGCCGTGCCGGGGTCCGTCATGATCGTGGCCGGGTTGGAGTTGGCCAGGATCACCCGGTAGCCCTCCTCGGCCAGGACCCGGCAGGCCTGTGTGCCCGAGTAGTCGAACTCGCAGGCCTGGCCGATCACGATCGGGCCCGAACCGATGACGAGGATCGACTGCAGGTCGTCACGGCGCGGCACGACGGCGTCCTCCTCCCGGCCCGCTCAACGCGTCCCGGCGCGGGCGCGACGGACGGGATGCGCGAGCATCAGGTCGCGGAAGGCGCCAAAGAGGTAGCGGGCGTCGTGGGGTCCGGGGGCCGCTTCGGGGTGGTACTGCACCGAGAACGCCGGCGCGGTGAGAGAGCGGAAGCCCTCGATCACGCCGTCGTTGAGGTTCACGTGCGTGGTCTCGGCGTCGGGGATGGAGCCCGCGGCAACGGCGTAGTTGTGGTTCTGGCTCGTGATCTCGACCACGCCGGTCTCGAGCCGCTGTACCGGATGGTTGGCGCCGTGGTGGCCGAAGGGCAGCTTGTAGGTCGAACCGCCCAGCGCGGTGGCCAGGATCTGGTGGCCGAGGCAGATGCCGAAGACCGGTACCCGGCCCACCAGGCCGTTGACGGCCGCCGTCGGCCCGGGCAGCGCGGCGGGGTCCCCCGGCCCGTTGGAGAGGAAGACGCCGTCGGGCCCGAGCGCGAGGACCTCGTCGGCCGTGGTGGCGGCCGGTACCACCGTGACGCTGCCCACGGTGGTGAGCAGGTTGACCATGGTCGCCTTCACCCCGAAGTCGTAGGCCACGATGCGCAGGCCGGCGGCGGCGCCCGCGCCGGTCGCGGCGTAGAGGCTGGGCTCGGCTGCCGTCACGCCGGACACCAGGTCCAGCCCGTCGGTGCCGCGGGCGGACGCGGCGGCGGCGCGCAGTTCCGCTTCGGGCGCCGTGCCGAACGCGCAGGGAATCGCACCCGAATCCCTCACGTGCCGGGCCAGGCGGCGGGTGTCGACCCCGGTCAGGGCGGGCACGCCGTGGCGGCGCAGGAACGGTTCGAGGCCCTCGGTGGCGCGCCAGTTGGACGGCTCCCCGGCGAGGTCGCACACGACGATGCCGCGGCAGTGCGGCACCGCGGCCTCGTCGTCGGCGGCGTTGGTGCCGTAGTTGCCGATGTGGCTACTGGTGAACGAGATCACCTGGCCCGCATAGGACGGGTCCGTGATCACTTCTTGGTACCCGCTCATGGCGGTGTTGAACACGAGCTCGCCCGTGGCGACGGGCAACGCCGCGCCAGCCGCTTCCCCCGTGAAGACGGCGCCGTCGGCCGTCACCAACAGCGCGGCGGCCCGGTCGCCGTCGCGGTCGCTGGACGCGGAGCTCACCGTTGCGCCGTCGCGTCGATCACGACCGCCTCGCCCCGCAGGACGGTATGGCGCACCGCACCGGTGAACGTCCGGCCCGCGTACGGCGTGTTGCGGCTCCGGCTGGCCAGTCGCGCCGGGTCCACCACCGTCGTCGCGGCGGGGTCGAACACGCACAGGTTCCCCACCGCCCCCGTCTCGACCGGTCCGCCGTGGGCGCTGTGCCCGGCGGCGCGCGGGTCCGTGGCGGTCAACCTGGCGATGGCGGCCGGCTGCGCGCTCATCAGTGCGAACAGGCGCCCCGGACCCAGGTGAGGCGAGAGCACCTGCCAGGCGATGGGCAGCGCCGTCTGCAACCCGAGCATGCCCGGCGGGGCCTGGTCGAAGGGCACGTCCTTGGACTCGGGGGCGTGGGGGGCGTGGTCCGTCGCCACCGCGTCGATGGTGCCGTCGCACAGGCCCGCCACCACCGCGGCCACGTCGGCATCGGTGCGCAGCGGTGGGTTCACTTTGAACACGGGGTCGTACCCGGCCACCGCGGCGTGGGTCAGGAGCATGTGGTGCGGCGCGGCTTCCGCCGTGACCGCGAGGCCTTCCTGTTTGGCCTGGCGGACCAGATCGACCGAGCCAGCGGTGGAGAGGTGGAGGAAGTGCACAGGCGCGCCGGTCAGGCGCACCAGGGCGATGTCGCGGGCGACCATGGCCTCCTCGGCGGCGGCCGGCATGCCCGGGATACCCAGCCGGCTCGACCAGGAACCCTCGTGCATGGCGCCGCCGTCGGCCAGGCAGGCGTCCTCGCAGTGCTGGGCCAGCGTGACACCGAGGCCTTTCGCGTAGTCCAGGGCGCGCCGCATCAGCGCCCCGTCCTGTACCCCGGCGCCGTCGTCGGTGAAGAGGGTCACGCCGAGGGCGGCCAGTTCGCCGAGCGGGGCCGGCGCGTGACCGGCGCGCCCGACGGTGATGGTGCCCGCCACGGCGACCTCGGCCAGGCAACCGGCACCGAGGGCCAGCACCTCGGCGGCCACCCCGGCCGTGTCGATCGGCGGCTCCGTGTTGGGCATGGCCACGATGGCGGTGTAGCCCCCGAGCGCAGCGGCCCGGGCGCCCGACTCGATGGTCTCGGCCTCTTCGCGCCCCGGCTGGCGCAGATGGGTGTGCAGGTCGACCAGTCCCGGGCCTACGAGGCAGCCAGTCGCGTCGAGCACACGGGCGCCCCGCGGTGCGTCGATGGTCTCGGCCAGCCCCACCACGGCTGCGCCGCTGAGGGCAACGTCGAGGCGCGCGGTGCCGTCGGGTCCCACGACCGTGCCGCCTCGGATGACGAGGGTGACCTCAGGCAACGGCCGCCACCTCCGCGCCGCCCGGCAGCTCACCACCGAGCAAGAGGAAGAGGATGGCCATGCGCACGGCGACGCCGTTCGCCACCTGTTGGGTGATGACCGTGCGGGGCAGGTCGGCCACGTCGGAGGCGATCTCGACGCCGCGCACCATCGGCCCGGGATGGGTGACGATGGCGTGCTCGCCCAGGCGCTCGGCCCGGCGCGCCGTGAGCCCCCACCCGGCGGTGTACTCGCGCAGGCTGGGTACGAACGACCCGCTCCCCCGCTCGGCCTGCAGGCGCAGGAGCGAGACGACGTCGGCGTCGCCCAGGGCGTCATCGAGGTCGGCCGCCACCTCGACGGGCCAGCCCTCGAGGGAAGGCGGGAGGAGGCTGCCCGGTGCGGCCAGGGTCACTTGGGCTCCCAGCGCGGTGTAGGCCAGCACCTCGGAGCGGGCCACCCGGCTGTGGCGGATGTCGCCCACGATCAGGATGCGCAGGCCCTCGAAGCAGGCGATGCCGAGCTCCTCCGGCGCGACACCCTTGCGCTCGGCCAGGACCTGGCGCACGGTGAAGCAGTCGATCAGAGCCTGCGTGGGGTGCTCGTGCCAGCCGTCTCCGGCGTTGACGACGTGGGCGCGCTCGACCCAGCGCGCCACCTGGTGGGGGGCGCCGGCCGACGAGTGGCGGATGATGACGGCGTCGATGCCCAACGCCTCGACCGTCTCGACCGTGTCGCGCAGGCTCTCGCCCTTCTTCACCGACGAGCTGGCGACCGCGAGCGAGAGCACGTCGGCCGAGAGCCGTTTGGCCGCCGTCTCGAAGGAGAGCCGGGTGCGGGTCGACTCCTCGAAGAAGAGCGTCGCCACCACCTTGCCGCGCAGCGTCGGGACCTTGGGCATGGAGCGCCGCTCCACCTCGGCGAAGGCCTCGGCCACGTGCAGGACCTCGGCGATGGCGTCGGGCCCGAGGTCGGCCACCGAGAGGAGGTGGCGCGGCCCGGTCACTTGTCCTCCAGGGTGCCGATCCACACGCCGTCCTCGCCGACGTCGACCATCTCTTCGCGCCGCGTCGGCAGGTTCTTGCCGACGTAGTCGGGCCGGATCGGCAGCTCGCGGTGGCCGCGGTCGACCATGACCGCGAGCTGGACGGCGCGGGCACGGCCGAAGTCGTTGAGCGCGTTCAGGGCGGCCCGGATGGTGCGCCCAGTGAAGAGCACGTCGTCGACCAGCACGACGACCCGCCCGGCCAGGTCGACCGGGACATTGGTCACCGCCTCGGGCAGGACGGGGCGCAGGCCGATGTCGTCGCGGTAGAAGGCCACGTCGAGGCTGCCCAGGTCGATGGTGTCGACGCCTTCGATCTGGCGCAACACCTCAGCCATCTTGGTGGCAAGGGGGACACCGCCGGTCTGGAGCCCTACGAGGACGACGTCCTCGACGCCACCGTTGCGCTCGACGACCTCGTGGGCCATCCGGGTCAGGGCGCGCTGGACGTCGGCGGAAGTCAGGACCTGGGAGTGGGCCACGAACACACCCCCGAGGGGTCGCGTGTGACTGCGTTCGCGTTCGGCCACTGCTCCTCCTGCCGTGTGAGCCTCACGGGACTCACTTCACGGTCAGAACTCCACTCTAGCGCGACCCGATGTCGGCCGCGACGGTGGACAGGATGCCGTTGACGAACCCACCGGACTCGTCGGTCGAGTACTCCTTGACCAGTTCCACCGCCTCGTCGATCACGACGGCCACGGGCGGCCCGTCGGGATCGAGCAGCTCGGCCACGGCGAGGCGCAACACGATGCGGTCGATGACCGCCATGCGCTCCAGCGGCCAACTCAGCGAGGCCGCGGCGATGCGCCGGTCGGCCTCCTCCCGGGTGGCGACGGCGCGTTCGACGAGGGTGCGGACGTAGGGGTCCGGGGGCACGGCGAGGGCATCGAGGACCTGGAGCGGGCCCTCGCCCTTGAGCTCGGCCTCGTAGAGGAGGGAGAGTGCGCGCTCCCGCTGCTGGTGGCGAGGGGCGGCGTCGGTCATTGGTCCTGGTCCTGGCCTCGGCCGGGGGGCGGTGCGGGAGGTCGAGGCCGCCGGGCCGTCAGGCCCGGGTCAGGTAGTCACCCGAGCGCGTGTCGACCTTGATCACGTCCCCGATGTTCACGAAGAGGGGCACCTGGACCACGTGGCCGGTCTGCAGGGTGGCCGGCTTGCGGGCCCCCGAGACGCGGTCGCCCTGGATCCCGGGCTCGGTTTCGGTCACGGTCAGCTCGACGGCGGCGGGAAGGTCGACGCCGACGATCTCACCGTTGTACATCTGCAGGTTGGCCGCGTCGCCCTCCTTGAGGAAGTTGGGCGCGTCGCCGAGCGCGTCTGGCGCCGCCTGCATCTGCTCGTAGCTCGTCGTGTCCATGAACACGAAGTCGGTGCCGTCGCGGTAGAGGAACTGCATGTCGCGCTTGTCGATGATGGCCTGCTCGAGCTTCTCGTCGGCCCGGTAGGTGCGCTCGATCACGGCGCCGCTGCGCACGTTCTTGAGCTTGGTGCGCACGAAGGCACCACCTTTGCCCGGCTTCACGTGCTGGAACTCGACGACGCTGAACAGACCCTCGGGGAGGTCCAGGCTCATGCCGTTCTTCAGGTCATTGGTCGAGACTGCCATGAATGTCCTTTGTGAATCGGGTCAGGGGGCGGGCGCCGTCCTCGGTCACGACCAGGGTGTCCTCCACGCGGACGCCGCCGTGCCCGGGAACATAGACACCGGGCTCGACGGTGACGACGAAGCCGGGTGCGAGGATAGCAGTGCCCAGTTGGCTGACCGTCGGGGCCTCGTGGATATCGAGGCCGACGCCGTGCCCGGTACCGTGCTCGAAGCGATCGGCCCAGCCCGCCTCGGCGATGATGCGGCGGCAGACGTCGTCGACCTCCTTGGCCGAGATCCCCGGCCTGACCGCGGCGGCACCGGCCGCCTGCGACTCGCCGACGACGGCGAAGATGCGGGCCAGCTCTCCCTCGGGTTCGGCACCGACGCAGAAGGTGCGCGTCATGTCGGAGCGGTAGCCCTCGAAGGTGGCGCCGAAGTCCACCACGACCGGGTCACCGCCGTCGATGCGCCGGGCGCCGGGGTGGTGGTGGGGCTTGGCCGAGTTCTCTCCGGCGGCGACGATCGTCTCGAACGCGGTGCTCTCGGCCCCTCCCCTGCGCATGGCGGTATCGAGCTCCAGGGCGAAGTGCTCCTCGGTCACGCCCTGGCTCATCAGGGGGAGGACCTCGAAGAGCGCGGCGTCGGCGATGGCGGCGGCCCGTTCCATGCGGGCGATCTCGGCGGCGTCCTTTCTCTCCCGCAGCGCCTCCACCGCGTTGGAGGTGGCGACGAGCCGGTCTCCACCGAGGAGGTCGGCCCAGGTGCGCTGCCGCGCTCCAGGTGACGTTGCCGGCCTCGAGCCCGATCCGTCCGGCGCTGCCGGCGCCGGCGCTGCCGCTGCCGCCGCTGAACGCGGCCTGGACGGCCGTGCGCTGCTCGGCGACCGGACCGATGGTGATGTCGACCTGGCCGGCGGCGCCCGCCCGGTCGATCTGCTCGGCCGACTGGGTGCGGTAGCGCCCGTCGGTGGTGAGGAGCGCGGTGTCCCTCGTGACGGCGAGGACGCCCGCCGAGCCCGAGAAGCCCGTCAGATAGCGGACATTGGCCAGCGTGGTCACCACGAGCGCGTCGATCTCGTGCTCGTCGAAGACGTCGCGCAGGCGGTCGAGGCGGCCGGTCACCGTGATGGTGGGCAGGGTCGCGTTCGCCGGCGTGTAGGGGTTGGCACGGGCGGTGGTCGTCATCAGGCTCCCTTCAAGAGTGCGGCGGCTGCATCGATGGCGAGCTCGTAGCCCAGCCCACCGAAACCGGCGATGAGCCCCGAGGCCACCGCTGCGAGCACCGAGGTGTGGCGGAACGGCTCGCGGCCGGCCGGGTTCGAGAGGTGCAGCTCGACGACGGGACCATCGAACGCCGCCACGGCGTCGTGCAGCGACCACGAGCTGTGGCTCAGTGCGCCGGCGTTGATCACGAGGGCGTCGGCCCTGCCCCGGGCCGCATGGACCGCCTCGATCAGGTCGCCCTCGTGGTTCGACTGCAGGTGCTCGAGCTCCAGCCCGTGGCGGGCGGCGGCCGACTCGGCCCGCTTGACGTGATCGTCCAGGCTGGCGGTCCCGTAGACGTCGGGCTCCCGCTCGCCGAGGAGGTTGAGGTTGGGCCCGGAGAGGAGCAGGACGAGGCTCACGAGCGGGCACCCATGTCAGCCAGGGTAGCGACCACGTCGGCGCTGGCCACACCGTGCACGGCCTCGACGCCGTCGGGACCGTCGAGCACGAACGTCAGATCCTGCTGCGCCTTCTTGTCCCGGCCCATGAACGCCAGCAGCTCCTCGGCTCCGGCGCCCGGCGGCAGGTCGGTGGGGAGGTCGAAGCTCCCGATGATCGCGCGGTGCTCGCGGACCCGGGTCTCGTCGATACGCCCGAGCCGCTGCGCCAGGAGGGCGGCGAAGAGCACCCCGATGGCCACGGCCTCGCCGTGGCGCAGGTCCCATTCGGGGTGATCGGCCATCGCCGCACCCTCCAGGGCATGGCCCAGGGTGTGGCCGTAATTCGAGGATCATGCGGCGGCCCCCCTCCCGCTCGTCCTCGGCCACGATGGCGGCCTTGATGGCGGCGCAGCGCGCCACCTGCTCCTCAATTGGTTGCCCGGCCTCGGGCCCGTCGCCGAGGAAGGCGTACTTGGCGATCTCGCCCCGGCCGCAGGCCCACTCGCGGGAGGGAAGCGACGAGAGCGTCTCGGTGTCGCACAGTACGGCATTGGGTTGCCAGAACGCGCCGACGAGGTTCTTGCCCTCCGGCAGGTTGACCCCGGTCTTGCCGCCGATGGCGGCGTCGACCTGCGCCAGCAGCGAGGTGGCGACGTTCACGTAGGCGGTACCCCGGTGATAGGTGGCCGCCGCGAAGCCGGCGACGTCGGTCACGATGCCGCCGCCGACGGCTACCACGGCGTCGGCCCTCGAGAGGCCGGCGCGGGCGAAGCGGCGGGCCAGGTCCTCCACCGTGGCCAGCGTCTTGGCCTCCTCGCCGTCGGGGATGAGGCAGACCTCGGAGGGCACGCCGAGGTCGAGACCGCGGACCCAGCCGGCCTCCGTGATCGCCTGCTGGGTGACGATGACCGCCGTCCTGGCGCCGGGCGGCAGGAAGCGTGCCACTTCGTGGCGCGCCCCGGGCCCGACCAGCACCGGGTACGAGCGTTCGGCCAGGTCGACGGAGAGGGCGCGCACGTGCTCGAGTGCTCCGCTTACTCGGCCGCGCTCGAGGTCGCCGCCGGGTCGGCGTCCGCACCGCCGTCGGTGACCACGGTGTGCACGATGCGATCGGCGACCGCCTCGGCCGGGAGCTCGTCGACGTCGATCACGAGGTCGGCCACCTCGGCGTAGAGCGGGGCGCGCACCGCGCCGAGGTGGACCATCGCGTCGGCCGGATCGTCGCCCAACAACGGGCGTCCCGCGCCGTCGCCGACGCGGGCGGCGAGCGTCTCGGGCCGGGCGCGGAGCCAGACAACGGTGCCGCTGGCCGCGATGAGCTGCCGGTTGTGCGGGCTCAGGACGGCGCCGCCCGCGACCGACACGACCGACGGTGCGGCGTCGGCGCAGGCGCCGGCGAGCACGGCGGCCTCCTCCCGGCGGAAGGCGGCCTCGCCGTCGCGGGCGAAGAGCTCGGGCACCGTCAGGCCAGTGGCGGCCTCGACGTCGGCGTCGGAATCCCGGTACACCCAGCCCAGGCGCTGGGCGACCAGCCGTCCCGTGGTGGTCTTGCCTGCGCCCATCATCCCGACGAGCAGGATGCGGGGGGTCGTCATCCCGCTGCGCTGCCCGGATCCGAGCTGGGGACGGCGGACGACGGCGTGGTGCCGAGCGCGGCCACGAAGCCGTCGCGGTTGCGGACGACCTCGGCGAGCGAGTCGCCGCCGAACTTGCGCAACGCCTCGGTGGCCAGAACGAGCGCGGCCATCGACTCGGCGACGACGCCCATGGCCGGCACGGCGGTGACGTCGGTGCGTTCTCGGAAGCTGACCGTCGACTCCTTCGTCACGACGTCGACGGTCTGCAGGACCGGCCGGTTCAGTGTGGCCAGGGGCTTCATGGCCACCCGGGCCACGAGGAGCGCGCCGTTCGAGATACCACCCTCGATCCCACCGGCCCGGTCGGTCGGTCGGACGTACCCGTCCGCCTCGTCGTAGACGATGGCGTCGTGCGCCTCTGAGCCCCGCCGCCCCGCGTTGTCCCATCCCTCGCCGATCTCGACGGCCTTGACCGCCTGGATCGACATCAGCGCCTGGGCGAGGTTGGCATCGAGCTTGCGGTCCCAGTGCACGTGGCTGCCCAGGCCGACCGGCACGCCGTAGGCCAGGACCTCGGCCACGCCGCCGAGCGAGTCACCCTCCTTGGCGGCTGCCTTCACGGCCGCGATCATCGCCGCCTCCGCCGCCGGGTCGAAGCAGCGCACGGCGCTCTCGTCGACCTTCGCCAGGTCGCCCGGTCCGGGGCGGGGGCTGCCCGGTCCGGTGGCGGCGTCACCGAGCGCCACGATGTGGCTCACGATCGACACGCCGAGCTGGGTCAGCAACAGCTTGGCCAGGGTGCCGGCGGCCACGCGAGCCGCCGTCTCGCGAGCGGAGGCCCGCTCCAGTACGTCGCGGGCGTCCTCGAAGCCGTACTTGAGCATCCCCGCCAGGTCGGCGTGCCCCGGCCGGGGCTGGGTCAGCACCTTGGCGGGCGCACCGGGCTCCGGGGACATCTCCTCGGTCCACTTCGGCCACTCCGTGTTGGCGATCTCGATGGCAACCGGCGACCCCAGCGTGCGGCCGTGGCGGATACCGCCGAGGAGGGAGATCTCGTCGGCCTCGAAGCGCATACGCGGGCCGCGGCCGTAACCGAGCCGGCGTCGGGCCAGCTCGTCGCCGATGTCGGACGCCTCGACGGGGAGCCCGGCCGGCAGCCCCTCGACGATGACGACGAGGGCGCGACCGTGGGACTCTCCGGCGGTCAGAAAGCGCAGCACACGGCCACGCTACCGGACGGCCAACGCCGTCCTCGGGCCGTGCAGGCCCGGGTCGCTCAGCTGTAGAAGGGGTTTTCCCCGCTGCCGTGGTCCGTCACGTCGAGCACGCGGGTGAGCTCGGGCACCTCTTCGAGAAGCGCCGTCTCGATTCCCTGGCGCAGTGTCATCTGCGACATGGCGCAACCCTGGCAGCCGCCCGAGAGCCGCAGGTAGGCGGTGCCGTCGTCCTCGTTCAGTGCGACGAGGTCGGCCCGCCCGCCATGGCTGGCGATGGAGGGGTTGACCGATTGCTCGAGCACCGCGACCACGCGCTGGGCCAACAGCCCCCCGATTCCCTTGGCCAGCACCTCGGGTGGGACACCCGGTGCGGCCTCTTCGGGAGCCGGCGCATTCGGGTTGACGAGGACGAGGCCGCCACCGCCCTCCTCCGACCATTCGAGACGGGCGCCCCGCAGGCGCTCCACGCTCGCGGCAGGGATGACGATGTCGATCTCCTCCTGGGCGTGGCGGACGTCGCCGTCGTCGGCGTCGGAGGTGGCCTGGAAGTAGAGGTCGTAGAGGAAGGACCCCGCCTGCACCCCGCGCACCTCGAGCCACAGGGCCAGGCTGGCCGGGTCGGGTTCCTGGCCGATGGCCTCCCGCACAACCTTGTACGCCTCGGGCGTGAGCGTGACGACGGGAGTGGTCGCCTGGAGATTGTCGGTGGTCGTTGCCATGTGGCCCAGTCTACGGTCTCCCGACCAGCACCGGGTTCGTCGGGACCGGGCCCCTGGGCTCGGCACCGCAGGGTGAACCGACGCGGTCCCGGGTTTTGAGCCCCGGCAGCCGGGCCCGGCCCCAGATCTGGGCCGCGGCGCACGGAGCGGGGCCGGCCGGTCGCGTCGGGTGGGCGGGCGACGTGGATGCGGGTGTCGTCCGTGACGATGCATCGATGCACCGGACGCACGCTGTAACGTGCCTGGGCGTGGCGAACACACCCATCAACACGCACGAGTGGATCAGCTTCGAGGACGAGGACGAGGAGCGGACGTGGGTCTTCGACGTCACGTTCCTGACGAGCAACTGGACCTGCATCTTCGGCAACGGGTGCCAGGGTGTGCTCACCGGGCCCGCACCGGAACTGGTACAGGGGTGCTGCAGCTACGGGGCGCACCTGGTCGACAAGAAGGACACCCGTCGGGTGCAGAAGGCGGCGGCCACGCTGTCTCCCGAGGAGTGGCAGAACCACGGGTTGAAGAAGACAGTGATCCGCACCAACAAGAACGGCGAGACCATGACGCGGCTCGTACACGATGCCTGCATCTTCCTCAACCGTCCCGGTTTCGCCGCCGGGGCGGGCTGCGCTTTCCACATCGCGGCGATGCGGCGGGGCGTCAACCCGCTGACGCTCAAACCGGAGGTCTGCTGGCAACTCCCCCTCCGCCGCGAGGACCAGGTCGACGACGACGAGGGTCACGTCACCTCGACCATCCGGCAGTGGGACCGGCGCCACTGGGGGAAGGGCGGCCGCGAGTTCCACTGGTGGTGCACCGAGGCGCCCGATGCCTTCGTGGGCACCAAGCCGGTCTACAAGGAGATGCAGGCGGAGCTGACCGAGATGATCGGGCCGAAGGTGTACGAGCAGTTCGTGTCGCTCGTGCGGGAGCGCCAGCGCCTCCGCATGGAGAGTGTGGCCCTCCCCCACCCGGCCGTGCGCTACCGAGCGACCGGAACGGTTGCCGGTGGGTCGGGCGACGTTGAAGCCGCCGACTCGGAAGCGGTGGCGACGGCGGAGACCGGGAGCAACTAGGGACCGGGACCGCTCGGGACCGGGACCGCTCGGGACCGGGACAACTCGAGCGCTAGTCCTTCAACGGGTCGTCGTCCGAATGCGAGGGGGCCGGCATTGAGCCGAGTATGCGGTCGTACTGGTCCTCCTCGGCGAGGCACCACGACGCGTGGACGTCGTCCGGCTCAGCCCCGCATTCGACGCACCGTCCCGTGGACTCGGTCGAAGACCTCTTGAGGCTGCGCGCTTCCTCGAAGCGCCGATGGCGTCCTTTTTTCACGAGAACTCCTTGTCACACCCGGTCCGCACCTTCGCGTTCCGCCCCCTACAGTCAGACCATACGGGCCGTCTCGACCGCCACACCATTGTAGTGGCTTCCGGCGGTGAGCCCGCTCTGTCGCAGGTCAGGGCTCCAATTCTTCGGCGGCGGGGGCTCGTGTCCAGCGTATCGAGCGGCCGCTGAAACGAGCGGCGCCGGCGGTCCGCCCCCGGCCGTACCTCCGATGAAGCCTCTACGCTGACCGCCGTGCCCCCGTTCGACCCCCAGGAGATGGTCGCCCGATTCCGCGAGCGCGCCGAAGCCGTTCGGTCGCGCGGCATGCCCCCGATCGAAGGCCCCGAGCGGCAGCGCTTCCGCGAGCAGGCCCAACGGGACTACGCGGACTACGCCATGATCGGCGACGCGGAGGCAGAGCTGGTCGACGGGATCCTGACCCTGCGCATCGACCTCCGACCACCGGCGGGCGACGGCGAATCCCCCTGACGCTCGTCGGCGGCGCCGCCGTCTAAGGGGGCTCTGACGTCAGCCGCCGTAATGCAGGCGGGTGTCCTCCATGCGCAGGACGTCGGAGGGCTCGCCCCCGACCTGGGCGACCTCCCCGATGCACAGGGTGTGGCTCCCGAGCGGCTCGGTGCGCGTGACGACGCAGACGAGGTAGCCGGCCGCGCCCGCGAACACGGGGATCCGGTGAGGGCCGACCTCGGTGACGGGGTGACCCGACATGGCGAGGACGGCCCCGTCAGGGCCACGCTCAACCTCGCGGACCGGCTTGGCGAAGCGGCGCACCACGTCCCGGTCGTCCCGGCTCAACAACGAGATCGTGAAGCCGCCGCCCTGAGCCACGAGTCCGGCCGTGACCGAGTCGCGCTCGAGCGCCACCCCGACCAGCTTGGGCTCGATGCAGACCTGGACGACGAGGTTGGCCGCCATGAGGTTGACCGCCTCCCCGCTGCGGCTCCCGATCAGGTACAACCCCGTGGGGAGCGCCCAGAGAACCCGACGACGGTGGCGGTCGAACTCGTCCTCGGCTGAGGCGTTGTCGGCGGCGTTCACCCGAAGATGCCCCCCGACGAGTTGTCGGTGGTCGTCGTCGTGGACACCACCTTTCCGTCTATCTGGCGTATGCGCTGGAGCACCTCGTTGTAGAGCGCTTCGGCCTTGATGCCGTCGCGCTCGGCCTCGGCCAAGAGCTTCTTGTTGGTGGCACCGGCGTCGTAGCACGTGTTGCCGGCACTGCCCTCGAGCCCGTAGGCCTGCGTCAGGAGATCGGTGACGTCGGGGTCGGGCGAGGGCAGGTTCGTGTTGGCACTCTCGGCATCGTTGAGAAGGGTGCCACAGGCCGCATGGACGGCGCCGGTGCCATTGGCCACGTCCTTGGGCACCCGGGCGTTGTCGGCAATGAGGGTGCCGATGTCCTGGCCGAAGCCGGTCCCACTCACCCAGACCGACATCCGGTGCGCCTCCGATCCCTCCTGGTCCGCACCGGCGCACGAGGTCAGCGTCAAGGCGGAGGCGATCATGAGCACGCGGAACGCGACGAGGAACCGGCCCCTCATGTGGCGCGGACGATGTGGACTTCTCGCGGCCCCTTTCGGAGCACCACGTAGCGGTCGTGCAGGAGGTCGACCGGAGCGAAGGTGCGGCCACCATTGGTCTGGCGAACGTTGTTGACGTAGGCGCCACCCTGGTCGATGGTGCGCCGCGCGTCGCCCTTCGACTTGGCGAGGCCGGTGCGCTGGAGGATGTCGACGAGCGTGAGGCCACCGAGCAGTTCGCTGCGGGGGACGGGTGTGGTCGGCGCGTCCCCGGTCACGGCCAGCAGCATCTCCTCGCTCAACCGTGCGATCTCTTCGCCGAACAGGGCGCTCGACGCCTCTTCACACTTGGCCGCCTCGCCGTCGCCGTGCACGAGCCCGGTGACGGCCCGGGCCAGTGCCTTCTGGGCCTGACGTCGTTGCGGCTGCTCCGCCGTCTCATGGTCCAGCCTCGTGATCTCCTCGTGCTCGAGGAAGGTTAGGAAGCGGAGCAGCTGGCCCACCTGCTCGTCCGGCGTGTTGAGGAAGAACTGGTACATGGCGAAGGGGGTGGTTCTGGCGGGATCGAGCCAGACCGTGCCCGACTCCGTCTTGCCGTACTTGGTCCCGTCGGCCTTCAAGATCAGCGGCGTGGTGAAACCCCAGACCTCGTCGCCGCAGACCTTCCGGACGAACTCCACTCCCATGGTGATGTTGCCCCACTGGTCGCTGCCACCGAATTGGAGGTCACAGCCGTGGTCGAGATGCAGGCGCAGGTAGTCGTACGCCTGGAGCAGCATGTAGCTGAACTCGGTGTAGGAGATCCCCTGGTCCGGGCGCTCGAAGCGGGTCTTGACGGACTCCTTGGCCACCATCTGGTTGACGGTGAAGTGCTTGCCCACATCTCGGAGGTACTCCAGGGTGGAGAGCCGGCCGAGCCAGTCCGCATTGTTGAGGAGCAGGGCGCGGTCAAGGTCGAGGAACTGGCCGAGCTGGGGGCGAATCCGCTCCAGGTAGCCCTCGATCGTCTGGAGGTCGAGCAATTGGCGCTCGTCCTGTTTGCCGCCGGGGTCGCCGATCATGCCCGTGCCGCCCCCGGCCAGTGAGATGGGCCGGTGACCCGCCTCTTGGAACCTCCGGAGCGTGCAGAGCTGCATCAGGTTGCCGACGTGGAGGCTGTCCGCCGACGGGTCGAAGCCGGCGTAGACCGTGAGCCCGGGTTGGTCGAAACGCTTCGGGAGGTCCGTGTCCGTGATCTGGTGGATCAGGCCGCGGAAGGTGAGGTCCTCCGAGAGCGTGGGCATGCCTCGACTTTGCCATACGCAGGTAGGTTGATCGGCCGCATGGGTGTCCTTCTTTCGCTCTCGGGGTGCACCTGGTCATGCGGTGAGCGGGCCGGTGAGGGGGTCAGCCGATGATCGGGGACAACGGGGCGCTCCCGCTGCCGATGTCGGGCTCCCTGCCGCCCGACCTCGTGGGAACCCTGTTCCGGGTGGGGCCGGCGTGGCCGTGGGGGGCGGGGCCGGTCGCGGCGGCTGGCGCCGATGGGTCCGATGGAGCGGGCGGGTCGGCCCGGTCGGATGGGTCGGATGGGTCGGGTGGGTCGGGTGGGACGGGTGATGGGTCCGATGGGTCGGATGGCGGCGGTGAGCGGCTCGGCGGTGCGAAGGCCGGTGCCCTCCATGCCGTGGAGCTCAGGGACGGCAAAGCCGTCTGGTACCAGCGCCAGGAGTCTGATGCCGACGCCGGTGTTTTCTGGCACGCGAACTCGGTGCTCGCCCTCCCCGAAGCCGGGATTCCCTTGCAGTACAGCCGGTTTCTGCAGCCTGAGGAGTTCGCCGGCGGGCTGACCGTCCCGATTTCATCGCATGTGCACCGGCTGGCCTCTGACGGCGGGCGAGTCCTGTTCGGGGTCGACGGCGGGGATGGGGTCGACGGCGGTGGCGCCGAGAGCGAGGGGATCTTCCTGCGCATCGGCGAATGGGACGCTGCTGGCGCATTGCGCTCCGCTCAGTCGGTCGAGTTGGAACGGGCCACGTGGCAGCACGATCTCGGTGTCACGGCAGAGCACGTCGTGTTCATCGAGTCGCCCACGACGCGCCTGACCAGCGATCACCGTGGTGCCGAGCGCGGTGCCCTTCGGATGGGTGCCCGGGGCGGAAGGCTGGGTAGGAGTTGTGCCACGCGGCGGCGACGGGTCCGAGGTGCGGTGGATCCGACTCGACCCCTGTCTGGTGACGCACGTGCTCGGGGCGTACGACGAGGCAGACGGGGGTGGGGGCATCGTCCTCCATGTCTGCCGCTACGGCGTGCCGGAGCCGGGCCAGCCCGTCGACCTGTCGGCGTCCGTCGTCGCTCCGGCCGGCATCGGGCTCACGGGGATCGGGGGGACCCTCGGCGTGCTGGAGCGCTGGCGGATCGTGGGCGATCGGGTCGAGCGGGTACAGGTCGACGAACGCTTCGTCGAGTATCCACGGATGGATGCGTACTGCGAGGGTGCCCCATTCCGGTACGGCTACTCCTTGGAGATGGGGTGGTCGCCGGCAGGTTCGGGCGGCGGGTACGGCGAGGCGTCGCCGGTCGGTCTGCTGAAATTCGACCTTGACCGTGACGAGCTCGCGTCATGGAGCCCCGGATCCGGACGCACGCCGAGTGAGCCACTGTTTGTCCGCGCCCTCGACGGCCACAGCGACGATGAGGGCTGGCTGCTCACGATCGTCGACGACGTCAACCGGGGTGCCAGCGACCTGTACGTCCTTGACGCGTCGTCGCTGGGCCGGCGTCGCCCGGAGGCGGTGATCCACCTCCCCGCACGGTTGCCCGTCCGCAGCCACGGCGAGTGGGTCCCGGCGGATCGCTATCGCTGAGCGGAATCTTGGTGATGGGTGGTTTGTGTCGCTCTCGACGTCGTCCGGCGACCGTTCAAGCTCTGCATGGCACCCGCCCTCCTCAGAGATGGACGTCGACCTGACACCGTGTCGCGGCGGACCGACGCGCTCGTGGCGAGCGTCACCCAGCATCACCAAGCGATTTCCGCGCACCAGAGCCAACTCCTGGCGGCTGTGGTCGAACTGGACCGTCGACGGGCCTGGAGGGTCGACGGTGCCACCTCCATGGTGGCCTGGCTCGTCCAGCGCTGCGGCGTCTCCGCCGCCACCGCCCGCGAATGGGTGACCGCGGCGGCCAAGTTGCCGTCGCTCCCCAAGATCGCCGACGCGCTGTCTCGGGGAAAGCTTTCGTTCGATCAGGTGAAGCCCCTGGTCGAAGTGGCCAAGCCCGAGACGGACGCACATCTGGCTGAGCAGGCGACGCACTGGTCTGCCAAGCAGGTCCGCGAGCTCGCCTTGGCCACCCGGAACCAGTCCGACGAACGGTCGACCGGCTTCTACGCCAGGCGGTTCCTCCGCTTCGACGATCGACGCCGGACGCTGACTGGAACGCTTCCTGAGGACCAGTACGCCGTGGTCAAGAGCTCGCTCATCGCTCGAGCCAGTCGTGGCCGACGTGATCGGACGCCCTTCGAGCAGCGTATGGCCGACGCCCTGGTCTCGATCTGCAAGGGCGACGCGCGAAGGCAAGGGCACACCTTCTGAAAGGACGGCAGGTGCGGGTCAGGCCGGCGGCTTGCGGCGCAACCGCCCGACCGTGGTCGTCCACGCCGACATGAGCTTCCTGGCCGGGGCCGAAGGAGGCGCCGAACTCGACGTCCTGGGACCGGTGTCACGAGAAGTCGCCCGCCGACTCGCCTGCGACGCCAAGGTCCTGGTTTCAGCCGACGGGCCCGATGGCCGCAGCCTCAACCTCGGACGTACGCGGAGGGACCCCAGCGATGCCCAGCGCATGGAAATCAGGCGCCGTGACAAGGGTTGCCGGTTCCCCGGGTGTACCCACACCGAGTTCACCGACGTGCACCACGTTCGGCACTGGATCGACGGTGGGGCGACGGATCTCGACAACCTCGTCGAACTCTGTGATCAGCATCACCGCTGCGTCCATGAGATGGGGTGGAAGATCTCGGGCGACGCCAATGTGGAGCTGACCTTCCGCAGCACGACGGGTCGATGCTCGGCCTCGACCCCCTCCCCGACACTCAGTGCAGCGCGAGACGGACCGCCTGGTTGATCGCATCGTGCAGCGCGACGTTCTCGGCCCGACCGGGCACTCTTACCCGGACGAGCGCGGGTGTCGGCGCGGCCAATGCCGGCTCGAGTTGCGAGAGAGCCGTGACGTCATGAACGGCCAAACCGAACCCCCGCGCGACCGCGCCGATGTCACTGGTGGGGGGTGTGCCGAACAACTGCTCGAACACCGGCGACTCGACGGAGGTCGCCTGTGGCAGGAAGGAGAAGATCCCTCCCCCGCCGTTGTCGAGCACGACGAACGTGCAGGGGACCTCTGGCAGGTTGACCAGTCCGGAGACGTCGTGAAGGAACGTCAGGTCGCCGAGTAGCGCCAACGTCCGGGTATCTTGTCCCTCGGCTGACGCGGCAACACCCAGCGCAGTGGATACGACCCCATCGATCCCGTTGGCGCCTCGATTGGCGAGAACCCGCGGCGGGACCGGGTTGGTTTCGGCGTACCACTCGAGGTCCCGGATTGGCATGGACGCCGCCACGACGAGGGTCGCGCCGGTTTCCGCGGCGTAACGGTGGACGGAGCGGGCTATGAGCGGCTCACTCACATCGGTCCCCAGCACTTCGGCGATCGCCGCTTGTGCCATCGCCTCTCGCGACCGCCACGAGTCGAGCCACTCCGGATCGCACGGTGTGGCCGTGGTGCGGGCGAACTCCAGCCAGGCTTCCGTCGCGCACTGATGGAACTCGGTGGCCGCCCGAGACGGATCGGCCCACTGCCGCCACGGATCGACGACGATGATGCGCGCCCCGGCCCGGGCCGCGTCCGAGACATAGGTGCCGAGCGCCCGAGAGAGCCACGGCGCGCCCAGCATGACGATGCATTCCGGTCGTGGGGGCTCCGTACGGACGATGGCGTCGGCAGCGGCAATCGTCCCATTCAGCCGGGCCTCCGAGAGGGGGTCGGCCAGAACCGGCCACCCGAGTCGCTCCGCCAACGCCAGGACGCGGGAGGGGTCCGGTCGCCGGGGCCAAGAACCACCAGCGATGATGAGCCCTCGGCCCTGAAGCGGCTCCAACTCGGTGAACGTGGACGGGCTTGCCCCCCCGCTCGGGACGACCACCTTCGGACCGGGGCGTGCCGGAAGCGGCTCCGCCGCACCGGTCAGTGGCTCGCGGAACTCCAAGTTGAGGTGGACCGGCCCGGGTCCGGCCGGTCCGTGGAGCGCCTCCATGAAGGCTCGCACGGCGAGGGGCCTCCAGACGTCCTCCTGGCCCTCTGTGGGCACGCCGGGCGCGAACACCCAGCGCGTGGCGGTGACGAAAAGAGCAGTCTGTTCAATGGTCTGCGGTGCCCCCGTGTGATGGAGCTCAGGCGGCCGGTCGGCCGTACACACGATGAGCGGCACGCCGGCGTGGTGCGCCTCCACGACGGCCGGGTGCAATTCTGCGGCGGCGGTGCCGCTTGTCACGCAGATGACGGTTGGTCTCGCCGTCGCCATCGCCAGCCCCAGCGCGAAGAATCCGGCACTGCGCTCGTCGAGACGGACGTGGACCCTGAGCCGATCAGCCAAGGGCAGCGCCAGCGGAGTCGAACGCGACCCGGGACAGATCACCGCATCGGTCACCCCGAGGTTGACCCACTCGTCCACCAGGGTGGCGCTGAAGGTGGCCTGTACGCTCATCCGGCGTGCCACTCCATGTCGAAGTGCGCGGTTCCGGACCGCCACTCGTCGTGCTGCACGGATTCACCCAGACCGGTCGTCTCTGGGGCCGCTTCGGAGACATTCTGGCCGAGTCCCACACGTTGGTCGCAGTGGATCTGCCGGGACACGGCGATTCGGGCTCGGTGCGAGCCGACCTGCCGACGACAGCGGGCCTCGTGGCGGAGGCAGCACGGACGGCCGTCGGCGATGAGCCCTGCTCGCTGCTCGGCTACTCGCTGGGTGCCCGGGTGGCGCTGCATGTGGCGATCGGTGCGGAGCTGCCCTTGCGTCGTGTCGTCTTCATCGGCGTGACCGCAGGCATTGAGGACCCGGCTGCTCGGGAGCAAAGGCGCCAGTCCGACGACTCCCTGGCTGACGAGCTCGAAGCTTCGGGCGATGTGGCGCACTTCGTCGATACCTGGCTGCACGGGCCAATGTTCGAGCGTCTGGCCCCCGATGATGCAGGGCGAACGGAACGTCTCCGCAACACTGCGTCCGGGTTGGCGTCCAGCCTTCGGCTGTGTGGAACGGGCACCCAGGAGCCACTCTGGGATCTGCTCCCGACCCTCACCCCCCCCGTACTGGCCATGGCCGGTTCGGACGACATCCGCTTTTCGTCGCACGCCTTGAGAATCGCTGGTCTCGTGCCGCACGCCGTCGTCTCCCTGGTCCCGGGCGGGGGTCATGCGGTGCATCTCGCCCAGCCCGACCAGACCGGGCGGATCGTGCATCGCTGGCTCGACGCGGACGAGCCCCTCGCCCTGTGACGGACCTCACGGGGCTGCCTCAAAGGAGCAGTCCGATCGTGAGCAGCGCGCCCGTGAGGATCTGGAGGCGGGCCGTCGTACCCAGCATCGGAAGCAACGCCCGTCCTTCCTGGTCACTCAGCGCGAGTCGAAGTGGGGCGACGGCCACCGGCGTCGCCGCAAGGGCCAGTAACGACCACGGACGGTAACTGGAGAGGATCCCGATTGAGATCGCGACGCCCAGCAGCGTGAAGAAGTAGAGCAGCCCCGCGCGCTGCCGTCCGATACGCACGGCCAGGGTCTTCTTTTCCGACTGCGTGTCCGTCGCGATGTCGCGCAGATTGTTGGCCTGCAACAGGGCGGCGGCGAGCAAACCAACGGGGACCCCGGCCCAGAGCACGAACCACCAGTCGTAGTTGGAGGAGAACAGGTGCCCGGCCAACGAGACGACGAACGGCGCGTGCTGCACATAAGCCGAACCGGCCGTGGCCACCAGCCCGAAGAACACGAAGACGAAGAGCTCGCCGAAGCCGAGGTACCCGTACGGTTTGGGGCCTCCCGTGTACGCCCATCCTGCAATGCCGCACACGAGACCGAGTGGAATGAACCACCACGTGACGCGGGCCGCCAACCCCAGACCCGCCAATCCGGCAACCCCGAAGGCCATGAGCGCGGCGATCTTGACCTGGCGCACCGTCGCCAGCTTGCCCGCGACGAGCCGGATCGGGCCGACCCGGTGCTCGTCCGTCCCGCGTACCCCGTCCGCATAGTCGTTGACGTAGTTCGTGCCGACTTGGATGCCGAGCGCCACGATCAACGCAAGGACAGCATTCAGCCAGGACAGCTGGCGGTCGAAACTCACGCACGCCGTCGCGTGGCACGCGCTGGAGATTCGCGGCGTGGTGATGACGACGCGCCCGCTCGAGAGATAGCCCGCCGCCGTCCCGACGACGACTGGGACGATCGCGGCCGGAAGCGTGCGTGGGCGCGCGCCGGCCACCCACAACTTGACCGGAGGGTTCATGGGCGACGCGGGAAGCGCGAGAAGTCCGGGGGTCGGTGCTCCACGAAGGCGTTCCGACCCTCCTGCCCCTCCTCGGTCATGTAGAAGAGCATGGTGGCGTCACCGGCCAGCTGCTGCACCCCGGCCAGGCCGTCGTCGGCCGCGTTCATACCCGCCTTGATCATGCGCAACGCTATGGGCGAGAGCGTCAGCATCTGCCGGCACCAGGCCACGGTCTCGCGCTCGAGATCGTCCAGCGGGACGACGGTGTTCACCAGCCCCCAGTCGAGAGCTTGCGCCGCGTCGTACTGACGGCAGAGGAACCACACCTCTTTCGCCCGCTTGAGTCCGATGGTGCGGGCCAGGATCGACGATCCGTAGCCCCCGTCGAAGCTCCCCACCTTGGGTCCGGTCTGCCCGAAGCGTGCGTTGTCGGCTGCGATGGAAATGTCACACACCAGGTGCAGAATGTGCCCACCACCAATGGCATACCCCGCAACCATGGCAATGATCGGCTTCGGGATTCGCCGCATCAGGATCTGGAGATCGAGGACGTTGAGGCGTCCGATGCCGCGTTGGGCGACCTCGTCGTCACCGATGTAGCCGTCGTCACCGCGGATCTTCTGGTCGCCGCCCGAACAGAAAGCATCCGGTCCTTCGCCGCAGAGAATGATGGCCCCGACGTCGGGGTCGTCCCGGGCCATCGTGAAGGCGTCGGTCAGCTCGAAGAGCGTCTGGGGCCGGAAGGCGTTGCGCCGCTCCGGGCGGCAGATCGTCAGCTTTGCGATGCCCTCGGCGACGTCGTAGCGGATGTCCTGGAACGAACCTCGCTGGTCCCACGCAGGAAGCGGCAGGGGACGGAGATCGTCGAGGGGATCATGAGGTTTACCTGTGACCACGGTCTGCACGGCGACCTACGCTACTGGCCGGTGCCTGAGCTCGTCGCACTCGACCTTCCCGGTGGCGTCGGCTTCGTCGACGCTCTGCGGGCCATTTGGGACACTGGCGATGCCGCGGCGCCACTCGATCCGCGGCTTCCTCCGGCGGCCCACCGGGTTCTGCTCGACGCCTTGCGCCCGACGCGCATCGTCGGCTCGGACGGCGAACAGCGGGCGATTGCCGACGGTATCCCTGTCGAGGACGGCGACGCGTTGGTCGTGGCGACATCGGGCACATCGGGTCAGCCCAAGGGCGTCGTCCTCACCCACGACGCCATTACCGCGTCGGCCCAGGCGACATCGGCTCGCCTGGGCATCGACCCCGGCCGCCACACGTGGCTGGCCTGCTTGCCCCTCGCCCACATCGGCGGGCTCGCCGTCGTGACGCGCTCGGTCGTCACCGACACGCCGGTCGTCGTCCTGCCGGGATTCGAGGCAGAGACCGTGGAAGCGTTGGGACGCGCCGGAAACGTGTCGCACGTCTCGTTGGTGGCGACCGCCCTGCAACGGATCGATCCGTCGGTCTTCGCCTGCGTCCTTCTCGGTGGCAGCAGAGTTCCGGACACACTGCCCGCCAATGTCGTGTCCACCTACGGCATGACCGAGACAGGCTCGGGCGTCGTGTACGACGGCTGGCCACTCGAAGGGGTGGAGGTGGCGTTCCGCTCCCCGCCGCCGGCGGACGCCGCAGGGGAAGCCGGCTCCGTGTGCGGCGCGCTGGCCGAGAGAGAGATCCTGATCCGGGCTCCGATGTTGCTCCGCTGCTACCGCGACGCAGAAGACGGGCGCGTCAGCGGACCCGACGGCGCCCGTGACTGGTTTGCCACCGGCGATGCCGGCCGGCTCGACGCCGACGGGAAGCTCGAAGTGTCCGGCCGCATGGCCGACGTCATCGTCACGGGCGCAGAACAGGTGTGGCCCGATTCGGTCGAGCGCATTCTCCTGGCGCACCCGGGCATCGCCGAGGTGGCGGTCTGGAAGCGGCCCGATCCGGAATGGGGCGAGCTGGTGGTGGTCTGGGTCGTACCGGTGGGCGACGCCCCCTCACTCGACGAACTCCGGGAGATGGTGGCCGACCGTCTTGCGCCGTGGGCGGCCCCGAAGGAATTGGTCCTCGTCGACGACCTCCCCCGCACGGCCGCGGGCAAAGTCCGGCGGCGGGAACTCGGGTCCTTCGGGTCCTAGCGGAAGAGGCCGGGTCAGGCCAGGTCCTCGGCGGCACTTTCAGGGAGCCGCGCGCTGAGACGTTCGAGCTTGTCCGGGTTCGTCACCGCGCGGACTCCGACGATGGAGCCGTCCATGATGTCGAGCACCAGCGCCGCCACGACCGTGTCACCCTCCACGAAGACGGTGGCCGGCTGCCCGTTCAGGACGGTCGCCTGCGGGACGCCCTGCAGTCTCTTGGCGACGTTCACCAGGAACCTGGAGCTGCGGTAGGGGCCGACCACCGGCCGCATGGCCGCTCGGACCTTGCCACCACCGTCCGTCCAGACCACGACGTCATCGGACAGCATGGAGAGGAGCCCCGACAGGTCCCCGGTCGCACAGGCCACGAGGAAGCGGTCCGTCAACGCCCGGCCCTGGCGGAGGTCGGCGTCGAAGCGCTGGCGCCGCTCCTCGATCCGCTTGCGTGCCCGCGCACCGAGTTGCCGGCAGGCCACCGGAGAGCGGGCCAAGGAGCGGGCCACCTCGTCGAAGGAGTAGCCGAAGATGTCGTGCAGCAGGTAGGCGGCGCGTTCGAGCGGTGTCAGCTCCTCGAGCAGGACGAGGAAAGCAAGTGACAGCGAGTCCGCCTTCTCGGCCGCCACTTCCTCCTCGACCACCACTGGCTCGGGCAGCCAGGGTCCCGTGTAGGTGACGCGCTTGGATCGGGCCGAGTCGAGTTGATCGAGGCAGAGGCGGGTGACGATGGTGACGAGATAGGCACGGACCGATTGGACCTCTTTGTCACCGCGGCGCAGCCAACGGATGGACGCCTCCTGGACGACGTCCTCCGCGTCGGCGGCACTGCCCAGCATGCGATAGGCGATGCCGAAGAGGAGCGAACGCCACTCCTCGAAGGCGGCGGCGTCCGGATGGAGGTCAGGCGCCGGCATCCGCGCTGACGGCTCGCTTGGGTATGTCGCAGTTGTCCGAGAACCCCTGACTGCGCAGGCCGAGCCCGGCGTTGAAGCGGGACCGGAAGTTCTCCAGTGCGACCCAGGCTGCGAGCTCGACGAACTCCGCATCACTGAGATGGGTCCGGACGCGGGCGGCCAGCTCCTCGGAGACCTCGGCGGGGCAGCCCGTGGCCACCTCGGCGTACTCGAGGACCACCCGCTCGCGCTCGTCGAAGAGATCGCTGGAGCGCCACGCACCGACGGCACGCACCTTGGCCGGGTCGACGCCCTCGTGCATGCCCTCGTAGTACCCGTAGTCAATACACCAGGAGCAGCCGATCCGCATCCCGATGACCTGCACGGCGAGCCAGCGCAGCGTCGGATCGAGCTTCTTCCATCCGAGCTGGGCCGCCGTTTCCATGCTGCCCATGGCCACGAGGACGCCGGCATGGTGCGAGGCCGCCGCCGTGGGCTCGACCATCTGGCCGAAGCGGTGTTTGGTGTAGCTGGTGGCCATGCGGGCGACGAGGCCCTTGGGGTGATCGTGCAACGGGACGTGAGCCATGGCTGCACCTTCCTTCCTTTCCTCTATGCATTCTGTGTCACCATCAACAGACGGAATAGGGGGCCGATGTGTGACACGTCGGTGCCGGATGCCGATGCCGTCAGCCCACGCCGCCCGAGGGTTGGGCCGTCGTGACCGCCGCCGACGACCAAGGTCTGCCCCCTGACCCACGAGGCGGCGTCGGAGGCCAAGAACAGCGCGGCGCTGGCGATGTCGTCAGGGTTGGCCGCCAAACCGGAGCAGGGTTGGCTAGTCGATTCGGTGACCGCTGATCATGAGCAAGCATTCGTGCGCTTCAGGCGCTCACTATGAGGCGCTAAGTGCTTGGGTGGTCCCAACGTCTCGATGCCCGGACGATATGCCTGTTTTGACTGGAACCGCTCGGGATTGCCGGGGAGTGATCAGGCTTGTCCTATGCCACCGTCCCGGCGAAGTGGGATAGGTGCAAAACCAGCGTAAACCGGCGATCGCGGTTTCACATCCATTTGAAGTCGCTGATACCAATCGTCCAAGCACCGGCGTTGCCTCGATAGACGATCGTTCCAGGTATACCGAAGTACATGCCTGAAGAATCTGTCCTACTCGGTGGCCGATATGTCAGCCGCATGGGTTTTGGTGCAATGCAGCTGCCCGGTCCGGGTGTGTTCGGTCCGCCGACGGATAAAGATATTGCGTTGAGAGTGCTTCGTCGTGCGATAGACGCCGGGGTGAACCACATCGACACAGCGCAGTTCTACGGACCCAATGTGGCCAACGAGTTGCTGCGGGAGGCGCTCTATCCTTATCCGGACGACTTGGTGATTGTGTCCAAGGTCGGGGCGGCGAGAGACGATCAGGGCCGGTGGCTTGGCGCGCAACGGCCCGATCAACTCCGAGCCGGGATCGAAGCCAATCTCAAATCCCTCGGTTTGGAGCAAATCCCCGTCGTGAATCTGCGTCGACATCCCGAATCCGACGTTTTGCTCACCGATCAGCTGGAGGTTATGGAAGCCATGCGTCAAGAGGGCCTGATTGGGCGGATTGGACTGAGTAACGTCGACCGGGAGCAGTATCGGATCGCTCAATCTCTGATTGACATCGCCTGCGTGCAGAATCCCTACAACTTGGCTGATACTTCCGGAGTGGATGTCTTCCACGCCTGCCGCTCGGATGGCATTCCTTTTGTCCCATTTTTTCCGTTGGGCTCCGCCTTCAATCCTGAGAAGCCAGTTCTCCGTGCCGCCCCCGTCGAGGCAACGGCTCATCGACTGGATGCAACGTCAGCTCAAGTTGCGCTCGCCTGGCTACTCCAGCAGGCCCCAACGGTACTGCTCATCCCGGGAACCTCTTCGTTGGAGCATTTGGAGGAGAATCTTGGCGCTGCAGATTTGGTGCTCGACCAAGAAGCACTTGACCTGCTCCCGTAGAAGAAGAGGTCAGCCGGCTAACCGAATCCCGGCAACTGGGACACACCCCTGACGGAGGGAGTTGGTGCGACACCGGGTCTACTACCTGCCTTCAACCTTCGACCCCTTGCGGGATTGCGGCTCCGGATACTCGCCTTACCGGCAAGTCGACCAACTCGCCCAGTCCTGCTGGATTCAGTGTGTCATCAGCCCCGACGAACGGGGACACCTTGGCCGCCGCGGTCAGGTTGACACATAGGAACCGTCGGAGGAGGATACTCCGTAAGGGGAATCGGAGGCACGCGATGCGTGCACGCTTTTCAGTCGCCGCGCTTCTTATCGTCATAGGCCTGTGTGTCTCGATCCCCACCGCTGCCGGTGCGGTTGGAGCGGCACAAGCGGGCTCGCAAGTCAGCCTCGCCGCCGACCCGGTGGGCCTCGCCGACCTGGCCGGTTCGTTCTCGGGCACGACGACAACCACCCTCCCTCCTATTTGCGATATCGACACTTCAGGACCCCACGCCTTCGACACTGCCTACCCCGGAAGCGCGGCGATCGGTGTCATCAATCTCCATATCCAAGGGTGCAGCTCTTTTGGCCCCATGCCCGTTCCCCCTCCGCCCCCATATTTCTACAGTGGGACTTTCACCATCACGACGAGCGTCGGCACCCTTGCTGGAAATGCCGGTGGGCTCCAACTCACCGACGGGGACTTTGAGCTGACGCTCGTCGCTCAGTCTGGAACCGGCACCTTCGCGATGACGACAGGCACGCTCATCGTGAGCATTCAGGTGGCTTCCCCCACAACGATCAGCGGGTCGGTCATAGTCCCGAGCATCAACGTGGTTCTGCCATCGAACGGCGCCACCGTGTCCGGCGAGCAGGTCCTCGACTCCATCGCCTCGCCCGGGACGGACGGGGTGGCGTACTTACTCACCGGGGGAGGACTCAACGGAAAGGTGATCGCAACCGCAACCTCCCCGACCTATTACGGCTGGCTGGCGGGCTGGGACACGACGAGTGTGCCCAACGGGACCTACACGCTTCAGAGTGTCGGCTTCTTTCCCGGTAACGTTTTCGTCGCCACGAGTCCTGGCATCACGATCACCGTCGACAATCCGCCAGCGACGAGTGTTCTCGTCCCTTCAAACGGGGCGACCCTGTCCGGATCGACCTACCTCGACGCCTCCGCAACAAACGCCACCAGCGTCGGGTTCGTGCTCTTCGGAGGCAGCTACGGCTATTCCGGCCAGCTGCTGTGTACAGCCACGCCAACGATCTACGGATGGTTGTGCGCTTGGAATACCACCACCGTTCCCAGCGGCAGCTACACCTTGTTGTCCGGGGCAATCAACTCAGCTGGAGTGGCGTTCAGTTCTGGCGTCAGCATCACCGTCAAAAACCCTCCGAGCCTCGTCGACCTGACCGGTTCGTTTTCCGGTACCACCTCGTACACAGGCGGGACCGGGGGTTGCTCCTTCGAAGAGCAGGTCTTCGACGCCACGTATCCAGGAAGCTCCGCCGTGGGATCGGTGACGCTTCACCTCGATGGATGCGTCAACGGTACGCTCGAGCAGCAAAATTTCACCTACACCGGGACATTTGCCATCGCGACCAGCGTTGGCACGCTTGCGGGCAGTGCAGCTGGACCCATCGTGCTCATCAGCACTTCCGACGACTTCGAGCTGACGCTTCGCGTTCTCTCAGGAACCGGCGCCTTCGCCGGGGCGACAGGCACGATCCATGTGTCCATACTGTGGCCGCCACCCTTCGGATCTCAGGTGACCGGCTCGGCCAGCGTCCCGTAAGCGAGGACCATCCAATGGATGGGTTGAAGCTCTCCGCCTAGCCAAGTTTCCGCCTCGCGATTCGGTATTCTCCGTTCCACTGTCGTCTGCCCCGCCACCCACCAGGCGGCGTCGGAAACCAAGAACAGCGCGGCGGTGGCAACGTCGTCGAGCAGGCCCATGCGGCGAAGCGGGATGTGGGCGGACATCCGGTCCTCCCCCGCGCCCTCGCAGAGTACGGCCGCCAGCCTGGTCTTCACCAGTCCCGGGGCCAGCGCGTTGACCCGGACCTCAGGGGGAAACTGGAAGGAGAGTTGCCGCGTGATGTGGAAGACCGCGGCCTTCATCAGATCTTCCGCCACGGTGTTCCACATGATGGCGAGATTCCGACACGTGTCCCCAGCGTTCGAGAGTTTCGAGAGCTGCAACCGAAGTGCCCATGAGGTAGCTCCGAACTGCTGAACTGTCCCACCGACCCACCGTGATGGGGCAGGGCCAACAAAGGTCTGTGCCGACTATTGGGGTACCCCCAACAACCCCTCACTCGTCGTCGTCGGACCAACGTCGAGAACCGTGTAGGGCACCACCTCGCGGTGGGTGCCGTCTTCGGCCCATTTCGGAATCGGGTTCGAGAGGTTCTTGCCGATGACGCCCTCGAATGTCTTGCCGTCGTCGGGTCCATAGAGATGGCCGAGCACGTTGTCCAAGGAACGGTTCTCAAAGAGGACCACCACAACGTGATCGAGTGCGTGTGCCCGCGTCGGTGTCTCGGCCATGTCGTGCCTCCTATCGGACGGTTCTCTGGACCGGATGCTGGGGGATGCGGACTTCCCGATGAGCTGCTCGGTATATTCACAGGGATTGCGAAATCGACCTTGGCCAGGAAGGGAGCGTCACCAGATGACGACGGCAGAAAAGGTTCCGACGCTGGGGCCGCTGGCCCGCTACGAGCAGGAGGTCACACAGCGCATCGAGGACTTCAACGACCCTCGCCAAGAATGGCGGCGTCTCTTCTCGGAAGTGCTCGGGACGTTCTTCCTTGTACTGGTAGCCGCAGGTGGCGGGATGATGGGTCACGCCTTCCCCGGTGTGATCAGTCGCACCGCGGCGGTTGTGGCTCCTGCCCTCATGGTCATGGCCATCATCTTGTTCATGGGCAAGATCTCGGGAGCACACCTGAACCCGGCGGTATCCATCGCCTTCGCCCTGCGACGTGACTTCCCGTGGTGGCGGGTGCCGGGCTATGTCGTCGCTCAGCTCGGCGGGGCCACGTTGGCCGCTCTCTTCTTGCACGCCGTGATCAACGTCTCTGCAATGTACGGGTCGAACTACCCCGCCCACGGCTACTCGGACATGGCGGCCTTTTGGATGGAGCTGATCCTCACCATGGGACTGGTGAGCGTCATCTTGGGCACGGCGTCGGGAGCGCAGAACGTCGGGATCATCGGTGCCTTCGGAGTGGGTGGGTACATCGCCCTCGCCGGGTTATGGGGTAGCCCGATTTCGGGCGCGTCGATGAACCCGGCCCGCACCTTCGGACCGGACCTCGTCTCGACTACCTTCACCGGCTACTGGGTCTACATCGCGGGGCCTATCGCTGGCGCTGCGTTGGCCGTTGTCATCGCTTTTGTCCTGCGTGGTCCCGGTGGCGGCAAATCCGGATCGGGTGCGGCGCAGGGGGACCTCTTCACTCATGTGTATGAAGAGCGCGAGTCGTAAATCGCTGGCTTCGCTTCTCAGGCTCAGGTCGCCCGATCAGTCGAGTAGGGCGACAGACTGCCCCATACGTTCAGGGTTTTCTCACAGAGAAGCGCGGCAAGAGTGCCGTCTGAGGCGGGTGAGCGAACAGCAACTCCCGGCTCTCGGCCAGGCGTCGTCACCAGTCCTCACCCGACCCCACCTGACGGGATGGTCGTCGTTCCACCGTCGACCACCAGCGTCTGCCCCGTGACCCACGAGGCGGCGTCGGAGGCCAAGAACAGCGCGGCGGTGGCGATGTCGTCGGGCAGGCCCAAGCGGCGGAGCGGGATGTGGGCGGCGATCCGGTCCTCCCCCGGTCCTTCCCACAGTGCAGCCGCCAGCCTGGTCTTCACCAGTCCCGGGGCCAGCGCGTTGACCCGGACGTCAGGGGCCAACTCGAAGGAAAGTTGCCGCGTGATGTGGAGGACCGCGGCCTTCGTCACGTTGTACCAGCCGATGCCCGGTTCGACCCCGAGGCCACCGATGGAGGCCACGTTGATCACCGAGCCGCGCAGGCCCGCTTTCACCGCGGCGGACGTCCAGGTCAGCACGGAGAGCTGGTTGACCTCGAACGTCTTTTGCGCCCGCGCGACGTCGATGTCGATCATCGGGCCGAAGTGGGGGTTGGTCCCCGCGTTGTTCACGAGGATGTCGAGACCACCGAAGCGCGCCACCGTCTCGGCGACGCTCGACTGTGCGTCCGCCGGCTTGCCGACGTGGGCCGCCAGCCACGCCACCTGCTCGTCGGCCGCACCCCCTGCAACGAGCCCTGCGGCCGCAGTGGCGAGATCCTCCGCGGTGCGGGACGTGATCATCACGTTGGCTCCGGCCTGGGCGAAGCGGGCAGCCACGGCCAACCCGATGCCGCGGCTGCCTCCGGTGATCAGCGCCGTCTTTCCTGTGAGTTCGAGCTCCATTGCCCGAGCCTTTCACGGCCGCCGCCGTGCGCGTTGACCCGCCCGAGGAGCCCTAGCATCCCTCCCGTGAACCACCTGGCCGACGAGACGAGCCCGTATCTCCGCCAGCATGCCGACAACCCGGTCGAGTGGTTCCCGTGGGGAGACCAGGCCCTACGCCGGGCCCGTGAGGACGACAAGCCCATCTTCGTCTCCATCGGGTACGCCTCGTGTCATTGGTGCCACGTGATGGCGCACGAAAGCTTCGAGGATCCGGCGACGGCGGCCGACCTGGCCAGGTGGTTCATCTCGGTCAAGGTGGACCGCGAGGAACGTCCCGATCTCGATGCCGTCTACATGGCCGCCACCCAGGCGCTCACGGGTTCGGGGGGCTGGCCCATGTCCGTCTTCTGCACGCCCGACGGGCGACCCTTTTACGCCGGGACGTACTTCCCGCCCGTGGAGCGCCAAGGACTGCCGTCGTTCCGCCGGGTCGTCCAGGCGTTGGGCGAGGCATGGAACAGCGAGCGGGGACAGGTCCTCGAGCAGGCCGACGCGCTGGTCGGCGCCGTGCGCAAGGAGCTGCGCCTGGCGGAGGCGATGAGCGAGGACGCCGACTCGACCGCAAGCGGCGACGGGAGCGGGGGCGGCGGCCCGTCGCTGCGACCGGGTGCGGGCCTGGCCTCCATCGATGTCGACGACGACGCGTTGCTCGAACGCGTCGTCGCGGGCCTGGCCGCCGGCTTCGATCCCGAGTGGGGTGGCTTCGGGCCCGCACCGAAATTCCCTCGGCCCACCCTGGTGGAGCTGTGCCTCCGGCGCGCCCGCCGTGGCGAGTCTGACGCCGAGCACGCCCGCCAGATGGCGGTCCGGACCCTCGACGCCATGGCCGCGGGTGGCATCTACGACCATCTCGTCGGGGGGTTCTGTCGGTACTCGACCGACGCGCGCTGGCTGGTGCCCCATTTCGAGAAGATGCTCACCGACCAGGCCCAGGTGGCCCGCGCCTACCTCCATGCATGGCAGGACACCGGGCGAGCGGCCTATCTCGGCGTCGTCACCGAGACCCTCGACTTCGCCCTGCGCGATCTGTCGGCCCCACAGGGCGCGCTCTACTCTTCCTTCGACGCCGATGCCGGAGGGGTCGAGGGAGCGCACGCGACCTTCACCCTCGGCGAGTTGCGAGAGCTGCTCCCGGCCGCGCTGGTGGGTCCCGCAGCCGAGTGGTACGGGATCACGCCGGAGGGCAACTGGGAAGGGCGGTCCATCCCGGTTCGTCCCGTCGGTGCGCCGCTCGAGCGCCCGCCCGAGGTGGAAGAGGCCCGGATCCTCCTGGCGGCGTCGCGGGCGCAGCGCGTCCAGCCCGCCCGGGACGAGAAGGTGCTGACCGAATGGAACGCGATGGCGGCCGCGACCCTGGCCGAGGTCGCGTCAGCGACGGGCATGGCGCACTATGGCCGCCGGGCCGAGGAGATCGGTGAGTTCCTCTGGGCGTCGATGTACACCGACGGGCGACTGATGCGCAGCTGGCAGGGCGGTCGGGCCCGGCATCTGGCCGTGGGCGCGGACTACGCCTGGTTGGCCGAGGCCTCCGTCCGCCTGTCCGAGTGGACGGGCACGGCAATCTGGCGTGAGCGGGCGCGCCGCGCTCGTCACCGAGTTGATCGACCTGTTCTGGGACGACACGTCGGGCGGGTTCTTCACGACCGGCAGTGACGCGGAGGCTTTGATCGTCCGTCCCAAGGAGTTCCTCGACGGGGCCGTCCCGGCGACCAACTCCATCGCAATGAGCGCCCTCCTGCGCGCCAACGCATTCGTCGACGACCCGAGGATCGACGAGGCCGTGGACGCGCACCGTGGCCCTGGCCCGCTCGCTCCTGGAGCGGCACCCCGGAGCGCTGGCCGACCTGGTCGCCGCGCTCCCCATGTGGCGCGGACGCAACGAGATCGTGGTCACCGGGGACCGGCCCGACCTGCTGGCCGAGGTCCGGCGCCATTGGCTCCCGGCCGCGGTGCTCGCCTGGGGCGAAGCCGACGGCGGTCCGCTCTTCGAGGGGCGCCCGCCCGAGCCGGGATTGGCCTACGTCTGCCGGGCGCGCTCGTGTCTAGCCCCCGCCCCGGACGTCGAGAGCCTGGCCGCCCAACTGGAGGATGTCGTCAGATGAGGGACGACGTCGTCGATCCCGGGGCCGGGGATGGCAGCGGGGACGCTGGAACGAACACGAACACCGATACCCATTTCCATACCGACAACGATTCCGACACCGACACGGAAACCGACACCGACACCGACGCCCCCGCGAACATCGACGCCCACTCCCCCGAGGACGGGAGCACGGGCCGGGCCGGCGGTGGTGCCGCCGACGCCCGCGGCACCAGGACCGCGTCCGCCCCCTCCAAACGCCGCCGTTCCTCGACGACCCCGAGTGATGCGTCGCGCCTTCTCCGGCGTTCGGCCCGTCGCAAGGAGCGGATACCGACGGCGGGCGGCTCCACGCTCCACCTCCTCGTCCTGTCCTCCACCCTCGAGGACACCACCGTCGTGGACCTGGCCACGCGCACCGTCATGCGCGTGCGCGTGCCGTGGCCCGAGGGATACGAGCCCGACATCAGCACCTTCGACGTCGTGGAGGTCACGCTGGCCGACGATCCCGAACGCGACGACCTCGCTCAGCCGGAGGCGACCACGGTTGCCGACCTGCCCCGCCACGTCGGGACGTTGCGCGGCCGCCAGCTGCGCAAGCTGCTGCGGCGCCTGGTCGCCTCTCCGGACGGTCCGCTGCTCGGCTTCCCCGGGCCTTCCGCGCCGTACTGGGAGTTCCGGGGTTTCCGCCCGTCGGTGGCGCTGATCGAGCCCACCCGGCGGCCCCAACTGATCAGGCGTCAGGCCGACGGCACCACCTGGGTCCGTTTCGGGTGGGACCGCGACGACGTCTGGCTCCCGGTCGAGGACCGCAAGGCCGCCCGCGCCCTCGATGCGGCCCGCCGCGAGCGCCTCAGCGGAAAGAGCTTGGCCACCGCCCTGGGCTTCGATCCGCAGTACCTCTTGGTGACGGTCAGCCCCCCGAGGGACGGCCACTGCTACAAGGTCTGCGCCGCCGTCCTGCCCCGGGGCTGACCCAGCTCAGCGGCCGAGCTTGCCCCCGGCCAGGTCCTCGGCCATCGCCCAGCCGAAGGCGACCAGACGGTCCCCCCGCGTGGCGTCGCAGCCTGCGAAGTGTTCCTCGACCCCCTGGGGGATCTTGACCTTGGGCGCGAAGAAGTCCAGTCCGCCGGCGACCGATCCGTCACCCTTGAGGACGAAGGTGCGGTCGTCCAACCGGCTCTCGCAGCCGAAGCGCTTCGAAAGCCGGCGGGCCCAGGCCCGCTCCTCACCCGAGGACTTGTGGTCGGGGAAGGGCACGACGTCCTGCAACCCGTTGAAGGCCCGGAAGCCCTCGGGTGTCAGCAGCCGGGTCCCCAAGAGGACGTCCTCGTCGGGGAAGGCGAGCAGGGCGCGGCGGTACTGGTCCGCCATGATGCTCTTGAGCGCAGCCTCCGCCCGTGACGTGCGGTCGACCAACGCCAGCCCGACCAGCAGGGACGGCGTCCCTCCGATGCGCTCCAGGGTGCAGAACGAGTAACCCCGCAGCTTGTTCCCCTCCCGGGCCTGGGTGATGAGCACCCAGGCCTCGCGTTCCTTCGACAGGAAACCGATGTCGTAGCCGGGTGGGCGGTCCGCGCAAAGATCCGCCATTTCGACGAGCTCAGCGTCGCTGAGCGCAGTGCAATCCTTGGTGCTCACTACGATCGGCATGGGGTCAGTCTACTGGCTGCGCTCGATGCGTTCCCAACCGACGGCAGCCGGGCCCTGTCGGAACAGGCCCGCCCGGAACGCTGTCATCCCAGCTCGGGGCCTAATTATGAGGCGCCGCCATCACTTTTTCACGAGAGGACGGCACTCTGTCCGAGCAGGCGCTTGAGCTCGCCCACCAGCCCGTTGCGGCAGTCCACGTTGAACTCAGGGGGCAGGCGCAGGACTTTGGCGCCGACGTGGAGCAGCACGGGTGACTGGCCGGGATGGCCGCTCAGCACCTCCTTCAGCCCGTCGACCTTCGCGTCGGTGAGCACGCCCAGGGGCAGCGTGATGTGGAGGTCTTCTTGTCCCCGCTCGAGCACCGGGTGCGAGACCTCCATGCACACGATCTTGGGCTCCTCCTCCCGGGTGTCGAGCCGGCCCCTCACGACGAGGATGGCGTCGTTCTCGATGAGCGCGCCGTACTCGGCCATCGTCTTGGGGAACACGAAGACCTCCATGGCCGCCTGCAGGTCCTCGAGCACGAAGCGGGCCATGAGGTCGCCCTTCTTCGTGTAAGACCGCCGCAGGTCCGTCACCACCCCGCCGACCGTCCGCACGGGTGAGCGGTCCCCCGCGCCCGCGGTGTCGTCCTCGCGCATGTCCGACAGCGTGCTGTCGGTGTGCCTCGCCAGGGCGGCCTCCAAACCTAGGAGGGGGTGGTCGCTCACATAGAGGCCGAGCATCTCCTTCTCGAACGCCAGTCGCTGCGCCTTGTCGAACTCGGTGTCGGGGATGGCGACCTTGGTCCCACCCCAGGCCGGATCGGCCTGGTCCTCGTCGAGGGCGGCGAAGAGGGTGGTGATGCCCAGATCGTGCTCCCGGCGGCTCTCGAGCGTACGGTCGACGATCGCTTCGAGGACCAGGCACAGACCCTGACGGGGGTGGCCCAGCGAGTCGAAGGCACCTCCCTTGACCAGTGACTCCATGGTGCGCTTGTTGAGGACGACCGGGTCCACCCGGGCGCAGAAGTCGAAGATGTCGACGAAGGGCCCCGTGGCTTTGCGATCGGCCACGATGCGCTCCACGAGGCTCTCGCCGACGTTGCGCACGGCCGCCAGGCCGAAGACGATCGCCTGGCGGTCACCGTTCTCCCCGTCCACGGCGCTCCGATCCGGCGCGAACTCGGCCAGGGAACGGTTGACGTCGGGCACCTGGACGTCGATGCCCATGGAGCGGCATTCGGCCAGGTACACCGCCGTCTTGTCCTTGTTGTCCTTGACCGAGGTGAGCAGGGCCGACATGTACTCCACCGGATGGTGCGCCTTCAGCCAGGCTGTCTGGTAGGCCACCAGCCCGTAGCCGTAGGAGTGCGACTTGTTGAACGCGTAGTCGGCGAACGGCTCGATGATGTCGAAGAGATCCGTTCCCAGCGCCTCCCCGTAGCCCTGGGTGACGCACCCGGCGACGAACTTCTCGCGCTCGGCGGCGATCATGGCCCGGATCTTCTTGCCGCACGCCTTGCGCAGGTTGTCGGCCTCCTCGAGGCTGTAACCGGCGAACTTCTGGGCGACCCGCATCACCGACTCCTGGTAGAGCATGAGCCCGTAGGTGTCCTTCAGGATCGGCTCGATGTCGGGGTGCAGGTAGGTGAGTTCCTTGCGCCCGTTCTTCAGCTCGGGGTAGTCCCGGTGCATGTTCGCCGCCATGGGGCCCGGGCGATAGAGGGCGACCAGGGCGGCCACGTCGTCGAAACTGGTCGGGGCCAGCGCCCGCAGCGTCTGCCGCATCGCCCCGCCCTCGAGCTGGAACACCCCGACCGACTCGGCGCGGCGCAGCATCTCGAGCGTCGGTTCGTCGGCCAGGTTCACGGCGTCGATGTCGGGACGCTCCCCGGTCTCGGCCTCAATGAGGTCGAGCGCGCGCTCCATGACCGAGAGGTTGCGCAGCCCGAGGAAGTCCATCTTCAGCAGCCCGAGGTCCTCGACGCCGTGCATCTCGTACTGGGTGACGATGGGCGCGTCCTCGGGATCACCGCCGGCGTCGGGCTTGCGCTGGATCGGCAGGTAGTCGGTCAGCGGGTCACGGGAGATCACCACGGCCGCGGCGTGGATGCCGTCCTGGCGGCGCAGCCCCTCGAGACCGAGCGCGACGTCGATGACCTCCTTGGCGTCGGGGTCGACGTCGCGGATGGCGCGCAGCTCCGCCGCGGCGGCGTACCCGTCCTCGTGCCCGTCGGTCTTGGTGAGGCAGGCGTGCAGCGGGGTGTCGCGGCCCATGACGAGGGGTGGCATCGCCTTGGCGATGCGGTCCCCCACCGCGTAGGTCTTGCCCAGCACCCGGGCCGCGTCCCGCACCGCCGCCCGCGCCTTGATCGTCGAGAACGTGATCACCTGGGCCACCCGGTCGCTGCCGTACTTCTCCGCCGTGTAGCGCATGACGTCGGCGCGGTAGCGCTCGTCGAAGTCCATGTCGATGTCGGGCATCTGCTTGCGGCCGGGGTTGAGGAAGCGCTCGAAGAGGAGGTCGTAGCGGATCGGGTCGAGGTCCACGATGCGTAGGCAGTAGGCGACGCAGCAGCCGGCGGCCGACCCGCGGCCAGGCCCGACCCGGATGCCCGACTCACGGGCGAAGCGGATCAGGTCCCACACGACGAGGAAGTAGGCGGCGAAGCCCATGTTCCCGATGACACCGAGCTCGTAGTCGAGCCGCTCCTCCACCTCGCGCGGCACCGGGTCGCCATAGCGCTGCCGCGCCCCCTCCCAGGTGAGGTCGCGCAGGTAGGCCAGCGCCCCCTCCTCGTAGGTGGCACCGGCGAAGCGGTCCGGCACCGGGAACTCGGGCAGGCTGGGCTTGCCCAGCTCGATCTGGACGTCCGCCCGCTCCGCGATCAGCAGCGTGTTGTCGCACGCCTCGGGGACGTCGCGGAAGAGGTGGCGCATCTCTGCCGCCGTCTTGAGGTAGTGCTCGGTGCCCTCGAACTTGAAGCGGTTGGTGTCGGAGAGCAGCGCGCCGGTCTGCACGCACAGGAGCGCGTCGTGCGCCACCGCGTCCTCGCGGTGGGTGTAATGGCTGTCGTTGGTGGCCAGCAGCGGCGCGTCCAACCGCCGCGCGATGTCGATCAACTGCGGGTTGGTGCGGTGCTGGTCGGCGAGCCCGTGGTCCTGCAGCTCGACGAAGAGGTTGTCCCGTCCGAAGATGTCCTGCAGGCGGGCCGCCCGACGCTCGGCCTCGGCCACGTCACCGGACAGGAGCGCCTGGAGGACGACGCCGCCCAGGCACCCCGTGGTGGCGATCAGGCCGGAATGGTGGCGCTCGAGGAGCTCCCAGTCGACCCGGGGCTTGTAGTAGTAGCCCTCGAGGTAGGCGGCCGAGGACAGCTGCATGAGGTTGCGGTAGCCCTCGACCGTCTCGGCCAGGAGGGTCAGGTGGTAGTAGAGCTTCTGCCCGCCCTCGACGTCGCCACCGGTGTCGTCCACCCTGCCGCGTCGCACGGGGCGCTCGTGGCGGGACTCGCCGGCCATGTACGACTCGGTGCCGATGATCGGCACCACGCCCTGGTCGCGGCAGGCCTTGTAGAAGTCGAGGACCCCGTACATGTTCCCGTGGTCGGTGATGCCGAGCGCCGGCTGGCCGTCGGCCACCGCAGCGGCGACGAGATCCCCCACCCGGGCCGCGCCGTCCAGCATGGAGAACTCGGTGTGGGTGTGCAGATGCGTAAACGACCGCTCCGACACCGGCCCTCCTTTCGCCACGTCCAACTTACATGGGTGTGATTCCCCCGGACTCCGAAATCTAGCCCGCCGGGCGGACCCGGACGACCACCGACCCGCCCACCTTGTCATGCAGGGTCTGGCGCTTCGAGTCCCACAGCGGGAACAGCATGTCGAGGACCCAGATCAGGCCCAGGAGGACGAAGAGAAGCTCGATGAGCCGGAGCACCCCTTCGAACACCGCCCGTGCCAGCGCCCGTCCGTAGCCCAACCGTGCGAGGGTCTCGTCGCGCACCGCCCGGATCCCCACGGCCATCATGCCCACCGTCTGTCCCCGGGGGGACCCGCAGAGCAGCGTGCCGTAGACGACGTAGAGCACGCCGGTGATCAGGAAGGGCACGGCGGAGATGTGCCGCCGCCGGGCCCCCCGCCGCGCCATCAGGTGCACGTCGAGGGTGTGGCTGTGCCGGAACAGCACGAAAAAGACCGCGAGCACGACGAGGAAGATGGCGAGGTCGATGAGATAGCCCCCGGCCCGGATGCCCCAGGTCGCATAAGGCGGAACACCCGACGAGGGTGGGTCGCCGCCCTGGGTCTGGGACTGAGTCGGGAAGGCGGGCGGACCGCTCCCGCCCGAGCCGGGCACCGGCGCGGGCTCCGGTGCGGGCGCCGGCGGAGGGGGTGCGTTGCCCGGGAACGACGGTGCGCCGCTCGCTGCGGCGTCGCCTCCGGTCACCTCACCGTCGCCTGCGGCCGTCACGTCCTTCCCCCCCTGCTCAACGGCGCCCCCCGCTCACAGGTAGGCCCCCGTCCGTCCGGTCTCCCCCGCGGAGGGCAGCCCGCGCTGGCGCATCTCCTCGAGCTGGGCCCGAGCGGCCATCTGCTGCGACATCAGCGTGGCCTGGATCCCGTGGAACAGCCCTTCGAGCCACCCGACGAGCTGGGCCTGGGCGATGCGCAGCTCCGCTTCGCTCGGCGCGTCGACGTCGAAGGGCGGGGCCATGCGCTCCAGCTCGGCCACCAGGTCGGGCGACAAGCCCTCGGTCAGGTCGCGGATCGACTGCTCGTAGATCTCCCGCAGGCGCACCCGGCTCTTCTCGTCGAGCGGCGCGGCCCGTACCTCGTCGAGCAGCGTCTTGACCATGGACCCGATGCGGAGCACCTTGGCCGGCTCACTCACGGACTCCGTCGCCCGCTCCTCGGCGGCGCCGTCGGGACCTCCGCCCACGAGGACCTCATCGGGGGCGATCGCCCCGGATCCGTCGGCTGGAGTCTCGCCCCCGGTCACCTCATTCGTCGCATCGTCCATGGTGCCTTCCGTCATCGCTCTCTTTGACCCCCTGCGCGTCCTCGGCCCCATGTTGCCACCGACGCCGGCCACCTCACTGGGCGCTCCAGGCGAGCAGCGGGACCATCATCTCGGCCGCCGTGAGGGACCCGTGGCGGGCCTTGAGGCGGAGCTCGCCGATGTCGGCGGGATCGAGGAAGGCCATGGGGGCGAAGGGCACGAGGGCCACGTCGCCGAGCCGGGCGGCGATCGAAGCCGACGGTATGCCGCCGAGCCAGCCCTCGTCGATGATCTGCTCCTTGGTGCGCACCCAGGCCACATCGCCGTAGAGGGCCGACGCCGTGTCGACGACCTGACCCGAGGCGCCCGCACGCACATGCAACCAGCGGAAGCGCCCCTCCCCGCTCATCAGCGTCACGTCCTGCATGATGTCCGCGCCGAACACCTCGACCGAGCCCCCGACCTCGACCTGACCGTGATCCGCCGTCACGACGAGCACCGCCCCCGGCGGGAGTGCGTCGAGCACGTCTCCGACCAGGCGATCGGCCGCTCGCAGCTCGTCGTCGTAGTACTCGCCCAGGCCCTCCGCGTGGGCGACCTTGTCGATGCCTTCGTAGTAGGCGTAAATGAAGGGGGCGCCCGCGGCGGCCAACTGGCGGACGGTCGTCACGAGCCCGGCCGGTGTGTACCAGCGGTGCAGCTCCACGTGACCCAGATGGGCCGCGGTGAACCCCGTCGGCCCGTAGTCGTGGCGCGTGACCACCGGCACGGGTCCGTTCGAGCCGGGGAAGGACTCAAACGGTTGGAACTCGGGTGCCGGGACCCGCACACGCACGTCCTGGCCGCGGACGGACCACTGCAGGACGTTCATGACGTCGCCGTCGAGCGCCACCCGGTAGCCGACGACACCGTGCTCAGCCGGCACCCTTCCGGTCACGAGCGTCGTCAGCGCGCAGGCCGTGGTGCTGGGAGCGACCGTCGTGATGGGGGTGCCGGTGCCGGCCTGCAGCACCGGGGCCAGCGTGCGGCGCTCCCGGAGCTGTTCCGCGCCCAGGCCGTCGATCACGAGGAGGACGATCTGACTGGCCCCGGCCACGGGGGCGGGGAACCAGGGGGGGGCGCTGCGTCGCCCGGGCGGGCCAGCTGGCCCAGCAGCGTGGGCACCACCCGATGGAGGCATGGCCCGTCCCAGTCCGGGAGGAGCGGCACCGGGGGGTGCCCGGGTCCCTCGGTCGTGTTCGGGGGGTTTTCCACCATCGCCCCGGCCTCCGCGCCTTCGCTCACGGAGGCCCACCCTACGACCCGCACACCCCCGTCACCCGTGTGGGGGCCGGTAGCATCGCTTCTCGTGAGGGTTTCGACGCGGGGTGACTACGCCAGCAGGGCGCTGCTCTCCCTCGCCCTCCACGGCGCCGAGACGCCCACCTCCGTCCGGGACATCGCGGAGCGCACCGGACTGCCGCAGCCCTACCTCGAGCAGATCCTCCTGGCCCTCAAGGGGGCCGGCCTCGTCCGTTCGAAGCGAGGGGTCGGCGGCGGCTACGTCCTGGCCCGGCCACCCGAGGACATCTCCCTGGCCCAGATCGTCTCCGCCGTCGACGGACCCATCGCCGCAGGGGACTTCGGCGAGCCCCACGCCAACGGCGCCTGCGACCACGAGGGGCAGTGCATCCTGCTCGCCGTGTGGGCGGATGTGGGCGAGACCATCCGTACCCACCTCCAGTCCTACAGCCTGGCCGACATGGTGGCCCGGGCCCGCGGCACCGTGGTGGCCTCCGTCTAGCGCCCCGGCTTCACACGCCCCAGGTTCCACGCCTCGACCGCGGGCCAGTCGAGCTCCCAACCGAGCACGCACACCCCCCCGGTGCGCAGGAGGAACAGGCGACCGGCGACGGGCGGCAATCCGAGCCACCGGGCGGCCAGGACGCGCAGGACGTGCCCGTGTGCAACGCAGAGGGTGTCCTCATGGTGGCGCCGTACCCGCTCGATGACCCGGTCGGCGCGGCGGCCGACGTCGGCCGCCCGCTCACCTTCGGGCACGCCGTCGTCCCACAGGGTCCACCCGGGCCGGAGCTCCCGGATTTCGGTGGTGGTCAAGCCCTCGTAGGCGCCGTAGTCCCACTCCACCAGGTCCGGGTCCAGCTCCCCCTTGTAGCCCGCCAGGGCGCAGGTCTCCGAGGCCCGCACCATCGGGCTGGTCAGCACCTGCCCGAAGCCGGTCAGACCGTGCCGTCGCAGGACCTCTCCGGCGGCCTTTGCCTGCTCAAAACCCTCGTCCAGTAGGGGAATATCCGTGCGGCCGGTGTGTTTACCATCACGAGACCACTCGGTGGCGCCGTGCCGCAGGAGAACAAGTCTGGGAGGCATGCCGTAGACCACCACGGGGCCCGGAACGGCGCAACTCGGTCCGAACAGCCTAATGGAATGATCGAGGCTCGGGCCCGGTTGTACCGATCAGGTTCATCCCGGAAACCTCCGGGTACGTACGACTGAGAGTGAGCGAAGAGCGTCTGGAGCGATGATGAAGAGCGCGGTGAGCACGTCGGACACGTTGGGGTTGATGTTGAAGGACCTCGACCGGTTCCCCATGCCCGACCACGAGCAACAGGTCGAGTTGGCCAAGCGCGTCGTGGCCGGTGACGATGCGGCGCGCAAGCAGATGGTCGCGGCCAACCTGCGGCTCGTGGTGCACTGGGCACGGCGCTACCAGGACCGCGGTGTGGACATGGCCGATCTCGTCCAGGAGGGCACGTTCGGCCTGATGCGCGCCGTCGACAAGTTCGACTGGGAGCGGGGCTTCCGGTTCTCCACCTATGCGACCTGGTGGATCCGTCAGGCGCTGCAGCGGGCCGTGCAGCAGCACGGCCGTACGATCAGGATCCCCCTTGAGGTGGGCGAGCAGATCCAGCGGCTCGAGCTGACCAAGTCCGAGCTGGCGAGCACGCTGGGTCGCGCCCCGACGGTGGCCGAGCTCGACGAGGCGACCGGCCTGACCGCCGACGGGCGGGAATCCCTCGAAGACGTCGCCCGCGTGACGGCGTCGCTCGACCAGCCCGCCGCCCTCGAGTCCTCGACCTCGTTGGGTGAGCTCGTGGCGCCGGACGACAGCGACTTCGTCGGCGGACGTGGAACAGACCATGGTCTACGAGCGGGTCCGCGAAGCGGTCGAGCGGTTGCCCGGCCTCCAGCGCGACGTGCTCCGGCTCCGTTTCGGCTTCGACGGTGACTCGCCGGCGTCGTTGCAGTCGACGGCGGAGCGCCTCGGCGTGGGCGTCCGTCGGGTACGCCGGGCAGAGGAGGAGGCGCTGGCCGCGCTCTCCTTCGACGCCGACGTGCTTGGCGTCCACGAAGCGGCCTGAGCCCCGGCGGCGTCTCGATCTGAGAGCGACGTCTGGATCTGACCGCCGCGACTCAATCTGGCCGCCCTGACTCAATCTGGCCGCCCAGACTCAATCTGGCCGCGTCAAACCCTCACCAGGGCGACTCGATCCGACGACGCTTCCGGTCCGCGCCTATGGCCCAGGCAGCGATCGCAGATAGTCCCTCAGGTCGTCCGGCAACGGGGACGTGAACTCCAGGCGGTCGCCCGTTCCCGGATGGGTGAAGCCAAGGCTGCACGCGTGCAGGAAGAAGCGCCCCGAGCCGAGCCGCTTGTCGGGCAGCCCGTAGCGGGCATCACCGACCACGGGATGCCCGATGGCGGCCATGTGCACCCGAATCTGGTGGGTCCTCCCACTTTGGAGGGCGAGCTCGAGCAGCGTCTCCCCGCCCCGCCGCTCGACGACGGCATAGGCGGTCCGGGCCGGCTTGCCGCCGGCGGTGACCGCCATCTTCGTGGGTGTCCGGGCCGATCGCCCAATGGGCGCCTCCACCTCCCCCCGCTCTTCGACCACGTCGCCGGCCACCAGGGCCAGGTAACGGCGTTCCATCGTCCTCGTGGCCAGCTGCTCGACGAGCGCCCGGTAGGCGTCCGCCGTACGCGCCACGGCGAGCAGCCCCGAGGTCCCCTTGTCGAGCCGGTGCACGATCCCCGGCCGGTCAGGTGCGCAGACTCCGGCGGACACCAGATCGGCCAAGTCGGGGAAGCGGGCCAACAGCCCCCCGACCAGGGTCCCCACGTTGTGCCCGGCGCCGGGGTGCACGACGAGTCCCGCCGGCTTGTCCACCACCGCCACCAGATCGTCAGCGTGCACGACCTCGAAGCGAACCTCCGGATCAGGCTCCACTCCGTCGGCTCGCATCGCCGGCAGCACGACGGTGAGCGTTGCGCCCTCCCTGAGCAGTGTGCGCCCGACCGAGACGGGCCTGCCGTCGACCTGGACCCGGCCGGCGGCGACCAGCTCAGCGGCCGCGCCCCGGGAGACGTTGGCCACCATTGCGACACCCCGATCCACACGCAGGCCCGCCATGAGCGCGGGGACTTCGGTCGAGATCGTCTCTCCGACGCCGAGGACCCCCTCGCTCCCGCTCCCTCCCGTGTCCTCCTCCCCTTCCGGGGCCCGCCTGCGGGGTGTCATCCCACCTCCCCTGGCCGCGGTCGCCTGGCCCCGTCCCCGAAGAGCAGCGTTGCCGCGACGATGATCACGCCCACCGTCACGCACGCGTCAGCCAGGTTGAAGGTGGGCCAGTAGTCGAGCGTGATGAAGTCGGGCACCTGCCCGCCGTGCCCTCCCACGATCCGCTCACCGAGGTTCCCGACGGCGCCACCGAGGACCAGTCCCGCACCGATGGCCAGCGGCACCGTGCGGACCTGAGTCACGATCAGGGCGAGCACCACCACACCGACGCACAGGAGCACTGACACCGCGACCGCCCGGCCGCTGAAGAGGCTGAACGCGAAGCCTGAGTTGTAGGTCAGAGCCAGGCCGAACGGACCCCAGATGTGCCGCACGTCGTGAAGGTGGTTCACCGCGAGTGAGGTGGTCACCCCGTCCGCCACCACGACGATGGCGGCTATGGCAAACGCCAGCACCCGGGGTCGGGTCAGCGCCGCGACAGCCCTCCGCTCTTGCACGCCACGCAGAGACGGGCGTACGGCAGCGCCCGTAAGCGCGGCTTTGGGATCGGCTGGAAACAGCGCTCGCAATATCCGTAGGTCTTGTCGGCGATACGTCCGAGCGCGTCATCGATCTCCTCCACCGCCAGGATCGCCTGCCCCGACAGGGCGAGATTCCGCTCGCGATCGACGGTGACGGTGCCACCCTCACCCGACTCCTCGTCGAATTGCACGTCACCCGGCTCGCGCTCGAGAGCCAGAGAATCGGCTTCTGCTCGCAACGACGTCGCTTGTTCCTGGTAGATGGCGCGATCGGCCACGAGCAGCTCGCGCACCTCGTCGAGGAACTTGGTGTCCTTGGCGTAGGGGCCCGTCTTCGGCCGCACCGGCACGGGCGGCTTCGGCTTGGGTGTGAAGGTCGTACGCGCCGGCGCCGAAGCAGCCCCGGGCCCGTTGCCCGCACGGCCCGCTGCTCGCGACCCTGAGGCGGCCGTCGTGGCCTTCTTGGCAGGCGCCTTCTCCGTCGACTTCTTGGCCGAGGCGGCCTGCGGGCCCTTTTTCGGCGGCGCGGCGTTCTTGGCGGCCGGCGCAGCCTTCTTGACCGCCGGGGCGACCTTCTTCGCCGGCGCCGACTTCTTCGGACCCGCCGCAGCCGTCTTCTTCAGGCCTGCGGGTGCCACCTTCTTGGCTGATGGTGCCGATTTCTTTGTCCCGGATGCTGCTTTCTTCACAACGGGCACTGCCTTCTTTTTGGTGAGGGCCGGACGCTTCTTGGCCGTTTGGGCAACCTTGGCGGACGAGTTTTTGTTCCCGGTCTTGAGCGAGGTGGAGGAGGCCGAGCGCGACGCAGGCACCTTCTTGACCTGGGTGCCCTTGCTCGCTGGGCTCATCGTTCCCTCCTTCGGACCACGTGAGGCGGCCGTTTTCCCTGACGACGACCTCGTCCGGGGAGCGGGTGACGATAGCGGACCGCGACGCAGGGGAGCAACATCGCCCGCGCCCAGGAACCGGAGCTGTCAGACCGAGCGGGGCACCCCCGACACGGCGCCGCCCGAGGCGCTCTGGAGGTTCAGCGTCTGCACACCGTCGTCCGCCTCGGAGAGCCCGGCCGACGATGCGGCTGCCGGCTCGCCTGCGCCCCCCTCGCCGTTCCCGGCCGGCGCCTTGGGCTTGACCCCCAAGAGCGAGTTCGCGGGCTGCACGTTCTCGTCGACCCACTTGAGAATTTCCGAGAGCGCTCCCCGCAGCCGGTTGCGCTCGGCCTCGAGGTGGCGGGCCATGCTCTCCACGTCCGTGGCCAACTCGGTCCGCGTGCTCTCGAGGCGGCTCACCTCTTCGCGCAGCTTCTGGTGGGTCTCCGCCTGCAGTTGCGCCGCAGTCGCCTCGGCGGCGGAAATGGCGGTCCGTGCCGATTCCTCGGCTTGCGCGACGATGGCGGCCGCTTCGGCCTCGCTCTCGCGCTTCGTCTGGTCGACGAATTTCTGCGCGAGCAGGAGAGTGCGCTGCAACGTCTCGTCAGTCTCGTGCGCAGCGGCCGCCGCGGCTGCTGCGGCACCCTCATCGACTTCGGCCGCGGCCGGCGCCGCCCGCCTGTCCCGCTCCAGCTGGGCGATCCGCTCGCTCGCCTGGCGCAGCCGCTCGTTCAGTTGTCTGATGTGCTCCTGGAGCCCCTCGGCTTCCTGGGCCGCCTTGTCCAGGTACTCATCGACCTCGTCGACGTTGTAGCCCTTCAGGCCGAGGCGGAACTCCACGGTACGAAGCGTGTCGAGAATCGATGCGGGAGCCTGGGAATTGTCCATGGGGGCCGAGTCTAATCATCCCCTCCTGCGATTCCAGTTATGGAATCAGTGCAGCAGGACCGGAATCAGCACGAATTGGGCGACCAGGATGACGATCAGGAACGAGAAGTCCAGCCCACCCATGGGACGGATGATCCGGCGCACCGGGCGTAGGACGGGCTCGGTCGCCTGGTACAGGAAGTACTGGATCCGGCCCAGCGTCGTGCCCGGCTGAATCCTGAACCAGCTCAGGATCGCGTAGGGGAACATGACCAACCAGATGTAGGCCTCGATCAGCCACGCGAGGAGACGGAAGACACTCACCAGCCCGCGAGGGTAGTGGGTCTAGTCGCGGCCGAAGCCGCGCTCCACCAGACGCTGCCGCTCCTCGTCGGAGACCTTCACGTTGGTCGGCGCCAGGAGGAAGACCTGGTCAGCCACCTTCTCCATCTCGCCGCTCAAGGCGTAGGTCACGCCGCTGCAGAAGTCGATCATCCGTCGCTGCAGGTCGCGATCGGCCATCTGGAGGTTGACGATGACGGGCCGGTTGTCCTTCAGGCGGTCCGCGATCTCCTTGGCGTCACCGAACCTCGACGGGGCGACCACGTGCACCCGGGCCGAAGTGGACGCAGCGCCGGGGCTGAGGGAGGGGTCGACGGGCATGGCGCGGACAGCGGTGGGGCGGGGTGCCACGTTGCTCTGTGCCTGCGGCCTCTGCTGGCTGGGAACCGCCGATTCACGCGGAATGGTGCGAACCCTGCTCATGCCGCCGCTGAACTCCTCGGCCTGGTCGTATTCCTGGGCCCTGGGTTCGACCCGGGTGGCCGTGGCGGCCGAGAACCCACGCGGCGCCCGGTCCTCGAGGTCGTCGTACTCGTCGTACTCGTCGTCGAGCAGGCCGAGATACACCATGGTCTTCTTCATGAACGAGGGTGACATGCCTTCTCCTGTCAAACGGACAGCGTAGTGCCTGCTCGGCAACCCGGGCAGGTCCGAGAAGCTCTCCACTCGAGGGCGCCGCTGGGCCACCACCTCACCCCTGCGCTCAGCCTGGCCGGTCCCCGAACAGGGCCCGGCCGATGCGCACCATGGTCGATCCGGCCGCCACGGCCGCCTCGAGGTCGTCGCTCATCCCCATCGAGCGCTCCTCCAGACCCAGCGTGTCGGCCAACCGCCCCACCGTTTCGAAGGCCGCCCGCGCCGCGGGCCGCGCCTGGTGCCGCCACCGTCATGAGACCCCTCACGTCCAGCCCCAGTTCGCGCAGCCGGCCCACCAGTTCCCCCACGCCCGCCGGGGCACACCCGTTGCGGCCCGGAAGGCCGCTCGTGTCGACCTGCACTAGGACCCCTGCCCCGGCGGCGAAACGGGCAATCCGTGCACCCTCGGTTGCACGGGCGACGCTCTGCCACAGGCCGACCAGCGGAGCGAGCTGGGCCACCTTGTTGCGCTGGACGGAGCCGAGGAAATGCCACACCACCTCGTCCCCGCCGTCCTTCGCCTTCGCGACCAGTTCTGCCGCGTAGTTCTCACCGAGGTCGTCCAGCCCGGCCTCCCTCGCCGCGCGCGCACCGCGTCGGGCCCGAACCCTTTGGTGACTCCGACCACACGTACGACCGCGGGATCGCCGCCGGCCCGCTCGATCCGCAGCCGGACCGCGGTCAGCCTCCGCCCGACCTCGTCGCTAGCGGAGGAAGGAGGGGACGTCGAAATCGTCGTCACCCAGGTCGAGGTCCTCCTCGGTGCCGGTGGCATCGGCGAAGATGTCAACCGGCTCGGGAGTGGAGAAGATCGCCGACGCCAGGTCTCCGGACTTCGAGGACCCGGTGCCTTCCTCCCAGCGCTCGAACCCGGCTGCGATCACCGTCACCCGGACCTCGTCACCCATGTTGTCGTCGATCACCGCGCCGAAGATGATGTTGGCATCGGGATGCGCCACCGCATGGATGATCTCGGCGGCCTCGTTCACCTCGAAGAGCCCGAGGTCCGAGCCGCCTGCGATGTTCAGCACCATGCCCCGGGCCCCTTCGATCGACGCCTCGAGCAGCGGTGACGTGATCGCCGCCCGCGCCGCGTTGGCCGCTCGCCCCTCGCCGATGGACGAGCCGATGCCCATGATGGCGGTGCCGGCGTTGGTCATGACCATCTTCACGTCGGCGAAGTCCGTGTTGATGAGCCCGGGCACCGTGATGAGATCGGTGATGCCGCGCACCCCTTGCAACAGGACCTCGTCGGCCATCTTGAAGGCGTTGACCATGCTCGTCTTGTCGTTGGACACGGTGAGCAAGCGGTCATTGGGAATGACGATGAGCGTGTCGACCTTCTCCTTGAGGACCTGAATCCCCTTTTCCGCCTGCATGGCCCGGCGCCGGCCCTCGAAGGTGAAGGGCCGGGTCACCACGCCGATCGTCAACGCCCCCAGGCCCTTGGCGATCTCGGCCACGACGGGCGCCGCGCCGGTCCCCGTGCCCCCGCCCTTGCCGGCCGTGATGAAGACCATGTCGGCGCCCTGCAAGGCCTCCTCGATGTCGACCCGGTGCTCCTCGGCGGCCTGCCGGCCCACCTCGGGATCGCTCCCCGCACCCAGTCCGCGGGTCAGTTCCCTGCCAATGTCCAGCTTCAGGTCGGCGTCGCTCATGAGCAGCGCCTGGGCGTCGGTGTTGGCGGCGATGAACTCGACGTTGCGCAGGCCCGAATCGATCATCCGGTTGACGGCGTTGACACCCCCGCCACCGATCCCGACCACCTTGATGACTGCCAGGTAGTTGCCCTGGGAAGGCACGGTCGTCATGAACTCCCTCGTGTTCGGGTCGATCGCCGACCGATCGCTCGCTGGTTCTTCTCGCCAGACGCCGCCGGGGAGGTGCGATCAGCCACCCATCCCTGAACCTTTGGGGAAGGTTGATGTTCACAGTCCGGCAACGTGCGCCCCACCATACGGGTGGCGTTCAGGCTGGTCAAGCATCCCACATCACCCTGACGTCACCGTCGGGGCATCGGGGACGCTGACGTCGATGACATCCCCATTGTGCAGGGTCGCCCCGGCGAGGATGGACGAGACGTCCTCGTACTTGGCGGTGAGCTCCGCCGTCGAGCCGATGTCGACCACGACCGGGGTCGTCATGGCCAGCTGCACCCAGCCGGCCGGCTCGACGGTGACCGCCGTCACCTGTGCGACGAAGGAGGGGGGCAGGCTGGCCGCCACACGGAGCCCGGCCGCGTCCTTCGCCCCGAGCTTGGTTCCGGGAGCCCCGGGCGCCTGCGGGACCGCCAGGAGCAGCAGCCCGGGTGGTCGGGCGGCCGAAGCACCCAGCACCCGTCCGTCGTTGCTCAGTGATTCCCAGCGGCCGCCCGGCGCGCTGGCGACGAAGCGCGGAGTCTCCTCGGTCACCGCGATGTGCACGCCGTCGGGCCAGGACACGTGCACCGTCGCCGAGCGCACCCATGGCAGCTGCTCGATACGTGCCGCCATGGCTCCGGTGTTGATGTCGAGCAGCGGCGGGCGGCTGGTCAGCCCCGCCTGCGCCACCACCTGCGCCGCGGCTTCGTGCTCGTTCCCTGTCACGGTCACCGATCGGGCGGAGAACAGGGGCGAATGGATCAAGAACCAGCCGCCGACCAGGCACGTGACGCCTGCCGCGCCGATGACGAGCACCCGCAGCCGGCGCCGTCCGCGCTCCTTGGTGACGGCGGACCGCCGAGCCGAGATGCGCGGATCCATCCGGCTGCCGTGGCGGGGGCGCCCCTGACCTCCCGTCGCCCCCCCAGGCGGTCCGTCCGGCGTCATCGCTGTCCCCCGGTCGGGTCCTGGCTACGGCTGGGCTGCGTCACGGCTTGCCGTTCGTCGGTCCGGACACCGGACCAGTCTTCCCGCCCCCGAAGCCGAGGAGACGGACCTCGGTACGCAGCACGACCCCGCAACGCTCGGCAACCGCGCCCCGCACGTGCTCCATCAGCGCGTGCACATCGTCGGCGCGCCCGTCCTTGTCCCCCTGAATGAAGTTGGCGTGCTTCTCCGAGACGTGCGCCGTCCCGATCCGGTACCCCTTCAACCCGGCCGCTTCGATCAGCCTCCCGGCCGAATCATCCTCCGGGTTCGTGAAGACGGAGCCCGCGTTGGAGCCACCCGGCTGGTGTTCGCGCCGCCATCTGACGATGGCGGACACCGCGTCCTGCTCCGCCTCCACCGATCCCGGCGTGACCTCCAACTCTGCCGTCACGACGAGCTGCGAGGCCGTCACCGAGGAGGAGCGGTAGCCGTAGGCCAGCCGGGTGACGTCGTCGGTCCCTCCGGCGTCGGCGAAGAGGTCGACCCAGGTGTAGCGGACGACGCACGACGCCATGTCGGAGCCGTGGCCCCCGGCGTTCATGCGCACGGCACCACCGACGGACCCGGGCACCCCGACGGCCCATGACAATCCCGACCAGCCCGCATCGGCCACGCGGCGCGCCAACACCGGCAGGGCCAACGCCGCCCCCGCCCGCACGACGGCAGGAGGCGCAGGGCACCCGTCTCCTGGACGGGGCAGCTCGAGACCCGAGAACCCGCTGCCGAGATGCACCACGATCCCGTCGAACCCCGCATCGGACACCAACAGGTTGGACCCTCGCCCTATGACGAACGTCGGAACCTCAGGGTTGCCGTCGGTGCCGGTGCCGTGCGGGAGTTGACGCAGGGCCCCGCGCACGGCCTCCAGGTCGGCGGGGCCCTCGACCTCGACGAAGAGCGCGGCAGGGCCTCCGACGCCGTAGGTGGTGAGCGGTCCGAGCGGCTTCATGAGCGTCGCACGGTGGCCCAGCTCGTCTGCCAGGGCTCGCAGGTCCTCGCTCGGCGTCACCACTGCGCAGACTGGAGCAGGTCGTCGGGCAGCGTCGTCAGGTCCCCCGCACCCAGGGTGAGGCAGAGGTCGCCCGGCCGGAGTTCGGCGCCGACGACCTGGCGGAGTTCCTCCCAGCCCGCCGCGTAGATCACGGGGAGTCTCGGATCCCGTGCGCGTACGGCATCGGCCACCAGGCGGCCCGAGACCCCCGGCACCGCCCGTTCGCCTGCGCTGTAGACGTCCGTGACCACCAGAACGTCGGCGTCGCTGAAGGCCGTCCCGAACGCGGTCGCCAGAGCGGCTGTGCGCGAGAACCGATGGGGCTGGAACACCGCGACCACGCGGGACCAGCCGCCGCTCCGTGCGGTCGCCAGGGCGGCCCGGACCTCGGTCGGGAGGTGCGCGTAGTCGTCCACGAAGGTCACGCCGCGCGACTCGCCGCGGAACTCGAAGCGGCGAGTGACACCAGCGAAGCGGGCGAGCGCCGCTTGCGCCGCCGCGAAGGTCGCGCCCACCTCGAGCGCCGCCACGGCGGCGACCGCGGCGTTGCGAGCGTTGTGGAGTCCCGGGACGCCGATGTGCAGGATGCCCAAGTCTCCGTCAGGCCCGCGGAGACTGAACGACGCGGAACTGCGCTGCAGCTCGAGGTTGCCCATCGAATACGTCGACTCCGCGCTCGGCTCCCACGGTGATCGAACCCTGACTCCCGCCGATGGCCGCCGCCTCGGGATCGTCCGAGCACACGATGGAGCCCAGGCTCGCGGCCGCCACGAAATCGGAGAAGGCGCTGCGCAGTGCCGAGAAGGTGCCGTAGTAGTCGAGGTGGTCCGGCTCGACGTTGGTGAGCACGGCCAGGTCGGGGCGGATGGCCTGGAAGGTCCCGTAGCTCTCGTCGGCCTCGACGACGAGCCACTCCCCCGTATTCCACACTGCGTTCGTCCCGATCTCGTTGACGTCGGCCCCGATGACGAACGACGGCCGCAGCCCCGCCTCCACCAGGATCAGCGACAGCATGGACGCTGTCGTCGTCTTCCCGTGCGTGCCGGCGACGGCCAGGCAGCGCCGTGTGGCGCAGATGGCGGCCAGCATCTCGGAGCGGGGAGCGACCCGTACGCCCAGGTCGCGTGCGCCGCGTAGCTCGGGGTTCTCCTCCTGCACTGCGGGCGAGAAGGTGACCAGATCGGCATCGGCAACGTTCTCCGGCCGGTGCCCCACCGCCACGGTGATCCCGTGAAGGCGCAGGCGCTCCGCCACCGGCGAGTCCTTCAGGTCCGAGCCCGAGACACGGTGGCCCATCGCCCGGAGCACCAGTGCGATCGCGCTCATGCCGGCGCCGCCGATGCCCACGACGTGGATCCGCAGGGGCACGACGAGGTCCAGTGCCCCTTGGACGCCACCCCCGGCTCCGCCATCGCCGCCGCCCACCTCGTCAGCGCGATGGGCGTCAACCAGCTCGGCGACGCGGGCTGCCGCGTCTGGGTGGGCGTTCCCGCGGGCGGCCTCGCTCATGGACCGGAGGCGTTTGGGATCCGCCAGGAGCGCGTCCAGCTCCTCGGCCAGCCGCCGGCCGTCGCATTCGGGATCGGGGACGTGCACGGCTGCGCCCATGGCCACCAGCGCCTCGGCGTTGCGCGTCTGGTGGTCCCGGGGGGCTCCCGGCAGTGGGACGAGGATCGCCGGCACCCCCGAGACCAGCAGCTCGGCCACGGTCATGGCACCGGCCCGGGTCACACAGACGTCGGCCGCCGCATAGAGATCGGGCATACGGTCCTCGAAAGGCACGACGCGATAACACAGCCGGCCCTCGGTCTCCTCGGGTGCCCGCTCCGGAGCAAACTCCGCGTAGTCACGGCGTCCGGTGACGTGGTACAGCGAGCGGCCGTCGCAGGATGCCCACGTCGCCGCCAGCTCGGCGACCGCCCGGTTGACCCGGAGTGCACCGAGCGACCCGCTCACGGACGCCACTGTCTGGCGGTCGGGCGGCAAGCCGAGCACGTCACGGCTGCTGGCCCGACCCTCTGGCGTCCGGTCCAGCGAGGCGAGTTCGGGCCGCACGGGCGTGCCGGTGACGTGCGTCCGGGGCAGGTCCGTCCCTGCGAAGGCGACGGCGTTGGCGACAGCGAAGCGGCCCAAGACACCGTTGACCGCGCCCGGCACCGCGTCGGTGTTCACCGACACGAGAGGCACCCTTGTGAGCACCGCCGCCAGTCCGGCTGGGAAGCTGGCGTAACCCCCGACGATGACCACCACCCGGGGTCGGCGTGCCACAAACGAGGCGAAGGCGCGGACGCAGGCCCAGGCGATGCCCGCCACCGCCCCGGCATTGGCCCACCAGGCTGAGAGCCCCATGCTGCGGCGCAGTCCCCGCCCAGGGAGCAGCGTGTGGGGGAACTCGAGGGACGGCCATGTCGCGGCCTCTTGTCCCCGGCGTGACCCGTAGAGCTCAATGGTGTCCGCTGCATGCCCACGGTCGACCATCGCCCGTGCGATCTGGAGCGATGGGACGATGTGACCGCCCGTCCCGCCGCCCGCGATCACCGTGCCGCGCCGTGCGCTCACCGACCTCGGGCCGAGCTGGCCGGCCGGCGGCGCGACCCGGCGACGCGCAGACCGCCGCCGGCTTCGCCCTGCCGGGCAATGTTGATCAGCACACCGGCCGCAACCATCGTGATCACGAGCGACGAACCACCGAACGAGATGAACGGCAGTGGGATCCCGGTCACCGGCAGTACGCCCACCACGGCCCCGACGTTGATGAGCGTCTCCGCTCCCACCCAGGCCACCAGCCCGAGCGCCAGCAGGGCACCGAAGCCGTCCCGCGCCTGCGTCGCCGCCCGGATCCCGAGCCACATGAAGCCGCCGAGGAGCGCGAGCACGAGGAGGGCTCCTGCGATGCCGAGCTCCTCACCGATGACGGAGAAGATGAAGTCGGTGTGCGCGTTGGGCAGGAAACCCCACTGCGCCTGCCCACCGCCGAGGCCGGCGCCGAAGAGATGGCCCGATCCCAGGCCGATCAGGGACTGCACCACCTGGTAACCGGAGCTCGAACCGTGGGCCGAGGGATCCATGAAGGACAACAGGCGGGCCCTGCGGTACGGCGAGGCCACCGCCACGATGAGGGCCAGGCACGCCAGAGCGGCCATCACCTTCATGACGGGCCCGAGTCGCACTCCGGAGACGAACAAGAGCGCCAACGCGATGAATCCGAGCACCATCGCCGTACCCATGTCCGGCTGGGCCAGGATCAGTACGCACGCAAAGCCGGTGACGAGGATGAGTGGCCCGATGATGCGTCGGTCCGTGGCACCCTCGTCGAGTCGTCGGGTGATGAAGTCCGCCGCGAACAGCGTCAGGGCCAGCTTCATCAGCTCGGACGGCTGCAGACGGAGTTGCCCGAAGCCCACCCAGCGGCTCGACCCCATGACGTGCACGCCGAGTCCGGGCACCAGCACGACGAAGAGGAGCCCGATCGTCACCACGAGTATGACGGGGCTGACCCGCCGCAACTTGCGGTAGTCGACGCGTTGGGCGACCCCCAGCGCCACCACACCGACGGCCATCCACATGGCCTCCCTGATCAGGATGGCCCACGGGGTGCCGTAGGTCGCGATGGAGATCACCGAAGAGGCGGTTCCGACCATGACGAGCCCGATCACACAGAGCAGCGCAACGTCAACGAGAAGCAGGGTCGAGATCGCCACCTGGCGTCCGCCGATACGCACACTCGAAGTGTGGGGCGTCGGGACCGCGGGTGAGCGTGTGATCGTGGCCCCGCTGATCGTGGCCCCGTTGGCCGTGGCCCCGCTGGCCGTGGCGGTGGTGCCGACCGCCCCGGAGCCGGTGTCGCCCTGGCGGCCGCGGTGCTGCTCCGGGCCGGTGTCATGTCCACCGCACCCAACGGGCGCGGACGCGCCTCTCTGCCCGGTCCGACCCCCGATGCACCCGGCAAGTCTCCCGCATCGCGTGATCGAAGTGGCGGATGAAGCGGCAGGTCACGTGAACTTCGCCACCGTGAGGAAGTCGCCGTAGAAGATGCCCAGACCCAACGCGCAGAAGAGCCCGCCGAGGATCCAGAAACGCACGATCACGGTGGTTTCCGGCCAGCCCGCCAATTTCGAAGTGGTGATGGATCGGAGCCATGCGGAAGATGCGTCGGTGGAACACGCGGAAGCTGATGACCTGAAGGATCACCGAAAGGGTCTCCATGACGAAGAGGCCACCGATGATGAGCAGCAGCAGGTCCAGGTTGAGGAGCAGGCACAGCGCGGCCAGGCCCGCCCCGATAGCCAATGACCCGGTGTCGCCCATGATGATCTTGGCTGGCGCGGCGTTCCACCACAGGAACCCGATGCACGCCCCGCCGAGCGCGACCGACACCAGGGCCAAGTCGATGGCTGACGCGGGAAGCACGTGGTAGATCGAGAAGTGCCGGAAGATCCAGTAGCCCATGATGGAGAGCACGGCGAAACAGAACGTTCCTGCGCCCGCCGCCAAGCCGTCCACGCCGTCGGTGATGTTCACCGCATTGGACGAGCCAACCATGACGAGCACGGCGAAGACAACCCATCCGACCTGGCCCAGGTCGATACCAATGACCTGGGAACGGGTGAACGAGAGTGCCGTCGACGAGTGGGCCCAGTGCACGGCCAACTCGGCGAAGACGAGCGCGCAGATCAATTGCGCCGCCGCCTTTCCCCTCTTGTTGAGACCGAGGCTCCGGCGGTGGTGCACCTTGATGTAGTCGTCGAGGTACCCGATGAGCCCGAAGGCCACCACGGCGCCGATGGCGAGGTATCCCGTCCGGGAGAAGCGGACCTCCGTGCCGATGTGCCCGACGGCATAGCCGATCACGACCGAAGCCACGATGGCGATTCCCCCCATGGTCGGAGTACCCGCCTTGGCGACGTGCGTGGCGGGGCCATCCTCCCTGATGTGCTGGCCGAGCTCGCGGCTCCGGAAATAGCGGATCAGAAAGGGGGTCGAAATGATGGCGATCCACAGCGCGATGCTTCCCGAGACCAGCAGTCCGAGCACGTGCCCTCAGACCTCCGGATGCGAGCCGCCGGGAGCCGCAGGCGCCTGGGCCGCCGACGTCGCTGTCCGCGTTCTCCGCAGTGCCGTGGCACCGCTCGCCACCCAACCGCTCGGGTCCGAGCCGAATCGAACCGAGAGTGCCCGCCGCGCCTCGACCGCGTCATCGAACGGCAGCCGCTTGCCGGCGACCTCTTGATACGTTTCGTGGCCCTTCCCGGCGATGACGACCACATCCCCGGGGTCGGCCGCGTCAAGGGCGCGTCGGATCGCCATCCCACGATCGGGCTCGACCACGACTCGCGGGTTGTCGCGCCCTCTCGGGACCCCGCCCAGGATCTCTTCGATTATCGCCCGCGGGTCCTCGCCGCGCGGGTTGTCCGACGTCACAAATGCGAGGTCGCTCATGCGGGCAGCGACACCGCCCATGGCCGGGCGTTTGGCCCGGTCCCGGTTCCCGCCGCACCCGAAGACGCTCAGTACCCGACCGCCCGGGGCGAGTTCCCGTGCTTCGCCAAGCACCACCTCGAGTCCGGCCGGCGTGTGCGCGTAGTCAACCAGCACGGTGAACGACGGCGGCTCGCCCGCGGTATCCCTGCGAGCGCCCCGCCCCTGGCCGTCTTGTCGGTCCTGCGATGACGCCGACGGCGTCGGTGCCGCAATCACCTGCAACCTCCCGGGGACGGGCGAGAGGTTGCTCATGGCCCGGGCGATCTCCTCGGGCCCGAGCTCGAGCTCCTCGAGAGCGAGCGCCGCCTCGGCCGCCAAGAGCGTGTTGTCGACGTTGATGGCGCCGGTCAGCGGCGTCGTGATCCGCTGTCCGCGCCACGTGAACTCGGTGCGCCCCGGCTGGAGCACGATGTCGCTGGCGTCTTCGTGTCGGACGGCGACCATCGGGATGCGGGACCGCTCGAGGAGCAGCCGGCCCCAGGGATCATCGGCATTGACGACGCCGCGCAGCGCGTGGCGCGAGGTGAAGAGGCTCGACTTTGCCTCGAAGTACTCCTCCATGGTCCCGTGATAGTCGAGATGGTCATGACTGAGGTTGGTGAAGACCGCGACGTCGAAATGGATCCCCTCGACCCGTGCCTGGACGAGGGCATGGCTCGACACCTCCATGGCCACCGCGTGACGGGCACCATCGGACCTCTGGCGGTCGCGCACACCGGCGAGTACTCGCTGGATTTCGTTCGCCTCGGGTGTCGTCCTCGCGCCCGAAAGGGTTCCCATGACGTTGGTGGGCCGGCCCGTCGCGCTCGAGAAGATCGCCAAGGAGCTGAGTCACGGTGGTCTTGCCGTTGGTACCGGTGACGCCGATCATCAAGAGATCCCGTGCCGGATACCCATAGAAGGCAGCAGCCAGCCGGGCCATGACGGGGCGCATCGTCCCTTGTGCGACCCGCGTCTGCACCACGTCGAGGTCGAGTAGTTCGGGGATGAAGTGCTCGCAGAGGAGCCCGATCGCTCCTCGTTCCACGGCCTCGGTGGCATGGGTGTGTCCGTCGCTGACCAGACCGGGAACGCAGCAGAAGAGGTCTCCCGGCACGACTCTCCGGCTGTCGTGGGATATGCCACCGACCTCGACGGCGGATGGGTCCCCGACCGACTCGATCACCTCAATGTCATCGAAGAGGAGGTTCATGGGCACGGTTCGCATGATCGACCCGACAGCGTTGCATGCCCCGGACACCGCTGCGACACCCCTGCAATGGGCCTATGGGCGACGTTCATGTGATGTCCTGAGCCTGATCGCTCGCGGGAGCAGGGGTCGAGCCCGGTGGTGTGGTGGCCGTCTGCGCACCCGGGGTGGTGGGGATGTCGTATCGGTGCAGGGCATAGCTCATGATCTGGGAGAACACGGGCGCGGCCACGGTGCCGCCGAAAATCGGTGTCGGGCGGTCCAGGACGACGATCATGGAAAGGGTCGGATTCACGGCCGGCGCGAACCCCACGAAGGAGGCCATATAGGCACCGGTCACGTAGGAGTCGTGTCCCTGGGTCGGGATCTGGGCGGTCCCGGTCTTACCGGCGACCGTGTATCCGGGGACGGCGGCGCTGGTACCGGTGCCGACGTTCACCACCTGCTCGAGCATGGAGGTCAGCTCGGTATCGACCGAAGGCGAGAACACCTCGTGGGTTGCCGAGGGAGCGGTTTTGGTCACCGTCCCCGCAGGGCTCACCGTGGCCTGCACCAGCTTGGGCGCGACGAACACTCCTCCGTTGGCCACCGCGTTGTAGGCGTCGAGCACCTCGAGCGCGCTGACGGCGTCCACCTGGCCGATCGGCAGGGACACATAGTCCGTCGGCTCCCATTGGGCGGCGGTCGCTAACAGCCCGGGCGACTCTCCGGGAAAGTCCAGACCCGTCGGCTGACCGAAGCCCAGCGCCTTCACCTGGCTCAGCAGCCGTTGCTCGCCGACACCTTGCGCGATCTCCGACGTGCCGATATTGGAGGACTGCGCCAGGATCTGTGTCGCGGACAGCGTCTCGGTGGGATGGGGTTCGGCGTCGTGGAAGATGGATCCGTCCAGCTTGATCTGGTCAGGCACGGTGAAGTCGGAGTTGGGGTTGATCAGGCCGTCCTGCAGCGCGGCCGAGAAGGTGACGAGCTTGAAGACCGAACCCGGTTCGTAGAGCTGGGTCACTGCCAGGTTGTTCGGCGCTTCGTTGACCGCGTTATTGGGACCGATCGGCACGACACCCCCGGTCGCCGAAGTGCCCGTTGTGCTTGGGGCGCCAATGGCGCCCGGGTGATTGGCCACGAGATTGGCCATGGAGAGGATCTGCCCGGTCTTGACGTCCATGACGACGGCGGTCCCGCTGACTGCGTTCGAGGACTCGATCGCGCTGGCCAACGCCTGTTCCGACTCGTACTGCAACTGCGTGTCGAGGGTGAGCTCGATGCTCGAGCCCGGCTTCGTGGCGACCTGGTTCGTCACGGGCGACTGCGGCAATGCCACACCCGCCGGCGACTCCATGATCGTCTCCTTGCCGTCGGTTCCCGCGAGCAGGTGATTGACCCCGAACTCGAGTCCCGCTGCGCCATGACCGGCCGCATTGGTGAACCCGACGACCGGTGCGGCGAGGTTCCCGTTGGGTACCGTGCGCTTGGAATCGGCGATCATCGAGATCCCGGGGAAGGCGTCCGCCGAGATCTTCTGACCCATCGACTGGCTGATCTGGCGGGCCAGAACCACGTAACCCGAGGGCCGGTGCAGCTGGGAGGCGAGGGTCGTGGCGGGGATGCCGAGGATCGGCGACAGCGCGAGCGCCGTGTTCACCGGATGGGCGACCTGGAAATCGTCGGCGACGACATCGTCGGTGGCGACCGAGAGAGCGAGCGGCGACCCGTCGCGGGCGTAGATCCCACCTCGCAGAGAGGGCAACGACACTGAGATGGAGGACTCCCCCCGAGCCGCTGCCTCGTAGGCGCCGGCGTGCAGCACCTGGACATCGACGAGCCGCGCCACCAGGAGAAACATCGCCACGACCAGGACGAGGCGAACCAGCCGAACTCGACGCTGGAAGGTGCCATGCGCCCAGGAGCCTTGCGTCCGTGACAGTGGTAGCCGCGAGATTTTCGACTGCGGCCGCTGCGAATGCCGGCGCGGACGAGGACGCGGTCGCGGGACCCGGGTAGTGGGAGTGGGCGCGGACCGCCGAGCCGGAGTGGCGGGTGCACGGCGTGCCGGTCGGGTCCGGGGGGTCGATGCGGTCCGGGCCCCCGCCGATGACGAGCGGGCGGAGGGTGCCGCCCGCCCCTTCGAGCGGCCTGGCGCCCCTCTTGTTCCTGACGAAGGCGCTTTCGAGGGCGTACGAGGTACGGCACCAGCGCGCGCGCGGTGAGGCTCTTGTCGTGTCGTGACGCTCATGGTGTCGAGGTCGCCGTCGTTGCCGATGTCGCGCCGGTTCCCGACACGTTCGACGTACCCGTCGTACCCGTCGTACCCGTCGTACCCGTCGTACCCGTCGTACCCGTCGTACCCGTCGTACCCGTCGTGGCGCTGCCGCCCGTACCTGCTCCCGCTGTCGCCTCGGTGGTTGGCGTCGGGGCCGGCGCCGGCGCCGGTTTCACTGTGGGGGTGGGCAAGGGAACCGACAACGAGACGTAGGGCAGTTCGGTGACATTGGCCGGTCGCACCATCTGGTCACCCAAGGCAGTCGCAACGATGCGAGAGGGCGTCTCGAGTTCGGCGACGGCCAGTTCGCGCTGGCGGTGTGAACTCTGCTCGAGCGTGAGCTGATGTTGGAGGGACGACAGCCTCACCTGTCCGTTGGCGAGGAGCGCCTGTCCCACAACGACGGTCAAGAGTGCGGCCACGATCATCGAGAGGGACACGATGTGCAGTAAGCGCCCACTGCGAAAGCCCGCACGCCCTGCTCGAACCCCGGACCGTATGCGGCCCGGGACGATACGGAGCGGAGCTCGTCTGGTCGATGGAGCCTCGGCACCACGACCAGAACGACGGGACGGACTCGACGTGGAAGCAGCGGCGTGCCGTCGGGCGGGTGCGGCCGACGCAGCGGAGGGTGGCACGATCAGCCCTCGTCCGGTTCCGTTCGGACGATGGCGCGAAGCCGAGCACTCTCGGCGCGAGGGTTCGCAGCAACCTCAGCCGGCGACGCCTTGCGGGAGCCCCGGAAGACGAGCCGGTGACGCGCGACGGCGCCGCAGCCACACGGTAGACCCGGCGGGCACACGCACCCCCCGGAGACGGCGTCGGCGAAGGTCTGCTTCGTGAAGCGGTCCTCGCCCGAGTGGTAACTGATCACGGCGCACACACCATCGACTGCCAGGTGCGAGACGGCGACTGGTAACGCACTCGCGAGTTGCCCCAACTCGTCGTTTACCGCGATCCGCAGGGCCTGGAAGACCCGGCGCGCCGGGTGGCCCTTTCTGCGGGCGGCGGCGGGTACCGCTGATGCCACGACTTCGGCCAGCTCCCCCGTCGAGCTCAATGGCCGGGCCCTCACGACCGCTCGGGCGATACGCCCGGACAGTCGTCCCTCTCCGTTCTCACGGAACAAGGCCGCCAGCGCCTCCTCCGGAAGGCTGTTCACCAGATCGGCCGCTGTCATTCCCGTCGTCGGATCCATTCGCATGTCGAGCGGCCCGTCCTGGCGAAAGGAAAACCCCCGGTCAGGGCGGTCGAGCTGTGGAGAGCTGACGCCGAGATCGAAGAGGACGCCCGACAAGGTTCCGAACCCGGGAGCGGAAACGATCTCTTCCAGCGATGAGAACGGGAGCTGGACCAGCGTGACCCGGTCCGCCACGGCGGACAGCCGCGCTTCCGCTGCCTCGAGCGCCGCCGGATCCCGGTCCAACCCGACGACGCGCAACGCTGGATACGCGTCCAGTAACGCCGCCGAGTGCCCTCCCCCGCCGACCGTCGCGTCAACGATCACGCCGGGGGGAACCGAGACGAACAGCGAGACCACCTCGTCGCGCAGCACGGGAATGTGTTCGAACGAGTGGGCCATCTGCAGCCCCCCGGCCGGTGGGTCGCGGGGAGGTGGAGGTCCAGACGACCAGCGAGGAAGTGGGTGGAGTGGCCTTCCAGCGCGCCGGTCGAGGAGCTGCACATGGTCCAGTGCGTTCTGTATCGCTCTGTCCTGTCGGTCCTGTCGGTCCTGTCGTGTGTCTTGTGGTGTGTCCTGTTATTCCTCCTTGCTCTCGCTACTCCTCGTCCTCGAGAAGCCAGCTCTCCTCTGGCTGCACCCGCTCGGCCCAGGCCGCCGGGTTCCACAGCTCGACCCGGTCGATGGCACCGTGCACGAGGACCTCGGACTCGAGCCCTGCGAACGTCCGCAGGTGAGCAGGGATGGGCATACGCCCCTGCCGATCGATCTCGACCTCGGCGGAGTTGGACGCCCAGATCCGGGCCCGGTTGCGGTCCGATCGCCCCGAGTCCGCCCGCCCCTGCATGCTCTCCATCTGCCGCTCGAATTCGCCGGGAGTCCAGAGCGCCAGGCAGCCCTCCGAGTTCTGGGTCAGGTAGCCACCCCGCTCGAATTGGCCGCGGAACTTCACGGGCAGGATCACCCGGCCCTTCGTGTCGAGCGAGTGCTCGTATCTCCCTACGAAACCTGCCACCGGCTGGATCTCCCACGACGCTCCCTGGCCTGCGTCCTTTGACGCCCCCTTAAACCACTTCGCACCACTTTACGCCCTTTTCCTCCACTTCACAACTACTACGGACCCCTGGCAACCCAAAAGCAACGACGTGCCCGCCAGCCGCCTCCTTCAGGCGCGCGCCGGCGACGCTCCTCTGGATCTCCTCGAGGGGCACCCGCCGTCACCCCTTCCAAAGCCCGGGGGAGGCGGCCGGCCCGGCGCGATCCGCCACGCCGCAGCCCTGGAAAGGGCAACCGTGCGGATCAGGAATCCGAGCGCGACGCCCAGAAGATGAAGGGACTGTCGGAAGCCGGTGCGGCAGAAGAGGCGACTGGCTACGCGGCGCCCGGCGATTCGCCGTCAGGCCGCGGCATCCCGAAGGTTGGGAACGACCCGAGCAAGAGGTCGCGCACGCGTCCCAGGTCGCCCACCGCCGGCTCGAGCTCGGACAGGCCTAGCGCCACAAGCCTCAGGTCGTCGGCGAGCTCGGCTCGGACGGGTTCACCGACGTCAACGAGCTCGAGCATCGGCGCGGGCTCCCAGCGCAGGTACGCGCACGAGGAGAACAGCGCGCCCTCCCTCGCTCGCCACTGCGAAAGCCCCACCACCTTGCGTTGGCCGTGGAACACCTCGCCCGGGCCTCGTCCGGCGAAGCACACCAGCTCACCCAACTCTCCGGGCACCGACGCGGCCGGTGTGGACGGCGAAGCCGTGCTGTCCGAGTTCCGCGAGCGCATCCATCCACCACACCCCGACCCAGCCGGCCGCGGCGGAGACGTCCACCTCCCACAGCGGGTCGTCCCTGGGTATCCAGGCGTCAACCCAGAGCGCGCTTGCCCGGCTCGAGATAGACGGCTCCTCCCCCACCGCGGCGCCGAGCCAACTCCACCTCTCGGCGGCGCATGGCGACGGGGTCGACCAATTCCGTCGGCTGCGTGCTGCCCAGCACCAGCACGGACCGTGTCACTGCGCGGGCGAGCGCAACCCGCCGAGGTTCGCGAGCGGAACCGCTCGACGTCGAAGAGCGACTGCGACGTCGACAACCTCAGGAGGCCGCGGCCAGATACGGCTCCCACAACGGATCCACATCCGACAGATGGCGTAACCGCCAGAGATGGCCGTCGGGCGGAGCGGGTTTCACCCGCAGGGTCCACCCCAACTCGGACAGCAATTGATCAGCCTTGACCAGGTTGTCGCGCTTGCAGGCGGCCACCACGTTGAACCAGTCGTGGGTGCCACCCCGGCTGCGCGGGATCACGTGGTCGATCGTGTCAGCCGGCTGGGAGCAATACACGCACAGCCCGCCGTCCCGCCGCAGGACGGAACGCCGGGTGACGGGCGGCGTGCGGGCCCAGCGGGGGATGCGCACCATGTGAGAGAGCCGCACGATCGACGGCACCTCCATCTCGAGCCGCGCCGAATGGAAGACCTTGCAGTCGTCTCGGACGGCAACGGCCTCGGCACGCCCCGCGAGCACGAGAACGACGGCACGGCGATCCGAGACGAGGGCGAGCGGCTCGTAGGTCGCATTGAGGAGGAGCACCCGCTCCATACGCCAGAGAGGCTATCCGCGGCGGGGCCGCGACCTCTGACACCAGCGCAGGTAGGCCACCACGTCGGAACGTGGTCAGCGCCCCCGTCTCGCCGTCCCCGCCGTACGCGGTGACGAGGCGGAACCGCCAGTAGGCCTCCCCGGGGAGCGGAACGAACGGCGTGCGACGCCACCACCCTCGCCGCGCCATCCGGTGCACGGCGCCGACCGCAGCGACCACCACAAGCCGGGACGGGGCGCGACCGCACGCGTCACGACGACGGCGTCCCGGGTCCAACGGTTCCGCGAGCCCCGCCGCCCACCGGGCGCCATCGCCCGTCGCGCCACCGCTCATGCCGCTGCACCTCTCCCGCGGAAACCGACCCGGGCGGCGCCGATCAGCGGCCCGCGGTCTCCCAGCCCGCCGGGGACCACCCGTGCGCCTCGCGGCGAACGTCGAGCCGGCACAGCAGGTCCATCTCCGCCTGCGCCGCCCGGAAGAAGGGATCGCCGAACCCGAGCGCAACCGAACCGCCCACCACGGCGAGCGGCAAGTCCAAGAGGTTCACCACCGAAGCGATCGCCCGGCCGACCAACGTGCCGGCCCGCTCGACCACCGCGGCGGTGGCCAGTCGGGCCGGCTGGCCCGTGATCGCCTCCAGCGCCGTCCCGGACGCCTCCGCCTCGAGACATCCACGCCCGCCGCACGGACAATCCCTTCCGTCGGGAACGACGATCACGTGCCCGACATGCCCCGCGTTGCCGAGCCGCCCGTCGAGCAGCCTCCCGTTGAGCACGATGCCGCCGCCCACCCCCGTCGACACGACCATGCCGATGTAGTCGGCATGGCCGGCGGCGGCACCGACCCAGCCTTCACCGAGTGCCAGCGCCTTGGCGTCGTTGTCGACGAAGGTCGGCAGCCCGGTCAGCTCGGCCAGGCGGGCGCGCAGCGGGAAGGACCGCCACGCGGGGATGTTCAGGGGCGACACCTCGTCGCCGCCCGGGGTCATCGGACCGCCGCACCCAACGCCGCAGACCACGAGGCGGTCACCTCGTTTCACCGCAGTGGTGACGCCCCGGACCAGCCCGGCCAGTTCACGCCACAGGAGTTCCGCGGCGCTCCACCGGTGCGGCCGGTGCCAGCCCCTCGACCCGTCCGGCCGCGCCGAAGCCCGGGTCGGCTGCATCGCCCGTTCCACGAGGGAACCGTCGACGGTGACCAGCCCGGCAGCCATCTTCGTGCCACCGATATCGACGGCCAGCGCAAGGTCTGCCACGGGACCTCGTCCTCGCTCGACCTTGATCTCGCCGTCGACGATCTCGGCTCAGCGGGGCCGTACGCAGCCCCGAGAGGTGTTCAGCCCTCGCGTCGATGGAAGCGGGAGCGGAACCAGTCGCGCGCGTCGCTCACGGCGCCCTCGATCCCGCTCGATGCGCCACCCGACTTCGGTTCCCCGTCTTTCGATCGCGTCAGGTCGTGCCAGCCGGCGCGGCCCATGCGTCGCAGGTTCCGCTCGAACCACACAGCCGACGCGAACATGATGACCACGCCGACGAATCCCGCGATGACCGACTTGCTGTAGAAGGCGACCAGGATGACCACGCCGAGCACGAAGGTCACCGCGGCCCACTTGCAGTAGCGACCGGCATGTCGGTAGACGGTCTCCGATCGCACGCGCTCGGCGAACTCGGGGTCCTGCCGGACCAGCGACTCCTCGAGCTCGGCCAGAATTCGCTGCTCGTGATCGGAAAGCGGCACTACCACCTGCCCCCTGGGATCTCCACATCCATCTGCGGCCCATGTTTGCACGCCCGGACGGCGCGGACAATCGAGAATGTGCCCCTTCGTGCCTGACCCGTGCGGCCGTCTCCACCGCCGCTCAGCTTAGAACCGGATCGGCCCGACCGCGACGCGGTCACCGACCCGAAACCGGCCCGGCACCGGCCCAGCTCAGGGCGCCCGGCCCGAACCGCCCGGCCCCAACCGGCCCGTCCGAACGCCCCGGCCCGACCGCCCGGCCCTGGCCGCCGGAGTCCCGGCGGCTACTCCTTGGGCTTGCGACGCATGATCAGGGCGGTGATCAGCGCCCCGAGCAGGCCCGAGATCACGATCACGAGGATCAGCGGCGCCTGGCGGTTGAAGACCCAGAAATCGATCCGGACCTTCCTCAGATTGGCCAGTGCGAACCAGGCCAGCAGGACGACCGCCACGACGACCCCGACCAGGGTGGCCTGATGCCGGCGGTCAACCTCTTCACCCCCACCGTCGCCCGGCTCCGCCGGATGGGGGTCCGAATGCACCGGGCGCTTCGCCACGGGGCCATTCTGCCCAGTCGGTGGCCCGCCGTGGCGCCACCGCCGCAGGAGCCGGGCACGGGTCCCGCCGGCCGCCCGGTCCGCCGTCAGCTGCTATGAGAGTGGTCCCGGAAGGAGGGGTCATGACCACGAACGAGATACTCACAGGCGCCCGCACCATGTGGGAGCTCGTCGATCGCCGAGCCCAGGCGTCACCCGACCACCCCATGCTCATCGCGGCGGACGGACAGACCGTCACCTTCGGCCAGCTCCGCGATCAGGCGGAGCGGGTCGCGGCCGGGCTGCTCGGCCTGGGCGTCTCCACCGACTCCGTCGTCTCGTGGCAGCTCCCCACCCGCATCGACACGATCGTGCTCTCCATCGCCCTGTCCCGCCTCGGCGCCGTGCAGAACCCGATCATCCACCTCTACCGCGAACGCGAGGTCGGGTTCGCCCTGCGCCAGACCGGCGCCTCATTGTTCGTCATCCCCGGCACCTGGCGCGACACGGACTACAACGCCATCGCCGAGCGCGCCCTGGCCGACGCCCCGACTCGTCCGACCATCGTCTCCGTCGACGCCGGGCTTCCGGAAGCCGACCCCGGCGTTCTGCCCCCACCTCCCCCGGGGACGGAACCGGACGACGCCCCGATCCGCTGGATCTACTACACGTCGGGCTCCACCGCCGACCCGAAAGGAGTGCAACACACCGACCAGACGCTGATCGCCGGCGGATGGGGCCTCGCCCGCGCCCTCGATATGGGTCCCGACGACGTCGGCTCCATCGCCTTCCCCTTCGCGCACATCGCCGGACCCGACTATCTGGTCACGATGCTGTCGTTCGGTTTCCCCGCCATCCTGGTCGAGGCCTTCTTCGCTCCCGATGTCCTGCCGATCTTCCGCAAGCACGGGGCGACCATGGTGGGTGGGAGCACCGCGTTCTACGTCGCCTACCTCGCCGAGCAGCGGAAGGTTCCGGACGACCCCATCCTCCCCGTGCTCCGGCTCATGTCCGGCGGCGGCGCGGCCAAGCCACCCGAGATCCACTACGAGGTGCGCGACGAGATCGGTGGGCGCGGTGTTGTGCACGGCTACGGCATGACCGAGGTGCCCATGATCTCGAATGGCTCGCCGCACGACACCGACGAGCAGTTGGCCAATACCGACGGCAGGCCGGTGGAAGGCGCGGAGGTCCGCATCGTCACGCTCGACGGCCGCATCGGCGGCCCCGGGGAGGAGGGGGAGGTGCGGGTGAAGGGGCCGATGGTGTTCCACGGCTACACCGACGACACACTGACTGCGGAAGCCTTCGACGAGGACGGCTACTTCCGGACCGGGGACCTGGGTCGACTGCGGGCCGACGGACACCTGACCCTGACCGGCCGCCTGAAGGACGTCATCGTCCGCAAGGGGGAGAACATCAGCGCCAAGGAGATCGAGGACCTGCTCTACACCCACCCGAAGGTGGTCGAGGTGGCCGTCATCGGCCTGCCCGACCGCGAGCGGGGCGAGCGTGTCTGCGCGGTGGTGCAGCTGGCCGATGGTGTCGGCCGGCTCGAGCTCGCCGACGTCGCCGCCTTCTGCCGCCAGGCCGGCCTCATGACCCAGAAGATCCCCGAGCAGCTCGAGCTCCGCACCGAGTGGCCCCGTGCCGGCACGGGCAAGATCGTCAAGAAGTCGCTACGCGACGAGTATTCGGCGCAGTGAGTCGCCCGATGCCGAGTGGCCGCGGCCGCGTGGTCCCGCCGGAGCCGATCGGCGACCGTCCCTACCGCATCCTCTTCGTCTGCACCGGGAACATCTGCCGCTCCCCCATGGCCGAGGTGATCACCCGGTCTCTGGCCGCGTCCACCGAGCTCGCCGACGGCACCGCCCTCGGTGACCACCTCGACGTGCGCAGCGCCGGCACCGGCCCCTGGCACGAAGGCGAGCCGATGCACGCGCTCGCCTCGGCAACGCTGGCCCGGGCCGGCTATCCCCGCCACAAGCACGTGGCTCACCAATTCGCGTCGTCCGAACTCGGGCAGATCGACCTCATGGTCGCGCTCGACCGTCGCCATCAACAGACGCTGCGCGGCCTCGGCGCCGACCCGACCGGCTGGTCCTGCTCAGAGCGTTCGATGCCGCCTCGGGTGCGGCGGCCGATGTGCCCGACCCCTACTACGGCGACGATGCCGTCTTCGACGAGTGTCGCGACCATGATCGCGGCCGCCTGCACGGGCCTCGTCGCCTCCCTGGCGGCCCACTGGGACACCCTCTGGGCCGCGCTAGCCGCGACATCACCCCCCGCGCCAGTCGCGCGAAGATGCTGGTCAGGGAGCCGCCCGCGCCCGGCCCGCGTCGTCGGGTGTGACATAGTGCCGGCGTGGTCTCACGCAGGGTCATGCGCCGCCGCCGTCAGTTCGCCGCCGGCGGCGTGGTCCTCCTTCTCCTCTTGATCTACGTCGCGTTCTTCTCGGGGGGCTCCGGCACTCCGCCCCCGTCCGCTCCGGCGACCCAGCATCACACCGTCGCCGTCGCCGAACGATTCCCAACGCGTTCGCCGCTGAACCCCGACTGGAAAGGCGACGGACGGACGGTGACGCTCGGCTTCGGCGGCGACGTGCACTTTGCCGGCGCCGTCGGCGAGAGTCTCGCCAAAGACCCCTCGACGGCGCTCGGGAACACCATCCCGCAGCTGTTCTCGGGAACGCAGCTGCGTATGGTGAACCTCGAGACCGCGGTGACCGACGGCACCTGCCCCGAGCCCCAGAGCAAGCCCTACATCTTCGACGCACCCGCCTCCGCCGTCACCGCCCTCAAGAGCGCCGGTATCTCTGTCGCCACCGAGGCCAACGACCATGGCATGGACTGCGGTCCGCAGGGCATGTCCCAGAACCTGACCATCGCGTCCCACGACGGCTACCCGATCATCGGGATCGGCAACAATGCGGCGCAGGCCTTCACTCCCTATCGGGTCACCCTCAACGGGCAGCGCATCGCGATCATCGCCGCCACGCAGGTCATCGCTGACAACCTGGTGGGCACATGGACTGCCACGGGTACGCAGCCTGGCGTCGCCTCTGCCATAGACCCGACCCAGCTCGTGCGCGAAGTGCAGCAGGTGCGTCGCACGGCTGACACCGTGATCGTCTACGTCCACTGGGGCACCGAGACACAGGCCTGTCCCAACCCGCAGCAGGAGCCACTGGCACAGCAGCTCGTGAAGGCCGGTGCCGACATCGTGATCGGCTCGGACGCCCACGTTCTCCTCGGTGGCGGCTATCTCGGCAGTGCGTACGTCGACTACGGCCTCGGCAACTTCGCCTTCTACGACGACACCACGCCGGAGACCAACAGTGGTGCGCTGGTCATCACAGCGGAGGGCCGCCACATCACCGGCGTCGTATTCCGTCCGGCCACGATCCTCTCCGGCCTGCCCCAGCCCCTCACCGGTGCACCGGCGGCCGCCGCCCTCCAGAGCTGGAACGCCGCACGGGGCTGCACCAACCTGGCGGCCACCCCGTCGACCAGCCTCACGACGATGCGCGGCGAGACGGTGCAGTTCGTCGCCCCGCCGGCGACGGCGACCACCACGACGACGACCGCCGGCACCTCGGCCGGCGCCAGCACGACCACCACGACAGCATCGGGGTCGGGTGGATCGACGGGTGGGACCGGGTCGGGGACGAAGGGCGGCAGCCCAACCAGCACCTCGACCACCTCGACCACGGCGACGACTGCGCCGACGTCGACCACCACCTCGCCGACCGACAACGCGGGCGGCTGAGCGGCACTCCCCGCGCTCGACCGCGTGCAGCGCCGACCTGACGCCCCGTCAGGGCAGGTCGATCTTCGACCAGGTGTGCGCCTTCTCCCCGAAGGTGTCCTCACCGGGAATGCGACGGTACCGAAACCGGATCTCCTCGAGGTCGTTGGGCTCGGTGACCGTTTCCTCCGCCAGGCGCAACACCATGTCCGCCTGGCGCCGCAGCACGACCCGTTGATCTGGCGAAGTGGTGTCCAGCATGATCGATCCCAACGAGTCGATCAGGCGGATCAGCACGGCCGGCATGCCTCGGGCCGCCTGCCGGATCTTGTCGAACGCGCGGTTCACCATGCGGGCATAGGAAGGGTCCGACTCGATGAGCCGTACGTTCCCGGTCGCGTCCCGGTACACGCCCTCGTCGAGCACCCTGCCCGACACGCGCCCGAGCCCGGCGGACAACCAGTCGATACAGGTGAGGGCTGTGAAGGTGTCGTTGACCGCAGCCGAGAGTGCCCGGATCGCGATCTCGACGAGTTGGTCGATGGCGAACACAGGGTCCTGCACCAGGGTGCGGTGCGGTCCCGTGACGTGGGCCTTGGACAGGGCCAGCGCGACTTCCGGCCCCGCTCCCCTCGGCCAGACCATCGCCAACGCCCGCCCGGTGGCCAGGTAGTGGCCCGGCCGGTGCTCGAGGCGGATGACCGAGTCGGTGCGTGTCGCGATGTCGATCAGCTGGGAGTAGCCCACGTACTGGATGTAGCCACTGACCTGTGAGGGCACCTCGGCACCGCGCTCGTCGATGAGCGTCAGCAGCTCCGGCACCGACTTGCCGGCGTGCCGCCGCGGGCGCGTCGGGCGTCGCTGCACCGACCGCTTCGGGAAACTCGGCGTCGATCGACTGCATCAGATCACGGGCGATCCCTGCGATGACCTCGGGCAGCTGGATCGACTTGGAGATGTGGTGGATGAAGTAGATCAGCACGCCGAGGTCGACCAACATCAACGCTTCCGCCACGGACGTGGAGAGATAGGGAACGAAAGATTTGCTGACACTGTTGATCGAGACGAGCGCGAGAACCGAGTACACGAACGTCCCGACGAAGACACCCAGCGTCACCTGGTTGCCGATGTCCCGGACGAAGTTGCGCATCATGCGGGGCCCGAACTGCTGCGAGGCCAATGTCAACGCCAGGATCGTGATGGAGAACACCACGCCGACGACCGTGATGACTGCCGCTGCGATGGCGATCAGGACCTGACGCTCCGCATCGGCGCTCCCCGTCCGGATCCATGTCGGCAGTATCAGATGGCGGTGGAACGCAGCAACGTCGATCGCGAACGTGACGAGGAACAACCCCACTGAAACCACCACGAGGATGCTCGGGACGACCCAGAACGTCGTACGCAGCTCCTCCCAGCGCCAGCTCGGAAGTTGCCGCCGGTCCTTGCCGACCCGAGCCGGCTCCGGTGGGACGGTCGATTCGATCTCGGTCACGAAGCCGCTCGGGGACACAGCGCGACCGGGCATATCGCACAGGAGCGTGCCGAGGTCAGCGGGGCGGGGGCGGGGGTCGGGGTCATCAGAGAGGTGTCACCAGTCGCCGACCAGTCTTCCCGGCACACCACACAACAACGCCATCCACACTACCGGACGTTCCTTCGGCCCTGGCCCGGGCTCACGACGGGAAGAACCGGGGCAGGTGGTGCCGGTTCGCCCCCAGGAGCTCGTCCGCCAGCTCCGCCGCCAGCGGGAACTGCCCGACGAGCGGGTTGGCCAGCAACGCGCGCACGACGTCGTCCCGGCTTCCCGAGCACGCTGCCTTCACCGCCAGCCGCTCGTAGGCCTTGGCGTGCTGGACGAGGCCGAGCATCTCCGGAGACAGCTCCCGCTGCGGCAGCGGGTGGGCGCCGCTGGCGTCGACGGTCGCGGTGGTCTCCACGACGGCATCGTCGGGGAGGCCGGGCACCGCGCCATCGTTGCGCATGTCGACGACCTGCACGTCACCGGTCCCCGCGTGGAGCGACGCCATCAACCGGACCGCGGCCAACGAGTAGTACGCGCCGCCACGGTACGACAGCGCCGCCGGCTTCGAGACGAGCGCAGGGTCGCGGTACTCCTCGAGCAACTTGGTCTCCAGCTCGGCCACGACGTCAGCCCTGGACCGGTAGTCCGGCGTCGACTGCTGCGCCACTTCAGCGTCGTGCTGGTAGTAGTAGTGGAGGTAGTACGACGGCAAGGCGTGCTGCAGCCGGAGCACCTCGATCGGAACGCCGCTCTCGAGCTCGAGCTCGGGGCCGAAGCGCTCGAACAGGTCGTCGAGCCGGTCCACCTCTCCGCCCGAGCCCCCGACCCGGGCCGACCGGATCCAGGTCAGATGGTTCAGCCCGACATGCTCGACCGAGACGTCATCGGGATCGACCCCGAGATAGTGCCCGAGCCGACGCTGGGCCCAGATGGCGACGTTGCACAGACCGACGGCGTGGTGACCCTCGTCGAGCAGCGCCTGGGTCACGATCCCGACCGGGTTGGTGAAGTCCACCAGCCACGCGCCAGGGTTGGACCGGGCCGCCATCTCCTCGGCCAGCTCGAGCACGATGGGTACCGTGCGCAGCGCCTTGGCCAACCCGCCGGCGCCCACGGTCTCCTGGCCCAGGCATCCGTACCCCACCGGCAGCGTCTCGTCCACGTGGCGCGCCACCTGACCACCGATCCGTAACTGGACCACGACGAAATCGGCTCCCTCGAGCGCGGCGTGGGGGTCGGCTGTCGTCGAGAACGTCCCGCCCCATCCCCTCGCTCGCAAGATGCGTTCGGAGAGACCGCCAACAACCTCACGACGCACGTCGCTCGGGTCGAGGAGGACGAGGTCGTCGACGACCATCCGATCCTCGACGTCACACAGTCCGTCGACGAGCTCGGGGGTGTAGGTGCTCCCACCACCCACGACGGCCACCTTTGTCCCCACCGGCGCAACGTAACATCCGTCCGTGTCCGAGCCCTCCGCCTCCGAGCGCTCCGCCTCCGAGCGCTCCACCTCCGAGCGCTCCTCCTCCGACCCGGCCGTGCTCGCGTTCGACGGCGGCAGTACCAAGACCGACGCCGTCCTCGTGTCGCGCAGCGGCGCCGTCCTGGGTCGTGCCCGCGTCGGTCCGAGCAATCACCAACTCGTCGGCCTCGAGGGCACGGTCGAGGCACTGACCGAGGCGTTCGCCGCCGTCACGGCCGACGCGCGGATGGCGGGCACCCCGTTCCCCCTCTGCCCGACCGCCGTGTACTGCCTGGCCGGCATCGACCTGCCGGTCGACGAGGAGAAGCTGGCACCGGCGATCGGCGCCCTGGGATGGAGCGACCGGGTGATCTTGCGCAACGACACGTTCGCCGTCTCGCGGGCGGGCACGACCGCCAGCTGGGGCGTCGGTGTCGTCTGTGGCACGGGGATGAACTGTGCGGCGGTGGGACCGGACGGGCGGACGGTGCGCTTCCCGGCACTGGCCGAGCTGTCGGGGGACCTCGCGCCCGGGGGTGCCTGGCTGGGGCTGCGCGCCCTCGGCCTCGCCCTGCGGGCCGGCGACGGCCGCGGCACTGCCACCACCTTGCGCGAACGGGTCCCGGCACAGCTCGGCACCCGAGATGCGGAGGCCGCGCTGACCGGCATCTACACCGGGGCCATCCCCTACGCCGCGCCTCTTCGAGCTCGCCCGCGTCCTCCTCGACGCCGCCGCCGACGGCGACGCACCTGCCCGCGAGGCGGCGGACATGCTGGCCGACGAGATCGTGGCCTTCGTCCGTGCCGCCGTCGTCCGGCTCGACCTGCAAGACGAGGCGGTCGAAGTCGTGCTGGGCGGCGGCATCTTCGAGACCACCGACACCGCCTTCCACACCCGTGTGGCGGCCGGCGTCCGCGCCGCCGCGCCACGCGCCGTCCTCGTCCGTCTCGACGCGCCGCCCGTCCTGGGTGCCGCGCTCATCGGGCTCGATGCCGAAGGCGCCCCTCCGGCCGCCGTCGCCGCCCTCCGCCAGGCACTGCGGCCGTCCTGAGAGGAGCCGACCGGCGCGTCGCAAGCGCCGCCGAACCGAAGGAACCTCAGCCCCCGCCCCCGGACACGCCCGCCGCCACGTGCGGCATCGCGTCCGCCACCAGGCGCTCGTCGTCGGCCAGCAGTGAGTGGGCCAGGTCCTTCACCATCTCGATGATCTCCGGGTGCTCCTCGGGGTTCCAGCCGTCGAGGAGCTCGGTCAGCCCGGTGCGCCGCGCCTCCGTGAGCTTGTCGAGTGCGGCCGTCCCCGCGCCGGTCAGGTAGAGATCGCACTCGGCGCCCCGCCGCCGCTCCTCGACCATGCCGGCGGCCAGCAACCCGTCCACTCCGGGCTGAATCAGCTCCGGGTCCACCTTCAACCGCTGCGCCACGTCGTTGACCGTGCACGCGGGCTGATCGGCCAGTCGGTACAACAGCCAGCACGACCGTGGTGGCAGGTCGATCCCGGCCCGCTGCGCCAAGGTGTGGTAGAGCTCGGCACGGTTCTCCCGGACCGACAGGCGGGCGAGCGCCAGCTCGATCTCCTGCAGCGACGACCGCGGGTCGGGTGAGCCGTTCACCTCGCCGACGTCGACCGTCTGCACCGTCTTGCGCAACTCCACCTCTGGGAGCAGGAAGCTCAAGAGGAAGGACACGAAGGCAATCGGAACGGCCACCAAAAAGACGGTCTGTATCGAGTGGGTCACGGCGTCGATGTACTTGGTGTAGAAGAACAATCCCTCGGCGGTCGACCGCAGCTGGGTCAGCACGCCCGGATTAATGGTCTGCGGGTTGAAGTTCCTGAGGACGGAGGCGGGGATCTTGGCCAACGTCGGCGCGATGGTGTGGTTCAAGACGATGGCGTAGATCGCACCGAACACCGCCGTGCCGAAGGAGCCCCCGATCATGCGGAAGAACGTCGCACTGCTCGTGGCCACGCCGAGGTCCTCGTAGGACACGGCGTTCTGCACCGCGACGACGAGGACCTGCATGACCAGGCCCATGCCGACGCCGAAGACGAACATGTAGCCGGCCAGCACCCACCCGTTGGTCGACGCATCGATCAGCGACAACAGGTAGGCGCCCACGGTCATCAACGCCGTGCCCACGACCGGGAAGACCTTGTAGCGGCCCCAGCGCGTCACGAGCCGGCCCGAAGTGACCGAGGCGCCGAGCATGCCGAGCATCAGCGGCAGGATGCGCAGTCCCGACGCCGTGGGGCTGACGCCCTTGACGATTTGCATGTACAGGGGCAGGAAGGTGAGCGCCCCGAACATGGCGAATCCCATGACGAAGCCGATGGCGCTGGCCGCGTTGAAGACCCTCTCCCCGAAGAGCTTGAGCGGGATCACGGGCTCCGCGGCCACGCGCTCGACAAAGAGGAACGCCACCGCCAACACCACGCCGAGGGCCGCGGTGGCGACGCTCGGAACCGAGACCCAGGCCCACGAGATCCCGCCCAGGCTGGCGAAGATGATGAGCGACGTCGCCGAACCGGCCAGGAGCAGTGAGCCGGCGTAATCGATGCGATGCGAGACCCGGCGCAGATGGCCGGGGAGCACGGCGCCGGTCACGAACAGCGCGAGGATCCCGAGCGGCAGGTTGATGTAGAAGACCCAGCGCCACGTCAGGTAGGTGACGCAGAGCCCGCCGATGAGCGGCCCGATCACGGTGGCCACCGCGAACATGGCGCCGAACAAACCCATGTAGCGGCCCCGATCGCGGGGCGACACCACGTCGCCGATGATCGTCTGCGCACCGACCATCAGTCCCCCGCCACCCAATCCCTGCACGGCTCGGAAGGCGATCAGCTCGGTCATGGTGTGGCTGAAGCCGGACAGCGCCGACCCGATCACGAAGATGACGATCGCCGCCTGGAAGAAGGTCTTCCGCCCGTACTGGTCACCCAACTTCCCCCACAGCGGCGTCGACACCGTCGACGCCAGCAGGTACGCGGTGACCACCCACGCCAGGTGCGACCCCCCGTGCAGGTCGCCCACGATCGTGGGCAGCGCCGTCGACACGATGGTCTGGTCCAGAGCCGCCAGCAGCATGCCCAGCAGCAGTGCGCCGAGGATCAGCCACAGCCGACGCTTGGTGATCTTCTCGGCCATGGGAGGGGTTGCGACGACGCTCACACCCACCTCCCCGACGTCTGCCACGATCAACTCAGAGTAGGAACGTCCTGTTCAAAATGCAACCAAGGGCAACCGACCGCCCGGTTCCGCCGGACCCCTCACGGCGGCCGTCGCCGCCCGCGCTACGGTCCCCGCGGCGGATGCCGGCTTCGAGCCGTACCGGATCGAGATCAAGGAAGGCCACAGCACCATGCGAACTCGCCTCACCGAGCTGCTCGGCATCGAGCACCCCGTCATGTTGGCCGGCATGGGAGGTGTCTCGTATTCCGCATTGGCGGCCGCCGTCTCGGACGCCGGAGGCTTCGGCTGCCTCGGTGCGTCCACCATGGGCGACGAGAAGATGGTGGCCGAGATCGCCGCCGTGCGGAACGCCACCGACAAGCCCTTTGGTGTCGACCTCCTCACCGCGATGCCCGGCGGCATGACCGATCAAGTCTCGATGGTCATCGAGGGTGGTGCCTCCGCGTTCGTGGCCGGACTGGGGGTACCGACCGAGGTCGTCGATCTCTGCCATCGCCATGACGTCATCGTCGTCAGCATGTGCGGCAAGGTCGAGCACGCCGAGCGCGCCGTCGACGCCGGATGCGACCTGGTGGTGGCCCAGGGCACCGAGGCGGGTGGGCACACCGGGCAGATCGCCTCCTTCCCGCTCATCCCCCAGATCGTCGATGCGGTCGGCGACCGCGTGCCCGTCGTGGCCGCCGGGGGGATCTTCGACGGTCGCGGCCTGGCGGCCGCGCTGGCGCTCGGCGCCGACGGGATCTGGGTGGGCACCCGCTTCATCGCCACGCCGGAGGCGCGCGGCGTGCTCGGCTACAAGGACAAGCTGCTGACCAGTCGGGAGGACCAGACCACCGTGAGCCGCGCCTACTCCGGCAAGACGATGCGGGTCGTGCGCAACACATACACCGACTACTACGACGCGCACCCTGTTGAGCTCAAGAAGTTCCCCGAGCAGTTGGCCGTCTCCTACGGGAACGGGACCATGCACCTGGGGGGCGACTCCTTCACCGATGGCGTCGACGTGGACAAGGAGTGCTACCCCGCCGGGCAGGGCGTGGGCGCCATCACCGAGCTGGTGCCGGCGGGCGAGCTGGTCCGCCGCTTCGTGGCCGAGGCCGAGGTCGTGCTGGACCGGCTGTCGGGCCTCCGCTGAGCGCCAACGAACGCGTGCCGGTGCCAGAGTCGAGGCCTGCAGGCACGGGATGAACGTCCCATCCTCCCCGGAGCCACGGGTCGCACTGGTCACCGGAGCGAACCACGGGATCGGTGCGGCCACTGCCAAAGCACTGGCCGCACGGGGCGCCGCCGTCCTGTGCGCCTACTTCCGCAACGAACGGCAGGGTGGCCTCGACGACCCCTCGTTGCCACCGACCTACCGGGCCACCCGGATGGCCCGGGCGGATTTCGTCGTCGAGTCCATCAGGGCGGCGGGAGGCCGGGCCGCCGCACTGGAGGCGGACCTGTCCGATGCATCGAGCGTGTCGGCCCTTCTCGACGCCGCAGAGACCCAACTCGGCCCGGTGCAGGTCCTGGTCAACAACGCGTCGGGCTGGATCGCCGACACGTTCGTCCCCACCGCGGCGAACCGCTTCGGGCGCGCCCAGGCTCCCGTGTCCCCGCGCACGATCGATCAGGTGCTCGGGGTGGACGCACGGGCGGCGGCGCTCCTCATTGCGGAATTTGCCCGACGCCACATAGCCCGACACGGGGAGTGGGGCCGCATCATCGGCCTGACCTCCGGTGAAGCCGACGGCTTCCCGGGTGAGATCTCCTACGGCGCCGCCAAGGCGGCTCAGGTCAACTTCACGCTCAGCGCCGCCGCCGAGCTCGCTCCCTACGGCGTCACCGCCAACGTCGTGCACCCACCCATCACCGATACCGGATGGGTGAACCAAAAGACGGCGGCGTTCGCCCAGTCGTCAGGCCGGCGCGTGGCCACGCCCGGACAGGTGGCCGAAGTAATCGCCTACCTGGCGTCCGACGCCGCGGCCCTCATCACCGGGAACGTGATCCGCCTCCGCTGACCCAATCGGCGCCGCGCCGCGCCGCGCCGCAGCCGAATCTTCGCCCGCAGGGGCAGGCGACACTCCGCGCGCCGCCATGTCTGGTGCGGCCGGGGCACACCCCGCGACTCGTCAGGTTGGGATCAAGCCCCGCCTCCCCCCACCGCGGTGGCCTGGACTCCTGGAACGCCCAGAACCTCGCTCCACCCCCCAGCCGCATCCCTTCCGAAGACGGATTGCTCGTGCCCACCGGGCAGTGGAGGGGTGATTCTGGTGCTCGGCAACGAGGTGGTGCCCTATTGCGTGACTTCCATGGAATATTATGATATATCATAGAGTTACAGTTTATGAGATCCGGAGAGGCTCATCAGAGAGCATCCGGCACAAAAAGCACGAAAAGGGAGTCACCAATGGCACACCAACACGACGACGAGCACGGACATGAGCACGGACACAGGCACGACGAGCACGACCACCAGCATGACGAGCACCACCACCGGCACGACCACTTCTTCGGCGGGCGCGGCATGATGGGCGGCCGCGGCCGCTGGGGCGGCGGGCGCGGCGGATGGGGTGGCGGTCGCCGAATGCCGCGAGGCGCAATCCGGACGGCCATCCTGGTCGCCCTGCGCGACGAGCCTGCGCACGGATACGAGGTCATGCGCCGACTCGAGGAGATGAGCGGGGGCCTGTGGCGTCCGAGCCCCGGGTCGATCTACCCGCACCTCCAGATGCTCGAAGACGAGGGCATGGTCCAATCGTCGGAGATCGAGGGCAGCCGCACCTACGCGCTGACCGAAGCCGGCCGGACCGAAGCCGAGAAGGCAGCCCTCCCCTGGCAGGCAGCCGGCGAAAGCGACGACGAGGTCCGCCAGCTTCGCCTCGGCATGGGCCAGCTCATGAGTGCGGCGAAGCAGCTCGCCGGCGACGGCGAGAAGTCTCAAATCGATCGTGGCATCGCCGTGATCCAGAAGGCTCGCAAAGAGCTGTACCAGATCCTGGCCGAGGACTGACCGGTCGCAGACGACAACCGCCCGGTACTGTGCAGAGAGCACCCGGTAGCGTGCCAACCCCGCCCGGTACTGTGCTGGTGGAGCCATGACCACGACGACGACCACGACCTCGCTGGACGGTACATCCCCGGACCGGGGGACGCCGATCATCGAGACCGTCGGTCTCACCAAGACCTACCCGGGCACGGACTTCCGCGCTGTCGACGAGCTGAACCTCCGAGTCGGCACGGGCGAGGTGTTCGGTCTCCTCGGCCCCAACGGGGCCGGCAAGACCACCACGGTCGGCGTGCTCACCACGCGGGTGATCCCGACGGGAGGGCAGGCCTTCGTCGGCGGCATCGACGTCCTGCAACAGCCGACGCTGGTCAAGCAGATCATCGGCGTCGTGTCCCAGCAGAACACGCTCGATCGCCAGCTGACGCCCTGGGAGAACCTCTACTGGCACGGGCGTTTGTTCGGCATGGGAGCGAAGGAGTCGCGGCAGACGGCCGACGACCTCCTCGAGAAGTTCCAGCTGTCCCGGTTTGGCAAGGCGTCCGTCTACGCCCTGTCCGGTGGGATGGCACAACGCCTCATGGTGGCACGTGCCATCTTCCACCGGCCCGCCGTGCTCTTTCTCGACGAGCCCACGGCCGGGCTCGACCCACAGGGCCGTCTCGCCCTGTGGGAGCTGCTCGAGAGCCTCAACGCCGAGGGCCAGACGATCATGCTCACCACGCATTACATGGAGGAAGCGGACAAGCTGTGTGACCGGGTCGCGATCATGGACCACGGCAAGATCCTCGCCCTCGACACACCCGGCGAACTCAAACGCGGCGTCGGTGCCGACACCATCGTGACGGTGAAAGCGGCGGGAGATACGGAGAAACTGGCCGAGGCCTTCGGTGCTCGACTCGAGGGAGTCACGCGGACGCGTCTCATCCCCGAGGGCGTCGAGCTGCAGATCCGCGGCTCGGAGCGGCTTGTCCCCCGGGTCGTCGAGGCCGCCGAATCGGCCGGCTTCTCACTCGCCGATTTGTCCGTGGCCGAGCCCACGCTCGAGACCGTCTTCATCGGGCTCACCGGAAAGGAGCTGCGCGACTAATGGCGGCAACAACCTCCCAGACGCCCGTGAAATCCACCTTCGGAACACCCAGCTCGCGCCACATCGATCTCAGGCCCACCCGTTCGGCCACTGCGTCGAGCCGGACTTCCCTGCGGGCCCTGATCCAACGCGACCTGGTCGTGCTCTGGAAGCACAAGATCGAGTTCACGGTGCGGACCCTGGTCCAGCCGTTCCTGTTGTGCTTCGTCTTCCTCTACGTGTTCCCGAAGATCGGTCAGGGCATCGGTGGGGCGAGTGGCATCCCCGGCGCCGAGTCGGCCTTCGCAACCGTGCTGGTGCCCGGCGTGGTGGGACTGTCGATCATGTTCCAGGGGATCCAGGCGGTCGCCATGCCACTGGCGCAGGAATTCGGCTTTACCCGTGAGATCGAGGACAGGGTCCAGGCGCCCTGTCCGATCTGGCTCGTCGCCATGTCCAAGGTGATCTCCGGGGCCGCGCAGGGATTGATCTCTGCGGCAATCGTCCTCCCCATCGCCTCGGTCGTGCACGCCTCCGGCGTGGAAGCCCAGATCAATCTGCACTGGCTGCTCATCATCACCCTCGTCCCCATGTCGTGTGTCTGCATGGCGTCCCTCGGCCTCCTTCTGGGAACCTCGTTCGAGCCGCGCAACCTGGGCCTCATGTTCGGGTTCATCGTGCTTCCGATCACCTTCCTCGGCGGCACGTACTACCAATGGACGCGCTTGGCACCGGTGAAACTCGGCACCGTTCACTGGTTGCAGATCATCGTGCTCGTCAATCCGCTCATCTACATCAATGACGGCATGCGGGCCGCCTTGACGGACGCCGCCCACATGCACCTCTACATCATCTATCCCGCCATCGTCGCGTTCACCGTCATCTTCCTGACCCTTGGATTGCGCAACTTCCGTAACAAGGTGCTCGCCTGATCTCCTCAGGCTGAAATCCTCGCCGTCCTGTGGACGCCGATCGAGGCGCAAGACCACGCTGGGTGCTCCGTGGGCCACGGTGTCGTGCGCCACGAAAGCGGCTGCTCGAAGCCCGTGCCCACCTCGCCACAGCAGAGGATCGGGCGCGACCAGAGCACCGCAGCCACGCGAGCGCCGTCCCCTTGGCGGCGGGACCCGCCCGGGAGAGCGCAGGCCGCCCTCCCGGGCGAAGGGCCGGCGTTCCGCCGAACGGGCGACCGGCTGCGCTGATGGCCCTTGTGTGAAAAGTGCGTCAAAGGCGTCTCATCGGGGATACATCTGGGTAGGGTGAATCGCAACCGTGCAGCCAGCTGCGACCGCTCCAGGTGGGGTGGCGAAGGGACGGAAATGATGGAGATGAGCGGTCGAGCAGCCCCGTCCGACCTCCTCGAGGCCTATGGCGCTGTCCGCGCCACCACCGAGCGGCTGGCGTCTGTCCTCGAGCGCGGAAGATCAGACCGTCCAAACGATGCCGGACGTGAGCCCGACGAAATGGCACCGGGCGCACGTGACCTGGTTCTTCGAGACCTTCATCCTCGGGGAGTACGCGACCGGCTACCGCATGTTCGACGATGCGTACGCCTACATCTTCAACTCGTACTACGAGGCCGTGGGTGCACGCCATCCTCGACCCGAGCGCGGCTTTCTCTCGCGCCCGGGCGTCGAAGAGATCGCCCGGTACCGTGCCTACGTCGACGCCGCCATGGAGGCCTTACTCCGCGATCCCACCCAGCCCGGGCTCCGGGAACTCGATCACACTGGGACTCCACCACGAGCAGCAGCATCAGGAGCTCCTGCTGATGGACATCAAGCACGTCCTCTCCCGCAATCCCCTCTACCCTGCCTACGTGGCCGGCTCGCGGGAGCCCCCGGGCATCGCCCCGCCCAAGGCCGGGTGGATCGAGCACGACGGGGGCCCCGTCGAGGTCGGCCATCGCGGCCGTGGTTTCGGCTTCGACAACGAGTTCCCGGTGCACACGGTGCACCTGACCCCCTTCGGGCTCGCCGACCGGCCGGTCACCTGTGGCGAATGGCTCTCGTTCATGGAGGACGACGGCTACAGCAGGCCCGAGTTCTGGCTCTCCGACGGCTGGACGGTGGTCAACACCGAGCAGTGGAACGCCCCCTTGTATTGGACGCGCGATCCCGACAACCCCGAGCGCTGGCTCCAGTTCACCCTCTCGGGTCTACGGCCGGTCGACCCCGACGAGCCGGTCTGCCACGTCAGCTACTACGAGGCCGATGCCTTCGCCCATTGGACCGGCATGCGACTGCCGACCGAGTCGGAATGGGAGACCATCGCTGCCTCTCACGGAGAGGGCGACAACTTCTTGGCGGACGATTTTCTCCTGCTCGGGGCGCCCCACCCACGGCCCGCAATCTCGTCCAATGCCATCTTCGGCGACATCTGGGAGTGGACGTCGAACGCCTACTCGCCCTACCCCGGGTTCCGTGCCGCCCCCGGCGCGGTGGGCGAGTACAACGGCAAATTCATGGTGAGCCAGTACGTGCTGCGAGGCGGATCTTGCGCCACGCCGGCCGGGCACGTCCGGGCCACGTACCGCAACTTCTTCCCGCCCGGCGCCCGCTGGCTCTTCGGCGGGGTGCGGCTGGCCAGGGATCCCTGACCGGTGGCGTACACCATCGACGTGCACCTCTCGCCCGAGGAGGTGCGCAGCCAGATGCGGGCGGACGCGCTGGCGGGGCTGCAAGGCCAGGAGAAGTCGATTCCGCCCGTGTGGTTCTACGACGAGCGGGGCAGCCGCTTGTTCGAGGAGATCACGCAGCTTCCCGAGTACTACCCCACCCGAGCGGAGCGGGCCCTCCTGGAGGAGCACGCCCCCTCCATCGCAGAACTGGCGAAGGCCGACACGCTGGTCGAGCTCGGTGCCGGGGCCTGCGACAAGACGCGTGTGCTTTTGACCGCGCTCCAAGACACCGGCTCGCTTTCGAGATACGTGCCCTTCGACGTCAGCGACGAATTTCTGCGCAGCGCTGCCACCACGCTGTCCGAGGAGTTCCACGCGCTCGACATCCATCTGGTCATCGGCGACTTCCATCACCATCTGGGCGAGATCCCCACCGAAGGAAGGCGGATGGTCGCCTTCCTCGGCGGGACGATCGGCAACCTGAACCCAACGCAGCGCGCCCGCTTCCTGTTCGACCTGAACTGCACGATGTCGAGCAACGACTCGCTGCTCATCGGCACGGATCTGGTCAAGGACCCCAACCGGCTGGTGGCGGCCTACGACGACGCCGCGGGCGTGACGGCGGACTTCAACCGCAACGTGCTCCGCGTGCTCAACGACCAGCTGGGGGGCGACTTCGATCCCGAGCTCTTCGGGCATGTCGCACTCTGGAACGAAGGCGAGCAGTGGATCGAGATGCGGCTCCGGGCCAAAGAAGCGACCGAGGTCTCGCTCACCGGCGCCGGCATCACGGTCCGGTTCGACGAGGGCGAAGACCTGCTGACCGAGATCAGCGCCAAGTTCACGCCCGAGCGAGTGGAGCGTGAGCTCTCGGCTGCCGGTTTCGTGATCGAGGGGATGTGGGGAGCCGATGACGGTGAATTTCTGCTCTCTCTGGCCCACCCGTATTGCTGAGCGCAGGCGTTACTTCAACTCACGTGCTCCGGCACCTCCACCATGGTCACCTCGGCCAGCGGGGGCACATCCGGTCCGGGCACTGTCCGTTTCCGGCGTACCGCCCACCAACACAACAGCACCAGCAGCAAGGCGATTGCACCGAGGCTGAGAACACTGGCCACGAGCAGATGCGGCGGCCGGTATTGGAAGGACACCAAGTCGTCCCCCGCCGGGATGTGGATCTGTTGCACGAGATCGAAGGAGCCGACGGGGACGCTCACGGCTGACCCTCCGTTGACCGAGACCGTTCCCGACCACCCCGTGTCCCACGCCACGGAGCGGACAACGGATGACGGCGTGGGTGCGTCGACCCGGATCTCTTCGGACTTCGTCGTGCTCGAGATGACCTGCACGGGCAACTGCCGGCCACCCGCGGTGGAGGCAGAGATGGGCATCGGCGGCCTCCGGAGCGTGAAGACCGCATAGTCCTCGGAAAACCCGGCGAGCTGCCACGGACCCGGTACGAGCGCCGACGACAGTGAGCCTCCGAGCTCGTAGGGCCGTCCGGCCACGGTGATCACCGCACGTTGTGCCGGCAGGGTCCCGACCACCACCTGAACTGACAGACCGATGGCCGTTCCTTTCGGGAGCTGCCCCGTCACACTGCTCGCCCCGGTCGCCACGGGCACCGGGTCGCCCCAACGCGTCGAGCCGTTGGCGGAGAGCGTTCCGAAACGGACCTGCGTTCCTGGTGTCGCCTGGTGTTCGAGGACGAGCGTGGCCGAGTCGGCTTGGAGGGACGCTCCGAAGAACCACGAGGCGGTCTGACCCGTGTCCAGGGCTGGCCGGGGCCCCGGGTCGAAGGGATAGGCAGTGTCGTTGAAGTTGCTTCCGTATCCCCTGGGGAGCACGGGATCGGCACCGAAGGCCTCCGAAGACTGTCGGATGTCATCGATCGAGCGCGGCATCGATTGGAGCGGTACGAGGAAGTATTCGGGCACGGTGACGACCTCTCGGAGGTCCAACCGGTCCAGCGTCCCCGAAGCCAGCTGGCTGATGTCCAGGTCGTCCTGTTCGTGGGTGTGCGTCACCGACTCGTAGTTGCCGTTCACGATGGATGCGTAGCCGGAGACCGAGGGCAGCGCGGGCAGGATGTTGAGGTCGGGCACCCCCTGAGGGCTGCCTGGATAGCTCGCGTAGCCCTGCGGGTCGTAATTGACCATCCGCCCACCAGGGGGCAGATGCGCCGCCATCAGCTGCTGGACGGGCGTCGTGCCGGCCAGCAGATCGTTGGGCGGGGACTGCGAAAGCTGGCTCGTGACCGCCATCAGCCCGATGTCGAGTGCGACGAAGACCGCCACCAGCCCCAACCACGGAACGGTGGCCAGTCGGAGGCGAATCCACACGAGAACTGCTGCGCCGGTACTGAAGGCAAGGGCCACGATGATCGCAGTGCGGACCGTCTCGGTGACGCTGGGACGCAGCGACACCCCAGCGAAGAACTGGACCAGAGAGCCCGGCGCGGCGAGCGCCCAGATCGCCAAGGCGACCACGACGCCCAGGGGGATCAGCGCCACGATCCGGTCGTACCGTCTCATCGGGTCCTTCAGGCGGGGTGAGTCCTCCACTCGCGGTGAGTCCTCCACTCGCGGTGAGTCCTCCACTCGCGGTGAGTCCTCCACTCGCGGTGAGTCCTCCACTCGCGGTGAGTCCTCCACTCCAGGTGAGTCCGTGCGGTCGATCCAACCCGCGAACAAGACGCAGACGGCGGTCGCCGCCGTGATCATGTTGCGGCTCTGCAGGCGCTGGTCCCCGTAGAGCGGCAGGCTGTTGAACACACGCTCCAGGGGTGTGCTCGAACCCAGGGCGAGGAGGAAGCCGAAGAGCCCGACGGCGTACCAGGTGATCCGGTCTCTCATGACAAGGCGGCTCGGCCAGCGCGGCCGTACCAGGGTGATCGAGCGCGATGAGCGGCAGCACACCGAGGTAAATGCCGACCTCGGGCAGGTTGTAGTGACTGAAGAAGGGTGCCTCCCCCAGTTGTCCGTAGCCCCCGTCGAGGTACGGGACGAGGGCGAAGATGCTGAATGGCCCGGGGTAGCTTCCGGCCGCGGCGAGTACTCCGCTGCCCCGTTGCGAATTGCGGATGGCGTCGAGGCCCGGCAACCACTGAATGGCGGCGAGTGACAGAGCGAGCACCGCGCCCACGGCGCAGCGCGAGAGCACCCGCCACCACCGTTTCCAGTCGAGACCAGCCGACATTGCGGCATATGCGATGACCAGCAGCGCCTCGTCCAACATCGCCTCCGGTGCGCCCGCGAGGATCACGTCGCGAAGGCGATCCCCAGCAAGATTGACCACCGCCACCTCCCGTCGCGGACGATGTGAAGGACGGAGAGAAGCATCCACGGGATGGCCACGAACCCTTCGGTCATGTCCACGTGGTTGACCTGGCTGAGCACTGGCCCGGCAAAGGCAAACGTGGCGGCGCCGAGGATGCACGCCACCGTCGACAGGGCCAACGCCCGTAGGAAGACGTACATCCCGATGGCGATCGCCGAAAAGGCGATGATCTCGGTGGCGAGCCAGGCCGCTCGGTCCGGCAAGACGGCGAAAAGACCGGTGAGGGGGTAGAACGCCCCGGCGTTGAAGTCGGCCATCAAGGGCGTGCCACTGAAGATGTACTGGTTCCAGAAGGGCAGCTGGCCGTGGCGCAACATAGAGCCCACCAGGACGTGGAGCGGGTAGTTCTGCTGCAGGTTGTCGCCGGTGATCAGCAGCCGCCCGCTGAACAAGTCCGGCAGTAAGAATCCAGCGGTCGGGATGGCGACCAGCACCAGGTAGGGCCACAAGGGTCCGACGTGTGCTCGTAGTCGATTCACTTCCGAGGAGCTGCCTTCCGGGTAGCCTGTCGCTGCGCCCCTCACCTATGGGCCGGCGCGGCGCAATCGGCGCAAGCTAGCGCCCCACGCTGGGAATCTCATCAGAGTCAGCCGGGAAGTTCCGCAGGTGATGCCTCTGGGTGCGGCCTCGCCGTGCGGGTGATGCTGCTCGACGTGGAGCGCCACAGGACGTTCGGTTGGAGGGCGGACCGCTCGAGACGGCCGATGTGCATACGTGCGATGGACAAGAGATCGGCCAGGAGCTCGTCGCCGAGCAGGTAGGGCAGGAGGCCCAGGTCCAGAAGCTTGGTGTGCGCCGCCCGGTAGTAGTGCTCCTCGAGCTCCACCCTCGGGTCGTCCAGGTGCACGATCTGCGCCCCGCCGGCCGCGGTCGGAGACCTTCGTGGCCAGCTCGCCGACCGAGAAGGACTCGGTGAATTGGTTGAAAACGCGGAACTCGCCTGCCTTCGCCGGATTCCGGATCGCGAGCTCGATACAGGCAAGCGTGTCGCGGATGTCGAGGAAGCCCCTCGTCTGCCCACCCTTGCCATAGACGGTCAGCGGCTCAGCGGCGGCCGCCTGAATCACGAACCGATTCAGGACGGTACCGAAGACGGCGTCGTAGTCGAAACGGGTCGCGAGGTCAGGGTGCATCGTGGTCTCCGGGGTCGACTGCCCGTACACCACGCCTTGATTGAGGTCGGTCGATCGGAGACCCCAGGCCCGACAACAGAAGGCGATGTTGTGGCTGTCGTGGACCTTGGAGAGGTGGTAGAAGCTTCCCGGCTGCTTCGGAAAGGGCAGGACGTCGGTACGTCCGCGATGGGTGATCTCGATGTAGCCCTCTTCAATGTCGATGTTGGGGGTGCCGTACTCCCCCATCGTCCCCAGCTTGACGAGGTGGATCGACGGGTCCACGTCCGCGATGGCGTAGAGCAGGTTCAGCGTACCGACGACGTTGTTCACCTGGGTGTACACCGCATGCTTGCGATCGACCATGGAATAGGGGGCGCTGCGCTGCTCGGCGAAGTGCACGACGGCGTCAGGCCGGAAACCGGCCACCATGTCATGGACGAACTCCTCTTCGGTCATGTCCCCGATGAAGACGTCGAGACGTTTGCCCGAGACCTCCTCCCAGCGTCGACGCGCCGGTGCAGCGACACGATCGGCGCGAGGGAGTCCACCCCCATCTCCAGGTCATAGCCCCGCCGGGCGAAGTTGTCCGCCACCCCCACCTCGTAGCCCGCCTGCGAAAGATGCAGCGCCGTCGGCCAACCCAGATACCCGTCGCCCCCGAGGACCAGAACTCGCACGTGACACCTTCCGTTTCCGTAACAGCCAGATTTCACCTACGTGACAGCCGAAGTTTCCCCCTGTAGGCTGGGATGAGCCTGAGAATCCTGTTATGGAAGCTTTAAAGTTCCCCGTCACGGCTGCCAGCTGTGACAGAATCACTGCAGTTTGATGAAGATTTTGGCTCCCGCGGTGGCTCACCGCGGGCGTGCAGGTAAGGAAGCCCAGATGGAGTTCGCCCCCACGAACGCCGCCACCTCCACCATGGCACCACTCGAAACCGCCGACCCCTTGACACGCCGACGCAACCGGCGCTTCAGTTGAGCGTGGCGCGAACCGCCGTGCTGGGACTCGTCGGCACCACGGCAATCGTCGTTGGCTCCGTCCTCGGCGGCCAGTCGTTCGAGACCCATCTGGCCGGTGCGTGGTTCTTCGGCATGCCGGGCGGACCGTTCGGCTCGCTCGGCACGAGCGACACGCTCCCGCCGGTCGCCTCCCTTGCGCTCGTGTTCGGAGGGCTCATCCTTCTCACCCGGGTCTGGCTCGGGTTCCTCGCGCCACCTGAACCGCCACCACGGCTTTCCCGTGAAGCGCGTCGTGCTGGTCGTCACGATCTGGGCCGTGCCGCTGCTACTGGCACCACCGCTGTTCAGCCGGGACGTCTACACCTACGCGGCACAGGGCGAGATGATGAGCCACCACATCAACCCGTACGCCTACGGGCCCAGCGTGCTCGGGGCAACCGCCGTTCAACCAGATGGCCGATTCGGTGTGGTCGGGGACGGAATCGCCCTATGGCCCCACCTTCCTCGCCGCTGGACGGCGTGCTCGACCAGGCCTCGGGCCACCAGATCCTGGCCGACCTGATCCTCCTGCGCCTCCTCGAGGTCGCGGGCATCGCCCTGGTGGTCGCCGCCACCCCGACCCTGGCGCGCTCGCTCAAACGCGACCCCGCCCATGCCGTCCTGATCGGCGTGGGGTCGCCCCTGGTCCTGCTGTCGTTGGTCGCGGGGTCCCACAACGATGCCCTGATGGTCGGCCTCTTGATGGCCGGGCTTGCCGTCGCAAAGCGCTTCGGCACGGTGCCGGGCGTGATCCTGTGCGCGCTCGCTGCGGGCGTGAAGTCCCCCGCGGCGCTCGGCGTCCTCTTCCTGGGGTGGGTCTGGGCCGGCCCCGCCGCGTCGACGCGTCGCCGCATCGGGCACACGGTGGGCGCCGGGCTGATCGCGCTGGCCACCATGGAAGTGATGTCGCTCGTGTCGGGCACGGGCTGGGGCTGGGTGCGGACCACCACGACTGCCGACGCATCCTTCACCGGCGTCACGCCCGTCAACATGGTGGCGCGGGCGGTCTCCATCGTGAGCCACGTGCTCCAAGTCCCGATCTCCACCATGGACGCACGACCTGTCTTCAGTGTGCTCGGGTTGCTCGTCGCCGTCTACGTCGGGTACCGGCTCCTGCTCATGCGCTCGCCCCAGGACGGCGTGGTCCGTTGCCTCGGCCTGACCCTGCTGGTCCTGGCGCTGCTCGGACCGATCGTGTGGGCCTGGTACGTCACGTGGGGCGTGATCGTGCTCGCGCCCGCCGTCACCGGTCGGCTCCGCTCGGCCCTCATCGTCATCAGCACGTTCTGGGCCTTCGCCGGCGTGACGGCGGTGCACGGCATCTACATGCGGCTTGATCCACACCTTCGTGCTGACCGACCTGCTCCTGGTGGCCATGCTGCTCGCCGTGGCCATCACGCCGCTTGGGACGGTTCACCGACGGGCAGGACCGGGCCCGCCTGCCGCGCCTGCTGCCGGGGGTGCTGGCCGGAGCGGGGGCCGGCACCGGCACTGGCACCGGCGCCAGTGCGGCGACCTGACGCGACCACCTCCAGGCGCATCGAGCGCAGCGATCAGTCAGCGGTATTGAACGCCGACACGACCCGTCCGGGGCGAAGGCGGACCACGAGCTCGCCGGCCACGCCGTTGCGGGCTCCGTACTCCTCGGCACGCTCGGCGCCCATGTACCGCCCGCCGAGCCGGGTCGCCCAGCGGCGTACCTCGGCCAGATCGTCACTGATCTCGACCACACCCTCGACCACCACGAAGCTGAACGGCGGCCGGTCGTCGTCCACGCAGATCGATGCCCTCGGGTCGCGCCTCAGGTTCCGCCCTTTGACCGTCGACTCGCCTGTGTTGAAGACGAGCGACCCGTCGACATCGACCTCGAACCACACGGGCGCAATGTGGGGCCGCCCGTCGGCCCGCACGGTGGCCAGCTTCCCGGTCCGCGGAGGGAGCGCCGTCAGGAACGCGCGGACCTGCTCGTCGGCCATGGAGCGGTAGGGCATCAGCCGGCCGCCGGCAGTCGCTTCTCGTTCTCGGCACCCGCGCTGCGGTCACGCCGGCTGCCGCCGTTGGCGGCGTAGGCCTCGGTCCAGGCCTCGATCATCGGCCCGAAAGCGGCCGGGTTGTACGCATCCTCCTCGTAGGAGAACTTCATGTCACCTGCGTAATGGAGCACGGTGATGTTGTGGGCCTGGTGGATCGAACCGTCACCGGGGTCCTTCATCCGGTTCTCAATGCGACAGACCCACCAGCCGCGCTCTTCGTCGCACACGCACCATGAATGGGGGAACGAGGTCATGGCCCGGTTGGGCCACTCCGCCATGAGGGGGGCGATCCACGCGTAAATCTCCTCCGGGCCGTGGAAGGTGCCGAACGTGTGCTCGAGGTACACCGCGTCTTCGGTGAACAGGTCAGCCCAGTCGCGCCACTCGCCCGCTGGCCGCGCACCGGTCGGCCGTCTCCATGTAGTGCTGGTGCGCCCGCTCCAGCTCGTCCCGGCTCCACTTCCGCGTCATGACTTCAGTATCCATTCACTCATGGTGACACTTCGCAGCGTGCTCAGGTCGACGAACGCATTGATCTCCTCGATCATCTGCGAGATGTGCGCGTTCATGCGCTCCGGGTCCCCGTCGGCGCAGTAGAACAGCATCGGATCGGTCACGTGCTCCAGGGAGGGCCACGCCTCCTCCACGATGCCCCGCACGGGTGGGGCATCGCCGGTAACCGCTCGGAACACGGCGTTGCGGACGTAGCGGGCGCGGGGCTGGATCGCCTCGGTGATCGGCGAGATCCTGGTGTGCCACCTCGTCATCCACTCGTCGAAGGTCTGTTCGCGGGTGCTGCTGGAGGAGGGCCACCGTGAGCACCCCGGGCGACCGTTGGCCGTCCGGCCAGTCCCGGGGAGCCGACCACCGGTTGCCCCCGTAGTCGCGATAGAGCGACTCCACGACCGAGTAACCGGCCAGGCGCGTCGTGGCAGCCGCGAGCACCGCCTCGAACGGCTCCCGGTCCTCGACCGTGTCGACCCAGAGCGAGACGAGCGCGTGCAGCGGCGTCTCGCCCTCCGGCGTGGGCACCGGTGCCGGGATGTCGCTCTCCGGGTCCCACACATCGATGGCCAGGCGGAGGGGATCGAGGGCCAGCAGCTGGTCGCCGATCTCGCCGAGCACCACCTCCGCCACTTCGGCCCGGGTGCTCGTCTCATGCAGCCAGGCCAGGTACATCAGCTTCTCCATGCTCTCACTCCCTTACCAGGTGAGCCCGAGCGCTTCGCGGATCGTGGCCTCGAACTCGGCGTCGCGGAGCGTCCGGCGTAGCCGCAGCACCATGGCGGCGTCCTTGCCGACTTCGACGCGGAGCGGCGTGGTGGGGTCCTCGATGGCATCGGCCACCGCGCGCGCCGACCAGCTCGGGCCCGGACGCCCCTCGGGCCCGGTCACGGTCGCCACCGTTCCGCCCCACTGCGCATGAAGATCGGCGTAGACCGCCGGGCCGCGGTGATCGTCCATCGTGCTTCATCCCCGGTGCGATGTACCCGGGCTCAATGATGACGATCCGGATCCCGAAGTGCCCGAGCTCGAAGTGAAGCGATTCCGACAGCGCCTCGAGCGCGTGCTTCGACGCGGCGTACGCACCCTCCAGGGGCGTCCCGATCTTGCCCTGGACCGAGCTGATGTTCACCAACACCCCGCTGCCGCGCTCGCGCCAGCGGGGCACCACCGCCTGTGCCATCCGCAGTGGGCCGATCGTGTTCACCTCGAGAACCCGGCCGAAGGAGTCGAGCGGATAGGTCTCCAGCGGGCCAGATCCCGTCAGCGCCGCGTTGTTGACCACCGCGTCGAGCTCCCCGGCCTCCGCCACGGCGGAACGGACCGACGCGTCGTCGCTGACGTCGAGCGGGAGGACCTGGGCGGCCGGCAGCCCCGCCAGCACGCCCACGTCCCGCGCGGTGGCCACCACCTCGTGGCCCCGGCCGGCAAGCACCTCGACGGTGGCCTGGCCGATGGCGCGCGCTGCACCGGTGACGAGCACGCGCACCGCTCAGCCTTCCTTCTGCGGCGCAAGGCCAACCAGCTCCTCGCTCACCTTCCAGAGTCGCCGTGCGGCGTCGGGATCCCGCGCCCACTCTTTGGGCTGGTGCAGTGCGCACTTGACGAAGTACTCCCCGCTTACGCCCGCCACCTCCGGAGAGGAGGCCAAATAGACCGACGTACGGGCCCCCTGGGCCGGGGAGAGGAAGAACGGACTGCTGATCTTTATGCCGAACGCGAGCAGGCCCCCGGTGTCGCCGTCGGCGCCGTAACCCGTCCGTACGGTGCCGGGATGGAGCGAGTTGGCGGTCACGTCGCTGCCCTCGAGACGCCGGGCCAGCTCCACGGTGAACAAGATGTTGGCCAGCTTCGACTGGCCGTAGACGCGCATGCCCCGGTACCGCTTCTCGGACTGGAGATCGTCGAAGGGGATCCCGCTGCGGGCGGAGCCGTGCGCGTTGGACGCCACGTTGACGATGCGTGACGGGGCCGACGCCCCGATCCGGTCGAGCAGCAGGTTCGTGAGGAGGAACGGGCCCAGGTGATTCGTGGCGAACGTCATCTCGAACCCGTCCACCGTCTGCGCCCGCTCGGTCAGTACCAGACCAGCGTTGTTCACCAGCACGTCGAGCCTGGAGGTCTGGTCGAGGATCTCCGCCGCCCCCCGTCGCACGGACGCCAGGTCGGCGAGATCGAAGACGACGAGCTGGACCTGAGCGTCTCCTCCGAGGCGCTGCGCCAACGCCGCCACCGCGGCACGGCCCTTGTCGGCATTGCGGGCGGTCACGAGTACACGGGCTCCCATGGAGGCCAGCGAGGCGGCCGTCTCGAACCCGATACCTGAATTTCCGCCCGTGATGACGACCGTTTTCCCCTGCATGTCCGACACCGAGCACAGCCTCCTTCGCAGTGAGCCGGCGTCAGCATTTCACACCGGTGCGCAACGGCCGGGACCGGATTCCGTCGCGGATCTGCCGTCGCGGTCGCTTCAAGGCCCGGGCACGAGCTCGGCGCTCACCACCAGGTGTCGCGTGTCTGGACCAGGCCTCTGTCGGCGTGGAGGAAGCTGCCGCTCAGGGTCCGCTCCGCCGAGCGCATCTGCCACCGCAGCAGCTCCTGGGTCGCCTCCCAGGCGATGTCACTCACGCCCGGGCCCCCCTCCGCCAACAGGTTGTGCGTCTGCCCGGCGTCGGCGGACAGGTCGAACAACAGCGGAGGGAACAAGGCGGGGTCGGTCGCGAACTGGACGTACTTGTGCTGCCGCCCACGCGAGACGGCCAGCGCACAATGGGACATCGGGATTCCGGACACCTTCGACGGAGTCTGGTTCACCGGGTCCGAGAAGCTCCACTCGAAATGCGCGGTGTCGCGCCAGTGCTGGGGAGCAGTTTCACCGCGCAAGAAGGGGCCGAGTGACCAGCCGTCGGCTTGCAGCGGCACCTCGGTTCCCATGAACTCGCAGATGGTGGGCAACACGTCGACGGACTCGGTGACCGCGTCGACCACCGTGCCGCGGCCTGCAGCCGCCTCGGCCCTCGGGTCCACGACGATCAGCGGTACGTGGTAACTCTCGTCCCAGAAGCCGAGCTTCTCCAAAAGCCAGTGGTCGCCACCCATCTCGCCATGGTCGCTCGTGACGATCACCAGGGTGGACTCGGCCAACCCGCTGCTGACCAGATAGTCGAAGAGCGGGGCCAACCCGTCGTCGACCTCGCGCTGCGCGCCGTAATAGGTGGCGCGCACCTGGCGTCGCTCCCGCTCGTCGCGGGGGGCGGCCACGTCGCCAATCCGCATCGCCAGCGCGCCGAGGGGGTGGATCGCCGCTTCCTCTTCGGGTGTGGGGCATCCGACGAACGGCCCGACCGCGTCCGCCTCGTACAGGTCGTGATAGCCGATCGGGTTCCGCCGGGGCGGGTGGGGACGGATGAAGGAGGCGTGGACGAAGAACGGATCGTCGCCGTTGCGCTCGATCCACTCCACCACCGCCCGCCGCACGAAGGTGGTCTGGGAGAGCTCGACCGGGAACCGGGCCGGAGCCCAGGTCGAGCCGAATGCCTCGGCGCCCGGGAAGCCGTCCAAGGGCTCGTACAGTTCGTGTGGGTTGGCCGGGACGTCGACGCCCTGCTCGGCGAGCCAACGTCCCCACGCCGGGCTCCCCTGCTCCCAGGGGTCCTCGATGAGCACGCGGAAACCAGGGAGGATGCCCTCGTAGCTGAACAGCCTCGGGTCGCCGGGCGGCACCGTGCGCGGATCCACCGAGGTGTCCGTGTACCCGAAGAGGACAGGGTCGTAGCCCGAGGAGCGCGCCAACATGGCCACGTTCGTGAACCGGGCGTCCAACGGGGTGCCGTTGAGGATGGAGCGGTTCCGGTGCTGGTAGGTGCCCGTGTAGAGGCAGGCTCGTGAAGGCCCGCACGGCGCGGCGTTGGCCCAGTGGTTGCGGAACAGCACCCCCCGGGCGGCCAACGCGTCCAATGCCGGCGTCTCGACCACGGGATGGCCGAGCGCCGAGAGGCAGTCGCCGCGCCACTGGTCGAGCGTGATGAACAGGACGTTGCGCTTTGGCGCCATGCCGCCACTCTTGCCCATCGCGGGGCCCCGAGCCCGCCCGGCCGGCCGGATGGCGCGGCGGCCAGCCGAGACCGGGATCAAGAGGTACGGACCGTCGTCCCCCCGAGCCGGGTGCCGAACTCGATCAGCCACCCTCCTATGCGCGGCGCCACGGCTCGACGCTTCGCTCGGCCACCGGAAACCGGGAGCCCGGTGGCCGAGCGCTGCATCGCCATGGCATCAGTCATCCGCTCCGAGCTGCCACGCCCGGCGCGGCGCGAACCCGCCGCCGCTGCCAGATCCCTTCGATGAGCATCTGCCTGGGACTGCACTGCCTTCGCTTGGATCACACGTTCACCTCACGAATCCATTTCTGCTCGGGATCTCACAATTCCGACTCAACAACTGGAAAGTCTAACTGAAGTTTGACAGCAAATCAATAATATTCTAATATAGCCGTATGCCTATGTTCACTGACGAGACCGTACAGCGGAGCCAAGGGTCGGTGACAGCCGCTCCCTCCTTGGCGTGTGACCTGTCGTGGCTCCTGTCCGTGGCGGCCCGGCCGTCGATGCAGGCCCGGTACCCGCAGCTGGCTGAGATGTTCAACGGCCGCGAGGACCTCGCGGATTGTGTCCGCAACTTCTGGAACGACGACTCCGAGGAGACCTGCTTCACCGAGATGCAGGTCCTGGCCCACCATGCCGGTGCGCTCGGCGAAACCGACCCGGACGCCCTGTGGGAGGCCATCGAGACCGCCGTCGCCACGGTGCCGCTCGACCTGGAGATGCCGTCGGAGAGCCCGGAGGAACGCGAGATATTCCTGGACCGCTTCCGGCAGCTCAAAGAGTCGCCCGAGCTGCTGCGGTCGTACCTGGACCTCCTGAGAGAAGTCTGGGGGCCCGTGGACGACATGTGGCAACGGGCACTGCCCGTCATCGAGGAGGCCGGGCGGCATGTGGTGGCGCAGTACCAGCGTGGTCGGTCACTGGAATTACTTATACGTCCGGGGTGTGACATCCTGCGGGACCGGCTGCCCGAGATCGTCTCGAGCGTCGAGGCCGGAGAGCCCCTCCTCTTCGTCCCCTGCTTGTTCTTCGGATCGAGCATGTACCTCGAATTCTCCGGTCTCGTCGTGATCGGGACCGGCGTCGGGCAGGGTGACGTCGTGGCGCGGGCGCGTACGGAGTCGGTGGCGCGACGTCTCAAGGCCGTGGCCGATCCGACCCGCCTGGCCATCCTTCATTCGCTCGCGACGGCACCGAGCACGGTCAGCGAGCTCGCCATGCTGTTCCGGCTGGCGCAGCCAACCGTGAGCATGCATGTCAAGGTGCTGCGCCAGAGCGGGCTCGTGCGATCTCAACGGCAAGGGGGAAGACTGAGACTGAGCGCCGATCCGGCCGCGGTCGAGTCCCTACTCGGTGAGCTGCGCCGGGCCGTCCTTCAGGGCACGGGTCACGGCGCCGATGAGGGCACCGGTCAGGGTACGGGCGAAGGCGCCAGCACTGCGCCGGGACCACCAGGCACCGGCGCCAGCACGACAGGTAGTGATCGGATGCCGGCGACCGTCGTCGACAGCACGCGCTCGGCCGAACCCGTCACCACATAGGACGGGAAGCGACCGAGCAGCTCCTCCACGAAGATCCGGGCCTCCAGGCGGGCCAGGCTGGCCCCCAGGCACACGTGCTCTCCGAACCCGAACGCGAGATGGACCGGATTGATCGGACGGCGCACGTCGAACCGCGACGCGTCCTCGCCGAAGATCCGCTCGTCGCGGTTGCCCGAGGCATAGAGCATGCACAGGTAGTCGCCCTCGGAGACGGCGGTCCCGGCCACCTCTGTGTCTGCGGTGGCGGTCCGGCAGAAGGCGTGGACCGGTGTGACCCAGCGCAGGCACTCCTCCACCGCGCCGGGCAGCAGATCGGAATCGCCGGCCAGCAGCGCGCGCTCGTCCGCGTGCTCCGACAGTGCGAGCGCCGTCCCCGACAGCAGCGTACGGGTTGTCTCGTTGCCGGCCACGAGCAAGGTCAGGAGGAACATGAAGAGCTCCTCTTTGGAGAGCGGGCAGCCGTCGACCTCGCTCCCCACGAGCAGCGATACCAGGTCCCCGCCCGGCCGCTCGCGCTTCGCCCGGATGTGCTCCACGATGAACCCCGCAAGCTCGCCCAGCGCCGTCGTCGTCTCGTCCGCTGGCAGGTCCGGTGACTCGATCGCGGCGTCGGACCAGCGCCGGAAATCCCCTCGGTCCGCCTCGTCGATGCCCAGCAGCTCGGCGATCACGGTGAGCGGGAAGGGGGCGGCCAGCTCGGCGACGAAGTCGATCTCCTCGCCCGCCGGCGCCGCATCGAGCAGGGTGGACGCGCTCGAGCGGATCGACTCCGCCAAAGCGGACATCGCCCGGGGCGTGAACCGTCGGTTGACCAGCCCGCGGAAGGCCGCATGCTCCGGGGGATCCATGTGGAGGATGGACCGGGCCAGCATCGGGGTTCCGCTCGAGCGGATGGGGTCGTTGACCAGCGCACCAGCGCCTGAGCAGAAGCGGATCGGGTCACGGCTGAGGTCCCGGATGTCCTCGTAGCGGGTGATCGCCCAGAACCCGGGCGCGCACCGGTGCACCGGATCCTCGTCGCGCAGCCGCGCCAGGATCTCGTAATAGTCGTCCCGCGCGAAGAACGCGGCATCCCGCGGGTCGATGCGCTGGTCTCCGGACACGATCCGAGCGTACTGTGCAGCGCGATGCGGACGGAGCACGACAGCCTCTCTTGCGGCGACCGGTGGCTGCCGCCGGCAACGAGCGAACGGATCTAGGTGGTCTCCCCTCCCACGGCGTCGATGGACGGGTCGCCGTGACCACCGACCCCGGCGCATCCCCCTACCCCGCGTCCGACGAGCACTCCCCCTTGAGTGGCCTCGATGAGTTCCTGATCCACAACGCGCCCTACCCGGTCCGCGTCATGTGGACACCCGACGCCCAGGCCTACGAGCGCGTGTGGTTCACCTGCCAGGACAAGGTGGGCGAGCTGCTCGTCGTCATCGGCCTCGCCTTCTACCCCAATCTCGGCACGGCGGAGGCCTTCGCCATCGTCAACGTGCGCGGCCGCCACACCACGGTGCGGGCGCACAGGACGCTTCCCACCGATCGCATGGACATGACGCTCGGACCGTTCAGCTTCCAACTCGTCGAGCCCTTCCGCCAATGGCGCCTCCGGCTCGACCCCCTTCTGGACCCGGAGCACGACCACACCGGGCTCGACATCGCCTACGACATCACCTGGCACGACACCAAACGCCCCGTCTTCCGCCAGCTCGGTGCCGGCATGATCGTCGGCGGCCGCGCCATGAGCCCGATCGCGGGGTACGACGGCTTCGGCCGCCAGGAGGGCTGGGTGGAGGCGCACGGCGAGCGCTTCGCGCTCGGGCGTGAGACGCACCTGGGTACGCGGGACCATCACTGGGGCACCCGCGACGGTGTCGGTGGCCCCGGCCGCTACATGGGGATGCAACATCCGCACAGCGGCGAGTGGGTCGAGTTCGAGGACATCGGCATCTGGGGCGACCACGTGCTCTACAACCTGGGTGACGCGCGCACACGCAGTGGCACGCTCGCCCGGCGCGTCCACCGCATGGGCTTCGAACCCGACACCCATCTGCTCCGGAACGGCGAGGTCGACCTCGTGTTCGCCGACGGTTCGGTCAAGACGATGGCCTTCGAGCGGCTCGGCAACCAGATCGCGTTCCTGCGCTGCGGGATGTACGGGGGACCAAACGGGGGCACGCCCGACGGCGATCTCTGGCACGGCATGCGCGTCGCCGAGGGGGACGAAGTGGTCGTGCACGGCGAGACCTTCGATGTCAACGACCCCGACGTACGCAGTCGCCTGGCCGGCCAGGACCAGCACCACTGCCGCATCACCTGCGACGGCGAGGTCACCTACGGCCTCGTCGAGCCCTACGACACCCTCTGCTACGAGGTGTCCAAGGCCGGCGTCATGGGCTTCTCGTTGCTCGATCCGGCGGGCTGAACCCGCGCCACGCCGCTTGGCCCCTCCGGAGGTGATGGCTGCCGCCCGCCGGCCGCCGGACCTGGCCCGGCGGGCCTCATCCGCCGCTCCCCGACTGTGCCGCCGTCTCGACCCGGGCCAGGAGAACGTCGCCCATCGGGTTCTCCCGACGACGCGGGTCACCGGTGATGCGCTGGTGGCGGTCGTTGATGGCCAGCGCGCGCACCAGTGCGAAGACCTCGTGCCAGGCGAGGTCCCTCGCCTCGTACCCGGTCCTGCGCTGGTAGCGCTCCAGCGCCTCGGACGTCATCGGGAACCCGGGACGCGCGCGCCGAACAGCGCCTCCATCATGAACTCGAGTCCGAACAGCCAGCCCAAGTCCATTTCCGGCGGCCCGAGGGAGGCCAGATCCCAGTCCAGGACCGCCGTCACCCGGCGCGCCGGGTCGAAGACCAGGTTCCCCAGCCGCACGTCGCCCCAGAGCAGTACCGCGTCGCGCTCGGACGGCAGGTGGCGGGCGCACCAGTCGAGAGCCTCGGCGAGCGCGGGCAACGGTTCACCCTGCGACGACCAGGCCACGTAAGCCGCCCAGTGGTCGACCGCGTCGCGCAATTGCGTTCCGGGTCCGAGCGACTCCAGGGCCGAGTCCAGCCAAGGCACCGCGTGGATCGCCGCCAACGTATCGATGAGGCCGTCGTACATGATGCGCTGGAACGCCGGCCCGACGTCGCGCACGTAGGGGTCGAAGAAGGGTGCCGGCCCCGGGACGTCACCGACTACGCGCGGCATGACGAGGAAGGGTGTGCCGATCCAGTCCGTATCGGTGACGACGAGGGCGGGCGCCGGCGCCGGCACCCCGGCGGCGGCCACCGCATTCTGGACCACGGCCTGCGGCCCGAGGTGGTAGTCGGGGAAAGTGGGCTCCAGTGGTGGCAGCCTGACGACGATCCCCGGTCGCTGTTCGAAGTCGACGAGCAGGGTCTCGTTGGCCTGACCACCCTGGGCGTGCGTGAGCGATCTGATCCGTGGTGGCTCGTCCCCTGCCGGCCCGGGGACGAGCTCGTGGTGGGCCGAGATCCAGCGGCTCAGGCCCTGTTCGAGTGCTGCGTCGTCCCGCCGACCCCCGGTGGTCACCCGGCGAAGGTAACAGGGCGCAACCGGCGCGGCTTTCGGTGTGACCGATTACTGCCCGTCGCGTTGGCAGGTCAGACGGACAGGAGGTTCGGCGTGACTGGCAGGGTCCGAGTCATTCCCTCTCCGGCCCGGTCACACCGATTGGCGGCGGGATCGAGGACACCGGAGGCGGAGGTGGTGGTGGCGTGGAAGAACCGGGTGGAGGAGGGGGCGGCGGGGCCGACACCACTTGTGGTGGTTCGAGATCCGATCGCCTCTTGAGCTCGGCATGGCGATACGCGAAGTCCTTGGCGACGATTGCCGGCTTGGTGCCCAACCCCATCACGATCTGTGCATCCTTGAACGATGGACCAGCGAGATCGGCAGCCTCCACCAGGCGCTTGCGCGTGTTGTCGTGCACCGAGTCCACATAGCCGAGCTCTTCCGAGAGCTTCTCGGCGAGCCCATCGGCACCGCTCGGGTTCATGAAGATGCGCACGATGCACGATCCCATCATTCCGTCCGCATTCTCGTATGCCGTCTGCATCTGTCCCACACTCTGAGCGAACATCCAGAGCCGCAGACCGTATTTGCGCCCGATGTTGAGTGCTTCGTCGACGGGAGCCATGTGACGGAGACGGGGCAATTCGTCGAGCATGATCAAAATGGGCGGTGCACCCCTCGGCGGCACCGCGCCACCCGTCAGCACACGAATGTGCTGGCCGATGAACACCCTCAGTAGCGACAGATACGCCTCGACTTCGTTCGGGCGGATGTAGATGTAGATGGTCGGATTAACGCCGCTCCGGAGGTCCATCGGACTCCAGTCCGATCTCTGGGTGGCTCGGGCGATGCGCTCCCCCGACCATGCACCCAGACTGGACCGCGCCGTTTGCAGCACGCTGCTCAGCGTCTTCTCGTTCATGGAGGAAAGGGCGGTGGCGTGCTGTGCCATCACACGCACGTCGACCGCCATTCTTAGCCCCTTGATCATGTCGTCCCATGGCTTGCCACCAAACAAGATGTCCAACACCGCATGCAGTGGGCGCTCATGTGGAGGATTGAAGTAACAGACGTAGGAGACCGCGGCGGTCAGCGCCGTTCTCGCCTCGTTCTCCCAGAAGGGATCGTTGGAGAACGCCGGCACGATCATCATCTCCGCCAGGAGGCGGGCGTCTTCCCAGATGAAGTCGGGATCGCTCCTGACGAACGTAAGCGGGTTGTATTTGTGGCTGTCCTCGGGCTCCAGCGGGCTGAACTTGTACACCGGTCCTACGTTCGCCCCGCGCCAACCAGCGGTGTGTTCGTAGATGTCGCCGGAGATGTCGAGGACTATCGCCGGACCCCTCCACGTCAGCAAATTCGGAAAGACGTTGCACTGGGTCTTGCCCGAGCCCGGTGGTGCGATGGTGACGATCGAACCCTCACCTGAGTACGACAAGGGATTCCCGTCAGGAAAGGACCCGATATGCAGCGAGAACGGACTTGTCGGGGCGAACACCGTCCCACTGACCTGCTGTGGTTTCAACCACTCTCCGCCGCCCGACGGAGCGACACGGCCCATCAATTCGTCGATGAGAGCGCGGTAAGCCGGCCTCAAATCAGGCATCGCGCTTATCTTGTTCAGGTTCTGTTGGATCTCATTGATGGTCTGATCCACGGTGCTGTTGTTCTTCATGAATTCGATGAACGCACCTATGTCGAGTCCTTCGGGTTTGCTCGTCTGTCCGGGATTGCGCCGTTGGAATCCATCCCCCAGCGTGCCTTGGCCGTCGCCCCACAACAGGTCGGCCTTCCACCTCACCGCCCAGTGGTATTGGCCGTTGTTCGCGACGTTCAGTAACTCGACGATCCTGAGATACTCCCGCTCGCGATTGGACATGCCGGTGAGATTCCGGCTCACCCGAAAGAACAGGTAGCCCGGCTTGGGAGTCTTGACACCCTTCTGGGCTGCGACGACGAGTTCACCATGGTACGTCGCGCTGATCGTGGCCGTCTTTCCCTCGTATATCGAGTTGACCGCCTGAATGCGGCTCGCCTCGTCACCACCGAGAGCTCCGAGCAGCGCGGCATTCTCGCTCAGGAAGGCTTGCTCCAGTTGTCGCTCAGAGAGGAATTTGTACTTTGGCACATCAACTCCTGGCTTCTAGAGTTCGAAGGGTCGTCTGGGTAGATGGGAGCCTACCGGCGAAGACTGGAGCGCTCAATTGAGATCTCCAATCCGCGACGACCACCAACGCCACTCCTTCACCCCGCGCTCCATTCCTCGGCGGCATCCCATTCCTGCGGCATCCCAGCTCGCCGCGAGGGCAGCGCAAGGGGCTGAGGGTTGGTCGCAATCATTTCGCTTGACCTCCAAAAGACATGAGGTAGTGTCACGGCGGCGATTTCGGGAGGGCAACCCATGAGCGACGTTTCGCTGGGCTCCGATTGGTGGCAAGCATCGGACGGGAAGTGGTACGCGCCTGAGCTACACCCCGATCACGCTCCGGCGACACCGGAGAACGAGGTCGACCTGACTTCGTCCTCTTGGACAGATGGTTCGCAGCTCGCCCCGTCCGATGATGTGTTTTCGGCGTCCCCCGGATCAGCGTTCCCGTCAGCCGCCAGCGACCCGGTGTTCGGCGCCGGTGGCTCCAATGGGTCTGACCAGGTCTTTGCCGCGGATGGGTCAGATCAGGTGTTCGGGACGCCGGCGGTCGGGTCCGATCAGGTCTTCGGGACGCCGGCGGTAGGGTCCGATCAGGTCTTTGGAGCCCCAGCGGCGGTAGGGTCCGATCAGGTCTTCGGGACGCCGGCGGTCGGGTCCGATCAGGTCTTTGGGGCCCCAGCGGCGGTCGGGTCAGATCAGGTCTTCGGGACGCCGGCGGTCGGGTCCGATCAGGTCTTCGGGGCCACCGCGGCGGTCGGTTCAGATCAGGTCTTCGGGACGCCGGCGGTCGGTTCCGATCAGGTCTTCGGAGCCCCCCAACCGCTGGCCGGTGCGCAATCGCCTTCAGCCGCGCAGACGGGATACCCGACCATCCAGTACCCGGAGGTCGCTAAGCGGGCGACGAAGTCGAAACTGGCGGCCGGCCTCTTGGGGATCTTCCTCGGTTGGCTGGGCATCCACCGCTTCTACCTCGGGTACAAAAAGCTCGGAATCACAATGTTGCTCCTCACGCTGCTGAGTCTTTTTGTTCTTCTTCCGGTCATCTTCATATGGGGCCTGGTCGAGGGGATACTCATCCTCGCCGATGTCATCAAGCGCGATGCGTATGGCGATCCGCTCAAATGAGTCTGGTCTGGCTCAGCACCGACGGTTCGCACGCCTAAAAGGCTAATTCCGAGATGAGTGACCCATTACAAGCACTCGGCTGGATCGCAGCGTCTCATGTCGAGTCGTTTGAAACCACTCCGTCCAGCGAACCCGCCACACTTCCCGAGGAGACCCTGGATAGTGCGCCGACGCGAGGAACGACCAACAGTTTTCTTGACTGCGGGTACGCCTTGACCAGCTGGAACACCACACCTCAGGGCAGGGTAGACATCAAATGGTCGAGATAGCGATTGGTCCGACAACGGGTCAGCGCGCAGATCTCCGGAAGATTGAAGCTGCCCCGATCAACAGCGTGTCGCCTTCATGAGTCACCTTGATCCAGCTGTCACAACCGCAATCCCTGAGTGGCGGGACATCGGTCCGACCTACGTCGCCCTCGGCATTCCTCAGGGCGTTATCGCGGACCGGGCCACCGGAGAGATCGCCGGCGCTGTACGAAGGGGTGGAGAGCTTGTTTCGCTCGACAGCGTGGAATATCAGCTGTGGAGGATTCTCCTGACTCCATTGACACCGGCGGACACCTCCGAAGTCGCGTCAAAGCACCATTGGGGTGACGTGGAACCAACGCTTGCGCGACTCAGAGAAATGGGTCTGTTGGCCCAGGTCGAGCCCGGGAAGCCGTTAGATGGCATCTTGGCGGCCCTTCGACCCCTTCCACTTGGCTTCGGGCTCGGAAACTACGACGGCGACCCCATGAGGTTCGAGATCCAAAACGCAGCGTTGTCGCTCCCGTCACCCGTTTCGCTCGATGTCGTCGCCATGTTGTTCTGGTGGGAGTTCGACGGCACAAACACGCTGCGTGACGTTGTCTCACACGTCGCGACTGCTATTCCCAAGCTTTCTCTCGACACTGCCGAAACTCTGGCCACGAGTCTGATCTACGGTCTGATGACTTGCCGACTTCTCTACCTGGATTCTCGGGCGCGGTAAGGAAGAGCGCGGAGTTATGGATCTCTCTTACAAGCTCGCCGCGTGGGCGACGGTGCAAGTCATGGAGAATCCCGACCAAGCCAGGACCGCCGCCTCATGCATCTCGTGGTCGGCGACTCTGGCACCGTACCTTGCCGAGGGCCTCAATAAGTTCCAGGAACTCGGGACACTCGAGTTCCCCGTCGGGGAGATCGACTTCTTCCCTGATGGTACTCAAGACATCCTGGACGCCGTCCACGAAGAAACCGAGCTCGTCGACACATTGGTGGGGGAAGAAGCCCCCGAGGTCGACACTTCCGTTTTGATCGGCGGACCGGAACTTGAAGCCCAAATTGCACGGGAAACGATGCTTCAAGAACAGGCGGAGGCAAGACAGAACCTACAGAACGAGTTCGATGCCGAACTCCAGAAGCGGTTCGACATCGACACGGGCATCGAGAAGGAGTTTCTCGCCAAGCATCCCGAGAAGACCGACGCCGAGCGGACAGAACTGGAGGGGAAATTCGCAGAGGCGAAGGAAGACAACCAGAAGACAGTGGCGGACGAGCAACAACCCCGAATGGACGAGCTCGTTCAAGAGCAGCAGGCCGAATTGGCTCAGCTGGACGCGCAGGAGGCGACCCGGCAGGCCGAAGTCCGTGGGGGTGCGGGATTGGAGGCACCCCCGCCACCCCCGCCGCCTCCACCGCCGCCACCACCCCCACCGGATCTCAGTCGTAGTTTGTAGCGTTCTCGTAGAACGAGTCCTCGCGCTCCTGCCTCGCGAGGGATGCGAACGGTGGCGTGGACTCCGAAATGTGTGCTGGCCCCATCAGGGTCGGTCGGGGGCACCATGTTTCGGGAAGACCAGGAACTCTGCCGCTTCGTCGAGCGTCTGGGGAGCGACCCCCAAGGTCATCGACATGTCGGTGAGGTCGCTGAAACCACCGACACTGCCGCGGGTGGTCACAATGCCGTTGGCAAGGGAAGCGCCGATGCCGGGAAGCATGGCCAAGGCGGTCGCTGGGGCGTGGTTGGCGTCGACCAGACCTCCGTCTTTGAACCGACGTGGAAGATCGGGGCGACCTATGCACAGCTGGCGGGCCAGCTGAGGGTCGGCACTCAGGATCTCCCGCGCCTCGCGGCGCCGCTGTAACTCGGCCTTGGCCTCGGTCAGAGCGAGCTCCTGCTCGGAACCAACCCGTGGCCTGGACCACCGCTTGCTACGACGCTCGCTCAATTGCGGCCGGAGCGCGAACGCATGGGCCGAGCCACCTGCCATGAGCAACAAGGCCAACGCCGCCCCGAGGTCTCCCTCCCAGCCGCTGCCGGTTTCGCTCGAGGCGACCAGTAAGAAGGAAGTCATGCCCAACACGAAATAGGCCGCTGCCCACACCCCGAGTACCCGGTCGCGGAGACGAATGGCGGCGTAGGTGAACGAAAAACCCGTCCCCCACCCGAGGGTGAGCAATGGGACCAGCGCCCACAGGACCGAGAGAAACGGTGAGATGCCCTCGCCCTGCCCCGACACGTCGTCGCCGACTGGAACACTCACGGCTGCACCATTCCTGACCTGGGCCCGCCTTGGCCGGGCTGAAGCTCAGCAGAGCCTGCCACAGGTTGCAGGACGGCGTCCCACCCACCAGCGACGCGTTACCGGGTCATCCCACCTGCGAGAGGTACACAAGCGCCCGCCGGCACCGGGTCATCTCTGTCCGGCACAGCGCGGTGCCGGCGCGTACGCACCACGCGATGACGTCGGCCTCCCGGGAGCCCACCGCGGTCCCTACGACCAGTCCGCCGTGGTCCTGGCGCACCGCCCACCCGTCGGGCATGGCGAACCCGGCCTCAGCCAGGCGCGCCGCGGCCTTCGCACCCGTTGGGTGCATGAGATGGCCAATGCCCGCACCAGCGCGCAAGACCCCTCTCGGTAATGTGCGAGGGATCGTTCACCTGTCGTGCCGGTTCTGTCGCCCAGCGACGGTTCTTTGACTCAGTGAGAGGAAAGCCTCGATCCACCTCGTCAATCCACCTCGTCACGCAGTTGGACGCAAAAGGATCCCCACCCTCACGGATAGGGATCCTTTTGCCTTGCTGAATTTCCGCCGAAGTCAGCCGATGCCGACCATCGGCTGGTTGAGTGGTTTCCCGCCCATCGAACCGTAGAAAGTGGCGTCCCCGAAGGAGAAGATGCCGCCGTCCGTGGCCACGAGGTTGTAACCACCGTTGTCCGGCGTGACTTGCATCCCGACCACGGCTTTGTTGAGGTGGGACCCGCCCATGGACCCCTTGAATGCGGCGTCACCGAAGGCGAAGAGGCCACCGTCAGCCGCCACGAGGTAGTACCCACCACCGGTGGACGTGGCGGCGCCGCCGACAATCGGCTGGTTGAGCGGTTTGCCACCCATCGAACCGTAGAAGGTGGCGTCCCCGAAGGAGAACACGCCTCCGTCCGAGGCGAAGAGCCGGTACCCCTTCCCGTCAGGCGTCACAGCCCCACCGACAATCGGCTTGTTGAGGTGTGTCGCACCCATCGATCCGAGGAATTGGGCGTCACCGAAGGCGAAGACGCCACCGTCGGAGGCGAACTCGTAGTAGCCACGGCCGTCGGGTGTCGGGGCCATCCCGACGATCGGCGCGTTGAGCGGTTTGCCGCCCGTGGAGCCGTAGAACTGGGCGGTCCCGAAGTTGAAGATGCCGCCGTCCGAGGCCACCTCCCAGTAGCCAGGTCCAAGCGGAGTCGACGCGACGCCCACCATGGGCTTGTTGAGGTGCGTGCCACCCATGGATCCGTAGAACCCGAATGCGCCGAAGGTGAAGATGCCGCCGTCCGAGGCCACCTCGCGGTAGCCACCGAGGTTGGCCCCGATCTGGTCGGCCGGCGTGGTGTCGGCGATACGCACCACCTCACCTCCGACGTTGACCCCAGGAGGCAGAGCGGGATCGCCGGATCCCTGGAGGACGGCCCAGTTGGTTGCGTAGATCGACCCGTCCCCGGCGACCGCGATGCCACCCGGGAACTCCAGGCCGGTGCTGGCGAGGGTCGTGCGACTGCCGTCGGCGTTGACTCGGATCAGTGCCCCGGGGGTCGGCAAACCGCCGGGATCGGTGTCGGCAAAGCCCGCCTGGTCCATTTCGAGCACCAGCAGCCGACCGGCCTGGTCAAAGGCAATGTCGCCGATCATGGTGAACCCCGACTGGTAGAGCGTGAGCTGGCCGTTGGCGTAGCGGTAGACGTTGGCCACGCCGACGTTGTTGGGGGCGCCACCCAACTCGCCGATGTAGAGAGCCCCGTCGGGGCCGACGGCGAGCGAGGTCGGAACGGCCTGCGCTTGGACAGGACTCCCCGAGACGGTCTCGGTGATGAGGGGCAGCACGGCCAAGGTGCTGAGCGTCCCGTTCTTGTAGAGCAGGACGTCGTTGGCCGCGGCATCAGCAATGGCGAGGCCGCCCGCGTAGGGCGTGATGCCGTAGGGGTCGGAGTCGATGGAAGGGTCGCCTGGTCCGCTGCCGGCGCCTTGGTCGGGATTGTTCTGCGCCTCGTAGGTCCCGAGATAGGACTCGGCGGTCGCGGTGCCACCCGTCAACGGGGCGGACAGCAAACTGCCAAGGAGCGCGCCCGCCGGTCCGTAGGTCTGGGCACCCGTCGTTTGGTCGATGTTGGAGTTCTGGGTAAGGAATTGGATCTGGCCGTTGACGATGGTGATGCCCGAGGGACCACTCGCACCGGGACTTCCGGGGCCGGCGTTGATGGAAGGCAGGTTCTGAACCACCGTCGACACCTGGCCGGTCGGGGTCACGCTGGCGATGGCACCCGACGGGTTCGCGCACGCGGGTTCGCCTCCGTCGGTACAACCGGCGGGCACCTCGTTGGTGCCGGCTTCCGTCACGAGCAGGTTGCCGTTGGGTCCGATGACGAGCTTGCGTGGTTGGTTGAGGCCCGTCGCCACCACCTGCACGTTGGCGGGAAGGGCGTTCGGGGACGCAGCGTGGGCGCTCGCCCCCCCACCCGTCACCAATGGGTGACCGAACAGGCCAGTGCGGCCCGGGGCGGAGGCGGAGGCGGAGGCCACAGACGAAACGACGAGGATGAGTGCACCAAAGGCCCCTACCAGAAGGGCGAGCCAGCTTTGTCGTGTGCGACACCTCATAGACGAACTCCTTGCTATTGACGATTCCGTTGTGGCGGCCGAGCGCGCAACCACAGCGCCGAACAGTAACCCGGTTTGTCGCACGTCGCTCGGTCCACACACGTCGCTCGGTCCACACACGTCGCTCGGTCCAAACAGTGGGAACGAGAAGACTCGCTCGGTGTGTCGCGTCGCAGAGACCCCAGACGACTGGGGACACCCTTGGCGAAGCGAGCAGAGTGATCAGCGCACCGAACGGACAGGTCGGAGAGCTCCTGTTCGGCCAGCCTGGGCCAGCACTGAGGAATCCATGAGCGCAAGCTGAAATAGGTCGACGACAGAGCGAGCCAGCTGTCCGATCAAACGCTTGGTTACTTCCTGACTGTTGCATCCAAGTCGGCAGTCAGCTGCCTCTCGGCGATCTTCGCAAGAGAATGCCCCGCAGGCTGGACCGACGGAGTCGAAGACGCGCGATGTGAAACGCCGGTCGCGCGAGATCTGCCGTGTCTCTCGACGGAAGTCGGTGTCTCCTCTAGGGAAGGTAGACGACGGCGCGCCACCGGCCGGTCATCTCGGCGCGGCACAACGCGGTGCCGGCGCGCACGCACCAGGTGATGACGTCCGACTCGGGCGCGCTCACCGGGGTCCGCACCAGCAGCCCCCGGCGGACATGGTCCTGGCGCACGACCCAGCCCTCGGGCAGCACCAGCCCGACCTCGGCCAGGCGGGCCACGGCCTTGGCGCCCGTCGGGTGCATGAGGCCGACGGTCATCCCCTCGGTGTCTCGGCGGTCCCTCTTCGGCGGTATGACCGTCGCCATGGTCACCGGCGGCGCGTTGTTGCCGAAGAACGCGAAGAGACCACCGGGGGGATCGATGTCGACGGCGTCCTCGTCGATCCCGGGCATCAGGTTGATCCAACCGCTCCCGGCGGCGCGCAACGTGACCAGCTCGTGGGCCACGCCGGCCACGTCGGGCGGCACGAACTCGATCGTCATGGTCTCGCGCCGGCTGTGGCTCACCGGGGCACTCCCGAGGCCAACCATTCGACGATCTCACCGGCCGGCCGGGCCTCGGCGCGGCGGAAGGCCTGGCCGGCATAGAGGCTCATGCGCTGGACATCGCCTGCCTGCGACGCGGCGGACCGGATGGGCCGGGTGGCGTTGTTGATCTCCGGGTAGGCCGCCGGTGCCCCGGGGTGGGCCCGCACCATGTCGTTGACCAGTGCCCGGGCCCGCCGCCCGCTGAAGGCCCGCGTGACCGCCGTGGGGCCCAAGGCCGGGTCGCCCAGCGCGTCCTTGTAGGCCGCCGGCGCCCCGCTCTCGGGGCAGCGCAGGAACGCCGTCCCGGCCTGGACCAGATCTGCGCCACGGGCCAGCAGGTCGGCGACGTCACCGGGATCGCCCACGCCACCCGCCGCGACCAGCGGGACCAAGGTGCGCCGCCGGACGGCGGCGAGGAGAGCGCGGACCGGCCGGTCCTCGTCGGGCCGGTCGTCGTTGGCCAGGCTGCCCCGGTGAGCCCCGGCCTCCACCCCCTGGAGGCAGAGTGCGTCAGGCCCCGCTCGCAACGCCCGCGCCGCCTCCTCGGGCGTCGTCACCGTGAGGACCACGAGCGACCCGGCGGCCTGCAACGACCGCACGACCTCCGTGTCGGGGACCCCGAAGGTGAAGCTCACGGCGGCAGGAGGCCGGGCCACCAACGCCGCGACTTTGGCGGCGTAGTCATCGTCGTCCCACGACGGTGCACCCGGCGTCGCCCCCACGGCGGCCGCGTCGGGCTCCAGCGAGGCGATGTAGTCGGCCAGGCGGCCCGGTTCGCTCGTGGGGTGCCCCGGCATGAAGACGTTGACGCCGAACGCGTCGACGCCGGCCGCGCTCACCGCCGCCATGTCTTCCACCATGCCGGCCGCCGGCTTGTACCCGCCGGCCAGGAACCCCGACGCGCGCCGGACCCGGCGGCCGCCACCACGAGCTCGACCGTCGTGGGCCCGCCGGCCATGGGCGCGACCACGAGAGGCCAGCGCGCCAGCTCCCGCAACCGGCTTCGTCCGAGGAGCACAGGGTCGGAGCGGGCGGCCGTGGTCACACCCCACACTTACCCACCGGCCGCTACGGTGGGCAACTCGTGGACCTCGACCTCGTCGACACGCTGCGCACGACGGGCGCCGCACGCCAGTTCCTCCCCGAGCCGGTCGCCGACGGCGTGCTCGGGCGCATCCTCGACACGGCCCGCTTCGCCCCGAGCGGCGGCAACCGCCAGGGCTGGCGCGTCATCGTGGTGAAGGACCCCGGCGCCCGCGCTGCGATGCGCGACCTGTACCTGAGCGGCTGGTACGAGTACCTCGCCATGATGTCGGCCGGCCTGGTGCCCTGGGCGCCCGTGACCGACCGCGAAGCGGAGGCGGCCGCCATCGCCAACGCCGCACCGTTCGCCGACGCGGGCGCCGCCGCCCCCGGCTTCGCCGAGACGCTCGATACGGCACCCGCGCTCCTGCTCGTCCTGGCCGACCTGGCGGCACTCGCCGCCGTCGACCGCGACCTGCCGCGCTACACCCTGGCGGGAGGCGCCTCCATCTACCCCTTCGTCTGGAGCCTGCTCCTCGCCTCCAGGGCCGAAGGTCTCGGCGGCGTGATGACGACCATGCCGGTACGCCGGGAAGCCGACGTACGCGCGCGCTTCGGCATCCCCGACACCGTTGCCGTCGCCGCCCTGGTGGTGCTCGGCCGCCCGGTGACGGCCCTGCGCCGGCTGACCCGGGCCCCCGTCGATTCCTTCACCTGGGTCGACCGCTATGAGGGCGCCCCCTTCCCCGACGCCGACTGAGCCGTCGCGCGAGCCGTGGTCAAATGGGCCATGGCACAGAACGTCCTCGGCGAAGAGCTCCAGCCCTGCAATCTCGATCCCCTCACCGGATTCTACCGCGACGGCTGCTGCAACACCGGAGCCGAGGACCTGGGCGTGCACACCGTCTGCACCCGGCTGACGGCGGAGTTCCTCGAGTACTCGGCGTCGGTCGGCAACGACCTGTCGACCCCGCACCCCGAGTTCGGGTTCACGGGGTTGCAGCCCGGTGACCAGTGGTGCCTGTGCGCCCCGCGCTGGCAGGAGGCCTTCGAGGCCGGTGCCGCACCCCCGGTCGTGTTGGCGTCGACGCATGCGGCGACCCTCGAGTGGGTGCAGCTGGGCGATCTGGTCGCCCACGCCATCTAGTCTCGGCGACCGAGAGCGCGACCGACGGAATGGAGCATGCAGCATGACCGGAACCGCATCGTGACCCACGCGTGAGCAAGGTCAGGGAAGGCCTCGCGGGAGCCATCGACGCCGCCTGGGAGGAGCGGATCCTCCCCACGCTCAGCGAGTACACCCGCATCCCGTGCCTCTCCCCCTCCTTCGATCCGGACTGGGCCGAGCGGGGCGCCATCACCGCGGCCGCCGAGCTCCTCCGGGACTGGGTGCGCGACCAGGACGCCGCCCTGCAGGCCGAGATCGTGGAGCTCCCGGGCCGGACCCCGGTGCTCCTGATCGACAACGGCGGCTCGGGCGAGCCCGTCGTCGTGTACGGCCACATGGACAAGCAGCCGCCGCTCGGTGAGTGGCGGAGCGGGCTCGGGCCCTACGAGCCCGTGCGCGACGGCGACCTCCTCTACGGGCGGGGCACCGCCGACGACGGCTACGCGACGTTCGCCGCCGTGACGGGTCTGCTGGCGGCGGGCGGCGGACAGGGCCGCGTGCTCATCCTGATCGAGGCCAGCGAGGAGAGCGGCAGCCCCGACTTAGCCGCCCACCTGGAGAACCTCCAGGAGCGCATCGGGTCGCCGCGGCTCGTGATCTGCCTCGACTCGGGTGGGCTCAGCTACGACCGGCTGTGGCTGACCACGTCGCTGCGGGGGAACATCGTCGCCACCGTCAAGGTGGACGTGCTCACCGAAGGCATCCACAGCGGCCAGGGCGGTGGCGTCGTCCCGTCCTCGTTCCGGATCCAGCGCCGCATCCTCTCGGCGATCGAGGACGAGGAGACCGGCCGCATCCTCCTGCCCGAGCTGGTGGGGGCGGGGATCCCCGCCGCGCACCGGACCAACCTCGAGGCCGTCGCAGCCGAGTTCCCCGACAGTGCCGCACCGGTCGTCGACGGTCTGCACCTGCTCGCCGCCGACCCCGTCGACCGCCTGGTCGCCCGCACCTGGGGGGCCGCGCTGGAGGTCACGGGGGCCGACGGGCTGCCCACGCCACGCGACGGCGGCAACGTGCTGCGGCCCTCGACGACGCTGAAGTTCTCGCTGCGCTTGCCGCCCGACGTGGACGCACAGGCCGCGACCGACGCCCTGATCTCGGCCATCCGCACCGACGAGGGGGCCCACGTCACCATCGACCTGGAGGCCGCCGCCCAGGGGTGGATCGCGCCACCCCTCGAGCCCGGTATCGCCGCCACGCTCGCCGCCGTCTCGGCGGAGCGCTTCGGACGCGCCCCCGGGTACGTCGGCGAGGGCGGCTCCATCCCGTTCCTGGCCGACCTGCAGCAGGGGTTCCCCGGCACGCAGTTCGTGGCCACCGGGGTCCTCGGCCCGCACTCCAACGCGCACGGACCGAACGAGTCGCTCCACGTCCCGATGGCCAAGGCCGTCACTCACGCCGTGGCCGAACTGCTGAAGCAGGAACCGTGAGCGCCGGGGAGCCGAACGGTCCGTTGGCCGACAAGGTCGCCCTCGTCACCGGCGGCAGCCGCGGGCTGGGGCGCGCCATGGTGCTCGCCTTCGCCGACGCCGGCGCCGACGTCGTCATCGCCAGCCGCAAGATCGACAGTTGCGCCGCGGTGGCGGTCGAGGTCGAGGCCCTCGGCCGGCGCGCGCTGCCCGTGGCCTGTCACGTGGGGCACTGGGACGAGCTCGACGGCCTGGTCGAACAGGCCTACGACGCGTTCGGTCGGGTCGACGTCCTGGTGAACAACGCCGGCATGTCGCCGCTCTACCCCGACCTGACCGCGGTGAGCGAGGAGCTGTGGGACAAGGTGCTCGGGGTCAACCTCAAGGGACCCTTCCGGCTCACCGCGCTGGTCGGTTCGAGAATGGCGGCCGGCCCCTATGGTGGATCCATCATCAACGTCTCGAGCACCGGCTCCCTCCGCCCCGCGCCCCACATGCTGCCGTACGACGCCGCCAAGTCGGGGCTGAACACGCTGACCGAGGGCTTCGCCAAGGCGTTCGGGCCGACGGTGCGGGTGAACTGCATCATGGCGGGCCCGTTCCTGACCGACATCTCGAAGGCCTGGGATCTCTCCAGCCTCGACCGGGGCATGCGCCACCATGCGCTGCAGCGGGCCGGCGAGACGGAGGAGATCGTCGGCGCCGCCCTCTATTTTGCCACCGACGCCTCGTCGTACACGACGGGGGCCATCCTGCGCGTCGACGGAGGGATCCCGTGACCGACACGGCGGACTTCTGGTTCGACCCCCTGTGCCCGTGGGCCTGGATCACCTCGCGCTGGATGCTCGAGGTCGAGCAGGTGCGGGACATCCACACCGAGTGGCACGTCATGTCGCTGGCCATCCTCAACGCCGGGCGGGCCGAGCTGTCGGAGGAGTACAAGGCGCGCATGGCCCGGGCCAAGGGGCCGGTGCGGGTCTGCATCGCCGCGGAGGAGCTGAAGGGCCGCGACATCCTCCTCCCGCTCTACACGGCGATCGGTCGCCGCTTCCACCTCGAGCAGAGGGGGCGGGCGGAGGGTGAGGCGGAGGCCGTCATCGCCGAGGCGCTGGCGGAGGTGGGGCTCCCGGCGTCGCTGGCCGAGGCGGCGACCTCGAGCGAGTACGACGACGCGCTCGACGCCTCCCATCACGCGGGGATGGACGCCGTGGGCAACGAGGTGGGCACGCCCGTGATCCACTTCAACGGAGCGGCCATCTTCGGACCGGTGGTGACGCCGGCGCCCAAGGGCGAGGCGGCGGGGCAGCTCTGGGACGGCGTGCTCCTGTGCACCGGGACCGACGGGTTCTTCGAGCTCAAACGGACCCGGGACCAGCGACCCAGCTTCGACTGAGATCGAGCCGACCTCGCGTCAGCGCGCGTCGGCCGCGGCCGGGCCGACGGGCGGCGCACCGTAGGCGACGGCGACGGCGTCACCCCCAACCGAGTTCGTGCAGGCGCTGCTCACCGATGCCGAAGTGATGACCCACTTCGTGGATCACCGTCTTGCGCACCAGCTGCACCACGTCCTGGGGGCTCCGCGACGCCCAGCAGATCGTCGCCATGAAGATGGTGATCCGGTCCGGCATGGAGGCCGAGTAGTTGCCCCGACTGGTGAGCGGGACACCCTGGTAGAGGCCGAACAGGTTGCCGGGCGGGCTGGCGTCGTCCACCAGGACGGCGACATTCTCCATGGCCGCAGAGAGCTCTTCGGGTATCTCGTCGAGTGCGTCCGCCACCAGCTCCTCGAACTGCTCGACGGACATGGTGATCACGCCGTGATCATGCCAGGCCGCGTCGCGTCCCTCAAGCCGGCGGCCGATGGGCCGGGACGTTCCGTTGCACCGCGTGCGGTACCGCGCCTGGTCGGCGCGCTACGCTCGCCGGCCGGTCGGAGGGAGTTCGGTGAGCGCTGGGGAACAGGAGGCCGATGGCCCGACCACGGGGAGGGGGACGCGGCTGCGCCGTACCGTCGACCGGTACCGGACGCCACTGTGGCTCCTGGCGCTCGCCATCGTCTTCGGCGTGGTGGCCTACCTCGTCTATCCCACCGATGCGCCCGCCGCTCCCGAGGACGCCGTCCAAGGGGTGGCCGTCCTCGCCACCTTCACCCCGAGCGGTATCGCGGTGAGCCAGACGCCCGACCCCGCGGTGAACGGCTTCAGGCTCCAGATCATCCTGCACGCCAAGGGACGGGTGGCGCACACCGGGTACGTGACGATCGCGCTGCCCAGGACGGCGTGGGGATCGGCGGGCGTGTGCCCGGCGCCGGCCTACTGCCCACCCGACCGCTCCGGCGTCAAGGACGCCGCCTACCCACTCCCCACGAAGTGGTCCGATGCCGGGAAATTGGAGCCCTCCGCAGACCGCTACGAGCTGCGACAGACGATCACGGTGTCCGACGTCGCGACCAACGTGAGCCTCAACGCCGAGTACGTGGCCGTCCTCACGCCGCCGATCTCCTTCCAGCTCGCACCGGTGCCTTTTCGGACCCTCCCCTCCTACCCCTACGTGCAGGTGCTCAGCGTCTACGCGGAGCAGGTGCCGAACGGCAGCACCTACACCTGGACCACGGGGGCCACTCCCGTCTACGTGAACGGGTTCGACCGCTGGACGGCCACGTCGGCGGGAGCGCTCCAGGACGCCGCAAGCCCGACGCTCGACAGTGGCACCGATCTCACCGTGCAGGCCCGGAACGGGAATCTGCAGTTCATCGCCGGCATCGTGGTCGGCGTCGCCGGTGGTGCGCTGGTCGGATCGCTGCAGGAGTGGATCAATCGCAGGCGGAAGGCGGAGCAGGCCGCGCGCACCGAGGCCGCGTAGGGGGTCGGTGCGTCAGGACGTCCCGGGCCGGTGGCGGCGCCGACCCGTGGTCCGGGCCAACTCCAGCAGCAGGAGCCCGATCCCGATGAGCGCGGCGCCGGTCAGGACGCACGGCCAGGGGTCGAAGCCGGTGAATGGCAACGAGGAGTCCGGTCCCACGGGGATGGGGGGCGGGATCGAATAGGCAGTCGTCGAAAGATGCGCACTGCAGCTGTCCCCGACCGCGTCACTGTTCGTCCCGTCGGGACACGTGGTGCCGCTCCACGTGGCGCCGGCGAGGTTGGCACCGGTGAGGACGGCCTTGCTCAGCGTGGCCCCGGTCAGGTTGGCGCCCGCCAGGTCGGCGTCGTTCAATTTGGCGCTGGTGAGAACCGCGAAGGAAAGGTCGGCATGACTCAGGGATGCATTCTCCAGACTCGCCCCGGCGCATACGGTGTGGAGCGCGGCCGTGGGGTGCGTGATCACGGTGCAGGCGCCGATGGTCCGCGACGTGCCCTGGTGCGCCTTCGAGGCGGCCGAGGCGCCGGTCGCGCCGAGGGCCAGCGCGATGGACCCCGCGGCAACGGCGAACGGCAGCCAGCGCAGCCCGCGGACAGAGCGGCGCCGTTCGCCGGAGCTGTCGATGGTCGCCGCCACGGCGCCAATCCTGCCAGAGGTGGGCCGAGAGCGCCGGATCAGTAGTAGCCGCGCATCAGCTCAGTGGCCCAGGACGGCTGGCGGACGTCGCCGTCGTCCGGCTCGAACTCGCGCATGAACGGCTTGACGTCGAGGACGGGCGAACCGTCGACCGCATCGAGGCCGCGCACGTGCAGGTCGAGCCCCTCGACGCGACGCAGCGTGCACGTGGAGACGCCGAGGCGGTTGGGGCGCATCTTGGCCCGCTGGGCGAACATCCCGACCGCGGGCCAGTCGGGATTGCCACGGGGGCGACGGGCACCCCGCTGCACCTCGGACTCGTCGACCAGGTGGAACTGGAAGACCACCACGAGGTGCGAGAAGTCCGCGAGCCCCGCCACCGCGTCGGGAGCGAACCGGGAGGCGTCGATCCGGATCACGGACTCGACGGCACCCCAGTCGTCGTCGACGGCGTCGGAGCGTCCTCCCACCACGACGCCGACCGGCACCAGCGCGATCACGGCGCCGACGCTAGTTTGAGCGCGTGCGGTCGTGTCGCGAGGCCAAGGAGCGCGGCGGCTGATCGCGGTCATCACCGCCAACGAGCTGCGTCGGCGGGTCCGTGACCGCTCGGCGGTGATCACGTGCCTGGTGGCGCCGCTCGCCATCGCCGCCATCCTCGGGTTCGCCTTCGCGAGCAAGACCGCGACGGGCACGCTCCCGATCGGCGTCTCCGGCTCGTCGGCGGCGCTGGTGCGCGCCGCCGAACAGGCGAGCCAGCTCCCGGGCTAACGTCGTCGTCCGGCTGGTGCCGGGCGAGGCAGCGGTGAAGCGAGAGGTGGCGGACGGCACGCTCGCCGCCGGCGTCGTCGTCTCGCGGGACCGCAAGAGCCTCTCGGACCTCCTCATCCCGATGGTGGCCCCCGGTGCCACCCCCTCACTGGGCTTCGACGTCGTCGACCGGGCCGACGCGCTGATCGGGCAGGAGTTCGCTGAATCGCTGGCGGCGGGGTTAGCCAGCCGCCTGTACGCCGGCCGTCTCGAACGCGGGACGGCAACGGACAGGGCGGCCATCTCCGTGGCGGCGAGCACGCTGGGCAACGGCGGCAAAGCCGTGCTCGACTACTTCGCGCCGTCGATCGCCGTCGTGTTCCTCTTCATCGGCAGCGGCCTCGGCATGCGCTCGCTGTTGATGGAGCGGGCGACGGGGACGCTCGCCCGGCTGGCGGCGGCGCCCATCAGGCCGAGTGCCATCGTGTCCGGCAAGCTCCTCGCCATCGCGCTCACCGGGCTCACCTCGATCCTCATCGTGTGGGGGGTGACCGCAGCCGTCTTCGGCGCCGATTGGGGCGACCCGCTCGGGGTGCTCATGATGTGTGTCGGTGCCACCGCAGCCATGTGCGGGCTCGGCGCCTTCCTCACGTCGTTCGCCCACACGCCCCAGGAGGCGTTCGCAGTGTCGCTGATCGTCGGCCTGGTGCTGGCACTGCTGGGGGGCAACCTGCTCCCTCCCGGCGCACTGCCCGAAGCCCTCCAGGTGCTGAGTCTCGGCACGCCGAACGGATGGGCGCTGGTCGGCTTCGGACGCCTGGCGCTGCTCAGGGATCCGGCGTCGTCGGTGGTGGGTCCCTTCCTCGTGCTGTGCCTCATCGCGCTGGTGACCGGCGGGCTGGCCATGGCCCGCGTGCGGCGCATGGTGACGCCGTGATCCCCATCGTCCGGGTCAACCTGCGCCGGGCCGTCGGCGACCGGCGCTACCTGTTCGTGGCCACCGTCTTCCCCGTCCTCTTCATTCTGGTCACCGGGATCCTGGCCGGGAGCCCCAAGGAGCCCATCGGCCTCGTCCACCCGTCGCCGCGCCTGCTCCAGCTCGTGGCGCACACCGGCGACCTCAAGGTGAGGCTCGAGCCGAGCCGGGCGCAGTTGAGCGACGACATCCTGCGGGGGCGGGTGGTGGGCGGCCTGGTCGCGCTCCCGGCACCGGCGGGGGCCCAGCACGTCGACTTCGTGAGCGAGTCCGCATCGACGAGCGCGGTGCAGGCGCGCACCGACGTGGTCGCCCTGCTCGACCTCATCGCCGCCGAGGGCACCCGCACCACCGTGACCGACGTGACGCTCGCCCACGCCGACGTGCCCGCCGCGCTCAGCCCGTTCTCCTACGTGGCGCCGGCCGACCTCGTCCTCTTCCTCGGCATCACGGTGCTGCTGCTGTCCTCGGGCGTGGTGGAGTCCCGCCGGCTCGGCATGATGAAACGCCTCGCGGCCGCACCGGTGCGGGTGTGGGCCGTGGTGGCCGCGCTGGTGGCGACGAGCCTCTGCGTCGCCGCCGCGCAGTGCGTCGGGCTCCTTCTCGTGGGCCGGCTGATCTTCGGCGTGCACTGGGGCGACCCCCTGGGTGTGTTCCTCGTCCTCGCCATGCTCTCGCTCGCCTATGCGGGCGCCGCCGCGCTGGTGAGCCTGCGCTCACGCACCGAGGAACAGGCGATCTCCCTGGCGGTGGTGCTCGCCATCGTGGGCGGCATGCTCGGGGGCTGCATGTACCCCCTCGACGTCGTGGGGCCGGTGGTCCGCGGCGTCGGCCACGTGGTCCCCCAGGCCTGGGCCATGGACGCGTTCGTGAAGCTGATCTACGACCATGTTGGCCTCACCGCGGTGCTGCCCGAGATCGGGGTGCTGGCCATCTTCGCCGCGGTACTGGTGGGGCTCGCCCTGCGCGCCTACGCGCGGACCGTGTACTCGCCCGGGTGAAAGCGCCGGGTCAGGCGGCGGAACTTCCAGGTGTGCTCGGGCCACAGGGTGGTGTTGCGCCCACGGTGGTCCAGGTACCAGCTGCCGCAGCCTCCCTCGACCCACACCGAATGCTCGAGCTTGGCCTGCAGGCGTTCGTTGTAGCGCTGCTGCACTCTTGGCTTGACCTCGACGACGTGCACGCCGGGCCGGGCCATGAAGGCGAGCGCGCTGGCGATGTAGTTGATGTGCGACTCGATCATGTAGATCATGGAGTTGTGGGCCAACGTCGAGTTGGGCCCGATCATCAGGAACAGGTTCGGAAAGCCGGCCACGGCGGATCCCGCGTACGCCTCGACTCCGTTCGACTTCCAGACCTCGGAGAGCCGCGACCCGTCCTTTCCGATGATGTGCTCGGCGTAGGGGGGCTCGGCCGCCTCGAAGCCGGTGCCCATGATGACCACGTCGACCGGGCGGGCGATGCCGTCTTGTCCCACCACCTCGTGCGCCGTGAAGGAGGCCACCGGTGACTCCACCACCTCGACGTTGGGCCGGGTGAGCGACGGGTAGTAGTCGTCGGAGAGCAGGAGGCGCTTGCAGCCCGGCTCGTAGTGCGGCGTGAGCTTCTCACGCAGCATCTCGTCGGGCACCTGTCTGGCGAGGTGGTCGAGGGCGGCCTTGCGGACCGCCGCCTTGCGGCGCGCTCCCCGCCGACGAAGACGGAGAGCAGCGACTCGAAGATGGCGTAGATGCGCAACCGGGACAGGCGCTGGGTGGCAGGGATCCGGCGGTAGGTGAGCCGGCGCAGGCGCGACACTGCACGGTCGCGGCGGGGCACGATGAAGGGCGGCGTCCGCTGGTGCAGGTAGAGGTGCTCGACGGCCGGGGCGATCTGGGGCACGAACTGGATCGCCGAGGCCCCGGTGCCGACGACGCAGACCCGCTTGCCCGTCAGCTCGAAGCCGTGCTCCCAGCGCGCCGAGTGGAACACCTTGCCCCGGAAGTCCGCCAGGCCGGGGAAGTCGGGGATGGAGGGCTCGCTCAGCGAACCGGTCGCCCACACCAGTACGGGAGCGCGGTACTCCTCGTCCCCGGAGACCCGCACGACCCAGTGCCCGCTGGCATCGTCCCAGCGCGCCTCGTCCACCGCCCGTCCGAAACGCAGGTGCCCGCCCACCTCGAAACGGTCGACGCAGTGGCGCATGTAGTCCCAGATCTCGCCCTGGGAGGGGAACGAACGTGACCAGTCGGGATTGAGCGCGAAAGAGTACGAGTACAGGTTGGAGGGGACGTCGCAGGTGGCACCGGGATAGGAGTTGTCACGCCACGTGCCCCCGAGGTCGTTGCCGCGGTCGAGCACGACGAAATCTTCGATTCCCATCGACCGCAGGCGGACCGCCATCCCGATGCCGGAGAACCCGGCTCCGACGATGACGACGCGGTGCTCGCTGGTCACGTGGTCGAGGTGACGAAGGAGACCACGACCCGGGCCAGCTCCTCCCCGCAGTCCTCCTGGAGGAAGTGTCCGCCACCGACGATCGTGGTGTGCGGCTGTCCCTGTGCGCCGGCGATCCGCTCCTTGAGATTGCGGTCCGCTCCCTTGGTGATGGGGTCACTGTCGCTGAAGGCGCACAGGAAGGGCCGGTCGAATGCGGCCAGGCCCACCCAGGCGGCGACGTTGGCGTCATGGGCGGGGTCGTCGGGGCCGCGACGGGACCAGCATGGGGAACTGGCGCGCCCCGGCCTTGAACGACTCGCCGGGGAAGGGCGCGTCGTAGGCGGCCTCCACCTCGGGGGGCACGGGCTTGGCGCAGCCGCCCCGGACGATGACACCGGTCGGGAACTCGTCCACCTCCTGGGAGAAGCGCTGCCAGGCGAAGAAGGCCTCGCCCGGATTGGTGTCACCGGTGGGCAGGAACGTGTTGGCCGCCACGACGCGAGCGAAGCGGTCGGCGTGCTCGCCCACCAGGCGGAGGCCGATGAGCCCTCCCCAGTCCTGGCACACGAGCGTGATGTCGCGCAGGTCGAGCCGGTCGAAGAGGAGCTCACGCATCCACTCGACATGGCGGGCAAAGGTGTAGTCGCTGCGCTCCGCCGGCTTGTCGGAACGCCCGAAGCCGACGAGGTCGGGCGCCACGATCTGCAGCCCGGCGGCGGTGAGGATCGGGATCATCTTGCGGTACAGGTACGACCAGGAGGGCTCGCCGTGCATGAGGAGCACCACCGGCGCCGCCGGGTCGCCCTCGCGCAGGTAGTGCACCCGGAGGGTGCCGCCCTCGGAGTCGGCGATCTCGGCGTAGTGGGGCTCGAAGTCGTAGCCGGGCAGGTCAGCGAAGCGGTCGTCGGGGGTTCGCAGTGTCAACATTGCAGCCGGGAGCCTAGGCCGTCGTGACCACGGGTCGCCCCGGCCGGGCGGGAGGTGCGAGATCCCGCCACGGCCCATAACCTCACAGCACCGGCAGAGTCGGCACCCAGTGGGGAGGAAACCGCGCCATGGCCATGTCCGATGCCCAGGAGTACGACCCCTTCAGCGCCTTCGACGACGTGGTGGCGGGCACGACCAGGGATCCCTATCCCGACCTCGCGACCAAGCGCCGCGACACGCCTGTCAGCAAGGGCCTGACCATCTCCCCCGACGCCCTCCCCGAGGGCTTCGATGTCGAGCCGGGATGGATCGCCTACCGCTACGAGGAGTGCTCGCGCATCCTGCGCGACGCGAAGACGTTCACCTCGACCGGCTACGACGCCACCATCGGCACGGTCATGGGCCACATGATCCTGGGCATGGACGACCCCGAGCATCGCAGCCACCGGAACCTGGTGGCCCACGCCTTCCGCGAGAAGGCCCTGGCGCGCTGGGAGCCCGAGTTCATCGGACCGATCATCGACGAGCAGATCGACCGATTCGTGGCCGACGGGGAGGCGGACCTGGTGCGCCAGTTGACGTTCGAGTTCCCCGTGCGGGTGATCGCGCGGCTGCTCGGGCTCCCCGAGGAGGACTTCGGGCAGTTCCAGCGGTGGTCCGTCGAGCTCATCGGGCTGGTGGCCGACATCGACCGCGGGCTGGCCGCCTCCGAGGCGCTGCGCGAGTACTTCGCCGGCGTGGTGGCGCAGCGACGGGCCCGACCGGCCGAGGACGTCATTAGCGACCTGGTCTCCGCCGAAGTCGACGGCGAGAAGCTCAGCGACGAGGCCATCTACTCCTTCCTCCGACTCCTCCTCCCGGCCGGGGCGGAGACCACCTACCGCTCGTCGGGCAACCTGATCTACCTGCTGCTCACCCACCCGGACCAGCTCGAGGCGGTGCGAGCCGACCGCTCGCTGCTCCCGCAGGCCATCGAAGAGGCGTTGCGCTGCGAGCCGCCGTTGCTCACCATCAACCGGACCACCACCTGCGAGGTCGAGCTCGGCGCGGTGACGATCGGCCCCGGGGAGAGCATCACGCCGCACATCGGCTCGGCCAACCACGACGAGACGCGCTGGGACGACCCCGAGGTCTTCGACATCTTCCGCCCCGCCATCCCCCACATCGCGTTCGCGCACGGCCCCCACATGTGCCTGGGGATGCATCTCGCCCGGCTCGAGACGCGGGCGTTGCTCAACCGCGTCCTCGACCGCCTACCGGACGTGGCCCTCGACCCGGGCGACACGGACCCGCACATCCGAGGTGACGTGTTCCGCTCGCCCACTGCCCTGCCGGTGACGTTCCGTCGCGCCGGGTGACCTTCCACCAGGGCGCATTGACCGAGCCCGATCCCGATCCGGCGACCGCGCGGCGCCGAGGGCACCGTCGGTCACCCTGACCGCGACCCGTCGCGACGCTCTGCGTCGCCGGTCCCCACCATGGCTCAGGCGATCTGACGCGCCTCCACCTCGCTGCCCCGGGCGACGAGAACGGTCGTGACCATCGACGGTGGGAAGAGGCCGTGCGACACCACGCCCGGCACGGCCTCGAGCATTGCAGCCAACGGCGCCGGGTCGGCGATGTCGGCGTGGTAGTCGGCCATGATGCCTCCGTCGGGCGTGAGCGGCGCGTCACGCAGCGTCGCGGCGGGCAGCGCGCGCAACGTGGCGGCCAGCCCGAAGGCCATGAGCTCGAGCGGGACAGGGGGATGCAACCGTACGACCGGCTTGTCGGAGGAGACGATGACCACGAACCGCTCGGCGGCAGCGGCCACGATCCGCTCGCGGGTCTGGGCCCCTCCCGCGCCCTTGACGAGCCAGCCCACGGGGTCGACCTGGTCGGCCCCGTCGATGGCCAGGTCGAGACGATCGAGGTCGGTGAAGGGCCGCACGTCGAGCCCCTGCGCGGCGGCAAGCTCGGCCGTGGCGGGCGACGTGGCGACGCAGGTGATGGCGAGCCCGCGCCGGCCCAGTGCGGGGAGGAGCTCGGCGACCGTCGAACCGGTGCCGAGGCCGACCCGCATGCCGTCCTCGACCAGCGCGGCCGCGGCCAGCGCTGCGGCGCGCTTCTCGCCCACGAGGTCGGGTCCCGTCACGGCTGGATCGTGCTCAGCTGCGTGGCACGTCCTTCCAGGCGAGCTCCTTGTCGGTGCGGACGTCACCGGGGAGGCCGAGCACCCGCTCGCCGAGGATGTTGCGCATGACCTCGGAGGTGCCGCCCTCGATGGAGTTGGCCCGCACCCGCAGGAACAGCTTGTGCACGTCGGGCGAGCCCATGCCGACCAGGTCGGGCCGGACCATGGGGTAGCCGGCGGGGAACAGCATGGCGTCGTTGCCCAGCAGGTCCATGCACAGGTCGTAGACCCGCTTGTTCTCCTCGGCGAAGGCCAGCTTGGCCACCGAGCCCTCGGGCCCGGGCGTTCCGGCCTTGCGCGTCTGCGGCGGCCCGCGCGTTGGTCATGGAGAACGCCTCGCTGCGGATGTAGCTCGAGACGAGCCGGTCGCGCAGGGCGAGGGCGTGCGGTGAGGTGTCCCCCTGCCAGCGCTCCTTCCAGATCCTCATGGCCTCGGCGATGGGGCCGCCGCCCCGCCGGGTCACCGCGCCGCCGATGGAGACGCGCTCGTTCATGAGCGTCGTCACGGCCACGTGCCACCCCTCACCCTCGCCGCCGATGCGGGCGGCGTCGGGCATGCGCACGTCGGTGAAGAAGACCTCGTTGAACTCGGCCTCGCCCGTGATCTGGAAGAGCGGCCGCACCTCGACGCCGGGCACTCTTCATGTCGACCAGGAACGCCGTCATCCCCTTGTGCTTGGGCACGTCGGGGTTCGTCCGCGCCACGAGCAGCCCGAAGGACGAGATGTGCGCCAGCGTCGTCCACACCTTCTGCCCGTTGAGCAACCACTCGTCGCCGTCGCGCTCGGCACGGGTCGAGAGCCCCGCAACGTCGGAGCCCGCCCCCGGCTCGCTGAACAGCTGGCACCAGATCTCCTCGTTGTTGAAGAGAGGCCGCAGGTAGCGCTCCTTCTGCTCGGGCGTGCCGTGGGTGACGATGGTCGGGGCGCACATGCCGTAACCGATGGGATTGCGCACCCCCGCCGTGGGAGCGCCGCCCGCGTGGAGGCGGGACTGGGCGCGCTGTTGGTCCTTGGGCGTCAGGCCCAGGCCGCCGCAGCCCGGTGGGAAGTGCACCCAGGCCAGGCCGCGATCGAACTGCTCCCCCAGGAACTGCTGCGCCGGCGTGGTGGCCGGCGGGAGGTCGGCCAGCAGGCCGTCCACCAGTTCGTCGACGTTCGCACTCATGCCCGCACCCTATAGCGTGCATCTCGTGCGGGCACCTGCTGACCACCGACGTATCGATCACCCGGACCCCGCGTGCGACCTCGCCGCGAAGGACGGAGCGGCGCGGGCGTGACCGGATCCGTGACGCTCCCCGACGGAAGGGTGCTGGCCTACGAGGAGTACGGGGATCCGGCGGGCTTCCCCGTCCTCAGCTTCCACGGGGGCATGAGCTCCCGCCTCGACGCCGCGCCGGCCCACGAGGCGGCGGTGGCCGCCGGGGTGCGCCTCGTCTCCCCCGACCGGCCCGGCATGGGGCTCTCGACCTACCAGCCCGGACGCCGCCTGCTCGACTGGCCGGCCGACGTCGAGCGGCTCGTCTGCGGCCCTCGGCATCGAGCACTTCGCCGTCATGGGCTGGTCGGCCGGCGGGCCCTACGCCGCCGTCTGCGCCGCCAAGATGGGCGGCCGCGTGACGGCCGCCGCGCTCCTCTCGAGCGCCGTGCCGCTCGACCTCTACGGCACGACCCGGGGGCTCACGGTGGAGGACCGCGCCCTCCTGCTGTTGGCGCGGCGGACGCCATGGCTGGCCTCGGCCGTCATGAAGGTGAGCATCGTCAACGCCAGCAACGCCCGGCTCCTCCGAGCCGCCATGCGCACGTTCCCGCCGGCTGACCGGACGGTCCTCACCGAGTGGGGCCCCCCCGACCACGCCCTGGCCTTCGTGCGCGAGGCCGTGCGCCAGGGCACCGAGGGCTGCGTGCAGGACTACCGGATCTTCGGCGACCCGTGGGGCTTCTCGCTCGAGGAGATCGCGTGTCCCGGTCCAGATCTGGGAGGGCGCAGACGACCGGACCGGTCCTCCGGGTTACCGCGCCTTCCTGCAGCACCACATCGCGCAGGCCACGGTCACCGTGGTCCCCGGCGAGGGCCACCTCTCACTCCTGCCGCATCAGGCGCCGGCCATCTTCGCCGCGCTGCTCGGCGGCGACCACAGCGCCGAGTCGACGGCGCGGTGGAACGTGGGGTAGGCGAAGATCATCGTCCGCATGGTCTCCAACGGAACCCGGCGTGGACGGCCAGCGCCAGGAGCCCGAGCACCTCGCCGCCGGTCGGACCCATGGAGGTCGCCCCGACCAGCACGCCGTCGCGAGGCGATCAGCTTCACGAAGCCCTCGCCGCGATGGATCCAGCCCCGCGCCGACGCCGCGATCGACTCGTGCAGCACGGTCACGTCGCCGCCCTGCGCCCGGGCCTGGGCCTCGGTCAGCCCGACCGAGCCGATCTCGGGATCGGTGAAGGTCACCCGGGGCAGCGCCCGGTAGTCGGCGTCCGGCAGCGGCCGTCCCAGGATGTCGGCCACGCAGAGCCGGGCCTGGAACACCGCGACGTGGGTGAAGGCGCCCTTCCCGGTGACGTCGCCGACCGCCCACACGCCCGGCGCCACCCGCATGCGCCCGTCGACGGGGATGCTCCGGGCCCCCTCGTCCAGCCCGAGCGCGCCCACCCCGAGGCCGGCCAGGTCGCTGCGGCGTCCCGTGGCCACCAGCATCCGCTCGCCGCTCAGGATCACGCCGCCGGCCAGGTGCACCGTCGCCCCCGTCTCACCCGACCGGCTCGACGCTCTCGATCGTGACGCCGGTGTGCACCTCCACCCCTTCGCGGCGGAGCACCTCGGTGATGAGCTCGGAGGCCTCGGGCTCCTCGGAGCCGGCCAACCGCTCCCCCGCCTCGACGATGGTCACCTCGGCCCCGAAGCGGCGCATGACCTGCCCGATCTCGAGGCCGACGGCGCCGCCGCCGATGACGAGCAGCGACGCCGGCACGGTCTCGGCGGCGATCGCATCCCGGTTCGTCCAGTGCGGGACGTCCTCGAACATCGGCGGGACCCAGGCCCGCTGCCCGGTGGCGAGGACCAGGGCGCGGCGGGCCGTGATCGTCTCGCCGCCGACCTCGACCGAGGCCGGACCGGTCACGCGGGCGCGGCCGCGGACGAAGCGGCCGCCCTTTCCCTCGAAGCGCTCGACGGCGACCGTGTCGTCCCAGGAGTCCGTGGCCTCGTCGCGGATCCGCCGCGCCACCGGCGACCAGTCGGGCGTCACGACCGACGTCCCCGCCATGCCGGGGATGCGCCGGCCCTCGGCCAGGAGGTCCGCGGCGCGGACCATCATCTTGGAGGGGATGCACCCCCAGTACGGGCACTCGCCGCCGACGAGCTCGGCTTCGATGCCGACGACGTCGAGCCCGGCGTCCGCCAGTTCCTCCGCGACCTGCTCACCGCCCGGGCCGAGCCCGACGACGACGGCGTCGGCCTCCACGTGAGCTACAGCCCGCCCCAGTTGGTCACCTGAACGGGGGCCACGATCGGCGTCCCCACGTCGAGCTGGATCTGGTAGTGGTCGCCCAGCGGCAGGTTGCGGGGGTTGCCGGTGTAGAGGCCGGGCTTCTTGCCCGGGGACGTGAAGAACACGGTGACCTTGCCCGTGGCCGGCCCGACCTGGGTCGTGCTCAGCGGGATGCCCCACTCGTCGAAGAACTGGCCGAGGGTGAAGCTCGTCGTCGTGCTGGGCGACTCGATGTGGATGATCCCGTCGTAGGCGTGGACGTGCAGCCAGTAGAAGCAGCTCCCGGTCTCCACGAAGGGACCCTGCGGCCGTCTCGACGGCCTGGAAGCCGGGGATCCCGATGCCGTAGGGGATCACCTGGGCCTTGCCGTTCACGAAGATCGTGAGGTGCGTGTGGACGTGGACGACCGTCTGCTCGCCGGCCTGGCACTGCACGCCGTCGATGGTCTGCCCGGTGGCCGCATTGAGCAGTGTGGCCAGCTTCGGGCCGCTCGGCACGCCGACCGTCTCGGGGCCCGGGCGTCTCGGCCGGTGGCTGCACCCAGGTCGACGACATGGAGGCCGGGATGGGCTCGGTGGGCACGTGGGGGTTCTTGAACTGCGGCGGCACGCTGCCGGAGCCACCGCCGGTCACCAGGACGATGATCACGACGACGAGCGCGATCACCGCGACGGCGCCGCCGACTCGGATGCCGATGCGGATCCGCTTCTTGCGCAGCTCGGCGGCCCGCTTCTCGGCGGCGCGCCGCTGGTTCTCGGCCCTGCGCTGGGCCTTCGACTGCTTGCCACTGGTCATTGGGGCGTCAGCGTAGCGAACCAGTCCCAGCGAAAGGCATCAACTCGTTCCAGCGGCCCGGCCCACTCGACCGCCCCGGCCGTGCCCGTGGCGGTCCCGATGGCGACGGAGGCCTGCCACAGGTCGCCGTCGACGAAGGCCACCGTGACCGTGCGGCCGCCGGGCGCGTCGGCGAACTGCCACGCGCCGGCGACGCCGGGCCGGCCCACCATCGCGGCGCCGTCGACCGGCGGGCCCACGACCACGTAGACGCCGTGTGAGGGCCGGAACGGCACGGCCCCGGCGGAGACCGCGACGCGGGGCGCGGCCCACCGGCCGACGACGTCGAAGGGCCCCGACAGCAGCGCACGCCGCGCGGCGAAGAAACGGTCCTCGGCTCGTAACCGTTCGGCGAGGGCGAAGAAGGCCGGCAGGACGCCCTCGTCGCGCATGAGGTAGAGCGTCATGTAGTGGAAGCGTTCGAGGAGCGGGCTCGTCGACGCCTCGGCCGCCTGGCAGCGCGGCGAGCGCACCCAGCGCTGGCCGAACGTGATGCCCGTCGATGGTGAACTGCTCGGGCAGGTGGTCGAGCTGGTGCCAGGCGTTGTAGGCCTCGTGGGCGGACGGATCGGTGACCTCGGTGAACGAGAAGAAGCCCAGCACCCCGTGAGGGTAGCCGCAGCCCGGAATGCAAGACTCTGCGGCCCATGGCAGCGGCGACGGCCTCCTCTCCGGCTTGCGGGTCCTCGACCTGAGCATCTGGCGCCCCGGCCCCTACGCGACGTCGCTGCTGGTCGCGCTCGGCGCCGACGTGCTCGAAGGTCGAGCCGCCGGGCGGCGACCCGATGCGCCACTACCGCGGTCTCTTCGAGGCCATCAACGCCGGCAAGCGCAGCGTCGAGCTCGACCTGAAGGACGGAGCCGGGCAGCGAGCAGGCGCTGGCCTTGGCCGCGCAGGCCGACGTGCTGGTGGAGGGCTTCCGGCCCGGCGTGATGGCCCGGCTCGGGCTGGACGAGGGAACGGTGCGGGCGATCAACCCGGGCATCGTCTACTGCTCCATCTCGGGCTACGGACAGCAGGACGAGCGGGCGGCGCTCCCGGGCCACGACGTGAACTACCAGGCGTGGGCGGGGGCGCTGACCCCCGAGGGCGGCACCGCCCACATCCCCGCCCCTGCCGACGGCCGACCTGGCGGCGGGGCTGACCGCCGCCTTCGGGATCTGTGCCGCCGTCATCGGGCGCGGCACGAACGGAGAGGGGACGTACCTCGACGTCTCCATGACCGACGTGATGGCGACGTGGACGGGATCCGCCGGTGCAGGGTCGTCGGGCCATGACCCCGGCCCAGTCGGAGCCGGTGCCCGGCTACGGCCTCTTCGCCACGGCCGACGGCGGGCAGGTCGCGCTGGGCGTCGTCAACGAGCAGCACTTCTGGTCAGTCCTGTGCGACGCGCTCGGCCTGAGCAGCGAGCTGGCGCGCCTCGGTTTCGCCGAGCGCTGCCGGCGGGGTGGCGAGCTGCAGCGGGCAATCGGTGCCGCCGTGGCGACCCGAGACCGCGACGAGCTGGTCGCCGCCCTCGCCGCCGCCGGCGTGCCGGTGGCCCCGGTCCTCGACCGCGCGGGCATGCTGGCCAGGGCGCCGTTCCCCACCTTCCCCATCCGGCTCCCGCTGCCGGAGCCGTCCGACGCGGTCCCGGCGCTCGATCAACACCGCGGGGAGGGCTTTCGCCCAGCGCCTGACAGCCGCTGTGGCGCGCCGATGCTGTTACGTTGCGGGCGGCTGACCAACGACATGACCCAGATCTCCGACCTCCTCGCCGCCAACCAGGGCTACGCAGCCGCGCGGGCCAACGTGGCCGACCGCGCCCGGGGCGCCATTTGGCCGTCGTCACCTGCATGGACGCCCGCATCGACGTGTTCGCCGTCCTGGGGCTGCATCTCGGGGAGGCGCACGTGATCCGCAACGCGGGCGGCCGGGTCACCGACGACGTGCTGCGCAGCCTGGCGCTCTCGAGCGGCGTCCTCGGCGTGGACACCGCGGTGGTCATGCAGCACACGGGGTGCGGGCTGGCCGGCGTGAGCGACGCCGAGCTGCGCGGCACTGACCGGGAGCCGACCTGGGCTTCCTCCCCATCGACGACCATGCGGCCGCCCTGCGCGAAGACGTCGACCTCCTGGCGGGCACGCCGTACCTGTCCCGGCTGCGGGTGATCGCGGGCTTCGTCTACGACGTCGAGAGCGGGCAGCTCGAGGACGTCGTCCGCTGGGAGCGACCGGGCTGAGAGAGATGACGGGGTCGGCGTCGCCAGCCACGGCGCAGGGTCCATCCCTCCTCGTCCGTGACGTGGTTTCGTCCACCCTCGGCTCGTGCCTGCGACCAGGGGAATCGCCACCGCCCGCGGCCCCATGACCATGGAGAACGCGGTCGCGACGCCGCACCTCGACCCAGTGACCCGCCAGAGTGGGATGTACAGTTCAGCGACATCTTCGACCAGATCAACGCCCATGCGGACGGCACCCCGGTCAACGTGGTGAACCCGGACGTGTTGGCACACGCCCGCCATCGACCTTAAGGAGCCCCGGATGCCGGCCAATCTCCCCGCGTCCCCACGACCCGCCGTCCAGGGCGACAACCCCCGGCGCACGCGCCGGCGTCCGTTCTTCGCCGCGCTGATCGGCTGCCTGGCACTGGTCCCGGCGCTCCTCGCCGTGACGCCCGGCACCGCATCGGCCGCCTACCCCGACAACCCGGCCCAGCCGGTGAACTTCGGCAACGCCGGCTTCTTCGGGCCCGCCGGGGGACTGCAACTGAACGCCCCCGCCGTCGGCATGGCGTCGACGCCGACCGGCAACGGCTACTGGATCGTCTCCTCCGACGGCGGCATCTTCAACTACGGCGACGCCGGCTTCTTCGGCTCGGCGGGCGCCATCCCGCTCAACAAGCCGATCGTCGGCATGGCCGCCACCCACGACGGCGGCGGCTACTGGCTGGTGGCCTCCGACGGCGGCATCTTCAGCTACGGCGACGCCGACTTCTTCGGGTCGACGGGCGGCTCGCACCTCAACCAGCCCATCGTGGGCATGGCCGCCACGGCCGACGGAGGCGGCTACTGGCTCGTCGCCTCCGACGGTGGCATCTTCAGCTACGGCGACGCCCAGTTCTACGGCTCCACCGGGTCGATCCACCTCAACCAGCCCGTCGTCGGCATGGCCGCCGCGCCGGGCGGAAGCGGCTACTGGCTCGTCGCCTCCGACGGCGGCATCTTCAACTACGGAACGGCTCCGTTCCTCGGATCGATGGGCGGCACCCCGCTCAACGCCCCCATCGTCGGCATGGCCGGCACGGCGAGCGGCTACTGGCTGGCCGCACGCGACGGCGGGGTGTTCAACTTCGGCACCCCGTTCTTCGGCTCCATGGGCGGACAGTCCAACCCCAACCCCATTCGGGCCATTGCCGCCACGCCCGACGGGGGCGGGTACTGGCTCCTGCCGACGTCTCCCCCGCCGGTGCCGCCCACCGTCGGTCCGGGGGCCAGCGGTGCCGCGGTCGCGTCGCTGCAGACCCAACTGCTCGCACTCGGCTACTGGGTCGACACCACGAGCGGCTCCTTCGACGACAGCACCGAGCAGGCCGTGTGGGCGCTCCAGAAGGCGGCGGGCCTCCCGCGCGACGGGGTGGTCGGGCCGTCCACGTGGGCGGCACTCGAGGCGGGGGTCGTCCCGCATCCGCAGAGCACGTCGGGCTACGTGATCGAGATCGACCTCGCGGATGACCTGCTGATGGTGGTGAACAACGGGCACCTCGTGTGGACGCTCAACACGTCGACCGGTGGCGGCTACACCTACACCCAGGACGGCGCCACCGACGTGGCCACCACCCCGACGGGCGTGTTCCAAACCTTCCGGGTGGTCGACGGGACGGTGACCGACTCGCTCGGCACGCTGTTCATGCCGAGGTTCTTCTACGAGGGCTATGCCATCCACGGCGACTCGTCGGTACCTCCCTACCCGGTGTCCCACGGCTGCGCGCGGATCAGCAACGAGGCCATCGAATGGGTGTGGGCCAACAACATCGACCCGATCGGGACGACCGTCTGGGTCTACTGAGCCGTCCTGCCCGTCGTCGTACGACGCCTCGCTCCTTTTCAGCCGGGATGATTGACCGAGGGCTTTCGGCACACTCCCGGCCTTCCACGGACCACCCACTGGGCATTCACAAGAACCTCGTCCTGACGTACCACAACGACGTCATGACGGATGGAGCGGGCGCCCAGCTGCAACGAATTTACGGAGCGTATGCCGTCGCGCGCCTTCTTGGCGCCTCCTACCTTCACACGCCGCTGTCCCATGTCAGCTACCAAGGCCTGACTGCGTGGGAACGGAACAGGAACGATCCCGAGTTTCACCACGAGTTCAACAAGCTCTTTTGGATCGGGTCCGACGTCGTGCCAACGGACGAATTCCGCACGGTAGAGGTGGAGAACCTCACGGTGGAGATACTCGACGATCTGGCAACCGCCTCCGAGAGAAACACAGACGGAGGAATGTGTCTCGTGAAGCTGATGCTGCCGTACGGAATCGCTGACCGCTTCCCCGACTGTTACGACGTCTGCAAGGAGATCTCCCCTTTCGCGGCCGATCCTTGTCAAGGTCGCCCGCTACGAGTCGCCATCCATGTCCGACAGGGCGACTTGTTCGTTCTCGAATCGCACCGGATGCTCCCGGCCGCCTATTACGTCAACGTCGCGCAACGCGTGGCGGGGGTGCTCGGAGCCCTCGAGATCGATTACCGGATGGAGCTGCACACGGAAGTTCCCACCAGGGAGTTCGTCGTGACACCGGAACACGACAACATCAAGGGTCGTATCACTGCGCCCGTCGTCCTCCGCCCCGAAATGAGCCTGCTCGACGAGTTCAGCGAGCTGCCGCACCTCACGCACTGCATCAACGACAGGCCCATCGATTGCATCCGCAAGTTGGCCACCGCCGACATACTCGTCATGAGCAGATCGTCCTTCAGCTACCTCTCCGCAATTCTCAACCGGAACGGCATCGTGCTGTACCACCCGTTCTGGCACAGTGCCTTGTCTTCGTGGATACCCGTTGGCCCGAGTGGTGACTTCGACCCACTGGTTCTCGAGAAGGTCGCCCAAGCCCTCTAGAGGACCCGGAGGCGGCTCTGCTGCAGCGCCTCTGCCTCATTCGGTCCACCCGAGAGACGGGGTGCCACGGCCGGTGGCTCAGATGTCGTAGTAGAGCATGAACTCCCACGGGTGTGGCCGCAGCCGCACCGCGTCGACCTCGTTGGAGCGCTTGTAGTCGACCCATGTCTCGATCAGGTCGTCGGTGAAGACCCCGCCCACCTTCAGGTAGTCCTGGTCGGCCTCGAGCGCGTCCATCGCCTCCTCGAGCGAGGACGGGACCTGGCCGATCTTGGCCAGCTCGTCGGCGGGCATGTCGAAGAGGTCCTCGTCCACCGGCGGCGGCGGCTCGATCTGGTTCGCCACGCCGTCGAGCCCGGCCATGAGGATGGCCGAGAAGGCGAGGTACGGGTTGCAGCTCGGGTCAGGGCAGCGGAACTCGACCCGCTTCGCCTTGGGGCTCGGCGAGTAGACGGGGATGCGGCACGCCGCCGAGCGGTTCCGCTGCGAGTAGACCAGGTTAACCGGCGCCTCGAAGCCGGGGACGAGCCGCTTGTAGGAGTTCGTCGTCGGCGCAGCGAACGCCAGCACCGACCGGGCGTGCTTGATGATGCCGCCGATGTACCAGCGCCCGAGGTCCGACAGCGCGGCGTAGGTTCCCTCCTGGTGGAAGAGCGGCTCGCTGCCGTTCCACAGCGACGAGTGGACGTGCATACCCGACCCGTTGTCGTCGAACAGCGGCTTCGGCATGAAGGTTGCCGTCAACCCGGCCGCGGTGGCGACGCTCTTGACGACGTACTTGTAGAGCATCAGCTTGTCGGCCATGCGCAGCAGCGTGTCGAAGCGCATGTCGATCTCGGCCTGGCCGGCCGTGCCCACCTCGTGGTGCTGCACCTCGATCTCGATCCCGAGCCTCTCCATCGTGAGGATCATCTCCGAGCGCAGGTCCTGGAAGTGGTCCATCGGCGGGACGGGAAAGTAGCCCTCCTTGTAGCGCGGCTTGTAGCCGAGGTTCGGGCCTTCGTCGCGCCCGGAGTTCCAGATGCCCTCGACCGAGTCGACCTGGTAGAAGGCGGAGTGCTGGTCCTGGGAGAAGCGGACGTCGTCGAAGATGAAGAACTCTGCCTCGGGCCCGAAGTAGGACGTGTCGGCCACTCCCGTCGTCTTCACGTACGCCTCCGCCTTCTTGGCGACGTAGCGCGGGTCGCGGCTGTAGGGCTCCAGCGTCAACGGGTCGTGGACGAAGCAGTTCAAGTTGAGCGTCTTGTGCTGACGGAAGGGATCGATGACCGCGGTCGACGGATCCGGCAGCAGGATCATGTCGGACTCATGGATCTGCTGGAAGCCGCGGATGGACGAGCCGTCGAATCCGTAGCCCTCGCTGAACCCATCCTCCGTCAGCCCGTGCGCCGGGACCGAGAAGTGCTGCATCAGGCCGGGAAGGTCGCAGAACCTGAGGTCGACGACCTCGATCCCTTCATCCTTCACGAGGCGGACGACCTCCGCCGGGCTGCGCTCTTGCATGTGACGTCTCCCTCTGCGATCTCGCCGAGCAGTCGCGCTGTGCGTGCCCGTGGCCAATGAGACTCGACACGTACATAATCACAGGGTCCGCGATAAATGCGCAGCTGAGAGGCCGAGTTCATCAAGTCTTCACAATGCCGTGCATGCCCGAAGGGCCGCCAGAGCCGGGGGCAAGCAGGGCCCGGACGGCGCCGCAGGCGCGCGTGACCGGTCGCTCCGCGCGGCCCGTCAGCATCGGACTCTCGAGGCGCATCCGCATCCCCGCGGTCGAGCCCAGCGAGAGGTGCGGCGTAGGATCTGGCACCGTGCCCAGGGTCCGGCGTCCGCCTCCACGCACTGACGGTGATCGCCACGGCTCGACCGGCGAAGGCGCGACGCGCTGAGCAATGCGCTACTCGAAGGGGCTGCACGAAGTGGCGGACGGGGTCTGGGCCTACTTGCAGCCAGACGGCGGCTGGGGCTGGTCCAACGCGGGACTGGTGACCGGAAACGGAACGTCGGTGCTCGTCGACACGCTGTTCGACCTGCGTCTCACCGCCGAGATGCTGGAGGAGATGCGCGGGGCCACTTCGGCGGCCGATCGCATCGTCACCGTGGTCAACACACATGCCAACGGCGACCACTGTTACGGCAATGCGCTGCTCTCGGGATCCGAGATCATCTCCTCGGCCAGGTGCGCCGAGGAGATGCTCCAACTGCCGCCGGCCACGATGGCCGCCATGATGCAGTCAGCGACCTCCCTCGGCGAAGCCGGCGAGTTCCTGGCACGGATCTTCTCGCCGTTCCGTTTCGAGGACGTGCCCCTCACCCTGCCGACCCGGACGTTCGAAGGCCGGCTGGACCTGCAGATCGGCGAGCGCCCGGTCGCGCTGCTCGAGGTCGGCCCGGCCCACACCGGCGGGGACGCCGTCGTCCATCTACCAGACGACGGTGTCGTCTTCACCGGGGACATCCTCTTCCACGGTGGCCACCCCATCGTGTGGTCCGGACCGGTGACCAACTGGATCGCGGCGTGTGACCGCATCCTCGGGCTGCACCCGACAGTGGTCGTCCCCGGGCACGGCCCCGTGGCGACGCCCGAGGCGTTGGTGGAACTGAAGGAATACTTCGAGTTCCTCACCCGCGAAGCCCGGGTCCGTTTCGACGGAGGGATGACACCCATGAGCGCTGCTCGCGACATCGACCTCGGCCCATACTCGGGCTGGAGCGAGGCCGAGCGCGTCGTGGCCAACATCCATGCCCTCTACCGCGAATTCGGGGGTGGGGTACCGGTCGACGCCCTGGCCCTCATGGGTGAGATGGCGGCCCTGGCCGGCTGAACCACCCGCGCCACAACTCCCGTGGCGGCTCCGGCGGGCGCCCGGCCACCACGGCCCGCTCGGCGCCGGTCGCCGCGGCCGGCGCCACGACTACGAAACCTTCGGATCGGGTAGACAACCCTGGGTGGAGACACGCACGGCTCCGCGATTGGCCGGCGGCCGCTACCGCCTCATCGGCCTGCTCGGCGAGGGCGGTATGGCACGCGTCTTCGACGCCTTCGACGAGCGACTCGAACGCCCGGTGGCGGTGAAGATCCTGCGGCCGGAGACGCAGGTGCTCCCCGGCATGCGGGACCGGTTCCAGCAAGAGGCGAACATCGCCGCCCGCCTCATCCATCCCAACATCGTCTCCGTCCTGGACTACGGAGAGGACCACTGGTCGTCCTTCTTAGTCATGGAGCGGCTGCCCGGGACCACGCTGCGCGACGAGATCGCCCGGGGACCGTTGGCCGAGCACCGGGTGCAGCTCGTCGCAGCCGAGACCCTCGCTGCCCTGGCGGCAGCTCACACCTTCGGGGTGCTGCACCGCGACGTCAAGCCCAGCAACATCCTGCTCCAAGCGGACGGGCACACGAAGATCACCGACTTTGGCATCGCGAAGAGCATCAAGGCCCGGACGGACGCTGACCGGTTGACCGACGACGGAACGACCGCGGGCTTCGTGCTGGGCACACCCGGCTATCTGGCGCCCGAGCGCCGGTCGGGCCGTCCGGCCACGGTGCAGACCGATCTGTACTCAGTCGGTGCGGTGATGGTCGAGACGCTCACCGGAGAGCGCTTCGGTCATGGATCGGTCCCGACCGAGGGCATCCCTCCGTCACTTCGTGCCATCGCGTGCCGTGCGCTGGCAGCCGATCCCCAAGACCGGTTCTCCTGCGCGGACGAGATGCTGCACACGTTGAGGCACGGGTCGGACCCGGTCACCCGAAGGGCGCAGTCACGACCGACGGCGGTGACCGCCGCTGGCGCGCCCGTCACTCGCCCGCTGGTGCCGAGCACAGCAGTCCGCGACCTACCTGCCGCGGAGGGGCCTCGGGCCGACCGCCCCCGCCGATGGCGGCACCGGATCATCCTTGCCGGCATGGCCCTGGCGACGATCGGGGTGGCGCTCGTCCTGCTGCTCGCGACCGGCACTCAGCCGACCGGGCCGGCTTCCACGGCGTCGCCGCGCGACGTCGCGCTGACTCGGCCGCACCAAGCGGACGGAGAGGCCGCCGCGATCACGTCCCTCGCCACGACCCTCGCGGGCGGCGGGTTCCCGGGCGACAGAGCGATGGCCGATGCGCTCGACGCCACGGCCACCCAGCCGCCCGGTGTCGAGCGCCAGTCGTCGGCGCGGCAGGCGCTCGCGCTCGCCCAGGTGCTGCTCGACGGGGGCGGCATCACATCGGGCCAGTATCAGGACGTCGCCAGCGTCCTGCAAGCAACCGGGACAACCGTGACGACGACCCCGATCACCGCGCTGACGCCGTCGCTCCCGGAACCGCTCTTCCAAGGCCACGGTCATGGTCATGACCATGGCTCCGGCTACCGGCGAGGGGATCAAGGGTAGAGAGGGGACGCGCGCTCCGCGCGGCCATGCACTTCCCCGCGTGCGCCTTCACTTTGGGCGTCGACGACCACATCCGGTGTCGCCGCTGCCGCGATCGAGCCGGCACCATCTGCAAGGATTCTCCGCATGCGGATCCGATTGGTCATTGCCTCAAGCGTGGTGGTGTCTGCCGTGCTCCTTACCGCGTGTAGCTCGACTCCGACGACGACCGCCACGACTAAGCCGACGCAACCGGCCAAGGCGAAGGCGGCCACCACGACTGGGCTGCCCAGTGTGTGTTCGGCACCGGCCGAAATCAACGGTCACCCAACGATCACCTGCACCTGGGAGGGCAGTGGGCAGCCCAACCCGTCGAGTCTCATTGCGCAGATCAACTCCTGGCTCTCGACGAACGACTCGGGAGCCATGAGCGCCAGCTCCCAGATCTGGGTCGAGGCGTGGGGCGGGAAGGGTGCGGGCAGCACCAACAGCGGGTGCGTCAACAGCGGCGGCGCCGGCGGCACGGCGGGTTACGCCCAGACGATCACCACCGAGGGCGCACTCTCCCAAGTCCAGAAGCTCTACCTCTACGTGGCTGTCGAGGGCGCCACCTACTCCTCCAGCGGCGTCAGTTGCCACGGTGGCGGCGGCGCTTCGTCGACACTGGTCACCACGGTCCAGATCTCCTCCTCGTCGTTCAGTTTCGGCAGTGACACTCTCGCCATCGCCGGCGGCGGGGGGGGTGGTTCCAGCCAGTGCGACGTGCCCTCCACCGACGGACATGGCGGCGGCGCCGGCGGTGTGGCCATCGCAACGGGATCGTCCCCGGTGTCGGCCGGTGGCGGCAACGGCAACGGGCAGCACGCGGGCGCCGGGGGCAACTCGAACCATTCGACGACCGGGGACGCAAGCGCCGGCGCGGGCGGGGGCGGGTCCGGCAAGCCGGGCGTCGGAGGCACCGGGAACGGCAGCCCCTACGGTGCCTCGACCTACACCGCAGGCTGGATCTCGGCCAGTGCCGCTGACTCGAACCTCGGCAATTACACGGCCGGGTCGGGAGCGAGCAAGGGCGACAACTCGTCGGGATCCGGAGGAGGCGGCTACGGCGGAGGCGGCACCGGGGACACCTGCTCGGGGACTAGCGACTCAGCCGGGTCGGGGGGCGGCGGTGGCAGCTACGCCGTCGGTACGACCGCGACCGACAGCAATGCGCCCACAAGCGTACCGACAAACCCCGACGGCTCCTTCGGCGCGGTGAGCCTGGTATTCGACCTCTACGACACCCAGCCCCAATAGTCAGCTCCTGGCGGGTCAGGCGATGCCTCTCCCTCGTTCCCCGACGATGTGCCGCCCCTGGCGTACCTGGGCGAGGCTTCGGCGCGCCCTCACGTGCATCGCCGCCACAGGACTGGCGACGGCAGGCCTGGCGGGATGCTCGTCGAGTGCTCCCCCCGACGCGGCGCCGGCGCAGACCCAGGTCCTCGTGGCCTTACCGCTGCAGACCGACGCGAAAGGGCTGGCCGCGCGGGCAGACGATGTGGCGGACCCGTCGTCCTCGCAGTTCGACCGCTTCCTCACGACGGCACAGGTCGCCGGCACCTTCGGCGCCAGGTCGGAAACGATCACGGCCGACGAAAAGACGCTGGCTGCCGACGGGATGCACCTGCAGGCCGACCCGACGCACGGAGCCCTGTGGGGCACGGTGACCGCGGCGCAGGTCGGCCAGTACTTCGGGACCACACTCGTCGACGACGACGGGACGATCGAACCAGACTCGAACCCACGGATCCCCGGTGGACTCGTCGGGGTGACCGGCGTGGTGGGACTCGTCGCGAGCCAACCCACGACGACCGCCACCACACCGGGAACAGCCAGCCCTTCCTGCCCGACGTCCATTCCCACCCAGGCCTCTCTGGCCGGTCTCTTCGGTCTCAGCCAGATCCTCGCGCTGGGCGCGACAGGCCACGGCGCCGACATCGACGTGGTGGCCGTCCATACCTTCGAGCCGGCGGTGTTCGAGAACTACAACCGCTGCGCCGGCGCGCACCTCGACGCCGGCCGCGTCAGCCAGACCACGGTCCCCGACACACCCGCCACCGTCGGAGGCCCCGAGGTCGCTCTCGACTCGCTCGCGCTCACGCTCCTCGCCCCCGACACTCGTCTCCACATCATCCGCTTCGACCCCTCGACGTCGCTCGTGTTCCCGCTCATGAATATGTTGGGCGACGGGGCGGCGCCCAATGTTCTCGACCTCACCTTCACGTACTGCGAAACGCAACTCCAACCCGCCGAGTTGTCTCTGGCCGAATGGCTCCTGTCTGCCTTTGCGGCCAGCGGCACGACCTCGGTCGCGGCGGCCGGCGACACCGGTTCAAGCGGGTGCTATCCGACCACGGACAACCCGGCCGTGACCTACCCCGCCTCCTCGCAGTTCGTCACCGCTATCGGTGGCGCCTCCTACAGCGGGTCTCCCTCGGCGGCGACAGGCTTGTCTGTGTGGAACACCAGCGAGATCGCGGGCGGTGGTGGCGGGGTCAGCTCCAAGGTGATGGCGCCTCCGTGGCAACACCACACCATGCGGCAGTTGCCCGACCTCTCGGCGTTTGCCGAGCCGGGAGTCGCCGGGAACATCCCCGTGTGCACGACCGACGACGCGTGCCAATGGCAACCGGTCGGCGGCACGAGCCTCGGAACTGCGGTGCTCGGGGCGACAGGGGCGCTCCTCGCCCAGCACTATCAAACCAAGGGAGGGAGTGCCAGGTGGGGCAACCTGGCCGAGCGACTGTGGCGCTCCGGGGCCCACGACGAGGCGGTCGTGGACATCACAGCAGGGGCCAACACGACCTTCAGCAGCGCCTGTTGCCGCGCCAAGGCCGGCTACGACACGGCCTCCGGTTGGGGGCTGTTGGTGCCGGACGACCTCGCCGACCTGGTCGCGCCAGTCACCGGCGGCTGAAAACGACGTCCGCGATGTGCCAGTCGTTGGTGGCTGCCGTCGGGTCCTCCTCCACCAGCGCTGCAACGATCGCGTAGTAGGCGTCGGCCACCTGCGTGTCGGCACCAAAGAAGACCTCCTCGGTGAACCCGCGCAATGTCGAAGCCCAGTTGCGGGCAAACGTCGCCGCATCGCCGGAACGTCGATAGTCCGAGAAGAACGGGTCGTGGAGATCACGCACGTTGATTGCCTCCAGACTCAGCAAATCGGCCAGTGGCCCGGAGGCGAACGGCGCGCGCACCTCCTCCTCGGTGCGACAGTAGATCGGCACCACCGTGGTGGCGGCCTGCTCGGCGGTCATGAGACTCCGCTCGACCATGGCGTCGAATGCCCGGTCCGCCACACGGTACATGGGCTCGGCGCCGAAATGGCCTGCGGCGTCCTGGATGCAGAACTCGAGGAGCACCCTCCCACCCCTTCGAAGCTCAGCGGCTCGGTTGGTGAGGAAGTCCCGCCAATCCCGGGCGGCAACGTCCGCCCAGGGTGCCTGGGCCGCCCGCGAGGCCATGCAGACCGACACGTGCCCCTCGACGGTGGTGTCCTCGGGCGCCTGACTCACCCAGTGCATGGAGTGGGTGCACCAGCCGAGGGCCAGGGACTCGGGCGGCAGGGCCCGCTGGAACAGGGACTTCCCGACGGCAGCCGTGTACACCTCACCAAGACGGCTGTAGCTGCGAGGGTGGTTGTCGACCGTGTCGAAGAGCGCGGAGAAATCGTTGCCGGGAAGGTCCACCTGGGCGACGACGACCGGGTACCCACACCCGGTGGCGCGGATGCGCTCGATGGCAGCGGTGATGGGCTCCAGGCCATTCGTTCCACCCGTACATCCGAAGTTGGCGATCACGACGGGCGAAGCCACCGCGCCCTCTGCGATGAAGGCGTCCGCCGCGTTCACGAACGCCGGGATCGCTCCCTCTGCACCAGTGCGCTGGGGAACCGAGTTGCCGTCGTAGAAGCCCGTGTCGGCCCAGCTGGAGGTGTTCGTCATGAGGGGCCACGGTAGAAGAAAACCACGGCGCCCGCATCCCGACGACAGCGATACGCTGCAGCACCGAGGCAGAAGAGAGAGTGATGCAGATACACACAAGCCGTCGGAGCTTCCGGCCGTGAGCACCACAGGTGACACGCAGCCGAGCAGCCAACCCTCGATCCCGGCCTTCGATCCCGACGCTCTACGTGAAAAGTACCGACTGGAGCGTGACAAGCGGATCCGGGCCGACGGGAACGCCCAGTACCTCGAGCTCGCCGGGCCGTTCGCGGAGTACCTCAGTGACCCCTATTCGGAACATGTCGATCGTGCGCCACTCGTCGACGATGTCACCGTCGCCATCATCGGCGGCGGCTTCGCCGGCCTCATCACGGCTGCTCGGCTGGCGCGGGAGGGGATCGACGATTTCCGCATCATCGAAAAGGGGGGCGACTTCGGTGGGACCTGGTACTGGAACCGGTATCCCGGGGCGCAGTGCGACGTCGAGTCCTATGTCTACCTGCCGTTGCTCGAGGAGACGTCGTACATTCCCACGGAGAAGTACGTCCGGGCGCCGGAGATCCTCGAGCACTGCCGCCGAATCGCGCGGCACTTCGATCTCTACCGACGATCCTGCCTGTCGACCGAGGTCACGAACATCGAATGGGACTTTCTGCGGAATCGTTGGACCATCCACTCCGATCGCGGTGATCGAATCGCCGCTCGTTTCGTGGTCATGGGGAACGGCCCACTCCACCGGCCCAAACTGCCCGGAATCCCCGGGATCGAGTCCTTTCGGGGACATGCATTTCACACAAGCCGCTGGGACTACGCCTACACCGGAGGGGACTCGAGCGGAAACCTGCACCGGCTCGCCGACAAACGCGTGGGAGTCATCGGCACCGGCGCTACCGCTGTCCAGGTTGTGCCTCATGTGGCCGCCTCGGCCGCCGAGCTGTTCGTCTTCCAGCGAACTCCTTCCTCCATCGACGTGCGGGCCAACCGGCCCACAGATGCATCGTGGGTGGCGTCACTCGAGGCAGGATGGCAAAGGAAGAGGATGGAGAACTTCACGCTCCTCACTTCAGGGGGCTTCGCCGAAGAAGATCTCGTCATGGATGGTTGGACCGACATCATCGGGAAGCTGGTCACGAGACTCCGTGAAGGATCGTCCGCGTCCGACCGAAGCCTGGCCAGCGTCCTGGAGGAGGCTGACTTCGAGAAGATGGAGCAGATCAGATCGCGGGTGGACACCATCGTTGCGGATCAGACGACAGCGGAAGCCTTGAAGCCCTGGTATCGGCAGTTCTGCAAACGGCCCTGCTTCCACGACGAGTATCTCCAGGCGTTCAACCGTCCCAACGTGTCCCTGGTGAACACGGACGGGCGCGGCGTGAGCGCGATTGCGTCTGACGGCGTGATCGTCGGTGAGCGCGAGTACAGACTGGACTGCCTGATTTACGCGACCGGGTTCGAGGTGGGCACCGACTACACGCGGCGAGCTGGCTACGACGTGGTCGGCTCACGCGGGATCGGCCTTGCCGAGTACTGGCGCGGCGGAATGCGGTCTCTGCACGGGATGCATGTGCACGGCTTCCCCAACATGTTCATCCTCGGCCACACGCAGGGTGGCTTCACGGTCAACTACCCCCATCTTCTCGAAGAGGCAAGCGGGCACGTGTGTCACATTGTGCGCCACGTCATCGATCACGACCACTCGACCGTCGAGGCGACAGCCGAGGGCGAGGAGCGCTGGCTCGTCACACTCGGCGAGTCCGCACGGGACATCCGCGCCTTCCAGGAGCAGTGCACACCTGGCTACTACAACAACGAGGGCCAGCCCGGAGTCGGAGGGTTCCTTGGCAGCTCGTACGGGAGTGGACCGATGGCCTTCTTCGAGCTCCTGGCTGACTGGCGAAACGCGGGGACCTTCGACGGATTAGAGATCCGCCCCTGACCAAGGACCCGATGGCGCAGAGCGACACTGTGCTCCGCAGTGGAGCCTGCAGGCTAAGGCCTACGACCCGCCCACATCGAGTCCGGTCATGGCCCGGAACTCCGAACTGGTGTTCAGGTGCGGGAACGGCTCCGATGGCTCCTCCATGCCGAGAGCGGCACAGAGAGGCGTCCACCCGTCGCCCGGCCGCCATTCAACCAGCCGCCCTTCGGGCACCTCAGCACGAACTCGGGCGTTGTGTGCCTCGTAGGCGGCAATGGCACTCTCACGGTCCCGCCAGTCGGGAGTGAACCGCTTTTCGATCACAGCGCCGATCATGGCGAGTTCTTCTCTGGCCCCCTCATCGTCCGGCGGGGCTCCCCGCGCCAGGACGGCAAAGATTGTCTCCGAGGCACTCTTCCACCACGCCCCGCTCTCGCGTACTGACAGCACAACGACGGCGTCCGGCGACGCGAGGCTCAGCTCCCTCCAGAACGCCGCCGCCGGCCAGTCGACGGTGGCGCGGTAAGGGGCAAGGAAGGTCGCCCAGTCGACCTTCTCGCCACGGTTGGCGGCGGCCCACGTATCCCTCTGGTCCGGCCGGCCCAGAACCTCCAACATGTGGTAGCAGGGTCCGCCGAGCAACTGCTCGAACGCCACCTTGAGCGAATGGGTACCCGTCCGGCCGAGTCCAGCGCCAATGACTCTCAGATTCATCTACCTCGTCTACCACAGCAGTGCTGTCGGTGTCCGGTGCCGAAGCACGCCGAGAGTGAGCTCCGCGGACGTCGGGTCGGAGGTCGAGTTCGGCGCCACAAGCGCCCTGGCCGGGTCGACGTCGCTTGCTGGGCGCAGGACCTTTCCCTTCGGTAGAGCCATGGGTCCGTTCGCACTCAGTGATGACGAGGAACGACCTGATTGCGATGAGAAGATGCTCAAGGCCTGATGGTCATGAGAGGATGTGGCGTCAGGCAACTGTGAGGGAGTGAAGGTGCGCCACCACCGATGCTGGTCGAAACCAAGCAGCGCGCTCTTGGTGATCGGTTGCGTCGTGGCGGGAATACTCGGCCCGCTCGGCGCGGCCCAAGCTGCAACAAAGACGTCGTCCTACTACGTCTCGCTCGGGGACTCGTACTCGGTTGGTTACCAACCGGGCCTCGGTGCCACACCCGGCTACACGTCCGTTGTGGCGAAGCAGACACGTCTCACATTGGTCAATTTCGGATGCGGCGGGGCGACGACCACATCCTTGATCTCGAGCGTCGGGTGCCCGGATGTGCTGCCACACACTGCCGGCGCAGTCTCGTACCCCACGACAACGCAAGCGACGGCGGCCGAGGCGTTCCTCATTGCTCACCGCGGGCACATCGGCCTCATCACGGTGTCAATCGGGGGCAACGACGTCACTTCGTGCGCGACGCAGGCCAACCCAATCAGCTGCGTCTCCACCGCCGTGGCCACGATCTCCAAGAACGTGACCAGCCTGGCCACCGCGCTGAGGACCGCGGCTGGGCCACACATTCCACTGATCGGTCTCACCTACCCAGATGTCATTCTCGGTGGCTACGTCTATCCCTCACAGCCAGCAACTGCCTCACGGATCTCACTGGCCAAGCTCTCAGTGGTCGCGTTCAAGTCGCTGATCAACCCCGCGCTGTCCAAGGCCTACGCATCGGCCAACGGAAGGTTGGTGGACGTGACTGCGGCGACGGGTGCGTACACCTCACTCACCCGAACAGTCCGAGTCCGACCCTACGGCACCATCCCGGTGCCGGTCGCGAGCGTCTGCACTCTCACGTGGTTCTGCTCGCAGGGCAACATCCATGCCACCACCAAGGGCTACACCTTCATCGGCAAACTGGTGGTCGCCAAGTTCGTCGCCATGCGCCGGACCTGAGCGTGTCCCCTGTGGCTGCGGAGCGGAACTGAGGCGGTGACCCTCGCAACCGGCCTCGTGCTGGCGCTCTTGGCCGCGATGGCCCTCAATGTGGGGTACTTCGTCCAGCACGGGGCGACCAACACGATGGTATCCCTGTCACTGAGGCATCCTCTTGCCTCGGCCCGGCTCCTCGCAACGAACCGCCAGTGGATGCTCGGCTACGGCGCAGGTTGGGTGGGTTGGGGGCTCTACATTGCGGCACTCAGCCTGGCCCCGTTGTCCTTGGTGCAGTCGGTCTCGGCGGGAGGGGTGGGGATCCTGGCCATTCTGGCCCACCAGCTCGGCACACCGCTCACACACCGAGAGCGGATCGGCACCGGTGTCGCCGTGGGCGGGCTCGTGCTGCTCGGGCTCTCGCTCACCTCCGACGTGTCGTCGACCGCTCCCGCCCAGCGCATGACGCTGGTCATCGTCATCGCCGTCGGTTCCGGTCTGGCCGGCGGCCTCGTACTCCTGGCGCGCGGATTTCGTCCCGGGGCGTTTCTCGGCTGCGCCGCCGGACTGCTCTTCGGCGTGGGAGACCTGGCCACCAAGGGTGCGGTCGACGGAGTGGGACTTCTCTTCGTCCCGATCCTCGCTGTGTGCACCGCATTGGGATTCGTCACGCTGCAGTTGGCCTTTCAGCGGGGCCGAGTCCTCGAAACGGCCGGATCCTCCACCTTGGTCAACAACTTGATCCCCATCGTCGGTGGGGTCGTCGTCTTCCACGAACCGATCCCCAACGGGCCGGCAGGGGTGGCCCGCGTCGCCAGCTTCGTGGCGGTCGTCGTGGGCGCCGTCTTGTTGGCCAGTGGACGGATGAACACTCAGAGCAACGCCGACGTCGCCCCGCTCTCGGTCCATCCTCGTGGGTGACACGGAAGAACCCTCGAGACGCGCCTTACTTTGCGGCGACGCGACCGACGTCCATCATTCTCGATGTCTCGCGATTGTAAGAACCTTCCTGTAGGGGAATGGCATGACGCGGCGGAGGAGCGGGGGTTGATCGATCCGTGGGACGTCACGAAAGTTTCTTGGCCGCCGCTGCGATACGCGGCACCAACCACTCAGCCACCCAGAGCGATGAGGCCGGTTGATAGTGAATATCATCAGGCCGGATCGACTGAGAGGCCGTCGCGATGGTGTGGCCGAAGCCGTCGACCACGTACGGGCAGGGCGGACCGGAAGGGCATACGCGCGCCTGAAGGTCCACCGTTGCGACTTGCCGTGGGTGGCGCGCCGCAATCTCCTTGAGCATCGCATTCATTTCCTCATACTGGATATCGATGGCGTCCGGCTGGGTCTGGCTGCCGGCATGCACCGACGGTGGTTCCAACAACAGGATGACCCTTGCGCCCGTACCAAGGAATTTCTCCACGCGATCGTCCATTCGCTGCAACATGACTGACTTCCACCCTGGAGTTCCAGAATCAAGGACCTTGCTCCCGGCTGGCGTGTCGTTCACGATCGAGTTGCGTTCGTCCGTGCTTCCCCAAATGATGACGCCGGGATGGTAACGCTCGATCGCCTGTGTCTCGGCACGATTGGCTTCACCTTGACACAGCTTGGTCGGCGCACTCACGTTTGCACCGTTGGCGCTGTAGTAATAGGGCGCGATTTCACCACTGACGATCCCACACCCAATTACGGCACCGCTTCTGAACTCCATTGCATAGGACGGACCTATCGCTTGGAGGCCTGGGAGGAGACTGCATAACGTTGAATCTCCAACCACTACGACGGGTTGCACCTGCTGGGCTGCTTCCTGAGGGTGCTTCGAGAGATAGGTGGATCTCAAATGCGAGACGATACGTGGCGCTCCTGACGGGCAGGCGGTACCCGATGTGGCCGATCCAAGACTTCCAAGACTGATTGCGGGTCTCTGTTGCTCATATGTCGTGACAACCAGAGTGGCGCCAACCAGACAGACACCCATGATGATGCTGGCCCATCGACGTTGTAACAGAAACCCGGAGTGGCGCACCGGGTTCTCGAGCAGTCGATAGGTGATCGTTGCCGCCACTGTCGCGACCAGAAGCAGCAAGACGTTGTCCCAGACCGGCAGGCTTGTCGATCCGCGGTTCTGTGTGGCAATGACGAGGATCGGCCAATGCCACAGGTACAACGAATAGGAGATGAGTCCCAGTAGCTGAAAGGGCCTCTGTCGCAAGACGCATTCCGCGCCCCATGCGGGTTGGGCAGCGCCCCCCGCGATGATGAGACCTGCGCCGAGAACGGGAATCGCCACCAAGCTTCCGGGGTAGACGCTCGAAGACGTCAACGTGACGCTCGCGGTGACGATCGCGGCAAGTCCTAGCCACGAGATGATGGCGGCGAACGATTGGGGTAACCGACGAAGGCTGGTGCCGCCTACGGCGATGAGTCCTCCCAAAGCGAGCTCCCATGCTCGCGTCAGGGGCGAGAAGAACGCGCTCGATGGGTTCGTCGAGGTGAACACGATCGAAAACGCATAGGAGGCGATGACCACGGCGACGAGCAGAATGGCAAGACGGGCGCGTAACGAAACCCTTGTGAAAAGGCTTGCCGTAATCAGGAAGACTGTCGGATAGACGATGTAGAACTGCTCTTCGACTGCGAGCGACCAATAGTTCTGCAGGGCCGAAGGTGGGCGCAGCGAAGCGAGGTAGTTGGTCTGAGAGGCCGCGAAGTGAAAGTTCGCGAGGAACAGCGCTGCCCATTGACCGTCAACCGCTGTCTCGTGCCCGGTCAGGGAACCCAGGTAATGAAAGGCCGCTACGACCGTGACAATGATGACCAAGCTCGCCGCCGGGATGATGCGTCGTGCCCGCCGTCCATAGAAGTTCCGGAGCGAAGTACGTTGTCTCGTCTCGCGTTCGCGCAGCAGGACGCCGGTGATGACAAAGCCGGAGATCACGAAGAAAACGTCGACGCCGATGTAGCCGCCACTGATCCCGGGTATGTCAGCGTGAAAGAGTACGACCAGGAGGATCGCAACCGCCCGCAACCCCTGAACATCGGGACGAAATGGGCGGTCGCCGGGTGCCGTTCCTGCCTCGTCGCCGGCGGCCGTGTATCGATCGATGGTGGTTGACATCACGCTACCTGTGACGCACCACCACAGGCCGACGTCGCTGCTATTGGCCCCCCACGACTCGCGACCATGTCTTTACCATAATCTTGCAGCTGGTGCCCTCCGTCGACGGCCAAAGTCAGCCTTCCCCGCGTTCGCTCCTCAAACCGTCGGGGCTTGTGCGTTGCCAGATGCCCCCACGATCCCGACTGAGCGAGAATCTATCCGACATCTCCGGACGTTATGGAGCGCGGGCGCCGTGCGGCTGCATCGGTGCCCTCGTACGCAAGGTTGTCGAACTCACCCCGGACCCAACCGATGCAATGAGCTCTCGTGGCTAGAAGGAGCGGTGGAAGTCCCAGGTTCGGGTGTCCTCGCCCAGCTTCTCAACGAACGTCATCGTTCTCGTCAGGTCGAGGTCCATGCTCAACTCCATGAGTTCTGGTCGGAGGACCGACCCCGCACGCGGGATGCGCCGGACAACCGCGTTGCCGGCGTGCCACTTCGGGGACATCGGTCGAGGTGGAATGTCGCCGTAGACGCGGTAGTCACGATTCGTGACGATGTAGCGGACCGCCTTCAAGACGGCTGCCAACCAGAGATCGTGGAAGCCGATGAGGCCGCCAATATCTAACCGCTTGTCGACCAGGATGAAGTCCATGAGCGTCAGGTCGAACACGTGCGACGAGTCGATGAACGCGAAGGACGTGCGCGGCAACGACGGAACGACCTCCTCCGGGAAGGCCTCGTGGTACACCACCCGGTGACCCAGACCGGCGCGCTCGAGGCTGGTCAGGCCGACGCTTTCGTAACAGTTCTTCTCGAACGGGTCGACCGCATGATGAGTGCCGCACCCGTTCTCCTCAAGTGCCTGAGCGATGGCCAACGTCGAAATGCCGTGTGCCATTCCAAGTTCGAGCGTGACCTCGGGCCGACGAGCGCGCACCAAGTCGTAGAGGCGTTGCGCATCCGACAACGTGACATTCCCCTGCAGTGGTGTCTCGGCTCCGTCGCAATTGATCGCGACACCGCTGTCCAATACGTCCAAGAGCACCGCCGGCAGACCCATGCGCTCGCGAATCGTACATGGTCTCGCCTGAAGACAAAAACCTCGTTCTTTGGGATCTGCTCCGCTGAGTTGATATCTCCTCAGGTGACGATCCTGCCGCACATCCCGCCGAAGCGCTCGTCCAGCGACACTCGAGCCTGGTCGATCGCGCCTGCCCGAATAGGTCTGGACCCCAAGCTCAAGGGCTGACCCTCCCGAGGCTGCCAGCCACGAGGCGTGCGGTCAACCTCTTGGACACCGCACCCTCCGATCCACGGTTCGCCCCAGGATTTGGCGCTACCTCGTAACCCCAGGCGCACGAGAGCAGTTCGGCTGAGTTCGGTGCTCAAGCATGCCGCGACGCCAAGGTCGGTCGTACGGGACAGGGTCCAGTCGACTGGCAGGGTAGGAAACGTCGGCTATCGCAACGGATCTTGAAGTCCTGGATTTGCGGTTTCGTCGACTCGAGACGTGCGGTACAAGTGGACGGCCACGATCACCGGAACTATGAGCGCGATCACGAGGAGGGCCATGCCACCCCAAGAAGGCGGTACCGACGAGGCGCACCCTGGGAGAGGAGTACGGCCAGCAGGAATGTTCTGGACACAGGAAGCGCCAAACACCGATTTGCCGGGGCCAAAGGCGTACCAAACGGGAAGGAGCAATCCACCTGGGATCAACAACGTGCCGAGGAGCTTTTCTCGGACTCGCCACACATCCGAGGTCCACAGCATGAAGATCCCCACGAACCAACCAACCAGGAACAAGAAGCCCCCAAAGAGCAGGAGCGCAATAGTGACGAGCTCGCGCGATCCCTTGCGTGCGACCGGTGAAGTCGGCCCTCCGGGCACCACTCCGGCTCCTGCGGCAGCCGCGATCTCTTCAGGGGTGCCAAGGTTGTCCAAGAGGGTCATGACGCTCGATTGGCTCTGATCGTCCAGTTCGGCTCGTGCCTCAACGATGTGCTCAGCCACCTCTTCCACCAGCTCATGTCGTCGCTGAGGCTCGAGTGGCTCCAGCGCGGCATCAAGTCGCCGTAGGTAGTCCTCCACGATGACGTCTACATCCATGTTGGTCATTCCGTCCTCCCCGTCATGAGCAAGCCATCGACCGAATCACGAAATCGCGTCCACTGCACGACGAACGCGTCAAGTGCCAGTTGACCGTCGCTCGTGAGCTCGTAGTAGCGCCTCGGGGGCCCTTGCGACGACTCCCGCCAGGTGGTCTTTACCAGCCCTTCTTCTCGAAGTCTGGCGAGAAGCGGATAGAGCGTGCCTTCGCTCGTGACGAGTCCGTCCGCTTCGGCGAGGGCTTTTGCCATCTCGAATCCGTATTGCTCACCGGATGAGAGAAGAGCCAGCACGCAGTATTCGATGGCACCTCGGCGCATCTGGCTGAGCTGCTTCGCTGCACCACCAGGTACCATGTGATACACGGTAGTAGGTCCGGTGACGTTTGCCTAGCCCTGTTGCCGGAATTGGGGGGCGGCAGGGAGCGGGCACGAGGTGGGGTCCGGGTGCTTCCTTGTTGACCTCATCAGATTTTGTTGCTCGCGCTCTTCGTCCTGACGAGTCGTGTCATGTCGTTGAGGCGCGAAATCGCCGCTCCACATACACGAACAACGCTGCCATTGGGAGGTAACGCCGCAACCGCCTGAGAACATACCGGTTACCGTGCGGGATTCTCGTGGTTCGACGGATTCGTCCAGCTGTTCTGTGCGCCCCATTCCCGGCGTGCGGAACACATTTGCAGTGAAGGCTTGGGCAGACAACCGACCCAACGGAATGGTTGAAGCGGTTTATCCTGTGAACACTCCGGCGAGAACCCCGGTGAGAGGAAGACGGAATGACATCAGCCCGGCACGCATCCCGGGCGCAACTCAGGCCGTTGACCTATGCCCGCAGGGTCGCCGCCCTACTCGTTTTGGTGGCTGTCGCTGTCGCGATCACGCTGATTCCGGGCACGGCTCGCCTGGCGCCGGTGCTCGGCGTCTACGCCGGTCCCGGGGATCCTGCCGCGGTGGGTGATTTCGTGGCGACGCTCGACACCCAGCCGCACTACGCAATGGATTTTCTCGACGGCGACAGCTGGAGCACGATCACGCAATCTGGCACGCCGTACTCCAGGTGGCAGGGCAGGGGCTACAACATGATCTGGGGCGTCGACATGTTGCCCGGCACCTATTCACCGAACAGCAACCCATCTGTCGCAAATGGGAGCTGTTATGGGCTGACGCAGGGAGCCACAGGCAAGTTCGACCACTACTTTGACACGGTCGGGAAGAACATCGTGAAGGCAGGCTTCGCGAACTCCATCATCCGGCTCGGGTGGGAATTCAACGGCGGGTGGTTCCCCTGGGCGGCCAACGGGTGCGCGGGCGCCTTCGTCACCTACTTCGACGACATTGTCACCAGCATGCGCTCGGTGCCCGGTGAGCACTTCACCTTCGAATGGAACCCGACCCGAGGGGACCTGGGTGTAGGCGACTTGGCTGACTATTACCCCGGCAACGCCTACGTGGACTACGTAGGTCTCGATGTCTACGACGTCGAGACGCAGGGCTACCCGGGTTCCCAAGCTGAGTTCCGGGACATGAAGACTCAAAGGTACGGGCTGGATTGGCTCGCCTCCTTCGCCGCCGCTCATCGCAAGCCCATCGTTCTCCCAGAGTGGGGATTGGGCTGGGGGAATTGCAGCGCGAGCGGACAACCCACTTCGCCTTCGAACGAGCCGAGCTGCGGGGGCGATGACGCAGCGTGGATCAACCTCATGGCCAGCTGGATCTCCTCGCACAACGTGTCCGAAGTCACCTATTGGGACTACGGCACCTCGTCAGTCGGCTCCGGCCACAATCCGTCCACAGCGGCTGCCCTGAGCACGGATTTCACCAGGTCCCTGTGAAACGCGAGCAAGAACAGTCAGACGACGGATTGGCACGCCCATGCGAAGGACTCGTGACTGGGGTGGAACGGAGGCATCGTCGCCTGGCCGGCGATGTACGGGGGTAGTGGGTCCAAATGAGGCTATGGGAGTATCCTCCGACGTCGATGTCAGTCCGACAAGGCCTCATCCGGTGACCGGTGCTGGTACGTCCGCCGCGTGGCCGTGGCCTGATGACCTCGACGCCATGATCGCTGCGCCAGAGTTCCATACGGTCCTCTACGAGGACGATCGCGTCAGAGTTCTCGATGGACGTGTTCCACCTGGTGCCACGGTGCCCGTGCACACTCACCGGTGGGGAGGGGTCCTCTATATCCTTGCGACCAGTGATTTCGTCCGCCGTGATCCCAATGGAAAGGTGCTCGCCGATACGAGGGCGGCAAAGACTTCACCGATCGTGGGCGCAGTGGTCTGGGGCGCACCGCTCACGCCGCACTCTCTGGAGAATGTAGGCACCCAGGAGTTCCGCACACTCACTGTCGAGTTGAAGGACGAGAGTGGGAACCTCCCAGCTTGAATCATCGAGGACACCTGTCGGCCGGTGCTACGTGGGGCGCAAACGGGCAGCCGCCAACCGGAACATGAGGGGAGGGGGCGTTGCCTGTTGAGTTTGATCCGTCAGCGATTCGAGCTGAATTGAGAACTGAAGACGATCACTGGGTGGTCGCTATCGAAACAGCTTCCGGCGGAAGCTGGGGGCAGGCGGATACAGCCTGGCGGTCCGACCTCATTTCTCGAGACGAACTCCGCGACGAGATCGGCGATGAAGGTATCTCCCATGATGAGGACGTCATTGAGTACGTCGAGATGAGTCTCCGCGGAGCCGGATGGCGCGCCGCAAGAAGAGGCGTCCCCGTTGCTCCTCCTACGCTTGAAGTCTGGGAGCTGAGTCCAGCATCCGAATACGGTCGGCCCAAGAACCTGTTCTCCTGAACCGGCAGAGCCAGACTCACCACCAACTCACCACTGCCTCACCCCGGCAGGATCGACGCCCCGACCCGACGGTCTGTGCTGGGTGGAGCCCAGAACGCCATCGATATCGGTACATCCGGTCCGTCATCCCCGGAGCGTCGAGGCATCAGGTCCGCCGCTATCTGCCGGTGCGTTCACGGTGCTTGCACCCTGGCCAGCAGCAGGGACGGCGCTGACCTTCCTCCAGCTCCTCCTCGGTCCGGCGAATGCGGCGTTCTCGGGTCATCTCCTGCTTGGCATCCTCGACCCAGCAGATGAACTCGTTGCGGGCCAGAGGTGAGATGTCCTTCCACGCATCGAGTGCCATGGGGTTGGCAATAAGCGCTTTGCGCAGGTCTCCAGGAAGCTTGTGCACCACCCCACCGGGAACTCGCGGGCTGCTCACAGGGCCAAGGTAGCGGGTCAGGGCGAGCGCTATCACCATCCAAGCGGCCGCGATCACCCCTGCGCACGAGACATCGAGCGTAGGGGTCACCCCTACGTGTCCGCCTTGTGCGCTATATCTGCCCCGTGGCGATAGAGATTGTCTACGAAACCCACTCAACGACTGAGGACAACGAGAAGGGAGTTGCGACGGGATGGCTTCCGGGCCGTCTCTCCGACGCTGGAAGGGCCAATGCAGTCATCCTCGGCCAACGGCGTCGTGACGACGGGCTGGCCGCCATCTTCGTGTCGGACCTGGAGCGAGCCGTCGAGACGGTGGAGGTGGCCTTTGCGGGCACGTCCATACCGGTTCTCAAAGACTGGCGACTCAGGGAGTGCGACTACGGTCAACTGAACGGCGCAGCCGCACCGGAGGTTCATGGCGATCGGCGCAAGTACCTCGATCTGCCGTACCCCGGCGGCGAGAGCTGGCGTCGGGCAACAGACCGGGTGGGCCGTTTTCTGTCCGATTTGCCGCCCCGGTGGGAGGGTCAACGGATCCTGGTTGTCGGCCACGCGGCCACTCGTTTGGGCCTTGAACGCTTCCTGAGCGGGAAAGGCCTCGAAGAGGCGATTACGGGCGATTTTGCCTGGCAGGAGGGTTGGGAGTACAGGCTTGAGCGAAAATAGGTGCGGGTCGATTCCGGGCGTTTCGCCGCAACCAACCGTAAGTCAGCTCATTCAGGGGGCTGCCTCGACATCGTCGAGCGAGCTGTCGGTTCGACCTAGACGACGATGGCTATCCCGCGATCACCCACCGTTCGCGGCGCACGGGACCCCCTCACCCTCAAGCAGTGAGAACCAGGGGTCCTTCACTTGTCACGACGATTGAGTGCTCGAACTGAGCAACCAGGCTCCCGTCAGCAGTTCGAAGCGTCCATCCGTCGGCGTCGTCGACGACATGATCAGCGGAGATGGACAAAAAGGGTTCGATTGCGAGCACCAGGCCCTCGCGAAGAACCATCTTGTGGCCGTCGTCGATGCTCGGGACTGACGGGGCCTCATGGAGAGCCCGCCCGATGCCGTGGCCATTGAGATTCTTGATTACGTGGAAACCGTGGCGGCGCGCTCTCCTTTGGACCGCTCGGCCCAGATCACGAAGTCGAGCGCCGGGCTGAGCGGCGTTCATGGCATCGCCTTGAGCAAGCTCTGTCGCCTCCAGAAGTCTGGTGGCAATCGGGGACACATCGCCCACGGCAACGCTGACCCCTGTATCAGAGAAGTAGCCATCCAGCTCGGCGGACACGTCAAGGTTCACCAGGTCGCCATCGTGCAATTGGCGCTTGAGAGACGGAACGCCGTGGGCGGCTTCGTCATTGACGCTGATGCACGTGGAGCCAGGAAATCGGTAGGTCACTCGTGGAGCGGATCGAGCTCCGTGGCGGCGGAATACCTCTCTACCCACGGCGTCGAGTTCACCGGTAGTCGTGCCGGGAGTGACGGCCTCTACCATCGCTTGGCGGGCTTCGGCGACAACCCGACCAGCACGAATGAGCGCATCGAGGTCTTCCTGCTTGTCAATCGTCATGCGGCGATTCTACGGCGACAGACGTGGCACGCACTGCGTGCGACGTACTGGGGCAGGTGCCTACTGGGCCTGTTCGATGACCGCGGCGCTCTATTTGCGGTTCACGAGGTCGCGGGACGCCAGGTTGAGTAGTTTCACGAACTGCCCGCCAGCCGTTCCGCCCAACGCCCGCACATTGCTGCACGACGAGGCGAAAAGCGAGATTCCAAGGATGAGGCCTGCACCAAGTCCAGCCCGAACTGGCAACCGCATGATTCACCTCCCCGCGCGATGAGCATGCCCTTGCCCTCTCGGCGGCCCCTGCAACTCTCGTAGATTGGTCACGCCTGAGGTCTGACGCTGTACGGGACCGTCGGAGGAGCGGCCTCGTCCCAGTAGCGGGGCCGTTTCGCGCCTGCGAAACTGAAAGGCGGCACGCCGGGTCTCCCGCCTGACGCCCGGGGTGGGTTCCGCCAAACCCTCCGCAAATGTGCCCGTAGCGAGACGACCCCGGCCCGCGTAATCGGGCCGGGGTCGCTTCGTCCGATCAGCAGTGTTTCCACTCAGGTTGACGGCTGTTGCCACCCGCAGCCGCGTCAAAACGCGCTCGTCGTAGGTGGAAGGCACCGCCGAAGGTGACTCTCGCGGGGATTAGGTAGGCCATGTTTGGTAAGGGAGTGGCTTAGCGATAGGTCCATCCCGCCCCACAGCGCACGGAAACGGCCCCGGCTTCGACCGGGGCCGTTTCGCGTCCGGCCCAATGGGGTAAAGAACAGGCGGGTGCCCCGATCGCCAACGGGGAATCCGGACTTTGGCGCCGACCCCCCGGCTTACCGCCCCGGGGGGTCGTTCGCGTCGGCACCGTGTCGCGAACCGGTCTCAGCAAGCGCCCCGCTTCGGCGGGGCCGACCCCGCTTGGGTGGGGTCCTTTTGCATCTCCGTGCGTGGTCGTCTCCCTATCCGATACCGGCACTTTCGGGCTAGGTCACTCAGCCTCTACGTGGGCAACTTCTTTGATCGAGGGCGAAGCAGAAACAGGATCCAGGCAGAGATCATGTTGGGAAGCTCGTACATGGCCAGACCGACCTGGTTGTATTTGCCGGGGGCGATCTTGGTGCTGAACGACAGGTAGGAATCGTCTCCTTCTGCGACCATTCCACCGAGTCGACAGAGGGAAAGGCCGCTCAGCGCGAGAACGAAGAAGCCGAGGGCCGAGTCGCGGTGCTTCTTTTGCGTGGCGCCCACGAGAGCAGCCGTCCCGATCGCCATCTGGAGGCCGCCGTACATCGCTCGGACCTCGGTGCGGGCGACCGGGCTCGACAGGTCGTACACATCCATTCCGGGGATGACCTCACCTGACCACGACTGGGGTTTGATGAGGTTGAGCAGTCCCCAGGGGAGCCAGAACAGCGAGTTCGCGACCAGGAATGTCTGGGTGAGCCTGCCGTGTCGTGTCGTGTTCATCGGACCTTCCTTGGGGAGATTGGCCGCGCCGGCTGGTGCCGGCGACGGGGAGGACTCGAGTGAGCGGACTTCAGGCCGGCGGCGTGCCGCAGCTCCGCGTGGAAGAGGGCGGGGTCGTCGTCGGGGATGAGCGCGTGGCTGAGCGCGATTCGGGTCACGACCGAGGCAACGACACGACCATCGGGGCCCGGGAAGTGGGCGAGGAGCCGATCATGCATGATCGGCATGACCCGGTTCATCTGATGGACGACATGCTCGGGCTCGACATCGACGATGCGGCGGAGAGAGTACGTGTGTTGGAACTCCACGATGAAGCGCAGCACCGCCTCGAGCCGGGCGTCGCCTTCGAGCCCGGCGACCGCCCGGGCGATCCCGGCGTCGTAGCGCTCCTGTTCGTAGCGGCCGAAGGCCTCGAGGAGCTCTTCCTTGGATGGGAACCAGCGATAGAGGGTCGGTCGGGAGACTCCGGCCGTGGCCGCGACATCCGAGAGGGACAATCGCCGCACACCGGATCGGGCCAGCACTTCGAGGGTGGCGTCGAGGATGCGCTCGCTCGTCGTGGCGGGATCGGGCAGTGCCATCGCTTTACATTCTGGCACAATATTGTAAAGCTGGACTGAATGACAGAGCTGACGGTCCGGAACATCCGGTTCCCGATCGACGACACCGTGGCGTTCCAGTGGCAGCCGGCCAACCCGAGCTTCGGGCTCTTCGGCAACACGTTCAGCTTCCTCGCAATCGCCTTCGAGCGCTACATCGTCTCGGCCACCCGGGAGGCGTTGTCGCGCTTACCCGATACCGACATGGCCGAGGAGGCCGACTTGTTCGTGCGCCAAGAGGCCCAGCACGCCCGGGCACATCGCGCCCACGCCAAGGCGATGATCGAGCGCTACCCGGGGCTCCAGGACACCTATGCGGCGGCCAACGCGGCCTACGACGAGTTGCTCGAGCGCGAGAGCACGGAGTTCCATCTGGCCTACATCGCCAACCTCGAGGCCACTTTCACGCCCTTGTTCAAGATGGTGTTCGACAACCGCCAGGAGCTCTTCGAAGGCAGTGACGAGCGGGTCGGCACCATGCTGCTCTGGCACTTCGTCGAAGAGATCGAGCACCGCAGTTCGGCCTTGCGCATCCACCACCACGTGACACCCGACCCGTGGTACCGCATCCGCAAGGCCCCCAAGGTCTTCGGCCACGTGGCCGGCATCTACAAGCTCGTGCTCGCCGGATTCGAGGAACATGTTCCGCTCGAGGACCGGCACATCTCGACCAAGGTCGTCGGTCCCGGAGGCCTGTACCTGTCGGAGATGCGCGATCGCTTGGCCTCACGACAGCCTCCGAACCGTCAATCCATGTTGAGCCACGTCCCTGGCAAGGACCTGCGGACGATGCTCTGGCACTAGACCAAGGCCCAGACGCCCCGACATGACCCAGCTCGAGAACCCCTGCCGGTGTGGGCCGATGTCTGGCACTCGGCGTACGACTCGGGCGCCGATGTCACCACCTACGAGGGTGTACGGCTGTAGCCCAACGATGGTAAGGGAGAGTCAACGGTCGACTCCCCATGGGTGCCCCCCTATCGATCCTCGCTGCCGGGTAGGTGAGACAGTTCCGACGAACCGGAGACAATCGCAGAGTGAAGACTCTGTCGGCAAGCGCACCGCGTGCCTTCGATTTCGGCTCCGGTCTCGCCCTGACTACAAAGGTGGAACTCTCCGGTCCCTACCGAGGTACGGTTGCCGCGGCCTGCAGGCTACGAGGTATTTGGGGGGTATTGGATGACGCACTCTTTACGCGGGGCATGCCGAGCCGCCCTAACTGCGTTGGCTCTGACACTGGGAGTCACGGGTGCGGGATTGGCCGGTCAGATTTCGATCGTGTCGGCGCCAGCCTCTGCGCAGACCTCGACCCAGGGCGACGCACCCAATGGCGGACAACCAGCTCAGCTCAGCGGCCCCATAGAGCCCGCTGATGCCGCGTATCTAATCGCCGGAGCCTGGGGACCCTCCCTCAAGGCTGCCGGTTACGAGCAGCGAGAGTATTTCGCGTCGGGAACGGCCTACTCCTACCAGGCGACCGGACCCGAGAACAACGCGGGAACTTGGAAGGTCGCTCCGGCTACCAGCGCGCATTATCGCACTCGAATCGTGGTGCACATGCCGACAGATCCGTCGCGGTTCAACGGGACAGTTGTCGTGGAGTGGCTAAACGTCAGTGGAGGCGGGGACGGCGCTGTCGACTCGGTCTACTTGTCACCAGAGTTGGAACGAGCGGGGTTTGCCTGGGTGGGTGTCTCAGCGCAGCAGGTGGGAATCGACAACCTGCGCCAAAAGGATCCGGCGCGCTATGGCTCACTGATGGATCCGGGGGACCAGTACTCCTACGACATCTACACCCAGGCCGCCCGAGCCCTGCTCGTCGGTGGTCACGCGAACCCCCTGGCCCCACTGCACCCCAAGCGGCTGTTGGCGGTGGGTGAGTCCCAGTCGGCGCTCTACTTGACCACCTACATCGACGCTATTCAGCCTCTTTACCATGTGTTCGACGGCTTCTTAGTGCACAGTAGGGCCGGGGGGGCAGTGGGGATCCCCGGTGCATCACCGAGCGGCAGCTTCGGAGGCGACGTCCACATCCGCACCGACATCGGCGTCCCAGTGCTCATGATGATCACCGAAACAGACGAGACTTTCGGGGGGTACGACCAGGCCCGTCAGCCCGACACGCGCTTCATCAGGCTCTGGGACGTCGCAGGGGCCTCTCACGCAGACTCCTACATCGTCACGCGTCAGGAGCTCAAGTCTCTTGGCTGCACCTCGGTCGACGAGGCACCAAGTCATTTCATCTTTGAAGCCGCCCTCTCCGCCGTCAATACCTGGATGGTCACCGGTTCGCCGCCGCCGTCGGCGCCTCGTATGGAGGTCCAGGTCGTTGATGGCACGCCTACGGTGCAGACCAACGCCAGCGGAACGGCGATCGGCGGCATCCAGGGTCCGTGGGAACGCGTGCCGATTGCGGCCTATTCGAACACCACACCCCCCGGCTCGGCCGGATTCTGCGCCCTGTTCGGGTCGACTCGTCCCTTCAGCGGAGCGCAGCTCAAATCCCTGTATGGGACCAAGACGTCTTACCTGAAGGCATACACGACGGCTACGGACGAGGACATCAAGGCGGGATACATCCTTCCGGCCGACAAGGCTCAAGTGCTCGCCTTCGCCAAACAGGTCCAGTACTAGGGCGGGGCGTTGGCTGATAGCCAGGCCATAACGGGATTTTTCTCTAGGCTTTCCGTACGCTGCTGACACTGCCCCAGAACGCCGGGCTGGGGTTCCGCCTTGCAATTGCGACACCCTGTGAAAGCGCTTTGACCTCCGGCAAGATGTGAGGGTGGGACGTCCAGAAGACATCAGGCTCTCGTTCAATGAGGCCCCGGAGATCTACGACAGAGTGCGGCCCTCCTATCCCGACGACCTGTTCGACGCTCTGTTTCAAATGCTCCCGTCCCAACCCGAGATTGTCGAGGTTGGTCCGGGAACAGGCAAAGCTACGAAGGACCTTCTTGCCCGAGGTGCGTCGGTTGTTGCCGTTGAGATCGGTGAGGCGACTGCCGCCAAGTTGCGCTCTAACCTGCCAACAGATCGGTTGCGAATCACCATCGATGACTTTGAGTTGCTCGAGATCGGTGGTGAGGTTGACGCCGTGTTTTCAGCCAGCGCCTATCACTGGATTTCTCGAGAGGGGCAAACCGATCGCCCCGCCGAGATTCTTGGACCAGGTGGGCTCGTGGCGATTGTGGATTTAATTCAAGTCGACTCGCCAAGCGATGCTGGCTTCTTCGCCGCGGCGCAACCGATCTACGAACGATTTGGACAGGGCCACACCGGTCCTCCGGCGCCCAAGCGTGAAAATGTCGATCCGGCGATTCGCGCGGTGCTGGACGCGGATCCTCGCTTCGACTCTGTTGGCGTTCGCCGGTATGACTGGGACCAGACGTACAGCGCCTCTGAGTACCGGGACCTGATGCTCTCGTTTTCCGCGACACAAATGATGGAGGAGTCAGACCGCTTCGGTCTGCTCGTCGAAATCGAGTCATTCATTCGGAGCGACTTCGGGGGCGTCGTGACGAGGCCTTTGGTGGCCACCCTCACGACCGCCGCTCTCATCTGACGCCATTCCAAGTCAAACGTGCCCCCGTACGCCGGGCCGGGGCGCACCCGGTGGCACGTCGAGGAGGGTCCACCTGGTTCCGTATCTGATCGGCAGACTGGCCTTACGATGGATTGGTGGACACGGCCCGATTGAAATCGGATCTCGACAACATCTTCGATCAGGCGCTCATTTTTCACGGCTTCACTTCCTATATGCGGGACTACGAAATGTTCGCCTACTGCACCGCTGATCCACGTACGGGAATCGCCCCGGAACACCTCGCTACCTCTTTAAGCTGTGTCTCGTTGCTGAGACGGAGACGGCGATTTCCGAGGAAATCTGGAGCAGATCTCTCGACGAGCGGCTGATCGACTACGACCAGGGCAAGGACCTCGGCGGCTATAGGTGGGGCACGCAATGGCAGGTTCTTTGCCCCGGCGCCAAAATCATCGAAGAGTCGGCGCGGGCGAGCCACTGGACATCAGCGTTGGAGCGAGATTTCCACGAAGTCAGAGTTGAGACGAACGGACACAATCTGACGCTCATCTTCTCGGAGCTTGAAGTGACGCAGGTCGAGCCGGGCTACAGCCCGTTTACGGTCCCCACCGGGGGGCCTGACTTCAAGTATCCGCTTCTCTGAATCCCTGACCACGTACGCCGGGACGGGGTGCCACCCTGCGGCACCCTTGGGATACGCCAGACCCACGGAAATCTTTTTACGTAGGCAGAAGGGCAGTAGCGTCTCCATCGATGTGGAGTTCCCGAATCGCCGTCGCTGCGGTCACGGTCGCCGTCCTCGGATTAGGACTGGCAGCCTTATTCAGTACCAGTAGCGGAACAAATCCGCCCAAGGTTGGGGTCGTCGGCTTGGCGAACCCGGTGGACTCACCGCCCGGCAAGCGGAGATAACGATCCCAAATGTCAGAGGGGAGTCCGTTAGTCAGGCTTCCCAGGCGTTCTTCTCCCTTGGGTTCCAGGCGGTCTACGGCGCGAGCATCGGAGAGCCGGGAGTAACGCCGGGCACGGTTCTGGAGCAAACGAAGAGGTAGCATTCGCTGCGTCCACGAGGTGCGAAGGGGAGAAAAGAGATGCCTGAGTTCCCTGCGATTATTCACGTGGCACTAACGGTTACGAGCCTTGAACGGAGTGTGCCTTGGTACAAGGATCTGTTCGGATCGGACCCAATCCTTGACGAGGACACAGGTCCGTTCCAGCGCGTCGCTTGGCTTACCGGCGGCACAATCGTTGGTGTAACTCAGTTCCCTGACTTGGACAGCACTGAGCCGTTCAACGAGCGGCGGCCGGGGCTCGATCATCTGGCTTTCGGCTGTGCCAACCGCGATGAGTTAAATGCATGGGAAATCCGTCTGAACGAACTCGGCATCCCCAACGGTGGCATCGTGGACACGCCTTACTACTCGGCATTGTCGTTTCGAGATCCCGACAACATCGCACTTGAGTTCTTCGCATCCCGGGGCTAAGACCGGCGGAGCATCCGACTGCTTATAGGCCATCCCATACCGCCCGGACTGGGTGTCACCGTGCGGCACACCGGGGCAGGCGACTTGTGCGTTACTCGCCGGGGGTTGTGCGGACCCAAGCTTGGGTGCCCCGTCCGCCGGTCCGGGGTCGCATCGGACGCACACTCCCCTGCAGTCGCGTTCCTATTTTGATGTTCCGTCTGTTTTGATGTTCCGTCTGGAGACTGAGGGCCGAGAGCGCGTACGCTGGTCTTCGTGAGCGGCACGACGGGCTCATCGGTGCGAGAGGCACTAGCGGAGCACCTTGCGGCGAGTGGATTGCCGCCCGACGCGGGCGACTCTGACCCATTCGCGGTGGTGAAGATCTTCTACCTGCCCTATCCGATCCCCAATACCCGAGCTCGCCATTTCTGAATCTCCCCACCCTCGATCACTGAAATTCCCCACCCTGTCCCGGTGAGCTGAACCATCCACCAGCGGCGGTGGGACTCCTTCGATGCTTACTAGCGACCAAGCAAGACAGCTCGAAGGGAGACCCGCTCCGCATGCTCACACATGGGGAAGACGTGGAAGCACATGCACTGAGAAGCAGAGGCTGGACGATCTCGGCATCGCCCGGCACCTTGGGCGGGACCGCAAGACCGTCCGGGGCTACATCAACAGAGAGCGAGTCCCCGGCGTCCGGGCCAAGACGGCGCTGGACCCGCTCGAGCCCTTCAAGAAATACCTGGCGGCCCGGTTCGTCGACGACGCGCACGTGTGGGCGTCAGCGCTCTATGACGAGGTCAGGCCGCTCGGCTATCCGCTGAGCTACCCATCCTTCGCCCGCCAGGTGCGCGTGGCCGGGCTCCGGCCCCATTGCGAAGCCTGTTCGGGGGTCAAGGGCCGTGACACCATCGAGATCGAGCACCCACCGGGCGAGGAGATCCAGTGGGACTGGTTCGAGCGCAGGAACGCCCCGTGGGGAGCGACGCCTATGTGCTGTTGGGCACGCTGCCGCACTCGTCCAAGGTGCGCGGCGTGCTGGCCGAGAAGATCGACCAGGCCCATCTCGTCGAGGCCATGGACGAGGTGCTCCGGCGCCTGGGCGGACGCCGCGGGTGTGGCGCACCGATCGCCTGGCGACGGTGATCGTGCCGGGGACCGAGGACGTCCAGCCATCCTTCGCCCCCGTCGCCAAGCACTACAGCGCTGTCGTCGAGCCTTGTCCGCCAAGGCGCGGCAATCGCAAGGGGCGTCGAGTCCTCCGTGCGCTTCGTCTCGGGTCGCTGGTGGCGCACTATCGCGTCCAACCCCGAAGACGCCCAGCGCTCCCTCGACGTCTTCTGCGCCACCACCGGCGATGACCGCGAACGTCGAGGACCGAACGCAACGGACCACCGTCGGTGAACTGGCCGATGCCGCCACTACTCGCCCTCCCGCCGGCTCCGTTCCCGGCCACGACCGAGGTCTCGCGCATCGTCGCCGACAACGCCAGCGTGGCCTTCTGCGGCAACCGCTACTCGGTGCCGCCCGGACTCGCCGGCACCACCCTCATTGTCCGGCACCGCTTGTCGTCTCCGACGATCGAGGTGGTGGCTCCTTCGGGAGCGATCCTCGTCACCCACCGCCTCGCCCCGGCGGGATCCGGAGCCCTGGTGCGCAGTGTCGAGCACAAAGAGGCTCTCGAGGCCGCTGTGCTGAGCGCCTTCACCACGCAGGCCGTGCGACAAGAAGGCGAACCGCCCGCCGGGCAGAGAGGCCCTCGAAGAGGCAGCCCGTCTCCTCGGCCCATCGGACGTGAGCCCGTGTCGACCTCAGCGTCTATGGCGACATTGCGGAGGGACGATGAGCGAGTCCTCGACCTATCAAGAATCCGCAGCCACCTGGCCTACCTGCGTCTGGCGCTGCCGCCGAAGCGCTGCCGGCGAGCTCGAACACGCCCGCACCGAGGGGCTCGGCATTCCGGTTCTGCACCGACTCCTCGAGGTCGAGGTCACCGCGACGAGATTCGCCGGCGTGCGGGTCTCGAGCGCTTCGCCTGTCTGCCGTCCCCATGGACACTCGACGACTTCGACTTCTCCGCCCAGCCGTCGGTGGACAAGAAGCTGATGAGCGAGCTCGGGACGCTGCGCTTCTTAGAAGACGCCACCAACGTGCTGTATCGGACCACCCGGTGTCGGCAAGACCATGCTGGCTGTCGGCCTGGCCCGGGCGTCTATCAACGCCGGCTATCGGACCTACTACACGACCGCCGCTGATCTGGCCGCGGGCGTCACGCGCCGCCCTCGAAGGGAGGTGGCCACCACCATGCGCTTCTTCGCCGGCCGAGACTGCTCGTCATCGACGAAGTCGGCTACCTGCCGCTGCAGAGCGAAGCGGCTGCCGCGCTCTTCCAGGTCATCACCCAGCGCTATCTGAAGAGCTCCATCGTCATGACGACCAATCTCGGCGTCGGCTCGTGGGGAAAGATCTTCGATGACCCGATGGTGGCCGCCGCCATGCTGGACCGCCTCTTGCACCACAGTGTCGTGTTCAACATCGACGGCGAGAGCTACCGGATGCGCTCGCATCGGCCCGCACCGAAGCCCTCCAAGGGTGTCCAAGTCAAAGTAAAATAAAAAACTCACCTCAGTCAATAATTCTTACGCCCCTAGTTCAAATCCGGCACTCAAAGCGCGCAGTCCGAATACACGACCTGAACCACCTGGTGAGCGGCTACCAGACAGACCGGGTCGGCGAGCTCGAAATCAGCGCCTGGGAACTGGCCAGTGGTGGCTGCCGGGACTATGCAGCGGCCTGGGTACTCGATCTGGCCGGACTGCTCGGCGGGCTGATTGTTGCGCCGAAGCGTACGGTCCGCGCCTTTTTGGCCGGAAGGAGGCAGCAGAACCTCTACGGTCTCGAATACGAGGAGCTCCTGAAACTGACAATGGACGATGCCCGCCAACTGGCGAGCGAACCGATGCCCACTCGAATGCGCCGAGTATCCGCTGGCTTCCACCTTGCTGTCTTGGTCGTCCTCTCACTCCCAGCTGCCTTCGCCATGGCCATTGCCTGGTACGCGCTTGTTCCCGCTTGGCTTCTGAACCGCTCCTTCAGGCAGGCTGGCCCAGCAGCGAAGGTGTCCGCGGGTCCTGGAGAGCGATGAGGGTCGAGAGAACCGCTGGCATTTGAGAGATGGAAGTGCCCCCGATTGTTCATCGGCGACGGGCTTCCAGGGTGCCCCAATCCGCCGTATCTGTGCGCCATATTCGGGAGCCGACAGAATGGACAAGATGGAATGGGTCCCGCCGAAGCCGCGACTGCAAGGTGGTGGTGTAGCTATCCGTCCGTTCCGGGCGAGCGATGCTGCCGCAGTCGCCTCAGCATGTCGGGACCCGGACATCCTCCGTTTCACGTTCATGAAGGATGGCCTCACTGAGGGAGGCGCTGGCGAGTGGATTGACACCGGCAACGAGCGGTGGCCTACGGGCCATCCTCGTTTCGCCGTCGTCGATGCACACGACGATCATCTCTTGGGGCAGGTGGGACTGAACTTCAATCCTCGACACGTGAGCGCCGAAGCGCACTACTGGGTTGTTGCCTCAGAGCGTGGCCGAGGCGTTGCTTCCCGAGCACTCAGCCTCCTCATTGACTGGGGGTTCTCCAAAGGCATTGAGCGCTTCTTCTTGGTAATCCACCCCGAGAACAAAGCATCGAACCGGCTGGCGGCAAGGCTGGGGTTCGCGCGAGAAGGGGTATTGCGGTCCTATGAACCGATCAAGGGTGACCGTCCAGACCTCGTGTCGTGGTCGCTTCTTCCGAGTGACCCGCGCCCTTGGAAGTAGGCCGAGCCAGTGCCTCCCACAGAGCGGAATGTGCCGACATAGAGCACACTCCCCCGTGGTTATGGGTATCACAGAACGCCGTGAGTGAGGTACGTCATTCGGCGCTCTAGGTAGCCTGAGGCGCATGTCGAATCCTTTGCCGACGGTGGCGCTTGTTCACGGCTGCACGCAGGGTCCGAGCAGCTGGGACCGGGTACACCCGTACCTGAGGACGGCGGTGTACGAACCGTGATTGTCGATCTTGACCCGAGACTGTTCGACGGAGCGAACGGACTCGAATGTGCGGCGCAGATTACAAAGGTTCTGGAAGGACATGACCGTGTGATCCTCGTCGGCACTTCGTGTACCGGTCTGATCATTCCTTTGGTTTCGATGGCCAGACCGATAGATCACCTTGTCTTCGTTTGCGCCGGTCTTCCCGATATCGGCCGATCGGCGACCGATCAGATTTTCGGCGACGCCCTGCTACATGGAGACTGGATGGGCTACCTTGATACACACGAGAGCGAGGATGCTGCCCGAACGTTCATGTTCAATGATTGCGAAGGCGCCACACTGGACTGGGCGCTGACGACGGTCCGGGTGTGGATGCCGCAGCCAGCGTATGACGAGGTCACGCCGCTGGAATCGTGGCCCGACATTCCGTCTACATACATCCTGGGAACCCGAGACCGGATTATCAATCAAGCATGGGCGCGCCCGGCGGCAACGAGCCGTCTTGGGCGAGCGCCGGTGGAGCTGGATACCGGCCACTGCCCTCAGAACAGCAAGCCTGATGCCTTGGCGCAGATTTTGAAGCAAATCACCGTCCAGACCATCTGAACGCCCGGCTCGGTCCTCATTTGGCAGGGTGCCCCAGTTCGGGTCTGGGGCTCCCTCTGACTCGGACGTATCCGCTGACGTCCTACCGCTCACCCTGCCCAGTTGACGCAGCGTCAAGGGCGGCGCGTGCAGCCGTCGCCAGCGGATGTCCAGCGTAGGCGGCGAAATGGATCACGAACTCGCGCAGCTCCTCCATTGAGATGTCCCCCGAGCGCAATGCAGCACCGAGATGCGTCTCCATGGCGACGGGGGCTCCGGTCATGCAGGCGCACGTGATCGAGATCCAACGACGTTCCTTGCGCGTCAGGCCCGGTCGCGTCCAGATCTCTGCAAAGACCTGTTCGATGACAACGTCGGCGACGTAGTCGTCACCACGATTGGGTGCCGGGATCCCGGTGACTTCGGAAAACGTTTCCGCGCCGTGTATCCAGCGTTCGTCAGCAGTCACCCGAGTCCCTCGAGGTACTGGATCTGCGACGCCAAGAATTCGTCCGGGTCCGCGGCGTGACGTTGAATCATCGTTTCGGCCAAAGGATCGGTAAGGACCAAGAGTCTGTTCCCCAAGATCCCCTGCACCACCAGCTCACCCGCATCTTCTGCGTTCACAACCGGAAGTTGCGGCGGCTGTACCGGTGTTGGTGGTCCGTATTGGCGGATCTGTTCGACGATGTTGGTCACCACCCCTGCCGGGCAGAAGCAGGTCACACCGATACCGCGGGGTCGGGCATAGAGCGCGAGCGATTCGGTGAGCGCCACGACAGCTGCTTTTGTCGCCACATAGGGGAGCCTGTCGTAGGCGTACGGAAATAGGCCAGCAGTGGACCCCGTGGTGACGATGTGCCCGGAGCCCTGACCGACGAGGATGGGCAGAAACGTCTGCAGGACGCGCACGGTTCCAAGCAAGTTGATGCCGATGATCGACTCCCAGGCCTCCATCGGTACCTCCAAAGGGTCACCCTTCGCGATTACGCCTACGTTGCTCATAACGATGTCGACGCGACCGTATTCATGGAGTGCCGCCTCGGCCAACGCCGCGACGTCCTCAGGGAGCGAGACGTCACATCGAACACCCACTGCCTGGCCCCCACCCGCCTCAATCTCCCCGGCGACAACCTTGGCTCGCTCGACGTCGATGTCACTGACGATGGCCTTCGACCCGCGGCGAGCCAGAGCGATGGCGGTCGCCCGACCTATTCCGCTGCCCGCTCCCGTGAAGACGGCCACCGTGCCCTTGACGGTTTCCATCACCGAACGATATCGATCGGGAGCCAGACATGTGGGTGTCACAGCTAGGAGTGACGGTGAAGTCAACTGACCGGAGAGTGTCCCCGATCGCCGGAATCGGGCGCAGTAGCTCCTAACTCGCTGTCCCCACACGATGAAAAGGGGCGGCCATTAGTAGCCGGTCACACTCACCTGTACGAGGCTTCTCGCGACAGATAGGGCTAGGTCCGGGCTGACCGAACCAATGACATGGACATCCCACACCGGTGCACGGACAACGACATGCGGCGGTTGGCCGGCGGGTCTGGTCAAGGTCACGAACTGCTCACCTTCCACTGGAAGCAGACCGCTTTCCAAGTGCCCTTGCCGCCGCCGGTGACCGGACACGAGCAATAGGTGACCATAGGTTATCGAGCGGAGCTGGTAGTGAGAGCGAAGGTCATAGGCGTCGGAATCCGTTGGAGGAAGCATCAAAAGGTACTCAGGAGCGTTGAGGTCCACCGGCCATTCTGCGGGCACCCACACTGGTTCTCCGAGGCGGTTGGCCAGATCGAGTTCGGAGGCGAGAGGTTCTTCTCGGTATTGGAACCCGGAGATGGTGGGCCGCTCAGACACGCTCCAAGGTTATCGACGGACCCAGTCAGAGTGCCCCAGTTCGATGCTCCTATGGGCTGTCAAGTCCCAATTTCTCGTGAGGTAAGAGGCTGTAGACCTCGCGGGCGACGTAGCGCTTGAGGCATCGCACCGCCTCCTTCTTGGTCAAGCCCTCCGTCCTTCGCCGATTGATGTACTCGGTGGTGCGAGGGTCGTAGACCATCCGGGTGATCACGATGTGCCAGAGGGCCGAGTTGGCCTGGCGATCGCCGCTGCGGTTGAGTCGGTGTCGCTCGTTCTTGCCGCTGCTGGCGTCGAGTGGTGAGGCGCCGCAGAGGTGGGCGAAGGCCGCTTCGTTGTGCAGCCGTTCAGGGTTGTCCCCGGCGGCGACGAGAAGTGCGGACGCCGCGTCGCTCCCGATGCCGAGAGTTGCGACAAGTTCGGGCGCGGTCTCCTTGACCAAGGGTTTGAGGATGGCGTCGATCTCGGTGATCTCCTCTTCGAGGATGAGGGCCCGCCGGGCCAGCATCCGCAGGCTGAACTTGGTCAGCGAGACGATGTCGCGTTTCGCCCCGGGCCGATAGGCCGAGGCGCGCTCGAGGAGATGGAAGACGTTGAGGCCCCGGAGCTCGGCCCTTATGGGCTCGGGGGCGGTCGAGACCAGGTTGCGCATCTGGTTGAGCGCCTGGGTCCGTCCCTTGCGCGCCGAGGATCGAGCGACCCGCAAAACCCGCATGGATTCGACGTTTCCGTCCCTCGTCTTGGCCTCGCCACAGGCGTCGCCCGAGAGTGCGGCACGGGCGGCCGAGATGGCGTCTTGGGGGTCGGACTTGCCCTTGCGTCGGCGACGCTGGCGGTTGGGGCGGTCCACTTCGACGACACGAACTCGTTCGGCCTGGAGATGGCGGGTGAGCCCGGCTCCATAGGAACCCGTCCCTTCGACACCGACCAGCTCGACGGGGCCGAAGTCGGCGAGCCACCCCAGCAACTTCTTGTAGCCGCTCTCGGTCGTGGCGAAGCTCTCGACGCCGAGGAGGGCCCCCCGTTCGTCCAAAGCCGCAGCTACGTGGACGTCGAGGTGCGTATCGACGCCGCCGGTGATGCTCCGTGCCAGAGTGGTCACTGTCATCCCTTCGTTGGTTGGTTGGTTGGTTTGGGGTGACACCGCACCAGCGGGACGACGGACAGGACAGCGACGGGCCTGTGTAGGCAGGCTCCTATGAGGTCACTCCGTCCGACCGGCAGGTGTCGAGTGGGTGACCGGGCCAGGCCGACGGATCGAACTAAAGACAGTCCCAAAGGACGTCAGCCGGTTTATTGGAGTCAGACCTGGCCTGGGCACCCACCCACACGCTGACCAACCCCTTCACCGAAGTGGTGGATCACTCAGCGGCCGTCTCAATCCTCGCTGCCGGGAGTGGGTGCCACCAAGCAGCGCCTTCGGTCTAGTCGATCCACTCGTACGATCGGTTCTAGGCTTTTCGACATGGTCGGTGGCGATTTCTCATTGGGGTTTCGCCTTGGGGCACTTGACGCCAAGGCAGATGTGAATGATGCGGAGTCGCACGAGCACCACCATTTCCCGTACGCCCGGCGGCTGCGCCTGGGTTGGCGTCGTGATGCGGATGGACGATGGGTCGCCGACCGGGAGGACAAGCGGCTTTGGGAGGTGTTCTGTGACGAGTGCGGAGACACTGATGGACCCGCCGAGAACCAGACAGAAGCGGTACAGCGGCTACGTGGGCCCTACTCCCATGAGCACAAGGCGAAGCACGTCGCAGAGAAGCATTTCGACGAGAACTGACCTCCACTCTGGGGTCGGGATGGACTGACTGGAAGAGTTTGGGGCGCCCCGTACGCCGATTCTGCGCGAGCGTTCATGTAAGGCTCCTTCGACGAGGCTCAGCGCCTTTGTAGTGCTGGTCCTGGGTCGTCGGTCGGTCAGACTGTTCGTGTGATGAAGGTCCCGGCAAGGCCACCCTGCATGTGCCGATACCGGGCGGAGTGCGGGGTGTCCCAGATCGGCGGACCGGGTGCCACCATGCGGCACGAGTGGTGCGGGGGGCGGTTGCATCGTGGACAGGCCATCATGGTCGTGTGGGTGCGAAACTTCGCGGACACCGGTGGTGGCTTGGCGGGGTTGCCTTCACGCTTCTCGTCCTCGTCTATGGCCCCGGTGGCGTCTCAGATGCCAGCGGTTCTCCCGCTGTCGTCGGCACTCCGACGCACCCCCAGGTACTCACCTGTTATGAGGAAGCGACGCAGTTCACCGGCGGCACTCCGCCCCCCGTCGGACCCCACGACATCGGATTCGGCCCTGGGTATTTCCCGAAGGCGCGCCTTCTGGCGACCATGAATCCACCCAACTCGGGTCGAGACGCTCAACTCACCGGGTACAAGCTCCCACCGGTTGTCTATCCGGGCGCCACGGTGACCATGACGATCTCCCGTAGTGCGCGGTCCTACGTGGTGCAACAGAACCCATGGTCGCCACGCCAAGGGAGCGTGTCGGTCGTCTACCGAGCCTGTTTGCACAAGCGTGGTTTCTTTCCCCAGAGCTTCCGGTTCACCGATGGTCGAATACGCGGCTGCGTTCCCATCGACGTGCGGGTCGGCGGGCAGCGAAAGACGAGCCACATCGTTCTGTCGTTCTTCGCTGGACGGTGCAGAACTTCGTCTTGATCCGTCGGGAGTCCCTGGCCCAGGGCCATTGGTTGCCGTCTCAGGACGTGTCCCAGTGCGCCTGCGTCCTCAACCGGTCGATGCAATACCAGCCTGATTGCCGAACAGTGATGTCGTCGATCAGGAGGTTCAGCGATGAGGAGGTTCAGCGAGGCTAAGAAGCAGACGATCTGGCACATGCGTGAGGCCGGTGTGCCGGTCAAACGCATCGCCAGGAACCTGGGTAGGCAGAACGTGTCCCTGCGCAAGTTCATTGCCGATGAAGGGGCCGGCGCTGTACTCTCTATGCCTTAGCCGGAGGGACCACATGGGCGATCGAATCGACGAGCTCAGCGACGCTCGATCGGCTTACGACCGCCGGGATTGGCGTGTGGCGTTCGACCTGCTGACGGCGGCCGAGAGGTGCTCGCCGCTCGCGCCGGAAGATGTCGAACTGCTGGCAGAGGCGGCACGGTGGGCACGTGAGTACGGCGCCATGATCGACGCCCTGGAGCAGGCCGAGGCTCGCTACGAACGCGTCGGCAAACGAGGCCTCGCGGCGGGAGTCGCATTGTCGCTGTGCCGTGAACACTTCGTCCGCAACAGCTTTTCTGAGGCCGGAGGCTGGCTTGGTCGTGCCTCTCGCCTGCTCGAGGACGAGCCCGAATGCTCTGCCCACGGCTACCTGCAGTGGGCCCTCGGCCGAGCCGAATGGGCCGACGAAGATTCAGTCTCCGCCCTGGACCACGCCCGCGAGGCGAGCGCGATCGGTCGTCGGCTGGGTGACATCGATCTAGAAGTCTTCGGTTTGCACGACGAGGGGCATGTGTTGATCGCTCGCGGCGAGGTCGACGCGGGTCGTGCCTTGGTCGATGAGGCTGCTGCCATGAGCGGTGCCGCCAGCAACCCGTACACCACCGGAATGGTCTATTGCGGCGCGATCTGGGCCTACCGCAACATGGCCGACTGGCGACGTGCAGGCGAGTGGACCGACGCGTCGCTGCGGTGGTGCGAGCGAGAATCGTTGAGTGGCTTTCCTGGTCTCTGTCGGTTCCATCGCGCTCGAGGTCCGCCGTCTTCGCGGGGAGCTTGACAACGCCGAGCGAGACGCCCTCGATGCCATCGAAGAGTTGTTGCCAGCCAACCTGATCGCGACCGGATGGGCCTTGACCGAGCTCGGTGAGATCCGGCGGAGAAAGGGCGATCAATCAGGGGCCCGAGACGCCTTTCGACGTGCCCAGGAGCTGGGCGGACTACCCCAGCCGGGACTGGCGCTGTTGCTGTTGGACGAAGGCAAGGCTGACGCTGCTCTGGCCAGCGTTACCGACGCGTTGGCCCAGATGGTCGGCGTCCACCAAGAGGACCGCGGCTCGGTTCTACCCGCAGCGGTGACGATCGCCTTGGCATCCGGTCGGGTCGACCGAGCCCGTGATGCTTTGGCCGAGCTGGAGTCATGGGGAAAGTCGTTCCACACCACTGCCGCCATCGCATCGGTCGCCGAGGCGCGCGGCCAGGTCCAATTGGCCAATGGCGACGCAGAGGCCGCGATTACTTCGCTGCGGGAGGCATGCCGCCTGTGGTGCGAGGTCGACGCTCCATTCGAGGCGGCTCGTGCTCGGCTGATCATCGCCGGAGCGCTACGAGTCAGTGGCCATGAGTCCAACGCCACGGGGGAGCTCGAGGCGGCGCTCAGCGCGTTCGAGCGTCTCGGCGCGGTCCGAGAGGCAGAGCGGGTGCGCTCGATGCTCCACGCGGCCCGGCGGAGCCGGGCTACCTGCACCCTGATGTTCACCGACATTGTCGACTCGACCAGGCTCGTCGAGGTCCTGGGTGATGACGCGTGGGGAAACCTACTGGACTGGCACGACCGTACCCTGCGTCAGTGTTTTCATGCGCACAACGGTCGGGAGATCAACCATGAAGGAGATGGGTTCTTCGTATCGTTCACCGATTCCTTTGACGCCGTCGAGTGCGCCATTGCGATCCAGCGCACCTTGGCCGACCACCGTCGTGAGCATGGCTTCGCTCCGGAGGTGCGCATTGGTGTCCACGCCACCGAAGCAGTCGACCTTGGCGATGACTACTTGGGCAAGGGAGTCCACGAAGCTGCCCGTGTCGGTGCCGCCGCCGGCACTGGAGAGATCCTTGTGACCTCGGCCGTCATCGATTCGGTCACCGACCACTTCCACGTTCGTAACCACCGTGAACTCGATCTGAAGGGGCTCTCCGTCGCCCTCGACGTCGCGAGCGTCGAGTGGCAATAGTCACTTCCGAGCGCCTTCCCGGCTACGCCATTGCCATCCGCCTGTTGGGACCCATCATTGGATCGGACAGATCGGCGCGAGATGTGCCGATACCGGGCGGGTTCTGCGTATCCCCTACCGCCGGGACCGTGGGGCGGATCCGCACTTCGGAGACATGGGTCAGCGGCTAGCCACGATGCGGATGGCGCTCCTTTAGCTGCCACACCACGCCACGTAAGGGCTCGGTCGTACGAGGGGCAGACGGGAAGCTCGAGGGGTGCACACTGCATGAGGGTTCTGTCTCTAAGGCATACCAGGTCCCGCCAAGTTCTCTCACCTTTCAGGCAACTGCGCTGGTGGAATCGCATCTTCGTCACAAATGGCTTCGAGTTCGTCTCGGACATTTCGAGACAGGCCCATCTCTCCCGTGTGGCACCACATTTCTCGGTTGTGATCGACCAACTCGCCTCCGCACTTTGGACAACGCATTGAGACATCGTAAGGCGAGCACCTGTACCCGTCCCCGGAAGGGTGCCACCGGGCGGCATGAGTGAGGCGCTTCTGGGAATCCCGGCCAGCGAATATTCGGGGGCACTTGAAAGGTCGGGGCAGACCCGAATGGCAACTCGCAAGGGTTTCGGCAGGCAAGGCCGAATGGTCACAGACGGCATGAAAGATCCGCAGACCGTCCATCTGAACATACGTGTAACGCTCGACGATCGTGCGGACAGTAAAGGAGTGAGATCACCTAGGGACGAAGCCAAAACCTGGCACGCAGCACTCAGGGGTGACGCAGATGCATTCGTCGCTATCCACGATCTCCACCACAACAGCGTCCATCGTCACGCCCTCCGGAGTCGAACCGACGAACCCGCCGGTGACATTTCGAGCAACAAGAGCCTCGGACGCTCAAGCCCCTCCGCCCTGATAGCGGCTTCGGTGCCAATGCTGCGCAACCGAATACGCGATGAGGAGGAGCCCTGCACTGGGCCGCCCGCGAAAGGAGCACTTGGATATCATGAGGACCGAAGTAAGGATGTCCCAAGAACCGTAGGCAGAACACCGGTTCCCCTGAGCGAGTTTTACCCCTCACGATGGCGTTGCTCCACCTGCCGCTCCTCGAAAACTCGAACTGCTCCTCGGTAGAGGCGCAGATCTGGGCGCTCAAATCCCCCTTCGAGAGGCTGCCGGAGACAACGACCATCGCCTGTCGCGTTGATGGGTCAAGATAGGTAACGCTTCGCTTCTGTTTGCGCGTCCCCGCCTCCCTAGTTTCTACGTACATCTGGTCGGCAACTCGAACCGTGCTGGTCCGCCACCGCACCCGCGAGTGGACGGTCGCGTTCCCATTCTCATCGCCAGACTGTCCGAAAACCCATGCCTGACGCGATATCGGAGGTGGAGGCCGAAAGCGGGCCCAGATCGAAACGCGGCAGCCCATGCTCGGCGGTTTCATCCACGCTCGGTATTTCAGCAGATCAGCCGGTGCCCGCCCCAGTCCGCCGGTTATACAGGTGATCCACCTCCTGGGATAGGCATCCGGGGGAACCTCCTCGGGTGCAAACCCGACCAGGAGGTGTGCGGTGGAATGGATCCCGGCTTTCGAGTGTCACGTCCGTCCCGACGGTGAACACGTCTATCGGATCGGCCACCAGCTGATCGACGAGTTCTTGGAGTTCGTTGTCGGTCGAGCTCGTCCGAATACGGTCCGGGCTTATGCCCATGACCTGAGGGTCTTCTTCACCTTCGTGCGCAAGGACCCGCTCGAGGTGAGGCCCAAAGACGTCATGGCCTTCGTCACCGCGCAACGACGTCCCAAGCCCGGTTCGGAGAACGTGGTGCGCATCGACGGCTCGGCCGGGCTGTCGGCTTCGACGATCAAGCGGCGGCTGGCTGCGGTCTCGAGCTTCTATGGCTACCTGATCACCCGTGACGACGTGGCGCTGACAGTCAACCCGGTTCCCCGGGGCATCGCCACCCGTCAGAGCCGTTCACGAGGTGGTCGTGGCCTGCCGCTGGTGCGCGGGGTGCGCCGACTGCCCCGGATCCTCGACCCCGCCGAGATCGACTCGCTCATGGGTGCGCTGCGCACCGAGCGCGACCGGGCCATGACCCAGGCCATGGTGCTCGGGGGGCTCCGTCGTTGCGAGGTGCTCGGGCTTCGCCTCGGCGACCTCGCGGCTCGGCCAGTGGCGGGTGCTCATCAGAGAGGGCAAGGGCGGACACGAGCGTCTGGTCCCGTTGTCGCCGACCTTCTTTGCCACCGTGGCTTGTTACATGGACGAAGAGCGTCCGACCGAGACGACGAGCGACGCCCTCTTCGTCGCCCTCAAAGGTGTGCATCGCAGTCAGCCGCTTTCGGTGCCCGGCCTCGACCAGATCATCCGGGCCGCCCGCGCACGGGCTGGTCTGAGCCACGGCACCTGTCACGAGCTGCGCCACACCTGCTTCACCCGATTACGCGAAGCCGGCATGGCCATCGAAGCCATCCAGGCCCAGGCCGGACATCGCTCCATCACCTCGACCCGGGTCTATTTGCACCTCAGCGTCGACTGGTTGGCCGACGAGTACCGCCGGGCCTCGGAAGCCATCGAGGCTCAGGCACTCGTCGGGGTGGCCCAATGAACGCACTGGCACGCGTGCAGCCGCTCGAGGTCCGGCGTCGAGGTGGCGGGAGGCCCGAGGTCACCTGGGCCCAAGATCGCGGCCGGGGCTCCGCTCATGGTGGCCACCATGGCCTCCTACCTGGATCAACTCGAAGTCTCGGCCCGACCGGGCACGGTGAGCGCAGCCGAGCTGACGTTGCGCTTCTTCGCCCATTGCGTCACCGAATCCGATCCGAGTCCTGCACCTCGGTGGCCGCCATCGGACGGGTCCACATCGAGGACTACAAGCGCTGGCTGGTGGCCCGGCGGGGCAACACCGGCGAGCCACTCGCCACCATGACCATCCGGCATCGACTCAGCACGGTGCGGACCTTCTTCGAGCGCATCATGGAGTGGGACTACGACGACGCCCCGGCCCGGCTCTTCATCTACTTGAGCGACCTGCCCGCCCTCGACGAGCCGCTGCCGAGATTCTTGGACGACCCCACGGCGGCCAAGTTCATGGCCGCCCTGGCCCTGGACTCCAACCAGCGCCGTCGTCTCATGGTCGAGCTCTTGGCCCGCACCGGCATGCGTGTGGGCGAACTGGCCGGACTCGAAGACGACGCCATGGTGCGCTACGGCTCGGTCCACCGCCTGCGGATCCCGCTCGGCAAACTCCACAACGACCGCTACGTGCCCCTGCTCCCGATGCTGGTCGATTTGATTCGTCGACTACCAGGCGGTGCGCGGACGCGTCGCGGTCAGGTCGCCTCGTCGAGCGCGACGACGGTCAACCCTTCGACCGACGCACCATCCACCGCTATGTGGCGACGATCGCCAAGCGGGCCGGGATTGGCCACGTCCATCCTCACCAGCTGCGCCACACCCTGGCCACCCAGTCCATCAACCGGGGCATGAGCCTCGAGGCCATCGCCGCCCTACTCGGACACCGCTCCATGGACATGACGCTCACCTATGCCCGCATCTCCGACGACACCGTCGCCGACGCGTACTTCAAGGTGACCGAAGCGGTCGAGGCCCAGTACTACGGACGCTCGGGACCGGCCCTGGCGATCACGTCGACGTCGAGGGCCAAGGCGCCCGCCAGTGACCATCGTCGACTCCTGGCCAACGGTCACTGCACCAGACCCGCCCTACTCGACTGCGCCTTCGAAAGCGTCTGTGAGCGCTGCGGATTCTTCGAGACTGGACCCCAGTTCCTCACCATCTTGAAGCGGCAACGAAAGCACGCCGACGAGCGTGGTCAGAGTGAGCGCAGCCAGCCTCTTCGACGGCCTCATCGAAGGAGTCGCCGAGGCCCAGTGAGTGTGCTTCGATGGAACAGAACCCAGGGGCCCTACGGATCACCTGTATAACGCCGGATCTGTGGCTAGGAGGCTGCATCAGTTGCTCGGACGCCCGCCCTCGTCGCCAGTTTGGCGGCAGAGATAGCTGCGCCCGTTCTTCGGCCGTTTTGCGCGGCCCGGGTCGTTGTCATCAAGCTGATCACGACCACCGACAAGCCGGAGGGGCCGCATAATGGGTTCATGAGGTTGACCGTTGGAATCTGCTGCCTGGTCGCGCTGGCGTTTCTGGCTGGATGCGGTGGGAGTCCTCAGAATGAGTCCCGTTCGTCGAGCACATCCGCGTCGATCACGTCGACAACGACGACAAACACAACAACGACAACGACGACAACGACGACAACGACGACGCTTAGCCCGCCTTCGACCACAGCTTCTCCCACCAGCACCACGACGACGCCTTCTTCTGCTTTACCAGCAGCGCCGAACTGTGATCCACAGCTGGGTGGATCGGGATTCGAGCCCTCCACGATCTTCATCGGTTGCGCCACCAGCGCCGACAACCTGGGCAGCATTCATTGGAACAGTTGGACCGTGACCAGCGCCATGGGTACCGCGTCCCACAACATCAATAACTGTGAGCCCGACTGTGCTGATGGCACCTTTTCTAGCTTTCTGGTGCAGGTTACGTTGTCGGATCCGGCCACTCTCGAAGGGAGTCTCGTGTTCACGGTCATCACGATGACTCCGACGACCGGTAGTGGTAGTCAAGAATCGGCCACGGATACTGCGTGCTCAGCGGGTGCATCTGGGCCCTGTGCGAACTCGGGCCCCGACTGGGGATTCGTTCCCAATAGCCAGTAGTTGTGCCGGTCCTTTCCAACCGGTCACAGGAAAGACACCTCGCTGGCGGAGGTTAGAACCTGAAGCGAGTCAGCCCCCCCGGTTCGGTGCTCAGTGTCACGGTCACCGAATGTGGCTTGACGCGATAGACGTTCCACGGAGGTGGTCCCTGCGACGGCGCGTTGAACGGGGCGGTGATGCCTGTCCGGGTCTCATCGAGTTCGGCGGGCCACCCCTGGTCCGCCCAAGCCCTGGCAAGACGCATGAGTGTGGCCGGGTCAGTCTCCCGCTCTGCTTGACCTTCGGCGACGACGTCGGCATCGAGGATCGACACCGCGATCGAGCAGCGCGGGTCGTGGGTGACGTTGCGGCCCTTCCGAGTACCCGATCCGGTCTGGAACCAGAAGCTTCCGTCGAGCCAGAGCGCACCGACCGCAGTGACGTGAGGGCTCCCGTCCCCGTTCAGCGTCGAAAGCCACGTCGTGCGAGCGTTGTGGGCGTCTGGAGCTGGCGGCGATCCGGCATCGAGCTTTTCGAGGACGTTCCCCCAGTTCACCGGGGGCAGCCCATCCGTCGCCCCCAAGTTGATGATCTCCATTACGTCTCCCTTCTGGAATCCGGCGATCCTGCTCAGATCATGTCCTCCATCAGAGCTGCTGCGTAATCGATGGAAGATCGCTTCATAGAAATCGGACGGCCAGCTCCATCACGAACGGGTGACCCAGTTCACCGGGTCAAGGCGCAATACCGGACCTGGTCCGCTCTCTCAGATTAGACAGGGAAGGCCTTTGTCTCTCCGTACCAGGAGATGGGGTCACGCTTGACCGCCTCCCACCGTCGCTTTCCGGATGCGGCCAATAGCGCCTGCAGTGGCGCGTCTTAGTAGCACGCTGCCACAGGGCCTGGCGGCTCTGGCCGAGGGACTGGGCGATCTGCTCCCACGACAACCCAGCCAAGCGCGCAAATGAGATTGCTTCCTTCTGGGCCGCATCAAAGTAACGACTAAATGCAGCCGCTACCTGAAGGACTTCCAGCGGGTCGGGGTCTGCACTTGCCCTAATGCGCTCCCAAGCTTCCCAGAACGACTCCGAGGATTTCACCGTCAGAACACTAAACGAATCGCAAGCCGTTTGTCAACATTCGTTTACAACTGGAGACGCTCACTTGGCCAACCCTCTTCCCGTTCGCACAGACCTGCCCGAGTCGCCGGACCACTGTCGGTTTCTAGCACTGGCGCGATAGTGGTGGCCTGTGAGACCGACGATGTATTCGATCCCTCGTTCAGGTCCTGGCCGCTTGAGCACTATGGCGAGACCGAGGGGGGGTGACTGGCTCAACGACGAGATGAATGGGCTTCGAGAAGCCGGAGTGAATGTGCTGGTCTCAATGGTCACCCCGGCCGAAATGACCGAGCTGGAACTTCAGGGAGAGGCTGATGCCGCATCGGGCATGGGTCTCGACTTCATCTCTTGCCCCACACCCGACCGAGGGATACCCGACGCTCAGCATTTCCGGAGCCTCCTGGACCACTTGGTGGCGGAGCTGAGTGAGGGTCACCACGTCGTCGTCCACTGCCGGGCTGGTATTGGTCGAGCTTCGTTGGTGGCGGCAGCACTGCTCATGTCGGAAGGCATGACGGGGTCAGATGCCTGGGAGGTCGTCTCGACCGCTCGGGGCATGTCGGTACCCGACACCGACGAACAACGGACTTGGCCCTTGCAGGTCTTGACGGACCGGTAGAACCGTCCCCTAGCGCCGGTCGGTGTGACACCTTGCGGCCCAACAGGGTGGGTTTGCAGTCCGGCGAGCACTCCCGAGTGCCTGATGCGCCGTTCCCACGATGGCGACGACTGTCGTCGTTCTGTCGCGTTGTTCTGTACCCGAGCTGGCGTCGTCAAGGGAATCACGGGTCCGTCCACCGGCGTCGATTTTTTCGTCGTTTCAGTCGTGAGAGAGTCACTCCAGGAACCGGAGCAGGCTGAGTAATCTCAAGGGCGAAGTCGTAACCTTCCGAGGCTGCCTCAATTGGGGGTGGTCAACCAACTGATCTGAGGTGTCAACATGAGTGTCACAGTCATCGCTCACTTCCCTGTTGCCGACGTCACCAAAGCCATCGAAGGTCTGCAGGCCAACGCCGCGCTCCTCGAAGAGATCACTGAGGACACCAAGGGTGCTGGAATTCTTCATCACCGATTCGTCGCTGGCTCCGCCGAGCTCGTCGTCATCGATGAGTGGCAAACCGCAGAGCAGTTCCAGGGATTCTTCGAGGGGAACCCTAAGGTGGAGCGGGTCACTACTGCGATCGGTGTCACGGGTCCTCCTACGGTCACGGTGTACAACTCGTTCGAGGCTGCCGGAGCCATCTAGGGGGCTGCCCCGGACTCATCCAATGTACCCACGATGTCGTTGAGTGCATCTTCTGCAGACAGCGAGGCGGTTCTGATACCGACACCGTTCACGTTTCCTTGAGGAATTTGATAATGGCGTCAATGCACTGAGTCGGATGGGTTAGCAGGCCTGCGTGGGCAGCTTCAGAGATCTCGATGAACTGGCCGTAGGGGATCGCTGCAGCCGCAGCCATCCCAGCGGCAGGCGGAAAGAACAGGTCGTACTCGAAGCAAGCGACGAGCACGGGAACAGTGATCTCGGCCCAGCGTGCCATGCGGTCGTCGTCCTTCAGCCATTGGACAGCGGCGGCAGAATGCCCCACCGCGCCATCTGGTGAGGTCCACGATTCCTCGTGAGCGCCGAGCAACTCCCACCACGTCGCTACCTGCCCTGCGTCATCACGCAGCATGGATGGGGGTAGAGAAGTCATCAGCTCGGTGAAACGCATGAACGGGGCGGGCAGGTATCCGAGCGCGGCGACCATTTCGGCTTCTGCGTCGCACCTGGCCAGTGACACCGGGCCCGGGTGCCCGGCGCTGCCAAGCAAGATGGCGGCACGGATGAGATCGGGTCGGCGTTGGGCCATCAACTCAGCGACGAACCCGCCCAGGGAATAGCCGACCAGCCGACAGTCCGATATCCCGAGATGCGCCAAGAGACCGGCGAGGTCGTCGGTAAAGTCCGCGATTGTGTATGGGGGCGGGGGTGCAGCGGACGGAGCGACGCCCCGGGCCGAATAGGTCACCACCTGGTACCCGGCCGCGTCGAGGGCCTCGTTCAGTCCGCACAGCTCCCAGACGAGTGGCGGCATGCCGCTGCCGCCGGCGAGCACGACGGTCCCGTTCCGGCCCGAACCCCTCACGTCGTAGGCCAGGCGTACATCTCCGATCTCAGCTGACCCCACCTGCACCTCCATTCGGATAACGAATGCTATCCTGATATTGCTCGCTATCGCAAGAGGGAGGATCTCGTCCGTGCCAACTGTGACCCGTCTCCGAAGGACCGAGCGCCGGGCCCTCATCAAAGACGAGCTGGTAGACGCGGCGGCCGTCGTGATCGCGCGCAAGGGGTACCAGGCCGCCTCGGTGGCAGAAATTGCTGCCGAGGCCGGCTACACCATCGGTGCCATTTACTCCAACTTCTCGGGTAAGCGCGCACTCTTCGAAGCGGTGTTCGATCGTCAGGTCGACGAGCAATTCTCCCTGGCCTCGGTTCTCGAGCAGCCGGGCGGGGATCTCGCCGACGTAGCCCGAGCGCTTCTCGATCAAGACGAGAATGGGCGGCGTTGGTGGCTGTTGTGGCTAGAGCTCATCATTGAAACTCAACGCGACCCGGCCACCGAATTTCCTCTGAAGGATATCGAAGCCCAAGCCCGCGCCTCCATCGCCGAAACACTCCGCCACTGGCTGCCGGACCTCGGCGAGGACCTCACTCTTGCCACCGCACTGCAAGCTCTCTGCCGGGGCTGGTTGCTCGGAGCGGCCGCCCACCACCCAGCAGACGTAGAAGGATTCGCCCGCAGCATTGAATGGCTGGTCGTGGGCGCCATTACCTCTGAGCGCTCGGGAACCCGTCCTAACGTCCGACGCCGGCCGTAGCCGAGAGGAGTTCGGAATGTCCGACCCAAGCCAGTTCACCGAGATGGAATGGATCCGCTTTCTGGACATCGAACCGCTGTCAGCCGAGGGCGGGCGGGCAGTGATCCGTCTTCGGCCCAAGCCCGCACATCTGAACCACAACGGAACGGTGAACGCACCCATTCTGTTTGGATTGGCGGAAGTTGCAGGAGCGGGCGCGGTCGTCGCCGGAATGCTTCAAGAAGCAGCGTCAAGCTACACCGTGGTGAGAAGCGCACACATCGAGTATCTGGCACCCGCCAGAAGTGATGTGACAGCTACAGGGCGTATTACCTCATCGGTATTCATCAAGGCCATCGAAGACGTGACTGCGCGTCGACCCGTCGAAGTCGAGGTGCCGGTGACAATCTCCGACGGAGCGGGGACGAGAGTGGCGAGAGCCTCCTTTGTGATAGCGATGCGCCCTCGTCGCAAGCGGCCGTAGTTCACTCGCACACTCCATAAACAGTGCCTCACCCATGGTGCTCGCAGTGATGAGAGATTCATTGATGGCGTCGTCCGTAAGCGGAACCCCATGCGAGAACGGGCCATGTAAGCCAGGGTCGCTTCCCGGAGGCGTCCCGTAAGTCGTGATCGACGAATGATCTTCTCCGAGGAATACCATTGCCACGTTGACTCACGAGGGAGTCGAATCACATGTTGAAGCAGCGGAACTATTGGATCTACAGCATCGCCTGTTTCCTGGTGTGGGGCATCCTCCTTGCGGTCGCTGCCGCGAAGGCGAAGAACGGAACGTTCCACAACGTTCTCTTGGTGTTCGCTGGCTGGACCCTCTGCTGGTTGTCGGCGACGATCGCCAGGTTCGTGTACCCACCACCCAAGCGATGGCTACAACGGAGCGAATCGCCGGTGCAGTAAACCTATTCAGAATGCTGGTCTTCGCTGTGGGATGGACGCCCCATAACGATCCCGGGTCTGCAGCAGCGAGTGAGTCACAATATGGACGATGCTCGACCCCTCCTCCATCTCCGTCGTTCTCCATACATATCGGCCCGAGCGTGATGCCCTTCTGGAGCTTTTGGCCAGGCTCTCGGCAGACGATTGGACCCAGCCGACCGAATGTCCGTTCTACACGGTGAAGGGCATCGCCACTCACGTCTTGGGCGACGACCTTTCTCTCCTCAGCCGTCAGCGGGATGGTGCCGTCCAGGGCTTGGTGTACATGGCCGAGGAACTTTCCGGAGCCGACTTCCGAACGCTTCTTGACGCCTTCAACGACAAATGGGTGGCAACGGCCCGGTTCATGAGCCCCGTCCTGCTGATCGAATTGCTCCGTCTCACCGGTGAATGGACCGCGGCCTACTACGAGTCCGTCGACCCGAGCTCGCCCGGTGAACCCGTGGGACTGTTCGGGGCGGGCCGCGACTCGAGGTCCCCGTTCTGGCAAGCGATCGCCCGGGAATACCTCGAGCGCTGGATCCACCATTCGCAGATCCGCAGGGGGCTCGGTTTGGGCTCACTGGCGGACCGGCAGTTCCTGCGAAGTGGGATCGAGGTGGCCGCCGCAATGGCTCAGATGGAGCCGGTCGTTCCAACGGATTCCGAGGGCGCCTGGGGTTTCGGCCCGATCGTCCTCGGTTCGGCGCAGCAGGCCTCCGACATCCTGACCCGAGCCCACACCAGCGAGTCGATCCGCCAGCTCGCGAATGGACCCGCTGAGATGATCGACCTCATCTCTGCGGTGGCGGGCAGATAATGAGCAGGTCGTGGTTCGGCGTGAGGAAAAGCGAACTCGTCCTAAGCGGGTGTCTCCGTTCGCCTGACCCGGGCGCACCTCCTACGGCATGTTGACGACGGTCCGGGGTCCAGGGCGCGCATCCCCTTGTCGTTGAAGGATTGGATCATCTCGCGCACCCGATCGGGGCTGGTCCGGACCAGCCGGGCGATCGCCGCCACGTCGTTGCCGCCCGCAGAAGCGAGTGCGACGAGGCCCGGCGCCACTTGACGATCGACTTGTCGCTCTTGCAGCCGCCCCGACGGACAATGCGCTGGAGCTGCCTGCCCTCGTCGGAGTGCCGGCGCACCTTCACTGGAGTAGCCATGGGGCCAGTTTGCGCGACCCGCCTGCTCAGGTAGTGGACACTCCTCCGAGGTTGGTCGTCATGGCACTAGCCGTGTGAACCACCGTCACTCGGCGGGGGCACTGGAAGAAACGTCTCGGTTATGGATGGGCCGTCTGACAGAGTGATGGTCACGGTCAAGGGTGAGTTTCCGTCAGCTAATGGGGTCAAGAAGAAGTTGTTGTTGGCTGAGACCGGAGCAACGACCCCATCAAACTTCACGTTCGTCACGTCGTTCGCGACAAGCCCCACCGCGAACGACTGGGCGGGTGAACCAGTGGTCCACTCAAACATCGCATGGCGGGTCTCGAGTTCGCGAGGAGTATCACACGACGAGAAACCTCCGCCTGTCTCCGGAACCTCGTGAACGAATACACAGATCCTATTCGGATAGGTGGCCGCGTACACCCCTTCGATTCCATATCCGGGGTGTGATGCGAGGAGGCGGGTCGCGGTAGGAGTCCCGTTTAGCGCCAGGAATTCCTGAGCCAGTAGCCACTTCGAAGGTAGGGCGACAGACGAAGTGGCTGGCCGGTTGAAGACGTTGAACTCTGATGCGAGAACCGAGGCTGCTACCGGTTGACCACCGCTGAGGTTTATTGCAATAAGCACACCACCAAGTGTCAAAACAGCGATCGAGCACAGAAGCAGAGGAACCAGAAGTCTCGCTCTTTCCCTGGGTCGGTAGTCCTCGCGGAGCAAGCGTTCGGTCAGACCATCGGGGGCCTGAATGTGGCTGCCCACGTTGACGAACTCAATTCGTAGCTCATGTTCAAGATTTGGGCTCAGCATGAGGCCTCCTCCTCGTCACTTTTCGTCTGCGAACTGATTGGAATCACGTTTTCACCCCGTCCGAGTAGTTTGCGGAGCTCGGTAACTCCGCGAGATGTGGTGCTTTTTACGGTACCGATCGGGCAACGGAGGATCTCGGCCACTTCTTGCTCTGAGAGGTCATCCCAATAACGCAAGATCAGGACGGCCCGCTGACGTGGTGGCAGCGCACTCAGTGCCCACTTGAATTCAGCCTGATCGTCGATGCCGCTGAGTTGGCGAAGGGATCCCTGGTCGACGACTTGGGCCGCTTTGTCTCGGTTTTTCAACTCCTGCCCGCGGCGGTCTCGCGATGCAGCCCCATCGAGAGCCAGGTTGATGAGAACCCGACGGGCGTAAGCGAGCGGGTACTCCATTGCGCGGACTCGATTCCAGTGCCGCGCCACCCGGAGAAAGGTTTCTTGGAGAAGATCCTCGGTCTCAGCGACGTTGGCAGTCATGAGGTAACCGGAGCGAAACAGTGGGTCGGCGGTCTCCGTGACAAAGGCCTCGAATTCCTGGCTGGACCATTGTGCCGTTTTCCGCTTCACGAAGCCTCCGGGCGGGTCGCAAGACGCTCTCACATATCTAAACGTCGCCGGAGGGCTCGAGGTTCCAGATTGTTGCGTTGGACGCGGCCCGGCCAGCGCCAATAGCCCCTTCAAGGGTGAAATGCGGTGCGGAGACAACTCATGGCAGCTCGGGGGCTGTGAGGGTGAGGGGGGGCGACGACGTGAGGTCGGATACTGGGGATCACGATGCTCTATGGTCACCACCCCTCGGCTCAGCTTCGAAAGCGCATGGAATGTCTATTCGACAGCTAAATGGCGGCATTTTAGAGGTAGCCCCGTACGCGGGGACGGTGGGTGAGGTTGAAAGGCGTGCAGAACTCGATCGGCCGGATCATCATGGGTCCATGAAAGAGTGCAGCCCTGACGGATCTCTGAGCCGCGCCAATGCCTCGCTCGTTACTTCCTTGGTGAAAGGGTGATCGCCTTCGAGATAATCACGGCGGTGGCAATGCTTCTGGTTCTGGCGAGGCAGCGACCCCGCGGGACGACCGCGCAGTACGCAGCGAAGCACGGTCAGGTGGAACTGCAGCGAAGGAAGGCTGAAGCCGCGCGAAGCGCCGAGATTCGGTTTGGGGACCGGCGCCGAGTCGCTAAGTTCATCCTGCTTAAGGCTGGAGGGTTCGGAGTGTAAGGGTTGGGATTCTGCGTCGTTATAGTCTCGGCGCCCAGGTTGTGGGGCCCAGCGTGGGTCGACAGCGCCGTGACCGACTTTGGTCTGACCATCTGGGTGCCCCCTATCGCCGGATAAGCCACGCTAGCGACGTGGTGTGCAACGAGTAGTTTCGGTCGCATGGTCGTAACAGGTGCGGCATGGGCGGCAGTCACCGTGGACTGCGTGGAGCCACAGAGGGTGTCCGAGTTCTGGAGCCGCATGCTTGATGCGCCGGTGCGAACGATTGGACTTCCCGGATGGTTCAGAATCGGACCCACGGCTCCCGGTGGTCCAGCAATAACGTTTCAGCCGGTCCCCGAGGAGAAGGTGGCCAAGTCTCGAACCCACCTAGACCTTTGGGTCGAAGAGTTGGATGCCGCCATTGCCCTGGTCCGAGATCTGGGTGGTAGGTCTACAGGCGAAGTCCACCTGTACGACGAAGGCACGGTGGTCGTGATGTCCGACGTCGAGGGAAACGAGTTCTGCTTGGTAGGTCCCCCGAGCCCAAATGAATGAGACGCCCCCATGCGCCGCGCCGGGGCACTGGCCAGCTTTTGAGGCACTCACTCAGAGCGCGAAACTGTCGACGTGAACGACGAGGGCTTACTCGCAGAGCAGCGGTCGTACTATCGGGCCCGGGCGCCTGAGTACGACGAATGGTGGCAGCGACGGGGCAGATTCGACCGGGGCGAGGAAGAGCTACTCGAATGGCAGCGCCAAGTAGCAATCCTGGAAGATGCCCTTGCTTGTTTTGAAGCCACGGGCTCGGTCTTGGAATTGGCAGGAGGTACTGGTTGGTGGACCGAGCACCTCGCTCGCTCAGCCGACAGGCTCACCGTTGTGGACAGTTCGCCCGAGGTCCTCGCGCTCAATCAGGAACGGGTGGGGCGCTCCGACGTGAACTATGTCGTGGCAGATCTCTTCGATTGGCAAGCCGACTCCCACTATGACGTGGTGTTCTTCTCCTTCTGGTATTCCCAATAGTGACACGTTTATGCGCTTGTTGCTCGCTATTGGCCAACGTTAACTCTAGCGGACGGGACTGAGATTGCCAGCCTTGGCGCAACGACGCTGGTGGTTGTAGAAGTTGATGTATCGGGTGATCCCTGCCCGGAGCTCATCGATGGTGGTGAAGGTGTGCCGGTAGAAGTACTCGTGTTTGAAGATCGACCAGAAGCTCTCGGCACTGGCGTGGTCGAAGCAACTGCCCGTCGCTCCCATGGAGCGGACCGTCCGACGTTCTGGCAGAAGTCCACGACCTTGCCATCTGAAAATTGGCTGCCTCGGTCCGTATGGAACACCGTCCCTTTGACTCGTCCGAACCGGGCCACGGTCGATTGGGCCAATTCGTCGAGGACGATCTCGGTCCGCATGTGGTCAGCGACAGAGAATCCGAGCACCCGAGACGATCCTTCGTCGCGGATCGCACACAGGTAGGCCTCACCCTCACCGACGCTGAGATACGTGATGTCTGACGTCCACACCTGGTCGATGCCCTCGGGGGCGACTCCCGGTTCACCAGGTCCGGCGGGTACGTGGCAGAGGGATCGGGATTGGTGGTGACCTTGAAGAGCCGTGGGCTGACGCCCACGATCCCGAGACTGGCCATGCGGGCCGCCACGGTGTTGGCGCTGACCCGTTCCCCGGCCTCGTGGAGGTCCAAGGTGATCCGAGGCGCACCGTAGGTGCCGCTCGAGCTTTTGTGGAAGCTCACGATCTTGGCGTCGAGATCAGCCCGTCGTACCTCACTTGGCAGCGGCGGGCGATCCCGGGTGGCCCGCCAGCGGTAATAGCCGGCGGTCGAGACCTCCAAGAGGCGGCCATGCGTGATCTCGAAGTTCGCGCACTCCGCGGCCATCAACGCAAATCTTTCTGCTTTGGTGGATTCGAAGCGAAGTACACGGCAGCTTTTCCCAAAGGCCAGGTCCTTGTCCTGCTCGGCGACCTGGCGGCGCAGCCGCAACAGCTCGGTCCGCTCCGCCGCACTCAACGCTCGTCGACGTTCCGGCCACAGTTTCCATCCGCCGGCGCTCATCGCGCACCCACCAGCCAACACGCTGTCGACGAGCGATAGCTCGGCGGCCACTTCGGCCACCGTCCTGCCCGTATCGATCACACGTGGGCCGCCTCGGTCTTGAACTCCAGCGTGAACTTCCGCCTCGTAGCTCCCATATCGGACATCCTTCCAGCCGACGAAAGTGTCTGTCACTAATCTGGAATCTATCTCTCGCACGTACCCCGGTCCCGATTTGGAGAGTTCTGGTCGCTCCTTGGCTCATGCCTCACCCCCTCCGGACGTGCGTTCCTCATCGACAATCGAAACGATTCGCAACCAGAGACGTCTGCGAAGGATCCATTCGTCATCAGATACGACACTGACCTGCACTTGCGTCGCCTGAGAGACGGATCCGAGCACCGGGTCATCAGTGTGATGTACGAGCCAGGCGAGCTGCAGTCGCTCATCGAAACAGAGGGCTGGAAGGCTGAGATCCAGGCGACGCGGAGGTTCATTTTCGGTTCAGCCCGTCGACACTGAATCAGAATGCCCCCTATCGCCGGCACTGAGACAACAAAAGTCTCTGCTCTACAGTCCTAGGCTGGCACCGTTGCTCTTGCCAATCGGAGTTCACGTGCAGGCCGTTCTCATCGGCTATGCGCCTAGTGGACAGGGCTGGGTCGGCTGGGTGGTGTTCTCGCTGCCATCGTCGCCTTTTTAGCTGTCAGTTTTTCGGAGTCGTGCGAGGTTGGCTCAAAGCAGTACCGCCCCCATAACGCCGGACCAAGGACAGGGAGGCTCACTCAAAGGTCCTTCTTCATGCGGATTGACGTAGCGATGTAGCCCATCGATTCATACAGGCGTCGTGCGACCTGGTTGTGCCCGAATACGTTCAGTCCAAGTTCTGAAGCTCCCCTAGAGCGAGCTTCGGATTCCGCGAGTTCCATGGCCGCTCTTCCGTATCCCTGACCCCGAAAGACCTCTTCAATCCTCACGTAGAACACCCAAAAGGCTCCCGGTTGGTCGGCAGGCTGCTGAGGCCCGATCCATAGCATGCCGACCGCCGTACCCTCGTCATCGAGGACAGCGGAATAGGAGTTGGCCGTCTGCTGGTACTCCCTCAGGAAACAGTGCTCTCGATTGCTCGCTGGCAATCCGTCGAGCAGTATCTGGCCGTTCTCCTGATCTGACCCTCTCTTCGACGTATTGCTCGACCTGCCATTCAATGAACTCCGAGATCTCTTCGTCGGTGAGCGGTCGCAGGCTTGCGGGCACGCCTCAATCTAGGCTCCTTCATGACCCTCTAGCTCTCGTCCCAAGATCAGGTGATGAGCGAGAAGCTCCAGCTGTGTACCGACGTTCCCAGGGTGCCGTCGGACGCCACCGTCGTCGGCTGTCCTGCGCCGACGCCACCCCGTCGCTAGCCTGGCCGTCATGACGATCGATTTCCGCACTCGCGACGACGTCGACGTCGAGACGATCGACGTTGCCGACTTCTTCGGGACCCAGCTGCCCCGCCTGGCGGCGGAACGCTCTGCGCTGGCCGTCCCGGGTGCTCGCGAGCTGGGCGTCCGGCCGTTCACGATCGAGACGACGGCCGGCACCTGGACGTTGTCGGTCAACGACGATGCGGTCCGAGTTCAGCCCGGCGGCGCTGGACACGCCGCGGTGCGCCTCGAGGCGGATGAGATCACCGACATCGTCCACGACCGCCGGACGCCAATGACGCTCCTCGCAGCCGCAACGCTCGACATGCCCAGAGGTGATATCAACGACTTCCTCGACTGGTGGGTCGTCCTCCGCTCCTTGCTCGATGTCCGCGCCGTTCACACTGCGGGTGACGTCACATTCACCGACCGTGACGGCGGCCCGCTCGACCTCCAGCGCTCGTTCAAGGTCGACGATGATCCGGCGGAGCTGGCGTACTACCTTGGCGAGGCGGGCTACCTCCACCTGACCGAAGTCTTCACCACCGACGAAATGGCGCAGGTCTCGGCCGACATGGATGCCGCCCTCCCACGCTATCGCGACGGTGACGGCCGGTCCTGGTGGGCCACCACCGTCGACGGCGAGGCGCGGGCGGTACGCCTGCAGCGGTTCCAAGAGGAGAGCCTCGTGACCGCCACCTTGCTCCAGGACGACCGGCTCCTGCGCCTCGCCTCACTCACGGGCGACGGACACGTGCCACGGGACCAAGGGGGCAACAAGATTGAGGCGCTTGTCAAGCCCATTGGCGTCGTTAAGGGCATTTCCGACCTGCCGTGGCACAAGGACTGCAGCCTCGGGCGGCACTCCTCGCGTTGTTGCAGCCTGACGGTTGGGATCTCGGTCACCGGCGCCGACCAACGCTCGGGCCAGCTCGGGGTCGTGGCCGGTTCCCACCGGACCCTCGTCCAGCCCGCCTTCTTCCGCGACTCCTGGGGGCTGCCGGCGGTCCAGCTCCCCACCCGAACCGGCGACGTCACCGTCCACTGCTCGTGCACCCTACATATGAGCCATGCGCCAGTCGAGCAGGAACGCCGCGTCATGTACACCGACTTCGTCCTGCCACCTCGCGCCGGTGACGATCCGGCCCCCTCAAGTGCGGGCGCCATCGATCGGGTGCGTGAGCGGGCCTACAAGGTCGTCAGCCAGGTCCCGTCGGCCGCCCGTCCATGAGCGTCCGACGATCACCTGCCGCTCCCCGACTCAGACGGATAGTTCACCAAAGCTTCAACCCGCCAAGCTGTCACCATCTCGTGTAGAGCCCAGTCCAGAACCGGGTCAGGGTGTCCCCGAACGCCGGGTCTGTGGGACGGTGGTCATAACGGTGGCAGAACCGCAATCATGCCCTGATGGACAAAGACCGGTCCGTCCACAACATCGTGCTACGGCTCCGTTCCGACCTTGCGGAGGCGTTCGATGTCGTGGACCATTGGCCCGACGATCCCCGTGCGATAGCGATCGCTCGACCGTCTGACCACCACTGTCTCGTCTACTTCGGCACGTTTCCACCGAAGACGGGGAACGTCGCGTACGAGAGTGAGAGCCCTTCCACGGATGAGGAACTGCGGTATTCAACCGATGGGATGGTGGAGTCGGCCTCCTGCGCTGATCTTCTCGCTGCCTGCCGAAACACCTCAGAGACAGAGGACGCCATTCGGTGTAACCGGTCCTCCTTGACCTGGCCCCACTTCGCCGGGCAGCGGACGCTCCTCGGATTCAGCCATTGGCGTGCGCGGAGTGCTCTGCATCGACTCGATGATGGCGAACCTCGTGGAGAGCGAACCGCGCGAGCAGGGTGATGTCGAAAGAATTCATCTTCTTGTCGAGTCCCTCCGCGAATCCAGGCATCCGGCGGCACGGTGTCCAACACCTGAGCAAAACGTTCGGCATTGGCGCAGATTGCTGCAGCTGCCTCCAGTGGATCTGCATCGCCATATCGGCGGTCGATGTTCGCAGTCCCCTGGTCTTGGTACTCGAATCGCGGATCTTCGGTGTCGACGGCGAGCTGTATGCGATCAGCGAAGAGTTTCAGCGTGTCACTGACGTGAGCCGCGTACTCCAGTGCCGACCACACGCTGGGTGCAGGACGAGCCGAGAGCGATGGAGCTTCGCTGAGTCGGGTGAGCAACTCGTCCCAGAGTCGTGCTTCCTCGACGATGGCGACGCCGAGGTCGCCCTGTTCCACCGACGAGGCGACAAGTCCGCACTCAGGGCAGGATCCATTGCGGACGACGAGAAACCAGCGGCTTGCCATGGATCTATCGTGACCCGTGGCCACACGCGGAAGGAAAGGTCGTCCTCATCATTGGCGGTTATCGGGGTATACGAACTGCCATCTTCGAGACCTACACGGCGGCTAACTCTTCAAGCTGTTCGAGTGTCCTGACGTGGTGATACTCGCGTCCTGGCGCATACCGATCAAAGGAGATCCAGGAGCTGAGGCTTGAGGTTCTGATCAACATGCCAAATTGTCTCGAAGAGACGCCTCGTTATCGCCAGGTCATCGCAACCTTCGACAGGGTCACTTCGTGATTGGCCACGAGCAATGGAAATCTGGCGCTCCGCGGCCAGCCAGAAATGCATCCATAAGGGTAGATCGACAAATATAAGGGTGTCCGACAGTTCCATGCGTTCTTCGATAGATGACCAAGGTCCCCAACCGTCGATGATCCAACGATCACTTGCCATTACTGAGCGAATTCGCTCCGCTACAAGATCCTCAGGCGCACGCTCCCAACCGGGAGCCCACTGAATCTGATCGACTGAACACAAAATCAGGTCATGACGCTCAGCAAGGGCCCGAGCGAGGGTTGATTTGCCGCCGCCACCGTTCCCTACGACAACAGCCCTCGTCATGCCGAAATCGTACCCATGGGTGTTGGCAGGGTGCCCACGTACGGCGGGTCGGTGCGAGATGTCACTTGTAACGTCGCTGTAGATTCTCCGACCCGCGAAGCAGCACAACGAGAGCCTCCACACCGCGGTCTTAGGCACAGCACGCAGGATCAAGCGGTCGATCATCCCGGGATCGTCCATCAAGGTCCGCCAGCCAGGGAATCCACCTCGAAAACCAGCACCCGCGATGTTCCCTCTCCCCCACAGCAGGGCTTTCGGAGTCAACTGGGCTCTCGCAGAGGTGGCAAACCAGCGACGGCACGTCCAAATGGTCGCGCTAAACGCCCCCGAACGCCGAGACAGTGAGACAGTCCGGTATCCCGAGGCCAATCAGCCCTCATCCGCGAGTATCCCTCGACAACCTCTGACGAGCGCGAGTCGTGGCGGCTAGTCGCCGCCTGATTGTCTCCCTCCCAGTACCGTGGCGGAGCAGTGAGCGGACCTTACGAGGGAGCAAGGATGACGTTGGATGACGAAAGGCGCCGCACAGGGCGCGAGGTTGCCAGGTTCATCCCGGTACCGACATCTGTCAGCGAACAAGCCCAGCAGTTCCTTGGTATGGACATGTTCGGTGGCGGTGCTGAACGAGTCGTGCCAGGGGACATCGCCGGATGGCGGGCGCTGATCAGAAAGACTGACGAGTTGCTCGTCGCCGTTATGGGTGCACAGGTCGAAGACCTTCGCTCGTCCGTTCAATCTCGATCGGTCGGTGGAGTACCCATATTCACGGTCACCCCAGAGGGTGTGGACGAGGGCGGCGAGAATCAGCCGATCTACTTGGACATCCACGGAGGTTCGCTGCTGATGGGCGGCGGCAAGGCGTGCGAAGTGATGGCGCGGAGGATGGCGGCCCAGGTGCACATGCAGACGTGGTCCGTCGATTATCGGATGCCCCCCGACCATCCCTATCCCGCTGCGCTTGATGACGTCCTTAACGTCTACCAAGCTCTGCTCGATGTTCGGGCACCCGAGCAGATCGTGATAGGCGGGGGTTCGGCAGGTGGCAACTTGGCTGCCGCTGTGACGTTACGAGCGCGCGACGAGGGGCTGCCCCTCCCGGCGGCGCTTATCCTGCTGACCCCGGAGGCCGACCTCACTGAGTCCGGCGACTCATTTCAAACAAATCTTGGCATCGATAACGTGTTGACCGAGAGTCTGGCGGACTCCATCGCCCTGTATGCCGGTGACCACGATCTGCGACACCCCTATCTCTCGCCACTGTTCGGTGACCTCACCCCTCCCTTCCCACCCACCTTCCTGCAAGCCGGAACCCGAGACCTGTTTTTGTCCAACACCGTTCGGATGCACAGGAAGCTTCGGGCAGGCGGAGTTGATGCCCAACTGCACGTATTCGAGGCCATGCCCCACGGCGGGTTCTTCGGTGCGCCTGAGGACGACGAGCTGACTGACGAGATCCGTCGATTCCTGACTGCCCACCTCAAAACCTGACGGTGGGTCACTTCGCCGAGCGCTATGGGATCAAGGTGCCCCTACCGTCGGGACGGTGGGCACTTCGCCTCCCACCGGGACCGAACTTATAGTTCTCAGGGTGGAGAGTCGGAATATTGGCCTTATTGTCACTGACCTCGACGGGACATTCTGGGATCCTCAAGGGCAAGCACACCCTGACACTATTGCAGCCCTCCGTGCGGTTCAGACGAGCGGTATGCCAGTGCTCGCAGCAACTGCCCGGCGACCAGCGAGCGCCTTGGCGACAATGCAGGAAAACGGCGTACTGCTGCCTTGTGTACTCTTTGACGGATCACTCGGTCGAGATTTCACCGACCACGTCACATTCCATCGTTGCGTCTTCGATGCAGGGTCTGCTTCATCGGTGCTTCAGGCGTTTGTGGACTCTGGAATAGAGCCGTCTCTCAACGTTGAACACGACCACGACGACTTTGTCATCGGGAACAACCCATCGTCGCACCCACAGCACCTTGCCTTCAACGCAATCCGTACTCAGCACGTCGATCTGCACTCAGCCGTGCGGACCATGCCGATCTTCACGTTCCTTGTGATTGGACGTGAGCGCCATGAGCTCGTACCGGTACTCGAGAAGATCTCCCTCGTTGCCGACGGTTCGGTGACTCCGGACCTCATGTACGGCGGATTCAGCCTCTCGGTACGACCGAAAGGGGTGAGCAAGTGGAGCGGCGTGCTCGCCTTTTGCGCCCATCGGGGACTGGACCCTGGACGCGTTCTGGCCGTTGGCGACGGTGAAAACGATCTTGAACTCCTTTCGTCGGCAGCCATCGCATGCGTACCGAGCGACGGGTGCGAAGCGGCTCTGAAGATCGCCACCCACCAGATCGCGCCCGCACTCTCGGGAGGTTGGGCATCGATCGTGGATCTCATCGAGTGACCCGAAGGCGGAACCCTGCCCCTATCGCCGGGTCAGGGGGACGCTTCGCCCTTTCCGGTATCTCTCGCCCCAGTCACCAGGGAACAATTTGGTTGCGGTCCGAGAAGGTGCCCGTTGGACCATCCAACCCCACCGTCGCCAGCCTGACAATCTCGTCGGTGCCCTCCGCGACGGTCTGGACTCCCCTGTGCTGGTTGAGATCTGTCGCCGTGAAGCCAGGATCGGCCGAGTTCACACGCCAGCGGGATAACTTTGGCCCATTGAACAGTCAACATGTTCAGAGCAGCCTTTGAAGCCGGATATGCCAGCAGGTTCAGGTCAGAATACGGGGCATTGGGATCGCTGGCATAGGTCATTGAGCCAACACCGCTTGACACATTGACGACGACCGGTGATATCGATGCCTCAAGGATGGAGGTAAAGGCGCGGACAACTCGGACGGGTCCGAGCACGTTCGTCTCTAGGACCCGAAGAACGTCCGACGCGGCAGTATCCACCACGGGCGTTCGATCAGAGATTCCGGCGTTGTTGACCAGGACATCGAGACCACCGGTCTTCGCTACCAAGGCTGCGGCGGCTTCGACGGACGCTTCGTCGGTGACATCGAGCTGAACGAAACGCGCATCGAGTGTCCGAGCGGCCTCCTCCCCGAGTTTGGTGTCCCGGGCCCCACCCATACCTCATGGCCCGCTGCGACAAGGCGTTTGGCGGCCTCGTAGCCCAGGCCCTTGTTCGCACCCGTAATGAGCGTCTTAGTCATGCCGTGAGTATGCCGTGGTGTCCCCTATCGCCGGGACTGGGGCGGGTTGATGGCGAGTCGGACAGGCGGGTTCGAGCCAACGACCTTCCGATCGTCCATCAGTTGATTAGGCCCCTTGCCCTCGTCGAAATATAGTTCTACTATCAGTAGGACCATGATCGAAGTCAAGATTGACCGGTCCGAACCCCTGCCCTTACATGATCAAGTCGCAGCCGAGATCCGTAAGGCGATTACTGAAGGCGAAGCCGGCCCAGGCGATCGACTTCCCTTGGCCAAGGACCTCGCCGCAGTCCTCGAGGTGAACAAGAACACTGTGCTTCGTGCGCTGCACATCTTGCGAGACGAAGGGCTGCTCGAGTTTCGCCGAGGTCGTGGCGTGACGGTCGTCGGCACACCAGAACGCAGCGCCCTGGTCGAACGCGTCAGGGAGCTGCTCGAATTCGCTCGTCGCCAGGGATATCGACCGGATGACGTTGTCGGGCTCATCGCTACCGTTTCGCGGAGCGCCTCGTGACCTTGATGCACAGCCGGTCAGAGATAACGTCAGCGAGCGACCCAGCAGTGGAGCCCGAGGCGCTCTTCAAAGAGGCTCGTCAACGCCGACGCCGCAGGTGGATACTCAGCTCAGGCGTGGTCGGTCTTCTCGCCTTGTCCCTTGGTGTTGGCGTTTTGGTTGCAGGGGGAGCTGGCGGTGGAGGGGGGCCCAGTTCCGTGGTCCCAAGGCCATACCCACACCACAGCGGCCCTGCTACGTCTCTTTCGCCTCGTTCTACGGGTTCCTTTGCGGTGGTGGCTACCGGAGTTCTGGCCGATGCGTTCGACTGTGCGTCGGAGAGGACTTGCTTCGCCGTCGCCTATCCCCAGCCCGGTGACGCCCTTCATGATTGGTCCAGCTCCCAAGGAAGACACCAAGTCGCCAAGACGGATGATGGAGGGGCGACGTGGAAGCGGATTGCCGATTTTCCCGGCCAATGGACTCCGGAGCCAGTCATGTCATGTCCCACCGTGGCGATGTGCGCGGTCGCCGTGCAGCCAGTCGCTCCACACAATGACATGCTTCCATCCCGAGCGATTGCGATCACCCGAGATGGTGGTTCGAACTGGATCGTTCATGAGCTACCCCTTCCCCCCGATCTGATCGATGGTTCGGTGCATAAATTGGCCTGTACAGACGGGACGCATTGCCTTGCCTACGTCGTAGGGAAAGACTCCTCGGGGCTGCACGGATCCTTTCTTTCGAGCAGTGACGGCGGGGCCCGCTGGGTCGAGTCCGACTCCATCGTGCCCGCAGCCGAGGTCCTTCGGATTCTGCGTTGCGACCGCGACGGGCGATGCATCGCACTGGCCACATCGGGGCCAGGGATGGCCACCCTCACGAGCGCAGACTTCGGTGCCTCTTGGACGCAGGGCACTGCATCCTCCGTCCCTACGAGCGCCATAATCACTGCCTCGTGCGGAGATGCGACGCACTGTATGTATTCGACCGTTGAAGGCGGACTGGAGTCTACGGAAAACGGAGGTCAGACCTGGGGGGTGACGCGTGTCTCGAAACCCAGCAATCAAATTATTACTTCTCTGGACTGCGCCAACGGAATGGACTGCTTTGCTGCCGCGGCCCGGTGGCACGAGGGTAACTACACGAGCCCAGTTGTGTACCGGACCTCCGATGGGGGACGGGCCTGGACGAGTCTCGAAGTGCCATCTCGGGCGGATGGGTGGTTAGTTTCGACCGTCGTCCCATTGAGTTGCCCCGCTCCGGGCGGCTGCATCGGCATCGCACAAGCGAGTCCTCCGTCATCTCGACCGATGACCCGTCGGCTTGTCGTCTCAACCTTCCGATGAAGTTCGGCGGCGAGGCCGTACGGCGTTAAACCACGAGACTATGACTCCGTAGTGCTGATGGAGATCGGACTTGTATGACTCACTCTCGTCCAAGATCAGCAGACGGTCCAATCCGCTTTCGACGCGGTGCTCCGTCGGCTAGCAATCGAGAACGCAGGGGAATCTTCGTCAGTGGCTCGGAGCAAACCGATCCCCACTCTCACGCCCAGTGAGGCATGCTCTAAAGGTGGTCATAAACCCCACGGGCCCGTATGCGACTGAAGGCAATCTCGCCTCACGTCAGCGGCTGTGGTCCACCAGCCGTCGAGTACCGAAATTTGATTTCGTCCCCTGGGTTCTCGACCTCGCCGGAGTCGCTCAAGGAGGGACTCAGCGTGTCCTCGATGTCGGCTGCGGAAATGGGATTTACGAGCGTGCATTGGTCAAGAGAGGACACCGGGGCCCGCGAGTGGCAGTAGACCTCTCGGCTGGGATGTTGCAGCTCGTCAGCGATGCGGAGGTCGTTCTCGCGGACGTGCAAAGGCTTCCGTTCTCGCCGAGCTCTTTCGATGTCGTGCTGGCACCTCACATGCTGTACCACGTGCCCGACATCGCGGTCGCGGCTCACGAGATCAGCCGTGTGCTCCATCCCGAAGGTCTCTTCGTCGCGGTCACGAACAGCATTTCGAACCTCCAAGAACTCCGAGCCCTCGTGGAAGCTGCTGTCGGTACGGGCTGGAGAATGATCCAATCATCAGCTCAGCACTTCAATATGGAAGGTGGAGCCGCGTTGCTCTCATCAGCGTTCGAGTCCGTTGTACGTGTGGACTGCCCTCCGAGCCACCTTGTAGTGACAGACGTCAACGCATTGACCGACTATGTGGCCAGCGTGGCAGACGCCTACCAGGTGCAGGTGGACATTCCTTGGTCGGAGGTCGTGAACCGTGTCCACGAGCTGGCCGGTACGGCAATGTCGAGGGATGGTGAGCTGAGACTCAGTACGGGAGTAGGCGCCTTCGTTTGTCGATGAAGGGTGCCCCGCTCGCCGCGTGGGTGGGAGAGCAGACTCAGGCAGGTGAACGTCAATCAACAAAGCCGACCACGAACACCTCTTGTTGCTCGGACTCCACTGCGTTCGCGCAGTAGTTCTCACGAACCCAAGCAACAGCATCGCCAGAAGGAAGCCCGCCCAGGATTGCCAGGCAGGCCAAGGCCGTTCCAGTTCGTCCATGGCCTCCGAGACAACCCAATTCAACCTGCTGTCCATCGCGAGCCCGTTGGCGCAACGCCCTCAGCGCTGTCATTGCCCGAGCAGAATCAATGGGCACGCCGAAATCGGGCCAGTCGAGGTGATCGTGGGGCCACGGAGGATCCCACTGCGGGTCGAGATACAGACCAAAATCGGGAGCCTGGTGGCGGGCATAGGGATCCCTGGTGTCAAATGCAACTGCAGTGACCTCGGTCCCATCCGGCAACACGACGGCTGATCGATGCAGGTGCAGGTCAAACCGCTGGTGATCGTGATCAGGGGCAGTGCACTTAGCGGATTCATCGTCCACGTACCAGTGGATCTCGCATTGTGTACACACCACCACCGAACGGGTATCAATCACGCTTTCATTCTCGCAGCATGGATTTCCGAACCTCGCCGCGGCAGTTGAGTGTCCCAGTTTCGCCCGCCCGGCGGACACTTCGGCGTTGACCCACTATTTGGTAACGGTGAAGCTTGCGTGTGCTGTCTCGCCGTGTCCGTGATGGATCGGCTTCGAGACGGTGCCATGAATGTGACGCACTCCAATCGTTCCGGTGAAGGCAAAGGTGTCGGAGTTGACGTTGGCCGTGAGCGTTCCAGCGACTGGCTGATTACGAAAGGTGCCGGTCACATGGCCGACGTCCTGGTGTGCGCTCGAAGTCAGCGACGAGAGCAACGTCAAGACGATGTCCACAGTGAAATCGCTCCCTCCGATCGTTCCCTGTACGTCTGCTATCGGATACTCAGTAGGAACCGTGGACGCTGCCCCACTGATGGACAAAGGCTTCGGGATCTGGCCAGTGGCCGAGACTGTGTAGCCCCCGGCCGTTCCCTTGATGGAGTTGATCGTTGGGGTCACGCCGGTAGACCCGCTCCACGTGATCGTGGCCGTGCCTCGACCGAGGGGGATGCTCGTCAGCCGGGCGATCAGTGCTTCGGTGGACGCTGCGATCAGGACCACCACGGATGTGCCGAAGATGGCGCCGTCGAGCATCCAGCGGCGCTTCACCAGCCCGAGCTTTGCCATGCGGGAAGTCTGGCCCGTCACGATTGCCTTCTCAACCACCATGACGCCTCGTCACAGACCGGTGGGGTTCCCAGTCCGCTGGGGCGGTGGAGCCCTGGGGCACTGGAGCGCATCGGGGGATACTCCTTGGCCAAAGCGAACCTCCAGCACGTCGTGCCAACCTATGTGCAGTGGCCACGCTCCCAGACGAGCTCGATCCACGACTGCGAATAAACGTGAGGGAGTCGAGGGTCGTTGTTCAGATGGTGCTGGTCGACCGATGACTGTCAACGAGAGCGGATTCTGCGCCCCAGATCGCCGGAACGGAGGGACACTACGGCGCCACCGTGACGTCCGGCCCCGATCCCACCCTCTCAAAGGCTCGGCTCCTCCCAGGAATGCTCATTGCCCTCGCGAGGCGTGATCCATAGCATCGTCACCCCGTCGGGTGCATTGTTGGAGTGCCAATGACCCGTCGGAACAATCGCGAGATGGCCTGCTGAGAGGTTCCAGACTGAACGACCCCCCTTCTGTAGCACTGTAAGTTCCGACTCGCCCGCCAAGATGAAAAGAAGCTCGTCGCCGTGGCTGTGGTATTCCCAAGGTGGTCGGCCTTTGTAGGCGGCGACGCCACCCGTGCACCCGTGGAACGAAAAGTTTCCGATCGGACTTTTCGGTTCTCGGTCCAGACTCGCAAGGTCCAATTGGATCATCTTGGCAACCGTGTCGTAATCAAGGTTGTGCACCGTCACCATTGGACCACCTCTCAGTCTTCGACTCGACCTCTCCGGAACGATAATCACCTCGGCCAATGAGTTCGTGACGGTGTCGAACCTCTAAGCGCTACGGATCAGCCGCAGGGTCTGCTCACAGTCTCAATCAGGCACATAGGTGGCAGGGCTGACTGTTGATGTTGAGCGGACCCCGTTTGTTGAGCCACTCCCTATGTGAGTGTGAGCTGCTGTCGGTGGAGCCAGGCCTCGACGAACTCGACCGGGGTGAGCCAGCCGTGCGCGCTGTGCGGCCTGTTGATGTTGTAGTCGATGCGCCAGTCCTCGAGAAGCACCTTGGCCTCGAGCAGGGACTCGAAGCGCTGGCCGTTCAGGAACTCGTCGCGTAGGCGGCCGTTGAAGCTCTCGATCCAGGCGTTCTGCCACGGCGAGCCCGGGTCGATGAACACCGTGTCGGTCCCGTTGAAGCGGCACCAGTCGGCCACGGCATAGGCGATGAACTCGGGTCCGTGGTCGAACCGTACATAGGCGGGTGCGCCGCGTTCGTCGCAAGCGCTCGAGGCAGGCCACCACCCCGTCGGCGTCGATGGATCGTTCCACCTCGATGGCCAGGCACTCGCGGCTGTACTCGTCGATGACGTTCAAGAGCTTGAGCATCCTTCCCTCTGCGGTCTGGTCGAACTGGAAGTCGAGGGCCCAGACGACATTGGGCCGGATCGGGCAGAAGGCGCCGACGGCGACCCCGATGCCGCGCAGCGGGCGCTTCTTCTTTCGATAGGGCACACGCAGGCCTTCGGCACGCCAAAGGCGGTGGATGCGCTTGTTGTTGACGCGCCAGCCGGCCTTGCGCGCCGCGGTGGCAGCCCGCCGCCAGCCCCAGCGGGGCCGCCGCCGCGAGAAGTCGCGTAGGAAGGCGCGGAGCGCCAGCTCGTCGTCGGAAGGCACGGGCGCGGGGAGGCGTTGGGTGGATCTGGGCTGGCCGACGAGGGCACAGGCTTTGCGTTCACTCACCCCGAACTGCTCTCGGAGGGCCACGACGGCCCGCCGGCGGCGGTCCGGGGTCAGAAGTTTCCCCGGTTCACCTCTTTCAACATGTCGATGTCGAGGGCCTGGTCGGCCACGATCTTCTTCAGCCGGGTGTTCTCGCGCTCGAGCTCTTTGAGGCGTTTGGCGTCGTCGGCCTTCATGCCGCCGTACTGGTTGCGCCAGCGGTGGAAGGTCTGCTCGGAGATCTCGAGATGACGCGCCACCTCCTCGACGGTCTTGCCTTGGGCCAAGAGCTTGTCGCCCTCGGCCAGCTTGCGGATCACCTGTTCGGGCGTGTGCCGCCGGTTTTTCATCTGTGCTGTCCTCCTCGTCCCATCTTGGGACATCGGACTCGCACAGGAGGTGGATCAGTTCACGGGGATCCGGTCAATGTCACGAACACTCGGGCACACTCCCGGGGAGCTGAGACTCACCACGCATCGCCCGACAACTTGCGACAGACTTTCGGGGTGGACGAGCAGCCGGACAATCGTTATTCCGAAGTGCCCGATGAGATGACCCATGGAGGGTGAGCCGAGCAGAACGGCCATTCTCGCTGCGGTTGCGCGGGGCGACTTACGCCTCCAGTTCGAGCCTCCCTGGGTTCTTGACGACCCCTTCGCGTTGGTGCTGGTGGGACCGGTCTGGCAGGAATCGAAGGAATTGTTGCTCTCGCTGTTCGGCGTCGAAATTTGCCATCAAGCGTGGGCTTTCCACTGCCTGAGGAGTCGATACACAGAGGACCGCCTGGTCCAAAGCGCCTTTGGCCAATACGTGATCCTTGGTGCAGGCCTCGACTCATTCGCCTGGCGCCGTCCGGACCTACTCCGGTCCCTCCGGGTTTTCGAGGTGGACCATCCCGCCACCCAGGCCTGGAAACGAGAGGGGCTGGCCGCGCTTGCGCTGCCACTGAGCGATGCACTCGTCTTTGCGCCCATCGACTTCGAGACCCAGTCGTTGTGCCACGGCCTTGACGCCGCGGGTTTCGACTGGACGAAGCCCACTATGTTCTCTTGGCTCGGTGTGACCCACTACGTCACTGCCGATGCCATCGAGACAACGTTGCACACCATCGCTGACGCCGCACCCGGCTCAGAAGTCGCCTTCGACTACCGGGCCGACGAATCAGTTCTCGATGAAAACGGCAAGGCGTTTTGGAGGACTTTCAGTTCTGTTGCGGCGCAATCCGGCGAACCTCTTCAAGGCGAATGGACTGCAATCGAAATCGAGGCGCTTATCATGCGTTGCGGCCTCCAAGTCGCAGATCACCCCACGCGGGAGAAGACCATTGAGCGGTACTTTGCCAACAGAACCGATGGTCTTGAGCCCTGGTCTGCCTCAAGCTTGGTGGCAGCGAGGGTGCCCCAATAGATCGGCGTCCGTAATATCGTCGCCTGCCCCGGGTTCGCCGGCTCAGGGCGCACCATTCGGCAACCCCGAGAACGCCTCACAGCGTCCTGCAATCTCGACCGGCGGTAGGATTTGTCGCCACATATACTTGCCATCTGTGAGTTATCCCGTTGATTTTGTCGATGTATCGACCGTCGGCCTTGAGTCATCGCCCGTGGTGGCCGCGTTGGCCGGACTGCGGGCGAACGAGGCACGCTACTTCAAGAACAAGTACGACCACGTCTTCACGGTTGAGCCAGCCGCCAAAGCCAAGAAGGACATCGAGTTGGTGCATCGCATCCTGAAAGAAGAACGTGAAATCGTCATCGCGTCGCCCCCGCTCGAGGCAACGGCGTTCCAGGTCGACAACATCCGCTGGACTTATGTGTTCTACGAGAGCGGGTTGTCCATCAACGCCCTGTACACGCTCGACGGGCCGGATCCGAAGCGGGCGGTCGGGTTCAAGCTCTCCGAAGGGATGGACGTCCCCTCCGAGTTGAGTTCGTTTAAGTTTGCTCGCCAGAAGTCGAAGCTCGCAGGCACCATCCGAGGCTCGTACTTCGTGATCAAGGGCCAGTACTAAACCCAGCGGGCGTCGGATCCGCCGGCATTCGGTCCTCACGGCCCGACCGGGTCCGAGCGTCCGGTCCGCCATTTCTGAGCTCCCAATCGCTGCCAGTGGTGGGTAGCCCAGTACGCCGGGCCGGGCGCACCCGGCGGCACTTATGGACGGATCCGTAAAGGGTCCCAAATCCGTCAGTGTCCAGACATCTGCTTGTAGTAGGCGATCAGCGCATTCCGGTACTGGCTCTCGAGAAGTAGGGCCGCATTCAAATTGGGGGCCACAGTCACTGTGTTCCGGCTCGGAACGCTCACCTTTAGGGGGACAGTGCTGTAGCTGAGCTGTTCCTTCTGTGAGCCACGCAGTACCGCTGAGAGAGCGGCTTGGTGGACGAGGAAAGTGAAATCCAACTGTCGTGGCAGCCCTCGCTGGTCGGACCAGACCTCGACATGGACGTTCGAGATCGTCGAGTCCTCGTATCGAGTGAGTGAGCGCTCTGAAGCAACGACACCCAGAACCAACGCACTGACCGGCACGCTCACCCTGTACCCATTTGTCTCGACACCGTCGATCTTGCGCTCGCCAAGCCGGGCAACTGGCCCGCTGGCGTACCGGAGAAAGGTCAAGGAGGGGGAGCCTGACGCAGTGCCGCTCTGGGCCGGATACGCGAGGCACGGCTTCTCGCCAATAAGAATCCAACTGGCGTCGCATGGGAGATATACGAGGGAGCCATCTGAGACCGTGGTCGAGGAACCGTAATGCGGATCGCCACCAGGAATGATCACCTTCGTTGAGTCAACGAAGGCATTGGTCCGAGGATCGGCCGCGCCATGGCCGCTGTACTCGATGTCTGTGAAACCCTGCGGTGCTCGATCGACTTCGAGTGCGGTCCAATGGACCGTCTGGGAGAACATCGCCGCAACATTGGGACTGCTCCTGATGCTCTTGAGCACCATGGCGTCCGAAGGTGCGCTTGATCCGAACCCGAGCGTCAGAACGAGAACGAGGGCCGCTGTGACGATCGGGACCGCAATCACCCAGCGCCGACCCCTGGTCCAGTCGCGAGATGTGAGGCGCCTCCTCCTCGGTGGCACAGAGTTGCGCCGAGCACGCCTGCGCTGCCGGCCTGGATCAGCTGTATTAACGACGGATCCCTCCAGGGCTATCGAACGTCTCACCTGCAGGAACTCGATGTCGGCGACGGACGGCGCTTGTGGCGCTGCATCCATCAGTTCTGTCACGAGCATTCGAATCTGGGTATCCAAGATGTCAGTCACGGGTCCTCAATGCCTCCTTCAAGCGGGTTCGCCCACGAGCGAGGTGGCGCTTCACAGAACCTTCGCTGATGTCCATGAGCGTCGCGATGGAAGTGGGAGTCAGGTCATCCCAGTACGTGAGCACGATGACCGCCCGCTGCTGGAGGCTGAGTCTGGATACGGCTGTGAGTACTTCGGGACGAAGTTCCGGAGCCTCAAAGGGCTCTGGTTGCGCTGCAAGCGTCTCTCTTGACCTGCGGCGTCTCGAGGATCGATGGAATTCAGCAGCTTTGTTGTAAACGGTGCGGTAGAGGTACGCGCGCTTCTCAGTAACTGTCATCCATCCTGGTGAGTTGAGGCAGCTAAGGAACGCTTCCGACACGATGTCCGAGGCATCACTGGGTCCGACGAGACCGGTGGCGAACCGGATTAGGTCGTCAGCGTGCTTCCGATAGACCTCAGCATCCGCCTCCTCCACACTCATAAGATGCCGCAGAACGGCTATTGGGTGACAGCGACTCTGGAGAATTCTTATTGCTCTGGGCGGCTCGGGGTGCCTCCGAACGTCGGGACCGGGTGCCACCCTGCGGCACCATGAGGCAGGCAAACTTACGCCCTCTAGGGCCCATTCGGCCGCAATGAATCCCGAGCAAACTCAGTGGTCAGTAATCAAGAAGCCGACCTGCGGGAGTCTCTTGGCCCAGTCCTCAGTTACCGCCAGAGAAGCTGAAACCTGGCCGAAATCCATCGGACTGGTGGCAGCGGTTCGCCTAGTCCTCGTTCAGCCTCTCGATCTTGCTGGACGACCACCCTCTGCTGCAATCATCTGGAAAGCTTGGTACGAGGCCTTGGTCTCATAGTTCGAGTACATGAGGCCGTCTCCGAATCCATCATCGAAGACCGTCTTGTCGTTCGTACGAGTAGGCGGTGCCTGGACAAGGTTTGGGTCAACAGTGAACGTCCAGTTGATGCCGACCACGCTGTCGTCGTGTGCAAGCGCTCTGAACGTATCGGTCAAAAAGCGCGCCTGGCCTGCCTCGCCGCCTCGGTATCTATCTCCCAGTTCCTCGGTGTAGATAGGCGATGCCTGGAGCACCGGAGTCGATGGGTAACCGACTTCGGTCACCCAGACGGGTATGGGCCTCCCGCCATTGCACGCCTGGATGGCCCGCTCCGACGCGTCAACGATTTGGGGCGACCACACCGGACCGAAGTCGCCGACGTGGAGGTCGAGGATGTCGAGCGAGTTGCACCAAGATGGATCGGAGTACAGAGCAGTCGCGAAGGCGATGGCCTTCGCGTCGAGGGCGGCCTGCGGGGCGAGGTCCTGAACGAGAGAGGTTGTGACGGCCTCAGTACCGCCATTCAGTACCTTGATGACGGGATCTGCGTCGTGCGCCGCTTGATAAACGACACTCTGAAAGTGTGCATATGACGCCGCATCGCCACCAACCCAGTTCATGTTGAAGTCCTGAGGTTCGTTGCGCACTATGAGGTAGCGGAGACCCTCGGGAGCAGCGTGATCCACCAGCGCCGTCACGTATTGCCTCACCGAAGCGCAGCTCGCAGATGGAGCATCGCAGTCTGATGGCGGTGCGTTGGTGTTCCCTCCGGGCGCGTCCCACCTCGGCTCCTTCCCCAACTCGAAGAGGACGGTCAGTCCGTCGGCCTTGGCCAGAGAGAAAAGTTGGTCGACCTCGGAGAAGTCGTAGTGCCCCGGAGACGGTTCCTCCGTTGCCCAGTTGCCACCGGTGCGTACGGCCGACGCACCGGCGCGCTGAACCAACTGGAGAACCTGGGGTACTCGCGCAAGACCGATGGTCGGGTTTGCTGGGTTGACATCGAGGCCGTATGTGACGGCCGCGTCCTGAAGAACGGTGCGTTGCGGCTCCCGCGTCGAGAGGGCGGACGCGCTCACCTGGTCTGAGTGGATTGGTACGCAGGCGCAACAAAGGGCAGCCACCAGCACCAGGGCCAGGCCGAATACGCACCCTTGCACTGCACCGTCCTTCCGTCCACCTGTCCGACCGCAGTCCATGGTGCGGCCTTTCGTTATCGGGAAGCGTCAGCTCCACCGTCATGGCACCATCTCCGTACCAAATGCACGCTGGCACGGAGATATTCGGAAACTATGAGCGCCCCTTACTTCCGTGGTCCGCCCCCGGGTTGCGCTCGTCGCCACCGCTTTGGCCGCGGGTGCCCCAGTACATTGATACTTCTCTAAGGGTCCACCGCTTGACTGCTGGTCCGAAATAGCTTCGGGAGTGCTGGTGGGTTCGGCCTGACTTGACTCGGAGTCCAATGACACCTTGTGGTGTCGTCGACCGAGCTCCTCCAGGCGCACATTGAAAGCGGCACGTCCCGTCTCCGAGTTGGGGTGATTGGTCTGGGTTGCTAGAACAACCGAGACCCCCGTCGCTCCGATCCGGAACGGCCGTGCCATCCCTCAACACCATTACGAGAAGGGATGACCAATGACCATCGTAGAAGCTGTGCGTGGGATCACCGGTGGCGTCGACACGCACCTCGACGTCCATGTGGCTGCGGCCCTCGACCCCCTCGGCGGTTTGCTCGGCACGGAGCGTTTTGAGACCAACTCCGCCGGATACAAGGCGCTGCTGGCCTGGCTCGAGACCTTCGGGGACGTGACCAAGATCGGCATCGAAGGCACGGGCTCGTATGGTTCGGGACTCTCGCGCTACCTGCGCCGAGTGGGAATGACGGTCATCGAGGTCGATCGACCGAACCGAGAGGAGCGCCGCCGCAGCGGCAAGTCCGATCCCCTCGACGCCGTCGAAGCCGCCCGGGCCGCGCTGAGCGGTCGAGCGAGCGGGCACCCCAAATCAAGGGACGGCGCAGTGGAGGCGATCCGGGTCCTCGTCGTGGCCAAGCGCTCAGCCCGCCAGGCTCGGGCCAAGGCCCTGATCCAGATGCGACACCTCGGCTTCACCGCCCCAGAACAGCTCCGTTCCCGCCTCAAAGGCCTTTCCGTGCCGGCTCTTGTCGCTGAAGGGACCAAGCTGCGGCCGACGCGATCTCCTGACCCGGTGACGGCAGCCACCAAGGCGTCGCTGTCCTCGCTGGCCTATCGCGTCGAAGCGCTCGACCACGAACTCGCCGAACTCGACGAGCGGATCGAGTCCCTCCTCGTGGCCACTGTGCCGGATCTGCTCGACCTCTTCGGTGTCGGCCCCGACACCGCCGCCGCACTGGTGATGGCGGGCGGAGACAACCCCGAGCGGTTGCATTCGGAGGGTGCATGGGCCCATCTGTGCGGCGTCGCACCCGTCCCGGCCGGCTCGGGCAAGACCAACGGCAGGGTCAAGACCCACGACGGCGGTGATCGCCAGGCCAATAGCGCCCTGTGGCGCATCGTCATGGTCCGCATCGCGCAAGACACCGAGACCCAGCTCTACTTCGAGCGCCGAGTGAAAGAGGGAAAAACCAAGGCCGAGGTCATCCGCATCTTGAAGCGTTACGTCGCCCGCGAGGTCTATCGCTACCTTCCTCGCTGAATCCTCGAGCTGTTGGGTCTGGCTTTCCCCAGTTCTGCCGTCCTTCGGGGCTGACTTTCCAGCGATTCGCCGACCCTCGGCTCGGGCCACCATCTCGAAAACGCGTGACCAAATAAGAGCCTGTCCTCACCACGAGTGACTCATCAATGTTCTGTCCGCTGTTTTCACTCCCGAGCCCCCGAAGAGGGGTTGACAAGTCATAGGAGCGTCGCCGGTTATCCGCGTGCCCCGAGATTGCGGGTCCGTTTCGGGATCGCCGCCTAGCGAACGAGGCGATGGACCTCGGTGATCGTCACTTCGGGTTCGCCCATCTTTGACGGGTCGAGGCCTCTTGCCGCAGCAACCTTGCCTATCGCCGGCATCAGCGTTGACTGGAGGAACTGCTCATAAGCCTCGACCGAGTCCCACACGTCGACGCCGTGAGCAAGGCCGTCCTTCTCGAAATGCACATGCACGATGCCGCCGGGCGGGAGTTTGGCGTCGACGCCCATTTCGTCGGTGACAGCATCAAGCAACTCGATGCTTACCCCGACCGGAAAGACATCCTCGATCAGAACTGCCATGGCCAATACTCCCTTGCCGTAGTTGCGGACAGCATGACAGAAGGTCGGCTTCGACGCCCGGGGTAGGGATACTGTCTGTTTCAACCCTGCCTCCTACCGCCGGGGAGGAGCGACTGTTGATGTCTCCTTCAGCTCAGCTTGCGGCCGAGGAAGGCCGCAACGCGGTCCGCCGCGGGGCGCTCGTCGCCGCAGGCCTGCTCCTCACCGAATGGACGACCATCACCGCGGAGGCCAGGGCTCATAATCTGCTTCGAGAACGAAAGTACGTATTCCGCCAGTTCGGGGTCGAGGTTGGTCGGCTGTCCGATCGCGATGGCGAGGTCCCAGGCGTGGGCGAGAAGATCGCCTGTTCGCAACCCGATGAATGCCGTGCCGGGAAGTTCTCCGATGGGCAACTGGTAGGTGCGGGTAAGGGCCTGGGGCTCAGCAAAGGTCTCTTGCGCCGCCCTGGCAGAGGCGCGGTAGTCGGCGTCGAGGTCTTCGGGGCGTGGCGCCACGTGGCCTCCGGCTCGCTCCACGACTCGCCGGTTGCCCGTTATGACATGGTCGATGAGGGCCTTCACATCCCATTCAGGACAGGGCGTGGATGACGACAGTTGATCGGATCGCACGTTGACGAGCACATGGGCGAAGGTCTCCTGCGCCCGCTGGTGGGCGACAAGTGGCTCCACGTCGTGCACGATACAGATCTCTGGGTATGCCAGTTCGCCGGTTATGGGCGCGCCCTGGCAGCGATTGGTCGACGCCCGAAGACACCCATCCGAGGTCGAATTGGATTGCTCCCCCGCCGGGATCTGATACCCGCCTGACCCTCACAAACCGCCTCTGAACTGGTGGGCCGTAGAGGACTCGAACCTCTGACCCCTTGCGCGTCATCTGCGCCGGGGACACCCACCACACCTCACCGACCCCCACCGACCAGGACTTCCGTGTTCGGTGGGTGACAGCGTGGGGCCCATTGTGGTCTCGAAGTGCCCCACAGAGTGCCCCAATTTGTGAGGAGGATCGCATGGCGAGGTCACGCAAGCTCGGCTACGGCGAGGGTTCGATCTATCAACAATGCGATGGACGCTGGCGCGGCGAGCTCCGGCTCGGCACCAAGCGCCGTCGGGTCTCTGCCTGGACGCGGAGCGAGGTGGTGGCCAAACTCGATGAGCTGCGCGCCGAGAGCGAGGCCGGACTCCCGCTCGGCACCGACATGCGCCTCGGCGAGTGGTTGGACTGGTACCAGGAGATGATCGACGCAGAAAAGAACCCCAGCACCTGTGCCAACTGCGCCTGGGTCATCAAACAGCTCACGCCGCTGCGCGGCCGCCGGCTCCGTGAGCTCGACGTCCTCGAATTCGAAGCACTCCTCAAGGATCTGGCCAACCCCGAACGCGGCGTCGCGGCCACCAAGGGTCGCGGCGGGCGGGAGAAGCCGCTGTCGAAGTCATCGCTGAACCGGATCAAGATGGTCCTCGGCGCGGCACTCCACGAAGCCGAGCGTCGGGGACTGGTGGCGCGCAATATCGCCCGGCTGGCCCACCTGCCCCCCGAGGCGACGGGCATCAAGGCGCGGCGCTCGCTCACCATCGAGGAAGCCAATCGGTTCGTCGACGCGGTCCGGGGCACCGAAGACGAAGCCCTGGTGCTCCTGGCCTTGACCATGGGACTGCGCCCCGGAGAGGTCACCGGACTGTCCTGGGACGCGGTGGACCTCGACGAGGGTGTCCTCACGGTGCGCCAGGCCCTCAAACGCCTCCCTGACGGCACCTATGTCATCGGGGCCCCAAAGGTCGACAGTTATCGGATTCTGCGCCTGCCCACAGACCTCGTCGGACTGCTGCGGGCCCACCGTCTCACCCAGCGCAAGGCGCGCCTGTCCGCCGAGGTGTGGGAGGACCATGGACTGGTCTTCACCAACGGCATCGGGCGACCCATCGATGCGTCGAACCTGCGGCGCACCGTGGCCACCTATGCGAAGAGGGCAAACGTGGGGCATCTCTCCCCAATGAACTCCGACATTCGGCGGCCTCGCTGCTCGTCGCCAACGGCACACCTCTCCAGGACGTCTCAGACATGCTCGGTCATCGCGACATTCGGATGTTGGCCCAGACCTACCGGCACAAGATCCGCTCGGTCGTCGACGTCACGACCGGCCAGGAGCGAATGCTCCTCAGGTGAGCTACCTTCGCTCCTTCGGAGATCTGTTATTCGACCGGAGCCCTTTTCGAAGTGCGTCGTCACACTCACCTGGGAGTATCTGGAGATGAACTCTGGACTCTTCGGCGACGGGAGCATCTCCCTCGACTGGATGGGCATCGACGCATTGCCCGGTCTTCAACTACGACTGCTCCTTGTCGGGAAACTCGTCGCCAAGGGCTACGGCGTGGGAGCCCTCGTCCAGGTCACCGCCGATGTCACGGCATGGGAGATCACTGGGACCTACGCCTTCCTCGGGACGGCCACCCCACAGCCCTACGTGCTCAACTGGGTGAAACAGCAATACGCCCAACTGAACCCGCCCCCGGCAGACGAGACGTCCTGGGATGTCCGCCTCCCCGTTCCGCTCAGTCTGTCCGTCATCGAGGGGCTCGAAGAGCGACGGCAGGGGAAGGATTTCTCGGTACAGATCGACACGACCGTTCTCCTCCTCGATGGAGGGGAACCGAAGGGACCGCGACTCAGACCTACTACGGCACGCACCCGACCCGCACGGTACAAGACACGATCCGCGTCTCGCAGAATGACTGGGGCCAGGTCCTCGGACGGTGGGAGCGTGGCGTTGGCATCCCCATTGTGCTGCCTCTCGCAGCCCTAGAGCCCAGCGCTCAGCGTGGGGAGATCGTTCGCCACCTCAGAGAGGCCCGACAGAAGATCGACGGCGCCGATTACGCCGGGTCGTTCGCATCGTCTCGCAAGGCGCTGGAGCTCCTGCGCGGACTAGCCCGGCAACGATCCCCGTGCCCAAAGACGCCAAAGACCGAGACATCCTCCAGCGCATACATTCGGTGATCGACGCGCTCTTCAATCTTGCCAGTGCTTCGCCTCACGTCGACGGACCGATCAAGGACTTCGAACCCATGAGAGCCGACGCAGTCGCTCTCGCCGGTGCAACGGCCAGTGTCGCCCAGGAGGTCTTCGCTCACCTCCAGGCGAGGCTGACCACTCAGGCGCCATGACTCTCCTGGTGAGCTTCTACACCTCAAAGGGAATCGTGTCCGTGGCGCCGGGCCATCACGGTGCGGAAGCCCGGTGGGCTCGAACGTTGGGAGAAGGGCAGCAAGCAACGGAAGATCCACAAAGTCACCCAACTCGGGCTTACTGGAGGGGTCGTCGGATTCTTCGGCCTCGCCGTGGTCGATGGCGAGCCGATGGACAGCTGGCTGAGGCGGACGCTGGACGCTTGGCCGGGGTCTCGCACCGTCGCGGATCTGGGTGTCTACCTCCGCGACGAACTGAATCGTTGCGTCGATCCGGGGCAACGCACGGCGAACGCGTCGGGCTTCCAAATCGGGTCCTTCGAATCGCGGCGAAGGCGCCGTGGTGCCGGTTATGCAGTACATCTCGAACATCAACAGGTTGACCGAGGGCGTTTCAGCGACTTTCCCGCGTATGTCACCGATGAACACTTTCCGCGGCATCCCAATCCAAGCAGCACCCCCCAATGCCAGCCGGCGGGGCTACGGGAATACCTCCGGCTCTTCGCGGAAACACGCCATGCCATGGTGGTTCCGCAACGGGGACCTCCCGTTTGCCGGACGAGCATGGGCAGGTGTGGAAGCGGCCATACTCGCCATCACCACCTCCCAGTCGGGATTCGCCGTCCCTGACACGCTCGACCACTGGAGTTCACTCGCCCGAGCGGTCTTACGACTGGCGGGCGATCTGTACCCTGTGCTCGTAAGCAGCGGGGCGCCGAGCATCGAGGGCCCATTTGACGTGGTGCAGATTCCTTGGCCGTAATCGCTATCGACGTTTCGCTGAGCAGAGCGCCTTAGGGACGTACGCGTCGTCCGAGTTCGCTACCCCGTGTTCGAGACCGGCAGGTTCCTCCCGGCCACGGGACCCAGCACGCCTGGACCCAACTGACAGGCGGCGGCTCCTCCCCCGTGCCTCGGCATCATGGCGGCGTGGCAGAAGAACCTCGCAGTCTTCACACTGAGATCATCGACAGGATCTCCAGGCTTGACGAACGCCAGGTCCGCAGGTTCGAGACCTGCTCCACGCCGAGGCCGCACGCTCGCGAGTCTCCCCGGCACTGATCCAGATGTCGACGGCAGTACATCACCCCGACGGTGGGATCGACGGACAGACTTTCTTCGACTTCGATCTTCCCGTCATCGGTGTCCCTTCCGGCCACCTCGTATGGCAGGTCAAGACCGGGAACGCAAGACCCAGTGCCCCGCAGGAGCTCGGCGAATGGGCCAAACATCACGATGCGCAGAACGCTATCCGCGTTGGTGCTCACTACGTGGTGGTGTGGACCGCGGACCAACCCAGCACGGCTCGGAAGGCGGTCTTGACAGCGTTTACGTCCGCCGTCTCGGCCATCCGTCCAGACGCATCGGTCACCGTCCTCACCTCTGAGAACGTCGCCGACTGGGTGTGGTCTCACCCCGTCGTGTTGGCGGAACTCCTTCCACTCGGAGGGCTTCAACCGCTGGGTCCGCTCACGGCAGCGAGGTGGAGAATGGCACGACGGATGTCGAGAACCACATCCGCCGGTACTTGTCCTTCCCGACGCAGCGCGCACTCCGGGTCGTCGGCCCGATCGGACAGGGAAAGAAGACGGCAATCAAACTGGCCGCTTCGACGATGGCAAGTCCCGTCGAAGTGCTCGTGGCGGCGACCCCGATGCCGCTGCCGATCGAGACCCTTACGAGTCTCGCTCAGCGCCGTTGTGCCCTGGCCGTCGTCGTGCAGCGATGCCCACCGAGCGCGCCGCCGCCCTCGAACACCTCGTTGCGGCGTCGAACGGCAACCTTCGGCTATTACCGAGGGAGTCGACGCGGGCAGCGGTCACCTCCAAGCGACCGACGTCGTCCACGTGCGCCCGATGCTGGCGAACATCGACCGCCGCTTACTCGAGGGCCTCAAGACGCCGCCCGCCCTCATCGCCGAGCTCATCGGAACCACCGGAGGCAATCCGAGACTCCTCAGCGCCATCGCCCAGGGAGACGAACCCGCGGACGGAGTCCTCGAGCGAGTGACCCAGGACCTCGATCCACGGGCAATGAGCGTGTTCGCCCTCGTGCCGCCGCTGGCTCCAAGCGGCATTGACCTTTCCACCGTCTCTTCGGTATTCGATGTGAGCGAACAGGTTCTGGAAGACACCGCCGCGGAGTGCGCCCGACGTAACTTCATCCCTTGGAGCGGATACTCCCGACTGCCGCGGGCGATCGCCGCCTTCGCCATCCGAAGGGCATTGAGCGAACGACAACAGTGGCTGCTCCGCAGCCTGGAGCGCCTCCCCGATGAGTGGGTGATCCCGGCGATCGCACCGCTCGCCTCGGCGGGCCAATTGCCCGAACAGCCGTAGAAGATCTCGAGACGATCCGACGCCCTCCCAGAAGATGAAGGCGATGACCCCGACAGCGCCATCGGTTTACTCGACCGCCTGGCGCTCGTTCCGCCGCGGCCAGCGCCGCGCCCGATGAGGCGTCCCGGCGGATTCGTGACATCGCTCAGCGGTATCCGTGGCGAGACCAGACAATGGCGGGCTTCATTACCGTCGCCAGCCAGGACATTGTCTACGCGGGCGGCGTATCGACCGCTCATGAGGGACGTGGAACGCTCGGTGCGCAGCTCGTAATGGACACGATTGCCGCATCCGGTTTCGAGGGAGGCCACCTTCGGACGGGGCTGCGTGAACTCCTGCACCCGGAGGCGCCCGATCACGCCGAACGGCTAAGCCAGCTCACCGCCATCGCAGCGTCCCTCGGTCCCATCGCAACCCGAGCCGTTGAGGCTGTCGCTGCGAATTTGAAGAGTCAGCCAGGAGCGGTGCACCAACCGAGTTGAGACCGTAGGGGCATGGATCGCCCTATCCGGCAGAGTCGGCAACGCCCGACTTCGGTGCTGGGTCGGGACGATCCGTCGGTATTCGGCTACCACGTCCGACGGCGCCACCAACGTGCGAGATGTCGTCTCGCACGTTGACAGCGGGAAGTGCAACGACGTGTGTACGTGGCTGGAGGAACATCGAGCGATGGCCCGCACCAGCTCCAGGTAGTCGCAGAGCACCCGGAAAGCCCAGAGGCGACGGAACTCGGCGAAGTCGGTGGCATCCTTTTCCAGGATCTCCGAAGTCGGAGCGCCATGGATGAGATCGCTGCGCAGGCGGTATGCGGCGATGACCTCGCCTGGGTCGAAGAACCCGTGGTCGAGCGCAACGTGCATGGCGGCGCTTCTGACCGTCACGATCTCCGCTTTGAGACCGACTGTCTCGTGGACGAGGAGGGCCTCCATGCCGCTGAAAATCGCCGGGATGATGATCCGCCACCGGTCACTCACCGCCGCTACGTCCAGCCAGTCAATGCAGGTATCCACCGGGAACGCACGTCGTAATACAACGCCCTAGGCCAGAGCAGCCACCGGACATACGAAGACGACAGCCAAGTCTTCTCGGTGCCGCCCGAGGCGTGCTCAAGACGCCTTCGTCCCACCTTGAGCGATGAACCGCTCCACCTCGGATCGAGCAATCATGCGCTTTCTGCCAAGGTGGAAGGACTCCATTTGACCCTTGGCAAGCAAACCCCACACGAAATTTGGGGAGGCACCTAATAGCCATGCGGCCTGGGGCAACTTAGTGCGAGTCGTGACGCCTCCGGCTCAATCGCAACTGCCACGCTTCTCCTCTTACGTCGACCATTCGAACGATCACTGCCGATCGCACCAGCCACGTCTCTCCTTTCAGCCCACTAGGTGATTCCGCTGCAGCCCTCGAGAAAACGCGACAATTCACTCCTCTCATCGGTCGCCTCGTATGGCTTCTCGGATCCGTCCTCACGTATCGACCACCCATCAGCCATCACCGTCCCTCAGGGATGGCTATGCCTCGCACACGGAGATGCCGGTCGTACAGAATGGGTGGCGCGTCCTCATCCGTTGAGCTCTACGTTGAGCTCTACGTTGCGAATGTCTAGGTCGCGGCCTTTTGACCAGGGTGTTTTCTAGGATCTTCCTGGTCGGGGCTTTCGATCCCCTCAGGTTCCCTCACCATCCCTCCCCTTTCCTCTCGATAAGGTCACGAAAGGTCACGCCCGAACGCAGTCGGAGGGTGACCACGGATCGGTACTCACGTCCGATCGGCAGGCGCTCGCAGTGCGCAGCAAGTGGCACTCGTTCAACCTGGGCGAAGGTCACGTTCCTCGGCGAGCAACACGCCACAATTGACCCTGTCGTGGCGATCCTTCCTCCCCGCTCAGCCATGCTGAGGGTGGGTCATACGGCCAGGGATTCAGCAATCGCTCCGGGCATCTTGCCTTTGGAAGCACCTCCGAGTGCGCCCGTGACGGACGGGACGATGGATCCGCTTGGAAATAGTCGTTGACGGCCTGAAACGCCCAGGGAATCTCGAGCGCATTGACCTGAGCCTTGTTGAAATGGTTCACGTGAGCCGATCCATCCTCAGTTGCACCGACGACGTAATGGACGACGACCTCGGCACGCTTAGGAGCGCCGAGACGTTCCTTGAGCACCGGCAAATACGCCTGAGACCAGACGTAGTAGTCCAAGCCTTGGAAGATCAGCATGGGGTCGGAGTTGGCGGCGAGCTTGGTCTCGACCAGGCGGATGTCCCCACTGCCATCGACACCGAGCAGGTCGATGAATCCCCGTCCCCATTGCTTCTTGCGGTCCACGTTCCCTTGTGGACGCCATGCGGGTACTTCCCGGAGTGCGGGCTGCTCCACACCAACCAACGAGGGATCGTTCCGGATTACTGCTTGCAACCAGTGTTCGTCCTGCCGGTGCAGTTTCCCTTCGAGGCGCTCATGTATTCCGCCCTCCACTGATTGTTGAATTCGTTCGAGCTAGGTGGTGAGCACCGGCTCCTTGAACCACAACAGCCGGTTCAGGTTTCTCTTCGTCCTTCGTGTAGTGAATACCGGCGGTCACGGCAGTCCCTTTGGTCGTTCCTTTGATGGAGAGCACTTTCTGTCCCAGGCAGTGCCAGGAGCGCTCACTACGGCGGTGCGAAGGGCCTGCAAAGGATGTGCTGTGGCCCAATCGACCAGTTTGATCACCGCATTCGACCGTTGACCGAGATACGGTGGAGCCGTCGCGTCGCGGAGTTCGTCCGAAAGAGTCTGAGACTTGGCGAGTCCCCGCTTTTTGAATTCTTTAATCGTGTCATCCTGACTCGGCACTTGCAGGGAGTGAGCTTCCCGCCCGAATGTACGAACACGTGGGGTCGCACTGCGCGTTGAGCCACGGGGCTCGCTGAAGCGTTGGAACTCAAATCCCCTCGGCAGCAAGAGTGTCAAGCGCAGATCCCTCCGGTAGGTGAGTCCGAAGGCGAATGCAAGGTCGACATTTGTACCTTCTTGTGATCCCGCTACAACGACAAAGCGACTGTTGCTCGTGAAGTAGGCGAATCGAGGTGATCCCTTCCACGGCACGCGTGCCAACTTGTTGGGCCAGGCCGGCCGCGGCTTCGTCATTGAATCGAGTTCTGGTACCAATATTCTCAG
>CAWBDK010000003.1:0-534604 GCA_963787525.1 uncultured Acidimicrobiaceae bacterium | reverse complement strand
GATCCACTACCTCCAGGAGTGGCTCTACAAGGATCTCCCGAGCGGGCTCGACCTGTCTCCCGTGCCGACCTGGTGGCCGGTGCCCGTCCTGGCCGTCGCCTCGGTGCCGATCGCCATCGCGATAGCTCGCCTGCCGGGAAGCGGCGGCCACAAGCCAGCCGAAGGCCTCAAGGCCGGTCCACCCACCCAGCCGCGTGAGCTCCCGGGGGTCCTGCTCGCCTCGCTCGCCTCTATCGGGTTCGGCATGGTCCTAGGCCCAGAGGCTCCACTGATCGCGCTCGCCGGCGGTTTGGGAATCCTCGCAATGCGATCGGCCCGTAAAGACGCCCCAGACCAGGTGTTCGCCCTGATCGCCGCGGCAGCAAGCTTTGCCGCCATGTCCTCGCTCTTCGGCTCTCCTATCGTCGGAGCCATCATCATCATCGAGGCGGCCGGCTTGGGGGGCGCCACTCTTCCCGTCATTTTGTTGCCTGGACTGCTGGCCGCCGGCATCGGTTCTTTGGTCTTCATTGGCATGGGGTCGCTGACCGGTTTGAGCTCGAGCGCCTACGCCATTCCACCCTTGTCGCTCCCCAAATACCACACCCCGACGCTCTCGGCCTTCGGGTGGACGATCTCCTCGCCGCCGTCGTCGCAGTCGTCATCTTCGTAATCGCACGGATCGGGTTAAAGGTCAACGCGGCGACGATGCGCCGCCCGTTCGTTGTCGTCCCGTTTGCCGCCCTCACCGTTGGAGCGTTGGCGATCGTCTTCGGGCACCTCAGCGGCAAGCCCGAGGACCTGGTCCTTTTCTCAGGCCAGGACACGATGGGGGCGGTGGTGAACCAGGCCGCCAGCTTCTCGCAAAAAGCATTTGCGCTGTTCCTCATATTCAAGGGCCTTGCGTACAGCGTGTCGCTGGGCAGTGCTCGGGGTGGACCCACCTTTCCCGCCATGTTTCTCGGCATCGTTGCCGGACTTCTTTGCGCCCACCTTCCCGGATTCTCCGAAGAGCCTGCGGTGGCGGCATTGATGGGAGCGGCCACGGTCTCGATCCTCCGACTTCCCTTGGCCTCGATCATCATCGCCATGGTCGTCTCCCAGGCCGGGGCCTCGACGACGCCACTGATCATCGTGGCGGTTGTCGTGGCTTATCTCGTGGTCCTGGCGCTTTCGGCCTCGCGCACCTCGCAACTGCCGAAGCCCTTGACTGCGGGACTACCAAGCGTTGACGGTAGTGGTGCGTCGACCACGGTTGCCAGAGACCAGATCCAACAATGACAACGTTATTGCAACGTTGCATCCGCCATCATGCCTATCGGGCCGGTTTACACGCGAACGACTAGACGATGCCTCCGTCCGCCGCCGGTTCATTCCGCCTCCCGACGCTCAGCTCTGTACTTGAATTCGACAGCTACGGCGGCGTGGTGATCCTGATCCTGTTCACGTATGTGCTCTCGATCAACCTGTCCAAGACCTGGGGCTTGTCAATCATTCTCGTCGTGCAGATCGCCACCGTCTCGATCATCTTGAGAATCTCGCGAGCACCTCATCTCATTCGAGTCGTTGCCGCCGTCAGTCTTCTCATTGCCGTCGCGGCAGCCATCCTGGGTCTGATTCTGCATCGTGAAGTCGCTGACAAATTGTTGCCAGCGGTCAGTGGTCTCCTCTATTTGATCGCACCCGTCTCGATCTTGCGCCATCTTATCCGCAGGACGGTGGTGGACCAAGAGACCGTCTTGGGCGCAGTGTCGGCTTATCTGTTGATTGGGATGTTCTTCGCCTTCGTCTATCGTGCCGCCGCCGCCAACGAGACAGCGGCTTTCTTTGGCGCTCAGGGCGACGGGACTTTCGCGCAAGACTTGTTCTTTTCCTTCACGACGCTCACGACGACGGGATACGGGAACCTCGTCCCCGCAGAGAATCCCGGCCAGAGTTTCGCGCTCGCCGAGATGCTCATCGGCCAATTGTTTCTCGTGACCGCCGTCGCCAAGGTCATCAATTCGTACCAGCCGATGAAGAAGCGAGGACTTGCTGTCGAGGGGTCGGACTCGGCGGGTGGCGAGGCTCCTCCTGACGATGACTGAGGAAGAGTGAGAACGATGCTCATCGAGTCCCAGACCAACCCTGTGGACCGTCTACTGCGATATTGCGCGAACAGGAATCGAGACCATGAGTCCAACTGATGAGTCCGGTTGGGGTCTTGACGACATCCCCCTTCCCAAGAGAGTACGGCGCGTCGGGAAGTCGCTCGAACGTACCTACTCGGGTTCCTCGGCCGAGCATCTGTGGAGTCGGCTCAACGACCTGGACTTCATCAACAAGGGCATGCTCTTTGCTGCGGTACTTCTGTTGTGCTTCTTCCCATTCATCATCGTGGGGAACACGCTTGCCGGGCAGTCTGCCGTCACGGGCTTAGTGCGACATCTTGGCCTGAACCCACAGGCAGCCAAAGACGTCAGCGCCCTCTTCACCTCGTCATCGGCGACTTCGAATGCCGTCACCGGCACCGCCTACGTCTTCTTCATTCTCGGAGGGATCGCGGCGGGCTCAGCGGTGCAAGATCTCTACGAGCGCTCCTTCGAATTGGAGGCTGGAGGTCTGAAGGACATCGGCCGTCGGTTCGTATGGCTCGTGGTGACCGTTGGCTGCGTCTCCCTTGCCGCGGTGGCCGGGCCCTGGTTGCGCAATGCAGTCGGTCTGTGGCTGGTTGCCATTTTGGCGTTCGTCGGACTGACCCTCTTTTGGTGGGGGACGATGTGGTTCCTACTCTCGGGGAGGGAATCGTGGCGCGCCCTGTTGCCGTCCGCAGTGGCCACTGCGCTGTTCTGGGTGGGAATGGAGGTCGTGTTCTCATTTATCTTCTCCGGAACGGTGATTTCGGACGACAAGAAATACGGTCCTATCGGGGTTGTGTTCGCCTTCATGTCCTGGCTGATCGCCATCGGTGTCGTCATCATCCTGGGCGCAGTGGTCGGACTTGTCTGGCGAGAACGTGACCTGTCCTTCTCGCGGGCATTCCATTGGCTGATGCGATCAGGCCGAAAAAAGAGTGGGGAAACAGATTCCCTCGGGGGGGATTCGGCGAAGGTGGAGGCTCCATGAGCCCTTCTCATCGGTTCATCGACACGAACGGCATCCGTATGCATATTGTGGAGGAAGGGGAGGGACCGCTCGTCGTACTCTGCCACGGTTTTCCGGAGCTGTGGTACTCGTACCGGCATCAGCTCGCCCCACTCGCCGCTGCCGGCTACCACGCGGTTGCCCCTGACCTGCGCGGCTACGGACAGACCGATGCTCCCCAACGCGTCGGGGACTTCTCCCTGCTCCAACTGGCCGGTGACATGGTCGGGCTTCTCGAGGCGCTCGGGGAGACACGCTGCGTCGTCGTCGGCCACGACGAAGGTTCGCTGGTGGCGTCGGCGCTCGGGGTATTCAGGCCCGATCTGGTACGCGGCGTGGCGCTGCTCAGTGTGCCCTACATTCCGCGAGGCGACGTCGATCAACTGACGGCTTTTACAATGCTCATCGGTCCGAACAACTACCAGGTGTTCTTCCAGGAACCGGGCGTGGCCGAGGCGATTCTCGAGGCCGATACCCGAGCATCGGTGTGCAGCATCCTGATCGGTGCTTCGGGGAATGCACCTGCAGTGAACACGCTCGGTGACGTCGGGGACGGGCTCCTCTTTGCAGGCATGGAGGACGTTCCTCGGCCCGACTGGCTGACGGACGAGGACATCGAGTACTTCACCGCGGAGTTCGAACGAACCGGGTACCGAGGCGGGCTCAACTGGTATCGCAATTCGGTCCTGAACTGGGATCTGATGGCCGCATGGCACAAGGCGCCTTTGCTCCCGCCCTCTCTCTACGTCACTGGCGACCGGGACCTTGTCTACAACTGGCCGGGCATGACCGAGCTCGTCGCGAAGCTGCGGCGATTCTCGATGCCCAATCTGAGAAGGACGGTTGTCCTCGAGGGTTGCGGCCATTGGACGCAGCAGGAGCGACCGAGCGAGGTCAACGAACTCTTGGGTGAGTTCTTGGCCGGGCTCACCGCATAGAAGAACATGATGCTGAACCACATGGGAGCTGCTGACAATGCGGCGGCCGCGTCCTCGCCCCTCGAAGGAGCCGGGCCGCAGTCTTCAAGGCGTCACTGCCTGATTGTTCTCGTCTTTGCCTTGGCGGCCCTGGCTCTCAGTGCATGTGGTGGTTCGGGATCGACAAATCCCCCGGCAAGCCGTCCGAGTACGACGACCGGGTCGCCGTCCACGCCGACCAGCAAACCCTCTGTCGCGCTCCCGTCGACGACAACCCGCCCCACGGAGGCTCCGACGACGACGGTCCCGCCCACCTCGACCCCCACCACGGAGGCTCCGACGACGACGGTCCCGCCCACATCGACCCCCACCACGGAGGCGCCGACGACGAGTCCCGCCCACGACGACTCCCACGACGGAGGCGCCGACGACGACGGTCCCGCCCACGACGACTCCGATCGCGGAAACCTCCACGTCATCGACACCCTGGGGCTGGATCGTCGTTGGAATCCTCCTCGTAGCAGGCCTCGTCGTTGCCCTCGTACTCTGGCTCCGTTCACGATCCCGGCGAGCAGCTCTCACGGCATGGAGGCACAGCGCCGGGCCGGCGTCGCAGCAGGCGGTAGTCGCCCGAGATCTCCTATCCGGGGATCGGACAAACGCTGATCCGGAGCGACGAGGGGCAGTAAGGAGTCAGGTCGAGACGGCCGCGCAAGCTCTTGACGGCCTCGTGACGGGTGCACCCGATGACACATCCCGACGCGCTGCAGATTCGGCGGCGGCAGCCTTGCGTGGTTTGATGTTCGCAGACGAAGCAGACCGACTACTGCATTCGCGCGAGCAGTCGCCCACTGCCGACGAACTCGCTCAGGCTGATGAGACACAGCGATCTCGAGCCCGAGAGCTTGATGTCGCACTCGAGGAACTGACCAAGCAAGTCCGACCGGAGGTTGCGGAGCCGCCAGCCGCACTTGGTTGAGGCTGCCAGTGGCTCGTCGAAACCCCTTCGCCAATCTGCGCTATGACCTGGTTGCCGGCTCGGTTCTGGGCATCGAGAGCGTACCCGATGGTCTTGCCACCGGGCTGCTGGCGGGGGTGAATCCGCTCGCTGGTGTGTACGGCTACATGGTGGGCGTGGTTGGGGGAGCCGTTGCCACCTCTTCGGTGTTCATGGCGGTTCAGGGCACGGGGGCGATGGCGATCCTGGTCGCCGATGTCGGCGCGGTGCACCATGCGGCTGATCCCGGTCGAGCCTTGTTCACCCTGACCATGATGACCGGAGTCGTCATGATGGCGGCCGGTTTGCTCAAGCTGGGCGGGCTGCTGCGCTTCGTGTCCAACGCGGTCATGGTGGGCTTTATCAACGCGGTCGGCGTGAATATCGTCCTCGGGCAGCTGGCAAACCTCACCGGTTACAGCTCACCGCTCGGCTCCCGTCTCACCCGTGCCCTCGACACGCTGTTGCATCCGGGCCGGCTCCATTGGCAGTCCGTGGTCATCGGGGTCGCGACAATGGTGCTCATCGTGGTCCTCGAAAGAACACCGCTCGGTTCTCTCGGCCTGGTGGTGGCGGTAATCGTGACCTCCGCGATTGCTATGGGACTAGGGTGGGATGTAGCCAAGGTGCATGACCTCGGTGCCGAGCTAGGCACGCTGCCGCGTCCCCACTTTCCTCAGTTGAGTCTGGTGCCATCTTTGTTGGTCCCGGCGCTGTCCCTGGCAATCGTTGGCGTCGTCCAAGGGGCCGGTATTTCCGCCAACTTCCCAAACCCCGACGGCAGTTTCCCTGACGCGTCGCGCGACTTCACAGGCCAAGGAGTGGCCAACGTGGCGTCTGGAGTCTTTCAGGGCATGCCGGTGGGCGGGTCGGTGTCCGCCTCATCGCTCAATAAGGCGGCCGGCGCACGCACGCGCATGTCGCTTGTGATCGCTGGGGCGGTAATGGCAGTCATTATCCTCCTCCTTGGTCGACCTATTGGAAACGTTGCCATGCCCGCGCTTGCCGGGCTGTTGATTGTCATTGGCGTCCGAACGATAAAGCCTGCTGACCTAGCCTCGGTCTGGAAGACCGGTGTCGCGCAGCGCGTCGTGATGGTGAGCACGTTCCTCTTCACGATCCTCATCCCGTTGCAGTATGCAGTCCTCGCGGGCGTGGCCATATCCATGGCCCTGTACGTCGTTGGCGAGTCGAACAAGGTCTCCGTCAGACGACGCTTTTTCACAGAGGACGGGCATGTCATCGAGGCCGAACCGCCAGACCGCCTTCCCGCCAGCGAGGTGGTCATACTCCAGCCGTACGGCAGTCTTTTCTTCGCCGCCGCCCCGCTCTTCGCTGCTGCCCTGCCCACGCCGACCCCCGAATCACGTAACGCCGTGGTGATTCTGCGATTGCGAGAGCGCAGCGATGTTGGCTCGACCTTCATCGATGTTCTCCGAGGATACGCGGAAAGCCTGGCCGGCGTCGGATCGAAGCTGGTCCTCGTCTCCTTGAACGAACGCCTCGCCGAGCAATTTCGCGTCACGGGCTTGGCCGACCTCATCGGAGCCGAGAACATGTATCAGTCCACCGATCGGGTCGGTGCTGCGTCTGAACAAGCGTATCGAGATGCTCTGGTTTGGGTTGCGGCCCGAGGCGGGAGCGACGGAAGCGGCTGAGAGCCTTTCTGGGCGGGTCCGGGTTGGTTACAAACGAGCTGTTCAGTGGCGACACCCGCGCCTGGAGTTTTCGGCGCTGAGGGTGTTGACAGCTGCTGGCGGCCCTCGGTCACGAATGCGACAGGACCGCTACTTGCTGGCTCAACATGATTCGGAGGGGATGCTGTCGATCGACAACCCGAGAACCCGGAAACCGAGAACCAACATCATCGGGAGAGGCGCCTGGAGAGTTACAACGTCAAGCTAGAAGGCACAAGAATCGCCAGCATCGCCACCGTTGGCCCCCTCCGACTCAGTTGCCAGGGCGCGCTTTTTCCAGGGCCAGACGCCATCAATTTCAATCGCGAGTGACCAACTGAGCACAATCCTGACGAGGACGATTGTGGCGAGCACCGCCACACTTTCGGGGCTCTGATCGACTATGACCGTCCTGATGATGTCAGCGATGATGAGGATTTCCAGACCGAGCAGGATGACTCGTCCGAGATGCTTCCTGAAATAGTGATACGCACGGGTCCGACGAGCTGGCATCAGGTAGAGCACGCCGGAATGAATCAAGACCAGCAGTCCACCCAGTACCAGGGTCGCCACGCCAATGCCCTCGACCACCTGGACAACGTTCTCGACGTTGTGACTAAAACCCACGGCGCTTACCATCGCTCTTCGCGTGGCACAAACCACAAACTACTCTGGGCTTCGATCGTGGCGGTGGACTTGGCAAGCGCTCCGTTCTGTCGATCCAACCGATTACATCCAGAGGGTCCACCGATCATCGCAGCCGGGCCGGCGAGGTTCCCTTGGTGCTCTCCGCGCACCGTAGGTCACGTGATGTCACAGCGGCCCTTTTAGGGCCTCATGACCTTTTGGGGGGCTTCCACCTTCAGTCCGTTGACTTGGACTTTTTCTGGTGGAGGTGAAGGGACTCGAACCCTCGGCCTCTACATTGCGAATGTCTGGTTCTCGGCGTTATGACCAGGTCCTTTCCGAGGAGATTGCTGGTAGCGGCATTTCGATCCCCTCACGTTCCCTCACGATCCCTCCACTTCCCTCTCGATAAGGTCACGTAAGGTCACGCCCGAAGGGACTGGGGGCATGACCACGGTTCGGTACTCAGGTCCGATCGGCAGGCTCTTGTAACGCGCGGCGAATGTCGCCTGTTCCCTGTTGATAACGATCACGTTCCTTGGCGAGCGACAAGACATTTTCGACCCCGTGAAGCGGGAGAATCTGCTCCCCAGGCAGCGCGACCGAGACGGTCAACGGCAATAGGCGCATCCAAGATCGGCTACTCGGACCGTGGGCTGTCATCTGTCGAGCGGTCGCGGAGGCGGTAGAGCTCGGGGAGCGCTGCATGATCCTTGGGGCGGTCAGCGTATTCCTTCGAGGCGATGATGTCGTCCAGGCCAGCCACTCGGACCTGGATGCCTGCGACAGTGAGCTCTTCGGCGGTACCTTCCAGGTCCTCGTACCGCTGTCGGTGGCCTTGGCGGTTGACCATATCGACCAGCACGTCGAGGTGCCCGGCCTCCGTCGCCCACGTCGAGATCTGCGACCGACTGAGCATCAGGCCGTCCAACTGGACGGGCAAGGCGGCCGATTCTTCATCGGTGAGGCCCTCAACCCTGAGGTGTGCCTTCAGCTCGCGCATGGCGGCGGCCAGTCGGTCGAAGTTCTCGCCCGTTCGCCGGACCAGGCAGTCGAAATCCCCGGTGGGTCGGTCGGCTCCGTAGGCCTGGGTCGCCACTCCCCCGATCACCAGGTAGTCGACGCCGTGGCGATCGAGAACCTCGATAATGCGGGGGACGTCCGGACGGGACTGATCAGGCAAGGGTGTCGGCAGCCGTCTTGCCGGCTGCACGGTCGGCCTCTATCTCGGCCAGCCAGGCGATCGCCTTTTCTTTTGAGTCGATTCGCCGGCCGTCGAGGGTGATGGTCACGTCATCGGGAGTTGGCGGGCGGTCGATATCAGCGGCCGCCCACTCATCACCGGTCATGATCGGACGCGCTGCGGCCACATGGCCAGAATACCTGGACTGAGCGAAGAAAGATCCGCCCTTGATCTGAGGCGTCACCTGGCAACCTTCGGGTTCTCGACCCGAAGGTCACGGAAGCGCTCTTTGGTCGCCGTGGATTATCGAATCGTCGCGAAGGCCAACGAGTTTTCTGGCGGAGCGACCCTCTCGGGCGCGATTGCTGTCGGGTTGAAGTTCCGTCACCCAATGACACGAAGCTGTGCGGGACTCGATGGAGCAGCCGTGTCGCCCAAGCTTGCAAAAGCATCGGCGGTGGAATCGTCGGCTGGGAGCCAGGTGATGAGCCGTTGCTCGTCGACTTCATCGGGAAGGAGCACCTCGTAGTTGAAACGGAGACGTCCGAAGTCAGGATGCAGAATCCGCGTTGTGCCCCGGCGTTTCTCTGTAGTCGCGAACTTAGACCATCGCTCCACAAAGTCCGGCGCCTCACGCAGCTCATCCAGCAGCTTGGCGAAGCGTTCGTTGTCACCCCAGCGAGCGGTGGCGGCGCGCAGGCGAGCCACCTGATCGTCGGCCGCCGCCGTCCAGTCGGGGTAGACCGTTCGCGCATCGCGGTGGAGGAACACGTAGCGGGCGAGGTTCGGCTCTGCACCCTCGAGCATTCCGAGGGGCCGGACGAGGCGCCCCCAGGCTCCGTTCCCGGCCAACACGTCGTTGGCCGGGCCGACCACGAAAGCAGGTGTGGTCCCCAATCGCTCGAGGAGCACCTTCACGGTCGGTACCACGACGCGGGTTAACGACCCAGCCGCCGGGCACAACACCGCCTTTTGGTCCACCATGGCCAGCATCGAGAGCTGTCGGCGTCCGTCGTCGTCGAGGCGCAGCGCGTCGGCGAGGGCGGCGATCACGCTCGCCGACGGTCGGGTGTCGCGGCCCTGTTCGAGGCGAACCAAGTAGTCGATGCTGACCCCGGCGAGAGTGGCGACCTCCTCTCGGCGAAGGCCGGGTGTGCGTCGGCGCCCGCTGTCGGGCAGGCCGACGTCGGCCGGCTGGAGCTGCTCGCGGCGGGCCCGGAGGAAATCGGCCACAGATGTCACACCACAAGCATGCCCGATCTGCCCCGACGTCTGCCTGGCCCTGTCAGTACCAGGATCAGCCCGGCCTTCTCGGACCGATCCCGCAAGAGGATCATCGATTCATGACCACTACTCCTGACAAGGCCACACTGCCCCTGACCCCCGGCCATTGGGTGGTCGATACCAACCATTCCTCGATCGGATTCAGCATCCGTCACCTCGGAGTGTCCAAGGTGAGGGGCCGTTTCACTCGCTTCGATGCTGACGTCTTCGTCGGGGAGACGCTCGCGACGACGAGTGTGAGCGCCACCGTCGACATCGCATCGATCGACACCGCCAACGCCGACCGGGACGCCCACGTGCTCTCGCCGGACCTCATCGACGTCGCTCGGCGCCCGACCATGGTGTTTCGTTCCACCAGCGTGAGGGGAGCTGGAATGGAGTATCAGGTCGAGGGTGATCTGACCATTGGCGACGTCACTCGTCCGATCGTCCTTGCCGTCGAGCTTGGCGGAATCGAATCCTTCCCCGGCGGGCCCCGTCACGCCGGCTTCGAAGCGGGAACCGAGATCCGCCGCAAGGACTTCGGCATCGACCTCGCGATGCCGCCCGGCGTCAGCGTTGTCGCGCTTAGCGATGTGGTGAGGGTCGAGATTGATCTTCAGCTGCTCGAGCCCTCCACCTAAATACACGCCCGATCCGTGCGTGGATTCGTCCGCGACTAACTACGGAGCAGGCGCCCGAGCGCACCTCGGAACTATGCAAGACCCAGATAGGAGAAGCTATGACAAGTGATTTGATGACGGCGCCAGCCGCAACCGACGCACCGCCGGAGCAGAACCCCCAACACGATCGGCGGTGGCTGATCCTGGCCGTGCTGGGCCTGGTCCAGCTCATGGTGGTGCTCGACGCCACCATCGTGAACATCGCCCTGCCGACGGCTCAGCACGCGCTGGGTTTCTCCGATGCCGACCGCCAATGGATCGTGACCGGCTACGCCCTGTCCTTCGGCAGCCTGCTGTTGCTCGGCGGTCGCCTCTCGGACATCCTCGGCCGCAAGCGGGCCCTCATGATCGGTCTGGCCGGGTTCGCCGCCGCCTCGGCCCTCGGTGGCTTCTCCACCAGCTTCACCATGCTGTTGTTCGCCCGGGTGCTCCAAGGCTCCTTCGGCGCCTTGCTGGCCCCGGCCGCTCTGGCCATGCTGACCACGACATTCACCGACCCGCGCGATCGCGGGCGGGCCTTTGGCATCTACGGCGCCATTTCCGCAGGCGGCGGCGCCCTCGGCCTCCTGCTCGGAGGGATCCTCACCTCGTATGCCTCGTGGCGCTGGACGCTGTACGTGAACGTGGCGATCGGCGCCGTGGCCATCGCCGGTGCGGCCAAACTCCTGTCCAACAGCCGGGCCGCCAACCGTCCCCGCCTGGACCTGCCCGGTGCGATCACCGCCAGCACCGGGCTGTTCGCTCTGGTCTACGGGTTCTCCCACGCCGAGACCACCTCGTGGGGGAACACACTCACCATCGCCAGCTTGGTGGCTTCCGCCGTGTTGCTCACCCTCTTCGTCGCCATCGAGCAACGAGTGTCGGAGCCGCTGCTCCCGCTGCGCATCGTGGTCGACCGCAACCGGGCCGGTGCCTACATCGCCGTGTTCACGGGCGTGATCGCGACGTTCGGCATGTTCTTGTTCCTCACCTACTACATGCAGGGCACGCTCCACTACTCCCCCGTCGTGACCGGAGTCGCCTACCTCCCGATGATCGTGGCGCTGGTCGGTTCCGCCCAGATCGCCACCAACGTCCTCCTTCCCCGCTTCGGACCCAAGATCATGGTGGCCACCGGCATGGTGATCGCGGCGGTGGCGATGCTGCTGCTCACTCGCATCGGGCTTCACTCGAGCTACGTAACTACGATCCTTCCGGCTCTCGTCATCTTGGGTCTCGGGATGGGGCAGATCATGGCTCCCTCCGCGAGCGTGGCCACCGTCGGCCTGACCAGTGACGCCGGGATCGCCTCGGCCATGGTGAACACCAGCCAGCAGGTGGGCGGGTCGGTCGGCACGTCGCTGCTCAACACCCTGGCCGCCAGCGCGGCGACCACCTACGCCCTGGCCAATCGAGCGACGGCAACCTCCGTCGCCACGCTGCAGGCTCAAGCCACGGTCCACGGCTACCAGGTCGTGTTCGCCTATGCCGCCGGCTTCCTGGTGGCCGGGGCAGTCATCGCCGGGCTGCTACTCCGGAGTGGAGCAGTAGCGTCGCTGGAGATAACGGGTCGACTCGACAAGCCAGCAATGACGACCCCGGATTCGAGCCGTGATCCGATCCCAGTGAACGTCTGAGCGGAGCACCACATCGTCATCGGAACTCGGTGCCCCCGAATGTCACCGATCCAGCGCCAAGACAGCGCCGAGACGGCCATTGTTTCGACCTCACCCCCTTCGCTCGCTACCTCCAGTAGCGCAAGGTTCGTGCACCGCACACCGCTGGTGAGCCAATGACCCCACAAAGTAGCACCGAGCTCAAGATCAACGACAACGTCAAAGGAGATCCCATGTCCACACGCTCACTCTCACACATAGACACGCCCGCGCCTCCCACTCCGGGAGGCATCGGCCGGGGCCACACCGCCGTCAAGGTCGTTCAACCCACGACACTTGTCTCGAGCGATCCCTTCGTCCTGCTCGTGGACGACCGCTTCGACTTCGAAGCGCGTCGCCGAGTCGGCGGGGCGCATCCCCACGGTGGCCTCGAGACCGTGACGCTGATCCTCGAGGGTACGCTCCACGATCGCGACGTGGGCGACCTCGCGGCAGGCGATGCGATTTGGATGAGCGCAGGTCGCGGCATCGTCCACGACGAAGACGTAGAGGTTGGCGGACGAGTACGCATTCTCCAGCTGTGGATCGCACTCCCGACGCGAGATCGAGCTCTCGAGCCGCAGTTCGAGATCATCCGCAGAGATGCAGTGCCTGTCGTTCGCCTCGCGGATGCCGAAGCCGTGCTCTATAGCGGGACCTCTGGGTCCGCGAGCTCGCCGACGCGGAACCGGGTTCCCACCACAATGATCGACCTGTCGCTCGAGCCGAACGCCACGTTCGAACAAGACCTCCCGCCTGCATACAACGGCTTCTTCTACGTACTCGACGGCAGTGTTCGGGTCGGCGGCGACGCGATCGCGGCCAGTCAAGTCGGCTGGCTCGCGCCTTCTTCGTCCCGAGAGCTGGTGATCTCCGCACAAGACAACGGCGCACGCCTCGTGCTCTACGCGGGGCAGCCTCTCGGCGAACCGGTGACGCAAGGAGGTCCGTTCGTCGCAGGGACGCCGTCCGAGATCATCGACTTCAACCGACGCTACGGCGCAGGCGAGTCCACCCACATGAGCGAGCTTGCGAAGCGCCTCTCGGGAGAGGTCCACCGCACCAACGCCAACTAGCGACCATGCCGGCGCCAAATTTCGGGGCGCGCCGCCACCAGATTGGGGGGGGGCGATCTGTAGCGCGTGTGGCCGAGCGACGCGATCTGCTCTAAGCCGTCAGGTCAGGGGCTCAGCGACACCTCTGCTCCCATGTGCGCCGGAGCGTCCTTTCAGTACGGTGACCGGGCCGCCGAATGGCCCCGATCCACTCGTCATGTGACCGGTAAAGACACGTAAAGACACGTCGTCGAAGGACGTGACTTTTGGGGATCCCACTTTAGGCCTCTGACCTGGACCTTTCGTGGAGGTGAAGGGACTCGAACCCTCGGCCTCTACATTGCGAACGTAGCGCTCTACCAGCTGAGCTACACCCCCGGCGCCCATTGAGGATAGTCCGAGCTTTGAGGACGTCCCTGAGCAGCCGGCGGATCGCGGCGCTCCCCGAGATGGCGCTCGACGTCGTTCAGCGCGCGACGGCCTGGGGCTCCTCGAAGTCCTCGTCCCAGGCACCGGGATGGCCGGCCGTCGCAAGGTGGGCGGCCCCTCCACCGTCGGGAGCTGGCAACTGCTCTTGTCGCCATTGGCGTCGCTGTCGCTCGGCCTCGATCTCCTTGGCGTAGGCGATCAGCCCGACGAGCCCCAGGGCGGCCAGGCCCGCCAGCCCGGTGAACACCCAAGCGAGGTGCATGCCCGGCCACATCCCGATGATCCCGGTCGAGACCGCGACTCCACACAGGCAGCGCAGCAACATGGTGCAACGGCGGCGGGCCTGCTCGCGGCGGAAAGCGGGCAGATCGGCGCCATCCTCGAGCGGGCAGTCCGGTTCGGGCCGATCGAGGACGCCCACCCGTTCGTAGTGGCAACCTTCGCCGTCGTCCACGTCGGCGGCGGTGGCATCGTCAGTCGGCCTGAGCAACACCAGCTTGGGCCGGGACGAGTCTGCTGCCATCACCGAAGGCGTCTCCGCCGGTGCCGCACCGGGCAAGGCAGTATGCAAGCGATACGCCGGCGCCACGGTCTTTGGCCCAGCGTGCTCGAGTAGTTGCAACTGGTGGTGGAAGTGCTCAATAGAACCAACGCCCTGGCGCTCCCCGAATCGCCGCCAAGCGCTCGGAGCCAGGACCGCCACCCATAAAAGCACTACGAGGACCAGCAGGATCACAATCGTCACTCCCCGACGACCTACCTTCGCTCGCTGAAAAGCCTAATGAACGGCCTTTTACAAATGGTGGATGGTGGGGAAATGCCACAGCGCCGACCTCGTCGGCACTTCTCCGCTTCACTCAGTTTGTACCCGCGCCAACGCGCCGAATCAAGGCCATTTCTCCCACCCTGCTCACGGCGTTGCGCATCCGTCACGTGGCGCGGCTCCACCATCGCCCTTCGGTGCTCCCGACCGACACCGGCACGCCGAAGCACGCGGACACCTGCTCCGAAGTGACGACGTCGCGCAGAGGGCCCGACGCCATCAGTGTGCCGCGGCACACCAGGCCACCGTGGGTGAACCCAGGAGGGATCTCCTCGCAGTGGTGCGTCACCAGGACGATTGGTGGAGCGTCACTGTCAGCGGCCAGCGCGGCGAGCTGGACGAGCAGCCGCTCGCGCGACCCCAGGTCAAGGCCGGCGAACGGTTCGTCGAGCAGGACCAGCTCAGGCTCGCTCATGAGCGCCCGCGCCAGCAGGACCTGCTGTCGCTCCCCCTCGGAGATCACCCCGAAGGGTCGATCCCCGATCTCCCCCACGCCGCCCCGGGACAGCAGGCGGTCCGCTTTCTCCCACTCCTCGGTCTCATACCGGTTCCACCAGGTCTCGAGCGCGCCGTAGCGGCCGCTCACGACGACGTCACGGGCGGGCAGGTCAGACCGTAGTTGCCGCGTGACGGCGCCACTCACCAGCGCGACGCGGGGTCGAAGCATCCGGACATCGACACGGCCAAGGCGGGAGCCCAGGATCTCCACCGTGCCCTCTGTCGGCCACAACCGGGCCGCCGCCACCTGTAGCAGCGTCGTCTTGCCCGATCCGTTCGGACCCAGGACGACCCAACGGTCACTCACGTCGACGCGCCAGTCGATCCCAGTCAGCACAGGTATGCCATCCCGGCGAACCGTGACACCGTTGAGCGCGAGAGCGGGAACAGGGCGCTCCTGCCCGCTCACGTGTCGGCGGGTTGGCTGTCTGCGATACGCCGGGTGATGCGGCCGATGAGACCCGAGCAGCATTGTGCCCACGTCCGCTCGCCGGCCAGCCAGAGCCAGATCTCGCGCCGGTAGCCCCCCACGATCAACCCGAGCTCGTCTTCGTCGACGCCTGCGGCGGCCAGTACACGCCAACGGCTCCACAGCCAGGCCACGACGCCGTCTTCCTCCGTCAGGACGTCTTCGAGCTCGCGTCCCTCGAGAACAGCCGCCAACCAGCGCTCGGCTCGCGCCGTGGGCTCGTCGGGCATGTGCAGCACGGGCAGCACGGTCGCGACGGTCAATGGCGGATGTAGACGGGCTGGCGATCCGTCCCGTCGTACGGCGCGCAGGTGCTCCTCGAAGTCGATGAAGAGCGGGGCGTCGGGGTCGAGCTTGCGTTGGAGGGAGCGGTCGGCGATCTTCTTGTCCAGGGCGTCCAGGCGCAGGAGGGCGGCCGGATCGTCCAGGCCCCGCACGTCAAGCTTGGAGCGAGCAGCCTGAAAGGCCAGGCGGCCGCGCTCGGTCCGGACGATCACGCTCGTCCAGCCGTTCATGGAGCCGACACTGCCGACCGAGATGTCCGCCGAGCGGCCAAGGAAGTCCGCGCACTCGTCGCATCCCTTCAGCGCCGCACCGTGGAAATCCTTGACCGGCTCGTCCACCGCCAGCTCGCCGTCGCGATACTCGACGATCATGCGGCCCCGTATCACGTCCATCTTCGAGACCCGGTCCAGATCGACACCGCGCTTGTCGCGCAGCTCCCTCAGGGTTAGGGCCTCGTAGTCGAAGTTTTTCGTGCACATGAGCGCGATGGTCAGCACGACCGCGTCGACCCGGTGCACGCCCGTCGGCCAACGGCGCGCCTGCATGGCGCGCAAACCCTGCACCTCGCAGGGCGTGCCGACCACGGCGATGCGCGGCCTTGACGGCAGCGAATACCCGGACAGGTCGAGCTCAGCCAGCGCCATGGTCTGGTTGTAGAAGCTGCCCGAGGCGGCTCTGATCTCGTCGGCGGTCGTCGCGATGGTGGCAACGCCCTTCCATTGCTCGTCGGGATCGGGGCTCGGCTTCGAGACGAGGGCACCGTCGATCTCGCCGGCGGCCAACAGCCCCATCAGGAGAGCGCTGACCGCGCCGCCGTCCTGCGCGTCGTCGATCTCGCTACCGGCCCTGATGGCGTAGGAGTCCACGACCGCGCCGAGACCCTCTGCCGGCGGGCCTCCGCTGATCTTCCAGTAGGTGTCGGCCGAGTCGGATCGGACCTGGGCGGGCTGCACCGCGGCGTCCTCGCCGTTGGCGACGGTCGAGGGAGGCCACAGCGCCTCATAACGGAGGCCGCCCCGGGGGCAGAAGTCCCAACACAGCGAACAGCCTGTGCACATCTTGACCAACTCGGGCAGATTCGTGTCCTCGTCGATGCCGATCGAGTTCGAGGGGCAGACTGCGACGCACGTGCCGCACTGGATGCAGCGGTCGGCATGGATCACTCCAGCCTCGAGCTCCCAGAACCAAACCTTGCCCGGGGGCTCGGTGATCCCGTTCATCTGCTCCCGGAGGCGGTAGCGCTTCACGCCGTCACCGCTTGGGCCGTGCCGGCCAAGGTGGCCCGCATCTCGTCGGGCGCGGTTCGCCGCGCCCACAGGTGGAACGGCTCGCCGGGACGATGTTCGTCGCGGTAACGGGTGACGACCCGGAGCAGCGCGTCGGGCACCCGATCCACCGGCATCGCACCGGCGACCCAGTCGATGAACGCGGCGTCGGGGCCGAGCGAACCCCCGAGGCCGATGTCCACAGCTTCCTCGATGTGCTCGTCCACATGCGCGATGTCGCCTCGGAAGCCGATGTCGCCGATCTGAGGCTGGGCGCACGAAGCGGAGCAACCGGAGAAGTGCATGCGGATGACTCCTGCATCGTCGCGGTCGCCTTTGGTGTCGCCATCCGACGACAGCTTTGCGTCAAGTGCCCTCGCCCACTTCACGGCGCGCTCCTTGGTCTCCACCACCGCGAAGCGACAGAACTCCGAACCAGTGCAGGCAACGACACCCCGTTCGAACGGTCCGGGAAATGGTGAGTAGGTCTCCATGAGCGGCTCGGCCAGCAGGTCGTCAAGCCGCGCCTCGGGCACACCGGAGACGATGAAGTTCTGGTCGATGCCGATGCGGATACTTCCGTCGCCGTAGGTCTCGGAGAGCCGCGCCAGCTCCACCAGGTCCAAGCCGTGCATTCTCCCCACCGGGACCGAGCAGCCGACATAGAGAAGGCCCGGCTGCTTCTGGGGGTGGACGCCGACGTGGTCGCCGCGGAACGCAGTGGTCAGCTCCCGACCCGCCGGCTCCAACATGAAATTGGTGCGCTCGTCGAGCGCGGCCCGGAAGCCCTCGGGACCGAGCTCCTGGGCGAGGTAGCGCATCCGGGCCAGCCCACGGTTCTCCCGGTTGCCCAGTTCACCGAACACCTGGGCCACACCCCGGCACAGCTCGACGGACTGATCGGGCCGGATGAAGACGTCGATGTCGGACGCCATGCGCTCCCCGTCCGAGAGTCCCCCGCCGATCAGCACGTTGAAGCCCACGTCGCCATCTGCCCGCTCGGCGGGCCACAAGCCGATGTCGTTGATCTCGACCCGGGCACAGTCCTCCGTACAACCGGTGACGGCGATCTTGAACTTGCGAGGCAGATTCGCATACTCCCGGTTGCCCGTGAAAAAGGCCGAGATCGCCTGCGCGACTGGCAACGCATCAACGATCTCCTTCGCGTCGATGCCGGACACCGGGCACGAGCACACGTTGCGGGCCGAGTCGCCGCACGCCTGGACCGTCGTCAACCCGACGTCCCAGAAGCGCTGCCAGATGCGGGGCACGTCGGCGATGCGGATCCAATGGAGCTGAATGTCCTGCCTCGTCGTGAGGTCTGCGTAGCGGTTGCCGAAGACGGGGCTCTCGTCCGGCCCCTCGGCGAAGGCGTCGGCCGCCACACCGATCTCGCGGACCTGGGCGGCGGTCATCACCCCTCCCGGCACCTTGATCCGCATCATGAAGGCGTCGCCGCCCTGACGCTGTGGGTACATCCCGACCCACTTGAGTCGCTCCTGCTCACCCGGCACCTTGGCGATGGAGTCGGCACCTTGCTTCGAGTACGTGTCGATGACGGCTTGGGCGACCTCGAACGGGTGCCGCGCAAGCTTTAGCTGCTCGACGGAGTTGAGCTCGCCGATGTCGCGGTACGGCCGGATGAACTTGAGCCCGCGATCACGCCGACCCCGGAACTCCATCCCGTAGGGGTTGTCGAGGTCACGCGGCACTAGAGGTGCAAGCCGCACTCGGACTTGTCGAGCCCTGACCAACGCCCGGCCCGCGCGTCCTCACCCTCGGCGACGGGACGCGTGGTCGGGGCGCACCCGATAGAGCGGTAGCCCTGCGCTACCAGCGGGTGCGCCGGCAGCCCGTGGTCGACCAGATACGACGCGATGTCTCCGTCCGTCCACGTCGCGAGCGGGTTGACCTTTACCAGCCCGAACGAGGCGTCCCAGCCCACGATGGGCGCGTCGGAGCGCGTGGGCCCATCGGAGCGCTTGAGGGAGGTCAGCCAGGCGCGCTTTCCTGCGAGGGCGCGCCGCAACGGCTCCACCTTCCTGAACTGGCAGCACTGTGCGGTGCCACACGGATGCACGGCCGCGTCGGGCCCCGGCGTAGTCACAGTGAGGTTCAGGCTGTATCGCTCACGCACGTCGTCGACAAAGGAAAGTGTCTCAGGAAAATGGGCCTCCGTGTCCAAGAAGACGACTTCAACGGCCGGTGCCACCTTGGTGACCAGGTCAACGAGGACGATGTCCTCGAAGGAGGCCGCCAGGGCAATGGAGTCGCCAAAGGTGTCGATGGCCCACCGGATGACGGCGCTGGCCGGTGCCGACTCGAACCCCTCACTGAGCACGGTAAGTTCCTCAGCGCTCAACGACTGGTCGCTCACGTGGGTATCGGTCACCGATCCTCCCGTTCTTCTCGAGGCCATCGGCCCGTTCCGGCGGCGCTTGACGCACGTCCGAATGCAGGCTTTAGTATACATGACCAAAATGGTCATGATTCGAAGAGACCCCATGGACACAGCCGCCGCCCTCCACTCCCCGCAAAACCACCCCCATGTGGGTCCCGGCGCGGGCCGAGCCGGGGCATCGGTGACCGCTCTGGTCAGGCCGGTCGAACACCCCTTGGGCCACCTGGACCTCCTGGAATCCCTGGCCGTCTTCATCATCCGCGAGGTGGCCGCCGAGTCGGAGCGCCCAGTCCTGCTCTTCAGCGGGGGGAAGGACTCGGCCGTCCTGCTGCACCTGGCATCCAAGGCCTTCAAGCCGGGGCGCATCCCCTTTCCCGTGCTCCACGTCGACACCGGCCACAACTTCCCCGAAGTGCTCGCCTATCGGGATGCGCAGGTTGAGGCCGAGGGTGCCCGACTCCTCGTCGCCAGCGTGCAGGATTCCATCGACCGCGGCCGCGTGGCGGACCCGGGGCCGGTGGCATCACGCAACCGGCTGCAGACCACGACGCTGCTCGACGCCATCAATGCCAACGGATTCGACGCCGCCTTCGGTGGCGCGCGCCGGGACGAGGACAAGGCTCGAGCAAAAGAGCGGGTCCTCTCCTTCCGCGACTCCTTCGGGCAGTGGGACCCCAAGCGCCAACGGCCGGAGCTCTGGCAGCTCTATCAGGGCAGCGTGCTACCTGGAGAGCACCTACGCGCTTTCCCCTTGTCGGATTGGACCGAGCTCGACATCTGGCAGTACATCCGGCGGGAGCGCATCGACCTCCCTTCCATCTACTACGCGCACGAGCGTGAAGTCATTGAGCGCGACGGCATGCTGCTGGCGCTCAGTGAGTGGGTCACCCCGCAGGACGGCGAGAAAGTCCGCAAGGAGACGGTGCGCTTCCGCACCGTTGGCGACGCCACCTGCACCGGGGCCGTGCGCTCCGACGCTGGCGCGGTGGAGGAGATCATCCGGGAAGTGTCGGCCTCACGCATCTCCGAACGGGGAGCGACCCGGGCCGACGACCGATTCTCGGAGGACGCCATGGAGGAACGCAAGCGTCGGGGTTACTTCTAGACCCATGACCACGTTGCCCGGCTCGCCGCCGGCCGGCGGTCCCGAGCTTGGCGCGGACACGATGGACCTGCTCCGGTTCGCCACCATCGGATCGGTCGACGACGGCAAGAGCACCCTTATCGGCCGCCTCCTCTTCGACACCCGGCAGCTCTTCGACGATCAACTTGCAGCCGTCGAGACGGCGTCGGAGCGTCGCGGGCTCGGTGAGGTCGACCTCTCGTTCGTCACCGACGGCCTGCGCGCCGAGCGGGAACAGGGCATCACCATCGACGTCGCCTATCGATACGCGGCCACCCCGCACCGGAAGTTCGTCATCGCCGACTGTCCCGGGCATATCCAGTACACCCGCAATATGGCGACCGGCGCGTCGACGGCCGACCTGGCGCTCGTCCTCGTCGACGCGACCTCGGGGTTGCGCGAGCAGTCGCGACGCCACATCTGCATTGCGGCGCTGCTGGGGGTCGACCAGCTCGTCGTCTGCGCCAACAAGATGGACCTCGTCGAGTGGAACCGATCCGCCTATCAGCGCATCGCTGACGAGATGGAAGGGCTCGCCCGCCGACTTGGCATCACCCGGTGCACGGTCATCCCGATCTCTGCCCTCCATGGCGACAACGTCGTGGCACGCTCGGAGGCGGCACCCTGGTACGACGGGCCCACGGTGCTCGACGCGCTCGAATCGGCCCAGGCCGGCGGATGGGCCGCCCAACACGGCACCAAGCGCGGCAGCGGCGCTCGCCTCCCCGTGCAGTGGGTGCTCCGCCAGCCTGGTGGCGGGCGCAACTATGCGGGCATGGTCAACGGAGGCCCCTTCGTCGTCGGCGATCCCGTCGTGGTGCTCCCCCAGGGCGCGCGGACGACGGTGCGGACCATCGAAACGGCGGACGGCCCGCTGTCAGCGCGCCGAGGTGGGACTCTCCGTGTCCGTCCGCCTCGCTGACGATCTCGACGTGTCCCGGGGTGACCTCATCGCCGCGGCGGAAGACCCCCCAGGCGTGACCGACACGTTCGAAGCGACGGTGTGCTGGTTCCAGGAACGACCTCTCTCCGTCGGCGACCGCCTCAGGATCAAGCACACGACGCGTGTGACCCCCGTCGTGGTTGAGGGCGTCACGGGTATTGTCGACGTCAACGAGCTTCGGATCGTCGCGGCGAGCGAACTGCACGAGAACGACATCGGGGTCGTGAAGTTGCGGACAGCGACACCGTTGGCACTCGACCCTTACGAGGCAGACCGCATCACCGGGAGCTTCGTCCTCATCGACGAGCTCACCCTCGCCACCATCGCGGCGGGAATGGTCGGGCTGCCTCGGCTCCATGACTGAGCACGCGACCGACCCGAGATCCTTCTACCCGGTGTCCCTTGAGGTAACGGGTCGCCCGTGTCTGGTGGTCGGGGGGGGGCCCGTGGCAGCTCGAAAGGTCCGTGCGTTGCTCGAGTGCGGGGCCCGTGTGACGGTGATCGCGCCGTCGCTGAGCGACGACATGAACGCCGTCGCGCCGTCGCTGCACGCGGTCGAGCGCCGGCCCTACCGCGACGGGGAAGCGTCGGCCTACCGACTCGTCCTGACCGCGACCGGCAGGCCAGATGTCGACGGGATCGTGTTCGCCGACGCCGAGGCCGCGGGTGTCTGGGTGAACAGCGCAGACGACAGCGCCCATTGCTCCTTCATCCTCCCGGCGGTGCACCGTGACGGCGCGGTGTCGGTGTCGGTGTCGACCGGAGGCCTGAGCCCGGCATTGGCATCGTGGCTGCGGGACCGTCTTGCCGCTGCGTGCGGGGAGGGAGTCGGGTCCCTGGCAGAGGTGCTGGGCGAGGCCCGCCAACGTCTCCGCGACGCCGGCGTGCGGAGCGACTCGGTGGACTGGGCGGCCCTGCTCGACGGCCCGCTGCCGGGGCTGGTGAGGTCCGGGGACTGGGACGGCGTCCGTGACATCGTGAGCGCAGCCACGGGGTTGTAGTCGCGGCTTTGTGATCACCCTGGCTCGGTTCGGGCAAGGTCGAGAACGGGGAGGGCGGGCGCACTGTTCGGCGGCTCCACGTTCAGGCGCTCCCCTGTCGTCGAGTCCAGTACCAGTGAAGGTGTTAACACTCTGGGCGCGGGTTGTTAACACCTAGGCCGACCTGCACCAGCGGGAATTTCGTCGCGTCACGGCACGGGGCGACTCCGCGGCCCAGTTCGACGGTCCGGTTACTCGAGTTCAGGTCTGGAGACGCGAACAACGCCGGTGCAATTGTCGCCGACGCCACCCAGTCCGTAGGCCTTTAGTCCCTTTCAGAGTTCTCGGTGTTGGCTCATATTGCACAGGCACTGGACGGCCTTCGCTGGCCGTGGCCATGAGCAAGTTCCGAGGGGGACACATGAGACTGTCGGAGACACGACTTCTGGGAGGAGGCCGCGTCGCGTCGACGCGGGAGATCGATGCCGGCGCAGCGGACGGTGTCATCCTCGCCCGTCGAGGCAAGACAGTGGAGCTCATGTCGCTCACCTTGGCGGTCGTGCTCGTCCTGGGCTGCGTCGGACTCCTCTTCAGTCCCGCCAAGTCCGCCGGAGCGGACACCGTCTTCGCGTCGGGCCAGGTCTTCGCTTCGGTGGGCAACTCGACGGTCAACGTCTACGACCCATCGACGGGCGCCCTGATCCCTCCCCCACTCGTCGACAACACCAACGAGGCTTACACCGCCGGCAGCGCCTTCGACGCCAACGGCAACCTGTACGTGACCGACGACACCACCGGCAACATCAGCGAGTACTCCTCCACCGGGCAGCCGCTGCCGACGTTCGCCTCCGGTCTGGCGAACCCGCTGTCGCTGGTGTTCGACAACAGCGGCAACCTCTACGTCGGGCAGCAAGCCGTCCCCTATATCGCCGAGTTCAACTCGAGCGGGCAGCGCCTGGCCGACATCGGCCCGGTCGCCACCGAGGAGACGGGCGACGACTGGATCGACCTCGCCAGCGACGAGTGCACCTTCTACTACACGACCGAGGGCGCGGACATCTTGCGCTACAACAAGTGCACCAACACCCAGCTGCCCGACTTCAACCAGGCACCCCTCCCGGGCGCCAACGCCTACGAACTTCGCATCCTGCCCAACGGTGACGTGCTCGTGGCGGACTCGGACCGGGATCTGCTGCTCGACTCCAACGGCAACGTGATCCAGACCTACTCGTGCGGATCCTTGCCGGGGTGCGCTCAGGGGCTCTTCGCCCTCGTGGTCGACCCCAGCGGCACCTCGTTCTGGACCGGTGACGCCTACTCGGGCGACATCTGGCAGGTCAACATCGCCACCGGCGCCGTGATGCAGACGATCGCCACGGGGTCTCCCTACCTCTTCGGGCTGTCGGTCGACGACCAGCAGGAGGTGGCGACGTCACCCACTGTCGTCTCGGCGACGCCCACCGCGCTCACCATCCAGCCGGTCTCGGGGAACTTCTCGGCGCCCACGCCGGTCTCCGCCGTGTTGACGGACTCGGTGACCAACGCGCCCATCGTCGACGAGCCGGTCACCTTCACCCTCAATGGAGCCGAGACCTGCACGGCCGACACCGACAACACCGGGACCGCCACCTGTGTCATCACACCGGGTGAACCCTCGAGTTCCTACACGCTGACGGCATCGTTCGGAGGCGATTCCTCGGCGTCGACGCCGATCGGCTCGGACAGCACGTCGAGCAGCTTCACGGTCATCCCGGACACCAGCTCGTTGACCTACACGGGGCCCACCACGGCGGTCAACGGCCAGCCCGTCACACTCACGGGTGACCTCACCACGGACACCCCGACGACGGGGACCCCACTGCCCACCAAGGTCGTCACCTTCACCATCGGCTCCGGCTCCACCGCCCAATCCTGCAGCGACACCACGGACACCAGCGGGAATGCCAGCTGCGCCATCGCCTCGGTGGACCAGCCGGTGAGCGACGTCTCTGTCACAGCGAGCTTCAGCGGCGACACCTACGACACCTCGGTGTCGAGCACCAGCCCCGTCACCGTCACGGAGCCGACGACGCTCATGGTCAACTCGGCGACGAGTGACTTCTCGGATGCCACCACAGTCTCCGGTGTGCTGACCGACTCGGTCACAAATGCGCCGATCGCCGGCGAGCCGGTCACCTTGACCCTCAACGGCACCGAGTCCTGCACAGCAACGACCGATCTCACCGGCACCGCTTCCTGCAGCATCACACCGGGCGAGCCAGCGGCGACATACGCGTTGACCGGCAGTTTCGGGGGCGACTCCTCGTTGCCGCTCCGCCTCTCGGCATCGAACGGTGTCGCCAACTTCGTGGTCACGCTGGAGGAGACCTCGCTCTCCTACACGGGAGCCACGACGGCAAACAATGGGCAGCCCGTGGTCCTCTCCGGAGTACTGACGACCGACGATCCGACGGCGGGCACGGGGATCAACGGCCGCACGGTCACCTTTACCCTGGGTACCGGGTCATCCGCGCAGAGCTGCGCCGGCACGACCGACGCCTCGGGTTCGGCGGCCTGCACAATCGCCTCGGTGAGCCAGTCACCCGGACCGATTCCCGTCACCGCCAGCTTCGGCGGCGATGCGTACTACCGGATGGCCAGCGCCTCCTCGACCGTGAACCTCCCTGAGGGTACGCAGTTGACCGTCAATCCGACCTCGGGCACATACAGCGGGTCGACGACCGTCTCGGCGACACTGGTCGACACCTACACCAACCTGCCGGTGCCGAATGAGCCCGTCACGCTCACCGCAAATGGGACCCAGACGTGCACTGCGACGACGAGTGCGAGCGGAGTGGCCTCCTGCACGGTGACGCCCAACGAGCCGGCGGGCTCCTACTCGCTCACGGCATCGTTCCCAGGGGACTGGAGCCAGATGCCGCAGCTCCTGCCAACCAGCGCCTCGAGCACCCTCACCGTGACACCGGCGTCGACGAGCCTGTCGTACACCGGCACCACGTCGCTGACCAACGGTCAACCGGCCACGTTCTCGGGCGTGCTGACGACCAACGAGCCCTCCTCGGGCACCGACGTCGGCGGACGGACAATCACGTTCACCATCGGGTCGGGCAGCTCGCTCCAGAGCTGCACCGCGACGACCACCGCCAGCGGGGCGGCAAGCTGCACCATCGCATCGGTGAACCAGACCTCCGGGAGCGTCGGCATCTCGGACACCTTCAGCGGCGACACCTACTACCAGTCCGCCACCTCGTCCGCGACGGCAACGGTTCACACCCCCACCACCATGACGGTCAAAGCGGGCACCAGTGACTTCTCTGACGCGGGCAGCGTCTCTGCCGTGCTCACCAACTCCGTGACCGGAGCCGGCATCGCGGGAGAAGCAGTGACGCTCACGCTCAACGGCAGCCAGTCCTGCACGGGCACGACCAACGGCAGCGGAGTGGCGTCCTGCTCCATCACGCCGAACGAGCCTGCGGCGACGTACGCTCTGACCGCTTCGTTCGCCGGCGACGCTTCCAAGGCGCCGCAGCTGTTGTCGAGCTCCGGCTCGAACAGCTACATCGTCACCCTCGAAGAGACCGCCATCGCCTACACCGGGCCCGCTGTCGCCGTGAGCGGGATGTCGTTCACCATGTCCGCCAACCTCACGACCGACGGTAACCCGCTGGGTGGGAGGTCGGTCCTCATGACGCTCGGCTCCGGCAGTACGGCCCAGAGCTGCACCGGCACCACCAATGTCTCGGGGAACGCCAGTTGCACACTCGCCGACGTGAACCAGACTGCGGGCTCCGTCCCCGTCACGGTCACCTTCGCCGGGGACGCCTACTACCGGCCCGCCAGCGCCTCCGCCACCGAGACCACCGCGGCGCCGCCTTCTGGCGGCGGAGGGTTCGTGATCGGCGACATCTCGGCCGGTGCGCCCACTGTCGGCACGCAGGTGAACTTCTGGGGCTCCCAGCTGTGGAAGACCAACCAGTTCAGTGGCGTCAACAACGCTCCGGCATCCATGAAGGGCTACATCGACAACGCACCGAGTTACACCTGCGGTGCCGCGTGGACATCGGACCCGGGCAACAGCTCGGACCCGCCGTCGACCATTCCGGTCAACATGGTTGTTGTCGTGGCCAGCTCCATCAACAAGTCCGGGTCCACCGAGTACGGCAACATCGAGCACCTGGTCGTGGTCTCAGTCGCTCCCGGGTACGGCCCCGCACCGGGTCACGACGGCTACGGCAAGATCATCGCGACGATCTGCTGAGCACCGCCGGCCTGGTCGCGCCCGAGACTCAGCGTCCGCTGCGCTGCGCCGGGGTCGCGCTTCGGATCAGAGTGCCGCGGGTGCATGCCACGCGGCGCACAATTCAGCCGCTCAGAGGGCTGACAATGCCGACTCAATTTGTCACTGCCGGAAGCGGCATCTAGTCCTTTTGTCCCTTTCGCAATCCCCAGCTTCGGCTCATATTCGATCCCAAGCATCGCGCGCACCGTGACGATTCACGTGCTGCACGCGTGCGAGAGAGATCACGGCACTGGGAGCCGTGCAGCGACGAGGGGGCGTTATGAGACTGTCGATTGGTCGGGTGTCAGCGGGTAGCCACACGCCGAGCCACGCCACAGACTGGGACGACACCGGACCCGGGGTCCACGGCAAAGCGGCGCGTCGCATGTCGCTCACCTTGGCGGTCGTGCTCGTCCTGGGCTGCGTCGGACTCCTCTTCAGTCCCGCCAAGTCCGCCGGAGCGGACACCGTCTTCGCGTCGGGCCAGGTCTTCGCTTCGGTGGGCAACTCGACGGTCAACGTCTACGACCCATCGACGGGCGCCCTGATCCCTCCCCCACTCGTCGACAACACCAACGAGGCTTACACCGCCGGCAGCGCCTTCGACGCCAACGGCAACCTGTACGTGACCGACGACACCACCGGCAACATCAGCGAGTACTCCTCCACCGGGCAGCCGCTGCCGACGTTCGCCTCCGGTCTGGCGAACCCGCTGTCGCTGGTGTTCGACAACAGCGGCAACCTCTACGTCGGGCAGCAAGCCGTCCCCTATATCGCCGAGTTCAACTCGAGCGGGCAGCGCCTGGCCGACATCGGCCCGGTCGCCACCGAGGAGACGGGCGACGACTGGATCGACCTCGCCAGCGACGAGTGCACCTTCTACTACACGACCGAGGGCGCGGACATCTTGCGCTACAACAAGTGCACCAACACCCAGCTGCCCGACTTCAACCAGGCACCCCTCCCGGGCGCCAACGCCTACGAACTTCGCATCCTGCCCAACGGTGACGTGCTCGTGGCGGACTCGGACCGGGATCTGCTGCTCGACTCCAACGGCAACGTGATCCAGACCTACTCGTGCGGATCCTTGCCGGGGTGCGCTCAGGGGCTCTTCGCCCTCGTGGTCGACCCCAGCGGCACCTCGTTCTGGACCGGTGACGCCTACTCGGGCGACATCTGGCAGGTCAACATCGCCACCGGCGCCGTGATGCAGACGATCGCCACGGGGTCTCCCTACCTCTTCGGGCTGTCGGTCGACGACCAGCAGGAGGTGGCGACGCCGGCGCCGGTGACAACTGCCTTGCCGTCGACGCTCACCGTCCAGCCGGTCTCGGGGAACTTCTCGGCGCCCACGCCGGTCTCCGCCGTGTTGACCAACAGCTCGGGCAATCCAATCGTCAACGAGCCGGTCACCTTCACCCTCAATGGAGCCGAGACCTGCACGGCCGACACCGACAACACCGGGACCGCTACCTGTGTCATCACACCGGGTGAACCCTCGAGTTCCTACACGCTGACGGCATCGTTCGGAGGCGATACATCGGCGACGACCCCGATCGGCTCGGACACCACGAACAGTACGTTCACGGTGAGCCCGGACACCAGTTCGGTGACCACCGGACCGGCGACGGCCGTCAACGGTCAATCCGTGACGCTGTCCGCCAATCTCACCACCAACGTCCCGAGCTCGGACACGGCGCTGCCGACCAAGGTCGTCACCTTGACGATCGGCACAGGCTCCACCGCGCAGTCCTGCAGCGGCACCACCGACGCCAACGGGAACGTCAGCTGTCCCATCGCGACCGTCGATCAGCCGAGTGGTACTGAGCCGATCACCGCCAGCTTCGCCGGCGACACCTATGACACCCCCATCGGCGCGACCAGCACGCTCAGTGTCACCGAGCCGACCACACTGACGGTCAACCCCACGACGGTGAGCTACGGAAGCTCGACCACGGTGTCGGGAACCCTCACCGACTCCTTCACCAACCAGCCCATTCCCGGAGAGCCGGTGACCTTCACCGTCAACGGCACCGAGACCTGCACAGGTACCACGGACTCCAACGGGAATGCCTCGTGCACGATCACGCCCGGCGAGTCGGCGGGGACCTACACGGTGTACGGCTCCTTCGGCGGCGACTCGTCGACGTCGCAACCGGTCCCGCTCACGACCAGCACCAGCTCGGCCAGCTTCGTCGTGACGCCCGCCACGACGTCACTGACCTACACCGGGCCCTACTCGACCACCAACGGCCAACCGATCACGATCTCGGGTGTGCTCACCAGCGGCAGCACGCCGCTGGTGAACCAGCCCGTGACCTTGACCCTCGGCTCGGGTAGCTCGGCCCAGACGTGCTCGGGCACGACGAACGCCAGCGGCGCGGCCAGCTGCACCATCGCCTCGGTCAACCAGCCCGTCGGCCCCACGCCCGTCAACGCGGGCTACGGCGGGACCAACAACTACCAGTCGTCGAGCGCGACCAGCAGCGTGCAGGTGGGTCCCTCCTCGGTGTCCACCACGCTGACGGTGACCGCCGGCACGGGTACCTACGGCAGTCCCACCACCGTGACGGGGACGCTGATCAACAACTACACCAATACGCCGGTCGCGGGTGAGCCCGTCACGCTCAAGGTGAACGGGACGCAGTCCTGCACCGGGACGACCAACTCCTCCGGCGTGGCGTCGTGCACCATCACGCCCAACGAGCCCGGAGGAACGTACACGTTGAGCGGTTCGTTCGGCGGCGACACCACGACGGTTCCGACACTCTTGCCGAGCACCGGCTCGAGCACCTTCGTGGAGAGCAAGGCGCCGACGACGGTGACCTACACCGGGAGCACGTCCATCACCAGCGGGAAGTCCCCCGTCCTGTCGGCCACGCTGACCAGCAACGGGTCGCCGGTCTCCGGTCAGACGGTGACCTTCACGGTCGGCTCGGGGAATACCGCTCAGAAGTGCAGCGGCACGACCAACTCCGCCGGCATGGTCAGCTGCACCATCTGCACGTTCAACCAGAGCGCCAGCCCGCTGCCCGTGACGGTGAGCTTCGGCGGCTCGTCCTACTACGCGACGTCGACTGCATCGCAGTCGGTCACCGTGACCATACCGACCACCCTGTCGGTGAGCGCGGCAACGGGCGCCTACGGCCAGGCCACGACGATCTCGGGGACCCTGACCAACTCGGTGACCGGCACACCCATCGGCGGCCAGACCGTCACACTGACGCTGAACGGGACGCAGTCGTGCACCGCCACCACCGCGAGTAACGGCAAGGCCTCGTGCGCCGTCACCCCGAACGAGCCCAGCGCCACCTACAAGGTAACGGGTACGTTCGGCGGCAACGCGGGCACCTCGCCCCAGCTGCTCTCCAGCAGCGGGTCGAACAACTTCGTCGTCACCGCGGCACCGACCTCGCTGACCTACACCGGTTCGACCAATGTCCAGTCGGGGCAGTCGTTGACCCTGACCTCCGTGCTCACCTCGAACGGGACCCCGCTTGCCGGGCAGCCGGTCGTGATGACGATCGGGTCGGGCAGGACGGTCCAGAGCTGCACCGGGACCACCAACTCGTCGGGCGTGGCCTCCTGCACCATCACGGTGAACCAAGTGACAGGCTCGGTGGCGATCACGGTCTCCTATGCCGGCAACAGCTACTACCAGTCGTCCTCCGCCTCGACGTCCGAGCAGATCGGATGCGGCGGAGGCGGTGGTGGCGGCAGTGGCGGGGGTGGCAGCGGCAGTGGTGGCTGCGGCGGCAGCGGTGGCGGCTGCAGGCCTCCGGTCGGCGGCGAAGGGGAAGGCTGCGGGTGACGCAATGCCGGCCGGTGCTCCGAACCGGCTGATCAGGACTGACGGACGGTGACCCCCGCACGGGGTCTCCGTCCGTCGAGCTCAGGGTTGGGCCACCATGATGACCACCCCGACCACCAGGAGGGCCAGCGCAGCGGCGCCGGCGCGGGCCATCGACGTGGCATCCCTGCCCATCGTCGCTGTCTCGGGGAATGGGCCGGTCGTGGTCCCGACCGCGGCGACGGCGGCCTGGAGCCGCCGCTCGGCCGGCCACATCACCCCTTCGGCCAGCAGGGCGACCCCGACAAAGAGGGCCACGCCCGCCAGCACCCACCCCTGGCCCAGGGCGTACGCCCCCTGGCTCATGGCGAGGAGGGCGAACCCGAAGACGGGAATGCCGTAGATGGTGCGGCCGGCCCAGTTGACCCCGGGGCTGAAGTACCGGCGCAGGGGCTCGGGCAGTGGGCTGGGTGACCCCAGGAGGCGCCGCAGCCGTCCGGCCGTGGCGACCGCGGTCACGGTGGTGACGAGCCCCACGACGACGCACGCCACGTGAAGCAACAACACGATGTCGAAGGCAGCGCCGTCCGGCTGGTGGTGCATGGCCGACATGTTCTCCCGTGTCCGTGAAGCCCGGGTGACATCGCCGTGACGGTGGTGCCAACGCGGGCGGCGGAACCTGTACCGTAGAGGTGGAGGGCAAGCGATGAGGTCATTTGCGATGTGGGCGGGCCAGGCAGCGCCCGAGAGCGTGCACCGATGAACCAGTTGCGCCTCGATCCGTTGTCCGGCCGCTGGGTGGTCGTGAGCCCGGGCCGCTCGGAGCGGCCCTACTCCTTCGTGACCCGCTCCCCCTGGCAGCCCGACGCACTGGACAAGCCGTGCCCGTTCTGCCCCGGCAACGAGGAGGACACGCCCCCCGCCCTCGAGACCTATGGCCCGACCGGCGGTTGGCTGGTCCGGGTCGTGCCCAACCTCTACCCCGCCTTCGAGGGCGACGAGCCCTTCGTGGTGGCCAACCGGGGCCCCGTCTTCACCCAGGCCTCCGCCGGCGGCATCCACGAGATCCTCATCTTCTCCCCCGAGCACGACGCCACGCTGGGCATGCTGAGCCAGGAGCAGGTCGAGCTCGTCATGGCCGCCCTGCGCGACCGCCTGGAGGAGCACGCCTCGCAGCCCAACCTCCGCTACACGCAGGCCATCGTGAACTCCGGACGCGAAGCGGGCGCGTCGCTCGAGCACCCCCACGGCCAGTTGCTCGGTATGTCCTTCATCCCCCGCGAGCTCGCCGAGGAACAGGCGCGCTTCGCACGCTTCGTGGGGTCCTGCCTCCTGTGCACCACGATCGAGGCGGAAGAGGACTCGACCGAGCGGGTGATCTACGCCAACGACCGCGTCGTCGTGGTCTGCCCGTTCTGGAGCTCCGTCCCCTACGAGATGCTCGTGATGCCGCGCGAGCACAACCCTCATCTGCACCGGAGCCCCACCGAGGACCTCATCGCCGTCGGCGAGGCCATCCGCCGTACCCTCCAGCAGCTGGCCGATGCCGTCGGGGACGTGGCCTACAACATCGTCTTCCACTCCGCTCCCTACCGGGTCGGCGAGCCGTACCACTGGCACGCCCACATCTGGCCCAAGGCGACGACCACGGCCGGCTTCGAGCTGGGCACCGGCGTGGCCATCAACGTGATCTCACCCGAGGAGGCCGCCGAGACCCTCAAGGTCTCGGCGCTGACCCACTGAGGCCTACGCCTCCCGGACGGAGCGGGCCAGCTCGAGGAACGACACCAGGCGCCGCACCAGGTCGCGGTCGGGCCCGACCAGACCCGCGATGCCGGGCGTGCCCAGATAGCCGGTCACGAAGGCACGGCGGTTCCTGGCCTCCCAGGCCTGGCCGAGCGTGGAGAGCCCGAGCCGGCCCGCCGGGTCCCGCTCCGCCGCCGCAACGGTGCTGGCCTGGTGCATCGACCACAACAGGTCGGCCACGTCCGCCAGGGGGGTACGCCGGCCCGGGGCCGACCCGCCGGCGAGCACGCCACCGGGCGCGCAGTCGCTGACCACCCACCCCTGGTCTGTCCGGGCGGTGCGCCCCAGGTGGAAGTCGCCGTGGGTGCGGATCACCGGGAGCTGCGCCTCGGACTCACGGATCCACTTGACGAGGTCGGTGACGCCGGGAGCGTCGAGCAGCGACCGGTCCGATGCCGCGATCGCCGCCTCGGCCGCGTCGACCCAGTCCACGACGGGCTCACGGTGACGGAGGAAGGCGCGGTCGAGCGCGAGGTGCATCCGCGCCGTCATGGTGCCCAACGCTCGTGCCTCGGCACCGAAGTCGCCACCGGCCGCCTCGGGCGACCCGCGGGACGCGTAGAAGTCACGGAGGGAGGTGAGGGCCAGGGCCCAACCACCGGAGCGGTCCGTCAGGGGCTCCTGTACGACCCCGAGGTCACGTCCCTCCCAGACCCAGCGCACCAGTGGCGCCGCCACGTGGTTGAAGCCGGCCGCCTCGAGTGCCACCATCAGATCCACGTCGGGTCGCGAGGCGTCACTGAGCCATGGGAACACCATGAGGTCGCCCCGATCGCCGCAGTCGATCACCATGGCGTCGTCGTCGTCACGCACGACGGCCACCGATCCCGGACGCGGCTCGACGCCGCGCACCGTGGCGAGCAACAGCGGCGCCAGCTGGGCGTCGCACAGCGCGTCGGTACAGACGGCGAGCCCGTGCGGGTCGTCGAGCAGGCCGAGGGCGGCCTCCTCGCCGGAGCGGAGGAAGTGCGGCTCGTCGGCCACGCTCCGCAGTCCCACCACGACATGGGCCCGGCGCTCCCCCACCCGGGCCACGATGTCGACCAGGCCGGGCCGGCCCGCCCGCAGCACCTCGGCGCGTTCGATGGTGATGTCGCCCGCCGGGGTCACCCGACGCAATCCGAGCCACGCCTCCGTGAGCGCACGCAGCGCCTGGTCGTGGTCGGCGGTCATTCCGGGACCTTGCTCTCGTCGGGTGCGAGGTCGAACCACAAGAAGCCGTAGGGCGGCAGCGTGATCGTGTAGGGCTCTTCGGAGATGGCGGGAAAGGGGACCCGTCCGAGCACCTCGTAGGGGGTCGAACCCGCCCACTTGGCCAGCGCGAGCTCGGCCGGCTGGGCGAAGCGGCTCAGGTTGTGCACGCACAGGACCGCCTGGTGCCGGTGCACCACCTCGTCACTCTCGCTCTCGTTCCCGGCGGGGACGGTCCGGGCGAGGACGGTCGAGTGGCCCCAGTCGAGCGCGCCGTCCACTGTCGGGCTCACCGAGGGGCCGGTCGAGCTCGAGCCGGTCAGGATGTCCGCCACCTCACCCGACCGCATGTAGGCCAGGACCGACGGGTTGGCGCAGGGCAGTACCTCCATCTCGCCCACACCCATCACCGGGAGGGCCCGCCGTTCGGTCAGCATGCGCCGCAGCCAGTGCAGGAACGAGCCCTGGTTGCGCAGCTGCGCCTCCACGTTGAGCGCGCTGAAGCCGTAGACGGGGTCCATGAGCGGCGGCAGGTAGAGCTGGGCGAAGTCCGCCTGCGAGAAGCCGCCGTTACGGTCGGGCGACCACTGCATGGGCGTGCGCACCGAATCCCTGTCGCCGAGGTAGATGTTGTCACCCATGAGCAGCTCGTCGCCGTAGTAGATCACAGGGCTGCCGGGTAGGGACAGGATCAGGGCGTAGAGCAGCTCCGCCGTCCGCCGGTCGTTGTCGAGCAGCGGGGCCAGCCGGCGCCCGATACCCATGTGGCGCTTCATCCTGGGGTCCTTGGCGTACTCCGCGATGAGGTAGTCCCGCTCCTCGTCGCTCACCTGTTCGAGCGTGAGCTCGTCGTGGTTGCGCAGGAAGATGGCCCACTGGCAATCGTCGTGGATGACGGGGGTCTGGGCGAGGATCTCCGTGATCGGGTAGCGCTGCTCCCGGCGGACCGCCATGAACAGCCGGGGCATGAGAGGGAAGTGGAAGCACAGGTGGCACTCGTCTCCGTCGCCGAAGTAGTCCGCTACGTCGCTCGGCCAGCCGTTCGCCTCGGCCAGCAGGATGCGCCCGGGATAGTCGGCGTCTATTTGCTTGCGGATGCGCTTGATGAACGTGTGCGTCTCCGGCAGGTGCTCACCGGACGTGCCGTCACGCTGATAGAGGTAGGGGACCGCGTCGAGCCGGAAGCCGTCGAACCCGAGATCGAGCCAGAAGCGGACCAGGTCGATCATGGTGTCGGCGACCTCGGGGTTCTCGTAGTTGAGGTCGGGCTGGTGGTGATAGAAGCGGTGCCAGTAGTACTGCTGACGGGTGTCGTCCCAGGTCCAGTTGGAACGCTCGACGTCGGTGAACACGACCCGGGCGTCCGGCCACTTCTGATCGTCGTCGTTCCAGACGTACCAGTCGGCCTTGGCGTTGTCCCTCGACGAGCGTGACTCAGTGAACCACGGGTGCTCGTCGCTGGTGTGGTTCATCACGAGATCGGCCACGACCCTGATACCTCGCCGGTGCGCGTCTTCCAGAAACCCCACCAGGTCGCTGATACTCCCGTAGTCGGGGTGGACGTTGAAGAAGTCGCTGATGTCATAGCCACCGTCGCGGAACGGTGAGGGGTAGAAGGGCAGCATCCAGATGCAATCGATGCCCAACCACTCCATGTAGTCCAACTTGTCCCGCAACCCGCGCAGGTCTCCGGTGCCGTCGTTGTTGGCGTCGTGGTAGCCCCGGATCAGCACCTCGTAGAAGACGGCGTGGCGAAACCATCGCACCGAGGGGTCGAAGGCGCCCTCGTTGGAGCTGACCGGAATGGGAGGTGAGCTCAACCGATCACCGCCCGACGAACGTCGCCTTGCCGGGGCCGTTCTCGGCGAACGAGGTGATCCCGCGGACGGCGTCCTCGGTCCGCGCCACGGCGGCGAACGCCTGCTGCTCGAGTGCCAGGCCGTCGGCCAGCGTGCCCTCCAGTCCCCGGTCGATGGCGGACTTGGCCAGGCTGTGGGCGACCAGCGGACCGGCGGCCAACTCCGCCGCCCAGGTCAGGGCAGCCTCGAGGACGTAGTCGGGCGCCGCCACCCGGTTGACGATGCCGATCGCCAGCGCCTCTTCGGCCCGGACCTGGCGGCCGGAGAAGATCAGCTCCTTGGCCCGCGAGGACCCGATGAGGCGCGGCAGGCGCTGGGTGCCCCCACCGCCGGGGATGACTCCGAGCAGCACTTCGGGCAGGCCGAAGCGGGAGTCTTCGGCACAGATGCGGAAGTCGCAGGCCAGCGCGAGCTCGAGCCCTCCCCCGAGGGCGTAGCCGTTGACGGCGGCGATGGTGGCCCGGGGCAGGGCGGCCAGCGCACCGAGAGCGCTCGTGAAATTCGCACCAACCGAATCCGCGCCGCCTTGGTCCAGCTCGACGATGTCGGCTCCGGCGGCGAAGATCCGCCTGCCGCCCCAGAGCACGACGGCCCCCGGCGGGTCGCCGGCGAGGTCGGTGGCCGCCGCGTGGAGCTGCCCGAGCACGGCGCCGGAGAGCGCGTTGGCCTTGGGCCGGTCGAGCCGGATCAGCGCCACGTTGTCGTCCCGGCGCTCCACCGTGACGTAGGTCTCAGTCATCGCCGCACCGTACCGGACCGGACGAGTGGCGGCTCATCCGGGCGGGAGGCTGTCGGCGGCCTGATAGGGGTCGAGCTCGCCGGCCGCGAGCGCCTTGACCGCCGTGGTGAACTCCTCGCTGGCCACGAGCTCGTCGACCCGTGCGTCCGAGCGGGCGCGTAGGACCCGGCGCAGCTCCTGGCTCAGTCGCTCCGAGCGCCGGGCCACCATCAGGCCGGCGCTCTCGAGGTGGTCGCGGTGGCGAGCGACGGCCATCCAGAGCTCCGCCACACCCTCTCCGGCAGTCGCCGTGGTGTCGACGATCTCGGGCCGCCACGCACCGGGCCGGGCCAGGTCGAGCATCTGCTCCAGGTCGCGGCGGGCTTCGCGCACGCCCGGCCGGTCCGCCTTGTTGATCACGAACACGTCGGCTACCTCGAGGAGACCGGCCTTGTTGGCCTGCATTGAGTCCCCCCAGCCCGGGGTCACGACCACGACGGTCGTGTCGGCGGCGGACGCGATGTCGACCTCCATCTGGCCGACGCCGACGGTCTCGACGATGACCACGCCGATGCCGGCGGCGCCGAGCAGGCGGACGGCATCGGGCACCGCGAGCGAGAGGCCGCCCAGGTGACCCCTGGTCGCCATGGAGCGGATGAAGACGCGCGGGTCGAGCGCATGCTGGCTCATGCGCACGCGGTCACCGAGGATGGCGCCGCCGCTGAAGGGAGAGGTGGGGTCGACGGCGAGCACGCCGACCTGGGGCACGGGCTCGGAACGCGGTTCGGGCCACCCGGCCCGCACCGCCGAGATCAGCCCGTCGGTGAGCGTGGACTTCCCGGTGCCGGGGGCGCCCGTGAGGCCGACCGTGTAGGGGACCTCGGACCGGTAGGCCAGACGCGCGACGGCCGTGGCCGCCTCCCCGCCCCGCTCAATGTGCGAAAGCAGCCGCGCCAGCGCGACGCGGTCTCCGGCGCGGGCCAGCTCGAGGAGCACCGCCGGATCACTGGGAGGCGCCGGGCTCACCGGCACGCCACCCGTGCTCCCAACGAGCGCAGCGAACCCGCCATGTCCTCGTAGCCTCGTCCGATGTGGTGCGCGCCGCTCACCACCGTCTGCCCCTCGGCGACGAGGCCGGCCAGGACGAGGGCCACGCCGGCGCGGATGTCGGGCGCGCGCACGGGTGCACCCGAGAGCCGGGGCACGCCGCGTACGACGGCGTGGTGTCCTTCGGTCCGTATGTCGGCGCCCATACGTCGCAGCTCCTCGACGTAGCGGAACCGGCCGGAAAAGAGGTTCTCGGTGAGGATCCCCACGCCGTCGGCCACCGTGAGCATGGCCACCAGCAGCGGGCTGTAGTCGGTGGCCACACCGGGGTACGGGAGCGTGGCGACGTCGGCCGACGCCAACCGCTCGTGCGTGCTGGCCCGCAGCCCCTGGGGCCCCATCTCCGTCATCACCCCCATCTGGTTGACCTTGCGCAGGATCATCTCCATGTGGTCCGGCCGGGCGTCGGCGATGGTCACGTCACCGCCGGCCATGCCGACTGCGGCCAGGTAGGTGGCGGCCACCACCCGGTCGGGCACGACCGTGTGGCGGGTGGGTCGGAGCTCCTCGACCCCCTCGATCTCAATGCGTGAGGTCCCGGCCCCGCGCACGACCGCACCCATGTCGCACAGCATGGAGGCCAGGTCGGCCACCTCCGGTTCCTTGGCCGCGTTCTCAATGACCGTCGTGCCCTTGGCCAGGACGGCAGCCATGAGCAGGTTGTCGGTCGCCGTGTGACTCGGGTACTCCAGGACGACCCGGGTACCCACCAGCCGGCCGCCGGGCACGGTGCCGCGCACTTCGCCGTGGGAGGACTCGAAGCGGGCGCCCATGGCGTTGAGCCCGTTGATGTGGAAGTCGATGGGCCGGTCCCCGAAGTCGTCCCCGCCGGGCAACGGCATGCGCACGGTCCCGCAGCGGGCGAGGAGGAGCCCGAGCACGACCACCGACGCCCGCATGCGCTCGAAGAGCTCGTAGGGACCGGCGGGGACCAGGTCGCCGGCCGGGGGCGTGGTCACGCTCACATCCCCGTTGTCGAGCCGCACGACTTGCGCGCCCATGGTCCGCAGCACCTCGGCCATGGTTTCCACGTCGGCGATGCGAGGGACGTTGGAGAGCACGGTGCAACCCTCGGCGAGCAGGCAGGCCACCATCACCTTGAGCGCCGAATTCTTCGCTCCGCCTGCGCTGACGGTGCCCTCGAGCGGCCCACTGGGCTCGACCACGATCTGGTCCACGACCTCAAGTATCGCCGCTGACAGGCCGTCCGACGGGCCGTGGGCGATCGGCGACCCACTATGGTCATTCCCCGTGGTGACGCCGCGCCAAGCTCCTGACCGGAACCTCGCCATGGACCTGGTACGGACCACCGAGGCGGCGGCCATGGCGGCGAGCCGCTGGATGGGCCGGGGGGACAAGCTGGGAGCCGATGGGGCCGCCGTCGAGGCCATGCGGACGGTGCTCGCCAGCGTGCCGATGGACGGGATCGTCGTCATCGGCGAGGGCGAGAAGGACAACGCGCCCATGCTGTTCAACGGCGAGAAGATCGGTGACGGGACACCCCCGCTCACGGACATCGCGGTCGACCCCATCGACGGCACCACCCTGACCGCCCAGGGCCGTGGCGGCGCCCTGGCGGTGATCGCGGTGGCCGAGCGCGGCGCCATGTTCGACCCCGGCCCGTGCGTCTACATGGAGAAGCTCGCCGTCGGACCTCGGGCCAAGGGCGCCTGCGACATCCGGCGCACCCCGACCGAGAACCTCCACGCGCTGTCGGAGGCCCTGGGGCGGCCGGTGCGCGACCTGACGGCGGTGATCCTGGACCGACCGCGTCACGAGGCGCTGATCACCGAGGTGCGGGCCACCGGGGCCCGAATCCGTCTCATCACCGACGGGGACGTCGCCGGAGCCATCGCCACGGGCTGGCCCGGGGCCGGGACCGACATTCTGTTCGGCATCGGGGGCACGCCCGAAGGCGTACTCGCCGCGGCCGCTCTCAAGTGCATGGGCGCGGAAATTTCAGGGCAGGCTCTACCCGCGCAACGAGCAGGAGCGCGCCGCGGCCGTCGAGGCCGGCTACGCGCTCGACGCCGTGCTGACGACCGACGACCTGGTCCAGGGCAACAATTGCTTCTTCGCCGCCACGGGGATCACCGACGGTGAGCTCCTCCAGGGTGTCCAGTACCACGAATTCGGGGCCACGACGCAGTCACTGGTCATGCGCTCTAAGTCCGGGACGCTGCGCAAGATCGACGCCAGCCACGCGCTGGCCAAGCTGGCCGAGTTCAGCTCCATCTCGTTCGGTTGAGCCGCCGGCATGGCGGCGGCCCGCTACGCCGTGCTGTCGGATGCCACCGCGAGCCGCAGCTCGGCACGAGAGAGGGCGCTCTCGGACTCGACAAGCTCGAGATCCTCCTCGACGTCCTCGGTGACGGGGCCCCGGCCGGCGCCGAGGTCGCCGATCCGCTGGGTCGCCGCCGCCCTGGCCTCCTCGGCCCGGGGCACGTCGATCTCCGGGGCGAGCTCGGCCACGCCGGCCAGGACGGTCACACGGGTCGAGAGGCCCGGCAGCGGGCCGTCCCCCTCGACCAGCCCCTCGGCCGCGCCGGCGCTCGTGTCGACCTGGAGGAAGCCGCCGTGCACGGCCAGGCGCCGCACGGTCCCGTCGGCCTCTTCGACCTTGAGTTCGCAGGGCACGACACCGCCCACCAACGGGGTGTGACCGTCGAGGACGGTGAGGGCGCCGTCCGAGGTGGCGAGCACCACCGACCGGGCCCCACCCGCGTAGAGGGCCTGCTCGGGGGTGACGACCTCCATGGCGAAGACGCCGTCGGCCACTAGCCGGCCTCGTCCTCGAGCGTCTTGGCCTTGGCCAGCACCGACTCCACCCCGCCGACGTTCAGGAACGCCTGCTCGGGGATGTTGTCCAGGTCGCCGTTGGCCAGCGCCTCGAACGACTCCACCGTCTCGTCGACCGGCACGAAGATCCCCGGGACGCCGGTGAACACCTCGGCCACGAAGAAGGGCTGCGACAGGAAGCGTTGGATCTTGCGCGCCCGGTTCACCGTCACCCGGTCTTCCTCGGACAGCTCGTCCATGCCGAGGATGGCGATGATGTCCTGCAGCTCCTTGTAGCGCTGCAGGATCTCCTGCACGCGCCGGGCCACCGCGTAGTGCCGGTCCCCGACCACCTCGGGGGCGAGGATGTTCGACGTCGACGCCAGCGGGTCCACCGCCGGGTAGATGCCGAGCGCGGCGATCTGGCGGGACAGCTCGGTGGTGGCGTCCAGGTGGGTGAACGTGGTGAAGGGCGCCGGGTCGGTGTAGTCGTCGGCCGGGACGTAGACCGCCTGCAGCGAGGTGATCGACTTGCCCTTGGTCGACGTGATCCGCTCCTGCAGCTCGCCCATCTCGTCGGCCAGGGTCGGCTGGTAGCCCACCGCCGACGGCATGCGCCCGAGCAGGGTGGAGACCTCGGAGCCGGCCTGGACGAAGCGGAAGATGTTGTCGACGAACAGCAGAACGTCCTGGTTCTGCACGTCGCGGAAGTACTCCGCCATGGTCAGGGCGGCCAGGGCGACGCGGAGACGGACGCCGGGGGGCTCGTCCATCTGGCCGTAGACCAGCGCGGCCTTGTCGATGACCCCGGACTCCTGCATCTCGAGCCACATGTCGGTGCCCTCGCGGGTGCGCTCCCCCACACCGGCGAAGACCGACACGCCACCGTGCTGCTGGGCCACCCGGTGGATCATCTCCTGAATGATGACGGTCTTGCCCACGCCGGCCCCACCGAAGAGGCCGATCTTGCCGCCCTGGACGTACGGCTCGAGGAGGTCGATGACCTTGATCCCGGTCTCGAACATGAGCGAACGCGGCTCGAGCTGGTCGAAGGCGGGTGCGTTGCGGTGGATCTCCCAGTACTCCTCGATTCCTTCGACGGCATCGGTGTCGAGGGGCTGGCCCAGCACGTTGAAGACGTGGCCCAGCACGGCGTTGCCCACGGGGACCGAGATCCCGCGTCCGAGGTTGCGTACCGCCGCTCCGCGGACGAGGCCGTCGGTCTGCTGCATGCAGATGCAGCGCACCCGGCCGTCGCCGATCTGCTGGGCCACCTCGGCGGTCACCGTGTGGTTGGACCCGTCGAGCTCGATGTTGAACTCGACGGCATGATTGATCTCGGGCAGCGCGTGCGGCGGGAACTCGACGTCGATGACGGGCCCGGCGATGGCAACCACCCGGCCGTCTTCCAGCGAACCGGCTGGCACGGTGTCCTGCATCGTGGTGGTGGTCATTTCGGTCAAGCTCCCTTCGCTTGGCGGAGCGCCTCGGCCCCGCCGACGATCTCCATGATCTCGGTGGTGATGGCGTCCTGACGGGCCCGGTTCATGACCCTCGTCAGGGTGCGGACCAACTCGTCCGCGTTGTCGGTGGCGGCTGCCATAGCCCGCTGTTGGGCCGTGAAGAAGGAGGCCGCACCTTCGAGCAGGGCGGCGAAGATCTCCGTCTCCAGCGCCCGGGGCGCCAGCTCGACGAGCAGCTTCTCGGGCTCGGGCTCGAACTCGGTGTAGCCCTCGAGCGGGTGCTCCTCGGGCTCCGCCGCCTCCTCGTCGACCTCGGGCAGCGGGAGGGGCAGCATCTGCATGCGCTCGACCCGCTGGGTGCCGGCCGAGATGAACCGGGTCGACACCATCTCGATCAGGTCGATCTCTCCCGTCACGAACGGTGCCGCCACCACGGCGGCGATGTGACGGGCGTCGGAGAAGTCAGGCCGGTCGACGAAGCCGGTGAACGACTGCGCCGGGTCGATGCCCCGGTAGCGGAAGTACGACGGGGCCTTCTTCCCCACCGACCACACCGTCACCTCGGCTCCGTTCCCCTTGTGCTCCGCCACCAGCCGCTCGGTGGCGCGCAGCACGCCCGAGTTGTACGAGCCGGCCAGCCCGCGGTCACCCACGATGGCGAGGATGCCGACGTGGCGCGCCGACTCGGGCGTCCCCAGCAACTTCGCCGCGGCCCGCGGATCGGCGGCCGCGGTGATGCGCAGCACCCGCTCCATGCCTTCGCGGTAGGGGCGGTTGGCCGCGATGCGGTTCTGGGCGCGCACGATCCGCGAGGCGGCGATCAGCTCCATCGCCTTGGTGATCTTCCTCGTCGACTGCACACTGCGGATGCGTCTCCGCAGGATGCGCTCTTGGCCCCCGGCCATGTGTCAGTCGACCTTCCCGGTGTCGAATCCCTCCAGGAACGTGGTCAGGCCCTTGTCGATCTCGTCGCCGTCGGGCAACGCGCCCGTCGAGCGGATCGATTCGAGCACGCCGGGGTGGTTGCCCTTGAAGTACTCGATCAGCTCCTCGTCGAAGCGGCGCACCTCGCTGACCGGGACGGTGTCGGCCCAGCCCTTCGTGCCGGCGTAGATCACCAGCACCTGCTCCTCGACCGCCACCGGCTGGTTCTGCGGCTGCTTGAGCAGCTCCGTCAGCCGGTAGCCCCGGTCGAGCTGGGCCTGGGACACCCTGTCCAGCTCGGAGCCGAAGGTGGCGAATGCCTCGAGCTCGCGGAACTGCGCCAGGTCGAGCTTCAGCGTGCCCGACACTGACTTCATGGCCTTCACCTGGGCCGCACTCCCCACCCGGCTCACGGAGTTGCCGACGTTGATGGCCGGCCGGATGCCGGAGTTGAACAGGTCCGTTTCCAAGAAGACCTGCCCGTCGGTGATGGAGATGACGTTCGTCGGGATGTAGGCCGAGATGTCGCCGGCCTTGGTCTCGATCACGGGCAGCGCGGTCAGCGACCCCCCACCCCGCGCGTCGGACAACTTGGCCGCCCGTTCGAGCAGCCGGGAGTGCAGGTAGAACACGTCGCCCGGGTACGCCTCGCGACCCGGTGGGCGCCGTAGCAGGAGCGAGACGGCGCGGTAGGCCTCGGCCTGCTTGGACAGGTCGTCGTAGATGATCAGCGCATGCTCGCCGTTCTCCATCCAGTGCTGGCCCATGGCGCAGCCCGCGTAGGGCGCCAGGTACTTGTACGGTGCCGGGTCTCCGGCGGAGGCGACCACCACGACCGTGTACTCGAGCGCATTGTGGTCCTCGAGGGTCGCCACCGTCTGAGCCACCGACGAGTTCTTCTGGCCGATGGCGACGTAGATGCACTTCACGCCCTGGCCGGCCTGGTTGATGATGGTGTCGATCGCCACCGTCGTCTTGCCGGTCTTGCGGTCCCCGATGATCAGCTCACGCTGGCCCCGGCCGATCGGCGTCATGGCGTCAATGGCCTTGATCCCCGTCTGCAACGGCTCGCTCACCGGCTGGCGGCCCACGATCCCGGGGGCCTGCACCTCCATGCGGCGGGTCTCGGTCGCCGTGATCGGGCCCTTCCCGTCGAGCGGCTCGCCCAGCGCGTTGACGACCCGGCCGAGCAGGGCGTCGCCGACGGGCACGGTCTGGATCCGCCCGGTCGCCTTCACCGTCTGTTCCTCTTCGAGGCTGTCCACCTCACCCAGGACGACCGCGCCGATGGTGTCCTCGTCCAGGTTGAGGGCCAGGCCCAGCGTGCCGTCCTCGAACTCGAGCAGCTCGTTCACCGCGGCGCCCGGCAGCCCGGACACCCGGGCGATGCCGTCGCCCACCTCGACGATGCGGCCGATCTGCTCCGTTCCGACCGCCGGGGTGTACTCCTCGACATGGCGCTCCAGCGCCTTGGTGATCTCACTGGCGTCGATCGTGAGCTCTGCCATCAATGTGCTCCCTCTGTCTCGTCCGTCGAACTCTGATCCCGCCGCCCGAACCCCGAGGGCTCCCAGCCGGCCGGGGCGAAGTGTTCGCGCAGGGCGTCGATGCGGCCCCGCGCCGTCGCGTCCACCTGCAGGTCGCCGATGCGGATCAGCGCCCCGCTGAGCAGGGACTGGTCGACCTCCACCTGCAGCTCCACCGGCGCCCCGGCCAGCGAGCCCAGCGAGTCGCTGAGCTCCCGCTGCTGAGCGTCGTCGATCGGCCCGGCCGACCGCACGCGAGCGATGCGCCAGCCCCGGGCCTGTGCCGTCAGCTCCACCAGGAAATCCAGCGTCCCCACGATGTCGCGGGCCCGCCCCCCGGTCACCGCATAGCGGGCCAGCGACAGGGTCGGCGGCGACACCTTCCCGCCTAAGAGATCGGCGACCAGCGCCTGGCGGGCCGACACGTCGAGGTCGCGGTCGGTCAGCGTGCTGCGCAACGCCGGCGTGGCGCCCACGATGCGGGCGAAACGGAACAGGTCGTCCTCCACTGACTCGAGGGCCGCGCCGGTCATGTCCTCGAACACGGCGGTGGCGAAGCCGCCCACCCGCTGGCGGGACTGGGTCAGGCTCAATCCCGGCTCGTCGTCCTGCCCCTCGGAGAGATGGCGCATCCGGGTGGCGAGCCAGGCCAGGGCGGAGGTGACCTCGGGCGCGGACACGATCATGCAGGCGAACGCGGAGAGCCGGCGGGCGTCGGTCGAGACCTTCCCCTCCAGCAGGTCGAGCATGACGGCACGGCGGGCCGGTCCGGGTACGGCGGTGTCGGTCAGCGCGGCCCGCAGGTGCGGGTTGGCCAGCACCAACTGCTCAATGGCTTCAAGTTCGCCGGCGATGCCGCCGAGCGCGGCCGGGCCGGCCGCCTCCGCGACGGCAGCCGTATACCCCTGAAGCGTCGGGTTCACTGGTGGGCGCCCGCTTGGGCGGCTGCGCCGCCCGCCGTGTCGGCCCGCAGTGCGGCCACGGCCTCATCGATCAGGTCCCGGTGCGCCGCAGCGTCCACCTCGCGCCCGATCACCCGCTCCACCACCTCCATGACGATCTCCCCCATACGCGAAGCAGCCTCTTCAACGGCGCGTTGGCGGGCCAGCGCGATCTCGACGTCGGCATTGCCCACGATGCGGTCGTACTCGCTCTGCCCGCGCGCTGGTCATGTCGGAGCGCACCTGCTCGGCCGTGCGGTTTGCTGTGGCGACGATCTCGCGGGCCTGATGCCGGGCCTCCTCCAGGACGGCGCGGCGCTCGTCGTCGGCCGCCTCGGCGTCGGCGCGGGCCTGATCGGCCGCCTCCAGTGATGAACGGATCTTCTCCTGGCGCTCCTCCATCGCCTTGTTGATGGGCGGGAGGACCCACTTGTAGATGGCGAGGATCAAGATGATGGAGACGGCCAGCTCTATGAAGAACGTCCCATTGGGCAGAAGGAAGATGCCTGCTGTGGTCATGATGCTCTCGGTCTCCGGGTTCTCTCCGACAAGTAGACGATGGGATGCAATGCGCTAGGAGATGCTCTTGGCGGCGAAGACGTAGATGAACACCACCATGAAGAGAAGGTTGATGAAGTACATCGCCTCCACCAGGCCGACCGTCAGGAAGAAGTACTGACGGGCCTTGGCCTCGATCTCGGGCTGTCGGGCGATGGCCGCGATCGTCTGCGAACCGGCCAGACCGTCGCCGACCGCGGCGCCGATGGCGCCCCCGCCGAGGGCCAGCCCGCCGCCGACGAGCGCGCCGGCGATACGTACCGCACCTTCCATTGTGCTTGCTGCCATGTTTCCTCTCCTTTGTCGAGATCGTGTTCGAGTTGCTGGTGTGGTCCTGCGGTCCCCGCCATTGCCGGCGACCTAGTGGGCGTCCCTGCTCATGCCCATACCGAGGTACATGATGGTGAGGAGGCCGAAGATGAAAGCCTGGATCGCGCCGATGAACAGCTCGTCGAACGGTTTCCAGATGAGCAGGCCGATCCACGACAGGTAGGGCGGGATCAGCGCCACGATCACCGCGACCATCAGCACGCCCGAGAAGATGTTGCCGAAGAGCCGGAAGGTCAGCGTGATCGGCTTGGTGATCTCCTCGATGATGTTGATGGGCGTCAACGCGGCGTACGGCTGGGCGTAGTGCTTGAAGTAGCCGCCCCAGCCGCGCGCCTTTGACCGAGTTGTAGTGCACCAGGAAGAAGACGGTGAGCGCCAGGGCCAGCGGCAGGTTGACGTCCCCGGTGGGCGGGGCGAGGAACCCGGGGTTCCCACTCGGCACGAAGGCGAGCCAGTTGCAGATCAGGATGAAGAAGAAGACCGTCACGCCCAGGCCGACGAAGGGGACGCCCTCGGGCCCGATGGCCGACTGGGCCAGGTCGGAGACCTGCTCGATCAGCGTCTCCCAGAAGAGCTGCAGCTTCCCCGGGACACCGGAGGTGACCTTGGCCCGCATGCGCAGCCCCAGGCCGAGCACGATGGCCGCCGCGATGAGCGTGGTCCACACCACGTCCAGGTAGATGGTGAGGCCCGCCACGTGCACCACACCGTGGTGGTCCCCGATGGTGATGTCGCCGCTGGCGAGCAGGAAGCTGTGGCTCATTGGATCCCCTGCGAAATCACGACCCGGCCCACGTTGACCACGAAGAGCAGTTGGAAGATGACGAGGCCGGCGACGGCGCCGATGCCCAACGCGCCGTTGAGCAGCAGAAGGCCGATGCAGATCACCGTGATGACACCGAGGCGGGTGACGCTCTTGGTGCCCATGGCGCGCCGCAGCACCTTGTTGTTGGTCTCGCCGCCGGTGTTGAGCTTGGCCACACCGGCGTCGAGGAAGCGGAGGTTCACGACGGCCAGGGCGAGGCCGATGGCGATCCCGAGGGCCGCCCAGGGCGCCGAGAGCAGCAGCGCGATCACGACGCCGGCCACACCCACCAAAAGGGCGGACACGACGGTGCGGCGGAGCACCTTGGCCAGCGCATTGCCCCCGAGACCCGAGAGCCCGTCGAGCATGTTCATGCGGCGCCCTCTACAGGTACGTACGGATCTGCTTGACGATGCTGAAGGCGGCCGCGGCCAGACCGAGTGCCAGGCCCACCAAGAGGAACGCCGGTGCCGTGTGCAGGGCACTGTCCACCCAGAGTCCGAGCCCGAGGCCGACCGCCACGCAGACGGCAGCCGACAGGCCCATGCCCAGGAAGGCCATCGCCCCGGGCAGCGGTTTCGTCCCGTCTGGCTGGGAAGGTTCGCCCCGGTCGCTCACCCGAGTGGGCGCGCAGGACGAGGCTCACTTGACCACGCATGCGACTTCTGGCCCCTTATGCGGTACGTGGCGCGCCGGAGTCCGTCGTCCGCGAGGCCGCGACGGCGGCATCGGACGAGGCGAGGTGGACGGGGTACACAGGCCTCATCTTCGCATCCCGGCCCAGATGCCGTCCAAACGGTCACGAGGGGAACCTGACCACCTCGCTCACCCGTGCCGTGTCCCCGGGCTGGGCCGGAACCACCTGGTCACGCTCCTCGTCCTCGTCCTCTCCGTTGCCCCGGCGCAGACCAGGGTGGAAGAAGGTGTAGAGGCCCACACCCAGAGCCGCCGCCCCGATCGGGATGAAGGCATTGACCTGGTTCACGAAGAGGGGAAAGAGCAGGAAACTGGAGAGGATCGCCGTCCAGGCCCACAGGATGATGACGCTCCTTCTGGGCCCGTGACCGAGTCGGAGCAGGCGGTGGTGGATGTGCTCCTTGTCGGGCGTGTCGAACCCCCTCCCCCGCGCCGTCCGCCGGACGAAGGCGAAGGCCATGTCGACGAGGGGAACGCCGAGGATCAGTATCGGGATGAACAGCGGTGCGAAGAAGAAGTAGGTCACGCCGCTGATGGGTACGGCGGTCGGGACGCGGCCGCCGATCACCATGGTCGACGCCGCCATGAGGAGGCCGAGGAAGTGCGCGCCGGCATCACCCATGAAGATGCGGGCCGGGTTGAAGTTGAAGGGGAGGAAGCCCAGGCAGATCCCGCAGGCGATGACGGCCACCAGAGGCCCGACGTTGTCGCTCGGGAGGAGGCCCAACCCCATGAGGCGGATCCCGTAGATCGCGAGCGCGCCCCCGCCGATCGCGACGACGCCGGCGGCGAGTCCGTCGAGCCCGTCGATGAGGTTGACCGCATTGGTCAGCGCGATGACCCACGCCGCGGTGATGAGCGGGATGATGCCGGGCGTCAGCACGAAGAACCCGGCGAGCGGGATCTTCAGCTCGTACATCGTCACGCCGCTGAAGTAGAGGATGCTGGCGGCCAGCACCTGGCCGGCCATCTTGGCCGGGGCCGACATGTCTCGCACGTCGTCGATCAAACCGACGGCGAACATCGCGCCGGCAGCGAGCACGACCCCGATCATCTCGGGGGAGTCCTCGAAGATCGGCCGCAGCTGCGGGAAGGCGGCGGCGGCGAGGACGGCGACGAGGAACCCCATGAACATGGCGGCGCCGCCGCCGTACGGGATGGGCTTGGTGTGCACGGTGCGCTCGCCCGGATGGGCGACGTACCCCACCCGGACCGCGATGCGCTTGGCCGGGACCGTCAGTGCGGCCGTCGCGCCCGCGGCAACCACCAGGACCAGGCCGTACCAGCCGATGTCGGGCATGCGCTAGCCCACGAGGTCGGGATACGGCGGGAAGGAGGCGCACAGCGCGGCGACCTCTGATCGCACGGCGGTGATCTCCCCCTCGTCGGTGCGGGCCTTGAGCGTGCGCACGATCAGGTCGGCCACGACCTGCATCTCGGCGGCCTCCATGCCGGCCGTGGTCTCCGCCGCCGTTCCCAGGCGCAGACCCGACGTGAGGAACGGTGAGCGCGGGTCATCGGGGATCGTGTTCCGGTTGCAGGTGATGCCGGCCCGGTCCAACACCTCCTGGGCCTCCTTGCCGGTGAGCTCGGCGTCGAAGGGCCGCAGGTCGACGAGCAGCATGTGGTTGTCGGTGCCGCCCGACACCAGGCGGAACCCGTGCCCGGCCAGCGCGTCGGCGAGCGCGGCTGAGTTGGTGACCACCTGCGCGGCGTACCGTCCGAACTCGGGCTGCGCCGCTTCGGCGAAGGCTACGGCCTTGGCCGCGATGACGTGCTCGAGCGGCCCACCCTGCAGGCCCGGGAACACGGCGCTGTCGATCCTCTTGGCCAGCTCGTCCCCACACAGGATCGCTCCGCCACGCGGGCCGCGCAGCGTCTTGTGCGTGGTGAGCGTGACGACGTCGGCCACGCCTACCGGGCTGGGGTGCACGCCACCGGCGATGAGGCCGGCGGGGTGGGCGGCGTCGAACATGAAGAGCGCCCCGACCGAGTCCGCGATCTCGCGAAAGGGCCGCGGATCGATGATCCGGGAGTAGGCCGTCGAGCCCGCCACGATCAGCGCCGGCTTCTCCGTCTTGGCGAGGTGGGCCACCTGGTCGAAGTCGATGACCTCGCCGGGGTTCGCCTCGTCGTGGGACTCCGGTGTCACGCCGTAGGAGACGAAGCGCCAGAACTTTGAGACGATGGAGGCGGGCGACCCGTGCGTGAGATGCCCGCCGTGGTCGAGCCGCATGGCGAGGATCGTCGCCCCCGGCTCGACCAGCGCCTGGTAGGCGGCCAGGTTGGCGTTGGCCCCCGCGTGCGGCTGGACGTTGGCGTGATCGGCACCGAAGAGCGACGAGGCGCGCCGGCGGGCGAGGTCCTCGACCTCGTCGATGATCCGGTTGCCGCCGTAGTACCTCCGGCCGGGGTAGCCCTCGGAGTACTTGTTCGTCAACACCGAGCCCGAGGCGGCCAGCACGGCGGCCGAGGTGAAGTTCTCCGAGGCGATCAGTTGCAGGGTGGTCTGTTGCCGGTTCAGCTCCTGACCGATGAGGTCCGCCACCTCGGGATCGCCGGCCAGCGCGGTCTCGTAGCTGCTCATGGAATCCCTTCGACTGGAACGTGGTGGTACGGCACCCGGGTGGGGTGCGCCGGCTCGCGGGCGCCGTGACCGCGGTCGCCGTGGTCCGGCGCGGCCCCGTCGGCTCCCGGGGTCTCCCCGAGGCCGAGCCCGGCGCGATCCGAGCCGGTGGCGACACGCATAGAAGCCGAGTCTACCGATGTGCCGGGGAAGCCCCGGTGCGTGAACCGGTACGCTCCCCGGTCCATGGCCCTCGACCCGCGCACTCCCGTCGTGGTCGGTGTAGGCCAGGTCGCGACGCCACCCGACGCCGGGTTGGATCCCGCGGAGCGCCCCGAACCGCTGGCGCTCATGACGATGGCGCTGCAGGCGGCCGCGGAGGACTGCGACGGCGCCGCCGCGGGCGGCCGAGCCCCAGCGGGGCACACGCTCGTGCGGCGGGCGGACAGCATCCGGGTCGTGGTGCCGCTCGGCTGGCACTCGGCCAACCCGGCCCAGCTCGTGGCCCGGCGTCTCGGCTTCGCCGCCGGCGACGAGCCGGCGGAGCTGATGGTCTCGGCCATCGGGGGCAACGCCCCGGAAGCCTTCATGCACGATGCGTGCCGGGCGATCAGCCGAGGCGAGCTCGACGTCGTCCTGATCACGGGCGCAGAGGCCATGTACGCCCGTGCGCTGGCGCGCCGCGCCGGGTCGCGGCTGGCGTGGACGGAGCAGCCGTCCGAGGGCACACCGCCCCCCGTCGTCTTCGGCGAGGAGAAGCCGGGCGCCACCGACCTCGAGATGAACCGCGGCGTGCTGCTCCCCGTCCACGCCTACCCCTTGTTCGAGAACGCCCTCCGCGCCGCCAACGGATGGACGCTCGACGAACACGCTGGCCGCATCGGGGCCCTCTGGTCGCGCTTCAGCGTCGTGGCGGCGGGGAATCCGTATGCGTGGATACGCACCCCCCGCAGCGCCAGCGAGATCGTCACCCCGGCGCCCGACAACCGGATGGTCTCGTTCCCCTATCCCAAGCTGTGCACGGCCAACATGCAGGTCGACCAGGGAGCCGCCATCGTCGTGTGCTCGGCGGAGGCGGCCCGCGCCGCCGGGGTGCCCGAGGATCGCTGGGTCTTCCCGCTCGCTGGCGCGGATGCCAACGACCATTGGTTCATTTCGGAGCGGGCCGAGCTGCACCGCTCCCCCGCCATCAGGCTCGCCGGTGCCGCTGCGTTGGCGGGGGCCGGGCTGGGCATCGACGACGTGGCGTCCATCGACCTCTATTCGTGCTTTCCCGTCGTGGTCCAGATGGCCGCCGCCGAGCTCGGGCTGGCCGTCGACGATCCGGCCCGGCCGCTCACGCTGACCGGCGGGCTGACGTTCGGTGGGGGGCCCGGGAACAACTACACCTCGCACGGCATCGCGCGCGCCGTCGGCGCGTTGCGCGCCGCGCCGGGAACGGCGGCGCTCGTCACCGGGCTCGGGTGGTACGCCACCAAGCACTCCCTCGGGATCTACGCCTCGCGCCCGCCGGCACACGGTGGCCGCGAGCCGTTCGCCTGGCGCCCGGTGCAGCCCGACGTCGACGCCCTCCCCCGGTGCCGGGTCGACCCCGAAGCCACCGGGCCGGTGCGCGTGGAGACCTACACGGTGACCTTCGACCGCGAGGGCGCGCCCGAGCGCGGCATCCTCGCCTGCCGTACGACTGACCACAGCCGTGCCTGGGGCAATGTGACCGACGGCGATGCCCTGGCCCTCCTGTGTGCGGAGGAGGGCATCGGCCGCACCGGTGTGCTGGCGGCCGACGGAGGGCTCACGCTCGACGACTAGGACGAGCGGCGCTCCCCCGCCCACCGGTGACGATCGGATCGGTACTGTGCCGACATGCCGTCCGCCGCCAACGATCGAGTGCCTCCGGTCCGGCTGGTCGTCTCCCTCTACCGGGAATTCGAACAGGTGGCCCGCCGCGGTGACATGAGCATGGCGCAGTACCGCACCCTCTTGTACCTCCTGGGCGGTTCCCGGCGGGCAGGCGAGCTGGCGGCGGCCAACGCGGTCACCAAGCCGACCGTCTCGTCCATGATCAACAGCCTGCGCCAGCAGGGCTGGGTCGCCGACGCCGTGGACGAGACCGGGGACGGGCGGGTCACCCGGGTTGAGCTGACGGCGGCCGGCCGGGCCAGGCTGGCCCGCTTCGAGGACGAGCTAGCCGACCGGATGGAGCAGCTGGTCCCCGGCGTCGACCGTGCCGCCATGCGGCGCTTTCTGGGCGAGATCTACGCGGCGCACGCCGAGACCCGGGAGGAGCGCCTGGGCAACGTCTTCGGGACGAACCCCTGATGCGGGCATCGCACACGACCACCGCACCCGACCACGCGGCCCTCTTGCCAGGGCCACCCACATCGCATATAGTTCGATTAGTCTAACTATCTCCCGGCGGCAGCGGCGCCGGGGGTGAGGAGCAGGCACGCATGGCACACGACCTTGTGATCCGGGGCGGCGAGCTGGCGGACGGCCTCGGCGGGACGCCGGTCGCCGCGGACGTGGCCGTCGACGGCGGGACGATCGTCGCCGTCGGGGCCCCCGGCGCCACCGGCAGGGGCCGCCACGAGGTCGACGCCGGCGGCATGTTGGTGACGCCCGGCTTCGTCGACATCCACACCCACTACGACGGGCAGGCGACCTGGGACTCCCGGCTCACGCCGTCGAGCTGGCACGGCGTGACGACCGCCGTCATGGGGAACTGCGGTGTGGGGTTCGCGCCGGTGCGTCCCGACGCGCACGACCGTCTCATCTCGCTCATGGAGGGGGTGGAGGACATCCCCGGTGCCGTGCTCGACGAGGGCATCGACTGGCAGTGGGAGAGCTTCGGCCGAGTATCTGAATGCGGTCGAGCGGCGACCGCACGACATCGACCTGTGCGCCCAGCTCCCCCACGGTGCGCTGCGCCTCTTCGTCATGGGTGAGCGGGCCGCCCGCCTCGAGGAGGCGACGGCGGAGGACGCGGCGGCCATGCGCCGCCTGACGACCGAGGCCCTGCGGGCGGGGGCGGTCGGCTTCTCGACGTCGCGGACGCTGAACCACCGCACCGCGGCGGGCGACCCGACACCGTCGCTCCGGGCGGGTGCGGACGAGCTCGAGGCGATCGCCCTCGGCGTGGCCGACGCGGGGCACGGCGTGGTGGAGCTGATCTCGGACTTCTGGCCCGACCCCGAGGCCGAATTCGCCATGATCCGGCACCTCGTGGAGCTGACCGGCTGCCCGCTGTCGGTCTCGCTGGCCCAGAGCCACCAGCGGCCCGAGGCCTGGCGCGACCTGCTGGCCCAGATCGAGCAGGGCGCGGCCGATGGGCTGCCCATGCGGGCCCAGGTGGCGCCCCGTCCGGTCGGGCTGCTGTTGGGGCTGCAGTCGTCCTTCCACCCGTACTCGGGCCACCCGGCCTTCCGCGAGATCGCCGGGCAACCGCTCGAGGCACAGGTCCGCGCGCTGCACGATCCCACCTTCCGGGCGCGGCTGCTCGAGGGCGAGCGCCCGGACGGTCCCGGGCGCCGCCTGGTCGACTACGGCCGCATGTTCCCGCTCGGCGACGTGCCCGACTACGAGCCCGCGCCCGAGACGAGCGTGCAACGCCTGGCCGAGGCGCGCGGCGCCGACCCCGCCGAGCTGACCATCGACCTGCTGGCCGAGAACGGCGGTCGCAGCTTCTTGTTCGTCCCGTTCTCCAACTACGCCGACGGGCACCTCGATGCGTGCGGCGAGATGCTCGCCCACCCCGACACGCTCTTCGGGCTGGGGGACGGGGGCGCCCACGTCGGCATCATCTCCGACGCCAGCTTCCCCACCTACGCCCTCTCCCACTGGGCCCGCGACCGCTCCCACGGTCGCATGGAGGTGGGCTGGGTGGTGGGGCAGCTCACCAGCTCGACCGCCCGCGCTGTCGGGCTGACCGACCGTGGCGTGGTGGCCGAGGGCATGCGGGCCGACCTCAACGTCATCGACTTCGACCACCTGAGCTGCGAGGTGCCGGTCATGGCCTACGACCTGCCGGCGGGGGGCAAGCGGCTGCTGCAACGCGCCCGGGGCTACCGCGCCACGATCGTGGGCGGGGAGATCACCTACCAGGACGGCGAGCCGACGGGCGCGCTGCCCGGCCGGCTGGTCCGCGGCGGCCGCGCCGCTGGCCCACGAGCCACCGAGTGAGGCCGAAAGGAGCCGACATGAACACCACTGAACTCCACGAGCTCGAACCGGCGGCGGAGTGGCGGGCGGCCGATGTCGCCGAACCCGGCGCGTGGACCCTGCATCTCGATGCGGACGACCACGCCGAGCTGGCGGCGGCGCTGGCGGTGGCCAAGGCCAAGAGCAGCGACCCGCTCGAGCTCGAGCGCGACGACTTCCCCCTCGACGGCCTGCGCGCCAAGCTCGACGGCATCGTCGACGTCCTTCTCGACGGGCGCGGCTTCGCGCGCATCGCCACCCTCGACACCGATCGCTACGGCGACGACGACCTCACGCTGCTCTACTGGGGCATCGGGCTGCATCTCGGCGAGCCCTGGGCGCAGAACAAGTACGGCCACGTGCTCGGTGACGTCACCGACCAGGGCAAGGCGATCGACGACCCCACGGTGCGCGGCAACGAGCTGGGTGGCATCGCGCTCGACTACCACACCGACGGCTCGGACCTGGTGGGCCTGCTCTGCCTGCGCGCCGCTCGCAGCGGCGGCCTCTCCTGCGTCGCCAACGCGGTGGCGATCCACAACCATCTGGTGCGCGAGTCGCCCGACCTGGCCGCCGCGCTCTACGAACCCCTGCCCTACGACACGCGGGGCGAGCAGGCCGACGGCGCGCAGGCCTTCTACCGCGTGCCGGGCTTCACCGCGCACGGCGGGCGGCTCTTCGTGCGCTTCATCCCCCAGTACATCTTGGCCTCGCAGCGCCACCCCGATGCACCCCGGCTCAGCCCGACCGCCCGGGAGGCCATCGCCGCGGTCTCGGGGTTGGCCAACGACCCCGACTTCAACGTCTACATGGACCTGCAGCCCGGCGAGATGCAGTTCATCAACAACTACCACGTGCTGCACGGCCGCACGGCCTACGAGGACGACGTGGCCCACGGCTACAAGCGGCACCTCAAGCGGCTGTGGCTGGCCACCTACGCACTCACTGACCGGCCGCCGCACTTCGCCGCCCTCGGGCGCCGCAGCCACTGGGAGGCCCGGCGTTCGGTGAGCACGCTGCCGGCCGTGGCACGCACGCCGGCGGGGTCGTAGCCCGCAAGGATCAGCCCGGTTCCGAGCGCCTCGCCCGGGAGAAGAACCGCCGCCGCGTGCCCATCAGCATCGTCCCCTCAATGAAGGAGGTCGGGAGCGCACCCTCGCGCAGGACGCGGATCGGGGAGACCGTCGCGTCCACCACCGTCGGGGGCGGGCCGTCGCGACGACCGCCGTCGATGACGAACGCCACGTCGGCCACGTCGAAGGCGCGGGCGACCTCGGTCGCCTCGTTGAAGGTGAGCGGCACCGTGCGCCACGGACCCTGCTCGCGGCACAGCCGGCGCAGGGTCCGCCCGTCGGGCATGCCCACGACGGCCGCCCAGGCGCCGGACCCGCCTCCGGCTCCGTGCTCCACGTCGTCCGCGCTCTCGTCGCCGGCCTGGGGCAGGAACACCTCGACCGGGCCGGGCCAGCAGCGCTCGAGCAACCGGCCGAGCTCGTCGGTCCAGCCTGACGTGAGCGAGCGGACGGCCTGCACGTGGCCGACGGCGAAATGGGGGCCCTCGGGGTCGGCCGCCAGCTCCACCAGCCGGGATTCACTGTCGAGCGACCCGGCCCGCACGGCAAGGCTGTAGCCGCCCACCGCCGGCACGGCGATGATGGATCCCGCCCCCAGTGCGTCCACCACCTCGCTCGCACCGGCACCCACCAGCGGCGGACGGGTCCCGCCGACGTCGTCCACGCCTCTCGACCCTCCGACTCAGCCGTCGGCCCGGACGACCATGGCGCGCGGCCGCCCGGCCAGGTCCGGCTCCACCCGCATCTCGCCGTAGCCGAGTCGCCGGGCCAGCCGCAGCGCCGGCCCGGCTTGATGCGGCGCCAGCTCGATGACCGCAACACCCGGACGGCGCAGCCAGTCCCGGCACTGCCCGAGCAGGGCCTCCACGTCCGCCAACCCGGGCGTGCCGTCGCTGCCCGGGCCCGCGACCAGGGCCCGGCGCGGCTCGGCCCGCACCTCGGGACCCAGGCCGCCCCACTCGGACTCGGACACGTAGGGCGGGTTGGCCACCACCAGGTCGACCTCTCCCGCCAGCCGCGCCGGCAACGGCTCGAGCCAACTCCCTTCGGCCAGCTCGACGAGGGGCAGGTCCCCGACGGCCGACGCGCGCCAGGCGTCCACGTTCGCCTCCGCCACCGTGAGGGCGGCGGCGCTGACGTCGGTGGCCCAGACCTCGCGCACGGGACCAGGACCGAGCTCGGTGGCCAGGGCCAGCGCGATGGCGCCGCTCCCGGTCCCGGCGTCGACGGCAACCAGGCCGGCGCCGGCCCCACCGCGCCCCGCGCGCGCAGACAACGGGCCTCGCGCAACGCCACCTCCACCACCTGTTCGGTCTCGGGGCGCGGGATGAGCACGCGGGGGTCCACCACGAGATCGAGGCCGCGGAAGGGCCAGTGCCCGAAGACGTACTGCAGCGGCTCCCCCGCCGCCCGGCGCGCCGTCAGCCGGCGCGCCGCCGTGGCCGCGTCGGGCGGCACCAGGTCCGGGCCGGGCGCGGCAGAGGCGCCGAGCACCTCGTCGACGACGAAGCGGGCCTCGTGGCGGGCGCCGCCGAGCGTGGCGGTCAGCTCGTCCACGAGCTCGCGCCGGGTCACTGCCCGCCGTCCTCCTCGCCCGCGAGCTGGCGGCTCCGCTTGTCGGCCATCAGCGCATCGATCAGCTCGGTGAGGTCGCCCGCCAGCACCTGGTCCAGCTTGTAGAGGGTGAGGTTGATCCGGTGGTCGGTGACCCGGTTCTCCTTGAAGTTGTACGTGCGGATCTTGTCGGTGCGGCTCCCCGCGCCGACCTGGCCCCGCCGCTGGGCCGACATCTCGGCCGCCTGGCGGTCCTGCTCGGCCTTGAGCAGGCGGGAGCGCAGGACCACCATGGCCTTGGCCCGGTTCTGAATCTGGCTCTTCTCGTCCTGCATGGCCACCACGGTCCCGGTGGGGAGGTGCGTGATGCGCACGGCCGAGTCGGTCGTGTTCACCGATTGCCCGCCCGGGCCGGTCGAGCGGTAGACGTCGATCTTGAGGTCGTTGGGGTCGATGTCGATCTCGACCTCGCCCGCCTCGGGGAGCACAGTCACCGTGGCGGTGGAGGTGTGGATCCTGCCCTTGGCCTCGGTCACCGGCACCCGCTGCACCCGGTGCGTGCCGCCCTCGTGCTCCAGGCGAAGGTAGGCGTCGGGGCCCCGCACGACGAAGACGGCCTCGTTGATCCCGTCCTTGTCCGACGCGCTCTCCGAGAGGACCTCCACCTTCCACTTCTGCGTCGCCGCGTAGCGCAGGTACATGTCGTAGAGGACGCGGGCGAACAGGTTCGCCTCGTCACCGCCGACGGCGCCGCGGATCTCCATGATCACGTTGCGCCCCTCGTTGGGGTCCTTGGGCAGCAGGAGCGCCTGGATCCGCTCCTCGAGCGTCTGCACCCGCGCCTCTGCGTCGTCGACTTCCTGGCGCATCAGCTCGCGCTCGTCCCCCGACGACTCGGTCAGCATCTCGCGGGCCGTGGCCACGTCTTCGCGGGCCGACGACAGGTCGTGCCACGTGCGCACGATCTCGCCGAGCTCCTTGTGGCGGCGCGACAGGTCGCGCAGGCGGTCGGAGTCGGCCAACGTGGCCGGGTCGGCCAGGTCCTTTTCGATGGCGTGGTACTCGGCCTCGAGCGCGACGACGCGGTCCTCGAACGAGCTCATCGGTGCTGTCGTGGGGGTGCGGGCAGCGGCGACTGGCAGCAAGCCCGCCGGCGCCGGGTCAGTCCTGCGCCGCCGTGGCGGGCTTCGCCTTGGCCTTGCCCTTGCGCTCGCCGTAGCGGCGCTGGAAGCGCTCGACCCGGCCACCGGAGTCGACCAGCTTCTGCTTGCCGGTGAAGAAGGGGTGGCACTCGTTGCACAGCTCGACGTGGAGATCGGCCTTGGTCGAATGCGTCGTGAACGTGTTGCCGCACGAGCACTTCACCGTGGCCTCTACGTAGTCGGGGTGGATGTCGGTCTTCATGGTGTCTCCAGTCGAAGGTGTCGAACAGTCTACGGCCGGGGCCGGGATGTTTGTCCGGCCAGCCGGCGGTTCCGCCCGGTCAGGTCCCCGGCCCCTTGGCGATCTCGGCCAGGAACTCGTCGTTGCTCGATGTGGTGCGGATCTTGTCCATGAGCAGCTCGAGGCCGGCGGCATCCTTGCCGTCGCTGGCCAGGGCGTTGAGCACACGGCGCAGCTTCCAGACCTGCTGGAGCTGGCCCCGCTCGAAGAGGAGCTCCTCGTGGCGGGTCGAGCTGGCGTTGACGTCGATGGCCGGGTACAGGCGGCGCTCCGACAGCCGGCGGTCGAGGCGGAGCTCCATGTTGCCGGTGCCCTTGAACTCCTCGAAGATCACCTCGTCCATCTTGGAGCCGGTCTCCACCAGCGCCGAGGCCAGGATGGTCAGCGAGCCGCCCTCCTCCACGTTGCGCGCCGCGCCGAAGAACTTCTTGGGCGGGTAGAGCGCACCGGAGTCGACACCACCGGACATGATGCGCCCGGTCGCCGGGGCGGCCAGGTTGTAGGCCCTCGCCAGCCGGGTGATGCCGTCGAGGACGATGACGACGTCCCGGCCCATCTCCACGAGACGCTTGGCCCGCTCGATGGCCAGCTCGGCCACCTGGGTGTGCTCGTCGGCCGGCCGGTCGAAGGTCGACGCGATGACCTCGCCCTTCACCGAGCGGCGCATGTCCGTCACCTCTTCGGGCCGCTCGTCGACGAGGAGGACCATGAGATGGACCTCGGGGTTGTTGGCCTCGATGGAGTGGGCGATCTGCTTCATGACCGTCGTCTTGCCGGCCTTGGGGGGCGAGACGATCATGCCGCGCTGGCCCTTGCCGATGGGCGAGAGCAGGTCCACGATCCGGGCGGTGAGGTTGTCCTTGTCGCCGGGCATCTCGAGGTTGAGCCGCGAGTCGGGGAACAGCGGGGTCAGGTCTTCGAAGCGGGGGCGGTCGCGGGCCGCCTCGGGGTCGAGGCCCGAGACGGAGTCGATGCGCAGCAGCGCCGGGTACTTCTCGTTGTTCGACGCCGGGCGGCAGGCGCCCTCGACGTAGTCGCCACGGCGCAACGCGAAGCGGCGGGCCTGGCTGATGGACACGTAGACGTCCTTGGGCGAGGGCAGGTATCCCTCGCAGCGCAGGAAGCCGTAGCCCTCGTCGCGCAGGTCGAGCATGCCCTTCACCTCGACCATCTCGCCCGAGTAGGGCTGCTCCTGGCCGCCACCTTGGAGCTCGCCGCCCTGGCCACGGTCGCGGCCCCGGCGCCGGCGGCTGCGCCGGTTGCCGACCTCACCGTCGGGCTGGTTGCGGTTCTGGTTGTTCTGGTTCGGCCGGTTCCGGTTGCCCGGCTGGCCCTGCCCGTGTCCCTGGCCTTGTCCCTGGCCGTTCTGCCGTGGCGCGGGATCGGCCCCGTCGGCCAGTTCGGGTGGCTCGACGAACACCGCAGGCCCGGGATCGCCGGTCCCGGCCGCCCCCGTGGTGGCCGGCGCGCCGCCAGCCTCGGCCGGCGCGGACGTGACCACCTCGGCGGGTTCTGCCGCTGGTGCCGCCGCGGCGCCGTCGGCCTCGCCGGTGCCGGCGGATTCGCCGGAACTGACGGAGCGGGAACGCCGGGACGGCTTGGTGCCGTTGGACGCCGCGTGCTCCGCATCCCCGTTGCCGGCGGTGGTGGCTGTCACACCCGTGGCATCGAGGATCTGGTCAATGATGTCGGCCTTCTTCGTCCGGCTCGTCGTCTTGAGCGACATGGCCTGGGCGATGGCACTGAGCTCGTCGCGCTCCTTGCCTTCGAGAACCGATCGTTCGAGCTGCTGTTCCGCAGTCATCGGGCTCCTCTTCTAAGAGGGTTATCGCCGGCCCGGGTCGTCCGCGCGTGGCGAGGGAATTCAGGGAAGAGAAGGGATTCGCGTGTGAATGCCCTCCCCCGGATCACCTCTGCGTGATGCTCTCCCGGGACCGCTTGTACCCGCGGAGAGCGCTTCGAAGCGCAGTGGGGATGTCTCTACTGTAGCGGGAGGCGGCGGGTGATGCCAACATACCGCCTCTTCCCGCAGGTCAGCTTGCATCTGGGGACGGCCGGGGACCGCCCTCAGAGGGATATCTCGGCCAGAACCGAGTCCAGCTTGAGGTCGATCACCGTGGGCACCGATATCGCCTTGATGGCGAGATCGGGGTCCTTGAGCCCGTGCCCGGTCAGCACGCACACGACGGTGGAACCCTCGGGCACGCCGTGCTTGATGAGACCTGCCACCGACGCCGAGGACGCCGCCTCGCAGAAGACGGACTCGTGTTGGGCGAGAAATGTGTAGGCGTCCATGATCTCTTCGTCGGTCACCGCCGTGACGGATCCGCCGGACTCGGAGGCGGCGGCCGTGGCCGAGTACCAACTGGCCGGGTTCCCGATGCGGATCGCCGTGGCGATCGTCTCTGGGTTCTCCACGGGGTGGCCGAGCACGATGGGTGCCGCGCCCGCGGCCTGGAAGCCCAGCATCCGAGGCAACCTGGTGGCGCGGCCCGCCTCCTTGTACTTGAGATAACCCCGCCAGTAGGCGGAGATATTCCCGGCGTTGCCCACCGGGATGCAATGCACGTCCGGGGCGTCTCCCAGGACGTCGACGATCTCGAAGGCGCCCGTCATCTGCCCCTCGATCCGGTGCGGGTTGACCGAGTTGACGACCGTGATGGGCGCGTGGTTGGGGAGATCGCGGACGATGGTGAGCAGCTGGTCGAAGTTTCCCCGCACCTGCAGGACGCGGGCGCCGTGCATGAGGGCCTGCGCCAGCTTGCCCAGCGCGATGTGGCCGTCGGGGATGAGCACCACGCAGGCCAGGCCGGCTCGCGATGCGTAGGCGGCCGCCGACGCCGAGGTGTTGCCCGTCGACGCGCACACCACGGCCTTGGCCCCCTCGTCCACCGCCATGGAGATCGCCATCGTCATGCCCCGGTCCTTGAAGCTCCCGGTCGGGTTCGCGCCCTCGACCTTGAGCCATACCTCCGCTCCGACGCGCTCTGAGAGGCGGGGCGCCGGCAGCAGGGGTGTGCCGCCTTCGAGCAGGGTGACCACGGGCGTCCGCTCGGTGATCGCCAGGAGGTCGCGGTACTCCTCCATGACGCCGCGCCAGCCGGCCGTCACGACGCGCTCCCTCCCTGTTCTCCCGCGACCTCGTCGCCCTGTTCTCCGATCACGCGGAGCACGCCGCTCACCCGGTCCACCGCCTGGTGCCGGCGCAGCTCGTCGATGGTGGCCAGCAGGTCCCCCTCCCGGGCCACGTGGGTGAGGAAGATCAGCCGGGCTTCGGCGGCCAGGCCGACCTGCTCCATGGAGCGGATGGAGACGTCGTGGTCGCCGAAGATCTTGGCGACCGCGGCCAGGACCCCGGGTCGGTCGGCCACGTCCATGCTCAGGTAGAAGGCGGAGCGCATGTCGTTCTGCGAGAACATGACCGTGCTGGTGCGCTTCGGCGCCGGCGCCGGCGCACCGGCGAGCAGGTTGCGCGACGCGTCAACCAGGTCGCCCAGTATGGCGCTGGCGGTCGGCCCGCCCCCGGCGCCGCGGCCGTAGAGCATGAGCTCGCCACTGACGGCACCCTCCACGAACACCGCGTTGAAGGCGCCCCGCACCGACGCCAGCGGGTGCGTCCTGGGCACCATGGCCGGGTGCACCCGGACAGAGACCTCCGGCCCTGCGTCGATCAGCTCGGCGATCGCCAGGAGCTTGACGGAGTAGCCGAGGCGGCTGGCGTAGGCGACGTCGGCGGCGCTGACGCCGCTGATGCCCTCACGGTGCACGTCGGCGTCGACGACGTCACTGCCGAACGCGAGCGCGGCCAGGATGGCCGCCTTGGCGGCGGCGTCGTGCCCCTCCACGTCGGCCGTGGGGTCACGCTCGGCCAGCCCGAGCTCCTGCGCCTCGCGCAACACGTCGTCGTAGCCGGCGCCCTCCTCTTCCATGCGAGTCAGGATGTAGTTGGTCGTGCCGTTGACGATGCCCATGACCCTGACGATCTGCTCCCCGGCCAGCGACTCGCGCAGCGGCCGGATGACCGGGATGGCGCCCGCCACGGCCGCCTCGTAGAGCAGGTCCACCCCCGCCGCGGCGGCCACCTCCGCCAGCTCGGCGCCGGAGGTGGCCAGGAGCGCCTTGTTCGCCGTGACCACGGGCTTGCCGTTGCGCAGGGCCGACTCGACCAACTCGTGAGCCGGGTGGAGCCCTCCGATGACCTCGACGACGACGTCGACGTCGTCGCGCCCGACCAGCGCAGCGGCGTCGGTGCCGATCAGGTCGGCGGGGACGGCGGTCGGTCGGGGCCGCTCCGGATTGGCCACGGCGATCCCCACCAGCTCCAGTCGTATGCCCGTGCGGGCGGCTACATCGTCGGAGCGGGTGAGGAGTATCTCGGCCAGCGCTCCACCCACGTTCCCGCACCCGAGCAGCGCGACGCGCACCGTCGGAGCGGCGTGGGGCTGCGGGTGGGGGGCGTTCGCCTCGACGGTCACCTCCAAACGGTACAAGCTGCCGCGCGGCCGGCATCGCTTCGGCGTGCCAGGGGTGCTGGGGCGTGGCGGTCCCGGCGCGCCTGCAGCACCAACCTCGGTCGGACTCCCCCGTTCAGGCGTCCAGTTGGGTGAGGTCCTCGAAGGTCTCCCGCCGGACCACCACCCGGGCGGTGCCCTCGGAGACGAAGACGACGGCCGGGCGGGGAACCTTGTTGTAGTTGGACGCCATTGAGTAGCCGTAGGCACCCGTGACCGGTGTGGCCAGGATGTCGCCCACCTCGAGGTCGTCGGGCACGAACGCGTCAGGCACGACCAGATCGCCGCTCTCGCAGTGCTTGCCCACCACACGCACCGGCCAAGGCCGAGGTGCATCGACCGCGCGCGGGAGGAAGGCCTCGTAGCCGCTGCCGTAGAGCACCGGCCGCGGATTGTCGCTCATCCCGCCGTCGACGCTCACGTAGGTGCGGATGCCCGGGAGGTGCTTGACGGTTCCGACCGTGTAGAGCGTGATGCCGGCGGTGGCCACGATGGAGCGGCCGGGCTCCGCCGAAATCCTCGTGGCCGGGTCGACCCCGGCCTTGGCGCAGGCGGTGAGCGTGGCCTCGGCCCACTCGGACTGGGTCGGCGCCGACTCGCCGTTGACGTAGGCGACGCCGAGCCCGCCACCCACGACGAGCTCGGACAACCCGAGCGGGGCGAAGAAGGTGCCGAGCTCGGCGGCCGCCTGCTCGAACGAGGAGGCCTCGAACACCTGGCTGCCGATGTGCGCGTGGATCCCGACCAACTCGACGCCGGGCATGAGCTCGAGGGCGGCCACCGCCTCCGCCGCCGCGCCCGAGGAGACGGAGAAGCCGAACTTGGAATCCTCCTGCCCCGTGCGCACGAACTCGTGGGTGTGCGCCTCGACCCCGGGCGTCACCCGCACGAGGACCGCGGGCCTCGCCGGCGCCGGCGGTGACGTCTCGAGAAGACCCCCGAGACGGGCGATCTCGTCGAAGGAGTCCACGACGATACGGCCGACGCCGTGTTCGAGGGCGGTCGCCAGCTCCTCAGTCGACTTGTTGTTGCCGTGCAGGACGAGGCGTTCCGCCGGCACGCCCGCGGACAACGCCACATGGAGCTCGCCGCCGGACGAGACATCGAGCTGCATGCCTTCCTCGTGGGCGAGGCGGGCGATCGCCCGGCACAGGAACGCCTTGGTGGCGTAGGCGACGCCGTCCCCCCACGCCCCGAGCGCCTCACGGCAGGCGAAACGGAGATGGTCCTCGTCATAGACGAAGAGCGGCGTGCCGAAATCCTGGGCCAGTTGGAGGAGGTCGATGCCGCCGACGTGGAGATGACCCTCCTCGTCCACCGTGGCGGTGCGCGGGAGGAGATGCCGCTCCGGGGGTGCGGTCGCCACGTCGTGGTCCGTCGGCATGGCACTGCAGGATACGACAGCGTTCGGCGGCCCCGTGAGGGGCGGAGGCCGTGCGGGGACGGCCACGGCCGCATGACGACTACGATTCGTCGCCTGCTCCTCAAGTCCCCGCCCCCGTAGCTCAGCGGATAGAGCACCGGCCTCCGGAGCCGGTGGCGCAGGTTCGAGTCCTGCCGGGGGCGCTCCATATTTCAGGCAGTTCACCTGAGCCTGTCTCGTGCTCTTTTGGTTGCCATGAGCTGATGGCGGTGTCGGTGAGGCCAAGGTGGGAGACCCCAGGTCTGCCCGGGCAGGTTGGATCGCTCTGGGCTGGTTTTATCGAGAGGATCCGCAGCGGGGTGAACTCATCGATGGGCCATCGCGACCAAGGCAGGACGAAGCTCCCCCAATAGCCACGGTCGATCGATTATTCCGGCGACCCGGGGACGCTTTCGAATATCCGCGCGCGCTCGGCGGGTGAAACGTTCGCCGTCATCGTCTCGAATCCTGCGAGAGCCGGGAACAGTGCCGTCAGAAATCTGCTTTGCAGCTCCGCCACAGCCACCTTGTCGGAACCCTGGTCGAGGCCCTTCATGAGATTGAGGCGGGAGGATTCGACCCACGCCACCACGTCAGGAGCTTCCCGCCACTCCAGCTCGGTCCTCATTCCGGTCAACAGATGCCGTATCCAATCGAAGGGCGTATCGAACCACATGTTCGGCGGGCAAAGCCGGTTTTTCTCGCCCGTTGACCGTCCCGATGCTTCGACGAGACCGATGAGTCCGGCCGAAAGGCAGAGGCTGGCACGAGTGATCGGCTGCAGGACGATCGTGTCATCGGTGAAGATCGGTCTGGGGGGGTTGTCGCTCAGTCCGGCCGAGGCGCAGTGCACGTGCAGTTGGTCGGGGCTGGTCGGGGCCGAACCCCCCTGAAGAGTGATGCTCTCCGAATCGATCCGAGTGACGTGTCCCAAACGGATCACCTTGTCAATACTCCGCAAGCGATCGAGCTCGCCGAGACTCACCGTGGCTCCCTTGGTCATGGAGGGCTGGATCGAGGGATCGAGAGACAACATCACCTGGCGCTCCGCGAGCCGATCGAACACGTGCTCGATCGATTTGCACTCGGCCACCGCCTCCAACTCCAAGACGATTCCTGCGAACGTCGTCAGTACGCCCACCCCGGGCTGGAAGAAGGCACGATTCAGCATCCATGGATCCCGGGGTCGGATCCAACGGATGTCGTCGGTCGGCGTCCCGTTGTCGATCAACCAGCACACGGCGTCCATGGCGGTCTTGCCGGCGCCGATAATCACGTAACCATCGGGGGGCGTCACGACCCTCGGGAGTGCACCGACCGGGACGCACGTCGCCCCGTCCGCCACCTCGAAGGGTGGGCCATCGGTCGCCGGGACGCGAGAGGCCATATAGGTGGCATCGACGACGCTGTTTCGGATCGATACTTCCGTCTCGGCGCCCGTCAGGCGGGACCGAAACCGCCGATCTCCCAGGTAATCGGACATCGGAAAGAAGCGCACCCGACCGGACGCCAAGAATCGGTGACGCATGACCTCGTCGTAGTAACTGCAGATTTCTGGTCCACTTGCTCGCTCGAAGAATCCTACGTCTCGCCCATCGATCTCGACCCGACCCCGACCCAGAGGCGTGGAGTTCACCCCATAGTTCATGGACGGTTGGTGCAGCTGGACGAAGGGGTACGAATCCAGCCAGTGGCCGCCGGGGCCGTGCCGCCTATCGATAATGACGATCTCGGCGTCCGAATGCTCAATCAAGGCGTCGACGAACCCCATCCCGAGTGCGCCTGCACCGATCACGAGGTAGTCGGTCTCCACGTCCACCCCCTTCTATCGCACGCAAATTCCATGAGCACCCCAGCAACTATGGCATGGGCCTCTGTGCAATCCGTTTGGCAATTCGTTTTGGCAATCGAATCAGCGAAACAGGGAAGACGTCGACGGACCGTGTGGATTGAAGGCCCAAGTCAGGACCGTGGGAATGGACGGGCTGCACGGGCTGGACAGACCAGACCGGCCTCCGGAGCTGGTGGCGCAGGTGCGAGTCCTGCCGGGGGCGCCCAATTTCACCGGGCCAAATCGGTAGAAAGCCGTGCACCATCACGCGAACCTTCGTCGAGGCTCGCGGAGAAGCAGGCGTGCCTCGACGGAGACTGCACGATCTGCGGCACCATTCCCCATGGACGTTGTTCAAAGCCGCGCACGCGTGGACGAGGTCATTGATCGACACGGCGGGCGGACCGTGGAGAGGTGAGAGGAACCGCCACCGACGAGAGGCTCGGGACTCCGGAGCGGCCAAGGCCTTGGAGAATGCGCAAAGCAAATGCGTACGCGAGTCGCGCGAGGAGGATCCACGGACGAAGCGAGCGACCTCGTCTCCGACTCCTCCGTCGTCGAGTAGAAACACACGTTCGGGTCCGCCTGACCTAGCGTCGGCGCTCATGGGAGGTGCGGCACGCATGCTGGCCGGGGTCATGACAGGCTGATGGATCGCCGCTCGTTCCTGCGAGGCGCGACCGTTGTGGGAACGGGCCTCTTCGCCGGTGATGCCGCAAGCGGGTGCTCGAGTTCCCGTCCGCGCGGGCGCGCAAGGGGGGACGACGTCCTCGAGCGGCCCCACGCCCGGGCCGCCGGATTGGCGGACATTGGCGGGTTCGCTTCGTGGCACGTTGCTACAGCCCGGTGATGCGGGCTACCCGGCAGCAGTGCACCTGTACAACTCCTTGTACACGCCGGACGCGGCGGCCATCGCGCAGTGCGAATCGGCGAGCGACGTTCAACGCTGCATCGCCTTCGCTCGGGAGCACAACGTTGAGCTGGCGGCTCGCTCGGGTGGCCATAGCTATGGCGGCTACTCGTCGTGTCCCGGTCTGGTCGTCGACGTGTCGCAGATGCAGGGCATCGCGACCGGAGGAGCGACAACGCAGAGTCAAGGGGTCGTCAGCGTGGGGGCCGGCGCAACGTTGATAAACGTGTACAGCCAACTGGGCGCGCAGGGCCTCCTCTTGCCGGGCGGGTCCTGCCCGACCGTCGGCATCGCCGGACTTGCGCTGGGTGGGGGGATCGGCGTGTTCTCCCGGGCCTACGGGCTGACGTGCGACCAGATGGCAACGGTCGAGATCGTCACCGCCGATGGCGTGGTGCGCAGATGCGGACCGGGAGAGGACGAAGATCTCTACTGGGCGAGTCGTGGTGGCGGTGGGGGCAACTTCGGCATCGCGACTTCGTTCGGGTTCCACGTCCACCCGATCCCCGAGACCATCACCCTCTTCACCTTGGAGTGGCCATGGGGGGCGGCGGCATCGGTCCTCGATGCCTGGCTCCGATGGATCCCGTTCACGCCCGACCAGCTGTGGGCCAATTGCCAGCTGTTCAGCAGCGGGAATGTCGGGGGTGGGTTGGTCAAGGTCACGGGCGTCTTCGCGGGCACAGTATCCGCGTGCTCCGCCGCGTTGGACCCACTGATGGTCGCCGTCGGAGAGGGAACGAGCGACCGCTTCGTCGGACCCGAGGACTACCTGACGGCCACCATGATCGAGGCGGGGTGCGAGGGAGAGTCGTTGGCCCAGTGCGCGGCACCCGTACGGTCGCCGTTCAGAGCCAAGTCTTCCTACGTCGGCGGACCACTCCCGCAACAAGCCGTCAGCGAGATCGTGTCCGCCCTTTCGACCCTGCCGTCCACGCTGCCCGGCGCCGGCGGCGGCGTCGTGTTCGACGGCTACGGCGGGATGATCAACCAGATTGGGGCGAGCGAGACGGCGTTCGTCCACCGCGATGCGGTCGCCTGTGCCCAGTATTCGATCACCTACCCGGCGGTTGCACCCGATCCGAGCATGACGTCGGCGGCGTCCGCATGGCTCGACAATGTGCACCATGTGTTCTCGTCCGTGACGCAAGGCTCGTACCAGAACTACATCGACCCGACTCTGACCAACTGGGAGAAGGCCTACTACGGAGCGAATCTGCCCCGCCTACGACAGGTCAAGCAGAAATATGACCCTGACGATGTTTTCCACTTTGCACAGTCCATTCGGCCAGGGTCGTAGGTACCTTGACGGAGCGGTCAACAGACGACACCTGGCCCCTTCGACGACCAGGAGAAAACGGAGAACCGATGACGGACATCTTGAATCCCTCGTTCATCGACTCGTCGCTCGAGTCGCGGGCCATCACTTTCGAGAACCCCACTGGGGCTCGCGGTGCGGGCGGCAGGGCCGCCGACGGTCGCAAGGGTGCGCCGAGCCGGGTGATCGGCGCCGGCGAGCGGGTGCTGCTCGCCGACCTTGAGGGTCCCGGGGTGCTCCGTCACCTGTGGATGACCGTGCTTCCCGCTCCACCGGAACGGCTTCGGGCCCTCTGGATTGAGGTGTTCTACGACGGGGCCGACGAGCCCAGCGTCTCCGTGCCGCTACTCGACTTCTTCTGCCTTCCGCACGGACGGACCGCGCCGTTCGCCTCGGCCCTGGTGGCGGTCAACGAGGGACGCGGTTTCAACAGCACGATCCCGATGCCCTTCGCCCATCACGTCCGAGTCGAGCTCGAGAATGGATCGCATGCACCGACCGTCCTCTACTACCAGATCGACTACACGCTGGAGCCGGCCATGCCAACGGGAAGCGGATACCTCCACGTTTCGTTCCGTCGGGAGAACCCGACGCGATTGAAAACGGACCTTGTCATCACCGACGATCTGGCGGGCCCTGGCCGCTTTCTCGGCTGCTGTCTGGGCATACGGGTGCTCGGCGAGGGCATCTGGTACGGGGAGGGTGAGGTGAAGATGTTCCTCGACGGGGACTCGACCCATCCCACGATCTGCGGCACCGGGCTCGAGGACTATGTCGGAAGCGCATGGGGCATGGGCCGCCACGCCACTCCTTATGGCGGGTGCACCCTCGATGTTCGCGCTCCCGACGCCACTGATCCGCTCTCGCAGCCCGACTTCGTCGGCGCCTACCGGTGGCACCTTCCTGATCCGATCATGTACGTCTCGGACCTCAAGGTAACCCTGCAGCAGATTGGAGCGGTGCTCTTCCCTTCCGGGCACGAAGCCGAAATGGCGGCGATCGAGGAGAGCGGGCGGCTGGCCGGTGACGGTTGGCAGCGCATCGGCGACGGAACGTTCAATTTCGGAATTGTGGAGCGGATCGATGACGTCTGCGCCACGGCATACGTCTATTGCCGTGAACCCCAGAAAGTGGAGCGCGTCGATTTGACCGGAGCAGTGGCCGACCTCGAGCGTCGAGCGTACGAGACGGCAGGCCCGATGGAGGAGTTGGGCGTACCGGTGCCATGATTCGGCGGGGAACTCCCGACCAGTTGAGCCCCGTGAGGACAACAGCTCGGCTCACACGCTGTCGCCAGAGGCCAAGGCATCTCCGCATCGCCGAAGTACCCGGCGCCACGTCGAGCTGCTCCATGAGTTGACCGCCATTGGGAAGATTGACGGCAAGCAACTCCTAGAGAGGGCAAGCCACCTTTCAGCTGTTCAGTCGGCCCCGAGGAAGTCCTCGTCGAGCAGTCGAACCTGCTCGTCCCGGCCGTCCGTCGACACAGGACTGGCCCCGCGGACCGCATCGTGCAGAACCACGCGGTCGCGGCCCTCGCTCTTGGCCCGCATAAGAGCGTCGTCCGCCCGACGGAGTACGGCGTCGAAGTCCTCGCCCAACTCGGACTCGGTCATGCCAAAGCTCACGGTGAACTTGGGCAGACCGCCAACAGTGATAGCGGCGTCGAGCTGGGTCCGCACGGTGTTGAGCGCCCGCGTGGCTTCGATGGCAGAACAGTCGGGAAAGGCGATGGAGAACTCCTCTCCTCCGTAGCGCGACACGATGTCACTCGACCGGAGCGAATCGCCCAGCACGCGGGCGAAGAGACGCAGGGCCCGGTCGCCTGTCTCGTGCCCGTAGGTGTCATTGAGCACCTTGAAGTGGTCGAGGTCGGCCATCGCCACCGCGACCGGGTGGAGGTGCGCCGGCACCGCGGCGACCTTCTCGGAGAAGGAACGCCGATTGAGCAGTCCTGTCAGAGGATCAGTCGAGGCTTGCAGCTGGGTCTCGGCCATAACTCGCAGCAGTCCGATGCGCGCCCCGGCCAGCTTGGCCAGCGTGGCCAGGTCGTCGATGCGGTCGTCCTCCACCTGCACACCGGGTTCGCCCGTGGCGTGGATGACCCCCACGGTTCGCCCCATGATGGACACCGGCACACAGAGGGCGGAGAGCCGACCCTGGGGACGGTTGCGCAGCTTGGGGCAGGCGTCAAGGTCGTCGCTGTCGGAGAAGGTCTGGATCTGCGCCCGGCGTGCCGCGGGGCAGCGATCGGGTGAGTCCACCCCGCAACAGGGCGGCTCGCCCTCGGGTCCGACCGCCGCCATCCGATGCAGGTGGGCGTGGCTGTTGTCGGCGAGGAGTAGCTCAACAGGTGCCTCGGCGAGCACGCTGGTGAAGGAGCGCTCGATGACGTCGATCACTTCGGGCTCGCCCTCGGCCATGTCGAGAGCGTTCGCCAGCCGGCTTTCGAAGTGCTGACGCTGCACCTGCGAGTCCCGGACCTTCGCCTCGTTGTCGGCCGACGCGATGGCGGCGCTTAACTCGGCGTTCAGCCTGTCGCGGATTTCCGCCTGGCGGTCGGCCTCAGCGACGGCGGTGCTCAGTTCGACGTTCAGGTTGCGAACCTTCTCGTCGGTCCGTCGCTGTTGGCGCTCACCGAGGACCACCAGCACGAAGGCCAGCGGGAACATGAAGGCCATAATGATGCCGACGGACACCAGGTCGGCCCAGATTCCCGAAGCCAGCGCGTCCCCCGCCATCATGCAAGGGATGAAGATCAACCCGAACGCACCAAGGGCGATGACAGGGCTGAGGAGGCGGAAGCGAGCCGAGCGAGCGACTTCTCCAGACCACTCCTCCTCGGTGACCATGTCCCCCATCCCTTCCGGCGCGCCGGGGCCTCGTCCTTCGAGAGCCAGGCACCGCCGGGTGCGCAGTACGACGAATGGAGTGTCGACGGCCTGGCGGGTTGCCTTGAGCCATCCAACCCGGAGGCCAGGTCCAGGTGCCTCGAATGTGGCGGAATTGAGGAAAGGTTGAGCGGCCGATGAGCTGTTCAGCCCTCCAAATGCGTGACTCGGGTCGAGCCGGCGAGGGGAGAACCGAGCCCTTACCAGTGGACGCTCCGGTCTCGTTGCGCCCATCAGGTGAGGGAGGGGAACTTCCCTGGTTGGCGGAGCCCCTTGTGGAGGAGCTCTCGGTATCGTGAGCCGGTGGCAAGGACCCGGGTCGTGGCGATGGCACTGCTGCCGGTCCTCACTGGAGCCCTGACGGTCATACTGCCTCCGCTCCGGGCCGGCGCGGCCGACATGGAGCAGCGATCGGCGTCGTCGACTACGACCGGGGCCTTCCCGCGGTGGGAGGGTCGGCGGGACATGACGTACTGCACGGATGGAGGCCAGCCCCTCACCATGTCGCTCTTCGCTCCGGCGCCGACCGACCATCCGACGCCTGTCGTCCTCCAGGTCCACGGCGGCGGATGGGAACGCGGAGAGCGGTTCGTCGATCTTGCACAGTCGACGACGGCGGCGCAGCTCGTCGCGCACGGGATGGTCGTGGCCTCCGTCGACTATCGCCTGGCGCCCGAGAACCCGTGGCCTGATCAGATCATCGACGTGAAATGCGCGGTCCGGTTCCTACGAGCCAATGCCGTCGAACTGGGCATTGACCCCAATCGGATCGCCGCCTGGGGATCGAGTGCGGGCGGCCAGCTCGTGAGCCTGCTGGGCGTCAACGACACCCCGGCCGAATGGGACTCCGGAGCGTACGGCGATGTCTCGAGCCGGGTCGACGCCGTCGTGGACGAATTCGGTCCCGCCGATCTGTCCTCTCCGGGCTGGGGTGCCTATGTCACCAAGATCTTCCGCACAGTCTTCGGCACCGCTTCGAGCTCATCGCCCGTGCTCCGCGACGCCAGCCCGATCACCTATGTCGCACCGGGGGACCCCCCGTTCCTCATCCTGCAAGGCACGGCTGACCACATCGTGCCCGCGGCACAGTCGGAGGTTCTTGCTCAACACCTCGAGGCAGACCACGTGCCGACCGAGCTCGACCTCGTCGCGAGGGGAGCACATGGACTGGACACGCCAGGCGAGAGCCCCTCGCCAGGACAGATTGACGCGCTAATCGTCTCGTTCCTCAGCGAGGTGTCCTAAATCGGGCACCAGTTCCGGTCCGAGTCTGCTGCCCCTTCGAGATGATCTGTTGAAGAGGATTCGAAGCAGTCACGCAGGCGGCCTCCAGGGGCTTCACATGAACGGCTGGCACTCTGGGTCCCTGAGTTTGAGGAGTGAAGTCATGAGTGATTACGAACCAACCAGCCACCCGGAGGCGATCCTTCTGATCCCGAATCGAGCAGAACCTCAGGACCAACGGATGTCGAGGGTTTGGAGGGCTCAGCTTCTCCATCACCTCTCCCACCAACATCTTCATCCGGTTGGCCAATCTCAGTGACCATGTCCGAGCAAGGAAGCCGGCCGCGGATGCGAGCACCATTATCGAAAATGAGGCGCGGTTTGATCGCGGCCGCTGCGCTGACGGGTTCGGTGACGGGATTGTTCGTCGGCGTCGGCACGTCGTCCTCAGCATCGGCTGCGCAACCCGTGGCCGTAAGCAGCTCCGCTGGACATCGTGACTCCGTAGGCGGGGGATCCAATGCACGATCCGGACCGGCGCCAGGAGGAACAATTGGCACGGTCGGAAACGTATCCAAGTCGAGCTTCACCCTTACCACCTCAGCGGGTCAGGAGGTAACGGTGGACGAGGTGTCTTCGACGAAGTACGAGAAGGGGGCGAGCTCGACCTCCAGGAGCGCCGTTGCGAAGGACCAACGCGTCCTCGTACTGGGGACCGTCAGTTCGACGACCATTGCGGCCTCGCAGATCCTCGTCCAAACGACTGGCGGCGAACCTGAGGCCTCCACGGCGGCAACGTTGGTCCCCTTCCAGAGGGGTGCCGCGGAAACGTCAAAGCAGGTCGGTCAGATCCCCGCCAGTTACAGTCAGGGGTCAGGGACGATCGTCAGCGGAGCGACGGCCAACAAGGCGACGAAGGCGGCGCTGGCGGCCTACCCGGGGGGAATCGTCGACCGTGTTGTGAAGCTGAGCAACGGCGAATACGAGGTCCACAACATCGGCGTCAACTGGCCACTCCACATCTTCGTCAACCAGGACTTCAAAGTGGTAGGCGCCGAGTAACTGCCGGACACGCGACACGTACTAAGTCGTGTAAGACGTCTGGGCAAGGCAACAGGCACACGCCGTAAGCTCTCCGCGATGTGCTGTGACCTGCCGGAGTCCACACTGGCTCCTGCGCCAATAGCGGAGATGCTGGCGGAATACCGGCGGCTGCAAGCGACCTCCATTTTGGACTGGGGACACGAGGTAGGTGACCTTGGTGGTGATGAGTACAGTCCGTTTCTCGACCTGAGCCGCATCTGGACATCGGTGGGTGAGACCGGTGACTGGTTCGAAGCCATACGACGATGCGTGCCGGACCCGCCGCCTCGTGGGCTGCTCGTAGCTCGCATCCATCGCTCTGGCGTGGAGTTGAGCTCCGGGCCACTCCCACTCCTCGTGCCGGGGAAGTCAAGCGAGGTCGGTGTCTTGATCGATTCCCATTTGAATCAGGATCTCAGTCTGACCGTGGGCGACGAACTGTGCCGAGTTCGCGCGCGAGCGGTTTCTTTGATCACAGCAAGGGTCGATCACGAATCGGCAACGCTTCAGATCGGAAATAGCACTGTTGTGGTAGGTGAGCGGGTGTCCGGGGCCCGGGTTCGCCTTCGCGCTGACGCCATCTCGCGCTGGTCAGTGGTTGACGAACGTGGACAGGGTTGGTTCCCCGACGGACGACTACACAAATGGGACTATCACGGGCGACCCTTCTTCCATGGCAACGACCTGGTCCTGGACGTACCTGCGGGGCCGCTCGAAATCTCGTGCACTCGCGGCATGGAGTTCACGACCGTGACGACGACCATCGTCCCCGAGGCCGACGAGGAGAAAGTCGTAGTCCTCGAACCGAGTCGCCGCTACGACGGCGCTGCTAAGGGTTGGTACGGGGCTGATCTGCACGTGCACATGAACTACTCAGGTGACCTGGTGTGCACTCCACACGATGCGGCCTGCATACAGCTGGGTGAAGGACTCCACGTGATGAACCTGGTCGCTGGAAACCTTCTGGGGGCGCGGATCTACGACCGGGAGGCCTTCGAGCATTTCGCCGGCGTCGACCTACCGTGGTCGGCCGACGACATCCTCGGACGATGGGGAGTGGAGTTTCGTAACGACCTGCTCGGCCACTTCCATGCCTTCGGACCCACCTCGCCGCCGCTGCGCTACCAGACGGGGCACGCGGGTTCTGAACATCCACAGGACTGGCCTCCGAATGCCACCGCCTGCGAGGATCTCCGCGGACGCGGTGCCACCATCGGCTACACCCACCCTGTGCTCTCGCCACTTAGCGATGGCACCCCGGCTGATGCCTTCGTGTCCCCCCATTCGACCGAAGCGCACGAACTGGTTGCCGATGCGGCGCTCGGTCTCGTCGACTCCGTCGATTTGCTCGGACCCAATGATCCGGAGGGCACGGCCGTCCTGTACCACCACCTGCTCAGCTGCGGCTTGCGTCTCGCAGCGACTGTCGGCACAGACGTGTTCCTCTCGCACTCGAGATCGAGCTTCTTTTCAAATCCACCCGGATGGGGCCGTGTCTATGCCGATCTCGGGAGCGAGCCGCTGTCAGCTGGGTCGTGGCAAGACGCGGTTCGGTCCGGGCGCACCTTCGCCACCAATGGCCCATGGCTGGAGCTGAGCGTTGACGAGAAGGGGCCCGGCTCTGTCATCGATGCCACGAGCGGCATGACCCTGCGGGTTCGCGCCCACGTCGAGGGGCCCGGCGTTGAGGTGCTCAAACTGATAGGACCCCAGGGTCAACTAGCCAAGACAGAAGAGCCTGATCTTGAGGCAGAAATTCACCTGACGGAGCCCGGATGGGTTGCCGCGTTGGCCAGTGGGTCGCGCCACAACGAGGTTCTTGGTCCGACGGTCTTCGCACATACGAGTCCGGTGTACATCGACCTCGAGGGTCGTCGGGTCGCCCGCGCCGAAAGCGCCGGCTGGTGTCTGGACTGGCTGGACCGGGTGGAGCACCTCGCCGCTGAGCATGGGAACTTCGCAGACGCGACCCAGCTCGACGACTTGATCGCAGTCCTCGATCAAGCCCGGCTCTACTGTCGGAACATCCACGAGGCGGAGCAATAAAAGAACGTCACGACGTAGAGCTCGTGCTCTTGGGACAATTCGTACGGCAAACGGAACGAATTCCTTGTGCCGATCCAAGACTGTTGACCTCTCTCAGTCCACGCCGGTCCGGCCCTGTCGAGCGCTCTTAAGCCAGAGCACTCGGATGAGCCGAGTGGCGCTTATGTGAACGCGTCAGGGTCGCCGCCCTCGGCATAGGTGTGAATCAGGAGCCGATACGCATGGGCCACCTGGTCAACGACATCGGAACTACTGATCTCCTCCGCGAGGAACCGGCGGAGCGGCTGCTCCCAGATGGTTCGCCCGACGGCAAACCCGGCGAAGGAAGGCTGGGCGGCGGCGACCCGGAGCCATCGCTGGACCCGATGGAGCGGAGCATCTCGGCCCAAGACGATGCAGACGGCAGGGTGATCTGACGCGCCGTTCACGACCGCCACCACCGTGTCGGCGCCGCCGGCCGTCTCGTAACCCTCCAGCTTCCAGATGGTGGGGTGCACCTCGGCCGAGAGGAGCTCCTCAATTACGGCGGCGGTGAGTGCGGGACGGGCATCGCGGTCGTAGGCGTCGTTTCCGCCAACGGCGGCCAGCTGGGCGTCCGTCGGAGGGACGAGGAGCTCGAAGAGCCATCGCCGTTCTTCTCGTTCCGCCCACTCGGACACGGCCTTGAGGCGTGACCGCTGTGTATCGCGAACCTCGACCGGGTCGGCCGGGTTGTAGCGGACCAAGACCTTGAAGAAGTCGGGGTCAAAGGCGGCCACGTGCTCGGCGAAGCGGTCACCGTACTCGAGCTCGAACACCCGGGAGCCGCTCTTCTCAATCGGCATGGCCAACACGACGCCATCCTCTCTGGCTGCCGCGGTGACGGGGGCACCGTAGTCCTCGTCGACCAGGACTCCCAGCCTCCCCGACCCTTCGACACTGACGTGGCGCAACCCTTCATAGATGAGCGACTTGGCGTCCCGCATGCGCTCCATGTCCTCGGGGCCCGCGGTACCGGAGAGACCGAAGAGGTCCTTGGCGAAGGACGCCCGGTGATCCATGGCCAGGATGTACAGAGGTGCGTCATGACTGGGGATCCACCCACTCACTCCGGAGCTCCGTCCTCCAACCAGTGGGCGAACAGATCCACCCGCGTGCTGGGCCAAGCCCCGTCGCACGGCATGGTCCCCTCCCGCAGGCGGGCAAGGATCGCTGCGCCGTGGTCGCGCACGTCTGCGTAGGACCACAGGTCGAACGCGCGGCAGCATGGCCGTGCGGTCGCTATCCCGGAACAGCGGTCTAATGTCTCCCTCGAAGGACGGCTGCGAGTGGTCGTTCGTGGTCATCGGATTTCACCTTTCCGAAGTGAGCGATGCATCTGCCCTACCAGTATCTCCGCTTTGCCGACCGCAGTCTCGAGGGCGCCCTGCGCGGCCCTGATCCCCTTGCTGTGGATCGTCACTGTCGTGGGCGATCAGGGGACAAGCACTATTTTCCCCCGGGTGTGGCGATGTTCCAGCTCCGCAAAGGCGTCGGTCACCCGATCGAGCGGATAGGTCGCGGCGATCGGAATTTCGATCGCACCCGAAGCTACGAGATACGCCATCTCAATAAGGACCTCGGAGGTGGAGGCGGTCGCGCTGCCTTCGGCCTTCACTCCGAGCTCCCCGGCTTTCTCGAACGCAGCGATCGTCTCGATACGGTCGCGGGGTATACCGAGATCGACAGCGAGTTCGATGTACTGGGCCCCGAAGAGGTCGATGAATCCATCGATACCCTCGCCCGCTGCTGCCCGCAGACGATCGGCGAGCCCATCTCCGTACGACACGGGGACGGCACCGTGAGAACGGAGCCAGTCTGCATTCGCCTCCGAGGCAATACCGAGCACATGCGAACCACGGAGGGCCAAGAGTTGGACCACGACGGTCCCCACCCCGCCCGCTGCCGCCGAGACAGCGATCATCTCCCCCTCCTTGGCAGCGACGGCACGCACGGCGGCGTAGGCGGTACAGCCGACGACGTAGAGAGACCCGGCGACCTCCCAGCTGAGCTCCGGGGGCTTCTTGATCAGTTGGGTCGTCGGCACCGACACGTGGGTGGCGTGGCTGGAACGGCGAAAGGAGAAGCCCAATACGGCGTCGCCGACAGCGAAGTTGTCGACTCCGCCGCCGACGACAGACACGATCCCGGCGAAGTCGCTACCCTCGCCGGAGGGGAACGTGGCAGGAAATCGATCACGCAGCGCGCCCGATCGGATGGCCGTCTCACCGGGATTGATGGCTGCCGCCCTCACCTCCACCACGACCTCACCTGCCATCGGTTTTGGCATTGGGACGTCGGCAACGTAGAGAACGTCCCGATCCCCATAACGGTCGAAGCGCACCGCACGTGAGCCGGTTCCCGTCATCTCAACCTCCATTCAGTTCAGCCATAGCATCGTTGTCGACGCTACTGGAAGCGTTCGAAGTGTTTGCACCCAGAACCCACGACCGGAGAGGTCACTCCTTCGTGCTGGCTGCGTTCAGCGGGCGATGATTTGTTGATCATCCTCATGCAACGGGGACACCCGTGACCTCCGCTCCTTCCGGGCCCGGTCACCGACAAGACGCAATGGATGATGCCGACGGGTACCGGCCGGCCAGGTTGCTCCTCGTCCGGTTCCTCGGTCGGATTCGTCACCCTGGACAGAGTCCGGCGGGTTGGCGGTTGCCTTGGGTGCAGGGCGATGCGCAGAGTGAGGGATACCAGTGGGGCATCCTTCGGATGCGGCCCTCCACCGTGACCAGCGAGCGCAGTGCCCCGAGCACGTCGGCTCAGCAAGAAAGGGGGGCGCGCCGTCCTTGTGTTAGCGGGCGAACAGTCCATCTGTGCGCGCTGGCACAGACAAGATCACCCTCGGTTCTTACCATGTACCTATACCGGAAATACGAAATCCGGTTGTCAAACAGCACAAAGGGGATGAACAAATGAGCAACGAGAAGATTGGTCCAGAAGAGCAGGATCTTGAGGTCAGCGAGAAGGAAGGCGAAGATGTCTCGGGCGGAGTGAACGTGGCCCAGGTGGAGGCGAAGGCAAGTGCCGGCAAGGTCTCCGTGACAGACCCGAAGCTGATCGCCGATCTCTAAACAGATCCATGCCTTTACGGGCAGACAAAGGAAAGGCCGGGAACTTCCGTTCCCGGCCTTTCCCTGTTTCTACCTGCCCACCCGTCACCGAGCTCGAGATGCGAGGGCCTGCGGATTCCTGATGTTGATACGCCCGCGGCTCACGGTGAGCAGCCCTTCCTGTTCGGCTGCCTTCAGCACCCGATTGGCAGTGGGTCGTGAGGTGCCTGCCATCGAGGCCACATCGTCCTGCGTCACGGGAATCACGATGTCGACCTCGCCGTGGTACGACTCGCTCAGTGCCACGAGCCGGCGAAGGATCCGAGTTTCTGAAGGAACGTATAACGCCTCGACCAGATGTTGTGACAAGCGGCGTACCTGGCGCGCAAGCACTTGGGTGAGGATCCGCTCGACATCGGGATTGTCACGGCGCAAGCGTTCAAACGCGGATCCCTCCAGAGCCCGGGTCTCGCTGGGTTCCAGTGCTATGGCTGAGGCGGTGCGGCGGCTATCGGGAGACAGCAGAGCACCCTCGCCGAACGCCTCACCCGGGCTCAGAACGGTCAGGGTGACGAGCTCGCCGATAGGGGTGGAGACCCGAATCGCCACATGGCCTCGGTCGAGGATATGGATGGCGTCTCCGGGATCACCCTCGTGAAAGACGACCTCGCCGCGAGCAAATCGACGCCGATGCATGGAGGAGAGGACGGAGCGACGCTCGGCCTCTCCCAGCACGTCGAGGAACGAGCTCTCCTGGGGCATCGAGCCCAGGCTAGATCGAGTTAGGGAATGGTCGTTGCCACGTTCAACGTCGACCGCCTCTGACTGATCCGGCCTGATCGTGCTCTCCAACGATGGCGGCGGCCTGGCCGAGCATTTTGTCCGTGCGATTGCCGGAGTGCCTCGAACGGATGCCGATCTTCGGCCCCCGACGCCTCGAAGCTGTCGTCCACGAGACTGGACTGCGGCTCCGGTCACCGCCATCATCGATCGCTCGGTCAGCGACCCCTATGCAAAAGCGAAGAGCTCCGGCGATAGCGAAGGGCACTGATTCTTCAACTCCGGAGGGCCAGTCGCTCGATTCTTCAACTCCGGAGGGCCAGTCGCTCGATTCTTCAACTCCGGAGGGCCAGTCGCTCGCTAGGCCGGGTGTTGGGCGGCCAACAGGTACCCGCCTCCCTCATCGTTGGCCGCGATGGCAAAGAACGAGTTGCCACTGTTGCCGCCTGCCCCACTGCCATAGAAGGAGGCAGCGAAGCTGAAGATCCCGCCGTCAGATGCAGAGAGCCAGTATCCACCGGTGGCCGCGTCGGCCGCCATGCCGACTATCGGTTCGTTGAGCGCCTGGCCGCCCATTGAGCCGTGGAACCGAGCGTCGCCAAAGCTGAAGATCCCGCCGTCCGACGCCACCAGCCAGTACCCATTGCCGTCGGGCGTCGCCGCCATGCTGACTATGGGTTGATTCAGCGGCTGGCCGCCCATTGAGCCGTGGAACCGAGCGTCGCCAAAGCTGAAGATCCCGCCGTCCGACGCCACCAGCCAGTACCCATTGCCGTCGGGCGTCGCCGCCATGCCGACTATCGGTTCGTTGAGCGGCTGGCCTCCCGTCGAGCCGTGGAACTGGGCGTCGCCAAAGCTGAAGATCCCGCCGTCCGACGCCACCAGCCAGTACCCATTGCCGTCGGGCGTCGCCGCCATGCCGACTATCGGTTCGTTGAGCGGCTGGCCTCCCGTCGAGCCGTGGAACTGGGCGTCGCCAAAGCTGAAGATCCCGCCGTCCGACGCCACCAGCCAGTACCCGCCCGGGTCGGAAAGGGCCGCGCCGACGAACGGGACGTTGGAGGTGGTCGGCGGACCCGGTGTCGGCGCGGAGCCGAACGAGGAGACCGCGCTGGTCTCGGGCCCAGTGGGCACGGCCATCTGCCCGCAGATCGAGACGAAGGTGTAGCCGCGGGCTCGTAGCTGAGTGATGATCTGTGGAAGGGCGGCGACAGTCTGCGACCTGTTGCCACCTGCGTCGTGCATGTCGACGACGGCGCCCGGGAACGCGGCTCCGACGACGTTGGCCACGATGGCGGCAACCCCGGGCAGGGCCCAGTCCCTCGGGTCGACCGAGTAGCTCATGGTTGTGAGGCCGCGCTCTGCGATCTGGTCCAAGACACTGGAGTTCCAAGAGTCATACGGCGGACGAACGCAGGTGGGGCTGTTGCCGGTGATCGAGCGGATCTCGTTCTGGGTCTGGTCGATCTGAGTGGAGAACTGGGACACCGGGATGGTGGTGAGGTCGGGATGGCTCCATGTGTGGTCCTCCACGGGGTACCCCGCCTGAGACACCAACTTTGTGTACTGGGGGTAGGCCGCAACTTCTTCGCCGATCTCGAAGAAGGTGGCCGGGACGTGGTATTGCTGCAGGACCGACAGGACCTGCGGCGTGTAGGGACCAGGACCGTCGTCGAAGGTGAGCGCGATCACCCGTTGTCCCGCGGTGGACGCACCACCGGGGGCCTGGGAGGTGTAAAAGGCCGGCTGCGGTGACTGGGCTGAGGCCGACGACGGGATTCCGGCGATCACTGCGGCGGATAGCGCGGCCCCCAATACGGCACGGATGGCGATCGGTGGCCCGACGGTCCTGCATGGAGAGCCCATGCGGACCTTCTTACACCTCGCCGTCAAAAAGTGCCACTGCCTGATCGATCCGAATCGTTCGTCGAGTGCCGTTCCCTCCCTGTCCCCACCAGGTGCGAGTGTCGACACATCGAGTTGCGGAGGTTGAGGCTTCGCGGCGCCAGTTACGGCTGGGCAGGGCTCCCCGCGAGAAGCGAGTAGATCTCGACCATTGGCGCCGTTCCGTTCACACCGTTGGTGTTGCCATTCTGCAGGAAGAGTCCGTCGGCGTTGCGCTGGGTCCACATGTAGGTCGCGTAGGACTGCGCCTCCGAAGCGTAGGCACTGTTTGCCTGTTCTTGGTTCAGCACCAACAGGTCCCGAAAATAGATGGCGTTGAACGCCGGACCCTGGTTCTGAAGGGTCGTTCCGGTCCCGAAATAGGTCACCGCGGCTCCGGCGGTGGCCTCGGCTGCAGTCAGATAGCCGGCGTTCCCCGTGATCTGGTACAGCAGGACTCCTGCACCGACCATCGTGCCCTGGTTATAGCTCCAGATGGTGGTATTCAAGCTTCCACCAGGGTTGACATGGTCGTAGTAGAGACCGCCGGGGGCCTCGAGACACTTGTCGACCCACTGGTACATCCCTGCCGCCCACCACAGGTCCGTGGCGTCCTTGGTCAGCTGGTAAAGCTGCAAGCCGGCTTCAGCGTTGGCGGCGTTGGCCGTCGTGTTGCGTTGGCTCCCCGACACATCCTCCCAGAACACCCCGCCCGAACAGCCGTCTGTCTGGCTCGTGTCCCAACCGGTCACCGCGAAGTTGAAGAGGTCTTGAGCCACGATCAGGTACGTACCGTCCCCTGTGAGGCGATAGGCGTCGATCATGTCGAGGGCGGACCAGCCGTTGTCGTCGTAGTAGGTGTTGCCCCCAGGTCCCTTCGGCGGAGCAACGGCTGATTGGAGCGCTACAGGCTGGCTCGCACCGCTCGGACTGCTCTCGTGGAGGTCGGCATAGGAGATGAGTCCATACAGTCTCGTCGAGACGTCAGAGTCGTAGCTGGAACCTCCGGGGCTCGCGTTCAGGTATTCCGTTCCGGCCAAGGCGTTCGTGAACGGCCAGAGGCACGAGTACGGGTCACACGAATTCGAGGGCAACCCCTGGTACAACAGAGATGCCCCCTCGTAGAGGTTCTGCTGGAGGGCCTGATAGCTCGCCACCGCCTCAGCTTCGTCGGTCGACGATGCGCCGCTCGAAGTCACGGTTTGACCGGAAGGTGCCGCCGCTGCGGTCGTCGTGCCCAATGCGACCGATCCCATGATGGCCATCGCACAAAGGAGGACGACGGGTCGAACCGGCAACCATCGAACTTGCAACTTCCTGATTCGCGACATCAAGAGGCGTATCCCGTTCATTGTGGCGTCCCTCCTCGGAGCAGTCTGTGGCGGCGTGAGGCCGAAGTCAACGCCGCACCGAGCCGACGGCCCGCGTTGTCTTTGTCACAGTAGAGGCTCGAAGCATCCCCCAAGGAGCAGGGTGACGCTCCATCGAGACCTTCTCCCTCACACCGCCAAGAGAATTCGTTGATCTTTCCAGCGACGACAGGTTGATTTGGGGTCGGGCTCCGGCTCGGTCTGCACGCCGACTCCGACGAAGGCCCAAGGAAGCGCCGACGCAACGTTTGGAGCGGCCCACTCACCCATCCGAGTGTTCTCGCTGTTCAAAGGCGATATCTGACCACGGGCGTCTCGCTTCTTGTGTGCGCGCGGTCGTCCTGGACGACGGTGGTCCCGACGCGGCGCCACCTCTCAAATCCCCAGGCCCGTAGGGTCGGCGCTTTACGCTGATCTCCATGCGGGCGACGCGGAACTCCGTCGGCCTCGTCCTGGTGCTTCTTCTCACAGGAAGCATTCTGACGGCCTGCAGCTCTCGCGGGCTTAATCACAAGCAATTTGGGGTGACGATCGAGCCGAAGTCCCGTGCGGGCCAACTCCCCCTGCCGCCCACCGGGCGCCTCCCCACCCTTGGACCACGGAGCTTCAATCCCTCAAAAGCCAACGGAGTGCAACTCGATGTCCTGAGCGGACTACGCGACGACACCCCGATCTTCAACGGTGACTTTGCAGATCCTTTCGTGCTGAGGACGCCCGCCGCCTTGTATTTGTACGCCTCGAACACGACGGCCTCTCAATACGCCCCTGCGGCGCATATCCCGGAGATCGAACTGGCTCAAGCCTCGGACTTCCGGGGCCGCTATCTGGGCGACGCCTTGCCTCAATTGCCGAAGTGGACCGTTTCGGGATTCCAGTGGGCTCCGTCTGTGTTTGCCCGACCTAACGGCACCTACGTGATGTACTACTCCACTCCGGCGACGATCCCGCTCATCTGCTTGGCCAAGCCAACATCGCCCGGGTGCATCCACACCTCGGACGGACCGTCGAGCGCGATGTGCATCTCGAGGGCGACCAGCACCAATCCCGCCGGTCCTTTCGTCGACGACTCGACGTCGGCCTTCGTCTGCCCCGTCGCCCAGGGAGGAGCCATCGATCCGAGCGTCTTCATTGCGGCCGACGGATCGCCGTGGTTGTTATGGAAGAGTGACGGGGACTGCTGCGGCCTGCCTACCACCATCTACTCCCAGCAGCTGGCTCCAGACGGCCTCTCGGTCGTGGGCCCCGCGCACCGACTGATCGGTGCATCACAACCATGGGAGGGAGGTCTGGTCGAGGGTCCGTCAATGCTTGAATCGGGTGGCAACCTCTGGCTCTTTTACTCCGCCAATCTGTGGGGAACCGATCATTACGGCATCGGCGTCGCCCAGTGCGGCTCGGTGACCGGCCCGTGCACCAAGCCGCTCGACCACGCGTGGCTCTCGTCAGCTGAGAGCGGGGGCCAAAGTGACCCTGGTCCGGGAGGACAGGAATTCTTCCAAGTCGGTGGGCTCATCTGGATGGTCCACCACGGTCTAGCTCCCGGACAATCGGGCAACCTGGCACAACGGCGCCTGTACGTCGACCTGTTGGCGTTTCCCAACGGTCAACCCCCGCGAATCCGCAAGGAGATCCGGCAGCAGCTCTGGCCGAGGGGGTGCTCTATAACGAGGACCCCGATCTGCCGGTACAGCCCCAAGCGGCCTACCTCTTGCTTCTCCACAAAAGCGGGGCTTTCTCTGACGACTCGGACGCACACGTCGTGGCCGACGGATTGCAGAGTTGTCGAGACCTCGACGAGCACCAGGATGCACAGCGACTCTTGCGGTCCCTGCAAAATCGCCACCTGACACTCTTCGAGGCGTATCTGGTGGCTGTCTTCTCCACGAAATACTTCTGCGCTCAGGATGTGCCTCAGGCCCTCGTCGACGTTCAGCAGAGCATGATCGATGGCCCTTGAAGGACATTTCGTATGCCGGCCCGGATCGCAGCCCACCGCGATCCGGGCCGCTGCCTGATGGCGACGGGGGCTCCCGCTGGACCGACGATTCCGATAGCGGGTGGCCGCGGTAGAGTGGGTGTTCTCGTCCCCTTGGGAGAGTCGCTTCGCTTGGGCAGGACGGCCGGGAAGGCCGACGTCGCCCCGTGCAGGTTCGACGCCTCGACCGAGCCTCATTGAGGAGCACCCTTGCGCGTCCCGAATTTACCCATCGAAGCCCTCGATGAGCGCGCTCGCTCCTTCGGCATTCTCAGCTCATACCCTCCGACCGCCTGCGGTTTGGCCACGTTCACCGCTGCGCTGGCGGCCGGATTGGCGGCACACGACACCCACGTCGGCGTCGTACGGGTCGTGGACACCGACCGAAAGGACTCGCCACCAGATTGTGCCGGCGAGTTGGTCAATGGATCACAACGCTCTGTCATCATGAGTTCAGACGTACTGAACCAGTTCGATGTCGCGGTGGTGCAGCACGAGTACGGGCTGTACGGAGGTCATGACGGAGACGAGGTGCTCGAGATCCTCGGCGGTCTCGACATCCCTTCCATTGTGATCGCCCACACCATCCTCGCAAGTCCGACGCCGCATCAGCGGTCCGTACTGAACGAGGTCGCATCACTCGCCGACCGAGTGGTGGTCATGACGGAGGCAGCCCGGGCCCGCTTGTGCGATGGCTTCGACGTTGATGCTTCCAAGGTGGTGACCATCGCCCACGGTGCTGCCATTCCTCATGCACGTGTCGTGCCCGACCCGGTGAGTCGGCCCGTGATATTGACCTGGGGGCTGATCGGGCCGGGTAAGGGCATAGAACGTGCCATTGAGGCCATGAGAACGTTGCATGACCTCCCGACGCGGCCGCGCTATCTGGTGGCCGGTCAGACTCACCCCAAGGTACTGGCGGCACACGGAGAGTCGTACCGTCGGGCGCGGATTCAACAGGCTGAGCGCCACGGGATTTCCTCGTCCGTCGTATTCGATGCCGACTATCGCGACGTGGCGTCGCTCACGGCATTGATTCAGTCCAGCAAGGTGGTCGTCCTGCCCTATGACTCCAAGGACCAGGTGACGTCGGGCGTCCTCGTTGACGCGATTGCGGCCGGACGGCCCGTGGTAGCGACGGCCTTTCCACACGCGGTTGAGTTGCTCTCGAGCGGCGCCGGACTGGTCGTTGACCATGATGACCCCGATGCGATGGCGGTCGCGCTGCGGAGGGTCCTTACCAGACCCGAGCTAGCCGCAAGAATGGCCGCGGAGGCCTCACGGCTTGCCCCGAGCCTCGGATGGTCAGTGGTCGCAGGCCAGTACCTGCGACTGGCCAATCGCCTCGTAGCTGAACGACCTGCATTGGTGTGAGCTCGACGCCAGAAGCTCCCGAGCCGGACTTCGGCCATCTGATCCACATGACCGACCAGCACGGCACCTTCGAGCACGCACTCTTTACCGAGCCCAGACCCGAGCACGGCTACTGCAGTGACGATATGGCCCGCGTGCTTGTCGTTGCCGCTCGGGAACGAGGTCGCGCGCCGGCAGTGCGCAACCTTGCGATGCTCAGCTTGAGGTTCCTACAGGACGCCTTGGACTCGCAGGGCAGGTGCCGAAATCGAATGAACCGAAATGGTGCGTGGGAAGACTCCCCCGCTCTCGACGACTGCTGGGGAAGAAGCATCTGGGGATTGGGTACGGCCGCCTCGCACAGCGACGACCACCTGATTCGCCACTTGGCCACGAAAGGGCTCCAACGGGCGATGAGGCAGCGCTCACCGTGGCCCAGGGCCATGGCATTCGCGGCGCTGGGCGCAGCCGAGGTGCTGAGCGTGGATCCCTACGATATGTCTGCACGGGCCCTTCTGTCCGACGCGGCTGATGCAGTGACCGGACCCGGCCAACACCCTGGGTGGCCATGGCCAGAGCAACGCCTCACCTACGCGAACGCCACGCTCACAGAAGCGATGATCGCGGCCGGCTCTGCGCTCGAGCGTCCCGCTCTCATGCGGCACGGAATAGAGCTCTTGGAATGGCTGCTCGACCGCGAGACCCGACACGGCCATCTCTCCGTCACCCCGGTTGGTGGGAGTAGTCCCGAAGACGAAGGTCCGGGATTCGACCAACAGCCCATTGAGGTGGCGGCCCTCGCCGATGCCTGTGCTCGCGCCGGGTCCGTTGACGGCAATCCACGGTGGGCCGACGGGATCACGGCCGCCGCAGATTGGTTTCTTGGTGACAATGACAGTGGAGTCCTCATGTGGGACCCCGACACAGGCGGAGCTTTTGATGGCCTGGAAAGGGACGGTACCAATCTCAACCAGGGCACCGAGTCGACGCTTGCCCTCCTTGCCACATTGCAGCACGTACGATCACGTGTGAGCGTCTTGCAATGATTGGACAAGCATCGCGCCTGGCCCGTCGCAGCTCGGTCCATATCGAGACGGACACATCGCGCGTGGTGACCCGCTTGTTCGTACCGGGGCACGAAGGCTTCGACCAACAAGAGTCGCGGTCCTCTGCTGTCTTGCACCGCGTTCTGGCACTGTCAGACGACGAGGTTCAGCAAAGCTACGACGACGTATGCGCACGCTTCGAGGGTCGACATCGCGACCTGACCGCAACATTTCTACGGCACGCTGACGAGCTCTCCGATCGCCTCGACCCAGATCTCCAATTGTCTCCAACCCGCCGTTTGCTGCTTGGTGCGACCTTCACGAGTGAGTACGCCATCGAGGGTGCTGCACTCTGCAATCCGAGCATGGTGATGCACCCCGATCAGACCGGCGTCAGCCCCGGTGATCTGCGGTTCGTCATGAGCGTCCGGGCAATTGGGGAGGGACACAGCTCATCAATCGGCTTCCGGACGGGGACTATCGCCTTTTCGGGCGACGTGAACTTTGACCCCATTCCGACCTTTGCATCCACCGGGCGTCGAGACATGCCGATGCTCGAGGCCGAAGTATTCAAAGGAGAACTTCGTCGACTCCATCGCGGTGGAGATGACGCCGACTATGTCCTGGGTCACCTCGGACCGAAGTTCACGGAAGAAGAGATGGAGCGACGTCTCAGACTCCTCGAGGACCACGCGTCCACGCGCAAACAGGCAAAGAGGACCGTCAGCCTCATGCGCAGAATCGCCGAGCGGAGCTACAACATTCGATTCGAGGACGACACACCTCTCAGTGAGCACGTGCTTCTGCCGGCAATGAGTGCAGAGTCCAAGGGCATGGAAGATGCCCGGTTCGTGCGATTCGTCGACGAGGAAGGCAGCGTGACCTACTTCGCTTCGTACACGGCCTACAACGGCACCGACATCGGCCAGCAACTGCTAGAAACGAGAGACTTCTTGAGCTTCACCTCCTCGCCGATGGTGGGAGCAGCGGCTGCCAACAAGGGTCTTGCTCTCTTTCCTCGCCGGATCGGCGGCCGCTTCGCCGCTCTCTCCCGAAGTGACCGAGAGTCCAACACCATCGCGTACTCGGAGAATCCATGTCGCTGGGAAGATGGACTCACTTGCCAAACACCGACGAGGTCATGGGAAGTCGTTCAACTCGGCAACTGCGGATCGCCGATCGAGACCAAAGCAGGCTGGTTGGTGCTGACTCACGGCGTCGGCCCCATGCGCACCTACAGCATCGGGGCCATCCTGCTCGAGCTCGATGACCCCACTCATGTCATTGGCCAGCTCCATGAGCCGCTGCTCAGCCCAGCCCCCGATGAGCAGGACGGCTACGTGCCAAATGTCGTCTACTCCTGCGGCGCCCTCCTCCATGCGGGCACCCTGGTCCTGCCTTACGGGATGGGCGACTCTGCCATCGGCGTGGCGACCGTTTCTCTGGAGGAGCTTCTCGAATCTCTCACATCCATCCCGATTGAATCAGTATCGCCACGAATGACTGGAGTAGCTCGTGCCTGACAGATCCCCGCAGAAGCCGTCGGGAAAGAAACCTGGCAAGTCCCTCAAGGAGAAGAGGGAAGCGAAGAAGGAGAAGCGAGAGGAACGAGAGAACAAAGCGCACCACCTCGGTCTGGGGCGTTGAAAGCACGGTGCGCATAGCGGTCCTGGCACCGATTTCATGGCGCGTCCCGCCGCGCCACTACGGACCGTGGGAGCTCTTTGCGTCGCTGTTGACCGAAGGCCTTGTTTCCAGGGGACACGACGTGACGCTCTTCGCCACGGGAGACTCGGAAACCTCTGCCGCATTGAGCAGCGTGATCCCCCGAGGATGGTCCGAAGATCCGAACATCGATCCGAAGGTTGCCGAATGCCTCCATATATCGGAGGTATTCGAACGGGCATCCGAGTTCGACATAATCCACAACAACTTCGACTTTCTGCCGCTTACCTACGCAGGGTTGGTCTCGACGCCGGTCATCACGACAATTCATGGGTTCTCATCGCCACAAATTGTGCCGGTATTCGCGAAATACAACCACACGACGTTCTACGTGGCGATCAGTAATGCCGACAGGCATCCTTCGCTCGAGTACCTAGCCACGATCCATCATGGCATCGAGACAGGCAGTTTCACCCTCAAGTCGACGTCAGGTTCGTACCTGGCGTTCTTCGGACGTATCCACCGGGACAAAGGACTGGTCGCCGCGATTGATGCCGCCGAGAAGGCGGGAATACCCCTCCGCATAGCCGGCATCATCCAGGATGAGTTGTATTTCAAGCGTGAGATCGCGCCACGTATTGACGGAGACCGCGTGGAATACATCGGACCCGTCCGAGCCGAGGATCGCTCGTCATTCCTGGGCGGAGCCATGGCTCTCCTTCATTTGATTGACTTCGACGAGCCCTTCGGACTCTCGGTTGTCGAAGCTATGGCCTGCGGCACCCCGGTGATCGCCTTCGACCGAGGTTCCATGTCCGAAATCATCACTGACGGCACGACGGGTTCAATAGTGGCTGACATGACATCGGCGGTGGAAGCAATCGGGAGTGTCGGCCAACTCGACCGCCGGGCAATCCGAGCCGTGGCCGTCCAACGATTCAACAGCGACCGCATGGTCGACGAGTACGTCGCCGTCTATCGACAGCGCGATCGCCGAACATGAAAATCGATGATCGTCCGGGCGAGCAATTCGCGTGCGCCCCAACGGCGTCCCGTTCCGGATCAAAGGAAGGACCACCGCGGCCGGGTGAAGTGGGTGGCAGCACTCCTTTCAACATGCCCAAGCGGGTGAAGGAAGGATGAGAGCAGGTCAGGCGACTGCGCGTCGTGATGAGGACCCGACCCACGCCGACCCATCGGCTGGTTGGAAGTCGCAGTCGTAACCCCCGTAATAGATCCGGCGGTCACCGAACGGTGACGGCATGATCGTCCGGATAGAGACAAAAGCCTGGCCTTGACGCACAGGAGAGGTCTGGGTGCTCTTTGGTGTGAATTGTGGGCCGCTGAGGCATCTCAACGCATAGGTCGGTGTTGACGAGCCCTCAGCGGTTCTCACCGCGAAACACGCCTCCGCGTTGTAGTGATCCGGAGCACAGATCCAGGTAGACGGGCACGACCCGGCGAAACTCCATTCAAGGCCGAAGAGCTGATGCTCCACACCGCCGACTTTGAGCGTCTCGAAGTTGTTGTAAGCAGCGATGACGTAGCGTACCGAGTGCGAACCGGTCGCCGGGATCGCCGTACCCTGAGCGGCCAGCATGGCGCGGATAGCGGGAACCGGCGAAAACTCCAGCGTGGGGACAAGTCCCGCGACCCCGTTCCCGGGGACCGCCGTTCCGGGGCCGTCAAGCTGGCCACGAGGAAGGTTGTCGAGTCGGTAGACGTCACCGGTGCCCTCGGTCGAGACGAGGAGTGCGGGCGACCCGTCATGGGCGACGCATGACAGGCCACGCAGGCCGCTGTTGCGCGGCCCCACTGGAGGCTCCTGGTAGGCGAGAACCCAGCGGGCCGCGCCTGGAGGCAACGCGCCGTCGTTGCGACGAAAGAGCTTCGTGTCGATAGTGACGTACTCAGCGCCTCCGCAATCGGCAAAGGCCGTGACCTTTTGGGTCTGCAAACCCGGCCCAACTGGCGCAGCTGTGCTCAGCTCGGGCGTCGGGTCGAAAACCAGGGTGTGCTTCGCCTTGGACCACGTACCCTCGAGGATCCCAGTCGGATTTACGCCGGCGTAGACGGACCACACCCCTCCGGCTTCGTGAGCACCGAAAGAACGGACATCGGCGCCAGTCGCCAGCGCGTAGGAATTGGCGGCTGTGAACGAGCTCGAGCCGTCGAGGAGCCACTCAATCACCGACCGGCCTCCGACGATGGCTTGGGTGATGAGTAACGAATGTCCGGGCCCTAGCCCTTGATCGTTGGGAATCGAGAACGAGTCGATCGCCTGGACTCGGAGCGACCGAGTCTGCTGGAAGACCTTCCACGGACCATTGCTCGAGTTCTTCACCAGGATCTGGCCGTGAGCCGAGGGTCCGCCGTACTCCCACTGATCAGTCGCTGCGAAAAGGCGACCGGACTGGGATGCGAGTCCCATGACCTCGTTGTCATGAGATACGGGAGACGACGTGTTGCTCGTCAACTGATCGCGCACGGCCGGTACTGCGTAGGGGTTCGACGACCTGCTCGTTCCAGAGGTTGGCGGGCTGGCACTCGTCGTCGCCGGAACAGCGCACGCGACCGCGATCAGGGTGCAACCCATGACCAAGACTCCTCGCCGACGGGTCGTGCTCTTCCACCTCATCGAGACGGGGTTCGGCGTCGCCGGATTACGCATCAACTTGCTCCTCACGTCCACCGTCATTCGACCAGACGGGCGTCACCTGGTTGTTTGGATCCTGTGAGGGTTCGGTGAAGGAGCGCTCGGAATGAGCGCTCCTTCATAGTGAAGCCCGAGTCCGGCATAGTGAAGCCCGAGTCCGGCATCGAGCCCGCCGGTCAGCGAGCGATAGAATTTTTCGGTTGTCGAGTGCCCCGCTGCACCCGACACCACACCCCTAGTCTGGCTCGTGGCCCTGTAACTCGGATCACACATCCCTTCCGGGTCGATCACAGTCTCCGTACATGTCCGAGCCACTATCGGACGCACAACATCTCGAAGGGGTACATCATGACTCGCACGCGAGGGAGCATTTGCCATCGCGATCACAATCGTGGCTCTCGCCACCCTGGCGGCCTGCGGCGGTGGCAGCCCGACCGCCTCGAGCACGACTGTGGGTCAGAACGCCACATCGACCACGGTGTACACATTCGGTGACGTCGGAAGCAAAGGAAAGGTGGCCGCGCTCCAACACGACACGCCGACGCCCGTCGATGGCATTTCGGGTACAGTCGTCGAGGTTGCCAGCTCGAACTCCGACGGCTACGCCCTCACCTCAACCGGTGCCGTCTACGCGTGGGGTGCGGGTCGCAACGGCGAGTTGGGTAACGGGACGAGAGTGAAAGCGTCACAGGACGCTGTCCAGGTGGACTTCCCGGCCGGAGTGACGATCAAGTCGCTACCGAACCCAATGCCCTTCGACGGAGGGCTGGCGATCGACTCGCTTGGAGACGTGTGGGGCTGGGGTGTCAACACGGGACACGAACTCTGCCTCCCAGGCACGGAGCCCTTCCTGCGCCCGACGCGGCTCCCTCTCACCGACGTGACGTTGGCCACGGGAGCGGCGAGGCACAATCTCTTCTACTCCCATGGCACCGTCTACGCCTGCGGGCAAGGCCAGAGCGGTCAGCTCGGCAATGGCTCCTTTGTCAACGCCACTACGCCCACTCGAGTGGTGGGCCTGCCGGCTGGAACGGTCAAGTCCCTCCAGTCGTCCTGGCAGGGTTCGGGCGCCCTCATGGAGAACGGCTCGTACTACAACTGGGGCTACAACGCGGCGGGACAGCTTGGTAACGGGACCACGACCAACAGTGCGCTTCCCGTCCGAGTGAACGTTCCCGCCCCGATCGTTCAGGTGTCACAGGGGGGGAGCAATTTCAATAACGGACAGACCCTCGCCCTCCTGGCTAACGGGTCGCTGTGGGCATGGGGAAACGGCTCCTATGGGCAACTCGGGAACGGCAGTACGCAGAACTCCCCGGTCCCGGTGCAGATCGCACTCCCCTCGGGCGTCCGGTTCGCGCTGGTCGACTCCGGCGGCTACTCGTCCTACGCCATCGACGGATCGGGGAAACTTTGGTCGTGGGGAAGCAATGCATCGGGTCAGCTGGGCACGGGGAGCACGTCCCCGGAGACCGAGGCGCGTCCCGTTGCCGTCGACCTTTCGCTCACGCAGGTGTCCTCAACGGCGGACAACGTGGTTGGTCTGCATCGCAGCGAGCTCACCTAAGTAACGCTGAGGGTGGCCGCGGTGGTCGCGGTCGCCCCCTCATCGTTGGTAAAGACCGCCCGGAACTGCCAGCCGTTCACAAACGCCGTCGGCTTTCCGCTCAGGGTCGTCGACGTCAATCCCGGGACGTCGATCCACGTGCTGCCGTGGTCGATCGATACCTCCCACTGCACCGCCGGCGTCGGGGTGCCGCTGGCGGCCGCAGTGAAGGTGGCGGTTCCACCTGGCGCCACCGACTGGCTCATCGGCTGCGTCGTGACCACGGGAGCTCCGGGCAGGGGCGTGTAAGCCCGGCAGGGCTCACCCCTCAGCGAGTTGCAGTCGGGCAGCGTGGCCGTGGGGGTTACACCACGCACCTCGTTGACCACGAGCGCCGAGGGGGTCCAGCTCCCGAGACCGATGGTCGCCTGCTGGCCGTTGTCGATCGTGTCGAACTCCCAGATCGGTCGGTCACCACCAGGCGCCGAAACGACAACTCGGAGCGCCGTCCCCGCACGGAAGGTGTGGGCGATCGGGTCTATCGGAATCTTCACGAGCGAATACCCCGTCGGCGAGAGGTTGCGGGTCTGCCCGCCGAGGTACGTCGGGTCCGTGAAGAGCGCGGTGGAGTCGGGATTGTCAACCTGGTTGGAGCTGCGAAGGAACCCAGAGGTCACGTATTCCTCCTGATCAGCGGTCGGCCGGACCTCGGTGATGGTGGCCTGGTAGTCCTCCACCGGTGTGGCCGAGCGGACCCAGAGATCGAGGGTGGCCGGTCCGACGATGGTGGTGTCCGCCTGGAACGGAGGGGTCTGGAAGGCCACGCCGTCGGCAGTGGGAACCGGCGTCCAGTCCCAGGCCGGATCGGCCGACCACGCGTTACCGCTGGGCGGAAGACTGGTGGCGGGCCTCGCCGACGGATCGAGGGTGAAGCTCGTGTCCGAATGAACGAAGGGGTCCGCGTTCCGCAGCAAACCGTTGGCACCGAAGTAGAGGGTCGAGATCTGCCCCGCGGGCGGCCAGCTCGAGAACCCCGCCGAATAGTTCGACTCAATGTGCCCCGGTCCGGCGCTGCCGGCGCCGTTGTCGAAGAGCACCTGGACCAAGGGTGTATTGGCCGCGAAGTCCGCCAGCGCCGTCGCGAGGTCAGGCGCCTGAGTGAATCGGACGGAGGGGAGTGGCGCTGTGCCGGAGATGCCCGATGCAACGCTGGCGAATTCGTCGAGGAAGGCTGATCCGAGCGCATTCGGTTGCGTCGGGACTTCGTCCGCTACGTAGAGGTCGAGGAACTCCAGCCAGCGGGAGATGGTCTGCGGGTCGGTGGAATCGATGTGGTTGCCGTTGACCATGTTGACGTACAGCGGAGTCGTTTTGGGGAAGGCGTCGATGAGTGCTGTCCATTGGGGGCCGGTCTGCTCGTCCTGGAGGGCTCCGGAAAGGAAGACGGGAACCTTGATAGACGAGGCCCAGTCGACCATGGAACGTCGGTCGAACAGTGATGGATCGCGGCCCGATCCGGTTCCAGGCGCGACGATCTGCGGCCCAACGAGGCTCTCGAGACCCTCGGCCTGGTTGTGGAGGGCCTGATTGTTCAGACAGGTGGACGAGGTTCCCCCACTGTTCGTCAACTCCGCATCGATCTCGTAGTAGGTCCAGGGCTGGCCGACGCTGGCCACTGGGGTGGTCGCCAGCGGGACCAGGTGACCATTGCTGTATCCGGCGGCCGCCATGGCGTCGTCGATCCGCTCGTCGACCCAACTGGCGGCGAAGCCATCGTTGTAGATCCCGCCGGGATACCCGGTGGAGAACAGATCGTCGGTCGGGCTCATGGGAGCGATGGCGGCCAGGTCGGGGGGGTCTGTGCCCGCCGCGGGCAGCTGGGACAGACCCGAATAGCTGATGCCAACCATTCCCACCTTGTGGTGAGCCACCCAGGACTGGTGGGCCACGATCTCGATTGCGTCGTACGCGTCGTAGTCCGACGGGTAGCCAAAGAGGTCGAATGCGCCGCCCGAGCAACCCGTACCCCTCATCTGCAGGCTCACCGTTGCGAACCCGACCGTCCGTGCCAACACCGATCCGACAGCGGTGGCGCTGTCGGGCAGAAGGTTCGGGTCACCGCAGTCGCCGCACGTCGTTCCGAACGCCTGTGCGATGTAGGAGGGGATCGGATCGGTTGGTCCGGCGACGTTGTACCCGGAGTATTCGATGACCGTGGGACACGGATCGGCGGCCGTGCAAGTCTCGCCATACGGAAACCGGACCGTGGCGGCGAGTTGGATACCGTCGCGCATGGTGATGTAGTTCAGCCCCTGCTGCATCGACTGGTTGGTGTAGAGGGCCGAGTCGACAGCGGGGTTCTGCCCCGGGGCCAGCACCGAAAACGGCGTGGTCTGCTGATCCGTGGTGGTGTCCATCCAGTAGTAGCCAGCCCCTGGGGTCAGGTTGCGAATGATCAGCGAGCCGAGAGAATCGGCGGCGGCCGGATTGCCGCTGACCGCTACCACCGAGTTCTGTTGCATAAGCGTGATCTGGTCTCCGGGGTTGGCCCCGGTGAGCCAGGCCTCGTCGACCGACCCGTTGCCCTGCAGCGTCGAGGCCGCGCCGGATGAACTCGTTGCTGCAGCCGTTGCCGAGGCATTGGCAACGGCCGGGCTCAGGGCCAGGCACATGGAGGCGGCGGCCAATGGCGCCACCAGAAACGTCGCAATCCGGTTCCTACGTCCCACCCGTATTCCCCCGTCCTACATTGGACCTCTTCGACCAGCATACCGAGGGGCCATTTACCTCACCGGAGGCTGAGAGCAACCCAGTTTGGCCAGGGGCGGGCGAATACATGGCTACGCCGACCAACCACCTGTCGTTCGCAGACCTCATCGGAGGAGGACCCAAGATGGATCAGAGCGAATCAGGGACTACCGACGCGAGCTCGGCCACCAACTCCCCGAGGGTCTCCTCGCTGATGAGGTAGGGGGTGTAGAAGCTCGTGCGGTCGACGTGTTCCACAAATCGGTTGGCGATGTCGACGGCCACCTCTTTGGGTGAGCCCACCGCCGCCAAGGCGGCGAGCATGCCGTCATCGATCAGACCGGGCATCTCTTCCCATCGCCCCGACTTGGAGAGTTCGTTGAGTTCCGGTTGGAGATCCTCCCATCCCTCGGACTCGAGCACGGGGCGGTACGCAGGGGTGGAGGCATAGAAGGACAGCAGCCACCGACCGGCCGCCCGGGCGGTCTCCATCTCGTCCTCGGTTCGCCCACAGCAGACAATGACCTCGCCGCTGACGATGAGCGACGATCGATCCCGGCCGCCGCGGGCGAGTCCTTCGTAAATGGCGGGAAGGGTGTGTGAAGCGAAGTGAGTGGCCGTGTTGAACGGCATCACCAACAACCCGTCGGCCACCTCGGACGCCAGTCGGACCATCTGGGGTCCGAGTCCTCCAAGGGCGATGGGTGGCGGGCCGTAGGGATTGGGTCCGGGGTTGAACATCGGAGGCATCAGGGTGTGCGACCAGAACTCGCCACGGAAGTCCAGCCGCTCACCGGTCTCCCAGGTGGCGAAGATGGCGCGGAGCGCCCCGACCATCTCGCGCATGCGGGCGATGGGGCGATCGAACGAGGAGCCATACCGCTTCTCCACCTGAGCCCTGATCTGGGAACCGAGGCCCAGGCTGAACCGCCCCTGGGTCAGGAGCTGGAGGTCGTAGGCCTGGTGCGCCAGCTGCACGGGGTTGCGCGGGAAAGCGATGGCCACGTTGGTGGCGAGCTCCAGAGTCGTGGTTGCGCGGCGGCCAGGATCAGCGGCGTGAACACGTCATGGGGCCCCTCGAAGGTGAAGGCACCGTCCACGCCGAGCGCCTCCAGCCGCCGGGCATGGCTGGCAGCGTCCTCCAACCCAGCCAGCATCGTGTCGATCTTCACAGAAGCTCCCGTCATATTTCATGCGTGCACGCACACTGGCTGCGAGTTCCCAGTCCGCATTGGCGATCAAATGAACGTTAGCGACAAGACGGTGGCGAGCCATGGGCTCGCGTGAGCGCGCGCTACTCAGCCGCGATTGGCGGTGAACTGGCGTACGCCGCGCGCGCGAGATCTATGAGTTGCGCGGCCGCCCCGGAGATTGGCCCGGCTCGATGAACGAACCGGACCATGACAGTCTGGGCTGGCTTGAAGGACCTGATCTCGATCTTCTCCTGGGTGGCGACAACACTGCGATACGAGAGGAACGATCCCATTCCGGCCTGCGCGGCGGCGATCCACGATCCTCTGTCTTCGATGACGACTGACGCCTGGGGAACGGTCCCCGATGCCGAGGTGGCCATGTCATCGATGAGCTGACGCCGTCCCGAGCCGGCCGGCGGCACGATGAGGGGTTGCGACACCACGTCATCCCACGACACCGCGGCGGGGAGGTCCGAGCCAAGCGGGGATACCAACACGACCTCCACCTCGCCGATCGGCCTCGAGGTCAGTTGGCCATCACTTACCGATGAGGTCATCTCACCGAAACCGATCTCCGCCTCCCCATTTTGCACCTTGCGGAGCACGTCATCGTTGTCGCTGGCCCGCGACAGTCTGATTTCGAGGCTGGGTTCGCTGTGACCGAGCTCGCTCAATGCCGTCGCGAGGAGCAACCCATTCGTTGGAGTGGCCACGATGACAATTTCGGCTTGGCCTCCTGCCGCCCGCGCCGTCTGTCCCACGGCATCGATGGCCGCGAGGGCCTTACGCGCCGAATCCACGACGGCCCTGCCTGGCTCAGTGGGGACAAGGCGCGTGCCCGCGAGGTGGAACACCGTCATGCCGTGTTCGACTTCAAAGGCGCGGACCGAGCGAGAGATGACCGGCTGGGTGACGAGCAGAGATCGCGCCGCGGCGCTCACAGAACCGTAATCGCTGACAGCGACCAGGTAGCGCAGCTGCTGGACGTTCATGCCCGCAAAGCATAGGTGTCATACCGAGAAAGGCGCTTGTGGCCACCCCCAAGTTGATGATCTTCTCATTCGAAGCGCTCGATGTCCGACGACGAGTGCTGCGAATTGGAATCTGGAGGTCAACGATGAGACGCCTGCTACGAGGAGTGACGGGAGGTGCCGTCACGGTCGTCGTGGTGCTCATGGCTGCAGTTCTCGGCCAATTCCCTGGGGGCGCAGTAGCCCAAGGCGCGGTCGTGCGAGCCGCGCTCCCACCAGGATCGATCAACAACATCATGGTGATCGACCTTGAGAACGAGGACGAAACCACGGCGTTCGGGCCCGGTTCGGAGGCGACCTACCTCAACAACACGCTTGTGCCCGAGGGTGAGCTGCTCGAGAACTACTACGCCATCGGACACGTCAGCCTCGATAACTACATCGCGCAGATCTCCGGCCAGGCTCCGACACCATTGACCGACTCGGACTGCGACCTTGGCGAGTACGTCAACGTCACGCCTGGGACCGACGACCCGAACAGCTCGACGTACCCCGGGCAAGTCGACGGCAACGGCTGCGTGTTCCCGGCGCCGACCGAGACCAGCAACGGGGCGCCGACCATCGCCGACCAGCTCGACGCGGTCTCCCCTCCCAACCCCGTCACGCACGTGGCCACCTGGAGGGAGTACGCCGAGGACATGGGCAACAATCCTGCGCGGGACGGGGGGACCACCGATCCGCTCGGCGGCACCGATTGTGCGCACCCGACCGTGGGTGGGACGGATGGCGCCGTGGTGGCCCAGGCGACCGACCAGTACGCCACACGGCACAACCCATTCATGTACTTCCACTCCATCATCGACAACACCGCAGAATGTGACGCCAACGTGGTCCCGCTCGGGACGGCGGCCGTGGGCACGCCCAGCACGTTCAATGGCACTCAACTTCCCGACACGTTCACCGGCCATTTGGCCAATGACCTGTCCAGCGAGGCGACGACTCCCAAGTTCAGCTTCGTCACCCCGAACCTCTGTGACGACGGGCATGACGACCCCTGCACGGGAACCAACCTGAACGGCGGCCACGCCGGCGGCCTCAGCTCTGCGGACATTTGGCTCCAGCACTACATGCCGCTCATCACGGCCTCTCCGTCGTACAAGTCCGGTCAGATGCTGGTGGTCTTGACCTTCGACGAAGGCGCGCTGACCGACACGACGGCGTGCTGCAACGAGCAGCCCGGACCGAACTGGGCCTACCCCGGGCAAAGCCCCCTGTTGGGCGCAGCACCGACCACCCCCGGCGCCGACCCGGGCGGCGGAAGGATCGGGGCCCTCCTGCTCAACTCCGAGTACATCGTGCCCGGGACCGTCGACACGACGGGCTCCTACAACCACTACTCGGCGCTGCGCAGCTATGAGGATCTGCTGGGACTCACCACCGGTGGCACCGACGGCCTCGGCCACCTTGGATTCGCGGCCGCGCCCGGGCTGACTCCCTTCGGCCAGGACGTCTTCCAGCCTGATGAAGCACCCACCATCAGCACCGACCCGACCAGCCAGTCGGTGTACTCGGGCGCCACGTTGTCCTTCTCGGCTAACGCCAACATCGTCACGCCGACCGTGCAGTGGCAGGTATCCGTCGACGGCGGCAACACCTGGGTCAACGCCGGGGGTCCGACGACGACCAGCATCACCTCGGGGCCACTCACCGCCTTCGAGAACGGCTGGGAGGTCCGGGCGGTCTTCACCAACTATGTCGGGTCGGCGACCACGACTCCCGCCACCATCACCGTCCTGCCCGACGTCGCTCCGCAGGTCACGACGGAACCGACCAGCCAGGCGGTGTACTCGGGCGACCCGTTGACCTTCTCTGCGAGTGCGAGTGGCAACCCGACGCCGAGCGTGCAATGGCAGGTATCGGTCAACGGCGGCAGCACCTGGATCAACGCGGCTGGGGCGACGGCGGCCAGCCTCACCACCGGGGCGCTCACCGCCTTCGAGAACGGTTGGCAGGTCCGGGCGGTGTTCACGAACGGTGGCGGGAACGCGACCACGAACGCGGCCACCATCACCGTCCTGCCCGACATCCCTCCCCAAGTGACGACCGAACCGATCAGCCAGTCAGTGGCCTCGGGTGGAACCCTTACCTTCACTGCGGGCGCGAGCGGCACCCCGACGCCGACCGTGCAGTGGCAGGTATCGGTCAACGGCGGCAGCACCTGGGTCGGGGCGGCGGGGGCGACGGCGACCAGCCTCACCACCGGGGCGCTCTCCGCCTTCGAGAACGGCTGGGAGGTCCGGGCAGTGTTTTCCAATGGTGGCGGGACTGCGACGAGTACCCCCGCCACCGTCACCGTCACCTAGAGACACCCGCTCCTCTCGAGTGGCCGGTCTGCGGACTGCGCTCCGACCCGTCGGAGTTCATGTCATCGCGACGTCATCGCGGCGACTCGGGTGACCGAGCGACCTCAGTCCGACATCGATGCCTCAACGAGGTCGACGATGCCAACCCAACCGTTCTCCGCAGGAGGATCGATGAGATGCTCGGACACCGCAATCACCTCTCGGACTCCACCACGGACACCCACCGCCATACCCGCCTGTCGCAGCATTGGAAGATCATTCAGACCATCGCCAACGGCGAGCACGTCTTCTGACCTGATGTCGTGCCGGCGGCAGTAGGCGTCGACACCGCTCCACTTGGAAATCCCCGGCGCATTCACGATGGGACCGAACTGGCCGTAATCCGGCTCCGGATACAGCACCACACTCGATCCGTCCGCGCCGGCCAGCGCCTGGGCGACTGTCCCGAGACGGTCATGACCCAAGCCAAGGACCGAGAAGGCATAGACGTCGGTTGTCGCCGCCGTGGTTTCGAGGTCGCCAACGGCGGCCACCGGCCCCAAGTACGTGAGATGACCGGTACAGGTGGATGGGCATTCGGACACGACGATGTCGATCTCGGGATGCTCGACGTAGAGGCAGGGATCGAGTCCATGAGTCCGGAAGGTCGCCAGGGTTCTGAGAGCTATTTCAGGATCGAAGCACGCCTGGTGGAAGCGCTCGCCCGATCGAAAATCCACGCCGAGCGCCCCGTCGATGAGCACGGCCGGGAGCACAAGACCGGCATCATCGAGCTGTCGACGTACGACCCGGGGACGCCGGGACGTGGCGGCAAGCACCGTCACCCCAGCGTCGATCAGTTCCCTGGCAGCAGCGAGATGCGCCGGCGGGAGGCCGAGATCGAGGTTCCAAAAGGTGCCGTCGAGATCCGTGGCCACCAGTCGAATCACGGCACTCCTATCGGCCGTCCTGCCGTGGACGGCCGCGGATGAGGGAGATCCTGCTCGTTCGCGGTGAGAGTGCCCCTGCGATCGACGATCCACGCTCCCTTTGCTGGCCCACGAACGATTGGGAATCCATCACAGACCTGTCACCGTCTTCGGATCCGCCCGGCAGCCAACCAGTGGGCGACGATGTCGGCCACCTCGGACTCCCGCGTCCGCAGCGAGTGGTCCCCGTCCACGAATTCCAGTGTGACGGCTCCCGGGATGGCGGCGGTTTCCTTCTCGAGCTCGGCCGGAGTGCCGAAGGGGTCACGCCGACCGGAGACGAACAGACACGGCAAGTGCAGGTCGGGGAAGTGGGCGGTCCGGAGTCGGTCCGGCCGTCCAGGAGGATGCAACGGGTAGCTGACCAGCACCAGTGCGGCCACGTCCAGACCTCCGGCTGCGGCCATGGAGCACATCCGGCCGCCCATGGAGCGGCCACCGATGGCCACCCTGCTGATCGGGACGCCGAGCCGGTGCGCCAGCTCCGACGTGGCGTTGCGGACCGTGTCGATGCAGACCCCCGGTGGATCGGGCCGGCGTTTCCCTGCGGCCTGGGAGGGGAACTCGACTCGCTCGACCACGATGTCGAGCTGTGACACCGTGGCGTCTATGGCGAGGAGGCCGGATTGGTCCCGTCGGGCGCTGGCGCCTGGAGTGAGCACGAGGCCGGCGGGTCCCGATCCGATCACGGAGCAATGATGCTCCATCGTGAGGACACCCCACGGATCGCCGTGAGGGCTCGCCCCGCCGCAGCCTGCGACCAGTGGCATGCAAGAGGACAGAAAGGTCAGGATATGGAAGCGGCGTCAGCAGACCATCGGGACGGTGCGCACGCCGAAAGCGGCAGTCGGCCTTTGATCGAACATGCTGGGCCCAGCCTCCACACCGAGCTCGGCGACCTGTTCGCCCGGATCGAAGAGGCATCCTGTGGAATCGCCTGCTGATTGGTTGACGCGCGTCACCCGTGTGGTCGGTCCGACTGAGCCGCCAACACCCCTCGGTGGCGCTGCCTGGATGCTGAAGGCCGGAGACCGGACGCTTGTGGCGAAGCCGGGTCCAGGCTCGCTCGACGAAGCGGAGGGGCTCAGGCTGTTGCGCGGAGTTCCGGGCGCTCCGCCCGTACCCGATGTCGTGATGGCAGAAGACGATCTTCTCGTCACGGCCGCGGTCGACCAAATGGCACGCACCGCCGGCCACGATGAGTCACTCGGTCGTGCGCTCGCCGCGTTGCACCGAGCCGCGTTCCCGTCTTGGGGCGGGGGTTCGTCGTGGATCGGGTCCTGCCGCGTCGATCCCTCGCCTTCGTCAGATTGCGCCAGCTTCTACGGCAGCCGGCTCAGCGAACTGGCGGCCCGCTGCGGGCTCGAGGACGCAGTGACCGCCGTTGTCTCCCGCCTCGCCGAGGTGCTCCCGCCCGGTGGCCCGGCTCTCCTGCACGGGGACCTTTGGTGGGGCAATGTGCTCTTCGGTTCCGACGGCAGGTCGTGGCTCATCGATCCATCGGTACACGGTGGCCACCCCGAAGAAGATCTCGCAATGCTCGCACTGTTCGGTCCGGTACCGGATCGTTTCCTGCGCGCCTACGGGGAGGTGCAGCCCTTGAACTCGGGTTGGGAAGAGCGCGTCCCTCTGTTCCAGCTGTATCCGCTCCTGGTCCACGTCGTGCTGTTCGGTGGCGGTTATCGCGCCCAGGCCGAGGCAGTGGCACGCCGCTTCGCCTGACCACCTTGGCTGGCGCCGGCTAGCGACGACGGCGAGCAAAATCGCCCAATCGCCGCAGAGGAGCGGTGAGGCGCCACGATCTGGAGGCGCGGATGTCAAAGAGCTCGTGCTCTACGCTGCCGGCGCGCGCCTCCGCTGCTTCCGCGCGGACCTCCGCTTGGTCGGATCTGCTCTGTGCGTCGTCGGCACGGACTTCCGCTTCGTCGGCCCGGACTTCCGCCGCCACCCGTACCGCCTCGAGGACATGGCGCGGGTCAGGGGTCCCCCATTCCCCCAGATAGCGACTGCCCTGATGTTCCACCTCGAGGAAGTCGGAGCAGGAGGGAGTCGCCTTGTACACGCAGAACGTCTCGCACAGCGGACCGCTGGCAGCCGTCTCCAAGGTGCGCTCGATGGATGCATGTGGCACGCCAAAGAGCGGGTGGGCGCACAAGCGTTCCAACCCTGCGTCGTCGACGAAGAAGCATCCCGAGTGCGGGTTTGACGGTCGCTCGAATGCGAGAGCGAGACCGAACCAGTTGCCCTCGATCCGATACGGGCCGGGGGGTTGCCGCAGGCCCGCCAGCGCGACCTTAGGCAGCGGACCGTCAGGGTGCACCTTCAGGCCACCGCTTGCCTCGTAGCGCGTCGGCGCGAGGTGCGCCCCGGACCCGAAGGTAGCGGTGAACCAGTCCTGTTTCGCGAACAGAAGTGGATCGTGCATGATGAGGTCGTCTTCCAGGTAGCCGTAGCGGTCGTACTGGCCCAGGTGATCGGCCAGGATCCGGTGTGCTGCGAACCCGAGATTCATCGGTTCATCGTCGACTACGACATGCTGTACCAGCTTTGCGCTCTCGCCGATGTCGGACAGAAGGTGGTCGTTTCGGGTCGTCACCACGATGATGTCGACGACGTTGCCCAGCACGTCGGGGGAACGGTGGCCGGGAAAGACGCTCAGCGAGCGTCCAAAAGTCTCATGAATCGCGGCGATCGACCGGGCGACGACCCTCGACCGCACCTCGCGAGGTTCACACTCCGAACCAAGGTCAGAGGCCGGTGCGTAGGTGTAATAATGCGGGATTGTGAAGAGGTGGCGGCTCAAGGTGCATTCCTAGCCAGATCACCGACATGATGACATATCGCCAGCTCGGTCGACAGGGCCGACTCGGGAACCAATTGTGGCAGATTGCATCCACCATCGGCATCGCGCGTCAGTCTGGTGACACCGTCGGATTCCCGTTCTGGCGTTACCGGCCCTACTTCGCCATACCCGATGAGTTCTTCCCCGATCTCGACGCCGCGCCGTCCCACGACCTCGGGCTCGATTTCCTCCAGGACCTCAAATACCTGGACGGCGTCGAGCAGGAGGTGCGCTCGTACTTCCGTCCCCGTCCCGACGTGTGGGATCGCCTTGCCCACCGTTTCGACGCAGTGATCGCTCTGCCTCATAGGACCTCTGTCCACGTACGCAGAGGCGATTACCTGGAGCACTCCACTCTGTTCCCTCCACTCCCCCTTGCGTACTACGCGGAGGCCATGGAACTCACGAAGGGGCCCTATCTGGTCTTCTCTGACGACATCGAATGGTGTGGCCGGAACCTCCCTGGTGACTGCTACTTCATGGAGCACAACATGGATTTCGAGGATCTGTTCCTCATGGCGACATGCGACGAGCACATCACTGCGAACTCTACGTTCTCGTGGTGGGGTGCCTGGCTCGCCGACACACGCGCCGTCTACCCTCGCCAGTGGGGACCCGGGTTCCACTACGACAGCGTGCGGATCATGCCCGAAGGTGCCATCGTCCTCGAGGTGCCCTCGCAGACGGAAAGCGCCGCATAGTGGACATCGCGGGAGCAAGGGTGCTGGTGACCGGGGGCACCGGGTTCCTCGGTCAGAACGTCGTGCGTGAGCTCGAAGGCGCGCAGGCCAAGGTCGCCAGCGTCGGGAGCGCCGACTACGACCTGCGATCTCGTGGTGAGATCGACCGGCTTCTGGACGACACCCAGCCCGACGCGTTGGTGCATCTTGCCGCTGTCACGGGGGGGATCGGCGCCAACCGAGCGGAGCCGGGCCGGTTCTTCTACGAGAACGCGATCATGGGTATCGAGCTGCTCGAGGCGTGCCGCGTCCGCGGTGTCGACAAGGTCGTCGTCGCCGGAACGGTGTGCGCCTACCCGAAGTACACGAGCATCCCCTTTCGAGAAGAGGACCTCTGGGGCGGCTACCCCGAAGAAACCAACGCCCCGTACGGGCTCGCCAAGAAGATGCTGCTCGTCCAGGGCCAGGCGTACCGAGAGCAGTACGGGCTCAACGCCGTCTACCTCCTGGTCGTGAATCTCTACGGACCGGGAGACAACTTCGACCTCACGTCGAGCCACGTGATCCCGGCCATGATCCGGCGATTCGTCGATGCGCACGAGGCCGGGGCCCCGGAGGTGCTCTTGTGGGGCGACGGCAGCGCGACGCGCGAGTTCATCCACGTGCGCGACGCCGCGAAGGCGTTCCGTCTCGCCCTGGAGCAATACGACGGCGGCGATCCGGTGAATGTCGGGTCGGGGTCGGAGATCTCAATTCGCGGTCTCGCCGAAAAGGTCGCCCATGTCGTCGGATACAACGGTGCCATCGCGTGGGACACATCGAAGCCGAACGGTCAGCCGAGCCGACGGCTCGACACCTCACGTGCGCACCAGCTGTTCGGTTTCCAGGCCTCTACCGAATTCGACGAGGGGTTGGCCGACACCGTCAGGTGGTACCGCGACCGGTTCGGCTCCGGATCCTGATGACTGCCACCGTCGCCCGAGTGTCGCCGTGACGGAAGGCCCCGCCTCAATCCGCTCGACTGTGGCCGCGCCGGCACGAAGGCTGGTTGCCGGTGCAACTGACCGGCGGTTCGACGCGGTGGAGGGGGAGCTCAGCCGGATCCTGTCCCGCCTCGACGGCCTGGAGCAGCTGGCGACACGGACCGAAACCGAAGTCGCCGCCCTGCGTCAGCAGGCTGACGAGGCACTGGCGTTCCTGCGCGTCCAGCACGACATTGTGCGGGACCTGCTCGAGGAGCTGCGTCCGCTCCTCGAGAGTCGCAGGAGGGCCGACTGACGGATGGCCGGCACCCGGCTAGACGTCGAACGTCTCGCCCGAAACCCGGTGGATGGTCAAGGCCGCCACCACGGCGCCGACCAGGATGAGAGAGCCCGAAAGAACGAGTGCCTCGTGCAACCCTGATCCGAATGCGTTGTACGCGGCGTTGACCACCTTGGAGGCGATGCGGGCGATGGCGGCGTTCTTCGAGTGTTCGGCACTGCTCGCCTGTCCACCGCTCGCGGTACCGCCGGTCTGAATGGCATGCTCGACCAGGCTCTGGAAGTTCGGCGGGATCCCGATGGCCTTGAGCTTGGCGGCCAGGTCACCGGTGAGCTTGGCGTTGACGATGGCGCCCAGGATGGCCACGCCGAACACGGCGCCCATCTCGCGGCTGGTGTTCGTGGCAGAGGCCGCCATGCCCGAGCGCTCCGGGGGCACGACCGTCAAGGGAACCGAGGTCACTGGCACCAGCAACATGCCGATGCCGATACCGGCGATGGGGAGCACCCAGCCGAGCGTTCCGAATCCGACTGTTGGCCCGAGCACGGCGCTCGCGATCAGGATCCCTCCGCCCGCCAACAGACAGCCGATCGTCATCGGCCAGCGCGGCCCGATCCGCGCCACCAGGGGTCCGGTCAGGGCCGACGCGATGATGAGGCCGGCTGCCATCGGGAGGAAGTCGATGGCGGTCTGGTAGGCGGATGCGTTGACGACGACCTGCAGGTACAGCGCAGTGAAGAAGAAGATGGAGAACGTGCCGAAGTAGGCGACGAAAGCTACGAAGTTGGAGCCGGCGAACGGCGGCCGGCGGAACATCGTCAGGTCGAGCATGGGGCTCTTCACCCTCCGCTCGGCGACGACGAACGCGATGCCCGAGAGGGCGCTCAGAACGAAGAGCGACGACGATCCCCGTCGAGGTGTAGCCGGAGTCCTCCCCCTGAATCACGGCCACCGACAGGCAAGCCAAGAAGGCGGCGCCAAAGACGAACCCGACGACGTCGATGCTGCGGCCCTGGCGGTCCGACGTCTCGGGGACCGCGACGGCGGCCAGCACGAACGCCACGACACCGAAGCCCAGGTTGAACCAGAAGATGGCGCGCCAGCTGGAGAATCCGACGAGGGCGCCTCCGATGACAGGCCCGAGGGCGAGGGCGAGGCCGGAAACGGCCGCCCAGATACCCAGTGCATCGGCCCGGGTCTCCCGGTCGGGGTAGACGTGCCGGATGATGGACAAGGTGCCCGGTTCGCTGGCGGCGGCTCCGATGCCCATGATGACCCGCCCGGCGATGAGCCAGTCGACGTTGCCCGCCATGGCGGCCACCACCGAGCCGGCGCAGAAGATGGCGACGCCGGCGAGCATGATCCGCTTGCGCCCGAGGATGTCGCCCAGCATCCCGGCCGCCAGCATGAAGCTGGCGAACGTGAGCGCGTAGCCGTTGACCACCCACTGCAGCGAGGTGACGCCCGCGTGCAGGTCGCTCTGGACGTTGGCGAGCCCGACGCTGACGACCGTGTTGTCCAGGAAGGTCAGGAAGAGCACGGCGCACAGGGTGGCCAGCGCCAGGGCCTGGGCGGCAGAGCCGAGCCCACCTCTCTTGATGTCGAATCCCGGCGGTGCCCCTTCGATGGGGATCCCCACGGCCCCTGAAGTCACCACGGCGGGTCCCCGGTTCCAGCCTGCTGTGTCGCGGACTTCATGCACACGAGTTTTGCCTACCCACGGGGCGGGTAGTGGAATCCACAACGGGGTGCCGCCGAGTGCCTGACAGTGTTGTGCTTGCGCCCGCGCTGCGCACCCCTCGGACGTGCGTACGGACTCGGTGCTCGGTTTGAGGTGTGGAGGACAAGGGGTGGGTTTCGGCACTGCAGATCGGGCACACCCCCAGATGAGCAGCGGGCCTGAGGCTCTCGCCGCCTTCTTCGATCTGATCGATTACCCCTTCTATGTCGTGACGGTCCGCTCCCCCGATGCCGACATGAGCGGATGTCTGGCTGGTTTCGTGACCCAGTGCAGCATCGACCCCCCGAACTTCCTCGTGTGCATCTCGAAGCGGAACCACACGCTGTCGGTCGCCGAGCGCTCGTCGGCCATGGGCCTCCATCTCCTCGGCGGGCACCAGGTGGACCTGGCCCGGCTCTTCGGCGAGGAGACCGGGGACCTGGTCGACAAGTTCTCCTCGGTCGACTGGAGGCTGGGTTCCACCGGCGCGCCTCTGCTGGTGGACTCGGCCGTCAGCATGGAGGGCAGGATCCTCGGTCACTTCTCGGTCGGCGACCACGTGGCCTTCTTGATCCGGGGCGTGCGCTCAGTCGCCGGCGGCCATTCGGGACTCCTCACCTACCGTGGCGCCCCCCCGCTCGATCCCGGTCACCCGGCCTAGCGTCGCCAGGGCGGACGCATTACGAGAAGCACCACCGCATCGCACCGGCAGCCCCCACACCGACGGCCGCCGTGGGCCGCAACACCCACAGGTCCCAAGGGGGCCTCCCGGCACTCGGGGCGCTGTAGTCGGCCTCAATCACTCCACCACGGGCACGGGCCGGCCATCCGGTGGCGGCATACAGTTGGCCAACCGCTCCACGACGACGTGGTCCTGGACCCGCAAGGCCCGCCCCTCAATGGTGAGGTCGAGTTCGGGCAGCTGGGCCGCCATCACGCAGTGGGCGCGGCCCTCGAGGTTCCTGCTCTTGCGGGTCGCTGCACCACTGACGAAATAGAGCGTGCCGTCGAGCCAGCGCGTTCCCACGCCGGCGAGATGTGGGCGCCCGTCGGGACGGACGGTGGCCAGCCAGAAGCGTTCGGCCAACCCGGCCTCGAGCTGCTCCAGCGGCACACTCCAGGGAATGTCCTTCGACCCGTAGATGTCGAGGTTCTCCTGCGTGGTGGTCGTGGTCACGAGTCCTGCCCTGGCACCTGCAGCGCAGCCATCAACTCGTCGAGCCGGTCGTAGGAGTCGACGATCCCCTCCTCCATGCCGCTGGCGATATGCCATGTCGCGGGCTTCAATGGAGTCATGCCGCGTGGTCGACGTGACCATCGTCCCGCCTTCGGCCTCCTCCAGCACCAGCGTCTCGACCGCCTCGTGCTCGGGAGAACCCTCGTAGACGAACGTCCAGACACGACGGTACGGAGGGTCGAGCTCGAGGAACTCGCCGTGGAACGCGAACTCGGTGCCGTCCGGAGCGCGGTGCACGATCCGCCACGTGCCGCCCACCCGAAGGTCGATGTCGCACTCGGACACCTCCAGACGCCTGGGCCCCCACCAGCGACGCAGGTACTCGCCTTCGGTGCAGGCGCGGTACACGAGGGCCGGTGGCGCCTTCAAGAACCGACGAACCTCAATGACAGGCTCGCCGGCAGGTGTCGATGATCTCGGTCCGGATGTTGGTCATGGTCACGTTCCTTCTCCTCTTTCTGTCTGGTTTCCTTCGGTACCCGCCTGCGCGTGGTGCGCTGCCTCGCCGCCGTCCCGCAACTCCTCGAGCAGTTCGTCGAGGCGTTCGAAGCTCTCCTCCCAGAACTCGCGGTAGGAGCCGACCCAGTCAGAGAGCTGCTTGAGCCGCTGCGGTTCGAGGTGGCACATGCGCAGACGGGCCTGGCGGTGCCGTGAGATGAGACCCGCCTCCTCGAGCACCCGGAGATGCTTGGTGATGGCGGGCTGGCTCATGGGGAAGGGGCCGGCCACGTCGAGCACGCCGGCGTCCCCTCGGGTCAACCGGGCCAGAATCGCCCGCCGGGTCGGGTCGGCCAGCGCGCCAAAGGCCCGGTCCAGCTCGCCATCGGTCAAGAATGCGGTCGCCGTCGTTGGCATAACCATATGGTTATATGAATGTGCCGGCCGTGTCAAGACCCCGACCACCCCGGACGCGGCCGTGCCCACTCGTCCGGCCGGGACAGTGGGACGCGGTCGTTGGCGCCGGCGCGGCGGTGGCACCGGCGGCGCTCAGGGGTTCGACATGGCCCCGGGATCGAACGCGAGGGGTTGGGTCAGGCTGATGCAGGTTGCCCGAGTCGTCACGCATCGTCGCCTCAATCCCGTAGGGCCGCTCGGTGGGCTCGGCCAGGAAGGTGACGCCCTTGGCTTTGAGCTCGTTGTAGGTGCGACGGCAGTCGTCGGTGGCCAGGACTCCGACACCCAAACGCCGCCCGCTACCAGGGCGCGCAGCTGCTCGGCGGCTTCCGGTGAACGACCCATGTCGCACGAGGACAAGACCAGCTGCAGGTCGGGTTGGTCCCTGGCTCCCACGGTCAGCCAGCGGAAGCCGCCGCCCGGCACCTTCGAACTCCTCGCCCATGGTGATGTCGTAGCGCACCTCGAATCCGAGCTTCTCGGTGTAGAAGGCCTTGGCCGAGTCCTGGTCCAGAACGAAGACGGACGTGTGCGAGAGATGGCTGATCATGGTTCCCGACTCCTTGTTCTCCGAGTGCGTCGCCCCGGGGAGGATGCGCCGACGAGTACCGTCGGTGGTGCTCGCCACAGGGTACGACGAGCCGCCTCGCTCAGGCTTCTCCCGGATTGCTCTCTTTTCGTCGCGCCCGGTGCGGGCCGGGGCCTCGCCCAGTCCATGACGAAGCATCCCGGGATCGGTGGCGGGCCACCACGAGCCACCGACGCGCGCTGGAAGACGCTCGGTGGCATGCCCACCAGCTCGGAGAAGCGCGAGCTGAACGAGCCCAGGCTGGAGAACCCGACCAGCATGCACACCTCGGTCACCGTCAGGTTGGCGGAGCGCAAGAGGTCCTTGGCCCGCTCCACCCGACGGAGAGTGAGGTAGTTCGCTGGAGTCTCGCCATAGGCATCCTTGAAGGCGCGGGCGAAATGGAACTTGGAGAAACCGGCGTGCGCCGCCATCTGGTCCAGATCGAGCGGGTCCGCGAAACGCAGGTCCATCAGGTCCCGTGCGCTCCGCAGCTGTGCGATCCGCTCGCTACCCGTCACCGACAGCACGGTACCCGGGCCGGTTGCGGGGGCACGCACCGGGACCCAGCGGCGGATCAGGCGTGCGCCTCCCAGAAGTCACGGAGCAGGGAGACGAGGTCGGCCGCCCTCTCGTCGGGCCAGAAGAGCATGGCGTCGGGAACGAGGGTGACGCGCTCGACGCCGGGGATCATGGCGGCCAGTCGCTCGGCCCAGGAGGGCTCGAAGAAGATGTCGCCGGTGCCCCAGGCCACCTGCGCCGGCGCGTGCAGCTCGGCGAGCAGCGGCTCGACCGCCATCAGCTCGGACGCCGAGGACGCCGTGAGGAAGCGTTCGAGGCCCTTGCCCTGGTCCACGACGAACGGGCCGAGATAGCTCCTGAGGAGCTCGTCGGAGAGCTGGTCGGGGTGCGCGTATCCCTGCGCGAACCCGACCTCCGAGCGGGCCAGTTCCAGGTCGCCGGCCATGGCCGCGACCATCGGGCCGAAATCGCCCGACTTGGCCAGCTCGACGAACGGCTTGAAGACATCCGGCGGGAAGTTGTCGTGGACGTCGCAGTTGGTGAGCGTCAGCGTACGGATCCGGCCGCGGGAAGTTGGCGGCGAACACCTGGGCCACCGCGCCACCGGTGTCGTTGGCGACGACGTCGACCTGTTCGAGTCCGAGGCGCTGGCACAGCTCATCGAGCATGGCGGCGAGGCCGTGGAGGGAGAGATCCGCATCGGCGTCTCCTGCCGGGGTGGCGCCGTGGGCCGGCAGATCGGGAGCGATGCAGCGGCGCAGGTCGGCCACGTCCCACATCGCGTTGCGCCACAGGTCGGCGTTGACGAGGACGCCGTGGACGAAGACGGCGGCTGCCAACGCCCTCCCGTCGCCGTGGTCGACGTACGCGACCTCGCCTCGGCTCAGGCCGATGGTCCTGCGGGGCAGCACGGTCGCCGATGGCTCTCGATGTGACGGACGTACTGCGTCGGGCTGGTCATATCTGCATGGTACATACCAACTGTCTGTTTGTAAAGGCCGAGTAACATTCACCGCTGCCCACGCAGGCGGAACGCACCGAGGCGACCCGCGGGCGGCTGATCTCGACCGCGAGACGCCTCTTCGCCGAGAAGGGCTTCGCCGCCACCTCGACCGAGGAGATCCTCGGCGAGGCGTCCGTCAGCCGGGGCGCCCTCTACCACCACTTCTCGACCAAGACCGCTCTCTTCCAGGCCATGTTCGAGGCGGTCGAGGACGACCTCACGGCGCGGGTGCTCACCGTCGCCGCCGGCGGGAGCAGACCCGCGCCAACAGCTCGAACTCGGGTTCGACGCCTTCCTCGACCAGTGCCGCAATCCCGAGGTGCAGCGCATCGTGATGCTCGACGGACCCACCGTGCTCGGTTGGGACACCTGGCACGAGCTCGACGAGCGCTACGCATTCGGTGCCCTGAAGGTCGTCCTCACCGCCGCGGCGGAGCAGGGGGACATCTCCGCCGAGTCCGTGGAGCCGCTGGCGCACCTGCTTCTCGGAGCGATCATGCAAGCCGGCATGGTGGTGGCTCGCGCCGAGGATCCCGATGCGGCGAAGACGGCCATGACCACCACGTTCTCCGGCATCGTCTCGGCTCTCTGACTGCGCCCCGGTGCTCCCGGCGGGCACCCTCGACAGGCGACACCGGCCTCGTGCGGACCACCTGATGTCGACGGCGGCTACGCCCCCACCTCGGCGCCGACCCACGACGGCAGCCGCGCCGGCCTGCCGCGGCGGTCGACGCACCCGTGCACGGTCACCGCGGTCGCCCGCGCCTCGCCGCCCACGGCCAGCAGGTACACGATCTGGAACGTGGTGCCCGGTGACGGCACCGACCGTCAGCGAGACGTCGACCTCGTCGTCGAAGCGCAACGGCCGGCGGTACTGCACGGAGACCTCGAGCACGGCGAACTCCCGACCGCCGGCGTCACCCTCGCCGGCACCGTCCCCGGCCCGCACCGAGTCGTAGGGGTGTCCGATCGCCCGGAGATACTCCACCCGCGCCTCCTCGAGGTAGGGCAGGTACGCCGCATGGTGGATGACGCCCATGGCGTCGGTCTCGGCGAAGCGCGTGCGCAGCCGGTGCACGTAGGCGTAGTCGGCCGGGTCCCGGGATGGCTGCAACGACTGCCGCGCCACCGATTCGCCCCGCTACTCCCCCGTCGGGACCGCGTTGCCGCCCTCGGCGCCGCCCCCTCCGGCGGACGAGCGCACACCGGCATCGAACGACGGCGACGGCTCGACGCCATCCGCTTCACCCCGTCCTGGTTGAAGATGGCGAACTCGCCCTCGGCCTCGACCGTGACGATCCCTCCCTGGACGATCCGCCCCTTGCTGAAGACGCGGCGGTCGGTCACCTCGGTCACCCACCCCTCGAAGACCGCCTCTTCATCGGTCAGCGTGGGCCGCAGGTAGCGCAGGGCCAGGCGCACGGTCGGACCCACCGAGCCCTCGATGGCGTTGGCCGCGGTGAGGATGATGTCGAAGGCCGCGGCCAGCACGGCCCCGTGCACGCACCCGGGAGCGCCCTCGTAGGCGACGTCGAACACGGCCCGGCCCGAGCGCCTTCGGCGGCTCGAAGTCGAGCACCACCGGCAATGCCATCGGATTGAACGGGCCGACGACGACGTCGTAGGGCATGGCGCCGCCGAGCGGCACGTCCTTGGGCGGGCCCTCGGGGTCCGGCGCCATGAACCGGGGCAACGGGATCTCGGGCACATGCGCCTCGAGCTCGTCCGCCGACGGCGGCCAGCTGCGCCGTCAGTCGGGCGGTCTCGCCGGCGGGCGGCGCCGTGCTGACCGACAGGCGGATCAGGCGGCGCAGCTCGTCGGCCAGCTCGCAGCGCCTCGGGCTCGCGGCCTCGCAACCCGGGATGGTGTCGAACGACGTCGGCCTGGGATCGGGCGTCAGCACGGCGCGAACAGTACCGCCGGGCTCTCGGCGGGCAGACATTCCGCGCGCCGGGCGACGTCGCCGCCGACCGTTCTCGATTGAGCGCCCGTGAGCGCTCGTAACATGGCCCGATGACCCCCGAACACTGCGTCCATTCACCTCCGGGAGCCCCGACACCGTCCTGGACCCGCTCGCACCCGGAGCTGGCCGCCGCACTCGACGGCGGCCCAGTCCCTCCCGCCGGACCGCGCGAGCGGCGGTGGCGGCCGTGGCGGCCCGGGACCCGCGCTGCCTGCAGGCCTGGGCCGACCTGGCCGAGCTGGCCGATCGACCCCATCGACCGCTACGCCTTCGCCCGGGTCGGCTACCACCGCGGGCTCGACGCCCTGCGGGCCGCCGGCTGGCGCGGCTCGGGCTACGTGCGCTGGCGACACGAGTCCGAACCGGGGCTTCCTGCGGTCGCTCGACGCCCTCGCGCCGGGCCGCCGCCGCCATCGGCGAGGTCGACGAGGAGCAGCGCTGCGACCTGTTCCTGCGCCAGCTCGACCCCGAATGGGGCGTCGAAGTACAGCGACGCTCGGCCACGCGGGCACGTCCCAGAGCCATGCGCCGGCGCCCGGGGTCCGCCGGCGAGGACCCGGGCCGCTGACACGTAGTTAGGGTATCTAACTGTATGATGGTCGAAGTGTCCGTGACCTCCCCCCTCGGCTGCGCGGCACCACGCCAAGGCCGGAGCCGACGCCCGACGGGGCCGACTGGCGACCCGCCCCCGGTCGGGACCTACGGCCGCGTCGCGGCCTGGCTGTCCAAGCGGGTCGAGGTGGCCCTGGCCCAGGTGGACCTGACCTTGCCCCAGTACCGGGTGCTGGGCATCCTGGCCGAGGGCGCCGCGGCAGCTTCGGGCCTGGCCGACCGGCTGGCTGTGCGGCGGCCTTCCATCACGGCCCTGATCGATGGCCTGGTCGCCCGGGGCCTCGTCGACCGCAGGCAGGAGGACACCGACCGCCGCCGTGTCGCGCTGCGCCTGACCGAGAGGGCACCCGCATCCTGGCCGCGGCCGACCGCGCCGTGGACGACTACCTCGTGTCGCATCGCCGGCCACCTGCCCGACAAGGACGAGGCGATGGCGCTGCGCTCGCTCGAGCTGTGGGCCCGGGCGATGTCCGAGTCCCGCCAGGGTCCCCGGCAGACGACGGGAGAGGCGACGAGCGACAAGACGCCGAGTGGTGCGACACGATGAGCAAGACCGAGGACAGGCTCGAGCGGCGTCACGCCGAGGCGCCGGACACACGCGAGGTCGAATCGCCGGAAGAGGCGGCACGGCTGCCGCTGGCGGCCTACGTGCCGATGGGTGTCACGAGCCGCTACACCGCGCCCAAGGCCACCATCGACCCGGACCGCTCCAAGTCGTGGATCAAGCGGGCGACGCCCATCGTCATGGCGCACAAGGTGCAGTGGTTCAGCGCGCTCATCTTCTCGTTCCTGGGCTTGATCATCCAGGTGTGGATCCCCAAGATCCTCCAGAACGGCATCACCAACGCGCTGATCCTCAAGACCCAGCCGCTGCACAACTACGTGGAGTTGATCGCCGTCCTGGCGCTGTTCACGGGGGCGTTCGGCTACATCTCGCGCAACAATCTCTTCAAGGTGGCCTACGCCATTGAGTTCGACCTGCGCAACATCCTCTACGAGCACTTCACGCGGATGTCCTTCCCCTTCTACGACCGGGTGCAGTCGGGGCAGCTGATCTCGCGGGCCAACTCGGACATCCGTTCGGTGCAGATGTACCTGACGTTTGCGCCGATGATCCTCGTGCAGTGCTCCATCGCTGTGGTCGCCTTCGGCTTCATGCTCTCCATCAGCGTGCCGCTGGCCTTCGTGGCGATGGCGTCCATGCCGTTCATCTATCTCGTCGGCATGAAGATGCGGAAGTCGCTCTTCCCCGTGTCGTGGCTGATCCAGTCCCGGCTGGCCGAGGTGGCGACCGTCGTGGACGAGAACGTCAACGGCGTGCGTGTCGTGCGCAGCTTCGCCGCCGAGCAGCAGCAGCTGGGCCAGCTGGCCAAGGCGGCCGACCGGGTCCAGTGGGGCTACATCAAGGACGCCGACCTCCGCGCCCGCTTCGCCCCGCTGGTGCAGAACCTCTCCCAGGTCGGCCTGGTCCTGGTGCTCCTGGTCGGCGGGTGGATGGTCATCCACGAGCACCTGCCCGTGGCGTCCATCGTCTCGTTCAACCTCTACCTGGTGATGATGCAGGCCCCCTTCATGATGCTCGGGATGCTGATCATGATGGGCCAGCGCGCCTCGGCCTCGGCCGACCGGATTTACGAGATCATCGACGAGAAGCCGACGATCGTCGACCGGCCCGGCGCCATCGATCTCGTCGACTGCCAGGGTGACGTCGAGTTCGACGACGTCAGCTTCGCCTACGCCGACGACAGCCTGCTCTCGAAGGCGGGCGGGGACAACGGACCGCGTGAGATCCTGCGCCACCTGAATCTGCACCTGCGCCCGGGCGAAACCATCGCCCTGGTCGGGCGCACCGGCAGCGGCAAGTCCACCGTGGCCCGTGTGCTGGCGCGCTTCTACGACGCCACCGGTGGCACCGTGCGGGTCGACGGGCACGACGTGCGTGACCTCACCCTCACCAGCCTGCGGGCCAACATCGGCGTCGTCCTCGACGAACCCTTCCTCTTCTCCGTGTCGATCCGGGACAACATTGCCTACGGTCGACCGGACGCCTCGTTGGAGGAGGTCATGGCCGCAGCCGAGGCGGCCGGTGCCACCGGCTTCATCAATCGACTGGCCGACGGGTACGACACCGTGGTGGGTGAGCGGGGCTACACGCTCTCGGGCGGGCAACGCCAGCGCATCGCCATCGCCCGCGCCCTGCTGGTCAACCCGCCCATCCTGATCCTCGACGACGCCACAAGCGCCATCGACGTCAAGGTGGAACAGCGCATCCACTCCTCGCTGCGCGTCCTGATGGAGGGGCGCACCACGCTCATCATCGCCCACCGGCTCTCGACCATCAGCCTGGCCGACCGGGTGGTACTGCTCGACGGTGGTCGCATCGTGGCCGACGGGACGCACGCGGAGCTCCTGGCCTCGACGCCGCTGTACTCCGAGGTGTTGGCCCAGGCGGCCAGCGAGGAGGTCCTCGCCGCGGAGGCTGCCGCCGGCATGGAGGACCTGGGGTTGGACGACGACGTCCTCGAGCCCGAGGGGGGTGCGGTCTGATGTTCGGCGGAGGAGGCGTCGGGCCGCCGATGGGCGGCGGAGGGGCCCCGGGCTCGGCCCAGGCGGGTCTGCCCTTCGGAGGGATCCCGCACGAGCTGCAGGCCGGTGTCGACCTGCTCCTCGCGGAGGAGCCCGAGCGCGGCGAGCCGGACGCCGTCTTCACCCAGCTGCCGACGGAGCACGAGTCGAAGAAGCTGACGCTCACCACTCTGCTCATGGAGTATCCGGGCATGTGCGTGCTCGCCGGGTTCTTGGTGGGGATGATCGCCTTGTTCACCCAGCTCGGCCCGAGCCTGGTCTCCTACGCCATCAACCACGGTCTGACGCCGCCCCACTACGACTACGGCGTCGTGGTGCTCATGGCGGTGCTGTACCTGGTGTCGATCATCGTCTCGGGCAGCGCACAGTGGGGGCAGGCACGGGTGACGGGCCGGCTGGCCTCGTGGGTCATGAACGACCTGCGTATCAAAGTGTTCCGCCACCTGCAGCGGCTCTCGCTCGACTTCTTCACCGAGGAGAAGGCGGGCGTCGTCATGAGCCGCATGACGAGCGACATCGAGAACCTGCAGCAGCTGCTGCAGGACGGGCTGGCTCAGTTCGCCATTCAGGGGCTCACCATGGTGGTGATCACGGTCTTCCTCTTCGCCACCAACGCGAAGCTGGCCGCCATCACCGTCTTCGCCGTGCTGCCTCCCCTCGTCATCATGTCGATCTGGTTCAAGCGGGCCTCCGAGCGCGGCTACGACAAGGTGCGCGACGGCATCGCGCTGGTGCTGGCCGACCTCTCCGAGAGCCTGCAGGGCGTGCGCATCGTCACGGCGCACAACCGGCAGCGCTACAACGTCGAGACCCACCGCGACATCGTCGGGTCCTACCGGGACGCCAACAACTACACGGGACGCATCAACGGCGTCTACGGACCGGGGTCACAGGTCATCAGCGTCTTCGGCCAGTTGCTCATCCTGGGTATCGGCGGCTCCATGTACCTGCACCACCCGCAGGAGATCAACCTGGGCCAGCTGACCGCCTTCTTCCTCTACGTGAACCGGTTCTTCTCGCCCATTCAGCTGCTGGTGCAGCAGTACAACACCTTCCAGCAGGGTCGGGCCTCCGTGTTCAAGCTGCGCGGCCTGCTCGAGACCGAGCCCTCGGTGCTGGAGGCACCCGACGCGGTGGAGCTGCCCCAGATCCGGGGCCAGATCCACTTCGACCACGTCTCCTTCGGCTACGACCCGGCGGTACCGGTACTGCACGACGTCGACCTGACCATTGAGCCCGGCGAGACGGTGGCCTTCGTCGGCGCCACCGGAGCGGGCAAGTCGACCATGGCCAAGCTGGTCACGCGCTTCTACGACCCGACCGGGGGCCGGGTCCTCATCGACGGGTACGACCTCAAGCGTGTGACGCTCGCGTCGCTGCGCAGTCAGCTCGGTGTCGTGCCCCAGGAGCCGTTCCTGTTCGCCGGGACGATCCGGGACAACATCGCGTTCGCTCGGCCGGGCGCGCCCGACGACGAGGTGTGGGAGGCCGTGCACCAGGTCGGGCTGGGCGAGCTCGTGCACCGGCTGCCCTACGGCCTCGACACGCCGGTCCACGAGCGGGGGCAGTCGTTGTCCTCGGGCGAGCGCCAGCTGATCGCCCTCGGCCGGGCCTTCATGGCCGAGCCCCGCGTGCTCGTGCTCGACGAGGCAACCTCGAACCTCGACCTCAAGTCCGAGACCATGGTGGAGGCGGCGCTGGACGTGCTGCTGGAGGGCCGGACCGCCGTGCTCATCGCGCACCGGCTGTCGACCGCCATGCGGGCCGACCGCATCGTGGTGGTGGGTGACGGCCGCCTTCTCGAGGTGGGATCGCACGACGAGCTGGTCGCACTCGGCGGGCACTACGCCGAGATGTACGAGACCTGGATGAACCAGTCGCACGCTGCATGAGCGGCCCGCTCGACCTGATGCGCCGCTAGCCGAGCACCTCGATGATCGCCACCGTGTTCCCGTCGGGGTCGAGCACGGTTGCCTTCCGCCCGCTTCCCTCAATGTCCTCGACGGCAGCGGGGCTGATGCGCCGGCGACTGAGCTCGGCCATGGTGGCGTCGAGATCGCTGACGGAGAGGGCGGCGAGACCGTGGCCGGCCCGCTCGGTGTCGACCACGATGTACAGCCATGCCGACTCGGCCAGGCGCCACATCACCTCGTCCTCGTTGACGACGATGTCGGCGGCACGGCCGATGAGGCGCCCGAAGAAGTCCCGACCCGCCGCCAGCTCCGACACCGGCACCCCCGTGAAGGCGACCTCGACGTCCATGAGCTGCGACGTTACAGGAGCGCAATCCCGCCGGCGGACCCGCTCGTAACTCGGTAGAGGGGGGGTCCGTTGAGGGCCAACGGGCGCAGGAGCGAAGGAGGGCGACTCGCCATGCACGGACGCACGACGCGGAACGTTCGAACTCACGGTTCGACCGCTGAACCCCGAAGCGGACGGCGGCCCGCCCGAACCAGAGGCTTCCGAAGGCTGGCCGTCCTGGCCGCCTCCGCCGCCGGTGTCGCGTCAATTGCCATTGCCGCAAGCGGGACCGCCCCGGCCGGCGCGGCGCCGCCGCCATTCCTGTCCCACTTCAGCGCGGTGAACGTCGTCGCCTCGACGGTCCCCTCCAATGGCGACGTCAACCCCTACGGCGTCGCGAACGTCCCGTTCAGCACCGGCAACCTGGTGCGCGGTGACACGCTGGTGAGCAACTTCAACGCGAGCAACAACACCCAGGGCACCGGCACGACGATCGTCGAGGTGGCACCGACCGGACAGGTGAGCCTCTTCGCCCAGATCAACCCGAACCTGCCCGGCTGCCCGGGCGGCGTCGGGCTCACGACCGCGCTCAGCGTGCTCAACGACGGCTACGTCGTCGTCGGCAGCCTCCCGGTCACCGAGCAGGGAACCGGCACTCCCGAGGCCGGGTGCCTCATCGTCCTCAACGGCGTGGGCGCACCGGTCGAGACGTGGGCCGGCAACGGTATCAACGGCCCCTGGGACATGACCTCGGCGCAGCTGTTCGGGCCCTTCGCCGAGCTGTTCGTGACCAATGTGCTCAACGGAACCGTGACCGCTGCGGGCAGCGAGACGGACCAGGGCACGGTGCTCCGCCTGGGCGTCTTCGAGCCGGCCGGGCGTCCGCCGGTGCTCATCGGCACGACGACCGTCGCCACAGGGTTCGCCGAGGAGCTCAACTCCAGCGCCCTCGTCCTCGGCCCGACCGGGGTGGCGCTCGAACCCAACGGAACCCTGTACGTCGCCGACACGGTCCACAGCCGGATCGCGGCCGTCCCCTTCGCGACGAGCCGTTTCTTCCCCGTGTCGGGCGGTGGCGTCACCGTCAGCCAGGGCGCGAGCCTCAACGCTCCGCTCGGTCTCGCGGTGGCACCCGGCGGTGACCTGATCGCCGTCAACGGGAACGACGGGAACGCGGTCGAGGTCACGCCGTTCGGCGCACAGGTCGACACGCTCACGATCGATCCCTTCAACTCGGGCGGCGATCTCTTCGGCTTGGCCATCGCCCCGGGCGGCCGCGGCGTTCTCTTCGTCGACGACAACGGAGACGCCAACACGCTCGACCTGTTGCACTAGGCCACGGCCGAGACCCCTCGGCCGGCTCAGCCGGCGCGGCTCCAACTGCGCAGGGTGGCCCGGTAGCGCGCGTCCCACTCGTCGTAGATCGCGCGCAGTCGCGGGCCGGGCCACTCGCCGGGCAGGAGCTCGCTGGGCAACAGCGGGTCAGCCTGCAGATGGCGCAGCACCGCGGCGGAGAGCTCGAACCCGGGCGCCAGCGCCTCGGGCCCGTCCGGTGCGAGCGCCCCGAGATCGCGCAGGAGCTCGGCCGCCCGGTTCGACCACGCCGGCAGGTCCCACAGGCGGCCGGCCAACCCGCTCGGGTCCGCCGGCCGCGCCGTCATCAGCTCGACGTCGCGGGCCAGCGAATCGGACAGCCGAACGTCGACATTGCCGGGCCGCATCCACACCCCGTCGCGCAGCTCGGCCAGCCGGGCATAGGCGAGCTCACGCCGGCGGGCACCCCGCACCTCGGCCGTGCTGCCGGTCGTCGTCACGACGGCCAACCACCACCGACCCTCCGAGGGCGCCGTCGTGCCCGAACGGCTGGCCGACTGCCGTGTCTGGCGCTGCGCCAGGTGACCGGCCAGCCGGTACCGTCCCGACCCGTCCGAGGTCGCCTCACCCGCCGCCACCATTCGGCTCAGGGCCACCCGGGCCCGGTTCTCGCTGATGCCGAAGAGGCCGGTCAGGCGGACGAGCTGGGCCACCGGCAGCTCGGGCGGGTCCATGCCCAGTAACGCACTGGCCAGCACGGAGCGGGCGGTGAGTGGGGAGGTCAGCGGGGTATTACGTACTTGTGTCACTTGAAGAGACATTGTAATATATTCCCATGACCATCACCGTGGTGCCCGACAGCGCCGACCGGCCCGAGGTCCTTCCCAGCGAGCGCCTGCTGGCCAACGGCATGGCCATCCCCCAGCTGCGGGTCGGTCTCCGCCGGATCGACAACGTGCGCAACGCGATCTCGGTGGCCATGGTCTGGTTCTGGGTCGCCCTCATCATCGGCGGCGCCGTATGGATCGACCAGTGGTGGAGCTATCTGATCGCTTTTGTCTTGATGGGGCCCATGTACGCCCGCTTCGCCATCTTGATGCACGAGGCGGCGCACAAGCTCCTCTTCACCAACAAGCGGTGGAACGACTGGATCGGCAAGTGGGTCGTGGCCTACCCCGTCTTCACGCCGGTACAGCTCTACCGTCGGGTGCACTTCGCCCACCACAAGGACGAGTTCGGACCTGACGAGCCCGATCTCGCTTTCTACGGGCCATACCCCTGCACCCGGAGGGCGCTCCGTCGTCGGCTCTTCCGCGATGCAGTGGGGATCAGCGGTTGGAAGAACTTCGTGCCGCTCGTCAAGAACACGCGCACCAAGCCGTTCCGCCCCATCGGTCTCTCCATCTTCGGCGTCCAGGCCGTGCTGTGGGCCGCCATGTGGGCCGCCACCGGCCGCTGGTGGATCTACCCCCTCCTGTGGTGGCTGCCCTGGATGACCGAATGGCGGGTCATCAACCGCCTGCGCTCCATCGCCGAGCACGGTGGTATGGAGCGCAGCCCGGACCGTCGGGCCACGACGCACAACGTGCGCCAGTCGCTGCTCGCCCGCTTTTGGATCGTCCCCTACAACACCGGCTGGCACCTCGCCCACCACGTCGACATGGGTGTGCCATGGCGCAACCTCCCCGCGTACCACGCCGAGCTCGAACGGGCGGGTTACATCACCGACGCCATCACCTACAGGAGCTACTGGGCGCTGTGGAAGGCACTGAGTAGCGCCGACGAGGCCACTGAGGTGCGGAACGCACCGGCCTGAGCGTGCCGTCGTGCAACAACCTGGGGACACGGCGACGACACGAAGGACGACAACGACGCGGAGGTGACGCAATGCCGGTCCACGCACGGGGGATCAGGCACATCCATCTGCTGGTGGCCGATCACGACCGCTCGGTCGCGTTCTACCGGGATGTCTTCGGGATGGAGGTCCGGTTCCGCGACGGTGTCATCCTGTTCCTGGAATCGCCGGGTCGCGGCGACGACCTGGCGCTGCACCTCGCCATCGGCGAAGACGAGAGGTCGCGCGTCGGCCAGCAGGGCGGCATGGAGCATTTCGGGATCACGGTGACGGATCGGACGGAGCTCGACGACTGCATCGCGTTGGTGCGGGCCGGCGGCGGGAAGCTGGTCGCCCGGGGTGAGCACGCCCCGGGGGTTCCGTACGCCTACGTTGCCGACCCCGACGGCTACGTGATCGAGATCTAAGACCGGCGCCCGTCTCGACCTCGGTCGGCGACCGCCTCCGCCGGACCGACCTGCGTGTGGAGCCACGCCAGAAGCGGGGCCGAGGTGTGGAAGAGGTCCACGATGCGCCTCTTCGCCCCCGCCGTCCCGAGCCACGACGCGACGGGCCACGCCTTCATGGCGACCAGGCCCTTGTGGCGGAGCAGCTCGATCCGCGGGTGATCCCTCGGGTAGCCCCGGGGCGCCGCCTTCAGCGTCTCCATGGCGCTGACCTCGATCCGTGCCGCCCGCAGCGTGTCGACGATTCCTTGCAGCGCGCGACCCGTCCTGTCCGCGGCCACTGCAGTCCGGTAGCGCTCGAGCTGGTCGGCGGCCATGTCGTACATTCCGGCACCCGCCATGAGGCCGTTGGCCGAGAGCTGCACGTAGCCGTCGCCGATCCTGGCCGCGATGGCCGTCTTGTAGGGGGACTTGTCGTGACTGAAACGGGTGTCGCGGTAGGGCCGGAAGATGCGCGTCTCACCGAATTCGGGCGCCAGCGCGCCCAGGAGCGACTCCATCGGCGCCTTCACGTCCCGCTCGTAGACGTCCTTGTGACCGAGCCAGTACGCCTTCGAGTTGTCCGCCCCGAGCCCGTCGTAGAAGTCGAGCGCCCGGTCCGGCCAGCCCTTGAACGTCACCCGTTCGACGCTACCGGAGCCGGTCGTCCCCTCTCTGGGCCACGCGCCGGCGGCGGGCGGGTCAGCCCTCGTCCGGCCGGTGCAGGACCAGCATCCCCGCCGTCGCCCGGCGGGCCGTGTCCACATCGGGCAGGGCACGCAGCGCCTCGATGGCCGGCCTCGTGACCTCCTCGATCTGCTCCTCGTCCAACTCCCGGAGCGCCGGCCAGGCCCGCCGGGCTATGGCGTCGAGCTCCAGGGACTGGGTCGAACGGAACACCCGGTCGAGGTGATGCACCTCGCCGGTCAAGCCGGCCGACGCGGCCCAACCTCTCACCTGGTCCGCCGTGACCCCGCGGGGCCTCTCGCTCTGGCGCAGCACGTCCACCGCCTCACTCATCCTCTGAATGACCTGCCCGATGACGTCGTCGGCCTGCGGTCGTTGCGCGGTGCACACGATGTAGCGCCCGCGCCGTCGGAGCACCCTGGCCACCTCGGAGAAGAGTCGCACGGGCTGGGCGACGGCATGGATCACCCACACGGACACGGCATGCGCGACCGAGGCCGTACCCAGTGGCATCTCCATGGCGTCGCCGAGCACCACGACGGGACCCAGGCGCTCCCGGGCCCGGGAGAGCATCGGTGACGAGACGTCCAATCCGATGACCGGATATCCTCGGCGGACGAGGGCGAGCGCGACGACACCGGTGCCCACGCCCACCTCCAGAATGGGACCCTCATTTTCCGGCAGTCGCGCTGCGATCCCGACCGCGTACTGCTCGCCGCGCTCTTCCCCGCCGCGCGTCTCGTCGTAGAGCTCGGCCAGTTGATCGAACTCCGGCACTGCTCTCCACGCGCCGTGGCGGCGCAGTGGTCGAACTTCTGCGCACCCGTCCATCCGCCCCATCTTGGCCGAGGGGCACCGGTGTTTTCGACCTGCGGGTCTCGGGCACACACGAACGGATGCGCGGCATAGACCGGCGGCGCCACCCGCCAGCGAGACCGGCGCGCCACTGGAGCCTGGCCGCCGTCGGCTGTGGGGTCCTGGTCGCGGCCGCCCTGGCGGCCCCGCAGGACGCTCGCGCCGCGGCCGCCCAGGACTGGCCCCCGTTCGTCCTGGTGGCGGGACTGCTCCTGGTGGGACTCGTGGCGAACGAGGACGGTTTGTTCGCGGCCGGCGGCCACGCCCTGGCCCGGGTCGCCCCCAGCGGGTTGGCGCTCTACGCGGGGACCGTTCTCCTCGTCGTCACCGTGACGACGCTGCTCAACCTGGACACGTCGGTCACGTTCCTCACCCCGGTCCTCGTCTACGCCGCCCGCAGCAGAGGCGAAGGGGAGGCTCCGCTCATGTACGCCTGCCTGCTCCTCTCGAACGCGGGATCGCTGCTGCTGCCGGGATCGAACCTGACGAACCTCATCGTGCTCGGCCACCTGCATCTCTCGGGGCGCGCCTTCCTCGCCCACATGGCGCTCCCTGCGCTGGCGGCGGCCGTGATCACCGCACTCGTCGTGGGCGCCGCGTACCACCGCGTCCTCCGCACGACCGTCGCCCCGAGCACCGAGCCGGAACGCCCGGTGCTCGGCCTCGGGCTGCTGGCTGTCGCCGTCGTCACGGTGCTCGTCCTCGCACTGAGAGCGCCGGCGCTCCCGGTCGCCGCCGTGGGTGTCGTCGCTGTGCTTGTGCGGTCGCGGCGACCAACCGGAGCAGGCGTCTCATCTCGTTCTGCGCTCGAGATCCTTGGCGTCCCCGTCCTGATCGCACTGTTCGGACTGGCCGTGGCGCTCGGCACGCTGGGGCGCGCCTGGTCGGGTCCCGCCACGCTGCTGTCCCACCTCAATGCCTGGGGAACCGCGGCCATGGCTGCCCTGACCAGCGTGTTGGTGAACAACCTGCCCGCGGCATCGCTCCTGGCCGCACGCCAACCGCCCCACCCCTTCGCGCTGCTGATCGGGCTCAACGTCGGACCGAACCTGTTCGTGACCGGTTCGCTGGCCTGGATCCTGTGGCTGCGGGCAGCGAGGACGGCGGGCGGGCACCCCGACGTCAGGCGGGCGAGTCTGCTCGGGTTGGCGAGCGCGCCGCTCGCTGTCGCGGCTGCAGTCGGCGTCCTGGTGCTGCGCGGGACGGCCTGACGGGTCAGCCCTGCACGGCGTGGTCCCCAGGCCTTCTCGGATACGACGTACCGGCCGGACTCAGTCCCCTTCGACGCCGAGCGCCTGTCGCAGCACGAGCGCCGACTCGCGCTGGGCCCGCTTCGACACGGCGGCCGTGGTCACCAGGGCCGAGCCGTGGAAGGTGCCCGGGAATTGGTGCAGCTCGACTGACACCCCGGCCTGGAGGAGCCGCTGCGCGTAGGTGATCCCCTCGTCGCGCAACGGATCGTTCTCGGCCGTGGAGATGTAGGCCGGCGGCAACCCCGAGAGATCGGTGGCCCGGGCGGGCGCGGCGTAGGCGGGCACGTCGGCGGTCCCGTGGAGCGGCCCCAGGTAGGCCCGCCAGCTCTGCACGGCGAGCGGCCGGTTCCACAGCGGCGAGTCCACGAACGTCCGCATGGAGTCCGTCTGGAGCCGGTCGTCGAGCTCGGGGATCTGGAGCATCTGGAAGCAGACCGGCGGGCCGCCGTGATCGCGGGCGAAGAGGGCCGTCGCCGCCGCCAGCCCGCCGCCGGCACTGGCGCCCGACAGCGCCACCCGCTCGACGTCGACGCCCAGCGTGTCGGCCTCGGCGTGCAGGTACGACAGCGCGGCGTAGCAGTCGTGCAGACCGGCGGGAAAGGGGTGCTCCGGCGCCAGGCGGTAGTCGACCGACACGACGACGGCGCCGGTGCCGATGGCGGTGAGGGCCGCTCCTGCGTGCTCGGCCTCGACGCTGCCGATCACGAACCCGCCGCCATGGATCATGAGGATGCCGGGCACCGCCGCCGCCGCCGAGGCCCGCACCGGGCGGTAGACCCGTACCGGCACGTCCGGGTCGCCCTCCCGACCCGGCACCATGCGGTCGTCGATCTGCAGCGTCTCGATCCCTGGGATGTCGATCTCGATCGCGACCAGGATCTCCTCGAAGGCCAACCGGGCCGCCACCGGATCAACCAGGTCGATCTTGGGCAACAGGTCGACCATGGCCGCCAGTTCCGGGTCGATCATGCCGTGCCTCCCCCGCTGCCGCGGACTACTTCGGCTGCATCCTGATACCGGCGTCGATGCGGATCGACTCGGCGTTGATGTAGGAGTTGGAGAGCAGCTCGAGCGCAAGGGTGGCGAACTCCGTCGCGTAGCCCAACCGGTGCGGGAAGAGCACGTCCTGGGCCAGCTTGCCCTTGAACGTCTCGGAGCCCTCACCCGCGCCGTAAATCGGCGTGTCGATCAAGCCCGGCAGGATCGTGTTGACCCGGATGCCGACGACGGCCAGGTCGCGGGCGACCGGAAGCGTCATGCCGACCACCCCGCCCTTGGACGACGAGTAGGCGGCCTGCCCGATCTGGCCGTCCTCGGCCGCCACCGACGACGTGTTCACGATGGCGCCGCGGGCGCCGTCCTCGTCCGGCTCGTTCAGGCTCATCTTCGTCGCCGCCAGCCGGACGCAATTGAAGGTGCCGATGAGGTTGATCTCGATCACGCGGCGGTACTGGTCGAGATCGTGCGCCGACGCGTAGTCGCCGTCCCGGCCGATGGTGCGGGTGGCCCAGCCGATGCCGGCGCAGTTGACGAGCGACTTGAGAGGCGCCATCTCGACGGCCGCCTCCACCGCGGCGATCACCTGCTCGGGGTTTGTCACGTCGGTCTGGACGAAAAGGCCGCCGATCTCCTTGGCCAGGGGCACGCCCTTGTCCTCTTGGACGTCGGCCACCACCACGCGCACGCCCCGCTCGGCGAGCAGGCGTGAGGTGGCCAGACCGAGGCCGGACGCCCCTCCGGTGACGATCGCCGACGTGCCGTTCAGATCCATTTCGCTGCGACTCCTCGTGGGTTTCTCATCGTCGGCCCGCCACGCGAGCCCGCACCTGATGTGCCGGGCAGAGGATAGGGGCCGGCCCGGCCGGGGTCACATCTGCTCGGGTGCCTCGATCCCCAGGAGCGAGAGCCCGAGCTCGAGCACCCGCGCCGTGAGGTCGCAGAGCTCCAGCCTCGAGCTGCGCACCGCCTCGTCGTCGACCAGCACCCGGCAGGCCTCGTAGAACCCTGTGAACGAGGTGGCCAGCTCGAAGAGGTAGGTGCACAGTTTGGACGGGCTCAAGGTCTCCGCCGCGGCCTCGACCGCGGCGGCGAAGCGGAGAAGGTGGAGCGCCAGCGCGCGCTCGTGAGGCTCGCCGAGCAGCGGCACCGCACCCGGTGCCGGCGGCGCCACGCCGGCGCGCCGGAAGATGGAGCGGATGCGGGCGTGGGCGTACTGCAGGTAGGGACCCGTGTCGCCTTCGAAGGCCAGCATGCGGTCCCAGTCGAACACGTAGTCGCGGATTCGTTCGGTGGACAGGTCGGCGTACTTGACCGCCCCGATGCCGAGCGCGTGGGCGACGGCAGCCTGGCTCTCGGGGGAGAGGTCGCTCGAACGCTCCTTCAGGGCGGCCTCGGCGCGCTCGATGCCCTCCGACAGGAGGTCGATGAGGCGCTCAGACTCGCCGGCACGGCTGGCCATCTTCTTGCCGTCGGCCCCGAGGACGAAGCCGAACGAGACGTGGACGGCCTCGACACCCGGCCGGAGGTAGGCCGCCAACTGGGCCGCGGCGAACACCAGGCGAAAGTGGAGGGTCTGCTCGGCCGCCACCACGTAGAGCAGGCGCGTGGCGCCGATGCGGCCGGTGCGGTCGCGCACGGCAGCAAGGTCGGTGGCGGGATACCCGTACCCGCCGTCGGACTTGCGCACGATCAGCGGCAGCGGTTCACCGTTGCGGTTCTCGAAGCCCTCGGGGAACACACAGAGCGCCCCGTCGTTCTCCACCAGCAGGCCCTTCTCGTCGAGCTCGGAGACGACGACGGGCAGCAGCGGGTTGTAGAAGCTCTCCCCCACGACGTCGTCGGGCGTCAGGAGAACACCGAGCAGCTCGTAGACCTCGCCGGCATGACGCATGGACTCGGCGACGAAGATGCGCCAGAGGTGCAGCGTCTCGTCGTCGCCGCCCTGCAGCAGCACGACGCGGCGCCGGCACCGCTCCGCGAAGGCGCGATCGCTGTCGAACTGTCGGCGGGCCGAAGCGTAGAACTCGTTGAGGTCCCGCACGCTGAAGGACTCGGCGTTGTCGGCGCCGTCCACGTCGAGCAGGTGCTCGATCAGCATGCCGAACGGCGTTCCCCAGTCGCCGATGTGGTTCTCCCGCCGCACGTCGTGCCCCAGGAATCCAAGGATGCGGGCCAGCGCGTCGCCGATGAGCGTGGTGCGCAGGTGGCCGACGTGCATCTCCTTGGCCACGTTGGGAGCCGAGTAGTCGATGACGATCGTTTCGGGATGCGCGACCGGCTCGACGCCCAGCCGCGGATCGGCCGAGAGCGCGGCCACCTGCTCGGACACGAAGGTGTCGGACAGCGTCAGGTTGATGAAGCCGGGGCCGCTGACCTCGACCTCGGCACAGATGTCGTCCAGGGAGGCCGCGGCCACGACCTCGTCGGCCACCTGGCGCGGCGATCGCCCGACGACTTTGGCCAGGGGCAGGGCGCCGTTGGCCTGGAAGTCGGCGCGGTCCGAGACCCGCAACACCGGGTCCGCGCCCGGTACGACGGTGTCGAAGGCGGCCTGGAGGCGCCCCAGGAGGACGCTGGAGGCGTCGGGCATCCCTCATTCTCGCATGCCCGGCCCGCGGGTGGACCAGGGCGCGCCGCCGCGTCAGACCGCCGGCGCCCCCATGCCGCCGTCGAGCAGCCCGTAGCGGCGGTACGGGCCGAAGAAGCCGTGCTCGAGCAAGCCGTAGCCGACGTGTCCGTCGTAGGTGAACTCGGCCACGTGGTCGACGATGCCGTACTGGGCCAGGCCCTGCACCTCGTCGACGGCGAGGACGAGGCCCTGGGTCACCGGTGCGGGGCCGTGGTACATGCCGTGGCGCCAGTCGGCGTCGATGCCGTAGCCCGTGCCGATGGAGACGAAGTTGGCCAGGAGCGGCCGGCAGCTGATCTCCATGCCGGCGTCGGGGAAGCGCACCACGGAGCGGTCGATGACGCGGGTGCCCGGGATCAGATGGTGCTCGTGCTCGGACCGGCCCAGCTCCTCCACCTGCCGGTCGGGGTCGACCCAGACCCGCTCGCTCTGCACCAGCGGCCGCTCGCCGTCGTCGCGCTCGTGGCAGATGTACATGATGGCGTGGTCGTCGAACTGCATGGGGAAGTAGTTCCACATCCCGCCCAGGACCAGCTGGCCCTGGCGGATGCCGTCGCTCTCGGGCTCACCGACGGGCCGCACCCCCCAGGAGCGGTCGCGTGTCCCCCGACAGCGTTCCGGCGTCACCGCGATGTCGGTCCCGCCGACCGAAAGCGTGCCCGACCAGGAACCCGTCTGGGCCAGGCGCTGGGTGTCGAACACGACCTTGCCCTTGCTGCGCATGTACTGGCGCGGTTCGGCCATCGCCGGGATGTGCCCTTCCCAGGTGACGTCCATGGCCACGCTGTGCTCGGTGGGCTCGACCACCACCCGCAAGCGGTGCAGGGGTTCGAGCACCTCTATGCGGAAGGGCCCGACCGTCAGGTCACCCCGATCGACGAGGGGTGCCGAGGCGCGCACGACATGCTGTGACCCGCCGCGCCGAACGTCGATGAAGGCGTCGACCACTCCGAGGTTCGGGTACTGGCCGTAGCCGAAGATGGCGAACCAGTCACCCGAAGAGGGGTGCATGTTGAAGTAGTAGCGGTCGTAGAAGTTGCGGTCGCTCGTGGCGGGATGGGCGATGAACTCGGCTGCTTGGTGGACGGGATAGTCGTCCCAGGAGGAGAGGGTCACCTCGGCGCGCTCAGCAACAGGCGCAGCCGCTGCCACAGCCGCCCGCCACCGGTGCCCCGCACAGCGCGTCGGCATCGGCCATGGGCCGGCGCTCGTCGAAGACGGCGTGGCAGGTCGAACAGCGGAATTCGTAGACGGGCACGGCGGTGGACCTCCGGCCCGGCAGCCTACGCGATGACCCCCGGCACGGTGCGGGGAGGGAGCGCGGGGTGGGCCCTACGGCTGGGCGAAGCCGTAGATCGGCACGCCGTTGTAGCTAGCGGAGTCGGCCGGCAGGAAGGGCCCGTCCAGCGCGGTCGACAGGTAGCCGTCGCGACCCGGCCCCGAGTCACCCCCGACCGTCATGATGGAGCCGTCGGGCCAGACCTCGGTCACGATCCCGACGTGCACGGAGGTGGAGGTGCTCTGCGGCCCCGTCCCGTAGAGGACGGCGTCGCCGATCGCGGGCGTGGCGGTGGGCGGGAGGTCGGCGCCGTTGGACGCAGCCCAGCCCCAGATGTCCCCGGTGAAGGCGTAGCGCGGGATGGGGATGCCCGCCTGCTCCCAGGCCCAGGTGGCGAACAGCGCGCACCACTCTTCACAGGGACCGTACGGGTTGCAGTAGAGGCCCTGGGTGTCGGGGTCGGGCTCGATCTGTGACGCCACGGCGGCGGCGATGGCGGTGGAGCCGGGGACCATCGGCTCGGGCGTGGCGGTCGCGAAGCTGTACTGCCAGGCCTGCGGGTCGAGCAGCCAGTACCCGGTCCCCTTGTTGTTGCCGATGATTCCCGAAATCTGGGTCGCCGTCGGGTCCAGCGAGAGGCCGCCGAAGGCCTGGGCGTCGCCGTAGGGCAGCACGACGCCGTTCTCCGTCGCGATGAGATACCCCCCGCCGTCCGGTGAGGCCACCATGCCCACCACCGAGTCGGGCAGGTTGGCCCCGCCCGCCGAACCGTCGAAGCCCGCGTCGCCGAAGTTGAAGATGCCGCCGTCGGCGGCGACCAGCCAGTAACCCTTGCCGTCGTGCGTTGCCGCCATGCCCACGATCGGAGCGTTGAGGGCGAGGCTGCCGGTGCTCCCGTAGAACCCGGCGTCACCGAACGAGAAGATGCCGCCGTCCGCCGCCACGAGCCAGTACCCCTTGCCGTCGGGCGTCGAGGCCATGCCGACGATGGGCTGGTTGAGCGGGGTGGCGCCCATGGAGCCGTAGAACTGCGCGTCGCCGTAGGCGAAGATGCCGCCGTCGAGCGCACCGAGCCAGTAGCCCTTGGCGTCCGCCGTCGTGGCCATGGCCACGATCGGGCCGTTGAGGGGCAGGGCGCCCGCCGAGCCCTCGAAGGTCGCGTCGCCGGAGGCGAAGACGCCGCCGTCCGCACTGGCCAACAGGTACCCGCCGCCATCGGGAGTGGCGACGCCGGCGAAGACCGGTGAGTTCAGTGGCTGGGGCAACGAGGGGTTGGAGAGACTCACGCTGCCGAAACCGATCATCCCGCCGTCGTCGTAGACGTGCGCCTGCTGCGCCGCGCCGGCCGGCGTGGCCCCCACGCCGGCGATCCCCCCGGCCAGCACGCCCGGGACGAGCACCCCCACGAACGCGATGGTGGCCACGCACGAGACGAGGGCTGCCGGGCCGCGGCGGCACCACGGGCGTGTGCCATGACCCCCGAGGACACCTGTCGTGCCTCCGCGACCGCGCACGACCACGATTGTGCACGCTCCGGCGACCCCGAGTGTGCGGCTGCGGTTACGAAGGTGTTACGACTTCGCCCGTCAACCGGGGTGAGGGGCCCGTGTGGGCGCTCCCCGCAGCCCCACGGCAGAATGGGTCCATGAGCACGGACTCCCCGACCGCAGAGCACCCCGACACGTTCGACGCCAAGGCAGACCTCACCGTCGGCGATCGCACCTACGAGATCTTCAACATCACGGCGCCGGCGCTCAGCGGTCGCTACGACATTGCACGCCTGCCGTACTCCGTCAAGGTCCTCTTGGAGAACCTGCTGCGCCACGAGGACGGCCCGCACGTCTCGGCCGACGACATCGTCGCCGTGGCGGCCTGGGGCGCCAACCCGGAGGGTCACGGCCAGGCGGCCGGCGACGCCGCGCACGAGATCGCCTTCACCCCCGAGCGGGTGCTCATGCAGGACTTCACCGGCGTGCCCGGCGTCGTGGACCTCGCCGCCATGCGCGACGCGCTGGCCCGGCTCGGGGGGAACGCCTCCCAGGTCAACCCGCTCGTCCCCGTCGAGCTCGTGATCGACCACTCCGTCATCGCCGAGCGTTCGGGCGACGCCGCGTCCTACGACACCAACGTCTCCATCGAGTACGGGCGCAACATGGAGCGCTACCAACTCCTGCGCTGGGCCCAGGGCGCCTTCCGCGACTTCCGCCTCGTGCCGCCCGGCACCGGCATCTGCCACCAGGTCAACCTCGAGTACCTGTCGCGGCTCGTCTTCGCCACCGAGGACGGCCGGGCGTTCTGCGACACCCTGGTGGGGACGGACTCGCACACGGTCATGGTCAACGGCCTCGGCGTCCTCGGGTGGGGCGTCGGCGGGATCGAGGCCGAAGCGGCCATGCTCGGCCAGCCGCTCTCCATGTTGCTCCCACCGGTGGTGGGGCTGCGGATCTCGGGCGAGCCCAAGCCGGGCATCACGGCCACCGACGTCGTGCTGACGGTCACCGAGCTGCTGCGCAACCATGGCGTGGTGGGCGCGTTCGTCGAGTGCTACGGGCCCGGCGTGGCCGCCCTGCCGCTCGAGACGCGGGCGACCATCGGGAACATGAGCCCCGAGTACGGCGCCACCTGCACCATGTTCCCGATCGACCAGGTGACCGTCGACTACCTGCGCTTCACCGGGCGCGACGAGGAGCACCTGGCCCTGGTGGAGGCCTACGCCAAGGCGCAGGGTCTCTGGCACGACCCCGGCGCCCCCGAGCCCGTCTACTCCGAGTACACCAGCCTCGACCTGGGGGACGTCGAGCCCTCCCTGGCCGGACCGTCGCGGCCCCAAGACCGGGTGTCGCTGTCGGCCGCCGGCGACGCCTACCGGGTCGCGCTCGACCGCACGCCGCGCACGGCCGCCACCGAGCCGGCGGCGGCACCCCACCACCAGATGGGGGACGGCGACGTCGTCATCGCGGCCATCACCAGTTGCACCAACACCTCCAACCCGCAGGTCATGGTGGCCGCCGGGCTGGTGGCCAAGAAAGCCGTCGAGCGGGGCCTGCGCTCGAAGCCGTGGGTCAAGACCTCGCTGGCGCCCGGCTCGCGTGTCGTCATCGACTATCTCGAGCGGGCCGGGCTGATGGAGCCGCTGCAGCAGCTCGGCTTCTACCTCGTCGGCTTCGGCTGCACCACCTGCATCGGCAATTCCGGCCCGCTGCTCGACGGCGTGACCGAGGCCGTGAAGGAAGGGGACCTCTCGGTCGTCTCCGTGCTTTCGGGCAACCGGAACTTCGAGGGACGCATCCACCCCGACGTGCGGCTGAACTATCTCGCGTCGCCGCCCCTGGTGGTGGCCTACGCGCTGGCGGGGACGATCGACACCGACCTCACCACCACACCCCTCGGCACCGATGCCGACGGCAACCCGGTGCTCCTGTCCGAGCTGTGGCCCTCCATGGACGAGGTGAGCGACACGATCCGGGCGTCACTCACCTCCGACATGTTCCGCGCCCGCTACGGCGCCGTCTTCGACGGTGACGAGTACTGGCAACAGGTCTCCACGGCGGCGGGCGAGACCTATTCGTGGCAGGACGACTCGACCTACGTGAAGAACCCCCCCTTCTTCGAGACCATGACGATGACGCCGGCGCCGGTGACCGACATCGTCGACGCACGCGGTGCTGGCCATGGTGGGCGACAGCGTCACCACCGACCACATCTCCCCCGCCGGATCCATCGGTCCGGCCACGCCGGCCGGCCGCTACCTGACCGCCCACGGGGTCCAGCGCCAGGACTTCAATTCCTACGGCGCCCGGCGCGGCAATCACGAGGTGATGATGCGCGGCACCTTCGCCAACGTGCGCCTGCGCAACCGACTGGCGCCGGGGACGGAGGGCGGGGTCACGCTGCACCTGCCCGACGGCACGGAGACGTCGATCTACGACGCGGCCACGCGTTACGGGCAGGAGGGGGTGCCCCTGATCGTGCTGGCGGGCCGCGAGTACGGGACGGGGAGCAGCCGTGACTGGGCGGCCAAGGGCACCGCGTTGCTGGGAGTGCGCGCCGTCATCGCGCAGAGCCTCGAGCGCATCCACCGCTCGAACCTGATCGGCATGGGCGTCATCCCGCTCCAGTTCTACAAGGGCGACTCGGTCGAGAGCCTCGGCCTCACCGGGCACGAGCGTTTCTCCATCACCGGTCTCGACGTGCTGAACCGCGCTGAGGTGCCCAAGGAGCTGTCGGTGACCGCCACCGCGGACGACGACTCGGTCACCGAGTTCCGGGTGTTGGTGCGCATCGACACCCCGATGGAGGCCGAGTACTACCGCCACGGGGGGATCCTCCAGTACGTGCTGCGCCAGATGGCCGGCTGAGTCTCAGCCCGCTTCCTTCGGCCCGGCCAGCGCCACGAAACGGCGCACGATGCCGTCGCCGGCCCGGCTGACACGGGCCACGTCGGACGCTCGCACGAACACGCCGGGTGGGAGATGGGGGCCCCAGTGCGCGGCCAAGCTCCCCGTCACCTCCACGTGGAACTGCAGGCCGTAGGCCCGCTCGCCCACGCGGAAGGCCTGGTTCTCGTAGGCGTCGTTGCCGGCCAGCCGCACCGCGCGCTCGGGGAGGGAGAACGTGTCGCCGTGCCAGTGCACGCAGGGCAGCGGCGTGGGGGCGGCCGAGAACACCCGGTCGTGGTCGGCCACTGCGGTCAGGTGCACCTCACCGACGCCGTACTCGGGCGCCGGTCCCCGCGGAACCGACGCGCCGAGCGCGGCGGCGAGCTGCTGTGCCCCGAGGCACACGCCAAGGACGGGGAGCCCGGCGACCACGGCCTCGCGCAACAACGCCCGCTCGTCCTCGAGCCAACCGAGATCGTCGGAGACACTCATCGGCCCGCCCATGACGACGAGCCCCGCCATGTCGGCCACGGCTGCGGGCGCCGGGACGGGCTCGCCGCGGTCCACGCGCACGACGATGAGCCCGGCTCCCGAGTCGTTGACCGCCGACGCGACCGATCCGGGCCCCTCGAACGCCACGTGTTGCACCACCACCCACGGGTCCCCCGCGCCCATCGTGCCTCAGGGGATGAGCGTGACCCGGAAGAGCTCGGCCGACGACCCCTCGGGCAACCCGGCCGCCTCTCCTTGGGACAGGGCCCCGGCCAGGATGCGCTGTGTGATCCCGTCGGGGTCCCCGATCTGGCTCTTGTGGCACATGAGGGCGGCCACCTTGCGATCCACCGTGGCCGTGGTCTCCACCGCGATCCCGGCGCCCTGGCCCCCGGGACCCATGATCCACAGCTCCGGCACGATCCAGGGTTCGAGGCCCTCGTCGTCGAGGAGCTCCGGGTGGGCGAACGGGTTGCGGGCGTCGGGGTACACGGCGCAGACGGTGGCCTCGCCGGCGGCCAGGTGGTCGGGATGACTGGCGTAGATGAAGTCCCAATTGCGCTCCGGCGACTGGGTCAGCACCCGCTCGGGTGTGACCTGACGGATCACCCGGCTGATGTCGCGCCGGAGCTCCCGGGTCGCCTCCACCATGCCGTCGGGATGCCCGAGGAAGCGGACGTCGCTGACGCCCACGACCGCGGCGGCGGCGCGCTGCTCGTCCTGGCGGAGCGCCGCCATGTCTGCCCGCGACATCGTGCGATCCGAGCCACCGGCGTCGCCGTTGGTGACGATGCAGTAGGTGACCTCCACACCGGCCGAGGTGAAGGCGGCGACCGTGCCCGCCGATCCGAAGTCGACGTCGTCGGGGTGCGCGGTCACGACCAGGACGCGGCGGACGCCGTCGTTGGGCGACCAGGTCGGGATGGGTGCGGCCTCGCTCAGAGGACGCTCTCCTCCGCCAGGGGCGTCCATGCGGCCAGGTCAGCGAGCCGCGGGTCGTTGGAGAACATCTCGACGATGGGGATGCGCAGGCCGAGCCGGCGCTGAATGACCTCCATCTCGACCAGCTGGTTCCATAGTGCGAGGCTCACCACGACGCCCGCCTTGCCTGCGCCGCGCCGTGCGTCCCGAGCGGTGGAGGTAGGCCTTGTGGTCCTCCGGCGGGTCGAAGTGGATGACGCCGTCGACCCCCTCGATGTGGAGACCCCTCGCCGCCACGTCGGTGGCGACGAGCACGCCCAGCTTGCCGTTCGAGAAGTCGGCCAGTGCCCGCTCCCGGTTGGCCTGGCGCAGGTCCCCGTGGATCGCCGCCGCCTTGACGCCCTCCTTGGTCAGGTTCTCGACCAGGCGGTCGGCCCCCCGCTTGGTGCGCACGAACAAGAGGGACTTCTCCTGGCTCCGGCAGATGGCGGCCGCCACCTTGACCTTGTCCATCTGGTGCACCTGCAGGAACCGGTGCTCCATGAGCGTCACGGTCTGCGTGGTCGACGCCACCTCGTGGAAGACCGGATCCGACAGGTACCGGGTGACGAGACGATCGACGGCACCGTCGAGCGTGGCGGAGAACAACAGTGTCTGGTGGGGCTGGTCGAGGCGGCGCAGCACCCATTCGACCTGCGGCATGAATCCCATGTCGGCCATGCGGTCGGCCTCGTCGAGCACCAACGTCTCGAGCTTGTCCACCGCGATCTCGCCCCGGTCGCCGAGGTCGATGAGCCGCCCGGGCGTGGCGATCACCAGATCGACCCCCTGGCGGAGCTTCGAGACCTGACGGTCGATGTCGGCTCCGCCGTAGACGGCGACGGCGCGCAGCCCCAGCTTCTTCGCCAGGGGGGCCAGCACGTCGTGCACCTGCACCGCGAGCTCGCGGGTGGGCAACAGGACGAGCGCGAGAGGCCGTGCGGGCCGCTTCTCGGCGAGTGGACCCTGCGTGTCCCGTGTCTCCCGGGCCCGCTGCAACAGCGGCACGCCGAAAGCGAGGGTCTTGCCGGAGCCGGTCTTGGCCTTGCCGCAGACGTCGCGGCCGGCCAGGGCGTCGGCGACGGTCAGGGCCTGAATCGGGAAGGCGCTGACGATCCCTTCATCGGCCAGCGCGTGGGTGAGCTCGGGTGAGACCCCGAGGGACTCGAAGGTCCGGGCGGTCTCGTACGTATCATCGCCGGGGGCATCACCATCCCGGCTCGTGGAAGACCCGGCATGCGCGCCGGTCAAGGCATCAACGGTCATCGACCCGCTCTCTCTGTTGTTGGGCGGGACCGTGCGCCTTCCAGAGGAGTGAGAGTCGGCCCCGACTCACCGGCCCCTACCGGCGGTCGCGCAGCCATTGTACCAGCCCAGCACCGCTCTGAGACGGAGCCCTGTGCCAAAGTGAGCCGTCCCCCACCACGACCGAAGGAGAGCTGACGATGGCCAAACTCGAAGCGGGCGCAACCGCTCCTGCGTTCACCCTGCCTGACCAGGACGGGAAGCCGGTGAAACTCTCGGACTTCAAGGGCCAGCGGGTGATCGTCTACTTCTACCCGGCGGACGACACGCCGGGCTGCACGAAGGAGGCGTGTCAATTCAACGACAACCTCCGCACCTTCGAGAAGGCCGGCGTCGCCGTGCTCGGCATCTCACCGGACAAGGCGGAGAAGCACGTCAAATTCCGCACCAAGTACAAGCTGAAGTTCCCGCTCCTCACCGACGCCGACAAGAAGGTGATGGAGAAGTACGGGGCGTGGGGCGAGAAGACCATGTACGGCAAGAAGACGGTCGGCACCATCCGCTCCACCTTCCTCGTGGGTCCGAACGGCAAGGTGCAGCGGGCCTGGTACCACGTCAAGGCCGACGGCCATGCCGCCAAGGTGCTGGACGAGGTCGCCGAGGGCTGAGGCGGGCCAGGTCTTCTCCTGCGCCGGAATGCGCGCGTCGGGGAGGAGGCCGGGCTACGGTCCGACCCCGGTGACATCGTCGTCACGGAGCGAGCCCGGTTCGCCGTCCCCGCGCCGTCGGGACGACGACCGGCTGTCCGAGTTCGGCCGGGGTGACGCAAGAGGAAGGAGCTGTCGTGGGTCAAGGAATCGCGGCGATCCTGACGTTCGCCATCGGGGTGGCCATCAGCCCGGTGCCGATCATCGCGGTCATATTGATGCTCTTCTCGAAGCGCGCCCGGGTGAACGGGCCTGCCTTCCTCGTGGGTTGGGTCGTGGCCCTCGCCGTAGTGAGCGTCGTCGTCTACGTGCTCTCGCACGACGGCAACGTGGCCACCAGCAGCACCGCCTCCGACTCGGTGTCGTGGGGCAAGATCGCCCTCGGCGTCCTGCTGCTCGCCATGGCTCGCCGCAATTGGCGGAAGCGCCCGGCGACCGGCGAGGAGCCGGCTATGCCGAAGTGGTTGGCGACGGTCGAGACCGTGTCGCCGGTCAAGGCGCTCGGGCTCGGTGTCGCACTGGCCGCCGTGAACCCCAAGAACCTCATCCTCACGGCAGGCGCCGCCGCCGGATTGGCCCAGGTTCCCGGGCTGTCGACGACGGACGCCGTCGTCGCCATCGCGGTGTTCGTGGTGATCGCCAGCCTCACCATCGCCGGCCCCGTGGTCTACTCGCTGGTCGGGGCGCGCCGGCGAAAGCCGCCCTGGACTCGGCCAAGACATGGTTGACGGCGCACAACGCGGCGGTGCTGGCGGTGCTGTTCCTCGTCTTCGGCGTCGACCTGATCGCCAAGGGCCTCCCGCCGCTGACGAGCTGAGGGCCAGCGGGTCAGCGCTGGTGGGCCGGGCACCAATAGGTGGTCCGCCCGCCGACCACGTCCCGGCGCAGCTCCGTCCCGTCGCGGGACAGCGTCGACCGACCGTGCGGTCCTCCATCAGGTCCCCGGTGTGCGAGCCTCCCCGCCGCGCCAACTGGCGCAAGGTGGTGCGTAGCGCCCGGTGGAGGACGCGCACCTCCTCGTCGTCGAGGGGAGTCCGCCTGCCCGGTGCCAGGCCGGCGCGCCAGAGGATCTCGTCGGCGAGGAGGTTGCCCACGCCGGCGAGGCGTTCCTGGTCCATGAGCCGGGCCTTGAGGGGCGCCGCCGTCCCCGGCGGCCCGGCCCGGGTCGCCACCACGGCGCGCAGGTCACGCATCGATACCGTGAGGGCGTCGGGCCCGAGCCGGGACTCGTCGGGGGCGATCTCGACCGAGCCGAAGCGGCGCGGGTCGTGCAGCAGGAGCTGGCCGCCGTCATCGAAGGTGATGCGGACGCGCACCCACTTCTCGTCGAAGAACCCCGGCCCGTAGCGCAGCCGGTCCAGCGCCTCCCTCCCGTCGACCACCAGTCCGCCGGTCATCCCGAAGCGCAGGCCCAGGGTCGGCCCCCCGTCGGTGTCGAGCAGCAGCAATTTCCCCCGCCGGCGTGCCGCCGTGAACGAGCGGCCGAGCAGCGCCGCCCGCAGCCGTCGGGGCGTGGTCCCGCCACGGCCGTAGCGGGCGTCGACCATCCAGACCCCCGCCACGGGGCGGCCGAGCGCCTGCTCGGCCAGCGACCGGTAGCGCTCGACTTCGAGGATCTCGGGCACCGGCGCACGGTATCGGACCGCTGCGGTCAGGCCGAATATGGTGGGCCAATGCCACCCGAGAAGCCGCAATGGGCCGAGCTGTTCACCGAGGTCGTCACCTCCGGCCTGTGCACCGGGTGCTCCGCGTGCGTGATCGCCTGCCCCTACGACGTCCTGGGCTACGACGACGCGGACGGCGTCTACAGGCCATTCCACGTGGACGCCGACGGCGGGCCCGACAACTGCACCCACGGCCTGAAGGGCTGCACGCTGTGCACCAGGGCCTGCCCGCGCTTCCGCACCTGGGAGCCCGACATCGAGACGTACCTGTTCGGCCGCCCCCGCACCGATGACGAGGTCGCCGGAATCGCCCGCCGGACCGTGCTGGCCCGGGCCGCCGACACCGACGTCCAGGGCATCGGGCAGGACGGCGGGCTCGTCTCCGCCCTCCTCATCTGGGCCTTCGAGCACGACGTGATCGACGCCGCACTGGTCTCGGGTCTGGAAGGCGACGGCTCGACGTGGAAGGCGGTGCCCCAGGTCGCCTGGAACAAGGAGGACGTGCTCGCCACGGCGGGGTCCCGCTACACCTATTCGGCCAACCCCCTCGCCTACCCCGAGGCCATCGCCGGCGGCGCGGAGCGCATCGCCCTCGTCGGCATGGGCTGCCAGGCCTCCGCACCCCCCGTCATGGCGGCGCGCAAGGCGGGGAAGATCGCCCGCCGCTTCACCCTCTCGATCGGCCTGCTGTGCTCCAAGACGTTCGACGACGCCATCTTCCCCGAGCTGTTCGAGGCGAAGTACGGGTTGGCCCGGGCCGACATCGTCAAGATGAACATCAAGGGCGTCTTCCAGGTGTGGATGAAGGACGGCACCTACCACGAGGTGCCGCTGAAGGAGGCGCACGCCTGGACGCGCGAGGGGTGCACGAGCTGTCCCGACTTCGCGGCCGAGCACGCGGACATCTCGACCGGCGGCATCGGCGCCTTCGGCGATTGGACCCTCACCCTGGTGCGCACCGAGAGGGGCGAGGCGCTGTTCGACGACATGGAGGCGGCCGGCGTGATCGAGACCCGGCCCATTGAGGACGACCCGGGTGCCGTGACCCTGATGAACAAGCTCAGCCGGATCAGCCGCAAGCGCTGGCCGGCCACGGCGGTGCCGATGCCCGGACGGCTCCCGGCGCCGACCCAGTGACTCCTTGAGCGGGCCCGGATCCGACGAGTTCGCCGCCCACCTCGGGATCGAGGTCGTGCGCCGGGGCCTGGGCCACACCGTGGCCACCCTCACCACCGATGGGCGGCACGCCAACCCGCACGGCACGGTGCACGGCGCCGTCTTCTACGCCGTGGCCGGAGCGGCCGTGGCCGCGGCCGCCAACGACGCCGAGAACTCGGGCATCATCTCCTCGGTCCTCGTCGAGTACCTCCAGCCGGCCGGCCTCGGGGACCAGCTGCACGCCGAGGTCAGGCGGGAGGTCTCGACCGATCGCGAGGACATCTTCACCGGGACCGTGCGCCGCGGCGAGTCCGGCGACCTGCTGGCCTGGGTGCGGGCACGCGGGACCAGGCGGACCCGGGCCGGCTGAGGGCGGACCGGACCGCTGGCCGAATCTGTGGGAACCATGTCCTTGACGCCATGACGACCCGACCTCAGAGTGGGGGACATGAGAGAGCGCCACGTGGTGATCGTCGCCTTCGACGGCTGCCAGCCGCTCGATGTCGTGGGTCCGCACGAAGTCTTCGCCGGAGCGGCCCGGGCCGCCTCGTCGCTCGGCCGGGCCGGGAGCTACCGGGTCACCGTCGCCTCCGCCCGTGGTGGTACCGTGCGGGCCGAGAGCGGGCTCGAGTTGGGCACGGCCCCCTTGCCCGACGGGTCCGAGCACATCGACACCCTGGTGTTGGCGGGCGGGTCCGGAGCCGACGACGCGGCCAGGGACGGGGACCTCCTGGCCTTTGTCCGCCTGGCCGCCCCGCGCTGCCGGCGGGTGGCCACCGTGTGCTCGGGGGCCTTCCTCGCCGCCGCCGCCGGCCTGCTCGAGGGGCGCCGTGTCACGACCCATTGGGCCCGCGCCAACCAGCTCAGCGAGAGCCATCCCGGTCTCACCGTCGACCCCGACCCGATCTACATCCGCGACGGGAAGTACTGGTCGAGCGCCGGGGTGACCGCCGGCATCGACCTCTCGCTGGCACTCGTCCAGGAGGACCTCGGGGTCGACGTGGCCCAGACGGTGGCCCGCTGGCTGGTCATGTTCCTGCACCGGCCCGGGGGCCAGACCCAGTTCGCGTCGCCGGTCTGGGTCCCCCGGGCCGAGCGCTCGACGGTCCGGGCCGTGCAGACCCTCGTCGAAGCCGCCCCCGGCGGCGACCACCGCCTCCCGGCCCTGGCGGCGGCGGCCGCCATGAGCGTCCGACACTTCACCCGCGTCTTCAGCGCGGAGGTGGGCGAGACACCGAGCCGCTTCGTCGAGCGCACACGACTCGAGGCCGCCCGGCACGAGCTCGAGACGACCGGCGACACACTCGATGTCATTGCGGCGCGCACCGGTCTCGGCAGCGCCGAGACGCTGCGGCGCGTCTTCCAACGCCATCTGGGCGTGGCGCCCGACGCCTACCGCCGGCGGTTCTGCACCGCTCCCGCCGAAAGGACACCCGCATGAGCGACCGGGTCCGCACCGTCATCCCACTCTTCGAGAGGTTCACTGCGCTCGACGCCGTCGGGCCCTACGAGGTGCTCCAGCGCATCCCGACCTTCGACGTCATCTTCGTCGGGCACGCCCGTGGCGAGCTCCGCAGCGAGAACGGCATGCTCGGCCTCATCGCCGACGCCACCTTCGAGGAAGTTCCGCTCCCCGACGTGATCGTCTTCCCCGGCGGCGTCGGGACGCGCGCCCTCGAGCACGACGAACGGGTGCTCGACTGGCTCCGCCACGCCCACGCCGGCACCCGCTACACCACCTCGGTCTGCACGGGTTCGCTCGTGCTCGGCGCGGCCGGCCTGCTGGAGGGCCTGACCGCGACCACGCACTGGGCCTGCTCCCGCGAGCTCGCCGCGCACGGCGCCGAGCCCACGTCACGGCGCGTCGTCGAGCACCGCGACCAGCGCATCATCACCGCGGCCGGTGTATCGAGCGGCATCGACATGGCGCTCCGCCTGACCGAGCTGCTCGTCGACCGCACGGCGGCCCAGGCGGCGCAGCTGATGATCGAATACGACCCACAGCCCCCTGTCGACTGCGGCTCGGTGGCGAAGGCGGACGACACGGTCATGACCCGGGTCGTCGAGTACGCCGCGCTCCGCGCCTGAGGTGGCGAGCCGGTGTGACGAACCTCGTGGTCGAGGTCGTGTGATCGCTCACGCTGGGCCGCGTGGCCAACGGATCACGTCGTCGTTGACGGATCACGCCCGGTGTAGCCGAGGAGCTTGTCCTGGGCGGACGCGTTCGGGGCGACAGCGATCTCCGGCTTGAACACGCCCGTGCGCTGATCGTCGGTGAAGCGGCCGTAGATGAGGGAGTAGGCCGCTTCGGGGAGCCCGTCGGGCATCATCGCTTCCTGCCCGGTGGAGCTGGCCAGATCCCACCCGTGCAGCAACTGGTCGCTGAATGCGATGCCGAGTGCGGGACCGGTCTTCTCGATCACTCCCGGCTCCTCGAACGTGTGCAACGTCTCGGCGCGAGCCCGGTCGAAGTCCGCCCGCGGGTCGTCGCCGACGAGTTCTGGTGGAGTTGCGGCGGGGGGAGAGACGTCATCGCCACGGGCGGCGCCCACGAAATACCTCTGCGTTTCGAGCATGTGGCTCATCAGCGTGCGGACGTTCCACCCGTCGCATGAGGTCGGAGCATCCAGCTTCGCGGCCGCTCCGGTCACCTTGGCCGCGGTCCACTCGCTGGCGCGCCCATACAGGTCAAGCAGATCGAGGTCCATCGACTGTCTCGTCTCCTCTCCGGGTCCACCTTCGTCATACCCAGATCGGTGCCGATGAATGCGAGCCCGGATCAGGAGGGCTCGGGAACCTTACGCCGACGCGGCCGCGCTGGCGCCGGCGAAGCGGCCGAACATCGTGCTGTCGCCGATGGAGAGCCCACTGGCGTAGCCGAACGAGCACACCCCTGCCGTCGTGCGCCCGGCGGCGAACAGCCCGCCGATGGCGTCACCGGTGAGGTCGAGCACCTCTCCCTCGACCGTCGTCTCGAGGCCGCCGAGCGTGAACGGCGCGTAGGGAGCCGGCCCGATGCGGAGGTCGACGGCCCCGATCGGCGGCACCAGCGGGCGCACCCACGACGTACCTTTGTGGAAGAGGGGGTCCTCCCCCGTCGCCGCGTGCCGGTTGTAGAGGTCGAGGGTGGACTGGAGTGACCCGGCCGGCAGGCCGATCTCGGACTCGAGCTGCGCGCCCGTCTCGCAGACCCAGCTGGCGGCGAGGCCCATCCAATTCACCTCGTAGGACGCCTCGTCGACGATCAGGTAGACCTCACCGTCCTGCTCGTAGAGCGCCGACTGTCCGACCCGCCCCATGTAGGTGTCCTCGTTGATGAAACGCTGCCCCTTGCCGTTGACGAGGATGCCGTGGATCAGGGTGCGGGGCGGGGTGATCGGCAGCGAGACTTCGCCCGCGTACATGTTGCGCACCGCCGCGCCCACCGCCTGCGCCATGCGGATGCCCCGGCCGTCGTCACCCTCGGTGCCCACCTTGAAGGTGCCGCGTACGAGGGGCGGGCAGTGGCGGCGCAGCATGTCGTCGTTGAAGATGAAGCCGCCGGCGCTCAGCACGACACCGCGGCGGGCCCGGAGCGACAGCGTCTCCCCGAAGCGCTGTGCCTGCACGCCGACCACCCGGCCGTCGTCGAGGACGAGCCGGTCGACACGGGTGTCCGCCGCGACGGCGGCACCGGCCCCGGTGGCGGCGGCCGCCAGGTGCTGCATCAGCAGCCATCCGGTCGATCGATTCGTCTTGGCCAGGTGTCCCCGGGGCGCGGGTCGGGCGATCTCGTTGAAGGGATACGCGTCCTCGCCGCCCGAGTACACAAGACCCTCGGTGCCGGTCGGCGCCATGGAGGTCTCGGCGCAGAACGTCGGGTCGAACGGCACGCCGCGCGCCACCAGCCAGTCGAAGTGGCCCAGGCTCTCCGCGCAGTAGCGGGCGATCTTGGCCTCGTCGGGATCCGGTCCGCAGGCCGCCATCATGTAGCGGTACATGTCGTCGAGGCTGTCGTCGAAGCCGCAGGCCGTCTGAACCGGCGTGCCGCCGCCGAGGTAGACGATGCCTTCGGCCAGGGCCGCCGCCCCCCCGGGGCCCCCGGTCCGTTCGGTCACGAGCACGCCCGCGCCGGCCTCGGCGGCGCTGAAGGCCGCCGCCGAGCCGGCGGCGCCGAAGCCGACGACGATCACGTCGGTCGTGTCGTCCCAGTGTCTGATCTCCGCCGCGTCGCACGGCGTCACGTCGTTCGGCTCGCGCACTCCATCCTCCCCTGCGGGTGTCGGCGAGACGGTAGCCGTTGGCGCCGGCGTGCCCGTGACCCGCTGCATCCGCCCCGACCGGCTCCTCTACGACCTCGTCTCCTGACCGGCTATCAGGTGGCGGGCCCGGGTGAACACGGCGTCGAACATCGGCACCGTCAGCTTGCCGGTGAAGGTGTTCTGCTGGCTCGGGTGGTAGGAGCCCAGCAGCGTCACCGCCTGAGGCAGGGGGCTCTCGGCCAGGTGGCCGAACGCGGGGCGGGGCCGCAACCCGTAGTGAGAGGCCACGGCCTGCCAGGCGAACTGTCCGAGTGCCACCACGACGACGGTGTCGTGCAGCAACGACAGCTCCCGGGCGAGATACGGCGCGCACGCCGCCCGCTCCGCGGGATTGGGTTTGTTGGCCGGCGGCGCGCAATGAACGGCCGCGGTGATGTATGCGTCGTCCAGCGTCAGGCCGTCGTCGCGCGAGGTGCTGGTGGGCTGCGACGCGAAGCCGGCGCGGTACAGCGCCGCGAAGAGCCAGTCGCCCGATCGGTCCCCGGTGAACATCCGGCCCGTGCGGTTGGCGCCGTGCGCAGCCGGTGCCAGGCCCACGATCACCAGCGACGCGTGGGGATCGCCGAACGCCGGGACGGCGCGGCCCCAGTACACCTGGCCCGCGTACGATGCCCGGCCCGTCCGCGCCACCTCCTCGCGCCAACGAACCAGGCGGGGGCAGCGACGGCACGCCACCACGTCCCGCTGCACCGCGGCCACCGAGTCCGTCGGCACCGGGTCGGTCGCCACAGCGCAGAGCCTACGATGGACGTCCGTGCCCACGTCAGACCGATCCGACTCCGCACGCATGACCTCCCGGCGCGGCCGCAAGGCTCCCCCGGCGACCGTCGTGCTCCTGGTGCGGCACGGCACCACCCCCACCACCGGCAAGATGCTTCCCGGCCAGGCGGGCGGGCTCCACCTCTCCGAGAAGGGGCATGGACAGGCCGCCGCCGCGGCCGAACGCATCGCGGCCATGGACAAGGCACCCACCGCGGTCTACGCATCCCCGCTGGAGCGGGCCCGCGAGACCGCGGCCCCCATCGCCCGGGCGCTCGGCCTGCGGGTGCGGGCGGCGCCCGGCCTGATCGAGGTCGACGTGGGCGACTGGACCGAGAAGCCGCTGGCCCGGCTGTACCGTGCCCGCGAATGGCCCACCGTCCAACGCTGGCCCGGCGGGTTCCGGTTCCCCGGTGGGGAGTCCTTCGCCGAGATGTCGGTGCGCGCCATGGATGCCGTCCTCGGCCTGGTGGCCGAGCACCCGGGACAGACGATCGTGGCCGTCTCGCACGCCGATCCGATCAAGGCGATCGTGGCGGCGGCGGCCGGGATGCCGCTCGACCTGATGCAGCGCTTGGTGATCTCGCCCTGCTCCATCTCGGCGCTGCTCTTCACCGCCGGCGGCCCGGTGGTGCTGTGCATGAACTCGACGGGAACCCTGGGCGAGTTGGTGCTGTCGTGAGGACGGAGATCTCGCGGTGAGCGACGAGTTCGACTTCGACGCGCCGGACCACTGCACGGTCGGGGTCATCGGCGAGGTCGGGCACCGCCTCTTTCTTCTCTACTGCCGCCAGGGCCTGACCGAGACGACCGTCAAGGTCGAGAAGCAACAGGTGGCGGTGCTGGCCGGTTACCTGGGACGCATCGTCAAGGAGCTGGGCCGGCCGGGCCACCTGCCCGAGGACCTCGAGTTCTACGGCACGGAGGAGTTCGAGTGGGTCGTGGGGACCATCGGCGTCTCCTACGACGAAGAGCTCGACCGCATCATCGTCGTCCTCGAGGAGGTGGGAGACGAAGACGAGGAGGAAGACACCGACGACGACGACATGGCGGACGGGGGACGCGTGCTCCGGGTCGCCATGTCGCGTGAGCAGGCAGCCGCTTTCGCCATCCATGCCACGCGGCTCGTCGAGGCAGGCCGCCCGCCCTGCCCGTTGTGCTCGCTCCCGCTGGACCCCGCGGGGCACGACTGCCCCCGCACCAACGGGCACCGGCCACCGGTGACCTAGCCGCGGTGTCCGAGGCCACCGTCGAGCGCGTCCTCACCGAAGGTGACATGGAGGTGCACGGGCGCATCGCAGGCAGCTCGAACGCCACGCTGCTCGTCACCTGCCGCCAGGGCGGCGAGGAGCTTCTGGCCGTCTACAAGCCGTCGAAGGGAGAGCGACCGTTGTGGGACTTCCCCGGTGGGATCTTCCGACGCGAAGTGGCGGCCTACGTGCTCTCCGAGTGCCTCGGGTGGGGCATCGTGCCCGAGACGGTCGAACGGCACGAGGGCCCCTTCGGTCCGGGATCCGTGCAGCGGTTCGTGCACGAGGACGGAACCTCGCACTACTTCACCCTGCGCGACGATCCGCAGTGGCATCCGGCGCTCATGCGCTTCTGCGCGTTCGACGTCGTCGCCAACAACGCCGACCGCAAGAGCGGACACGTCCTGCTGGCCGAGAACCGGTTGTGGGCCATCGACCACGGCCTGTGCTTCAACCGCCACGACAAGCTGCGCACGGTGATCTGGGACTTCGGCGGGGCGCCGCTCGAGCCTGCGGTGCAGGAGGACCTGGCCCGCCTGGCTCACGACGGACCGCCTCCCGCGCTGTGTGAGCTCATCGAACCGACCGAGGTGGCCGCCACCCTCGACCGGGTGGCCTGGCTCCTCAGCCTGCGGGCGCTGCCCGAGCTGGTCGACGACGGCGACTGGCCGCCGTACCCCTGGCCGCTCGTCTGAGCGACGACGCCGGGACAGCCCTCAGGGGATGTGGTAGCCGAGCGACTGCAGCTCGCCGAGCACCTGTTGGGCGACGACCTGCCCCCCGCCCGGCGTCAGGTGGGTCCCGTCGGGCGTCCGGACATTGACGATCTGGCCGGCGGCGTTCGTCACGAACGCGGTGTACCCGCCCTGCGCGGTGCCCAGCGACTTGTCCGTACTGACGAAGTTCACGACCGGGTGCGCCAACGCGGCCTGGCGCTGCACCACGGCGTTGAGGTCGGCCATCTGCGCGCTCAGGCCGGCGTTCTGCATGGGCGGCATGCCGACCCACACGACCGAGGCACCGCCGCTCCCCGCGATCTGCATGAACTGTGCCACCCGCTGGGCGTAGAGGGAGTTCCACTCGGGCGAGGTGTAGGGCACGTCCGGCGGCCCGAGGAAGTCCTGGGCGTCGTTGGCGCCGATCATCACGACGACGACCTGCGGCTGCGTCGACTTGATGTCCGCCGTCAGCTCCGCCGGCCAGTTGAAGTAGTCGGGACGGGTCAGTCCCGTGCTCACCCGGCCGTCGAGCGCCGCGTTGACGACGCCGGTCCCGGCGAGGTCGGACTGCAGCGGCCCACCCATGTCGAGACCGATGGAGTCGCCCACGATCAGGACCCGCAGCGGGTCGGCCCCGGTGGGCAGCTTCGGGTTGGGCGGCACCGTGGTGGGCGGCGCGGACGCGGCACCGCGCTTCGGGGCCGAACCGTTCCCCGGCTGCGACCCGCCCCGCGGCGGTGTCGTTGGCCGCGGCCCGGACGACGTGAGCCCCACCGACCCGCTCGAGAGGCCGTTGCCCCTCCCCGTCAACGACACGATGTGCGAGAGCCCGAGCGCCCGGCTGAGCGCGGCCACCGGGCCCACGACGTCGAGGCCCACGGTGCGACGCGTGCCGACGGGCGAGACCTGGGCGTTGTGCTGCAGCGTCGGTGCGAAGAGCACGAACCAGAGGGCGAAGGCGCCGACACCGAGCGCCAGGACGCGTGTCCACGGCGCCCGCGCCCGGCCGTCCGGCGGCGGCGCGAGCTCCGGGTGCGGCTGCGACTGCCATTCGGCGTTCGTCTCCCACTGGACGTGGTGGGGCGGTGTGCGGGCGTCAGTCATCAGAAGCGGTAGTAGATGAAGGGCGCGACGCCGACCGGACCGAAGGTGGTGATGCCGAGCAGGGCGAAGCCGAGGAGGCCGACCTGGACGTAGGCCCGCTGGCGCGAGAACGCCGCCTGCAGGCGGTCCACGCGCAACGGGGGCACGAACTGCGAGGCGATGGTGCCGAGGACGACGAGCACGAGCAGCGGCGTGACGAGCGGTGACGGCTCTCCCCATCCGTCGAGGACCCGTCCGAGCACGGCGAAGGCCTGCGACATGCCGGTCGCATTGAAGAACACCCAGCCCAGGCAGACGAACTGGAACGTGAGGAACCGCTGCACCCACACCCGCACCGGACCCTCGGCCACCGCGGGCAGACCCCGGCGCACGCGGCTGGTGCGGCGCAGGTGCCCGACGCTCTGGCCGAGCCCCTGCAGGGTCCCCCAGACCACGAACGTCCACGCCGCGCCGTGCCACAGGCCGCCCAGCACCATGGTGATCATGATGTTGCGAATGGTCTGGGCCTGGCCGCCGCTGCTGCCCCCCAGCGGGATGTAGAGGTAGTCGCGCAGCCAGCGCGAGAGCGTCATGTGCCAGCGCCGCCAGAAGTCCTGCAGGTTGCGCGCCGTGTACGGCCCGTCGAAGTTCTGCGGGAACCGGAAGCCGAGCAGGAGCGCGAGGCCGATGGCGATGTCCGTGTACCCGCTGAAGTCGCAGTAGATCTGCACCGCGTAGCCCCAGGCGGCGAAGATCGCTTCCGGAGCGGAGTGCTGGGAGGGCGAGGTGAAGACCGGCGTCACGATCGCGCTCGAGACGTAGGAGGAGATCACGACCTTCTTGAAGAGGCCGGCCAGGATCAGCCAGAAGGCCCGGGAGTAGTCCACCGAGCCCTGGTCGCGGCGGCGGCGGATCTGGGGCAACAGCTCGCCCCCCCGCACGATCGGACCGGCCAACAGGTGGGGGAAGAACGAGATGTACACCGCGTAGTCCAGCGGCCGGGCCGGCTCGAGGTCTCGCCGGTAGACGTCGACCACGTAGCTGATCGCCATGAACGTGAAGAACGAGATGGCGATGGGCAGGCCCACCTGCAGGAGCGGGATCGCCTGGCCCAACCCCACGGCGTGGCTGACGTTGTCGAGGTTCACCGAGACGAAGCCGTAGTACTTGAACCAGCCGAGGATCCCGAGCAGGGCGCCGACGGTCATCCCCATGGCGATGCGCCTGCTCCGATCGTTGCGCGTGGCCGCCACCAATGTCGCCCCCCCGAACGACACCACCGTCGTGGCCGCCAGGAGCAGGCAGTAACTCCACCCGACCCAGCCGTAGAACACGTAGCTCAGGCCGATCATGGAGAGCTTCCACCACCCCGCGTAGGGGTTGAGCAGCCAGTTCACCGTGAAGGCGACGGCGAAGAAGATGGCGAAGTCGATGGTGGGAAAGAGCATCGGGGGCGATCAGCGGATTGCGACGAATGTACTGCCGGTCGCACGGTCTGACCGTGCACTCGACGCGCGCGCGAGCCCGAGGCGGCCCGGGCACGACCGGATCACTGTCCCATACTCCGCCGGCGCCGCCGCCTCACCCCGAGATCCCGGGGTGAGGGTGGGGATCAGCCCCGGGGCCGGCAGCTCAGCCCTTGGCTTTGAGTGCCTCGATCAGCGCCGGGAGCACCTTGTGCACGTCGCCCACGATCCCGAGGTCCGCCACCGAGAAGATCGGCGCCTCCTGGTCCTTGTTGATGGCGATGATGTTCTTGGAGCCCTTCATCCCGACGAGATGCTGGGTGGCGCCCGAGATCCCGCACGCCATGTAGACCGTCGGCTTCACCGTCTTGCCGGTCTGGCCGACCTGGTGCGAGTAGGGCACCCAGCCGGCATCGACGATGGCGCGGCTGGCGCCCGCCGCGCCGTGCAGGAGCTTGGCCAGCTCCTCGATCATCGCGTAGTTGGCCGCGTCGCCGAGCCCCCGCCCGCCGGACACGACGACCGCAGCCTCGTCGAGCTTGGGCCCGCTGCGCTCCTCGACGTGGCGTTCGACGATCTTGGCCGTGTTGGTGGCGGCGACGTCGGGGACCGGGGCCGCCACGACGGAGGCGGCAGCGCCGCCCGACGGTTCGGCTGCGAACGACTTGGCCCGGATCACGAAGATGCCGGGCCCCTCACCGGTGAAGCGGGCGGTGACGATGTGGCTCCCGCCGAACACCGGGTGCTGGCTGGCCAGGTGGTCGCCGTCGTCCACCAGACCCGTCACGTTGGTGAGGACCGGACGGTCGAGCTTGGCCGACAGCCGGCCCGCGATGTCACGTCCCTCGTAGGTGGCCGGCATCAGGATGGCGTCGGGTGTGTTGCCGCCCTGCACGAGCGCGGCGATCGCGGCGGCCACCGGCACGCCGGGCAGCGCGCCGCCCAGGTCGCCCACGTCGTAGAGCGTGGTCGCCCCGTACCCACCGAGCGGGCCGGCCAGCGCGGCCACGTCGGCGGCCCAGGCTACGGCCTCGACCGTGGCGGCGACCGAGCGGGCCTCGCTCAACAGCTCGAGCGTGACCGGCGTCGGGCCGCTGTCGCCCACCTCGGCCAGCACCCACACCTTGTCAATCGGCATCTCAGACCACCTTCAGCTGCTCGAGGAAGGCCACGACGCGCTGCGCGCCGTCGCCCTCGTCCACCACGATCTCTCCCCCCGCGCGCGCCTCGGCCTCGGAGACGTCGGTGATCTCCTGGCCGGCACCTGCCGCGCCCACCTGCGACGCGTCGATCCCGAGGTCGGCGACGGTCAGGTTGTCGACCGGCTTGGACTTGGCCGCCATGATCCCCTTGAACGAGGGGTACCTGGGTTCGACGACGCCGGCGGTGACCGTCACCACGGCCGGCATGGGGCACACGACCTCGTCGTAGCCCGCCTCGGTCTGGCGCTCCACCTTGACCGAGTCCCCGTCGACGGAGATCGCCTTGGCGAAGGTGACCGACGGCAGCCCCATCAGCTCGGCCACCTGCACGGGCAGGGTGCCCGTGTACCCGTCGGTCGACTCGGTGGCCATCACGACGAGGTCCGGGTTGGCCCGCCCGATGGCCGCCGCCAGGACCTTGGCCGTCCCCAGCGCATCGCTGCCCGCCAGCGCATCGTCGCTGATCAGGATCGCCTTGGCGGCGCCCATGGCCAGGCCGGTGCGCAGGCCGGAGGTCTCCCCGCCCGGCGCCATGGAGACGAGGGTGACCTCGTCGCCCTCCCCCGAGGCGAGCTGCAGGGCCATCTCGACCCCGTAGTTGTCCGAGTCGTCCATGATGAGCTTGCCCGACCGATCGAGGGTGTTGGTGCCCGGTTCCAGCTTCCCGGGAGCGGCCGGATCGGGGATCTGCTTGACACACACGACGACGTTCATGGCGGACCATCTTTGTGGACCCGGGCCGCTCCCCGCCATTCGGCCTCGGTGAGCGGCCCCAGCCGTCTTCCTCAGGCTCTGCCCGCGCCCGCAATGGCCACCGCGTCGCCGATCCGGTCGGTGATCACCGTGTCCACCCCCCACGCCACCATGGCCCGCAGGTCGTCCGGCGCGTTGACCGTCCAGGCGTTGACGGCGAGGCCCAGCGCATGCGCCCGGTCCACCAGCTCAGGGTCCACCGACGTCACGAAGGGGTGGACGGCCCGGAAGCCCGCCTCCGCCGCCTCGGCCAGGGCGGGCCCGGGATCGCTGCCGAAGCCCCACAGCGCGCCCAGGGCGAGGCGACCGTCGGCCACCTGGACGGCGCGCAGCGTCGCCACCTGGAACGACGAGACGATGACGCGGTCGGTCCAGCCTGCTTCCTCGATCGCCGCCGCCGTGAGCGCCGCCAGGGCCTCGCCGGCATCCCACCCGGGATCCTGGGGGGCGTTCTTGATCTCGACGTTGACCGTCATGCCGTCGCAGACCGCCAGGACATCGGCCAGCAGAGGCACGTGGGGAGGCAGGTCCGCCACGGCCAGATCGCCGATCACCCCGAGTCGGGGGATCTCCGCGTCGTGGTGCACCGCCAGGGCGCCATCGGCGGTCAGGCGCACGTCGAGCTCGACCCCGTCGGCCCCGAGGCGGCGAGCCTCGACGAAGGCGTCGAGCGTGTTCTCGACGAATCCCTCGCTGCAACCCCTATGGGCAAACACGGCCGTCATCGGGTCGCCGCTGGCCTCGTCTCACGGATCCACCGCGTCGGGTACGGAAATTGCACGAAAAACTCCTTGCCAGGCCGTCGGCGGCCCGTTACCCTTTTTCCCGTTAACCCACTTTTCACGGACGGACACCATCTGGACCCGATCATGTGAAAAGGATCACAATGCTGGTGGAGGCACATTCCGATGGCTCTCATGTGGAACCGGACCGTCGATTGGGACGCGGACGACTGGCGGAGGGTGGCGGCCTGCCGCAACACCGAACCGGACCTCTTCTTCCCCGTCGGCACGACCGGCCCCGCGGTCGACCAGATCGATGCGGCCAAGCGGGTCTGCCGTTCCTGCGAGGCGCTCGAACCCTGTCTCGACTTCGCGCTGGCCACCAACCAGGAATCCGGTGTCTGGGGCGGCACGTCCGAGGAGGAGCGCCGCAAGCTCCGCAAGGCATGGCTGGCGGCGCGTCGCTCGCAGCGCGCCGCATTCTGAGCCCGACCTGACACCGCCGCGGCGCCGGCGAGCCTGACCGGGGCGCGTCGCCGGCTGGCCGCGCCGCCGACCCCGCTCACCGGGGCGCCCGCACCGGCACCGCGATCGCCACGCGTGTCCCGCCCCCGGCGGAGAGCGGCACCGACTCCATGGAGATGGTCCCCTCCAACTGGCTGACGACCAGATCGCGCACGATCGAGAGACCGAGGCTCGTCGTTCGCTCGATGTCGAACCCCTCCGGCAACCCCAGCCCGTCGTCACGCACCTCGACGCGCAGCGCGGACTCCTCGTTGGACAGCGTCAGGTCGACGTGGCCGACCGGCGCGTACCCCGCGGCGCCGCCGGCCCCCTCGAGCCCGACCGCCCCGTCGCTCCCGCCGGCGGCCTCGGGATCGAAGGCGTGCTCGACTGCGTTCTGCAGCAGCTCGGCCACCGTCACCGCCAGCGGCGTGGCCACGTCCGCCGCCACGTCACCGAGGTCCCCGTGGACGGCGATCACGACCGGCTGCGACGACACCACCGAGTCCTCGGCCATCTGGACCAGTGAGGCGACGATCTCGGCGAACGGCACCTGGTCGCTCGGGTCGCGCGAGAGGATCTCGTGCACGAGCGCGATGGAGCGCACGCGCCGCTCGGCCTCGTGCAGCGCGACGCGCGCGGCGCGGTCCCCGACCCGGCGCGCCTGCAGGCTCAGCAGCGACGAGATCGTCTGCAGGTTGTTCTTGACCCGGTGGTGCACCTCGCGGATGGCGGCGTCCTTGGAGAGGAGCAGCCGGTCGAGGCGCCGGACGTCGGTGACGTCGCGGAGCAGGATCATGGCCCCGGTCACCACCCCGTGGGAGAGGAGCGGGACGCAGTGGACGAGCACGATGACGTCGGGACGGCGCTCGACCTCCTCGACGACGGGCCGGCCCGTGGCGAGCGCCCACTCGACGGCGGACTCCTCGATGTCGAGGTCCCCGAAGCGGCGCCCCTCGGGTTGGGTGTAGATCCCCATGCGGTGGAACGCGTTCATGGCGTTGGGGGACGCGAACTCCACCCGCCCGTCGGCATCGACCACGACGACACCGTCGCCCACCCGCGGCGCCTCCTCGGTGCCGACGTCCTCGTCGGGATAGGGGAAGGCCGACTGGGCCACCATGTCGGCCAGGCGCTCGAACACGTCGAGATAGGTCCGCTCGTACATGCTCGTCGGCCCCTTGAGCGGCGCCAGCGAGACCCGGAGCAGCGCCGCGATGATCCGGCCCTCGAAGCGGACGGGGATGTTCTCCACCGGCACCTGCTCGCCCAGGATCGGGTGGTGGATGCTGCCGCGCACGATCTCACCGGAGTGCAGGCACTGGGCCACCAGGGTCCACTGGGACTCGTTGACAGTCTGACCCACCAGGTCCTGGTCGACCAGGGTGGGGCGGTTGTTGGGACGCATCTGCCCGAGCACCACCAGCTCGGGGTCCGCGTCGTCCTCCCCCCGGGACCGGGCCGCCGAACCCTCGCCGGCGCTGGCGGCGGCGTGCACCGGCACGAGGAGCAGGAGGTCGGAGAAGGACAGGTCGGCCAGGACGCTCCAGCTGCCGAGCAGCCGTTGCAGATGCTCGAGCTCCTCGGGCTTGAGGTCGGTGTGGCTCTGGGCGAGCTCGGCGGGGGTCGGCATCAGTCGCCCGACCCGGCCGGCCCCGGTACCGCCACCGGGTAGGGGACGCGGCCCCGGTAGCCCTGCAGGGCGCCGGCGCCGACGGCGCCGAGGACGGATCGCAGGTCGTCGGCCCGGTCGGCCACGTGCTCGAGGCGGTGCGCGTCCGAGGCGGTGGTGAGCGGCACCCCGCGGGCCACGAAGCGCTCGAGCAGTCCGACGGCTGGATACTGCTCCGCCACCGGCTTGCGCCACCCGGCCGAGGAGACCTCGGCCGCCATTCCCGACGCCGACGCCGCCTCGGCGATGCGGTCCCACCACTCGGCCGGGGCGCCGGGCACGCGCCCCGCCACCTTGATCAGGTCGGGATGGGCCAGCACGTCACAGGCGCCCGAGGCGGCCAGCTCCTCCATCGCCACCGTGTAGGACTCCCAGCAGGCGTCGACGTCGCGCGCCGACCATTCGGCCATGGACACCGGGTCGTCGAGGTCGTCGAAACGCCAGGCCCCCACCCAGTGCACCGAGCCGAGCAGGACGTCGAACGGGTACCCGGCCAACAGGCCCGCCACCGCGTCCATGCGGCCCTCGTAGTGGTCGACCTCCAGGCCGATCACGACCGGCAGGCCGGCCGCCTTGGCCTCCTGGGCGCACGCCACGTAGGCGTCGAGGTCCGCCGTCGCGTGGAACTTCCAGTACTCGGCCATGGACTCGGCCAGCGCGGGCGGCACCCGCTCGTCGTCCCAGAAGCCCCCCAGTAGGGCGTCGGCCTGCCGGAAGCGGAAGAGGTGCTCCGTCACGGCCAGCTCGGTGACACCCGCCTCCTGGGCGCGGGCGCAGTAGTCGGCCAGCTGCTCGAGGCGCAGCGGCGTGTCGGACTGCGAGTGCGGCCAGAGGTGGAGGTGGTAGTCGAGCACCGTCGGAGCCGCGCCGGGCCTCAGCCGGCCTGGGCACGGCGGATCAGCGTCACGCCGTCGCGGATGGTGGTCAGGACACACACGACGCGGGGGTCGTTGACGACCTTGTCGTTGAAGGCACGCAACGCCTGTGCGGATTCGTTCGGGTGCTCGAAGCTCGCCAGCACCCCCCCGCTCTGCAGGGTGTTGTCGACCACGATCAGCCCGTGGGAGGCCAGCTTCGGCAGCACCGCCTCGTAGTAGGCGTCGTAGGAGACCTTGTCGGCGTCGATGAAGACGAGGTCGAACGGGCCCTGGAGCTGCTCGAGCGTCCGCAGCGCCGGCCCCTCGATCACGCTGATGCGGCTCTCGAGGCCCGCCGCCGCGATGTTGCCACGCGCCGTGACCGCATGGTGGGGGTCGACCTCCAACGAGATGATGGAGCCCCCCGTCCCCAACCCCGCCGCCATGGCGATGGAGGAATAGCCGGTGAAGGTCCCGATCTCGAGGACGCGGGTCGCCTGGGCGGCGAAGGTGAGCATCTCGAGGAAGCGGCCCTCCTGGCGGCCGACCATCATCCCCCACATCTGGAAGTCCTCCCGGGTCGAGGCGTCCACCGACTCCAGATGGGTGGACGGGGCCGTCGTGTGCTCGGCGGCGTAGGACTCGACTTCGGGATCGACCAGCTGTGCCATGGCAACGATGGTACGCGCCCGGCGCCGGGCGGCCGCTAGTCCCAGACCTGCGCGCCCAGCCGCAAGAGCCCACCCATGTCGTAGATGTCGGCGTCGAAGAAGGGGACGGTGACCAGCACGTCGGGGGCACCCTGCAGCTCCCCCTGCTGCTCGGCCTCACGGCGGGCCACCACGGCGAAGTTGAGGAAGCTCTCGGCCACCTCGCCCAGCACCCGGGCCGCCACGACGGGGTCCTCGGTCAGACCGTCCGCCAGGTCGGCCGCGCCGGCGGCCATGGCCTGGGCCAGCTTGTCCGTCTTGGGGTCGCGCAGGTACTCGGGCAGCACCTTGTTCAACACCACCGCGCCCAGGTGGAGCTTGCGCGCCTTCAGCTCGGCCGAGAAGAACTCGGCCTCCCGCACGGGCGTGGCCTCGAGCGTCGAGACGACCATGAACGTGGTGCGCCGGTCCGAGAGCAACCGCGTCACCGCCTCGGCCCGCTCGACGAAGCCGGAGTACATCGACTGGAAGAGGATGAAGAACTCCGAGATGTCGGCCAGGAACTGCGTGCCGAGGATCCGGTCCGCCACCTGATAGAACGGCCGTGACGCAAAGTTCACCAGGCGCGACCGGTAGGGGACGATCAGCCAGCGCAGCAGGCGCGACGAGAAGAAGTCCGCCATGCGCTGCGGGGCGTCGAGGAAATCGAGTGCGTTGCGGGTCGGCGGGGTGTCCACCACGATGAGGTCGTAGTTGCCCTCGGTGTGGATCTCGTAGAGCCGTTCCATGGCGATGTAGTCGTGCGACTGCACGAAGCGGCCCGAGATGTTCTGGTAGAGCGGGTTGGCGAGGATCTGGTCGCGGGTCTCGGCGTCTGGCGCGTGGGTACGGATGAGGTCGTCCCAGCTCTGCTTGGTGTCCAGCATGGCCGCCCACAGCTCGCCTCTGGGCTGCGCCGCCGCCCCGGCGAAGACATCGTCGGGGATGCGGACCTCGTCGTTCCCGATCCCCTTCAGCCCCAGCGCGTCGGCCAACCGGCGGGCGGGGTCGACGGTCAGCACCAGCACGCGGCCGCCCTGCTCGACGACCGCCGTGGCCGCCAGCGCGGCCGCCGTCGTGGTCTTGCCCACCCCGCCCGGACCGCAGGCGATGACGATGTCCTTGGCCGCGAGCAGATGGGCGACGGTCTTGGGCGCGGCGGGAACCTTCGCCGTCACAGACCGAGCTCCTCACCGATCGCATTGGCCACCTGGCGTGTGGTGCGGGCCCCGAAGCTGCGCGCGAAGAGGTAGGGCAGGAGCAGCACGGGCAGGTCCTCGGGGAGCCCGGCCTGCAGGCGCTGCAGGTGGGCGGAACGCGTGCGCCGCAGGGTGACCGCCAGGCGGGCTGCCTCGAGCACCGGGGCCACCGTGCCGCCGGCCCGCTCCGACAGCACGCGCTCGGTGTCCGGCGTGCGCAGCTGCTCGAAGATCTCCTCCTCGCGCTGGCCGAAGAGCTCCGGCAGGACCCGGTTGACGACCACGGCCGACATGCGCACCGTGGTCTCCTCTCGCACCCGCGTGGTCAACTCGAGGGTCTCGCTCACCGGCATCTCCTCGGGCGTGCAGACGGCGACCAACCCGGTCTGGCGGGGATCCGAGAGGATGTCGAGCATCCAGTCGGTCTGGCTGCGGATCAGCCCGACCTTGACCAGGTCGTTGATGGCCTGAGGGGCCGCGAGCTGGCCGATGATGTGGCCGCTGGCCGGGGCGTCGACGACCACCAGGTCGTAGTGCGACTCCCGTACCTCCCAGCAGAGCTTGCCCACCGTGAGGATCTCGCGCACACCGGGGGCGGCGGTCGCCACGAAGTCGAACGCCTTGGCCAGCGGTCCGATGCGACCGACGACCGGGATGCGCAGGTGGAGCTTGAGGTACTCGCGCAGCGACGCCTCGGTGTCCATGGACATCGACCAGACGCCGGGCGCGATCTCCCGCGGCGTGAAGTCGGTGGGGGGCGCCTCGAAGAGCGCCGTCACATCACCCTTGGCGTCGACCTCGCACACCAGGACGCGCTTGCCGTGCTCGGCCGCCAGCTGGGCCAGGCCCGCGGCAACCGTCGTCTTGCCGACACCACCCTTGCCGGTGACGAACACCAGCCGCAGGTCGAGCAGGTCGGGCGCCGCGCTCACCGCTCCCGCGCCGCCGCCGTGCTGGTCCTCAGGGGGCGCCGAACCCGACGCGGCGTTCCGAGGAGGGCGCCCCGACCTCGACGTATGCGACCTTCGCCACGGGGATGCCGATCCGCCGACCCTTCCGATCGGTCAGCCAGAGGACTCCGTCGCCGGACTTGAGCAGCTTCTCGATGTCGGCGACGACCCGGTCGCGCTCAGCCTCGTCGGGCATCTCCACCTCGAGCTCTTTGGGGGTGTGGGTGATGCCGATGCGCACGTCCACCTGGTGTCTCTCCTCTCACCGACCGCACGGATGGTCCCGGGGCCACCTGGACGTTACAGCGACGGGGCAGACTGCTGGACATGAGCGGCCTGCCCTCGTCCGGTGAGACGGAGCGCAGTGCCCGCTGGGCAGCGACGATGGCGGGGTACGACGGGCCGGTCCGCCTGGCCCACGCCGACTCGCACGCCCGCATCTGGCCCTCGTCGGGGTCGCCCGCCGACCCTGCCGCCGCAGCGGTGGCGCGCGGGCGCCAGGAACGCGAGGAGCTCGAGGACTCGCTGCTCGCCCCCGGCGCGACGCGCGCGTCGGGCGCCGGTCGCCGTGCGGAGCACGAGCAGCCCGATGCCTGGCGCACCTGCTTCGAGCGTGACCGCGACCGCATCCTCCACACCGCTTCCTTCCGCCGCCTGGCCGGCAAGACCCAGGTCTTCGTGTTCCCGCAGGACCACCAGCGCACGCGCCTCACCCACGCGCTCGAGGTGGCGCAGGTCGCCACCGCCATTGCGCGGGCCTGCCGGCTGAACGTGGCGCTGACCGAGGCCATCGCCCTCGGCCACGACTGTGGGCACGGGCCCGGTGGCCACGCCAGCGAGGACGCGCTCGACCCGTACGTGCCCGGCGGGTTCGACCACGCGCCCTGGGGGGCGCTGGTCTCCCTCGCTCCCCTCAACCTCTGCGCCGAGACCGCCGATGGGATCGCCAACCACAGCTGGTCGCGCCCGGCTCCTTCGACCCCCGAAGGCGAGGTGGTCAGCTGGGCCGACCGCATCGCGTACGTCTGCCACGACTGGGAGGACGCCGTCCTCTCCGGCATCGTGGCCCCGCACCAGCTGCCGGCTGCCGTTCGCACGTTGTGCGGCGAACGGCGCAGCGCCCAGCTGGGCGCGTTCATCACCGGCGTCGTCTCGGCCTCCCTGCGCACGGGGCAGGTCGGCATGGAGGAAGAGGCGGCAGAGGCGCTCGCGGCGTTCCGGTCCTGCAACTACCAACGCATCTATCTCCGCGACGCGTCGCTACGCCAGGGCGAGGCGGTGATCAGCGTCCTGCGCGCGCTCGTCGAGCACTTCTCCGACCGGCCGCACCTGATCACCGAGCACGCCGCATTGGCGCCCGAGTCGTCCGACGTCGTCGCCGGGAGCCCGGAGGCGACGCAGAGCGCCGTCGCCTACGTGGCGGGCATGACGGACCGGTTCGCCTTCCGCCAGGCCGTGGCGCTCCTCGGGTGGGACGCCGCGAAGCTCCCCATCGGGGTGGAGGGCTGAAGCAACGGCGGAGCCGTCTCAGGCGAGCGGGTCGGGAAAGGCGGGGCGGCGTTTCTCGTTCAGTGCGGCAACGCCTTCGGCGAAGTCCGCGCCCCGCATCATCTCCGCCATGCTCGCGCTGGCGTCGCGCACCGACGCCGCGACGTCACCGTGCAGGTCACGGTACAGCTGCAGCTTCGTCACACCCAGCGACGACGGCGCGATCTCCGTGGCCAACCTCCCCGCATACGCGTACGTGTGCTCGAGGAGCTCCGCCGGAGCCAGCGCCCGGTTGACCAGTCCGAGCTGCTCGGCCTCCTCGGCCAGCACGACTCGGCTCGACAGCAGGAGGTCGGCGGCGCGGGTCACGCCGATCAGCCGCGGCAGGAGCCAGGACAAGCCGTACTCGGCCGGCAGGCCCAATCGCCCGTGTGACGTCGTCAGCTTGGCGCCCGCGCGGCGAAGCGCAGGTCGCAGTAGCAGGCGAGTACGAGCCCCACCCCCGCCGCCGGCCCGTTGACGGCGGCGATGATCGGCTTGGGGATGCCGAAGTGGTAGGCGAAGTCGGCGTCGAACTCCGGACGCACGCCGTAGCCCGGCATCGCCAGGTCGTCGCCCACTCCCGGGTCATAGGCGCCCCGCTCGACGTGACCCTCGAGCGCCTGCGTGTCCGCGCCGGCGCAGAAGGCGCGTCCCGAGCCGGTGACGACGATGACCCGCACCCCGGGGTCGGTGGCCGCCCGATCCAACAAGGCCCGGTACTCGGTGTGCATGCGCCCGGTCCATGCATTGAGCCGATCGGGCCGCTGCAGGGTGACGGTGGCGATGCGGTCCTGGACCTCGTAGCGGGTGACCTTGAGATCGGCCAGCTCCATGTCAGTCGAACGCCATGTCAGTCGAACGCCATGTCGTCGAACACCGTGTCAGTCGAGCGTGGTGTAGCGCGTGAGATGCAGGGTGCCCGCTTCCGCGGCGTGATCGAATTCGGCCTGCAACGGATGGTCCTGCACCGCCCGCTGGTAGGCCGTGGCGTCGGCCGCAGAAGCCCACAACGTGACGACCACCCAGTCTTCGCCGTGGCGCGCCGTCGTGCGCCGCAGGAAGCCGGGTCGATTCGGCACGAGCTCGGTCTGGATCCGCTTGTCCAGGGCGAGGATCGACTCGTCCGTGACCCCCGCGGCCATGGTGAAGGTCGTGATCTCGACGATCGACACGGATCAGGCCTGGACCAGCATCACCGGGTTGCCCTCGGGATCGGTGATCCCGCCGAGCGTCGGACCGCCGGGGACGTCGAAGGGTTCGGCCACGATGGTGGCACCGAGGGAGACCGACTTGTCGAGCGAAGCCCGCAGGTCGGCTACCTGGACGTACAGGGTCACTCCGGATCGCTCCCCGCCCCGGAGGTGGCCCGAAGGCCCGGGCTCGGGGCCACCGATACCGGCAGGGATCTCCATGATGAAGCCGTCCCCGATCTTCCAGTTGAACAGCTCGGCGTAGAAGGCCCGCTGGCGCTCGGGGTCCGTGGCTTCGATCTCCCAGTGCACCACCGGCCGTGCCCAGTCCTGCGCCATGGCACCTCCCTTCCGCCCGGTCAACAGTACCCAGACCGCGTGGGGCCGGGAGCCTTGCACCCGAGTGCAGGCGGCGAAGGCTCGGCGTGCACACCGGCCGCGCCCACGAGATCTCCCATCTCGAGTCCGGCCGCACTGGGCGGACACCGGACGGGCCTTCCGGCATGATTCCTGGCTCGGTCCGGGGCTCGGTGCCGGGCGCGGGACACCCGTGGTCCCGACGTGACAAGCTGTGAGCTCCCCCAGCGTCGTCGCAGCACAATGTAGAGTTCGAGGGAAATTCCGGGTCCGGCAAACCTGGCGAGCGGGTACCACTGTGAGCCTTGGCGAAGTGGGTGACGCAGCGGAGGAGGGGAACACAGGGTGAATCACTGGACGCAGGTCTTGTCCAATGTCTCCGTGGTGGAGTTCGTCCTGTTGGCCGCGCTCACCGTCATGCAGTGGATCCGCCACCGGATACGGGGCGCCGGCTGGGTCGCCCTCTCGTTCGCCATCCTGGGTGGGCTGTCCCTGACGGTCAAGATCGACCCCGGCGTGGTCTCGAACCAGAACGTGGCCAAGTCCCTCATCGCACTCCTGTTGTTGGTGCCGTACTGCCTCTTCCGGTTCACCGCGACGTTCCGCACACCGAGCCGGACCGTCCGCTCTCTCGCCGTCGCGGTCACCGCCGGCATCGTGGCCTTCACCTTCGCGCTGGCCTACCTTCCCGTCTCGGGTTCCCCGTCGCCGCCCCATTTCCTCGCCTACCGGATCGCCTTCCTGGTGGCCTTCGGGTTCCTGTTCACCTATGTGGTCGCCCGACTGTTCTTGGCCGGGCAGGGGGAGCCGCCCATCGCCGCCTCCCGCATGCGGCTCCTGGCCGTTGCCGTCGCCGGGCTCGAGGTCCAGGTCGTGGTGGCGGCCCTCGGACTGCAGGGCCCGACGGTCGACCTCGTCACGCGGGCGCTCACCGTTGTGATGGGAGTGCTGTTCCTGATGGCGCTCGTACTCCCTTCGTTCGTGCGGGTCTTCCTGAGCCGGAAGGAGGACGTCGCCTTCCGCCAGGCCATCGGCGAGCTGGTGGCCGCCGGCGACTCGAGGGACGTGGCCGAGCACCTCCTGCCCTACGTGTGCGCGTTGGTGGGCGCGTCCAAGGCCGCTCTCCTGGCCGCCGACGGCACCGTCGTGGCGCGGTACCCGGTGTGGCTGGACAGCGACGGCCTCGACGCCTGGGACGACGACGCTGACGGGGAGGACGGTCGGCAGCGCCGGATCACGGTACGGACGCACAGTGGCGTCGCCCATTCGCTGGCCGTCAAGATCAGCTCGTACATGCCGTACTTCGGCAGCGAGGAACTGCACAAGCTCGACGAGCTGGCCGACATGGTCGGGCTCGCCATCGAGCGTTGCGAAATGGCCGAGCAGATGGCCTTCCAGGCTTCACACGACGGCCTCACCGGATTGGCCAATCGTGCCCTCTTCATGGAACGGCTGCAGGAGGCACTGAGCCACGTCGGCCGGCGCCGCACCGCCCTGGCGGTGATGTTCATCGACCTCGACCGCTTCAAACTCGTCAACGACCGGGCCGACCATTCGGCCGGCGATCTCGTTCTGAACGAAATGGCCGACCGCCTGACAGCCATGACGCGTGGGGTCGACGTGGTCGCCCGTTTCGGTGGCGACGAATTCGTCGCCTTCGCTGAGGTCGACCACGAGGAGGACGCAAAGGACATGGCCGAGCGCATCCGCAAGGGGCTGAGCGCACCCGTGACGATCGGCAACGCGCACCTGGTGGTCACCGCCAGTGTCGGGGTCGTGGTCACGACCGACTCGACCGCAGCGCCCGCCACCCTGCTGCGCGACGCCGACAATGCCATGTACGACGCCAAGCGCGCAGGTCGCGATCAGGTCGTCGTCTACCACAAGAACGCGCGCGATGTTGCCAACCTCAAGTGGGGTCTCAGCCCCACCCGCGTGGCGCGCCGCCTCAACGCAAGCTGAGCTCCCGCCGGTAGACCCGGGCCGGACCGAGGGCGGCCAGCTTCTCCGCGATGGCCCGGAACGCCTGGGCGGTCGGCCCGTCCGGGTCCTCGGCCATGACCGGACGTCCCTCGTCGCCGCCCTGCCGTACCGCCGCCACGAGCGGGACCTGCCCCAGGAGTGGGACCCCGAGGTCGGCGGCGACGGTGGCGCCGCCCCCCGAGCCGAACAGCTCGTAACGGGTGCCGTCGTCACCGGTGAACCAGCTCATGTTCTCGATGACGCCGCGCACCGAGAGCTTGAGGCGACGTGCCGCGAACGCCGAGCGTTGTGCCACGCGTTGAGCTGCCGCCTGCGGTGTCGTCACCACGACGATCTCCGCCCTGGGCATCACCTCGGCCAGGGTCAGCGCGACATCGCCGGTGCCGGGCGGCATGTCGACGAGCACGAAGTCGGGCTCCCCCCAGTAGGCGTCGGTCAGGAACTGCTGAATCGCCTTGTGCAGCATCGGCCCGCGCCAGATGACCGGCTGGTCGTCCGGCACGAAGTAGCCCATCGACAGGCATTTGACTCCGTGAGCCGTCGTCGGGATCACGATGTCGCCGATGATGATCGGATCATGGTCGGTGCCGAGCATCTTGGGCACCGAGAAGCCGTAGACGTCCGCGTCGAGCAGCCCGACGCGATAGCCGGCCTGCGCCAGGGCGATGGCCACGTTTACCGTCACCGTCGACTTGCCGACACCGCCCTTGCCCGACGACACGCCGATGACGCGCGTCTTGGCATCGGGCCCGAGGAAGGCCGGAAGAGGCGCCGCGGGCGCGTGCCCATGGCCGTCGTGGTCGTGACCGGTGCCGCCGTCGCCCTCGACCGTCTGGCCCGTCTCGCCGAGCATGCCCGCCCGCAGCCGGTGGCGCAGACCGGTCCGCTCCTCGTCGGTCATCACGACGAAGTCGAGCTCGACCTCCTCCACGCCCGCCACGCTGAGCGCGGCGCGGTGGATCTGCTCGGCCAGCTCGTCGACGCCCGGCCATGCGGCTACCGGTAGGGCCACCTCGACCAGCACCCGCCGCCGGCGCGGGCGCACGGTCCGCACGAGGCCGAGGTCACCCAACGACAGGCCGAGCTCGGGTTCGTGGACCGCGTGCAACGCAGCCTCGAGCTGTGATTGGTCTGCTGCCATGCACTCCCTCGTCTCGGGTGGGACCGTGGTCGCGGCAACCCGCGCCCTGCGGCGCGCAACCAGCGTCAGCCCAGCTGGAAGGGGCCGATCCCTCGGTAGACTACCCAGTGTGAGCGCCAACCCGATCATCGTGGAGCCCGATCGACCGGCCGGCGCCGATGACGGTCGGTTCAGCGCCGCCGTCGCTGCCGTCGCCGCCGCGTTCGGCGACCCGACCCGGCGAGACATCTTCCTCCGCGTGCGTGCGGTGCCCGGAGTGACGGCCACGGAGATCGGCGCCACCTTCTCCCTGCACCCGAACGTGGCGCGCCACCACCTGCAGCGCCTGGTCGACGGCGGCTACCTCAGGGTCGAGACCGGCCGCACCGCCAGCGGAGCCGGCCGGCCCTCCAAGCGGTACTTCTGCGTGGAGGAGGAGCTGACGCTCGGGCTCATGCAGCGCCGCGACGATCTCCTCATGCGGCTGCTCGGCGAGGCCATGCGACGGCTCGGGCCCGAAGAGGCCGAAGAGATGGCGGCGCTCGTCGGTGAGGAGTACGGACGCTCCCTCGCCTCGCGCATGACGCCCGGCGAGGGCCAACGCACCGTGCGGGCGGCCATGCACGTCGTGGCCGAGACGTTGACGGCCCACGGCTTCGCCGCCCACGCGGAGGACCGGGGGAAGAAAACCGCCGTCATCGCCGAGCAGTGCCCTTTCGGCGACGCCCCCAGCACCAACCCCGTGCTGTGTGCGGTCGACCGCGGCATGGTCAAGGGGTTGCTCGCCGGCCTGTGCGGCTCGGCGCAGGCGCTCCCGGTGATCCTGTCCTCGCGGGCGCGGGCGACGACACCTGCACCGCCTCCGCTTGAGCCCGGTGGTTCGCGCCTATCTCGACCACGCCAGCACGACACCAGCGCGTCCGGAGGCCGTCGCCGCGCTGTCGGGGTGGGCCACGCTGCCGCCCGGCGATCCCGGCCGGGTGCACGAGGAAGGCCGGACCGTCCGCGATGCGCTCGAGGCGGCGCGGGGGCAGGTCGCCGATCTGTTCGGCGTCAGGTCCCGCCAGGTGGTCTTCACGTCGGGGGCCACCGAGGCGATCAATGCCGCCGTATGGGGCGCCACTCGTGCCGCCCCGGGAGCGCCTGTCCTCTGTGCGGCTGTCGAGCACTCCGCCGTACGCGACGCCTCCACGCGCGCGGCGCCCGTAGAGGAGGTTGGCGTGGACGGCGCGGGCCGGCTCGACGTCGATGCCCTCGGGCAACGCCTGCGGGCGCGTTCACTCCCTCGCCCCGCGCTGGTGCACTGCCAATGGGGCAACCACGAGGTCGGCGCCCTCCAGCCCGTCCACGAGGTGGTCGGTCTCTGCCGCGAGGCCGGCGTCACGGTACACGTCGACGCCGCGGCCGCCTGTGGCCACGTGCCGACGGACCTGGGCGCGCTCGAGGCCGACCTGGTCAGTGTGAGCGCCCACAAGCTGGGCGGGGTACCAGGTGCCGGCGCGCTGATCGTGCGGCGTGGGACCAGGTTCGAACCGCTCCTGGTGGGCGGCGAGCAGGAGCGCGGCCGGCGCGCCGGGCTCGAGGCCGTTCCCGCGCTCGTCGCCTTCGGAGCAGCGGCCGCCGTCCTGGCCGCCAACGGACACCGGGCCGTCGCGTCGGAGGAGGCGGCGGCGCGCCGACAGATCGGCTCCGCGCTCGACGCCGCGCTGGCGGTCGAGGGGGTCGCGGTCGTCGGGCCTGGCTCGCCGGAGGACCGGCTCCCCCACCTGCTCTGCCTCGGCGTGGACGGTGTCGAGGCCGAACCGGTGCTCATCGGTCTGGACCGGGCCGGCGTGGCCGTCCATTCGGGTTCCGCGTGCTCGTCGGAGAGCATCGAGCCGTCGCCCGTGCTCGAGGCGATGGGCGTGGACCCCAGCCATTCGCTCCGGATCAGCGTCGGATGGACGACGACCGATGACGATATCGCTGCGTTCGCGACCGCGTTCTCCCGCGTGGTCGCCAACCTGCGGGCGCTACGGGGCTGACGACCCGGTCGACGCCGTCGACAAGGCGGCGGGGACCGGAAGTCCCGCCGCCGTGTAGGCGCCGGTGACGAGTGGTGCGACCTGGGGCAGCTCGGCGGCCGGAGGGTCGTCGGCCAGGAAGTCGTTGAACTGGGCCACCGCCGAGACGTCGTTGTGATCCTGGTTCTCGAGCACGAGCCCGTCGAAGAGGTGCCCCTCGTAGTAGCTGGGAGAGTCCTTGACCGCCGTCTCGATCTCAGAGCGCCCGATCTTCACCAGCTCCGCAACGTGGGCGGCTGATCCAACGTTCCACTGCAGGTAGCCGGCGAAGGCCAAGGCAGCGGGGTTGGACGGGTCCTCGGTGAGCACCTTGTCGTAGAGCTCGAGCGCCGCCTTGGTCTTTCCCTGGTTGTTCAATGCCAGCGCCTGGTTCAGCTGCTGCTCGATCAACTGGGCCTGCGGCAGGCTCACGCTTCCCGACGAGGCCTGGCCGGGCTGACGGGCCTGGACGAAGTGCGTCACCAGGAGAACGCCACCGGCGGCGATGAGCAGGCACGCCGCGACGATCCCGATCCGGCGCCAGAGGGGCAGCGGTCGCCGTTCGGGCCCACCCACCGGCTCCGGCGGCTTCTCGACGAGGGGCTCGGGGTCGGACAGGGCGAGCTCCGCCTCCACCTCGGCCAGCCTGATGGAGTCGCGCGCCACCAGGACGGCGTGGTCCTCGTCGGAGAGGTCCCCTGCCTCGTGCTCGCGGTCGGCGTCGTCGAGTGAGCGCTGGAGGAAGTCGCGCTCGTCGGTCAGATACCAGCGGTCCTCCCGCTGCGACCGGTCGCGCTGCTCCACCGCCGGTGATTCGTCGACCGTCACGAGATGGCCTCCTCGGCCTTCAGCGCACTGAATTCGCGGCTCCTGCGCCAGAAGACGACGCCCACGCCCACCAGCGCGCCGGCACCGAACACCAGCGGAATGATCCAGATGATGGGGACGCCGCCGGCGTCGGGCGGCACGAGCAGGACGGTCTGGCCGTACTCGGACACGAGGACCTGGTCGATAGCGGCCGTGGATCGACCGGCCGACACCATGCTCTCGATCTGATGACGCACCGCGATGGCCGTCGTGGCGTTGGACTCGGCCACGGAGAGGTCGGTGCACGAGGGGCAGCGCACTCCGGCCTCAATGGCGGCCGCCCGCTCCCCCGCGCTCTGGGGGGACGAGTTCAACGCGCCGCTGCCGATCACCAGCGCGACGGCGAGGACGACGAGGGGGACAGCCACGCGAGCCCACAGGGGCACGCGGGCGGCGCGCTCACCCACCCGAGACACTCGCCTGCTCCGCCCGGGCCGCCTTCAGGAAGGAGTCGAGGTTCTTCTGGGTGGCCGGCCCCTCGAGCACAGCGGTCACCCGGCCGGAGGGATCGACCACGAACGTCGTCGGCGGTGCGGTCACGCCGTAGCGCTCCGCGATGGCGCCGCCGGGATCGCCGACGGCGGGCCAGAGGTCACCGTTGTTGCGCAGGAAGGAGCGGGCGGTCGCCGTGGTGTCGTGGAAGACCACGCCGACGACGTCGGCGCCGTCGGCCTGGTGGGTCTGCTCGTAGTAGAAGCGGGAGAGGTCCGGTGCCTCCTCCTGGCACGGGATGCACCAGCTGGCGAAGAAATTGATGACGACGTAGTGACCCCGCAGCGAGGCCAGGGAGACCGGTGAACCGGAGTTGAGGTCCGTGCCGGTGAAGTCGGGTGCGGAATGGCCGAGCAGCGGGCTGGCCACGGCGGTCGCCTCCTGGGGCGTCCGGGTGGCCAGGACGACGCCGACCACCACCAGGACCACCAGGACGGCACCCGCCACCCATCGGGTCGCGTGGCGGCGACGGGTTCCCCTCATGCCGTCCGGGCGCGACGGGCCACCAGTGCACCGACGGGTTCGGGTACGGCGTCGCGCTCGCGGCGCTGTTCGGGTTGCGCGCCGGTCACCAACTCCGACGAGGCAGAGGTGGGTTCGGTCGCGCGGCGGCGCGACCCCGGCACGAGGGCGAGCATCCCTCCGATGCCGATGAGCAGGCCACCGGCCCACAGCCACGCCACGAGCGGCTCGATCACCACGCCGATCGCCACCGAGCCCTGCGGCAGGTTGTTGATGGCCTGGTTTCCCGACGTCGACCCGAGCCCGCCGACGGCGTCGAAGGTCAGGTAGACGTCATCGAAGAATCCCGAATCGATGGCCGGCGTCCCGACCACCGAGAGTGCGCTGCCGAAACTGGTGGTCGCCGGGGCGAAGACGCCGTCGTCCACCTTGACCAGTGCCTCCTGCGACGTGCGTGCCGGCGAGCTCACTGTTCGTAGTCCCTCGAACTCGAAGCGGTGCCCGTCGTAGGTGACGACCTCGCCCCGGTGCAGGGGGAGCTCGGCCTGGTGGCGGTACGACGTGGCGGCGATGACGCCCACCGCGAGCACCACGACACCCAGGTGCACGATCATGCCGCCGTTGGCGCGTCCCACCAGGCCGCGCCACCAACCGACATGGCGCAGGCGGGCGCCCCGCACCGACAGGACCAGTGCGCGCGCTGCCGTCGCGGCGGCCATGGCACCGAGACCGAAGCCGATCAGCGTGGCGATGCCGCGCAGCCCGAACGCGACGCAGAGCACCACGGTGCCCACGCCGATCCAAACCGGGATCGCGAGGCGCTGCCACAGCACCGCTCCGTTGATCTTGCGCCAGCTGAGCACGGGCGCCACGGCCATGAGGAACAACAGGGTGAGCCCGACCGGGATGGCGACGGTGTTGAAGAACGGCGCGCCCACCGTCACCTGCTGCTGGGTGACCGCCTCGTAGAGGAGCGGGTAGAGCGTGCCGAGCAGGACCACGAAGGCAAAGCCGACGAAGAGCACGTTGTTGAGGAGGAACGCACCCTCGCGCCCGAGGGGGGCGTCGATCCCGCCGGGAGAGCGGAGCCGGTCGCCCCGCCAGGCGATCAGGCCGAACCCCACGATGACCACCGCGAAGAAGAACCCGATGAGGAGGGGGCCGAGGGAGGACTCCGAGAAGGCATGGACCGAGGTGATGACGCCGGACCGGGTCAAGAAGGTGCCGAGGATGGTGAGTGCGAAGGTCGCGATGGACAGGGAGAGGTTCCACACGCGCATCAGGCCGCGGCGTTCCTGGACGAGCACCGAGTGCAGGTAGGCCGTCCCGCAGAGCCACGGGAGGAGCGCGGCGTTCTCGACCGGGTCCCAGCCCCAGAAGCCCCCCCACCCGAGTACCTGGTAGGACCACCACGCACCGAGGACGATGCCGACCGAGAGGAAGGTGAAGGCCACCAGCGTCCAACGTCGGCACTCGATCTGCCAGCGGTCTCCCACCCGGCCCGTGGCCAGCATCCCGATGGCGAACGCGAAGGGAACGGTGAAGACGACGAAGCCGACGTAGAGAAGGGGCGGATGGATGGCCACCAGCGGGTTGTCCTGCAGGAGCGAATTGGGCCCGAGGCCCTGGGTGGCCCCGGGGGCGGTGACGAACGGGTTCGCCGGCCCGACCATCAGTCCGAAGAAGAAGGCAGAGACGACGTAGAGCACGAGGGTGGCCCAGCGGATCACCCCGTCTGCGGCCTGGCCGCGGTAGCGCCACACGAAGACGGTCGAGACGACAGCGAGGATGAGGCCCCACAGCAGGATCGACCCGGCCAAGGCGGACCACATCCCGGTGACGGAGTAGAGCAGCGGGGTGACCGTGCTGTTGTTCTGGGCCACGAAGACCAGCGAGAAATCGTGGGTGACGAGCGCGTGTTCCATGGCACCCGTGGCGAAGAGCGCGCCGATGAGCATGACCGGTGCCAGCAGCCTGCCGTCGCCCGGCAGTCGGCCCGCCGCCCCGGGGACCGTCGGTGCCTCGGCGATGGGAGGGCGCGCGACCAGCCCGACGGCCAGCACCACGATGCCCGCGATGCTGGCGAGGAAGGCCAGCCAGACGCCGATCGTTCCGAGATGCGCGTCCAACATCAGCAGACGGCGCCGGTCGACTTGACCTTGACCCGGTTCGGGTATTGGGCGCTGTAGTTCGCCGAGTGCTTGACCATGATGGTGTTGGACACGAAGTTCGCCGACGTGTCCGATGCGAAGTGCCCGACGACCACCACCGGGATCCGGGCCTGGAAGAGCTGCGGCGGGCTGCCGGTGTTGTCGACATGGACCACCTTGGGGCCCTCGCAGATGTTGAAGTCAGACCCGGTCGCGGTCGAGCGGATGGTTCCCGGGACAACCGTCCCTTCCAGGCGGAACGTCGTCGTGCCGAGCGCCGCGCGGTGCGCGAAGGCCTGGTCGACCGTGTCGAAGTAGTCGAGCGAGCTCCCCAACCCCTCGACCAGCAGGAAGACGAAGGCGACGATCAGCAGCGCGAAGACGGCCAGGACCCGGCGGCTGGTCCGGCGGCGGCGCGGCGGGGGCACGGCCGGCCCCGGGGGAACCTCTGACGTCGGCGGGCTGGGCGGCGGGCTCGGGTCGGTCGTTGTGCCGGTCACGACCGCTCGCCGCGTGCCGGCGCGCCGTCGCCCCGGACGGTGGGCGGCTCCGACATCCTCAGCGCCCGTTCCCAGCGCCGGCGGCGCAGGACAAGGCCGACCGCGTAGAGGAACAGTGTGGCGAGCGCGACGGCGTACCCGGCGTCGACGTAACTCACGGCGCGCTCCCGCCCTCGTGCGGTCCGGAGCCGGCGCCGACGAGCTCGGCATCCTCGCTCCATCGCTCGGCCAGCGAGACCTCGAGCTCCTGGTCGCCCACCGCGTCCTGCAGGACCTCGACCTGGTAGCGCACACCGAGCAGCCAGACGAAGATCAACGAGAACGCGACGAAGCCGAGGCCGAGCGTCCACAGCATGATCCCGTGCACGTGGAGGTCGAAACCCGGATCGAGCACCGTGCCGCCCTGGTGCAGCGTCTGCCACCAGTCGACCGAGAAATGCACGATCGGCACGTCGATGGCAACGAGCAGCGCGGCGACGGCGCAGCGCCTGGCCCGGACGGCCGGTTCGGCCGGGACGCGTCGGAGAGCCAGGTAGCCGATCTCGAGCAGCAGCAAGAGCGCGGTCGAGGTCAGCCGGGCGTCCCAGGTCCACCAGACGCCCCACGCCGGCCGGCCCCACAGCGACCCGGTCACGAGGGTGAGGGCCGAGAACACCGCGCCGACCTCGACGGCGGACGCGGCGAGACGGTCCCAGAAGAACGAGCGCGTGCGCGGCCACAGGTACAAGAGGCTGCCGCCCGCGGCCACGCCGCCGGCCCAGTACAGCGCGACGGTGGCGATCGGCGGGTGGATGTAGAGCAGCCGGGCCAGGTTCCCCTGGACGACGTCGGGCGGCGTGACCCACAGGCCGAGCCACACCGTGAAGCCCATGGCGACGACGCCGAGGACGCCGACCACGTCGAGCCAGCGCGGCCGGGAGGGCAGGAGCGGACCGGTGCTCACGCCGTCTCCTGCAACGGGCCGTAGAGGACGATGCCCACCACGAGGTAGATCACCGCGAACGGGGCGAGGATCTTGAGCCATTGCGCCCCCGACGAAGCGCTGCCGCTGAGCGCGGCCTGCCAGGCCTTGGATCCGGCGAGCAGCACCGGGGCGAGCACCGGCAGCACGAGCAACGGCAGCAAGGTGTCGCGCACGCGCAGGCCGGCCGAGAGCGCGCCGTAGAGCACTCCGGCGCAGGCCAGGCCGACGGTGGCCAGGAGGCTCGCCACCACGGCGAGCCAGACGACGTGGACGCGCACGTCGAAGAGGAACGTCATGCCGGCCCACAGGACGACCTGGAGCGCCAGGAGCTGGAGACCGACCGCCGCCGCCTTGCCCAGAAAGATCCCACCCGGGTCGATGCCCGAGAGGCGGAGGCCGTCACGGGTGCCCTCGCCCGACTCGACGGCCACGCTGCGCTGCGTCGCCAGCACCGTCGAGAAGAGCAGAGCGACCCAGAAGATCCCGGGGGCGGCGTGGCGAAGCGCGGTCTGGTCCGGTCCGATGGCGAAGGCCAGGAGCACGAGCACGAGGAGGGCAAACGGGACGACCTGCCACAGCGCGACACGCGAGCGCGCCTCGATCCGCAGGTCCTTGCCCGCCACGAGCACGGCGTCATGCCACATGGGAGGTCCCCACGGTGCCGGCGGGCTCATCTGGTCCGGCCGACGGCACCGTCGTCAGCGTGGTGCGGCGTCCGCCCGGTTCCTCGCCGGTCACCCGGCCACCACCCATGGAGACGACGCGGTCGGCCAGGGGAACCGAGAGCTGTGGTTCGTGGGACGAGAGCAGCACCGTTGCCCCATCCGACACGGCGTCGCCGATCAGATGGCCCAGCACCGCACGCGTCGGGGCGTCGAGACCGGCGTGCGGCTCGTCGAGCAGCCACAGTGCGGGCCGGCGGGCGAGGAGCGCGGCCAGCGCGACCCGGCGCCGTTGGCCGGCGGAGAGCCGACCGGCCGGCGTCGTGCGCAGGCGCCCCGTCAGGCCGAGGCGCTCGAGCGCCTCGTCCGCGCTCGCGACACCGAGCCCGAGGGCGCGGACGGCGAAGTGGACGTTCTCCGCCGCGCTGAGCTCGTCGTAGAGAGGGGCGGCATGGCCCAGGAGCCCGACATAGCGGCGCACCGAGGTGTGATCCGTGGTGAGGTCGACCCCGAGGACGGTCGCCTCGCCCGAGGACACGGGCAGGAGCCCGGCACACGAACGCAGGAGGCTGGTCTTGCCGGCGCCGTTGGCGCCCACCACGACGACCACCTCGCCCTGGTCGAGTGAGAGATCGACCCCGGCGAGGGCGGGAAAACGGCCGGCGAGTGCGACCGCGGCACGGAAATTGACGACAGGGGCCATGGCCTTCCCCACCATGGTAGGGGGGGTGGGTCCCGGGGTTCCAAGCGGGTCCGGGTCCCGGGGGTCAATCGGCCGACCAGACCCAGGCGTAGCTGAAGGGCAGGCCCCGGTGACGCTCCCAGCTGGGCTTGCTCAGGATCAGCGGGTCGCCCACCAAACCCTCGTGGAGCTCGAGGGCCGCCAGACCGGCGGCGCCGGCAGCCGCCATGTGCTCGCTGGGCAGGTGGACGTGCGTCTCGATCGCCAACGGCGTCCCCCCGGGGCCGTCGAAATGGGTGGGCATGCCGACCGCCATGAGGAAGAAGGGATGGATGCCGACGATGACGAAGCGGCCGGCCGGGCGGAGGAGCCGGCGCGCCTCGGCGTAGAGCGACCCGAGCTCGGGCAGGTGCTCGTCGACGAGCACGCAGGCGACGAGGTCGTAGGCGCCCTCGTCGAGCCCGCTGGCCCGTACGTCGCCTTCGACGAGCCGGTCGTGCAGGCCGCGGCGGCGGGCCAGGGCGAGCATCTCGGGCGTCAGGTCGACCCCGTCGATCGGGAAGTCACCCTGCTGGCGCAACCACTGCGCCGTACGCCCGGACCCACAGCCCAGATCGGCGGCCCGCGTCACGGAGCGCCACAACACCGGGTCGATCCGCTCCAGCAGGGCGAGGTCCATGACGTCGTCGACCGTGTCCTCGTACGTAGGTGCCCAGGCCGCATAGCCGGCGCGCACGGGCAGCGTGGCGTAGTGCCGGCGGTCGAACGCTGCGAAGTCGCCCATGGGCGCCGGGTCAGTGCATGTGGGCGAGCGCGTTGATCGCGTCGAGAGAGGTCGCCGCATCGCCGGCCAGCTCGGTCCGGCCGAAATCCCGCAGCGCTTTCTCGTGCGCGACGAGCAGCTCTGCGGTGGCCTGCTCCGCTGGATTCAGCTCGCCGATGCGCTCGTAGAGCGGAATGTACTGCCCCGTGATGGGCTCGATCGACGCCATGAGCTCGCTCCAGGCCAGCCCTGCCGCGCCCGGGATCAGTGCGGCGGCCGTGGCCAGCGTCTCGGGATCGGGCTCCGTGGAGATGCCGGCCCGCTCGAGGGCGGGCGCGGTGGCCTCCTTGGTCCGGCGTTCGAGCGTGGCGAGCACCCGCATCTTGCGGGCCGGCTCGGGATCGGCGAGCTGATCGGCGATGCCATCGAACAAGGCTTGGCCCAGGACCTCGCCCTGGTAGGCCTTGACCCACAGCTCCTCGATCCCGTCGGTGAGCGAGAAGATCGGTTCGGGGGAGGTGCCGGTGTCGGTCTCGGCGTGAGTGTCGGGCATGACGCCGACCATATCTCCGGCTGACCGGAGCCGCTCGCCGCCCGCTCGTCGGTAGTGTCGCTCGCACCGATGGTGACCGTCTTGATGCCGCTGCCGGCGTGCGACTTCGACCCCACCGAGGTGGCGGTGAGCTGGCAGGTCCTGTCGGCCGCAGGGCATGACGTGCGCTTCGCCACACCCTCGGGGCAGACGGGCCAGGCCGACGAGCTGATGGTGACCGGCCAGGGACTCGACCCCTGGGGCGCCATACCGGGCGTTCGCCGTGTGACGGTCGTCGGCCGGATCCTGCGCGCCGACCAGGTGGCCCGGGAGGCCTACGCCGCGCTGGTCTCGGACGAGGCGTTCGGCTCGCCCCTGCATTGGGGGGCCGCCCGGCGGAGCCACTACGACGCGCTGGTGCTGCCCGGCGGGCACCGGGCCCGCGGCATGCGCCCGTATCTCGAGAGCCCCGAGGTGCAGCAGATGGCCGTCGACTCGTTCAGGGCCGGCAAACCCGTGGGGGCGATCTGCCACGGGGTGCTGGTGGCGGCGCGCGCGGTCGACCCGGTGACGGGGCACTCGGTGCTGCACGGCCGGCGGACGACGGCGCTCACGTGGTCGTTGGAGCAGCGGGCCTGGAGCGTGGCCCGCTATACGCGGTTCTGGGACGCCAACTACTACCGGACCTACGTGGAGGAGCCGGGGCAGCGGTGGGGTTACATGTCGGTGCAACAGGAGGTCACCCGGGCGCTGGCCGATCCCTCTGACTTCGAGGACGTCGCGCCGGACGCACCCGACCGGCGGCGCAAGACGAGCGGACGCGCCCGGGACACCATGACCGACGCCCGACCGGCCTGGGTGGTCCGCGACGGCTCCTACGTCTCGGCCCGCTGGCCCGGCGATGCGCACACCTTCGCCCGCATGTTCGCCATGGTGCTGGCCGAGCCCGGTTGAGGGAGGCGGCGAACGACGGGCCTAGCTCTTGGACAGCCGGCCCAGACCGAGGTCGTTCAGCAGGTTCGAGAACTGGGTGGACACCCAGGTCACGTTGTCAGTGAGCAGCAACACTCCGAAGACCACGAGGACGACACCCGCCACGAGCTCGACCGCCCACAGCCAGTGCCGGGCCTGGCCCAGCATCGCCGTGAGCCGGCCGAAGGCCAGGCCCACGAGCACGAAGGGCACCGCCAGACCGAGCGAGTAGGCGAAGAGCAGGAGGACGCCGCCGGGCAGGGTGCCGTTCCGCGCCGCGAGGCTCAGCACGGCGCCGAGCACCGGGCCGATGCACGGGGTCCAGGCGAACGCGAACGCCATGCCCATCAGCGGTGCCGCCCAGGCGCCCAGCCTCGACGGCCGGACGTCGAAGCGGTGCTCTCCGGTCACGCGCGACACCACGCCGAGGGTGCCCGAACCCGCATGGGCCCACACGCTCGAGGGAAGCGCACCCAGCAGCATGGCCGCCCCGAGCACGATGATGACGGCTCCGCTCACGTGGGCGAGTGTGATCTCGTGCGCATCGAGCAGGCGCCCGATGGTCGAGGCGGCCGCTCCGAGCGCCACGAAGACCACGGTGAAGCCGGCGACGAAGAGTCCGATCCCGCGCAGGACGGGGCGCAGCGCAGCTGAGGGTGTGGTGCCCTCGCCCCCCGCCTCGAGCTCCGCGGCCGAGAGCCCCGAGACCATGGAGACATAGCCCGGCACCAGCGGCAGGACGCAGGGGGAGACGAAGGAGAGGATCCCGGCCCCGAAGGCGACCAGGACCCCGGCCGGATCGGCCGAGATCGCGGCGGGTGCGGCAGGTGCGAGGAGCGCGGCCGCCCCCGGTTACCTGAGGCTCTTGCGGACCATGTCCAAGTCGGCCTCCACCATCATGGTGACGAGCTCGGGGAAGTCGACGTCGGGCTGCCAGCCCAGGATCTGGTGCGCCCGCGCCGGGTCGCCGACCAACAGGTCCACCTCGGCCGGCCGCAGGAAGCGTTCGTCGATGACGACATGCTGCTCCCAGTCGAGGCCCGCGGCCTCGAAGGCGAGCCGGCACAGCTCGCGCACTTCGTGGGTCTGCCCTGTCGAGACGACGTAGTCGCCGGGCTCGTCCTGCTGGAGCATCAGCCACATGGCCCGGACGTAGTCCGCGGCGTACCCCCAGTCGCGCTGGGCGTCCAGGTTGCCCAACGACAGCTTGTCGTCGAGCCCCTGCGCGATGCGGGCCACCCCGTGGGTGACCTTGCGCGTCACGAACTCGAGGCCGCGGCGGGGAGACTCGTGGTTGAACAGGATCCCCGAAGAGGCGTGCAGCTGGTAGCTCTCGCGGTAGTTCACCGTGATCCAGTGCCCGTACACCTTGGCCACCCCGTAGGGGCTCCGGGGATAGAGGGGCGTGGACTCCCGCTGGGGGACTTCCTGCACCTTGCCGAACATCTCCGATGAGCTGGCCTGGTAGAAGCGGATCTCGGGGTCGACGAGGCGGATGGCGTCGAGGAGGCGGGTCACGCCCATGGCCGTCGTCTCGCCCGTCAGAACCGGCTGACTCCAGCTGGTCTGGACGAAGGACTGGGCCGCGAGGTTGTAGACCTCGGTGGGACGGTGGTCACGCAGGACGTTGATCAGCGACACCTCGTCGAGGAGGTCGCCCGCAACGAGCTCGATCTGGTCCTGAATGTGGGCGATGCGCTCGAAGTTCACCGTGCTCGTGCGCCGCACCATGCCGATGACCGTGTAGCCCTGCGACAACAGAAATTCGGCCAGGTACGAGCCGTCCTGGCCGGTCACGCCCGTGATCAGTGCCCGTTTTGCCATCGGCGCAACGCTAGTCGACCGGGCTCGAGACCCAGTGCGCGTAGGGTGCCGTCGTGGCGACGGCGTGCATGGTCTCGTTCCGCCTCGGCGGTGGCGACGGAGTCGCCGTGGAGGCCGCCAAATGGGCCGGTGCGCTGGACCTCTTGGGTTGGGAAGTCCGCACCGTCGCCGGCGCGGGACCCGTCGACACGATGCTCCCCGGATTGGCGATGGGCGCAGCCGAGCCACCGATCCGGGCCGAGATTGACGACGCACTGGCCGACGCCGACCTCGTGATCGTCGAGAACCTCTGCTCGCTCCCCCTCAACCCGCGGGCGGCCGAGGTGGTGGCCGCGGCGTGCGCGGGCCGTCCGGCGCTCCTGCACCATCACGACCTCCCGTGGCAGCGGCCGCACCTGGCCCACCTCCCGCCTCCGCCCGACGACGCCGTCTGGGCGCACGTGACGATCAACGAGCTCAGCCGTTCCCAGTTGGCCGACCGCGGGATTTCGGCAATCACGATCTACAATGCATTCGATCCCTCTCCGGTACCCGGCGACGGTGCCCGCACCCGCGCCGCACTGGGCCTGGGCGCCGGGATCCCGTTGCTGCTCCAACCGACGCGGGCGCTCCCCCGCAAGAACATCGGCGGGGCCATCGCGCTGGTGGAAGCCGTCGGCGGCGCCTACTGGCTGCTCGGCCCCGCCGAGGACGGGTACGGTCCCGAGCTCGAGCGCCTGGTCGCGCGGGCCCGCTGCCCGATCGTGCTGGGCGAGCCCGAGGGCGGCTGCTCCATCGCCGACGTGTACGCCGCGTCCGACGCCGTCCTGCTCCCTTCGACCTGGGAGGGGTTCGGAAACCCCTCGGTGGAATCGGCGACGCATCTGCGTCCGCTGGCCATTGGCTCGTACCCGGTCGCGGCTGAGCTGGTGTCGTTCGGCTTCGACTGGTTCGACGCCTCCGACCCGGCACCCCTGGCGGATTGGCTGCGAGAACCGGATCCCCGCGTGCTGGCGCACAACCAACGGGTCGCGGCGGATCACTTCAACCTGGCGGACCTCCCGGCGCGGCTGTCCGCCGTGCTCGAGCGGATCCCGGGTCTGTGACCGTTCGGTAACCTGGCGGACGATGTCAAGTGCGATCCAAGCCGCCTCCCGGCGACTCACGGCGGGACAGCGGCGCCACCAGCTCGTCGCAGTGGCGCTGGAGCTCTTCGCGCAACGCGGGTACCGGGCCACCACCATGGACGACATCGCCGACGCGGCGGGAGTCACCAAGCCGCTGCTGTACCAGCATTTCTCCTCGAAGCGGGCCCTGTACCTCGAGTTGGTCGATTCCATCGCCCAGGACCTGCTGGTGGAGATAGGGCGAGCGGTGCGCGAGGCCGACGGCCCGCGCCAGCAGGTGGAACTGGGCTTCGCCGCCTACTTCCGTCTCGTCGTCAGCCACGAGGCCGAGTTCCGCCTGCTCTACGGCCGGGACCACGTCGACGACCAGGAGCTCGGACGGGCGATGCGCGCCGTGGAGGACGCCATCGCGGAAGCGATCGACCCCCTCATCGCCGCCGGGCTCGACGACGACCACCGCCGCCTCCTGGCCTACGGGATCGTGGGCATGGCCGAAGGGGCCAGCCGTCGCTTCATGGCGCAGCGCCCCGACTCCGAGGCCGCCCTCGATGAGGAGGCGAAGAAGCTGGCCCGGCGCATGGCCGACCTGGCGTGGGCCGGGCTGCGGTCCGTCCACGCCGACTGATCGACCCGGCCGGGCGAACGGCGCCTACAGCACGGTGACCAGCGTCCGGCACAGACCCCACAGCTCGTCGACACACGCCGCGTAGACGTCGGCCTCGTGCCCGGCGGGGTCGAGGACGTCGTCGCGGTCGGACACCTCCACCGTGCCGAGGCCGAGGGCCGCCACCCGCATGCCGAGCTCCGGAGGTGCCGGCGCGAGCTCACGGCAGACAACGCGGATCATGGCGGTCTTGGCAGCGGCGTCGGGGAACTGGCGCCGGACAAAACGCACATGGTCCGCCTCCATGACGACCACCAGATCAGCGTGCACGAGGTCCACCCCGTGCACCTGGCGGCTGCGGTGCCGGCGGAAGTCGGCACCCGCGAGCTCGGGCAGGCGTGACAGCGCGGCGCGGGTCCGCATGCTCATCGGCTGGCCGTCGATGGTGTGGGTTCCCGCCGTTACGATATGGAGCGGATCACCGGAACGGCCGTCGCGCAGGTGGTCGAGCATGAAGCCCGCCATCACGGATCGGGCCGCGTTGCCGGTGCAGAGCACCAAAACGTCGGTCATCCGGCGGCGAGCAGCAGCGCGGGTGCGTCCACATCGAGGGCGTGCTGTGCGTGGCGGGTCGTGCTCGTCAGGAACATGAGGTCACCGCGCTCGGTCCGCTGCACGACCATGGCCGCCACGATCGCCATCAGCACTCCCCCGAAGGTGTCCCGGCGCGTGTCCGCCCGCAACTGCTCGAGCGAGTAGTCACGCACGCCGCGCCGGCAGAGGGCATGGTGGTAGTGGGCCAACAGTTCCATCTCGTGGGCCCGGCGGTCCTCGGCGCTGAGGCAACCGCCTATGAAATACGCCACGTCGAGCGACGCCGAGGCCCACGCGGCCGTCTGCCAATCGACGACCACCGGCCTCGGGGTGGCGGGTTGGAACAACAGGTTGTCGAGGCGGAAGTCGCCGTGGCTCACCGTCCGCGGACCGGTGCGCAGGCTCAGGTAGGCGGGAAGGTGCTCGACGAAGAACCGACAGACGTCGCGATGCTCGGGCGTCAGCGTGTCCTCGTAGCGCTCGAGGAAACCCGGCAACAGCGAGGCCGCGAGCGCGACGAGGAAGCCGTCGGACTCCGGGGTGGAGCGGTTGAGCCACTCGCGTCCGGCCAGGTCCGGATCCTCCCAGCACGGCGCGTGGAGACCGGCCATCTCCTCGAGGACGGCGGCGGCGACATCGGGGCCGCAGGCGGCGATCTGGTCGCCCTGCACCGCGCCGGCAATGTCCTCGAGGAGGAGGGTGAACCATCCCGTCCCGGGGTCGACCTCGGCCATGTAGGTGTCCGGCAGGCGGGCCGCGACGCGTGCAGCAACCTCGCGGTAGAAGCGAACCTCGATTTCGTACGCTCGGAGAGCCAAACCCGTGCTGCGGCTCTGGTCGTCGGCCGAGGCGAACTTGCCCACGACGCTGGCCGGTCCTGCCCCAGGTTCGTCGAACGTCAGCGCGAAGCGTGTCGTATCGGCCATCTGGCCCGTACCGATCGGTTCCGTCCCGAACGCAGTCACCCGGGCACCGGGCGCCAGCACGCCCGCACCGGCGAGGGCATCGGTCATCCATTCGGGCGTGACGTCGGCGGCGCGACGGAGCAGTGCGGTCCGGCTCATGGCACGCCGAGACTATTGGTCCGGGCCCGGTGCACAGGACAGCAGGGTCGCCAGGCGGGCGGCCGGGCCGGCGCGGTCGGCGCTCAGTTGAGATGCACCGACCCGATCGCGTCGTATCCGCACACGGACCAGACGCGCCGGAAGTGCTGGGAGGTCCCTCGCAGCAACAACCCGTCCGGGTGCGTATGGGCGCTGTCGAGCAGGGCCCACATGCCGGCGGCGTCGATGAACTCCAACCCGTTCACGTCGAGGACGGGTTCGGGGAGATCGGCGAGGGCGCCGCGCAACCACCGGCCGAGTCGGTCGGCAGAGGAGGCGTCCACCTCACCGGAGAGTGTGAGACCGCCCTGGCCGGCGTGCAGGCGGAACGGGGCTGGTGCCGCGGCGCCGGCCTGGAGTGAGTGGACCGACGCGAGATCGCCGACGACGCCCCGCTCGGCCTGTCGCACATCGCAGGCGCACACGACCACGCTCGGGAGGCGGGCGATCAGGACATCGGCCCGCAACTCGTACTCGCACCACTCGTCGCGCACGCCGCTGTGCGCGAGAAGCGGAGCGATCTCGGAGCAGACACGCAGGCCGTCGAAGCCCTGGTCGAGCGCCTGCTGCACGAGCACGGCATGCCCGGCCAGCCTGATCTCAGGCTCGAGCGCGCCCTGCGAGAGATAGGCACCGGTCACCTCGCCGACCGAGAACGTGCCACTCCCCATCAACGCACCGATGTCCAGTCCCGCGTCCGACAGGAACGACAGGGCGGTCTGGAGTTGCGCGGCGGTAGCCAGGTACAGCAGCCGCTCGTTCGCCTTCAACCCGGCGGTGAAGTACTCGGTCAGGAACACGCGGTGCGCGTCGGCGGAGTGGTACGACCAACAGACATGATTTCCCCGGCTCAGCTGGTCCGCCCGGGGGTTCGCAAGGCACCCCACGACGGTGCACATTAGCCCTGCCGGGGCGGTCCTTGCTCAGCCATCCCTCGCGTCGGCTTCACCGCGGCTGCCCGGTCGGCATCCCGACCGGCGCGACCCGCAGGACCTTGCTCGAGGTCCCCCAGATCGCCAGGCCCAGGGCCCAGGCCGTGAAGAACGCGATCGTCCAGCGCGGCGTCGTGTGCTGCAGCAGAAGCCCGGCGACGAGCGGGGCGACCGAGCCGATGGACAGGGCAATGGCGTTCCGCACCGACTCGGAGCGACCGAGCAGCCGGTCAGGGGTGATGGCGATCCGGTACCCGTTGACGACCGAATCGGTCGACGGGACAGCCAGCCCGACGGGCACCAGCCCGATGGCCAGCACCACGGCGTCGGGCCAGAGCAGGAACACCGCGCACCCCAGCCAGGCCCACACCTCCAGCACGAGCACGGCGTGAACCGACAGGACGCGGCGAATCGAGGGTGAGATCAGTGAGCCCACGAGCACACTCGCGGCAAAGATGGCGGTCAGAAGCCCGATCTCGCCGCCCGACAGGCCCCGCTCTTGGCCGACGACCACGATGCAGAACAGGAGAGCGGGGCCGGTGAAGTTCAAGAGCCCGTACAGGCACGCCGTCATGCGCAGGAACGGTTGCCCCCAGGTGAAAGAAAGTCCCTCGTGCACTCGTCGGCGGACCGACCCGACCTCCCGGGGCCGCTCCTCCTGAAAACGCACGCGCATCAAGACGAGCGAAACCGTGGAGCAGACGTAAGAGCAGGCATCGACGAGGAAGGGCAGTGCGCGCCCGGCTTCGAAGAGCACCCCGCCCAACGGGGGGCCGACGATGCGGACCGCGCCCTGCCGACCGCTCTGCGCCCCGGCCGCATCGGGCAGCTGCTCCGTCGGCACGACCGCGCGCACCGCTCCGGGTTGTGCGGCGTTGAAGACGGCGGAGCCCGCGCCTTCGACGAAGGCGATGCACGGGAGGATCCAGAACGGTGTGCGGACGACGACGAGGCTGACGACGAGGCCGCCGACCGCGACGGCACGCACGGCGTCGGCGCCGACCATCAGAGCCTTGCGGCTCCAGTGGTCCGCGGCCACGCCAGCCGGTATGGCCAGGAGTGCCATCGGGAGGGCGCGGGCGAACGAGACGAGACCGGCCTTGACGGCCGAATGGGTCAGCGCAAGCGCCAGCAGCGGGTAGGCGATGGACGTCGCCTGTGTCCCCGCGTTCGACAGGAACTGACCCGTCTGGAGCAGCACGAAGTCCCGATTTCGCCGGAGAGGGACCGCAGGCACCCGGTCGACGCTACCGCCGCCTTCGTGGGCTCAGCGTTGTCCACGGCGCGGCGCTTCGTCGAGGTCCACGTCCAGATGGGGTCCCCCGTCCAGCGCACCCGGCATTCGTGATCACCGGTGCTCGTACCACGACCGCCGGAGGGTGCCGGAGGGTACGGAGCGGATCCTTCAGACGCGATCGACCCGCGCCAGCTCCTCGGGCCCGAAGGTCGAGTGCCCGTTCCCATCGGCGGAGCTCGAGGCCGTGCTCCCCGTGACCGGATCGTGCAGGACGACCTGGTTACGCCCCTGGCGCTTCGCCACCAGCAGCGCGTCGTCGGCGCGGCGCAGCGCGGCGGCCAGCTCCTCGCCCGGTTCGGTCTCGGTGATCCCGAAGCTGGACGTGAACTTGGGCAGGCCCCCGACGGTGATGGCCGCGTCGAGCTGCGTTTGCACGGTGTTCAAGGCGCGGGTCGCGTCGATGGCCGAGCAGTCGGGAAAGGCGATGGCGAACTCCTCCCCGCCGTAGCGAGAGATGAGATCGGCTGACCGGAGCGTGTCGCGCAGGACGCGGGCGAACAGCCGCAGCGCCCGGTCGCCGGTTTCGTGCCCGTAGGTGTCGTTCAGGGTCTTGAAGTGGTCGAGGTCGGCCATCGCCACGGCCACCGGATGGAGATCGCGGGGCACGGCGGCCACCTTCTCGGAGAAGGACCGGCGGTTGAGCAACCCGGTGAGGGTGTCGGTCGACGCCTGCAGCTGGGTCTCGACCATGACCCTGAGCAGCCCGATGCGCGCGCCCGCCAGCTTGGCCAGGGTGGTCAGGTCCTGAATCTGGGGGTCCTCCACCTCTTCCTCGGGTTGGCCGGTGGCATGGATCACGCCAACCGTTCGCCCCATGATGGAGACGGGCACGCACAGCGCCGAGAGCCGCCCCTGCGGCCGGTTGCGGAGCTTCGGGCAGGCATCGAGATCGTCGCTGTCGCCGAACACCTGCACCTGGGCGCGCCGGGCGGCAGGACAACGGTCCGGAGAATCGACGCTGCACGAGGGTGGCTCGCCGTCGGGTCCGACGCCCGCCATGCGCAGGAGATGAGCGTGGCTGTTGTCCGCCAGCAACAGCTCGACCGGCGCATCGGGAAGGACGGTGGCGAACGATCGCTCGATCACGTCGATGACCTCCGGCTCGCCCTCCGCCATGTCGAGCGCGTTGGCCAGCCGGCTCTCGAACCGCTGGCGTTGCCCCTGGGCGTCGCGGGTGAGCCCTTCGCGGTCGGCGAGCGCGATCGCGTCGGTCAGCTCGGTGGTGAGCGCCCATATCTTCTGGTCGGTCTTGATCTGCTGCCGGTCACTGATGATGACCAGCACGAAGCACAGGGGAAGCGTGAGGGCCATGAGGATGCCAGCCGACGCCAGGTAGGCGGAGACGCCCGATCCGATCGCCCGGCCGGCAGCCACCGCCGGCACCGAGAGGAGTCCGAGGACCAGCAGGCCCGCCAGCGGACTGATGAAGCGCAGGCGCCTGGCCTTCGCTACCTCTCCGTGCCATTCCTCTTCGGTAACCATTCCCCGGTGATCCCTTCGCGCGGCCAAGCGGGCGCCCAGACCCAACCGGCACGCGGCACTCGTCACGCCATGGCTCGCCTCCTCCGTTGTCGGCGGCGACCGGCACGACCTTTAGGGGACGGCGCCGCCTGGGCTCGTACGGATTGGCGTGGGCGGCGGCCCGAATGCCCTGGTGGATCAGTTGATGTGGATGCCCGAGATAGCCCGGGAGATCACCAATCTTTGGATCTCGGAGGTCCCCTCGAAGATGGTGTAGATCTTCGAGTCGCGGTGCCACTGCTCGACCGGGTTCTCACGGACGTAGCCGTAACCGCCGAGGATCTGGATCGCCTGCTCGGTCACCCAGACTGCGTTCTCGCCGGCGTAGAGCTTTGACATGGAGCCCTCGCCGTTCTCGAACTTCTTACCCGTACTGGCCATGTTGGCCGCCCGGTGCACGAGCAGCCGGGCGGCGTCCGTGTGCATCTTCATGTCGGCCAACTTGAACGCGATGGCCTGGTTCTCGATGATCGCCCGGCCGAACTGACGGCGCTCCTTGGCGTACTCGAGCGAGTACTCGTAGGCGGCCCGGGCGATGCCCACCGCCTGCGCTCCGACGATGGGGCGCGAGGCCTCGAAGGTGGCCATGGCGGCCTGGGTGGACGTCTTCTTGCCCTCCTTCGCCCGCGCCAGGCGCTCGTCGAGCTTCTCCTTGCCGCCGAGGAGGCAGCGCCCCGGGACCCGGCAGTCGTTCAGGACCACCTCAGCGGTGTGCGAGGCACGGATACCCATCTTCTTGAATTTCTGGCCCTGCGAGATACCGGGCGTGCCCTCCGGCACCACGAAGCTGGCCTGGCCCCGGCTGCCCAGCGACGGCTCCACCGAGAGCACGAGCACGTGGGTGTTGGCGATGCCGCCGTTGGTGATCCACGTCTTGGTGCCGTTCAGCACCCACTCGTCCTTGGCCTCGTCGTAGACGGCCCGTGACGACAGGGACGAAACGTCCGAACCGGCATCAGGTTCGGACACCCCGAAGGCGGCCAACTTCACGTCGTCAGGGGACCCGAAGCACTGGGGGATCCACTCGCCGATCTGTTCTGGCGTCCCGTTGGCGAAGATCCCGGCCACGGCGAGCGTGGAACCGAAGATCGCCAGCGCGATGCCGGCGTCACCCCAGCTCATCTCCTCGTTGACGAGGCACATCAGGAGTCCGGTCGGGTCGGAGAAGCACTGGGCGATGAAGTCGAAGGAGTACAACCCGTTGGTGGCCGCCTCTTTGATGATGGGCCATGGCGTCTCCTCCCGCTCGTCCCATTCGGGGCCGGCCGGACGGACGACGTCCTCGGCGAAATCGTGGACCCACTTCACGATCTGAAGCTGATCCTCGTTGAGCTCGAGCGAGTAGTCGGACATGGTGCGCCCTCCTTGGGCCGGTCCCTTGGTTACTACACAGTAACCTCCGGCACGCTGATCGGACCACTTTTTCCGATCTTTGCGTGCTGACCAGGGGAACTACGTGCCGTCAGCGGCGAATGGCGGTGCCGGACGGGGTGTCCTCCACCGTCCATCCTCGGGCCGCCAGCTCGTCTCGCAGGGCGTCGGCCCGGGCGAAGTCCCTGGCCCGGCGGGCTTCGTCACGTTCGACCACGAGCCGCGCCGACTCCTCGTCGACCTCACCCTCGTCGCCGTGCAACGACAGGCCCAACGCGGCGAGGAGCACGGCAGCCGTCTTGGCGAGCCGCCCCCCCTCCGCCTCGTCTCCGGCATCGGCGGCGCTGTGCGCCGCCGTCACCAGCTCGAACACCCCGGCCAGTGCGCCGGGAGTGTCGAGGTCGTTGTCCATGCGCGACCGGAACGCGGCCTGGGCGCCGGGGTCGATGCCCGTGGCCGGCGGCGTGCCCTCGACGACGAAGCCCTCGTCCGTCTGGGCGAGCAGATCGGCCACGTCGAAGCGCCGGGCAAGCCCATCGAGTCGAACGAGCGCCTTGGCGGCATCGGTCAGCGTGTCGGGCGTCACCTCAATGGGCGACCGATAGTGGGCCCGCAGCACGAGCAAGCGGTAGGCGCGGGCGTCATAGTGCGACAGGAGGTCGGGGAGGGTTGAGAAGTTCCCGAGCGACTTGGACATCTTCGTGCCGTCGACCTCCACCCAGCCGTGATGCATCCAATGCCGGGCGAACACCTTGTCGTCGGCCACCGCCTGGGCGCGCTCGTTCTCGTGATGAGGGAACCTCAGATCCTGACCGCCGCCGTGGAGGTCGAATCCCTCGCCCAGAAGGTCGAGCGACATGACGACGCACTCGGTATGCCAGCCCGGGCGTCCGGCACCCCACGGCGAGCCCCAGCTCGGTTCTCCTTCCTTCGCCTTCTTCCACAACGCGAAGTCGAGCGGTGAGCGTTTGTCCTCGTTGGCGTCGACCCGCGCACCCGCCTGCAGCGAGTCCAGCGACTGGAGTGCCAAGAGGCCGTATCCCTCGACCTTGGACACCTCGAGATAGACCCCATCGGGCGTCTCGTAGGCCACCCCCCTGGCCACGAGGTCGGAGATGAGGCCCACCATGTGCTCGATGTACTGGGTGGCGTGCGGGCTGTCGTGCGGCCGCAAGTCCCCCAGCGCATCCATCGACTCCCACCAGCGGGCCTCGAACTCGGCCGCCACGTCGGGCTCGGTCCGACGCAGAGCGGACGCGCGCTTGATGATGTTGTCGTCGACATCGGTCACGTTGGCCACGTGGTGCACCCGCAGGCCCGTGAAGCTGAGATAGCGGCGCAGGACGTCGAAGGTCAGGTTGGCCCGACCGTGCCCGATATGGGGCAGGTCGTAGACGGTCGGGCCGCAGACGTACATCGACACCTCGCCCTCGACACGCTGTTCGAGCGGGCGGACCGTTCCCGTGGCGGTGTCGTGCAGGTGCAGCACCCGGGTACGGTAACCCGATCATGTCGATCCCCACGACCGGAGCGCCCCGCGTCCCCGACAAGCCGACCCTCGACGGCCTCGAGGAGGGCTGGGCGGCCGCCTGGGACGAAGCCGGCACCTACCGCTTCGACGACAACGCCACGCGGGCCGAGGTCTTCTCCATCGACACGCCGCCGCCGACCGTGTCGGGCTCCCTCCACATGGGGTCCGTCTTCGGCTACGTGCAGACCGACGCCATTGCCCGCTTCCGGCGCATGCGGGGCTGGAAGCTGTTCTACCCGATGGGCTGGGACGACAACGGGCTGCCGACCGAGCGCCGGGTGCAGACCTACTTCGGGGTCACGTGCGACCCGTCGCTCCCCTTCGACCCGGATTTCGCGCCTCCAGAGGAACCGGGCAAGGAGGACATCGGGATCAGCCGGCCCAACTTCATCGCCCTCTGCCACCAGCTGACGGCGCAGGACGAGCAGGCCTTCGAGGTCCTGTGGCGCCGCATCGGCCTCTCGGTCGATTGGAGCCGCGGCTACGCCACGATCGACGACCGGAGCCGGAGGACGAGTCAGCGCATGTTCCTGCGCAACCTGGCCCGTGGCGAGGCCTACACCGCGGAGGCGCCCACGCTGTGGGACGTCGATTACCAGACGGCGGTGGCCCAGGCCGAGATGGAGGACCGCGAGCGGCCGGGCGCCTACCACCGGTTGCGCTTCGACGACATCGAGATCGAGACGACCCGACCCGAGCTGGTCGCCGCCTGCGTGGCGTTGGTCGCCCACCCGGACGACGATCGCTACGCCCACCGCTTCGGCACGAGTGTGCACACGCCGCTCTTCGGGGTCGAGGTTCCCGTGCTGGCCCACCACCTGGCCGAGCCGGACAAGGGCACGGGCATCGCGATGATCTGCACGTTCGGTGACGTGACCGACGTGGTGTGGTGGCGTGAGCTGAACCTGCCCACCCGCTCCATCGTCACCCGGTCGGGCCGGATCGTGGACACACCACCGCCCGGTGTGCCCGATGGCCCGGCATGGCGGGCCATCGCCGGCAGCACCGTAAAGGCGGCGCAGCGCACCATGGTCGAACTGCTGACCTCCTCGGGGGACATGGTCGGCGAGCCGCGCCCCATCACCCACCCCGTGAAGTTCTACGAGCGCGGCGAGCGCCCGCTCGAGATCGTGACCAGCCGGCAGTGGTTCATCCGCAACGGCGGGCACGACGAGACCCTCCGGCACGACCAGCTGTTGCGGGCCGCGCAGCTGGACTGGCACCCGCCCTACATGAAGGTGCGCTACGACGACTGGGTCAATGGGCTCAACGGCGACTGGCTGATCAGCCGGCAACGCTTCTTCGGGGTGCCCATTCCCCTGTGGTACCCACTCGATGGCGACGGCCAGCCGGACTACGGCGCGCCGGTCGTGCCCGACGAGGCGAGCCTGCCCGTCGACCCGACGACCGACGTCCCGCCCGGTTACGGTCCCGAGCAGCGCGGCAAGGCCGACGGGTTCACGGGCGACCCCGACGTGATGGACACCTGGGCCACGTCGTCAGTCACTCCGGAGATCGCCTGCGGCTGGGAGGACAACCCCGGTCTCTTCGCCGCCACGTTCCCCATGGACTTGCGGCCCCAGGGACCCGAGATCATCCGCACCTGGCTCTTCTCCACCCTGCTGCGCTCGCACCTCGAGCACGATGCCTTGCCCTGGAAGCATGCGACCATCAATGGTTGGATCCTCGACCCGGACCGCAAGAAGATGTCCAAGTCCAAGGGCAACGTGGTCACGCCGATGCCGCTGGTGGAGGAGTTCGGCTCCGACGCAGTGCGCTACTGGGCCTGTAACGGGCGCCCCGGAACGGACACGGCCCTCGACACGGCGGTCATGAAGATCGGGCGACGGCTCGCGATCAAGATCCTCAATGCGTCGAAGTTCGCGCTAGGCCGGCTGGGCGAAGGTCCGACGCCCGGGATCGAGGCCGTGAGCGAACCGCTCGACTCCGCACTGCTTGCAGAGCTGGCCGCGCTGGTGGATACGGCCACCGCCGCGCACGAGGGGTTCGACTACGCGCGCGCCCTCGAGGTCACGGAGTCCTTCTTCTGGTCCTTCTGCGACGACTACGTCGAGCTGGTCAAGACGCGGGCCTACGGCGAGGGGGACGCGGCCGGGACCGCCTCGGCCCGGGCAACGCTGGCCCTGGCCCTTTCCGCGCTGCACCGCCTCTTTGCACCGTTCCTGCCCTTCGTCACCGAGGAGGTCTGGAGCTGGTGGCAGCGAGGCACCGTGCACCTGGCTCCTTGGCCGGACGCCACCGAGGTGGGCGCACACGCGCAGGCCGACACGTCGGTGCTGGCGGTGGCGGCCGAGGTGCTCGGCGCGATCCGCCGCGAGAAGACCGCCCACAAGCGTTCCATGCGGGCGCGGGTGGCGCGTCTCACCGTCGCCGGGCCGTTGGACCTCCTCGCCGCCGTCGACGCAGCCCAGGGAGACATCGTGGACGCGGGCGGAGTGGACGAACTGGTGACTGCGGTGGGGGGCACGCTCACCGTGGAGGTGGAGCTCCCCGACGAGGCCTGACGGGGGGTCAGAAGGAGGGGCGTGCCTTCATGCGTCACGAGCCCGTGCAACACGATGCCCGCCACGACCACCTTCCGACTCGATGTCAGGGAGAATTCGCACCGGGGGCGCCGCGGACGCCGCCCCCGGCGTTGCGGCGCCACGGGCTCCCTCCAGGAAGTCGGCCACGGCGGAGGTGGTGGCCTGGCAGCGCAGGGAGGCCAGGACATCGAACGCGTGCTGGGCCAGGGGCAGTTCGGCATAGGCCACCGGCTCCTGCGAGACGGCCCGGAGGCGCTCGACGAACGTGCGGGCCGTCTCCACGGGCACCAAGGTGTCGTTGACGCCGTGGAGGACGAAGAACGGCGGTGCATCGGCGTTGACCCGGTACGTCGGCGACGCTTCGCGGAAGAGCTCGGGGTGCTCGGACTCCTTGGTCTTCATGACGGTCTTCTCGAGCATCTCGACCAGCCCCGGCCCGAAGCGGGCCGATCCCTCGGGCGAGCTGGTCAGATCCATCACGCCGTAGAAGGGGACGCAGGCCTGCACCGAGGTGTCCGTGCTCTCGAACCCCGGCTGGAAGGAGGGGTCACCCTCGCTGAGGGCCAGCAGTGCGCACAGGTGGCCTCCGGCAGAGCCCCCGCTGACGGCGACGAAGGAAGGGTCGCCCCCGTACGCCGCGATGTGCTCCTTGACCCAGGCCACGGCCCGTTTGGCATCGACGATGTGATCGGGCCATGTCGCCTTCGGGCTCAGCCGGTAGTTGATGGCCACGCAGACCCAGCCCCGCGCCACCAGCTCGTACATCATCGGCTTGCCCTGCTCGCGCTTGTCGCCGATGACCCACGCCCCTCCGTGGATGTACACCATGACCGGCGCTGTCTCGGGCGCGGCCAGACGGGAGCGGTAGACGTCGAGCAGGTGACGGGCCGCGCCGTCGCCCCAGTAGTCGATGTTGCGGGTGACCTGCACCGCTCGGGACCGCAACGGGATGGCGCGTGTCACCCTCCACCAACTGCCCCAGGTCGGAGCCGTCGGTTCGGCGGGGATCGCGAAGGCGTCGCTGCGCACCTCGTCGAGCGCGGCGGCGGTGACCCGGGCCGCCCGGCGCCCCACGATGCCGAGCCCGACGAGCCCGACCCAGTCGACGACCGCGATGGCCAGGCCCAGCCAGCCGGCCCAGGTGTCGAGCGCGCCGAACCAGATGAAGACGGCGGTGGCGATCACCTGCCAGACGATGTTCTGGAACGCCAGCTCGCCGGCGATCCAGGCGGAGGCGAAGCTGACCACCGTGAACGGCTCCCGCCGGATGGGGCGGTAGGCGAGGACCACCGCGACGGCCCCGACGAGGGTCACGATCAGATAGGCGTAGGGCACCACCCCACTATCTTCGCCCGAACGGGCGCGTTCCGCAGGTCCACCCTGGTCGGAGCCCATTCCCCGTTTGCCCTGGCCAGGAGTTGGTGCGAGGTTATGCAGGCGAAGCGACGGACCAAGGAGAGTCGATGACCCCCGAACGGCTGACCGGGCTCGATGCCAGCTTTCTCTACATGGAGACGCCGACCCTCCCCATGCACGTGGCCATCACGGCCGTCTTCGACCCGTCGACCGTGCCAGGCGGCTATTCCTTCCGGCGGGTCCGCCAGCTCATCAACGACCGCATCCCGTTGGCGCCCGTCTTCCAGCGCCGCCTCGTCGAGGTACCCCTGCGGCTGGGCCACCCGGTCTGGGTGGACGACCCGGAGTTCGATATCGACAACCATCTCCGCCGCGCCGCGCTCCCGTCGCCCGGCGGGATGCGCGAGTTGGGGGACTTCGCGGCCGACGTGATCAGCCGCCAGCTCCACCGCGACCGTCCCCTGTGGGAGATGTGGATCGTGGAGGGACTCGAGGACCAGAAGATCGCACTGGTGACCAAGATGCACCACAGCACCATCGACGGCGTCTCCGGTGCCGAGCTCCTGGGCGTCCTCTTCGACCTGGCGCCCGAACCCCCCGAGGCGCCCGCCCTGACGCCGCGCCAGCTCGACTCGCGTATCCCGTCGGGACTCGAGCTGGTCTCCCAGTCGATGTTGGCCGGCCTCGTGGCGCCCTTCGACGTCGGCCGCATGATGCTGCGCACCACGAAGAGCCTCTTCGGGGTACGCCGGGTCCGCCAGGGCCAGACGGCCAAGGCCGCCCTGCCGTTGACTGCGCCGCGCACGTCCATCAACGTGGCGGTGCACGCCCGGCGGCGGGTCGCCTTCGCCGCCGCCAGCCTGGCCGACGCCAAGAACCTCAAGAACAAGATGGGTACGACCGTCAACGACGTCGTGCTGGCCATGTGCGCCGGCGCGCTGCGCACGTACCTCCTGGCCGGTGACGAGCTGCCCGACATCCCGCTCGTGTCCGTAGTGCCGGTCTCGGTGACGCCCGACGTGGCGGAGCTGAAGGGCTCCAACAAGATCTCGGCCATGTTCGTCCAGCTGCCCTGCCACATCGCCGACCCGCTGGAGCGGTTGCTCTTCATCCACGAGGGCACGAAGGGCGCCAAGGAGGAGCACCAGGCGCTCGGCGCCACGACGCTGCAGAACTGGGCCGAGCACGCGACACCCAACGTCTTCGCGGCCGCCGCCCGCCTCTACACGGGGATGAAGCTGGCCGACCGTCATCGCCCGGTCGCCAACCTGGTGGTGTCCAATGTGCCCGGGCCGGCCTTCCCGCTGTATCTGGGCGGCAGCCAGCTGCTGGGGATGTTCCCCCTCGGCCCTGTGATGGACGGGATGGGCCTGAACATCACCGTCATGAGCTATCTCGGCGTCCTGTACTGGGGCCTCGCCTCCGACGCCCGGGCCGTCCCCCGCCTGTGGGACATCGCCGCCGCCGTACCGGACGCCCTGAGCGAGTTGATGGAGGCGGCCGGGCTCGAGCCCGAGCCCTTCGACGTGCCCATCCACCTGGGGCCCGGCATGCCCTCCACGGCCACGTGGATCCGGTCCGCCGCGTCGGTCCACCCGGAGGCGACCGGTAGCGTGAGCGCATGACGGTGCGAGAACTCGGCCACCTGGTCCTGTACGTGCGCGACGTCGGCCGCTCGGCGGCCTTCTACCGCGACGTGCTCGGCTGGCCCCAGGTCATGCCGGAGCCCAGCCAGGACCCGGTCGGGGTCGCCGCCTTCTCGTCGGGTCGAACCCATCACGAGCTCCTCCTCATCGAGGTCGGCGCGGACGCCCTGCCCGTCCCCCCGGGCCGCAGGGTCGGCTTGTACCACTTCGGCCTCAACGTCGGCGAGACCGACGACGACCTGCGCGAGGCACTGGCCAAGGTTCGTCAGGCCGGTGCGACGGTCGTGGGCGCCTCCGATCACACCGTCACCCACAGTCTGTACATCCTCGATCCGGACGGCAACGAACTGGAGCTGTACGTCGACGTGCCGGGGGTCGACTGGCGGTCGGACCCGGCACTGATCGGCGCCCCCATCCGCCCCCTCAAGCTCTGAGCAAGCGAGCGGGTCGGCGCGGGCCGCGGCAGGCTGTGAGCCCGCCATGACGACCGTGCGCGCCGATGCCGAAGGTGCGTTGGTCGCCGTCGAGGTGCTGCGCTCCGGTGGCGTCGCTGTGGTCCCGACCGACACTGTGTACGGGTTGGCGGCGCGGCCAACGGACGCCGGCGCGGTCCAGGCGGTCTTCGTGGCCAAGGGCCGGCCCGAGGGGATGCACCTCCCGGTGCTGGCGGCCTCGGTGACACAGGTACGCGACCTCGGCGTCGACTTCACGCCCGCCGCCGCCGCGCTGGCCCGATGGTGGTGGCCAGGACCGCTGACCCTGGCCTTCGGCTTCGACCCCGGGCTCGAGCGGCCGGCCTGGCTGGCCGGACGGGAAGAGGTGGCGGTCCGCATCCCCCACCACGACTTCCTGCGGGCGCTGCTGGCGCAGACCGGCGTGCTCGTCGTCACCAGCGCCAACCCGCACGGCGCGCCAACGCCGCGCACGGCTCACGACGTGGCGGCGAGCCTGGGCCCCGCCGTCGACCTCGTCGTCGACGGCGGGCAGCTGGCCGACGTGCCGTCGACGCTGGTCAACGTCCGCGCGCCAGTGCCCGTGGTCGAGCGCGTGGGCGCGATCTCTCGGGCCGAGGTGCAGGGCGCGCTGGCGGAGACACCGTGACGCCGGCGCTGCTGGCGATCGAGACGTCCTGCGACGAGACGGCAGCTGCCGTGGTCGAGGACACCCTGGCGGTGCGCTCGTCGGTGGTGGCCAGCCAGATCGACCTGCATGCCACCTTCGGCGGGGTGGTCCCCGAGCTGGCCAGCCGGGCCCACGTCGAGACGATCACCCCCGTGATCGAGCAGGCCTTGCGCGACGCCGGCGTGTCGGGTAGCGATCTCGAAGCGGTCGCCGTGACATCCGGTCCCGGCCTGGTGGGCGCACTGCTGGTCGGCATCGCCACCGCCAAGTCGCTCGCGCTGGGCTGGGGCGTGCCCGTGGTGGGCGTGAACCATCTCGAGGGCCATCTGGCCAGCGTGTACCTGGCCGACCGCCAGGTGCCGTTCCCTCAGATCGCCCTGCTCGTGTCAGGCGGCCACTGCATGCTGACCCGCTCGACGGAACCCGGGCGCTACCAGTTGCTCGGCGAGACCGTGGACGACTCCATCGGCGAGGCCTACGACAAGGTGGCCCGCTTCCTCGGCCTCGGCTACCCGGGCGGTCCGGTGCTCGACCGGCTGGCCACCACCGGCGAGGACGTGCTCGGGTTCCCCCGCCCGATGCTGGCCGACGGCTACGCCTTCTCGTTCTCGGGCCTCAAGACGGCAGTCGTCAACCACGTCCGCGCCGATCCCGGGTTCTCGGAGAGGGAGGTGGCCGCCTCCTTCGTGGCCGCCTGTATGGACGTGCTGTGCGCCAAGCTCCGCCGTGCCCTCGAGCAGTTCGGCGACCCTGCCCTCGCCATCGTCGGCGGCGTGGCGGCCAGCCCCGTCCTGCGCGCCCGGGCCGAGGCGCTAGTTGACGAGTTCGGCACCAAGCTGTTGATCCCACCCCCGTCGATGGCCACCGACAACGCCGCCATGATCGGCGTGGCGGGCTGGCACAAGCTCTCCTCAGCGGGACCGAGCGCGCCCGCCTTCGGTCCCGAACCCGACCTGCGGCTGCACTTCGTCTAGTTGCTGATGGCTCGCCGGTCCCGGCGTCGGCGGGCCCGGGACCCGAACAGGTGCGAAGAGAGATCGCACAGGACGCCCAGGGCCACGATCACCCAGCCGAACGCGTCGACGCCCCGCCCAGGCTCGTAGACCAGCACGTAGAACAGCGTCGCGTAGGGCAGGAAGACGAAGCCGATGATTCCCTCCCAACCCGAGCGGAACGCGATGGTCAGGCGGTCCGAGAAGATCCAGAGCAGGAAGATGACGAAGCGCGGTGAAATGGCGGCGAACAACGCGAGGAGGCAGCCCATGGCTCAGAGGGGAAGCGCGCCGGTGGCGGCGTTGGTCGACCCGGTGTCCTTGTAGGCGGCGATGGTGCGCTCGGCGATTCGCATCTGGTGGATTTCGTCGGCGCCGTCGGCGAAGCGGGCCCAGCGGGCGTGCTGGAGCATGTTGGCCAGCGGGGTGTCGGTCGAGTAACCGAGAGCCCCGTGCACCTGCATGGAACGATCGATGATGCGGTTGAGACTGTTGGCCACGAAATGCTTGGCCATGGACACCTCCGTGCGGAAGTCGTCACCCCGATCGATCTTGTAGGCGGCATGGAGCACCATGAGCTTGCACTGGTAGAGCTCCATGGCCGAGTCGGCGATGAGCCATTGCACGCCCTGCTTCTCGGCCAGGAGGGAGCCGTGCGAGTATCGGTTCAAGGAGCGGTCGACCATCATGTCGAGCGCCGTCTCGGCCTGTGCGATCCAGCGCATGCAGTGGGCGAGGCGGGCGGGACCCAGCCGGTACTGCCCGAGTCGGTGACCGTTGCCGCGGCCACCGAGGATCTGCGAGTCGTGCACCCGCAGGTCCTCGATGACGATCTCGGAGTGGCCCGTGGACCCGTGCATCGTCTCCACCTCCCGCACGTCGTTCCAGCCCTCGGCGGGCAGATCGACCAGGAACGCCGTGTTGGCGCCGCGCGAACCGGGCGGGACGTCGGGCTCGGTGCGGGCGACCAGGATGGCGAACTGGGCCCGGCGCGCGTTGGAGATGAACCACTTGTGGCCGTTGATGATCCACTCGTCCCCGTCCTTCTCGGCTCGGGTCTGAATGAGCGTCGGATCAGAGCCGGCCACCTCCGGCTCGGTCATGGCGAAGCAGGACATGGCGGTGCCGTCGCACAAACGACGGAGATAGTTGTCCTTCTGCTCGTCGGTGCCCCAGTGCAAGAGGGTGTGCATGTTGCCCTCGTCCGGTGCCATGCAGTTGAGGATCCACGGACCGAGGCGCGTCTTGCCGGCTTCGGCCTGCACCATGGCCAGCTCGACGTGCCCCAGCCCCATGCCGCCCCACTCGGTTGGCATGTGCGGGAGCCACAGGCCCGCCTGCTTGGCCTCCTCGCGCAACTCCAGGATGGTGACGAGATACTCCCGGCGCGAGGTCACCCTGCCTTCGTCGTCGAACCCCTTGACCCGCGGTTGCACGGTGTCCCGGATGAAGGACCGCACGCGGGACCGGATCTCCTCGTGTTCGGGTGCGAGGGTGAAGTCGATGGCCATCTGCGCCTCCTTGGCCTCAGTAGAGGCCCACCACGTTGCCGTTGTCGTCGATGTCGATCCGCTCGGCAGCCGGGCTCCGGGAGAGCCCAGGCATGGTACGCATGTCGCCGCTGACCAGATAGACGAAGCCCGCACCCACATTGGCCCGCGCCTCGCGCACGGGCAAGCGCCAGCCCCGGGGGGCTCCCACAAGCTTGGGGTCAGAGGAGATGGAGAGGTGCGTCTTGGCGATACAAACCGGCAACGAACCGAAACCGGCCCGCTCGTAATTGTCGAGATGGCTGGCCGCCGCCGGGAGGTAGTCGACACCGTCGGCGCCGTAGACCTCGGTGGCGATGGCCTCGATCTTCTCGCGTAGCGTGGCGCTGTCCTCGTACAACATGCGGAACTGGCCCGGCTCCGCCGCGGCCTCGACGACCGCCTCGGCCAGCTCGACGGCGCCCTTGCCGCCGTCCACGAAATGCGTGCAGACGGCGGCGCGCACGCCCACCGAGGCGGCGATTGCGCGGATGGCGGCGTGCTCCGAGGCAAAGTCGCCCTCAATTGCGTTGATGGCCACGACGGGGGTCACCCCGTGGCGGCGCACGATGGCCAGATGGGCCAGGAGGTTGTCCGCGCCGAGCTGCACCTCCTCTGGGTTCTCCTCCAGCATGGCGGGCGGCAGCGGGCGGCCGGCCACCACCCGGTGCCGCCCGGAATGCAGCTTCAACGCCCGTACAGTCGTCACCACGACCGCGGCATCGGGCACGAGGCCCGAGGTGCGGCACTTGATGTTGAAGAAGCGCTCCGCCCCCATGTCGGCGCCGAAGCCCGCTTCGGTCACGAGGTACTCCCCGGCGTGGATCCCGATCAGGTCGGCGACCACCGACGAATTGCCGTGGGCGATGTTGCCGAAGGGCCCGGCATGCACCAGCACGGGCGTGTGCTCGAGCGTCTGCAAGAGGTTGGGCTTGATGGCGTCGCGCATGATCACCGTCATGGCACCGGCTGCCTTGAGCTGCTCCGCCGTCACGGGCTCCCCCTCCGTGGTGTAACCCACCACGATCCGGCCCATGCGGTCCCGCAGGTCCCGCAGCGAACGGGCCAGGGCCAGGACGGCCATGACCTCGGACGCGGCGGTGATGTCGAACCCGGTCTCCCGGGGGATGCCGTCCTGCTTGGTGCCGAGGCCGCTCACGACGTTGCGCAACGAGCGGTCGTTGACGTCGAGGACGCGCTTCCAGGTGATGCCGTGCGGGTCGATCCCGAGTGCGTTCCCGTTGTAAAGGTGGTTGTCCACCATGGCCGCCAGGAGGTTGTTGGCGGACGTCACGGCGTGCAGGTCGCCGGTCAGGTGGAGGTTGAGGTTCTCGAACGGGACCACCTGGCTGTAGCCACCTCCCGCCGCGCCACCCTTGATCCCGAAGGTCGGGCCCATGGACGCCTGGCGGATGGCGATGGTTGCCAGCCGCCCGATACACGACAGCGCCTGACCGAGGCCGACCGTCGTGGTCGTCTTGCCCTCGCCGAGCGGCGTCGGGGTGACGGCGGTCACCACGACGTAGCGGGCGCGGGGGCGCTGCGCCAGAGCATCAATGGCGTCGAGGCTCACCTTGGCGACGTGCGCGCCGTAGGGCTCGAGCAGCTCGGGCCCGATGCCCATCTGCGCAGCGATGTCGGAGACGGGACGGAGGGTGGCATTGCGCGCGATCTCTATGGCCGGAGGGACAGGCACCGGGAGGGATCATGCCAGACGGACGCGAACGCACGCCGTCCGGGTAGGTGATGGTGGCTGGGTTCCGGCGGGCGGACCACGGCGCGAGAGGCATACTGTGCACCGCGCCCGCTGCGGGTGGGCGCCCGAAAGGAGCCACCCATGTCCAAGTCCGACGGTGTGTTCATCTACATCGGGACCTATGCCAGTGAGGTCGACGCCCGCGCCGACTACGACGTCGTGAAGGACCTCCACGCCCTGGGTGCCGTCGGCACCTACGACGCCGCGGTGGTCACCAAGGACGACAAGGGCAAGATCCACGTCAACAAGGACGAGACGACGACCCGTCACGGGGCCTGGGGCGGCGCCGGCGTCGGCGCCCTCGTCGGCATCTTGTTCCCGCCCTCCATCATCGGCACGGCGATCGTCGGTGCCGCCATCGGAGGCGTCAGCGGTCACCTCTGGAAGGGCATGTCGCGATCGGACGTGAAGGAGTTCGGTGAGGCCATCGACGCCGGCGAGGCCGCCCTCGTCATCGTGGGCGAGTCCACCATTGAAGCCTTCATCGACAAGGCAGAGCTGAAGGCTCAGAAGCGCGTCGCCAAGGAGCTCAAGATCGACAAGAAGGACGTCGACGCGGCGGTGCAGGATGCCGCGAAGTCGGTGTCCTGATCGCAGCGCGCCGGGCCACCCCGTCCACATCGGGCGCGCCCGGTAGCGTGCGTGCGACCGTCGGCATCCGCGCGCCGCGCCGAAGACCATGATCGTCCTCCGCATCCTGTCCCTGTTGCTCGGCACCGCGATCGTGCTCGGCATCCTGGGCTCCGCGCTGAAGACCGTGGTCCTGCCCCAAGAGGGCTTTCCCCGTCTCGCCCAGGCCGTCTTCGCGCTCGTGTACCGGCTCATGGTGCGCCGCTGGCGCAACCAGGCCCGGGCCAAAGCGCTGCGTGGTCTGTACGCGCCGGTCTCCCTCGTCAGCCTCCCGCTGGTCTGGATGATCCTGATGGTGGTGGCCTTCACCTTCGTGTTCTGGGGCACGGGCAGCCTCACATTTTCGAAGGCGTTCGAGATCAGCGGCTCCTCGCTCACGACGCTCGGCTTCTCCAAGCCCGACGGCACGAGCCGCATCTGGCTCGCCTTCATCGAGGCGACGATCGGGCTCGGCCTGGTTGCCCTTCTCATCAGCTACCTCCCAACGATCTTCTCCGCCTACAACGGGCGCGAGAAGGGCATCATCAGGCTCCGTCCGGTCGCGGGCTCGCCCCCCGACGCCACCGCGCTGCTGTTGCAGCTCCACCGGATCGGGGCACTCGACAACGCCGAGTTCTGGCGGAACGAGGCCGACTGGATGCTCGACCTGGAGCAGACGCACACCGCCTTCCCCATCCTCTCCTACTTCCCCGAGACCCACACCGAGCACTCCTGGGTCGCCTCCGTCGGATCGCTGCTCGACGCTGTCCGCCCTCGTCCTCTCGGCGTCGGAGACGGAGGCGGGCGAGGTCTTCGAGGAAGTCGAGAAGGGGCCCCTCGTGATCCTCGTCTACGGGCTGCCCCTCATCGTGCGCATCGCCCGGGCGGCCAACGTCCCGCTCCCCGAGCCCGACGCGCCTGGCCGAGCTCATGACGCACTTCGGCGAGCCCGCGCCGGACATCAGCATCGGGCGGGACGAGTATCTCGCCGCCATGACTGCGCTGACGCCCGTCCTCGTCCTCGATCCGGGCCGGGAGGAGGAGGGGTGGCGCCGCTTCGCCCGGATCCGCTCCGCCTACGACCCGGCGTTGCGGGCATTGGCCGGCCTCACGACCGCCTTCCCCTCACCGTGGACGACCGACCGGCCCGCCCTGGTCGGAAAACCGCGCTTCCTGCGCCGGCGCCCGCTCTCGGTCGACTGGTCAGGGGGGTTGCCGGCCGAGATCCGGTCGGCGGTCGGTGGCGGCGCGGCTACAGGTGGCTGAAGCCGCCTGACTCCTCCTGCGTCATGGAGACGGTGACGGGGTGGCGGTCGAAGTGGGCGACGGCCTGCGTCATGTCGTCGAGCAGGAGCCCCGCCAGGTCCCGGCTCACGCCCTGGCGCACCAGGATGCGCTGCACCGAGATGTCGGCCACGGACCCCGTCAACGGGTAGGCCGGCACCTGCCAGCCCCGTGTCCGCAGGCGGTCGGCGACGTCGTAAAGCGTGTACCCGGGATCCTCGCCCTCCCGGATGCGCCAGGCCACCGAGGGGATCCCCGTCCGCGGATCCGAGTCGCACAGCAGCTCGAACGGGCCGAGCTTGACGATCTCCTCCGCCAGGTACTTGCCGGTGTCGTAGCAGGCGTTGTGCACGTTGCGGTAGCCGTCCCGCCCCAGGCGCACGAAGTTGTAGTACTGCGCGACGATCTGGCCTGCGGGCCGGGAGAAGTTGATCTGGAACACCGGCATGTCGCCGCCCAGGTACGTCACGTGGAAGATGAGGTCGTCCGGCAGGTCGGGGGCATCCCGCCACAGGACCCAACCCACACCGAGAGGCGCGAGCCCGAATTTGTGCCCCGAGGTGCTGATGGACTTGACCCGCGGGACGCGGAAGTCCCACAGGATGTCCGGGCGCGCAGAAGGGAGCCAGGAACGCGCCGCTGGCCCCGTCGACGTGGATGTCGACGTCGAGGCCGGTGTCCTCCTCGAGCTTGTCGAGGGCCTTCGAGAGCTCGAGCACGGGTTCGTAGGCGCCCGTGTAGGTCACGCCGAAGGTGGGCACCACCATGATCGTGTTCTCGTCGACGCGTTCGAGCATCTGGTCCACGTCCATGCAGTAGCGACCCGCCGACATGGGGATCTCGCGCATCTCGATGTCCCAGTACTTGGCGAATTTGTGCCAGACCACCTGGACGGGCCCGCACACCATGTTGGGGGAGTCGGTCGGCTTCCCGGCGGCCTGGCGCCTGGCCCGCCAGCGCCACTTGGCCGCCATCCCCCCGAGCATGCAGGCCTCCGACGACCCGATGGCCGAGCACCCGACGGCCTCCCCGGTCGCGGGCGCGTTCCACAGGTCGGCGAGGATGTGGACGCAGCGTCGCTCGAGCTCGGCCGTCTGGGGATACTCGTCCTTGTCGATGAGGTTCTTGTCGATACAGAGGTCCATCAACTGGTGGATCTCAGTCTCTTCCCACGTCTGGCAGAACGTGGCCAGGTTCTGGCGCGCGTTGCCGTCGAGGAGCAACTCGTCGGCGATCGCCTGGTACGCCTCGGCGGGCCGCATCTCTTCTGAGGGGCAGAGCTTCCACGGGAGGCTGGCCATCATGTCCTGGTCGGCGTAGAGCGAGTCGAGCATGCCCTCGCGGACGGTCTCCCTCTTGTGCAGGGGCATGGCGGCGTCTCCTGTCGGCTTGGTGCGGCGGTGTGCCCACCGTACCGGCCTCCGAGTTCGCCAGCGACCGCCAGAGCGCGCCTCGACGGAACCGCCCGGCGCGCCCCGCCACGGGTGCGCGACGCGCGGATCGTCCGTCGGCGGCGCGTCTAGCTGGCGAGCAGCTGCAGGCGTGGCCGCCCGGGACGCTCGTGACCGACCCGGCGGGCCGGGGCACGGGTCGCCGCCGGCCGACGCACCATCTCAGGACGGTCGGCCAGCTTCGAGCGGAGCTGGCGGAGCGCCTTGGTGTGGATCTGGCAGACGCGGCTCTCGGTGACGCCGAGGACCTCGCCGATCTCCGTCAACGTGAGACCGTCGTAGTAGTACATCATCAGGACGGTCCTCTCCCGTTCGGGCATGCCGTCCACGGCCGCCACCAGTGCTTCCTTGGACTCCTTGGCCTCGAACGTGTCAACCGGGCCCCACCCGCCGTCCGGCAGCGTCTCGCCCAGGGTCGACCGTTCTGAGCGATCGCCACCGCGCAACACCTCGTCGAGCGCCATCATCCCGACCGTGGAGATCTTGCGCAGCGCCTTGTGAAAGTCTCCGACCGTCATCTCGAGCTCGGCGGCGACCTCGGCCTCGTTCGGCGTGCGCCGCAGCGTGGCCTCGAGGTGCGTCAACGCCTGCTCAACGGCACGAGCCTTGGTGCGCACGGACCGCGGGACCCAGTCGATCGACCGCAGCTCGTCGATGATCGCCCCCTTGATCCGCGGAATGGCGTATGTCTCAAAGCGCAGGTGACGGTCCAATTCGAACCGCTCAATTGCGTCAATGAGACCGATGATGCCGTAGCTGACGAGATCCTCTTCGTCGAAGTGCCTGGGCAGACCAGCCAGCACGCGGCCGGCAACGTACTTGACGAACGGCGAGTAATAGATGATCAGCTGGTTGCGCAGCTCCTGCGATCCGGTCCGCTTGAAATCTGACCACAGGACCTCGATCCCGCCCTCGGCCGACTCCTGCGCCGTGGAAATTTGACGTGACGTCGATCCCACGTTTCCCCCTCCCTCATTTGGCATCTTCCGACGGATGCCAATCCCCCCTGAAGTCATCGTCTGACCACTGCGGATTTCGCGTGTTCAGGAGTAGCCACCACTTTAATTCATCGTGTACTAGCAGGTCAGTTGCGTATTCGTTGTCACTCGGTTGCAGAGCCTCCGCAACCGGGAAGCAACGATGTCGTCGACCCGCGGCAGGGGTGGATCCCACGCAGCTCGCCAACGCCGTCGCGCGCGGCAGCCGAGACGACAGTTGTGCCGCCGTTGGGAATCCGTGATCCGTGATCCGTGCCTGTCGCGCCCTATCGCCCCGGGAAATCGCGCTGAGCATGGTCGCTCGCCGAAAATTGGCCGGGGTTTCCTCACCTCACGCGGCGAGGGGGAATCCGACACGATCCGCGATCTGAGACCGCGATCTGAGGCCGCGATCTGGGCCCGCGAGCTGGACCCGAGATCTGGCGCAACGGCGAGACCTCCGGCCCACGATCGAACCACGGTGGCCGGTCCGGATCGGCCGGTGTGGTCCCGGGCCGGCCGCCGGGACCGATTCCCTCAAGTTTGCGGTCCGCTCGGCCGACATTCGCGCCATGGGTCACACACCCCGACAGCACGACAAGGGGGCGGAGCCGCGGCGCCGCTCTGTTCCCGCCAGAAAGGTCCCCGGCACATGAACCTCGACCTGGCGACACGCGCCCTGGCGTATCACCGTGGCCTGCGCTCGCAAACCCCGTACGGTGCGGCTGACCCGATCTCGTCCGGCGGGCCCGACGGCCGCGTCGAGACGACCATTCTCGTCGCCGAAGACGACCACAGCTGCCGCTCTGCGCTGCGCCAGTACTTCGAGCGGACCGGGTACCGTGTGACCGAGGCCACCGACGGGCCGTCCGCCCTGCGGGCGGTCTTCCAGCACTCCGCCACACTGGTCATCTTGGACCTCGGCCTCCCGGGCTTCGACGGGTCCGACGTCCTGGCCAAGATCCGCCGGCACAGCGCTGTCCCGGTGATCGTGTGCTCCGGGCGTGACTCCGAGGACGATCGGATCCGGACCCTCAACCTGGGAGCCGACGACTTCGTCGTCAAGCCGTTCTCCTTCGCCGAACTCGAGGCGAGGGTCCGGGCCGTCCTGCGACGGAGCGGCGGTGAGCCGGTGGCGACGTTCCTGCACCACGGCGAGCTTGTCGTCGACCGCGACACCCGTACCGTCACCGTACGCGACCGGGTGGTCCCCATGACCCGCAAGGAGTTCGACTTGCTGGCCTTCCTGGCGGCGTCGCCCGGCCAGGTCTTCTCGCGCGAGGACCTGCTCGAACGAGTGTGGGGCTCCACCGAGGAATGGCAGGGGCGCTCGACCGTGACCGAGCACGTCCGCCGGGTGCGCCTCAAGATAGAGCCCGACCCGGAGTCTCCACGGTGGATCACGACGGTCCGCGGCGTCGGCTACCGGTTCAGCCTCACCGAATCGTAAGCACGGCGGGCTCTTCGGGCAGTGGCCGCACCCCCGGCCAGCGCGGCATCGCACCACGGCCGCGCAATTTTTGGTCCAAAAGGCCTATAGAGAGTGATCCGGAGCGTGCCGACACAGAGAGAGCGACCTGATGCTGGCCGTTCTCGGATGGGCAACCATCCGGTCTCGCTAGGCGAAACGTCGTGACAATTCGGACTGCACCGGATTGCGGGAAGGGAAGGGGGGATTGCACCATGACACTTGGCTCGAAACGGGCTCTCGGTCGACATCGCCGAGGAACGGCCCAGCCGGCAGGGCTCCGCGCCACCGCCGCCGTATCCGAGGCCGCCGTCGCTGCCGCTCCCCCCGGTCCGTCACACCGCTCCCTGCGGATCGATCGAGGCCACCGCGACGCCGGGCTGGGTGAGTCATGACGGTGCCCTTGGACGTGGCGGAACGCCACGCGCCCTATCGCGACCGTCTGAGTGCGGTGGACACCAACCCCATGGTCATGATCACGCCGGCTTCCGACGATCTGGCCGACATGACCGTCCTCGTCGCGCAGGACGACAGCAGTTGCCGCCGGGCCCTCCAGCACTACCTGCAGCGGCTGGGGTACCGCGTCACCGAGGCCGCCGACCCGCCTTCTTCGCTCGAGGCCGCCTTCGTCCACCCGGCCGATCTGGTCATCATCGACTTCGACCTGGGTGGGGGGACCTCGGGCGCCCTGAGCGACATCCGAAGCCGCAGCACGGTTCCGGTCGTGGTCTGCTCCGGTCGGGCCTCGGAGCGCGAGCGGGTCAGCCTGCTCAACCTCGGTGCGGACGACATCATCTCGAAGCCGTTCTCATTCGCCGAGCTCGAAGCACGGATGCGGGCGGTCCTGCGCCGCGGCAGCGCCGCACCGACAACGACCCTCGATCATGGAGACCTCATCATCGACCAGGGCACTCGTACCGTGACGGTGGGCGAGTCAGAGATTCCGATGACGCGCAAGGAGTTCGACCTCCTCGCCTTTCTTGCTGCGGCGCCGGGACGCGTCTTCTCACGCGAAGATCTGCTCGAGCGAGTCTGGTCTTCCAACGGGCAGTGGCAGGGCCGGTCGACGGTCACCGAGCACATCCGCCGGGTCCGACTCAAGATCGAGAACGACCCGGAGAACCCGCGCTGGATCACCACCATCCGGGGCATCGGGTACCGGTTCTGCGCCCCCGCCGCCTGACGGGACCCGGCCGGGCGCTGCACGCCGCTCCCGCGAGACCGGCACCCGCGCTCAGTGCGTCGCGGCCCAGGCCGCCCAGCCGGCCAGCCCGATCAGCACGACGGCCGTGACGGTCCGCACGGTGGCGACGTTGACCACGCGCAGCAGGCTCTGACCGCTCACCACGGCAAGTGCGGCCACGGTCCAGAGTGCGAGCACAGCCCCGACGCCCACAGACAGCGGATCGTGGTAGTGGGCCGCGAGGTTGGCGGTGAGAATCTGCGTCAGGTCACCCCACTCGGCCAGGAAGATGACGACGAAGGCAGTGACGGCGATGCGGCGGTGCGTCGCCACCTCCCGCTCCACCAGCGCCTCGTCCCTGCGCTCCTTGACCGCCTCGCGAAGGGCCAGCACGGCACCGGCGAGGAACATCGCCGCAATCAGCACATCGAGCGCCCGGCGCGGCAGGAGGTGGAACAGCGCGACTCCGATGGTGGTGGCGATCACCACGTGGACGGCGAAGGCAGCGGCGGCGCCCAGCCAGACGATCGCCGGCCGGCCCCGCGTCGACATCACCAGCGACGCGAACATGGTCTTGTCCGGGAGCTCACCCAGGAAGATGATCGGATAGACGGCAACGACGACGGCGAACTGCACGTTGACCTTTCTGTCGGTGTCGAACGTAGCGTGCGGCGCAGCGCTGGGGACGCCATCGCGTAAGTTGTGCGCGGTCACACGCTGGCGATGCCGGCACCACGCCCGAAGGCCAGGAGTTGGGGAGGCGAGTCACGGTGATCGAACCGAAAGGAACAAGGCCCTCAGCGTCGCAGCGCCTGCTCCATGGCTCCCCTGGGCGACACCACGACCGGGATCAGCGACCGTCGGGAGGGGCCGCTCGAGTGCAGAACGGTCCTCTCCCCATCTCGGAAGGGTAGACATGGACCAGACACCGCCACAGTGGATCGTCGAGCTCGTCAGCCTCCTACGGGTGAAGCCGGGCTCCACGGTGACGTTGCCCGAAGACTTCGATCCGGCCTTCACGGTCGACTTCGTGAAGAAGAAGGACAGGGCAAAGCTGCTGGCGGAGAGTGTGCGGCTCCTTTCGGCCTACCAGGACCGCTTGGCGGCCCAGGACACGAACAGAGTGCTGCTCTGCCTGCAGGCACTCGATGCAGCGGGCAAGGACGGGACGATCCGCCACGTCATGAGTGGGGTGAACCCCCAGGGGGTGTCCGTCAGCAGTTTCAAGGTGCCCTCGAGCGAGGAGCTCAGACACGACTACCTCTGGCGCTACGCCCGGCGGGTCCCCTCCCGCGGCGAGATCGGCATTTTCAACCGGTCGCACTACGAGGAGGTGTTGGTGGTGCGGGTGCATCCCGAGCTCCTCGAGCGCCAGAACCTGCCTCGCGAGGCCGGCGGAACGGACATCTGGAGACGCCGTTTCGACGAGATCAACGCGTGGGAGCGCTACTTCGACGGACAACGGGATACGCGTCCTGAAGGTGTGCCTCAACATCTCGAAGGAGGAGCAGCGTGTGCGCTTCCTACGCCGGCTCGACATCCCGGACCACAACTGGAAGTTCTCGGCCAGCGATGCCTCGGAGCGTCGGTACTGGGACGACTACCAGCACGGCGTACTCGGACATGCTGTCGTACACGAGCACCGAGTGGGCGCCGTGGTTCGTCATCCCGGCGGACCACAAATGGTTCGCCCGCATCTGCGTGGGCGCCGTCCTCGTCCATGCACTGATGGAGATCGATCCCCGATTCCCGAAGGTGACGGCTGAGCAGCGGCGCGAGGAAGTCGAGGCCAGGGCGTCGCTGGTGGCCGAAGCTCCCAAGGCCGGCACCCCCGGTCCCGACGAGACTCGGTGACCGCCGGCGTGGGCACGGCGGCGAGTGGCGCGGTGCCGACGTCACTCGGCGTCGGGATCCCCCGGGCGGACGGCCTGGTCGAGCATGGACCGGCCGGTCATGGTGAAGACCGTCTCGTCGTCGCATTGGCGCCAGAGCTCGAGCAGTTCGAGCGAAATGGGGTCACAGCCGTAGCGCATGGGGCCGGACGTGTCGAGGATGGCGTCGACGACCGCCGCCGCCGCCTGCGCCGGCTCGACGACGCGGGGATCGGCGTGCTGGCGCCGCAGCATCGCCGCCGCGCCGGCCAACGCGCGGTAGTCAGCGAAGCGGGCGGCGTCCTGCTCACCCGTGCTGAGGCGGAACATGTCGGTGTCGACGGGTCCGGGGAGTATCTCGACCACCCGGATGCCGAAGGGCGCGACCTCCACCCGAAGGCTGTCACCGAACGCCGACACGGCCGCCTTCGAAGCGCGGTAGGCCGAGTAGAAGGGCACGGCGGCGATGATCGACGACGAGGTGATGGTGCACACCACCGACGGCTGGTTGGCCCGCAGAGCCGGGATCGCCGCCGCCGTCATGGCGACGACCCCGAAGACGTTGGTCTCGAACATCCGGCGCCAGTCGTCGATGTTGGCGTGCTCCACAGGGAGGTAGTCGGTGTCGATACCCGCGTTGTTGACGAGGACGCGCAGATCCTTCGGCACCTCGAAGGTCGAGGGATCGGTCACGTCGAGGCGGCGGACGCGCAACCGTCCCCGGGTCTCGTCCGCCAGGGTTTCCCCGTCCGCGGGGTCCCGCATGGTGGCCACCGTGTCGAACCCCCGGTCGGCCAGCTCGAGGGCGACCGCCCGGCCGATGCCGCGGCTGGCACCGGTGACCAGTGCGCTTCCGTGAATGTCCATGCTTCGATTCTCCCCGACTCGGACCCGTGGTCCGAGCTGCGCCGATCTCCTCGCCTAGAGGTCGAACGCCGTGGGGTGCCTCGGCTCGTAGAGCAGCATCTGGCCGGCGCCGGGGATCACGAGAGCGATCGTCCGGCCGAACCCTCGGTTCTCGATGCCACCGGCGAACTGCGCGCCCTTCGCCGTGAGCTCGGCGACGGTCCGCTCGATGTCGTCGCACACGAGTGAGATCTCGTGGTGCTCGCCGCCACCGTCGGTGGGATGCACGCCCATTCCGACGGACCCGTCCCGAAGATGAGCCATCCACCGTGGGCATCGACGTTGGGCCAGCCGAGAACGTCGCGGAAGAACGCCCGCGCCTGCTCCGCGGTCGTCGGCATAGACCAGCGTGTGCACCCCGGTGATCACGCACCGCGACACTACGAGGCCGGCGCAGCCGTCAGCAGGTACCTCTGGTAACGGCCTTGTCGCTCGTCACGGCCAACCGGGTACGCCAGGCCGTTCCCGCCGATGCCCAGCAGGACGTAGTCCGTCTCGACCCCATCGGCCCCGGACCTCGAGACGCCCCAGTGGTGCCGCAGGCATGCCTCGAGGTTCCCATGGCGGAACGCATGCCCCGTTGCAGAGAGGCATCCGGGACGACCCGCTGGCCGGCCAGGGCGAACTCACTGCGCACCCTGCTCCCGAGCAGCAGGCGCGGGCCGAACGACGGCACGGGCACCAGCGCCGGCCGCCGCAACACGCGGGCCAGGGTGGCGGTGTACTTACGGTTGCGCACGGGGTTGGGGGCCACGGCGTTCACCGGTCCCGCCAGCTCGGGATCGACCACGCACCGGCCAAGATGTCGAGCACGTCGTCGATGCCGATCCACGGCACCCACTGCGCTCCCCCGCCGAGCGGGTCCGCCCAGACCGGCGGAGAAGAGCGGGCGGAGGAGTCGGAGCGTCCCACCCGGCGGCGACTGGACGATGCCGTTGCGCACCTGGACGACCCGCAGCCCGGCTTCGGCCGCGGGCTGCCGTTGCCGCCTCCCAGTCCGCCGACGAGCTCGGCCAGGAACCCGCTCACCGGGTGCGCTGTCCTCGGTGAGCAGTTCGTCGCCGCGGTCGGGGCCGTAGAACCCGACGGCCGAGGCGGTGACCAGGACCCTGGGCCCGTCGCCATGGCCGGCCATGGCCTCGGCGAGCCGCCGCGTCGGCTCGATCCGGCTCCGTCGGACCAGCGCCTTGTGCGGTCCGTGAAGCGCCGGCGATCGATGCGCCGGCCAGGTGCACCACGCGCATCGACGTCCGTCGAGCGCACCGTCGGGTCGGGAGCTTCGGGGTCCCACGTCCGTCTCGTCGGCGACGCGGGCCCGTCCGCCGCACCAGCCTGATGACCCGGTGCCCGCCCGTGCTCAAGAACGCGGACAGCGCGGAGCCGATGAGCCCGGACGAGCCGGTGACCGCCACGGTCAACGGGTCTGGCTGCAGGTCCCGGCAGGGTCCGATGTGCGGCCAGGTCGCCCGCCAGCTGGCGATGGCGGTAGCGGAACATCTCGTCGAGCAACGACCCCGGGACCGGCGTCTCGACCACGTCGGTCAACCTGGTGCTCGACGGGGAAACGGCCTCGAACTCGTGGCGGTGGCGCCAGGGCAAGGGCAGCGAGACCAGCCGGTCGACGAATTGGTGGGGTGGGTCGTACGCCTCGTGCTGGGCCACCCAGCGCACCCCACCGGGCAGCCGGAGCACGGCGCGGCCGTCGCGCAGCGACGATCGCTTCCTCCACGACGCGCACCGGCTGCCAGGGGGGAGTGAGGCGACGGATCGCTCCGGGCCTGGCCGTGCCACGCGAAGACCTCGTCGATCGGTGCTTCGATGATGTTCGAAGCCCGCAGGCCCACGACGGCGCCCCTCTCTGGGATCCGGATTCCCCCGACCCTCGCGCCGAACCATGGGGGGACGCCAGGCCAGAGGTCGGTAAGCGCAGGATCGCTGCATCGGCGGCCCGCCGTGACCGACGGTTCGCCGCGTGCGGCACCGCTGGGAAAGGATGGGTCATCAGAGCGGAGGAGCGTCCCATGTCCACAGCTGGTCGTCGATCAACCCGTCGAGGGCGTCACGCGGATCACCCTGCAACGCCCAGAGCGATTGAACGCCATGAATGCGACGCTCATCGGCGAACTCCACGATGCGCTCGGCGGCCATCGCGATCGACCGGTCGTGCCGGGTCGTGGTCCTGACCGGTGCCGGCCGAGGCTTCTGTGCGGGGATCGATCTCTCCGGGTACGGCCGGGCGCCCGGCGCAGACGGGCGGCGGCCGGGTGGAGGACACGTTCGCCACGCAGACGCACATCGCCGCGCTCGTGCCCCGGCTGCGCTCCCTGCCCCAGCCGGTGATCGCCGCCGTCAACGGCGCCGGCGGCCGGCGGCGGCCTCGCCCTGGCCCTGGCCGAGCGACATCCGCATCGCCGGCGTCCTCGGCCCGCTTCAACGTGGCCTTTGTCCGGCTGGGCATCTCGGGCTGCGACATCGGGGTCAGCTGGCTCTTGCCCCGGCTCATCGGCGCCTCGCGGGCCTGGGAGCTGATGCTGACCGGGCGCATCATCGAGGCGGACGAAGCGGACCGCATCGGCCTCGTCCTGCGCGTCGTGCCCGACGACCAGTTGATGGAGGCCGCGCTGGAGACCGCCGCCCTCATCGCGGCCAACAGCCCCTGGGGCATCCGGATGACCAAGGAGGTGATGTGGTCCCAGCTCGAGGTGGGCTCGCTCCAGGCCGGCATCGACCTCGAGAACCGGACACAGGTCCTGTCGTCCATGACCGGCGACATGCAGGAGGCGTGGCCGCCTTCTTGGAGAAGCGACCGCCGCGGTACCGGCGACGAGACGGCGCGGCCCGAGAGCTCCAGGCGCGACCTCCGCGACTCGGCCTTGGCCGGGTGAGTCGTGCGGCACGAGCGCCGGCCTGGCTACGTTGGGCCACTCATGCGGGGCCGCCGACCACATGCACGCGTCGCACCGGCGTGCCCCGGTGGTGCCGTGGTCGCTTGGCGTGGCGCCTTGGTCGCTCGCTCTCTGCGCCGGCTGCTCGTCGGCGGCCAGCCGGCGCACGCGGCCTTCGCGATCCGTCCCAGTCGGTGTCGCCAGCTCCCGAACTACACCGACGTCTGCGCCCCGCTGGGCGCCGACACCTCGACGCACCTGCCTGCGGGTCACCCTCGACGCCATCGACACGGCGCGGGCGCAGCGAGGGGGTGCGGCCCATGGCGCTTGCCGGCCAACTTCGCCCGGCTGACCGTCCCCGAGCAGCTCTTCGTCGCCATCGACGGCGAGCGGGTCGATCGGGGGCTTACCCCGTTCGCCGGACTCTGCCCCGGCGCTCGACCTCGATTCGCCAGAGGGCAGCCGACGCGGCGCAGCTGCCCTCTCCGGCCGGCCACGGGTACGTCCAGTCGACCAGGAATGGATCGGCGCCGTCGACAACGGGCTCGACGCCGACTACCAGTGGATGTACTACGACGGCCCGGACAGCGGCGTACCGCGGATGTTCGAGCACCCGGACCTCGGGCTGCTGGGCCGACCGCCAGATCGTCCTCCACCGCTTCGGGTCACGTCACCTCGCGATGGGAGCCGGCTTCGACCCCGCCGGCGACACCATCGCCCGGAGACCGGAGTGGGTCCTCGCTGGCCGCCACGCTGGCCGTCGACGCCGAACGGACGACGGCGCCTATGCCTACACCTGGAAGGAGGCCCTGGCGGCCATGGCGGTCGGGAGGCTGCAGCCGCTCCGCGTCGATCCCCTCGTCGGAGTCTGACACGGGCATCCCCGACCCGGCCGCCAACGTTGCGCCGGCGCCCGACTACACGCGGACTGCTGCGCCGTCAGCGGGCTCGACGACTCCGCCCGCCTGCATCGACGCCGTCCTGGCCGCAATCAACCATGCGCACGCGCTGGAAGGGGTCCGTCCCATGGTGCTCCCGTCGGGCTTCGCACAATTGAGCGTGCCCGAACAGCTCTTCGTGGGCGTGAATCTCGAGAGGGTGGACAGGGGGCTGCCGCCCTTCGGCGGGCTCACGACCGCACTCAACGGCAACGCCCAGAGGGGCGCGGACGACGCCAACGACCCGCCCGACCCCGGGCCGGCCTACGACCTCGACGACGGGGAGTGGGCCGGTGGGTCGTCCAACGGGCTCGACGCCGTCTACGGGTGGATGTACGACGACGGGTTCGACAGCGGCAATCTCGACTGCCTGCACCGCGGAGCACCCGGATGCTGGGGTCACCGCAAGGGCATCCTCGACGACTTCGGCTCCGGCGCCAACCTGGCCATGGGAGCAGCCGTCGACACGACGGGTGACAGCCACCGGGGCGATGGCGGCGGCACCTCCATGGCCATCACGCTCGCCGTGGCGAGCGCCCCGGTCCGGTCGTTCACCTACCGCTGGTCGCAGGTGGTGGGGGCACTTCCGCCCGGAACCGGCTCCGGCGACGCCACGGGATGACCGGCGCGGCGAGCCGCCGCGATCCGCGCATTTGACCAATCGGTGCCGGTCGCTCGTAATCTCTGCGGCGTGGACGCGCAGATCTACGTGCACCCGTCGTGCTCGAAGTGCCGCTTTGCGCTGTCACTGCTCGACCAGCACCATACGGAGGCCGAGTCCGTCCACTACCTGGACGCGCCCCCGACGCGGGCGGACCTCGAGCGGCTCATGGATCTCCTGGGTATCGAGGATCCCCGGCTGATGATGCGGACGAACGAGCCGGTCTATGCCGAGCTGGCGCTCGACCAGCGTGCCCGGGGTGAATTGCTCGATGCCATCACCCGCCACCCCATCTTGTTGGAGCGGCCCATCTTCGTGGTCGGCAACCGGGCGGTCATCGCCCGACCGCCCGAGCGGATTCTCGAGCTCCTCTGAACGTCCCCCGGCGCTGGAGCGGCGGCCCTTAGAGACTCAGCGGATAGGTGCTGGCAGAGGCGACCAACGGTTTCGCCAGTCAATCAGCTTGGCAGTGATGATCAGGGCAATCACCAGGGCGAGCTGAGCTAGTCGATGACGCAGGGTGCGGTCGGTGTTGCGCCGCATCTGGCCGTAGTTCGACAGCCACGAGTTGGTCCGTTCCACCGGCCAGCGCAGACCCATGGGATCTTTGGTCGGACCCCCGGGTTGCCTGCCTTTGCGACACTTGGTGACCCTGGCGTCGTCGATCCCGTGTTGGCTCAGCCAGTGGCGTGTCGGCGCCCCGTCGTAGCCTCGATCGAGCCAGAGCGTGCCCACTTCGCAGAGCAGTCCACGTCCTGCGACCTCTTCGAGGGTGGGGGCCAGTAGGCGGACGTCGTTGCAGTTGGCCGGTCCGACGGTCCAGCCAATGGGGATGCCAAGTGCATCGGTGGCGACGGACCACTTCCATCCGAGCTTGCCCCGATCGACCGGGCTCTTGCCGGTTCCCTCCCCGCCAGCTGGGGCTTTGTGCAATGACCCGTCGACGGCGACTTCGCGCAGGTCGAGCCCGACGACGCTGTCATAGCCGGCCACTGCTTCGTTGGCGATGGCATCGAAGATCCCCGCACCGATCCATTCGTCTCGCCGCTGCCTCGCCGTGGTGTCAGAGACCACCCGGCCTGTGAGGTGCTCGGCGTCCTCCCACGAGCACCCAGTGACCAGGCGAACCAGGATCACCTCGAAGCAGGCACGGTCGGACTTGCGTGGTCGGTGACAGCCGAGCGGATGGTGGGTGTGGGACGTCGGGATCAGGGGTTCGATGGCTGCCCACAGGGCATTCACCACCTCAGGATCGAACGCGCGCATAATTTTGCGACCTCCACTCGGTCGTTGGTGTTGGGTGAGAACCCCAAGTCTCTTGGGGCCATCACCACGACCGGTGGATGTCTCTTTTGGCGCTCAGGCTCGCAGCACGGGCTTCTTGGGATTGTCGCCTATCCGCGCGGCCTCTTAGGGTGGTCGCGCACGCACGCTGACGAGACGAGGAGGGACGGTGGGCGCATCTCTGGTCTTCTACGGCATTCTCGGTATCGCGACCACTGCTGTCGCGTTCGCCGCCAACCGACGCCTCTTTGCGGGCGGTGAGGCCGGTCCGGTCACGTTGCTCGAAGGTGTCTACTACGCCGTCGGGTTGTGCTCACTGGTCCTCGGCTGGTATTTCAACGTCCGGTACACGCACCTCTACGGCCACCGGGCCACCTACGTCAACTACACGAAGATGCTGTTCACCAACTGGGCCGCCGACTCCGCGGCGCAGGACTACATCATCGTGAACGTGGTGCTCATGCCGCTGTGGACCATCGTCGAGGGTCGTCGCCGCGGGCTGAAGGTGGCGTGGATCTTCTTCGTCATGAGCCTGTTCACGAGTCTCGCCTTCTCCATCGCGATGTTCCTCGCGTTCATGGAGCGCCAGCTCCGCTACAACCGTTCGCTCACCCCGTCGAGCACGGCGTAGCCGCAGTTGAAGCCGGGGATGAAGGTGACACCCGGCCCCCCGTGGCACCCGGCCCCGCACAGGTACAAGCCGTCGATCGGCACCGGGTTGTCGGGCCATCCCCTGGGTCCGGGACGGAACGGTCCCATGAATTCGGGCTGCAGCAGACCGTGTGTGAAGTCCCCGCCGGTGCACCCGAACATCAATTCGTAGGTGTAGGCGGGGTAGTTGAGCTGGCGCTCGATGAGGTCGGGGAAGTTCGGGGCCGCCGAGGCGATCTTGGCGACGATCCGCTGCGCCATTTCGTCGCGCAGCCGCCCCTGCGATTCACGATCGGCGCCGATGGGCAGGTAGAACGCGAAGCTGCTGGCGGCGTGCATGCCGTGGGGAGCCAGGCTGGGGTCGTCGAGCGAGGGGATCTGCAGGTTGAAGCTCGGGGACGGGGGCACGTGGCCGCGGGCACAGCCTTCGAAGTCCTGCTGCATCTGTTCGGCGGTGCCGAAGAAGGTCACGTTGCGGCCCAGCTGGCTGTTGTTCAGTGCCTCGTACGGTTCGCGGTATTCAGGCAGACCCCGCAGTGCGAAATGGGCTTGGAAGTACGCCGCTCTGTGGTCGATGGCCGTCACGCGCCGGGCGAAGGCCTCGGGCAGCGAGTCGACGTCCAGCAGTTGGGTGAACGTCGCGGTCGGGTCGAGGTTGGAGACGACGACCGGAGCGGTCGCGATCTCGCCGTCGCCGAACTCCACGCCCTTGACGGCGCCGCCGTTGACGACGATGCCGGAGACCTTGACGTGACGGCGCAGCTCGCCACCCTCTCGTTCGAACAGGGTGCACAGGTGATCGGCGATCGTGCCGAGCCCACCTCGCACCTTTGACATCGTCGCGGTGCCCGGCGATGCCAGGGCGAAGGCGAGGCACAAGGCACTTCCCGGTGAGTAGGGGCCACGGAAAGTGGAGTTGACGGCGAGGAAGCTGAGCATGCTGCGCACCGGTGCGTGCTTCGACTTGTCGGGGAGGTGGCGATCGACGACGTCCATCACGCTGCCGAACATGGCGGTCCGGATCGCCTCTCGCTCTGTTTCGTTCGAGGCGCAGTCCCACATCTCGTCCAGCGACTTCGGGGGCTTGCGCACGTCGAAGCGACCGATGGCCCGGGCGGGCGCCTCGGCCCACGCCGCCACCTCGGCCATTCCGAGCACCGCCTCGATCCCGAGGGTGTCGCCAAGGTGCTCCAGCAGGCGCTCCGGATCCGAATAGAGGAGGATCGGGGCCTGATCGCCGTCGCTGATGCTGGCCGACTGCACCTCGGGCTCGTAAATGGGGCAGGACCCGAGCTCGAGCTCCTCGTAGATCTCGTTCGGTACGGGGAATTGGATGGAACCAGCCAGCTCGAAGCGGTAGCCGCGGATGAGCTCGGTCGTCGACGCCATCCCGCCGATGAAGTGGTTCTTCTCCAGACAGAGGACTCCCAGGCCGCCGCGCGCCATGACCGCGGCGGCGGTCAGTCCGTTGTGACCGGCGCCGATCACGATGGCGTCGTAGTCCGGCATGGACGGGACTGTAGCGACCTCTCGACCGGCGGCGCCGGTCGGACGTTCAAATGACGCCGGACGTCGTCGTACGTTCACACGGGGACGCCGCCGACTTGACCGGCCGAGCCGAACTCACCGCTGTCCCCGGAGGAACGGAAGCGGGCCGTGTCCCTGTGTCGCCGGGCCGGTGGTCGTGTCATGTTCCGCTCCGAAGCGCTCCGCACAACGGTCGGAGCAGAAATGGTGCAGCTCGCCGTCCCACACGAGCGAGGCGGGAGCGTGCGCCGTCTCCACCTGCATCCCGCAGACCGGGTCCCGCGCGTAGCGGTTCCCTCCCCCGAGCCGCTCCCGGTTCCGGTAGGTCCAGTACAGGACACCGAACAGCGCCATGAAGAGCAGATTGAGATATGTGGTGTAGTTCCACGAGAAGCGGGCGGGGGCCACCGTCACCGGTCGCATCGTCGGCACCAGGCCGGCGGCGCTGAAAATGACCTCGGTGATGAGCCCCGCGGTCGACATGAGGGCCCAGAACACCACCAGCATCCGGAGCATCAGCCGGGTGCCGTAGTAGCGGCGGTAGATCAAGAGGAGGGGGAACGCGATCAGGTCGGCGAAGATGAAGGCGATCACGCCTCCGAAGGAGATGCCCCCCTTCCACAGAGCCGCCGCCAACGGCACGTTGCCGATGGAGCACACGAAGCTGACAATGGCGATGAAGGGGCCGACCAGCGCATTCTCCACGGTCGTCCAGAAGCCGTGGCCCGTGATGAAGACCGCCTGCCACACCGATGTGGGTACCAGCACCGCCAGGAATCCGGCGACGGTGTAGCCGATGACGAGCTCACGCCGCAGCATCGTCAGATCGCTCATGGTGTAGGTCGCACTGTCGGCCCACCCGCCGCTCGACCGCAGCCGAGCCGACCACGACAGGTTCTCCATGTCGGCGGCGGACGAAGCGCCGTGCACGTGGTCGCCGGATTCGTCCTCGGCCCGGAGCCGCTCCTGGGCCTGCACGACGACGCGGCCGCGCAGCCACAGCGCACCCAGCGTGGCCAGGAGCACGATCATGATGAAGCCGCCGACGAACTCGCTCACTGCGAACTGCCAGCCCATGAGCACCACGAGCACGATCCCCAGTTCGATCACCAGGTTGGTCGAGGCGAACATGAACACCATGGCGGCGATGTAGTCGGCCCCCTTGACGATGAGCGACTTCGCCATGGCGGAGGCGGCGTAGGAGCACGATGACGAGACCATGCCGTACCCCGAGGCCCTGAGCACCGCCGGCGCCCGGTGGTCGCCCAGTCGTCGTTGCATGGCGCCGCGGCTCACGAAGGACTGGACCATTCCGGCGAGACCGAACCCGAGCACGAGCGGCCAGAGCGTCTCCCAGAACATGAAGAAGCTCTCCCGGAGCGATCGCCCGATGTCCACCAGGACGGACGCCGTGGCCAGCATTGGAATCAGGAACGCACCAGCCGGCCGATGGCCGCGGACGCCTCGGCGAGCTTCTCGGTGGCCTCGTCTCCGCCGTTGCGCACGGCGTCGGACACGCAGTGGGCGAGGTGGTCGTTGAGCAGCTCGAGCGCCACCGCCTGGAGAGCCCTGGTGGCCGCCGAGACCTGCTCGAGGATCTCGATGCAGTAGCGGTCCTCGTCGACCATGGCCTGCAGGCCTCTGACCTGGCCCTCCACCCTGCGCAGGCGCCTCTGGAGGGCCTCCTTGTTGTCGATGTAGCCGGGCCCCATCACGGTCCTCCCTGTCGCTTCCCTTATACCCCCATAGGGTATCAGGCGAAGCCGTGGGGCCGTGCGGTCATGCGGCGGTCAATGCCCGAGGATCCCGAGCCCCTCTTCCCTGATTCCCTTGGCCCGGGCGTCGGCAAAATTGTCCAGCCACTCCTGCATCTCTTCGCTCCCCGCCTCGTCAGCCCAGCGCCGGGGCATGGCGGGGAAGGAGTAGCCCGGGGGGAGCGGCGGCGGCTTCGGCTGGTTCGCCCGGCGCTCCATGGCGGCATCGACGGCCGGGGCCAGCCGGACCGACTTTGCTCGGACCTGCGCCTCGTCGCGCTCCTTGAAGGCGGGGAGCACGTCGCGCCCGAAGAGCTCGAGCGATTCGCAGATGTGCTCGTGGCGGTTCTTGCCGGCTTGGAGTACGAAGATGACCTGGTCGACGCCGGCCTGCTCGAAGCGCTCGAGGTACGCGCGAATCTGCTCGGGGGTGCCCATTGCCCCACGGAGACCCGTACGGTCGCCGGCCGCCAACTTTGCCCCCAGCCGCTCCTGGCGCAACGCCGTCTCGACCTCGGGCGAATAGCCCTGATCGCCGCGCCGTTCGAGGTACTCGGTCCAGACGTCGGTCGAACCCGGCCGGTGCTGCCCGAAGACGTAGTAGTGCCCGAGCGAATAGCCGAAGAAGTTGCCACCCTCGAGACCGCGGTCGAGCGCCACCTTCTCGTCGGGGTGGCACATCATCTGGGTGACACATGCGATGTTGGGGTTCACTGCGAGCCCGACCGGGACGCAGCGCTCGGCGAGTGTCTGCTCGTAATCCGACACCCACTTGTCCGCCTCCTCCGGGTCGATGAAGGCGAACGTGAGCGCGCCGATGCCCTTCTCGGCCGCCAGGAGGATGGTGTCACGCCGGGAGCACGCCACCCACAGGGGAGGGTGCGGCCGCTGCATCGGCTTGGGGACGACATTGCGCGGTGGCATCTGCACGAAGCGGCCGTCGACGCCGGTGAACGGAGTCTCGGTCATGCAACGAAGGGAGACCTGCAGCCCCTCGAGCCACGCGTCGCGCTTCGTCGCCGGATCAACCAGGAAACCGCCGAGCTCCGCCTCCGAGCCGGACTCCCCGGAACCGAACTCGACCCGACCGCCCGAGATGAGATCGAGGGTGGCGACGCGCTCGGCCGTCCGGGCGGGATGGTTGTAGCCGGGCGCGGTCTGAATGATGCCGTGGCCGAGCCTGATGTCCTTGGTCCGCTGGCTACAGGCGCCGAGGAACACCTCCGGGGCCGAGGAGTGGCTGTACTCCTCGAGGAAATGGTGTTCCACCTCCCACACGACGTCGAACCCGAGCCGGTCGGCCAACTCGACCTGCTCCAGTGCGTCCTGCATCAGGCGGTACTCGTCACCTTCCTCCCACGGCCGCGGGAGCTGGTGTTCGTAGAAAACCCCGAACTTCATACGGCACCGAGCGAGTGGAACTCGGCCAGGATGTCCGCCCCGTTCGGGCGCCGTGCGCACCAGTACTCGACCTCGCCCAGGGAGGCCCGGCGGCCCTCGTCCCGGCCCGCGCCGAGGCTGTGGGCGAGAAGGGGGTCCCAGATCCGCCCGATCATGTCGGCGCCTGCGTACCGGTGACCGTCCTGGCCGACCCAGGTGCGGTCCCGCATCTCGGAGAGGGCGGCCCGCAGGTAGCCGACGTGCGGCGACTCGTCGGCCCGGATATAGGAGACGAGCTCGGCGGCAGCACCGTCGCCCGCCACCAGCTGCGTGTCGGACATCCACTCCTCGGCCCAGGCGAAGGTGTGGAAGGCGGAGATCTCAATGAACAGGACCCGGACCATCAACGACACCATCATCTCGAGCTCGGGAGGAACGTCGTCGGGCAGCACCCGGACCGCATCGGCCCCGGGGCGGCCGAGTCCGAAACCCATCCGGTTGAGCATGGCCTCGATGTCGAGCTCCTGGCACGACCGGTCGAACGCGATGTCACGGGCGGCGAACCACATGTCCTTGTGTCCGGCTTCCTCGTCCCATCCGGCCTCGTCGCGGCCGTGCGCCTCGAACAGCCCACCGCCGAGGTGGTCGATCGCGGTCCCACTCACGTCCTCGACGAAGTGCCGCTGGAGGTCCTTCGGCTTCAACAGCCGGATGTTGGCTCCGTATCCCTCCACGGTGCCGATCCGGGTCAGGGTCGCCATGAGCGGCTCGGGGACGCCGGCACGGATGAGGAAGCGGGCCTGCTCGACATTGGGGAACGAGCGCTCCCACCACTGGAGCGGCACGTCGATCAGCTCGCTCGAGAAACGCTCGCAGTTCTGATCACCCCACGCCTGAATGGCCGGGAGCCGGAACCTCGTCCGGGGTGAGACGTAGCGGCCGTCCTCGTCGAAGCCACCATGGCAGCGGACGCCCCCGGCAATGAGGGGCTCCGCGACCGCCAGGTCGGCGAGAAGCTCCTCTTCGGTGAACTGCACCTGAACCGTGCCCATGGCGGATCCCTCCCCGTCGGGTGTCATCGCTCCGAACGCCAGAAACTGTGTGACCTCCGGACCGTGGTAACTCTTGAGTATATACTGACTGGTATACAGATCGAAAGCAAGCTGCTCCCCAGGGCCGAACGCCGTGCCGCCATCCTCCACGGCGCGGCGCGGGCGTTCGCATCGTCAGGGTTCGCGGACACCTCCATGGAGGACGTGGCGGCGGCGTGCGGGGTCACCAAGCTCATCGTGTACCGGCACTTCGACTCGAAGGAAGAGCTCTACCGCGAGATCCTCCAACAGGTCTTCGACGACATCGGTCAGGAGCTCCGCAACGAGCTGGCGCTGCCGACCCGCAGTGGCCTCGGCCCCCGGACGCTCCTGACGGTGGCACGGGGGGATCCGGACGCCTTCACGCTCCTGTGGCGGCACGCGGCACGCGAGCCTCAGTTCGCGGCGTACGCCGCCGAGCTCAGATCCGTGTCGGTGACAGTGGTGCGCCAGCTGAGCGCGCTCGAGACAGGCGACGAGCTCCTCGACGCCTGGCGCTCCGATGTGCTCTTCGGCTGGCTCGTCGAGGCGACGCTCACCTGGCTCGAGCGGGGCGAGCCGGCGCGTGACGACGACTTCGTGCAGCAGACGTCGGCCGGGTTCCGGGCGCTCCGCATCAGCTTGACCGACGGCGCTCCCGCTGTGTGAAGCCTGGGCTTCAGCCGCCCACGGCCGCCTCGAGCTGCTCGCCCAGGGAAGCCGCCACTTGGACGCGGTTGCGGCCGGCGGACTTGGCCCGGAAGAGCGCCTCGTCGGCTTGCTCGATGACGTCCTGCGCCGAGAACGGCGAGCCCGGTGTCCAGCATGACACGCCGCCACTGATCGTGACCAGGGAGGGGGCCGACGGTCGCGCACCGTGCGGTATGGCCGCCTCGGCGACCGCCCGGCGGATCCGCTCGCCCGTGAAGAAGATGGAATCGCAGGGGTGACAATCCGGCACGAGGAGGAGGAACTCCTCACCGCCGTACCGGTACGCACACTCGCCGGCCCGAACCACGATGTCGATACAAGAGGCGACACGTCGAAGCGTTTCGTCCCCACCGACGTGGCCGTAGTGGTCGTTGTAGAACTTGAAGTGATCGATGTCGAACAATGCCACTCCGTAGCTCCGACCGACACGGAGTGCGCGCGCGTGTGTGCGGGCAACGTCCTCCTCCATGCGCCGGCGATTGCCGAGGCCGGTCAGCTCGTCAGTCCGCGACTGCTCCAACAACTCGAGGTTTGCTCGTTCGAGCTCGGCCTGAGTCCGAGCCAATTTGCCGTGCAATTCCGTGACGCGTTCGGCTGCGACCAGGCGGGTCTTGACCGTGAACAAGTCGACCGGCTTGATCAGGTAGTCATCGGCGCCCGAGCTCATGCCCTCCAGGATGTGCTCTGGATGGTCGAGCCCGGTGGTCAACACGATGTAGACATACCTGTCGCCGGGTTCTTGCCGCACGCGCCGGCACAGCTCAGGTCCGTCGACTCCGGGCATCATCCAGTCGGTCAGCAGGACGTCGATCCCTCCCGACGACAAGAGATCCCACGCGCTCGATCCCTCCTCCGCAACGAGGCATTCGTGGCCGAGTTTCGACACGATCGCCTTGAGCAGGAGACGGCTCGTGGGGTCATCGTCGGCGATCAGGATCCGCATCTCAGACCTTCGTCGCCACGAGGTGGAGGGCACTCCGAACTCGGTTGAGCTCTGCCTCGAACTCGTCCATGAGTTCAGCGGCGTGATCGAGCTGGTCCTGACGGGCGTGCATCTCAAGGCCGGCGCAGACGTCGGCGAGCCCGCTGGCACCCACATTCGCACTGGCACCCTTGAGGGTGTGGGCGGTGCGCTCGAGGGCGGTGCTGTCACCCTCGCCCAGGTCCCGGACGAGCTCTGCATGTCCGTACCAGGTCACCACGAGGTACTCGTCGACGATCTCTGCGAGCGCCCCTCCTTCTCCGTCATCGAGACTCAGAAGGAGCTCGATCTGAGACTGGTCGAGGGGATCACGCGTCCTCCCCGGTGAGGACGCATCCGTGACGACGTCCCAGTGCGGCTCCGTCTTGGCCAGCCACCGTTCCAGAACCATGGACACCGCTTCGAGCCGCACCGGCTTCGTGATGAAATCGTCCATTCCTGCCGCGATGCATCTCTCTCGATCTCCCTCCATCGCCGCCGCCGTCATTGCGATGATGGGAATACGGCCGGCGGAGCCCTCACTCTGGCGAATGGCCGCAGTGGCTTCGTACCCGTCCATCTCGGGCATCTGGCAATCCATGAGGATGGCGTCGTAGGTGCCCGACAAGAAGGCGCTGACGGCTTCGACGCCGTTGTTGGCGATGGTGAAGCCGTAACCCAGATTCTCGAGGACCTTCGAACCGACGAGTTGGTTCACTTTGTTGTCCTCGACGAGCAGGATTGTCATTCCCGAGACCTCCGAAATGTCCGAACGGGTAGTTGAGGGAGCCACCGGGTGCTCGAGGACGGATCCCGAGTTGAGGCTCGTGATCAGGCAGTCGAACAGCTCCGACGAGCGGACCGGCTTCGTCAAGCTGGCGGCGAACCCGGTCAGATGGGATTCGGCTGCGTCGAGCCGGTGGCCGGACGAGCTCAGCAAGAAGAGCATGGTGGGCGCCGTCGCCGGATCCGCCTTCATTGCACGGGCGAGTTCCACACCGTCCATCCCGGGCATGTTCAAGTCGACGACACCGAGGTCGAACGTCCGGCCGTCTCGGGCAGCTGTGGCTGCGAGTTGGAGCGCCTGGTAGCCGTCCGCCGCTTCGACCGCCTCCACGCCCCACGAGAGCAGTTGCTGGCGGAGAATCCTGCGATTGGTCGCATTGTCATCCACGACCAAGGCCCGTTGGCCCGAGAGCGTCCGGGGATCCCCATCAATGTCGAGCGACGCCGCTTCATCGGCCCGGCGCAGCGACAGCTCGAACCAGAAATTCGACCCTTCGCCGAGGGTGCTCGCCAACCCCAGGCGGCCTCCCATGAGCTCGACCAGCTGCCGGCTGATGGTCAAGCCGAGACCGGTGCCCCCGAACCTGCGAGTGGTCGATGAGTCCGCCTGGGCGAAGGCGCTGAACAGCCGCTCCTGCTCACCCTGGGCAATGCCGATACCGGTGTCGACGACGTCGAAGTGAAGCGCGACGCGCTCGGAGTTCTGATGGAGAGACTTCACCCGTATGACCACCTCCCCATCGGAAGTGAATTTCACGGCGTTCGCTCCGAAGTTGAGCAGCACCTGACGGATCCGGGTCTCGTCCCCGAGCAGTGCCGAGGGCACGTCCGGGTGGACGTCGATGAGGAGCTCTACTCCCTTGTCGTGTGCCGTGCCGGCCAGAATCCGACCGACGTCGTCGACGACGTTACGAACATCGAGCACGGATTCCTCGATGTCGAGCTTTCCCGCCTCGATCTTCGAGAAGTCCAAGATGTCGTTGATGATCACCAGCAGGCTCTCGGCCGAGACCTTCACACCAGAGGCCAACTCCAGTTGGTCGTCGTTGAGCTGGGTCTGCAGGAGCAGCTCGGTGAGCCCGATGACGCCGTTCATAGGGGTGCGGATCTCGTGGCTCATCATCGACACGAACTGTGACTTCGTCTTCGAAGCCACCAGCGCCGCGTCGCGGGCCGCAACCAGATCTTCGGCGGCCTGACGCGCCTCGGTGACGTCGCCCCCGTTGAGTACGTAGCCCTTCACCGACTGATCTTCGAGGAGGTCGGCGGCGTTCCAGTCGATCAATCGCCACGTTCCGTTCGCATGCCGCATGCGGACCTCGAAAACGGCCGCACCGGTCGTTTCATCGGTGGCTCCGGTGAGATGTGAGATGACCGCAGGCGAGTCATCGGGGTGCACGAACTCCGTGAACGATCTGCCCTCGAGCTCGCCAGGCGGGTACCCGAGGACGCGTGCCGCGGAAGGGGTGATGTAGGCGATCCGGAGGTCTGCCTCGATCACCGTGATCAGGTCCCAGGTCTTGTCGATCAGAGAGCGAAAGCGGGCCGTTTTCAACGCGTGGCCTTCTCGAACGGTGAGAGCCAGCCGCACCCCGGCAACCAGAAGGGTGACGGTGGCCAGAGCGACCGCAGGCCTCCCGATATGCCCGAAGCCGGCCATGACGAGGATCGTCATGCCGATCGCTGCACCGAACACGGGCAGGGCGAAGCCGGCCACCCTGTCGGTACCGGGATTTTCGACGTCGGCCGGGACGATCCAGACCGCGATGGCCAACAGCGTCAGCGAGATCGGCCACGCCACTCCGTTGGCGATATAGCCGAACTTGCTCATGGGCTGCAGGAGGTTGAAGGTGTCTCCGATCGCGTTGGTGATGAGTGCGACACACACGATTCCGAAGAACAGCCTGAACCCGCGGGGAAGCACGGCCAGACCACCGATGGCCAGAGCCAGGAGCAGGATGTCTCCCAGTGGATAGGCCAGGTTCGTGCCGGCAGCGAGCGAGCTTCCGCCCGTGACCTTGATCACCGCGCCAACGACGAAGGCGGCCGAGACCGCGGCGACACCCAGGCCGGCGATCATCCCGTCCAGCGAGGTGGCGGCCAACGAGCTGCGGTTGCCGCGCCGGATGAGCAGCGCGAAGGCCAAGAAGCACAGCGGAAAGAAGCCAACGTAAAAGACGTCGGCGGCGGACGGGACCGACGGTGTCGCGCCCCCGAGCGACTCGACGGTCAAGACGAGGTCCCCCAGTCCCCACGCGATGCAGGCCAGACCCATGACAAGGGGAAACACCCGTGCAGTGGAGCTGCCCGACCGCCAGGAGCGCTCGAAGTAGCGGGCAACGCAGAGCGCGCCCATCGACAACTCGAACGTGTCGACACCCCACCCGTCCACCGCGGTGTACGAGGAGCCGATGCTCCGCACGATCAAGGAGATCAGGAGGGCGACGACCAGTGCACTGGCGATCCCGAGGATCCAACGGATCCGGTCGGGGACGCGGTAGAGCTCCCGGTCAGCCGACGCACCCCCGGCGTCGCTCGCTACCTTGTCGGGTGGGTGATCCAGCGCGGGAACCTGCCCGTCCCGTTCGGCAACTGCAACGCCCACTCTCTAATGACGGCACAATGGTGCGGGAAATTGAGCGGTTGTTCGGGAGTCGACCCTCGAGCGCTGCCGTCGGCGAGGATTGCTCCGGACAGGTCGCCGGACACCTGCATCTGCCCTGGTGGAGCGCTTGCGGAAGGTCTTGCGGGCGAAGGTCGGAGCCCGAGCCAGAAGCGCGAGCCAGAGAGGAGCCGAGGTGGCGACATTCGTTCTCGTCCACGGGGCCATGCACGGCAGCTGGTGCTGGCGCCAGGTGCAGCGCGAGCTGACCCGACGCGGCCACGAGGTCCGGGTGCCGACGCTCACGGGTCAGGGAGACCGCCGTGGGGGGCTGACACCAGAGGTCGGCGTCACGACGCACGTCGGGGACCTCGAGGATCTCCTCTGGTTCGAGGACTTGACCGGCGTTCACCTGGTGCTCCACAGCTACGCGGGCGTCTTGGCGGGGCCCATTGCCGAGCGCGCCGGGGAACGCCTGGCCTCAGTCGTGTACCTCTCAGCCTTTGTCACTGCCCCCGGCGAAAGCCTGCTCGACGTCGAGCCGGTGGAAGTTGCCGATCGCTACCGCCGGCAGGTGGCCGAGAACGGCGACGGCTGGTACTTGCCTGCAACCGATGCGTTCCTCGAGCAGTGGGGCATCCGGGACGACGCGCTGCGCCAGTGGATCGGGCCTCGCCTGACCGATTTTCCGTTCCGATGCCAGTCGGAACCGACCGATTTCGACCCGCAGCCACTGCACGGGATCCGCAAGGTCTACGTCAACCACACCGACCCGCCCTTGGCCAGCCTCCGGCGTTTCTACGACGCCGCAGTCGTGGCCGGCTGGGAGACCCATGAGCTCAACTGCGGCCACGACGTCATGTTGGCCGCGCCGGAGCAGACGGCGGACCTGCTGGAAAGACTCGCCGCGTCGGGCTGACCCGCTGCCGCGCCGGGCCCACGAGGGCGTCGGCGGGAGTATTCACCGAATCGTCAGCGGTTCTCGGAGTCCCGCTCAATCGATGAAATCGATCGTGGGCTCGAAGACGGCGCGGTGAGAGGCGCGGCGCAACGCGGCGAGGACGGGCCGGCCGAGCACGAGGATCAAAACGGCACAGGTGGCGGCCCTTGTCAGGTCGAAGCCCATCGAGGTCGTCAGGTCGAAGAGGATGAAGCGGTGAAGGTTGGCGACGGTCCCGAGGCCGGGTACGAACGAGTAGGTCGTCGTGGTCCCGCCGACGAAGGGCCAGAACCAGAAATTGGTGAGGACCCCGTAGACGAGGGCCGAGACCACGCCGTACGCGGCGAGCAGCAACCGCTCCGGGAGGCCGCGCAGCGGGGGTAGGCAGCCGGCACCGAAGCCGACCCACCCTGCGGCCAGCATCTGGAAGGGCAACCAGGGGCCGACTCCTCCGGTGATGAGGGCCGACGCGAAGAATGCGACGGCGCCCAGCACGAACCCGAAACCCCGCCCGAACACCCGGGCGGCCAGGATGAGGAGGAACCACTCGGGTTCGAACCCGTTGATGCCGGGACTGGGGACCCGAAGCGCGGCGAAGCACGCCGCGAGGATCCCCAGCAATGCCACCGCCTTGGCATCGATGGCCCCCTCGGAGAGCTCGGCCATCACGATGGCCAACAGGAGTGGGATGAGCGCGATGAATATCCAGGGAGCGTCGCCGCTGTGGGCCGAGTTCGGGCCCGAAGATTGGTGGACCAAGAGGGGCCAGGCGAAGGCGGCGACACCGAACACCGACGTCAGGAAGAGCAAGAAAGAGGAGCGGGAGCCGAACCTGATCGCCGGGGTCAGCCGGCGACCGGGCCGCGCCGTGGGCTGCGGGACCGAGACGGTCATACCCGCACCGCTCCTTCGAGGGCCCGGCGCACTTCGTCTACCGTCAGCCATTCCTCGGGGGCCATCACCTTGGCCACCTGGGGGGCGAAGATCGGGGAATGGCAGACCACCTGGCGGGCAGGCCCGTCGGTGATGATCTGGCCGTCCGCCAGTACGACGGCTCGGTCGGCGACGCGGGCGGCGAGCTCCACGTCGTGGGTGGCCAACACGATGGTGTGACCGTCCCTGGCCAGGTCGCGCAGGACCCGAACGAGACGATCCTTACTGGGGTAGTCCAGCCCCCTCGTCGGCTCGTCGAACAGCAGGAGTGCGGGAGCGGGAGCCACCACGATGGCCAGCGCGAGGGCCAGACGCTGGCCTTCTGACAGGTCACGGGGATGGCGATCGGGCGGCACTCCCGGCAGCACCCGTTCGAGCGCGTCGGAGGTCGTCCCTTCGGGCAGGGCCGACACCTTGTCGGCCGTACGGCATTCCGCGTGGACGCTCTCTCCATAGAGCAGGAGACCCGGGTCCTGGGGAACCAGCCCGACGTGGCGGACCAGGTCTGCTGCGTGAAACGAGTGGGGGTCCTCGCCGTCCACCACGACGGAGCCACGAGTCGGCCGCCGCGCCCCTGAGAGCGTGTTGAGCAACGTCGACTTCCCCGAGCCGTTCCTCCCCATGAGCACGAGTACCTCCCCCGCCACGATCGACAGGTCCACACCGTCGAGCGCCACCACAGGCCCGTACGAGACCGTCAGCTTGCGGAGAGAGGCCGCTTCGACGCCATCGGCTGTCGGAGCGACAACGTGGTCAGGGCGCGGTGGCGCTATCGGTGCCAGCCTCTCGCGTAGCGGTGCAGATCTCCGGCGGGCGTCACGTACCGACAGCGGAAGTGGGTCCCACCCGACGAGCCGGCCCAACTCGACCAGAGGTGGAGCAACCGAGGACGATCGCATGACGGTCTCGGGCGGTCCGACGAAAAGCGGTGCCCCGTCGCCGGGGACGAGGACGATCCGGTCGGCAAATGGCACCACACGCTCGAGCCGGTGCTCGGCCATGACCACGGTCAGGCCGAGATCGTGCACCAGTCTCGCCAGCGCGCTCAGCACTTCCTCGGCGGCCGCTGGATCGAGCGCGGACGTGGGTTCGTCGAGGACAAGCAGCCGAGGCGACGCTGTCAATACAGCTCCGATCGCCACACGTTGTTGTTGACCGCCCGAGAGTGAGCGCAGTGACCTCTCGCGTAAATCCTGCAGACCCAACAGATCGACTGCATCCTCGACGCGGCGCCGCATCGCATCGGGGGGCACCCCGAGGTTTTCCATGGTGTAGGCCAGCTCGTCTTCAACGGTCTCGGTCACGAAGCTGGCCAGCGGGTTCTGTCCGACGAAGCCGACGACGTCGGCCAGATCGCGCGGTCGATTGTCCTTGGTGGTCCTCCCGTCCACCGTGACTGTGCCGGCGAGTGTCCCGCCGCTGAAGTGCGGTACCAGACCGTTGATCGCCCGCAGCAAGGTTGACTTACCCGTCCCCGTCTCCCCCACCACCACACAGAGCTCACCTTCGGGAATGTCAAGGCTGACCCGGTGCAGCGTGGGCCGCGCGGCTTCGGTGTAGGTGAACGACACCTTGTCGAACGTGATCATGCCGACACACCCGAGAGGTCCGACTGGACGGCGCGGCCACGTCTGCCCAACGCTGCCGTACTCGCCTCGGCCGCTTCCGATCCCTCGTGCACCGATGGCCGTGCCGGCGTCACCGGGTTCGGCGCGGCGAGAGCCGGCGTCAGTGCAATGAGGATCCCGACAACCGGGAGCCAGGGGATGCTCGGGAAGGCCAAGGGGGAGAACGAGACCGTGAGCCCGGGCACGTCAAGCGAACGGGCAACGGCCATGGTGATCAGCGCAACGAGCCCGGATCCCGCCACGATCCACTCAGGCCTGCTCCATGGGTCGGGGCGGTAGCGCGACCGCGCCGTGCGTCGCCCGCCCAGCGCGAGGCCGACCCCGCACAGGACGGCGGCGACCGCCAGGAGGGGGAGGCCCAATCCGAAGAGGGACCCCGAGTCGATGACGCCGTAGAGCCCGACCGCCACCAGCAACAGCCCGCCGACGGTGGCTCCACTCGCCAGCCGGCGTGAGGCTTTCCCGACGGAGATCCGCCGCCCGTACCCTCGAGCGTCCATGCTCGTGGCGAGCTGAAGCGACCGGTCCAGCGCGCTCTCCAGCACGGGGACCGCCACGCCCCGCATGCCGCGGGGGCCGCTGGTCGGGATGCCGCGCTGGCGTCTGGCCTGGCGCACGATCCCAATGGATTGAACCAGTTCGGGGGTGAAGGAGAGCGCCACCGTGACCGCCACACCGGTCTCGTACAGCACCGCCGGCAGCGAGCGGAGAAGCCGGTAGGGACTGGCGAGCGAGTTCGCCGCGCCGAAACAGAGCAGGATCACCGCGATCTGCAATCCCTCCACGAAGGCGTTGAGGATGGACTCGAACGTCACAGGACCGCCGATGCTGACCGCCACTGCCCACGAGGGCAGCGGCACTTGCGGCAGCGTGAAGAGCACATGCCCGGGGACGCCGCGTTGACCAAAGAGGATCTCGATCACGACCCGGATCACAATGACCAGCACGCCGACGCGGAGGAAGAATGCGATGGAACGCGACCACGGTGCGCTGCTCCGGCGGACCGACACCACCACACAGGCCACGACGCCGATGAGGGCCAACAAGAACGGGTTGTTCGTCCGCATGGCGCAGATCGCCAAGCCGGCCGCCCACAACCACCACGCCACCGGGTGCAAGGAACGGTGCCTGGGGGCGGCGGCCCGGGTCCGCGTCATTCCTCAGCCGGCCTACGCCGCCATCGGAATAGGGCGATCCCGGCTGAGGGCGGCGACGACAACAGCGATCAGGACGACCGGGAGGAGATCGTGCGAAGGGCCCCCGCCGGGACCGTCGTGGGAGGTTGCGCTGGCGACGGCGGCCCGATGGGTGCCCGATGATCCGCGGGAACCGCCGCCGGTTCCACCCTTGGCCCCGGAGGCCGGCGTGGTGGTCGTGCTGCCCGGAGGCGCAGTCGTGGTCGCGGCATTCGACCTCGGCCGCGTATTCACTGCGGTCGTGGTCGTGGTTGCCTGAGCAGACGCCGTGCTGGTCCTGCCAGTTGTCGGCGCCACGGAGGGCGCAGCCGGAGTGACAGCAGCAGCGGGGCTGGTGGTCGTGGTTGTCGCCGCCGCCGACGGCGCTTGGGCCGGGGGGACCTCGGTCGACGCGTTGCAGATCTGCGCGTAGGACGGAGCGACCTCGGGCGGCGGGTCACTGCCGTTGTCCGGTTCGTCGGTCTGGAACCGCCAGCCTTCGACATCGTTGGCCGGACTCGCGACAGATTGCTCGGCTGGGCCGTCGTTGGCATAGACCCACGAACCCGACGACCCGTGCCAGTACGACCAGTAGTCGTAGTCACCGGACCCGACGCTCTGACCACAGTCCTGCACCCCGTTGGCCGGGTAGTTGTCGATGGCACAGAGGAGGCCCGAGTTGCTGTACGCCACGTTGCTGCTACCGACGGCCGCGGCCAGCGCATCGGAGTCCCGCGCGTTCGAGGCAACGGGCACGCATTTGGACACTGACGACGTCGAAGACCCGCTCCCGAAGTCGACGACGACCGCCACGTACACGTCGCTGCCCACCGAGTCGGCGGAGGCAACGGCCAGCTTGAGTGGGACCAGGGCCCCGGGCCCAGCGGGTGCGAGCGCTGCCGCAGCTGCGCCCACGAAGAGCCCCCACATGAGCACCCGGGCCCTGCATCCCACGCGGCGCACGCTACGAGGCGCTATCCGATCCGCCCACGGCATTGCTGATGCCGAGCGGGGAGGCCGACCCCGAGAAGCCGGCATCGCCGTAGTTGAAGATCCCGCCGTCGGCGGCGATGAGCCAGTAGCCGCCTCCATCTCGGGTCCCGGCCATGCCGACGATGGGCTGGTTCAACACGATGCCGCCCGTCGAGCCCTGGAAGAGGGCATCGCCATAGCTGAAGATCCCTCCGTCGGACGCCACCAGCCAGTAGCCACCGCCGTCAGGGGTGGCTGCCATGCCGACGATCGGCTTGTTGAGTGGCTGCCCCCCGCGGGAGCCGTAGAACGTCGCGTCGCCGTAGCTGAAGATCCCGCCGTCGGAGGCCACCAGCCAGTAGCCACCGCCGTCAGGGGTGGCCGCCATGCCGACGATCGGCTTGTTGAGCGGCTGACCGCCGCGGGAGCCGTAGAACGTCGCGTTGCCGTAGCTGAAGATCCCTCCGTCGGAGGCCACCAGCCAATAGCCACCGCCGTCGGGCGTGGCCGCCATGCCGACGATGGGCTTGTTCAGGGGCTGACCGCCGCGGGAGCCGAGGAACGTTGCGTTGCCGTAGCTGAAGATGCCGCCGTCGGAGGCCACCAGCCAGTAGCCGAGCCCGTTGAGGGTCGACGCCATGCCGACGATCGGCTCGTTGAGGATGGTTCCGGCGGGCGACCCGTACGTCTTGGCCGAACCGAATGAGTGGACCGCTCCTGAACCGGTGGCGACCCAGTAGGAGTTCGTCGGCCCGAAGCCGTACGTCAGTCCCGCCAGCACCGGCGTCACCTGATTGGTGGCGAGCACATTGCCTGCGCTGTTGTCCTGGTAGCCCAGGGCACCTCTGTCACTTCCGGAAGCCACCACGAACGACAACAACGCGGTGACGGGCGAATGCCCTGAGCCGGTGAAGGTGGCGCTCGTCGGTGACAGGCCCATTGCCAAGAGGGCCTGGGTCACCAATCCGGTGGACTGTGAGTCGGTCTCCTGGGGCTGGGCGGCGGAATTGGGGTAATAGCTCCAGCCTCCGTTGGCATCCTGCCCGGTGGTGAAGAAGGAGATGGCACTGGCTTCGATGCCGGACGTCAGCGCGCCCTGGGCAGTGAGTCCCTGGACGGCGAGAGCGGTCGACTGATCGTCCGCTCCCTGGAAGCTCGAGGGATCCTCGGCACACATCCCGATGGCCTGGTTCGGAAAGGCCCACCCGCCGCTGGCGCACTGCTGGCCGGTCAGCCAGCCGATCGCCGCCGCATTGGCCGTCTGCCCTGCTGCCTTGAGCGCAGTGAAGACGAGACCCTGGTCGTAGGTGCCGACGAAGAAGTCGTTCAACTGGGTCTCTGTCCCGAACAGACCGGCGTCGGGCCCCGAGGTCTGCTCGGTGGCCAACAGCCGCGTCACGAGGTTCGTCCCCCCGAAGTTGGTCGGGTCGACGCCCATGGCGTGCGCATCGAGAATCAGCGCGGCCAACTGGCCCGGGCCGTCGGCACTGTCAACCGTGATGTACGAATCGGCGTTGGCTTCCACGTAGTTCAGCGCGGCCTGTGCGCCCGCGGTATCGACGTGGGCGGCGGCCAACGCCAGGATGGCGTTGACGGTCGTGGAGAGGGAGCCCCCGATGCTGCCATTGGCGGCCTGTTGGCCGGCGACCCACGTGGCGGCCGACTGCGCGGCAGCGAACTGCGGGATCTGGGGCGGCACCGACGCGGCGCCTGCAGGCGCCGCGAACGAGGCCACGGCGGCGGCAAGCAGCGTTGCCAGGCTTAGAGCAGAGGCACCCATGAGGGTGCGGCGGACGACATGCATGGTTCTCGCTTCCCGGACTTCGACCCGGAAAACTCCGCACACCGCGGGGTCACACCGAGCCCCGGTCCTAGTGTCTCGACGGCTGGGAACTCACCTGCTCCTGAGGTATCCCGGCTGCGTCGTGTCACCCTTGACGGATGCACCACTCACGGTTGCGGACCAGCGCCGGATTCCCACCGGCTTCCCCTCGCGGGCAGTACTACTGCCTGTTCGGCGTTGCGCACGTTACCACGGCTGCCCGGCAACTCTCCTGACGACTCAGATGGGCGCCCCGTGCTCCTGTTCTTCCTCAACGGTGAGTTCGGCGGCAGGATCAGCCTCGAGACGTTCATCCGGGATGGGAACGTTGCTCCTCACCGACCGTCCGAAGGTGCCCGCCTCCAGGCGGGCCTCCGCGCGACCGATGGCATCGAGCCGGCCGCGCAGAGCGGCGGCAATCGCGTCGTCTCCTTCTTCAGCGGTCAGCGGCTGGGCCGGATCTGCGATGTCGCCGGCACCCGAGGCTGCGTCACGATCCTCCTCACCCGCCAGATCCGTGTCCCTCAGCAATCGCTCGACGCGCGCGCACGCTCCGTACTCAACAGTTGCCGTGCTCTTGCTTCTTCCATCCGACTCTCCCCGGTTGTCTTCCTCGCGATCGAGATTCCGTCGCTCTCTCACACCAAATTCGTGTTGCGCCGTCAGGGCCACCCGGCCCGGACCTGCCGGCAGGCAGGCAGGCGGGCGGGCGGGCGGGCACGACCTATCGCACGACGGCGTCACTCCGACGGGGCAGCACCCAACCCGGGCGCGGGAAAGTGGCAGGTGTATCCATTCGGGTAGTGCTCCAGGTAGTCCTGGTGCTCAGGTTCGGCCTCCCAGAACGGCCCCGCAGCGGTGACCTCCGTCACGACCTTGCCTGGCCACAGCCCGGACGCCTCGACATCGGCGATCGTGTCCTCCGCGACCCGACGTTGCTCGTCATCGAGGTAGAAGATGGCCGACCGGTAGCTCGCGCCCATGTCGTTCCCTTGGCGGTTCTTCGTCGTGGGGTCGTGAATCTGGAAGAAGAACTCGAGCAACTCGCGGTACGACGTTTGCGCCGGGTCGAAGGTGATCTCGATCGCCTCGGCGTGCGTTCCGTGATTGCGGTAGGTCGCATTCGCGACGTCCCCTCCGGTGTAGCCCACTCGGGTCGAGAGCACGCCCGGGCGCTTACGGATGAGATCCTGCATCCCCCAGAAGCACCCTCCGGCCAGGATCGCCTTCTCCGTCGTTCTGCTCATTCCGTCACGTCCTCTCTGTCATTGGTCCGTCCTACAGCGTCGTCCGATACCCACCGTACCGGGGCTTCGAGGTCGATGGATCCCCCAAACCCGCCGCTGGGGTCCCCGACGCAAGCGGTTCGCTCCGTCGTCGGCCCGATCAGCTCGGCAAGCAATCCTTGGACCCGATGGTCGATCTCGTCGACGATCCCACGGACCTCCTCGATCGGTCTGCCGGCAGGGTCTTCGAGCTCCCAATCGAGACGACGCGTGCCGGGATAGAAAGGGCAGCTATCGCCACAGCCCATGGTGACGATGACGTCAGCCGTCCCGGCGGTCTGGTCGGTGAGGGGCTTGGGGAACTCCTGACCCGAGTCAAGACCGCGCTCCCGCAGGATGGCCACGACCGAGGGGTTGAGCCGGTCGGCTGGTTCGGACCCGGCCGAGAGGACGTCGACCCGACCCCGTGCGTAGTGACGGAGAAGGACGCTGGCCGCGAGGCTGCGTCCCGCATTGTGAACGCACAGGAAGAGGACGACGGGCCTCGCGTTCACGTGGCCTCCCTGGAATCGACGGCTGAGGTCGCGCTGCCCATTGTTGCGTGACCGACGTCTTCTGCCGCCAAGGAGGTCGGGGCATGGGGGACGATCACCTGGCTGGCGTCGGCGGGCGTCAGCTTCGGGTACAGGATCTTGATCACGATGACTGCGACAGCGCCGCCCACGACCTGGGCAACCACGAATGTCGGCACGGAAGATGGCGCGATCCCGGCGAAGGTGTTCGAAAACGTACGGCCGAGCGTGAGGGCCGGATTGGCGAAGCTGGTCGAACTCGTGAAGAAGTAGGCAGCGCCGATGTAGGCGCCCACGGCCGCTGGAGCGGACCGGGTCCGCCCGGTCCGGGCCAGGGCGAAGATGACGAGCAGCAAACCGAACGTGGCCACGACCTCGGACAGGAAATGGGCGCCCGATGCCCGCTGCTTCGTCGAGATGCTGACGGCGGCCCGGCTGAACATGACGTTCGCCACCACGGCTCCTCCGATGCAGCCCGCCACCTGGGCGGGCAGGTAGGCGGCGGCATGGCGCCACGACAGACCGCCGAACGCGGCGTCGACAAAGGAGACCACCGGGTTGAAATGCGCCCCCGAAACGGGGCCAAACATCAAGATGATTGCGAAGAGCCCTGCCGCGGTTGCCGCCGCATTCTCGAACAACTCGAGTCCAGAGTTCCCCGCTGAGTAGTGCTGGGCGGCGATACCCGAACCGATGACGATGGCCGCGAGGAAGGCGCTGCCCAGGAACTCGGCGGCGAGACGGCGAGGCAAGGCGGAGCCGTCCACTGCGTCCCCGGAACGTCCGTCGATCGCTCTCTTGGTCCAGACGCTCAGCAGCAGGAGGATGCGGGACCGGCTTCGCCCAGATTCGGCCTGGTGGCACAGCACGCGGCATTGCTCGGTTGGCCCGGGCGCGATTCTCCGGAAAGGGCGTCGGCGTCGGCAAGAACGGTATAGACCTCCCACGGCTCACCACCGGGCCCATCGACCCACACCTTGTCCTGGACTGCGAAGCAGCACGACACCTGCTCTTCAACCACGGTGTCCAGGTCGGCGGCTGCCAGGCGCATGTGGGCGGCGACCACCTCGCTGCTGCTCCCGACCTCGACGCCGAGGTGGTTCAGCGAGCCCGGTTCACGAGCAGCGTCTTCGATGAGGACCAGTTTCAACGGTGGGTCCGCCACGGCGAAGTTGGCGTACCCGGGGCGAACCTTGGCCGGCTCCGTGTCGAACAGCTTGGAGTAGAAGGTGATGGCCGCGTTGAGGTCCGCGACGTTGAGAGCGAGTTGTACACGGGACACCGGCGTCCTCCCGATATATTTATATTGGTCGATGTTAAGTATCCATGATACATTGACCTCTGTCAATATCTAGATGGAGTGATGACCATGACGAGACGCCAGGCATCGACGGTGGCCAGCGATGCGTTGTGCTGTGCGTCGGTGGTCGATACGCCGCTCAGCGAGACCGAGGCATCGGATTTGGCCCAGGTGCTCGGTGCACTGGCTGACCCTGTGCGTCTGCGGCTTCTGTCCCTCGTCGCATCCCGGGTCGAGATCTGCTCGTGTGACCTCGAGGGACCGCTTGGCAAGAGCCAGCCCACCATCTCGCACCACACCAAGGTTCTCGCCGACGCCGGCCTGCTGATCGGCGAGAAGCGAGGGCGTTGGATGTGGTGGCGGATGGAGCCGGGCCGGCTCGCCGCGGTGCGTGCGGCTCTCGGCGGCTGAGTCTCCTGAGACAGGTCGCCGGAACATGCCGGGCTTACCCCGTCTGGGCTGCTGCCTCCAGGGTGTCGTCGACTTCAGAGAGGTAGACCTGCTTGGCCCCGTCATCGATCAAGGAAGCGCGGAAGGAGTTGCGCGCCAATTCGGCGATGTCGGACAGAGCGAGATCGAAGGCGCCGGCAACCGCCCACATGTTGTCGGCAACATACCCGCCGAAGTACGCGGGATCATCCGAGTTGATGGTCACAAGCAGCCCGCGCCGTATGAGGGCGGGAAGGTTGTGCTTCTTCAGAGAAGGAAAGACCCGGAGCTTGACGTTGGAGAACGGACACACGGTGAGGGGGATCTGCTCCGCCACGAGCCGGTCGACGAGACGATCGTCCTCGAGACATCGGACCCCGTGATCGATCCGCCGTGCCCCGAGCAGCTCCAGCGCCTCCCAGATGTACTCGGGTGGGCCTTCCTCTCCCGCATGGGCGACCGCCGGCAGGCCCATTTCCCGGGCCTGCCGAAAAGCATCGACGAATTTTGACGGAGGATTGCCCACCTCAGCGGAGTCGAGGCCCGTGGCGGTCAGCCAATGGGCAAAGGGCCGAGCTTGCTCGAGCGTGTCCACGGCTGCCTCGCTGCTCAGGTCGCGGAGGAAACACATGATCAGCCGCGACGAGATCCCAAGCTGTGCGCTCCCATCTTCCAGTGCGCGGTGTATCCCTGTGATGCAGGTCTCGAAGGGGACCCCCCGCCCGGTGTGTGTCTGGGGGTCGAAAAACACTTCGGCGTGTCGAACGCCTTGGCCGACCGCACGAGAGAGATAGGCGAACGTGAGGTCGTAGAAGTCCTGTTCGGTGAGGAGCACGGCACAGCCGGCGTAGTAGACGTCGAGGAAGGATTGAAGATCATCGAAGACATAAGCTCGACGCAGTTCTCCTACATCGGCGTAGGCCAAGCGAACGTCGTTTCGCTCGGCCAACTCGAACGAGAGTTCGGGTTCGAGCGTTCCTTCGAGGTGCACGTGGAGCTCCGCCTTGGGGAGCTGTCGGACGAATCCCTCTCGATCTGTCATTCGTGATGTCTACCCCCGCGACGCGGGCTGGCGCAGTGGCCCGACGGGCTGCTCGGGTTCGCCCGGGGCGGCCACGAGAGCGGACGGGATCCTTGTCGTTCCGCAAGAGCCCGGTTCAGGTCGTCCCCATCGGCGAGGATCTCGGGGTGATGCCCTCAAAGAGAGTGCGAAAGAACCCCAGCCGCTGAGCGTACGGTCGCCACGACCTCCTCGTTGGAGGCTCCGGGTCCGAGGACGGCGGCGACGCCACTGGCACGGAGCACCTCCACGTCGCCCGGTGGGATGATGCCGCCGACGACGACAGGCGTCTCGAGGCCGGCGGCCGCCAGAGCACCCACCACGGCGGGGGCGAGGGTGAGGTGGGCTCCGTTGTGCATGGATACGCCGACGACGTCTACATCCTCCTGCGCGCTCATGGCTGCGATCGTCTCGGGCGACTGGCGCAGCCCGGCGTAGACGACCTCGAATCCCGCGTCGCGCAGGATGCGAGACACCACGCGCAGCCCGCGGTCGTGGCCGTCGAGGCCGACCTTGGCCATCAGCACCCGCAGCGGGCGCTCACCTGTCCGGGGCGCAATGCTCACGCGACGTGCCGCTCCGTGTAGAGCCCGAAGACCGACTCGAGGGCCCGCATCGACTCACCCACACTCACGTGGTTGCGCGCCGCCTCAATGAGGGCAGGCATCACGTTGACGGTCGGGTCGGATGCGTCCTGGGCGATGCGAGCCACAGAACGGCGTACCGCATCGTCGTCCCGGGCTCGTTTGATGGAGGCCAGGTGGTCGAGCTGTGCCGTCTCGACGTCGGCGCCGATGGAAAGCGTAGACGGCGCCACTCCGTCATCCTCGACGTAGCCGCTCACCCCGACCATGGTCCATTCGCCCTTGGCAATCTTGGACTGGAACGCGTAGGCGGCGTCCGCGATCTCGGACACGAACCAACCGTCGTCGATACAGGCGATCACACCTTCCAACATCGATCCCGAGCCGGCCTCGGCGAGGTGCGCGAAGACATCTTCGGCCTGCCGCTCGAGCTCGTCCGTCAGCCCCTCGACGAACCACGACCCGCCGAGGGGATCGGCCACGTGGACGACGCCTGTCTCCTCAGCGATGACCTGCTGCGTACGCAACGCCAGGCGGGCGGCGTGCTCGGTGGGCAGGGCGAGGGCCTCGTCAAAGGCATCCGTGTGCAGGCTCTGGGTGCCGCCCAACACCCCGGCCAGCGCCTCGATGGCGACGCGGACGAGGTTCACCTCGGGCTGCTGTGCAGTGAGCGACACGCCGGCCGTCTGGGTGTGGAAGCGCAGCTGGCACGAGCGCCCGTCGGCCGCTCCGTAGCGCTGGCGCATCCAGCGGGCCCAGACGCGCCGGGCGGCGCGGTACTTGGCGATCTCCTCGAAGAAGTCGCTGTGGGCATTGAAAAAGAAACTGAGCCGCGGCGCGAAGTCGTCGACCGCCAGTCCGCTGGCCATGGCCGCTTCCACGTAGGCGAAGCCGTTGGCCAGCGTGAAGGCCAGCTCCTGCGCCGCCGTCGAGCCGGCCTCGCGGATGTGGTAACCCGAGACCGAAACGGGGTGCCAGCGCGGGAGCTCGGCGGCGCAGAACCGCATCACGTCAGTCACGAGTCGCACCGAGGGGCGCGGTGGGAACACGTACTCCTTCTGGGCCTGGTACTCCTTCAAGATGTCGTTCTGGATGGTGCCCGAGAGGCTCCCCCGGTCCACGCCGGTCCGATCTGCGACGCCGACGTACATGGCGAGTATGGGCGCCGCCGGCGAGTTGATCGTCATGGAGGTGGACACGCGCCCCAGGTCGATCCCCTCGAACAGCGTCTCCATGTCGACCATCGTGTCGACGGCGACGCCGGCCCGACCTACCTCACCCCTGGCCCAGGGGTCGTCGGAGTCACGCCCTAGGAGGGTCGGCATGTCAAAGGCGGTGGACAACCCGTCACCGCCGGCACGGAGCAGTTCCTTGAAGCGACCATTTGTGTCGGCGGCGGACCCGAACCCGGCAAACTGGCGCATCGTCCACAGCCGCGAGCGGTACATGGACGCGTAGGGCCCCCGCGTATAGGGGTACTGGCCCGGTAGTTCCGACCCCTCGGGCCCATAGACCGGGTCGAGAGGCACGCCGGACATCGTCTCGAAGCGTGCTGCCCGGTGCGGCGAGCCGTCGAAGGCCTCCTGCCATGTCGATCGGTCGGCCATCCCGCCCAATATTACTTCAACGTCAAACTATATGCCAGAAGCCCTGCTCAGCTGAAGTCCCCGGCGCCGCGCCGCAGGTCCGCCAGCAGCCCGAAGAGGTGGCGCACCGTGGCCGGCGGCAGGTCGAGTTCGGTGAAGACCTCCTCGTTCATGACCCGGGTGGCCGCCTCGGCGGTGTGCCGGCCGGCGGCGGTCAAGAACGCCAGCGTGCCCCTGCCGTCATCGGGATTGGAGCGGCGGGTGACCAGGCCCGCCGCCTCCAGGCGGTCGACGGCGTTGGTGACGCTCGCCGCGTTGACCTGCAGCCGCTCTCCGATCTTGCCCAGGGGGAGGGCGCCACGCTGGGCGAAGGACAGCAGCATGAGGACTTCGTAGCGGGCGAACGTGAGGCCGAAGGGCCGCAGGACGTCGTTGGCCCGGGCGAGGTAGATCTGCTGCAGGCGCATGATGGAGGTGACCACCGCCATGCCAGGCGCCTGCTCGGACCATCCATGGAGTCCCCACTGCCGCTCGGCTTCCGCGACGGGGTCGAAGGCCAGCCGTCGTGGTTCGGGCACAGCGGCACGCTAATCCGTCTCCGATCACAGGGGTCCTCGTCCAGCCTGTGGTGGTGGACCTCCGGGCGGCCGAGGGTCGCCGAAGGCGTCGGGGAGCACGCGCAGGCCACGTTGCGGCGCAAGGGTGTCGACTGGCGCGTTGATTCGACTCCGGGTGCTCAGCCCGCGGGCGACGCCGCCGGAACGGCAGCCTTCTCCCCGGGATCTGGCAACAAGGCGCACGTCTAACATGAGCCCAGTCCAGCGAACGGGAGGGCCGGAATTGCGAGCGGTCGTGATTGGTGCGTCGAGCGGGTTGGGTCGTTGCATCGGCGTCGGGCTGGCCCAGCGCGGCGCCCGGACCGCGCTACTGGCGCGGCGGGAGGAGCAGCTCCAGTCCGCCGCCGCCGAAGCCGGCGACGGCACCCTGGCCGTCCGCTGCGACGTCACCGACGAGGGGTCCTGCCGGACGGCCATCGAGCGGGCGGCCGAGGGCCTGGGGGGCATCGATGCCGTCGTCTACGCCGCCGCCATCGGCCCACTGGCCCGTCTGGTCGACACCGACGCGGAGACCTGGCGGCGGGTCCTCGACACCAACGTGGTCGGGGCGGCGATGGCGACGGCGGCGGCCGTGCCCTACCTGACGGAGTCCACCGGCACCGCGGTCTATCTGTCCTCGGTCAGCGCGTCAGTCACCTCGCCGTGGCCCGGACTCGGCTCCTATGCGGTGAGCAAGGCGGCGCTGGACAAGCTCGTCGAGGCATGGCGGGGCGAGCACCCGACCGTCGGCTTCACCCGGCTGGTCGTCGGGGAGTGCATGGGGGGCGAGGGCGACTCCATGTCGCAGTTCGCCACAGAGTGGGACCCGGAGCTTGCCGTCACGCTCGGAACGCAATGGGTGGAGAACCATCTCATGAGTGGCGGGTTCGTGGGTGTCGACGAGCTCGTGGGTGTCGTCGATTCCCTCCTGCGCCAGGGTGGCAGCGTGTCCATGCCGTCGGTGACCATTGCCGGGCGACCGGTGGCGGTCCCGTCGTGAGGTCTGCCGACCGCTCAGCGCGCAGCGCCTGAGGCAGCTGCCCGCACGCCGATGAAGATCGAGGCGTACCCCTACCCGGCGAGGGCCTGGTTGGGCGAGGTCTTGGTGGCCGAGTCGGATGCCTGCCTGTGTATCGAGCGCGAGGGCGAACCCTCCACCCTCTGCTTTCCCGAGGGAACCACCGCCGGTATCCCGGTCGACGGTGACGTGCTCATGCTCCCCGGCGACGGTGCCGACGCGCTGGGTCCTGACGCGCTCCGCCAGCTGCGCGGGTTCACGAGGTTCGACCAAGGCCGGGTCCGGATCGACGTGGTGGACGGCCGCGAAGGGGACGATTCGCGCGACATCACCATCAAGCAGTTCCCCACCTGGGGCGATGCCGCGAACCTGATCGATGTCATGGAGGTACGCGCTGAGGGCGACGGTTCGTTCGTCGGCGTGGCCCACAGCGACGGCAGGCGGCCCGTGGTGGAGGGCAGCCAGATGCTGGGCCAGGCCATCGTGGCCGCGGGCCGGCACTCGCCGGGCCGCCGTGTGGTCTCGGCGCACATGGCCTTCGTGCGCGCCGCGGACGCCGGCCGACCGTTGCGCTTCGAGTTGGAGGAGCACAGCCGTGGACGGACCTTCTCGGCGCTCGGAGTCCAGGTGTTGCAGGACGGCCGCTGCTGCGGCACCGGCACGCTGCTCCTCGCGGTGGTTGCTCCCGCGCTCGTCCAGCACACCGCCGAGCCGCCGGCCGTGGCCGGTCCCTACGAGTGCGACCCTTACGATATGGGCATGACGGGCCGCGACATAAGAGTCGTCGACAGCGCCTATACGAACGATTCCGACGCTCCCGTTGGCCCGCCCGTACTGGACGCCTGGGTGCGCTTTCGCGACGTGCCGGCGGACCCGGCGCTCCATGCGGGCCTGTTGGCGCAGTTCTCGGGGCACATGTCCATTGCCGCCGCCCTGCGTCCCCACGCCGGCATCGGGCAGGACCAGGCGCACCGCACGCTCTCCATGGGGATCAACGCCATCAGCTTGTCGCTGCACCGCGACGTCCGCGCCGACCAGTGGATGCTCTATCGCCACCTCTCGACGTTCGCCGGGGACGGGATGACCCACTCGGAGTGCCGGGTGCACGACGTCGACGGCGACCTTCTCGCCTCGTTCACCGTGGAGGCGATGGTTCGCCCCTTCCCAGCCGGCACCGGCACGGTCGACGAGCGGACCGCGCTGTGAGCCTCACCACCGGACGCGGGCCCCTGAGCGCCCGGCCCGCCGGACGTTTCACGGCGACGATACCGGGCCCGGTCTCCTATCTGGAACCGCACCGGCGCCGAGTGCGCGGCATGAAGCAGGGCGTGACGGTGATCGACAGCGAGCGCGTCCTGCTGGTACACCGCCCGGGCCGCCCGCCGACGTACGCCTTCCCGTCCGGCGACGTCGCCGGCGTGCCCGCTGGGCCCGAGGAGGACGCCACCGGCTACGTGACAGTCGCCTGGGATGCCGTCGACGCGTGGTTCGAGGAGGATGAAGAGGTGTTCGGGCACCCGCGCAACCCCTACCACCGCGTCGACTGCCTGCGCTCGGGCCGGCGGCTCCGGGTCGAGGCCGGAGGTGACACGCTGGTCGACACGACGGACACCCTGGCCGTCTACGAGACCGCACTGGAGCCACGGCTCTACGTGGACTCTCGCTTCGTGCGCATGGACCTGTTGACCACAAGCGCCACGCAGACCTACTGCCCCTACAAGGGCACGGCATCGTATTGGACGGCGCACATTGGCGACGTCGTCCTCGACGACATCGCATGGAGCTACGAGGAACCGCTGCCCGAGTCGATCCCGTTGGGGCACTTCTTGAGCTTCGATGAAAAGAGAGTCACAGTCGCTGACGACCTCCCCGCAGCGGGCTGACCGGCTCCGTGGCCCTCCGCCTCTGGGGCCTGCAGACGCGTCCCGCTAGTGTGGCGCTCTGATTTCTGTCCACGGTCGAAAAGGGGGCCCGGGGTTGGGTACGTACGAGACGCTCCTGTACGAAGAGGTGGACGGCGTCGCCGTGGTCACGCTGAATCGCCCGGACGTGCACAATGCGTTCAACCAGGAGATGCAGGCCGAGCTGCGTGAGCTCTGGCAGGCGCTGCGCAGGAACGACGACGTCCGGGCCGTGATCGTGACCGGTGCCGGCGAGAAGGCCTTCTGCACGGGCATCGATCGTGCCGAGTCGATTGAGCAAGGGTACCTGGTCGACGAGGAGCGGCGGCTCAAGATGGCCAACCGGACCGGACCCGTGTCGACGCCGTTCCAGTACAACGACCCTGGGATCAACATCAATCCGAAGGAGAACGACCTCTGGAAGCCGGTCATCGCCGCGGTCAACGGTATGGCCTGCGGCGGCGCCCTCTATCTGTTGGGTGAGTCCGACATCATCATCGCGGCCGAGAACGCGACGTTCTTCGACCCCCACGTGACCTATGGGATGGTGGCCGGCTTCGAGTCCATGCACCTCCTCCAGAAGCTCCCGTTGGGCGAGACCCTGCGCGTGGTGCTGCTCGGGGCGCATGAACGCATGTCCGCCACCCGTGCCCACCAGATGGGACTCGTCTCGGAGATCGTGCCGTTGGCCGAACTCATGGAGCGAGCCATGTGGGTCGCACGGGCCATCGCCTCCGCACCGGTGTACGCCATTCAGGGCACCGTGCGGTCGGTGTGGATGGCCCACGAGCTCTCCCGGCGGGATGCGCGCGCCCAGGTGTCGTCCTTCGTCTCGCTGGGAACCCAGTTCGAGAACATCGCGGAAGGACAGGAGACATTTCAGGCGCCCCGGCCCGAGTGGCGGTTGCGGTGACGCCTGCGGTCTTGCCGTGAGGGGCCCCGACCGACGAGGGTGATGGCCGACTGGGCCCGGACGCGACGATCCGCCGACGCGAGGCGCCGGCGGATCGTCACCGAAGGCTGACGCCGTCTACGAAGAGGAGGTGCTGGCGGTCGACGTTCCTGGAATGTCCGTCCCACAGGTCGGCTTCGACGAGATCGCGGTGAAGCCAGTCTTGCCTGCCTGCAGGACCCAGGCGCAGGTCGGCGAGATGTCGTGCCCGAAGATCGTCGAGTAGTTGATCGACTCCGGCAACAGGCCGTTGGCGTTGTAGGACTTCAGCCCGCGCAGGTCCTTGATCACGGCGGCCTGCGTCGGGTTCGGCCCCGCCATCTGCAGTCCCTTGATCATGAGGTCGGCCCCGGCCCACGCCTCGTACTGGCCGAAGTTCGGGAACTGGGTCTTGGTGAAGTGCGCGTACTTCTCCATCGCCGCCTGCATCTGTTGGGTGCCGGCGTTGGGCAACGACCACGGGCGGAATGGCGAGAGGAAGTAGGCGCCCTGCAGGTCGGCCCAGGCCGGCGACTTGATGACGTCGGGCTCGTAGCCCGTCGCGTAGAGCGTGGCCTTCAACTTGACTCCCGCCTGTTTGAGCGCTTCCGCCAGGGCGTAGTTCGAGTTGGCGTCCATGGCGGGCACCATGGTGTTGACGCCCTTCTGCTTGGCAACGAGCGCCTCGGCGGTGAAGGCCACGCTGCCGAACGGCACCGTGGTGTCGAGCACGCCCACCTTGCCACCGGCGTGGGTGAACGAATCCGCCGTCTGAATCGCGGCGCGGCTCGAAGAAGGCGAAATGCCGTAGCCGTAGGATCCGATCACCGTGCCGCCGTGGGCCTTGAGGAAGTTGCCGATCTGCGTGTTCACCGGGTACTTCGGGTTCACGCTCCCCTCGTCCGAGGCGAACATGTTCGTGTAGGGCTGCGTGCCCCACTCGGGACCGTCGTCGTAGGTGCCGGTCACTGGGACGCCCGCCTGGTTGGGGTACTTGGCGGCGAGGAACATGAGCGGGCTCTGCGAGACGATGCCGAACGCCTTCGAGTCCGCCTCCTGCACAGCGGTCGCGATCTCCGTCGGGCTGGTCTGGTCGTCGATCACGAGCCCCTCCAGTTTGTGGCCGTTCACGCCGCCCTCCGCGTTCTGCAACGCGATCCGTGCGTTGAACCCAGCCGGTGAGGTGGAGTTCTCGGACCCGCCTTCGCCGGTCAGGTCGGTGACGTACGCGATGGTGATCGGCGTCCCCGAGGACGTTGCGGCCGAGGCCGGAGCCGTGGTGGTCGCCATCAGGGACAGCGGCAGGCCGACCACTGCGGCGGCCAGGACGGCAACGGTCGTACGTTGCGGACGCATGGTTCGTCTCTTTGGTTGCACGTGCACAACTCCCTCCCCGGACCCACGCCTTGGGCCCTTCTGGACGTTGGAGGCAGGCTCGCAAACCAGCCTCTTGCTTTTGTAAATGCCCTTATCGCTCAGAGCGAGGCGCGTTACTGTAACCCATTCGTAACGCCAACGTGGGTCGCCCCGTCCGCCTCTCCGAGGTAGCGGTCGATGACCTCCTGGCCCGCCTCGGACGCCGGGCCCGCCCAGCCCACACGCCCGCGCATCAGGATCACGCAGCTGTCCGCCATGGCCAGTGCCCGGTGGACGAACTGCTCGCTGAGCACGATGGTGATCCCGGAGCGCCGGGCCTCCTCGAGTCCCTCGAAGACCGATTCGGCGACGAGCGGGGCCAGACCGAGCGACATCTCGTCCGCGATGACGACCTTGGGGGACACGGCGAGGGCACGGGCCAGCGCCAGCATCTGCTGCTCGCCACCGGAGAGGCTGCCCGCACGCTGGGTGCTCCGCGTGCCGAGCACCGGGAACCGCTGAATGGCCCGGTCGATGGCGCCGGGGCGGTCCTGGCGCCGCTCCTGCGCCACGGCCATGCGCAAGTTGTCGACCACCGAGAGCCCGGGGAAGATGCCCCGTCCCTCAGGGATGTAGGTGAGGCCCTGCCGGCGGATGCGGTGGGCGGCAAGGCCGGTCACGTCGCGACCTTCGAAGAACACCTTGCCCGCTGTCGGTGGGACCAATCCGGAGATGGTCCGAGCGAGTGTGCTCTTGCCTGCACCGTTGGCACCGAGCACCGCGAGCACCGTGCCGGGCTGCACCGTGAGCGAGACGCCGAAGAGCGCCTGAGACGATCCGTAGCAGACGTCGAGGTCGCGCACCTCGAGGATGGGATCCGTCACGAGGGCTCGGTTTCCCGCGGCGTGGCGCTGGTCACCGTCGCCGGTTCACTGTCGCCTAGGTAGGCGGCCCGGACGGCAGGATCGTTGCGGATCTCCTCCGGTGTGCCGGCTGCGATGCGCTCCCCGAAGTCGAGCACGAAGACCGTATGCGAGAGCGCGAGCACTGCGGCGACGTCGTGCTCGACGATGATCAGCGAGAGGGGGCGTTCGGCCTGCTCGACGATCTGGGTGAAGACGGAGAGCAGGTTCTCCGAGGCCTTCATGTCGAGCCCGGAGAGTGGCTCGTCGAGCAGGAGAACGAGCGGGTCGCTGGCCAGGGCACGGCCGACCTCGACCAGACGGGCGACGCCGAGCGGCAGCGCGGCGACCGGGGCACTCGCAACCCTCGTCAGGCGCAACAGCTCGAGGAGCCCGTCGATGCGCTCGTTCTCCTCCGCCGGCGCTGGCAGCAGGGAGCGGGGATCGAACATGTCGCGCCACAGACGCGCGCGCGCCACCCGGGCGCGGTGCGCCAGCACCAGGTGCTCGCGCACCGTCAGGCCCAGGAAGAGCTCGGGCTGCTGGAACGTCCGCGCCAGGCCCCGGCTGGCCCGGGCCCGAGGAGAGGAGTTCGTGACGTCCTCCCCGCACAGCTGCACCCGGCCCGTGTTCGGACGCAGCAACCCGGACAGCACACCCAACAGGGTCGACTTGCCGGCGCCGTTGGGACCGACCAGGCCCGCGATCCGGCCCGGCTCGACCTCGATGGAGACGTCGGAGAGCGCCGTCAGCCCCCCGAAGCGGACGGTGACGCCCGAAGCCGCCAACGCGCATGCCGGCGCGCCGGAGGTCTCGCCGGAAGTGGTGTCGCTGGTGGGCACCGTCGTCACGAGACGCCCTCTGCCACCCTCGGCGCACCGTCAACGGTCCCGATGTCGCCCGCCGGAAAGCTCGTCCCGTCGGTGAACTGCTGATCGCCGGGCTGCGCCGGCCTGATGCGCAGGAGCAGTCGCCGGAGCTGCCGGCTCTGCTCGGCCAGTGTGCCGTCGGGGTACTTGGCGGCGGAGATGGCCCCGAGGCCGAAGAAGACGGGGATGACGTTGGGCACCCATGTCCACGATGAGAGGTAGTACTGGGCGAGCGCGCTGGGGAACACGAACGCCAGACCTGCCAGCAGCGCCGCCGCATTCGAGCGAACGCCGATGGTCACGAGGACGGCGAGCCAGACGATGCCGAGAAACGTCGCGAACTCATCGGGCTGGAACGTCGTCTGCGCCATGGCGAGCAACCCTCCCCCGATCCCGGCGATGAGAGCCGCCAGAGCGCCGGCGATCACTTTCATCTGCACCACGCTGATGCCCGACGTCCTGGCTCCGGCCTCGCTCCAGCGCGCCGCGTTCAGCGCGAGTCCCGTGGTCGACCGTCGGAAGTTCACGATGAAGAGGGACACGATCACGAAGACGACCAGGCACAGGTACGTATACGAGAGGTCGGAACTGGCAAAGCCGGGACGGTTGAGGTTCAGTCCGATGCCCTGGTTCACGAAACTGGGCAAGGTGAAGACGAGGTTCTCCATGAGGAGCCCGAAGGTCAGGGTGACCAGGGCGACGTACAGATCACCCAGCCGGATGCTGAGGAAGCCGACGAGCGCGCCGATGGCCATGGCGATGAGGCCGCCGGCCAGGGCCGCGGCGAGGACGGGCCAGCCGTGGTTGTTGGCCAGCTGGGCCGTGGTGATCGCGCCGACGCCGGCGAACGTGATCTGGCACAACCAGAGCATCCCGCCCTCGCCGGTGACGATGGTCCACGAGAGGAAGATGACCGCGTAAGCGAACGCCGATGCGAACAGCCCGACCCAGTATCCGCCCACGATCAGAGGCAGTGACCCGACGACGATGATCAGCAGCAGCGGGCCGGCGTACTTGCCGAAGAAGCCCAACGACGCGGTTTCGACCACGCTGCTGGTGGAGCCGGCCAGCCGGCTCTCGCCCTGCGGCGTGATGGCGCGGTCGAGGACGCCGCCCCACCCGTCGTCCTCCCCCACCCGGCCTCGGCGGACCAGGCTGTAGATCAAGAAGAGCGCGATGACGATGAAGGGCACCGCGTCGATGATCTCGGTTGTCCATTGGCTGGCCGGCGGAAGGTAGCGCTGGAACAGAGACGTGGCCACCCCCATGAGGAGCCCGACGAGGACCGCGACCGGCAGGTTCCGTAGCTTCGCGGCCACCACGGCGGCGAAGGAGGCGGCGATCAGGAGCGTGAAGTTGTCGGCGTCGAGCCCGATGATCGGGCGCGGCGAGCACGCCGCACAACCCGGCGAAGAACGTGGCGACCGCCCAGACGCCGACGGAGATCGCCGTGGGGTTGGTTCCGGACAGGTCGGTCATGGCCGGCGAGTCGACCATGGCCCGCACCTTGAGGCCCACCTCGGTGTAACGCAGCACGACGGCGCCGACCACGACGGTGAGGACGACGCAGATGTAGACGATGACTTGGTCGAGGGTCACCGGGACCCCGAGGAACTGGAAGACGTGTACGGGCTCGGGCGCGAGCCCGGGGGCCTGCTGGATGGCCTGGTTGCCGAAGATCAGCGTGGCGAGCGACGGGATGGCGACGAGCAGGCCGATGGTGGCGACGACCTTGATCAGGGGCGACGAGAGCCGCAGGTGGCGGAAGAGGACGGCGTAGAGGAACACGCCGAGCGCGGGCGAGGCGATCAAGATCGAGAGCACGGCGGCCGGGATGATGGCCCAGCTCTCGCTGGGTGTGCAGGTAGTAGTAGAAGCGTGCGATGAAGAAGGCGATCGCGCCGAAGGCGAAGTTCAAGATGCCCGACGAGGTGTAAGTGATCACCAGCCCGGCGGCGGCGATGGCGTAGATCCCGCCCAGCACCAGTCCGGCTATCACGAATTGCAGCATCGAGCGGGTCCCACCCCTTCTTGCCCCGGTTCCAGCGGGGCATTTCTGACATCGACGTCGATTCAGATACTAACGAGGGAGGGCGGCCCGTGCACGACGACCAATTGGGCACGTGAGCTGCGATGTTGGAAGTGGTCCCGTCCCGGCGGTCGCGCGTTCGGTCAGAGGAGATTCACCTGGTGATCACAGCGCCGTGGCGCGCGAGTCACTGGTCGGCTCGCACCTTGTCCTTGAGGGCCGGCATGATCGGCGGGGCCTCCTTCCAGTTGGGGATGCCCGCGTCCTCCTTGGCCACGGGGAACCGGTCCTCGTTGACCCAGGCCCAGTGGGAGTGGTTGAGCTCGTGGAGGGTGAAGCACGCGTTCAGCGCGTTGTAGAAGCCCATGTTGTCGACGGACTGGTTCACCGCCTCCTTGATGAGCAGCGACGTCATGGTCGGCAACTGGGCGATCCGCTGCGCCAGCTCGACCGTCCGCACGGTCAGCTGGTCGGCCGGGAACACCTTGCTCACCATGCCGAGACGGTGGGCCTCGTCGGCATCGATCGAGTCGCCCGTGAGGAGCAGCTCCTTGGCCTTGCGTGGCCCGAACTCCCATGGGTGGGCGAAGTACTCGACGCCGCACATGCCGAGACGAGAGCCGACGACGTCCGCGAACCTGGAGCCCTCGGCGCAGACGATGAGGTCGCACGCCCACAGGAGCATCAACCCGGCGGCATACACGTCGCCGTGGGCCTGCCCGATCGTGATCTTTCGCAGGTTGCGCCACCGACGGGTGTTCTCGAAGAAGTAGTGCCACTCCTGCAGCATGAGGGCCTCGGCACCCTTGCGCGTGGCTCCGTTGATCGACCGCGTCGGGTGTTGGCCCGGCCCTGGCGCGTTCTCCTCCCTCGAGGCCTTGGAGCCGAGGTCATGGCCCGTGGAGAACATGGGGCCCATGCCGCCCAGGATGACGACGCGCACGTCGTCGTCCGCCTCGGCCTGCAGAAACGCGTCGTTCAGCTCGACGAGCAATCCGCGGTTCTGGGCGTTCCGGGAATCCGGACGGTTGAGCATGATGCGCGCGATCGTCCCCGATTCGAGCGTCTCGTACAGCACGTACTTGTAGTCAGGCATCTCGGGTTCCCCTTCTGCAGGCGCATTCCGCGGTCGTCCCACTGACCCTACCGTCAGATGGTGGGCGGCTGCGGAGGGCCCAGCTCTTACGCGATCGCTCCGACGGGTGCGTCGACGCGCATGATGCGGGCGAGGTTCCCGCCCATGATCTTCTGCACGTCCTCCTCGGGGAGTCCGGGCGGCAGATGGTCGACGTAGCTGCACGGCTCGGCTAGACCTTCCGGGTGGGGGTAGTCGGACCCGAACAGCACGTGGTCCACGCCGATCGTCTCGATCAGCTTCTCGATGTCGTCCTCGTGGAACGGGCTGACGTACACGTTGGACGTGAACTGCTCGACCGGGTTCTCGTCGAACGCCTGTGGCATCTTCCGGTAGATGTCCTCGAGGTGCGCCACGAAGCCGCTGACCCAGTCCCCGCCGCTCTCGATGGAGGCCACCCGGAGCTGGGGGAACCGGGTGAAGACACCGTGGCAGCAGAAGGCCGCCATCGTGTCCTCCATCGCTCGCTTGCCGTGCGTCATCATGCGGAACGAGTCGAGGCGGAACGGCAGCATCTCGGTCGGGCCGGTCCAGTCGCTCTGGTACCTGGCGTACCCGCTGTCGGAGGAGTGCATGGAGACGAGGATGTCGGCCTCTTGCACGGCCTTCCAGAAGGGGTCGAACTCCGGGAAGCCGAACGAGCGGGAACCGCGGAAGCCCGGCACGGGCGCCGGCCGCACCAGGACCGTCTTGGCCCCCCGCTCCAGGACCCATTCGAGCTCCTCGATCGCCTTCTCCACGATCGGCAGGGTGATGACCGGTGTGGCGAAGATGCGGTCCTCATAGTTGAACGACCAGTGCTCGTACATCCACTCGTTGAGTGCGTGGATGGCGGCGTGCGTCAACTCGGGGTCGTCGCGCATCCGCTCCTCGAGCAGACTCGCCAGCGTGGGGAACATCAGCGACCGGTCGACCCCGAGCTCGTTCATCAGCTCGATCCGCGGTGCTGGTTCCCGGAAGGCGGGGATGCTGCGCATCGGCTCCCCGACGAGCTCGCGGTACGACTTGCCGCTCCGGGTTCCCGTTGCGGAAGTACTCCTCCTGGGCGCCGGGACGCGCCACGACCTCGAAGGTCGGGTTGGGGATGTAATCGCTGACGGTGCCGCGGATCATGATCTTGGTCCGGCCGTGGACCTCGACGTAGTCGATGGCACCCTTGTAGCGGTCCGGCAGGTGACGGGTGAAGGACTCCTCGGTCTCGTAGAAGTGGTTGTCCGCATCGAAGAGGGGGAAATCGCACGTTCTCGTCATGCGGCTCACTCTAGGGATTTTTGACTGCGACGTCAATATCAGAGAACGACGCCGCCCTTTTCCGCCGGACCGGGTCGCCGGCGGAGCCGATCGGGGCCGATCGGGGCCGATCGGGGCCGATCGGGGCTGGGTCACCTAGCATGTCCCCGATGTTCAATTGCGACGTCGATGTCAATACCCGCACAGAGGTGACGGATGCGGCCGCTTCCTGAGCTGACACCCACCACCGAGTGGTTCTGGACCTCCGGCGCCGACGACTGCCTGCGGGTTCAGGGGTGCGCCGACTGCGGCGAGCTGGTGCACCCTCCCGTCCCCATCTGCCCGTACTGCCGGAGCCGGTCGGCCAAGCCCACCGTGGTCTCCGGCCGCGGCACCGTCGTGGGCTTCACCGTCAATGCTCACCAGTGGCATCCCGACTTCGAGCCGCCCTACGTCATCGCCAACATCGCGCTGGCCGAGGATCCCCGCGTGCACCTGACGACGAACATCGTCGGCTGCGACCCCGGTGACGTCTCGATCGGCCTGGAGGTGGCCGTCCGTTTCGAGCAGCACGAGGACGTCTGGCTGCCGCTCTTCGAGCTGACGGGGTCGCTGGACCCGGTCGACCGGGTGCCCGAGCCGGTGCGGCCGGCCCCCCGCCCTCCGCTCAGTGACGAGCGCTTCGAGCATCGTGCCGTGCTCAGCGGCATTGGCCGGTCGAGGATCGGCCGGCGCCTCATGGTCGACCCCCTGTCGCTGGCGGTCGACGCCTGCCTCGAGGCGATTGCCGACGCTGGCCTCACGCCCGAGGACATCGACGGCCTCTCGACCTATCCGGGTGCGGGCGGTATGGGGATGACCGAAGGCGGTCCGACGGCGATCGAGGAGGCGCTGCGCATCGAGCCGACCTGGATCAACGGTGGCATGGACCTCCCGGGGCCGGGAGGGTCGGTGATCGTGGCGGCCATGGCCGTGGCGGCCGGACTCTGCCGCCACGTGCTGTGCTTCCGAACGGTGTGGGAGTCCACCTACGCCACCCTCATGGCACGGCGCAAGGTCGGCGGCCGCACCGGCGGCGGCAGGGTGTCCGGGCCCATGCAGGAATGGCGCGCCCCCTTCGGCGCCCTGTCGGCGGCCAACTGGATCGGCATGAACGCCAACCAGTACCTGCACCGCTACGGCGCCCACGCGAGATGCTCGGCCTGATCGCCCTCAACGCACGCGCCAACGCGGCGTTGAACCCGAACGCCATCTACCGGGACCCGATGACGATGGACGACTACTTGTCGGCGCGCCCCATCACGACCCCCTTTGGTCTCTACGACTGCGACGTGCCGTGCGACGCGTCCATCGCGGTGATCGTCTCCGATGCGTCGGTCGCGGACGACCTGCCCCATCCCGCGGTGCGCATCGAGGCGGTCGGTACGCAGATCCTCGAGCGGGTGTCGTGGGACCAGGGCACCCTCACCCACGAACCCCAGGTCATCGGACAAGCGGCCCATCTCTGGACCAGGACCGGTGTGCAGCCCTCCGAGGTCGACCTGGCCCTGGTCTACGACGGCTTCACCTTCAACGCCATCTCGTGGATCGAAGGCCTCGGGTTCTGCGGGTTCGGCGAGGCGAACGACTGGCTCGATTCGGGGCGTCGCATCGCGCTCGACGGCGACCTTCCCGTCAACCCGCACGGCGGGCAACTCTCCGAAGGCCGCACGCACGGCTTCGGGTTCATCTACGAAGGAGTCCTGCAGTTGCGCCACGACGCCGGCGAGCGTCAGGTCGACGGTGCCACGACAGCCGTCGTCACCTCCGGTGGCGGCACGCCCTCCGGCGTGCTCCTCCTGCAGCGGAAGGACGCCTGATCACATGATGTCGACGGTACATTGATGACTTCGCCCCGGGATCCCTCACGGAAGGAGGCGGGCGTGTCGACCTCACCAGCGACAAGCCCAGCGGGCCACGTTCCCGCAAGGGCGTCGAGACCCGGGCCCGACTGGTCGGTGCGGCCAAGGAGGTCTTCGAGCGGGACGGCTTCCTCGATGCCCGTATCTCCGACATCGCGGAGCGGGCCGGCCTCTCGCACGGATCCTTCTACCACTACTTCGAATCGAAGGAAGAGGTCTTCCGGGAGGTCGCGGCCGAGGTGGACGAGCGTCTCAGCGCGCCCCTCTACAGCGTCGTCCTCGATCCCTCGTCGAGTGCGCCCCCGTTCGAGCGAATCCACGAGGCCATCCGGCGCCACCTCGAGAGCTACCGGGAAGAGGCCCGCATCATGGGCGTGATCGAGCAGGTGTCGCGCTTCGACGACGAGCTTCGGGAGTTCCGCAATGTGCGGCATCGCGCGTCCTCGGCGCAGATCGCCGACTCCATTCGCCGGCTGCAGCGCCACGGCCTGGCCGACCAGCGACTCGATCCGGTGATCGCCGCGGCGGGCCTGGGGGCCATGAGCTACCGCTTCCCCGAGATGTGGTTCGTGCAGGATTTGGTGGATTGCGACTTCGACGTGGGGGTCGAGCAGCTGACGCACCTCTTCGTCAATGCGCTCGGTATCCCGGAGCCCGCTGCCACGGCTGCGCCGGGGTCGGCCGACTCGGACGCCCGCTCGCCGCAGACCTCGTAGGGCTCAGTCCGACAGACCCGATCGCGGGCCGGCGGTCACGGCCGTCCACACCGGCGAGGGGCGCGTCGTCATGGTCCGCCCGGTCGGGCCGACGAAGTGCAACTCCTCATTGGCGTTGCCGGACATGGTCCATCCCCCGCTGTGCACCAGATGATGGTGGTGTACGCAGATGAGCGCGAGGTTGTGAAGATCGGTCCGGCCACCCGGCTTCCAGGGCACGACGTGGTGGGTGTGGGTGAAGGTGACGTTGGTGCAGCCCGGGAACCGGCAGTGGCGGTCCCGGCGCATCACCTCCCGGCGCTGGGCTGCGGTGGGTTCCCGCCGGGCCCGGCCCTCGTACATCGTGTGGCCGACGTCATCGTCGACCCCGATGGCGATGGTTGCGTCGCAGGCGATCTGTTGCACGGTCTCACAGCTGATCAGGCCGTCCCGCTCGAGTTCGCCGGCCAGGGCGGTGGTGGAACCCGACTCTTCGACGAGGGCGGCCAGCGGGACGTGGACGACCACGAAGTACGGGCTCGCCGTGGTGGTGCGGCCACCGGGGCGCGCCGAGCGGATGATCTCGCTGAACCCGTCGCAGAGGCGCTGGTCCCATGGCGTCTCGCCGTCGGTGGGCACGCCGCGGGCCCGGGCCTCGACACAGGCCCGCGTCTCGGCGTAGGACTCCGGGGGCAGCTGCACGGTCATGGTGCGGAACCGGTCGTTGAAGCGCAAGAAGCGGCGGTCGTGCTCGGCGCGGGCCGGAGCCGGTTGGGACGGCGCGGCCGAGCGGGCGATGTCGATCAGCTGGCGGACGGAGCACCCCTTGGCCTGGTCAGCGAGCTGGCGCTCCGTCTCGGGCCTCGCCACCTCGGCCACGGCGCGGACCTTGTCGAAGGACAGCTCGCCGGCGCACAACGACTCGACCAAGTGCGGCAGGTCCCAGGCCAGCTCGGCGAGGTGCGCGTAGGCCCGCGCGGTCGGCGTCGAGATCCCGAAGCGCTCGACGGCCCAGGGCTCGGTCGAGGTCGCCCCCTCATCTCGATAGGCCTGGCGCCGCCCGACCTCGCCGAGGAGGACGACGATCGATCCTTCGACGGCCGCCTTCTGGCGGAAGAGCCCGTCGAGCCGCTCGGCGATCTCCTCGTTCGACAACCCGGCTGCCTCGACCATCGGGACGAGAACGGTCCCGGCCGCCGGAAGGAAGTTCGCAGAAACGGGCGGTCAGCCCAGAACTTCGGCCTGCCACTCCACGAGCTGGGGGGCCAGGAGGGGCCAGCGGGCGAACAGGCCCTCGTCGCGTGCTTCCTGGCGCTCGATCCACTCGCGATCGCCCCAGGGCGGCTCGACGAGGCGGCCGCGGGGCAGCAGCTCGGCCAGCGCCTCCGACGTCGCCCTCGTGTGATGGGCGTCGCTCTCCCCGCTGCGGAAGACCAGCGCCGGGATGTCGAGCGCACGGGCCTCGGCGTCGGGGAGCCCGGGGACGTGCTCGTCGTCACGGGGGCAGTAGGCCAGCATCCAGCGCTCCAGCGTGGCGATGAACGTGGCGCGGTCCTGGCCCAGGAAGCGCTGCCGGTTGGACGGGTTGCGTTCTTGGACCTCGGCCCATTCGGGGAGGTCGGCCACCGCCTCCATGCCGTGGTTCCACGCCGCGCCGACGGACCCGCCGCAGTAGTGGGTCGCCAGCGAGAGCAGCCCGTAGACCCCGCCGCTGATCCACCAGATGGCGAGGGCGGCTGCCGTGTCGGGATGGCGGGAGGCGGTGAGCAACGACACCCGGGCACCGCCCGACCCGCCGGCGATGACGGCCGGTGTCATATCGAGGTGGGTCAGGAGCGCGGCGAGGGCGTCGGCCTGCATGGCGGACTCCGACGGGCCCTCGAAGCACACGTCGGACTCGCCGCAGTTGGGGCGATCCCAGACGAGGACCCGGTTGCCTTGCCCTGCCAGGACGTGCGCCAGCTCGCGCACCCCCGGGGACTCCTTGGTGAAGCGCCCGCCGGGGGTGATCACCCAGGGCTGCCCCGAGTCCCCGATGAGCTCGTACGAGAGCGAGAGCCCTTCTACCTTTGCGATGGCCACGGACGGCCTCCTCCCCGACGACTCGACGCCGGGCTCTCTCGGCACGGCACGTGATCAGGTACCGGCGCGGCCGCGGGGCACGTCGCGGAACGGCACGTCCTTGTCCAACCGGCGCTCGCGGGGCATGGCCAGCACCCGCTCGCTGATGACGTTGCGGGCCATCTCGGTCGTACCACCTCCGATGGTCCCCCCTTGACGCATCAGGAAGTTCGTTGCGGTCAGGGACGCTGCCGTGTCCTCGGTCCAAGCCGCGCCCTCGGGCCCCGCCGCCTCGAAGGCCAACGTCACGATCCGGTTCTGGGCGGTGCCCTTGAACAGGCGCACGAGGGCCGCCGCCTGGTCGTTCAATCGGCCCACTCGGATGCTCTCACTCACGTACGTCGACATCTCCCGGGTCACCAGCTCGAGCATCCGTGCCTCGCCCACCAGCTCGCGCACGGACGGGTCCTGCAGCCGACCGTTCTCCTGGGCGATGGAGAAGACGACGCCGGCATCCATGTGCCCGTGGGTCAGGCCGATGGGCTCGGTGACGTACGGCGAGTTGTAGAGCATCCGCTCGTGGAACATCCAGCGTGTCACCACGGTCCACCCGTCGTCGACGTCGCCGATGCGGTCCGTGTCGGGAACGATGACGTCGGTCATGAATTCCTGACAGAACTCGCGGGAGCCGTTCAACATCTCGATCCGGTGCACCTCGATGTTTGGCTGGTGGATCGGCAGCATGAACACCGACAAACCCCGGTGTTTGGGGACGTCCCAGTTGGTGCGGGCGAGGCACAGTCCCCAGTCGGACCACCAGGCGCCCGTCGTCCAGACCTTCGAGCCGTTCAGCACCCACTGGTCGCCGTCCCGTACCGCCGTGGTGAGGGCTCCGGCCACGTCGGAGCCGCCGCTGGGCTCCGAGAGGAACTGCATCCAGAGCGCCTCGCCCTTCAGGATGGGGGGGATGTGGCGCAGCTTCTGCTCCTCCGAGCCGAACTCGAGGATGACCGTCGCACAGGGCGAGAGATTCGGCACCTGCATCCGTATGGGGTACTCGTAGCCGACGAGCTCCTCGTTGAGGACGCTCTGGTGCTCCGGCGTCAGGCCCTGCCCGCCGTAGGCGCGCGGGAAGCAGATGCCGGCCAACCCGGCGTCGAAGAACATGCGCTGGAGCTCCCGGTCGCGGGCCACCGCGGCGATCTCCAACTCCTCGCTCAGCCCGCTGTAGCCGAGGCGCAACTCCTCCGGCGTGACCTGTCGGAGGTTGGACCGGATGAAGGCTCGGGCCCGGTGCCGGAAGCTCTCGAGGTCCTCCATGTCGTGCTGCGCCCTCTGATTGCTCCACCCGCAGCACGCTCATGCCGCCACCCCTTCGTCGGTACAGCGGCGATGCGCTGCCGGTGGTCCGCCGGCGTACCGGCCAGCGCACGGTCGACGATGAGGCGGCGCAGGTACAGGTGCAGGTCGTGCTCGAACGTGACCCCGATCCCCCCGTGGAGCTGCACGCAGTCCTGGAGCAGCTCGGCTCCGTACTGGCCGATGAAGGCCTTGGCCGCGCTGACCAGCTCGGGCGCTCCGTCGAGGCCCTCCTGCGTGGCGGCGCAGGCCGCCGCGCTGATGGCGTGGGATGCCTCGAGCCAGCTCATCATGTCGGCGAACCGGTGCTTCAGGGCTTGATACGAGGCGAGAGGCCGCCCGAAGGAATAGCGGTCGAAGGCCCACTCGACCGTCATGTCGAATCCGGTCTGCATGGCCCCGACCGACTCCGCGTTCAGCGATGACGAGGAACACCTGGAACTGACGGTCGATGTCCGCCGACGCCTCCCCCGCCGCCCCGACCACCGCGTCTGCGGGGACCCGCACCTCGTCGAAGGTCACGATCGAGAAACGACGGGTCAGGTCGACGGTCTGCAACGGCGACACCGTGACGCCCGCCGCCGACGCGGGCACCAGCACCTGGGTCGCACCACCATCGTCGCGGCAGCTGACGAGCAGATGACCCGCGGCGCCGGCCGACTCGACCGGGCGCGCCTCGCCGCGCAGCACCAGGTCGGGTCCCTCGTGGCTCGCCTCGACGGTCGGTCGCCACCCGTCGGGCCCGGCCGCCGGTGCGCACCATGTGGCGATCCCCTCGCCCGAGAGCAGGGACCCCAGCACGTCGGGCGCCGCGCCGTGCGCGCCGAGCGTCGAGGCCACCACGTTGGTCGTGACGAGCGGTCCCGGCGCGGCGTGGCGACCGAACTCGTAGGCCACGAGACCGAGATCCACCAGGCCCGCGCCGCTGATCGTCCCGCCACCATGCTCCTCGTCGACCAACAGCGACGTCCATCCGAGCTCCGCGCCGCGGCGCCAGTAGGACGGGTCGAACCCGGTCGCGTCGTTGCGCAGGGCGCGGACGGCGTCCGGCGGCGCCTGCTCCGTCAGGAAACGGGCGGTGGTCTCCCGGAAGAACTGCTGGTCGTCGCTCAGGCCGAGAAGCATCAGTCGGTCGTGTCCTCGTGCGTGGTCGTCACGGCTCCGTGCGGTTCTGTGCTCCCGAGCACTGGGCGGCGTCACGTCAAACAGCGCTCACGATGCCGATGCCGGCCGCCTCGTTGCGCGTGCGCCACTCGTCGCGGGACATACGGGTCACGTCGACGTCGCGGGCGACGCCGCGCAGGGCGCCGACCGTCGCCTGCTCCTTGGGGGTGTGCTCGAACGGGTCCCAGCCGTAGAAGCGGCAGGCGTTCTCCCAGGTGATCTTGTGGATCTCCGTCGTCGGTGCACCCGGCGTCCTGTAGCTCCTTCCAGGTGAACTCCGGCGACTCGGGCCACGTCGTGTCGGTGTGCGGGTAATCGCACTCCCAGGCGATGTTGTCGATGCCGATGCGGTCCCGCAGCAGCAGCCCGGAAGGATCGGTGATGTAGCAGGCGAGGATGTGATCGCGGAACACCTCCGAGGGCAGCTTCCCGCCGAAGTCGCTGTGCAGCCACTCCTGGTTCCTGAAGTGACGGTCGATGCGGTCGAAGTAGAAGGGGATCCAGCCGATGCCGCCCTCGGACAGGGCGACCTTGAGGTCGGGGAACCGCCGCAGCGTCGGGCCGAACAGCAGGTCCTGTGCCGTGATCGCGCTGATCTGGCAGGCCAGCACCATGAGGTGGTCGACCGGCGCCTCCTCGGGCCGCTGGATCGACGGCGAACCCGGCCCCGATGTGGAGCGAGAGCACCATGTTCTCCTCGCTCAGCGCGGCGAGCATCGGGTCCCAGTAGCCGGACAGGAAGCTCGGGAACCCCTGCACGTGCGGCGTCTCGAGGAAGCTGATCGACCGGCAGCCCTTCTTGGCGATGCGGCGGACCTCCGCCACGGCGGCCTCGACGTCCCACATTGGGACGATGCCGAGCGGGATGAAGCGGCCCGGGTAGGTCGCCGCACCACTCGTCGATGGCCCAGTCGTTGTACGCCTGGAGCATGACGAGGGCGATCTCCTTGTCGCGCGACTCGGCGAACGTCCGGGCGTTCCACCCGGCCATGGTGGGGAAGCACATGGAGCCGAGCACGCCGTTGGCGTTCATGTCGCGGACCCGCTCGTGCACGTCGAAGCAGCCGGGCCGCAGCTCGGTGTACGTCCCCGGGTTGAAGCCCCACTCCTCGGAGGGCCAGCCCACCGTGGCGGCCATCCCGAATGACGTGCTGGTCTTCTCGCCCTGGAAGACCCACTGGTCGACGCCGTCCGTCGTGGACGACCTTCGGGCGCGTCGTCGAGCCACTTCTTGGGCACGTGGTTCTCGAACATGTGCGGCGGCTCGATCATGTGGTCGTCGATGCTGACCAGAATCATGTCGTCGAGGTTCATCGCGGTGCTCCCCTCCTCCATGCTGACCTCACGCACGTGCGACACCGGCAGGGTCTCCCACCCTCGCACGGTTGAGGCGTGGGCACGCTGGGCCTTGTCGTAGTCGACCTCCCAATCGGGGAAGCGACGCAACACCTCGTCGAGCGCGATGCGGCCCTCCAGCCGCGCCAGTGCGGCGCCCAGGCAGAGGTGGATGCCGTAGCCGAAAGAGAGGTGCCGTCCGACATCACGGTGGATGTCGAAGCTGTCCCCGTCGGGGTAGTGGCGCTCGTCCCGGTTGGCCGAGCCGTTGAGGATGACCATGATGCTGCCCTCGGCCACCTTCTGGCCGTGGAGCTCGACGTCCTGTTGGACGTGGCGGGCCTGCACGGGCGATGGCGCCTCGTAACGCAGGAGCTCCTCAATGGCGTTGGGGATGAGCGAGGGATCGGCCGCCAGCTCCCGGCGTTGGCCAGGATGGCGGCCCAGGACCTCCCCGGTGAAGCCGATGAGCCGTGTCGTCGTCTCGTTCCCCGCCCCGGCCAACAGCCCGACGTAGGTCGAGGATCTCGTCGTGCGCCAGGGTCCGCGTCGTCCCCGTCTCGTCCTCGAACTCGGCGTTGATGAGCTCGGTCATCAGGTCGTCCGAGGGATGCTCGGCGCGCCACGTGATGTAGTCGGAGAACACCTGCGCCGACTCGACGGCGTCGTAGTCGGACTCGGGCTCGGTGCCCTCCTCGAGGCGCAGGCTCTCGTCGAGCCGTTCGCGGATCGCCACCTGGTCCTGCTCGGGGATCCCGAGCAGCATGCCGATGACCCGCATGGGCATGAACTTACCCAGGTCCTCGATGAAGTCGAAGCCGCCGGTGCCGACGAGCGGGTCGAGGACCTCGGCACAGAACGCGCGCACCTGGGGCTCGAGCGCCAACATCTTCTTGGGCGTGAAGACCCGCGAGAGCAGCGAGCGGTGGCCGCTGTGCACCGGCGGGTCCTCCATCAGGATCACGCCCGAAGGGATCTCGACATTGGCCCGGATCATCTCGAGGATGGACCCGCGACCGGACCGGTAGGTGTCCCAGTCGAGCATCGCCGCCTCGACGTCGGCCCAGCGGCTCAGCGCGAAGAACTCGTACTTCTCGTTCCAGTAGAGCGGCGCCTCGTCGCGCATCCGCCTCCACAGCGGGTACGGGTCGGCGTCGATCTCGAAGTCGTAGGGGTCGTAGTAGATCTCCTGGCTGCTGGTGACGGTCATGCCGAGCTTCCGGCCGTCGCTCTAGGCCGCCGGCCAGGCCAGCGACTTGACCTCCAGGTACTGCTCGAACCCGGCGACGCCGTTCTGGCGGCCGATGCCGCTGTGCTTGTACCCGCCGAAGGGCAGGTCCGGCCCGTACGGGGGCGCCCCCGTTGATGCTCAGGCCACCGGTGCGGACGCGCCGGGCCACGGCGAGCGACTTCTCGACGCGATCCCGAGAACACACCACCGGACAGCCCGTACTTGGAGTCGTTGGCGATGCGAACCGCGTCGTCCTCGTCCTCGAACGGGATGACGACCAGGACCGGGCCGAAGATCTCCTGCTGGGCGATGGTCATGGAGTTGTCGACGTCGGTGAAGAGCGTCGGCTCGACCCACCAACCCTTGGCGAACTCGTCGCCCGACGGACGGCCACCGCCGACGGCCAGCGTGGCGCCCTCGGCCTTCCCCTTCTCAATGAGGCCCAGGACGCGCTCGTGCTGCTTGGCCGAGATCAGCGGGCCCATGATCACGTCGGGCCGGTGCGGGTCGCCGATAGGGCACCGCGGCGAAGAGGCCCTTGAGCAGCTCGACACCCTCCTCGTAGCGGGAACGGGGCAGCAGCATCCGGGTCTGGATGGCACAACCCTGCCCGGCGTGGAAGCAGGCGCCCATGCCCATCAGCGTGGCGAAGCCGAGGTCGGCGTCCTCCAAGACGATCGTCGCCGACTTACCGCCCAGCTCGAGGAAGGTGCGCTTCATGGTGGCGGCGCCCTTCTCCATGATGCGCTGCCCCACCGCGGTCGAGCCGGTGAACGAGATCATGTCGACCTTGGGCGACAGCGTGAGCTCCTCGCCGATGAGGTGGTCGGACGAGGTCACGACACTCACCACGCCCGGCGGGATGTCGGTCTGCTCGGCGATGAGGCGCCCAGGAACGTGGCGTTCCAGGGCGTGTCCGGGGCCGGCTTCAGCACCACCGTGTTGCCGGTGGCCAGCGCCTGGCCCAGCTTGTGCGAGGTCACCTCGAACGGGAAGTTCCACGGAACGATGGCACCCACCACGCCGACGGGCTCGCGCCAGATCCGCCGGGAGTCGATCGTGCCCTGGATACTGGTGGCGTCGGGCAGCACCGTCTCCCACTCGAACTCGTCGATGAGCTGGGCCGGCCAGGCCAGCGCATCGGAGAGCGGCGCGTCGAGCTGCGGACCGTTCGTCGTCATGCGCGGGCAACCGACCTCGAGGATCAGCTGCTCACGCAGGTCCTCCTGCTCGGCGTGCAGCGCGGCATGCAGTTGCTGGAGGCACTTCTTGCGAAAGGCCCGGTTCGTCGACCAGTCGGTCTCGTCGAATGCCCGGCGGGCGCCGTCGATCGCCCGATGCATCTCGGCCGTCGAACCGTCGGCCACCTGGCCGATGACCTCCTCGGTCGCGGGGTTCACGTTGTCGAAGGTCTTGCCCGAATCGGCATCGACCAGCTTGCCGTCGATCAACATCCTCCGCTCGGGGTTGACCTTTACTGCCTCACTCACGGTCGTCATCCTCTCGTCGTCCGGATCCACCCAGGCCACGGCGACAGGCGAGCCCGGCAGCGGCACGGGGCGCCGCGGGGATCGGACCTGGGAATGCCCCTCTTCGGGAGGGTATCTGACTTTGACGTCGTCGTCAAAAACGACGGTAAGATCCCCGCTTCTCGGCCTTCCCGAGATCGACCGGCACCGTCGGATCGGTCATGAGCACCCGTCGGATCGGTCATGAGACAGTGGTGGGCCCCTGGCCCCCCCGAGGAGAACTGAGGCCCGATGTTCACCATTGCTGCCTTCGTCGACGCCCTGGCGCTCGAGCAGGTCGGCACCGACCGCTACCGCGGCATCAACCTGGAGTCCGACCAGACGTCGTCTTCGGCGGGCAGCTGCTGGCCCAGTCCGTGATTGCCGGTCTCGCCGGACAGGAGGGGAAGACGGTGAAGACGATGCACACCGTGTTCGCCCGTGGCGCGTCGCCGGACGCGCCGCTCGACATCGCGGTCGAGCGCATGCACAGCGGGCGCTCCGTCGCGAGCAGCACGGTGACCATCAGCCAGGGCGACAGGCTGTGCACCCGCTCCCTGGTGCTCCTCAGCGCCGACGAGCCCGACGTGATCCGGCACGCCGACACTCAGCGCTCGGACACGAGCCCCGGCGATGTCGCGGGCAGCGTCCGGGCGGCCGGCGCGTGGGAGATCGGCATCGTGGGCGAGGTCGACCTCAACGACCCTGACCTCGTGGGCCCGCCCCAGCTCGACGTGTGGATCCGCTTCGCCGGCGCTCCGGACGATCCGGGCATCGACCAGGCGCTCGTCGCGTACTCGACGGACGGCTTCCTCATCGGGACGGCCATGCGCCCCCACGCCGGTGTGGGCCAGGCCCAGGCGCACCGGACGCTGTCGACCGGGGTACTGAGCCACACGCTGACGTACCACGAGCGCTGCCCCGCCTCGCAGTGGCACCTGCTCGAGCAGCGGAGCTCGTACGCCGGGCACGGTCGCAGCTACGGGCGGGGCGACATCTTCCGGGCCGACGGTCAACTGGCCGCGTCCTTCGTGCAGGACGCCATGATCCGGGCCCGCTCGGGCGGCGCCGGCACGCTCTGAATCGGCGCGCCGGCCCTCAGTCGCCGGGCTGCCACGCCAGCTGGCGGGCCAACCAGTCGTCCATGCAGTGCCCGGCCAGCCGCACCGCGGCAGCATCAGGGGCCAGCAGGTATCCGTGCGGCACACCCGGCAATGACGTGGAGTTCGCACGGCACGCCGGCCTGGTTCAGACGCTGGGCGTAGTCGATGTCCTCGTCACGGAAGCCGTCGATGGAGCCGACGATCACGCACGTCGGCGGCAGGCCGGCCAGGTCGGTGGCGCGGGCTGCAGCGGCGTAGGGCGGGACGTCGTCCGACCCGTACAGCTGCCCCAGGTAGGAGCGCCAGCCGAACTCGTTCGACCCGCCGCCCCACACGTAGAGCCCGGCGGCGCGGATGGACGGTGTCGCCGCACGATCGTCGAGCATGGGGCAGTCGAGGAGGGAGAACGCCAGTGTGACCTCGCCGCGATCGCGCGCGAGCAGGGCCAGCGCCGGCGGCCAACCCGCCACCAGCGCTCAACCCGTAGACGCCGATGCGTCCGGGGTCGACGCCGAGCTCGTCCGCGTGGTCGTGCGTCCAGCGCAGCGCGGCATAGCAGTCGTCGATCGGACCCGGGTAGCTCGTCTCGGGCGCGAGGCGGTATTCGACCGAGACACCGACCACGCCGAGCGACGGGCACCAACGGTCGAGGAGAGGGTCGTCCATGTCGTAGGAGCCGATGACGTAGCCGCCGCCGTGGATCGTGACCACGGCCGGCAGCCGCCCCTCGACCCCCACGGGACGGTGCACCCGGACCCGCACCGGCGGGTCGCCCGGCACCACATGCTCCGTCCGGACGACGTTGTCGGAGAGCCCGGGCGAAGCAAAGGACGCGCCGCGCATGGCGGCCACACCGTCGGCGTCGATCGGCGGCAGTTCGAACGCCGCGAAAATGCCGCGCAGCTCGGGGTCCAGCAGTCCCGTGACATCCACCGCGGCCTTCGTCTCATCGCTCACGACACCAACGCTCCGTCGCTGCGCGTCCCTGTCACTTGCCGACCTCATGTTTCGCTCCGATCTCTCTGCCCGTGCCGGACAAGCCCGGCAGCGGGCACACGCTATGCCGTTTCGGATGGCGTCGGGGCGAGCACCGAGGCCCGTGACGGTAGTGTCGGCGCAGGCGACGCACGAGGGAGGAAAGCGTGTCAGACGAACTAGGAGCGGCCGGATTGCGCTTCGAACGCGACGGCGTCATCGCCTGGTGCGTCATCGACCGGCCGCAGGCGCGCAACGCACTGACGCCCGCCATGTACTTCGGCATGAAGCGGGCCGTGCGGCTGGTGAACCAGGACCCCGATCTGGCCGCGCTCATCATCACGGGGACGGGCGACGTCTTCGCCCCTGGCGGTGACCTGGGCGGCCGGTCGGAGCCGGGCGACGAACCGACGCCAGACATCGGCCACGACATCCTGCCCTTCCTCACCATCAGGGACAGCCGGGCTCCGGTGGTCGCCGCGGTCAACGGGATCTGCCAGGCAGGGGGCCTGCTCATCGCGATGCTGGCCGACATCGCGGTCGCCAGCGATCGGGCGACGTTCCGGGTTCCCGAGCTCCTGCGCGGCATACCCGACGCCACCTACGCCGCGGTCCTCCCGGCGCACGTGGGCGTGGCCGTGGCGCGCGACCTCTTGCTTTCCGGCCGTCGGTTCGATGCGGCCGAGGCCCAACGGCTGGGGGTGCTGACGCGTGTGGTGCCCCACGACCAGCTGCGGGAGGCCGCGCTGCAGGCGGCACGGGAGATCCTCCAAACCCCACCCATGGCGCGCATGCACGTGAAGCGCATGCTCAACGAGCGCTACGGGCTCATCGACTACCAGACGATGTTCTGGGCCCTCGAGGAGTCGCCCGAACCGCGCGAGGGGATGCTCGCTTTCATGGAGAAGCGCCCCCCGAGCTGGGTCCCCGACGAGCTCGCCGGGGACGGGCCCGGCCGCTGATCACGCCAACCGATCGGCGGGCCCGGGGTTCTCAACGTGTCGCCGCAAGCTTTCTCGGCGCGTGACGCCCCTCGGGCTTTCTCGAGCGCGTGACGCCGCGCAGACAGAAGTCGCTCACGTGGTCGACCTCGGCCGGCGTCGGTTGCACCCGCTGCCAGAGGCAATCCGAGAGCACACCGAAGGTCGCGTGCGCGGCCAGTGCCGCGTCCAGTTCGGGCGCGTCGCTGCCCAGGGCGATGAACGGCTCGTGCAGCAGGGATGCGACGGGCGTGCTGGCGAAGTGGCGCCCGGCGGCGTCGCCCACGCTGCTCCCGTTCCACAACACCGCCAACGTGGTGGCCGCGATGTCTTCGTCTGCCTGCGCCAGCACGCCCGCGACCCAGCGCCGCACCTGACGCTCGGGCGTCGGCTCCTTCGCCAGCTGGTGGGCCAGGTAGCTGCGCAGGCGTTCCCCACCGTCCTCCAAGATGGCGGCGACCAGCGCGTCCTTGGACTGGAAGTGCCGGTAGAAGGCGTCGTTGGAGAGACCGGCCGCCGCCACGATGTCGGCCACGCGAGGCCGCGAGGTCGTGCCACGGCGGTGCATGACCTCGAGCGCGGCGTCGAGCAGGCGCCGGACCTCGCTGGCGTACTCGCCCTCCCGCTTGGCCAGGGTTCGGCGCACGATCCGGTGGGCGACACCGGTGTCGGAGCCTGCTGGGTCAGAAATTGCGTTCTCGATAGCCAGAATCATATTCTGTCACCACCGACCGAGGGAGGACGCGCATGGCGTGGGACTTCGAGACCGATCCCGACTACCAGAAGAAGCTCGACTGGGTCGACGAGTTCGTCCGGGAGGAGGTCGAGCCGCTCGACCTCGCGTTCCCGCACCTGCAGTTCGTGCCGCTGGAGGGGAAGCGCCGTGAGGCGATCGACCCGCTGAAGGAAGAGGTGCGCCGCCAAGGCCTGTGGGCCACGCACCTCGGACCCGAGCTGGGGGGCCAGGGGTACGGCCAGCTCAAGCTGGCGCTGCTCAACGAGATCCTGGGCCGCTCGTCGTGGGCGCCCATCGTCTTCGGGTGCCAGGCGCCCGACACGGGCAACGCGGAGATCATCGCTCACTACGGGACGGACGCGCAGAAGGAGCGCTACCTGCAGCCGCTCCTCGAGGGCGAGTGCTTCTCGAGCTACTCCATGACCGAACCCCACGCCGGCGCCGACCCGACGCTGTTCACGACGCAGGCGGTGAAGGACGGTGACGAATGGGTCATCAACGGCTGGAAGTACTTCTCCTCCAACGCCAAGACGGCGTCGTTCCTCATCGTGATGGCGGTGACCAATCCCGACGTCAGCCCGTACAAGGGAATGTCGATGTTCCTGGTGCCGACCGATACGCCCGGCGTGAACATCGTGCGCAACGTCGGTCTCTACGGCGAGCCGGTGAACGAGGGCTCCCACGCGCTTATCCACTACGAGGATGTGCGCGTGCCCGATGAATCACTGTTGGGTGGCGAGGGCCAGGCCTTCGTCATCGCCCAGACCCGCCTCGGCGGAGGACGGATCCACCACGCCATGCGGACCATCGGCATGGCCCAGAAGGCGGTCGACATGATGTGCGAGCGCGCGCTGAGCCGGGAGACCGCCGGCAGCAAGCTGGCGGACAAGCAGTTCGTGCAGGGCTACATCGCCGATTCCTACGCCCAGTTGATCCAGTTCCGGCTGTTCGTGCTCTACACCGCGTGGGAGATCGACAAGTACAACGATTACAAGCGGGTGCGCAAGGACATCGCCACGGCCAAGGTCGTGATGCCCACCGTGCTGCACGACATCGCGTGGCGGGCCATGCAGGTGCACGGGGCGCTGGGCACCACCAACGAGATGCCCTTCTTCGGCATGATCCACGGCGCCGGCCTCATGGGGCTGGCCGACGGCCCCACCGAAGTGCACAAGGTCACGGTGGCCCGCCAGGTCCTGCGTGACTACAAGGAGAGCGACGACATCTGGCCCACCCAGTGGCTGCCCAAGAGGCAGGAGGCCGCCAGGGCGAAGTACGCCGAATACCTGGAGCTCGAGGTGGGGAACCTGTGAGCGCGATCGAGGAGACCGCCACCGAGACGGACATGCCGACGATCGCCGACGTCGAGAAGCTGACCGCCTGGCTCGACACCCAGGGACTCGGGGTCGACGCTCCGCTCGAGCACGGCTACATCTCGGGGGGGAGTCAGAACGAGATCTACGAGCTGCGCCGCGGCAACCTGCACTGCGCCATGCGCATCCCCCCGTCGACCGCCCCCGCGTCGCGCGACGAGGGCATCGTGCGCGAGTGGCGGATCATCGAGGCGCTCGATGGCACCGACGTGCCGCACACGAAGGCCATCGCCGTGTGCACCGACCAGTCGGTGCTCGGGCGGACCTTCTACCTGATGGGCTTCGTCGACGGCTGGTCGCCGATGTCCACCCGGCGCCAGTGGCCGGCGCCGTTCGACGCAGACCTCGAGGCTCGGCGCGGCCTCGCCTTCCAGCTCGTCGAGGGCATCGCGCTGCTCGGCAACGTCGACTGGCAGGCCAAGGGATTGGCCGACCTCGGTCGGCCCGAAGGCTTCCATGAGCGCCAGGTGGACCGGTGGACGGCGTTCTTGGAGCGCATCAAGGGACGCGAGCTGTCGGGCTTCGACGAGGCGGCCGGGTGGCTGCGGGCGCACCGGCCCATCGACTACATCCCCGGCCTCATGCACGGCGACTACCAATTCGCCAACGTCATGTTCAAGCACGGCGCGCCGGCCCGGCTGGCCGCCATCGTCGACTGGGAGATGGGCACCGTCGGCGACCCCAAGCTCGACCTGGGCTGGGTCGTGCAGTCCTGGCCCGACGACACGACGGCGGACGAGGACAGGTCCGGCGGCTACGTCGACATGACCGGCATGCCGTTGAAGGACGAGGTCCTGGAGCACTACGCCACGACGTCCGGCCGCCAGGTCGACGACATCGACTACTACTGCGTGCTGGCCAAGTGGAAGCTCGCCGTCGTGCTGGAACAGGGCTTCCAGCGGGCCGGCGACGACGAGAAGCTCCAGGCCTTCGGGCCTATTGTGAGCGAACTGATGCAGGCGGCGGCGGAGTTGGCGGAGACGACCGACTACTCGGTCCTCGCCGCGCCGGGCTCCCGCTGAGCCGGCGTACCGGGGTGAGCTGACGTGCGTGCCGCGCTGTGCGCCACCTACGGCGGCCCCGAGGTCGTGGAGGTGGTGGAGGTCCCGTCCCCGGCGCTGGGTGCCGGGGAGGTCAGGGTCCGGGTCCACGTCGGCGCCATCAACTTCCCCGACCTCCTGGTGATCGCCGACACGTACCAGATGTCCGCGCCCGTGCCGTTCATCACGGGCAGCGAGTTCGCCGGCGTGGTCACCGAGGTCGCCGACGGCGTGTCGCACCCGGCCGTCGGTGACCACGTCTTCGGCTCGTGCTTCATTGGCGCCTTCGCTGATGAGGTGGTTGTCGGGGCCACGGCGGTGACGGCCACCCCACCCGACATGCCCGACCGCACCGCCGCGGCCTTCGGTGTCGCCTACAAGACGGCGTACCACGTGCTGCGCTCGGTCGCCGCCCTGCAGCCCGGCGAGGAGCTCATCGTGCTCGGCGCCGGCGGCGGTGTCGGCTCCGCCGCCGTCCAGCTCGGCAGCGCGCTCGGCGCGACGGTCACGGCGGTCGCCTCGACCCCCGAGAAGCTGGAGGCTGCCCGGTCCTGTGGCGCGTGGCGGCTCATCGACCACCGCGCCGGCAACCTGCGCCAGGCCCTGCGCGAGGCCTTGCCCGGCGGGGCCGACGTCGTCGTCGACCCGGTGGGGGGCGACCTGGCCGAGCCCGCCCTGCGGTCGTTGCACTACGGCGGCCGCTTCGTGACCGTGGGCTACGCGTCCGGTGCCATCCCCCGCATACCTCTCAATCTGGTGTTGCTGAAAGGCATCCACATCCTCGGGTTCCAGTTCCGGGACTTCGCCATGCACCATCCGGCGGACATGGCCCGCAACGACCGCGAACTCCTCGGGCTGGTGGCCGAGGGCCGGGCCGCTCCCCTCATCGGCGGCGAGTTCGACCTGTCGGACGTGGTGCCGGCCCTGCGCCACGTGGCCGACGGCCGTGCTGTCGGAAAGGTGCTGCTGCGGGTCACCCCCCCGGGCTGAGGCCCGGCGGTATCGAGGGGCGGCCTCGCCTGACCGGGGGCTATTGTCGACGTCGATGTCAGAGTCAGATTCCGCCAGCACCTCGGCGCTCGTCCGGGAGTGCAGGTGGGCAGAGGGAGGGTTCCGGTGACCGCAGTCATGGAGGGCGTGCGCGTCCTCGAAGTGGCCGAGCACACGTTCGTGCCGGCGGCCTCGGCGCTGCTGGCCGACTGGGGCGCCGACGTGATCAAGATCGAGCCGATCGAGCGCGGCGACGCCATGCGCGGCCTCGCCGCCACGGGGGTCGTGTCGATCACCGGTGACGTCCACGCATTGTTGGAGCACTCGAACCGCGGCAAGCGCAGCCTGGCCCTCGACCTCACCACACCCGAGGGCCTTGACATCTTGTACAAGCTCGCCGGCACGGCGGACGTCTTCCTCACCAACAAGCTGCCGCGGGTGCGCAAGAAGCTCAGCATCGAGCCGGAGGACATCCGGGCGCACAGCCCGAACATCATCTACGTCGCCGGCACCGGGCAGGGCGAGCGTGGCCCGGACGCGGACAAGGGTTCCTACGACTCCCTGTCGTTCTGGTTCCGGCCGGGCGTCTCCCTCGGGGCGAAGCCGGCGGACTCCGACCGGCTCGTCGGCCCGCCGGCGCCGGGATTCGGCGACTCCATCGGTGCCATGACCATCGCCGGCGGCATCATGGGCGCGCTGTTCCACCGCGAGCGCACGGGCGAGGCGACGACGGTCGACGTCTCGCTGCTCGGCACGGGGATGTGGGCCATGGGCCAGGCCTTCGCGCTCTCCCTCCTGAGCAACACCCCTTGGAGCGGCCCGCCGAGCAACGCGCCGCGGCTGAACCCCCTGGTGCGCAACTACCAGACGAAGGACGAGCGCTCCCTCTCCTTCTGCTGCCTGCAGGCCAGCCGGTACTGGGTCGAGCTGTGCATCGCCGTCGGGCGGCCCGAGCTCGGGACCGACCCGCGCTTCGCCGACCACGCCGCGCTGATTGAGAACAGCCTCGAGGCACAGGCGCTCCTCGAGGTGGCCTTCGCCGAACGTACGGTGGCGGAGTGGCGGGAGCGGCTGGCCGACTTCACCGGCCAGTGGTGCGTCGTGCAGGACACCCTCGAGTGCGCCGTCGATCCGCAGAGCATCGCCAACGGGTACATGCAAGAGTGCGAGACCGCGGGGGGCACGCCGTTCAAGCTCGTCGCCGCACCCGTGCAATTCGGCGGCGAACCGGCGCCGGTGCGACGGGCCCCCGAGTTCAACGAGCACGGCGATGCCATCCTCGAAGAGGTCGGCATCGACTGGGATACCATCGTGGACCTCAAGGTCCGCTCCGTCGTCGGTTAACACACGAAGTTCGTTCTTCAGGAGGACACACATGACACTGTTCGATGCATTTCGCTACGACGGGAAGCGGGTCCTGGTGGTGGGAGGCGCCACCGGCATGGGCGCCGCGGCGGCGGAGCTGGTGCAGGACGCCGGCGCCGAGGTCGTGGTGATGGACTTTGCCGAGGTGAAGCTGCCCGGCGCCAAGGCCATCCACGTGAACCTGGCCGACAAGGACTCCATCGACACCGCGGTGGACGAGTGCGGCGGCCCGGTGCACGCGCTCTTCTCCTGCGCCGGGGTGGCCGATGGCACGCCCGGTATCGAGAAGATCAACTTCGTCGGACACCGCCACCTCATCGACCGCATGCTGGCCGCCGACATGCTGCCGCGTGGCTCGGCCATCGGTTTCATCTCCTCGGCTGCCGGCCTCGGCTGGGAGGCCAGCCTCGCCGAATTGAAGGACTACCTGGACACCCCCGATTTCGACTCGGGTTCGGCCTGGGCGATCGAGCACGGCTACGCCGATTACTTCCACTCCAAGCAGGCGGTCTGCGCCTACGTGGCCCGGGAGGCGTTTCCCTTGCTCAAGCAGGGCATCCGCATCAACGCCATCTGCCCCGGGCCAACCGACACCCCGCTGGCCCAGGCGAATGCGGAGATGTGGCTCGGCTTCGGCGCCGACTTCCGCGAGGAGGTCGGCATCGAGGCCTCGACGCCACTCGAGCAGGCCTACCCGCTGGTGTTCCTGTGCAGCAACGCCGCGGCGGCGATCTCCGGGATCACGCTGATCAGCGACGTCGGCTACGTGAGCTCCGGGATCACAGGGGCATTCCCCCCGGCGACCCCGGCCGCCGGGTTCCTGCTCGCCCGCAGCTGGGACTGACGGTCGGCTCTCGTTTGCGCCCGCCCGCTCCGGGCGCCACGAGACGGTGAGGGGCCGACGGCGCGCCCGGACCTTCCCATTGATCCGACGGACGGGCGCGGGACCGCGTGAGCGGGCCGCTCGTCATCGCCCCCGGTACCGTGGTGCGCCTTGGCACTGACACCCCACGTGATCGAGGTCGACGGGGTCCGCCGGCGTCTGCTCGTGGCCGAACCGGTAGGCGCGCCCTCGGCACTCGCGCTGAGCCTGCATGGCAGCCGATCGAGTCCCGAGGCCGAGGCCCGGCTGAGCAGGATGGAGGCGTGGGCGGCGAAGGGGGTCGTCGTCGCCTTCCCCCAGGGCAGTCTCGGCGCGGGCTCCGGTTTCGAGTGGGACCTCTCGGCAGACGTCGTCTTCCTCGACCGGGTGCTCGCCTTCCTGCGAGACCGCTCCCGTCTCCCCGACCCCAGGGCGGTCGTGTCCGGCATGTCGGGTGGCGCGCGGCATGGCGAGCCGCTTTGCCGCCATGCGGCCCGACGGCGTCGCTCTCATCGGAGCGGTGGCCGGCTTGAGGGCGCCCCGGCCTCAGAACCCCGGGCATCCGGTCCGCATCGTCGCGTTCCACGGCACCGCCGACCGCATCAATCCCTTCGCGGGAAGCGGCACCACCCGTTGGGACGAGGGCGTCCTCGACGCGGCGCGGGCGTGGGCGCAGGCCAACGGCGTGGCGACAGAGCCGCGACAAGAGAACGTCAGCCGCACGCTCACCCGCTACACCTTCGGACCTCCGGACGGACCGGGCGCCGTCACCCTCTGGGTGTCCAGAGGTGCGGGCCACACCTGGCCCGGATCGCGCCTGCCGCTTCCTCTCCGGCTGCTGCTCGGCCGGACGTCGCGGGAGATCGACGCGACCGCGGAGATCCGCCGGGCGGCGGTGGCCGGCGGCGGGGGCACGTGACCCGATCGGGTCGGCGCGCGCTGTCCCTCCGGCACGGACCCGAGACCGACGTCGCCGCCGCCCGCCCGGTCCGTCGAGGATTTTGACGTCGACGTGGACGGTAATACATTGCGGCCGGCCGGCTCGCACCGGAGCAGGCTGGTGAGCGTGGGAGGGCAGATGGCGGCCTCGGTCGACGGCGACGCCGACGCACCGGCGAGGGGCCACGTGCTGCGCGAGCTCGGATGGTCCGTCCGGCGAGCCGGGGACGGGCTGCACGGATCGGCGACGATCGTCCCCGAGATGTGCGTGCCCGGGACCTCGCACCTGCGGACGTCCATCCTGGCAACATGGGCCGACACGCTGGCCGGCCTGCTCGTCATCGACTCCATCGGCCCGAGGGTGCCGGTCACCCTCGAGCTCGACGTCCACCTCTACCAACCGCCACCGGGCACTGGCGCGGTCGTCGGGGTGGCGACCAGCGCGAAGTCCGGTCGGACCGTGTACGTGACAGCCGTGGACTTCTCCACCGCGGACGGCGAGCCCTTTGCCTTCGCCGCCGCGTCGTTCATGGCGGCACCAGACCGGAGCGCGCGAGATCTCGAGGACCAGCGTCGACTTCATCGTCCCGGAGGGCACCCGCCTGACGGTCCCCTTCGCCGAGCGCGCCGGCTGCGAGCGCCGGGAGCCCGGGGTGGCGGTCCTGCCCCACTCGGACCAGGCCCTCAACGCGTCGAACACCATCAACGGCGGCCTGATCGCCCTGACCGCCGAGGAGGCCGCGCTGTCCCTGGAGCCCGGCTTGACCCTGTCGTCGCTGGCGCTGCGCTACCTGCAACCGGCTCGGGTCGGACCCGTGGTCGCCTCCGCCGTCGTGCGGGAGGGCCTGGGCCGGATAGAGGTACGCGACGCCGGGAACGACAACCGTCTGTGCGCGACCGCGACGTGCCGTCTGTTCGCTGCGGTCACCTGATCGACGGGCTCGTCGCGGATGGATCCCCGGCGTGGTGAAGCTCAGGCGGCGAAGGGAACCTTCATGGCTTCGGCCAGGTTGCCACCCATCACCTGTGCCACCTCCTCCTGGGACAAGCCCTCGAGCTCGTCGACGTAGGAGAGTGGCTCGGACATCCCCTCGATGTGCGGGTAGTCGGATCCGAAGACGACCCGGTCGACGCCCACCAGGTCGATGAGCCCGCGCGGGTTCTCCTCGTGGAAGGGGTGGATCCAGATGTTGCGCTTGAGCACCATGAGCGGGTCCTCGTCGTAGAGCGCGGGCTCGTGCGCGTAGGACTGGCCGATGGCCTCGATGAACGGGCGGACCCAGGCGGAACCGTTCTCCACCGGCAGCATCCGCAGGGTCGGGAACCGGGTGAGCAGCCCGTGCCCGATCAGCGACGCCACCGTGTCGAAAATGCCTCGACCCTGCGTGTGCATGATGTCCATGAAGGCCGACTTGCCGGAGAATGGGAGGTGCTCCCCTTCGGGCTTGCCCTCCCACTGGTTGTAGTAGCGGGTGAGCCCGTCGTCGGAGGCGTGCAACCCGACGGTGATGTCGAGCTCGGTCACCCGCTGCCAGAAGGGATCGAACTCGGGCAGCGCGAACGACCGGTTGCCCTCGTAGCCCGGGACGGGAGCGGGGCGGATGAGGATGATCTTGGCCCCCCGCTCGTAGACCCACTCGAGCTCCTTGATCGCCTCGCTGACGATCGGCAGCGTGATCACGGGTGTCGGGAAGATGCGGCCTTCGTAGTTGAACGTCCAATGCTCGTGCATCCACTGGTTCAGCGCGTGCACGACCACGTGCGTGGCCTTCGGATCCATGCTCAACCGCTCTTCGAGCAAGCTGGCCAGCGTCGGCCACATCAACGCCCGGTCGATGCCCAGCTCGTCCATGAGGGCGAGGCGTGGCTCCGGCGAGAAGAAGGCCTCGGGCGAGCGGATGGGCTCGCCGATCAGTTCCCGGCGGGTCTTCCCTTCGGGGTTCCCGTGCTTGAAGAGCTCCTCGGACGCGCCCGGCCGGCCCACCACGTTGAATGTCGGGTTCGGGATGTAGTCGGAGATGACGTTGCGAACGGCGATCTTGGTGCGCCCGTTGACCTCGACGTACTTGATCAACCCTGCGTACTCGGGCGGCAGGTACTTCGTGAACGCGTCCATCTTCTCGTACATGTGGTTGTCCGCGTCGAACACCGGAAAGTCGACAATCCTCTTGGCCATGACTACCTCCGCATCTCGTCGAACCGCTGCCACCTCGGGACACCGCAGGCGTCCGCCCCCGGGCGAGCTCGTGCCGGCGAGCGATGACGACGGTCACCTTTGCCGACCCCTTGAGCGTAGCGGGTTTTCGACTTTGACGTCAATATTTATGACTTGCCGGTCCGCCCCCGTGTGGAGTCGAGCCGCCGCTCTCCTTCTAGGCGAGAGAGGAACCCCTCCACAAACGCGACCGTCTGTTCGTGGCCGGTCGACAGGCCGAGCGTCTCGCTCTCGATGACGAGGAACCGCGAGATGCTCGACAGCAACACGGTGAAGACGAGAGGCGGGCATTCCTCCGCGATGCCGTAGCGCGTCAGCACGGACTCGAGCTCCCGCAGCTGGTCCGCCCGGAACCGCTCGGCAGAGGAGGCGATCTCCGAGCGAATGGCCTTGCGGTGGTTGGCCAGGGCGACGAACTCCATCGTCAGCGCGGTCCCCCGGGGATCGCGGCTGAGGTCCCACAACGCCCAGAGGGGTTGCGGCGACGCCAAGGCCTGGGCCTGGCGTTCGAGTCCCTGCTCGGCCCGCCGCCGGAAGAGCGCGAGGAAGAGGTCGTCCATCGTGCGGAAGTAGTAGTGGACGAGCTGGGGCTTCAAGCCGGCCGTCGCCGCGATACGCCGTGAGGTCACGGCGGCATAGCCCTCCTGCAGCATCAGCCGCTCAGCGGCATCGAGGAGCGCGACGCGGGACTTCGAGGTCTCGGTACCGAGACGGCGTGCTGTGCTCGCGTGGCCGCTCACGTCGGGTCCCCGCCGTGACGCAGGTGTCGCGGTCACCGTCTCGGCCTCTGCGCTCCTCGGCACCTCAGATGTACATCCCGCCGTTGACGCCGATCACCTGCCCGGTGATGTAACCGGCCTCGTCCGAGCACAGAAACGCGCAGGCGCTCGCGATGTCCTCCGGTGTCCCGGCCCGGCCCAGGGGGACCATGCGGCCCATGACCTCTACGCTGGGGACGTCGCCGGCGGCCTCGGACTTCCGGGCCATCGGCGTGTCGACGATCGTCGGCGGAATCGTGTTGGCGGTGATGCCGTGGGCGGCCAGCTCGCGGGCAAAGGCCTTCGTGAGGCCGATGACGCCGCCCTTCGTCGCCACGTAGTGCGCCATGTTGGGCGCACCGGACTGGGCGCTCGACGAGGAGATCGTCACGATGCGGCCCCAGCCGGCGTCGATCATGTCCGGCACGGCCAGCTGCAGGCAGGTGAACGTGCCGGTGAGGTTGACGGCCAGGATCCGGTCCCACTTCTCGGGGGTGATATCGACGATCGGGTCGAACGACTCGATGCCGGCACTCGTGACCACGACGGTGACGGGGCCGTGGGCGGCGCGCACGGCCGAGTAGGACTGCTCCAGGGCGCCCCGATCGGCCACGTCGACCTCGTGCGCGCTGGCGGTGAGTCCCTGTCCGGAGAGATCCGCTGCGGCTTCTCGGACGAGGTCACCGCTGCGATCGAGGAGGGCGACCGCCATGCCGTCCGCCGCCAGCCGGCGGGCGATGCCAAGTCCGATGCCCGAGGCGGCGCCGGTGACGACGGCGACACGGGGACTCATCGGGCTGCCTCGGCTGGGGTGAACTCGATGTACAGCTTGTGCAAGCCGCGCAGGACCCAGGTCGGCTCGTAGTCGAAGTGACGCGCCGTCGGCGGGCCGTGGTGCTCCTCGGAGAGTCGGATGTCCCGCATGCGGTCGAGGATGCGCTCGATGCTGATCCGGCCCTCCGCCCGGGCCAACGGCCCGCCGGGGCACGAGTGGACACCGCGCCCGAAGGCGATGTGGGCCTTGGCGTTGGGGCGGTCCAGCTGGAACTCGGCCGGGTCGTCGAAGTTGCGGGGGTCGCGGTTGGCCGCGCCGTTCAACAACATTACCGGCGTGCCGGCGGCGATGTCCACGCCACCGATCGCGGTCGGACGCCGAGTGAGGCGGAAGTCCGCCTTGACCGGGCTCTCGATGCGCAGCGCCTCGTCGATGAAGTCGGGGATGCGCTCGGGATGCGCCCGCAGCTCGTCCTGCAGCTCGGGGTACTCGGCCAGATATTTCAGGGCGGCGGCCAGGAGCCGCGCCGTCGTCTCCTGACCAGCCGCAAAGAGGAACGTCGCCGTGCGCACGACGGAGACGACGTCGGGCGTGGACCCGTCGGCGTAGGTGCCCTCCGCCAACCGGGTCAGGACGTCGTCACGCGGCTCGAGGCGGCGGTTCTCGATGTACGACGCAAACGTCTCGTCGAGCCAGCCGAGCGCGTTGCCCTCGATGTCCCTCCGCTCGTCTCCGACTGCGCCCGGTGACGCGCTCAACCCGAAACCCTGGCGGAATCGCTCGTGATCCGCCTCGGGCACCCCGAGCACGTCGGCGACGACCAGCATGGCGAAGGGCTGCGAATACGCGCTGATGAACTCGCAGTGGCCGGCGGCGGCGAACTCGTCGATCGTGCGGTCCGCCTGGCCCCACATGAAGGCCTCGTTCTCCTTCAACCGCTTCGGGGTGAGCAGCCGCATGATGAGGCCCCGCTCCCGGGTGTGCATGGGCGGGTCCATGGTGACCATGTGCTCGCTCATCGGGAGCTGGTCCCGGTACTCGTCGATGATGGCGCCGACGTCGTCCCCCTCGAGGGGCACCGGGAACGTGGCGAACGGGCCGATCACCGAGTTGCAGGAGGAGAACGTCTCGTTGTCGAGGTACACCTCCATGGCCTCCTCGTACCCCGACACGGCGACGACCCCGTGGTGGGGGGTCGCCAGCACCGGGCACTGCGATCGCAGGTGGTCGAAGTAGGGGTACGGATCCTCGAGCAGTGACTGGTCGGTGAAGAAGTCAACCGAGTCGTAATCGGTCACGGGCAGCTCCCTTGTGGCGCGGACGGATGCTGAGCAAGTGCTTAGCATCGGCACGCCGACGTCGTCAACGAGTGGGGAACCCGCGGCGAGCGATGGTCTGTGAGGCAGATCGGCTCACCGATGCCGGAGCCGAGGTGATCCACATGGCCGAGAACGGCTTCCGCAGGGACGGCGAGCAGGAGGCTCATCGTGTCGCTCTGAGGCTTTCCGAGCGGACGGTCGTCTTTCAACTTAAGGGCAGCTTCCACGAGGAGGTCAACAGCGTGGTGTTACGGTGACCCGCGATTTGCCGCCCCGCGGGCGGCTGTGCCGAAGGAGGTAGCGGGCGTGGCGAACTACGTACTCGTCCATGGGGGCGGCCATGGCGGATGGTGCTACCAACGCGTGGCGCGGATCCTGCGCGCGGGCGGGCACGAAGTCTCCACGCCGACGCTGACGGGACTGGGCGAGCGGGCGCATCTGCTCGACAAGGGCGTGGACCTCAACCGGCACATCGAGGACGTCGTCGCCGTGTTGCACTACGAGGACTTCCATGACGTGATCCTCGTCGGCCACAGCTACGGCGGCATGGTGATCACCGGAGCGGCCGACCGAGCGGCCGACCGAGTCGGACGGCTGGTCTTCCTCGACGCAGCGACACCGGTCAACGGGCAGTCGCTCGTCGACGTCGCCGGACCCGTCATCGGTGCGGTGCGCCCCTTCGGCGAAGTGCGCGACGGGATCGAACTGGTCCTGTTGCCCGGACCCGACGCCGGGCTCCTCTACGGGGTGAGCGAACCCGACGACCTGGCCTGGATGGCCGAGCGCCTCACACCCCACCCGTGGAAGTGCTTCGAGCAGCCGCTCCGGCTGTCAAACGAGACGGCGCTGTGGGCCATCCCGCAGTACCACATCGTGTGCACCTCCACTTTGGCCACCCGGGATCCCGAGCTCATGGGGACGGCTCGGGCCGAGGGCCGCTTGTGGGACGTCGACACGGGCCACGACCTGATGATCACGGAGCCCGAGAGGACAGCCGACGCGTTGACCCAGGTCGCAGACGCCTGACGGGCATTCCCCGCGTCGGGCGTGTATGCCTTGGGGTTCTGACCGGGGGTCGGGCGGTATGTGTGGGGAGGGACGGACAGCACTATGGGTGACACCTCGAGCAAGCGCCTGATGAGGTCGGGACTGGCGGCGCTGGCGATCACCGCAGCGGCCGGCATCACGAGCCTGGCCGGTGGGACTGCGGGCGCGGCCTCTTCCGGCACGCCTCTGACCATCGTCATGATCACCTCGCTGACGGGTGAGGGATCGGCGGAGTTCAGTCAGGCTGCCGCGGGATTCAACGCGCGCGTTGCCCTGCAGAACGCCGAAGGCGGGGTCAACGGACACAAGATCACGGGAGTCGTCCTCGACGACCAGACCAGTCCCACGGAGATCGCAACGGCAGTGCAGGACGCCCTCTCCAAGAATGCCGCGGGCATCGTCTCGGTGAGCCCGTTGTTCTTCCTGGCAGCCAAGGACCCGAACCAACAAGGCATGCCGGTGACGGGAGGGTTCTTCGACGGTCCTGAGTGGGGCACGCAGCCCTACACGAACATGTTCGCCTCCGACGTCGGGAGCGTGGACCCCAAGTACCCGGTGAACACGGCCATCGGGTCGTTCATGAAGGCCCACGGCGGAACGGTCGTCTGCTCATACGGGTACGGCATCTCGCCTTCGTCGACCCGGTCCGCCATCGGCACGGTCGACTCCTTCGAGCACGCCGGAGGCAAGGAAGGGGTGCTCGACACGTCCCTTCCGTTCGGCTCCGTGGCGATGACGACACCGGCCCTGGTGGCGAAGCAGAAGGGTTGCAATGCCTACTACGCGGGGCTCGACGACAACTCGAACGACGCCTTGGCGACCGCGCTCCACCAGGAGGGCGTCAAGCCGAAGGTGATGGTCTTCCCGACGGGCTACGAGCCCAGCGCCATCGGCTCCCCGGCCTGGAGCTCGGTACAGGGCGGCTACTTCGAGACGGAGTTCCGGCCGTTTTCGCTGCCGAACGCCGGCACGCGGCAGATGCAGTCGGCCTTGGAGAAGTACGCGCACTTCACGAGCGGTGAGTTCCCCTCCTTCAGCCAGTACGAGTCATGGCTCGGTGCCGACCTCATGATCAAAGGGCTGCAGCTGGCCGGACCCAACCCGACGCACGCCGGCACCATCGCGGCCCTGCGCAACCTGAAGAACTACAACGGCAACGGGCTCCTGCCCGAGACGATCAATTACTCGACCAACTTCGGGCATGACCTGGCGAAGTCGTGCGGCTGGTACATGCTCGCGCAGAAGAGCGGATTCGTCCCCGTCTCGAGCCAGCCTTGGTGCGGCACGGACCTGCCCGGCACGACCACGGTCCAGTCGTAACCGGAGCCCGGTTCCGCCTCGAACGGTCATCGGACCGTCCCGCGGCGGTCAGTCCTCGATGGTGATGGCGTTCTTGGGACAGCTCTTCGCCGCCGCCACGACCTTCTCGCGCAGCTCCTCCGAAGGATTCTCCTCCAGGACGTAGAGGAGGTCGTCGTCACGCACCTCGAAGACCTCGGGGGCGACCCCCATACACAGGGCATTGCTCTCGCACTGGTCGAAATCGACGACGACACGCATCAGCTCTTCCTCCGGGGACGGCCACGAACGAGCCCCATGTTACGAGAAGCCGGCACGGGCCCTCGGCTCGGCCCGTACCCAGTCGGCCGAGGCGGCAGGGCAGGCACGTCATGCGCCTCGTAGAAAAGGGAAGGATGCGGGTGAAGTCGGGGCCCGGTTCGTCTTTCGCGAACCGATCCCAGACTGACGCGGTGACCCGGCCGATGACGGTCGGCGCGCCCTGCGCCTCCGCGGCGCCGAGATACAGCTGCACGTCTTTGCACACCAACGAGTTGGCAAAGCCGACGGCGGAGCGCCTCGTCCTCGGCCATGCTCAGGCGCCCTTGTAGATCTGGCCGTCCTTCATCACGAAGCAGACGTCCTTGGTCACCTTGATGTCCGCGGAGGGGTCACCGGGGACGGCGATGACGTCGGCCAGGTAGCCGGGCGCAAGCCGGCCCAGGTCGTGGTCGTGTTCGATCAGGTCGGCACTGGTCACCGTCGCGGCCTGCAGTGCCTGCATCGGTGTCATGCCCCGGTCGACCATGGCGATCAACTCGTCGGCCTGGGTGCCGTGGGGGATCGCCGGGGCGTCGGAGCCACAGGCGATCTTGACCCCGGCCGCGAGGGCCTTGCCGAACATCTGGCGCGCCTGAGGGAAGATCTCGGCCGCCTTCTTCTGGAGGATCGGGTGGATGCGGTCGATGGCCATGTGGTCGGCCAGGGCGGTCGTGCCGACCAGGAACGTCCCGGAGTCGGCCATGAGCTTGACGGTGTCGTCGCTGGCGAGAGAACCGTGCTCGATGCAGTCCACCCCGGCCCGGATGCAGGCTCGGATCCCGGAGTCGCCGTGGGCGTGCGCGGCGACGCGCAGCCCGTTGCGGTGCGCCTCGTCCACGATGGCCGCCAGCTCCTCGTCGGAGTACTGCTGCGCACCGGCGGCAGAGCTGAACGACATCACCCCGCCCGACGCCGAGATCTTTATCAGCTTGGCCCCGTACTTCATCTGGTAGCGCACCGACTTGCGCACCTCCGCCACCCCGTTGGCGATGCCCGACTCCACGCTCTGGGGCATGATGCCGGGCGCCAGCCCCTGGAACATCGTCGGGTCGAGATGGCCGCCGGTCGGCGTGATGGCGTGGCCGGCCGGGAAGATGCGCGGGCCTGGGAACCAGCCCTGGTCGACGGCCTTGGCCAGGTCGACGTCGAGCAGGAACCCGGCCGTGTAGACCATGAGCCCCAGGTTGCGCACCGTGGTGAAGCCCGCCAACAGGGTCGTGCGGCAGTTGACGACGCCGCGCAAGGTCCGGTACACGGGCGAGTCCTTCACCCCGTGCATCGGGTCCGGCAGCCCGTCGGGTCCTCCCGGTCCCCCGATGAGCATGTTGAGCTCCATGTCCATCAGGCCCGGCAGGAGCGTCACGTCACCGAGGTCGATCTCGATCGCGTCCGTGGGGAGATCGGCAGGGTCGATTCCCACGATCTGGTTCCCGTCGACCACGATCACCGCCGGTGAACGCACCTCGCCCGCCTCGACATCGACCCAGCGGTCGGCCCGCAGGATGGTCACGTCACTCATCGGATTCTCCTAACGGATCGGCTCGTCACCACTCATGGACGTACGGTGCATCTCGCGGGCGGACGACGGGTCATAGGGACAGGCGCGGTGCATCACGCCGGTGTTATCCCAGATGACCAGGTCCCCGACGGCCCACTCATGCCGGTAGACACGATCCGGCGTCGTCGCCCGCTCCAGCAGGTCGGCGAGGAGCGCCCTACCCTCGTCCCGATCCATGCCGACGACGTGCGACGCCGTGGCGCCGATGACGAGCGAGCACCGGCCGGACCGGTGTCGCCAGACCAGCGGGTGCTCCTTGTCGGGCTTCTCCCGCCAGCGCGCCAGCTCCTCGGGCGAGGGGTCGGGGTTCACCAGGCGCTGCGAGGACTCGAAGGTGTGCAGGACTCGGAGTCCCTCGCACCGTTCCTTCTCGGCGGCGGTCAGGTCGTCGTAGGCCGCGTAGGTGCTGGCGAACTCCGTCTCACCACCGGTGGCCGCGATCACGTGCGCGCTCAAGGTCGTCGCCTTCGTCGGGACGTCGTCCTGCGCGCCGTCGATATGCCAATAGAACGTCCCGCGCGTGTACGCCGCCGTGTGCGACTTGGTCGGATCGAGCGAGACCAGGTAGATCCGAGGCGATTCCGCCGGTTCGGCCTTCCCGACGTCGTCGAGCATCTTGGAGAACGCGATCTGGGTGTCGTCGTCGATGTGCAGCGCGTGGAATACGAGGACCCCGTGCAGTCCGAGCGCCCCCATGCACGCGGCCGGCAGCGTCTGGTCCTTCAGCAGCTGTTCGGATTCGACTCCGATGACCTCCGCCCCGACGTTGCCCAGCTTCCTCGTGGTGATCGTGCCCACGGTCACAGGTACCAGCCGCCGTTCACCCCGATGAGCTGGCCGGTGATGTAACCGGCACCATCGGAGCACAAGAAGGCGCACGCCGCCGCGATGTCGTCCGGCGTCCCCGCCCGGCCCATCGGTGCCCGGGCCAACACCTGTTCCATGCTCGCCATCGCGCCCGACTCGATCGGTCGCCGCATCATCGGCGTGTCGATCACGCCGGGTGGGATCGTGTTCACGGTGATGCCGCTCGACGCCAGGTCGAGGGCCAACGCCTTGGTCAACGCGATGACGCCGCCCTTGGAGGCGACGTAGTGCGCCATCCGGCGCGTGCCCGATTGCGCGGACGAGGACGAGATCGTCACGATGCGACCCCATCCGGTGGCCACCATGTCGGGCACCACGGCCTGCAGGCAGTGGAACGTGCCGGTGAGGTTGACCGCCATCATCCGGTCCCACGACTCCGCGCTGATGTCGAGGAAGGACTCGAACCCTTCGATCCCCGCGCTGGTGACCATGATCTCCACCGGCCCGAAGGTGGCCCGGACCTCGTCGAGTGCGGCGTCGACGGCGGCCCGCACGCTCACGTCGACCGGCACGGCACGCGCGGCGATGCCGGCGGCCTGGAGCTCGAGTGCCACGTCGCCGGCGCCGTCGGCGTTGACGTCCAACACCCCGATCCGGTGCCCCTGGTCCCCCAGGTGGCGGCAGATCGCCCGGCCCATGCCGGAGCCGCCACCGGTGACCACGGCGACCCGGCTCATCTAGGACCGCCTCGTGCCATGCCGGACTCCCATGCGTGCAGCCTCTCCCATCAGGGCGAGGCTCGTCGCCCCACCCCACCCGTCGTCGGGCCACCCATCGGCCCGATCAGGGTGGCGGACACTTCGACGCTGCCGGCGCGAAATGGTGCCGGTAGAGTGGGCAAATGTTATTGAGGGTGCATATTGTTGTCAACTGTCCTTAGCACACAGCGATATCTCAAGTTCTCAAAAATGAGAACCTCGTTTCCCGCCTGAAAGGAGCCGCAGATGCGCATCGGTCTGCAGGTGAGCGCCGATCGGGGTCGTTACGCCACCAAGGTGGACAAGCTCCAAGCGGACGCCCGCTGGGCGGACGAAGCCGGCCTGGATTCGGTGTGGACTCCGCAGATCCCCGACGAGTTCGACGTCATGACGGCCGCCACCCTCATCGGGGGGGCCACGTCGCGCATCGAGGTCGGGACGGCCATCGTGCCCCTCCAGCCTCGCCACCCCATCGTCTTGGCCCAACAGGCTCTCTCCACCCAGGCGGTGTGCCAAGGCCGCTTCACGCTCGGACTCGGAGTGTCACACCACTGGATCATCGCAGACATGCTCGGTCTGCCTTATGAGCGCCAGGCCACGACCATGCGCTGCTACCTCGACGTCTTGGACCAGGCGCTGAGCGGGCCGGGGCTGGTCGAGGTGGAGAACGAGCTCTTCAGCATCCACAACCGCCTCGACGTCACCGACATCACACCGACGCCGGTCATGATCGCCGCCCTCGGCCCGGTCATGTTGCAGCTGGCCGGCACACGAGCCGCCGGCACCACCCTGTGGCTGGCCGACGAGCGCACGATCGCGTCGCATGTGGTCCCGACCATCTCGAAGGCGGCCGAAGCGGCCGGTCGGCCCGCGCCACGCATCTTGGCCGGGGTGCCGGTCTGCCTGTGCCGCGACGACGAGGTCGACGCCGCCGTGGAGCGGACCAATCGCACTCTCAGCGAGGTCGAGGCCTCGCCCAATTACGTGCGCCTGATGGAGCACGGGGACGCGCGCTCCATCGGCGACGTTCTGGTCTGCGGCAGCGAGGCCTCCATGGAGAAGCGGTTGCGCCGCTTCGCCGACGCCGGCCTCACGGACTTCAACGCTCGCATCGTTGCCCTCGGCGAGGGGCGCGACCAGATCAAGGCCTCAGCCGAGCGAACCCGCGAGTTCCTCGCCTCCGTGGCGCCGGCGCTGCGCAAAGTGGGCTGAACCAAGGATCGGGCGCACCGGCCACGTGAACATCACGATCGGCAGTGGTCACGAAGTGCTCAATGACGCGACCGTGCGCGCGTTCATCGCAGACTGCCTCGACGACCTCGAACTCGGCGGCCGCTCCCTCTGCCTGGTGATTCCCGACGCCACCAGAACGTGCCCACTCCCGCTGCTCCTGGCCGCGGTGGAGTCGGCCGTGCGGGGGCGAGTGCGCTCGTGCACCGCGGTGGTCGCGCTGGGGACCCACGCTCCCATGTCGGAGGCCGCGATCAGAGCCATGGTGGGGGCGACCCACCTCGACGTCGTCAACCACGAGTGGTGGACGGACACCACCTATGCCTCCGTTGGGCGCTTGAGCGCGGAGACAGTCTCGGCGCTTTCGGAGGGACTTCTCGTTGAAGCCGTTGACGTCCGCATCAACCGGCTGGTGCCGGACAGCGACGTCACGATCATCATCGGGCCCGTCCTCCCGCACGAAGTGGTCGGGATTCTCCGGGGGCAACAAGTATCTCTTCCCGGGGTTGTCGGGTCAGGAGCTGATCGACATCACCCACTGGCTGGGCGCGCTGATCACGAGCCGGTCCATCATCGGCACGCGGGGGGTCACCCCGGTCCGTGCCCTGATTGATGCCGCCTCGGCCCTGGTGCCCGGAGAGCGGCACGCGTTCTGCGCAGTGGTCGACCACGGCACGGGGGGTCTCCACTCCCTCTCCTTCGGCGCTCCCGGCGAAGCGTGGGCGGCCGCGGCCGAGATCGCGGCGGAGACGCACATCGAGTACCTGGCGGCGCCGGTCCCAGCGTGTGCTCTCGCTCGTGCCGGCGCGGTACGCGGACCTTTGGACCGGAGCCAAAGGCTTCTACAAGGTCGAACCGGTGGTGGCCGACGGCGGTGAGGTGGTCCTCTACGCACCGCACATCACCGAGATCGCGGCCATGCACCCGGATCAGGCCGGGCTCGGGTACCACTGCCGCGACTTCTTTCTCGCCCACTGGGATGAGTACCGGGACCATCCGCGCGGTGAGTTGGCCCATTCCACGCACCTCTTCGGTGCCGGGACCTACGACCCCGTGCACGGTGAGCGTCAGCGGGTGCACGTCACGCTCGCCACGGGCATCCCCGAGGACGTCGTGACGGGCGCGAACCTCCACTATCTCGACCCCGCCGCGGTCGACCTCGCAGCATGGGCCGCCGATTCCGGAGCACTCGTCGTGCACGACGCGGGCGAGGTCCTCTACCGGTTGCGGTAGAAGTCCGCCGACGTCCTCTGGCTTCACTCACCGGGGAAGACCAGACCGATCTGCTCCCGGATGGCGTCGAGCGTGGAGGCCAAGACGATCGTCTCGTCGAGCGACATCACCGGACTCTCCTTCTGCCCCGCGGCCACCCGGCGCTGCACCTCCTCGATCTCGAAGCGCAACCCGTTCCCCTCGTAGGACGCATCGATGCGCTCGAGGCCGCCGGCTGACGACACGGTGATGGCAGTCGGACAGTGCATGAACGCCGGGATGTCGATGTGACCATCGCTGCCCGATATCCGCGCCGTGCAGGTCAGGGCCACGCGCAGCGCGGCTTTGACGGCGCCGAGCTTGCCCCCCGGGTGTCGCAGTACCGCGGCGACCTGCTCGTCCACCCCGGTCTCACCGAGGACACCTTCCGCCACCGCGCCCTCGGGGTAGCCGAGCATGAGCGAGCACAGCTGTATGGGATAGATCCCGAGGTCCAAGAGTCCACCACCGCCCAGGTCCAGCCTGAAGAGCCGGTTGTCGGGATCGATGGACCTGCGGATGCCGAAGTCGGCCTCGACGAGGAGCGGCTCGCCGATGCGCCCTTCACCGACCACGTCGACGAGCACTCGGTAGCTGGGGAGGAATCGGCTCCAGATGGCCTCCATCAGGAAGAGGCCCCGGCGGCGGGCTTCGTCCACCATCCGACGCGCCTGTTGCCGCGTTGAGCGCGAACGGCTTCTCGCACAGCACGTGCTTGCCCGCCTGCAGGAGCGCGGCGGTGTCGGCCTCGTGGCGCGACTGGGGCGTTGCGACGTACACCACATCGACGTGCGGATCCTCGGCCAGCGCGCCGTAGTCGCCGTAGCGGGTGGGGATGCCGAAGCGGTCTCCGAAGTTCTCCGCCCGCTCTGGCGTGCGGGACGCCACGGCGACGATCTCGCCGTCCTCGACCAACCGCATCGCCTCGGCAAAGCCCGCTGCGATGGCGCCCGGCCCGATCACGCCCCAACGGATCATCTCGCCTCCCCTGTGCACCCTCCGTCCCCGTCGCGAGAACGCTATCTTCGGTGCGATCCGGTCCCTCAGCGAGGGCACGTGCCTCCGCCTCGCTGTCGCCGCCGGCAGCCGGAGCCCGGCGGATGAGGAGGAAGAGCCATGACCGATCCGTACACTCCCCGCCCCGAGCACAAGTTCACGTTCGGCCTCTGGACCGTGGGCAACCCGGGTCGCGACCCCTTCGGCAACGTCGTCCGAGCGGACCTCGATCCCGTCGAGGCGGTGCAACGTCTGTCCGACCTGGGCGCCTACGGCGTGTCCTTCCATGACAACGACCTGGTGCCGTACGGCGCCTCACCGACGGAGCGACAGACCATCCTCAAGCGTTTCCGCCACGTCCTCGAAGAGACCGGCATGAAGGTCCCGATGACCACGACGAACCTGTTCTGGCGCCCCGTCTTCAAGGAGGGCGCCTTTACCGCCAATGACCCCGCCATCCGCCGCTTTGCCGTGAGGAAGACGTGCGAGTCGATGGACCTCGGCGCCGATCTCGGTGCTGAGGTCCACGTGATGTGGGGCGGGCGCGAGGGCGTGGAGGCCGATGCGGCCAAGGACATCCGAGGGGCGCTCGACCGCTACAAAGAGGCAGTCGACCTCTGCTGTGAGCACGTGCGCACCCGTGGCTTGGGCCTTCGGATCGCCCTCGAACCCAAGCCGAACGAGCCCCGTGGCGACATCCTGTTGCCCACCGTCGGGCACGCTCTCGCCTTCATCGGAGAGCTCGAATGGCCCGAAATGGTCGGGCTGAACCCCGAGTTCGCGCACGAGACGATGAGCGGGCTCTCGTTCTCGCACGCCGTGGCGCAGACCCTGTGGCACGGCAAGCTGTTCCACATCGACCTCAATGCGCAGCGGATCGGAAAATTCGACCAGGACTTCCGCTTCGGTTCGGAGGGGATCCGCGACGCCTTCTATGTGGTGAAGCTGCTCGAGGACGCCGGGTGGGACGGCATGCGGCACTTCGATGCGCACCCGTACAGGACGGAGGACGCCGAGGGAGTCTGGCAATTCGCCCGCGGGTGCATGCGGACCTACCTGATCCTGGCCGAGAAGGCTCGCCGCTTCCGTGACGATCCCGAGATCGAGCAGGCTCTCCGGTACGCCAAGGCCGCCGAGTTGCACGAACGCACCGCGCCGGCCGGTGGCCTCGACGAGATCCTCTCGTCCGACTACGACGAAGAAGCTCTGGCGGCGCAGGGCTACGGGCACGAGCGACTCGACCAGCTCGTCACCGAGTTGCTCCTCGGAGCGCGTTAGTGCCGCTCGTGGTCGGGGTCGACTCGTCCACGTCTGCGTGCAAGGTCCGGGTTCACGATCTCGACACCGGCGTCGTCGTCGCGTCCGGACGGGCACCCCATCCCACCTCCACACCGCCGCGCAGCGAGCAACACCCTCGCGACTGGGAGGCAGCCTTCCGTTCCGCTTGCGCCCAGGCCGGCGTGCCCGACGCGCACCGTCCAGCCGCCGTGGCCGTGGCCGCGCAGCAGCACGGGCTCGTCGTCCTCGACCATGAGGGCGAGGTGCTGCGGCCGGCCAAGTTGTGGAACGACACCGAGTCCGCGCCCGACGCCGAGACGCTGCTCACCGCGATGCCCGGAGGCCCCGCCGGTTGGGCCGAAGCCTGCGGCAGCGTTCCTGTGCCCAGTTTCACCGTCACCAAGCTGCACTGGCTGCGGCGCCACGAGCCCGAGGTCCTGCGCCGGACCGCCGCCGTGATGCTCCCGCACGACTGGCTCACGTTCAGGCTGACGGGGCGGCGGACAACAGACCGTGGCGACGCCTCGGGAACCGGGTACTGGTCACCGCGTGAGTCGCGCTACCGCAACGACGTGCTCGCCCTGGTCGACCCTGCGCTGGATTGGGAGGGCATGGTGCCCGAGGTGCTCGGACCCGACATCGTCGCCGGGGAGTGGTCGGCCGCGGGAGCCGTGATCGGGCCGGGGACGGGGGACAACATGGCCGCCGCCCTGGGCCTCGGCCTCCGCCCCGGGGACCTCGCTCTGAGCCTCGGCACGAGCGGGACGGCGTTCACCGTCAGCGACACGCCGACGTCGGACGCGACCGGCACCGTCGCGGGATTCGCCGACGCAACGGGCCGGTACCTGCCACTGGTGTGCACCATGAACGCGACCAGGGTCACCGATGCGCTGGCCCGCCTGCTCGGCGTCGACCGCGATCAGTTCGACGAGCTGGCCCTGACCGCTCCGGCCGGCGCGGGCGGGCTCGTGCTCGTCCCCTACCTCGACGGTGAGCGAACGCCGAACCGCCCCGACGCGACCGGCCTGCTCGCGCGGCATCCGCACCGACGTGACGCCGGCCCAACTTGCCCGCGCCGCGGTCGAGGGCGTGGTCTGCAACCTCCTGGCGGCGGCCGATGCCCTGGGTCCACCTGCCGCCGACGGTCGCGTGTTCCTGATCGGCGGCGCGGCGCGCAGCGCCGCGTACCGCCGCGTCGTGGCCGACCTGACGGGTCGCGCCTTGCGGGTGCCCGCCGACGAGGAGCTCGTTGCCGGGGGGGCCGCCATCCAGGCGGCGGCCGTCGTCTCGGGGTGCGACTTCTCCTCAGTCACCGAGACGTGGAGCTTGGGTAGGGGCGACGTCGTCGAACCCGACGAACGGGTGGACCGGTCGGCCGTCCGTGCTGCCTATGCGGACGCGGCCGCCGCTGCAAGTGCCGCCCGATGACAGACGCCAACCGGGGATCGGGACTCCCTGTCGCGACCCTCGACTCGTGGTCGGCGCCGGTTCAGGGGTCAGGCGCCGCCGGGGGTCACGATGCCACCCGCGACGAGCTCCCACATCCCCTGAGCGGCCTGCGCTCCGTCCCGGGGCTGCGTGCCGCTGATGGTCGACGCGTAGGCCGCGTTGAACATGATCGTCGACAAGATGACGCCCGCGGTGTCCTCGTGCTCGAAGCCGGGGCGCACCACGCCCGCCTCGGCGGCATCGGCGAGGACCTTCTCGAACAGGGTCATGAGCGGCACGAAGGCGCGCGAGGCTTCGGCCTGGTGTGTCGTGAGGAGCTGGTGGCAGAACTCCGCCATGACCGGCGTGGGGTTGTTCTTGGAGGTCCGTCCCTTGGGGGCAGGCAGGCACATGCGGTAGTACTCCGTGACGAAACGGCGCAGCCGGTCGCGGGCCCCGCTCTCCTCGGACAGCGCCTCCTCGAGGCGGTCCGTCGTCGAGCGGATCGCCTCGTCGAACAGGGCAAGGAGCAGTTCGTGCTTGCCCGCGAAGTACTGGTAGAAGCTGCGCAACGACTGCCCGGAGCGGTCGACCACCTCCTGGACCGTGAACTCCTTGCCGGACTCGGCGCTGGCCAGAAGCTCGAACCCGGCGTCGAGGAAACGCTGCACCCGTCCCTCACTGCGCACCCGGGCCGAGTCGAGGGAGCGGGCGACCGCGAGGTCACGCCGACGCAGCGGCGCGTCGCCGGTCGGCGTCTCGGCGGGGATCTCGGCGGACATCGGGTCAGTGTATCTGGTTCGCTGTATTTGAGAGCATGACTCTCCCCGGGCTCGGTGTCCCAGAGAAGTAAATGTACAAAGAGCCTTCCGCGGGGCCCCTTCGCCTTGGGCGGACCCTGCCCGGTCACCCGGACCCGGTGAGCCGTCGAGGCAGGTGGACAGGCAATTACAGTTTTGGAGAATGCTGTTATCGTGGCTCGGGTCCTCATCGGACGCCCACGACGCAGGGGGACGCCACGACAGCCATGGACGAGCCGCACATCGCCGACGTCATCGAGCTCCAGCAGGTGCTCGCCCGCTATGCCGTCGGCATGACCCAGGACGACATCGACGCGGTGATGGAGGTGTTCACGCCAGACGGAACCTACAGCGCATTCGGCACGACCTACACCCTCGAGGACTTCCCGGCACTGGTGGCGGCCGCACCCAAGGGCCTCTTCCTAACCGGGACGCCCGTCCTCGACCTGCAGGGTGACACGGGCACCGGCTCCCAGCCGCTCTGCTTCGTGGACCAAACCACCCACGACATGCGCATCGGCTGGTACGCCGACACCTATCGCCGGACCGAGCAGGGGTGGCGCCTCGAGACCCGGGCGATGACCTTCCTCCGCCGGAGCGGGGCCCGCGACTCCGGCAAGCCGCACGATCCGAGGCGGCCCTCGCCATCGAAAGGGCCGAGCGAATAGGACCTCGCCCGATGGAGCTCGAAGACTTCAAGGCGGCCGTCGACACATGGCTGGACGAACACGAGGATGTCCTTGCGCCCGTGTTCGAGGGCATCGGCACCTTGGACCAGCAGATGCTGCAGCTGCGCAAGGTCATGCGCCTGGGCTACGACGCCGGCTTCACCCGCATGGGGTGGCCCGAGCGCGTCGGCGGTCTGGGGGGCTCCAACTTGTTCCGCGCCTACCTCGGCGAGGTGCTGACAGCCAGGGGCCTGGTCGAGCCCGGCATCTACTCCTTGCCCGAGGTGCTGGCCCCAACGATGATCAGCTACGCGCCCGAGGCGCTGGCGGCCGCCATGGTGCCCCGGCTCCTGCGGGGCGAGGAGATCTGGTGCCAGGGGTTCTCGGAGCCGGGCACGGGGAGCAACCTGTCCTCCCTCGCCTGCCGAGCGACCCCGACGGACCACGGCTGGCTGGTGAACGGTCAGAAGGTGTGGACGAGCCTGGCCCAGTACGCCCAACGGTGCGTGCTCCTCACCCGGACGGGAACGCCCGAGTCGGCGCACCGCGGGATCACGGCGCTGTTCGTCGACATGGACAGCCCCGGCATCAGCGTCCGGCCCATCGAGACGATGCACGGTGTCGCCGAGTTCTGTGAGGTCTTCTACGACGACGTCGCGGTCCCGCTGGACCGCCTCCTCGGCGAGGTGGACCGCGGCTGGTCGATCGCCATGGACCTCCTCCCCTATGAACGGAGCACTGCGCTCTGGCACCGTGCGGCCTACCTGCAGCGGCGACTGGAGCAGCTGGTGTCGTCTGCTCCGGACGGGGCGCTCGACCCGGCGGCCGTCGGCGAGGTGACGGAGTTGGTGTCGGCTTTCCGGGCCAGGTCCCGGGCCACGCAGCGCCGCCTCGCCGCCGGCGAGACCCTAGGGGCCGAGACGTCCATCGACAAGGTGCTCCTGGCGAGCGCCGAGCAGGTCCTGTTCGATCTCGTCGCCGAGGGGCTCGGAGCACAGGTCGTGCTCGGGGACGACCCGGTCAGCGAACGCTGGCGCAACGAGTTCCTCTATTCGCGTGCGGCGACGATCTACGGCGGCAGCGCCGAGATCCAGCGCAACATCATCGCCCGCCGGCTCCTCAACCTCGGAGACGACCGCTGATGGAAGCGGCGGAGCTCGCGCTCTTCGAGAGCGGGATCGGACGCGCCACGGAATCGTTCAGCGGCGAGGCGCTCGACGGCGCCCTCGACGACCTCGGCTGGCGGGACGCGCTCGAGGCCGACCGGCACAGCGCTGTCTCGGTGCTCTTCGAGAGCCAGGGGGCGGCGAACGTCACCTCGTCGGCGCTCGACCTGCTGTTGGCGGCTGCGCTCGGCGTCGAGGACGCCAGGAGCATCGGGGTCGTCCTGCCCCCGCTCCGACACGGCGGTGCGCCGGGCGGCCTGGGAGGCGACAGGTGCTCGGTCCACGGGCTCGGCACTGCAGCGCTGGCCCGATCCGACACCGCGCTCGTCGTGGCCACGACGGGCGACGGCACGACGGCGTTCGAGGTCGGCGCGGGAGCCCTCGCGCTGCGGCCGGTGCGCGGCCTCGATCCGGCGCTGGGCCTCGTCGAGGTCACGGGTGGGTTCGACGTCGGCGGCGCCGCGCCCCCCGGAGCCGCCGTGGTCGACTGGGGGACCGCGCTGGCCCTGGGGCAGCTGGCCCTGGCCCACGAACTGGTCGGCGCGGCACGGGCGATGCTGGAGCTGGCGCGCCAGCACGCACTGGAGCGCATTCAGTTCGGCCGGCCGATCAGCTCCTTCCAAGCCGTTCGCCACCGGCTGGCGGAGAGCATGGTGGCGATCGAGGCCGCCGCGGCGCTGCTCACGGCCGCCTGGGAGGACCCGTCCGCCGTCACGGCGGCCATGGCCAAGGGCCTGGGCGGGCGATCGGCCCGCACGGTCGCCCGCCACGCCCAGCAGGTGCTCGCCGGCATCGGCTTCACCACCGAGCATCCGCTGCACCGCTACATCCGCCGGACCATCGTGCTCGACCAGCTCCTCGGCGCGGGAAGCGTGCTCACGACGCAGCTCGGGGCCGACGTCCTGGCGAGCGGCACGCTGCCCGCCACCTTCCCGCTGTGACCGCCCCGACCCGTCTCTGACCACGCCGACCCGTCGCCCGTGGGACGGCAGGCGGTCGCTCGATTATGCTGATCCCACTTTTTGATAACGAGGTTTCCACCCGGCGAGAGACCTCAGAGACACAGAGGTGGGCAATGACGAGGGCGACCGGCCACGAAGAGAGGATGCTCGTCGACGGCGAGCTCATCGGGTCCGACTCGGGCAGGACGTTCGACAACGTCAACCCCGCCACCGAGGAGGTCCTCGGACAGGTCGCGGACGCCTCGGCGGCCGAAATGGGCCGGGCCATCGACGCGGCACCGGCGCGCCTTCGACGAGACCACCTGGTCGACCGACCGCGACGTCCGCACGCGCTGCCTCTCCCAGCTGCAGGACGCGTTGGAGAAGGAGCAGGAGGAGCTGCGCGAGGAGCTCATCCTCGAAGTGGGATGCCCCCGCATGACCACCCATGCCAACCAGCTGGACATCCCACTCGGGGCCGCGCTCCGCTACCCCACCAAGCTGATTGGGGAGTTCGAGTGGAAGACCGACCTCCCCGAGGTGGTCGACCGCCGGGGCACGGCCAACACGCGCCAGGTATGGAAGGAGCCGGTCGGCGTGGTGGGCGCCATCGTGCCGTGGAACTTCCCGGTCGAGGTGACGCTGAACAAGCTCGGGCAGGCCCTCGCCACCGGCAACACGGTGATCCTCAAGCCGGCACCGGACACGCCGTGGAACGCGACCCGCCTGGGCCGCCTCGTCGCCGAGCAGACCGACTTCCCGCCCGGCGTCCTCAACGTCGTGACCTCCTCCGACCACCTCGTCGGTGAGGAGCTCACGCTGTCGCCCAAGGTCGATCTGATTTCGTTCACGGGTTCGACCGCGGTCGGCAAGCGGATCATGGAGAAGGGCGGTGCGACCCTCAAACGCGTCTTCCTCGAGCTGGGTGGCAAGTCGGCGACCATCGTGCTCGACGACGCCGATTTCACGACCTCGGTCCCGTCCGGAATCGCGGTCTGCTTCCATGCCGGACAGGGGTGCGCCATTCAGACCCGCATGCTCCTCCCCCGTTCGCGTTACGAAGAAGGTGTCGAGATCCTCAAGGCGACGCTCTCCTCGGTGGCCTACGGCGATCCACAGCGGCCCGACGTCCTCATGGGTCCGGTCATCTCGGCCACGCAGCGGACGCGCGTGCTGGGCTACATCGAGAAAGGCGTCGCCGAGGGCGCGACCCTGGCCCTGGGCGGCGGCCGCCCGGCGGACTACCCCAAGGGATGGTACGTGGAGCCGACCCTCTTCACCGACGTCGACAACTCCATGACGATCGCCCAGGAGGAGATCTTCGGGCCGGTACTGGTGGCCATCCCCTTCGAGGACGACGACGACGCCGTGCGGATCGCCAACGACAGCGTGTACGGGCTCTCCGGTGGCGTCTTCTCCGGGTCGCTGGAGCGCTCGCTGCGCGTGGCCGAGCGGGTCCGCACGGGAACGTTCGCCGTCAACGGCGGCATGCCGATCGGGCAGGCGGACATCCCGTTCGGCGGCTACAAGCACAGCGGGATCGGCCGGCAGAACGGGCTCGCGGGGTTCGATCAGTACCTCGAGACCAAGTCGGTGGCGTGGCCCACCCCCACCTAGACCGCTCGTCGCGGTGAGCGACCACGACCCCGTCCTCCGGGATCACGGCTATCACAAGCTGCGGGTCAAGCGGGTCGTGCGGGAGACCGACCAGGCCAGCTCGTTCGTGCTCGACGTCACGGGCGCCCTGCGGGAGACGTTCCGCTACACGCCGGGTCAGTTCTGCACGTTCCGCGTCCACCTCGACGGGACCGAACAACTGCGGTCCTATTCGATGTCGAGCGCACCCCAGACCGACGACGATCTGACCGTCACCGTGAAGCGGGTCCCCGGAGGCCTCGTCTCCAACTGGTTCCTCGACAACCTCTCGGAGGGCGACGTGGTGGAGGTCACCCGGCCCGCCGGTGTGTTCTGCCCCCAGGACACGGAACGCGCCGTGCTCGCCTTCTGCGGCGGTAGCGGGATCACGCCGGTCATGTCCATCACCAAGAACGTGCTAGCGACCACCCGGCGCCGCGTCCGGCTCCTGTACGCCAACCGTGACCGCGACTCGGTCATTTTCGACGCCGCGCTCAACTCCCTGTGCGATCACCAACCAGACCGACTGGAGGTCCGCCACCACTTCGACGCCGAGGTCGGCTTCTCGACAGAGCCGGCCATCACCGAGTTCGTCGGGGAGGACCTCGACGGCGACTTCTACATCTGCGGGCCGGGCCCGTTCATGGACGTCGTCGAGTCGGCCCTGCAGGGCCTCGGTGTCGAACGGGACCACATCTTCATTGAGCGTTTCCTCGTGCAGCAGCAGGAGAAGACGGACGCGCTGATCCTCGACCCGTCTCTCGAGGCGCCCGCCGCAGGCGGGGTGCCCGGCGAGGTCACCGTCATCCTCGGGGGCAAGAAGACGGTGGTCGCCTACCAGCCGGGTGACACGCTGCTCGAGACGGCACGCCGCGGTGGCCTGCGCCCTCCCTTCTCCTGCGAGGCCGGCAACTGCGCCACCTGCATGGCATTCCTGAAGGAGGGGTCGGTCAGGATGCGGGCGAACAACGCGCTGACACCCGAGGAGGTGGAGGAAGGCTGGGTCCTCACCTGCCAGAGCCTGCCGTCGGGCCGATTCGGTGATCGTCGAGTACGAGGCGATGTGAGCGGACCCCTCTGACGACACCCTGCGCCGCGGGTGGCAGAGTGGTCGGATGACCGAGGACATGCGTGACATCCGGGAGCTCGCGGGCGACACCGAGGCCTACCGGGCCGAGCTCCAACGGCGCTGGACAGGGCTCCTCAGCTACCGGTACATCGGTCGCTCGCACGCGTCGATGAACCTCGGTCCCGTCGACAACACTGTGCGGATCCGCCACGACATGCGCAACGAGGCGGGCGGCATCATGGTGGCCCCGCTGGCCATCTCGTCTCCGGAAGGCTGCCAGGCCGACATGGACGCCGTGCCGAATCCGGTGATCGCCTCGGTGCAGATCCTCGACCCGGGGTTCGACGTCCAGACGATCGAGGTCCTCGACTCCGGACTCATCCACCAGGGCCGCACCATGGGCTACGGCCGCTGCCTCATCGTCGACGCCGAACAACCGCGACCGCGTCATCGCCTTCATCGACGGGCAGGGCGCCTCCATCGGGACGCCCCCAGAGGGCCTCGAGCGGATGGACGTCGAGGACTCGGCCCTCGTGGTGGAGGACTCGCCGGATCTGCCGCCCCTGTGGGAGGTCTTCGGGGCCTCACGGCGGGCCGACGGCCATTGGGTGCTGCCCGAGCTCAGGGTGGAGCTCGCGTCGCCCGATGCCGCGCTGCACATCGGGCCCCAGCACGTCGTCCTCGAGACGGCGGCGATCGACCTCGCCGCCGAGGAGGCCGGCACCCGGCGGCTGCAGGTCCAGAGCTGGCACGTGATGTTCCTCGCCCGCGGCAAGGTCGGCCCGTTCCGGGTCGATGGCACCGCCTACCGCGCGCCGGGTGGTTCGATCGGCGTCCGCCTGCTCCTCCACGACGAGGGCAACAACGACCGCGCCATCACGTCGGCGTCCGCGGTGCTGGCCGTGGTGGGCTAGGACGAGATCCCTCGCGTCACAACGACAGCGGACGGGTTCAGGGGCTCGGCTCGACCAGCAAGTCCAGGTAGGCGGCGCCGGTGTCCGGCACGTGGGGCTGCCCCCAGCACTCGACCGGGAACGAGACCATCACCATGGAGTACAGGAGGTGGAGGAGGTTCAGCGCGTCGTCGGGCAGGTCGTCGAGGGGGAGTTCGTCGAGGTACGACATGGCCTCCTCGGCCCTGGGCATGATGGCGTCGTAGAACGCCTGCATCTCGACCATGGTGCTGGCCATCCGCTTCGCAAAGCGCTCGCGCTCGCTCGCCAGGCACCAGGTGCCGGCAAAGGGCTCCAGGTCGGAGAACTCCGGCGGCAACAGGGTCTCGGCCATCTGCGTCATACCTCCACTTGCTGCTTCATGTAGTCGTCCACCCACTCGGCCGTCACCTTGTGCAGGTGGCGGCACAGCACCTCCTGGTCCATCAGCGGGAACCGCTCGAGCACGCGGGACTCGAGCATGGTCTGGGTCGCCTCGAGCGTGTTGGCATCTTGGAGGCCGAACTCCTTGAACGTGACGCCCGCGTTCTCGTGGGCCACCCGCTCCCGGGCCGTCTTCGCCGGCACGAAGTACAGCGTGCCTTCGAAGACGTGCTCGTTGTGCGAGGTCGGCCAGTAGTGGTACGTCAGGTACCAGTTCTGGCCCCAGACGAGAATGGTGAAGTTCGGGAACAGCTGGAAGGAGTCGAGCCCCCACGGGTCGCACCCGGCCGGGTTGATGCCCGCGTCCTTCTGGTCGAAGTTGAGGTCGGGCATGTCCCACGGGCCGAACAACCCGCTGCGGGTGAGCATGTCGATCGGCTTGACCATGTTGGGCGGCAGGTTCCACGGGTGGATGCCGGCGGTGCTCACCAGGCGATGCGGGCCGTCGATCTTGTAGGCCGGCGCCTCGAATCCGGACTGCTGTGCGGCCGTCGACCAGTCCGGCGGCGACTGCTTCGCGTGCAACACGGGTGCGTGGTAGAACTCCTGGAAGGCGTCCATGTAGAGCTTCCAGTTGCTCTTCACCGTGGCGCGGTAGAACCACCGCTCGCTCTGCTCGGCGAACGGGTAGTTCTCGAGCTTGGTGACCATCGGTCCGAGGAAGTCGCGCAGGTTCTGCTCCGGCTCCCCCTTGGCCAGGTTGACGAAGATGAAACCGGCCCACACGTCGCAGTGCACGGGGACGAGGCCGTAGTCGGCCCGGTCGAAGTCGAAGAACTCCTGCTCCTGCTGGACGAAGGTGTTCGAGCCGTCGAGGTCGTAACGCCACCCGTGGTACTTGCAGACGAACTGGCGGGCGATGCCGCTCGTCTCCTCCCTCGGGTTGTCGTTCCAGACCAGCTTGTTGCCGCGGTGGCGGCAGACGTTGTGGAAGGCCCGCACCTGACCTTCCTTGTCCCGCACGATGACGACGGACGTCTTGGCGACGGCGAGCTCCTTCGTGAAGTAGCTGCCGTTGCGCGGCAGCTGCTCCACCCGGCCGACGTTCAACCAGGCGCGCTTGAAGATGGCCTCGCGCTCGAGCTCGTAGAACTCCGGTGAGATGGAGTCCTCGTAGGAGATGGGCTCGGTGCCGAGCTCGAAGTGCTCGGTCCAGCTCCCCTCGGCGGGCTTGGGCCAACGTGCCATCGGCGGGTCCTCTCGTTCCGGTCGTCCTGAGCGGATTGCGCCGCTACGATATCATGCCTCTCAGTGAATGAGAAGAGCGTTTCCGCTTCCGGACCCCGTGCCCGCCGCCAGCGGGGCATGGCCGGGTCAGACCGGCTGGACCCAGGCTCTCCGGCTCGCCCGAGCGCTAGGTAGCGGCGCCGCCCGGCGAGCGTCGCCTTGTGCAGCGTGTTGGCCGCCAGCCGCATGTGGGCGGCGTCGACCAGCTTGCCGTCGCGGCCGATGGCGCCCACGCCACCCGCCTCCGAGGCGCGGTAGGTCTCCATCGCCGCCCGGGCCTCCTCCACCTCCTCGGGTGTCGGCGAGAACACCTCGTTGGCGATCGGCACCTGGCCGGGGTGGATGGCCCACTTGCCGTCGAAGCCGAGCGCGCTCGCCTGCAGCGCCGAGCGCCGGTAGCCCTCGGGGTCCTGGTAGGCGGGGAACGGCGCGTCGACGGCGTCGATCATGGCCGGCCCGCGCCGCGGTGAGCACCTGCACGCGGGCGAAGTGCCAGAAGTCGCCCGGGTAGGGGACGACCGGGTCGAAGTTGCCGTCGACGCGGGCGTGGAGGGAGGCCGAGAGGTCCCCGGCGCCGAAGATGAGTGCCTCGAGCCGGGCGCTCGCCTGCGCGATCTCGAGCGCGTTGGCCAGTCCCTCCGCCTCTTCGATCAGCACCTCCAGCCCGATCGGGCGGGTGAGCCCCAACTTCGCCTCGAGCTGGGCCAGCAGCACGTCGACCCACCAGACGTCGCGGGCCGTGCGCACCTTCGGGACGATCAGCACGTCGAGCGCGTCGCGGGCCCCGGTGACGATCTCGATGATGTCCCCGTGGCACCACGGCGTCTCGATGCCGTTCACCCGCACCGCCCGCACCGTCGTCCCCCAGTCCAGGCCCGTGAGCGCGCCGACCGCGATGGCGCGGGCGGACTCCTTCACCGCCGGGGCGCAGGCGTCCTCGAGGTCGAGGAACACGAGATCGGCACCCGAGGACGGCGCCTTCTCGCACATGCGCTCGCTGCTGGCCGGCGTGGCCAGCTCGGAGCGCCGGGCTCGGGGTGCGCGCACGGGTCCTCCTCTCGTCCGGGATGTGATCGCTCAGATGGTGCCGGCCGCCCGCAGGGCGTCCAGTCGCTCGGCGTCGATGCCCAGGAGGTCACCGTAGACGGCGTCGTTGTCCGCCCCCAGCGCACGGCCGAGGTGCTCGATCCGACCCGGCGTCTCGCTCAGCCGGGCGACGGGCGCCTGGACCGTCATGGTCCCGAGGTCCGGGTCGTCCACCTCGACGAAGGAGCCGCGGGCACGCAGGTGCTCGTCGGCGAGCAGCTGCGCCGCGTCGTAGATCGGGGCCGCCGCCACCTCGGCGCGCTCGAAGACGGCCATGACCTCGTCCAGGTCCGCTCGCGGATCCAGCGCGCGACGACCTCGTCGATCTCGTCGCCGTGCGCCTGGCGCCGGACGGGGTCGACGTAGTCGGGGTCCTCCGCCAGGTCGGGCCGGCCGACGGCGCGGTAGAGCCGCACCACGATGTTCGGCGATGCACTCGAGATCGCCACCCATCGGCCGTCCGCCGTGCGGTAGGCGTTGCGCGGCGCGCTGGCGTCGAGCCGGTTCCCCACGCGGCCGGGGACGAGGCCGAGGTGGCTGTAGGCCAGCGTGGACGTCTCGATGAGGCGGGCGAGGGGCTCGACCAGGTTCACGTCGACCAGCTGCCCGCCGCCGCCGTGCAGGTCGCGGTGGTACAGCGCCATCATGACGGCGAAGGTGGCCGACTGCGACGCCACCCCGTCGGCCAGGAAGAACGGTGGCAGGGTCGGTGGCCCGTCGGGCTGGCCGGTCACGTGGGCGAACCCGCTCATCGCCTCGGCCAGCGTGCCGAAGCCCGGCCGGTCGCTCGCCGGCCCGCCGCCGCCGTAGCCGCTGATGTGCAGCATGATCAGGCGCGGGTGCGCCCGGTGGACCGACTCGTAGTCGAGGCCCCAGCGGGCCAGGGCGCTCGGGCGGTTGTTCACCACCACGACGTCGCTCACGCGCGAGCAGCCGGTGGAACAGCTCCTGGCCCTCGGCCGCCCGGAGGTCGAGCGTCACGCAGCGCTTGTTGCGGCCCATGCTCTTCCAGAACAGGCCGACGCCGTCCTTCTGATGGCCCCAGGTCCGGAGGGGGTCTCCGGCGCCCGGCTGCTCCACCTTGATGACCTCGGCGCCGAACTCGCCCAGCGCGGTGGCCACCATGGGCCCGGCCGCGAGCGTGGCGGCGTCGATCACCCGGATGCCGCGCAGCGGGCGATCGGGCGCAGGGGATTCAGCCATGCGGGACGGCGGCCGGGCGCGCCAGCCCGAGGTGCTCGCGCAACGTCGAGCCGGTGTAGCGCTCGCGGAACAGGCCGCGCCGCTGGAGCTCGGGCACGACCAGACGGACGACGTCCTCGTAGGCGCCCGGCGAATGGGTGGCGGCGATCACGAACCCGTCACAGGCACCGCCGCCGAACCACTCCTCCATCTGGTCGGCGATGTCGGGTCCGGTGCCCACGAAGCGCGGGCCCTGCAGCAGGGTGGCGCGGTGCCCCGCCAGGTCCCCCAGGGTCACCGTGTCGCCGCCGATGTGGGCCTTGATGTTCTGGACCAGGCCGCGGATGCCCGACACGGACTCGATCAGCTCGTCGGTGATGGGCGCGTCGAGCGACAGACCGGAGAAGTCGTAGTTCATCAACTCGGACAGCAGCGTCAGCGAGGCCATGGGGTCGACGAGGTCGTTCAGGAAGAGCTGCTCGCGCTCCTCGGCGTGGGCCTTCGACTCGCCCACGACCGTGTAGGCCATCGGGAGCATCTTGACGGCTCTCGGGATCGCGGCCGCGCTCGCCGATCTTCTCCTTCTGGTCCTTGTAGTGCGCGCGGGCGATGTCGATGCCGGGGTCACCCGTGAAGATCAGCTCGGCCCAGCGCGCCGCGAACTCCCGGCCCCGGCCGGACGATCCGGCCTGCAGCAGCACGGGCCGGCCCTGCGGGCAGCGGGGGACCGTGAGCGGGCCCCGCACCGAGAACCAGTCGCCCTCGTAGTCGAGCTCGTGCACCTTGGCGGGATCGGCGAACAGCGGCGTCTCGCGGTCCAGCACCAGCGCGTCGTCCTCCCAGCTGTCCCACAAGCCGGTCGTCGCCTCGAGGAACTCGTCGGCGCGGTCGTAGCGCGCGTCGTGGGGAAGCGCCTCCTTCACCCCGTAGTTCTGCGCCTCGCTGTCGTTCACCGACGTGACGACGTTCCAGGCGGCCCGCCCGCCCGAGACGTGGTCGAGCGTGGCGAAGGTCCGGGCGACATGGAAGGGCGTGTAGTACGTCGTCGAGTAGGTGGCCCCGAGCCCGATCCGGCTCGTCGACCGCGGCGCAGATCCCCAGCACGATGCTGAGGTCGAGCTTGACCGGCCGCGCCCCGGTGCGCACCGCCTCGGCCACGGACCCGCCGTAGATCCCGGGCATGGCCAGGCGGTCGTCGAAGAACATGAGGTCGAAGCACCCCTCCTCGAGCGTCCGGGCCAGCTTCTCGTAGTAGCCCGCCGTCAGGAACCCGTGCTCGGTGGCGGGGTGGCGCCACGAGCCGGCGTAGACGGTGGCGTTCCCGGCCTGCATGAACCCCACCAGCGCCATCTGCCGTCCTGCGCCGTCTGCCATCGCTCCCCTTTTCATCGTGGTCGTGCGAACCGAGCCCGCGCCCGACGCCTGAGCCCCTCGCTCACGCCTTCTTGCGCATGCGCTCGATGTTGGCGCGGAGCTCCGGCGTCGTGAACGACCGGTCCTCCGCACTCAGGGCGAAGTCGAGCGAGGCCAGGACCGCCCGCTCCAGCTGGATGTTGATGACCCGCTTGGTGTCCTCGACGGCCCCCTTGGGCAGCCGGGCGATCCGCTGCGCACAGGCCATGGCCTGATCCATCACCTCGTCGTCGGCACACACGTGGTTGACCAGGCCGATGGCCGCCGCCCGCTCCGCCGGGATGCGATCCCCCGTCAGCGCGTACTCCTTGGCCAGCTGCAGGCTGGTGAGCAGCGGCCACACCACGGGCCCGCCATCCGCCGCGACGAGCCCGACCAGCACGTGCGGGTCGGCCAGGTGCGCGCTCTCCGCCATGAACACGATGTCCGAGAGGGCGACGAGGCTGCAGCCGAGCCCCACCGCCGGACCGTTCACCGCGGCGATGATCGGCAGCCGGCACGCCACCATCCCGGTCACGATCTGCCGGCCGTGGGTGAGCGAGAGGTGCCGCAGCTCGGCATCCTTGGACAGCTCGTCGATGTAGTCGAAGTCCCCGCCGGCCGAGAAGGCCCGCCCGGCGCCCGTGATCACCGCCACCCGCGCCTCGTCGTCGGCGTCGAGTTGGGGGAACAGCGAGGCCAGCCCCGCGTGGAGGACGTGGTTGGTGGCGTTGAGGTCGTCGGGCCGGTTCAGCGTGATGACCCGGACCGGGCCGTCCGAGCGCACCTGCAGCTCGTCGGGGAGGTCGTACGTGCTCATGATGTCGGTAGCTCCAGTATTCGGCTGGCGATGAGGTTGCGCTGTATCTGTGACGTGCCGCCCATGACGCTCTGCGCCCGGCTGTAGAGGTACACCTTGAGCCAGGTGTCGTCCCCGTCCGCCCGGACCGCCCCCCCGACCGAGAGCGCGGCATGGCCCACGGCCTGCTCGACCCCGGTCATGAGCAGCTTGTCGACGGACCCCTCGGGCCCGTGGGACAGGCCGTCGAGGCGTTCGGACAGCCGGCGGCTCACGTGGCAGCGCAGCATCTCGGCCTCGACGAGGGCCCACGCCAGGTCGCGCCGCGCTTCGGACCCGAAGGCCGACGGCCGCTCCTCGACGACGTGGACCAGCTCGTTGACGAGCTTGCCGTAGCGGGCGACGTACCCGAGCTCGCCCGGCTCGCGCTCGTGGCTGACCACCGTCATGGCCAGGCGCCACCCCTCGCCGGGCTCGCCGATCATGTTGGCCGCGTCGACCCGGGCGCCGTCGAAGAGCACCTCTCCGAACTCGCGCGTGATGCCGTTGATCATACGGAGCGGACGTTGCTCGACGGCCGGCTGTCCCATCGGGACGACGAAGGCGGAGATGCCGCGGTGCTTCGGCACATCGGGATCGGTCCGGGCCAGGACGAGACACCAGTCGGCCGCGTCCGAATAGCTCGTCCACACCTTGTGGCCGGTGATGACGTACTCGGACCCGTCCCGCACGGCCCGCGTGCGGAGCGAGGCCAGGTCGGAGCCGGCGTCGGGCTCGCTGAAGCCCTGGCACCACCGCTCCCGTCCGCTGACCAGGCCGGGCAGGAATCGGCGGCGCACGTCCTCGTTCCCGTGCCGCAGGATCCCCTGCACCAGGTAGCCCACGCTCGGGCGCGGCGGTGCGCCGGCGGCGATGAGCTCCTCGTCGAGGATGACCTCGTAGACGCTCGGCAGGCCGTGGCCCCCGGCTTCCGTCGGCCACGACAGGCCGAAGAACCCGGCGTCGTAGAGCGTCTGGTGCCAGGCCGCCTGTCCGTCCCAGTACTCGTCGGCGGTCGAGGAAGGGGGGAGGCCCGGGTTGTTGTCGCTCAGCCACGCCCGCAACCGCAGGCGGAAGGCCGACTCCTCGTCGGAGTCACCGAAGTCCATCGTCGCCTCCGACGTCGTGGGCGGCCAGGACGCGCTCGAGGCTGGCGCCGACGCCTCCGAGCACCTCGCCCGAGAGAAGCGCCCGGCGCAGGAAGACGTGGGCGAGGCACTCCCAGGTGTTGCCGATCCCGCCGTGCACCTGAATGGCCGTCTCGCAGACCGAGCGGGCGGCCCGGGCGCAGTAGGCCTTGGCAGCCGACGCGGCGGCGAGCGCCTCGGGAGGCCGGCAGCGCGTCCACCGCCCATGCCGCATGGAGGGCGATGCTCCGCGAGCCCTCCATGGCGACGTAGGCGTCGGCCAGGAGGTGCTGGACCGCCTGGAAGGATCCGATGGGGGCGTCGTACTGCCGGCGCGTCCGGGCGTAGTCCACGCGAGGCTCGAGGGCGCCCCGCATCACGCCGACGAGGTCCGCGCAGGTGGTGGCCAGGCCGAGGCTGTGCACCGACGCCACGTCGTGGCGGCCGAGCGGGTGGGTCTGCCCCTCCACCGCGGCAACCGGGCCCGGTGCGCGCCAGGTCCCCGACGGCCGGGTCAGGTCGACGCCCACGTCGGGGGTTCCGATCGCGACCTCACCCAGTGCGTACCCGTCCCCGTCGGGGACGAGCACCAACGCGGACACGGCGGCGCGGGCATCGAGCGCGATCACCCCGGTCTCGACACGGCCCGCCGCGGCCTCGGCGGGCCGCGCCAGGCCGGCGGCCAGGGCCACGGTCTCGGGCCCGGCGGCGGGCGGAGCACCCGCCAGGCGGCGCAGGTCCGCCGCCAGCGTCGGGCCGAGGAAGGCGGCGTCGGCCAGCCCCCGGCCGAGCTCCTCCGCGACCACCGCGACCTCCACCGCGGAGGCCCAGGGGCTCCCGTCGTCGGTCGCGCGTGCGCAACTCCCGCCAGCCCGATGCCGCCACCGCGGCGTCCAGCTTGGCGGCGCGCTCGGTGTCGTCGAGCTCGGCGACGGTGTGCACGCCCAGGCGGTCGACGACCTGCACCGCGGCATCGCGCAGCGCGACCTGCTCGGGCGAGAGCCGGACGTCCACTCAGCCCCCCGTCGTCGCCGGCGCAACGGTGGGGCGCCACTCGTCCCGCAGGGTGCGACGGAGCACCTTGCCCGACGGCGTCCTCGGGATGTGGTCGACGATCACCACCTGGCGCAGGCGCTTGTACCCCGCCAGCGTGTCGCCCACGAGGCGCTGCAGCTCGTCCGCCGTCACCTCGGAGCCCGGCGCGAGCTGCACCGCGGCGACGGGGACCTCGCCCGCCGCGCGCGTCCGCCACGCCGAACACCGCGCAGTCGACCACGGCCGGGTGGCCGTGCAGGACGGCTTCTATCTCGGCCGGCGCCACCTGGAACCCGCTCACCTTGATCATCTCCTTGCAGCGGTCGGTCAGGTGGACCCATCCCGTCGGGCTCCAGCCAGCCGACGTCGCCGGTGCGGTACCAGCCGTCGCTGAACGCGTCGGCCGTGGCCTCGTCGGGCAGGTACCCGGCCATGGCCGAGGCGCTCCGGACCTGGACCTCCCCGCTGCCGCCCGGAGGCAGGACCTCCCCGGTGTCGAGGTCGACCACGCGCAGGGCCACGTCGCCGATCGGCAGCCCGGCCGAGTCGAGCCGCCAGGCCGCGGGCTCCCCGACCGGGTTGGCGGCGATCACCGGCACCTCGCTGGTGCCGTAGGCCGGGAGCCACTCGACGCCCGTCCGCTCCGTCACCGTCCGCGCCACGGCTGCGGTCACCGGCGTGGCGCCCCACATGATGTAGCGCAGAGACGAGAGGTCGTACGCCTCCAGCCGGGGGTGGTTGGCCAGGGCCAGCGCGATCGGGGCCACCGCCATCTCGAGCGTCATCCGCTCTGTCTCGATGCAGCGGAGCTCCTCGTCGAGGTCGAACCGCCGGTGCAGACGGACGGTGGCACCGGCCGCGGCGGCGGCCAGCAGGTTCAACAGCCCCAGGATGTGCGACGGCGGCGTCGCCACCTGGAACCGGTCGTCGTGGCCCAGGCCGAGCGCGAGGCACCAGTGCGCCGTCGAGAGAGTGATGGACCCGTGGGTGTGGCGCACCGCCTTGGGCCGGTCCGTCGTGCCGGAGCTGAACACGAAGACGGCGTCGTCGGACTCGTCGAGGTCCGCCACGCAGCGGCGGCACGGTGCTCGTGCGGTCGACCACGGCCGCGGCGGCGCCGGCGTCGAGATCGAGGACGGCCTCGCCACCGAGGTGCGCTGCCAGCAGGTCGGCGCCGGGACCGTCCGCCACGGCGTAGCGGGGTGTCGTGAGCCCGACCGCGGTCTCGACCTCGAGCGCCTTCCAGGCCGGGTTCAGCAGCACCGGGGCGGCCCCGATCTTGCTCACCGCGTGCATGGTGGCGACGAACTCGGGACGGTTCGACGTCATCACCGCCACGCGGTCACCCGGGCCGACGCCGCGCGCGACGAGATGCCGCGCCATGGCGTTGCCGGCCCGGTCGAGGTCGGCGTACGTCCAGCAGTCGTCGCCCGCCAGCACGGCGGGATGGTCGGGGAACCGGGTGGCCGCCGACTCGAGCCCGCTGTGCATGAGGCCCGTTGCCATCGGGAAACATTCTTCTCTGAATTGAGATTCAGCGTCAACACGAACGGAGGGTATGGTTACCGCCGTGAGCGAGGCGATCGCGTACGGGTGCGACGGGGTGGGCCGGTGACGGGCGGGGACGGCGGAGGGGTCGACGAGGCCGTCCGCTCCGAGATCATCGAGACGGTGCGGCGGTTCGTCCAGCGCGAGGTTATCCCGGTGGCGGCCGACCTCGAACGAACGGACACCTTTCCCACCGAGATCGTCGGCCACATGCGCGAGATGGGACTCTTCGGCATCACCATCCCCGAGGCCTACGGCGGTCTCGGCCTCGACCTGCTGACGTACATCGGCGTGATCGAGGAGCTGGCCTACGGCTGGATGAGCCTGACCGGCATCGTCAACACCCACACCATGGCCGCCACGCTGATCCTGGCGCACGGGAACGAGGAGCAGAAGCAGCGATGGCTCCCCACCATGGCGACGGGCGAGCGCCGGGGCGCCCTCTCGCTGTCCGAGCCCGATGCCGGCAGCGACACCCGCAACATCTCGTGCCGCGCCCAACGGGACGGTGACGAGTACGTCCTCAACGGCGCCAAGGCCTGGGTCACCAACGGGGAGCGGGCGGCGATCGTCGCGCTGGCGGCGCGGGCGGAGGAGGGCATCTCCGCCTTCATCGTCGAGAAGGAGCCGGGCCCGGCCTTCGAGGGGATCTCGGTGAGCAAGCACGTGGGCAAGCTCGGCTACCGCGGCGTCGAGACGGTCGAGATGGCCTACGCCGACCACCGCATCCCCGCCGCCAACCTGATCGGCGAGGCCGGCCGTGGCCTGCCCCAGATCCTCGGCGTGCTCGAGGTGGGCCGGATCAACATCGCCGCCCGGGCCACCGGCGTGGCGCGGGCGGCCTTCGACGCCGCGCTCGACCTACAGCCTGCAACGCGAGACCATGGGCAAGGTCATCGGCGAGCACCAGGCGATCCAGCTGAAGCTGGCCGACATGGCGACGCGCCTGGAGGCTGCCCGGCTGCTCACGCGTCAACGCCGCCGAGCGCAGGGCGCAGGGCTTGCGCTGCGACGTCGAGGCCGGCATGGCGAAGCTGTTCGCCAGCGAGACCGCGCTCGAGCTCAGCACCGAGGCCATGCGCATCCTCGGCGGGGTCGGCTACACGACCGAGTTCCCCGTCGAGCGCTTCTACCGCGATGCGCCGCTGATGGTCATCGGCGAGGGGACCAACGAGATCCAGCGCCTCGTCATCGCCCGCGGCCTGTTGGCCCGCGCCCGCGGTCAGGCCTGAGCGCCCCCACCCGCCTCGCGTCGCCTGCGCCATCTCCGCCAGCACCTCGTCGGTGTGCTCACCGAGCCGCGGCGCCGGCGCGGCGGGCCGCGCCGGGACATCGGAGAAGGTGACGGGCCCGTTGACGGACCGCCCGGGCGCGTCCCCGGACTCGTTCCGCAGCTCCAGGAAGCCGTCGTTCGAAGCCAGCTGGGGGTCCGCCAGGACGTCGGCCGGCCCCTGCGCCGGCGCCCACCACACACCCTCGCGCGTCCAGGCGCTCCGCCCAGGCGTCGAGGGGCAGCTCGGCGATGATGTCGTCGAGGATGGCGATCACCTCCCTGCGGTTGCGCCGGATGGCCCTGGCGTCGGCGAAGCGCGGGTCGGCGCGCAGGTCCGGACGGCCCAGGGCGCGGCACACGGCGTCGATGTGGCGGTCCGCCTCGAGCCCCATGAAGAAGAACCAGCGGCCGTCCTTCGTGCGGTAGGAGTTCATGAGAGGGGTCTGATTGGACTCCCGCGCCTCGGCCCCCGCGACCTTGCCCAGCGTGGCCTGCAGGCTCAGGTCCCATCCGAGGACGTAGGTCCCGGTCCGGAGCAGCGACACCTCGACGACACGGCCGCGGCCCGTCTGGCGCTGCTCGAGCACCGCCGCCAGGATCCCCGACAGGGCGGCGAGGCCGGTGATGTGGTCGCCGATGCCACCACGGGCGTTGAGCGGGACGCCTTCGCTGTTGGCGAGCTGGACGGACAGGCCCGACCGGGCCCAGAAGGCGCCGATGTCGTAGGCCGGCCGGTTCCGGTCGTCGCCCCGCAGCCCGTACCCGCTGACGCTGCAGTAGACGAGGCGGGGATGCCGGGCGACCGTGCTCGCCGGCTCCAGACCCAACCCGTCGAGCGCATCGGGACGCAGGTTGCTCAAGAAGACGTCCGCCGTCGCCAGCAGTTGCTCGAACTGCCGGCGGTCCTCCTCGCGGCGCAGCTCCAGGACGATGCTGCGCTTGCCGCGGTTGTCCTGTGCGAACGCCGGGTTCGGGAAGTCCTCGCCGACCCCGATGGAGCCGAAGGCGCTCCGCATGGGGTCGCCGGTCGGCGGCTCCACCTTGATGACATCCGCACCCCAGTCCGCCAGCAGCGCGCCGACCGAGGGCGCCGCGACCCACACGCCGAGCTCCACGACGCGGAGGCCGCCCAGCGACGAAAGGCCGGCGGGACTCGGCGGCTGTCACGAGACCGTGCCCCCCGGCCGGCCGGAGGCCGCCCGCTGGCGGAGGGTGTCCTTCACCACCTTCCCGGTGGCGTTGACGGGGAGCTCGTCCACGACCTCCACCACCCGGGGGACCTTGTAGTTCGCCATCTGGCCACGGCTCCATTCGATGATCTCGTCTCCCGAGACCGGCTCCGCCACGACGACGAAGGCCATGCCGACCTCGCCGAGTCGCTGCGTCGGGGATGCCGATCACGGCAGCCTGCGGTCACCGCGGGATGGCGCAGGAGGGCGTTCTCGATCTCGGCGGGATACGCGTTGAACCCGCCGACGATGAACATGTCCTTGACCCGGCCGACGATGCGCAGGCGGCCGGCGTCGTCGAGCACCCCGAGGTCGCCGGTACGCAGCCACCCGTCGGCGGACAGCACCTTGGCCGTCTCCTCGGGATCGTCCAGGTAGCCCGCCATGATGCTGCTTCCGCGCGAGCAGGACCTCGCCCGCTTCGCCGGCATCGACGTCGCGGTCGTCGTCGACGATGCGCACCTCGAAACCCGGCCGCGGCCGGCCCACCGTGGTGGCGATGGCCTCCGCGTCGTCCCCTTCGGACGTCGCGCAGGCGGTGCCGCCTTCGGTGAGCCCGTAGCCGGTGACGATCCTCGAGAACGGCAGCTCGTCGTGCACCCGTCGGATCAGCTCGACCGGGATGTCGGCGGCCCCCGTCACCGCGACGCGCAGGCTCGAGAGGTCGTGTGCGGTCCCGCGCCGGGTGCTCGAGGATGGCCTGGTACAGCGTCGGGGGCCCGGGCAGCACGGTCACATGCTCCGCCGCCACCCGCGAGAGCACGCGGTCGGTGTCGAACACCGGCTCGGGCAGCATCGTGGCGCCGCTGGCGACCGAGGCGAGGATCCCGGCCTTGAGGCCGAACATGTGGAAGTACGGATTCACCTGAGATAGATGTCGCCGGCGGTGAGGCCGGTCATGGCGACCCAGTCGGTGGCCACGCGTCAGCGTCCGGCCGTGGGTCATCACGACGCCCTTGGGGACGCCGGTCGTCCCCGAGGTGAACAGGATGTCCGACGGATCGTCCGGTCCCGAGCGCCGCGCTGCGGCGCGCCACCTCGGCCAGGGCCGCGGGCGTCGCCCGGGCCAACGAAGTCCGCCCAGCCCAGCGGCCGGCGCCCTCGCGAGCCCCGACGGGGACGACGATCGTCTCGAGTGCCGGGAGGGGGATTCCGGCGCCCTCGAGCATGGCCACGTAGTCGGTGCCCAGGAAGTCGGTGACCGTCACCAGCGCCCGGGCGCGGCTCCGGGCCGAGGATGTCCGCCGCCTCGGCCCCCTTGAATCTCGTGTTCACCGGGACCAGCACGGCGCCCGCCGAGAAGATGCCCGAGCACGGCGATCACCCATTCGGCGCAGTTGCCGCACCAGATCGACACCCGGTCGCCGGGCTCGATCCCTGACTCGACCAGCGCGGCGCCGAATCCGACGTGCCGCCCTTGCCAGCTCCGCGTACGACAGGGCTGGTCTGCCCGTCCCGTAGGGCCGTCCTGGCGGCGAACCGCTCCTCGGCGCTGGTGAGCATGGCGGGGATGGAGGGCCAGGGCGGCGCGCCCGGCGTCGTCCGGTCTCATGGCCGCCGCTGCGGCGCCGCGCCGCCTCGCATTGAGAACGCTCCTCTTGCCATACAATAATGTTACTTTCGAAGGGCGACCTCACGAGGAGCCGGGTGGGGGCACCCGGTCGCTCCAGCGCTGCAAGGGAGACGAGATGGCCACAACCGCGCCGGCGCCGTACTACGACCCCTACGACTTCGAGATCGACGCCGACCCGTACCCGGTCTGGAAGCGGCTGCGGGACGAGGCGCCGCTCTACTTCAACGAGAAGTACGAGTTCCACGCCGTGAGCCGGTACGACGACGTCGAGCGTTGCCTGGTCGACTGGCAGACCTACAGCTCGGCCAAGGGCTCGGTCCTCGAGATCATCAAGGCGGGGATGGAGATGCCACCCGGCATGTTCATCTTCGAGGACCCGCCCGACCACGACCTGCACCGCGGGCTCCTGAGCCGGGTGTTCACGCCGCGGCGCCTGGCCGCCATTGAGCCGCAGGTGCGCGCCTTCGCGGCACGCACCTTGGACCCGCTCGTCGGGTCCGGCGGCTTCGACTTCATCGCCGACCTGGGCACGGAGATTCCCGATGCGCACCATCGGCATGCTCCTCGGGCATACCCGAGGAGGACCAGCAGGCGATCACGCGACCACATCGACGACAGCCTCCGGCTCGAGGAGGGCGTCATGCCCGTGCCCGACCTCGACGTGCGGGACAGCGCCGGCGAGGACTACGCCGCCTACATCGAATGGCGCGCCGAGCACCCCTCCGACGATCTCATGACCGAGCTGCTCACGGCAGAGTTCACCGACGAGACCGGGACCGTGCGCACGCTGACCCGGGACGAGATCCTCGGCTACATCGGCCTGCTCTCGGGAGCCGGCAACGAGACGACCACACGCCTGATCGGCTGGGCGGGCAAGCTCCTGGCCGACCACCCGGAGCAACGCAGGGACCTCGTCGAGGACCCCGCGCTCATCCCGAACGCCATTGAGGAGTGTCTCCGCTATGAGCCACCCTCCCCCGTCCAGGCCCGCTACGTGACCGGCGACGTCGAGGTCCACGGCCAGACCGTCCCGGCGGGCAGCATCATGGTGCTCCTCAACGCCTCGGCCAACCGGGACGAGCGCCAGTTCTCCGACCCGGACCGGTTCGACGTCCATCGCAAGGCCCAGCGCCACCTGAGCTTCGGCTACGGGATCCACTTCTGCCTGGGTGCGCACCTGGCCCGCCTCGAGGCGCGCATCGCGCTTGGAGGAACTGCTCAAACGGTTCCCCGAGTGGGAGGTCGACGACGACAACGCCGTGCAGGCGCGGACCTCCACCGTGCGGGGATGGGAGAAGCTTCCGGTGCTCACGCCGTGACGACCGCCGACCGGGCGTCGGTGGAGCGCGGCCGTGGCTGATGCCGTCCTCACGGCGACCGCAGGCAGGGTCCTCGTCATCACCCTGAACCGCCCCGAGGTCAAGAACGCCATCGACTCGGACATGTCGCTCGGCGTGCTCGACGCCCTCGCCACGCTCGACGCCGACCACGAACTGCGGGTCGGGGTGCTCACGGGAGCCGGCGGTTCCTTCTGCGCCGGCATGGACCTGAAGGCCTTCGCCCGGTCGGGGCTGCCCACGGGGATCGACGACATCTACCGCAACGGCTGCCGCAAGCCGCTCGTCGCGGCCATCGAAGGTGTCGCGCGTCGGCGGCGGGCTCGAGCTCGCGCTGATCGCGGACCTCCTCGTCGCCGCCAGGGGCGCCACAGCTCGGCTCGCCCGAGGTCCGTTTCGGGCTCTTCCCGGGCGGTGGCGCCCTCCTGCGCCTCCCGCGGCACCTGCCCCAATCGGTCGTGGCCGAGCTCGCTCTGACGGCGCGAGCCGATGACGGCTGAGACGGCGCTCGCCCACGGGCTCATCGTGCGGATGCCCGAGCCCGGCGGTGCCCTCGACGCGGCCCTCGAGCTGGCGGCCTCCGATCGCGCGCAATGCGCCCCTCGGCGTCGAGGCGGTCAAGCGCATGCTCCGCCTGGCTCCCGGCCGGCCCGAGGACGAGCTCTGGCCGGTGCAGCGCGAGCTGGTGGACGCCGTCTTCCATTCCGAGGACGCGCAGGAGGGCGCGGCGCGCCTTCGCGGAGCGGCGGCCACCCGAGTGGACCGGGCGGTAAGCGGAGCCCTCAGGCCACCGAGGCGACGCGAGAAGCGGGGCGGCCTCCTGCAGCCACCCCCCGATCACCTCGTCGAGGCTCCCCGAGCTGTGACTCCGTGACGTACAGGCCGCGGGTGGGCAGGGTGGCACCGATCTCGAGCAGGACGGGCCGGAGGTGGACCTCGACGGCGAGGGCGTGCTGGGGCGCCGGCGCCGACCATGACGGGCACCACGGTGACGCCGCGGAGGCCGGTGGTGCCGTACCAGTCGAGGAACGACTTCAACAGGCCCGGTGTAGCTGGCCTTGTAGGTGGGAGAAGCCACCACGGCGAGCGTGCACGCGGCGATGCCGTCCACGGCGGCCTTCACCTCGGGCGAGGACCAGTCGAACAGCGAGGGGGCGAGCTCGGCCAGGTCGACGGTCATGCGGGCGGCGTCGGCCAGCCCCGCGGCGCCGGCGGCCGCGGTCGCGACCGCTTCGGCGACGTCGCGGGTCCGTGAGCGCGCCTTGGGGTTCCCGACGACGACGCCGACGGTGGCCGATCCGGCTGCGTGCACGTCCGCGATCCGCTCCGCGCCCCGTCAGCCCAGCGTCGGGATGATCTGCGGAAGGTCGACGGAGGTCCGGATCCCTGGTTCGGCGGCACAGACGTAGGGGACGGCGTTCACCGGGCGGTGCGCCGTCAGACCCGGGCGACGTCGCCGCCCACTCCTCGGGCGGCACCGGGAAGCGGATGTCGATGTCGAGGGGGGTGTCGCCATCGACCAGGACGTGCCATCCCGTCTCGCGGAGATCCCAAGCCCGGCTCCACGTCCGTCGGTGAGGTACCAGTTGGCGCTGAACGTGAGCAGCGGTTGCCCGTTGCGCATCCCGGTGACCTGCATCCGCTGCGCGCCGATCGTCCCGGCCTCGATCCTGCCCGCCGCGACCTCCGTGGCCTGGCGGGCCACCGCCACCTCGCCGCTCGCCACCACGTCGTCGAGCGGGAGCGAGAGGGCGTCGGCGACCACACCCAGCGATCCGGCGAACGCGGCCCCCCCGTGCAGCTCGACGCCCCTGGGATCGAAGCTCGCCGGATCACGTCCGAAGCCCATGAGCTCGAAGATCAGCTCGGGGAGTTGCGCGACGACATGTCGGCGAACTCCTCGATGAGGAGATGATCCAGCCTGCGCTGCAACGACGCCAGCACCAGCGGCAGGGCCTCGGTGATGAAGCCGGGACTTGACCCCGTGCTGTGGAGCGAGGCGCCCCCACGTGCACAGGCGGCCTCCAGCCGGGCACGGACCTCGGGGTCCATGCTCGCCGGCCGCTGGAACTCACTCCGCGTCGCCACCACGTTGATCCCCGACTCCGAGGAGCTCGCACAGGACGTCGATGTCGGCCCGATCGGCCATGTAGAGCACGCAATCGGGCTTCAGCGCCACGATGTCCGCCGATGTCGCGGGTGGCCACCACGCCGATCGGCTCCGTGCCGCACAGCTCCCCGGCGTCCCGCCCCGCCTTCGCGTCGGAGTAGACGTAGAGCCCGACCAGTTCGAGGTCGGGATGGTCGATCACCGCCCGCAGCGAGTGCAGCCCGATGTTGCCGGTCGCCCACTGGACCACCCGATAGGGAGCCGCGTTGCTCATCTCGAATGCTCCTTCCGACCGCGAGGCGACTGCGGGGACCATATTGGAAACGTCGGGTCCGCGCCCAATGCAGACGGGCGACATCGTCCGTGGGTCGTCGGCGATGCCGTTCGTCGTGAGAACTAGTGTCGCTGTCAGAACATCCGACGTCAGGCCCGGGCGCGGGGTGGTGGGACGGAGGACAACGGACGCCGGCGTCGCGGGACGATCCGGAGCCGAGCGACCCGTCCTCCTCGCCGCCGAGACCCTGGAGCATTGTGAGGTACGAACCCGATGAGCCTTCGGCACAACCGCCCGGCGGTGGCCCGCTCCGGCCAGGTCGGCCGATGACGCCCCCGGGAGAGCTGCGACTGCCGCTGGTCCCTTCGCCGAGTGGGACGACGAAACCCGCGGCGCGTTGCTGCAGCACCTCCGCCGGCCCGAGCTCTATCTCTCGGGCGCTCCGGACGCGCCCCCGATGCCCGCCGTGCTCGAGATGTTCGCCCAGCACGTTCCGCTCGGTGACTCGTGGATGCACTTCACCGGCATGCTGGCCGGCGCCGACTCCCGCCTCGAGCCGGTGGACCGTGAGCTCCTCATCCTGCGGGTGGCGTGGCTCACTCGCTCGGGCTACGAGTGGGTCCAGCACGCCCGCATGGGGGTCGACGCCGGTCTCACGAGCGAGCAGGTGGATGCCGTCCCGCACTGGCGGACGTCGGAGCTGTGGTCGCCCAAGGAGCGCGCGCTGCTGGCGGCGGCGGACGAGATCCTCGACGCGGTCGGCCGTGGGCGACGAGACGCTGGCGGGAATTGGGCGCCTCTTTCGATCCCGCCCAGCTCCTCGAGATCCTCTTCGTGATCGGTGGCTACCAGTGCATGGCGGCCGTGCTGAACACGGTGGGCCTGCAGGCCGACCTCCCCTCCGATCCGGCCGCACCCCTCCGCCCGATCCGGTCGCGCCGATGAAGGCGGTCCGGAGCCAGGACGGGGGCGTCGCCGTCGTCGACGTCGACGAGCCACCCGGCACCGGTGAGGTCCTCGCCATGAAGGCGACCAGCATCTGCGCCTCGGACCTCAGCTACATCCGGTTCGGCAGCACCAACGTGCTGGGCCACGAGCTGGCCGGCACCAGGGAGGACGGCACCCCCGTGGTGGTCGAGGCGATCTACGGCTGTATGGAGTGCGACCAGTGTGTCCGGGGCACCTACAACCTCTGCCCGACGCACGGCCAACGCGCGCTCGGCATCGGCGCCGACGGCGGAATGGCCGAGCAGTTCCGGGCGCCGGAGGCGCGGCTCGTGCCCGTCCCCGCGGGGCTCGAGCTGCGCGACGCGTGCATCGTGGAGCCGACGACGGTGTCGTGGCACGCGCTGCGGCTGGCCGGCACGGGGCCCGGTACCCGGGTGGCCGTGGTCGGCGCCGGTGCCCTCGGTCTGCTGGCGGTCGCCGGGGCCCGCCGGCTCGGCGGTCGAGGACGTCGCGCTCGAGGCGCGCCACCCGCACCAACAGCGAGGCCGGTGAGCGCCTGGGGGCGCAGATCGGCGCGCGGGGCACCTACGACGTCGTGGTCGAGGCGGCGGGAAGCCTCGAGAGCCTGGCCCGTTGCGGCGAGATCGTGGCACCCGGCGGGACGATCGTCGTCCTCGGCGTGCACTTCGGCCCGGTGCAGCTCGACTGGATGCCCCTGTTCAACCGCGAGGCCCGCCTCATCCCATCGCTCGGGTACTGCGCGCACGACGGCGTGCGGGAGATGGAGGAGGCGGCCGCCATGCTGGCAGAGGAGCCCGAGATCGCCCGGACCGTCATCACGCACCGGTTCGGCGTGGAGGACGCCGTCGAGGCCTTCCGGGTCGCCGCCGGACCGGGCGAGCGGTGCCATCCGCGTCGTGATCGAGCCGTCGTGAGGGCGGCCGACCAGTTCCACGTCGGCATCGTCGTCGACGATCTCGACACCGCCCTCGTCGACCTCAGCGAGCTGTTCGGCTACGAGTGGTGCCCTCAGCTGCACATTCAGACGCCGGTCGTCCTGCCCACGGGCGAGATGACGCTGGACCTCCGGTTCACCTACTCGGTGTCGGTGCCACGGCTCGAGCTGATTCAGAGCATGCCGGGGACGCTGTGGGTCCCCGCGCCCACGTCGGGCGTCCACCACGTCGGCTACTGGTCCGACGACGTGGCGTCCGACGGGGACCTCCTCGCCACCCGGGGCTATGCCGTGGAGGCCACCGGCGTCCGCCCTGACGGCACCGCCGATCTGGGCCTACCACCGGAGCCCGGACGGACCCCGCATCGAGTTGGTGAGCCGGGACCTGCTGGCCGGTCTCCGGCAGTACTGGGACTCCGGGCGGGCCTGAGCCGTTGACCCGGGGCGGCAATGACCAGTGGGCCGCCTCATCCGTCGCGACGCAGCAGAGGGACCCCCTGCTTCGGGCTTCGCCGCTACCGCGTCGAGGGAAACCCGAGATCGAGCGCGCCGCTCCGTGGGCTCCGGCCAGCGCGACGTGACCACCTTCGGGCGCGTGTAGAACCGGATGCCCTCGGGCCGTAGATCGGCGAGTCACCGAACAGCGACGCCTTCCAGCCGCCGAAGGAGTGGAAGGCCACCGGCACGGGGATCGGGACGTTGATGCCGACCATGCCGACGGTGACCTCGCGCTCGAACCGTCGGGCCGTCCCACCGTCCCGGGTGAACAGGGCCACGCCGTTGCCGTAGGGATTGGCGTTGATGAGCGCCACGGCCTCGTCGAAGCTGGGAACCCGCACCACCCCGAGAACCGGCCCGAAGATCTCGTCGTCGTAGAGCCGCATGCCCGGCTTGACGTCGTCGATGAGCGAACAGCCGACGAAGAACCCGTCGACCGGGGTCCGGCGGAGCCGTCGACCACGACACGGGCACCCTCGTCCGCGGCACCCTCCACGTAGGACGTCACGCGGTCACGGTGCTCGCCGGTGATGAGCGGCCCCATCATCGACGCGGGATCGCTCCCGGGACCGACGACGACGTCGGGGATCCTCGCCGCGATGGCATCGACCAGCCCGTCGGCCACCGGACCCGACCGCGACCACGACCGAGATCGCCATGCACCGCTCCCCCGCCGAGCCGTAGGCCGCCGACACCGCGGCGTCGGCCGCGGCCGTCGACGTCGGCATCGGGCATGACGACCATGTGGTTCTTGGCCCCGCCCAGAGCCTGCACCCGCTTACCGTTGCGGGTGCCGGTCTCGTAGATGTGACGCGCCACGGGAGTGCTCCCCACGAACGAGACCGCGTCGACGCCGGGGTGGCTCAGGAGGGCGTCCACCGCCTCGGCGTCCCCCTGCAGCACGTTGAAGACGCCGTCGGGGAACCCGGCATCGCTGCACCAGCTGGGCCAGCAGCAGGGACGGGGAGGGATCCTTCTCCGAGGGCTTCAGGATGAACGCGTTCCCGCAGGCCAGAGCGTTCGCCGTCATCCACAGCGGCACCATGACCGGAAAGTTGAACGGAGTGATCCCGGCGACCACCCCGACCGGCTGGAGCACCGTGTGGACGTCGACCCCGCTTGGACACCTCCGAGCTGTGGGAGCCCTTGAGCAACTGGGGCACGCCGCAGGCGAACTCGACACACTCGAGTCCGCCGCGCCACCTCGCCGGCGGCGTCAGCTGACCACCTTGCCGTGCTCCTCGCTGACGAGCCTGGCCAGGTCGTCGCTGTGGGTCACGATCAGCTCACGCAACCGGAACAGGCTTGTCGGTGCGCTGACCCAGCGGCGACTCCCGCCACCGCGCTCGCCGCCTCGACGGCGCACTGCACCACGGCGTCGGCCTCCGCGCTCGAGGCCAGGCTGACCGTCTTGGTCTGCACGCCGAGCGCAGGGTCGAAGACGGGACGCCGATCGTCCGGAGACACCGGGGCTGACCCGACCATTGACCCAGTGCTCGATGGACTCCATGTCGGCGCCTCCAGCTCGATGCGATGGGCTTCAGGGCGTTCTCGCCCATGATCTTGGCCCGGACCCCGGCGGTACCGTCCGCGGCCCGGTCCACGTGACCTCGTGTGGTCCCGTTCCTAGTGTGGCACGTTGCCATTCTGACGTCCTCCACGGGAGACATGGCTCACGCCTCTATTGCTCTGGGTTGCTGATGCTCGGGCCGCGTGCAATGACGGGTCACGACGCGCCCGATGTCTCCGACGAGGAGTCTGCCGGTGAAGAGCACGCTCGAATTCTGGGTCTTCCTGCCGCAGATGCGGATGACCATGGACCAGCTGGTCGAGCGCGCCCGTGCGGCGGAAGCAGCCGGCTTCGGAGGCATTGCGTCCATGGACCACCTGGCGCCTCCCGGAGCCGAGGGCTCCCCGATGTTCGAGGCCATGATCACCAGCGCCTGGCTGGCGGGCGGACCGACCGCCTTCGTGTCGGATCGCTCGTCCTCTGCGACTCCTTCCGGCACCCGGCGGTCCTGGCTCGTGAGGCCGTCTCAATCGACCACGCCTCCGGAGGACGGTTCGAGCTCGGAATCGGATGGGGATCCGTTGCCGATGAGCTCGAGACATTCGGCGTTGGCTCACCCGTGCCGAGAGGCTCGCTTGAGCCGGCTCGAGGAGTCTCTCGAGATCATCAGGGCGCTCTGGGGTGGTGAGACGCTCGACTACGAAGGTGAGCACTTCCGCCTGACGGCGCGCAGCAGCAGCCCCGTCCTCTCGGGCAGATCCCGATCGTCATCGGCGGCGCCGGCAAGGGAACCATGCGGCTGGTCGCCGCCCATGCGGACTGGTGGAACGTGCACATCGGCATCGTCGACAAGCTGGACGAGATGCGACCGTTCTCCGGCACAGCGCGCTGTTCGCTACAGGTGCAGGTCGCCTTCGTTCCTCCCTCGAGCCGACCGCGAGGACATCGAACGGACGGCGCACCGGCGCTTCGGCCCCACCCCCATCGTCGGCACAGCAACTGAGCTCGTCGACTACTTCGGCTCACTGTGCGCACGCGGCATCGAGCGGGTGTATGTCTGGTTCTGCGACTTCGCCCCACCCGACACGTTGTCGGCATTCGGTGAGACGGTGATCGGGCAACTCGGTCAGATCGCCTAGGACACCCACCGAAGGATCGGCCCCCGAGCGGGGCGAGAACGCGTCGAGTCCAGGCCCCGGGCGCCGTTGATCGTCTCAGTGTGTTCGGCGTCCCGACCTTCATCTCCGGAGACGACGCAGTGTTCGTGCGCCTCATGCACCGACCGGCCGGTGACTTCGCACTCGCGACGTCGACCGTCGAACGCGTCCTCAATCTGATGGAGCGCTGGCCGGAGCTCAACGAGTTCCAGCACACCGCCGTCCTGCGCTGGATCGCGGACGGCGTCGCGCTCGATCGCGTCATTGTCTTCCCTGCGACCCTGTCTTAGGATGAGAACATGCCGTCAGACCGTCTGCCGACACAGTTCCCCGCGTTCGACAACGTCGAAGACGAACGCAGACACCGTAAACAACGCCTCGCCGCTGCGTTCCGCTTGTTCGGACATTTCGGGTTCGATGAGGGGGTCGCCGGTCATATCACCGCACGTGATCCCGAGCTGCTCGACCACTTCTGGGTCAACCCGCTCGGAATGAACTTCAAGCTCATCCGGGTCAGAGACCTCATCCTCGTCAACGATCGCGGCGAGGTCGTCGATGGCAACTGGCCCGTGAACGCAGCAGCATTCGCGATCCACTCACAAATCCATGCCGCGCGGCCCGACGTGATGGCCGCCGCACACGCACACTCGGTCCACGGCAAGTCGTGGTCATCCCTTCGCCGGCTGCTCGATCCCCTGACGCAGGACTCATGCGCGTTCTATGGCGATCACACGCTGTTCGACGACTACACGGGAGCGGTGCTCGAGCTCGAGGAAGGCAAGCGTCTGGCCCATGCGCTCGGCGGGCACAAAGCGATCATCCTGTCGAACCACGGGCTGCTGACCGTGGGGCAGACGTCGGTCGACGAGGCGGCGTGGTGGTTCATCACGATGGAACGCACCTGCCAGGCCCAGTTACTCGCCGAGGCAGCCGGCACTCCTGTGCTCATCGCCCCCGATCAGGCGCAGAAAACGGCCAGGCAGGTTGGACCGCCGATGGCAGGATGGCGGGCCTTCCAGCCGCTCTACGACTGGATCGTGACGACCCAGCCCGACCTCCTCGAGGCGTAGGCCGCTCACCGCGCCGGCGTACGGCGTACGGCGTTCACGAACCTTCGCTCACTCGGTCCCAGCCCTCCCCTGGCACCTCGACGTGGATGATCTCGGGGGCGGCGGCGAGAAGTCGGGGCATCTCCGACATGGCGGCCTTGAAGTGGTCAGAACTCACATGCGCCTTGCCGGCCGCCTCGTCGCGGAAACCCTCGAGCAGCATCCACAGGTTCGGATCATCGGCACTCCGGTACCAGTCGAAGAAGAGATTGCCCGGTTCGGCCCGTGATGCCGCGATGTACTCCGCGATCAGCGTCGGGAACTCATCGGCGTAATTGGCGCGCACCGGCTGCCTGACCACGTTGAAAATCATCTGATCCTCCTCCGCTCCATCCCCCATCCCTCCGGCATCACACCTGTCCGCCGGAGGGGGTGAACTCCAGGTGCAACTGAGTGAGGCCGCGGAGGATGTACGTCGGCACGTACTGGAAGCGGCGCGCTCCGGCCGGTCCATGATGCTCTTCGGAGAGATGGATCTCTCCGGTGCGCTCGAGGAGCCGTTCGATGCTCACGCGGGCCTCCAGCCGGGCAAGTGACCCGCCCGGGCAGCTGTGCACGCCCCGCCCGAACGCAAGGTGCTCGCGCGCATTGCCCCGGTCGACGCGGAATTCGGCCGGGTTCTCGAAGCGGCGAGGATCGCGGTTGGCAGCACCGTTGAGCACCATCAACGTCACACCGGCGGGGATGTCGACCCCGCCGATCGTCGTCGGCCGCCGGGCCAGCCGGAAATCACCTTTGACCGGCGACTCCATCCTGAGCTGCTCCTCGACGAAGTCGGGGATGAGCTCGCGCCGCTCGCGCAGGAGCTGCTGGAGGTCGGGGCGCTCGGCAATGAGCTGCAGGGCGCCACCGAGGAGCCGTACGGTGGTCTCCTGTCCGGCGGCGAAGACGTTGGCGGCGACGCGGACGACGTCGAGGACCTCGGGCAGCTCTCCGTTGGGGAACCTGGTGGTGGCCAGCGCAGTGAGCACGTCGTCACGCGGCTCGCGCCGGCGATCCTCGACGTAGCGGCTGAAGCGTTCGTAGAGCCACTCGAGGGGATTGTGTGACATCTGGCTCTTGGTGCTGCCGACTGCGTTGGTACCCGGCTGTCGCGCCAAAGCCAGCCTGAACTCGTCGTGCTCATCTTCGGGGACGCCGAGGAGGTCCGCGATGACGAACAGCGTGAACGGGTTGCAGTACTCGCTGATGAATTCGCACGCACCGCGGTCGAGAAAGTCGTCGATCTGCCGGTCGGCGATCCGCCACACGAAATCCTCGTTCTCCTTCAGTCGCTTCGGCGTCAGCTGCCGCATCAGCAGGTGCCGGTGATCACGATGCTTGGGTGGGTCCATCGTGATGATCTGGTCGCTGAAAGGGAGCTCGTGGCGGCGCTCCTCAATCAGTCCGCTCACGTCGTCCTGACCCTCGAGGGGAACGGGGAAACCGGGGAACGGCCCCGTCACCGAGTTGCATGACGAGAACGTGTCGGCATCGGCGTACACGGCAAAAGCTTCTTCCCATCCCGTGACCATGTACACGCCGTGTTGCGGCTCGCGGTGGACCGGACACTGGGCGCGCAGCCAATCGAAGTAGGGATACGGGTCGGCGACGGCCTCGCTGCCTCGGAAGAAGTCGAGGGCATCGTCGTCGATGGTGGCGTCGCTCATGGTGTCTCCTTACGGGGCGGGTGCTGGGTCACGAAGGTGGCGGCGCGGCGGTGAAACCTCCACGTCCCGTCGTCGTGGTGAAGGACGTCGTTGTATCGACCCACGAGCTTGACCGACCAGCCCGAGTCCTCCAACAACAAGAAGACGACGTCGCTCACCGCAGTGGCTTCGCGGTCACTCCACTCGCCGACCACGGTGTTGACGACGAGGTGGCGCTGGGGCTGCCGCGGCTTCCATCTCGAGTAGGCCGCCCGAAGAGCCTCGTGGCCCTCGTGGGTGCCCATGCCCGGTATCTCGCAGACGCCGTCGGGGCAGAACGTGGCGACGACCTCGTCGGTGCGGCCGTCGTCCAGCGCCTGGGTGTACACGGCAAGGGCGGCCCGCACGCCCTCGGCCACCTCGGCGTACGACGGTGCCGCGCTCATATGGACATGTTCTTCACGTCTTCTCCTCGTTCTCCATCAGCCTGCGACCTCAGAGGCCCAGGTCGGCCACCGGGCTCTCGAGCGGGTTCACGTTGACCGACTCGAGCCCCGGGAGCAGCTTCTCGTAGGGAAGTCCGGCGAGGAATCCGTCGACCAACCTTTCGAAGTTCGAGATCCCCCCCTCCGCTCGTTCGGACAGGCGCATGTACTCGAACCCCCTGGCGTGCAGGCCTTTTTGCTGTCGTGGGAGGTTCGAGAAGTCCTGCGCGGGAATGGGCGGCCAGCGCGGATCGTCGTACTCCCACGCCTCTGGCGGCGTGGGCCTCGCCGGCTCGTGATCCTCCGGGAAGCGCGCGAGCGACCAGAGCTCCATGAGGGTCTCCTCGGGCCCCAACGGGCGGAAGCGGTACGAGGATGCGCTGCTGTACATCGGCAGGATGAAGTGGTGAGGGAAGCAGTACCCCATCGGCTCGTTGAGACCGCGCGCCTCCAGATCGTTGAGGTCGGGGATGTCGCTGCCCCGATCGCGGTGCCAGCCCACGACGGCGTCGTTGAGCGTGCGAAGCCAGGTCGAGATGGCCAAGTTCGGGTCGTCCGGCAGCTCCACGTCGCGCAGGCCTTCGGCGACGCGGACGTCGTCGGCGTGCACCATCCCGTCCATGCCCTCGCTCATTGTGCGGAGGTAGTGGATTTCTGCGTCAATGACCGCGCTGGGGTCGGTCGTACTGCCGGCGCGCGACACATCCCGCCCCGTGATGACCAGCTGTGGATGCGTCTCCACGACGTGGTACTGCTCCATGAACGCCTCTTCGGCGAGCTTCCAGTTGACGGGCAGGCGGCAGGCGAACCACTTCTCGGTCCGCAGCGACTCCACCTTCCACGCGTCCATGACAGTGGCAAACGGTTCGATGCACGCTCGCAGTGGGGGGGCATCGTGGTCGAGGTTGATCCAGGCGCACCCGCCCCACATCTCGCACCGAACGGGAGTGAGATTGAGGTCCGCGGGCTGCAGGTTGTGCTCGGCGAACGTCTTCGACCGTGTGACGAAGGTGTTGGTGCCGTCCGGGCCGTAACACCACCCGTGGAACGGGCAGATGAAGGTGCCCTCGCATGTACCCCGACCCTTGACGACCTTGACGCCGCGGTGCCGGCAGGCATTCTGGAACGCCTGCACGCCCATGTCGTCGGTGCGGACCACGACAACCGACTGATCGAGGATCTCGTATTCGGCGAAATCGCGAGGCTGCGGGATCTCCTCGAGTCGACATGCCATCTGCCAGGTCCGCGACCAGAGCATCTCAACTTCCATCTGGTAGAAGTCGGGGTCGAAGTAGCGCTCCTTGGGCGCCCGGTCCGAATACTCCATCGCGTACGGCACCGGGAGTGCCGACCATTTCCGATCCACGATCGCCATACGGCCCTTCCTTCTCAGAGGCCTTCGGGAAAGATTCTAACCGGCCGGTGCAATCCTGATCGCTGGGTCCTCGCCGAGGAGACGCGAGGTTCGCTCGAGTCAATCCAGCGCGCGACACCCCGTACCGAATCACTCATTGCGGCTTCAGATCATCGTCAAGCGGCACGGCGAACGTGCGGAGAGCCATGGCGAAGACCTCGTAGACACCGACGGTGAAGACGAGATCCATCAGCTGCTGCTCTTCGAGCTCGGCTGCGAGAATCGCCCACGTCTCGTTCCCGATGAGCGCGTCAGCCACGAGCTCGTCGACGGCCTGGAGCAGCGCCCGCTCGAGGTCGGACCAGCCGGGCGCTTCCGGTCCGACGGCAATGCGTTCCACCTCGTCCGCGTCGATGTCATTGTCGGCCGCGCTCGCGACGTGCTGCGCCCACTCGTACTTCGAGTCTCGCACCGCGGCAACGCGCAGGACGAGAAGCTCGCGCTGGCGCGGGGTGAGCGTCGATCCGTAGAGCATTTGACCGGTGAAAATGTTGTAGGCGCGGGCGAGCTGGGGGTGCCACGCCAGCATGCCCAGCGCGTTGAGGCCTTTCGGGCGTCCCTCTGGCCGGGGGCGATCGGCGGGCGGGCTGAGCACGGCGAACGCCTCGCGCATGGACTCGGGCCATTCCCTCGGCGGAAGCGGCCGCAGCCGGGGGGACTCAGGTGTTGCGGCCACCGTTGACCCCCATGACCTGGCCGGTGACATAGCTCGCCTCGTCTCTCACGAGGAAGGAGCACATGGCCGCGACATCCTCGGGACGACCGATCCGGCGCACCGGCGTCAGCGCGGCGTGGTGCTCGGCGCCCTCACCCAGGAGGCCCTTGCTCTCCTGCCGGCGCAGCATCGGCGTGTCGATGAACCCCGGCGGGATGGTATTGACCGTGACGCCCTTGGGCCCGAGCTCGAGCGCGAGCGATTTCGTGAACCCGATCACAGCGGACTTGGCCGCCACGTAGTGCGTCATGAACTGTTGCCCGCTCTGTGCGCTCGACGACGAGATGTTCACGATTCGCCCCCAGCCCGCGTCGATCATGTCGGGCACGACCGCCTGGCAGCAGTTGAACGTTCCAGTGAGGTTCACCTCGAGCATACGGTGCCATTTTTCAGGCGTGATCGACAGGAACGAATCGACGGCGTGGGTACCGGCATTGTTCACGAGGACCGTCGGGCGGCCCAGCTGCTCCCGCACCTGCACCACGCCCGTTTCGATCTGGTCACGCTGCGTCACGTCAACGGTCAGACCGAGAGCGCATCCGCCATCGCCGCCGATCTTGCTCGCGGCCGTCTGTGCCGCCTCGCCGTCGCGATCGAAGACCGCCACCCGGAGCCCGTCGGCCGCCAGCCGCTGACCGACGGCCAGGCCGATACCGGATCCGCCGCCGGTGACGATGGCCACACGCGGCGCGCTCTCGAGGGGACTGCTCACGGGCGCGGGCAGGCGCGGACGACAGCGCCAGCCCACCGAGCCGGATAGCCCGTCGTCAGATCAGCCATGGAGGAAGCCTCCTCGGGCCCGGGAGGGCACCAGCGAAAACGGTATACTAACCGGTCGGTACAATCCGCTCCGGCAGTGAGGGAAGCATGCTGTGTACGCCGGCCGCCAGGCTGTCGCCATGACGGGCCGATCGCCGCGGAGGCTCATGACACCCCCCGAACCCGCACCTCACCAGAGCTCGAGCCCGCTTCCGGCGGAGGTCGACGTGCTGGTGGTCGGCGCAGGCATCACCGGGATCTACCAGCTCTACCGCGCCCGTGAGGCGGGGTTCTCGGCCCAATTGCTCGAGGCGGGCAACGGAGTGGGGGGGACGTGGTACTGGAACCGCTACCCCGGAGCGCGGTTCGACTCGGAGAGCTACACCTACGCCTACCTGTTCTCGAGGGAGCTGTTCGAAGAATGGGAGTGGCACGAGCACTTCGCGGAACAACCGGAGATCGAGCGCTACCTCAACCTGGTGGTGGACCGGTTCGACCTTCGGCGCCACATCCGATTCGGCGCCCGGGTCACCTCAGCCGTGTACGACGAGCCATCAGGAAAATGGACGGTCGCGATGAGCGACGGCACCAAGCTTCGGACGCAGTTCTTCATCGCGGCGACCGGCGTCCTCTCCGTGCCGTACTACCCCGAAGTGCACGGACGCGAGGAGTTTCGAGGCGAGTCGTACCACACGGGGATGTGGCCGGCTACGCCCGTGGATTTCTCCGGCAAGCACGTCGCCGTCATCGGCACGGGATCGAGCGGCGTGCAGATCATCCCCGCCATTGCGGGCGAGGTCGCCTCGCTGACGGTCTACCAACGCACGGCCAACTGGTGCACGCCTCTCAACAATGCTCCCATCACGCCCGATGAGCAGGCGCAGCTGAGGGCAGGCTTCGAAGCGATGTGCGAGACGCTGAACACGTCGCCGAGCGGATTTCTCCACGCCGCACACGATCGCGCCACCTTCGACGACTCGGAAGAGGAGCGGTCGGCGTTCTTCGAGAGGATGTGGAGCAGCCCCGGCTTCTCGAAGCTCACCAGCAACTACAGCGACCTTATGTTCGATCATGCCGCCAACGCGGAGTGGTGCGACTTCATCACCGCGAAGATCCGGAACATCGTCACGGCTCCCGAGACGGCGGAGAAGCTGATCCCCAGGGATCACCGCTTCGGCGAAAAGCGGCCCCCGTTCGTGACCCGCTACTTCGAGGTGTACAACAACCCGCACGTCGACCTCGTCGATCTTCAGCAGACGCCGATCGTGCGGGTGACCGAGAGCGGGATCGTCACGAGCGAGGGTGAGCGGGCGTTCGACATCGTGGTGTGGGCAACGGGATTCGATTTCGGTACCGGTGCGCTGGCCCGGATGGACATCCGGGGCAGGGGCGGTCTTGCCCTGGCTGAGCATTGGGCCGATGGCCCGAGGACCTTCCTCGGCGTTCAGACCACCGGCTTCCCGAACTTCTTCTTCCCCGGGGGGCCGCACGCCGCGGCCGGTAACAATCCGCGCTACAACGGCGACCAGGTCGACTTCATCACCGACGCGCTCGTCCATCTACGAACACACGGCTTTGACGCGATCGAGGCCGATGCGACGGCCGAGGACAAGTGGACCAGCATGGTGGATCGCTGGGCGACGAAAGCTCCCTCCTTCGGGCAGAGCAGCTACTACTTCGGGACCAACATCCCGGGGAAACCCCGCAAGTACCTGCTGAACTCGGCCGGTCGGCCGAAGCTCCTGGCGGAGATCGAGAAGGTCAAGGAGAGCGACTACATGGCCTTCAGGCTGTCGCGCCTGTCGCACACGGCCCAAGCGAAGGTCTGAGCGACCGGCCGGCGTCTGACCCGGTCAGACGGTCGCCACCGGCGTCAACGGGGAGCCCACGATTCCCGGGAGCCGCAGCGGCGGCGCGGTGAGGAGGAACCGACTCCGGTCGTGTGCGCGCAGCCACGACGCCAGCTCGTGCAGGTACCACATCTCGCCGAGGGGGACGCCGAGCCGGAACAGGCAGAGGTGGTGGATGGGCAGGAACGAGTGGCGACTTGGGTCGCGGTCCTTGCCGACCATGCCCTCCACCGCGTAGTTGTCCGCCACCAGCGCCGAGATCTGCGAGTCGCTGATCCACTCCAGCAGCGACTCGTCGCGCGCGTCGAGGTACGTGCACAGCGTGTGGATCTTGACCGGATCGGGTTCGCGGTTCCACCTCAAGATCTCGGTGGCGAACCCGGTGTGCAGCAGGAGCATGTCGCCCGGCTCGACGACCACGTTGTCGGCCGCCATGATCTCGTTGAGTGTCCGGAGGTCGACCCCGCGCCACTCATGGCCCAGGTGGTGGGCCAGGTCGACGAGGACGCCTCGTCCCTGCACGCCGGTGGCGGCCATGTGCTCCAGTCCCAGGTGGTGGGCGAAGCTCCGGTGGCGGCCGCCGTCACCCGCCGCATCAGGCTTCGGACCGACGAGGTCGACCCCGGCGCGGTAGCCGTTGTAGTAGACGGCCTCGTCGACTCCGTCGCCGTCAGCGTCGAATTCGGCACCGACGTGCGCGAGTGAGTCCCACTGCGTCGAGTACTGCAGTGAGAGGGTCACCACGTCGTCCGCCCACACGTCCACGTATTTGGGGTCGCCGAACTTGTCCATGGTGCTCATGGGCACGTTGTAGAAGGTGTCGGGATTGCCGTCCATGTCCTCGGTCGGCGAGATGACCGGCGGGTACCGTCGCTGGTTCAGCGCAGTCCCGCCCGGGTAGTCGAGCGGCAGGCTGAGGCAGAAGCTGATCCCCGCCTCGACCTCCCGCACGCCCTGGAGAACCTTGTCCGGAGTGAGCAAGTTGATGCGACCGAGCTCGTCGTCGTCGCCCCAATCGCCCCACGTCGAGCCAGCTGGGCGTTGCTTCCACCGCGTGCTCATGGTCACTGCTCCTTCCGGCCGCGACGATCCGCGGTCGGCCTGGTCACCATTGTCTGTACCGACCGGTTGGTCTAGAATCCGCGGGCACAGTACCGCGTCCGCGCGTGCGCGGTCACGAGATCTTGCGTCCCCGGGCAGGAAGGGCACAACCATGGCAGAGAAGCAACTCGTCGTTTCCGCCGACGGCCACATCCTGGAACCCACCGATCTCTTCGTCACCCGCCTGCCCAAGAACCTGCGGGACCGGGGGGTCTGGGAGGACGACTTCGAGATCGAACCGCTGGTGGAGGGCGGGGCGCGCATCTTCCGGAGACTGCACACGCCTGGGTTCGAAGGCTGGACGATCTCCCGCTACCGCCAGACGGGCGGCCGGATGCCCGAGGGAGACCCCGACATGATCATCGAAGACCTCGCCTCCGATGGAGTCGATGTCGGCGTCATGCATCCGAACCTCTCGCTCTTCGGCCTCTACTCCGACGACCACGAGCTCTCGATCGCGCACGCGCGCGTGTACAACGACTACATCATGGAGCGCTTCACGCCGTACTTCTCGCGTCTGGCGCCCACGGCTCCCGTTCCACTCACCGACGTCGGCGATGCGGTCGCAGAGATCGAGCGGGTGGCCGCGGGCGGCTTTCGGGCCATTCTCCTGCCGGCGACGCCGCCCAAACCTTACTACGCACGAGACTTCGATCCCGTCTGGGCGGCCGCCCAAGCCAACGGCGTGCACGTGTTCATCCACACGCAGACCGGTGGAGTCAAAGTCAACGACCCGGCCTCCACCACACTCAAGGTCGTCATGGAGAACGCCGCGCAGGTCAACCAGCCAATGACCGAGAAGTCCGCATCGAAGCGCATGGTCACGCAGGCGATCTACAGCACCATCGTCCCCCAGCAGGTCATCTGCGAGCTCATCGGCGGAGGTGTCCCGGAGCGCTACCCCGACCTCCATTTCGCACTGATCGAGTTCAACGCGCACTGGCTCGCCTCGTTGGTGGGCAGCATGGACAAATGCTGGGTGACGGGCATCGGCCAGGACGCCGACTGGTGGCTGGGTGTCTGGGACGACAGCCGCCCGGCACACGAACAGGGTGGAATCGCGCAGCTGTTCCGGCTGAACGAGAAGTGGCCCTACCCGCTGATGCCGAGCGAGTACGTCCGCCGTCAGTTCCACGTCTCGTTCCAAGATGACCCCGTGGCCGTCGCCTGTCGCCACCTCACCGGTCTCTCGACGATCGTCTGGGGCAACGACTACCCGCACGCGGAGGGAACCTTCCGCGGCAGCCGACAGCTCATGACCCAGTTGTTCGCCGACGTGCCGGCGGACGAGCGCGCCGCCATGGTCGGCGGCACCCTCGGCGGCCTCCTGGGCTTCACGGCTCCGCTGGCCGTGACGTCCTCGCGGAACTAGACCACACCACTGCGGTCAGCTGCAGGGAGAGGCGCGGATGAGGTGAACGTGCACAGGTTCGACGGGCGCGTCGCGGTGGTCTCCGGTGCGGGACGCGGCATCGGCCGGGCCCATGCGCTCCTCCTCGCCGACCGCGGCGCCAGTGTCGTCGTGAACGACCTGGGTGGATCGATGGACGGGACGGGGGCGGACACCGGAGTCGCAGCCGCGGTCGCATCGGAGATCGTCGCGGCGGGTGGCGTGGCCGTCCCGGACGACAGCGACGTGGCCACCGTCGCGGGCGGGCAGGCGCTGATCGACACGACCGTCGAGCGGTTCGGACGCCTCGACATCCTCGTCAACAACGCCGGCATCATCCGGTGGGCGGGCTTCCCGGACGCCGACACGGACAACCTGACCAGCCATCTGGCCGTCCACACGTTCGGGTCGTTCAACACGGCCCGCGCCGCCTGGCCTCACATGGTCGAGCAGGGCTACGGCCGCATCGTCATGACCACCTCGACGGGGATCTTCGGGCTGCCCGAGAACGTCTCGTACGCGACCGCCAAGGCGGCCGTCATCGGCCTCACCCGCAGCCTCACCCTCGCGGGTGCCGACCACGGGATCAAGGTCAACCTCATCGCCCCGGCGGCTTTGACGCGGATGGCGGGGCAACCGGCCGAAGAGGCGGACTCCCCCGGCGGGCGCGGCGGCCCCGTGCCGATGTCCCCGGATCTCGTCGCACCGATGGTCGCCTACCTGGCGCACGAGGCCTGCCCCGTGAGTGGCGAGATCTACGCCGCCGGCGCCGGACGATTCGCCCGCATCTTCATCGCCTCGACGCCGGGATACGTCCACCCGACACCGACGCCGAGCATCGAGGACGTCGCCGAGAACTGGGCGGCGATCAACGACGAGGTGGGGTACTCGATCCCGGCGGACCTCATGGCATGGTCGGCGGCTTTCACGGCGCACCTGCGCCCCCCTCGGTGAGGGCCTCGGGGAGGTCCGGCGAGGTGGCCTCGGCATCTCGGCCCTCTTTGTACCGATCGGTCCAATAGGATCAGGCCATGGACCTCTCACTCGGAGAACGAGAACGGGCTCTCGTCGACCTGTGCCGTGATTTCGCGGCAGAACGAGATCTCCCGTCGGGCGCCGCTGGCCTGGGAGGAGTCCCGCTGCCCGACGGATCTGCTCCGGGAGATGGGCGAGCTGGGGCTCCTCGGCATCCTCATCCCGGAGGAATGGGGCGGCATCGGCATGTCGACAATCGGATTCGTCGCGGCCATGGAGCAGATCGGCCTGGCGGACCAGTCCGTTGCGGCCGCGTGGCAGGCGCACGCAACCATCGGCTCGTTGCCGCTCTACCTGTTCGGCAACGACGTACAGCGCGAGCGCTGGCTGCGACCACTGGCGGAGGGACGGGCCCTCGGCGCGTTCGGCCTGACCGAACCCGACGCCGGGTCCGACGCGCGTGGTATCCGCACCCGCGCCGTGCCGCGTGACGGCGGTTGGCTGATCAACGGCCGCAAGTCGTTCATCTCCAACGCCGGGACGGACATGTCGTTCGGCGTGACGCTGCTGGCCCGCCTCGAGCCCGCCGAAGGCCTGGACCCCGGGTTTGCGAGCTTCGTCGTCGAGAAGGAGACGCCCGGGTTCACCATGGGACCGAAACTGCGCGGCATCGGATGGCGCGGCCTCGATACTCGTGAGCTGTACCTGGACGACGTCTGGGTTCCCGACGAGCATCTCCTCGGTGATCCGAACCTGGGCATCAACCAGTTCCTGCGCACGCTCGAGGTCGGACGGATCTCCATCGCGGCGCTGTCACTCAGCCTGACCCAGGCCGTGCTCGACATGGCCCTCGCGTACGCCGGACAGCGGGTGCAGTTCGGGCAGCCCATCTCGAAGTTCCAGGCCGTGCAGTTCAAGCTCGCCGACGTCGCGACCGAGCTCGAGGCCGCCCGCTGGCTCACGTACCGCGCCGCCTACCTGCGCGACAGTGGACAGCCGTTCCAGAAGGAAGCGGCCATGGCCAAGCTGAAGGCCAGTTGCGTCGCGACGTGGGCGGCATCCGAGGCGGTCCAGATCCACGGTGGCCTCGGGTACATGCTCGAGTCACCGGTTGCTCGTTTCTACTGCGACTCGAAGGTGCTCGAGATCGGCGAGGGTACCAACGAGATCCAACATCTCGTAATCGCCCGCCAGTTGGGCTGTTGAGCTACACGGCGGCCAGGCGGCGGATGGCGGCGGCGATGTCGGCGCGGTCGGGGAGCCAGGCCCGTTCGAGCTCGGGGGAATACGGAGGCGGAGTGGAGGCGGCGCCGATCCGCTCAATCGGCGCATCGAGGTCCCAGAAGCCCTCGCGGGCGACGGTGGCCGCGATCTCGGCGCCGATGCCGAATGGAACGACCGCCTCGTGGGCAATGAGCAAGCGGCTCGTCTTGTGCACCGACTCGAGAACCGGCGCGACGTCCAGTGGAGCGACGGTCCTGAGGTCGATGACCTCGACGGAGATGCCCTCGTCCTCCACGCTCTCGGCGGCGGCGACCGCCTCGTGGACCATCCGTGAGATCGACACGACCGTGAGGTCCTTGCCGGCGCGCACGACCGCGGACGTGCCGATCGGGAGAATGTAATCCAGGGGCGGCTGCGGTCCCTTCATGCCGTACAGCAGCCGGTTCTCGATGAAGACCACCGGGTTCGGGTCCTGGATCGCGGCGCGCAGCAGGCCGTACGTGTCGGCTGGTGTCGACGGCATGACGACGCTCAGCCCGGGGATGTGAGCCAGCAGCGCCTCGAGACTCTGGGAATGCTGGCTCCCCGAGGATCGCCCGCCGCCGAACTGGGTTCTCACGGTCAGCGCCATCTCCGCGGCCCCGCCGGTCATGAAGGGCAGCTTCGCGGCCTGGTTGAGGAGCTGGTCGAAGCAGACGCCGAGGAAATCGAGGTACATCAACTCGACCACCGGGCGCATTCCGGCCATGGCCGCACCGACGCCGAGGCCGATGATCGCCGTCTCGAGGATCGGAGTGTCGCGGACGCGGGCACCGAACTGATCGGCGAGTCCCCGCGTGAGCCCGAAGACATTACCGCCGGCACCGACGTCGATGCCGGCGACGAAGACCCGGTCGTCTTCGGTGAGCTCGACTTCGAGCGCGGCGCGAATGGCGTCCATGGTGCGGAAGACCGGGGCATCTCGCGGCGGCGGTGCCGGTTCCGCACGGGCCGGCCGCGCCCGGATGACGAAGTCGCTCAAGGTGGAGGCGGCGGGGCTGGCAAGCCGGCGAGCGGCTTCGACGGCACCGTCAAGCTGGTCCGCCACCGACGACTCGAGCAGCTTGATCTCGGTGTCTCCGACACCGACGCCTCGAAGCCGCTTCTCATGCGCAGGGAGCGGGTCACGCGCCTCCCACTCCTGGACTTCGTCGGCGGATCGGTAGCGCTGCGGATCCCCCTCGTAATGGCCGTGCCAGCGGTAGGTCTCCGCCTCGATCACGGTCGGGCCGCGTCCGGCGCGGGCGGCGAGGACGGCGTCCTCCGCGACGGCCGCCACCGCCGCGACGTCGTTGCCATCGACCGCGACGAAGGGCAGGCCGTAGCCCGCTGCCCGTTGTTCGAGCGAGGTTGCATGCTGGGTTGCCGCCGGGGAGAACTCGGCGTAGCCGTTGTTCTCGCAGAAGAAGATCACCGGCAGCTGCCAGACGCCGGCGAGGTTCATGGCCTCGTGGAACGCGCCTTGCGCCGGCGCGCCGTCGCCGAAGAACGCCACGGCGACGCTCCCGTCGGCTCGAAGCTGCCCCGCGGTCGCCGCTCCGACTGCGATCGGCAGGCCCGCGGCCACGATGCCGTTCGCTCCGAAGATCCCGAGCTTCGGATCGGCGATGTGCATCGAGCCGCCGCGGCCGCGGTTCGTACCCTGATCCTTCCCCATCAGCTCGGCGAACATCCCGACCGGATCCAACCCCTTGGCCAAACAGTGGCCGTGACCGCGGTGCGTGGAAGTGATGACGTCTGCCGGGCCGAGCGGCCAGCACGCCCCGACGGCCGTCGCCTCCTGCCCGATGGAGAGGTGCACGAAGCCAGGGACCTCGCCGTCGCGATAGAGCGCGGCCACCCGCTGCTCGAAACCTCGGATCAGCAGCATCCGCCGGTACATCTCGACGAGGTCGACCATCGAGAAGGCGCCAGGCGAGGAGAGGCCGACGGTCATGGACCGTGTATTGTACTGGTCGGTACAACGTGAGCAAAGCGATGAGCGATCAGATCGACATCCCCGACTCGTTCCCCAGCCCCGCCGCGGTCTTCGGGAAGCGGGTGGTGATCACGGGTGCCAGCCGGGGCCTGGGCGCGCTGCTCTCGCATGCGCTCTCGCAGGCTGGTGCATCCGTGGCGCTCGTCGCACGGACCGAGCGGGATCTGAAGGCGGTCGCGGCGGCTCTTCCCGGACCAACCCTCGTGCTCGGCGGTGACGTGACGGATGAGGACTTCAACGAAGCGGCGGCCGACGCCGCGGTGGCGGAGTGGGGCGGCATCGATGGATGGATATGCAATGCGGGGATCTCGCCGATCGTGGCCGGCCCGCGCCAGACCGACGCCTCGCTCTGGCGCCACGTCCTCGAGGTGAACCTCACGGGCGCGTTCCTCGGGGCCCGGGCCGCGGCACGGGTGATGTGCGAGGGCGGGCGGCTGATCTTCACGGGGTCAGTCTTGGGAGAACGGCCACGGAAGGGACTGACCGCGTACAGCACGTCGAAGGCCGGATTGGCCGCCATGGCCAAGGGCCTGGCGCTCGATCTTGCTCCCGCCGGCATCACGGTGAACGTGGTCGCACCGGGGTGGTTCGAATCGCCGTTGGCCGACGGGTGGAAGAACAACCCCGAGCTGTCGGCCGCCATCACCGGGCACACCGCACTGCGCCGCTGGGGGACGTCCAACGACCTGGCGGCGGCATACCAGTTCTTGCTCTCCGACGCGTCCGCGTTCATCACCGGTACGGTGCTCAACGTGGACGGCGGCTACCTGCTCGTATGACGCCGACACGGCGGGTCGTCGTCATCACCGGAGCCGGAGGCGCGCTCGGAGCTGCGCTGTCACGACAATTTGCCGGCGAGCCCGCCACGGACCTCGTGCTGAGCGACGTCAGCGCATCGTCGCTCGACGAGACCATCGCCGACCTTCCGACCACTCACGGGCCGGTCGAGAGGATGCTCGCCGATGTCAGCGACTACGACCAGGTCGAGTCCGTGGTCGCGTTGGCGGTGGCGCGCTTCGGCCACCTCGACGTCCTGATCAGCAACGCCGGCGTGCTGGCACCGAGCGGGCGGATCCACAATCTCAAGACCGAGGACTGGGACGCGCGTTCCGCGTGAACGTCCTCGGAGCCGTCAACGGCATCCGCGCCGCGGTCGGCGTGATGCGCCCCCAGCGGGCGGGATCGATCGTGCTGACGGCTTCGGTCTCAGGCCTGACCGCGTGGTCGCATGCGGCTCCGTACTGCGCGTCCAAGGCCGCCGTGATTCAGCTGGCGAAGGTCGCCGCGGTCGAGTACGCGGCCGAAGGGATCCGCGTCAACTGCGTGTGCCCGGGGACGTTCCGGTCCGCCATTCACTCCGACCTCCCGCCCGGGGCGCTCGATACCATCGCCGGCCGACATCCCCTCGGGCTCGGATCAGCCAACGACCTCGTGGGTGCGTACTCGTATCTCGCGAGCGACGCATCCCGCTGGACGACCGGTTCGGCCATCGTCGTCGACGGCGGGTACTCGGCGCCCTGAGACGGCTACCCCGGCGGACCGACGGATGGATCGATGATCCCACGCATGAAGATCTCGGCGAACGGCTGCGCCACGTCCCGGGCCGACAGCGCACCGCCCGCCTTGAGCCAGAGATACGTGTAATTGTGCATCCCGAGCCACGCCAATGCTGTCAATCTGGGCTGCAGATCACGGAACTCGCCCGAATCGACGCCGGCTTGGAGGACCGCCTCGACCCGGCGCTCGTACGTGCGGCGTCTCTCGCGGAACTGTGCCGCGCGGTCGCCGGTGAGCGCCGGGAACTCGTGCAGGAAGACCCAGACGTGATCCGGATAGCGATGGATCACGTCGAGCAGCTCCTCTCCGAGCATGGCCAGCTGCTGTGACGGCGAGCCCCCCGCCGCGGCGACCCGATCTGCACCGAGCATCACCTCGTCCATCACCCGGTCGTGGATGGCGGCGAGGAGCTCCTCCTTGGAGCCAATGTAGTGGTAGAGCGCGCCCTTGCCGAGGTCGTTCGCCACACAGAGCTCCGTGATGCCCGTGGCGTGGTACCCGCGCCGGGCGAAGACGCTTGCCGACGTGTCGATGATCGCTTCGTGGCGCGCCTGCCAGTTCGCCTTCCGTCGAGAATCACCGGTCGGTTCCGCCCGTGGCATCGAGAGCGAGGTTAGCGGGCCTTCAACTGGGGGGGCGGCCTCTCCCGCGTCGCCGGTGCCGTCGCACAACGGGCGCGTCCAGAGGTCTTGGCGATCTCTTGATCTGTATAGGCTCGGCCGTCGAGACAAGACTCTCGCTGGTTGCGAAGGGGATCGATAGTGCTTCAGCGAACGGGCTTCTCCACCGGGTCCACGCCATGAGATCGATCTCGTGACGCTCCCGCAGCCGAGCCCGTCGGACATGAACTGGTACACCGTGCTCACCCACCACGCGGCCCGCACGCCGGATCAGGCCATCACCGTGTTCGACCAAGAAACAACGACCTACGAGGAGATGGCCAGCCGTGTGGCCGCACTCGCCGGCGGCCTGTCCCAACGCGGCGTCGGTCGCGGCGACGTCGTCGCACTCCTTTCGTACAACTGTCCCGAATTCCTCGAGACAATCTTCGCCGCCAACTATCTCGGTGCGATTGCGATGCCGATCAATTGGCGGCTCGCGGCGGCCGAGGTGCACTACATCCTCGGTCACTCCGGAGCCCGCGCCCTCGTGTGCGATGCCTCCCTCGTCGATCTTGCCAACGATGCGGTCATCGGGCTCGAACGCCAGCTCGTTCGTGTGTGCGTCTCGCCGGCCGCGGCAGACGGATGGACTCCGCTGGCCGATCTGCGGGCCTCGTCGGGCGTCGCGCCCGTCGCGGCGGCGGCCGACGATGTCCACCGCCTCATGTACACGTCGGGCACCACGGGTCGACCCAAGGGCGTCATGATCACCCACGCCAATCTCGCCTGGAAGAACCTCGCCCACCTCGTCGAGTTCGGATTCACGGGCTCCGACCTCGGGCTCGCGTGCGGACCCCTCTACCACGTCGGCGCACTCGACCTCACGACGACCTCGCTGATCGCGGCCGGTGCCACCACCATCGTCCATCGGACCTTCGAGGCGGCCGACGTGGTCGACGAACTCGAACGCTCCCGGGTGACCACCGTCTGGCTGGCGCCCGCCATGGTGAATGCGATCATGACGTTGCCCGACATCGAGGCGCGTGATCTGAAGTCGGTGCGGGTGGTCATCAACGGAGGCGAGAAGATGCCGATTCCGCTGATAGAGCGAATACAGCGCGTCTTTCCCTCTGCCTGGTTCGCCGACGCCTACGGCCTGACCGAGACGGTGTCCGGTGACACGTTTCTCGACCGCGACAGCATCGTGAGCAAGCTCGGCAGCGTCGGCCGGCCCTGCCTCTACCTCGACCTCGACGTCTGGGACCCAGAAGGGAGACCCGTAGCCACCGGGGAGCACGGCGAGATCGTCATGCGAGGGCCGAAGGTCTTCAAGGGTTACTGGCGGGACGACGACGCCACGGCGACCGCGTTCGCCGGTGGCTGGTTTCACACAGGGGACATCGGCGTTCGCGACGGCGATGGCTACCTCTACGTCGTCGATCGTCTCAAGGACATGATCGTGTCGGGCGGCGAGAACATCGCGAGCTCAGAAGTCGAGCGCGTGCTCTATGAGCACGAGTCGGTGCTCGAGGTCGCCGTGGTCGGTCGAAAAGACGATCAATGGGGTGAAGTGCCAGTGGCGTTCGTCGTCTTGCGCGAAGATGCGGCGACGACGCCGGACGAGCTGATCGAGCACTGTCGCGGCCAGCTTGCGCGTTTCAAGGTCCCCAAGGAGATCACGTTCCTCGACGCACTCCCCCGCAATCCATCAGGGAAGGTCCTCAAGCGGGAGCTCCGAGTCGGAACGTGAGCACGGACCGCTGGGGGAGATGTCCCTGTGCGATCGTCGATCCGGCGTCTACCCTCAATCCGATGGACGCAGCTCCGACCTCCGACAGCCCGGGCTCGTGGTGAACCGGGCACACAAGCCAAAGGGGCTGGCACGGGAGCAGGCCCTGGCCCTCTCGCCCTGCCCCGGATGCGGATTTGACTACGAGGCCCACACCACTGCGGACGCCCTGCACCAGATCGCGACCGGGTCTGCCGCTCTGTGCGCGATCCTCGGAGGTTCTGCACTCCCTGGCGCCGACGTCCTCGAGCTTAGCCAGCGTCCCAGTCCAGAGACGTGGTCCGGCCTCGAGTACTGCTGCCACGTTCGAGACGTCCTGATCGCCGAACGGGAGAGGGCGATCCTCGCCCTCCTGGCGGACCACCCGCACTTCACGCCGCTGTACCGCGAGGAGCGGGTGGCGCTCGCTCACTACAACGAAGAGACTCCTTCGGCTCTGGCGCGCGGGCTCGAGGGGGCCGCTTCGCTCCTCGGGTGGCTCTACCGGGACCTCAGCGACGCACAGCTCGAACGAGCCTGCACCTATGACCTGCCGGATCCGACCGAGGTCGACGTCGGTTGGCTCGTCGTCCACACGGCGCATGAGGTGGTCCACCATCTCGGTGACGTCGAACGCGGCGTTGAAGCCATCAGGCGGTGATCTCGACGAGTGGTGCCGGTCACACGGACGCCGGTCGACCGGGTGAGAGGAGGAGGGTGAAATGGGCCAACTTCATGTTTCCCTGACGCTTCCGGGCGCGGTGTCGCTCGGCGCCTACGAGGGTGGCGCGTTGGCGGCACTTCTGGTCGGGGTGCAGGGACTCGACGGCGATGTCGTGGTCGACTCGATCGGTTCCGCCTCGGCGGGTTCGATCACCGGATTGCTGGCCGCCCGTTGCCTGGCGGCCGGCGCCGACCCCGTGCGAGTCATGAAGGAAGCCTGGGTCGACCTGGATTCACTCAAGGCCCTCAAGACGCACGATCTGGCCGCGCCACTTTCGGCGCATGCGCTCGCCATGATGGCCGCCAAGGTCCTTCCCCCTGCGGGGGTGCCAGGGGGAACGGCAAGGGTCCAACCCGAATCAGTCCGGCTGTCCATGGCACTGGCAAGCCTGGCCGGCCTCAACTACGAGCTGGTGAGCCTTCAACAAGGGACTTCGGTCACAGCGGCGACCTATGTCGACTGGTACCCGATCGAGATCACGACGAAGACGCCTGACTCGGACTACCAGACCTATGCCGAGGCCGCCATCGCCTCCGGTTCGAATGCGGTTGGCTTCCCACCCGAGCTCCTCGATCGCTCCCGGGATCGTTCGCAGTATGTCGACGCCGGCGTCATCAACTTCCCGGAATCAGGGGAGCTCTGGTACACGGACGGTGGAACGATCGACAACGAGCCGCTCGGGCGAACCCTCGGACTTGCGCGCGCCATCCCACCCGGCGACAGGCGCGTGTACCTGCTGATCCACCCCGAGGCGGCGGCGCCTGCGGCGGCCGGCCCTTGGCAGCAAACGGAGCCCCGACCCAGCTGGTTCCACACGGCCATGCGGGCCCTGAGCATCAGCCAGTCTCAATCGATCTATGACGACTTGAAGCGTCTCGAGAAGACCAACTCCCATATTCTGTGGACCCGAGGGCTTCCACCCGACATCACGGGGGGGCTGAACGATGCCATGGCCGAGGCGGGCCTCAGCGGCGACCAGCAAGCGACGCTGCGACGAGCGCTCGTGACCCGGCTCCAGGCATCGCTGAGAAAGATCCATGACGACCAGGAACGGATCCGTGGACTCGGCCGCCAACGCCTTGATCCGACCCTTGAGGCAACGGCAGAGCCGGCTCCTCGGCGCGTTGATGATCCGCCTTCCGAGCTGGGGGCGCTTCTCAGTGGGCTGATAGCCGAGGCGGCAGGGCTCAGCGGCAAGGATGTGGCAACCGTCGAGGTGGTGTCGCCGGCTCTTGGCGCTCAGCCGGGCGGTTCCCCCACCAATGTGCTCGCCGGGGCCTTCCTCTTCCATTTTGGTGGATTCATCGACATTCGGTTCCGTCAGAGCGATTTTGCCCTGGGTTACCGCAACATGCAGACATGGCTGAGCGAGAAGTTGGCCCACTATCTCGATACCCACGATCGTCTCGCGGCGGCGCTTGGTGAGGTTCAGCGACGCTACGACGAGCTCGGTTGGGATCACATCCGATTCGGTGGAGCATCGTTCTCATCTCTGTCATTTGGCCAGAAACTCGAACTCCTGGGCCTGACCGGACACATCGCCCACGTCAGTGAGCACGATCTGCGCCATTGGAAAAACCCGCCAGCACCGGCATCTTCGTGACCTTCGTCCAATCTGAGGATCAGGCCGAATGCGAACGGCTCACCACGGTGTGGATGGCGCGCCGTGTCCCGTCGACGCACCGCTCCATCTGAGCTTCTGAGATGACCAGGGGCGGGCAGAAAGCCAGGAGCTCGTTGCCGATCGGTCGGGCGATCACCCCATAGTCGAGGAGGGTGTCTCGGATCATCGGGGCCTTGAGATGCGGGGCCAGCCCGATGGCCCAGATCCCCATCGTGCCCCGGACCTCCACCACGTGCTCCCGATCGACCAGATCGGCAAGGCCTCTGCCCAGGCTCTCGCCAATGCCCTTGGCCCGCTCGAGGAGGCCTTCCTTCTCGATGATGTCGAGATTGGCCATGGCGGCGACGGCCGGGAGCGGATGTCCGCTGTAGGTGTACCCGTGCTTGAGGACGTAGTCAGGATCCGACTCGAGCGGCGCGCGGACGGCGGGGCCGACCAGCACGCCACCGAGAGGCAGATACCCCGAGGTCACCCCCTTGGCGAACGTGATCATGTCCGGACGGACGCCGAAGTGCTCCGCCGCCCACCATGCCCCGAGACGACCGAAGCCGCTGATGACCTCGTCGAAGATGAGATAGGCACCCCAGCGGTCGCATCGTTCGCGCAAGCCGACGAGGTAGCCCGCGGGCGGTGGGTAGACACCGCCGGCCCCGATCACGGGTTCGGCGATCACCGCAGCGATTCGGCCCGAAGATGCATCGGCCAGGCGGTCGAGGGCGTCGAGGTCGTCGTAGGGGACCTGGACCACGTCGGGCAGCAGCGGTCCGAATCCTTCCTGGTTCCCGGGCAATCCCGTCGCGGACATGGCGCCGTACGTGACTCCGTGGTAGGAGGGTCGGCGACTCACCACCACCGTGCGCTCGGGATGACCCGCGCGCCCTTGCGCCAGGCGGGCCAACTTCATTGCGGTCTCGACCGATTCCGAACCCCCGGAGGTCAAGAAGACCCGGACGTCCGGCATTGGCGCACGTTCGACCAAACGCTCCGCCAGAGCGTCGGCCGGGGGGTTGGTGAAACGATCGAAGGTGTGGAACACCTCGAGGCGGCCCATCTGCGCGGCGACCGCCTCGGCGATCTCGGCCCTTCCGTGACCGATGTTGCAATACCAGAGGCTGCCGAGCGCGTCCACATAGACGTTCCCCTGCGCGTCGGTCACCTCGGCTCCGCTCCCGGCGACGATGTCGAGGAACGCGCTCCGGGAGGCACCGGGCCGGGCGAAGGGATGGAGCAGGCCTGGAAGATCGCGGTCCGTGGCCATGCCCCTATCCTCGCGCTCGACGACGACCCGGAGTGAGCCTGGGTTCACCTCGTGGGGCGGGATGGCCGCCCTGCGGTTCTGACCGGGCTCACCTTGGACGGACGGCGTCGCGAGTGCTTCACTGTGATCACCGTCCGGCTGACTGACCGGGTCGTGGCAAACAATCGCAAAGGAGAGGGCCTTGGCAAGCGAAGGATTCCATGAACCGCTCGAGCTTCTCGATGAAGCCGCCGTCGACTATCACCGTGCAATGACTTCGCTGTGCGAGGAGCTAGAGGCCATCGACTGGTACGACCAGCGGGTTCGGGCGACCTCGGACCAAAGCTTGGCGGCGGTGCTGTCGTACAACCGAGATGACGAGAAGGAGCACGCGGCCATGGCCCTGGAGTGGCTGCGCCGTCGTGACGCCGCCCTCAACGCCAATCTCCGAAAGTTCCTCTTCACGTCCGGACCGATCACCGAGATCGGCGAGAGCTCCGAGGCGGGCGCGCCCGGTGAGCAAGGGCCCGGCGCTGACCCTTCGGGCTCGCTCGGCATCGGCAGCCTGAAGGGAACCGACCGATGAACCATCTCTACCGAGATCTGGCACCTGTCTCCGGCCCGGGCTGGGAGGCCATCGACCAGGAGGCCACATCACGCTTCGGTACCTACCTGGCCGCCCGCAAGTTGGTGGACTTCTCGGGACCCCATGGTTGGTCCCACTCGGCGACCAACCTCGGCCGCACCTCGGCGATCACCGGACCGTCGGAGGGCGTTTCGGCCTCTCAACGGATGGTCCTGCCCCTGGTGGAGCTTCGGACCGAGTTCAACGTCTCGCGCGTCCAGCTGGACGACGTCGAGCGTGGGGCGACCGATCCCGACCTCGCCGAACTCGATGAGGCGGTGCGGCAGATCGCGCTCGGCGAGAATGTCACGGTGTTCCACGGACACGCAGCAGCCTCAATGCGCGGCCTCACCGAGAGCACCTCGCATGAACCCGTCGTGCTCGACGCGGACATGGAGCGCTCTCCCGACGGTGTCGCCAGAGCCGTCAACGTCCTCCGTCAGTCCGGTATCGACGGCCCCTACGGGTTGGCGATCTGCCCCGACATGTACACGATGATCGTCGAGGGCACCGAATATGGTGGGCAGCTGCTCTTCGACCATCTCCGGGAGATCCTCGGCGGGCCCCTCGTCTGGGCACCCGGCGTTGAGGGTGGCGTCGTGCTCAGCCTGCGCGGCGGGGACTTCCAGTTCGATTGCGGGGCCGACCTGTCAATCGGCTATCTCGACCACGACGCCGATGTGATCCGGCTCTATATCGAGGAGAGCTTCAGCTTCCGAGTGCTCGAGCCGGATGCGGCGGTGGCCCTTCACCTCGAGGCATGAGGCGGATGCGGGGGAGTCCCCTGACACCGGGGGCGGCCCAACACTTCGGTTGACCTGATCGCTGGGGGCGGCCGCCCCGAGACATTCCTTGAGCCGGCCCTCGGCCATGGTCAGTCCGGTCCTCATCGTGGACCAGTGGGTGCAGAGGCACAGAGCCGCGACTCCACGCAGTCCTGAGGACGCGCCGCACCGCGCCAAACTGAACGGAGACGACACCGACGAAAGGACAGCACTTGGAGGCTCAGTCGCTTTCCCAGGAACTTCGGGCGAAACGCTGGGAAATGATGATGTCGGAGTTGGAGGCCGTCGCCCTGCGACTTTTCGACGAGCGCGGATTCGCCAACGTCACCGTCGAGGAGATCGCCTCGGAGGCTCATATCTCGGTTCGGACCTTCTATCGCTATTTTGCGGCCAAGGAAGACGTGCTGCAGCTGAGGATCGACAGGCGGAGCCAGGTTCTCCGAGTAGCTCTCTCGGCTCGTCCGGACGACGAGCCACCTCTGCGCTCACTGCGGATCGTGCTCGATGAAGAGTTTGCGGCAGTCGATCCCGCCGTTCTGAGGCGCTGGATCGCTGTCATCGCGGACACTCCGAATGTCATGAAAGGGGTCGTGGGTGCCATTCAGCTGAGAATTCAGCCGGTGATCGCCGATTTCTTCGGTTCTCGATTGGGTTTGCCGAGTGACGCCCTGGTACCCACCATGCTTGCCGCGGCCGCGCTCGGTGTGATTCAGGCGGCCCACACGCAGTGGTTCATTCATGGCGGTGACCTGGCGACGACGATGTCGGAGAGCCTCGCGGTGTTGGAAAGAGGAATCAGCACCGATCCCAGAACCTGGTCCGTGGACGGCGGGGTGCGATAAGGGAGAACCTTTCGCTCCCACTGCACGTGACCGCGTTGACACGCTACGCCATGGTTGACACACTGTGTCACGTACGCGCCAGGAGCCGGGGGGTGTCTTGTGAAGCTGTTCGAAATGACCGCCACGCGCCAGCGCGAGGCGAGAGCCTCGAGAACACGAGTCCTGCCCGGAGTGGCGCTCTTGGTGCTCCTCACGGCGACCCTGTCGGTTGGGAACGCCGCCCCGCCGGCCTCCGCCGCACAGGTGACGGTTTCGGTGCCGGCAAGCGTTCCAAAGGCGACGGTCACCGGGCCCGTGTCCGGAGGGAGCGGCATCGACCTGGAGGGCACGACCAGCTTCGATCTCAGCTCCGTCGGCTACGAACAGAGCGAGTACTTTCTCGCCGGCACGGCCTCGGCCTACACGAGCGCCCAGCCTTTGACGTCCAACGGTCGCTGGAATGTGACCTCGGCGAGCACCGCGCCCTACAAGACGCGGATGGTTGTGTACCGGCCGATCAACCCGAAGCGGTTCGACGGCACCGTGATCGTCGAGTGGCTCAACGTCAGTGGCGGCGTCGACGCGGCGGCGGCGTGGCTGACGGACCACGTGCAAATGATCCGGAGCGGCATGGTCTACGTCGGGATCAGCGCGCAAGCAGCCGGCATCGTCGGTTCGACCGGTTCGCTCGGCGCCAGCAACGGGCAGGCAGGTGGGATCAAGGGGGCTGATCCAACCCGCTACGGCTCTCTCGAACACCCCGGCGACAGCTACTCCTACAGCATCTTCGAACAGGGCGGAGCCGCCGTGCGCCGTGACGCGGCCACGATCCTGGGTGGCCTCGAGCCAAAGCGGATCCTCGCCCTCGGCGAGTCGCAGTCGGCTACCCGTCTCGTGACCTACATCAACGCCCTGCAGCCACAGAGTGAAGGCGTCTACAACGGTTACTTCGTCTACAGCCGATTCGGATCGGGTGCTCCGCTCTCTCAGAGTCCCCAAGCCAACATCAACCCACCAACCCCGACCATCATCCGAACCGATCTCAACGTGCCCGTCATGATGTTCGAGACCGAGGCGGACGTGGCGGTCCTCGGATATGTCGCGGCCCGGCAGCCACCGACGAGGTTCATCCGCGAGTGGGAGACGGCCGGCACCGCCCACTACGACACCTATGGCCTGGTGGAGTCGATGGCGGATAGCGGGAATGGCACGGCGGATGTCAAGACGTTCGACACGATGATCAACCCGGTCTCATCCTTCGACAACGGAGCGATCAGCTGCCCCGTCCCTCTCAACGCCGGGGCGCACACCTACGAGCTCCGAGCGGCCGTGGTCGCCCTCAACAACTGGGCGATCACCGGAAGACCAGCTCCCCAGTCGCCGCGCCTGGACGTGGCCGGTTCCGGTTACGTGACGGACAGCAACGGTGAGGCGGTCGGAGGAATTCGCACGCCACAAGTCGCGGCTCCGATCGCCGTCGTGAACGGAACCGGGGACACGTCCAGCGCCGGGGGTGGGTTCTGCAAGCTCTTCGGGACGACCATTCCCTTCAGCGCGGCGAAGCTCGCACAGCTGTACCCGACACATCAGGCCTTCGTGAAGAAGTGGGACCAGGCCGTGGCGTCGGATGTCGCGAAGGGCTACCTGTTGCCGGCCGATGCCGCGGTGCTCGACAAGGTGGCCAAGCAATCGACCATCGGAGGCTGAACGGGATCCCGGCACCCGGCGCCACGTGATGGCGGCGCGCCGTGCCGGGCTCGAGTTGCCTGAGGGTGAACATCCGACACGGTTGGCCGTTCGCCCGTCAGGAGTTGTCCCGGAACGACGCCTCGCGGTAGTAGTGGTCCTGCTCGAGGTCCTCGAGGAGGCTGGGTCCGGTCGGCGACCATGCGAGCAGCTCCCCGGTGACGGCGGCGGTTGCCGGACTGTCCGAAGCGACGAAGTGACCCAGGTGGGCGAAGTGCTCGGCGGCGTCGGCTGGGGCGATTGACGCGGTGGGGAGGCCGAGGTGACGGCCCATCGCCTGGGCGATCTGACCGAAGGGGACGCCCTCGTCGGCGACCGCATGCAGGACCGAGCCGGCGGGAGCGGCCTCGACGGCCAGGCGGGCCAGGCGGGCGGCGTCGGAGCGGTGCACGGTCGGCCAGCGGTTGGTGCCCTCACCCACGTAGCCGGCCACGCCCCGCTGGCGGGCGATGCCCACGAGGGTGGCCACGAAGCCGTGGTCGCCGTCGCCGTGCACCGTCGGGGGGAAGCGCAGGACCGACGAGCGGACGCCGACGCCCCTCAAGGACAGCGTGAGCAAGGCGGTGGCCGCCCGCCGCCCCGCGGGATTGGCGCGAACCTCGGCGCTGGGCACAAGCCCGTCGTCTTCGGTCGCCACCCGACCGGCGGTCAGCCCGAGGATGCCCGAGGCGAGCACGAAGGGACGATCGGAGTCGGCCAGGGCTGCGCCCATGGCCTCCACGGCCCGCCGATCGGCTGCCGCGGCCGCGGCGAAGTTCCCACTGAAGGCCACCTCGTGTTGGAAGGCCAGGTGGATCACGCCGTCGGAGTCATTCGCGGCCTTGGCCAGGCCGTCGGGGTCATCGACGTCGCCCCGCCGAACCATCGCGCCGGCGGCCTCCAGCGCCTCCGCCGATGCCTCGGAGCGAGCAAGGCCCACCACGTCGTGGCCAGCACCGAGCAGCTCCGGCACGACGGCCGATCCGATCCAGCCCGATGCGCCGGTAACGAAGATCCTCATGAAAATGCCTCCATGACAGTGTTGATGACAGTAACTGCCATGAGGATACTCTTGATGTCAGTGACTGTCAACGTAGGATGAGGGCATGGGTCGTTGGCAGCCGGACAGTCGTGGTCGGCTGCAAGAAGCAGCTCTCGCTCTCTACTCGGAGCGGGGATTCGACCAGACCACAGCCGCGCAGGTCGCCGAGCGAGCGGGGCTGACCGAGCGGACCTTCTTCCGCCACTTCGCAGACAAGCGAGAGGTGATCTTCGGAGGGTCTGCGCTCCTGCAGGAGCGGATCGTGGCCGGCGTCGCCGGCGCGCCAGCAGCCGACGGTGCCCTCGATGCCGTCTCCCGGGGCCTCGACGCCGCCGCGAGCATGCTCGGCGAGTTTCGCCGGGACCTGTCCGCTCAGCGCCAGGCCGTGATCGCCGCCAACCCCGAACTGCGCGAGCGCGAACTCGCCAAGCTGGCTGACTACGCCGCAGCGGTCGCGGTCGCCCTGCGTCGGCGGGGCGTGGGCGAGCCGCAAGCGACCCTGGCCGCTGAGACCGGCATGACGGTGTTACGCGTCGCCACGCAGCGGTGGGCCACCGGCGACGAAGCCCGGGACCTCACCGAGATCATGCGCGACTCCCTCGCCGAACTCCGCGAGGTGGCGTCCAGCGGCTGAGCCCACGACGTCACCAGTCGGACCCCGAACGCAGGGTTTACGCTGAGGGGCATGACCACGCTCGTCCCGGCGACCACCCGCCAACGTGACCGGGCCCTCGAGGTGTTGTTGAGCAGTGGCCTCGATCCCATCGTCGACATGGTCGGATGGTCGAGGGCCGACGGTGCCTACGAAGTCGCGTCGGCGGACGGAGCCGTGCGGTTCCGCCGCGATGCCGACGCGGACGGCGGCTACAGAATCGAATCGGTCACGGGTCAGAACCCACTCGCCACGCAGGATCAGACGCGCTTCGTCGGGCTCGAGGCCGAGCGGGCCGTGCCGCACCCGAGTCGGCGCCAGAACAGCTACCCCCACGCATTCGAGCAGTTCGCCCAGCTCTTCGACCACCCGTCGGCGCCCGACCTCTGCGTGATCCACAGTGCGTCGCACAACTGGGCGGACCAGGGCGGCCACCTCGGCGAGCATGGATCGCTGGGCGTCGTACAGGCGAGGGCTCCCTTCGTCGTGGCCGGCACCGGAGTACCGAGGCTCGGGATGGCCGACATCGGCTGCCGACTGATCGACGTGGCGCCGACGGTCCTGCGGCTGCTCGCCGCCGATGATGACGCCGCCCGCCCGCCACTCTCCCACCAGGACGGGTCGGTGATCGACTCCCTCGTCGACGGCCCCGGCCGGGCCCGGCACCTGATCGGGTTCCTCTGGGACGGGACCAACCCCAACGTGCTCTACGACCTCGCCGGTCGGGGCGAAGCCCCGAACGTGGCCCGCCTGATCGGCGAGGGCACGGCCTGCCGGTACGGGGCGCTGGCGTCGCTCCCGACCGTGACCCTGGCCAACCACACCACGATCCTCACCGGCAGCCACCCGGGCCACCATGGGATCCTCCACAACGCCTGGGTCGACCGGCGCAGCGGTGCACAGGTGATCACCAACTCGCCGGCGACGTGGGCGACCTCCATGCAGTGGCTCAACCCAGGGGTGCAGACCATGCACCACGCGGCCAAGCGGATGCGTCCCGGGACCACCGCCTCAATCAACGAGCCCTGCGACGCCGGGGCCGACTACTCGACGTTCGGCCTCGTGCGCAACGGCGAGCGGCCGTCGCCCGCCCCCGGACCCGACGACTTACCCGACGCCACCGAACGGTTCGTCAGGCCCAGCAAGGACTACCGGTGGGCCTCGCCGGCGGACCACACCGCCGTCGAGCAATTCCGACCGCGTCTGGGGCGACGCCGACGGTGACCCGCCCATCTTCACCTGGGTCAACTTCACACTGACCGACTCGGCGTTCCACGAGGGCGGCCCCTACTCAGAGATGGCAGCGAGCGCCGTGCGCGATTGCGACGCCCGGCTGGGTCGGATCCTCGATGTGGTTGAGCAGACCGGGGTATGGGAGGACACTGCCTTCTTCCTGGTCGCCGACCACGGCATGGAGGAGTCCGATCCCACCGTGCAAGGGGACTGGGACGCGGCGCTCGCGGAGGCACACGTGCCTGTGCGCGACGAGGGGTACGGGTTCTTGTACCTGAGCGGCGCAGCGACGGGGCACTAGCAGCTGCTGCGGGGCACACAGACGTTGGCGGCCCACGACCGAGCCATGTCGCAGGGCCGAACGCGCGACGAGACCGATGCGTCCGCGACAGGGACGGCCCGTTACGCCGTTGCGCCCGGGGTGTTGACGAAGGCGGCGAAGGGCGGCTGCTCCCCGGCGGGTGGCGGCACCGACCGGGAGATCCCCGTGGGGTTCCCCGGTGCCGCCAGGTTTGGGGGATCGGCGAAGGTGCGCTTGCGGAGGTCGAGGCAATCGAGTAGGTCGCTGGCGTTGGCGTCCCGGTAGGTCATGGCGGGGAGGTTCCACTTGCGCTCGATCGTTTTCAACACCGACGTGTGGTCGTACACCGTGTGGGACACGAAGCGTGGCTTGCTGTAGGGAGAGACCACCACGGCCGGAACACGGAAGCCGTAACGGTCGTACCCGCCGGGCTGATCGGCTGTGGTGATGTCGGGCGGGATTTCGTCCGGCGGGATTGCGGGTGGCGGTGGTACATGGTCGTAGTAGCCGCCGTGCTCGTCGTAGGTCCACACGAGCAAGGTTCGGTCCCATGCTGGGCTGTTCAGCAGCGAGCCGACCACGGTGGAGACGAAGTATTCGCCGAGCGACAGGTCCTGGGGGTTCTCCTCGGTGCCCGTCAGAATGTTCGGATCGACATACGAAACCGCCGGTAGTGAGCCGGCCTTGGCGTCGGCGTGGAACTGATCGATCGTTTTGATTCGGCTCGGATTCTTCTTCACGACGTCGGCGATCACATAAATGGTGGAGACGTTGGTGGCGTAGCTCGCCCAACTAATGCCGTGAGCGTCGAGACGATCGAAGATAGTCCCGTTGGGCGGGATCCCGGAGACCGAAGAGATCTCGGTCGCGATCAGCCCGAAGGCCGTTCCGGCCAGCAGGAAGCGGCGATTCGGGTACGTCTGCGCCAGCACCGAGCAGAAGTAGCGGTCGCAGACGGGGAACGTGCGGGCCAGCGAGTAGTAGAAGGGGATCTCCTCGCCCGTGTAGTACGCCATCGACCAGTCGCTGCTGCTCTCGGGCCCGATGAACCCGTCGTTGTGGCCGTGCCCAAACTGGATGTGGCTGGCGTCCCAGCTCTGGGTCACGTGTCCGGCCTGGCTGGTGTCAGTTTCGTGGAAGGCGCGGACGTAGCCGCCGGTGGGGTCAGGATTCGTGTTTGTCGGGCGGCCGTGGCGGTCGAGCGTGAACCCGTCGCCTCGGCCGAGCATCCCGAGGTAGTTGTCGAAGGAATGGTTCTCCTGCATGACGACCACGATGTGATCGATCTGGGGCAGTGTGTCGGTGCCCTCGGGCAGGCTCGGGTCGGGCAGGGATCCGGGGCGGCGCCACCGAGAGCGGGGCGGCAGGCGATTGGTGCTCGCCGAGGCGCCCTCTGTCGTGCCGGCGCTGACTCCGACGGCCGCTGCCCCAACCCCGAGCGCACCCTGGAGGATCTGACGTCTCGACCAGCCCCGATCGGCGCTCACGATCCGCAATTAGATCACGGGTTCCTGAGGCGTCAAGCGACACAGCGTGAGTCAGACCCGGATCGGATTCCTGACTGAGATCACAATCGGTCGGCGGAGTTAGGGTCGGGAGATGAGGCGCGAGGTCGTCACCGGGTACTGCTGGCCGCAATCCGTGAGCCCGGGGGCGCAGGTGGGTCTGCACATGTCGTCGTCTGGTGGGCGGCCAGTTCGCGTCGAGGTGGCGCGGGTCGGCGCGCGGCGCCAGGTCGTGCTCAGTTTCGACGCGGTCGCCACCGACGAGCACGAGACGCCGAAGGAAGCATCTTCGAAGGGGTGCGGTTGGCCGATCGCCCTCACGTTCGACGTCAGTCAGGTTTGGCGGTCGGGCTACTACGAGGTCGTCATGGAGATCGTCGTTGGAGAGAAGGTGCGGCGCGACTACGCGTACTTCGTCGTGCGTCCGCCTTCTGGGGCTCGCATCGTGCTCGCGCTCGCGACCAATACGTGGCACGCCTACAACGACTTTGGCGGATCGAACCTGTACACCGGTGGCACCCACGTTGCCATGCAGCGACCGATGTCTGCAGGCTATCTGCACAAGCCTCCGGGCAAGGGCCGTCGCGTGACGGGAACGGGTGCGCCCGATCCGCAGAACGCCGCGCACGTCGGCTACATCCAGATCAACCATCTGTCGGGATATGCCGGATCGGCGGGTTGGCCCGACTGGGAGCTGCCGTTCATCGAATGGGCCGAACGCGAGGGCTTCGAAGTCGGTGTGTGCACCAATGCCGATCTCGAAGAACACCCCGAGGTCTTGGATGGCGCGAGTCTGTATCTCTCCGTCGGGCACGACGAGTACTGGTCTCGCGGAATCCGCGACACGGTCGAGACCTTCATCGCGGGCGGTGGCAATGCGGCGTTCCTTTCGGGCAATACGTCGTTGTGGCAGGTACGCCTCGAAGGTGACGATCACGACGTGATCGTCGGGTACAAGGCTTTCTTCAAGAACGACCCGCTGATGGGAACCGACAGCGAAGCGGAGGTGACGACGTTCTGGTCCGACGTGATCGTCGACCGTCCCGAGAACTTCATGACCGGCGTCTCGTTCACCCGCGGGGGTTATCATCGCATCGGTCGAAATGTGACCGCCGGCCTCGGTGGTTACACCGTCCACCGCCCCGGTCACTGGATCTTCGACGGCACCGGACTTGGTTACGGCGACGTGCTCGGTGCCGGCGCGACCGTCGTCGGCTACGAATGCGACGGGTGTGTGTTCACCTACCGCGATGGGCTGCCCTACCCAACCGGCGAGGACGGCACCCCGTCGACATTCGAGATCCTCGGCACGTGCCCGACGCAGCACTTCACACGGGACACCGCGCCTCGTCCGCCCAAGCCGGGCGAGCCGAGCGAGTTGGAGTACATCGCGTCACGCGTGTTCGGGACGCGTGAGCCCGAGGCGATGGAGCGCATCCGTCACGGTCACGCGGTACTGGGTGCATACACGAACCAGGCGGGCGCAACAGTAATGACGTCGGGGTCGACCGACTGGGCTCACGGGTTGGCGGGTCGAGACCCGCAGGTCGAACGGATCACGCGGAACGTGCTGACGAGGTTGGGATAGAGCTGCGACGGGCGAAGACCCCTGGAATTCCCCAAGGGGACGTCGTGGACGCGACCGGATATCAGGGTCGACCTGCCGTGCCCTTCTCACGCAGCGCGTGCATCCTCACCGACGTGTCGCGGCCACAGCCCGGCTCTCGAGCAGCGCGTACCCGTGCTCGTTTGCCGAAGCGCGCGCGCTCTCGAAAAGACGGTCCGCTCTCTCGGCGTCGCCCGGGCCGCCCCTTGCCAGGAGCACTCGTCCCCACCACAAATGGGTGTGCGCCGCGGCATAGCGCATGGAACCGCGCTCGTTGAGCTCGTCGGCCTCCGCGAAGTAACGCTCGGCCTCGTCGTATCGCCCGAGGACGCCGGCTATGCCGCCGAGGTACATGGCCACTGGCTCTCGCGTCACGACCCCCTGGCAGGGCACCTGGTCGTGGTACGGGGCAAGGAGGGCGAAGAGCTCGCCGCAGCGCTCGCGCAGGTGGAGCTGGACAGCGATGCTCGCGTAGCAGATCATGCTGTCGAGCCAGGTGCTGTCTTGGGGAAGGTCGAAGCCACGTTCTGCGGCCGCGTCGAAGAGCACTCGGGCGGTTGCTTCGTCTCCGGACTCGTTGAGGGCCCAAGGCAGGATCGCTCCGTACACCGGCATACCTGGGTTCTGTTCGGCCACGTCGGCGATCAGATCCACCAGCTCGGACAGGCGCCCCTGCTGATCCCGGGCGCACATCAGCTGGCTGCCGTAGTACGTGAAGGCCTCGGGCTCCTCGCTCGCGGTGCCGATCTCCAACGCCTTCGTCGCGAGTTCCTCCGCTCGGTCTGGCTCTCCTCGCTGAAGGGCCAACGAAGCTTCCTGGAACGTGTGCGCCCAGAGCATGGTGGGCTCCTGGAGCCGTGCGCTGACGATCTGTCCCAGAGCCAGGCAGCGATCAGCCAGGCTGAAGTCGCCTACGCGCGTGGCATCGATGTAGGTCCACGCAGAAGCCCAGAACTGGCCGAGTGGGTCACCGATCCGCTCGGCGATCTCTAGCGATTCGCGTATGTCGGCGAGCTGGCTTCCAAGCGTGGAGGGGACCCGCAACGGCAAGCTGCAGTCATTGATCACCGCGACGAGGGTGCCCGGGTCGCCGAGTTGCCGGGCCATCGTCTTGGCCTCCTGTTCCAACGACACACGCTCCTCGAGCGGCCGGTATGCGAACTCTGAGCACAGCCGAGCCAAGAGGCGTGCCCGTCGGGGACTCTTGTCGTCTCCCACGGCTCGCAGAGCCGCTTGGAGCACGTCGACGCGCTCGGCATCGACCTCGCCGCTCACGCTGGTAAAGCCACGGTAGTTGGCCAACGCAGCCGTGACGAGGCGCTCTGTGTCGTCGGTCTCCTGCGCCAGTCGAGCAGCCTCTAAGAGCGTGGCGCGGAACTCGGATCCCCCAACTTGGCGCTGGGCCGTACCGAGCCCGATGAGCAGATCGATGCGAACGGCAGGCTCCGTATCGCCAGCGAGTTCGAGGGCCTGGACGAACCAGCGCAGCGCCTCGTCCGGCGCCAGCGCCTCGAGCGCCGCCTCACCGGCCAAGCGCGCGTAGGCGAGGGCCTTGTCTGACTCTGCGGGCCGCGAGGCGAGGAGGTAGTGGCGCGCCAACTCGCCGGCGCGCCCGCGCGGTGCGTTCCCTAACTGACGCTCGAGCTCCTCGGCCACCTGGCGGTGGAGCCGCGCTCGGCGCGTGCCTCCGATGTCCTGGTAGATCGTGTGCTGGACCAGGGCATGGCTGAACGTGTAGCGCCCGGGCGCCCCCGGGACCTCGCGTACCAATGTGGCGGCACTCGCCTGCTCGAGCAGCTCGATCAGCGTGTCCTCTTCGACCTCGGCGACTGCGGCGGTGAGGTCCAGGTCGAACTCGCGTCCGATCACCGCAGCGGCCGAGAGGGCCTTCGTCGCCAGGACGCCCAGACGCCCGACCCGGACCCCGACGACCTGGCGCACGCTGTCGGGCAGCGCGATCTCGGCGCCTGGCCGTGCCGCGACCCAGTGCCCAGCGGTGTCCTGCACGATGGTCCCGGTCTCGGCCAGGTGGCGGAGCACCTCGGCGACGAAGAACGGGTTGCCGTCGGTCTCTCGGTAGACCGAATTTCCAGCGCGATCCCGTCGTCGTCGAGGGCGTGGCCGGCAATCGACTCCATGAACGAGATCACCCCGGTGTCATCGAGGCCGCTCAGGGGAAGGACCGTGACCGCTGACTCGCGCCGCAGGGCAGCGAGCGCTTCGGTGAGGGGGTGGGCAACTGAGAGCTCCGCGTCCCGGTAGGTGCCAGTGACGAGGAGGTGTGCCGAGCTGGTATGGCCAACCACGCGGCACAGCAGTTGGAGGGTGGGCTTGTCGGCCCAGTGGAGATCGTCGAGCACCACCATCAGACCGCGCTCGGCACTCGCGACCTCCAGCAATGCCGCGACCGCGGCGAACAACAGATAGCGCTCGGTGTCGGGGTCGGTCGACACGGGTGCAGGCAAGGGACCAACGCGCTGGGCGAGGGTCGGGACCAAGCGGGCGAGCTCGGTGCCGAACCCCTCCACGTGGTCCCGCAGGAGCTGCTCGTCCGCGTGGGCCACGTAGTGTGCCAGCGCCTCGGCAAACGGCGCGTATGGGACACCCACCCCCTCGTCGCAGCGGCCCCACAACACGATCATGCCGTCCTCATGTGCGCTCCGGGCCGACTCGGATATGAGCGTCGTCTTGCCTTGACCAGGCTCGCCCGAGACGAGCGCCACTTCACTGCCCTCGCCGGCGGCCACCCTTTTCGCCGCCGCTCCGAGCAGCGCAAGCTCGGTTCCGCGACCCACGACGCCAGCAGCGGGACCACGTGCGAGCCGTACCGGAAGCGGCACGTCACCAGCACCCACGCCGACCTCGATCGGCTCCCAGGCCAGATCGAAAACCTCAAGCGGCTCAGGCAGCCCCTTGAGCTCCAGTGCGCCCATGGGCTGGAACGTGTAGGTGCTCCGGCGCCCGGCCGCCGCCCGCGCCAGTGCGGCGACGAGGACCTGGCCGGAACTGGCCCTGGCACAGAGGCGCGCCGCCTCCACCACGGCGTCCCCAAAATAGTCATCGCCCTCGCGCGTCACTTCCCCGCAGCTCACCCCGACCCGCAAACCGACTGGGGACGACGCCGTCCGGTTGTGGGCATCGACGGCCTGCTGCATCGAGACCCCGCATGCCAGGGCGGCCGAAGCCAGGCCGGAGACGACCATGAGCCCGTCCCCCAGGTTCTTGACCTCGGCCACACCGGCCGCTGTTATCGCTTGGCGCAACAGCGAGAAATGCGTTCGCCGCAGGTCGTCCGCCTCCGCGGGAGACATGCTCGCCGCCAGCGCGGTGGATCCGACCATGTCGGTGAACAGCACCGTGACGTGCTCGGCGTCAGCCATCGCGCCTCCTTCTCGCCCGCAACGGTAGTTCCCAACTCGCTCACAATGCACGTCCCGGCCCACGATCGACGTGCACAAGGCGGGGATCGGCGCCTGTTCGTCACGGTGTTGGACCTGGGACAAGGCGGCCGCCAGGCTGTCCGGCTTGGATGTCACATTCGATGGGTGGCCGGTGTCTCTTTGCCGAGAGCAATCCATCGGAGGAGGCATCATGTCCAGTAGTTCCAGGATCCCCAAGGCAGAGCTGACCGGCGTGTACGGCGCACTGGTCAAGCGGATGTCCCGCAAGATGTTCGGCGAGGTGCCAGAACCAGTCGGGGTGGCGTGGCACAACCGGAAGGTGCTGAACTTCAGCTTCAGCGTCGGTCGTAAGGCGCAGAAGTGGAACCAGTGTGACGAGAACCTGAAGTCGTTCGCCCACCTGGCGACGGCCAGCCTTGTCGGCTGCAGCTTTTGCCTGGACTTCGGATACTTCCATGCCCACAACGAGGGACTCGACGTACACAAGGCGCGTGAGGTACCCCGCTGGCGTCTGTCGGACGTATTCACGCCGTTGGAGCGCGATGTCATGGAGTACGCCGAGGCCATGACGCTCACGCCACCGACCGTCACCGACGAATTGTCGGCCAGGCTGTTGAAGGAGCTCGGCCCGGCCGCCCTCGTCGAGTTGACCGTGTTCATCGCGTTGGCCAACCTCATGGCCCGCTCCAACGTCGCGATGGGCATTGACTCGCAGGAATTCTCGGCTGCCTGTCACCTCGAGCCACTCGCCCTCGCCTCGTCGACATGATCGACGACTCGTTCGTCACCCACCGTGGCCTGCTGTTCACCGTCGCCTACGAAATGCTCGGCTCAGCGGTCGACGCCGAGGACGTCGTCCAGGAGACCTGGCTGCGGTGGGCCGACGTGGACCATGCGGAGGTGCGTGACCCGCGGGCGTATCTCGTCCGAATCGTGACCCGGCAGGCGCTGAACCGGCTCCGATCGGTGTCCCGCCGCCGGGAGGACTACGTGGGGGAATGGCTGCCCGAGCCGTTGCTCACGAGTCCCGATGTGGCCGAGGACGTAGAGCTCGCCGAGAACGTCTCGATCGCGATGCTCACGGTGCTCGAAACCCTCGGCCCGGCCGAGAGAGCCGTATTCGTGCTGCACGAGGTGTTCGAGACGCCGTACGACGAGATCGCCGAGGTTGTAGGCAAAACTCCGGCCGCGGTCCGCCAGATCGCGCATCGTGCCCGCGAGCACGTCGCGGCGCGGCGGCCGCGAATGCAGGTGGACCGAGCCCAGCAAGAGGCGACCCTCGAGAAGTTCATGGCCGCCATCTCTTCTGGCGACGTGCTGGGACTGGTCGAGGTCCTCGCCCCTGACGTGGTGCTCATTGCCGACGGCGGCGGCCTTGTGCGGGCTGCTCGCAAGCCCATCACCGGCGTTGCGACCGTGGCGGCATTCCTGGCCCGCGTGGGGGAGCTCCCGGACCTCGTGGCGACCACTGCCTGGCTCAACGGGATGCCGGGCGCCAGGGTCGACGTCGCAGGCGAAGTCACCGCGGTCAGCCTGGTGGTCGAGGACGGCCGGATCACCCAGATCTACGCGATCCGAAATCCGCAGAAGCTGAGATGGCTGGGGAAGGTGGCGGAACTACGACGGTGACCCGTCCTCCGCTCACATGCCCAGAAACGGCCTTTTCGGCGACGCGGTGGGACGAAACCGCTGGCCAGCACCCCATATCTTCGGCACGAGACGCACCGGCCACCGTTCATGGTGGCGGGATTCAGGACCAGCACGCAGATCCAGACCTCGGATCTACCGAACTCCTGGCACAGGGGTTCCCCATAAGCCGGAGAGCCGATGCCTACGCACCGAAGCACGCGGCAACCGAAATGAGCCGGAAGCTGACGAAACGCGGATTGAGCCGCAGCTCCACTGGATGATGTGACCTGCTTCAATTGCCTCACCAGTTTCATTCAGTGGTCGAGCTGGTGGCTATTTTGCTCGTGAGAGAGGACCGCTTTAGACCCACGGAGGAACACGATGCCTACTGACCCCGTCGCACAGCCGTGGGCTTTACGCTCAACACTGATCGCCGTCGCAGACCTCGATCGATCCGTTGCCTTTTACCGGGAACTCGGTCCGTTCGATGAGATCGTTCGCCAGGACGCTGTCGCGGTGCTCGGGGGGGTGACGCAGGCATCCATCGTCATAATCCTGCGTGAAGCGCGGGGCATTCATCAGACTCGCCATGGCCAGCAATCCCTGGGCCTGCGGTCGATTACCTTCAACGTCGGATCGCTCGGCGAGCTAGATCGGATCGAGTCCGTACTGCGAGGCCGTGAGCTCTTCACCTCCCGCCGGCAGATCGCCGACGGCGCAGCGGAACTCATGCGCGGTCGGGATCCGGACAACATGCCCCTGGTGTTCGTCTGCTTCGCCGAAAACGAAACAATCGGACCCGATTATTACCGTGCCATTGCCGACCTGGTCTATTCGTTGGACGCCTGAGGCGACCACCCGATTTTGATCCCGTCTTTGCTCAGAGGATTGGCGGCGTGTCCCCGCCGGCGCTCGCGGCGAGAACCGGGTCCCAGCCGCATACTGCGCACGCGTGGCGGATTGCGGAAACCCCGAATTCGAGTGCGGTGTGAAAGGGGTCAGGCGCACTGCAGACATCGTCCCAGTTGAGGACGTACTCGCCCAGATCCACTTCCCAATGCGCCCCCTGGGGCAACAGGGTCGCGCTCTCCAAGCCCTCAGCGGACGGGAACGCAAATGCGAAGAACGCGGCGTGTGGGTACCGCGCGTCACCGGGCCACCAGCCGAACTCGATCTGCTGCGCATTCGCCGAATTGCGCGTGATGAAGCCCTGTGAAGGTGGACCGACCCGTTTGCCAGAGAACAGGCTCACGGCGAGGTCGAATGTTCCCCACCAGGCATTGACCGGCGTGGATCGTCCCCGGTAGGGGGCCCGTAGCGCCCCGAGTACCAGCGCGGCTTGGGTCGCGGCCGCGAAGTACTCGGTCACCTGGGAGGAGTTGTAGGTGGTGTGGTCGTCATCCTCGTCGAGTGGCGCCGTCCACGAAGTCTCCTGGGGCTTGGGGTCGAACGGTACGGGGCCGACGAGGTCTCTGACCGCAGCCAACACCTCCCGCGTCACCGCCCCGACGGGTCGATCCGGCGCAAGGGGGATGTGGTACGCACGACCGTCGCTGTGCTCGGCTACGGCGTGATGGCTGTGCAGGTCCAGCGCGACGACAAGGGCGCCCGAACCATCCGGAGCTGGGAGCGGCAGTGTCTCCCAGCCGCGCCCGCTCAGGCGCAGCGCGGCGTGCTCAAGCTGCGGTTCGGGTGGCGCCAGCGCCGCGGCAAGCTTCCCGAGCACCTGGGTGTGTGCGTGCAGGGTCTCGCGGGTCGCGCTCCATGCCTCGTAAGGGAGCGGAAGCCAGTGGGACGACACTGTGGCCACCCTACCTACGGAGCCGCTTGGTGGAGCGGGAGGATTTGAACCTCCGACCTTCGGTCATGGGATCTATTACGACTGTCGAGCCACAGTGCACGGGTCCAGCCCGTCGCCCTGAATGGACCATCTAGCTGGAGCTACGTCGCTTCTGCAGGCTCGGACAGGATCGCGACGGGCGACGCCGAACTCGTAATCCCCGGGGATTTTCGTGGGATCGCGGCTGCGATCGAAAGCGGGCGACGGACCAGCTCATGGTCCGGATCTGCGGCTCGATGCGCAGAGGTCACCGACCCCTCCCGCACGACCTCGCGGTCCTACGAGAGGCGTGCGTTCTCGAGCACGAGGGCGACACCCTGTCCCGAGCCGACGCAGACGCCCAGCGCGCCGTAGCGGAGCGAGCGGAGGTGAAGCTCGGTGGCAAGCGTGAGGACGTAGCGGGTACCCGATGAGCCAAATGGGTGACCGATCGCGACCGCCCCGCCGTTGGGGTTGAGACGGTCGTCGGGGATCTCGAAGCCGCCGAGCTGGACCTTCAGCTCTCGCAGCACGCCGAGTGCCTGGGCGGCGAAGGCCTCGTGAACCTCCCAGACGTCGATGTCCTCGGGGGACAGTCCGGCTCGTGCGAGCACCGTGACGAAGGCAAAGGCCGGTGCGATTCCCATGAATTGAGGATCGAGGGCGCAGGTTGCCGACGCCACCACCCGTGCTATCGGTTCGATCCCCAGCTCCCGGGCCGATTCCAAGCTGGCCAGGACGACGGCGCTGGCGCCGTCGCTCAGGGGAGAGGAGTTCCCGGCCGTCATCTCGGTCGTGTTGGGTTGGGGCGGCAGGGCGGCCAGCTGCTCGGGCGTCGTGTCCCCCCGGATGATCTCGTCGTGCTCGAAGGTTCGACCGGGTTCCCTACGGCGGCCTGGAATTTCGACCGGGCGAATCTCTGCCGCCAACCGCCCCGAGTCGCGCGCGGCCGCCGCGTGCCGATGCGAGCGCAGGGCGAAGGCGTCGATCTCCTCACGACTCAGCTGGTACCGATCCGCCACGTTTTGCGCCGTCTTGATCATCTCGACGTAGGCGTTGCGCGCGAGCAACGTAGGGTTGGGCGGTCCGCCCGCCCCCGCCCACATGGTGTCGAGCAGCAGCACGGGACCCCGGGGGCTGAACGGCGCATCGCCCTTCATGTTTGCCCAGCCCGAGCGGGACATCGATTCGACACCTGCCGCAAGCCCGATGCCGAGCTCGTCGCTGCGGATGGCGTGAGCGATGGAGATTGCGCCGGTCAACGACGACGCGCAGAAGCGGTTGAGCGTGACGGCCGGCACCGAATCAGGAAAGCCGGCGGCCAGCGCGCCCCAGCGAGCGACGTCTCCCATGCCCTCGTGGGCGACATTGACGCAGCCGGCGGTGATGTCCTCGATCTTCTCGAGCGGGACACCGACCTTTTCACACGCAGCCACCATCGTCTGGCCCAGCAGGTCATCGGTGCGGATATGGGACACCGAGCCGCCGTAGCGACCAACCGGCGTTCGCACGCCGCCCAGGATGTACGCGTCGGTCATCGGCTGGTCCTCCTGACGTCAATCCGTGCCGGACTTGCACGACGTGATGGCTCCCTCCCGCTGGTCGTCGCAGCGATCGCCCTTGAGCGCCGAAGGGATACGTCCTCCCATGGTACGCGGAAGCGGTTTGCAGGGTGCATTCGCCGGTGAGGGACACGCCCCTACTCCATGATCACTCTCACACCCACGAACTAATCTTGGCGGAATGGTCGAAGTCAACGCACTCGGATCCGTTGACCTGCGACGGTTGATGAGCCGGCGACGGAGCTTTCGCGCTTGGCTTGGGTAGCGGGCGCCGAGCTGTGAGAGCAATGCTGAGCTACATCGAGGAGAGCGCCACTGCGCTCGCATCTGGCGCCTCACCGCCGCCTCCCGAGGCAACCATTGCTCGCCTCGAGGGTATCCCCCGCGACCTGGCCGCCTCCCCAGCCACCAGACCTGCTCCAGACAAGTTCTCTGTCGCTCTCGTGTGCCGGGAGTACCCGCCCGAGACGGCGTTCGGTGGAATGGCAACCTTCACGTACCACCTTGCCCGCGGCCTCGCCGATGCCGGACACAGGGTGGCGGTCGTCACTGCAGGCCGGCCGCTCGTCCGCACCGACCATGACGGTCGAGTCGACGTCGTCCAGATCCAGCCTCGCCTAGAGCACGCCCGGGACTCCTTCGAGGAGATGAACCGACGGGGCTGGCTCGCGTGGGGACAGATGACCTACCTCCACAGCCTCGGCGCCCTTCGGGCCATCCGCGAGCTCGAGGAGGCCCATGGCCCTTTCGACGTTCTCGATCTCGCCGACCACTGCGCCGAGGGACTGGCCCCGGCTCTGTTCTGGGGCGGCCCCACGACGGTGCGGCTCTACACGCCATGGGCACTGCTGGCCTCGATGCGAACCGCCGTCGTCGACGCCGTCGATGCTGCCACAATCCCGCTCTTCGAGTCCGCGCTGCTGCACCATGCAACTTCGATTACCAGCCCAAGCCGAGATCTTGCCAATAGGGTTCGGACCTTCTTCAATGTTCCCCGACCAATCAGATTCGTGCCGAATCCCGTCGACACTGATGCCTTCCGGCCCGCCAGCGATGACGGTGACGGAGTACGGGTCTGCTTTGTGGGTCGGCTCGAAGAACGAAAGGGCATCCGCACCCTCCTCGAGGCCATCCCGCTCGTACTCGAGAAATGCCCAGACGTGACCTTCGAGATCGTAGGGAGCGATCACGATGGGCTTGCAGCGACCGTCGAGCCTCGTTATGGGGACAACGTCGAGTTCCGCGGCAGGGTGCCACTCTCCGAGCTCCCGGCCGTCTACCAGCGCTCGACGATTGCCGTGGTGCCCTCCGTCTACGACAATTCGCCCTACACGGCCATAGAACCGATGGCGTGTGGTCGGCCGGTCGTGGGGACCACCGGGGGTGGGATCCCCGAGTACGTACTTCATGCGACGCGCGGACTGATCGTTCCTTCGGGTGATCCCGCAGCGCTCGCCAACGCCATCGTCACCTTGGCGGAAGATCCATCACGACGAACCGAGATGGGTCGAAATGCGAGGTCGTGGGTGGTTGAGCACCTCTCGATCCCCTCGGTCGCGGACCTGATGATCAACGAGTATCACCGACTTCTCTCCGGGACGCCCGAAGAAGTGGAGGCGGTCGGCCCGTGTGAACGAACGCTGAACCGCGAGCACCCCGAACTCAATCGCGTCGAAGCGATCGTCCTCGCGGGCATCGGGGACGGGTCGAAGGTGGAGGAGACGGTCGAGAGCGCTCAGCGTGAGGGCGCCTCTGTGCTCGTGGTATGGGACGGGCCAATCGCTCCAAGCTTTCCCAATGCCCAGACAACCGGGACGAGCAGGGCGGCGGGAGACGACGCGTCCAGGATCCTGCCAGGACTGCTCGCCGACTGCTTCGTCGTACTCGTGGCCGGTGACGTCCTCTCCCCAGGATTTCTGGCACGGGGGCGCCAAGCGCTGGCACGCTCGAAGGCGACCGTCATCGAGATCGATGGGGTACGCCTGACCGCCACGGCCGGAGCCCGCGGGCTGTTCTTCTCGGGCTGTCTTGATTGGGAGGACGTGCTGGACCGCATTGCCCAACGACCAGTTGTCTCCGAACGTGATCTTCCTTAGTCGAAAGACGCAGCGTGTGCCTGTGGGGAGGTGACCGTCGCGGCGATGCGGGCGCACCGCTCGCGCCCTGTCCCATCTGCTCGTCCGTCAGCTACGACTCGCCCCCGTTGTGGACAGGCGGGCCTGGCCAGTTTGACTCCTCGTATCTCCCAGGATGCTCCGCGCCTCGGCGGCACGCGGTAAGGGCGGTCAGAAGAGTCCACGGGTTCGATCCCATCGGGTAGCACCCGGTCAGAGGTGCGCTCTCGTCTACCAATTACGACAGAGGAGTCCCGGTCCGTGGGACCGCAGCTCACGGGATGGGCCGGCGGCAGGCGCTGGATACGCTCGTACTCGTGCGTCCGTGTGAAGTTCGCGTAGAGCGACGATGAACGTCTTCGCCACGATCTTGGGCTTGGTGGTGGTTGTCGTAACCGTGGCCGACGTCGTATTGACCATGGTCCTCCCGCGACGACCGTCGGGTATCGAGCGCCTGAGCCTCCAGGTCAACCGGAGCGTCCGGGTGTGCTTCGTCCTCGCGTCCCATCTGGCGAAGACGTACGAGCGGCAAGACGCCATCCTGGCACCGACCGGGCCGGTCGCCCTCGTCGTGCAGCTGTTGTTCTGGGCTGGCTGCCTGGTACTCGGGTTCGGACTCCTCCTCGTCGGGGCGGGCGCCTCGTTCGCCGATGGGTTGCTCCAGGCCCTCACCGCGCTCTTCACGGTGGGAGCCGTCCACAGCGGCGGCCCGGCCGACACCGGCGTGGACATCTCCATCGGTGCCATCTGGGTTGTAATTGTCGCCCTGCAGATCGCCTACCTGCCGGCTCTCTACAGCTCCTTCAACCGACGCGAGAGCCTCGTCGCCCTGCTTGAGAGTCGGGCCGGTGTCCCAGCATGGGGTCCCGAACTCCTAGCCCGACACCAGCTGGTCGGAATCAACGACACGCTCCCTGACCTCTACGCCGCATGGGAAGGATGGGCAGCCGATGTGGCGGAAAGCCACACCACGTACCCGGTCCTGCTCCTCTTCCGGTCCCCTGAGCCGTGGTACTCGTGGCTCCTCGGGCTCATCGCTGTTCTCGATGCCGCCGCCATGCACCTGGCACTCGCCCCCAGCCAGGCGTCTTCCCAGGCCCGTCTTTGTCTTCGGATGGGATTCACACTGCTCAACCGGGTCGCGACCACACTCCGATGGGAGGTGGACCCCGATCCGAATCCCGAGGGGCCCATCGACCTGACGTTCGCTGAGTTCGAACGAGCGGTGGCCATGCTCGTGAGCGTGGGCTTCGTCACCGAGAGAAGTGCCGAGGAGGCGTGGGTCGACTTTCGCGGCTGGCGCGTCAACTACGAGAACGTCGCCTACCGACTCGCTGACCGCCTCACCGTACCGCCGGCCCCGTGGTCGGGTCAGCGACGGCACATGCGATCGGGTCCGGTCGAGCCCCGGCGACCGCCCCAACGCCGACCCGGCGGCGGCGAACCGTTCGTGTACGACCGGCCAACAGTCGTCATCGGGCCCCGGCCCAGCCTCATCCGGCGCGGTCGGGCGAGATCCTGACGTCGCTCCCCCGTCATCGAGGTGCCTCTCTAGCATTCCATGGCAGTCCCCTCAGACAAGAGAGCTTCTTTGTTTCACCCTGAACTGCATGACGGACCATGGCGAGACCGAATCGGGTGGGAGTCCCGATGAGGAGCGTCCCTGGGGCTGGCCTGGCAGACAACGTTGGCAGGCCTCCGGTAGGCCGGCTGCATGTTCAAGCTCTACGGTAGGTGCCAAGTGAGGCGAACCATCAATCCGACGCGACGAAGCCCGGGCTCAGCTGGTACGAATGAAATCGGCTGATCCAGAGGGAACACCCTCCGGTCATACCCCTGAAGGCGGAGTCCTCGTTGGCAACGTCAATGCGAGGCAGAGCATGATCCTCTTTGAGGATCCTCAGTGCCCGTACTGTCGACAGTTCGAAGAGCTCAACGGAGCTCTGATCGCGTCCGCCCAGGAGGCTGGAGAGTTCCGCGTCGAATATCGCATGCGCTGCTTCCTGGGGCCGGAGTCGGTGAGAGCAGACAACGCTCTCGCTCTGGCCGCGGAGGCTGGACGCTTTGACGAACTCCGTCGAGCGCTCTTTGCCGCTCAGCCACCCGAGGGAACGGGAGGTTTCACAACCGAGGACCTCCTCCGTCTCGGTGCACGTGTGGGGCTGACGGATTCGGATTTCGTCTCGGGTGTGCAAGAGTCCCGGTACGTGAAGTGGGTGCTGAGGCGTGAGACGGAGTACCAAGCGCAGGATCCGCAGGGAACTCCTGCTGCGTGGCTCGACGGCGCTCCGATCGATCCGAGAGTGCTCTTTGACAGGTCGGAGTTCGAGGGCATACTTCGGGCTTAGAAGCGTCGCGGAACCACGTCCGATGAAGCTGCTGATCGTCCCACGGTCTTCGCGCTTCTCGTTTGTATCAGTCCGGTAGTGCTCAGTGGTCGCTCAATATTCGGACATGGTCTGTCAGCTCTTGTTGGACATTCTCCAGGAGAGCCCGGGCGCCCTCGTCGTCTTGTTCTGCTTGGGCAGCCACCAGATGAACGGAGAGTTGGTCAAGATGTAGGAGGATGGTTCGGCGAACCTCGTCGTCTGTGGGGTTTCCAGGCCAAAGGTTCTGTGGCGTTCGGCCGGCAACGCTCGGAATGCTCCCGAGAGGCGATGAACCGAGTTGCTGATCTTCTGCCATCAGGAGGCTCGCCCACGTCCTCATGTCCTCAAAAAGCCTGTCGAGCTCCCCATGGAGTTCATGGTTCCGCGGGACCTTCCGATCAGCTTGTTTGACGTCCTGCACGACGTCGATGACCTCACTCAAGACTTCATTGAGAGCGGCGATCGCATCGTGCGGTCGTGGCATATCGGTCGACGTAGGGGCACCTTTCACGAGATCGGGAGCTGACGTGAATGGATCTTACGCAAGACGATCGAGTCCACTCCAGCGTGGCGGTCTGCTCGTGCCGGGGCACCATCTCCAGACCTCGTTGCGGGCATACGAGCACGCTGCGAGCCAACCGGGAAGCGTTCACCTTGCGACTCTGCCTTCGACTGGGAGGGAGAGGGCGATCGGGTCAGGGTCAGCTGCGAAGCCCTTCGCGTCGACAAGCTCGGGAGCGCGTCGGTTATGGGGTTGCCACAAACGGAGGCGTTCAGCGACACCCTCGATTGGTTTTTCGAGACGTCGCGGCTGACCTCGAAATCGCGGTGATCGGGTCCCACCGATCAATGACCGCGCCCGTGCGGGGCGGACGACGAGATCGTGAACGTCGCCGCCAATGTCGAAGCCGATGTTATGGCGGCCGTGGGATTCCGTCCCTTAGACCACGGCGGCCCGCCCAGGCTTCATTCGTCGCCGCGTAGTTCTTCGGGCGTGACGATCACATCGACGTGGGCCTCGGACCGGAGCACGGTCAACGCCAACGGCTGGCCGATGGCGTCGCCGAGCATCAGTCGCTGCAACGACTGGGCGTTCGTGACTGCCTCGCCATTGGCACTGACCAAAAGGTCGCCGGGTCGCAGTCCAGCTTTGGCGGCCGGTCCTTCCGAGACGACCTGTTCGATGCGCATTCCGATCTTCTGATCCAGTCGAATGGCCACCGGCGGAGGGAGCGGGACGGGAGTCCCCGCCAAACCCAGGTAGGCCCGGCGGACACGGCCCTCGGCCATGAGGGTGGCGATGATCTGTCGGGTGATTCCGTTGATAGGGATGGCCAATCCCACCCCAACGCCGGCAACGGCGGTATTGATGCCCACGACCTCACCCGAGGCGATCACAAGCGCCCCGCCAGAGTTCCCCGGATTCAGTGCCGCGTCGGTCTGGATGACGTCGTCGACGATACGCACGTTTTCCCCTGCTCGAGTCGGCAGTGAGCGGCCCAAGGCGCTGACGACTCCTGCGGTGATGGTGCCGGCCAGTCCGAGAGGGTTACCCACCGCCACGACCAGTTGTCCCACTCTGAGCTGCGCGGCCTCACCTAACTGCGCCGGCGCCGGGGTCACGCCTTCGGCGCGGACCACGGCCAGGTCAGACAACGGGTCGCTGCCAACGACGCGAAACGGGACGGTGGTGCCGTCGGCGAAGGCAGCCTGACCGGCCTCTGCCTTCCCAACAACGTGTGCATTGGTGAGCAAGAAGCCGTCACTTGTGAACACGACACCCGAGCCTGCACCGGCGGCGATCCTCCCGTCGCGGCGGCGCTGAGTGACCTGCAGTGCAGCGACCCGGGGGGTCAGATGTTCGGCGACCGAGACGACGACCTGGGAGTACGCGTCCAGCGCAGATAGTTCCGATTCGGATGAGTGGGTGAGGGTATCGGTCATCACCGCTCCTTATTACAAGATTACGTGATTACTTATACCGGAATCCTTCTTAACCTCATTCGCCACTCGGCCCAACGCGAAATCGCTGGTCAGCGCCCCGGGCCCTATGCGCTCGGACTGCCACCAGCGACTCAATGGTGGAGATCATGCGTATCGGCCGGCTCTTGTGGCGACAACAACGGCCAGCAGCCCGATGATCGCCCCAGGTTCGCCGCTTGCTCCTCAGAACAAGACAGTGGTGGTATGTCGCCGAGCCAGAACTGGAGAAACGAACTGGGATGACCTCCAAAGCCTTGCGCGCCAATGCTCGCCCGGTGATGACCGATATCTTTCGAAAGAAAGACGTGACGGCCATCGATCGGAACTTTGGCAAGTCATGACGACGGCCGCCCGGTCATCCACTAAAACCCTCAGCGCCGCGGACGTCGGTCCCGTTGAGCTGACCGTAGAAGAGCGAGGCGACGGGCAGCCCTTTCTGCTGCTACACGGCGGTGCGGGTCCACAGTCAGTCGCCGCGATCGCCGAGCTGCTCGCCGAGAAGGGCCGCAACCAGGTCCTTACGCCCACACACCCGGGCTTCGGTGGCACACCACGGCCGGATCGACTCAATAGTGTGGCCGGGCTCGCTGCCCTTTACGGCGGCTTGCTCGACGACCTGGGACTCGAGGTCGTGACGGTCATCGGGAACTCTGTCGGCGGCTGGATCGCTGCCGAGATGGGTGTGCTGGGCTCGCCCCGCATCAGGGCCATCGTGCTCCTCGACGCAGTGGGCATCGAGGTGGAAAACCACGCCGTCACTGATGTTTCGGGCCTGTCCGTGCCCGACATCCAGACACTCTCCTTTCACGACCCGACGCCGTTCCGCGTCGATCCCACTACCATCCCCGATGCCCAGAAGGCGGTCATGGCGGCCAACGGAGAGGCATTGGCCGTCTATGCCCGCTCCCCTTCGATGGCCGACCCCACGCTGCTCAACCGACTCCGCGGCATCGCTATCCCAACCCTCGTGCTGTGGGGAGAGAGCGATCAGATCGTCGAGCAGGTCTACGGCCAGGCGTATGCGGCTGCCATCCACGGAGCTCGCTTCGAGATCCTGGCGGCCACCGGACACATGCCTCAGATGGAGACCCCCGGGCTCGTGCTGGACGCCATCTGGAACTGGGGCGAAGTTCCCCATCAGGTCTGACAGCGCTGACCGCGCGATTGATCACTCAGCTGGAGTCCTTCGAGGTCGCGGCGATCCGCCACGGCGACTACGCATCACCGAGGGGCCGCGCTCGGCCATCGAGAGATTGACCGCTGTGTTGATCAGGGCGACGTGCGAGAAGGCCTGCGGGAAGTTCCCGAGCAGCCGATCGGCCTGCGGATCGTACTCCTCGGAGAGGAGGCCGACGTCGTTGCAGAGTGCACAGAGCCGCTCGAACATCTCTTTTGCCTCGTCGTGGCGTCCGAGCAGTGCGAGGTTGTCCGCGAGCCAGAAGCTCGTCATCAAGAAGGCGCCCTCGGTTCCTCTCAGGCCGTCGACGTCCTCGTCGGTGTCGGTCTGGTACCGGCGGACGAAGCCGTCAGTGACGAGCCCCTTTTGAATCGCCTCGACGGTGCCGGCGATGCGCGGGTCATCGGGCGGCAAGAAGCCGACAGTTGCGAGCATGAGCAGGCTCGCGTCGAGCAGCTTCGAGCCGTAGTACTGGGTGAACGAGTTGAGCTCAGCGTCGAAGCCCTTGTCGCAGACCTCCGCGTGGATTTCGTCGCGCAGTTCCCGCCAATGGTCCATCGGTACCTTCGGCAAGACGCCGTCCTCCGCCAGCGTGACGGCCCGGTCGAAAGCCACCCAGGCCATGACCTTCGAATGGGTGAAGTGTCGCCGTGGGCCGCGGACCTCCCAGATCCCGCTGTCGGGTTCACGCCAGACCTTCTCAAGGTGATCGAGAATCGCCATCATCTGACCCGGCAATACGTTGGACTCTTTCGGGATAGGGCTTCGCCAGTACGTGACGGCAGAGTCCAGTACCTCGCCGTAGACGTCGAGCTGGAACTGGGTCACCGCTTGGTTGCCGATGCGGACGGGCGTTGATCCTTCGTAGCCCGAGAGGTATTCGAGCTCGAACTCCGGGAGCATCCGTTCTCCGTCGACGCCGTACATGATCTGCATTTCGCCGGGGGTCCCCGCAACGGCTCGGCGGAGCCACTGCACCCACGCCGCCGCTTCGTCGGTGTAGCCGGAGACCAACAGTGCGTGCAGGGTGAAGGTCGAGTCTCGGAGCCACGAATAGCGGTAGTCCCAGTTGCGGGTGCCCCCGATGGTTTCGGGGAGCGAGGTTGTCGCCGCCGCGCAGACCGCGCCGCTGGGCTCGTAGGTGAGGGCCTTCAAGGTGATGAGCGAGCGAAGGACCAGGTCGCGCGAGCCGCCGTTGTAGGTGCAGCGACCGATCCAGTTGTGCCAGTAGTGCCGCGTGTGGTTGCGGGCGGCGAGACTGTCGAGAGGAAGCGGGGCGCGGGTCTCGGAGGGGAACCAGGTGAGCGAGAAGGAGCGACGCGTGTCGCCCGACGCGGAGAAGCAGGCAACGGTGGTGTTGTCATTGCCCACGAGACGGACGGGGCTGTGCAGACGGAGGCCGTCACGGCCGGCGACGAGGACGAGGCCATCACCGGTAGCGGTAGCCCAGGGCGTGACGGCGCCGTACTCGTAACGCACGATCAGCTCCATCTGCATCTCGACGGTGCCAGCACGAGCCTCGACGATCCGGTGGATCATCGAGTGGCCGTCGTAGGGCGGCATGAAGTCGCTCACCGACACCGAGCCCGTCGACGTCTCGAAAATAGTCTCGAGAATCAAGGTCTCCGGTTCGTATTGGCGGGTGACATTGATCACCTCACCCTTCGGAGCGATCAGCCACCGTCCGTTGCCCGCGTCGCCGAGCAGCGCCGCGAAGGCGGCGGAGGAATCGATTCGTGGCGCGCACCACCAGTCGATGGATCCGGTGAGATCGACGAGGGCGACGGTTTTCGTGTCGCCGATGATGGCGTAGTCCTCGATCTTTGAGGGCATTGCTCCTCCTCCAGCTCCTAGGTCGGCGCGGCTAGGGCTCGACTGAGAAGAAGCGATCGAATGCTGCTTGATCGCTGTAAAAGGATTCAATCCTCGAGATCCGCTGTGGTCCGTCGTCGTCGGTCACCGTGACGAGGAAAATGACCCGGAAATCGTGCTGTTGGCCAACTCGTTGCAAATGAATCTTCGCAAGCCCAGCGACATTGTCGACCCCAGCCATCCAATCTTCCCATTCGAGTACATCGATTGGGTCTTCTGTGAGTCGGAGAAAGGTTGAAAGGTGCGCTGCAACAGCTTGAACGCCTTGAAAGACGCCTGAGGCTGCGTGTGCTCCAGGTACGACGTCCACGACCTGAGGATCGAGGAGATCGCATGCCGATGAAACATTGCCTCCAAAAAGCTTCTGGAAAAAATCCATGGCCACCGTGACGCGGGAATCCGGCATACTCAGTCCTTCCACTCTAGGTACGTGCCGCGAGTGACACTGTTGCCTGCCGAACGATGTTCCGTCGACCGCGCTGCTCACACTGGTGCGTCCCGCCGTGACCGGTCGGAGCGAAAAGTGGCCGCCGTCCCGATGCGCTGTAGCTGGTTCTTCTGCCGCGGACGGCTTGATACGCATGCTCGACCGAAGGCGGTGGCTGCCGCTTGCAACCGGGGTGATGGTAAGCTCTTCGGCCCAGACCACCTCGAGACACTCGGCCTCGCTCACACGTCGCAGAGCGTTCTGCGGATTGTGCTCGGAGACTCACACCTTTCCGTGCCCTCTGCGAAGCGGTGCCAGGCATATGCGCAGCGTGCGGTCGGCCGAATGGTGAACTCCCGGATGGCAACCTTCGTAGGCAGACGTAAATGTCTCGACCTCGACACCTGCCTTACCGAAGAGTGCACATTCTCGTGCTGGGCCTCGATTGAGGGGATCGACCCATAGACCTTCTTGCTCCGATGACCCAGATTCGACATGTTCGGGCGGTCGATCAGCGCGATCTGGTGCACCATGGTCCCCTGCCGCGAGAACTCGTTGGAATCGCTGGGAAGGATGTGTACCTCTTTTCTCTCTCGTTCACGTCAGCCCTCCGGGCTACTCGCCGTCTTCCGTCATCTGCGCATCTGCGCCCCGCGCGATGTTCCCCGCTCGCGTGTCTTTGGGGGCGCCTGATACAAGGCGTCGGCTCTACCTACTGAGTCGACGCACCGAGGATGGAGCAGTCGTCGGGCCAGCTCACCATTGGAGCCATCGGTAAGCTGCTGACATGTCCAAATCCGATTGGGTGGGGCACGCCCGCCGAGTCGAGAAGCCTTGGGGTTACGAACTCCATTTCGCGCTCGTCGATGGCAGGTATTGTGGCAAAACGCTCCACGTAAACCAGGGACAAGCCCTCTCACTGCAGTATCACGAGCGTAAGGAAGAGACGATCTGTGTGCAATCGGGTCGCCTTTTGTTCGAGGTAGGCACGGACAACGACGAACTTGAGTCGTTCGAGCTGCTCCCGGAGGAGTCAGTGCACATCCGTCCTGGAGTTCGACATCGAATGGTCGCGATCGTCGATACCGTTGTATTGGAAGCGAGTACTACCGAGCTGGACGACGTTGTCCGCCTACAGGACCGCTACGGCCGGTAAGGGCTCAAACGCGAGGCGATCGGTCGGCGCACGTGGCGCACAGCCTCGACGTCTTTCAGGCCTACGAGGGCCGCGGCGGTACTGGCGCCGAGTCTGAACGAATCCATCGCAGGCTGTGCGGTCTGGGCTGCGTGGCAACGATCGATTGGAGTGGACATGACCAAGCTGATCTATTCGGTAATCAGCTCGCTTGACGGCTACTTCGAGGACGCAGACGGCAAGTTCGACTGGGCGGCGCCGGATGACGATGTGCATGCCTTCGTCAACGATCTCGAGCGGCCGATCGGGGTCTATCTCTACGGGCGCCGGATGTACGAGACGATGGTGTTTTGGGAGACCGTGCGTACCGCAGGCGATGAGCCGGCGGTGATTCGCGACTTCGCTGTGATCTGGCAGGGGGCTGAGAAGATCGTCTATTCACGGACGCTTCAGACGCCATCCAGCGCGAGGACTCGGATCGAGCGCGATTTCGAGCCGGACGTGGTCAGGCAGCTGAAGCTGTCCTCGACAGCCGACATCGCAGTCGCCGGCGGCGAGCTCGCCGGCCAGGCAATGGGCGCCGGGCTGGTTGACGAGTGCCATCTGTTCTTATGCCCGATCGTGGTTGGTGGCGGTAAACGCGCCCTGCCGGACAACGTCCGCGCGCAACTCGAACTACTCGATGAGCGCCGCTTCGAAAACGGCGTCGTTCATCTCCACTACTGCGTACGCGTCTCGTCATGACAACGGGACGCCGGGAACAGACCCGCTCTGTGGCGGTTTGAGTATCTGCCTCGGGGAAGTACATCTCGGCGTCCTCGTACGGCCCAAGTTGCTGTGGGACGGATGGTGCGCCAGCGAAATGGGCGTGGCGATGCCGCGGAGAACAAGGTTGGCTGCGACGCCGTCCCGCCTGCACGGTGCTATCCGACGCAGGCTTCGACTCGTGCATGGCGCTGGGTGAGCCGTCGAGCACAGGGTCAGGCCAGACGTTCGAGCAGGTCGACGGCGTTGCGCTCGACGTTGCCGTACCCGCCGTTGGAAGCGATCTCCCGCGCCTGTTCAGCCATGGCCCGCGCTCGCACGCGGTCGTCGTCGCCGTCGCGGTCGGCGAGGAGCGCGGCCCATGCCGCTTGTGTCGTGCAGACGAAGATGGGGCACCGCAGGCCTTCGTGAAGGTGCAGCGCTTGCCTATAGGACGTGTCTGCATCGTCAAGGCGGCCGAGGAAGTGCTGCAACCGTGCGATGGAGTGGGCCAAGACAGGACTCATCGATACTTGAGTCGTGGCGAGCTGATCGGCGAAGGGCGTGATCCGTCCGAGCAGCATGTCGGCGGCGTCGACATTCCCAACGTGTACCGCCGACTCGGCCCAATACGAGTTCGTCGTGGTCCAGTTCGTGTCTTCGGGGACGGCGAAGCCTGCCGCGTACTCGGCCTCGAGCAGCTGACGAGAGCGTTCGAGGTCGCCGGCTTCCGCGCAGGCGACCGCGAGGACGGCCCGATAGACACCCAGTCGAGGGCGGCTTGCGACCGCGTCTTCGACGAGGGGGAGCAGTTCAGCCAGTCGACCCTGGCGGATGCGGATGTTGAGGAGCTGAGCTCCGAAGATGATGAGGGCATCCTCCTGCCCTGTCTCGAGCCCGAAGTTGAGAGCCGCCGTCGCCAGGTCCTCAGCAATTTCGAGGTCGCCAACGAGCACGGCCTGAAGGGCCAGGTGGAAGGCGTGGCTCCACTGCAGGTTTGCGTCGGGAAGCGTCTCGAGGATCCCGGCCTTGATGTTGAGAAGTTCCTCAAAACCTCCCCTGTCCGCCCGCTCCAGTGCGCCGAGCATCAGTGCGTCCAGTGACTGGACCTGAAGGAATGGATCACCGAGTTCGTTGGCCAATCCAAGCCCCTCGGTCACCCAGGCGCGGCGACGAGCAAGTGTCGATGGGCCGATGATGGCGCGGTGGGCGTGGATCAGCACGTGAACTGTCGTCGTCGCATCACCGCAGCTCCTGGCTAGAGCCACCGCTTCTTCGGCCAGAGCGATGCGCTCGTCGAGAGCCTTGGTGTAGATCTGTTCTGCCCCCAAAAGCGCGAGAAGTCGTGCGCGCGTCGCAGGTGCGTGCTCTCCGATTCCGACGAGGGCCCGGTTGAGAACGGCCAGCCGTTCCTCGTCCGCCGTGCCATCCGTCCGGGACTGCCAGCCCCGGTTGTTGGCGAGTGCCGCTCGCGCCAGCAACTCCACGTCGCCAGCTCGGTCCGCGGCCCATGCAGCCTGCAACAAGGTCTCGCGATAGGCCGGGATGCCCAGCTGGCGCTGCGCGACACCGAGGCCGACGAGCATCTCGGCCCCTATCGCGTCATCCGCTGGTGCATCTGGCCCATCGAGGATCTCGAGAGCCCGGCTGTACCAGCGCATGGCCTCAGCGGGAGAGAAGGTGGCGAGTGCCCTGGCGCCGGCCTGCCCGGCATAGGCGACCGCCTTACCGGTGTCCGCGGGTCGTGTCGCCTGGGCCCAGTGGTAGGCCAGCTCGCCGACCCTCGGGCCAGGCTCTCCCTCGGTGAGGACCTCGAGGGCCTCGGCGATGGCGCGATGGGCGCGGGCACGGCGATTGGCCGAGACGTTGTCGTAGAGGGTGCGTTCGATCAGCGTGTGGGCGAACGTGTAGCCCGCGCCGCGATCACGCTCGCGTAGGACCTGTGCTTCTACCGCGCTGTCACACAGGTCCATGAGGTGGTCTGCGTCGATCTCGGCCACCCGCTCCAGCAGGTCAAGGTCGAAGTCGCGCCCGATGACCGAGGCCAGGGTCAATACCCGGTGGGTCTCTTCGCCCAGAGACCACACCCTCTGCCCGACCACCTCGCGGATGCTGACTGGCAACCCGGCCGTACGCAGGTCGTCGGTGGCACGCCAGCGGCCGTCGTCGTCCTGGTGAATGGCGCCGGTAGCCGCCAGGTGTCGCAGCAGCTCGCCGACGAAGAAGGGATTGCCGTCCGTCTCGGCGAGAAGGGCGTCGCGGAACGCCACGCCGTCATCCTCGAGTTCGTGCCCGGCGACGAGTTCGAGGAAATCCAAGAGCTCGCCGTCATCGAGTCCGCGTAGCGACAGTCGGGTGACACCCTGCTCGCGATGGAACGCCGCCAGCGCTCCGGCCAACGGGTCGTCCGCTCCTACATCGGCATCGCGAAAGGTGCCGACGATCAGCAGAGGCAGACGGCGATTGACCGAGAGCACATGGCGTAAGAGATCCACCGAGCCGGCGTCTGCCCAATGCAGGTCGTCCAGGAGCACCACGAGAGGCGTCTCGTCCGACGCCCTCGACAAGAGGTCGATCACGGCCGCGAAGAAACGGGGGCGATCGTTCTCCTCGGATTCACGGACATCGGCGACCTGGGCCACCGTGCGGCCCCAGATGGCGGGGACGACGCGCCCCACCACGGTGCCGTACTCGGCAACGTGCGCGCGGACGAGCTCGAGCGGAGCCTGCTCGACGAGATACCCCAGGGCCTCCGCCCACGGCTGGTACGGCACGAACAGGTCCTCGTCGCATCGCCCATAGAGCACTGATGTGCCCATCTCGGACGCTCGCGCGGCGAAGCGAGCCGCCAGCGTCGTCTTACCGATGCCGGGCTCGCCCGAGAGAAGGACCGCTCGCCGTTCTCCGGCCTGCGTCTCCTTCAGAGCAGCGTCGAGTATTTCCAGTTCTTGGTCGCGTCCCACGTAGCGCGAGCGCGCGATGGACGCCACCCTCGAGGGCATAGGGAGCACCGGATTGTCGTCGTCCGCCAGAGGCTCCCAGTGCACCCGATGCACGGTCACGAGTTCGTCCAGGCCTTTCAATTCGAGATCGCCCAGCAACTCGAGTTCGAAGCCACCACGGGACCGCACCAGCAGGCGCACCATGTCGGTCGTGAGGATCTCCCCGCCCTCGGCACGGGCGCACAGCCGGGCCGCCTCGACCACTGGCAACCCGAAGTAGTCGCCCTCCTCCGATTCCGCCTCACCGACTGCCACACCCACCCGGATGGAAAGCAGCTCGGTCGATTCGCGCCGGGCCGCCATCGCCTGCTGCATCGCCACCGCGCAGGCCAAGCCGGCGCCGACGCCATCGAAATTCACCATCAAGCCGTCGCCGAGGTTCTTGACCTCCTGGCCACCTGCATCGGCCACAGCGGCTCGCAGCAGAGCGAAGTGCTCCCGGCGCAGTTGGTCAGCCGCTGCCTCGCCCAGACGCGAGAGCAGTTCGGTAGACCCCACCAGGTCTGTGAACAGCACCGTCACGATCTCAGTAGCCATTGCTCTCCTTCTATTGCAATGACGGTTCAAGTCTGCCAGAGGAAGTCGTCTCGCGCTCTGACCCGCCCGAAATCGGCCTGACCGCGGGCCCAAAGGTTCTCAAGTTCCTGGGTCGCCGCCAGAGCCGAAGGCCCCCACCACTCCTCCCATTCCGCCCGCAGCCTGTGAGAGTGCGTCGCGCCCCGGACAGCAAAAAGCCCCGCCGGGTCTCCGGGTGGGACAGTCCAAGCCATAGCGCACCCATCGGGTTACGCCCCCGGTGATTCCCCCGACTCCGTCGCCATACCTATACCGACATCACCTACCCAACGGTGGCTTGGGTTTCGGCCGTGGGCTCCCGGAATGTCTTGATCGCGTCCTCGGTGACGGGGGTAAAGAGATTGACGAGGTTGCCATCGGGGTCGCGGAACAAGATGGAGCGATTCCCCCAGGGCATGGTCGTGGGCTCCTGCACCCACTCGCTGACCAGGCTCTTGAGCCGCTCGAATTCCTTGTCCACATCATCGACGACGAACTCGATGATGACGGTGTGGTTGTCCGCTGGACGGGCCGAGTTGTTGAACAGCTGCGCCGTCTGGGTGTGGCCAAAAGCGATCGTGCAGGACGGCAGGTGCACCTCGGCGAAGACGGGCGCCGGCCAGATGGCCGAGACCCCGGTGACATGCTCGTAGAAGCTGACCACCGGCTCAAGGTCGTCGCTGATCATGCGGATAGAGGCGAAGTCCATGGGGTCGCGCTCCTCTCGTGTGGTATGTTGACGTAGCGCTACGATACCGTAGCGTAGTGGAGTCGTCAATGCCGAAAGAACGGGGCTCTCCATGGCGAAGGCGAGCACCACAGATGACCGAGCGGTGCCCCCCCGCGAAGAGTCCCTCGACCCCCGCGTGCTCGTTTCCCGAGAGCGGATTCTGACGACGACGCTCGACCTGCTGACTGGGGCGGGGCTGGATGATCTCACCATCGACGAGATATCGCGCACCTCGGGGGTCGCGAAGACCACCATCTATCGGCACTGGCCGAACCGATCCGCGCTCGTCATTGATGCCTGCTTGCGAATGACCGATAGCGAAGAAGCGCCGCCAGACACCGGTTCGCTGGAAGGCGATGTCAGGGCAATCTTGTCGCACATCGCAGAGTTGCTTGCCACCGCGCGGTGGTCGTCAATCGTGCCCTCGATCGTCGATGTCGCCGAACACGATCCGGCGTTTGCCGACATCCACCGCCAAATCCAACGCAGACATGCCGCTCCGCTGCGATCAGCGTTGGACCGAGCAGCCCTCAGGAGAGAAATCCCGTCAACGGCTGACCGCGACGCCATGGCTGCCGCTCTGCTCGGGCCGCTCTTCTACCGCCGCTGGTTCTCACGAGAACAGATCGACGCCGCGTTCCTCGAGATGATCGTTGGCACCCTTGCGAGTCTCTGCCAGGACACTCCGAAGCCGCCGCGAGGTCAGAATCGCAAATAGCTGCCAGCGTTGACCATTTGAGAGAATGTGCGCGATCGTGGTTGTACCGAGCGATCGGCAATCCACGCGGCTGCGGTACGGTCCAAGCTCGGACCCATTTCCTCAGCGCTCGGTTCTGCTCGTGAACTTCCGGTTACGAAACCCGAAGGTCTCTAGCTACGGACTATGTACGCGACCCTCGCCCGTTGGCGCCGTCTCGGTGGTCGTCACGCCCAGCTTGGTCAAGAAGCTGCGGTAGTCGGTCTGCACCCACTCCTCGGCCAGCCGGCCCTCATCGTCGTACCTGAAGATACCGATCACTTCCCACTCGAGGGGTTGCCCAGTGGGATCGACTGGACCGATGGGCGAGTAGGTAAAGATCTCGGTGAAGTCACCAGAGAACGTTGTGCGCGCCGCCAGAAAATTCCCGTCCACGATGATCTGCTCACGGATGATTCGCAGATCGCTGAAAGCGGCGCGCAAGGAAGCGAAGTACGCGCTCAATTCTTCGAAGCTAAGGGCGCCACCGGGTCCGTGGAAGACATAGTCGGCCGCGAAATACCCTCGGAGCTTGGCGTCGTCCTCCGTGGCGATCGCTTCGCCGCCGATGCGGATCAACTCGCGGGCCAGGGGGCTGTCAGAGATGAAGTCTGGCATCCTTCCTCCTTGTGCTCAGGAATGGATGGTAACGGCGTATCCATCGGGGTCGGCAAAGGCGAAAGTCCGCCCAAATGGACCATCGAAGGGCTCGGTCACGATTCGAACCCCGGCATGAACGAGCCGATCGTGCAGGGCTTGAGGGTCATCAGCTTTGAGCCACAGTGCGACGCCCCAGCCGAGACGCTCGACCGCCTGTCAAGTCAACGGCGGGCTCACGAACGGCAAAGGGAATGGGAGCGGTCGCAAAGACGACCGCTCCTGGTGGGCTCTGGGCTGCCCGCTCAAGGCCGAGCTGCTCCGAATAGAACGCAGCAGACACTTCCAGGTCGCTGACCTGCAGTGCGATGAAATCAGGTCCTATCACTCTCACGTGCACTCCTCTATAGTTATCAGGCTACCTGACAACTATATCAGGTAGCCTGATAAGCGCAAGGGTGCCGACGGAGAAGGTAGGCAAACGGGTGACGAGAGCCGAGAAGATGTCGGGTTATCTGGTCAAACGCGCTCAATCGGTCATCCATCTCTCCTTAGAGGAGATCGTCTCCAAACATGGACTCGGGATCCCCCACTACGTCGTGCTCACATTGCTGGCAGAGTCGCCGGGGTTGCCGAACGCCGAGCTTGCCCGCAAGGCGTTCGTGACGCCCCAGTCAATGAACGAGGTCCTCAAGCATCTCGAAGCCTCCGGGTTAGTCGAGCGTCAGCGGAGTCCGTCAAATGCGCGAATCCTTAACGCTCACCTGACGGCTGCGGGCAAGAAAAAATGGCGATCGGTCGACGACGGCGTTCAGGAATTGGAAGAGCATCTGCTCCGGGGCCTCACGCAGAACGAAGTCCGTGTCCTGAACCGATCGCTCGAGACGATCATCCGAAACATGACCCCGACGCCGTGAGGTTCATCAAACGCACACGCGCTCGTGAACTGGCGTCCTGGTGTTTCACCCAACACGAGTAGTAGCTGGCATGTATCGCATTGGGTTCTTAAGGTTTGAGAACTACCGGACTCGGTCCCTGCTCAGCGCCGGCAATCCGAACTGGCGCGTGCTGGGCTCGATCGTCGTCCGATGAGGTGCTGGACCCCGCTGAAATCCGAAGAGCCCCAATGGCGGCGGGGGACGATTTGAACCTCCGACCTTCGGGTTATGAGGCTGTCGGGTATACGGAGATCAGCCAGCATGCGACAGGCCCACACCCGTACCGTTAGGCAACGGGTCAAACCCGACTGCTAGCCAGTTCGTTCTCGATGCCAGCGACAAGCCAGCGGATGGTCTTCCCGAACACCTCGGGGTGGTTGGCTTCACGGGGTCGGACAACTCGGCCAGAGTCGTCATCAAGGTGACGTGCGAAAGCATGGGGCGGTAGCTCACACGGAGATCCAAGGGATGCGCGTGCGACTACTGGGGTGGGACGGCGGAGGCCAGCTCTCCACGTGCCCTCGCGACGGTTTTGGCGCGCTAAAGGACGACCAGTCGCCGCCGTTCCACCAGCTGGGTTACTCGGTCGAATCGAGATACCAGCCGGCCGTGGCAGTTGGTGGATCGCAATACCTGGGCGTGACACTCGCCTCCTCGCGATGAGCGGCCGTGCTCGTGTCTCTCGCCGGTGGAGCGCCGAACGTCTTCCTGGTCGTCGACAAGTCAGGTCTCGAGGAACTGGCGTTCATCAACCGGGCGAAAGATTCGGATGAGCCTCGACGACATCTCGGATTTGCTGGCCCTCTGGGGCGCATGGCGAGTGCCGCTCGATCCAGGCCCGCGTGCTTTGGCTTCCTGGTCGAGCGGATCAACGAGGTCCACGAGGCTCACGAGGCTCACGACAGTTCCGGTACCATTCGCCATCACATTCACCGGGCTCGGTTCCTCCCGACAGTGAGCACCGCTTCTAACTAAGGCCTGAGATCCTCCCCATAATGACAACCCCACCGGAGTCAGAGCAGGGCTCTTGTTTATCGAAAGAGGCAAGGCTGTTAGTGATGTCGGGAGCAATCACGGTGTACTGGCGCGCCGCTGAAGAGCACCTCAGGACCTACGAACCGAGTTCGATGCCTAGCTCGTACTTGGAGGATCGGCTCAAGATGGACTTTGGCCACACTTTCTTGCGCGTAGACGACTATGGCACACGCACGTCCGTCTATCTCGACCCATGGAGGGACTCAACAGGCGTGTCGTACTTCATCGACACGGAGAGTGGCGCACGACTCGAGGATTACCACGCGATCACCTGGGAGGTCGTCGCAGCGACGGTCGAACAGGCCATCGAAATCTTCGAGGAAATCAAGACCTCAGGCACTGGAAGCCTTACCGTCTTCCACAATAACTGTGCCGAAATGACCATCGCTGTGCTCAATGAGCTCGGTTACACCGTGGAGGCCCCGAAGAGCCACCTCCTCGGTGTCCAAATGGTGATGCCAGCCAGCGTTGGCCCAGCGCTCGAGGGTTATCTCACTTCTGTCGACATCCCATATTCTGCCGACGTCGAAGTGCGAGCCGACTCGCCCGACAGTTCGACTGGCAAGCCGCAGTCCGGATGATCCTGGTACCGATTCGCCAGCGAACCGAGTCACCATACGCGCATCTTGGGCATGGCACACAACCGCTGATCAGGTCCCGATAAAAAGTCCCGATAAACCCGGTCTCCGACCACTCGGCCAGACGCGAAATCGAGGGTCAGCTTCGAGCCTCGAAGACGGCTTGCACGGCGCGGAGTCGACTGACCGACAGCCCATCAACGAGGTTGTTCGCTTTACCCAAAAAGTTGTCCACGAAGTTGTGCAACCGAGCGGGCCCGGAGGAGTTGATAAGAAGATCTGCATGACCGCCACAGCGTCTTGAGTCATGTCAGTCCAGTGCTTGACCGAGAGGCCTGCAGATTCGATCGTGTGTCGCAAGAGATCGGCGGAGACGAGGTAGCTCAGCTCAGGCCGATCGGCCCACGAAAGCGGGAGCTTGAGCTCGCCTGGCGTCCCAGCGATGATGTCCCAGATGGCGAGACGCCCTCGCGGTCGAAGCACACGGCGGGCCTCCTCATAGAGGCCGGCTTTGTCGGCCACGTTCATCTGCACGTGTTGACTGGTCACGACGTCGAAGGTGGCCGCATCGAACGGTAGGTCCGTCACGTCACCTTGATGGACAGAGATCCGATCATCGAGTGCGACGAGTTGATTCAACCAGCGAGAGGTTTCGCAGTACTCCTTGGTGAGGTCAATGGTCGTGACTCGACAGCCGTATCTGTTGGCGAGGAAGCGAGCTGTGCCACCGATGCCACTGCCGGCATCGAGCACTTCGTCATGGTTGTTGATCTCGGCCAGCTCGGCTAGTTGGCTCGTGGCGATTCGGCCCATCGTGTGGAAGTCCTCGACCGCACTTAGATCCTCTGTATGAATCTCGCTGAGGTCTTTGTCGGACGCGACGAGAGCCTGCTCGATGTTCTGCCGGGACATGCCGGTGGAGTACTGGCTGTCGATCTGCGCTGCCTTCATTGTCCATTCCGTTCATCCCTGCGTCGTTGCTCGGATGTAACGCGTCGTGCGCTGCTTTTCGCTGGACGCCTTCCGATCTCCGACCTCTCTGAAAAGGGATCCTCGTGCCGCCTACGCGACCTCGCATCGCTTGAGGAGTTCGGCGACGACTTCAGGCTGGTCGTGCTGTGGCCAGTGTGCGGCGTCTTGAACCTGATGGAGCGACGGGTCCCTAAATAGCCCTGCGATCTCGGCCCCAAGAGTCGGGGTCAAGTAACGATCCTTCTCGCCAAAGATGATCGAAACCGGGACCTCGAGCCGTCGGAGTGCTCCGCTTTCGCTCAGGGCATCCTGCCTATTCAAAGCCTCGAACAGCTCGGCCGTCCAGGCGCGGATGGCGACGATGGCATCCGGCTGGTCCGCGTCGCCAAAGAACTGCGGCAGGATCGACTGCACGGCGATGCCCTCGGGGTCGAGGGCATCCATGTGCCACTGGGCGGCGGTGTGTTGGAGCAGCCAAAGGCGCTGGGCGTCGTCGTTGACCATGGCCTCGGCGAGCGCGGTGAAGTCGGGATCGGCAAGCAGCCGGATCATCTCGGGAAGCTTGAGCGAAGGCTGGTGCCCAAACATGGTGTTGAGTAGGACCAGGTGAGCTACCCGCTCGGGGTGTGCGACGGCGAACGCGACGGCATCGGGTCCGGACGCATCGTGGCCAACCAGTACGGCGCGGGTGATGCCCAAATCATCGAGCACCGCCTTCAGTTCGGAACCGTGGTCGTCTGAGATCGAGCCGACCGTCTCGCTTCGATCGGAACGCCCGTACCCGATCCAGTCGAAGGTCACGACCCGCCTCGGGGACAGAAGCGGTGCCAGCTTGTCGTAGATGCGGTGATCGTCTGGAAAACCGTGCATCAGGACGATCGCCGGTTCCTGGCCGGCGTAGTCGAGGACGTAGAGGGATCCACCTCCGTGGTACACGTAGTGCTCGTTGATATCTGCGTCGATCTTGCTCATACCAGTCTCCTTTCACGGCACCTCTCTCTAGAGGCGCGCTGTCTCTCAAGTCCGGCTGGCGGCCTGTTGGGCCAGGACAGGCTCGGTCGCAGGCAACGAGATCTCACGCTCCTGCATCGTTCCGTCCGAAAGCTGGTCGGACGGTTGCGGCCTCGCCGGCAACAGCAGGGCGGCCATGACTGCCCCTGCGAGGGTGACCCCTCCCGCGACCAGGCAGCCACCGCGCAGACTGAAGAGAAACGCATTCGTGGCCGTGTGGGCGAGCCCCTCCGACGCCTGGTTGAGGCCGAGTTTCGAGAGCTGGTGCGAGGCGATGATCGCCCCGCCGACAGAGGCTTTGGCTGCAGTGACGGCCCGGGCGGGCAGGGCTGGGGCGAGGGTGGCGGCAAGCCGGTTCGAATACAGCGATGCCGCCACGCTGCCGATGATGGCTACGCCGAGCGTGCCACCGAAGAGCCGAGTCGCGTCGTTCATGGCCGAGCCCACGCCCGACTTGGCCTTGGGAACTGCCCCCATGATCGCTTCGGTCGCCGGCGCGCTGGTGAGGCCCATACCAGTGCCGAGGAACAGCATCTGGAGAACGATGATCGAGTACGAGGTCGACACCGAGACCGTGGCCGTCCATAACAAGCCGACTGCGAACGAAACAAGTCCGGCTGTGACGACGACCTTGTTGCCAATTCGCACCGCCAGCTTCGTACCGACGACCGAGGCGACGGCCACGGACCCCGCGACCGGCAGGAGCCGCACTCCGGTGCCCAGGGGGCTGAAGGTCTTGATGAACTGGAAGTACTGGGTGACCAAGAAGATGAACCCCTGCAAGGCGAAGAAGGAGACGGCCACCGATCCGCTGGCCGCGGTGAACCGTGGATTGCGGAACAACGCCACGTCGAGCATCGGGTGGTCACTTCGGCTCTCGTGGACGATGAAGAGGAAGAACAGCGCGACGCCTCCGCTGATGGTCGCCACGGCCGCCGCGGAGCCCCAGCCCCAATCCGGTGCCTCAATGACCCCCAAGATGAGGGTTGCCATGGCGGCGCTCGACAGCGCCAGGCCCGACCAGTCGATACGTGGCGTCCGCGGGTCCCGCGAGGTCGGGACCGCCACGACGACCAGGGCGGCGACCGCCACAGCGACGAGGGCCATGAAGGCGAAGATGCTTCCCCACCAGTAGCGCTCGAGCAGCCAGCCGCCGACGATCGGGCCGGTGGCGATCCCGACTCCAGTGGTAGCTCCCCAAAGGCCGATGGCTTTGGCGCGTTCGCCTCGCTCGGTAAAGACGTTCACAAGGAGCGAGAGCGTGGAGGGAAACATGAGCGCAGCTCCGAGTCCCATGACGGCCCGAGCGGCGATGAGCTCTGGGGTGGTGTTGACGAGCGCACCGGCCAGGCTCCCCGAGGCGAAGACGGCCAAGCCAAGAATCAGTGTGCCCTTTCGACCCTGGCGATCGCTCATGCTGCCCGCGGCCAGCACCAAGGCGGCAAAGACGAGGCTGTAGGCGTCGACGACCCATTGCAGCTGCGTTGTCGAGGCGCCCAGGCTCCGCACCAGAGTCGGCAAGGCGACGTTCACGATGGTGACGTCCACACTGATGATGAAGGCGGCGAGACAAAGGGCCACGATGATGCCCAGCCGGCTCCGAGCCGACGGAATATCGACAGGCGCCATCATGATGCGCTCCTTACTCTCGGTGAAATCGTTGCGTTGGAGACGGTCGTAGGACTGGCACTCATGGCTTCACTCTCTCCTTCCGTTTAGGGCCCGCTCCAACAGCCGGCTCCTCGACATGTGAGAACCGGCGAACCGCGGCACCCGTGCATGTGAAGCGGTTACGGTCGCCGCGCGTCGTCGTCACCGACACGACGTCTCCGCTGAGTTTCGAATCTTTTCGTCGAGTTCACGTGCGATGCCGTCGATCGTGGCGGCACCCAACGACGCGAAGACGCTTGATGGTTGGTCGTAGGCGACGTGCGCGCCCAAGGTGTCTCGGTAGACCGCCACGCGGAAGGGTGCATAAAGACCCGCCGCCGGCTCGACGGCAAGGATCTTGCGAGCAATTGCCGGGTTTCCGACGAGATACAGGGTCGCCTGGACCGGATCGCCACCCAGGCTGAACAGAGCTCCCTGATCGAGTTGCGCAAGGGCGACGAATCCTGTTGGACCAACAGTCCGATCCACGAGAACCTCGACGTCACGCCACGTTGCTTGATCGAGGACGAGTCGGAGAGTCAGTAACGGATCGAGCAACGGCACCTGTTCGTCGAACCGGCGGCGGGTCTCTTCGAAATCGACGGCGCTGTCATGGATCAGGCGAGTTGCCTGATAATTGATGGTGGTCACGTTCCTCCAGGGAGATCGTGGGCTTGCTGGTCGGAGCTAGCGGCCGGTCGGAATGAGTCAAGCGGGTGACGGCGAGCACCGGAGCCGTGTCGAGGGAGCGGCTCCACGCCGCCACTCGTAATTTCCTGACAAACCCGGGCCTTATTGGACACGCTTGCTGTTTTACCCATGGAACTTGAGAAAGTCAAGTCACTATTGTTGATTCTCAAGTGGCCGTCTGGCAGACTGGCGGCATGAAGTCGTACAACCACTACTGCGCGGTGGCCAAGGCACTCGATGCTGTGGGTGATCGTTGGACCCTGCTCATCATCAGAGAGCTCGTGAGCCAAGGTCCATGTCGTTACACCGACCTGATGAGTGGGTTACCCGGAATTGCGACGAACCTCCTGGCCGACCGATTGGCCTCTTTAGAGGAAGCCGGCATCGTTTGGCGTGAGGCGGCTCCGCCGCCCGTCGCGGCCACGCTGTACCACCTGACCGATGCGGGATCCGACCTCGAGCCGGTACTCGACGCGCTCGGGATATGGGGTGCTCGTTTCATGTCTGAAAAGGACGACACAGATCAATTCCGCAGTCACTGGTTCAAGCGTCCGGTCTCGATGTTCCTAAAAGACCGTGCACCAGATGGGCCTCCGGTCTCCATACAGCTCAGTCCAGAGGACTACCCGGCCGTCATCGAGGCTTCGCAAGATGGAATCCGAACGCGACCTGGCAGAGTTGAATCCCCTGATCTTGAACTTGCTGGGCCCCCACATCTCATCTTGGGGATCCTCTCGGGTCATTTGAGCGTCAAAGAAGCCAAAGCTGAGGGTCTGACGCTGACAGGAAAGGTGGCTGTGTTGACTCGGTTGCGCCGAGACAACGCAGACGCCTCTGTCGCCAATGCTGTCTCTGCCCAGGAATCCGCAAGGTTGCGTGAAGCGGAGGTGGCGAAGTGAGAACCAGCACCGGAGGAACAACGTGAAGCTCGATCCCGATAGACGCGATGTGGCGAGACACGCCGACGGGAGATCTTGGTCATGACCGCCTGGCTCGCTTTCGGCCTGGCCGGACTCGCCCTTACGGTCGCTGGGGTCTCGCTGGGGTTGACCATCTATCAACTGAGCAGTCAGCGAGACCGTGACACTCGTGACTTGTGAGTGCCTGGACGACTAATGATTCTCGTCGATGGTGCAGTAGGAACTTCATTGACACCTGGCTCGAATGCCGCAGCGAGAGCGTCGGACCGCTCATCTCGCGAGCTTTACGCACCTGATATCCGTCATCAACTCGGGCTGGCTGCGGCCGCCGCCGCGTTAGTCGCCGGCCTGGCGTATGTGGCGATCAGCGCCTACTGGGCATTCGGCGGCACCTGGCTCCTCGCCACCGTCAGTTCCTCGCTGGTCACCGCAGATCACAGCAGCACCGTGGTGACGGCCGTGTGGGCCGCTGTCGTCCTCAAAGGTGTAGGTGCACTACTTCCCTTCTACCTCCGCCGCCCCGCACCGCCCTCGAAATGGCTCGGCCGACTCAGGTTGTTGGCGTGGGCAGAAGGCGCGGTACTGACCATCTACGGATTCGTCTTCACCTCGGCGGGTCTACTGGTACAAGCCGGCGTCATCCATCTGGGAAGGGCCGCCGACCGGCGCGCCTTGGTCTGGCACACCTACCTCTGGGATCCGTGGTTCCTCGTTTGGGGCCTTCTCGTGGTCCTCGCCCTGGCATTGACTCCGGCCAAACGAACCCATGCGACGGGCAACGCTGGCCAAGCGTCGGGGTGATCTTGCTCAGATAGAGGAACTCGTCACAGATTGGCGACCCAGCCTCGAGCACAACTGGTTCACCACCGCCGACGGCATGGCGGCTTGATGTAGTTCAGACAACACGAACACATGGTGTCTGAGCTGCAACAGAAGAGCCGGCCCAATCGGACCGGCTCCAAACTGCGGACTTCTGAGTGGCGGGGGTTCAGGACCACGACGCACCCTCCGGGTTACAAACCCGATGAAGGGGCGCTGGTCAGGGTGCCGTGCATATGCACTGCATAGGGCGCGCGCCTGGTCAATATCTGCGATCCCGTGACTTAGTCCCGAGAAACTCCTCCGCCTTGGAGACCTGACGAGTCCTCAGTTGCAGGATGGGACCATATTGACGACATCTACGCGCAGCTGGCCCGGGTGAATCCCTCACGGTGACATTCGTAGAACGCCGGCGCTTCCGTCGAGACGGCCGCGGGGTTCACCTGGACGCTGGACTGCGCCCCAGACAGATCGCCAAACGAGCTATTGACTGGATATATACACTCGGAGTATTCTCTGAGGTATGAGTGTCCCCATGGCCCTGCTCGGTCTCCTCGATCGCGAACCGAGCCACGGCTACGACCTGAAGCGCGATTACGACACCTACTTCGGGCGCGGCCGGCCGCTGCCCTACGGCCAGGTGTACGCCACGCTCTCCCGCCTGGCGAGAGACGGGAAGGCGATCGTCGGCGACGCCGAGCCAGGAGCAGGTCCCGATCGCAAGCGGTACAACATCACCGAGGCCGGTCGGAACGAGGTCGAGGCGTGGCTCTCGGAGTCCATCCCCGCCGAGCCCCACCTGCAGACAGATCTGTTCGTGAAGGTCGTCCTGTCGCTGATGCTCGGTCGGCGGGCCGAGGAGTACCTGGACGCCCAGCGCGCCGAACACCTGCACCGGATGCGCGAGCTCACAGACCTCAAGCAAAAGGGAACCCTGATCGATTCGCTGCTCGCCGACCACGGTCTCTTCCACCTCGAGGCCGACCTCCGCTGGATCGACCTCACGACCGCTCGCCTCACCGCACTCGCCACGGAGGTTGCTTCATGAAAACGACCAACGCTTCTGCCCTCATCCCGCCCGGGGGCACCATCGTCGAGGCGCAGGACCTCGTTCTTTCCTTCGGCGAGACCCCGGCGCTGCGCGACGCCAGCCTGTCCGTGCAACGCGGCGAGATCGTGGCCGTCATGGGCCCGAGCGGATCGGGCAAGTCGACGCTGCTCCACTGCCTCGCCGGCATCCTGGTCCCCGCGTCGGGCCAAGTGATCTTCGACGGGCAGCGCATCGACGCGCTGCGCGAGGACAAGCGAAGCCAGCTCCGCCGAGACCGTTTCGGCTTCGTCTTCCAGTTCGGCCAGCTCGTCCCGGAGCTCACAGCCGAGGAGAACGTCGCCCTCCCACTCCTTCTGGGCGGGATCCGCCGCCAACAGGCCCTGGCCCGAGCGCGGAGCTGGTTCGCCCGGCTCGAGCTCGACGGGCTGGAGAGCCACCGGGCGGGCGAGATGTCAGGGGGCCAGGCCCAGCGGGTCGCCCTCGCCCGGGGCATTGTCGCGCAGCCTGACGTGCTGTTCGCCGACGAGCCCACCGGCTCACTCGACTCGCTAACCGGTGAGCTCGTCATGAACTTGATGACCGGCGCCGCCCGCGAGGAGGGGATCACAGTCGTCCTCGTCACCCACGAACCCCGCGTCGCCGCCTATGCCGACCGCGAGGTGATCGTGCGCGACGGCCGGGTCGCCAGCCCGGTGGCGGTCGGCGCATGATCCGGCTCGGCCTCCGGCTGACCCTGGGGAGTGGTCGTGAAGCCCTCCTGCGGGTCCTCGTCACCGCTGCCGCGGTCGCCCTGGGCGTCGGCTTGTTGCTCGCCGCCTTGGCCGGCATCAATGGTCTTCACGCCCAGAGCGATCGGGGTGCCTGGTTGAACTCGGCGGTGCAGCCGACACCGCCGGCCTCTCCCGCCAGCGGCCTGTGGTGGGAACCGAGCACCGACTCGTTCGGGAGTCAGCTCATCGACCAGATCGACGTCGCAGCGGCCGGGCCGGGCGCACCCATCCCTCCCGGAATGTCCCGCCTGCCTGGTCCGGGCCAGTACTTCGCTTCACCCGAAATGGTGAGCCTGCTTCGCTCCCAGCCCGCTGACGAGCTAAGTGATCGCTACCCCGGTCGGCTGGTGGGCACCATTGGCAGCGAGGGACTGCCGTCACCGAACTCGTTGATCATCGTCATTGGTCACGGCGTCGGCGAGCTCTCGAAGCAGCCGGCTGCCATCGAGATCGGGGCGATCCACCGCGGCCTGGCGAATTGCTATGGCTGCCAGAGCGTCGTCGGGAGCGGGCCAGTTCTGGAATTCATCCTGGTCGGCGGGGCCGTGGCGCTCGTGCTGCCGATTCTGATCCTGATTGCGACCGCGAGCCGACTGTCGGCCGTCCGGCGCGAAGAGCGCTTCGCCTCTATGCGGCTGGTCGGCGCCACTCCTCGCCAGATCTCGAAGATTTCGGCGGTCGAAGCGGTCATCGCCGCCCTCGCCGGGGTCGTCCTCGGTTTCGGTCTCTTCTTCGCTGTCCGACCACTCCTGTACCACGTGCCGATCACCGGGGCCCCGTTGGCGCAGGGTGACCTCTCCCTGCGCGCGGTCGACATCCTCATCGTGGTGGTCGGAGTCCCCATCGCCGCCGTCGTCTCCGCCCGTCTCGCGCTGCACCGGGTACAGATTTCTCCGCTAGGAGTGACGCGACGGGTCAGGAAGCGCCCACCGGGGATCGCCCGGATCGTTCCCTTGTTGGCGGGTATCGCCTTCCTCGCCTACTTCGACGCGGCCGGAAAGCCCGGAGCCATCGGGAGCCAGCTCCTCGAGCTCCTCGTTGGATTCGTGCTGCTGATCGTGGGTCTGGTTCTGGCCGGGCCGTGGTTCACAACGGCAGGGTCGCGGATCATGGCCAACAGAGCGACTCGTCCGGCCACGCTCATCGCCGGTCGTCACCTCCTCGACAACCCCAAGGCTGCCTTCCGCTTTGTCAGTGGCCTCGTCATTGCCCTCTTCGTCGCCAGCGCGGCGATCGGTGCCCTCAGCTCGGTGACGCACGTCACCGGAGGGAGCAGCGCCAACGCCAGTCTGAGTACCCTCGCGGACCCGTTCTGCACCTATTCGACCACCGACTGCCCCAGTGCCTCCGAAGTGGCTTTCGTTCCTCCCTCGGTTCTCAACGAGCTCCGGGCGACGCCGGGGGTGCAAGGGGTGGCGGTGGTCCACGAGGCTCCCAGCCAGACGCAAGAGGGGCGATCGTTCGGGGTCGTCGCGTGTGACGAACTCGCCAAGATGCCGGCCATCGGCCGCTGCGCACCGCGGGCCACCGCGGCCTCCGTCGGATACTTCCTCTCGAAGGTTCTGGGGCACACGGCCAACGCGTCGAGCACGACCTGGCCTTCTTGGAACCTGTCGGCGACGCAGCTCGCATCCATCCCCGTGAGCGCAGTCGTCGTCGCGACGAACGGGTCTTCGAGTGCGATCGAACGGGTGCGTACGGAGCTCGAGCGCGCATTCCCGCTCCAGGGCACACCGGTGACTGTGGAGGCACTCGATCCCTCGACGGCGCGCCTACTGACCATGATCCAGGCCATGACCGACGTGATCATCGTGGCCAGCCTGATCATCGCTGCGTGCAGCCTGGCCGTGAACGTCGCGGCCGGTCTCACTGAACGGAGACGGCCATTCAGCCTGCTCAGACTCACGGGCGTCCCGCGAAAACTCCTGCATAGGGTCGTGACACTGGAGAGTGCGCTGCCCCTGCTCATTGTCGCTGCGGTCTCCATCGTCGTCGGACTGCTGGCGGCCGCCCTCTACCTGCGCTCGCAGGTAGGGCTCGCCTTCAGCCTTCCGGGATTCTCGTACTGGATCACGGTGATCGGAGGGCTGGCCGCGTCGATGGCAATCATCGCCGCGACGTTCCCCATCCTCGATCGCATCACGGGGCCCGAGGTTGCCCGGAACGAGTGATCACTATGGCCAAACCGAAGAGTGCCGTTCGCCGGGCCCCATTGACCGTCCTCACGGCACTCGCAGCACTCTGTGCGGGGGTGTCGTTCGCCGGCTGTTCGTCGCCTCCGGAGGAGGGAACCCTTGACGGCACACTCCAGGGTGTCGGTGGTCCGGCTGGGACAGTGCCGCGACCGCTCAGCGGCTCGGTCACGTTCCATGGGTCGGACGGGAACATCGCCACCATCGACCTCTCGGCCAACGGCCGGTTCTCAGCGCACCTACCTGTCGGTCGCTACACCGTGGCAGGGCGGAGTCCCCAATTCAAAGGCGGTGCCGGCGAGTGTCAGGCACCAGGACCGGTCACGGTGACCAACGAAGTCACGAGCCGCGTAGAGATCGATTGCCAGGAGAGCTAGAGCCGTTCGTATGCGCGAGCCGGGGACGACGATAAGCCGGTGCTTTCGCACCAGCCCGCCTCCCTCTTTGATGCTGTGAGTGGCGGGGGTTCACAACCATCGTGCACCTTCGGGCTACAAACCCGACGTGATCGCTGGTCACAGGGCTTGCACTATGCAGCCGCCCAGGCGCTGCACTGCTCAAAATCGTCGCTTCTCCGCTGCGCAGTCCCGAGAAACTCCCCGCTGGTATCTGCCTGACGAGACCTTCGGGTTGACCACCCGATGATCTCGGTCCCCGTAGTAGAGCGGTTGCTTTCCACGGCTATCCACGGCCCCGTGGCGTGGCTGCGCCGTATTGGCGCCCGAGTCGGGGGAACAGGCGCTGAGCGTTGCCGTGGCTGATCGCGGTGTGATCTTCGGCGTTCAAGCTGTTATCGGCGTCGAGGGCGGCGGTGAAGGCCGCTGAGACGCCGTGGTCGTATGGGGAGTCTGTGCCAAACAAGATGTGGTCGCTACCGGCGAATGCCTTGAGAGTGGGCAGCGCGGGACCCGCGGACAAGGCGGTATCGAAGAAGAAGCGTCGGAACCTGGCCAACAGCGCGTCGGGACTCGCTGCATCGGGATCGAAGACGTATGCCAGTTCGGCGAAGCGAAGCGCACAGTAAGGCAGGAAGCCGCCGGCGTGGGAGAGGATGATGCTGGTACGCGGATAGCGGTCCACGACGCCGTTTAGGACGAGCTGGAGGGCGGTACGAGTCGTCTCGAACGGGAAGTTGGCCATGGGCGGAGCGACTCCTGCCGCGGGAGGGATGGGGGGTTGTCCTGGGGTTACGCCGGGATGTTCAAACACAACAGCCTGGCGGCGGTCGAGTTCCGCCCAGAGCGACTCGAAGGCCGGATCACCGAGGTACTTGCCTTCGTAACTGGCGAGAAGCACCACGCCGTCGGCATGGAGGGTATCGAGCGAGTACTCGAGTTCGGCCAAGGCGCCATCGATGTCGGGGAGCGGCAGCGTAGCGAAGTTACCGAACCGATCTGGCCGCTCCCTGACCAGGTCGGCCACGTAGTCGTTGATACGCCGGGCGATGGCCCGCCGCTCATTTGTGGACCAGCCCACGACACTCGGGGTGCTGACGGACAGGATCCCCGTCGCGATGTCTTGGGAGTCCATGAAGTCCATCGCCTTTTGAGGTGACCACCCGGGCGTAGTGCTGCCCGAGGGATCACCGCCGTTAGCCTCGAGCGCATCGGCGTAGAAGCTCGGTACGACGTGCTGGTGGATGTCTATGCGATGAGCGGTGCTCATGGTCGTCTCCCTCGCATGAAAGCCGGATCGGAGGGAAGCGAATGGCCTTTGTCCGGGATTGGCATCGTCACCGCCCTCGTTGGTAGCCACCGAAGACCGCTACTGGTGACCACGCCGGGCTGACCGGCGCGAGCGGGTCGGGAGCAAATGCGCTGAACGGCGGAGCGGAGTACACCACGTCGCCGCCGGTGACAGTCAAGACCGACTCGATCGCCGGAATCTGGACGTCGGGAACGGACAGATAGTCGGCCGACAGGATTGCAAAGTCGGCATACTGGCCCGGGACGATCCTGCCCTTGAGTTCTTCTTCGCCGCTGAACCAGGCGCTTCCCGCCGTATAAAGGCGCAGTGCTTCGGTCCGCGAGAGCCGGCTGGCCGTTGAGGTGATCTGCGTTCCACCCACCGTCTTGCCAGTGACCATCCAGTAAAGCGAGACCCAGGGGTTGTAGCTCGCCGGCCGAGTCGCGTCCGTCCCGGCACCGATAGGAATCCCTGCGTCAACCATCTCCCGGAGCGGCTGGACCGCGGCAGCCGCTTCCTGGCCATAGCGCTCGGCAAAGAACTCGCCGGAAAACGACAGCCGGTTCTGGACCGCGATCCCACCCCCCATCGCCTTGATGCGTGCGATGTTCTCCGCCGAAATCGTCTCGGCATGGTCAATCGCCCATCGACCTCGATAGTCCACCTCTGCGAACACCCGCTCGAACACATCAAGGAACCGCGAGATCGTCTCGTCGTATGTCGCGTGCACCCGGATCGGCCATTGGTGCTGGGCGACCAACCGGGCCACGTCGGCTGTCTGCGCGATCGCCTCTTCGCTGAGCTGCGGACGTGCGGCCAGGAAATTCTCGTAGTCGTGGGCGGACCAAGCCAGGACCTCGCCGGCACCTCTTAGGACGTAACCGCCCAGCCGCCCAGTGGCACGGTTCACCCCCGGCTGATCCCCCACGCTCTCCGCCTCCCAGAACGCAACCTCATCACCTGGTTTCTGGGCAAACAAGAAGTTGGAGACCCGGATCGGGAATCGGGGTCTGCCCGCCAGCGTCTCTACCGCTTGGTAGTCGTCTGGGTAGATGGTCGCGCTCTCGCCCGCATCGACGGTGCTAGTCAGGCCGAACCGGTTCAGCTCCCGAAAGAACTGCTCAGTCGAGCTGATCCGATCTTCGAGCGCCAAAAGGCCGGGAAGACGAGAGATCGTCGCGTACACCGACGTGTTCCCGCGGACGATGAGCCCCCCGTCGACCGGCTCGTAGTCTCCGCCGGCCAGCTGGCCATCCGGAGGCATGCCTAGGGCGGCGGCCCCGGCCCCGTTCACCAGGACCTCGCTGTAGCCGAACAAGACCAGCACCGGGATCCCGGGGGCGGCGTCGTTCAGCTCCGCCACCGTCGGCATCCGTCTCTCAGTGAACTGGTATGGGGACCAGCCGCCCATCACCCGTACCCACTGCCCCTCGGGCGTGCGCTTGGCCTGGTCACTGATCATCTCGAGCCCACGTTGGAGCGAAGGCAGTCCATCCCAGCGGAGCTCGAGGTTGAATTGCAGGCCGCCGCGGATCGTGTGCATGTGCGAATCGTTCAGTCCTGGGATAACACGTCGCCCGCCCGCGTCCAGCACCCGGGTGCTCTCGCCAGCGAAACACATGACCTCGGTCTCGTTACCGACCGCCGAGAACTGCTCACCGCGAATTGCAAATGCCTCGGCTTCGTTGCCATCGGCTTGCAGAGTCGACACCTTCGCATTGCGGACGATTAGATCCGCTTGACGATCCTCAGCTCCGATCATCTGAGAGTCCCTCTTTCAGAGCATCGATTTTGCGAGGACGGTGTCAAGCCAGTCGAAGACCACTTGATGCAGCCTGAACATCACCCCCTCTTGGCAGTGTTCGCCGCCTCCTTCTGCCGAGGGGAAGAGGTGGTAGGTCTTCGGGCCGGAAAGAGCCTCATAGAGCCGGGACGCGTCCCCGGGGTCGTTCTCACCTTCGAGGACGAGGGTGGGACAGGTAATCAGGGGGGCGTAGCCTTCGAGGGTGTAGGGGGCGGCGTCGCGGAGCGCAGCCGCGGGGTTTTCCTCTCCGAACACCCACATAGCCCACGACACGACCGAGCGGCCGAAATGACCCGATGCCGAGCTTAGGAACTCATTGATGAGGGCGTTTGCCTTCGTATCGCTCGTAGCGAGGCCGTCGGCGATGAGCTTCGAGATCTCGGGGCCGATCAATTTGTGCACCATGTCGGCGAACGAGTAGATCCCGTCGTACGCGATTAGGGCCGCTACTCGATGCTCGGCGGCGGCGGCCCGAGGCGCGAGGAAGCCGCCGAAGCTCATCCCCATGAGCGCAATCCGATCGGGGTCCACGTCCGGGCGCGCCAAGAGCCAGTCGACGGCAGGGGTGACCACGGCTTCCCAGTCCGGGCGGAAGAGCAATCTCTGGTCCCGAAGGGCGCTGCCTTGTCCGGGGCCGGCAAAGGCGAGCACGTGGTAGCCACGGCGGGCGGCGGCCGCGCCGCCGGCAAAGTACAACTCCTCTTCGGTGCTGTCGAAGCCGCCGTGGTACAAGAGCGTCGGGCGACGACCGTCCGGGTCGCCGCCAGTGGGATGAGCCGTGCCGAGATCCGCTGGGATCCACCATCCGGGCAGCGTCGTGTCCTCGTAGGGGAAGCTCACCCGCTGCGGCGCTGGGTTCATCAGTTGCGCAGCGCTTGCGAAGCTGTCGACGGAAAGCTGGCCCACTTCGCGGACTTTGGGATCATCTGTCGAGTCGACACGAAGGTAGAACTCGCACACCCGGTAGTAGTTGCTGGCCCGCAAGTAGGACTCGCGGGCGCTCACGCGGTGCCCTTCGGCGACGCTGCGATCGCCGTCGGCGTGAATCCGCTCCGCGAGCGCCCGCCACTCGGAGTACCAGGCGTTCATGTCGCCGTCGGGGATCCGGCTCGCCGTGCTGGTGACTTCACCGATATCGGCGCCACCGTAGGGGGTGTAAGCGAGGGCTCGGAGCGTCTCGAAGGAAAAGGACTGGTCGTTGAAGAGAAACGTCATGGTTCTTCCTTTCGAGGATGCCGTGCGTAAGGGGCACCTCGCGCCTCAGGTCATGTATTGCGCGAACCAGTCGAGCATGGGCTGTGGGCGGCGCTGGAACTCGAGGTAGCCGTCCCATCGGGCTTTTGTGCCCTCGATCCATTGCAGCTTCTTCTCGGCGATGGGGATGTTGTCGTACATTGCTTGGACGTCCTCGGGCAGGGTGAGGATGTCGTCGTGAACTTGATAGAGGAACGTTGGTATACGGACGCTCTTGGCCCATTCCTGTGGGATCCGTCGGTCGAGCCCGATGCCGGTACGCAGGCGCAGAAGCAAGTCGAAGTCGTCGAGGCGGTCGCTGATACCCAACACTTCGAGGCGGCGTTGGGCGATGTAGCGGGGCGTGATCGGCTGGGGAGAGACGAGGCACTTGACGCCTTCGACCGCCTCGGGGTAGTGCGCCATTGCGGCGAGCGTCGCGACTCCACCCATACACCGGCTGAACAGCCCGATGATCATGTCTCGGGTGTCGGGACGCGTCCGTACGTAGTTCAGCGAGCCGACGACGTCACGGCCCTCGGTGAAGCCGTGGGTGACGACCCCGCCGTTGGCTGCGTTGCTGAGGCCGTGGTTCCGAATGTCGTAGGCCACGACGTTGTAGCCGGCATCGTGCAGGATCTGGTAGTCGGGCACGAAGTCGACTTCGAACCCATTACCGCTCGGCGCCCAGGCGGCATGCCATGGGTCGTACTGGGTGGGCATGCCCGACCGGCTGAAACCCAAAGGGTGGTTGGCGATGATCACCTTGCTCGACCCAGGAGCGGGGATGAACCATGCCTCGATCGGAACGCCGTCGAGCGCGAGGAAGGTGACGTCCTCGTAGTCGAGCCCGTGCTCGGAGGGAAAGTGAAAGACGGGCGATCGAGGTGGCGAGGCGAACCCATCGAGGAAGGCATGCAGTGCCTTGTCGACCTGCGCTTGTGACGAATCGGTTTTGTCTTGAACGTCGGTCATTGGTCATTCCTTTCCTTTGGAATCGAACTGACAGGAACACCTCTGGGGGCCTCTGCCCGCGCCACAGGGGCATGAGGTTCCAGTCCTCTTCGGCGAATCTCGCAACGCATGCGAGTCGGATCTAGTGGTGTTATCACCGCTACTCTAATATCGATAGCGGAGTATGTCTAGAGCGATAACGCGGTACCGTTACCGCCGATGGCATCGAGACGCTCTGGGCCGGACGCCCGAGTTCGCATCCTGCGCGCCGCTACCAAGCTGATCGCAGCCGGCGGACGTACCGCGGTGACCACACGCGCGGTGTGCGCCGCTGCCGGGGTGCAACCCCCCACCATCTATCGCCACTTCGGCGACATGCAGGGACTGCTCGACGAGGTGGCGCGTGAGACGCTCGCCGTCCACGTACGCGAGCAATCGGAGCGCACCCTGACGAAAGACCCCGTCGAGGACCTGCGCCAAGGCTGGAATCTGCACATCGCGTTCGGCCTGGCCCACCCCGACGCGTTCGCGCTGCTCTACAGCGCACCGAGCGTCCTCGCGTCCAGATCAGTGATACACGAAGGAGTTGCAGTGCTCGAGGGTCTCGTCGCCCGCATCGCCGAGGCCGGGCGGCTGCGTGTCGACGTTGCTCTCGCCACCGAGCTGATCCACGCCGCGGGTACCGGAGTCACGCTCGCCCTCGCCGCCACCCCACCTGAAGAGCGCGACCCACGGCTATGCGAAACGATGCGCGAGGCGGTACTCGACGCCATCACCGTTCCGGCCTCAGTCGAGACCCAGGACGGGGGACCCGACGCGCTAGCGCCTGATCGGGTCACCGTGCACGCAGTCGCCCTGCAGTCACTGCTCACGGATGCACCAAACGTCCTGTCCCTTGCGGAGCAAGCGCTACTCAGCGATTGGCTAGACCGACTGGTGAGGGGCGAGAGGTCAGCTGACCTTCTAGGGAGCTGAGACCTTCGGGTTACAGACCCGATGAAACCGCTGGTCGGGCCGACGTGCGTATGTACTGCATATGGCACCGCCTACTCAATATTGGTGCCGCCACAGGCCAGTCCCGAGAAACTCCCGCACCTTGAGCGACCTTCGGGTAATGGACCGCTGCCAGGCCGTGTACCAGCATCTTTTCCATTCCACTGAGTCCCGACATCCGTCATTGGTTACTTGACGGCGAGGTCCCGGTAGTCGCCTGGCGTCTGCCCCATGGCTCGTCGGAAACTGTCGATAAACGCGCTCGTTGTGCTCCAGCCACAGAGACTGGCGGTATCGGTCACCGACTCGCCTTGGGCCAACAAGATCATGGCGTGAATGGCACGAGCCTGCGCACGCCATTGGGGGTAGCTCATACCGGTCTCTTTGCGGAAGAGGAGATATAACCGAAACCTGTGGATGCACCACCTGAACGGAGGCGCGGCGTACCTTCCTGTTTGACCAAAACAAGTTCGCCGGCGGTGAGACGCTGGCAGGAAGGAACGCCGATGTTGAGAGTACATGTTGAGGGGCCCGCGAACGCGGAGCTGTCGAGCGGCCTGGACGAGCTGGTGGCCGAGGGTGCGCGCCGCATGCTGGCCGCCGCCCTCGAGGCCGAGGTGGCCGGCTACATCTCGAGCCTGATCCACGAGGTCGACGAGGACGGGCACCGCCTGGTCGTGCGCAACGGACATGCCGAGCCCCGCTCGCTGGTCACCGGAGCGGGACCGATCGAGATCCGGGCTCCGAGGGTCGACGACCGCCGCATCGACGAGGAAAGCGGGGAGCGCATGCGCTTTCGCAGCGCGATCCTCCCCCCATGGGCCCGCAAATCGCCCAAGGTGGCCGAGGTGCTGCCCCTGATGTACCTGCACGGAATGAGCTCGGGCGACTTCGTCCCCGCCCTCGAGGAGTTCTTCGGCTCAGCCGCCGGACTCTCGGCGTCGGTAATCACCCGCCTGACGACCGACTGGCAGCGCGAGCGCGACCAGTTCGCGCACCGGTCCTTGAAGGACGTCGACTACGTCTATATCTACGTCGACGGCATCCACTTCAACGTGCGCCTCGAAGAAGCCCGTCTCTGCGCCCTGGTCATCGTGGGTGTGCGCAGCGACGGGACCAAAGAGCTGGTCTCGATCTCCGACGGGCACCGCGAGTCGACCGAGAGTTGGGCCGACGTGCTGCGCGGACTCAAGAGACGGGGCATGCGTGCCCCGGTTCTCGCCGTCGGTGACGGGGCGCTCGGGTTCTGGGGTGCCATCTCCGAGGTCTTCCCCGAGACCCTCCATCAACGCTGCTGGGTCCACAAGATGGCCAACGTCATGAACGCCCTGCCCAAATCGGCCCAGCCCGCGGCGAGGGCCGCCCTCTGCGAAGTCCGCGACGCCGAGGACCGGGCCCACGCCGAGAAGGCGCTCGACGCGTTCGTGCGCGACGACCGAGCCAAGTGGCCCAAGGCCACCGAGAAACTGGAGAAGGACCGCGAGGAGCTGCTCGCCTTCTACGCCTTCCCTGCCGAGCATTGGGTCCACCTGAAAACCACCAACCCGATCGAGTCCACCTTCGCCACGGTGCGCCTACGCACCAAGGTGACCAAGGGACCGGGCTCGCGGGCGGCGGGACTGGCCATGGCCTACAAGCTGATCGAGTCGGCCCAGACCCGCTGGCGGGCCCTCAACGCATCGCACCTCGTCGTGCTGGTTCGCGCCGGCAAACGTTCGAGAAGGGGGTGATGGTCGAGCGATCAGACGAGCGCAACGAAGAGGTCGCCGCGTAGTCCGTCAGATTCCCATCCACAGGTCTTGACTATTTCTCGCGGAAGAGCCGTGACAAGGTCCTTTCAGTCGTGAGCGCAGCGTCGGCCAACACTGACAGCGGCATGGGAGTCCCGAGGTCCTCGAGAGCCAGCGCACAGGCGCACGAGAGTCGGGGGTCACGTGCCGCCGGCAGAGAGATGGGCTCTTGGGCGCTCCGACGCAGGCGGTCACACAGCACGGCCCTAAGCCGGTCAGCCTCGGGCGCCGGCGTAGCGGGATCGGTGAGAGCGACCAGGAGTTCGCGCAGCAACGCCGTCACGGCGACGATCGCTGGGGAGTTGGAAGACAGCGGCGGCATTGCGGCATCGAAGCCCAGCGTGTGGATGATTGCCGCGCCGTAGGCGCGGTGCTCGTGCCACGTCATCGCTGGCATCCAGATGGCCCGGTCCCTCGAGGCGACCCAACTGCCCGCTGAGGTCTGGGCCACGAGCAGGCCAGTGCTCACGTAGATCAGCTGATGCCCGGGGTGCCGATGGCGCTCCATGGTCGTCCCGCCGGCCATTCGCGCGAGGGCCAACGCCGGCGCCTCACGTTGGCTGATTTGCGACATCACTTGGCAGATTACCGGAAGTCAGACGAATTCTCCATCTTTACGATATGTCACTAACAGTCGCAATAGCGCGGCAACCAGGTCGGAAGGGTCCGCACATGCACGACAGCCAGCAACCAACGAGAGGGCACTACGGCCACCGCGCCCGGCGGCACCCCTCGTGGAGTCCGGACGTGAGGGCGTCCTCGAGAGACAGCGACCAACGGGGGCGCCGAAGGCGCCGAAGCCGGATCCGGACTCGGACAGAAACCCTGAGCTCGGCTGTCGAGGCCAGCCGATCCATTCCTTGGGCCGCTCTGGCGTCTCTCGCCACCCACAACTTGTCGAGCCGCCGAACAGGCCGCCTCGGTAGGGGCGCGCCGAAAGGGATCGAGTCACGGATGGCAAGCCGTATGGACGCACTCTTTCCATCACGTGGGATCGAGATGGGTCGGCGTTCAGAGGACTCCTCGATGCTGCCGACGGTTCGGGCTGTCCCGCTCGCGTCACGTCAGGGGGACCGGCGTCAATGACTAACACCACCTCGACCGCCCAGCGACTGGGCACCGCGCTCGGACTCGTGGTCGCCGCCCAGTTTGTGCTCCAACTCGATTTCAGCATCGTCAACATCGCGCTCCCGACGATCAAGCGTGAGCTGCACTTCGCGCCGGCGGATCTGCAATGGATCGTCACCGGCTACGCGCTGACCTTCGGCTCCCTCCTGCTCTTCGGTGGACGCGTTGGTGACCGTTTTGGCCATCGGCGGGTGCTCCTCATCGGCCTCACCGCCTTCGGCCTCACCTCGCTCGCCGCTGGACTCGCCCCGACCTCGCTGGCCTTGATCCTCGCCCGGTTCTGCCAAGGAGCGAGCGCTGCATTCGTGGCGCCCCAAGCAGTGGCCATCATTACCGACCTCTTCGAAGAGGGCCCAGCGCGCACTCGGGCACTCGGGGTCTTCGCTGCAGCCACCGCAGGCGGGGCCAGCGCCGGAGTCGTCCTTGGGGGCATCTGCACCGAGTACATCGGCTGGCGGGCGGTGTTCCTCGTGAACCCACCCATCATCGTGGTGCTCGTCGTCACTATCCGGCGCGTGCTGCCCGGCCACTCCAAGCTGGTCCCCGCTCGACTCGACGTCGCCGGCGCAGTCTTGGCCACGACGTCGATCGCCTGTTTGATCTACGGGCTCAGCCAGGGTCAGCAGTACGGCTTCTCGAACACCGCAGCTTTGGCCGCTCTGTGTGTGGCCGTGGTCCTCGCAGCGACGTTCGTCATCGTCGAGACACACCTCAAGGCCCCGATGGTGCCTCTGGGCATCCTGGCCGATCGCGCTCGGCGGGCCGCCATCATCGCCACCATGCTCCTCGGGGCGGTGGTCGTCGGCTACGTGTACTTCACCTCTCTGTACCTCCAAGGGGTCCTCGGGTTCAGCCCCCTCGAGACCGGGCTCTGTTTCATCCCCGCCACCTTGACGGTGATCGTGACCTCAACGCAGCTCACGCGTCGGGTGCTCCCACATTTGGGCCTGCGCAAGGTCTTGCTGGCCGGACTGACCAGCGTGGCGATCGGCCAGGTCTGGCTCTCCACGATCTCGAGCACCGGTTCGTACCAGCTCAACGTGCTCGGCGGCATCCTGCTCACGGCCTTCGGAATGGGCCTGACCTTCCCGACCGCCTCGGTTGCCATCACCGCGGGTGTGGGTTCGGGCGAGCGTGGACTTGCCGGCGGGCTCTTCGTCACGTCCCAGCAGATCGGCCAAGCCATCGGTCTCGCTGTGCTGGCGACCGTCACGGCCGCGGTCACCAACTCACACCACGGCTCTCTCGCCAGCGGCTATAGGGCGGCATACCTCGTCGCTGTCGGCTTCGCCGCACTCGCCGTCCTGATCGTGGCCGTCTTGATGCGGGCACGTCGTTCGCCAGGCGGCACGGTGTAACCCAGACCGCCGGCACCCTCGATTCGATGCCCAGTCCTGACCACCTCCGCATCCTCCGGATCCGTGCAGTGCGCCGTGTGATGCCGTCACTCCCGATGGCCGCCCCTGCCCGCGGAGCGATCGCCCGTGCCGGGCTCGTCAGCAACCCCTGAAAAGGAAGTACCAGATGAGTGCATCTCGCAGTGGAGGAATCGACGCCCCGACGTGGGGGCGATGAGAGGAGGCCGGCGGCGCCCGGCGCCCAGGCCCGTCGAGGTGGTGTCAGCGGAGAAGCTGACACCGGGGCTCGTCTCGATGCGCCTCGATGGCGAGCTCGACGACTTCGAGCACGTCGGACCCACCGCTCACGTCAAGGTCTACGTGCCCGATGCCGACGGCGCCCCAGTCGCCCGCACGTACACCCCACGGCGCTATGACCGCGCCAGCGGAACGCTCGAAGTCGTCTTCGTGATCCACGGGCCCGGCCCTGCCTCGCAGTGGGCGGCCCAGGCGAAGCCAGGTGACCGCATCGCCGTGGCCGGACCTGCAGGCAGTTACGCCGTCGATCCGAGCGCCCAGCGCGGGCGGGGGGACCTTCGGGCTATCGACCCGACGAAAGCGCCGGTCAGGGGGTCGTGCATATGCAGCCGCACAGGCGGTGCACTACTCAATTCCGCCGCTTCCGCGTTGGAGTCCCGAGAGAACGCGCCGCCTCCGAGACCTTCGGGTTCTGCTCAGGCGCAAAACGTCATTAGGAGATGAAGCGGTGGATGGCCTCGTTGGCGTGGTCCTGAAACGACGGGTTGGCCAGGTCGGGGAGGAAGTCTGCTTGGTTGACCATGGGACCTTTAAGCGTGTTGGCCGCGCTGGCGTAGAACACGCCGCTCGACAGGGTCGGGTCGGTGACGCCGTCGACCAGTCGCTTCGCGCCCACGTCAAGTTTGTGGGAGAGACCCAGGGTGGGCATGACGTATTTGGCCGCTATACGCATCGGCAATGGGAGGTCACTGGCTGCTTGGGTGCCGGTGGTGTTGCCGGGGCTCACGGTGATGAAGCGGCGGTCGGGGTGTTGGCGGGCCAGGTAGGCCATCCATAGGGCGCCAATGTACTTGGCCTGCCCGAAAGCTAGGTTGAAGTCAGCTTTTCTGCTGGCGAAGTAGCTGCCGTCGATGACAGTGGCGAGCTCGTCGGCTGAGTGTGAGACGAACGATGGCCCCTTCATCCGCAACTTCGGGACCCCCCTGACTGCTTCACTTCCGGCCAAGACCGCAACCTCGCCAAGCCGATCCTCGGCCAGGAGCCCTTCGAGGAGGACGACGTGGCCAAGGACGTTCGTCGCGAACACGGTGGTGACCCCGTCAGCGGTCAAGTCCATCGACTGCGGGCCAATGACACCAGCGTTCATGACCAGCGCGTCGACGGATCCGTTGATGGCCGCAAGGCCAGCGCGGACCGAACCCAGATCGGCGACGTCCATGAGAACGATGTCGAAGATGCGCCGGCCGGTCGCGGCTTCGAGTTCGGCCTTTGCCGCTTGTCGCCCGATCTCGGTTCCGGCACGCCAGGTAGATGCGCGCGATCTCGGGACGTAATGCCAGTTGCCGGGCCACCTCCTTGCCGATCCCGGCGTTGGCGCCCGTGATGAGTACCGTCTTTCCTGGGAGTGTGCTCATTGGTATTTCCTCTCGTTTTCTGTGGGCCTAGTCAGGCAGGACAGCTCTTGCCGGGTTGCGTCCACCGGTTCTCCCGGGTTGCTATTGGGATCTGGAGCCACCTCGATCAGCTAGGCAGGCCGTCGAGCAAGCTGAAACGGGCATCCATCGCGACACTTCGGACATCGATCAGCTGCTGATATTCAGGCGAGTTGTACCACTTGAGGGCCGTCTCATGGTCGGGAAACCGCATGAGTGCCCCTGAAGTGAGCGAGCCATCGCCGTGCAGGACCTCCCAGTTACTGTTGGCGAGAACCTCGCCTCCGTGCTCTTTGGCCGTCTGCCCAGCGTTGGCGGCGTATTTCTCACGATAAACATCCGGGTCCTTGACCGTGAATTCGACAATTACGTATGCGCTCATGTGGATACTCCTCAGTTGTTAGTTGTGATCTGTGTTCTAGGTCTTCACTCTTAAACGTCACCGCCGACAGGCGTTACGTCGCTACCCGGCCTCCGTCGACCGCAAGAGTGACGCCGTGGACGAAGCTGGCATCATCACTGGCGAGGAAGACGATCGCCGCAGCAAGTTCCTCGGGCTCAGCTACGCGACCTGCTGGTGCTAGTGCTGCGAGCTGATTCACCATCTCTTCGGGGACTGCTTCCATCATCCGGGTGCGCGTCGGGCCGGGGGCAACGGCGTTGACCCGAACACCACGCGGGCCGTATTCGGCGGCCCAGGCCTTCGTCAACAGTTCGAGAGCCGCTCGGCTGGCGCCATACAGAGCCATGCCGGCCTGTCCAAAGCTGGCGACCATCGTGGAGACGTTGACGATCGAACCCCATCCGCGTTCGGCCATGGCTGGCGCCAGTGACGCGACGAGGAAGAACGGAACCTTGACGTTCAGTGCAAAGGTCTCGTCGAACTCTGCTTCGGTGGCTGCGTTGCTTGGTCCGAGCAAGGCGACGCCAGCGTTGTTGATGAGGATGTCGACGTGACCGTCGCCTGCCTCAGTGGCCCACTCGACCAGCTCCTGGGCCGATTCGAGGTCGCTCAACGTAGTGAGCCGGAACGTTGCGCTGCCGCCGCTGCCTTCGATCTCGGCGACCACGTCTTTGGCTCGTTGTTCGTTGCGTCCGACTACCAGTACGTGAGCGCCGCGGGCGGCCAAGGCGATGGCCGTCGCCTGGCCGATCCCGCTCGTCGAGCCCGTAACCAGAGCTGTCTTGCCCTTTAGGTCAGTCATGCGATGTGTTGTCCTCTCGCTCCAAAATGGGTTGTGCAACCCACTCTGACAGTTCGGAACTGGGTTGTCAAACTCAGAAATCCTGCTAACATTGGTGCATGGTCAACGAGACGAGTGACCGGCCGAGGCTCACCCCCAAGGGAGCACGCACCCGGGCACGAATAGTGGAGGAGGCCGCCGCCCTGATCCATGAGCGCGGGGTGGCGGGCACCACCTTGGAAGACGTCAAGGTGGCGGCGGAAGTCAGCGGCTCTCAGATGTACCACTACTTCCCCGACAAGAACGAACTCGTGCAGGCGGTCATCGACTACCAAGCCGACGCCATCGTCAATCGCCAGCGGCACGCGCTCAGCAGCGCGAACGGAGTCGAAGCCTGGCGGAACATGGTGATCACCGCAGCGAAGCGCACCAAAGCAAAGGGGGGCTGCCAACTTGGCTCGCTCGTTGGTCAACTCGCCGAGAGTGACCCCGAGGCCCGAGCGCTCATCGCGGCAGGGTTCGATCAGTGGGCAGCCGCCATCGGCGATGGACTCAGATCCCTTCATGCCGACGGGAAACTCCCGTCCGACATCGACCCGGACGACCTCGCCACTACTCTGCTCGCCACGCTCCAAGGAGGACTTCTACTCGCGCAGGTGCAACGGAGTACCCGCCCGTTCGAGACTGCCGTCAATACCCTCCTCGCCCTTGCCATCGGCAGATGAGCCCAAGCCGGGTTCGTTCACAGCCATCGCCGAGGTCGGCTCACGGCTCTTGGATGATGCACGTGCATCCGCACGATGCGCTTGCGGACCCGCTGCCGTTCGTGATGCGGGACACCTCGTCGCTCCCAGTGGGTTGCTCAGGTCTGGCTTTCCGTGAGCTCATTCAGCCGACCCTGACTGCTCGTGCCTCTTGGACGTGGACCGGCCTCGTCAAGATGGACGGAATTCGATGACAGCTCCTCGCGTGGGGGAGACGTTCCACCTCGACCTCGACGGGACGGCAATTGCCGGCCGCTACATCGAAGTAGATCCCCCGCACCGCATGCTGCTTAGATGGGACCGTCAAGGAACCGACACAGCGACGCCGACACCTACATTCATTGAGATCACGCTCACCCCGACAGGTGACGGCACAAATGTGAGGGTGCAATTCTCCGGCCTAAGTGCGGAGGATGCCGCTTTCTATCCGCAACTCTGGGCGCGTCACCTTGACCGGATCGCAGCTGCCTTGGCTGGCGCCGAACCCGCGCATGGCAACTGAGTCAGGAACCGCATCCTCTGAGATCAGATCCTCAAGTCCACTACTGGAGTCGCGAGCAGGGCCGGAGCAGACGCCCTCAAGGGCCGCCCACTGACGGCGAAAGGTCGCGCCACGCGTCGACGGATCGTGGACACGGCGGCGGACCTCATGGTTGAGCGGGGCGTTTCGGCGATGAACTTGCAGGAGGTGGGATCCCTCGCAGCCGTCTCACTTCCTCCACGAGCCTCATGCTCGACCGAGGTTGACTCAACTGAGGTCGATGTTCGGGCCGGCGATCACGACGGAGCGGTTCGTAATGTTGGAACCAGGGACCACGCGACAGGACACAAACCCGCCTCCACGGGCGTCAGGCAACTCCCTTAAAAGGCCGAGGGCGGAGAGACTTTGAGTAGTGCACCTGCATAGGGCATGCCACGTGCAGCCCTATGCACCGCCCTGTCGACCAGAGACTCGATCGCGAAACCGCAGCGTACGTGGCGCGTGCGCGGCACCACCCTGCATAGGGCTGCATAGGGCACGGCTGAGTAGGTCCCGATAAAAAGCCCCGAGAAACGGCAATTCCACACACTCGGCCGCACGCGAAAACGCTGGCCGGGCGCCTGTGCCCTACGCACGAGACGCGCCGACCAGCGGTTCGATGGTGGCGGGGGGAGGATTTGAACCTCCGACCTTCGGGTTATGAGCCCGACGAGCTACCAGACTGCTCCACCCCGCGGCGAAGAGAACATCCTACACCCGCCGTCTCACGTCGGACCACGGCGCCGCCCAACCCGGAACCCACTGAGCACGTCCGACCCGGCGGCATCACGTGCCCGACGCCGGGCGAAGCACGCCTACAGCGTCTGCGCCGTGGGAGGCGGAGGGGGTGGCGTCGCGGGGTCCGCCGCTTGCGGTGGCGGTGGGGGTGGGGGCGGGGTCGAACCGTCGGCGGGGGCGGCCGTCGGGGCGGCCGCGGCCGACTCCGGCGCCAGGGTGATGGGCCCGTGCTCGGACTCGTGCGCCTGCAGCGCCGCCACCAGGCGAGCGACGTCGGCGTCGGTGGTGGGAGTGGCCCGGCCCGTCTGGGTGGCGTAGTAGGCGGCACCGAGGTCCCGCAGCATGCCGTCGGCCACCTTCTTTGCCTGCGCGTCGTTCATCTTCGCCTGGCCCTTGGCCGCCGCGTCCTTCGCCATCTCCGTGGCCGCCGTCGCCTGCGCCTTGACCTTGTCGAGCAGTCCCATCGATCCTCTTCCTTTCCTCGCTCCCGCCATCATGGGACCCGCCGGCGCTGCCTGCAACCTGTTCGCGCCCCGCACCTGTCCGCGGCGGTCCCGCCGGTCGGCTCGAACCTCAGCCCCGGGCCGCCGCCGAGGCCAGCGTCGACGAGGTCGTGGTGGAGCCGCCCCCCCTGGGCTCGGTGCTCGTCGGTGGCGTCGTCGTCGAGGTTGTGGTGGTGGTGGACGTCGTCAGGATCACGCTCTTCTTCGACGACTTCGTCCCCCGTATCGGGGGAGCCGTCGTCGTCGTGGTCGTCGGCGTCGGGCCGGGCACTGGAGTCTTGAGCACCTGCTGGGCCTGGTTGATCTGCTGGTCCATGGCCTGAATGTCGGACTGGAACTGGGTCAGGTTCTGCGCCTTGAGCGCCGCCAGCGCGCTCATGTAGTCGTTCTGCGCCGTCTGCAGAATGCCCGCCACCGCGGCCGGCACCGTGCCGCTCGAAGTGACACCCGACCCCGACGGCACCGTCACCGTCGTCTGGAGCAGGTCGGTCAGGACGTTCGTCAGGGAGGTGTCGATCTGGACGTTCTTGCCCAGCACGCCCACCACGTATTCCAGTTGGGGCTGCGGGTTCGTCGTCGGCGACACGTACAGCGGGCGCAGGTAGACCATGGAGTTCGCGATGGGGACCATGAGCGTCTCCCCCAGCAGGACCTCAGAGCCCTTCGTGTCCAGCAGCGAAATGTCCTTCGACACCGTCGAATCGGCCGAGATCTCGGCGTCCGCGTTGGCCGGACCGGTCGACCCCTGCGGGGTCTCGTAGAGGTTGAGCTGGCCGTAGTGCGCAGGGTCGGACAGCCCCACCATCCAGGCCGTCAGGTTGAAGTTCTGGCCCGAGCTCGTCAGCGACGATTGTGATGCTGGGACGAAGCCGTCCGAGACGGTGAAGACCTGCTGGCTCTCGTTGGTGCCGGGCAATGCGTACACCTGGTACTGCGGTGCCATGCGGGCCGGGGTGGTCGAGACCAGCTGGCCCTGGTTGTTGTAGGTGTTCTCAGCCAGGAGCGCCTGAGACTGCGGGCCTGCGCCGGCAGTGGGCGAGAGCTGCCAGGCGTTGCTGGCGGCGTAGAAGGCCTGCGGGTTGGTCAGGTGGTAGCGGCCGTAGATGGCGGACTGAATGGAGAAGATGTCCTCCGGGTAGCGCAGGTGGGCCTGGAGCTGCGGGCGTCATCTTCGACAGCGGGGTGAACATGCTCGGGAAGGCCGCCGAGTACGCCTTCAGGATCGGATCGCTCGGGTCGACGTCGTAGAAGGTCATCTGCCCCGAGTAGGCGTCGATGACGACCTTGACCGAATTGCGCACGTAGTTGTAACTGCCGGGGAGGTTGCTCCCGAGCGCCACCTGCTGCGTGTCGGCGTTCTGCGAGTAGGGATAGTTGGCCGTGGTCGTGTAGCCGTCGACCACCCAGTCGATGTGCCCGTCGTTGATCACCGCGTAGGGATCGTGGTCGAACGTGAGGAACGGGGCCGCCTTCTCCGCCATGGCCACCGGGTCGCGCACGAACATGATGCGCGACTTGTTGGTGATCTGGCTCGAGATCAGGAGGTTGAAGTCGCCCAGGCGCAGCGCGAAGGCGGCCCGGGTGAAGATCGAGGACAGCTGGACGCCGCCGTTTCCCTTGTAGTGGCTCTCGACGCTGGTGCCGTTCAGCTGGTAGTCGACCTCGAGCTGTTTGGTGTTCGCCACCACGTAGCCGCCTTCGCCCAGCCCGAAGTAGACCGATGGCTGCTTGATGTCCGGGATCCCGTTCGAGGAGCTCGGCGGCACCCCCTGGACCGCGTAGACGGGGTTGCTCGAGCTCGTCTGGTTGGCCAGGGCCAGCGCGGCACCGTTGCCGTGGGTGTACTGGAGGTGGGTGTTCACCCACGACGTCGACGGCAGGTTGGCGGACGAGATGTCGCGCACGCCGATGAGCACCGGGGTCAGCTGCCCGCCGACCGTGTAGCGGTCCACCCCGAGCGAGGGGAACACGTAGTACCCCTTGATCGCCTGCTCGCGCTGGAACGTTTGCAGCGAGATCGTCGGGTCCGGGTCCCACTGGCGGATGTTCTCGATGGTGGGGGTGGCCAGCACCGTCTGGCTGGCCGTGATGTTCGTGGCAGCCGGGAACTGGTGCACCTTGACGTTGTTGAGGTCGTAGGCGGCCCGGGTGGCTGTGATGTTGCGCTGGATGTACGGCGCCTCGAGCGTGCTCTGCGCCGGGGTCACCTTGAGCGTCTGCAGCAGGGCGGGGTAGATGATGCCGACCACCAGCGCCACGAAGGCCCAGATGCCGACGGCCAGCACCGGGAGCGTCCAGCCCTGGCGACGGATGTTGAACAGCAGGATGGCGGCCGCGAAGATCGACACGTACACGAGAAGCAGCTCGGCGGGCAGACGCGCGTGCACGTCGGTGTAGCCGGCACCGTTGACGTAGCCGTCCTGCGCGTTGACCAGCGACCAGCGCTGCAGGACATAGCCCGCCGCCTTGTCCAGCGCGATCAGGGCGAGCAGTACCGAGATGTGCGCTTTCACCGGTGGTCGCACCCGGGGCAGGCCCCGCTGGGGCTGAATCCCGCCGTTGAAGTAGTGGAACACGAGCGAGACGGCCAGCGTCACGATCAGGATGGCCAGGGTCCAGTCCACCACGAAGGTGAGGAAGGGCAGTTTGAAGACGTAGAAGCCGACGTTCTTGTTGAACTGGGGGTCCGTGGCGTCAAAGCTGCCGCCGTGGCGGAACAGGATCCAGTTGTTCCACTGGCCGATCGTCCCCGACGCGCCGATCAGGGCCAGCACGAAGGCCAGAGCGACATAGATCCGGCCGGCGTAGGGCCGCACGAACTGCTGGTAGCGGCGCACCAGCTCGTCCTCCTGGGCCAGCACGATGTCGTGGCCCGCGATGCGGTCGCACACCACGAGGTTGACCCACAAGACGGCGAAGAAGATCGCCCCGAAGACACCGAAGAGACCGATCTTTATGAGGAGCAGCGTCGAGAACACGTTGTGGTAGCCGACCGAGGAGAACCACAGGCTGTCGGTGTAGAGGCCGGCCAGCGAACGCAGCGACACCAGCAGGATGATGAGGACGACGACGAAGCCGATCAACCACCAGCGGGCCAGGTGACGCCGGCGCGGCGCGGAGTCAGCGGTCAGGTCGCGGGGGATGCGCACGAGGGGAGCCTAACGTCCGCCACCCTGTGCCCAACGGCCAGGCCTCCGAGGGAGCAATCCCCAGAAGCCCTGGTCAGTCGCCCGTCGGCGTCACCAGACAGCGGCAGCCCGAGTGGGCGGGTGGGTGGGCGTGCCCGGTGGGGAACTTCGCGCTGGCGCTCACCGCACCCGCCAACGTGTTGTCCTCGCAGTCCGAGCACCCGTCCGCCGAGGTGACCACCCAGCGCACCTTGCGCTCGGCGCCGGCCTCCGCCACGCCGGCCGAGAACGCCTGCGTGGCGCAGTCACCGGCCAACCGCTCCACCCGCTCGCCGCGCCACTCACGGAAGGCGGCGCCGACGCGGTCGCCCGTTTCTCCGCTTCCCTCCGCGATCTGCCGGCGCAGCATCGTCACCACCATGCGCGCCAACGCGGCCGACGACTGGTCGACCGCCTCGCCTTCGGGCACGGCCGCCGCACCGGCTCCGGCGAACACCGTCCCGGCGGCGAAGGCCTCGGCCAGTTGACCGCGGGCCGTGTCGGCGAAGCGGGACAGGTGCTCGTCCTCGGGGCCCATGAGCTCGTCGGTCGTCAGCGAGGGCGCGCTGCGCAACTGGTCGAGCAAACGGTTCTGCTCGTCGCCCAGGGCGCGCTTGACCGTGCGGCTCAGTTGCGCCGTGATCGGACCGAGCAACTCGTCGCGCCGCGCGATGAGCTCGTCATCGGGTCCGGGCGCCGCCTCGGCCTCCGAGGTCACCGCTCCGACCGGTCCGACGTCCCCGCCGCCTCCCTCCGCCGCGTCCGCCGCTGGGCACCGCGGGCACTGCGGGCGCCGCCGGCGCCGGGGCGGCACCGACACGCCCGACGGTGGGGTCGCGTCGTCGGACCCGGCCCGGATGCGCGCGAAGAGCTCGTCGACCGACGGCGCGCCGGCGGCACCGACGTCGTCCTCTCCCGGCTCGCCGACGGGAGCCACCCCGCCCACGACGGGCGCGGCTCCCGTCGGCGGCACCTCACCGGCCAGATCGTCCGCCTCGTCCTGATCGTGAGGCCCCTCGGGGGTGCCGTGCAGGCGGAACTGGTCGCCGACGGCGTGCGCGGCAGCCCGCGCCTCCTCGTCGGTGCGGTCCAGGTGATTCAGGATCCCGTCCACCTTGTCGCGCACGCCCTGCACCGACGCGGCCATCTCGTCGCGGGCGGCGCGCAACTGCTCAATCTGGATCCCGAGGGTGCGCCGTCGCGACGCCAGGTCGGCCAGCACGCGGCGTCGCGCCTCTTGGACCTGTTCGAGCAGGGCCCGCCCTTCGTCCTTGGCCCGGGCGATGACGTCCTCCCCCGTCGCCATCGCCTCCGCAATGATGCGCTCGCTGTCCACGCGTGCCTCCTCCTGGGCGTTCGCCACCAGCAGCTCCACCTCGACGACGCGCTCGGCTGACGACGCCTCGGTTCGTGCCTGCAACTCGTCGACCTGGCTCTGTGTGTCGCGCAGCAGCGTCGCCGCCCCTTCCTGGGCCTGAGCCACGATGCGGGCAGCCTCTTCGTGCGCGTGGCGCAGGATCTGTGCACTGTGGTGGCCCAGCGACGCCGTCAAGGTGGCCTCGTCGACCACCGGGTGCGCGGCCTGCTCCTCGGCCTCGGACAGGGCCGTCCGCAGTTCTTGCTCGCGCTCTTCGAGCGTTTCGAGGCTCCGGGCCACCGACTGCAGATAGGCCCGCACCTCGTCGGCGTCGAAGCCCCGCCGGACGATGGCGAAGGAGTGACGAGCGATGTCCCCGGTCGCGATCCGAGACGAGGAGATGGGGGCGCGGCCTTCTGGCATGGCCAGAGCCTACGGCGCCGCCTGGGCGGGCACAGGTTTGGTCGGCACGTTGCCCCCGAGCTGTCTGAGGACCCGCAGCACCTGGTTGAGGTTGTTCACCGCGTAGACGTGGAGCTGCGGGGTCGCCTTCGACTCCGCAGCCTTCAGCTCGACCGACGGTACGAAGAAGACCGTCGCCCCGGCCCGCTCGACGGCGATGGTCTTCTCGGCCACGCCGCCCACGTCACCGACATTGCCGTTGGGGTCGATCGTGCCGGTGGCGGCCACGATTCGGTTGCCGGTGAGCCGCCCGCTGCTCAGCTTGTCGATGATCCCGAGGGTCATGGCCAGTCCGGCCGACGGGCCGCCGATGTCCTGGGTGTGCACGATCACCTTGACCGGGAAGTGCCAGTCCTGCTGAACCTGCGGGTCGATGCCCAGGTACGCCGTCGGCCTGGTCGGCGCGCCACAGCCGGTGTCGACCAGCCCCTTGGGGGGCGTGCCGAGCGTCACCGACTTGTCGACGGTCGGCCCCGGCACGAAATCACCGACGTCGTTGATGGAGGACTGTTCGACCCTGAGCGAGACGCTCGTTCCCGGTGCCAGCCCGTGCAACGCCTCGATCAGACCGCAGTCGGTCGTCGTCGCGGTGCCGTTGACCGCAGTGATCACCTGGGCCACCTGCAGGCTCTTGGCCGCGGGGGACCCGGGCGCAATCCCAAAATCGAGCGCGCCCGGTTGGTGGCGTGGACCGCATAGCCGAGGTGGGTCAGAGCGGCCGCCGTGGCGTACGACTGAGCCTGGGCCATCTCGAGATAGCCCTGGGCCACGAACTGGTCGTTGTTGGTCGTGGAACCGAGCAGGTCGGGGGCCCAGACCACCTGGCTGTCCGAGTCGAACCACTTGTACTGCAGATAATTGAGTGCGTTCAGCTGGGTGACGAAGACGTCGGTCAGCAGGATCTTGCCGGTCAGGGGGTGGTTGTCCGCCGACGGGACCTCGATGTACTGGGAGACGGGCGTAGCGTCGCCGGGCGTGATCACGTAGTAGTTGACCGAGATGCGGGAGGCGATCAACCCTGCGATCACGACGAGAGCGAGAGCGGCCAGGAGGAAGGGCCAGATCCGCCAGCGGCGTGCCCGGCCGACGGCGCGCCGCTGGCGGCGGCCCACCGGCCGCGCCGGGGCCGGGGTCGCTGGAGGGGGGGATCGCCGCGGCTTCCCCGTCGGCGGTCGCGTCTGGGTAGGACATACTCGGATCGGTGAGCGACGATGTTGCCACGGATGCGGGCCGCGACGGCCGCGCCGAGCTCCGCCGGCGCCGCATCAGCGTGGCCGGCCACCGCGGTGACTCGGTCCTGGCCCGGCGCGGCCTGGACGATCCCGACTCCCGCGTGCGCGTTGCCGCGCTCGGCGCGCTGGCGCGCCTGGACGCACTGACCGTCGACGATGTGCTCGCGGCGCTGCGGGACGATGCACCGGCGGTGCGCCGCCGCGCCGTCGAGGGCGCGTTGGCCGTGCGGGGCCGGGGTTCCCGTTCCGGGCTCCCCCGCGCCGTGACCGGCGCGCTCGACGATCCCGACCCGCTGGTCGTCGTCGGCGCCGCGTGGTTCGTGGCCGAACGGCGTCACCGGCCGGCCGTGCCCGCGCTGGTGACGACGGCGACCGGGCACGCCGACGCCCGCTGCCGCGAGGCGGCCGTCGCCGCCCTGGGCGCCATCGGGGACCCGGCTGGGCTTCCGGCCGTACTGACCGCGCTGGGCGACAAGCCGACGGTCAGGCGACGGGCGACGGTGGCACTGGCCGGCTTCGACGATCCGAGGGTGGAGCCCGCGCTCCGCGCCGCCGCGCTGGACCGGGACTGGCAGGTGCGCCAGGCCGCCGACGAGCTGGTGGACGAGAGCCAGGCCGGCGCGGACCCTCGTCGTCCCGCCGGTCCTAGTCGTCCTGACTGAAGAGCCGCTTGAGCTTGTCGAAGGACTCCAGGCAGACGCCCGCGCCCTGGACGACGCACTCCAGCGGCGTGTCGACCAGGTGCACGGGGACGGACGTGGCGTCGGCCAGGCGCTGGGTCATCCCTCGCAGGAGCGCACCGCCCCCGGTCAGGTGGATCCCCTCGAACATGATGTCCTGCGCCAGCTCGGGCGCCGCCTCACCCAGGCACTCGGCCGCCGCCCCCACGATCGACGCCACGTTGTCCTCCAGGGCGCCCCGGAGCTCGACGGGGGAAAGGATGACGGTCTTGGGCCGGCCCGTCGCCACCTCGCGCCCGCGGATCTCGGCCTGCTGCTCCCCCTCGTAAGGGGACGCCGATCCGATGGCCAGCTTGACCGCCTCGGCCGTGCGTTCGCCGACCGCCACGCCATAACGGTGCCGGACGTAAGATTGAATGGACGCGTCGAAGTCGAACCCGCCGCAGCGCAGTGCCTGCACCGCCACGACGCCGCCGAGCGAGATCACCGCCATCTCCGCCGTGCCTCCCCCCACGTCGACGACCATGTTGCCGACAGGCTCGTGGATCTGCAGCCCCGCGCCGATGGCCGCCGCCATGGGCTGCTCGATCAAGAAGCTGGCCGAAGCACCGGCCCGCCGGGCCGCCTCCTTGACGGCGCGCCGCTCCACCGGTGTGATGGCCGACGGCACGCAGACGAGCACCTTGGGCCGGTTGAGGCGCCCGACCCCCACCCGGCGCAGCAGCACGCTGAGCATGCGCTCGGTGACCTCGAAGTCGGTGATCGCACCGCCGCGCAACGGCCGCTCGGCCACGATGTACCCGGGCGTGCGGCCGATCATCTGCCAGGCGTCGGTCCCGATGGCGAGCACCTCCCGGCTGCGCGAATCGAGGGCGACCACCGTCGGCTCGTTGAGCACCAGGCCCTTGCCCTTGGCATAGACCAGGGTGTTGGCCGTGCCAAGGTCGATGGCCAGGTCGCGTGACATGGGGCCTCATGGTACGGCTACCCCATCGGCCGACGGCATTTCCCGGGTCGTTCTCGGTATCGTCGCCCAGGTGAGCGATACGCCCGAGGAGCCCGAGGACGGCGAGGCGGGCCCGGACGAAGGCGCCGACAGCGGTCCGGACGACCCCGGATCGACTCCGCGCGGGCTGGATCGACCCCGACGACCGGCTGTGGCGCCACCCCAGTGAGGTCGCCGCCACGGCGGGGGGGTCGCCCATGCTCCTCAACGCCCCGCAGCGCCATCCCTACCGCAGCGCCGTCATGATCCTCGTGGGTGTCGGCGCCGTCATGGCCGTCGCCGCCTGGGTCGTCGTGCTGCTCTCCCCGGCCTCGCAGCGCCCGCTCGACAACGCCACGGCCGACACCGCCGCCGGCACCCCCACGACGCTGGCCGGGCCGCAGAACGCCGTGCCGCCGGCCGCCCAGGCGGCCGGGCGCTCCATGGTCGAGCTGCAGGCGACCTCCGCGCACGGCACGGTGGCGCTCATCGGCGTCGCCGTGGCCGAGGGCGGCGTGGTCGCCACGACCGCCGACCTCCTGAGTGGCGTCCGGCGCATCGTCATGGTCGGCCCCGGCGGCAAACTCGAGCCCGCCTCCGTCCTGGCCACCGACAGCACGTCCGACGTGGCGCTGGTGACCGTGCCCGTGGACCTGCCGGTGGCGCCCTTCGCAGACGACTCCAGCCTGAGCGGGGGCTCACCCGACCTGACCCTCAGCTACGTGCCCGCGGGCGGCGCGTCACTCGCGCTGCACTGCACGACCGGCTCGGTGACCGGCGTGGGCGCGGCCATCGCGAGCGGCCCCGCGGGGGGCATGCCAACCATCACCTCCTCCCCCGCGGCGCCCGCGGTGGCCGGGGGAGAACCGTTGCTGAACGCCGCCGGGGACGTGGTGGGGATCCTCTACGACCCCGACCCGGATGCCTCCGCCCCCGTCACCTTCCTGCCCAGCGAGCTCGTCGTCGGCGTCGCCGACGACCTCCGCTCGAGCAGCCGCGTGGTGCACGGATGGCTCGGGGTCTCGGGGACCGACGCACCCCAGGACGCCGGAGCAAGGGTGGAAGACGTGCAGTCCGACGGGCCCGCCGCCGGCCGGCTCCAGGTGGGCCAGGTCATCGTCGCAGTGAACGCCTTACCCGTGCGCACGATGGCCGAGCTCCGGGCCCGTCTCTACGTCCTGCCGCCGGGTGCTCCCATCGCGGTGTCGATCCAAGCACCGTCGGGACCCAAGGTCGTGGACATCACCCTCGGCAGGTCCTCCTAGCATGCAGGGGTGAGCATGTTCGGTTCCAGCGACCCCGACAACCCGATGGGGGTCTCCTCGGAGACCTGCTCAAGGTCATCGGATCGGGTCCGGGTGCGGCCGACAGTTGGTTCGAGGCGGCCCGGACCCTGGCCTTCGGGGTCGCCACCGACGGGGAAGAGGACGAGAACCCCGATCCGCTGGTGCGCATTGCCTTCGAGGAGCTGGCTCGGGTGGCCGATCTGCACGTGGTCGAGGCGACCGGGATCGGCCCGACCTCGGGTGCCGGCGGGGTCTCCTTCGAGGCGGTCGGGCGCGGGCAATGGAGCTTCCGCGTGCTCGAGGCCTACCGGCCCATCCTCAAGTCGATGGTCGAGGCGCAGCAGCAGGGCGCGGCGGCCATGCCGTCGACGGACCTGAGCGAGCTCGACCCCGACGACTCCGCCGGCCTCAGCGGGCTGCTCGGGCAGTTCGCACTCACCCTCGGCCCCGTCTTCCTCGGCATGCAGTTCGGCTCGGCGGCCGGGCACCTGGCCCGCCGGGCGTTCGGGCAGTACGCGCTCCCGCTGCCCTGGCCCAGCGACGCGCCGCTGCTCCTCGTCCCGCGCAACGTGGCCGACTTCGCCGACGACTGGAGCCTCCCCCTCCAAGAGGTTCAGCTCTGGGTCTGCCTGCGCGAGCTGACCATGCACGCCGTGCTCAACCGGCCCGGTGTCCGGGCTTCGCTCATGACGCTGCTCGGCGATGCCTCAGCGCATGCCGCGGCGTCCCAGCGCTCCATGGTGGAGCGCCTGGGCGACGGTCTCGGTGACCCGTCGGCGCTCGAGGACGCGCTGGGCGACCCCGAAGCCTTGCTCTCGGACCTGATCAGCCCCGAACAACGGAGCATCTCGAGTGCTCTCACGGCGCAGACGACGGCCATCGGTGCCTACGTGGACCACATCACGGCCGGCATCGCGGAGACGCTCACTTCGTCGCCGGCGGCGCTGCGCGAGGCCTGGTACCGCTACCGGATCGAGGAAGGGAAGGGCGAGCAGGCCTTCGCGGGACTGTTCGGCCTCAACGTCGGCCAGGACGAGGTCGACCGGGGTCGGGCCTTCGTGACGGGGGTCGTGGAGCGTGCCGGCGAGGACGCGCTCGCTCGGCTGTGGACGGACGAGCTCGACCTCCCGACGCCCGCCGAGGTCGACGCGCCCGGGCTGTGGCTCGCCCGCATCGGGCTCTTGGACTGAGTGCACGCCGGCGCTGCGCCGGCTGCGGACTGCAGGCTCAGCCGACTCGCTCGGGCACGCGGGACTCGGCGGTGCCGCGGGCGCTGACGTCGCTGGCGGGCATGCGCTGCTCGAGTTCGTAGCGGTTGAACGCGGTGGTCACCTGGCCGCCCAGCAGCAGCGTCTCGATGCTGCCGTCCCAACCGGGTGCGATGGCGTAGACGTAGTCCGCCACGGCCTCGTCGTAGCGGATGGTCGCGAGCAGGTCGACGAGATCGAACAGATGCTCGACCGGGGTGGTCTGCTCCAGGTCAGACGGCGTGAGCGTGCGCACCAGCGCCGCCTCGTCGTCGGTCAGCTCGCCGATCAGTCCCCGGATCTCCCGGACGACCGGCGCCTCCATTGTGTAGGTCTCCCCCATGGTTCCCCCTCTCGCGGGCTCGGCCCGCACACTCTCAACAACCAGGGCGCCATGCTTCCATCACGGGGGTGTCGGCCCAGTGGCGCGGCGGGAGCAAGTTGGGTGCAAGAACGCCCTGCCCTGCCGCTCACGCCTGCGCCGTGCTCAGGGGTGGGCCGGGCTCGGGCCTCGGCCAGGCTCAGGCCTCGGTCGGGCTCAGGCCTCGGCGGCCTCGCCGTAGTCGAGATCCCATTCGAGGGCCAGCTGCTCCCGCTCGGCATCGCGCACCACACGTTCGCTGTTGCGGCGGAACTGGGGGTCGTGCGGGGGGAGCAGCACCAGACGGGCCAGCACGCGGTCGCGGAATTGCTCGATCACCTCGGGCGGGCCGTAGTCCGACTGGACCTCCCAGTGGGGGGCCACGGGACCGAGGTACACGACGCGCACGTGCCCGATGGGCTCGATCGGCTCACCCTCTTCGACAACGTTGTCCTCGGCGTCCGGGGACATGGCACCCTCCTGGCATCGGCGGTCGGCGTCAGCGTAGCCCCAGGCGACGCCGAAGCATTCTCCCTGGTCGAGCACCGGATTCTTACGAAGTTCCTATCTCGAAAGCCTAGGAACCCGACTGGCGCCTCTTTTAGAATGGTGCGTGAAAAGGGAGCCGAGCAATGCATACCAATTGGATGGCCCAGGGGAAGTGCAAGGAAGTTGCACCGGACGTCTTCTTCCCGAACGACGGGATGGGCGTGCTGGTCGCCCAGAGGATCTGCGCCGAATGCCCCGTTTCCGAGTCCTGCCTCGAGTACGCGCTGGAGCACCACATCGACCACGGCGTCTGGGGCGGTGCGTCCGAGCGTGAGCGCCGCCGCATCCTGCGCCGTCGTCGCCTCTCCCACGCCGTCGTCCTCAAATAAGGAGGAACGGGGGACGACCCCCGGGGCGCGAGGAGCCCCGGACCGGCTCCCGCCGACGTCGCGCGTGCCACGCTGGCGCGGTGATCGTCGAGTGCGTGGTCAACGTCAGTGAAGGCCGCGACGACCGCGTCCTGACCGAGTTGGCCGGCAGCGCCGGCCCGAGCCTTCTCGATCTCCACCGCGACCGGGACCACAACCGCGCCGTCTTCACCGTCGCCGGGCCCGCTGACGCCGTCGTCGCGGCGGTCCGGGCGCTGGCGACCGTCGCGGTGGCCAGGCTCGACCTCACGGCCCACCGGGGCGCCCACCCGCGGCTGGGCGTGCTCGACGTCGTCCCGTTCGTCCCCTACGAGCCCGGCGGAGCGATCCCCGAGGACCTGGCGGAGGCCGTGGTGCTGCGCGACGACTTCGCCCGCTGGCTCGGCAGCACCCTCGGCGTGCCGAGCTTCCTCTATGGACCCCTCCCCGGCGGTCGGTCCCGCACGCTGCCCGACATCCGCCGCCAGGTCGTCGACTCGGCCGGCGGCCTGACCCCCGACCAGGGCCCGGCACGGCTGGACGCCCGGACCGGCGCCACGGCGGTCGGGGCCAGGCGGGTACTGGTGGCCTACAACGTGTGGGTGTCCTCCGCCACGGTGGCCCGGCGGGTGGCGCCGCTGGTGCGCCGCACCGAGGTGCGCGCGCTGGGCCTGGCCGTCGGACCCCGGGCCCAGGTGTCGTGCAACCTCGTCGACCCCGGGTCGTTCGGGCCGGCCCGGCTCTACGACGACGTCGTCGCCCTGGTCGCCGATGCGGGCGGCTCGGTGGAGGGCGCGGAGCTGGTGGGCCTCATTCCCGAAGTCGTCCTCGCCACCATCCCCCGCGCCCGACAGGCCGAGCTCGGCCTGTCCGAGGCGTCGACCGTGGAGTCCCGGCTAGCCGCCGGGTAGCGGGGCAGGACGCCCAGGCGCTAGGACGCGCTGGCCACGTCGCGGCGCGCCAGGGCACGGGCGCGGCGCAGTCGGCGGCGCTCACGCTCGCTCATGCCGCCCCAGATCCCGAATTTCTCGCCGTTGGCCAGGGCGTACTCGAGACAGTCCTGCTGCACGACGCAACCGCGGCAGACCTCCTTGGCTTCCCGGGTCGACGTGCCCCGCTCCGGGAAGAACAGGTCCGGGTCGACGCCCATGCAATTGGCCTGCAGCTGCCAGCTTCGTTCTTGGCGACCGTAGAGCGTGGTGACTATGTCAACTGGCACTTGGTTCGCCCCCCTTCTTCGCCTCAGGTGGCATTGGTGTAGTTACAGCGGTGTAGTCATCTTTCACTACCCTCCCCTCGAGCGCAAGGGGGAATCGACTTTTCCAGGCACAAAACGTGCGTGACGGCGCCCGATCCGTTGCCGCTGAGCACGGAAAACCCCTGTTGAGAGGCAGTCTGCGCCGCTGTTGTTGACCCCGGGGCACGGAGACGAGGTTCTGGCGGGAACTGCCCGACGGGCGGAGCCTGTGCGCTCCGTCGGGCGGAGCCGATGCGGTCCGCCGGCCGTGGCCGGGGCGGGAAAGGGGCGGCGGCCTAGCCGGCCGGGCGGAGCACCCGGCGGTGCTGGAGGAAGTCGACCAGGACGTAGCCGCCCAGTGCGTCGGGGGTGGTGTAGAAGGTGCGCCCGCCGTTGACCCGGGCGATCTGCTCCACGAAGGGGTAGTGGGTGCGCTGGAGGTCGAGGGCGAAGGTGTTGATCACGATGCCGGCCCGGGTGCAGCGGATGACCTCGGCCATGGTCCGGCGCAGTGTCTCGGGGATGGGCGGGTAGTTGAACCAGACCTCGCCGGCGTCGTCGATGTGCGCCGTCGGCTCACCGTCGGTCACCACGATGATCTGCTTGGTGCCGTGTTGGTGGGCCAGCATGCGCCGGGACAGCGCCAGCGCGTGCTGCAGGTTGGTGCCGTAGACGTAGTCCCACATGGCCGTGGGGACCTCGTCGGGGCGTATCTCGCGGGCGACCTCGGAGAAGCCCACGATGCCGAGATAGTCGCGGGGAACTTCGACGAGATGAGCGTCTGCAGGGCCATGGCCATGCGCTTGGCCGGCACGAAGTTGTCGCGCATCGGCATCGACATGGAGAGGTCGAGCGCCAGGACGGTGGCCGAACGCGACAGCGCCTCGACCTCGACGACTTCGAAGTCCTCGGGCCGCAGACGCACCGGCACGCCCGAGCCGCCGCGGCGCACCGCGTTGTGCACCGTGGTGGACAGGTGCAGGTTCAGCGGGTCGCCGTACTCGTAGGCCTTCGTCGTCTCCTCCCGGTCGTGTCCCGAGCCGGTGCGCAGGGCGGCGTGGTCGCCGATGCGGTCCTTGTTGATCTGGCCGAACAGGTCGGCCAGCGCCTTCTGGCCCAGGCGCCGCACGCCCTGGGGTGTCAGCTCGATCCGCCCGCCCTGCTGCTCGATCAGCCCGGCGTCGGCCAGCGACTTGGTCAACTTGGCCAGGCGGTCGAGCGCCCGGGCGGCGTCGTCTCCCATGTGCTGGCGCACCTGGTCGAGGTCGATCTCACCCAGGGCGGCCGGGCTCGAGGCCGACTGGAGGACCTCCTCCATGCGGTCGAGCTGGCCCAGCTGGGTGGCCAGGTCGGTGGCCCGGTCGAGGCTCATCGGGCCCTCGCCGTTGAAGTCGTAGGCGCGCTGCCAGCCGGCGTCGGGCACGGCGCGCTGGAGGTTCTGGGCCAGGCGCTCCACCTGCCAGCGCAGGTCCATGTCCTCGAGCACGGCCTCCATCAGTCCGCGCAGCTGCGCCTGCTGTTCGGGCGACAGCGAGTTCCACACCGCCTGCGCGGCGGCCATGCGCTCGGCCAGCTGCTCGAGGAGCTCGTCGAGCGTCTGCGGGTTGCCCGGGAACATGTCGCCGTACTGCGCCATGAACTCCTCGAAGCTCGGGTCGAGCTCCTCGCCCCGCTCGCGCTGTTCGAGCATCTTGTTCAGCGCGTCGTAGGCGTCGCGCATGCGCGCCATCTGCTCGGGGCTCATGTTGGAGAGCGCGTCGGACGCGCCCTCGAAGAAGGTGTCGGCCATCTCCCGCCGCAGCTCCTCGACGAGCTCCTCGAAGCGCTCGCGCGCCTCGGAGGACACGAAGTCGTAGTGCTGCAGGCTCGAGATGCGGCCGGCGGGGTCGTCGGGCTGGAGGTCGAGCGCCATCCGCCGCTCGGTGGCGACGTCGTCGGTGACCTCACTGCGGCGCTGGTCGCCCGAATTGGCGGCCTCTTCGACGAGCTCGTCGATGGCGGCCCGCTCGTCCTGCTCAATTTCGTCGAGCTGGCGCGTGAGATCCGCCATGCGGCCGTCCGGGTCGCCCTCGGCGAGCATCTCGGCCCGCCGGCGGCGCAGTTGATCGAGCAGGTCGCGCAGACCCGGAACCTGGTCGCCGTCGGCGGTGTGGAAGCCGCTCCTCAGCAAGCGCCGCAGCGCGTCGTCGAGGTCACCGCCGGCGAGGAGGTCGTCAGTGAGGCCGGCCAGGAGGTCGTCGGGGTCGATGTCCGCGAACTCCTGGGTGCCGTCCCATTCCCTGTAGTCGTAGCGGGCGCTCATGGTGTCATCGGGCTTGTGCTCGTGTTTGTGCTCATGCTGGCGCTCGCGCCCGTCCGCTACTTGCGCCCGCGGTAGAGCGCCCGCGGTCCGGACGCGTCCTTGTTCAACCGCTTGGTGAGATGCAGCCCTTCGAGGAGGAACTCGAGCGCGCTCGCCATCAGCGCCGGCGACTCGGCCTGGGCCGCCTCGGGCCCGGCCAGCTTGCGCGTCGGCGCCTCGAGCTCGGGGATGTCGGCCAGCACCGCCAGGTAGGCGGACGAGGCCAGGTCGTCGCCCACGTGCACGACCACCTGGTCGTGGAAGGCGGCCACGATCGACTGCGGGTCGTCGAGGGTGACCCGGCGGCGGAAGACCGAGAGCGTGGCCGCCGCGACGAGCTGGGCCACCACCTCGTCCTCGTGCCCCTCCTCCATCGCCTCCACCTCGATCTTGCCCTGGGTCGACGGCACCAGCGAGGAGAGGTCGCTGATGCGCGGCACCGCCACCGGCTCCCCGGTGCGCAGCGCGCGCCGCACCGCCGAGGCCACCAGCGTCTCGTAGTTGGCGATGGACAGGCGGACCGAGACGCCGCTGCGCTGGTTGAGGTGGGTGCTGCGCCGGGCCAGCTGGCTGATCTCGGCCACCACCTCCTTCATGAATTTCGGGACCTCGACCGGCACGCCCGCGGTCGGCAGGTCGGCCTCGCCCTCCATGATCCGGACCTCGGTCATGGTCTCGAACGGGTAGTGGGTGCGGATCTGCGCGCCGAAGCGGTCCTTGAGCGGCGTGATGATGCGGCCACGATTGGTGTAGTCCTCGGGGTTGGCGGTGGCCACGAGCATGACGTCGAGCGGCAGCCGGATGCGGTGGCCGCGGATCTGCACGTCGCGCTCCTCGAGGATGTTGAGCAAGCCGACCTGGATCCGCTCGGAGAGGTCGGGCAGCTCGTTGATGGCGAAGATGCCGCGGTTGACCCGCGGGATGAGCCCGTAGTGCAGCGCCAGCTCGTCGCTGAGATAGCGGCCCTCGGCGATCTTGATCGGGTCCACCTCGCCGATGAGGTCGGCGATGGAGGTGTCGGGAGTGGCGAGCTTCTCGCCGTAGCGCTGCGACCGGTGGACCCAGTCGACGGGCGTGGCCTCGCCCAGCTCGTCGACCAGGTCGAGGGCGAAGCGCGAGACGGGGTTGGAGGGGTCGTCGTTGATCTCGGAGCCGGCGACGATGGGCATCCACTCGTCGAGGAGCCCGACCATGGAACGGATCACGCGCGTTTTCGCCTGGCCCCGCTCACCCAACAAGATCACGTCGTGCCCGGCCAGAATCGCGTTCTCCAGCTGAGGGACCACGGTCTCCTCGAAGCCGAGCACACCCGGCATCAGCGCGCGTCCCGCCGCGATGGCCGCGCCCGTGTTGCGTCGCATCTCCTCGGCCACCGACACCGACTCCCAACCCGAGGATCGCAGATCGGCCAGTGACCGGGGCAGATCGGGGGGAGGCTTGAGCCCACCGGGGGGCGGGGTCGCGGAGGGGTCGATGTGCGAAGGGCCGGCCATGGGGGAAGCCTAAACCCCGAACTCGCGCGGCGGAGCGGCGAGGTCGGGTCCCGCGCCCGCTCAGGCGGGCACGCGTCTCGAGGCGCCGTGGCGCGCCAGGAGCTGCTCCGCGAGGGCGCGGGCCGGGCGGGCCAGCGTCCGGTCGCCGCGCTGGGCCAGGGCGACGGTGCGGCTCAACGTCGGAGCGGTGAAGGGAACGGCGACCAGCGTCCCGTCGCCGGGCAGCGCGATGGCCGGCACCACCGCGGCGCCGAGGCCGGCCGCCACGAAGGAGAGCACGCCCGCCATCTCGCCCCCCTCGCTGACCAGGTGCGGCACCACGCCCGCCGCCGCGCAGGCCGCCAGCGTCACGGCGCGCAGGTCGTAGCCCTCCCGGAACATGACCAGGTCGAGGCCGTCGAGGTCGCGCACCCGGATCCGGCGCCGGGTGGCGAAGGGGTGGTCGGGCGCGGTGGCGAGCACCAGGGGATCGTCGAAGAGCGGCGTCGTCACCACCAGCGGGTCGGTCACCGGCAGGACGACGAGGGCCAGGTCCACCTCACTCGATGCCACTTGGGGCACCAGCTGGTGCGAGCCGGCCTCCACGACCGACAGGTCGATGCCCGGGTGGCTGGCGTGGAACTCGACGAGGGCCGGGGCCAGCGCGCTCGTGATGAGGCTGGGGGTGGCGCCGACGGCGAGGTGACCCCGGGCCATGCCCGACAGCGCCCGCGCTTCGGCGCCGGTGGCCTCGATGTCCGCCATGACCCGTTGCATGAAGGGCACCAGCGCGCTGCCGTCGGGGGTGAGGGTGACCGGTCCCTGCCCGGGGCCGCGGTTGAAGAGGAGCACGCCGAGCTCCTGCTCGAGCAGGCGGACCTGGCGGGAGAGCGAGGGCTGGGCCAGGTGCAGCCGCGCCGCGGCGCGGGTGAAGCTCTGCTCCTCGGCGACGGCCAGGGCGTAGGCCAGCTGGTGCAGCTGCACATTCAGAGCTTATCGCTCTTATCTTCATGCTCTTTATGTCTTTGACGTGCCACTGAACGACCCGTAGGGTCGCGGCGTGGAGCGCGGACGACTTGCAGCGGCGCCGGAGTGGTCTGGAATGATCGGCCGGCCGCGGGCGTCGTTGCGCCTGGCCGTGAGGAGGTGCGAGTGACGACGACGGTGGAGAGCGCGACCGCGACGCCGGTTGCCATCGGAGCGCCCCGGGGCGGGCCGGACGTGCCCACGCTGCGCAAGGACGGCTGGTGGGTCGAGCCGGCGATCACGGCGGCGATCCTCCTCGCCTTCGTCGTCTATTCGACCTGGGCCGCCTTCGTGGGGAAGAACTACTACGCCGGCGCCGACCTGAACCGGGACCTGATCTCGCCCTTCTACTCCCCCTGCATCGCCAACAGCTGCGTAGCGGGCAGCCACAACTTCGGGACCCTGCCGTTCTGGAACTACTCGCCGGCCTTGCTGATCCTGATCTTCCCCCTCGGCTTCCGCCTCACCTGCTACTACTACCGCAAGGCCTACTACCGGTCGTTCTGGTGGTCGCCGCCGGGCTGCGGCGTGGCCGACGCCCACGGCAGCTACAGCGGCGAGACCCGGTTTCCCCTCATCCTCCAGAACATCCACCGCTATTTCTTCTGGATCCTGCTGCTCTTCAACTGCATCCTCACCTACGATGCCATCCTTGCCTTCCGCCAGCCGGGGCTGGGCATCGGCATCAGCGTCGGCACGGTGGTCCTGTGCGCCAACGCCGCGTTCCTGTGGCTCTACAGCCTGTCGTGCCACGCGTGCCGGCACTTCTGCGGTGGCCAGGTGAAGTCGTTCGCCAAGCACCCGACCCGCTACAAGATGTGGAAGTTCGTCACCCCGCTCAACGCCAACCACATGCGCTTCGCCTGGATCAGCCTCTTCGGCGTCGCCCTGTGCGACCTCTACGTGCGGCTGGTGGCGAGCGGGACCATCCACGACCCCGGCTTCCACTTCTAGGCCGCGAGGACCCGCATGCCCGACTACGAAACCCACGACTACGACGTCGTCATCATCGGTGCCGGCGGCTCCGGGTTGCGGGCCGCCATCGAGGCCTCCGAACGCGGACTGCGGGTGGCCATCGTCTGCAAGTCGCTGCTCGGCAAGGCCCACACGGTCATGGCCGAGGGCGGCATGGCCGCCGCCATGGGCCACGTCTGGCCCGAGGACAATTGGGAGGTCCACTTCCGCGACACCATGCGCGGCGGCAAGATGCTCAACAACTGGCGCATGGCGCAGATCCACGCCATGGAGGCGCCCGACCGCGTCTTCGAACTGGAGCGCTGGGGCGCGCTGTTCGACCGCACGAAGGACGGCCGCATCACCCAGCGCGACTTCGGCGGCCACCGCTACGCCCGCCTGGCTCACGTGGGCGACCGCACCGGGCTCGAGCTGATCCGCACGCTGCAGCAGAAGGTGGTCTCCATGGGGACCGACGTCTTCATGGAGTGCAAGATCCTCCGCCTGCTGCCCGACGCGGAGGGACGCATCTCGGGCGCCGTGGGCTACATGCGCCCGACCGGCGAGATGGTGCTCTTCACCGCCAAGGCCTTCGTGCTGGCGACGGGTTCGATCGGCAAGGCCTGGCGGTACACCTCCAACTCGTGGGAGTCCGTCGGTGACGGCCACGCCATGGCCATCTGGGCCGGCGCCGACGTCATCGACATGGAGTGCGTGCAGTTCCACCCGACCGGCATGGTGTGGCCGCTGTCGGTGCGCGGCATCCTCGTCACGGAGGGCGTCCGCGGCGACGGCGGCGTGCTGCGCAACTCCGAGGGCACCCGCTTCATGTTCAACTACGTGGCCGACATGTTCCGGGCCGAGACGGCGGAGACCGAGGAGGAAGCCGACGCCTGGTACGACGACCACATCAACCACCGCCGCACGCCCGACCTGCTCCCCCGCGACGAGGTGGCCCGCGCCATCAACTCCGAGGTGAAGGCGGGCCGGGGCACCCCGCACGGAGGCGTCTACCTCGACATCGCGACGCGGCGCACCCCCGAGTACATCAAGCGCCGGCTCCCGTCGATGTACCACCAGTTCATGGAGCTGGCCGGCGTCGACATCACGGCCGAAGCCATGGAGGTCGGCCCGACCTGCCACTACATGATGGGCGGGGTGCGGGTCGACGCCGAATCCCAGGCCGCCACCGTCCCCGGCCTCTTCGCCATCGGCGAGGTCTCGGGGGGCATGCACGGAGCGAACCGCCTCGGCGGCAACTCGCTCTCGGACCTCATCGTGTTCGGCCGCCGCGCCGGTCTGGGCGCCTCTGACTTCGCGGAGGGCCGCGCCGGCACGCCAACCGTCGACGCGGCGGAGGTCGCATCGGTGATCGACGATGCCTTCGCCCCGTTCGGGCGCGAGGACGGGTACAACCCCTACGACGTGCACGACGATCTCCAGGAGACGATGCAGGCCCTGGTGGGCATCATCCGCACCGGGCCCGAGCTCGAAGAGGCGCTGGCCAAGCTCGAGGACCTCAAGCAGAAGACGGCCAAGGTGCAGGTGAAGGGTGGCCGGGCCTACAACCCGGGCTGGAACCTCGCCACCGACCTGCCCTCGATGATCACCACCTCCATCGCCGTCGCGCAGGGTGCGCTCAACCGCAAGGAGTCCCGTGGCGGGCACACCCGGGAGGACTACCCGGGCCCCGACCCCGAGATGGGCAAGGTCAACTTCGTGCAGCACCAGAAGGGCGAGCGCGGCTACCTGGCGCCGATCGCCATCGCCCCCGAGCCGCTGCCGGTCATGCCGCCCGAGCTGCGCGCACTCTTCGAGGAGGCCACGTGAGCATCACCGACGCTGACGCCGACACCACCGCGGCCGACACGGCAACCCCCGCGGCCGAAGAGGTCACCATGCGGATCTGGCGTGGGGACGAGGAGGGCGGGACCTTCACCGACTACGTGATGCCCGCCGTCGAGGGCGAGGTGGTGCTCGACGTGATCCACCGCATTCAGGCCAGCGACGCGCCGGACCTGGCCTGCCGCTGGAACTGCAAGGCAGGCAAGTGCGGCTCCTGCTCGGCCGAGATCAACGGGCTGCCCCGCCTCATGTGCATGACGCGCATGGACACGCTGCCCGAGGGTGAGCCGGTCACCGTGGCGCCGATGAAGACGTTCCCCATCATCCGCGACCTGGTGACCGACGTCTCCTTCAACTACGAGGTGGCCAAGACGGTGCCGGCGTTCGAGCCGGGCCCCGAGCCCGAGGGCGGCTACCGCATGATGCAGGTCGACGTCGAACGCGGCCAGGAGTTCCGCAAGTGCATCGAGTGTTTCATGTGCCAGGACGTCTGCCACGTCATCCGTGACCACGAGGAGAACAAGCCCCGCTACGCCGGGCCGCGTTTCTTCATCCGCTTCGCCGAGCTCGAGATGCACCCGCTCGACGTCAATGACCGCCGCGAGCTCGCACATGACCGAGGCCTGGGTATGTGCAACATCACCAAGTGCTGCACCGAGGTCTGCCCCGAGCACATCAAGATCACCGACAACGGCATCATCCCGATGAAGGAACGGGTCGTCGACGCCCGCTACGACCCGGTGGCCTGGCTCGGCCGCAAGATCATGGGGCGCACGAAGAAGACCGCCGAAGAGGCCGCCGCCGGCTGAGCGCGGACCCGTGACCGGCGTGCGCACACCCCCACGCCGCCGCACCCGCCTCGAGCCGCAACGAACCCGGCGCACCTGATCCTTCGATGGCCCGCTACCTCTCTCCGCAATGGGTGCAGTCGTTCGACGCCGCGCTCGGCGCGCTCGACCTCTCCGACGCGATCGCCGCCGCCGGCGAGGGATCGCTCGCCGCCGCCGACGGCACGTTCAGCGTGGTTCAGGTCGTGACCGGCGTCCCCGCCGAGGGTGGCGGTGCCGGGGGGGCGGGCGGGACGGGCGGGGCCGGCGAGGCCTTCGAGGAGGTCCGTGTCGCCCTGACGGTGGCCGGGGGGCGGGCCCACCTGATGCTCGATCCCGAAGGCGAGGTGCGAGGCACCGCGACGATCGTCCTCGACTACGCGGATGCGCTCGCCATGGCCCGCGGCGAGTTCGCCCCGGCCGACGCCCTGGCGGCAGGACGGGTGCGCGTCCGCGGCGACCTGGCCGCGCTCGTCGCCGGCCAGGACGTGCTGGCCGCCGCGGCGGCACGGCTCGGCAGGGACCTCGAGGAGCTGACCGACCCGGCGGGTCCGATCGACGGGTAGGACCGCCGGTGCGAACCTCGGGCCGGGGGGGCCGAGTGCCGTAAGGGCCGGCGGAAGGTTCGCATCGGGCGTTGTCGCGTAATTGGTCCAGAATCGCCACCACCCTCAAGCGAACAACGCGTGACAGAAGTAACGTTTCGATACCGGCTCGCGAAGGTCGGGCCGCGGTAGGAGGGACGACGTGCATCAGCCGATCGACGACCACTTCCTTTTGAAGTACCGGGCCCTACTCGATGCCGAGGACCTGGCATTCGACGAGCTCGAGCACGCCTGTGAGGAAGGCGACCGCACGCAGTTCGACAAGGACATGGTCGATTGGCAACACGCCCTCGAGCACAAGCTGGTCTTCCTGGCCAACGCCGGGATCGAGGTAAAGCTGCCCGTTCTGGGTTAGCCCTTCTGAGCTAGCCCTTCTGAGCTAGCCCTTCTGGCTCGCCCTTGGGAGCGGGGCGACACACGTCGGCTCGCAGACGGCTCTCCGAGTTCGCCCGGCGGTTGCCGCCGGCCCACCCATCCTTTCCTCGTCGGCGCGGACGGACCAGGATGGTGGGGTGCCGAAGTCATCCGACAAGAACTCCTCTGCCCACGAGACGAACGGGGTCCACCGATCGAAGCCCCGGAACGCATCCGAAATCCACGCCCCGTCCAGCCGGGTGAACGTGGCCTTTCCCTTCTCCCAGATCAAGCTGCAGGAGCCCAGCAAGGAACTGGCCGAGTTGGCGGCGCTCGTCTTCGATCTTGTCGGGACCATGGCCGAATGGATCCCCGAGGATAAGCTCGAAGAACTTCGCACCCGGGCCCAGGCGCTGGTTGAAAACCTCCGCTGAGGAAGACGACACCCACGGCACGGGATCGAGGAATGCGCTTTCAGGCGATCGTCAGCGGAGACCGATCGAATCCGCGATGTCGCGGATGGTGGCCTCGAAGAACTGGGCGGGATCGAGGATCGTGTTGCGCCAGTGCCCGAAGACCTCGAGGCTGATCAGTCCGACGATCGTCGTCCAGGCCTGGATCGCGAGCACAACCTTCCCCACCGGCATCTCGGGGAACAGCCCATCGGTGACCGGGGCCACGGCGCGGCGCAGCTCGTCCGAGACCACCCGCCGGGCCCGATCCTTTCGTAACCGGCCCGCGGCCTTGGCCTGGACGATGGGGCGCACCATGGCCCCCGCCACCCGCGCGTAGGGCTCGATCGTGTCCTCGGGCGCCTCGTAGCCCGGCACCGGTGTGCCGAAGATCAGCCCCCACTCGTGCGGTCGCGCCAGCGCCCAGGAGCGAAGGGCACGCGGCACGGAAAGCCAATGCTCGGCATAGCTGCCGGCTTTCGCCTGCGCCTCGTCCGCCGCCCTCTCTGCCTCCGCGGCGAGCGCCTCGTAGGCGCCGAGGATGAGGGCGCTCAGGAGGGCATCGCGCCCGTCGAAGTAGCGGTACAGCGCGGACGGGGCCATCTCAAGATCCCGGGCGATGGACCGGAGCGACAGTGCGGCCGCGCCCTCGCGGGCCACGTGCTCGCGGGCGACCGACAGGATCTCCGCCGTCATCTCGTCTCGAACGCGCTTCCGCGCTGTGCGTGGGGCCGACATGGCACAAGTCTGATTGCTCGGGAGTGCGAACACAAGTACTTGACAAGAACATCGTTCTCGTTTAGTATCATCGTTCATGACATCGTTGACGCAGGAGACACAAATGAGCACGATCCCCACACCCGAGCAGCCCGCGGCCGACCACTACAAGCGTCCCGACTGGTTCACCCGCAACGTCTTCAACCGACTCGTGAGCGGCCTTACCCGAATGGGCGTCAGCGTCAGCGGCTCCCGCGTGCTCGAGCACCGGGGCCGGACCAGCGGCGAGCTCCACCACACGCCGGTGAACCTCCTCACGATCGAGGGGACGCAGTACCTGGTCGCCCCGCGTGGTGAGACCCAGTGGGTCCGCAACGTGCGCCACGCCGGGGGCCATCTGGTTTTGATCCTCGGTCGTCGGCGCCGACTGTGCACGGCGAGTGAGATCCCGGTGGCCGACCGGGTGCCAATCCTGCGCGCCTACCTCCGCCGCTGGAAGTTCGAGACCGGCATGTTCTTCGACGGTGTCACGCCCGACTCCAGCGATGCCGAGTGGACCGCAGTCGCCGCCGCGCCACCCGGTCTTCAGACTCGACTGAAGCGGGGGGCGGGCACACAAGCGAGGGCTGCGAGAGGGACTCGCTGTTGCTTACCGATTCCCCGTGAGATCTGGCGGAGCCGGGCGGCGTCAGGCCCCAGAGCTCAGCGACGATGGAGCGTTCGTGACGGCGAAATCCCCCCGTGCCGTCCTGCCCTGGCTTCAGATTGGTCATCCGGTGTCCTGGACACACCCCCATAGCCGTGACTACCCCCGAAATAGATGCCAAAGGAACGGGTTTTGGGGGCGGCCCCCCGGGTAGTCGGCACCACGCTGCTCCATTTGATCGAACCATCGTCTTGATGGGCCCGGACACTGCTGCGTGGTGGCGGATGATGACGGCACAGGGGAACACGGAGGGATACGCGACGAGGCGATACGCCCGGGCGCTGCGCGCCCTCGCGCTGTTCATGTTTGGGATCCTCGCCACTCTCGCCTTCGTTCTGCTCCTCGGAACTGGCAGAGCATCAGCACTCGGGGTCGACACGTCTGGCCTCGTGACATCCCTTGCGCCAACAGCCCCTGCTGCGGTCGCGAGCTCTGTCGCCCCGGCCACCGCGACCGTCACCCAGGCGACGAGCGCTGTCTCCGCTCCGGTGACGTCAACTGTCGACGCCGCTACGAGTGCGGTCGCTCCGGCCACCGGGACCACCCAGACGACCGGCGCGGTCTCCACGCCGGCGAAGGCAGCGGTCTCGACTCCAGTCACTTCGGCGATCTCCACTCCGGTGACGTCAACTTTCGGCGCTGCTACGAGTGCGGTCGCCCCGGCCACCGGGTCCACCCAGACGACCGGTGCGGTTTCTACGCCGGCGAAGGCAGCGGTCTCGACGCCAGTGACTTCGGCGGTCTCCGATCCGGTGACGTCAACCGTCGGCGCCGCTGTGAGTGCAGTCGCCCCGGCCACTGAGTCCACCCAGACGACCAGTGCGGTTTCCACGCCGGCGAAGGCAGCGGTCTCCACTCCAGTCACTTCGGCGATCTCCACGCCAGTCACTTCGGCGGTCTCCACTCCAGTGACGTCAACCGTCGGCGCCGCGGTAACTGCAGTCGCCCCGGCCACTGAGTCCACCCAGACGACCAGTGCGGTTTCCACGCCGGCGAAGGCAGCGGTCTCCACTCCAGTCACTTCGGCGATCTCCACGCCAGTCACTTCGGCGGTCTCCACTCCAGTGACGTCAACCGTCGGCGCCGCGGTAACTGCAGTCGCTCCGGCCACGGGGACCACCCAGACGACCGGCGCGGTCTCCACTCCAGTCACTTCGGCGGTCTCCACTCCAGTCACAACGGCGATCTCCACTCCAGTCACAACGGCGATCTCCACTCCAGTCACTTCGGCGATCTCCACTCCGGTGACGTCAACCGTCGGCGCCGCTTCGACTGCGGTCGGCTCGACCCTCGGGACCGTCCCCCAGACGACCGGCGCAGTCACTAGTCCGGTCGCATCGAGTGTCGGCACAACTCCGAGCCCTGTCGCCCCGACCCTCGCGACCGTGACCACCACCGCGGTCGCAGGACCCGTGACATCGATGGTCGCCACCGCGAGTGCTGTCGCACCAACCCTGGGGACCGTGACCCAGAGTGCCGGCAAGGTCACTGGAGCGGTCACGGGGACCCAGGGTGGGGTCATCCAAGCGGTCGGGACGGTGGCCGGCCCGGCGGCGTTAACACTCGGAACGGTCACCGGATCGCTTGGCACCACCGTTAGCGCGGTCGTGGCTCCGGTGACCAACCTCGCCGCCCCGGTCCTCTCCGCCGTGACCGACGTCGCCACTCCGGTCCTGGCTCCGGTGACCAGCCTGGCCGCCACGGCCCTCGCCCCCGTGACCATTGTGGTTAGCGCGGTGGTGGCCCCGGTGACCAGCCTCGCCGCCCCGGTCCTCGCTCCGGTGACCAGCCTCGCCGCCCCGGTCCTCGCCGCCGTGACCGACGTCGCCACTCCGGTCCTGGCTCCGGTGACCAGCCTCGCCGCCACGGTCCTCCCCCCCGTGACCGATGCGGTTAGCCGCGGTGGTGGCCCCGGTGACCAGCCTCGGCGCCCCGGTCCTCTCAGCCGTGACCAGCCTCGCCGCCCCGGTCCTCGCTCCGGTGTCCAGCCTCGCCGCCACGGCCCTCGCCCCCGTGACCATTGTGGTTAGCGCGGTGGTGGCCCCGGTGACCAGCCTCGCCGCCACGGCCCTCGCCCCCGTGACCATTGTGGTTAGCGCGGTGGTGGCCCCGGTGACCAGCCTCGCCGCCACGGTCCTCGCTGCGGTGTCCGGCCTCGCCGCCACGGCCCTTGCCCCCGTGACCAATGTGGTTAGCCGCGGTCGGTCGCGCCCCGGTGTCCAGCCTCGCCGCCACGGTCCTCGCCCCCGTGACCAACGGCGCAGCGCCTGTCGGCGTTGGAGTCGTCGGACCGCCAGCGCGCCTCGTAGCTCCCGTCTCGCCGACTGCACCGGCAAGCGGAGCAGGGAACGCGGTTTCAGCGGGTTCTCCGACCATCCCTGCGGGAGGGGGCCGAGCGAGCGCCACCCAATCGGAATCCGCGGGACTGGGTGGACCAGGCGGTCGTCTAGAGGAACTTCGGACGGCGGTGACTTCCCCGGCTCTGCAAACGGCATCGTTGGTGGGCGGGCAGTCGCCCAGCACCCCGAGAGGTCCTCTCCCCTTCCTTCCGATCCCCATAGCGTCATCGTCGTCTCCGTCCACATCGTCTGACGGACTGACCAGCTCGACCTCGGTTCTCATCTTCGGCGTGATCCCCGCCCCGTGCCAGCTGGAGGCACGGCCTGGCGAGCTGTCGCGGCTCGACCTGGCGGGTTCGCTACCGAGCGGATTCCTCGGCATCCTCGAGCGCCCGGGCTAACACCCAGTCGGCTGGGTCGCGGACCAGGGCCGACGTGGCCCTGTCGGTCGACCGACACCTCTCTCCATCTCGAGGAAGAGTCGGCTGACAGGGTGACCCGGCGCCCTACTGACTGACTGGTCCGGGCTGCGCGTCAGCTGTCTATCCGCAGCTCGGCCCCGTCCGTCTACGGGGTCTGAACCCTGGTCCCAAGAAACGGGCGCATTGGGTCCCCGGCTGCGCGTCGGCTCTGTCTCGCCGCCGCAGCTCGGCCCTGGTGGTCCGTCCGTGTACGGCGTCTGAACCCGGGCCCATGAGAAGGGGGCGACGTTCGGTTCAGCGTCGACGACCGATCCTGGCTCAGCCGACCCAGCATCTTTTTGAACTATATGGCCCGACCTGTTGGGTCATCTATTTAGAAGTTAACCGTCATCGGATAGCGGATTCTTACGGCCTTCACTGGGTTGTAGCTTCCGTCCATCCGAATCTCATTGGGAGATCGCTCCTAGAAATTTACCCTCCAAGCTCGACTTTCACCACCCATGGCAGTTGGGACCGACCCAGCCGCTTCGCTTCGTCGCGCCCAAAATGAGGAGCAAATATATTTCGTAAAAAAGGGGTTTACAGGGTTCACATAATTGGTAATGCTGCGCTTTGGAGCTACCGATTTAAGTTAAAAAGCGGTGGCTTCGTCCCTCTGAGGAACAAGCCTCAGAACAAGCAGAAAAGGAGAAAACAATGGAGACAACTGGACTTTCCCTCGCCGAGCTCGAGAGTGAGCACGCCGAGTACCTGCCTGCACGCGAGGTCATGTGGTGCTGCCGCAGTGCTGGAAACAGCAACTACGCGTCGGTGAACAACGGCAACGGGGACGGGAACACCTACCAGGACGGCCTGGTCAACGTGTCCGCGCTGAACGGCAACCTCGACGGCGTCGGCAACCTCACCGGGATCTTCCAGTAAGGGTCCTTGCCAGAGCCATGAGCTGAGGGGGGTGACCTTCGGGTCACCCCCCTCACTCGTAGCAAGGAGTGTTCGTATGGCCCTCGTCGTTGAGCCCCCAGCAGGTGTCAAGGCCGCCTCTGCTGCCACGACATCGGCAGGTGTCAAGGCCGTCCCTGCGGCCACGGCAGGCAGCCCTCTCCGGTTGGCCGAGGGCACCGAACTGTTGGGGCAGTACGAGGGCTCGGCTTACGAACAGGCTCACTACCTGGTCCGTCGTAGCGATGGCCAGGTCATCCACTTGTCCCACTTGCTCTACCTGGTCCTCGCGGCACTCAACGGCGAGCGGAACCTCGAGAGCGTGGCTGTGTGCGCGAGCGAGGAGCTCGGTCGCACCGTCGTCGCCGAAAACGTCGGCTTCCTGGTCGAGAACAGACTCAGGCCCCTCGGGTTGCTCGCTACTCCGGCTGAGGGTGGAGACGAGGCTCTCTCTCGATCGGCGCCCCTGCTGGCCCTGCACTATCGGACCAAGGTCATCCCCGCGGGATTCCATCGGACGATCACCGCGGCACTTCAACCCCTGTTCTGGCCACCAGTGGTGCTCCTCGTCTTGAGTGCCTTGATCGCCACCGACGTCTGGCTGTTCGGGGGTCATCCTCACGCCCTCATCCAAGCCACCCGTCAGCTCCCGTTCCATCCCTCCCTGTTCTTGTTGGTGACGGGCCTGATCCTCTTCTCGGGCTTCTTCCATGAGCTCGGTCATGCCGCCGGGACCAGATATGGCGGCGCATCGCCCGGAGTCATGGGCGTCGGTATCTATCTCGCGTTTCCAGCCTTCTACACCGACCTCACGGACTCCTACCGGTTGAACCGACGCGGCCGACTGCGCAGCGACCTCGGCGGGGTCTACTTCAACGCTGTCCTCATCGTGGTCGCTGCCGGGACGTACATCCCAACCAGGTTCAGTCCGCTGCTCGTGTTCATCGTCCTTTCCCAGGGGGCGGCGCTCTACCAATTCCTTCCGTTCATCAGGCTCGACGGCTACTACATCATGAGCGATCTCATCGGTGTGCCCAACCTGTTCGCCTTCGTGGGGCCGGTGATGGCCAGCTTGTTCCGACCGCACGACCCGAGGATCGAGGCACAGCTGGCGCTCGTGAAACGGCGGGCGCGCTTGGCCATCCGGGTTTGGGCGGCTCTGACGGTCGCCTTCCTTGCGTTCAATTTGGGAACCATCGCCCTTCTGGCCCCGGTCCTGTTCCCGTCGGAGTGGTCGGCCGCCCGTGTCCAGGTCCACGGCATGGTCGTTGCGTTCGGCCATGCCAGCGTTGCTGTCGGGCTCAACGACCTGGTGGACCTGGTCTTCATCGCCATCGCTCCAGCCGGCGTCTTGCTCATCTTCGGCATGATGCTCCGGCGATTCGCCCGTGCGGCACGGAATTGGTGGCCGACCCATCGGTTCATCACCGCCGCGCTCGTCGTCTTGCTGGCCGGGGCGCTTTTCGTCCAAGGGCAGGCGCTGGTCTCGCGTCTCATGCCCCAGCCGCGGGCACCCGCCGTCGCCGCGGCACCAGGAGCGGCCTCGTCGAGCGTCCAATCCACCCCGCCACCTCTCCCGCCTGCTCCTCCGCCGAGCCCTGTCCTGCAGCCGCCACCATCGACTCAGCCCGCCACGGCGCACGTCTACGTGGTCCAGCCCGGTGACACACTCTGGGCTCTCGCCGCCCGGTACCTGGGAAACCCCCTCCGCTACCAGGAGCTGTTCGCGCTGAACGAGGGCATCTCCCAGGCCGACGGGCACACCCTGGTCGACCCCAATCTGATCTATCCCGGAATGAAATTGCTGTTTCCTGCCGACGCGACCGGCATTCCCACAGGCAACGTGACCGCGGCTCCAGCACCGCAGGCCACGGGTTCACTCATGGGAGGAGGTGGTCCTCTCACACCGACCGGTTCGTCACCCTGATTCATGGGTCCCCTCGCAGGGGCCTCGGCACGGAACCTGCGGCGGCGTGGCCGAAAGGTCACGGTGGTTCTCGCCCTCCTGGCAGCACCGGCGAGTCTTGCCTCCGGCCGGACGGTCACGTGCTACCCGGGGGAGCCCGCGGGTCGCCACCTCCTCGGTGTCGATTTCGGGCCGAACCTGAATCGCTGAGGCATCATGGCGTATGGCCAAGCTGCCGACGCAGTCACCGAGCACTGATGTGCCATCAGAAACCTGGACCAGGCCGCGCTCGGCCACCGCAACCTGATCGCATTCAACCGGGTCCTGACCCGTTGGGGCAGCCGGGGAGCGCTCGAGGAGAGCGACGGATCCGTGCTGTGTGCCGGCGGGACATGGATCCCGGTGGTCGCCAACGACGCCTTCCGCTCTGACGATGCGCTTGACGGCTCCGAGCTCATCGCACGGGCCGACGCGTTCTTCAACGGTCTCGCCCGGGGATTCAGCATCAAGGTACGCGACAGCGGCGAGGATGACGACCTGCGCCGCGCCTGCGAGGCCGCGGGCATGGAGGCTTTCGGCGACCCCGTGCCACGAGATGATCCGCCACCGCCCACTCCCCGACCCCACACCTCTCAACGGCGTTGCGGAGAGCGTGATCGACGACGAGGTGGGGGTACGCGACTTCATCGCAGTCAATGCACAGGCATACGCGACATACGGCATGCCAGCCGAGGCGCTCTCCGATCTCTTCGACGAGGTAGCGCTGGTGATCGAGGACCCCGCGGCCCACATCGTGGTGGCTCGCCGTGACGGAGAGCCGGTTGCCGCAGCCATGGTCTACGAGAGCGATGCCGTCGCCAGCCTGCAGTGGGTGGGCACGGTTCCCGTCGCCCGCACCAGTGGGCTCGGCGCCCTGGTCACCGTGGCGGCGACCAACCTCGCCTTCGAGCACGGCGCGTCGTCATGCACACTGCAGGCGTCGCCCATGGGCGCACCGCTGTACCTCGGGCTTGGCTACGAGACCATCTACCACTATGCAGATTTCGTGCGCTGGCCCAAGCCTCCAGCGGGCTGACCCGCGCTGACCATGGCGGACCGATTCAGACCGGTCAGAAGCCGAGCAGACCCCGGACGTAGGCGGCCTGCCCCACGTGCTGGAGGCTGTCGTCGGCAATGCTGACGAGGCGCACACCGAGGGTGACGGGAGGATCCCAGCGGCGATCCACGACACGATCGAGATCGTCCGCGGTCAGGCCCGCGAGCATCGCTCTCGTCCGCTCCCCCACTGCGGCGAGGTAGCCGAGGAGGACGTCAGGACCCTCCGGCCGCACGGCGAGCACCTCGTCCTCCTTATGGCCGTAGCCGGTGTTGGACGGGTCGGGCTCGAGGCCGCAGCGCGTGGCCCAGTCCCCACGAACCCAGATCTGCTCGGTCCCGAGGAGTTCTGCAATGTGGTGGTCCTGCACCCGGGCGAGGTGCCAGACGAGCCACCCGATGGTGTTCGTCCCCGGCGCAGGGGCCCGGCACAACTGCTCCGCGTCGAGGCCGTCCACCGCCTCGGCGGCGGTGGGTTGGATGCGATCGTAGAACTCGAGCAACAGCGAAGAGATTTCCATGGAGAGCACCTTACGGACAGTGGGCGTGCGGCGGAAACCCCTCCGTCCGCCCCACCGCGCCTAGGCTGCCAGCAGCGGGCCCCGCTGCCACGTTGGCGGGCTGGCACCAGGTCCGACCGGCCCGGAGGAAGAGGTCGCCCGGGTCGTGTCACGGAAGGAAAAGACGCGTTGGCGAAGGTCATCGGCCGCGGCGAGGGATCGGCCCGCTACGAGGCCCGGGGCAGCGTGATGCTCTTCAAGGCGCTGGCTGAGCAGGACGGCGGTGACTTCTCGCTAATGGAGCGCACGCTTCCGCCCGCGGGCCGGCGGCCCCCGACGCACCGACATGACGGATGCTCCGAGGCGTACTTCGTACTGGACGGGTCGGTGTCGGTCGTCGTCGACGGTGACGAGCTCCTCCTCGGACCCGAGGACTTCGTGCTGGTCCCCCGCGGCGTATCCCACACGTTCGGGAACGGAGGCAACGAGGAGGCTCGGCTCCTCGTCCTGCACGCCCCCGCCCTCGACGCCTACTTCGCAGGCCTGCACGAGCTGTGGAACCGCGACCAGCCACCGACCCCCGACGAAGAACGCGCCTTGATGGCGCAGTTCGGCATGGCCACCGGCGAGGTTTGAACCGACCGGTCTGTTGCCGCTCGCCTGCTCGAGCAGATCAGGTGCCGCCGGCGATCTCTACGTCGGGCGACTGGATGTCGTAACGGGCCTTCGCGGTGTAGGCCACCAGGACGACGACGAGGGAGGTCAGCACGAGGGCAGTCTGCCAGTCGCCGAAATCCGCGCCGCTCAGGTCGTGCCCCTTGCTCATGTAGTCGGCGAAGGACGCCCCGACGGGGCGGGTGATGACGTACGCGAACCAAAACGAGAAAATGCCGTTCCAGTTGAGGAATTTCCAACCCGCCCAGGGGATGAGGATCACGCCGCAGAAGAGGACGGCCGAGGCGAGGTAACCCAGGCCGAGCGTGGTTGCGGCAAAATCACCCACTGCCGTCCCGAGGGCAAAGGTGGCGAACACCACGGCCCAGTAGAACCTCTCCCGCCGGTTGGTCGTGATGCTGTGGAAGTCGAGCGTGTGCTCGCTTCGGTTCCACAGCCAGAAGACCGCAGCCAGCACGACCAGCCAGAACAACGAGGTGACGGCATAGGGCATGCCCAAGACCAGGTGCATCGTGTCGGCAACACCGGTCCCGGCAGTCGCAATGGCCAGGGCAAGGAACCAATACGGGATGGCCGAGTAGCGCCGCGACGCGAATTGGAGGACGAGAGCGACGCAGAACATCGAGACCTCGACGACGACACCGAGCTGCTTGTTCGAGACGAACAGGTCGGAGATCGCCTCGCCGGCCGCAGTCGTCGAGATCTTTATCACCCAGAAGAGGACGGTGATCTCGGGCACCTTCGCCGCGACCGGCTGCTGCGTGAAGATGCGAAACAGTGAGCGCACGCTCGGACGGTCTCCCTTGCATCGGTGTGGCGGCGTGTGCCGGCGTCGCTGTGTGTCGAAGATAGGCCGGTGAGAACTGAGCGGCCCGGTCGACGACGGCGCCGCGGCGTCATGGTAACTCCTCGCTCTGAGGGGCGGGGGGACGACAGTGACGGTCATTGTGGCTGGTGGATGGCCATTTCCGACGCCAGACTCCGACCTCAGGATGAGACAGACGGCGGTGATTTCATCCTTGAGTCGAAGCCGGGTGGCGGCGGACTCAGGTCTCGGTGGCGGCGCCCGCCGACCGCACGTCCATCGGGACGCCTCCACCCGCCGCGGAGCGATAGGCGGCGTCGACCAGGCGGTGGGCGACGAGAGCCTCGTCGAGCCCGGGCTCGGGTGATCGCCCCGCCATCACAGCGTCGGCGAACTCCCGATCAGCTTCGACGTAGGCCCGCACGGCAAGCCCGATCTCGTCGTGGGCGAGCGGCAACGCGTCCACCCACGGTGGCGACGGGCACGCCCGCGCCTCGGTGCTCTCGCCGGTCTGCAGGTGCAGAGGACCCCGGAAGTCGTCCTCCAACCACAACATCCCCTCCTGGCAGAACACCTCCACCCGGCGCGTCGAACCACGGCTCAAGATGTCGTGCCAGACACTGGTGAGCTGCGCCTCGAGGCCCGAGGCGAAGGAGAGAGCGACGGAAGCCAGATCCTCTATCCCTTCGTGGCCCGCGTGGTTGGCCGTTCGTGCCGTCACCGAGTCCACCGGGCCGAAGCAGAAACGCATGATGTCCACGTCGTGGATGGAGTGCTCAATCAGGCAGCCCCCGCCCGCTTGGGCGACGTCGGCCCGCCACTGCGACCCGTAGGTGCCCTGGGTGGGGAAATATTGGTCGTCTCGGAAGACGGCCGCCATCGGCGCACCCAGGGTCCCACCTTGCACCAGGTCCCTCAGCATCCGAAAGACGGGCGCGCTCCGCAGCACGAGGCCGCACTGGCTCGCCACCCCTGACGCGGCCACGGCGTCGACGAGCCCCGCTGCATCCGCCAGGTTCCGGTCGAGCGGCTTCTCGCAGAACACGGCGCAGTCTTCAGCCACAGTCTCATCCACCACGCTGCGGTGGGTGGCGGTCGGCGTGCAGACCCAGACGGCATCGCTGCGGCGCGCAACCTCGGCGGCGTCGGCGACCACAGCCGCACCATGGGCACCGACGACGTCGAGGAAACCGCGGGCGCGCTTGTTCGTTCTGATCGTGGGCCGCCACGATCGCTCGCGTCGAGCACCCCACCGTCGATCATCGCCTTGAGGCCGAGACCGTGGGCCCAGGCGATGAGGCCCGATCCGACGAAGCCGATGCGCAGCACGCCCCGGGACACTAGGCGAGAGCGTGGTCGTCGGTCCGCCCGCTCGTGTCGTTCTCAGCTGGCGTGGAGGCGCCTGCCCAGGGCGTCGATGAAACGTGATGCCACCATCACCAACAGGGCGATCTCGTGGCGCTCGCGGCGCCGGATGGGAGCGGGACGCCCGCCGCACAGCGTGAACCCGGTGTCTGGCACCGGCTCGACGAAAACGCCGGAGCCCGTCGTGTCGTTCGCCGGGTCGGCGCCGCTGCGCGAGCCCTCGGCGAACGCGGCGATCCACTCTACGGAAGGCACGTCGCCGTGCACTTCGACGAAGCCCGCGAGCCCGTCGTCGGCCAGGGCGAGCCAGCTCAGGTCGAAAAGAGCGCTGAGATGGCCAGTCAGCGCGTTCATCGCCGCCGTCGGCGTGGCGGCCTGGAGGATGTCGGCGGTCGCGGCGAGCACGGTGTCCTCCCGGTCGGCCGCCTCCGACAAGAGCTCTCTCACCTCCTCGACGCCGGCGCCGGGGACGTTGCGCACCCCCCGGCACACCGCGTCGACCGCGCCCGGTTCGTCGGGCAGCTCCACCACGAGCTCATCGATCGCCACCCCTGCCTCGCGCTCGAGCACCTCGAGCCCGATCACATTGCCGTTCACCACGCCGATCTCGGCCGCCACTGCGCCGAGGACGCCGGGAGCGTCCGGGAGCCAGATGCGCATCCGGGTCAGCACGGTGGCAGCACCGCGTCAGCACGTCTGCGCACCCTCAGTGCGTCCTTGTCATTCGCACCACAACCCGCATCTTGTTCTCGGCATTCCCCGCGTAGATCCCCTTCACGGGCGGCACGTCCGCGTAATCGCGCCCGCGGCCGACGGCGACGTGGCGCTCGCCCACCGTGCAGTCGTTCGTAGGGTCGTAGCCCCACCACGTGCCCGTCCACACTTCAAGCCAGGCATGGCTTTCTCCCCTGATTTCCTCTCCGATGGTGGCGTCCGGCTCTGGGTGGAAGTAGCCCGAGACGTAGCGCGATGGCAGACCGACCGCCTTGGTGAGTGCCAGCGCAAGGTGCGCAAAGTCCTGGCACACGCCGGCACCGTCGGTGTATGCATCGTTGGCCGATGTGTGCACCGAGGTAACGCCACGCACGTAGCGCAGCGAGTTGTGAACGGTGGCCATGATACGCCGAGCTGTCTCGAGTGGACGATCGGCGCGCAGCGCGGCCGCGATCTCGGACAGCTCGGGGCCCGGCGCCGTGTAGAGGTTGTGCCATAGATAGTCGGCCATCGTCAGTGACGCGTCGGCCACGTCCTCCCAGGTGCAGTTGTCCGGCTCTTCGGCCCGCTGGGTGTCGACAAGCGAGTTGCCTGTAATGGCGAGCATCTCGTGACCGCGGTCGACGTTGAACGCCACGACGTGGGTGCCCCAGTAGTCGACGTAGGAGTACTGGGGCGCCGCCGGCATCGTGACCACCCTCGTTTCGAGCGCAGTCTGGCGCAGCTCGGTGCGAGGGGTGAGGCGCAGCTCGTTATACGAGGCCCGCGCCGGGGCGTCGTACTCGAAACGAGTCTCATGGGAGACGCGCAGTCGCCACCCGTCCGAGCGGCTCACCCGCCCTCTCCCCCTCGTCGCCACTGCACCGGCAGATCCTGGGCGAAGTAGCGCCGGGTGACGGCGTCGCTCACCGAAGAGATGGACGCCTGGAGCCGTTCGAGCCGCGTCTCGAGCCCGCGCGAGAGCGTCGCCGGCGCCGAGTACTCGAGCTCGGCCCGGGCCAGGCCGACCAGTCCGCGGGCGTCATCCCACGTCCCTTCGCGGCCGGCGTTGATCTGGTCGAGGCACTCTTCCGCCAGCGTCAGCGAGGCGAACGCGGACCGTGGGAAGAGCCGGTCCCGCAGGAGGAAGTCGAGGACGCGGCCAGGCTCGACCACCCCCTGGGACAGGCGCAGGTAGGGCTCGTAGCCGCCGCAGGAACGCAGCAGCATCACAAGGCCACTGTCGAACACCTCGTCGAAGGCCACGGTGGCTAGCTGGCGGGCGACCACATCGGTGCGTTCGAGGCAACGACCGAGGGTGAAGAAGAGCCAGGTCTGGTCCCGACTCATCATCGTGTCGGCGAGACCCATCATGCCGGCGCACTGGGTCTTGACGAAGGACAGGTAGATGGCAGGGCTGGCCCGGCGACCCGCCTCCCACTGTGCCGGCAACGCGGCCCAGGTGGCGTTGATGTGCTCCCAGAACTCCACCGGCACGACGTGGCGCACCGCTCGGGTGTTCTCGCGGGCCGCGGCGAGTGCACCGGAGATGGAGGACCGGCTCTCCGGATCGGTGGCCAGGCGCTCGGTAGCCTGCCAAAGCGTCTCGGTCCCCGAATCGGGCAGGCCCATGACGGCCAGGAGGCGGCGGGCGGCGTGAGAGCCCTCGACATCGCTCTGCTCAAGTGCCTGGTACACCGAGACGTCGAGGATGCGCGTCGTCCCTTCGGCGCGCTCCACGTAACGGCCCACCCAGAAGATCGACTCGGCGACCCGGCTCAACAGGGCCCGCGTCATGCCGGGGGCGCTATCTGGCGCTGCTCTTGCCGGTCCCGTTCCCGTTCCTGTTGCTGTTGCTGCTGCTGTTGCTGCTGCTGTTGCTGCTGCTGTTGCTGCTGCTGTTGCTGCTGCTGTTGTTGTTGTTGCACCCCGTTCTCGGTGTCCGCAGGCGGGCCGACGTCCATGGGCGGGCCGGCGAAGCGCGGTACGGTCTGGCGCGGCGGGAGCACGGGCATGGAGAGACCGCCGCCGACCACCCAGGTGTCCTTGGAGCCTCCACCCTGGCTGGAGTTGACCACCAGGCCACCCTGCCGGAGCGCCACCCGGGTCAGGCCGCCCGGCAGGACCCAGATGTCCTCGCCGTCGTTGACCGCGAAGGGCCGCAGGTCGACGTGGCGGCGGACCATGGCGTTGTCCACCCAGGTGGGTGACGTCGAGAGGGCAACGACGCGCTGGGCGATCCAGCAGCGGGGGTCGGCCTCCACGTCGACCACCAGGTCGTCGAGCTCGGACCCCGTGGCGGCCGGGCCGATGACCAGGCCCTTGCCCCCGGAACCGTCCACGCGCTTGAACACGAGCTCATCCCGGCGCGCCAACGCGTCCCTGCGGACCGCGTCGTCAACCAGATGCATCGTCTCGACGTTGCGCAGGATCGGGTCCTCGCCCAGGTAGTAGCGGATCATGGCTGGAACGTAGGTGTAGACAAGCTTGTCGTCGGCCACGCCGTTGCCCACGCCGTTGGCGATTGTCACTCGGCCGGCCCGCGCCGCATTCACGATGCCGGGGCAGCCCACCAGGGAGTCAGGTCGGAATTGCAGCGGGTCGAGGTAGTCATCGTCGATGCGCCGGTAGATCACGTGCACCGGCACCTCGCCCTCGGTCGTGCGCAGAAAGACGTCGGTGCCGTGACACACGAGGTCACGGCCCTCCACCAGGTGCGCCCCCATGAGGCGGGCCAGCAGTGCATGCTCGTAGAAGGCGGAGTTGTGCACGCCCGGGGTGAGCACCACAACCGTCGGGTCCTGCACCGATCCCGGCGCCGCGCTACGTAACACGTTGATCAGGTGAGCCGGGTAGTCGGTCACCATTTGAATCGGCTGACCCCAGAACAACTCGGGGAGCACCCGTGCCATTGCGGCGCGGTTGGCCAGCACGTAACTGACACCCGACGGGCTGCGGAGGTTGTCCTCGAGCACACGGAACTCCCCGTCCTCGTCGCGTATCACGTCGATGCCGGCCACGTGGATGCGGACGCCGTTGGGCGGTGAGTACCCGTAGGCCGCTCGCACAAAACCCGGGGAGCTGGTGACCACCTCGTGAGGGATGAGGCCGTCACTCACGATGCGCGCGGCGCCGTAGACATCGGCCAGGAAGAGCTCGAGAGCGCGCACCCGCTGGACCACGCCGTCCGCGACCTTGGACCATTCGGCGGCGGTGAAGATGCGCGGCGCGACGTCGAGGGGAAAGGGCCGCTCCTCGCCGTCGAGGTCGAAAGTGACGCCCTGGTCCATGAAGGCCCGGGCCAGGCGATGGGCGCGGGCCGAGACGTCCTCGGGACCCATCTGGGCCAGTGAGGAGGCCACTGCGGCGTACGGGGCCCGGGCCGCGCCGTCATGCCCGACCATCTCGTCGAAGGCGGCTTCAGTCAGTCCCTGGGCGGACGCGCCGTATCCGTCGAAGAGGTCTCCCACGCTTGTCAGGGTGCCAGGCCTGTGTTTCGCGGCGGTTTCACGGCTGAAAACAGCCGGTGACGGATCGTGCAGGGACCGCGGCGGTCACACCTGCGTCGAACGGGGGTGTTAGGAGACGAGGCCCAGCTGTTGCACGTCGTGGCGCTCGGCGAGGAGCTCGTCGGTGGTGACCTTGATGCGCTCCGTCGCGAAGCCGTCGTGGGTGAAGCCCTCGACGACAGACCAGGCTCCCTTGCCGTCCGACGTCACCGGGAACCCGAATTGGAGGCCCTCGGGGGCCCCGTACTGGCCCTCGCTGGCCACGGCGACGGAGAAGCAGTCACCCTTCTCGGTCTTGGTGCGCAGGCTCACCACGGTGTCGATGGCCGCGGCCGCCGCCGAGGCGGCCGAGGAGGAGCCCCGCGCCTCGATGATGGCAGCTCCCCGCTTCTGCACCGTCGTGATGAAGTCGCCGCGCAGCCACTCCTCGTCGTGGATGACGTCGGCGGCCGGCTTCCCGCCGATGCGGGCGTTGGCGAAGTCGGGGAACTGGGTGGCCGAGTGGTTGCCCCAGATGGCCATGTTGGTGACCTCGGCGACCGCCACACCGGCCTTGGCGGCCAACTGCGCCTTGGCCCGGTTCTCATCGAGGCGGGTCATGGCGAACCAGCGGTCGGCCGGCACCTCGGGCGCATTGGAGCGCGCGATGAGACAATTCGTATTGCACGGGTTGCCGACGACGAGGATGCGCACGTCCGAGGCCGCGTTCTCGGCGATGGCCCGGCCCTGCGGCTTGAAGATGCCGCCGTTCACGCTGAGGAGGTCGCCGCGCTCCATGCCCGCCTTGCGCGGTATGGAGCCGACGAGGAGCGCCCACGACGTGCCGTCGAACGCGGTCTTGAGATCGGACGTGGCGACGATGTCGTGCACGAGGGGGAACGCGGCGTCGTCGATCTCCATCACCACCCCCTCGAGCACCTTCATGGCGGGCTCGATCTCGAGCAGGCGCAGCACGATGGGCTGGTCCGCGCCGAGCAGCTGGCCGGACGCGATGCGGAACAGGATGGAATAGCCGATCTGGCCGCCGGCGCCGGTGACGGTCACGTGGACGGGGGGCTTCGATGCCATCAGGTGAAGGTCCTTTCGTGCGAGCGAGACGTGGGGAGGGTCGGGTAGGGACGGAGCCTCAAAGGCGGTCGACGATGGCGGCGGCGAACTCGGAGCACTTGACCTCGGTGGCGCCCTCCATCAGCCGGGCGAAGTCGTAGGTGACGATCTTGGCCGCGATGGTGGCCTCGAGCGCGTGCACGATGTCCGATGCTGCGTCGTTCCAGCCGATGTGCTCGAACATGAGCACACCCGAGAGCAGTACCGAGCCGGGGTTCACCTTGTCCTGTCCCGCGTACTTGGGCGCGGTGCCGTGCGTCGCTTCGAAGATGCCGTGGCCGGTCACATAGTTGATGTTCGCCCCCGGGGCGATTCCGATGCCACCGACCTGGGCGGCCAGCGCATCGGAGAGGTAGTCACCGTTGAGGTTGGTCGTGGCGATGACGTCGAAGTCCGACGGACGGGTCAGCACCTGCTGCAGCGTGATGTCGGCGATGGTGTCCTTGACCAGCAGCTTGTCTCCGGGGTCGCCGCCGCAGTCGTCCCAGCCCACGGCGACGTCGGAGAACTCCTCGCGCACGAGCTCGTAGCCCCACTCGCGGAATGCGCCCTCGGTGAACTTCTGGATGTTGCCCTTGTGCACCAGCGTGACGGAGCGGCGCTTGCGGTCGAGGGCGTAGGTGATGGCGGCACGGATGAGGCGCTTGGAGCCCATTTCCGAGATCGGCTTGATCCCGATGCCCGAGCCGTCTCGGATGGGCCAGCCCATCTCGGACCGCAAGAAGGCCGTGAGCTTGTCGGCCTCCGGTGTGCCCTCCTGCACCTCGTAGCCGGCGTAGACGTCCTCGGTGTTCTCCCGGAAGATCACCATGTCGACCAGCTCGGGGTGCACGACCGGCGAGGGGACACCGGCGAACCAGCGCACCGGGCGCAGGCAGACGTAGAGGTCGAGGATCTGGCGCAGCGCCACGTTGAGCGAGCGGATGCCGCCGCCGACCGGGGTGGTGAGGGGACCCTTGATTCCGATGAGATGGTCCCGGAAGGCCTGGACCGTCTCGTCGGGCAACCAGCTGCCGGTCTCGTCGAACGCCTTTTGGCCGGCCAGGACCTCCTTCCAGCCGACGCTGTGGCCGTGCTTGGCAGCGGCCGCATCGAGAACCAGCTTGGCGGCGGGCCAGATGTCGACGCCGGTGCCGTCGCCCTCGATGAAGGGGATGATGGGCTCGTCGGGGACCTGGAGCGTGCCGTCGTCGCCCATGCGGATGAGATCTGCCATGGACGGGATGCTACGGGGCGGGACGGCGAGGTCCCAATTGGCCGGTGGTGCGATCGGGGTGGTCAGCCGGCCCTGACACGGCGGGCCGCGGCGTCGGCTCAGCTTCCGAGCAGCCCGGCGAGGCGGGTGAACTGCTCCGCGTCGTCACCCACGATGGCGGCGACCCAACCCAGGGTCAGGGCGCGGTCGATCTCGGTGCCCCAGCGGATCATCTCGTCGATGTCGAGCCAGTCCTTGGGCCGGTCGAACACCACCTTGCACACCACGAGATGCTCGGGCGCCAGGATCGGGATCTCCACCGGCCCGAAGCGCACCCGGCGGGCCCGCCGCGCCATGTCGTGGTGGAACTCGAGGGTGGCGAAGAAAACGTCGAGGTAGGAGCCGTCCCAGTCCAGACGGGCCTGGCCATCGCGGGCGATGAGGTCCCGGTCCGCGGCGGTGACGGTCACCCCGAGGGTGGCAACGGCGCCGAGGACCGGCGCCGCCGCCTCGGGCGGCAGGGTCAGGTTCACGTCGATGTCCGTCGTCGCCCGCGGGTTGCGGTACCACGCCAGGGCGAGCGCCCCGCCGAACTGGTGGGGCACGCCGAGCGAGTCGAGCATCTCGTGCAGCGAGACGATCCGCGAGGCCAGGGTGCCCAGCGGGGCGGGGACGGCCGTCGTCGTCATCTCGTGTGCCGCGCCCGGGTCTCCTGTGCCACCCGCGCCAGGGGCGGGAACGCCAGCGCTTCGGGCGCGCGGTCGGGCGTGAAGGGGGTGATCTGCTCGGCGAAGTCGAGGAGGGCGATGAGCGTGTCGCCGGGGTCCTGCCGGGCGACGGAAGCATTGGGCGGACGGGTCTCGAGCGAGCGGCTCATGCGGCGCGACGCCTCGACGAAACGTCGGGCCTGCGGCGCCCGCGGGCGTCCCGTCCGCCGCAGTCGGGCGGGGGTGCGCGGCGCGCCGGGCGGACGCCCGGACGGCGTCGGCGTCGAAGGGCCGGCTGGCCCGGCGGCCGGCGGTGGCCAGCACCTCGTCGCTCAGCTCGGCGAAGTTGGCCAGGGACCGGGCCCGGGGGCCCTTGGGGGTGTGGATCGACTCCCGGATCTCGAAGCGGCCCCTGGGACGGGCGACGACGTACGCCATACCCACTAGTTTAACGGCGATCTACCCACTATGTATACCCACTACGTCCGCTCCGTGGGCGGCGGGTCCATGCGGAGCAAGTCAGGCGGCGGCTCTGTGGGCGGCTCTGTGGGCGGCTATGTGGGCGGCTATGTGATGGTCAGCGTGGCCGGGTCGCTGGTGGCCGATCCGCCTCCATTGCTGAAGACCGCCCGGAACTCCCAGCCGTTGACGAAGGCGGTCGGCATCCCCGAGAAGGACGGGGTGTCCAGGGACGGGACGTTGATCCAGCTGGTGCCCCGGTTGACCGACACCTGCCACTCGACCGCCGGCGCCGGGGTGCCGCTCGCCGCCGCCGTAAACGTGGCGGTCCCGCCGGGAGCCACCGACTGGTTGATCGGCTGGGTCGTGATCAGGGGGGCGATATCGGGCAGGACGGTCAGCGTGGCCTCGGTGGTCGTCGCCGTGCCGCCGCTGTTGCTGAAGACGGCCCGGAACTCCCACCCGTTCACGAAGGCGTTCGGCATCCCCGAGAAGGACGGGGTGTCCAGGGAGGGGACGTTGATCCAACTGGCGCCACCATTGACCGACACCTGCCACTCCACCGTCGGCGTCGGGGTTCCGCTGGCCGCCGCCGAGAAGGTGACGCTCGCACCCGAGTACACGCTTTGGCTGGTCGGGTCGGTGGTGACGGCCGGTCCCCCCGATGGGCCAACGATCGTTTGCGCGAATGGGGTGGCCGTACTCGGTTGATAGGAACTGTCGCCGCTGTAGTCGGCGGTTATCGGGTGGGTTCCCGGCGCCAGATCGGACAAGGAGACGCTGGCGGTCCCTCCGGTGACCACGGCGTTCCCCAGTGTGGTGGCCCCGTCCAAGAAGGTCACGGTCCCGGTGGGAGTCCCGCCCGATCCGGTCACGGCGGCACTGAGGGTGACCAACGAACCAAATGGGGAGTCCGATGACGACGAGCTCAATGCGGTCGTCGTGCTCGCGCGCGACGGAGGGGATGAGCACGTCAGGGTCAGCGACAGTCCCAGGGCCGGTGGTGGCACGCTCAGCGACGGCGTCGTGGCGGGCGTACACCCGGGCGCCTGAGCGCCCACCTCGTAGTTGCCGGGCAGCACGTCCCAACCAAAGTGTCCCTGGCTGTCCGTGGTCCCCGGATTCGTCCGGTTGGCGGGCGACATGACGTCACTGCCGTTGGGCACCGCGGTGAACGGACCGCTCGGGGTCGAACCTTGCGAGAGCGTCACGGTGGCCCCCGCGAGTGGTGCGGGTCCACCCGGAGTCGAGACGTTCACGGTTCCGCTGGGGTCGACATAACTCCCACCGGCTTCGGCGCTCCCCGCAGTGCTGTCATCATCGTCGAGAGGCGGTGGCGGTGGCGGAGGAAGAAGCACAGGGCCACCGTCCCAACCTTCGTTGTTGCAGACGTCGAACATGGTGACCTGGCTTGCTTCCTGGGACACCCTCGAGTCACACCCGATGAGCAGGACGGGGATGTCGGTGGTCACGGCCCCTGCCTTGATCTGAGCTTCCAGGGTGGCGTAGTAGAAGATCTTGTCCGCTCCGGGTTGCGGGGGCGGTGTGAATTGGACGGCCATGCCGCACGACGTTGACGGCGGGGGCGTTGATTGGTCGGTCTGGTCGTCTTGTTCGAGCACCGCCGGAACCGTCGAACAATCGGTTGTCCCCGCCGGGACACCGTAAGAGGTCAGCGGAACGATGGAGAAGTACTGAGCGTCCTGGCCGGTGATCGACCCGGGTCCCATGGTGACCCCCGGTGGGTCGTCATAGTTGGTGAAGTAGGCCGGGAGCGGATCCGTCGGTGCCACCCCGATCTGTTGGGGATAGGTCTCGAAGAGGACCTGGGTCGCGGCGACCCCCGATGGTGGGGTTGTCGTCCCGGCCGGAATGTTCAACCCGGGGAAGAACTCGTAGTTGGCCGTCGTGGAGATGGCACCGTGCATCGGATAGAGCGAGGGGATCGTCACGTCCAGCGGCTGGGTGCCGAGCACCTCGCCGGTGGGATTCCCGCCGATGGAGCCGCCCACATCGACCGTGGTCACCATGGGGAGCCCCGTGATCGAGTTCGTTCCGTGGATCTCGACGCCGGTGACCACCACCGCCCCTCCGGTCGGGAAGAGACTCGGCGGCAACTCGAGCTGGTAGGGACTGTCCCAATACGTGGTCGGTGTCGCGGTCGAAGAATTCTCCACGCCGAAATTGGGACTGACGATCGTGACCCCGCTCGACAGTGTCAATGGTGCCTGCAGGACGATCGAGACGCCGCTGAGGCCGTCGGGGCCAGGGATTATCAACGGGGAGACGGTGCCCGGACTGGCGTCCACCCCGAACGTGGGCGGATCGGCCGTGACCGAGTAGGTGCCGCCTGCGGTCGGCGCCACGCCGACGAGGAACGCTCCACTCGAGTTGGTCGTGGTGGTCGTACACGTCCCACCCGTGGTGGGGCAGGCCTGGACCGGCGAGCTGACGACAGGGTTGCCCTCGTAGGTGACCGTCCCGCTCAGAGGTGCGAGGACGCTGGGCGTGGCGGGAACTGAATCGGACGAGGTCGAGATCCCGAGTGTGGGCGCACCGGCCGCGGGGTTGGTCACGCCGACGATGCTCAGACTGATGACATCGCCGGGCTGGATGGTGTTCGGGACCACATAGCTGGCGACCGATCCACCGCCGATGATCGAGTCGCTGCTCACCGTTCCGCTGCCGGTGGGATGGCTCAGGTCGGTGACGGTGACCTGGCTCGCCGCGCCAAGATTGGTCGCCGGCGTGGCATCGATGTCGATGGTGCCTTCGCCGGCCAGCAGCTCTCCGGTGGTCGAGGTGGTGAGCCCGACGGCATAGGTGACCCCGGTGGCGCCCCCGGCGCCGTTGCTGGCCAGGGAGTTGGGTGAGGTCACCGCTTTGGCCGTGGTGGCGGTGGAGCCGGCCAGTGTCACCGGAGTGGTGTCCGAGCTGGTGGAGAACTCGATGCTGCCCGAGCCGGTGGGCGGGTTGCTCACTGCGGTGATGGTCAAGATGACCTGATCGCCGGCTTGGATGGTCCCGGGTACGGTCACGCTGACGATGCCGCCGAGCACCGCCACCCCCGGGCCGGCGGAGCCACTTCCCGAGGAGTGGGTGAGGTCGGTGAAGGTGTAGGTGGAGCTCGGTCCACAGTCGTTGTACGGGCAGCCCCCGAAGATGGTTGCGCCCGGCGCCGCCACGGTGACGGAACTCGATCCTCCGACGAGCGCACCGGTGGCCGAGGCAGTGAACCCGATGGTGTAGGTGACCCCGGTCGCCTCGGAAGCCGTGGTACTCGGCGTGAAGGTCGGTGAGGTCACCGGGTTGGCCGTGGTGGTGGGGTCGGCCAGTGTGACCGCAGCGGTGTCCGAACTGGTGGAGAGCTCCATGCTGCCGGTGCCGGTTGGCGGGTTGGTCACCGCCGTGATGGCCAAGGTGACCTGGTCACCGGCCTCGATCGTGTTGGTGACCGGGACGGTCACGATGGAGCCGTTGCCGGACAACCCACCCGTGGTGGACCCGCTTCCCGAGGAGTGGGTGAGGTCGGTGAACGTATAGGTCGAGCTGGGTCCGCAGTCGCCGTAGGGGCAGGTGCCGAAGATGGTCCCCTGCGGTACCACCAACGTGACGGAGCTCGATCCTCCGACGAGGGCACCGCTGGCCGAGGTGGTGAACCCGACGGTGTAGGTGACCCCGCTGGCCACAGCGGCGGTCGAGGTCGCCGCAAAGGTGGGAGACGACACCGCGGTGGCGCTGGATGCAGTGCCGCTCAACGCGTACGAGGCTGAGGTCGCCGACTTCGGATCGTTCGAAGTGAACACGGTGAGGACTTGGGAACCGGCCCCGGCATTGGTCACGCCGCTCACCGCGAGGCTGAGCACGTCGCTCCCTTTGATGGCATTGGGCACGGTGATGGTCACCGCCGCATCGTTGTCCGAGACCTGAGCTCCAGAGGCGGAGGCGAAACTCCCCCCGGCCGTCGTCGAATCGGTGAGGGAGTAGTCGGAGCCGCTGCCGGGCCACACCGTGCCAGCCGGCGCGACCAGGGTGATCGATCCCCCGGCTGGAACGGCACCGGTGGAGCTGGTGGAGAACCCGACGGTGTAGGTGACCCCGCTGACACCGGCCGTGTTCGAGGTGAGCGACACCCACGGTGAGGTGACGGACGAAGGCGGGGTGATGACATAGGACGCCGACGTGGCGGCGTCCGCATCGGTCGAGGTCGCCACGGAGAGCGTCTTGGTCCCCGAGTCGGGATTGACCACCCCGGAGATGGCAAGGCTGAGGGAGTCTCCGGCATTGATGGCGTTGGGCACGGTGAAGGTCACCGCCGCGCCGCGGTCGCCGTCGAGCCAGTTATAGAGGTTGAGACCCGGGTCGGCGAAGTTCATCCCGGTGGTCGACGTGAAGCTTCCGCTCGACGTGGTCGAGTCGGTGAGCGCGTAGGCGGAGTCGGAATGGGGCCAGACGGTGCCCGCCGGGGCGACCAGGGTGATCGACCCCCCAGCCGGAATGGCACCGGTGGAGCTGGTGGAGAACCCGACGGTGTAGGTGACCCCGCTGACGCCGGCCGTGTTCGAGGTGAGCGACACCGAAGGTGAGGTGACGGTCGCCGCCGGGATGATGACGTAGGGCGCCGACGTGGTGGCGTCCGCATCGGCCGAGGTCGCCAGAGACAGTGTCTTGGTCCCCGAGTCGGGATTGACCACCCCGGAGATGGCGAGACTGAGGGAGTCGCCGGCATTGATGGCGTTGGGCACCGTGAAGGTCACCGCCGCGCCGCGGTTGCCGTCGAGCCAGTTGTAGAGGTTGAGACCCGGATCGGCGAAGGTCATCGCGGTGGTCGACGTGAAGCTCCCGCTCGACGTGGTCGAGTCGGTGAGTGCGTAGGCGGAGTCGGAGTGGGGCCACACGGTGCCCGCCGGCGCGACCAGGGTGATCGAGCCCCCGGCCGGGATGGCACCGGTGGAGCTGGTGGAGAACCCGACGGTGTAGGTCACCCCACCCTCACCGGCCGTGTTCGAGCTGAGCGAGACCGAGGGTGCGGTGGGCGAGGAAGCGCTCGCCGTGAACACACCGATACCCGTCAGGACCGCCGCGGCCAGCGCTGCCAGCACCGTACCCAGGACACTCAAACGGCGCAGCTTCGACCGCATCCTTACCGCCTGCCTTCCCACCCCTCGACCAGTTGCATTCGTTGTCGATCGCCAATCGGACCCAAGACTTCTATCAGCGAAGCGGGCGAGCGTCAATCGATCTGGCGGCACGTCGAACCGAGCCCGATCGAGGTCAATGAGCCAATTCCTCGTGATTCGAGTGAGTTGCTCGAGTGCGTTGCTCGAGTGCGGTGCTCGGGTGCGGTGCTCGAGTGGGTCGTCGAGTGGGTTGCCCGCTCGTTTGCGGAGAGATCAGTGGCGGAATCCGAGCGCCTGGCTCAGCCAGCGGTCGTCGGACCGAGCCCGAGCGCGGCGTAGATCTCGCGGGTCGCGCTCGAGGTGTTGAAGGTGTAGAAGTGCAGTCCCGGCACGCCGGATTCGAGGAGGCGGGAACAGAGCTCGGTGGCCAGCTCCACGCCCTCCTTGCGCACGGCGTCGGGCCCTCCCCGCTCGTCGGCGGCGCGCAGGCGCTCTTGCATCCAGGCCGGCGCGGCCGCGCCCATGGCGCCCAGGCGGCCCATGGTCGACAGCGAGGTGACGGGCAGGATGCCGGGAAGCACGGGCGTGTCGATGTGGCGCTCGCGCAGGTCGGCCACGAGGTCCAGGTACTCGGAGGCCTCGAAGAAGAACTGGGTGACCCCGAAGTCCGCCAGCGCCAGCTTGGCCGCCAGGAAGTCACGGTCGCTCGGCATGTCGGGCGACCGCGGGTGGCCGGCCGGGTGGGCCGCCACGCCGACCGAAAAGCCGCCGATGGCCCGGGCGAGATCCACCAGCTCCGCGGCGTAGGCCAGTTCGCCGGGGCCGGCGGACGGGTCCTCGGGCGGGTCGCCACCGAGCGCCATCAGGTTCTCGATGCCGGCCTTGCGCAGCGACACGAGGATGTCGGCCAGCTCCAGCCGGGTGTGCGCCACACAGATCAGGTGGGCCATCGGGTTGAGGTTGGTCGTGTGCAGCATGCCCGAGACGAGGTCGAAGGTGCGCTGGCGCGACTCGGCGCCGCCTCGGTACGTCACCGAGACGAACGACGGCTCGAGCCGTTGCAACTCACCGATGGTGCGGGCGAGGGTCGCCAGCTCCTTGTCGTTCTTGGGCGGGAAGAACTCGAACGAGTACGTCGGTCCGGCCGCCAGCAGCTCGGCGATCGCGCGTCACGTCGTCACCACCTTCCCGGCTCCGGCGTCGACCCGCCCGTAGTCGTCCTCGAGCCGGACGATGTCGTCCTCGCCGAAGTAGGTGCCGTGCTGCACCTCGATGAGGACGACGTCGTCATCCCCCTCGTTGGCGATGCGGTGCGCACCCTCGAGAGGGATGTCGATCGACTCCCCGGCGTGCAACTCGGTCACGGTGCCCTCGAGCGTGACCTTTGCCGTGCCGGAGACGATGAACCAGTGCTCGGCCCGCTTGAAGTGGCGCTGGTAGCTGAGCCGCTTGCCCGGGTGCACCACGATGCGCTTGACCTTGTGGTCGGGTGCATCGTCATCGAGGACGGTGAAGTTGCCCCACGGGCGCTCCGAGTCCTCGCGCTCAGTCACTGCGCCGACATCTCCGCCGCCCGCAGCGCGTTGCGGTACAGCATGGCACGGGTCATGGGGCCGACCCCGCCGAGGCGGGGCGTGATCCAGCCCGCCACCTCGGCCACGTCGGGGCGCGCGTCCGGGATCAGCTTCTTCCCCTCGAACGTCGTGCCAGCCGACACCACCGCCGCACCTGGCTTGACCATGTCCGGTGTGAGCAGGTGAGGACGCCCGGCCGCGGCCACGACGATGTCGGCCGTGCGCGTGATGGCGGCAATGTCTTCGGCCGCGACACCGGTGTGCAGCGCGGTGACGGCGGCGTTGAGTCCAGGCCGCTTCAGGGTGAGCAGGTTGGCGAGTGGGCGCCCGATGGTCACCCCGCGTCCGATGATGACGACGTGTCGTCCCTCGATCGGCACGTCGTACGCGTGCAGCAGCTCGACGATCCCCGACGGCGTGCACGGCAACTGACCCGGTGTGCCGAGCACGAGACGGCCGAGGTTGATGGGATGCAGGCCGTCGACGTCTTTGGCCGGGTCGACGGCGAGCAGGGCCTGCTCCTCGTCGAGACCCTGCGGGAGCGGGAGCTGCACGAGGTAGGCACTCACCTTGGGATCGGCATTGAACCGCGCGATGGCGTCCAGGACCTCTTGCTGGGTCGCGGTCTCGGGCAGGTGTTCGCCGACCGAGTAGAGGCCGAGCTCGGCACAGTCCTCGTGCTTCATGGCGACGTAGCGCGCGCTCGGCGGATCGTCGCCGACGAGGATCGTGCCGAGTCCGACGTGGACGCCCTCGGCGGCCAGTCGCGCGACGCGCTCCGCCACTTCGGAGCGGATGCGGGCCGCCACCGGTTCGCCGTCGAGCAGGATGGCAGCCATCAGTGCCGGAAGTGCCGTTCGCCGGTCATCACCATGGCCAGGCCCGCCTCGTCGGCGGCGGCGATGATCTCTTTGTCCTTCACCGAACCGCCCGGTTGGACCACCGCCGTCACCCCGGCATCGGCCAGCACGAGCAACCCGTCGGGGAAGGGGAAGAAGGCGTCGCTCGCACCGGCGCCGCCCTTGGCCCTCTCGCCAGCCTTCTGCACCGCGATCTCGGCCGCGACGACCCGGGACTGCTGTCCGGCACCGACGCCGACCGCCTGGCCGTTGGTGACGACGGCGATGGCGTTGGAGGTGGTGCGCCCACAGACACGCCAGGCGAGGACAAGGTCACGCCACTCGTCCTCGGAGGGTGTGCGCCTGGTGACGGCCCGCCACTGCTCCCGGGGCGACACGAAGGCGTCGACGTCCTGCACGAGCACGCTGGCGCCCAGGCTGCGCAGTTGGCGCACCGCCTGTTCCGGAGCGGGTCCCGACAGCAGACGGGTGGCCTTGCGCCGCCTGGTCAGCTTGGCCAGCGCCTCGGGCGCGTAGGAGGCGGCGATGATCACGTCGGCCAGGGGGCCGGCCGCCACGGCCTCGGCCACCTCGGCGCTCACGTCACCCCCGATGGCGACGACGCCCCCGAAGGCGCTCAACGGGTCGCACTCGAGCGCGCGCTCGTAGGAGGTGACGAGGTCGCGGGCCACGGCGGCGCCGCACGGGTTGGCGTGCTTGATGATGGCCACGGCGACCTGCCCCTGCCCGGCGTCCGCCGCCAGCTCGTTGACCAGCCGCCAGGCCGCGTCCCCGTCGAAGATGTTGAGGTAGGAGAGCGGGTTGCCCCCGTGCTGGACCATGCCGTCCCACCAGCTCGAGGTCCCGGCGATGCGGTAGCGCGAGCCGCGCTGGTGCGGGTTCTCGCCGTAACGCAGCACCTCGGTGCGCTCGAGCGTCAGGTGCAGCGTCGGCGGGAGGACGGCCGCCAGTGCGGCCTCCTCGCCGTCGGCGGCGGTGGCGCCGTCGAGCTGCTCGACCGGAGAGGGGCCGCCGGCGTCGAGCCAGGCCACGATGGCAGCGTCGTACGCCGCGGTGTGGGCGAACGCGGCCCGGGCCAGCCGGCGCCGCGTGGCGGCGGACAGCGCGCCGGTGGCGCGCAGCTCGTCGAGCACCACGGGGTAGTCGGCCGGCGAGGTGAGGACGCCGACGTGCTCGTGGTTCTTGGCGGCGGCCCGCACCATGGCGGGGCCGCCGATGTCGATCAGCTCGACGGACGGGTCCGAGGAGAACGGGTAGAGATTCGACACCACCAGGTCGATGGCCTCGATCCCGTTGGCCTCCAGGTCGGCCACGTGCCCGGGCTCGGCCCGGTCGGCCAGGATCCCGCCGTGGATCTTGGGGTGGAGGGTCTTGACCCGCCCACCCAGCATCTCGGGCGAGCCGGTCACCTCGGCCACCTCGGTGTGCGCGATGGCGGCCTCGCTCAGCCTGGCCGCCGTGTTGCCGCTGGCCACCAGCTCCCAGCCCAGGTCGGACAGGCCCTGGGCCAGCTCGACCAGACCTTCCTTGTCGTACACGGACAGCAAGGCCCTCACTGCGTCATCTCCCGGCCAGCTCCTTCTCGTCGTTCGCCTTTTTCGCCTCGTTCGCAGTCGGAACGATCCCGCGGCCCGTCTCCAGCTCGTCCAGCGCCCAGGCGACGGTGGCCGGGTACAGGGCACGCTCGACCACCTTGATGCGCTCGTGCAGCGTGACCTCGGTGTCGCCGGGCACCACCGGCACCACCTCCTGGGCCAGGATCGGCCCGGCGTCCATCTCGAGGGTCGCCAGGTGGACCGTGCAGCCCGTCTCGGACACGCCGGCGGCCAGGGCGTCGCGCACGCCGTGCCAACCGGGGAAGGCCGGAAGCAGGGCGGGGTGGGTGTTGAGGATGCGCTGCGGGAAGGCCCGGTGCACCGCCTCCGTCATGACCGTCCCGAAGCCGGCCATGGCCACCAGGTCGACCTGGTGGGCCACCAGCGTGGCGGCCACCGTCGCCGTGAACCCCTCGCGGTCGAACTCCGGGCCGAAGCCGCCGTAGAGCGCCCGGTCGACGAGCTCGGCCGCGGCGCCGTGGTCCTGGGCCAGGCCGAGCGCGGCGCAGCGCCGGTCCGAGAGGACGGTCGTCACGGGGAGATCGGCCTCGAACATGGCCTGCAGGATCGTCCCGGAACCCGAGACAAGGACTGCGAGGCGCACGACAGCCAATCTAGTTGGAACCCCAGGTCGTCCCGGTGGGCGCGCGCCAGCGATCGGGGGTGGGAATTCGATGATCCAATCCGGGTTGGCCGGCCCGCCTCAGGCCGCTGGCGCCTGGCCTGGTGGCGGGCGCTGGTTGCGCAGCCGGTTGTGGAACCCGCAGAGGAGGCGACCGTTCTCCTGGGTCGTCGGCCCTCCCTCGGCCCAGGGCTGGATGTGGTCCGCCTGGCAGCTCTCGGCCGGCTCGTAGCAATACGGGTGGGTGCACATCCGGTCCCGCAGCTCGAGGGCCCGCCGGGTCCCACCGGTGAAGATGCGGGCCCGGGCGCTGACGTCCACCCGGGTGCCGAGGCTGAAGATGGCACGCTCGAAATAGGACGAGTCCATCCACGGATCGAGGGCGGAGGGTGCCAGGACGGTCCCGTTCTCCAGCTCACAGATGCGGCCGTAGATCGTCTCGAAGCCCACAAACACGGAGAAGAGCGGCGCGGGCCGGATGCCGTCGGCCGGCGCTGTGCGGCTGCGTGCGGCCATCTCGACCAGGGCGTCGGCCCGGCGCTGGCCCGAGCTCCGGGCCAGCTCGTCGATCCGGGGCGAACGGCCCAGCCGCTCCCTGGCCTGGGCGCAGTCGGCCTCGAACAGCTGCTCCTCCAGGCGGTTCAGCTCGCCGGCGACGATGGACCCCGAGATGGGATCGAGGGTCATCTGCCCGAGCCACATCCCGGTGAAGCTCGCCTCGAGATACACGGTGCGCGCCGCCCGCCGCTCCTCGTCCCCGGCGTCGGCGCCCTCGGGGTCGGCCAGCTGCTTCCAGTAGCTGAGGGCCCGGTAGAAGTCCTCGAAGCCCATCTCAGACGCCTGGGCGACGAGCATCCCCTCGTCCCGCGCCATGGACGCCTCGGTCCGGTGCCGGCGCGCCGAGGCGATCGCCCGGGCCTGGTCGACCCCGATGCGGCCCTCCCGCCAGGCCCCCGCACATTCGGGCAGGTGACGCAGCGAGCGGGCCAAACGGACGCGGCGTCGGGCGGCGGGCCGGGGCATCCGGCAGCGGGTGGCGAGCCAGGCGGCGGCCGTCTTGGCCCCGTCAGCCGCCCACTCCTCCTTCACCTCGAAGGCGGCGGTGGCCTCCGTGACGAAGGCCTCGAAGCGGGCGAGCTCACGGTGCAGCACCTCGATGGCGGCGCAGTCGCCGTAGTTCCGCGCGCCCGATCCCACCAGCGCGTCGAGCGCATCGCTGAAGTCCTCCAACTCCATGGCGCCATGGAAGCACGCGGGTGTGACAGCTTCGACTCCGTGTGGAGGGCCGCTATGCCTCCTGGCGGGTGGCGGGCGCGATCCTGCTCCGGGCGGCGTTGAGGAGGAGACGGACACCGGCACCGATGATGGCGAGGTCGAGCAGCATCTGCGCGGCGACGATCAGGCGCGCGCTGTCGGTCCTCGGCGTGATGTCACCGAAGCCCACCGTCGAGAAGATGCTGATCGTGAAGTAGAGCGCCTTGGTGTGGTCGAGCCGCTCGGTGAAGGTCGTCGCCGCCTCGTGCGACATCGACAGGTAGATGGCGGAGAACGCGACGAGGAACACCGCGATCACGATGCCGAGGGCCTCCACGGCCCGCAGCTCGGGCAGTTCGGCCATGCTGATGCGACGGATCTGCCAGGCGATCACCGCTCCGATCAGCGCGATGTCGGCGCCGAGGCGGACGATCGCACGCAGACCGGACTCGTGGCCGATGGGAATCGCGTAGAAGGCGCCCACGATGAGCACCCACGAGATGGCGATGGTGAAGGCGCAGCGGAGCAGGGCTTGCCGGCGCTGCGCCTTGTCGAGGTCGGCGAGGCGGACCGCCGCGGACGGGGTGCGCTCCTTGCGGATCCTCCGGGTGCGAGAGCCGGAATCTCCGGGGGGATTGCCTGCCTCCATCGGAACCAGACGCTAACGAGGCGGGGGGCGGGGATGGGGTATGCGTGCGACACCACGTGGGGTGTGCTCAGCTTTAGAAGGAGCCCTCTACCCATGTGTGGCCAGCGGGTTCAGAATGGACACCAGAGCGTAAGAGCGAGCGTCTCCCTGGAGGCCACGTTTGGGGCCACGTTCTCGGATGTCCGGATCGGACAAAGGGAGGGGACAAAGGGAGGGATAGCAATGAAGGATTCGAGCTTGAACCGCTGGATGTGGTTGATCGGCTTGGTGGCCGTCGCGTTGATCATCGTCTCGTTCGGACCGCTCTCGAGCGGTTCGCCGAACGAGAACGCGTCGGGTGTCTCCGTGGCGCACTGGTACAACACCCACGTGAACCAGCAGTGGCTGACGATCTGGCTGGTCGGCCTGGCCCTGTTCCTCATCTTGGTGTACGTGACCCAGCTCCGCACCGTGCTGATAGGCGCGGGCGGTCAGCGGCTGTGGCCCAACATCGTCTTCGCGTCGGGCATCCTGCTCATCGCGGGCATCATCGTGGCCGGCAGCTTCGAGATCACGCTCATCCTGGCGTCGCACACCCGCGACTACGCCGTGGCGCACCTTGTCAACTTCTACTCCATGAACAACGAGCTGCTCATCCTCGCCGGCTTGGTCTTCATGTTCCTCTCCACCGGCCTGGCCATCCTGCTCAACCGCGGGGCGGCGCCGCTGCCCAAGCTGCTCGGGTGGTACTCCATCCTGGTGGCGGTGGTGGGCGCGGCCGGACCGGTGAGTTTCTTCGCCCTGCTCTTCGGGCTGCCGGTCTGGCTCATCGCCACGGGGATCGTGATCGCCGTCAAGCAGCGGCGCGGCACCCTCGGTGGTGACAGCGGCGGCGGCGCGGCGGTCAACTCGGCGCCGGCGCAGTCGGTGGCCGCCGCCTAGGACAGACCTACGGCAAAACCTAGGACCGCCCTCGGGCACACCGAGGACGGGTCGGCGCGACCAGCCATCGTGCGGGTGGTTCAGGCGAGCCCCCGCACGATGGCCACCATCTTTTCGCCGCACTCGGTCGGGTTCTGCGCCACCGCGACACCGGCGTCGGCCAGCGCGTCCATCTTGGCCTGCGCCGTGCCCTGGGAACCCGAGATGATGGCGCCGGCGTGGCCCATCTTGCGACCCGGCGGCGCGGTGACGCCGGCGATGTAGGCCGCCACCGGCTTGGTCATGCTCGACGCGATGAATTCGGCGGCGCGCTCCTCCTCGGAGCCCCCGATCTCCCCGATCATCATCACGGCCTTCGTCTCGGGGTCCTCCTCGAATGCGGCCAGGCAGTCGATGAAGTTGGTGCCCGGCACGGGGTCGCCGCCGATGCCGACACAGGTGGTCTGCCCGATGCCCTGCTGGGAGAGCTCGTGCAGCGCCTGATAGGTCAGCGTGCCCGATCTCGACACGATGCCCACCGGCCCTCCCGCCAGTGCGATGTCGCCCGAGGTGATGCCGATGTTGCACTTCCCTGGGCTGATGATCCCGGGGCAGTTGGGCCCCAGCAGGCGGGTGCCGGGGAACTCCTGGACGAGGCGGTTGTACGCCACGGCCTCGTCCTGGGCGGGAATGCCCTCGGTGATGCAGACGATGAAGGCGATGCCGGCGTCGGCCGCCTCCAAGATGGCGTCGGCCGCGCCACGCGGCGGGACCGAGATGAACGACGCGGTGGCACCGGTCTCCTTCACGGCCTCGGCGACCGAGGCGAACACCGCGATGCCCTCGATCTCCTCCCCCCGCGCTTGGGGTTGGTGCCGCCCACCACCTTGGTGCCGTACGCCTTGTTGCGCAGGCCGTGGAAGAGTCCCTGGCTCGTCGGGCTGATGCCCTGGATCACGACTTTGGTCGTCTCGTCGACGAAGATGCTCACGTTTTCTCTTTTCCTCTCGGTCCGGGGTGACTGGGGCCTAGGCCGACGCCAGAGCGACGGCGTGGCGGGCGGCGTCGAGCATCGTGGGCTCGGCGATGAGGGTGGGCGACAGGTGGTCGGCCAGCAGCGCTCGTCCCTCGACGGCGTTGGTGCCGTCGAGGCGCATCACCACCGGCGAGCTCAGCTTGACCCGACCCATGGCCTCGATGATCCCCTTCGCCACCTCGTCGACCCGCGTGATGCCGCCGAAGATGTTGACGAAGATGGACTTGACCGCCGGGTCGGCGTTGATCACCTCGAGCGCGGCGGCCATCACGTCTGCGTTGGCCCCTCCCCCGATGTCGAGGAAGTTGGCCGCCTCGCCGCCGACCTGCGTGACGACGTCCAGCGTCGACATCGCCAGGCCCGCGCCGTTGGCGATGATGCCCACGGTGCCCGACAGCCCGATGTAGTTGAGGCCCTTCTCCTTGGCCATCTTCTCGCGGGGGTCGATGTCGGAGTCGTCCTCGTACTCCTCCCATTCAGGGTGGCGGAAGGATGCGTTCTCGTCGAGGGTCACCTTCGCATCGAGCGCGTGGACCTTGCCCTCGCGGGTGAGGATGAGCGGGTTGATCTCCGCCAGGTCGCAGTCGCCCTCGACGTAGCAGCGGTAGAGGCGCACGAGCAGGATGGCCGTCTGTTCCCGTGCCGCGGCATCGAGATCGGCCCGGGCCACCCACGCACGGGCCGCTTCATCGGTCAGGCCCACGACGGGGTCGATGTGGAGTTTGGCGATGGCGTCGGGGTTGGTCTGGGCCACCTCCTCGATCTCGACGCCACCTTCGGCCGAGAGCATCCCGAGGTGCAGCTTGGCGGGACGGTCGAGCGTGAAGCTGGCGTAGTACTCCTTGTCGATGTCCGACGCGTGCTCCACCCAGAGCCGCTTGACGACGTGGCCCTTGATGTCGAGGCCGAGGATGTTGCCGGCGTGCAGGCGCACCTCGTCGACGTCGGCTGCCAGCTTCACGCCGCCCGCCTTCCCGCGCCCACCGACTTTCACCTGCGCCTTGACCACGACGGGGTAGCCGGCGGCCTCGGCTTGCTCGACGGCCTCGTCCACCGTGTCGGCCACCCCGCCCGGGGAGGTGGGGATGCCGAAGCGGGCGAAGTACTGCTTGCCCTGGTACTCGTAGAGGTCCACTTTGGGTGCTGTCTCCTTGGTCGGTGCTCGGTGGTGGTGATGCTGGTGCTGGTGCTGGTGCTGGTGCTGGTGCTGGTGCTGGTGCTGGTGCTGGTGCTGGTGCTGGTGCTGGTGGTGGCTGGTGCTGGTTCTGGTGGTGGTCTGTGGCGATCCCGTGCGGGTGCGGGACCGCGGCGCTGGCCGGTCCGGGACGGACGGTGGTCGGGGGCGCGTGGGCGCCGCTGGAACGGTCAGCCCTCGAGCGCCTCCTCGCGCGCGTCAAGGGCCTCGGCCAGCCACGAGCCGATGGAGTCGAGCGGCGCGCCCGGCGTGAAGACCTGCGCCACGCCCTGGTCCATCAAGACGCCGATGTCCGTCTCGGGGATGATCCCGCCCACGATCACGAGCACGTCCCCGCGGCCGGCGTCGGCCAGCAGCTTGATCACCCGGGGCACCAGGGTGAGGTGGGCCCCCGAGAGCAGCGAGAGACCCACGGCGTCGGCGTCCTCCTGCACGACGGCCTGGGCCACCTGCTCGGGGGTCTGGTGCAGGCCGGTGTAGACGACCTCGAACCCGCTGTCGCGCAGCGCCCGGGCGATGACCTTGGCCCCCCGGTCGTGCCCGTCCAGGCCGGGCTTGGCCACGACCACCCTGTACGGACGTTTCATGCGGGTCCAAGAATACGGATGCCCTGGTGCGGGCGCCAGACCGGGCCTGCTCAAGCCCGCCGCAGCGGCGTGGCCGTGAGCAGCAGGTTCTTCTTCCCCACGGAATCGAAGTCCACGGTGGCCTGGGCTCGCGACCCCTCGCCCTTGGCGCTGACCACGATGCCGTGGCCCCAGTGGTCGTGCACGACGGCGTCGCCGGCCACCAGCCCGAGGTCCTCGGCCCCCGTGCTGCCCCGGGGCGCCGCCTTGGCCGAACCGGCGGCGCGGGCGGCCAGCGGGACGGCCGGGGCGAAGGTGGCCCCGGGCAGGTGCTCCTCGCCCGACAGCGCGTCGTAGCCCGTGCCGTGGCGGGGCGAGCCGAGGCCGACGTCGTCGACGAGGTGGGACGGCACCTCGGTGACGAAGCGGCTCGGCATGGCCGGTTGGGTGCGCCCCCAGGTGGTGCGCGACCAGGCGTGCGAAATCGCGAGGTGCTGGCGGGCCCGGGTGATACCGACGTAGAAGAGACGGCGCTCCTCCTCCAGCTCGCTCGGCTCGGCCAGGGAGCGGAAGTGCGGGAAGATCCCCTCTTCGAGCCCCACCACGAAGACGGCGGGGTACTCCAGGCCCTTGGCGGTGTGCAACGTCATCAGGGAGACGCGGGTGCCGTCGCTGTCGAGCTCGTCGGAGTCCGCCACCAGCGCCACCGTCTCGAGGAACCCGGTGACGTCATCGAAATCGCCGGCCTGGGTGGCCAACTCGGCCAGGTTCTCGATCCGCCCGTCCGCCTCGTGGGTGTGCTCGGCCACCAGCTCGGCCAGGTACCCGGTGCGGTCGGCCACCAGCTGGACGAAGTCGGCCGGGTTGACCGTCTGCACCAGCGGGCGCAGCTCCGCCAGTGTCCTGGACAGGACCTCCGCACCCTTCAGGGCCTTGCCCGAGAGCCCGACGTCGGCGCCGCGGTCGATGGCGTCGCTGAACGGGACGTGGTTCACCTGGGCCCAGGCGGCCATCCGGGCGACCGACGTGTCACCGATGCCGCGCTTGGGGACGTTGACGATGCGCCGGGCCGACACCTCGTCGTCGGGGTTGGCGAGGACACGGATGTAGGCCAGGACGTCCTTGATCTCCTTGCGGTCGTAGAACTTGGCGCCGCCCACGACCTTGTAGGGGATCCCGGTGAACTTCATGGACGTCTCGAGCGGCAGGCTCTGCGCGTTGGTGCGGTAGAAGACGGCGAAGTCGCCCCACGTCAGCCCCTCCGACGCGTGCAGGCGCAGGATCTCGCTCGAGACCCACGCCGCCTCGTCGCGCTCGTCCTCGGCCCGGTACCGCTTCACCGGGCCGCCGGTGTCGCCGACGGTGAAGAGCTCCTTGGGCTGGCGACCGATGTTGTTGGCGATGACGGCGTTGGCCGCATCGAGGATCGTCTGGGTGGAGCGGAAGTTCTGCTCCAACATGATGGTGGTCACGTTGGGGAACGCCCGTTCGAACTCCAAGATGTTGCGGATGTCCGCACCCCGCCAGCGGTAAACCGACTGGTCCGAGTCGCCCACGACGCAGACGTTGCCGTGGGCCTCGCCGAGCAGCTTGACGATCTCGTTCTGGGCGTGGTTGGTGTCCTGGAACTCGTCGACCAGGATGTGCCGGAACCGCTCCTGGTAGGCAGCCCGCACGTCGTCGCAGGCCTGGAGCAGGTTCGCCGTCACCATCAGCAGGTCGTCGAAGTCGAGCGCGTTGGCCGCCAGCAGTCGCTCCTGGTACTGCGTGTAGACGTCGGCGATGCGCTTGCGGAACGGGTCGGGTCCGCTGTGGGCGTCCTCCCGGAAGGTCTCGAAGTCCACCAGCTCCGACTTGGCCTGGCCGATCACCGCCTGTACGGCGCGGGAGGGAAGCCGTTTCTGGTCGAAGCCGAGCTCGGCCGTGATCATCTCGATGAGGCGCCGCGAGTCGGTGTCGTCGTAGACGGTGAACGCGGAGCGGTAGCCCAGCCGGTCCGCGTTGGAACGCAGGATGCGCAGGCAGGCGGAGTGGAAGGTGGAGACCCACATCTTCTCGGCCGGCGGGCCGACCAGGTCGGCCACCCGCGTGCGCATCTCTTCGGCAGCTTTGTTGGTGAAGGTGATGGCCAGGATGCCCCAGGGTGGCGCGTCCCCCGTGGCGAGCAGGTGGGCGATGCGCCGGGTCAGCACACGCGTCTTGCCCGAACCGGCACCGGCGATGATCAGCAACGGACCACCACGGTGCTCGACCGCGGCCCGTTGGGGCAGGGTCAGGTCGTCGACCAGCGCAGCGGGGCGACCCGAGAAGGCACCCGACGCGGCGGCGGTACGCCGACGGCGACGGCGACCGTCGTCGGCACCCTCGGTGATGGCATCGACCGGCTCGTCGACCGGATGGTCGCTCGCAGCCGCCGCAGCACCGGCTTCGTCGTCCGAGATGTCGAACAGCCGCCCGTGCTCGCCGCTCTCCGTCGCGGTGGTCACTCCCACTCAATGGTCCCGGGCGGTTTCGACGTGACGTCGAGAGCCACCCGGTTGACGCCCTCCACCTCGTTGATGATGCGCGAGGCGATGCGCTCGACCAGGTCGTACGGCAGCCGGGCCCAGTCCGCCGTCATGGCGTCGTCGCTGGTGACCGCCCGGATCACTATGGGGTAGGCGTAGGTGCGGCCGTCACCCATCACCCCGACGGTGCGGACTGCCGGCAGTACGGCGAAGCTCTGCCACAGCTCGCGGTAGAGACCGGCCCGGCGGATCTCCTCGACCACGACGGCGTCGGCGTTGCGCAGGATCTCGGCCCGCTCCGGAGTCACCTCGCCGATGATGCGCACGCCGAGGCCCGGGCCCGGGAAGGGTTGGCGCCACACGATCTCGTGGGGCAGGCCGAGCTCCTCGCCCACGGCGCGCACCTCGTCCTTGAACAGGAGGCGCAGAGGCTCGACGAGCTCGAAGGCGAGGTCGTCGGGCAAACCGCCCACGTTGTGGTGCGACTTGATGTTGGCTGCGGTGTCGCTCCCGGACTCGATCACGTCGGGGTACAAGGTCCCCTGCACCAGGAAGCGGGGGCCCGCGGCCTCGAGATCGACCTCGAGCCCGGCCTCGGACTTTGGATCGACCCTGGCCTCGGCCTCGGGACCGGCGCCGAGATCCCGTGCCACCTCCTCGAAGATGCGGATGAAGAGCTCGCCGATGATCTTGCGCTTGCGCTCGGGATCGGTCACCCCCTCCAGCGCGGCGAAGTAGCGGTCGGCCGCCTTCACGTGCACGAGGTCGACCTTGAACTGGCGCCGGAAGGTGTCCTCGACCTGGTCCGCCTCACCCGAGCGCATGAGCCCGGTGTCGACGAAGACACAGGTGAGCTGGTCGCCCACCGCCTTGTGCACGAGCGCCGCCGCCACGGCCGAGTCCACACCGCCGCTGAGCGCGCACAGGACCCGGTCGCCGCCCACCTGCGCCCGCACCGCCGCCACCTGCTGCTCGATGATGGAGACGTGGGTCCACTCGGGGAGGCAGCCGCACACGTCGATCAGGAAGTGGTCGAACACCTCGCTCCCGCGGTCGGTGTGCACCACCTCGGGGTGGAACTGCAGCCCGAAGAGGCGGCGCTCCGGGTCGTGCATGGCGGCCACCGGGGCGCCGGGGCTGGAGGCGGTGGCGCTGAAGCCGGCGGGCACGGCGGTGATGGCGTCGCCGTGGCTCATCCACACGCTCGAGGTGGCCGGCCAGTCCGGGCAGAGGGGCGAGGCGCCCCGGAACGACAACTCGGTGCGGCCGTACTCGCCCTGTCCGGTGCGCGACACCGTGCCGCCCAGCTGCAGCGCCATGAGCTGCGCGCCGTAGCAGAGGCCCAGGATGGGGACGCCGAGCTCGTAGACGGCCGGGTCGATGGTGGGCGCCGGCGACTCGTACACGGACTTGGGCCCGCCGCTGAAGATGATGCCCTTGGGCGCCCGCTTCCGGATCTCGTCGACCGAGATGCTGGCCGGGACGATCTCGGAGTAGACGTGCGACTCGCGCACCCGGCGGGCAATCAGGCGGGCGTACTGGGCCCCGAAGTCGACGACGAGGACGGTGTCGGTCACCGACGCGCGCGCAGGGGGCGCAGGCTCATCGGGCTCAGTGGCCCATGCCCACGCCCTGGGACCGCTGGAAGAACTTCCCCTCGGTCTGCAGCGACGGGGCGACCATGACCTCGGCCTTCTGGAACTCCTTCACCGTCTCGTAGCCGCAGGTGGCCATGGCGGTGCGCAGCGCGCCGAACAGGTTCATGCGGCCGTCGTTCTCGTGGGCGGGGCCGAGCAGGATCTCGCGCAGGCTCCCCCGCACCGACGTGCGTACCCGCGCCCCGCGGGGCAGCGTGGGGTGGAACGTGGCCATGCCCCAGTGGAAGCCCCGGGCGGGGGCCTCGACGGCGGACGACAGCGGCGAGCCCAACATGACGGCGTCGGCACCGCAGGCGATGGCCTTGGCGATGTCCCCCCCCTTGGACATCCCGCCGTCGGCGATGACGTGCACGTAGACGCCCGTCTCGTCCAGGTGGCGCATGCGGGCGCCGGCCACGTCGGCGATGGCGGTGGCCTGGGGCACGCCCAGGCCGAGCACGCCGCGGGTGGTGCATGCGTTGCCCGGCCCGACGCCGACCAGGACGCCGACGGCACCGGTGCGCATCAGGTGCAGGCCCGCCTGGTAGGAGGCGCAACCACCCACGATCACCGGGATGTCGAACTCCCGGATGAAGCGCTTCAGGTTGAGCGGCTCGGTGGTCTTCGACACGTGCTCGGCGGAGACGACGGTGCCTTGGATCACGAGCACGTCGAGCTCGGCGGCCAGGATGGCCGGGGCCAGCGACTCCGTGCGCTGCGGGGTCACCGAGGCGGCCGTGGTGATGCCGGCCTCCTTCATCTGCCGGATGCGGGCGGTCACCAGCTCGGGGACGATCGGCTCCTGGTACATCTGCTGCATGCGCGCCGTCGCCTTGTCGTCGTCCAGCTCGCGGATCTCGTCGAAGAGCGGCACGGGGTCCTCGTAACGGGTCCACAGTCCCTCGAGGTTGAGGACGCCCAGGCCCCCCAGCTTCCCGAGCTCGATGGCCGTGGTCGGGCTCATGACACCGTCCATGGCGGCGCCCAGCACGGGCAGGTCGAAGCGGTAGGCGTCGATCTCCCACGAGACGTCGACGTCCTCGGGGTCGCGGGTCCGGCGGCTCGGGACGATCGCGATGTCGTCGAAGCCGTAGGCCTGCCGTCCCGACTTGAAGATGCCGATCTCGATGTCTGCCACTAGTTCGCCCTCCGGCATTCGTGGGGGCCGGTGCGGCTCACGAACCACGCCGGCCTGTCTCTGCGACTCGACTGCGAACGCCGGACCGACACGCCGACGAAACCCCATGTTACTCCCTGCGTGCTCCTCCCCAGGCTCTCCTCCGGTCCCGATCTCACGCGAATTCGCGCCGGGTGGCCGCCGCCCCGGTGCTGCCGGAACCGTGCCGGCGGACCGACCAGGGACGGCGCACCCCGCTCCACCCCGGCTCCAGCGCGAGACTCCTCCTCGTGCCGGACCAGGACTCCGCCGTCGCCATCACCCGGGGCATGGCCGCGCTCCTGGCGCGCCGGGACGCCGAGCTGGCCGGCGGCGCGTCGGCGGTCGGCTGGAAGATCGGGTTCAACACGCCGGGCATCCAACAGCACTTCGGGTTGCACGAGCCCGTGGTGGGCTACCTCGTCGACCTGGGGGTGACCGCCGACGGCGCCACCGTCTCGCTGTCGGGCTGGACCGCTCCCGCCGTCGAGGTCGAGGTCGCCATCCGGGTGGGAGAGCGCGGCGAGATTGACGGGCTCGCACCCGCGCTCGAGCTGGTGGACCTCGACCTGCCCTTCGACGACCTCGAGGCCATCCTGGCCGGCAACGTCTTCCAGCGCGGCGTCGTCTTCGGGACGGAGGTGCCGGGCGCCGACCCCTGGACGGTGGCGGCCACGGTGAAGGTGGCGGGAGCGGTCGTCGCCGACGGTCAACTGGCCGAGGACCCCGCCACGACCGTCGCCTTCGTACAGCGGTTCCTCGCCGCCCACGGCGCCACGCTCGAACCTGGGCAGCGCATCATCGCCGGCTCACTCGTGGCGCCCGTCTGCGTCGCGCCGGGCGACCGAATCGACGTCACGTTCGGCCCGCTCGGCCGTCTCTCGGTCAGCTTCGGCGCCTGACGTCCGTCGTGGCGGCCCCTCCGTTCGTCACGTCGTCGAGATCCCGCTCCGGCCGGTCAGGACGACGCTGAGCAACTCGTGGATCATGCGGGCCGTGGCGCCCCAGATCATCTCGCCCGAGATCTCGAAGAACCAGACCGCGAAGGAGTTGTCGTCGGTGCCGGGGATGGTGAGGCCGGGCATGCTCCAACGCTCCTCGTGGAAGATCCCGGGATCGGCCAGCTCGGACAGCGAGACGTCGAAGGCGCGCTCGACCTCGAGCGGACTCGGCACCAGGTGGGGCCGGGCGGGCACGGTGGCGAGCACCGGCATGATCAGCGAGGCCGAGACCATTGTCATGACGGGGTGGATCCAGCCGACCGTCGTCACCAGGGCCGGGTCGAGCGCGATCTCCTCGTACGCCTCGCGCACGGCGGCCGAGGCCGGGTCCTCCCCCTCGTTCAGCCGGCCACCGGGGAAGCTGACCTCGCCCTTGTGCGTCCGCAGGCCCGAGGAGCGCCGGGTCAGGATCAGCCGGGCCTCGCCTTCCTCCTCGAAGAGCGCGGCCAGGACGCCCGCATTGACCTGGCGCGGCTCCGGCGCCGCGGTCTCGTTGACCAGAGTGCCCGGCCCGAACACGCGGTCCGGGCCGAGGCCCTCGGGCACCGGACCGCGTTGGCCGAGCGCGTCGAGTGCGGCCAGCACCCGGTCGATGCCGATCCCGGTCCGCTGCGGTCGCGGCACTTCCGCCCAGGGCGCGGGGCCCCCGGGCCGCCAGGCGGGGGGGCGGGGGATCACCTGGGAAGGAACCGGCCGGGACATCACCGTCACGCTAATGGTGGGCGTCAGGACCACCGTGGCGTGTCCGGGGCCCCCGCGGCCTCGCTACGCTCTCGCCCCATGACGTCTCCGGCGGACTTGCAGGCACAGGCCGACGCGTTCGGGTGGTACCACAGCATCGATCTCGGAAATGGTGTCGTGACCAAGGGCATAAGCGTCCAGGAGACCTCGGCCGACGTCATTCCCGACGTCTCGGGGCGCAGCGTGCTCGACATCGGTGCCTGGGACGGCAAGTTCTCCTTCTTGGCCGAGCGGGCCGGGGCGAGCCAGGTGGTGGCGCTGGACCACTACGCCTGGGGCGTCGATTTCGTGGCGCGTGGCGTCTACTGGTCCGAGTGCATGCACAACGGCACGCTGCCCGACCAGTCACGCGACGAGACGGACTTCTGGCGGCCGGACCTCCCGGGGCGGCGGGGCTTCGAGTTCGCGTCGGCGGCACTGTCCTCGAAGGTCACACCGGTGGTGGGCGACTTCCAGAGGATCGACCTGGACGAGCTGGGGCAGTTCGACGTGGTGCTCTACCTGGGGGTGCTGTACCACATGAAGGAGCCGCTCACCTGCCTCGAACGCGTGCGCTCGGTCACCAACGAGGTGGCAGTGATCGAGACCGAGGCGGTGCACATCAACGGGCTCGACCACGAGGCGCTGCTCCAGTTCCACGCCGGCAGCTCGCTGCGCACCGACTTCGGCAACTGGTACGTGCCGACGATCGAGGCGCTGCACAACCTGTGCCGGGCGGCGGGCTTCTCACGGGTGGACACGGTGGTCGGACCCCCTCCCGCCCCGCCCGAGCCGGCCCCGGGGCTGCGGACACAGCTGGGGCGCCGCATCGGGGGCGTACCGAGTCCGAAGCGGTCGGCACCGAGCACCAACTACCGCGCCGTCGTCCACGCCCACGTGTGACCCGGGCTGTCGCGCACGGCCACGCGTGACCCGGGCGGTCGCGCACGGCCACGGCCACGCGTGACCGTGCCGTCTCGATCACGGCCCCCCGGACGCGCCGCAGCCGGGCCCTGAGGCCCGGCCGCGATGCCCGACACATCCGGAACAGTAACGCTCCGGGTCCAAAAAATGAGTGCAGGGGTTACATCATCCCGCCCATGCCACCCATGCCGCCCATACCGCCCATGGCGGCGGCCGCCGCAGCGGCGTCCACCTTCTCGGGCTTGTCGGCCACGAGGGCCTCGGTGGTGAGCAGCAGGCCGGCGATGGAGGCCGCGTTCTGCAGCGCGGAGCGGGTCACCTTGGCCGGATCGATGATCCCGGCCTTGACCAGGTCCTCGATCTCCCCGGTGGCGGCGTTGAGGCCGTGGTCACCCTTGGCCGCCTCCACCTGACTCACGAGGACGGCGCCCTCGAGACCGGCGTTGAAGGCGATCCAGCGCAGGGGCTCCTCGAGCGAACGGGCCACGATGCGGGCACCGGTCGCCTCGTCGCCCTCGAGCGAGTCGGCCAGGGTGTTGACCGCCTTCCGGGCCCGGATCAACGCTGTGCCACCGCCGGCCACGATGCCCTCCTCCACTGCGGCGCGGGTGGCGGACAGCGCGTCCTCAATGCGGTGCTTCTTCTCCTTGAGCTCCACCTCGGTGGCGGCGCCGACCTTGACCACGGCGACGCCTCCGGCCAGCTTGGCCAGGCGCTCCTGCAACTTCTCGCGGTCCCAGTCCGAGTCGGTGTCCTCAATGGCGCGCTTGATCTGCGCCACCCGGCCCTTGACCTCTTCGGACGAGCCGGCACCTTCGACGATCGTGGTGTCGTCCTTGGTCACGATGACCCGGCGGGCGCTGCCCAGCAGGTCGATCGTCGCGTTCTCGAGCTTGAGGCCGATCTCCTCGCTGATGACCTGGGCGCCGGTGAGGACGGCCATGTCCTGCAGCATCTCCTTGCGCCGCTCGCCGAAGCCCGGGGCCTTGACGGCGACCGAGGTGAAGGTGCCACGGATCTTGTTGACCACGAGGGTGGCGAGGGCCTCGCCCTCGACGTCCTCGGCGATGATCAGCAACGGCTTGCCGCTCTGCATGACCTTCTCGAGCACCGGCACCAGGTCGTGCACCGCGCTGATCTTCGAGTTGAAGAACAGGATGGAGGGCTCGTCGAGCACCGCTTCCTGCCGCTCGGCGTCGGTCACGAAGTACGGCGAGAGGAAGCCCTTGTCGAACTGCATGCCCTCGGTGAGCTCGAGCTCGATCCCGAAGGTGTTGGACTCCTCGACGGTCACCGTGCCGTCCTTGCCGACCTTGTCGATGGCGTCGGCCAGCACGTCGCCGATGGCGGGATCGGCCGCCGAGATGGAGGCCACCTGGGCGATCTCCGTCTTGCCGCCGACGTCCTTGGACTGCTTGGCCAGGTTGTCGACGGCGGCCTTGACGCCCTTCTCAATGCCCTTCTTGAGCCCGGTCGGGCTGGCACCGGCCGCCACGTTGCGCAGGCCCTCGGTGATGAGGGACTGGGCCAGCACCGTCGCGGTGGTGGTGCCGTCACCGGCCACGTCGTTGGTCTTGGTGGCGACCTCCTTGACCAGCTGGGCACCCATGTTCTCGAACGGGTCGTCGAGCTCGACCTCACGGGCGATGGACACGCCGTCGTTGGTGATGGTGGGGGCGCCGAACTTCTTCTCGATCACCACGTTGCGGCCTTTGGGCCCCAGGGTGACCTTGACGGTGTCGGCCAGCTTGTTGACGCCGGCCTCGAGCCCACGGCGGGCGGACTCGTCAAACTTCAGGATCTTGGGCATGACTGTGTCGAACTCCTCTCGAGTCCTCGTGTGTCAGATGGAAAAAAGGTGATGCCGCCGCGCCGGGCCCGGCGGTCACCGGGGCGGCGGGCAGAGCCGGCTAGGCCAGCTTGGCCAGCACGTCCCGGGTCGTCAGGATGAGGACGTCCTCGCCTTCGAGGATGTACTCGGTGCCTCCGTACTTCGAGTAGACGACGGTGTCGCCCACCTTGACATCCATGGGGATCAGCTCGCCGGTGTCCTCGGAGCGGCGGCCCGGGCCGACGGCGATCACCTCGCCCTGCTGGGGCTTCTCCTTGGCCGTGTCGGGGATGACCAGGCCGGACGCGGTCGTCTCCTCGGACTCGCCGGGGCGGACGACGATCCGGTCATCGAGGGGGTGCAGCTTCATGTTGAACGGGCCTCCTTGGCGCTCGTTAGCACTCTCGGGTTGCGAGTGCCAACTATAGAAGGCTGCGGCCGGGCTGGCAAGGGCGCAAAGCGGGAGGGCCCGAACATGGGCGGCGGGAGGGCTCGAACATGGGCGGCGGGAGGGCCCGGACAAGGCGTCGCCGGGGCGTCGAGAGGACGGCGGGCGGGCGGGTGCGCGGGCGGCCGGGTGTGTGGGCGCGCGGTGGGGCGGGGCGGGCACAACCCGTCCGGCGACCGCGGGAAGTGGGGGTCCTGGCGGACCCCGGGGAACGGAGGGCTGCCGGCCGGACTGGTGCCGTCCGCGCATCGGCGGCGGGGGTGCCGGCTCGTCAGTGAGCGGCGGCGTGTAGTCACGGACGGCGTCGCGGGAGCGCCCGTCGGCGGCGGGTGTCGATACGCTCCGGGCGACCGACGCCACGCGAAGGGAACCACAGATGCCGCCAGCGAGCCCGAAGAGCGACCCCGACCACTGGTGGCAGGGCGGCGTCTTCTACCAGATCTATCCCCGCTCGTACGCCGACTCCAACGGTGACGGGGTGGGCGACTTGGCCGGCATCGTCTCCAAGCTCGACCACCTGGCCGACCTCGGCGTCGACGGTGTGTGGCTGTCGCCCGTCACCTGCTCGCCCAACCGCGACTGGGGCTACGACGTGTCGGACTACCGCGACATCGACCCCGCCTTCGGGACGCTCGACGACCTCGACAACCTGGTGCGGGAGGCGGGTCGACGGGGCATCCGCATCCTCATGGACCTGGTGCCCAACCACACCAGCGACCAGCATCCGTGGTTCGTCGATGCGCTGAGCGGGCGGGGCTCGGCCCACCGTGACTACTACGTGTGGGCCGATCCCAAGCCCGACGGGAGCCTGCCCAACAACTGGGCCAGCATCTTCGGCGGCCCCGCCTGGCAGCTCGACGAAGCGAGCGGCCAGTACTTCCTGCACAACTTCGAGGCGGCCCAACCGGATCTCAACTGGTGGAACGAAGACGTGCGGCGCGAGTTCGACGACATCGTGCGCTTCTGGTGGGACCGCGGCGTGGCGGGGTTCCGGATCGACGTGTGCAACATGATGATCAAGGACAAGGAGCTGCGCGACAACCCGCCGGCCACCGAGGACGATCCTTTGGACCAGCAGTTCATGGGCCAGCGTGCCGTCTACAACACCGACCGCCCCGAGGCCCATGACATCCTTCGCCGCTGGCGCACCATCGCGGACTCCTACGAGCCCGAGCGGCTCCTCATCGGCGAGACCAACGTGGAGCAGCTGACCACACTGATGCAGTTCTACGGCGACGGGCGCGACGAGCTGCACGGCGGCTTCAACTTCGTGTTCATCAACGCGCCGTTCGAGGCCGCCGCCCTGCGGAGCGTCGTCGAGGGCACCGAGGCATTGCTCCCCGAGGCCGCATGGCCGATCTGGACCGCCTCCAACCACGACGTGTCGCGGCTGGCCACCCGCTGGGCGGCCGGCGACCCGGCCAAGGTGAAGGTGGCCCTGCTGATCCTCCTCACGCTGCGGGGGACGCCGTTCCTCTACCAGGGTGACGAGATCGGACTGGTCGACGGACCGATCGAGCGGGACGACGTGCTCGACGAGGTCGGCGCCCGGTTCTGGCCCTACTACAAGGGACGCGACGCCGAGCGGACGCCGATGCCGTGGAACGCCCAGCCGGGGGGCGGGTTCAGCCCACCCAGCGTGCGCACCTGGCTGCCCATGGCCGACCCGGCGCAGTGCAACGTGGCCGACCAGGAGGGCGACCCGGACTCGGTGCTCGAGCTGTGCCGGCGGGTGATCATGGCGCGGCGCGCCAGCGCGGCACTCGCCGTCGGGTCGTACCGGTCGCTGCCCTCGCCCGAGAACACCTGGGCCTACGCGCGGGGCGAGGACACCGCGGTGCTGCTCAACCTGTCCGGGGCGCCCGCGACGTTCGGCGAGGTGCGCGGCACGGTCACGGTGAGCATCGAGCGCGCGCTCGAGGGATCTCGCCCTGAAGGCTCCCTGACCCTCCCGCCCTGGAGCGGCGCCGTGGTGGCGCAGTGACCGACGGGGCGGCGTGACCGACGTGGCGCCGTGACGGACGTGGCGCATCCGGTACCGGTCGCGCCGGCCCGGCCCCGGCGCTTCGTGTTGTGCACCACACCGGCCCTGGGCCACACGGCGCCGCTGCTGGCGCTGGCCCGCCGCCTGATCGGGGACGGCCACGACGTCGTCTTCTTCACCACGGCGCACTACCGCGACATGGTGGAGGCGACGGGCGCCTCGTTCGTGCCCTTCGCGGCGGACGACGACGCTCACGACCTGATGGTGGCCAACCCCGAACGCGAGTCGTCGTCCACCCGCGGCGTGCGCGGTGTGAGGGACGACCTGCGCCGAATCTTCATCGGGCCCATCCCGGGCCAGTCCCGCGACCTGCGCGCCATCCTCGAGGGCTTCGCCGCCGACTGCGTCGTGGTCGACTGCATGTTCTTCGGCGCCCTCCCCCTCGCCCTCGGCCCCCGCGGGGCGCGGCCCGCACTGGCCTGCATCGGCGTGATGCCCTATGCCTCGTCAAGTCGCGACACCGCGCCGTTCGGGGTCGGGTTCCAGCCCGGCCACGGACCGCTGCACCGGGCGCGCAACGTGGTCCTGAACTGGGCCACGGAGCACGTCGTCATGGCCGACATCGGACGCTTCGCCCAAAGGCGCCTGGCCGAGGCCGGCTCACCCGGCTTCGAGGGGTACGTCGTCGACCTGCAGTCCAAGATGGTCGACGCCTACCTGCAGGCGACGGTGGCGGGTTTCGAGTACCCGCGCTCGGACCTGGCGCCCTCCGTCCGCTTCGTCGGGCCGATCCTGGTCCCGCCGTCGTCGTCCTTCGAGACGCCATCCTGGTGGGGCGAGCTCGAGGACGAGCGGCGGGTCGTGCACGTGACCCAGGGCACGCTCGACAACGCGGACCTGGGCCGCCTCCTCGGGCTGACCGCCCGGGCGCTGGCGCGCGACGACGTGCTCGTCGTGGCCACCACCGGCGGTCCCGACCCGGGGCCGCTGCGACCGGGCCTGCCGGCCAACGTTCGCCTCGAGCGCTTCATCCCCCACCAGCTCCTGCTCCCCCATGCGGACGCCATGGTGACCAACGGCGGCTACGGCGGGGTGCAGCAGGCGCTGGCCCACGGCGTGCCGCTCGTGGTGGCGGGCGACAGCGAGGACAAGCCCGAGGTGGCCGCCCGCGTGCAGTGGTCCGGCGCCGGCATCGACCTGCACACCGGCCGGCCGTCGCAGGCGATGGTTGCCCGGGCCGTGCACCGCGTCCTCGAGCGGCCGTCGTACCGGGAGCGGGCCCAGGCGCTGGCGGCCGAGATCGCGGCCAGCGATCCCCTCGGCACCGTCAGCGCGACGCTGCACGAGCTGTGCGCGGGGCAGGACGTGGTGCGCGCCGGACTGACGGCCGGCGCCGCGCCCGGGCCGCCTCAGCTTCCGGGCGGCGAATAGGTGAGCTGCTTCTGGGCGGCGGCGTCCATCTCGCTCGGCGTGAGCAGCACCACCGTGCGTGTCGTGCCCACGCCGCTGCCGCTGACCGCCAGGGCGGCGGCCGCCACCGCCTCGTTGTCGGGCAGGTCGGCGATGGCGAAGACGTCGGAGCCCCCGAAGGCGAAGTAGAAGCACTCGAGCGTGCCGCCCAGGCTCTCGACCAGGGCGGCCGCGGCCGCGGCACGGGCCGAGCCGCCGTGGGCCTTCACCCCCCTGATCCCGTCGAGTGAGTACGTCACTTCGAGCAAGTACTTGGCCATGGGGAGCCTCCTTGTGCCGATTTCGAAGGCCACCCTAGGGACCCGGCCGGCCGCTGTCATGGGCCGGCGCCCGGCGACGTCTCCTACCGGTTGACGGGGGACATGTCGGCGTAGCGCTCGCCCCGGGCCGGGGCCACCCGGTCGAGGATGGCGAGCTCCTCTTCGGTCAGCTCCACGTCGAGGGCCGCCACGTTCTCCTCCAGGTAGCGGCGCCGCTTGGTGCCCGGGATGGGGGCGGTGTCGCGCCCCGCGGCGTGCACGAAGGCCAGCGCCACCTGCGCCGGCGTGCAGCCCTTGGCCGACGCGAGCTGGTCGATCACCTCGACGATGGCGATGTTGTCCGGCAGGTTGTCGCCGTGGAAGCGGGGCTGGTGGTGGCGGAAGTCGCTCTCGTGGAGGTCGTCGAGCGAGCGCATCGTCCCGGTGAGGAAGCCCCGCCCCAGCGGGCTGTAGGGGACGAAGCCGATGCCGAGCTCGCGCAGCGTCGGCAGGATCTCCTGCTCGGGGTCGCGCGACCAGACCGAGTACTCGGTCTGCAGCGCCGAGATCGGGTGCACGGCGTGGGCCCGGCGGATGGTGGCCGGCGCCGCCTCCGACAGGCCGAGATAGCGGACCTTGCCCTGGGCCACCAACTCGGCCATCGCCCCGACGGTCTCCTCGATCGGCGTGTCGGGGTCGACCCGGTGCTGGTAGTAGAGGTCGATGTGGTCGACGCCGAGCCGGGAGAGCGACCCGTCGCAGGCCTGGCGCACGTACTCGGGCCGGCCGTTGACGGACCGCCTGGCCGGGTACCCGGGATCGCGCACGATGCCGAACTTGGTGGCGATGATGGCCTCGTCGCGGCGCCCGGCCAGCGCCTGGCCGACGAGCAGCTCGTTGGTGTGCGGCCCGTACATGTCGGAGGTGTCGAAGAAGGTCACGCCGAGGTCGAGCGCCCGGTGGATGGTGGCCGTCGACTCGTCGTCGTCGCCGGGACCGTAGAAGTCCGACATGCCCATGCAGCCGAGCCCCTGGCGCGAGACGATCAGACCCTCGGTTCCGAGCGCGATGGTTTCCATGGTGCGGGCTCCTCTCGTGACGGCCGGCCGTGGGGGCGAGCGCCGGTTCGGACGACGTTCACCCTACGGGCGACGCCGCGGCGGCCGGGCACGTCAGCCCCGGCCCGGGTTCGACGAGATCACCTCCGCGCGCACGAAGACGGCGCAACGGCGGTCCGCCGCCATCACCCGGTCGAACTCCGCCCAGTCCTCGTGGGTGCCCCCGGCCGCCTTGAAGACCGACCGGATGGTGCCGGGCACGTCCAGCCCGTGCTCGGCGCCGTCGTCGGGCCCGACCAGGCGCACCGGCCCCGAGACAGCGGCCCACTCGTGGCCGTGCTTGAACACCAGCGTGGCCCGGCCGCTCCGCCGGAGCAGGCCGAGTTTGCGGGAGCCTCCGCCCAGCACGGCGGCCACACCGGGAGACCCGTCGACCGGGTCGGCGATGACGCCGGCGCTCACGACCGACGCGTGGACGGTGCCGTCGAGCCGGGTGGTAGTGAAGACGGCGAGGTGATGGTCGGCCGCGGCCAGGCGGTCGACGAATGCGAGATCTGCCATAGCCAATCCTCTCGGTTCGGGGCCCGGTCCGCTCGACGCGAACGGCCGTCCTCGACCGCCATGCCCGTCGCGGCCAGTTCCTCCAGTCGCTGCGCGTACTCCTCGGTGTCGACGTCGTAGACCCACATGACGATCGCGTCCTGACCCGTCACCGGGTAGTAGCCCTTGCGCACAGCGACAGGGGCGAACCCGAAGCGCCGGTACAGCGCCTGCGCCGGTTCGTTGTTGGACGCCACCTCGAGCGAGAGGTGCTTGACCCCGTCGGCCAGCAGCGCACGGACGCCGTCGACGATCATCGTGGTGGCGATGCCGGTGCGCTGGTAGGCCGGGGCGGTGGCGATCGTCGTCATGTGCGCCTCGTCGTCGACGATCATGAACCCGATGTAGCCCGCCATCTCCTCGCCGTCCCAGGCGGCCCGGTACAAGCGGCCCTTGCGCAGCGCCAGCTCGGAATGGAAGACCGCGGGAGACCACGGCTCCGGGAAGACCACGCTCTCGATGCGCAGCAGCTGGCGCAGGTCCCGCCGCTTGAGCTTCTCGAGACGCACGCTCACGCCGGCACCGCCTCAGGCCCGTTCCGCGCGGGCAAAGTTGCTCGTTGCGTCCGCTTCGCGCATGTAGAGGGGAACGACGCAACCCGGCGTCGACCGGCGATTCTCCTCCGGCCACCCGCGCCGAGCGCGAGGCCGAGGAGCGCCGCCGGCGGTGGGAAGGAGAGGGCCGGCGCCGCCGTGTCGACACCGGGCGCCGCCCCCAGGGCCTCGGCGTAGCGGAGCGCGCCGTCGCCGATGGCGAGCACCCGTGCGCCGGCCTGACCGCCCTGACCCCCCGGGCCGTGCAGCCCGTGCAGCCCGTGCAGCCCGTGCAGCCCGTGCAGCCCGTGCAGCGTGTCCACCAGGTCGGGTGGTGCGAACAGGGCGGGCACAACGGGCTCCGCCACCACCACCCCCGTCGCATCGAGCTCGCGCACGGCCGCGAACACCTCGCCCCGGCGGGCGTCGACGCAGGCCAGGACCAGGCCCCGGTGTCCCGCCGCGACCGCCCCGGCCGTGAGGATGTCGAGGCTGGTCGCCCCGACGACCCCGATGTCGAGGGACTGCGCCAGGCCCTTGGCCGCCGCGACGCCGACCCGCAGGCCGGTAAAGAGGCCCGGGCCGATATCGACCGCGACGACGCCCAGATCGCCCGGGACCAGCCCCACCTGGACGAGCAGGTGCTCGAGGGCCGGCGTGAGCGTCTCGACGTGGCGGCGCCGGCCGGTCAGCGTGAGCTCGGCCTGCACGCCCGCCGTCGTCCGCACGGCCACGCCGACCGTCTCGGTCGCCGTCTCGATGGCCACGATGGCGAGCGGCGCGACCCCTTCGGCACTCACGGCGCCCGGCCCCCGGGCACCGGCTCGAGCGCCGCTGCGGCCTCGTCCGCCCGATCCCTGAAGCGACCCCGCCCCACGATGGTGACGACGCGCCGCTCGGGAGACCCCAGCGCGTCGGGGACCTCGAGCGTCACCTCGAGCGCGCTCTCCCCCAACGCCGGCGCGGCCAGGTCACCCCACTCGACGAGCGCCACGGCGTCCTCCTCCACCAGCTCGGCCAGGGCGAGGTCGGCCACCTCGTCCACCGAGCTCGTGCGGTACACGTCGGCGTGGATGAGGTTGCCGACGGCGCTGCCCCCGCCGCACCGGTAGTGGCGGACCAGCGCGAAGGTCGGGCTGGTCACCGGGCCCGCCACGCCGAGCGCGGCGGCGAAGCCCTGGGCGAAGACCGTCTTGCCGGCTCCGAGGTCGCCGACCAGGAGCACGACGTCGCCGGCGCGGCACAGGCGCGCCAGCCGCCCGGCGAGCTCCTGGGTGGCAGCGGGCGACTCGGTCGTCCGGACGACCGGCCAGCTCACGGCCGGCCCGCCGCCATCAGGCGCTTCGCCCGCACGAGATCGGCGCGCATCTCGGCCATGGCCTCGCCGCCGGCGCGCAGCACGTACGCCGGGTGGTACGTCGGGACGAGCCGGGCCCGGCCCCGCTCGAAGACCTGTCCGCGCAGCTCGCGAATGCCGCGGCTGGACTCGAGCAGCAACTTGGTGGCGAAGTTCCCCAGCGTCACGATGACGGCCGGGTCGATGAGCGTGATCTGCTCGGCGAGATACGGCCGGCACGCCTCGATCTCGGCCGGCGCCGGATCCCGGTTGTTGGGCGGCCGGCACTTGACGACGTTGGCGACGTAGCACTCGGCCCTGGTCAGCCCGATCTCCTCCCCCATCAGGCGGTCGAGCAGCTTGCCCGAGCGGCCGACGAACGGTTCGCCGGCCAGGTCCTCCTCGCGACCCGGTCCCTCGCCCACGAAGAGAAGGTCGGCGGCCGGGTTGCCCACGCCGAAGACGACCTGGGTCCGGCCCTCGGCCAGCGGGCAGCGGGTGCAGGTCGACGCGGTGACGCGCAGCCGCTCCAGGACGTCGGCGTCAGCCACCGGGCGCGTCGGGGCGGTTGACCAGCACCCGCGGCATGCGCGGTCCGACGCCGCACACCACCTCGTAGCTGATGGTTCCCAGCATGGCCGCCCAGTCGTCCGCCGTGATGACCTCGTTTCCCTGGCTGCCGAGGAGCACGACCTCGTCGCCGGGCCGCACCGAGTCGTCGTCGCCACAGTCGACGACGATCTGGTCCATGGTCACCATGCCGGCCAGGGGCCGGCGAACGCCGCCCACGAGGACCTCGAAGCCTGCGCCGAACAGGGCCCGCGGCACGCCATCGGCGTAGCCGATGGGCACCGTCGCGACGAGCGAGCGCGCCGGCAGCGGGCGCAGCCGGCCGTAGGACGGGCGCTCCCCGGGTTCGAGCGTGCGGACGGCGACCACCCGCGCCTTGAGCGCCATGGCCGGGCACAGCTCTTCGCCGCCGGCTTCCGCGTCGAAGGCCTCGCCCACCGTGGGTCCCGGCAGGTACCCGTAGAGGCCGATGCCGCAGCGCACCATGTCGTAGCGCGAGCGCGGGAAGGCGACGGCGCCGGCCGTGTTGGCGGCGTGGACCACGGGCGCGACGATGCCGTCGGCGGCCAGGTCCGCCACCAGGCGGTCGAAGAGGTCGAGCTGCCCATCGGTGTAGGCGCGGTCGTCGGTCTGCACACCGTCGGCCACGGGCAGATGTGTCCACACGCCTTCGAGCTGCAGCATCGGCTCGCGCACCACCGCGTCCACGATGGCGGGCAGGTCCGCGGGCGCGGCACCGACCCGGTGCATGCCGGTGTCGACCTTCACGTGCACGCCGACGGGAGTGCCGGTCGCCCGGGCCGCCGCCGCAAAGGCCGCGATGCCATCCCGCGAGTAGAGCGTCGGCGTGAGCCCGTAGGCCAGCGCGGTGTCGACGGCGTCGGGGCCGCACTCGCTGAGGAGCAGCACCGGTGCGCCAACGCCGTGCTCGCGCAGCTCCACCCCCTCGTCGACCAGCGCGACGGCCAGCCGCCGCGCGCCCCGGCCAGCGCGGCCCGGGCCACGGCAGGCCCGCCGTGCCCGTAGCCGTGGGCCTTGACCACGGCGCAGAGCGCGGCCGGCGCCGCCAGGCCGGCCAGCACCGCGGCGTTGTGGGTCACGGCGGCCAGGTCGATCTCGGCCCAAGCCGGGCGCGAACGGCCCTGCGCCATCGTCACCACGGCATCGTCGTCCGTCGGGACCGGGGCCACCAACCGCACCGGCGCGCCCTCAGCCGTCACCGTCGTCCCGGTTCGGCGCACCGTGGTCGGTCGCGGAGAGCACCCGGGCCACCAACTCCGGCAGGTCACCTGAGACCAGGCCCTGGGCCGGGCCGAACGACGCCGCCCGCCCGTGCACGTGCGCGGCCAGGCCCGCAGCCTCGAGCGACCCCAGCCCGCGGGCACAGAAGGCGCCGATGATCCCCGACAAGACGTCACCGCTGCCGGCGGTGGCGAGTGCAGGGCCACCCGCCGCAGCCAGCAGCACGTCGGGGACGGTGCCGCTCGGGCCGGCCACCGCGGTGAGCGGCCCCTTCACCAGGACCACGGCGCCGGTGGCTTCGGCGAGCCGGCGCGCCGCCGCCACACGGTCGTCCCCCGGTGCAGAGCCGGCGAGACGCGCGTACTCCCCGTCGTGCGGCGTGAGGATGCTCGGTCCGCTCCGCTTTTCGAGCAGGGTGCGCGCCGCCGCGACGTCTCCCAGCGCGCTGAGCGCGTCGGCGTCGATCACGAGCGGGACGGGCACGGCGGCGATGACGGCCCTGATCTCCTCCGCCGCGGCGGCGCCCGTGCCGAGCCCGGGGCCGATCACGACGGCCCTGCACTTGGCCGTCGCCTCCAGGAAGGCACCGGCCCATCCCTCCATCGGCAGGTGCATGCGGACGGCCTCGGTCGGCCAGGCGGCGGGCGGGTCCCCGGGCGTGCCCAGCCGGATCATGCCGGCACCGGCGGCCATGGCGCCCCGGGTGCAGAGGATGGCCGAGCCCTCCATGCCCGGCGAGCCGGCGGCCACGCCGACCGCGGTCGTCCACTTGTTGACCTGGCGTGGCCGCGGCGGCACGAGCGCCAGGTCGGCGTCCTCCATCAGCAGCACCCTCGGCGTGGGGAACCCGATCCCGATGTCGGCCACTTCGACGGTGCCGCTCAGGCGCGCCCCCTCCCCCTGCAACAGACCGGGCTTGAGGGCGGCGAAGGTCACCGTGCGGTCGGCCGACACGGCGTCGCCCGGGGCCTCCCCGCTGTCGGCGTCGACGCCCGAGGGGACGTCGATGGCGAGGGTCACCGCGCCCGCCGGTGCGCGGGGCGCGTCGTACGAACCCCGGAACCCGGTGCCGTAGGCGCCGTCGACGACGAGGTCACAGCAAGGGAGGTCGGTGCCGGCCCCGGCGCCCGCCGCCTCGACGACGCGCACTCTGGCTCCCCGCCGGGCCAGGACGGCGGCGGCCACCCGCCCGTCGGCGCCGTTGCTGCCCTTGCCCGCCACCACGACGACGCGCCGCCCGTAGGCGCCGCCGAGCAGGCGCAGCGCGGCGTGGGCCACCGCCGTGCCGGCCCGGGTCACCAGTGTCTCGTGCGAGACCGTGTCGAGGGCCGCGGCGTCGGCGGCCCGCATCTCGTCGCGGGTCAGGACGGCGCGCACGGGGGGGACTGCTCGGCGACGACGAAGGCGATGGCCACGTCGTCGGTGTGGGTGAGCGAGAGGTGGAACCGGCCCGCGCCCTGGGCACCGGCCAACTCGGCCGCGCTGCCGTGGAGCACGAGGAAGGGGCGGTTGCGGGCCGCGCCCGTCCCGGGGGTGCGGCACACCTCCACGTCGGTCAACGCGAAGGCGCCGATGCCGGTGCCGAGCGCCTTCATGACCGCCTCCTTCGCCGCGAAACGCGCCGCCAGGCTCTGGACGGCGTCGGTCGAGCCGGTGGCGTCGGACTGCTCGGTCTCGGTGAAGCAGCGCGCCGCCAGGCGCGGACGGCGGTCGAGCACGCGTCGGAACCGCCCGACATCGACCGCGTCGACCCCGACGCCCACGATGGCAGCGGCGCCACCGGCGCTCACTCGACGGTCACCGTCTTGGCCAGGTTGCGCGGGCGGTCGGGATCGTGCCCGTGCAGGCGGGCCAGGCGGTAGGCCAGCTGCTGCAGCGGCACCACGCCGACCACGGGCGAGAGCAGCGGGGAGGTCGGCGGGACCCACAACACGTGGTCCGCCGCCGCGGCCGACTCCTCGTCCCCGTCGTCGGCCAACAGCACCACCGTCGCACCGCGGCTGCGCACCTCTGCGATGTTGGACAGCATCTTCTCCCACAGCGGATTCCGCGTCGCGATGCCGACGACCACGGTCCCCGGCTCGATCAGCGCGATGGGCCCGTGCTTGAGCTCGCCCGCCGGATAACCCTCGGCCCGCAGGTAGGCCAGCTCCTTCAGCTTCAGCGCGCCCTCCAGGGCCACCGGATAGCCGACGTGGCGTCCCAGGAAGAAGAAGTCGCGGGCGTCGGTCAGCTTGGCCGCCACGTCGTCGACGTCACCCGCCCGCGCCAGCGCCTGGGTGACGAGACCCGGCAGGACCTCCATGGCGTTGAGGATCTCGTTGATCTCCGCCGGCGACCGGGAGCCGAGGATCTGGGCCAGGTAGAGCCCGAGCACCTCGAGCGCCACGATCTGGGCCAGGTGGCACTTGGTCGAGGCCACGCCGATCTCGGGCCCGGCCCGGGTGTAGAGGACGCCGTCGGCCGCCCGGGCCATGGAGGAGTCGACGACGTTGGAGACGACCAGCACCTTGGCACCGAGGCGCGCCGCCTCCCGCATGGCCTCGGACGTGTCCAGCGTCTCACCCGACTGGGAGACCCCCACGCACAGCGTCCGCTCGTTGAGGACCGGGTCGCGGTAGCGGAACTCGCTGGCGATGTCGACCTCCGTCGGCAGCTTGACCCAGTGCTCAATGGCGTACTTGGCCACCAGCGCGGCGTGGTAGCTGGAGCCGCAGGCGACGATGAAGACCTTGTCGATGGCGCGCAGATCGTCCGCGCCGAGCCGCATCTCGTCGAGCATCAGCTCGCCACCCGGCCCCCGGCGGTCGAGCAGCGTGTCGCCCACCGCCTCGGGCTGCTGGTGCATCTCCTTGGACATGAAGTCCTCGTAGCCACCCTTCTGGGCTGCCTCGAGGTCCCACGTGATCGTCAGCTTCTGGGGCTCGACCGGCGCGCCGTCGATCGTGGTGACGACGAGCGAGCCCGGCGTGAGGACGGCGAGCTCGTCGTCGGCCAGCGCGTAGACCTCCCGGGTGTGGCCGATGAGGGCGGGGATGTCCGAGGCCAGCAGCGCCATGCCGTCGCGCAGCCCGAGCACCAGGGGGGTCAGGCGCCGCGCCGCGACGATGGTGTCGGGCTCGTCAGCCGAGATCACCGCGATGGAGTAGGCGCCGCGCAACCGGCGCAGCATGGAGCGGGTGGCCTCGGCCAGGGACGCGCCGCCGGCCATTCCCTGCTCAATCAGGTGGGCCATCACCTCGGTGTCGGTGGCCGAGGTCAGGGTGTGCCCGGCGGCCTCCAGCTCGGCCCGCAGCTCGGCGTGGTTCTCGATGATGCCGTTGTGGATGAGGGCCAGCCGGCCCGTGCAGTCGGTGTGCGGGTGGGCGTTCTCTGCGGTCGGACTGCCGTGGGTGGCCCAGCGGGTGTGCCCGATGGCGGCGGCGTGGCCGGTGGGCGCGTCGGCCGCCAGCTCGGCCAGCTTGGCCACCGAGTTCGTGCCGCCGGCCGCACGCGCCCGCCACACCGAGCTCCCCGAGCTCTCCGGGCCCCCGACCACCATGGCGATCCCCGCCGAGTCGTAGCCGCGGTATTCGAGCTGGTGGAGGGCGCCGAGGAGGATGGGGACCGCGTCGGCCTCGCCGGTGACGCCGATGATGCCGCACATGGGGACCCAGGCTACCTGGGTGCCTGCGGCTCGATCTCCCCCAGGGCCGCTTCCACCACGCCGGCGAGCTCGGCGGCGATCGCATCGGCCTGGGCCTCGGCGCGCGCCTCGACCATGACGCGCACCACCGGCTCTGTGCCGCTCGCACGCAGCAGGACCCGGCCCTCGTGGCCGAGCTCGGCCTCGGCCTTGACCACCGCCTCCCACACCTCGGTGCAGTCGGCCAGGCGCTCGGGCTGGGCGATGGGGACGTTGACGAGGCGCTGGGGTACGCGTTCCACCAGCCCGACCGAGATCTCGGCCAGCGATCGGCCGGAGCGCCGCACCAGGTCGGCCAACGCGATGCCGGTCAGGATGCCGTCGCCGGTCGTCGAGCGCGAGCGGAAGATGATGTGGCCCGACTGCTCCCCGCCGAGGCTCAGCCCCTCGGCATCGAGCGCGGCCAGGACGTGACGGTCGCCCACGTCCGTCTCGCGCACGGCGATGCCGAGGTCCTCCATGGCGAGGCGGAAGCCGAGGTTGGTCATGACGGTGACGGCAACGGTGCTGCGGGCCAGGTGTCCCCGCTCGCGCAGGTCGAGGGCGAAGAGCGCCAGGAGCACGTCGCCGTCGACGATGGTGCCCGTGTGGTCGACCGCGATGACCCGGTCGGCGTCGCCGTCGAACGCGAGGCCCAGGTCGCCCTGGTTGGCCACGACCGCCAGCGAGAGCTGGGCCGGATCGGTCGAGCCACACCGCTCGTTGATGTTGGCTCCGTCGGGCGCGTCGTGCAGCGCGGTGACGCTCGCGCCCAGCTCGGACAGCACCCGCGGCGCGATGGCGCTGGCGGCGCCGTGGGCGCAGTCGACGACGATGCGCAGTCCGTCGAGTCGGCGGCCCTCGGCCGTGGCGACCAGATGCTCGCGATAGAGCTCGACCGCGCCGGGGTCCGTGGTGATCCGCCCGACGCCGTGGCCGGTCGGTCGGCGGGGCTGACGGTCCGGGTCGGCCACGATCGAGTCGAGCTCGCGCTCGATCTCCCCCTCGACCTCGATCGGCAGCTTCGTCCCGAGGAGGCTGAACAACTTGATGCCGTTGTCGCCGAAGGGGTTGTGCGAGGCCGAGATCACGGCGCCCGGTGCCTTGCGGCGCTCGGCCACGGCGGCGACACCGGGTGTGGGCAGCACGCCCAGGTCGACCACGTCTGCCCCCTCCGCCGCCAGCCCGGCCGAGAAGGCGGCCTGAAGCAGCGGCCCCGAGCGACGGGTGTCGCGTCCGACGACGAAGGTCGGGGCCGGGAGGACGCGGGCGGCGGCACGTCCGAGGGCGAGCGCCAACTCGGCGGTCAACTCCTCGTTCGCAACCCCGCGCACCCCGTCGGTGCCGAAGCGGGCTGGCGCCATTCGCGTCCGGCTTGCTACCGCTTGGAGTACTGCGGAGCCTTGCGAGCCTTCTTCAGGCCGTACTTCTTCGACTCCTTCTCCCGGGCGTCACGGGTGAGGAGGCCCGAGCGCTTCAGCGCACTGCGGTGCTCGGGTTCGACCTCACACAGGCTCCACGCGATGCCGAGGCGCATGGCGCCGGCCTGGCCCGAGATCCCGCCGCCGTCGATCGTGGCGTCGATGTCGAAGGACTCCGCCGTGTTGGTGACGCGCAGCGGCTCGGTCACCAGCATGCGGTGCGTCGCCGAGGTGAAGTACTTCTCGAAGGCCATCTTGTTGATGGTGATGGCGCCCTGGCCGGGGCGGAAACGGACGCGCGCCACCGCCTGCTTGCGGCGTCCGGTGGTCTGGCTCAGTGGTACGGGCATGACGAGGGTGATGTCCTTCCTGGTGCGAGTGCTCAGCCGGCCCGGCGGGCCCCGGGCAGTTCGAGCGGCTCGGGCTGCTGGGCGGCGTGGGGATGGTCGGGGCCGGCGTAGACCTGGAGCTTGCCCAGCATCTGGCGGCCCAGGGTGTTCTTGGGCAGCATGCCGCGCACGGAGCGCCGGACGAGCTCGGCCGGCTTCTCCGCCAGCAGTTGGGCGTAGCTGGTGGCCCGCAGGCCGCCCGGGTACCCGCTGTGGCGGTAGGCCATCTTGGCTTCCGCCTTGCTCGATGTGAGGACCACCTTGTCCGCGTTCACCACGATCACGTGGTCGCCGGTGTCGACGTGGGGCGCGAAATAGGGGCGGTGCTTCCCGCGCAGGATCGCCGCCACCGAGGAGGCCAGGCGGCCGAGCACGAGTCCGTCGGCATCGACGACGTACCAGGTTCGCTGGATCTCGGTGACCTTCGGTGAAAATGTGCGCACAAGACCGATCTTTCGCATCCGCGTGGTGGGCGAGCACACGCCCCGTGGAGCGGGCTCAGGGCTCTCGGAGGTCCCGCGAGCCGACGTACCAGGATAGGGCCCCTGGACAGGGGGGGCAAGCCGCGTCGCCTCGAGAGCTCGGGAAGACGACCGCCCCCGCCCGCCGGAGCGGTTCAGGCGGCCGGGCTCCCCCGCCCACCACCCTCGCCACCCCCGGAGGGTTCGGTGGCCTCGGAGGGTTCGGTGGCCTCGGAGGGTTCGGTGGCCTCGGAGGGTTCGGTGGCCTCGGAGGGCTCGCCACTCTCGGAGGGTTCGGTGGCCTCGTAGGCCACCGAGATCAGGCACAGCCCGTGGGCCGGGGCCGGATCGGCCATGTGCAGTCGGGTGGCGGCGCGGAGGCACTGCACGAGTCCCGCCGCGTTCTCCCTGCCCCGGCCCACCTCGACGAGGCTGGCCACCAGAGAACGGACCATCTGGTGGCAGAAGGAGCCGGCGGCGATCTCGAAGCGCAGCAGCCGGACCTCCCCCGCCCCCTCGCGCGCGTCGGTGGCCTCGGGCCCCTCGTCCACGCTCCAGCGGGCCCTCGTCACCCGGCGCACGATCGGCTCCGAGGCGTCGGTTCCGGGACGCCGGCGGCAGAACGAGCGGAAGTCGTGGGTGCCCAGCAGCACGTCCGATGCGGTGCGCATGGAGCGGAGGTCGAGAGCGTCGCGCACGTGCCAGGCGACGGGCGCCAGCAACGGGTCCGGCGCCGGGGCGTTCCAGACCAGGTAGCGGTAGGTGCGGCTCGAGGCCGAGCGACGGGCATCGAAGCCGGGCCCGACCTCCTCGGCCCGGCGCACCACCACCTGGGGCGCCAGCTGACGGTTGAGGGCGCGGGCCAGGCCGGGCCCGTCGTAGGGGATGGCCGGCAGGTCGACGTGGACGACCTGCCCCCGGGCGTGCACCCCGGCATCGGTGCGGCCCGCGCAGGTGAGGACCGGGGGATCGCCGAGGCGGGCGGTGCGCTCGAGCGCCTGACGCAGTGCGCCGGCCACGGTCGGGACCTCGGGCTGGACGGCGAAGCCCCGGAAGGCGGCACCGTCGTAGGCGATCAGGAGCCTCCAGCGCTGCGTGGCAGCGCCGGCGGATCGCTCCACCCCTAGACGAACTCGATCCGCGCCATGGGCGCGTTGTCGCCGGGGCGCGGGCCCAACTTGAGGATGCGCGTGTAGCCGCCCGGCCGGTCCACGTAGCGGGGGCCGATCTCCTCGAAGAGCTTGTGGGTCATGTCCTTGTCCCGGATGAGGGCGACCACGTTGCGCTGGTTCGAAACCCCGCCCTTGCGCGCCGCGGTCACGCACTTCTCGGCGACCGGCCGCAGCGCCTTGGCCCTGGCCTCCGTGGTCACGATGGACTCGGCCGCGATGAGCGAGGCGACCAGGTTGCCCATCATCGCCTTCTGGTGCGCGGAGCTGCCACCGAGCCGGCGGCCGCGCCTGGGGGTTGCCTGCATGGCTCCTAGTCCCTCGTGCGGAGCGACAGCCCGCGCTCGTCCAGGCGCTGGACGACCTCGTCGGCCGACTTCTGGCCGAAGTTGGTGATGGCGAGGAGGTCCTCCATGGTGCGCTCGACCAGCTCGCCGATCGTGTTGATCTGCGCCCGCTTGAGGCAGTTGCGGGGCCGCTCGGAGAGGTCGAGCTCCTCGATGCGCAGGTCGAGATCGGGCGAGCCGCTCGTGGTCGTGCCGGTGTCGCCCAGCTCCAGTCCCTGGGGGGCCTCCTCGAGGTCGGCCACCAGCGAGACCAGGTTGCGCAGCGTGTCGCCGGCCGAGGCCAGCGCCTCGCGGGGCGAGATGGTCCCGTCCGTCTCGATGTCGAGCACCAGACGGTCGTAGTTGGTCGACTGCTCCACCCGCACCGGCTCGATGTCGAAGGTGACCCGGTGCACCGGCGAGAAGATGGAGTCGATCGGGATGACGCCGATGGTCGAGGACTTCTTGTTCTTGTCAGCCGACGCATAGCCCCGCCCGCGCTCCACCGTGACGTCGACGGCCAGGCGGCCCTTGGCGTTGATGGAGGCGATATGCAGGTCGGGGTTGAGGATCTCGACGTCAGAGGTCAGCTGCAGGTCGGCCGCCGTGGCGTCGGCCGGGCCACGCACGTCGAGGCGGAGCGTCACCGGCTCGTCGGACTGCACCCGGACCAGGAGGTCCTTGAGGTTCAAGATGATGTCGGTCACGTCCTCCTTGACCCCGGGAAGCGTGGTGAACTCGTGCAACGCCTCGTCGAAGCGCAGCTGGGTCACGGCGCCACCGGGGATGGACGAGAGCAGCGTGCGGCGCAGCGAGTTGCCGAGCGTGGTGCCGAAGCCCGGGTCGAGCGGGCCGATGGCGAAGCGCTGCCGGTTGCTCTGCTCCTCGTCGACAACTTCGACGGTCGGCCGTTGGATGATCAGCATGGTGGGTACTCCTGTTGGGGGTTGGGGCTACTTCGAGTAGAGCTCGACGATCAACTGCTCTTGAATGGGCTCGTCGATGTGCTCACGCAGTGGTGGGTTGAGGACGGCGACCGAGAAACCGGCGTCGCCGGGCTCGAGCCAGGCGGGGGTCTGGCGCTCGAGGGTGTCCATGTTGCGGCGGACCAGGAAGTTCCCGCGCGTTGCCTCGCGTAGCACGACCTTGTCGCCCTGGCGCACCCGGTAGCTCGGGATGGTGACGCGCTTGCCGTTCACGCTCACGTGCCCGTGGCGCACGAACTGGCGGGCCTGGCGGCGGCTCGCACCCCAGCCGGCCCGGAAGACCACGTTGTCGAGCCGCAGCTCGAGGTTGCGCAGCAGGTTCTCGCCGGTGATGCCACCCTGGCGGGTGGCCTCCTCGTACATGTTGCGGAACTGCTTCTCCAAGATCCCGTAAATGCGCCGCGCCTTTTGCTTCTCACGCAGCTGGGCCAGGTATTCGGAGCCCTGGCGCATGCGGTCGCGGCCGTGCTCGCCGGGCGGGTAGGCGCGGCTGTGGCGGTCGGTGACCGCCTCGGAGACCGGGCACTTGAGCGAGTAGCAGCGCTCGCCCTTCAAGAAGAGCTTGGTCCGCTCGCGCCGGCAGAGGCGGCAGACGGGACCGGTGTATCGAGCCATGGGGTGTTCCTCTTCCTCTTCGGGCCTAGACCCGGCGCCGCTTCTTGGGGCGGCAGCCATTGTGCGGGATGGGGGTGACGTCCTTGATTCCGACCACTTCGATCCCGACCGCGGCCAGCGACCGGATGGCGGTCTCGCGACCCGAACCGGGGCCGCGCACCAGAACGTCGACCTTGCGCACGCCGTGTTCCATGGCGCGCTTGGCGCAGGCCTCGGCGGCCAGCTGGGCCGCGAAGGGAGTGGACTTACGCGAGCCCTTGAAGCCGACGTTGCCGGCCGAGGCCCAGGCGAGCACGTTGCCCTCGGGGTCGGCGATGGAGACGATCGTGTTGTTGAAGGAGCTCTTGATGTGAGCGACGCCGTAGGCGACGTTCTTGCGCTCCTTGCGGCGAGGTCGCCGGGCGCCGGGCTTGGCGGGCTTGGCCACTACTTCTTCACCTTCTTCTTGCCGGCCACAGTCTTCTTGGGGCCCTTGCGGGTGCGGGCGTTGGTGTGGGTGCGCTGACCGTGGACCGGGAGGCCCTTGCGGTGGCGCACGCCCTGGTAGCAGTTGATCTCCATCTTCCGCTTGATGTCCTGGGAGACGTCGCGGCGAAGGTCGCCCTCGACACGGAAGTTGGTGTCGATGTAGGTGCGGAGCTTGGCGACCTCCTCGTCGGTCAGGTCGCGGACGCGGGTCGAGGGGTTGACGGCGACCGCGTCGCAGATCTGCGTCGACAGGGTCGGGCCGATGCCGTAGATGTAGGTCAGCGAGATCTCGAGCCGCTTCTCACGCGGGATGTCCACCCCGGAAATTCTGGCCATCGTCGTTCCTCTCCCTAGCCCTGCCGCTGCTTGTGACGCGGGTTGTCGCAGATCACCCGGACCACGCCGCGGCGCCGGATGACCTTGCACTTCTCACAGATCGGCTTCACGCTTGGCCGAACCTTCATTTGACTCCCCGTCCTACTTGTACCGATAGGTGATCCGACCCCGGTTGAGGTCGTACGGAGTGATCTCGACCTGGACCTTGTCCCCCGGAAGGATGCGGATGCGGTGCATCCTCATCTTCCCCGAGCTGTGCGCCAGCACCTTGTGTCCGTTCTCCAACTCGACACGGAACATGGCATTGGGCAGTGGCTCGACCACCGTGCCCTCGAGCACGATGGCGTCTTCCTTGGGCTTGGGCAGGTGACTCTCTCCTGATCGATCGTGGTTCTGGTGTGCTGCCGAACCGCACCGGTGGCGCGAGGCCGGAACGGAGCGGAATCGGGCGTGGCCATCAGGCAGTTCGTCCCCTCGGGAACGGACCTGGGCCCGGAGCCAGCGAAAAAGTCTACCGCATCCTGGGAGGAATTCCAGCCGGAGGAGGCGAAAGCCCTGGCCCGGGCGTCCTCGGCCCGGCACGACCCTCCGGGATCGGACCCTGCGGTCGGTGGGCTAGGGGACGGTGAAGACCTCGGGGCCGTCGGCGCCGATGGCAATCGTGTGCTCGAAGTGGGCCGACAGGCTGCCGTCGGCCGTGACCACGCTCCACTGGTCGTCGAGCAGCAGGGTCTCGGGGGAACCGGCGTTGACCATCGGCTCGACGGCGAAGACGTTGCCCGTCTTGAGGGTGGGACCCCTGCTCCCGGGCCAGTAGTTGGGGACCTGGGGCTGCTCGTGCATGGCCGTCCCGATGGCGTGGCCCACGTACTCGCGGACCACGCTGAAGCCGGCCGCCTCGGCCACCAGCTGGACCGCCCGGCCGATCTCGTGGAGGGCGTTGCCCTTCGTCATCTGCTCGATACCCGCCCAGAGGCTGCGCTCGGTCACCTCGAGCAGCTTCTGAGCCTCCTTGGAGATCGTCCCGATGCCCATGGTGAAGGCGGCGTCGCCGTGGTAGCCCTCAATGATGGCCCCGCAGTCGATGGAGAGGATGTCCCCTTCCTCGAGCACGTAGGGGCCCGGGATCCCGTGCACGATCATCGAGTTGGGGGACGTGCAGATGACCGCCGGGAAGCCGTGGTAGCCGAGGAAGTTCGAGGTGGCACCCCGGCGCTCGAGTACGTCGCGGGCGACCTTGTCGAGCTCGGCGGTGGTGACGCCCGGACGGGCGGCGGCGCGGGTCGCCTCGTGCATCTCGGCCACCACCTTGCCGGCGCGGCGCATCTTGGCCAGTTCGGCCTCGTTGCGCCTCATAGGGCGCCGTCCTCCTTCAGTTGCTGGCGCCGGGCGTCGATGGCGCCCACCACGCGCCGGGTCACGGCGTCGGGGGAGCCGGTGCCGTTGATCTGGAACAGCAGGCTGCGCTCCTTGTACCAGTCGAGCAACGGGGCCGTCTCCTCCTCGTAGAGGTTGAGCCGGCGTTCGATGGCCTCCTCGGTGTCGTCCTCCCGCTGGACCACCTCGCCGCCGCAGACGTCGCAGGTCCAGTTCACCAGGGGCGGAGCCGCCGTCGAGTAGTTGGCACCGCAGTCCACGCAGACCCGGCGCGAGGCCAGGCGCTTCATGACCAGGTTGGTCGGGACCTCGAGGTCGATCACCAGGTCGAGACCGAAGGGCTGCACGATCTTCTCGAGCGTCTCCGCCTGGCCCGGGGTGCGTGGGCACCCGTCGAGCACGAAGCCCCGGCCGGTGGTGTCGCGCTCGGACAGGCGCCCACCCACCATCTCCATGACCATGTCGTCGGGTATGAGCTCGCCTTGCTCCATCAGGGAGTGGGCGCGCTGGCCCAGGGACGAACGCGACTTCACCTCGCTGCGGAGCATGTCCCCCGTGGAGACGTGCGGCACGACGTAGTGATGCGACAGGCGGACGCACTGCGTCCCCTTGCCGGCCCCCTGCTTGCCGAGGACCACGAGCCTGACCCCGGGAATCACCGGCGCCTACTTGAGGAAGCCCTCGTAGTTGCGCATCATCAGCTGGCTGTCGATCTGGCGCATCGTCTCGAGGGCCACCCCCACCGAGATCAGGAGCGTCGTCCCGTAGAAGGGGAAGCGGTTGAGGTGCCAGAGCGCCATCAGGAGGGAGGGTACGACGGCCACCGAGCCGAGGAACAGGGCGCCCACCACCGTGATGCGACTGAGAATGTGCGCGAAGTACCGCTCGGTGGGCGGGCCGGGCCGGATGCCCGGGACGAACCCACCCTGCTTGCGTATCAGGTCGGCCTGCTGGTGCGGGTCGAAGGCGACGTACACGTAGAAGAAGGTGAACATCACGATGAGCAGGAAGTACGCCAGGATGTAGAAGAAGCTGGTCGGCGTCAGGCTGTTGCGTACGAAGTTCTGGAACCAGTTCCACGGCACGACGTTGGAGAGCAGGACCGGGATGTAGAGCACCGAGCTGGCGAAGATGATGGGGATCACGCCGGACTGGTTGACCTTGAGCGGGATGTAGGTGGAGCTGCCGCCGTACATCCTGCGCCCCACGACCCGGCGGGCGAAGGTGACGGGGATGCGGCGTTGCCCCTGGTCCATGAAGACGATGAAGACGAGTAACAAGAGGGAGACGATGATGATGATCCCGAACTTGGCCTTGCCTCCCTCCTCGTAGATCGCCTTGAAACCGGTGGGGATGGCCGCCACCACGTTGGCGAAGATCAGGATCGACATCCCCTGGCCGATGCCCCGCTGGGTGATCAGCTCGGCCAGCCACATGACGAACGCCGTGCCCGCGGTGAGGATCAGCACCATGAAGAGGGCGAGGGGCCAGGTGAAGGACGGGATCAGGTCCACACTCGTGCCGAGAAGGGCCGAGTCGTGGCCGTGGAAGGCGTAGACCAGGCCCGACGACTGCATGACCGCCAGCGCCACGGTGAGGTAGCGGGTGGTCTGGGTGATCTTCTTCTGGCCGACCGCACCCTGGTCCCGCCACTCCTCGAGCTTGGGGATCACCGTGGACAGCAGCTGAATGATGATGGAGCTGGTGATGTAGGGCATGACGCCCAGGCCGAAGACGGCTAGGCGCACCAGAGCGCCTCCGCTGAAGAGGTTGAGGAACCCGAGCACACCCGATGCCGAGGCCGAGCTCTCGAGTCCCTGCAGGCGCGACCAGTTCACGCCCGGCACGGGGACGTTGGCCCCGATCTGGTACAGGGCGATGATGGCGAGCGTGAAGACGACCTTGTTGCGAAGGTCGGGAACCCTGAAGATGTTGGCGAGCCGGGAGAGCATGCCGCTTCCTCTCAGTGCCTGCCCGATGCGCCCACTAGCGGTTCATCAGGGCATTGCCCGAGGCGGGCGGGCGCCCGTGTCCGTACGGCAGCGGCACGCGTTCGACGCTACCCCCGGCGGCGGTGATAGCCGCCTCGGCCGTCTTGGAGAACGCGTGCGCCGAGACCCGGACGGGTCGGCGCAGGGACCCCTGGCCGAGCACCTTGACCAGGGCCTTGGGCCGCACCAGACCCGCATCCACCAGGGTCTCGACGGTGACCTCGTCGGCGCCGAGCGCATCGAGCGCGGCCAGGTTGACCGGCGTGTACTCGACCCGGAAGGGGTTCTTGAACCCCTTCAACTTGGGGATGCGCTGCATGAGGGGTAGCTGACCGCCCTCGAAACCGACCGGCACGGTGCTGCGTGCCTTCTGACCCTTGGACCCCCGGCCGGCCGTCTTGTGGCCCTTACCCCCGGTACCGCGGCCGACCCGGCGCTTGGCCGTGGTCGCACCCTTGGGCGGTGCCAGATCGTGGAGCTTCACCGCGACACCTCCTCGACACTGATCAGGTGCGGCACGCGAGCCAGCATGCCCCGTATCTCGGGGCGGTCGGGCAACTCGTTGGACTGCCCGATGCCGCGCAGGCCCAGGGCCCGCAGCGTGCCGCGGTGCTTGGGCTTGGTGCCGATGGCCGAGCGCGTCTGCGTCACGCGCAGTCGGGACCCCGTCCCCTTCTTGGTGGTCGCGCTGGGCACCATGCTCAGCGGGCCTCCGCCGAATAGAGATCCGTCTCGCGCTTGCGCTCGCGGTAGGCCCGCAACACGCCCCCGGGCGTGACCTCGTCCGCCGCCTTGCCGCGCAGCGCGGCCACGTCGTCGGGTCGGCGCAGCTGCTTGAGCCCGGCGATGGTGGCATGCGCCACGTTGATCCCGTTCGACGAGCCCAGCGACTTGGCCAGAATGTCGCGGATGCCCGCCATCTCGAGGATGTGGCGCGCCGCGCCGCCGGCGATGACGCCGGTGCCCGGAGCGGCCGGCTTGAGCAGGACGCGGCCCGCCCCGCTCTCCCCGATGACGGGGTGGACGATGGTGCTGCCGGCCAGGGGCACCTCGAAGAGGTTCTTGCGCGCCTCCTCGATGCCCTTCTGAACCGCCAGCCCGGCCTCCTTGGCCTTCCCGTAGCCGAGGCCGACCTTGCCGTTCCCGTCGCCCACCACCATGAGGGCGGCGAACGAGAAGCGCCGGCCGCCCTTGACGACCTTGGCCACCCGGTTCACCTTGATGGTGCGCTCTTCGTACTGTGTGTCGACCATGTTCAGAACTCCAGTCCCTCGGCTCGTGCCGCGTCAGCCAGGACGGCGACACGCCCGTGGTACACAAAGCCCCCACGGTCGAAAACTACCTTCGTGATCCCCGCCGCCTTGGCTCTGGTGCCCAGGAGGCGTCCGACCGATTCTGCACCCGTCACGTTACCGCCACCGCTCTTGCCCAACGACGCGCGCAGATCGGGCTCCACCGAAGACGCCGCGACCACGGTGTGGCCTGAGGTGTCGTCGATCAGCTGGGCCGAGATGTGACGGTTCGACCGGTGCACGGCCAACCGCGGGCACTCGGCGGTGCCGCTGACCTTGATGCGCACGCGGTCGTGGCGCCGGAGGCGCAAGCGCGTGCGGTCGCTGGTGCGTGCCATTACTTCGCTGCCTTTCCTGCCTTGCGCAGCACCCGTTCGCCGCTGTAGCGCACGCCCTTGCCCTTGTAGGGCTCCGGCTTGCGCAGCTTGCGGATGTCAGCGGCCACCTGGCCCACCTTCTCCTTGTCGATGCCCTTGACGACGATGCGGGTCGGGACCGGCACCTCGAAGGTGATGCCTTCCGGTGCATCGACGTTGACAGGGTGCGAGAACCCGAGCGCCAGCTCCAGCGCGCCCGGACCCTTGGCGGTGGCGCGGTAGCCCACGCCCACGATCTCGAGCTCCTTGGAGAAGCCGTCGGTCACCCCCGAGACCATGTTGGCCACCAGCGAGCGCGACAGGCCGTGCAGGGCACGGTGCCGGCGCTCGTCATCGGGCCGGCTGACCACGAGCGTGTCGCCCTCCTGCGCAACGGTGATGCCCTCGGGGAGCGAGCGCTCGAGCGTGCCCTGGGGCCCCTTGACGCTGACCGTGGCCCCGCTGAGGGTGACGGTGACGTTGGACGGGACGGTGATGGGCGAGCGTCCGACGCGCGACATCAGGCCTCCCCTCGCACGCCCGCGGTGCGGGTCAGGGTGCTACCAGACATGGCAGAGCACCTCCCCGCCCAGGTGCTTGCGGCGCGCCTCGGCGTCGGTCAGGAGCCCCTGGCTGGTGGACACCACGGCCACACCCATGCCGCCGAGCACGCGGGGCATGCCGTCGGCCCGGGCGTAGATGCGCAGTCCGGGCTTGGACACGCGCTTGATACCGGCAATGGTGCGGGTGCGGTCGCCCGAGTACTTCATCGTGATCTCGAGGGTCGTGCCGGGCTTGCCCGTGTTGGGCTCGACCGTGTACCCCGCGATGAAGCCCTCGCGCTCGAGGATGGAGGCGAGTGACTCCTTCAGCTTGGATCCGGGCATACGCACCGTGTCGAACATGGCGGAGTTGGCATTGCGGATCCGGGTGAGCATGTCCGCGATGGGGTCGGTCATGGTCATGGCGGCCTACCAGCTCGCCTTCGTGACGCCGGGCACCTCGCCCGCGTGCACCATGACGCGCAGGCAGATGCGGCACAGCCCGAATTTGCGGTAGACCGCCTTCGGTCGCCCGCACCGCTGGCACCGGGTGTAACCCCGTACCTTGAACTTGGGGGTGCGCTGCTGCTTCTCGATCAAAGCCTTTTTCGCCATGTTGCTACCGGGTCTCCTGTCGGAACGGAAAGCCGAACGCTGCGAGGAACGCCCGTCCTTCCTCGTTGGTGCGTGCGGTCGTGACGATGGTGATGTCCATGCCGCGGGTCGTGTCGATCTTGTCGTAGTCGATCTCGGGGAATATCAGCTGCTCGGTGACGCCGAACGTGTAGTTGCCGTGGCCGTCGAACGAACGGGGTGAGAGCCCACGGAAGTCGCGGATGCGGGGGATGGCCAGGCTGAGCAGGCGGTCGAAGAACTCCCAGGCCCGATCCCCGCGTAGCGTGGCCTTGACCCCGATGCTCTGCCCCTCGCGCAATTTGAAGCCGGCGATCGACTTCTTGGCCCGGGTCACGATCGGCTTCTGGCCGGTGATGACCTCGAGGTCACGTTGGGCCCCTTCGATGAGCGACGCCTGCTGGGTGGCGCGCCCGACGCCCACGTTGATCACGATCTTGTCCAGCCGGGGCACTTCCATGATGTTGGCCAGGCCAAGCTCGTCCTTGAGCCGGTCTCGCACCTCGGTGAGGTAGCGCTCCTTCAGCCGGGGTCGCACCGGTGCGGTGGTGGTGCTCACAGCGCGGACCCGCACTTCTTGCAGTAGCGCACCTTTTCCCCGTCCTCGAAGCGGTACCCGGCACGGGTGGGCCCGTCACAGCCCTTGCAGACGAGGGCCACCGTCGAGACGTGGACGGGCATGAATTTGTCGATGACACCGCCCTGCTGCGTGGCGCGCGTCGGCTTGGCGTGGCGCTTGGCCACGTTGACGCCCTCCAGGATCACGCGCTCGCGCGAGGGGATGGCGCGCACCACCTCGGCCTTCTTGCCCTTGTCCTTGCCGGACAGGACGATCACCTGATCTCCCTTGTGGATCCGCATTTAGAGCACCTCCGGGGCCAGCGACACGATGCGCATGAAGCGCTTGTCGCGCAGCTCACGGCCCACGGGCCCGAAGATGCGGGTCCCCCGCGGCTGCTGTTGGTCGTTGATGAGAACCGCAGCGTTCTCGTCGAAGCGGATGTAGCTCCCGTCCGGGCGCCGCTTCTCCTTCTTCGTGCGCACGACGACACACTTGACGACGTCGCCTTTCTTGACGGCGGCACCAGGGATGGCGTCCTTGACCGTGGCCACGAAGACGTCACCGATACTGGCGTAGCGCCGGCGCGACCCACCGAGCACGCGGATGCAGAGCACCTCGCGCGCGCCGGAGTTGTCGGCCACCCGGAGCCGGGATTCCTGCTGAATCATCGAGCCCGCTCCACCACTTCGGTCAGGCGCCAGCGCTTGAGCTTGGAGAGTGGCCGGGTCTCTTGCACCCGGACCCGGTCACCCACCTTGGCGGAGTCCTCGGCGTCGTGCACGTAGAGCTTCTTCGTGCGCTGCACCGTCTTGCCGTATTTCGGGTGGCGCACCCGCTCGACGACGGCCACGACGACCGTGGCCGACATGGCGTCAGACACCACGATCCCCTCGCGCACCTTGCGCCGGTTGGGACGCGGGCCCGCGTCCGCCGGCGCCGCCTCCTCGGGGGCGGCACCCGTGGCCGTGGCCGCTACGTCTGCGGCAGGCAGCTCTGTCGCGGCCTCGGCCTCAACGGCGTCCAGCGCCTTCGCGGCGTCCTCGGCGGCCGCGACGGCGGTCTCTTCGTTCTGGTTGGTCTCGTCGGCCATCAGGCCTCATCCTCTTCGTCGTCGAATTCGTCGTCGTCCATCAGATCGGGCTCGCCCTCGAGGTCGTGCATCTCGTCGGGGCCCGCCTCCGCCTCGGCCACCGCGGCCTTGGCGGCCGCCTTCTCCTCCCTCTCGGCATCCTCGGCGGCGAGCTTCGCCCGGGCCGCGTCGTGCTCGGCCGCAGTCGGGGCCACGTAGGCGCCCTCGGCCTCGAGGATCTCCCGGGCCCGCAACACGGTCAGCATGCGCGCCACTTCGTGGCGGACCTGCCCGATGCGAGCCGGGTTGTCGAGCTGGCCGGTGGCGAGCTGGAAGCGCAGGTTGAACAGCTCGCGCCGTGACTCCCCCAGACGGCTGGCCAGCTCGTCGCCGTCGAGCATGGCGAGATCGTGGGCGGCAGGCATCAGATCGCCACCTCGGCGTGACCGTGGGTCCCGGGGCGCACCACGAAGCGCGCCTTGAAGGGCAGCTTCTGAATGGCGCGCTCCATGGCGGCACGGCCGAGCTCCTCGTCGACTCCCGCCAGCTCGAAAAGGACGCGACCGGGGTGGACGACGGCGACCCAGAGCTCCGGGTTGCCCTTGCCCGAGCCCATACGCGTCTCGGCCGGCTTCTGGGTGATCGGCTTGTCCGGGAAGACGCGGATCCAGACCTTCCCGCCACGCTTCACGTGCCGGGTCATGGCGATACGGGCGGCTTCGATCTGGCGCGCGGTGAGCCAGCCCGGCTCGGTCGCCTGAATCCCGAAGTCTCCGAACGTCACGGACGTGCCGCCCTTGGCCGCCCCCGTGAGACGACCCCGCTGGGTCTTACGGTGCTTGACCTTCTTGGGCATCAACATGTCAGTCCGACTCCTTGCGGAAGTGCGGCGCCTCGTGATGCTGGTGACGATTCTGGCGCTCCATCTCCTCGTCCTGAGTCAGCTGGCGCTCCAGGTCGTCCGGCTCGGTCGGCGAGGGGAGCAGGTCGGCCACCGGCGTCTCGACCTCCTCCTCGCCTTCCGTCGGCTCGTCGCTCTCCGTCGGTGCGGCTTCGGCGAGCGGGGCCTCGACCAGCTCGTCCTCGACGACCTCTTCTTCGACGATCGGGGCTTCCTCTTCGTCGGCCGTCGTGAAGTCCTCGGCGCGACGGCGCCCGCCACCGGCGGTGATGAGCCGGCGCGGTCCGCTCTGGCCCGACGTCTCGCCGACGGCCATAGCGGCCTCACGGGTGATCTTGTCCTCGATGGAGACCTTGTAGGGGAGGATGTCGCCCTTGTAGATCCAGACCTTCACGCCGACCCGGCCCGAGGAGGTACGTGCCTCGCGGAAGCCGTAGTCGATGTCGGCTCGGAGGGTGTGCAGGGGCACGCGACCCTCGCGGTACTGCTCCTTGCGGGACATCTCCGAACCGCCGAGGCGGCCCGAGCACTGCACCTTGATGCCCTGGGCGCCCGCCTTCTGGACCGTCTGAATGGCGCGCTTCATGGCCCGCCGGAAGGCGACCCGCCGCACGAGCTGGTCGCAGATGCCCTGGGCGATGAGGGCGGCATCGAGCTCGGGCTGCTTGATCTCCTGGATGTTGAGCTGGATCCGGTTCTGGAGGCCCGTGATCTCCTCGAGATGCTTCTTCAGACGGTCCGCCTCGGCGCCGCGGCGTCCGATGACGATGCCGGGACGCGCCGTGTGGATGTCCACGCGCAGGCGGTCGCGGGTGCGCTCCACCTCAATGCGGCTCACCGCGGCCGCCTCGAGCTGCCGCATCAGGTAGTCGCGGATCTTCCAGTCCTCGACCACGAACTCGCGGTAGTGGCGCTCCTCGAACCAGCGGGACTTCCAGTCCGTCGTGATCCCGAGGCGGAAGCCGTAGGGGTTTACCTTTTGGCCCATCTACTCGTCCTCGACCTTCTCATCTGCGCCGGCATCGGCCGACTCCTCGCTCGCCGCCGAGTCCTCGACGGCGTCCTCGGTGTCCACGCCGCCGTCCACCGTGTCCGCCTCGGTGACCTCGGGCTCCTTGTCGGCCACCGCGCTCTCCGCCAACGCCTGGTCGGTGAAGTCCTCATCGGCATCCTCGATTTCCTCGGCGGCTGCCTTCTCGGCCTCCGCCTCAGCCTCCGCCGCGGCGGCGGCCTGAGAGGCGCGCCGACGCGACAAGCGGCCGGACAGGTCGGCCCGGCGCCGCGAGGCGTCGACCCGACGGGACCGGTTGGCGCTGACCGCCTCCATGCGGTGGCGCCGCAGCTCGAGCTGCTCGGCGGGGAGCCGGCTCACGATGACGGTGATGTGGCAGGTCCGCTTGCGGATCCGGGTGGCCCGCCCGCGCGCCCGGGGCCGCCAGCGCTTCATGGTCGAGCCCTCGTCGGCGTAGCAGGCCGAGACGTAGAGCTCTTCGGGGTTCTGCTGATCGTTGTGGGCGGCGTTGGCCACGGCCGATGTGAGGACCTTGCCGATGACCTCGGCCGCCTCGCGCTCGACGCCGTTGAGGATCTCGGCCGCCCGTTGGACGTCCTGCCCGCGGATCAGGTCGAGCACCTGGCGCGCCTTGGAGGCCGACATCCCGCAGTAGCGGTGCACGGCCCGGGTCCCGGGTCGCTCGTTGGTCTTGGTGGCGCTCATCGCCGTGCGCCCCGCTCCTGGCCGGCGTGGTAGCGGAAGGTCCGCGTCGGGGCGAACTCACCCAGCTTGTGGCCCACCATCGACTCGGTGACGTAGACCGGGACGTGGCGGCGGCCGTCGTGGACGGCGATGGTGTGCCCGACCATGTCGGGGATGATGGTGGAGCGGCGGGACCAGGTCTTGATGACCTTCTTGTCCCCGCTCGAGTTCAGGACGTCCACCTTCTTCAGCAGATGGTCGTCGACGAAGGGTCCTTTCTTCAGGCTACGCGGCATGGCTCCTCAACCCTCGTCTACCGCCGCGCGCCGCGGGTACGGCGCCGGCGCACGATCATCGAATTGGACTTCTTGTTGCGGGACCGGGTGCGACCCTCGGGCTTGCCCCACGGCGAGACCGGATGGCGGCCACCGGAGGACTTGCCCTCGCCGCCGCCGAGCGGGTGGTCGACCGGGTTCATGGCCACGCCGCGGGTCTGCGGCCGCTTGCCCTTCCAGCGGTTGCGTCCGGCCTTGCCCACCTTGACCAGCTCGGCCTCGGCGTTGCCGACCACCCCGAGGGTGCCTCGGCAATCGATGGAGACGCGCCGCATCTCGGTGGACGGCAGCCGGAGGGTGGCGAAGGCGCCTTCCTTCGCCACGAGCTGGACGCTCATGCCGGCGCCGCGGGCCATCTTCCCGCCGCCACCGGGGCGCAGCTCGACGTTGTGGATGGTCGAGCCCACGGGGATGTAGCGCAGGGGCAGGGCGTTGCCGGGCCGGATGTCCGCGCCCTGGCCGCTCTGGAGCTTGTCACCCACCTTCACCCCGGCGGGCGCCAGGATGTAGCGCTTCTCGCCGTCGGCGTAGTGCAGCAGGGCGATGCGCGCGTTGCGGTTGGGGTCGTACTCGATGCTCGCCACCTTGGCCGGGATGCCGTCCTTGTTGCGTCGGAAGTCGACGATCCGGTACTGCTGCTTGTGGCCGCCACCGCGGTGGCGTGACGTCTTGCGCCCGTGGTTGTTGCGCCCCCCGCTCTGCGGGTTGGGGGCGAGCAGCGACTTCTCGGGTCGGTCGCGGGTGATCTCGGAGAAGTCCGAGACGGTCTGGAAGCGCCGTCCGGGGCTGGTGGGCTTGCGTGAGCGAAGTGGCATAGCGATTCCCTGATCAGCGCTCGAAGAGGTTGATGGAGTCGTCGGGATGCAACGTGACGATGGCGCGCTTGGTGTCGGGACGCTTGCCCGTCACGTTCGTGCGCCGGTTACGCGTCGCCTTTCCCTTGCGGTTGAGAGTGTTGACGTTGGTGACCCGCACGCCGAAGGCCTGCTCGACGGCGTGGCGCACCTCGATCTTGGTGGCGCGGGGGTCCACGATGAAGACGTAGACGCTCCTGTCCATGAGCCCGTAGCTCTTTTCGGACACGACGGGGCGGATCAGCACGGACATGGCGTCACGCATCGGTGTCGTCCTCCTCGGTGCCGCTCTCGGTCGCCGTGTCGGTCGCGTCCTCGGCCTCCGGCTCGACGGCCGCCTTCGTGCGCTTGGTGGCCCTCGCCTTCGGCTTGGACGGCGCGTCCGCCGGTGACTGCGGCTCCTCGGTGATGTCGGCTTCCTCGACCACCGCTGCCTTGGCCGGCTTCTCGGCCTTCTCTGCCTCCGCCACCTCGGTCTCGTCGACCTCGGTCTCGTCCACCTTGGTCTCGCCCACCTCGTGGGTCCCGGAGAAGTCCGAGACGGACGTGGGCAGCGTGCGGTCGGAGAACACCAGCCAGTCCGACCGCAGCACGTCGTGGGCCGAGAGCTCGCCGAAGGTGGTGGTGTGCGCCTCGGGCAGGTTGGCGAAGGAGCGCTCGACGTCCACCTCGTCCTGGGCGAGGACGACCAGCACGGTGCCCGTCAGCTTGAGCTTGCGCAACAGGGTGGCGGCGTCCTTGGTCTTGGGTGCGGTGATCTTCCAGTCGTCGACGACGGTGATGCGGCTGATGTCGGCCCGGTCGCTCAGCGCGGAGAGCAGGGCCAGGCGCACCATCTTCTTGGGGGTGCGCTGCACGTAGCTGCGCGGCTTGGGTCCGAGGGCCACGCCGCCGCCGCTCATGGAGGGTGAACGGCTCGAGCCCTGGCGGGCCCGGCCTGTCCCCTTCTGGCGGAACGGCTTGGCCCCACCGCCCCGCACCTCGGCCCTGGTCTTGGTGGACTGGGTCCCGGAGCGGGCTGCCGCCAGCTGCGCCGTGACCACCTGGTGCAGCACGGCGCGGTTGGGTTCGAGGCCGAAGATGGTCGGCTCGAGGTCGACCGTGCCGAGGTCGTGGCCCGCCGCGTTGCGTCGGGGGGCCGTACGGATCACCGCCTCCGGGCGGTCCTTCTTGACGGTGTGGCGCAGCACGCTGCCCGTCCGCTCCGTTGCCGTGGCGGTGGCCGTCATCGCGACCTCCCGGCCTTGGACGGGGTCTTGACCGAGTTGCGCAGGACCACGACGCTGCCCCGTGCGCCGGGTACGGCGCCCTTGACCAGCACCAGCTCGCGCTCGGCGTCGGCCGACACGACCTCGAGGTTCAGCGCCGTCACCTGGGTCCCGCCGAGCTGGCCCGCCATGCGGGTGCCCTTGAAGACGCGCGAGGGCGTGGCGCAGGCTCCGATGGCACCGGGCACACGGTGGCTGCGGTGGTTGCCGTGCGAGGCGCCCTGGCCCTTGAAGTTGTGGCGCTTCATGGAGCCCGCGAAGCCCTTGCCCTTGCTCACGGCGATGGCGTCCACCCGCTCGCCGGCCTCCCAGAGGTCCGCCGCCAACTCCTGCCCGACGATGTAGTCGGCCACGTCGTCGAGTCGCAGCTCGACCAGGGCCCGCCCGGGGTTGACGCCGGCCTTGGCGTAGTGCCCGAGCTGTGGCTTGTTCAGGGTCGAGTTGCGACGGAAACCCCAGGTCACCTGCAGGGCGGCGTAGCCGTGGGTCTCGGGCGTCTTGACCTGGACCACGCGCACGGGCGCGACCTTCAACACCGTCACCGGTACGGCGCGGTTCTGGTCGTCCCAGACCTGGGTCATGCCGACTTTCTCGCCGACGATCGCCTTGCTTGCCACGTCTCTTTTCTTTCTCCTTGCGCGGTGGCGGTTTCCCGTGCGCATGCCAACGCTCCGCCCGGGAGACCCGAGCGGAGCGCTCGAAATGGTCGGCGTGAGGTCCCGGCCGCGGCCGGCGATCACGCACGTCTGTTGTCGTCCGCAGCACCGGGGTGCCGCTGCATCGTCCCTGAGCAGCCCAGATGGGCGGCCCGCCAGGTTACACCATGGTCTTGCCCCCTGCCAGGCGTCCGGCGGGAGTCTGAGCCGTCAGGCCGTCAGGCCGTCAGGCCGTCTGGATCTTGATCTCGATGTCCACGCCGGCCGGCAGGTCGAGCCGCTGGAGCGAGTCGACCGTCTTGGGCGTGTGCTCGACGATGTCGACCAGCCGCTTGTGGACCCGCATCTCGAAGTGCTCGCGGGAGTCCTTGTACTTGTGGGGCGAGCGGATCACCGTGTAGCGGTGCTTGTCCGTCGGCAGCGGGACCGGGCCGAGCACCTTGGCCTGGGTCCGGAGCACCGTCTGGACGATCTTCTCCGTCGACTGGTCGAGGATCTCGTGGTCGTAGGCCTTCAGCCTGATACGGATTTTCTGCTTCGGGCCGTCGGCCATGGTGTCGGTGCCTGCTCTCGTTCGCTTCGGGTCGTGACTACTTGAGGATCTCGTCGACGACGCCGGAGGCGACGGTGCGGCCACCTTCGCGGATGGCGAAGCGCAGGCCCTTGTCCATGGCGATGGGCTTGCCCAGTTCGACCGTCATCTTGGTGTTGTCGCCCGGCATGACCATCTCGGTGCCCTCGGGCAGCGTGATGGTGCCCGTCACGTCCGTGGTGCGGAAGTAGAACTGCGGGCGGTAATTGGTGAAGAACGGCTTGTGGCGGCCGCCCTCCTCCTTGTTCAGCACGTAGACCTCGGCCGTGAACTGGGTGTGCGGCGTGATGGAGCCGGGCTTGCACAGCACCTGGCCACGCTCCACGTCCTCCTTCTTGGTGCCGCGGCAGCAGGGCGCCGATGTTGTCGCCGGCGCGGCCCTCGTCGAGCAGCTTGCGGAACATCTCGACGCCGGTGACCGTCGTCTTCTGGGTGTCGGTGAGGCCGACGATCTCGACCTCCTCGCCCACCTTGATGATCCCCTGCTCGACCTTGCCGGTCACGACGGTGCCGCGGCCGGTGATGGACATGACGTCCTCGACCGGCATCAGGAAGGGCTTGTCGACGTCGCGCTCGGGCTCGGGGATGTAGGAGTCCACGGCGTCCATGAGCTCGACGATCTTCTCGCTCCACTCGGGGTCGCCCTCCAGCGCCTTGAGGGCGCTGACCCGGATGATCGGGGTGTCGTCGCCCGGGAAGTCGTAGGCGGTCAGGAGCTCACGCACCTCCAACTCGACCAGCTCGAGCAGCTCCTCGTCGTCGACCATGTCGGCCTTGTTGAGCGCCACCACGATGTAGGGCACTCCGACCTGGCGGGCCAGCAGGACGTGCTCACGGGTCTGGGGCATCGGGCCGTCGGCGGCGGAGACCACCAGGATGGCGCCGTCGATCTGGGCGGCGCCGGTGATCATGTTCTTGATGTAGTCGGCGTGGCCCGGCATGTCGACGTGCGCGTAGTGGCGCTTGTCCGTCTCGTACTCGACGTGGGCGATGGTGATCGTGATGCCGCGCTGCTTCTCCTCGGGGGCGGCGTCGATCTTGTCGAACGACGTGAACGAGGTGTTCGGGTTGCGCTCGGACAGCACCTTGGTGATGGCGGCCGTCAGCGTCGTCTTGCCATGGTCGATGTGACCCATGGTCCCGACGTTCACGTGTGGCTTGGTGCGCTCGAACTTCTGCTTGGCCATCGCCTCGCTACTCCCTGCTCCTGGTCGGGGCCACGGCGGCCTCGACGCTGTCTGTCTCTTTCTGCGATCTGTGTGATCTGTCCGGTCGGCGCCGGAACCGGTCCCGGTCCGGGCTACTCCCCGTGAGCCCGGGCGATGATTTCCTTGGAAATCGACTCCGGAACCTGGTTGTACGAATGGAACTGCATCGTGTACGTGGCGCGACCCTGGGTGCGCGAACGCAGGTCCGTAGAGTAGCCGAACATGTCGGCGAGCGGGACAAGCGCCTTGACGACGTGGCTGGTGCCCTGCTGGTCCATGCCCTCCATCCTCCCCCGACGGGAAGAGAGGTCGCCGGTGACCGCGCCCAAGAAATCGTCGGGCACCGTCACCGTCACCTCCATGACCGGCTCCAGCAGCACCGGGCTGGCCGCCCGCAGCGCCTTCTTGATCGCCATGGAGCCGGCGATCTTGAAGGCCATTTCCGAAGAGTCGACGTCGTGGTACGACCCGTAGGTCAGCGTGACCCGCACGTCCACCGTCGGGTAGCCGGCAAGGATGCCCGCGGTGAGCGCCTCTTGGATCCCGGCGTCGACCGAGGGGATGTACTCCTTGGGGATCACGCCGCCCGAGATCTTGTCGATGAACTCGTAGCCGCCCCCGGGCCCGGTGGGCTCCGCGCTCGATGACCACGTGGCCGTACTGGCCCCGGCCACCGGTCTGGCGGATGTAGCGCTCCTCCACCTTCTCGATCGGCTTGCGGATGGTCTCGCGGTAGGCCACCTGGGGCTTGCCGACGTTGGCGTCCACGCTGAACTCGCGCAGCATGCGGTCGACCAGCACCTCGAGGTGCAGCTCGCCCATGCCAGAGATCACGGTCTGGCCGGTCTCGTCGTCGGAGCGCACGCGAAAGGTCGGGTCCTCCTCGCTCAGCGCGTAGAGGGCCCGGGACAGCTTGTCCTGGTCGGCCTTCGTCTTGGGCTCGACGGCCACGTGGATCACGGGCTCGGGGAACGTGAGCGCCTCGAGCACGATCGGGCGCCCCGGGTCGCTCAGCGTGTCACCGGTCGTCGTGTTCTTCAGGCCGACGACGGCCATGATGTCGCCGGCGAAGATGGCGTCCTTGTCCTCGCGGTGGTTGGCGTGCATCTGCAGGATGCGGCCGACCCGCTCCTTCTTGTCCTTGGTGGTGTTGGCGATGGACGCGCCCTTCTGCAAGGTGCCCGAGTAGACCCGGACGTAGGTCAGCTTGCCCACGAAGGGGTCGGTCATGATCTTGAAGGCCAGCGCAGAGAAGGCGTCGGCGTCGTCCGCCTTGCGCTCCTCGAGGTCCTCGGGGTGGTTCGGCCGGTGCCCCTGGGTGGGCGGGAGGTCGAGCGGGCTGGGTAGGAAGTCGACGACCGCGTCGAGCATCGGCTGCACGCCCTTGTTCTTGAAGGCCGACCCGCACAGGACCGGCACGACCGCGGCGGCCAGCGTCGCCGTGCGCAGGGCCCGGCGCAGGTCGTCGGCCGTGATGGGCTCCTCGGCCAGGTACTTCTCCATGATGGTGTCGTCAAAATTGGAGACGACGTCGATCAGCTGGTGGCGGGCGTCCTCGGCCTCGGCGGCCATGTTCTCGGGGACGTCGAGGGTCTCCCATTCCTCGCCCATGTCGGAGGACCACACGAGGGCCTTCTCCTCGAGCAGGTCGACGACGCCCTTGAACTCGGACTCGACGCCGATCGGCAGCTGGATCACCGCCGGCAACGCGTCGAGACGGTCGCGGATCATCTCCACCGTGCGCTCGAAGTCGGCGCCGATGCGGTCCATCTTGTTGACGAAGCAGATGCGGGGCACGTTGTACTTGTTGGCCTGGCGCCACACCGTCTCTGTCTGCGGCTCCACGCCGGCCACCGCGTCGAACACGGCCACCGCTCCGTCGAGGACGCGCAGCGATCGCTCCACCTCGACCGTGAAGTCCACGTGGCCCGGGGTGTCGATGATGTTGATCCAATTGTCACGCCAGCTGCAGGTGGTGGCGGCCGAGGTGATGGTGATGCCGCGCTCTTGCTCCTGGACCATCCAGTCCATGGTGGCGGCGCCCTCGTGCACCTCGCCGATCTTGTAGTTGCGGCCGGTGTAGTAGAGGATGCGCTCGGTCGTGGTCGTCTTGCCGGCGTCGATGTGGGCCATGATCCCGATGTTGCGGGTCTTGGCCAGGGGGAAATCGCGGGTGGGGAGAGCGTCAGGCATGGTGCAGGGGTGTGGGGTGGGTTGGGTCCACTACCAGCGGTAGTGGGCGAAGGCGCGGTTTGACTCGGCCATCTTGTGCATGTCTTCACGGCGCTTCACCGAGGCACCGATGTTGTTGGAGGCGTCGAGGATCTCGCCGGCCAGGCGCTCGGCCATGGTCTTCTCCCGACGCTGGCGCGAGTAGGTGGTGAGCCAGCGGATGGCCAGCGTGGTGGCGCGCCGGGGCCGCACCTCGACGGGTACCTGGTAGGTGGCACCGCCGACGCGCCGCGACTTCACCTCGACCTCGGGCCGGGTGTTCTCGACGGCACGCTTGAGCGCGGCGACCGGGTCGCCGCCCGACTTCTCCTGCACCTCCTCGAGCGCGGTGTAGACGATGCGCTCGGCCAGGGTGCGCTTGCCGCGCGAGAGGATCTTGTTGACGACCTGGGTCACGAGGACGGAGCGGTAGACCGGGTCCGGGGCGAGCTCGCGGCGGGTGGCGGGTCCATTGCGGGGCATGCCTAGGACTCCTTCTTGGCGCCGTAGCGACTGCGGGCCTGGCTGCGCTCGCGCACGCCCGAGGTGTCGAGCGCCCCCCGCACGACCTTGTAGCGCACGCCCGGAAGGTCCTTCACCCGGCCGCCGCGCACGAGGACGATGGAGTGCTCCTGGAGGTTGTGACCCACGCCGGGGATGTAGGCGGTGATCTCGACGCCCGAGGACAGCCGCACCCGGGCCACCTTGCGCAGCGCCGAGTTCGGCTTCTTGGGGGTGGTGGTGTAGACGCGGGTGCACACCCCCCGGCGCTGGGGCGCGCCCTTCAGGGCAGGGGTCTTGGTCTTGGTCACCTTGGCCTGCCGTCCCTTGCGGACGAGCTGGGCGATCGTGGGCACGCGCTACCTCTCCGGACTTCGAATCGTGATCCCATGTGTTGCGCTGGCGCGCCGGCCGAAGCCGCACATGGCAGGAAGAAGATAATAGCGGCTACCTGGGGGTCCGACAATCGCGGCCGCCGGTCCGGTCCGGATCGGAACCGGGCCAGATGCCAACGCGCGCTGAGCCGGACGTGGCGGCGGGCGGCACCGCGTCGGAGGTTGACCACCAGCGCCACCGTCTCGCAGACCGGTCCCCGGCCTCTGTCTTGTGCCTGGTCCGACGAGGTTTCGCCTACGTGGGAACCGGTCCGGTTTCGACCCGGGAGTCCCACGGCGTCAATTTCGGGCCCGGCCCGGGGGCGTTAGCCTCAGCCCATGGAACACTCCATGGCCGAACGCCTGGCCGACCTGGCCGAGCGCAAGAACGAGGCCCTGCACGCCGGGAGCCCGCGGGCGGTCGAACGCCAGCACGCCAAGGGAAAGCTGACCGCCCGGGAACGGATCGAGTACCTGCTGGACGAGGGGTCGTTCCAAGAGCTCGACATGCTGGCCCGGCACCGGGCCCACGGCATGGGGCTCGAGGAGAACCGGCCCTACACCGACGGCGTGGTCACCGGCTTCGGCACCATCGACGGCCGGCGGGTCTGCCTCTTCAGCCAGGACTTCACGGTCTTCGGGGGCGCGCTCGGTGAGGTCTTCGCCGAGAAGATCCACAAGGTGATGGACCTGGCCGCCTCCACCGGGGTCCCGATGATCGGCCTCAACGACGGTGCGGGGGCGCGCATCCAAGAGGGCGTGGTCTCGCTGCACTCCTACGGCGGGATCTTCCATCGCAACGTGACGGCGTCGGGCGTGATCCCCCAGATCAGTGTGATCCTGGGTCCCTGTGCCGGCGGCGCGGTCTACTCGCCGGCCATGACCGACTTCATCTTCATGGTGCAGGGCACCTCGCACATGTTCATCACCGGCCCCGACGTGGTGAAGACGGTCACGGGCGAGGACGTCACCCTCGAGGAGCTCGGTGGCGCCATGAGCCATGCCACGAAGTCCGGTGTCGCCACCTTCGTGTCGCCCGACGAGAAGGCCTGTCTCGACGAGGTGCGCCATCTCCTCTCGTTCCTCCCCTCGAACAACCTCGAGGAGCCGCCCCTCGAGCCGACGGGTGACGAAGCCGAGCGCGCCGTCACCGAGCTCATCGACTTCCTCCCGACGTCGCCCAACCAGCCCTACGACATGAAACGCGTCATCACCGCCGTGGTCGACGACGGCGAGTACCTCGAGGTGCACCGCCACTGGGCCATGTCGATCACCTGCGGCTTCGCCCGGATGAACGGCCGGGTGGTCGGCATCGTCGGCAACCAGCCGGCCGTGCTGGCGGGCGTGCTCGACATCGACTCGTCGGAGAAGGCGTCGCGCTTCGTGCGCACCTGCGACGCGTTCAACATCCCGCTCCTCACCTTCGTGGACGTCCCCGGCTTCATGCCGGGCACCGACCAGGAGTACGGCGGCATCATCCGCCACGGCGCCAAGCTGCTCTACGCCTACTGCGAGGCGACGGTGCCCCGGATCCAGATCATCACCCGCAAGGCCTACGGCGGCGCCTACGTCGTCATGAACTCCAAGTCCATCGGCGCTGACCTCGCCTTCGCCTGGCCCTCGGCCGAGCTGGCCGTCATGGGTCCCAACGGCGCCGTCGAGATCGTCTACCGCCGCGAGCTGGCCGAGGCGGCCGACCCGACGCGGCGGCGGTCCGAGCTGATCGACGAGTACACCGAGCGCTACGCCAACCCGTACATCGCCGCCGAGCGGGGGTACATCGACGACGTGATCTCGCCGGCGGACACCCGCGCCGTCATCTGCCGCAGCCTCGACATCCTGGCCTCCAAGCGCGAGGAGCTGCCGCGGCGCAAGCACGGCAACGTGCCGCTGTGACCGCCGCCTCGGCCGCGGCGCCGGCGCCGCCGCCCGTCGATCCCACCCGCCTCACGCTGCGCGAGCACCCCGAGCCCGACCCCGGCGTCCTGGCCGCCATCGCCGCCGCCGTGCAGCTGGCCTGGCCCCGCCCGGCGCCGGCCGACCAGTACGACCCGGTCCACGAGGCCTGGCGCTTCAGCGGGCGCTGGTGGCACCAGCCCGTGCCGCTGCGGCGGGACCGGCCCCGGGCGCGCCGCTGACCGTCTACGTCGACGACTGGCGCCAGCCGGCCACGGTGCGCGGCCGGGCCGACCGCTGGTCGCACCTGTTGGCCGACGACCCGGGAGAGCTCCACGCCATGGCCGCCGCGCTCGGGATCCCGCTCCGGGGTTACCAGCGCCACCGGCGCTCGGCTTCCCTCAATCACTACGACCTGCCCGAGGCCCTCCGGCTGCGGGCCATAGAGCTCGGTGCCGTCCCGGTGACGTGGCGCGAGATGGGCCGGCTCACGCGGGCGTGGCGGCGCGCTGGCGCTCGGCCAGCGCCACCAGATCCTCCATGATGCGGTCGAAGGAGTAGTCCTTGGGCGTGTAGACCGCGGCCACGCCCTTGCCCAGGAGCAGCTCGGCGTCGTCGGGCGGGATGATGCCGCCGACGACGACGGCGGCCGTGCTGCCGGCGGCGCGCAGGCGGTCGAGCACGTCGGGCACCAATTCGAGGTGGGAGCCCGACAGGATGGAAAGCCCCACGATGTCGACGTCCTCGTCGCGGGCCGCCGCCACGATCTGCGCCGGGGTCAGCCTGATGCCCTGGTAGATCACCTCGAACCCGGCGTCGCGCGCCGCCACCGCGATCTGCTCGGCGCCGTTGGAGTGCCCGTCGAGCCCCGGCTTGGCCACGAGGAACCGCGGCGGGCCGCCGGTGCGCCCGGCCAGCGCCCTGACCCGGACGCGGACCGGCTCCAGATCGTCACCGCGGCGGCCCACCCCGCCGCTGACGCCGGTGGGGGCCCGGAACTCGCCGAACACCTCGCGCAGGGCGCCGGCCCACTCCCCCGTCGTGCCGCCGGCATGGGCCAGGGCGATGGTGGCCTCCATGATGTTGCCATCGGGCCCGTCGTCGTCGGCGACCCGGCGCAGCTCGTCGAGTGCGCCCCGAGCGGCGGCCTCGTCGCGCCCGGCCCGCCACCGCACGACGTCCGCGATCTGCTCGGCCTCGACGCGGTGATCGACCTTGAGGATGTTCTCGAGCTCGCCGTCGCCCAGGAGGGGGGACGGCGCCGTCTCGGTGAAGCGGTTCACACCGACCACCAATTGCTCACCCGTCTCGATCCGGCGCAGGCGCTCGGCCTGGCTGCGCACCAGGCGCCGCTTGAGCTCGTCGATGGCCTCGAAGGCACCGCCGAGCGCCTCCACGTCGGCCAGCTCGGTCCAGGCGGCCTCGACGAGCTCGGCGGTCTTGGCCGCAATGACCACCGAGCCCTCGAAGATGTCGCCGTACTCGAGGAGGTCGGACTCGAAGGCGAGGACCTGTTGTATGCGCAGCGACCACTGCTGGTCCCAGGGGCGCGGGAGCCCGAGGGCCTCGTTCCAGGCCGGCAATTGCATGGCCCGGGCCCGGGCGCTCTTGGAAAGGGTGACGCCGAGGGTCTCGAGGACGATGCGCTGCACGTTGTTCTCCGGCTGCTGCTCGGTCAGGCCGAGGGAGTTGACCTGCACCCCGTAGCGGAAGCGGCGGAGCTTGGGGTCCTCCACCCCGTAGCGCTCGCGGCAGATGCGGTCCCACAGCTCGGTGAAGGCCCGCATCTTGCAGGTCTCCTCCACGAAGCGCACGCTGGAGTTCACGAAGAAGCTGATGCGGCCCACCACGGCGGGCAGCTCGGCCGCGTCGATCTTGCCCGACGCGCGCACGCCGTCGAGGACGCCGATGGCGGTGGCCAGCGCGTAGGCGATCTCCTGCACGGGCGTGGCACCCGCCTCCTGCAGGTGGTAGCTGCAGACGTTGATGGGGTTCCACTTGGGCGCGTGGCGCACCGTGTAGGCGATGGTGTCCACCGTGAGGCGCAGGCTCGGGCCGGGCGGGAAGATGTAGGTGCCCCTGCTGAGGTACTCCTTGACGATGTCGTTCTGCGTCGTGCCGGCGAGCCGCGTCGGCTCGACCCCCATGTCCTGAGCGTGCGCCACGTAGAGCCCGAGCAGCCAGGCGGCGGTGGCGTTGATCGTCATGGAGGTGTTCATGTCCGCCACGGGGATCCCCGCCAAGAGCTCCTTCATGTGGCCGAGGTGGGCCACAGGGACACCGACCTTGCCCACCTCGCCGGCCGCCTCGGGTGCGTCGGGGTCGTACCCCGTCTGGGTGGGCAGGTCGAAGGCGATGGAGAGGCCGGTCTGGCCCTTGGCCAGGTTGGTGCGGTAGAGCTCGTTGGACGCGCGCGCCGTCGAATGGCCCGAGTAGGTGCGCATCACCCACGGCGCGTCCCGCTGCGGCTCGGTAGCCATTCACTTCACCTCCAGACGAGTGGGGTGCACCACCATTCTGCCCGCGTTCTCCGCCCTCACCGCGCGGCTAGCGGTTGTAGTCGTAGAAGCCCTTCTTGGTCTTGCGGCCGAGCTGCCCCGAGCTGACGAGGCGTCGCAGCAGGGGCACCGCGGCGTAGTTGGGGTCGCGGTATTCCTGGTAGAGCGCATCGAGGATGGCGAGCGAGGTGTCGAGACCGACGAGGTCGAGCAACGCGAAAGGGCCCATGGGGAACCCGCACCCGCCCTTCATCGCGGTGTCGATGCCCTCCCGGGTGGCCACCCCCTGCTCGAGGAGGCGGACCGCATTGTTGAGGTAGGGGAACAGCAGCGCGTTCACGATGAAGCCGGCCTGGTCCTTCACCTCGACGGGCTCCTTGCCGCATGCGGCGGCGAAGGCGATCGCTGCGGCCACGGTGGCGTCGCTGGCCGTGATGGGCCGGACCACCTCGACCAGCGCCATCGCGGGCGCGGGGTTGAAGAAGTGGATGCCGCACACCAGGTCGGGGCGGCCCGTCGCCATGGCCATCTCGACCACCGGCAGGGTCGACGTGTTGGTGGCGAGGATCGTCTCGGGCTTGCAGATGCCGTCGAGCTCGGCGAAGAGCTCCTTCTTGACCCCGAGGTCCTCCACCACCGACTCGATCACCAGGTCGACGTCGACCAGTTCGCCCAACTGCGTCGTGGCACGCACGCGGCCGGAGATCCCGCCCGCCTCGTCCTCCGTGCGCTTGCCCTTGTCGACCTGCTTGGCCAACGACGCCGCCAAGCCCGCCATCATGGCGTCGGCGCCCGCCTGGCTCCGGCTGCGCAGCACGACCTCGTGGCCGGTCGCGGCCGCCACCTCGGCGATGCCCGAGCCCATGATTCCCGAACCGACAATTCCCACCCGCGTGATCGACATGGTCGCCTACGCTACCGGCCGGTAACCACGGCCGTCGAAGCGGGCCAGCATCGCCGGGCGTGCAAGAGTGGCGCATGGACACCACCGGCACGCTCGCCCTGGTCGGGGGCGACGAATGGACCGAGGGCTGCAGCTTCGACGCCGCCCTCCTGGCTGCCTCGGGAGGCGACGACGTCCTGGTCCTGCCGACCGCCGCCGCCTACCAGCACCCCGAGCGTGTCGTGTTCCGGGCGGCCGAGTGGTTCGGACCGCTCGGGGGCCAGGTCGAGGGGCTGATGGTGGTGGACCGCGCCTCGGCCGAGGACGCCGGCATGGCGGCCGCCGTCGCCGGCGCCCGCTTCATCTACCTGGCGGGTGGCTCGCCGCTGCACCTGCGCGCCGTGCTCAAGAAGTCCGCCGTCTTCGAGGCGCTCCTCGGAGCCCTCTCGGCCGGCGCGGTGGTGGCCGGGGCAGGAGCGGGCGCGATGGTGCTCACCGACCCCATGGTCGACCCTCGCGGTGGCGCGCTGACCCTCGGGCTCGGCCTGGTCGACAATCTCACCGTCGTCCCCCACTTCGGCGACGAGCACGACGACGCCCACGGCCAGAAGCTCGAGCGCACCGTGGCGATGGCGCCGGCGGCACTGCCGGTCGTGGCCCTGCCGGCCCGCACCGCGCTCATCAGGGACGGCGACGGTGCCTGGCGTTCCGAAGGGGCGGGCACGCCGGTGGTGTTCGTCGGAGGCGCGCAGACGGAGGGCCTCGGAGCGCTGAAGAGCTGAGGGCCCCGCCCGTCAGTCCTTCTCTTCGATGGTGACGGTCTCGATCAGCACGCGCTCGGTCGGCGTACCCGAGCGGCTGCCGACGCCGTCGATCGCCTCGATCACGTCCAGGCCGCTCACGACCTCGCCGAAGTGCGAGTAGAGCGGCGGCAGGCCGACCCCGTCGGGGCCGCTGATCACGAAGAACTGGCTGCCGTTGGTGTTGGGCCCCGCGTTGGCCATGGCCAGCGATCCCACCTTGTAGCGTCCGGCGGCCGGGAGCTCGTCGGCGAAGCGATAGCCGGGACCGCCCGATCCCGTCCCCGTCGGGTCGCCACCCTGGAGCACGAAGCCGGGGATGATGCGGTGGAACACGATGCCGTCGTAGTAGTGGTACCGGGCCAGGAACACGAAGCTGTTGACCGCCTTCGGCGCCGCGAGGTGGTCGAGGGCGATGACCATCGTGCCGTGCGAGGTGACCATGGTGGCCACGTAGCGCTTGTCGGGGTCGATGATCATCGGCGGCTCCTCGTCGAACTTCCGCTGCTGCGGGCTCGAGCCGTCGACGGCGGGTGCGGTTGGGGTGGCCATGGTCAGTACCTCACGATTCGTTGATCTTGACGGACAGCATGCGCTGGGTGACGTCGGGAGGGATGCCAGAGGCCGAGCCCTGCTGGCTGATGGTCGTGACGACGCTCATGCCCGAGGCGATTGACCCGAAGGTCGAGTAGGTGTTGGGGAGGGACTCGTACTGCGGCCCGGTCACGATGAAGAACTGGCTGCCACCCGTGTTGGGCGAGCCCGTGTTGGCCATCGCCACCGACCCGGCCGGGTACTGCTGGGCCGGGTTGGCCGCCTTGGGAGGCAGCTCGTCGGGAATGGTGTAGCCCGGCTCCTTGCCCGTGTTCGTCTGTGCGGGGTTCCCGGTCTGGACCACCTGCCCCTTGATCACCCGGAAGAAGCTCCCGCAGTTGAAGTAACCCTTGTCGGCCAGGAATACGAAGTTGTTCACCGTGACGGGCGCGGCCTTGGCGTCGAGCGCAATCGTGAAGGTCCCGGTCGTGGTCTTGATCGTGGCCGTGTACTGCTTGGTGGTGTCGATGGTCATGGGCGGCGCGGCCGTGTACTTCTGGCCCGCCGCCGCGGTGGGGGTGGTCGGCGAGGCCGGGCAGCCGGCCTTGACGGCAGCGTTGTTGGCTGTGGCCTGCAACGTGGCGTCCGCCGCCGTCTCCCCGGCCACTGTGGTCGTGGTGGCCGACGTCGACGGGTTGTTCTTGCCGCCGGAGACGAGGAAGACGATGCCCACGATGACACCAGCGATCACCACGACGATGACGGTGTTGCGGATCTGCTTGCGGCGCTTCTGCCGCTTTTCCTCGGCGGCCAGACGTGCTTCTCGCGCGGCGCGCTGGCGGGCTCTCTTGTCGCTGGGCACGGCCCGAGACCCTACCCAATCCCGGGGGGCACATCGGATCGCCCACCGGAGCCCACAGGCACGCCGACCAGGTCGAGGCGCAGACCGGTGCGCCGGGCGGGGAATGTCCGTGCGCAGTCTGTAGCCTCGTCCGGATGCCACTGGTCGTCCAGAAGTTCGGAGGCACCTCGGTGGGCGACGCCGAGAGGATCCGTGCCGTGGCCGACCACATCGCGCGCACCCGCCGGCAGGGGTCCGACGTGATCGCCGTGGTCAGTGCCATGGGCAAGACCACCGACGACCTGATCCACCTGGCCGACTCGGTCAGCGCCACCCAGCCGCCCCGCGAGTACGACATGCTCGTCAGCACCGGGGAGCGGGTCTCCATGTCGCTGCTGGTCATGGCCCTGGCCGACCTCGGGGTGGACGCGGCGTCCTTCACCGGGAGCCAGGTCGGCATCATCACCGACGACGACCACACCAGGGCCAAGATCAAGGAGGTCAAGGGCGACCGGCTGCGCGAGGCACTGGCCGCCGGGAAGGTGCCGGTCGTGGCCGGCTTCCAAGGCGTTTCGGCCGCCCGGGAGATCACCACGCTGGGCCGTGGCGGCTCCGACGCAACCGCCGTAGCGCTGGCGGCCGTCCTGGGCGCCGACGTCTGCGAGATCTACACGGACGTCACCGGTGTGTTCACGGCCGACCCCCGCATCGTGCCCGAGGCGCACCGCATCACCCGGATCTCGTTCGACGAGATGCTCGAAATGGCGGCGACCGGAGGGCGGGTCCTCATGCTGCGCGCCGTGGAGTTCGCGCGCAACCACAATGTCCCGCTGCACGTGCGCAGCAGCTTCACCTGGGAGCCCGGCACCTGGGTGGTGGAGGAGGATGCAGACATGGAAGAAGCCGTCGTCACCGCTGTCACCCACGACACCTCGGAGGCCAAGGTCACCGTCAGCGGGGTACCCGACCATCCCGGCGTGGCCGCCCGGCTCTTTCGGGCGCTGGCCGACAAGTCGATCAACGTGGACATGATCGTGCAGAACACGTCCGCGCACGGCACCACCGACATCTCGTTCACCGTGCCGACCGCCGATCTGGCCGTGGCGGTCGAGACCTCGCAGGCCCACGCCGACGAGCTGGGCGCCTCGGGGGTGGCGGCGGATCCCGCCGTGGCCCGGGTCTCCCTCGTCGGGGTCGGCATGAAGTCACACCCGGGCATCGCCGCCACCATGTTCGAGACCCTGGCCAACGAGCGGATCAACATCGACATGATCTCGACCTCGACCATCAGGACCTCGTGCATCGTGGCCGAAGACGACGTGGAGCGGGCGGTGCGAAGCCTGCATACGGCCTTCGCCCTGGGCTGATGGCGCCGAAGGCGCTGGCCACTCGCACCCTCTGGCTGCTCCGGCACGCCAAGACGGTGACGAACCCGCCCCCGGGCGGATCGGACTTCGACCGCGTCCTGGCCCCGCGGGGACGCCGTGACGCCACCGCGCTGGGACGCCTGTTCGCCGGCCGGGGCGAGGCGCTGGGGGCGGCCCTCACGTCTGTTCCCCGCCCCGGCGTGGCGCTGGTCTCGCCGGCGGCCCGCACGGCGGCCACGGCCGAGCTCGTGCTTGCCCAGATGGCCGCGCCCCGCGTTGCCGCTTCGACGAGGAGCTCTACGGGGCCGACGCCGAGGAGGTGCTCGCCCTCCTGCGCACCCTCGACGACGACGTCGGGGCCGCCATGGTGGTGGGCCACAACCCCACGGCGCTCTCCCTGTCCCAGGCTCTGCTGTCCGCCCGCGACAAGAAGGGCCTCTCCCTGGCGGTGCGACGCGGCTTCCCCACCTGCGCGCTCGGCGTCTACGCCTTCGAGGTCGACCGCTGGACGGAGGTGGCGAGCGGCGCGGCCAAGCTGGTCGCGCTGATGGCCCCGCCCTACGGCGACGCCTGAGCGCCCCGGCGAATCCCCGGTGCCGCCCCTAGGCGAGCGAGCGCAGGATGGCGCCGTCACCCTGGCCGCCACCGCCGCAGAGCGCCACCGCCGCCGTCGACGCGCCGCGGCGGCGCAGCTCGAGCAGTGCGGTGAGCGCGACCCGGGTGCCCGACATCCCGACGGGGTGGCCCAACGCGATGGCGCCGCCGTTGACGTTGACCGTGTCCTCGTCGATGCCGAGGTCGTCCACCGAGGCCAGGCCGACGGCGGCAAAGGCCTCGTTGATCTCGAAGAGGTCGATGGAGCCCACGTCGGTGCCCGCCCGCTGCGCCGCCTTGAGGATGGCCCGCGAGGGCTGGGTCAGGAGCGAGTTGTCGGGGCCGGCCACCATGCCGTAGCCGACGAGCTCACCCAGCGGGGCGATGCCGAGCTCCTTGGCCTTGGCCGCCGACATGACGACCACGGCCGCGCCGCCGTCCGAGATCTGCGAGGCGTTGCCGGCGGTGATGGTGCCGTCCTTGGTGAAAGCGGGTTTGAGCGCGGCCAGCGACTCCGCCGTCGTACCCGGCCGCACCCCCTCGTCGGTGTCGACGAGGAGCGGGTCGCCCCTCCGCTGGGGCACCTGGACCGGGACGATCTCGTCGGCCAGCCGGCCCTCCTTGGCGGCCGCGGCGGCCTTCTCGTGGCTGGCGGCGGCGAAGGCGTCCTGGCGCTCCCGGGAGATGCCGACCTTCTCGTTGTGCTGCTCGGTGGACAGGCCCATGGCGATGTGGTCGAAGGCATCGGTCAGGCCGTCGAGCATCATGGCGTCGACCAGCGTCCCGTCGCCGATGCGGTAGCCGGCCCGGGCGCCGGGCAGCAGGTAGGGCGCCTGGGTCATGGACTCCATGCCACCCGCCACGACGATGTCGGCGTCTCCGGCGCGGATCATCTGATCGGCCAGGTAGATCGTGTTGAGACCGGACAGGCACACCTTGTTGATCGTGTTGGCGGGGACGGTCATGGGGAGGCCGGCCTTCACCGCCGCCTGGCGGGCCGTGATCTGGCCCTGGCCGGCCCCGATCACCTGGCCCATGAGCACGTAGTCGACCTGGTCGGGGGACACCCCGGCCCGGAGGAGCGCCTCCGCGATGGCGAAACCGCCCAGGTCCATGGCCGTGAACCCGGCCAGTGCGCCTGAGAGCTTCCCGATGGGTGTACGAGCCCCTGCGACGATGACGGCCTCAGCCATTCCCTGCACCTCCAAAATCCGCCGGTCTGGTTACCAGTCGGAAACCACATCTTACGGGCCAACTATCGTCGGGTCACATGAGCGACATCCTCAATGCTGTCCTGGCCGGCGCCTCCGCTGATGAGCTGGCCGGACTCGAGATGCCCGACACCTACCGGGCCGCCGTGGTGCGGCGGAGCGAGACGTCGATGTTCGAGGGCATGGAGTCCTCGGACAAGGATCCCCGCCGGTCCCTGCACGTCGAGGAGGTGCCGCTCCCCGAGCTGGCGCCCGACGAGGCCTACGTCGCCGTCATGGCCTCCTCCATCAACTTCAACACGGTGTGGACCTCCATCTTCGAGCCGCTCCCCACCTTCGGCTTTCTCGACCGCCTGGCCAAGGAGGGGTACTGGGGCGCCCGCCACGCGCTCGACTACCACGTTGTCGGCTCCGACGCCGCGGGCGTCGTGCTGCGGACCGGCTCGGCGGTGCGCAACTGGAAGGTGGGCGACAAGGTCACCGTCCAGTGCAACTACGTGGACGACCAGGATCCCTCGGCCCACGACGACTCCATGCTGGCGGCCAACCAGAGGATCTGGGGATTCGAGACGAACTTCGGCGGCCTGGCCGACGTGGCGGTGGTCAAGGCGAACCAGCTCATGCCGAAGCCGACGCACCTCAGCTGGGAGGAGGCGGCCGTGAACGCCCTGTGCAACTCGACCGCCTACCGCATGCTGGTGTCGCCGAACGGCGCCCGGATGACTCAGGGCGACAAGGTGCTCGTGTGGGGGGCCAGCGGTGGCCTCGGCAGCTACGCCGTGCAGCACGTCCTCAACGGGGGCGGCACGCCCATCGGCGTCGTCTCCTCGCCGGAGAAGGTGAAGCTGCTCAACGACCTCGGCGTCGAGGCCGTCATCGACCGCAAGGCGTCGAACTACCGCTTCTGGGCCGACGAGCACACCCAGGACGAGTCCGAGTGGCGACGCTTCGGCAAGGACGTCCGGGCGCTGGTGGGCACCGAACCCGAGATCGTCTTCGAGCACCCGGGGCGCCAGACCATGGGTGCTTCGGTCTTCGTCTGCAAGCGGGCCGGCATCATCGTCACCTGCGCCGCCACCTCGGGCTACATGATCGAGTACGACAACCGCCACCTCTGGATGAAGCTCAAGACGATCAAGGGCTCGCACTTCGCCAACTACCGCGAAGCGTGGGACGCCAACCAGCTGATCTGCGACGGCAAGGTGCTCCCGCCCCTCTCCGCCGTCTACCCGCTCGAGCAGGTGGGCGAGGCGGCGTACCAGGTCCACCACAACCTGCACGAGGGCAAGATCGGCGTGCTCTGCCTCGCCCCCCGCGAGGGACTCGGCATCGACGATCCCGAGCTGCGCGCCAAGGTCGGCGAGGACCGCATCACGCTGTTCCGGAGGCATGGCGCGTGAGCGACCTCCTCCTCACCGAGATCGACCATGTGGCCATCGCGGTCAACGACCTCGACGCCGCCGTCGCCTGGTACGCCGACGTCTTCGGCGCCACGGTGGACCACCGCGAGCGCGTCGAGTCCGACGGCGTCGAGGAGGCCCTGCTCAAGGTCGCCGACTCCTACGTGCAGCTGCTCACCCCCATCCGGGACGACTCGCCCGTGGCCAAGTACCTGGCCAGCAAGGGTGAGGGGCTGCACCACGTGGGCTACCGGGTCGACGACTGCGCGGCCGCGCTGCAGGCGGTCAAGGACGCCGGCGGCCGGGTCATCGACGAGGCGCCGCGGCCCGGCTCGCGGGGTACGACGGTGGCCTTCGTCCATCCCAAGACTTCGTTCGGGACCCTGATCGAGCTCGTCCAGGAGTAGCAGCAAGGACGTCTGCCGGCGCCCTACCGGGAGACCGAGACCACCCGGCCGGGGTCGGCGCCGGCGACCCAGACGCCGGAGCCTGCCCTCACCACGTCCTGCGGATGCGTGGTGAGGGGGAGCGTGCTCGACGCCGAGAGGGAGAGGACGGTGAGGGCGTCTGGCCGACCCGAGGCCGACGTAGACCGAGCCGTCGCTCACCACGGCGACGGACCGCGGATCGGCGCCGACCGGCGCGCGTGTTCACGACCGTCAGCGTCGCGGGGTCGACCTGCGACACCGTCGCGCTCTGCGAGTTGGCCACCCACACCGAGCCCGACCCGGTGGTGACGCCGATCGGGTCCTGCCCCACCTCGACCACGCGCCTGCACCGGCACCCCCCCGGGGGAGCTGGGCGGCGTGATCCTGGTGAGCCGGTTGTTGGTCCCGGTCACCCAGAGAGCGCCGAACCCGCCGGCGACGTCCACGGCGCCCGACAACACGTCGACCGTCGTGCCCACCGCCCCGGTCCCGAGCACGATGGGGGTGACCGAGTGGCGGTCCTGCGACGTCGCCCACAGCTGGCCGTCCGAGGACGGCGAGGTTGGTCGGCCCCGACGGTACCGCCACGCTGCGCACCTCCCGCAGCGTGGCGGCGTCCATCTCGGCCACCTCGTTCTCGTCGGGCTCGCTCACCCACAGGTGGCTCCCCTCCAACACCATGGCGGCCGGATGGCCCGCCAGGGACATGGTGCGCTCCACCCGGCCCGTCGAGGGGTTGAACCGGACGAGCCGCGCCTGCGGGCCGTCGGTCGCGAACGCCGCACCGTCACCGCTGGCCGTCGCCGTCGCCGCCGACGCCGCGCCCAGGCGCAGCAGCGTGTGGGTACTGAAGTCGAAGCTCCCGGTCGTGTTGGGCGACGTCACGACGCCGGTGGTGGCGGGCGGGCCACTGCCGGTGCCGTTCGACGCCGACCTCTTGATCTGGAGCAACCCGACGCAGAGCAGCGCGATGGCGAGCACGACCACCACCGCCCAGGCGAGCCGGCGGCGGTAGAGCTCCCACTTGCTGTGGTGACGCGCCAGCGAGCCGGCGCTGGTCGCACTCGGCGCCTCGGGGGCCGGCGCCGCTTGCGGCGGTGTGCCCTCGTCCGGCGGCTCGATGTCGCTCGTCTGGGCCACCGCTATCGGAGGAGGGTCTCGACGAGGTCGAGCACGGTCGAGACCTGCTCGGGCAGGGTCCCCGAGCCCGGCCCGAGGACCAGGTCGGGTGCGGCGGGCACTTCGTAGGCGGCGTCGACGCCGGTGAATCCGGGCAGCTGGCCCGCCCGGGCCCGGGCGTAGAGGCCCTTCGGATCGCGCCGCTCGCACTCCTCGAGGGAGGTGTCAACGAAGATCTCGGCGTAGGCCAGCCCCGCCTCGTCGTGCAGGGTGCGGAGGAGGCGGCGGTCGTCCTCGAAGGGGCAGATCAGCGCGATCAGGGCCAGCGAGCCCGCCTCGGCGAACATGCGCGCCACCTCACCGGCCCGGCGGACGTTCTCGGTACGGTCGTCGTCGGAGAACCCGAGGTCGCCGTTGAGCCCGTGGCGCAGGTTGTCCCCGTCGAGCAGGAAGGCGGGCCGCCCGGTGCGCACGAAGGCCTCCTCGACGCCCGCGGCCAGCGTCGACTTGCCCGCCCCGGACAGGCCGGTGAACAGGAGCGTCGCCCCCGCCGTGCCCAGCGCCTCGAAACGGTCGGCCCGGGACAGACGCCCCCCGTGGCGCACGACGTTGGGGCTGGCGTGCGCGGTGGCGATCACCCGGATGACACCGGCCCCGACCGTGGCGTTGGTGACCGGGTCGATGATGATGAAGCTGCCGGTGGTGCGATTGGTGGTGTAGTCGTCGACCAGGAGCGGCTCGGTGCAGCGGAACGACACCCGGCCGATCTCGTTGAGGCCGAGCGTCGGCGCCGCCTCGTCACGGTGCAGGCCGTTGACGTCGAGCCGGTAGTGCAGGGACTGCACGGTCGCCCGCACCGTCCGGGTGCTGTGCTTGACGAGATAGCTGCGACCCTTGGCCAGCGACGAGCGATCGTCCATCCAGCACACGGTCGCCTCAATGTCGTGCGACACGGTCGGTCGGTTGTTGGGCCGGCAGAGGACGTCGCCGCGGGACACCGCGATGTCGTCGCTCAGGGTGACCACCACCGCCATGGGCGGGAACGCCTCTGCCACCTCGCCGTCGGCGGTGAAGATGGAGGCGATGCGCGATGTCGTCCCCGTGGGCAGGACGAGCAGCTCGTCCCCCGGCCGCAGGACCCCGCTGGCCACCGTCCCGGCGTAGCCGCGGAAGTGCGGCTGCTCGGGCGTCTGGCTGCGGATGACGTACTGCACCGGGAAACGGGGGTCGATGAAGTTCTCGTCGCTCCCGATGTAGACCGACTCCAGGTGGTTGAGCAGCGGGGACCCGTCGTACCACCACATGTTCTCCGAGCGCTGCACGACGTTGTCGCCTCGCAGTGCCGAGACCGGGATGAACGTGATGTCGTGCACGTTCAGCCTGGCGGCGAACTCCATGAAGTCGGACTTGATCCGCTCGTAGGAGTCCTGGTCCCATTCGATCAGGTCCATCTTGTTGACGCAGACCACCATGTGCGGGACGCCGAGCATGGAAGCCAGGAAGGCATGGCGGCGGGTCTGCTCGATCACCCCCTTGCGGGCGTCGATCAGGATGAGCGACACGTGGGCGTTGGATGCGCCGGTCACCATGTTGCGCGTGTACTCGGTGTGGCCGGGGGTGTCGGCAATGATGAACTTGCGCTTCGGGGTCGCGAAGTAGCGGTAGGCCACGTCGATCGTGATGCCCTGTTCGCGCTCGGCGCGCAGCCCGTCGGTGAGCAGCGCCAGGTCGGTCTCGGCGTTCCCCCGCCGCTCGCTGGTGCGGCGGATCGCTTCGAGCTGATCCTCGAAGATGCCCTTGGCGTCGTAGAGCAGACGCCCGATCAGGGTGGACTTTCCGTCGTCGACCGAGCCGGCGGTGGCCAGGCGGAGGAGCTCGGTCACTAGAAGTACCCCTCGCGCTTGCGGTCCTCCATGCCTGCTTCGGAAATACGGTCGTCCGCCCTCGTCGCCCCGCGCTCGGTCATGCGGGTACCCGCCACCTCCGCGATGACGAGGTCGATGGTGTCGGCCATGGACTCGACGCAGCCCGTGCAGTCGGCGTCGCCGACCGTCCGGAAGCGGACCATGGCGTCGAAGACCGGCTCCCCCTCCGGTGGCCCGAGGTGCTCGGTGACGGCCATGAGCATCCCGTCGCGCGAGAACACCCGGCGGCGGTGCGCGAAGTAGATCGGGGGCACGTTGATCCCCTCGTCGCGGATGTAGTGCCATACGTCGAGCTCGGTCCAGTTCGAGAGCGGGAAGACCCGGATGTGCTCACCCTTGTTGTGCCGCGCGTTGTAGAGGTTCCACAGCTCGGGACGCTGGTTCTTGGGGTCCCACTGGCCGAACTCGTCGCGGAAGCTGAAGATCCGCTCCTTGGCCCGGGCCTTCTCCTCGTCGCGGCGGGCCCCGCCGAAGACGGCGTCGTGGCGACCCTCGGCGATGGCGCGGAGCAGTGTCGGCGTCTGCAGGCGATTGCGCGTCGCACCCGGCGAGGCGTCCTCGACGGTGCGGCCGGCGTCGATGTCGTCCTGCACCTTGGCCACGGCGACCCGCACGCCCATGGCGGCCGCATGGCGGTCGCGGAACTCGAGGACCTCCTCGAAGTTGCGCCCCGTGTCGACGTGCAGCACCGGAAAGGGCACCGGGGCCGGCCAGAAGGCCTTGCGCGCCAGGTGCAGCATGACGATGGAGTCCTTGCCGCCCGAGAACATGAGCGTCGGGCGCTCGAACTCGGCGGCCACCTCCCGGAAGACGTGGACGGACTGGGCCTCGAGGGCCCGCAGGTGCGACAGGCGGTAATGCCCGGGGCCGGCGCGCGCCGCGCCGTCCGGGCCGACGGGGTCAGCCACCCTCCGCGCTGTCGCCAACGGACGCTCTCCTCAGTCTTCCCCCCTTGAACGTGGAGAAAGTCTAGGCCCCCGCCTCTGCAGCACCTGGGGCCGGGTCCTGGGGCGCCGAGCTGCCGTTGCCGTCGATCGGGTTCCCGTAGGCGTCCTCGGCCGTCGGGGCCGCCCCCAGCCAGCTGGCGTCGATGGAGGAGTCGAAGGGGTCCTCGCTGACCCCCTCGCCCATGTCGCGCAGCCAGTTGGCCAGGTCCTCGGTGTCCGACTCGCCGGCGCCCACGGCCCAGAAGGGCATCGCCTCGGCGTCGGGCATCTCGAGACGGATGTTCCGGTAGTGCTGCATGCCCGAGCCGGCCGGGATGAGCTTGCCGATGATGATGTTCTCCTTGAGCCCGAAGAGCTGGTCGCTGCGGCCCTCGATGGCGGCCTCGGTCAGCACCCGCGTCGTCTCCTGGAAGGAGGCGGCCGAGAGCCAGCTGTCGGTCGCCAGCGACGCCTTGGTGATGCCCATGAGCTCGGGCCGGCCCTCGGCGGCCACGCTGCCCTCCTCGACGAGCATCCGGTTGACCTCGGCGTAGATCTGGTTGTCCACCCGCTCGCCCGGCAGGAACGGCGCGTCACCGGGCTCGGCCACGAGCACCCGGCGCAGCATCTGGCGCACGATCAGCTCGATGTGCTTGTCGTGGATGGACACACCCTGGTCGCGGTACACCTTCTGCACCTCTTCGACGAGGTACTGCTGGGTCTCGCGGATGCCCTTGACCTCGAGCAGCTCCTTGGGGTCCTTGGGGCCCTCGACGAGGGCGTCACCCGCCGAGACCTCCTGGCCGTCGCCCACCTCGAGGTGGGCCCGCGACGCCACCAGCGCCGAGTCCTCGGTCCCGTCGTCGGCCACGACCGTGATGCGGCGGCCGGTCTCGTCGTCCTCGACCCGGACGACTCCCGAGTGGTGCGCCAGCACGGCGGCGCCCTTCGGGGTGCGGGCCTCGAACAGCTCGACCACACGGGGCAGGCCGTGCGTGATGTCCTCACCGACGACGCCACCGGTGTGGAACGTCCGCATGGTGAGCTGCGTGCCCGGCTCGCCGATCGACTGGGCGGCGATGACGCCGACGGCCTCGCCGAGCTCGATCATCGACCCGGTGGCCAGCGACAGCCCGTAGCAGGCCGCGCACACGCCCTGGGGCGACTCGCAGGTGAGCACGGAGCGGGTCCGGATGCGCTCGATCGCCGGGTCGTCGCGCATGGCGGCGATGTTGGTGTCGTCGAGCACGGTGCCGACCGGGTAGACGGTGCCGTCCGAGAGCTTCACGTCCTCGGTCAGCAGGCGGCCGAAGGCTCGGGTCTCGAGGTAGTTGCGGTGGCCCGGGCCGTCGGGCGCCACGCCCTCGATCCAGATGCCGCGGGTCGACCCGCAGTCGTCGATGCGGACGATCAGCTCCTGGGCCACGTCGACCAGGCGGCGGGTCAGGTACCCCGAGTCCGCCGTGCGCAGCGCGGTGTCGGCCAGACCCTTGCGGGCGCCGTGGGTGGAGATGAAGTACTCCAGGACCGACAGGCCCTCCCGGAAGGACGACTTGATCGGGCGGGGGATCATCTCGCCCCGCGGGTTGGACACGAGGCCCTTCATGCCGGCGATCTGGCGGATCTGCTGGGAGTTCCCTCGGGCACCCGAGTCCACCATCATGTCGAGCGGGTTGAAGGCGATCGTGGCCAGCTGGGACTCCATGGCCCGGCCGACCTCGGAGTTGGCCGAGGTCCAGATCTCGATCTCCTTCTGGCGCCGCTCGTCGTCGGTGATGATGCCCCGCTTGAACTGCGTCTCGGCCTTCTCGGCCTCCTTCTCGTAGCGGTCGAGGATGGCCAGCTTGTCCGGCGGCGTCTGGACGTCGTTGATGGAGATGGTCAGGCCCGACTGGGCCGCGAAGCGGAAGCCCAGCGCCTTGATCCGGTCGAGGCTCTGCGCCACGACGTTCTTGGGGTAGTTGGCCGACAGCTCCTCGACGATGACCCCGATGGGGGTGTTGCGCTTGCCCACGACGTCGTTGACGAAGGCGAAGCCCTCCGGCAGCGCCTCGTTGAAGAAGACGCGGCCCGGGGTCGTCTCGAAGGCCAGGACGCCCTCCTCGGGGTCAGCCACGATGCCGGCGGCGGCCAGCCGGCCGGCCAGGGACGAGCCCGGCGACGGGCGCAGGACGATCGGCACCTGCAGCCCCACGTCACCCGCGTCGAACGCCGCTTCGAGCTCGTGGAGGTGGCGGAAGGCGCGGCCGGCCCCCTCACCCTCCTCGACGCGCAGCGTCAGGTAGTAGGCGCCGAAGACCATGTCCTGGGTGGGCACGGTGATGGGGCGGCCGGTGGCCGGCGAGAGGATGTTGTTCGCCGAGAGCATGAGCACCCGGGCCTCGGCCTGGGCCTCGGCCGACAGGGGCAGGTGGACGGCCATCTGGTCGCCGTCGAAGTCGGCGTTGAAGGCCGTGCACACGAGCGGGTGGACCTGAATGGCCTTGCCCTCGACCAGCACGGGCTCGAAGGCCTGGATCCCAAGGCGGTGGAGCGTCGGGGCCCGGTTCAGCAGCACGGGGTGCTCCCGGATCACGCCCTCGAGGACGTCCCACACCTGGGGCCGCCGGCGCTCGACCATGCGCTTGGCCGACTTGATGTTCTGGGCCAGCTCGGCGTCGACCAGCCGCTTCATGACGAAGGGCTTGAAGAGCTCGAGCGCCATGAGCTTGGGCAGGCCGCACTGGTGCAGCTTGAGGTTCGGCCCGATCACGATGACCGACCGGCCCGAGTAGTCGACGCGCTTGCCGAGCAGGTTCTGGCGGAACCGGCCCTGCTTGCCCTTCAGCATGTCGGAGAGCGACTTGAGGGGCCGGTTGCCCGGGCCCGTGACGGGGCGGCCGCGGCGGCCGTTGTCGAACAGCGCGTCAACGGCCTCTTGGAGCATGCGCTTCTCGTTGTTGATGATGATCTCGGGCGCGCCGAGGTCCAGCAGTCTCTTCAACCGGTTGTTGCGGTTGATGACACGGCGGTAGAGGTCGTTCAGGTCCGAGGTGGCGAAGCGCCCGCCGTCGAGCTGCACCATCGGGCGCAGGTCGGGCGGGATCACGGGCACGGCCTCGAGGATCATGGCGCGGGGGTCGTTGATACGGCGGCCGTGGTCGTCGCGCCGGTTGAAGGCGGTGACGATCTTCAGCCGCTTGATCGTCTTCTGGCGCCGCTGCGCGGACAGGGGGCGGCGGCCGTCCTTGGCGTCGATCATGTCGCGCAGCTTGATCTCTTCGGCGTCGAGGTCGATGCGGTCGATGAGCTTGAGGATGTACTCGGCGCCCATCCCGCCCTCGAAGTACTCGTCGTAGCGCAGGCGCAGCTCGCGCCAGAGCATCTCGTCCTCAATGATCTTGCGGCCGTGCAGGCTGCGGAACTCGTCGAGCGAGCGCTGGGCGATCTCGGCGTCCTCCTGGGCCCGCTCGCGGGCGGACTGGATCTCCTTCTCCACGGCGCGCTGGCGCGCCTTGATCTCGGCGTCCCGGGCTCCCTCGCGCTCGAGCTCCTTCAGCTCCTCCTCGAGCGCCTTGAAGCGGCGGTCGATGTCGAGATCGCGCTTCTTCTCGATGTCGGCGATCTCCTCGGCCATCTCGTTCTCGAGGCTGGGCAGGTCCTGGTGCCGCTTCTCCTCGTCCACCCAGGTGACCAGGTTGGCCGCGAAGTAGATGACCTTTTCGAGCTGCTTGGCCTTGAGCTCCTCGCGGGGCTCGGTGCCCATGAGGAGGTAGGCCAGCCACCACCGGGTCCCGCGCAGGTACCAGATGTGGACCACCGGAGCGGCCAGCTCGATGTGCCCCATCCGGTCACGGCGGACCTTGGACCGCGTGACCTCGACGCCGCAGCGCTCGCAGATGATGCCCTTGAAGCGCACCCGCTTGTACTTGCCGCAGTAGCACTCCCAGTCCTTGGTGGGGCCGAAGATCTTCTCGCAGAAGAGCCCGTCCTTCTCGGGGCGCAGTGTGCGGTAGTTGATCGTCTCGGGCTTCTTGACCTCGCCGTTGGACCAGCCACGGATCGAATCGCCCGTGGCCAGGCCGATGCGCAGCTGATCGAAGGTGTTGACGTCCAGAGCCATTAGGAGAAGCTCCTCTCTGCGGCGCGCCGCTCGTCTTCCTCGTCCGAGCCACGCTCGTTGCGGCTGATGTCGATGCCCAGCTCCTCTGCGGTGCGGAACACGTCCTCGTCCAGCTCGTGCATCTCGATCTCACGGCCGTCGACGGCCAGGACTTCGACGTCGAGGCAGAGCGACTGCATCTCCTTGATGAGCACCTTGAAGCTCTCGGGAATACCCGGCTCGGGGATGTTCTCCCCCTTGACGATGGCCTCGTAGACCTTGACCCGGCCGAGCACGTCGTCCGACTTGATGGTCAGCAGCTCCTGCAGGGCGTAGGCGGCGCCGAAGGCCTCGAGGGCCCACACCTCCATCTCGCCGAAGCGCTGGCCGCCGAACTGGGCCTTCCCGCCCAGCGGCTGCTGGGTGATCATGGAGTACGGGCCGGTCGAGCGGGCGTGGATCTTGTCGTCCACCAGGTGGGCCAGCTTCAGGATGTAGACGTAGCCGACCGAGATCGGGTTGTCGTAGGCCTCCCCGGTCCGACCGTTGTAGAGCAAGGCCTTGCCGTCGGTACGGATCTGCACGTCGCCGTTGGCCGAGTCGGGTTCAGCGTGCCGAAGACCTGCTTGATCGTCGGGTGCGCCCCGGCGTCCTCGATCTCGTCCCAGTGGGCGCCGTCGAAGACCGGGGTGGAGACCCAGGCCGCCGGCTCGGTCCGCCGGCCGTGTCTTGCGCGCGGGCCGTCTCCCTTGGCGCTGGTGCCGACGCCCTCGTTGACGTCGACGCCCTCCCAGCCGTGACGGGCCACGTAGCCGAGGTGCGACTCGAGCACCTGGCCCACGTTCATCCGGCTCGGCACGCCGAGCGGGTTCAAGATGATGTCGACCGGCGTCCCGTCGGCCAGGTACGGCATGTCCTCGACCGGGAGGATCTTGGAGATGACGCCCTTGTTGCCGTGGCGACCGGCCAGCTTGTCGCCCTCGGAGATCTTGCGCTTCTGGGCCACGTAACCCGCACCAGCTGGTTGACGCCCGGCGGCAGCTCGTGCGACTCCTCGCGGGAGAAGACGCGCACGTCGATCACCTTGCCGTACTCGCCGTGCGGACCTTGAGCGAGGTGTCGCGCACCTCACGGGCCTTCTCGCCGAAGATCGCCCGCGGCAGCCGCTCTTCGGGCGTCTGCTCGGTCTCGCCCTTGGGGGTCACCTTGCCGACCAGCACGTCGCCCGGCTCCACCTCGGCGCCG
>CAWBDK010000002.1:0-447377 GCA_963787525.1 uncultured Acidimicrobiaceae bacterium | reverse complement strand
GCGGGCCGTCAGCATCGTTACCTGCTGGCCGACGAGCCACCCGGTCGACCCCGCTACACCCCGCGACCGGTGCGCGAGCCCGACCCGCGGGGTGAAAACGGTACCCACGCTGGCGGAACGGGCGACCCCGCGGTCGACGCCGACGTGTACAGCGCCAACAGTCGGACAGTCGTAGCCGTAGGCGTAGGCCCAGATCGGGGGACAAGTGGGGGAACTCGACGGTGACCCTGAGCCCGCTCGCACTTGCCGCTGAGGAGTACCTCGCCTGGCTGCGGAGCCACGGCTACGCCAAGACCACGGTTGCCGGACGGGCGCATCATCTCGAGACCTGACGAATTCCTGGGCGCCCTCGACATCAACGAGCCGGCCGCGGTCAGCTTCGCCGCCCTCGAGTCCTACCAGCGCCACCTCTTCCTCCATCGAAAGGCCAACGGCGGGCCGCTGTCGTTTCGCACCCAGGCGCAGCGCATCATCCCGGTGAAGGGCTTCTTCGCCTTGCTGGTAGCCACGGTCTCGTCCCGATCGATCCCGCGGCCGGGATCGTGCTGCCGAAGGCCGAGCACCGACTCCCCGAGGCAACGCTCTCAGCAGACGAAGCCGAGGCGGTGCTCGCCGGCCCCGACGTCACGACCGCCGCTCGGCGTGCGCGACCGGGCGATCCTCGAGGTGCTCTACTCGACGGCCATCCGCCGTGCCGAGCTGATCGGGCTGAGGATCTGGGACGTCGATCACGACCGGGGCACCCTCTTCGTCCGACAAGGCAAGGGCGCACGCGACCGCCACGTCCCGATCGGGCCACGGGCGCTCTCGTGGGTCGCCCGCTACTGCGAGCTCGTACGGCCGAGCTTGTCCGCAGACGAGACCGACGTCTCTTCTCTCGCCATACCGGCGAGGCGCTCTGCGCCGACTGGTTGAGCCGCACCGTCACCGCCTACGTCCGTGCCGGCGCGCCGACCAAGCGGGGCAGCTGCCACCTCTTTCGCCACACCGCCGCCACCCTGATGCTCGAAGGCGGCGCGGACATCCGCTACGTCGCCGAGATGCTCGGCCACGCCAAGCTCGAGACGACGGCGCTCTACACCCGGGTCTCGATCGCCAAGCTCCGGGCCGTGCACGCGGCCACCCACCCGGCCGGCAACGACACTGTCGGGGCCGATATCCGAGTCCTGCCGACTGCCGGGACCAGTTAGAGCCCCGGTACCGGGTGTCGGCAACTCTCGGTCCGCTGCCATTCCCAAGCCACGGCGCTGCGGCTTTGTAGCCTGGGTCGGGGAGGTGAGATGCCCGAACGCATCCAAGTGGTCGTGACCGTCAAGGCGTATCCCTCCGGCGAGCGTCAAGTACGGCGAGTCGGTGTGCGTCGCCGGCATCCGCACCGACACCGAGACGCCGCAGTGGGTACGCCTCTACCCGGTCGAATACCGAGACCTTCCCATCGACCGCCGGTTTGCCAAGTACGAAGAGATCGCCCTCCAGGTCTCACCAAGCAGCGACACCAGACCAGAGAGCCTTCGGCCCGACACGACCACGATCGAGGTGCAGCGCAAGATCACCACGGGCAAGGACCGCAAGTGGAGCGAGCGTCGCGCCCCGTGGAACCGCTGCTCGGCGAATCGATGTGTGCCGTGTTGGCCGAGGAGAAGGCAAGCGGGCGATCCCTTGGGGCGTTCCGACCTGCCCGTGTGGACGACGTGGTGGCTTCCAAAGAAGGGGACTGGACCGACCGCCAGGTCGACGTGCTTAACCAGATGACCCTCTTCGCGGAGGACAAAGGTGCCCTCGAACGCATCCCGTGGCGCTTTCGGTACCACTACTCGTGCGGGGGATCGTGTCGCGGGCACGAGCAGAGCATCATCGACTGGGAGATCCACCAGGCCTATCGAAGCTGGCGCAGAGAATACGGTGAGAAGGAGGCGGTCGAACGGGTCCGGCGGAAGTGGCTCGACGAGCTCTGCGGGCCAGGCAAGGACACGATCTTCTTCGTCGGTAACCAGCTGCGACACCGCGAGGCGTTCTTGGTCCTCGGAGTCTTCTGGCCACCTAAGTCAGAGGACGGGGAGAACCTCCAGTTGGGGCTCTAGCTTGCGGATGGCGTCGATGATGACTGCCCGGTGACACCGTGAGGGATCTCGTTCGACGCAAAGGATGGCGATGCGCTTCGTTCGTGCGAGATCGACCACACGAACGAGCGCTTCTCCCGAGCCGTTGGCCAGCATCTTTTCGATTCGGCGTCGACCGGCTGACCCGTCACCTTTTCGAAACGAGTCGCGATTATCAGGAGGATTTCCGAGCTTGGGCTCGTGGACGTAGTCGATGCCGACGTCTTCGAGAGCTTCAGATAAGCCTCGCTTGGAAAACCCGGCTTTGCGGCTCATGGCGTTGAGCCGAACATCGACGACCACGTTGACCTTGCTCTGGTTCATGGTCTCAACGAAACCTCGTTGGGTGAATCCCTCATAACCCACGCTGTAGATCCGGCCGGCGCTCATGACGACATCGTGGCGTACACGGCTGCTACCGGCAAACACCCTCGACATTTACCCAGGTCAGCCACAATCTCCCTCTGGTTCCGCCGGCGACGGGTGCGCCTCCGCCGATGACGAGGCATTCCGCCGTCCTACGAGCCCAACCCCGCCGCTATCGGGAAACACGCGTCCGCCGCGAAATTTCGGCGACATCTCTTCGAGAGGTATCGATCGTCGCGTATCTGCACGTCAACCGGCATCGACTACCAGCGAGGGACCATGAACGCGTCGGGACGGCTCAGTCCACCGCTACTACGACCCGGCCACGGGGCAGTTCTTGAGCGTGGATCCGCTGGTGGATGAGACCGGGCAGGCCTACGTCTACACGGGAGACGACCCAGTTAATGGGACTGATCCGATGGGACTGGCCTCGATAGCTGGAGATGGGTGGGTTGTCTACGTTCTCTTTTTCAGCGGTGAGCCCTACTACGTGGGTCGCACATCACGGTGGAGCTACGATGACACCACGAACGAGGTGGACATCAATGATCGACTTGGTGAGCACAACGGCGGGCGCTATGAGTTGGGAAACACATCCTTCCAATACGAAATGCTGTACTTCAATGGGACCGAGGAACAGGCAAGAATAGTGGAACAGACAGCAATCGAAGCTGCGGACACGGTGTGGTCCTGTCCTGTGACTCCAGTGGCCAATCAGAGAGAAGAGGTAGCACGCGGCTCTGAGGCGTATCGTTCTGGAGAGCAATGGCTTAACGACTACCTACAGCAGAATCCACTTCTGGCGCACCAGCTATCGCCCCTGTTCTATCTACAACGCGGTCTGGAGTACGGGGGTGTGCCGACAGATGTCGGGCAGCAAAACTGAATTTATTCCGGGGGTAGTCATTGAAATCGAATTGGAAAACGGCCGCTGGGCCTATCTCCAGTTTGTAGGTCGTACGCAATTCGCCGGGATGGTGCGCGTTCTCCAGGAAACCTACTCGGACCCGTTGGACGACGGGTCCATCAAAGATCTCGTCGATCAACCCGGAGCGTTCTTCAGTCAGATCGGAGTCCGAGGACTGCTCGAGTTCGGACGAATACGTGGGATTTGGCCGGTTCCTAAAGCCGAATCTGAGCTACCGGATATGCGGATGTGGACCGCACCCACTGTTGAAAATCCAAGAGGATGGTTCATTGTCGTGTCGGAGAGGGACCTCGTCACAGAACGCCAATACGCGGAGCTGAATCCGGACGTCGATCAATCGATGTTGCCTCCCACCACAATACCTGTGCCAAGTCGACTTCGCTGGCTTATAGAGGTTGGCTGGACGCCACGCGAAGCGAAGAGTCGACGAGACGACTGGTGGAGGAATTCGTCCACTTAGACGTCGTAGTAGCCGCCTACTATGAAGTCTGGGAGGTCCGTCGGCGACCCGGCTGCAGACGGGTTCTCAGTAGGCGGCTACTACGACCCAAATCGAAATCTCTGAGCCACGAAGAGTCTCCGCTTTTATGGTGCCGGCCTAGATAGTCGCCCGCGAAGGACACGATTCCACACTCACATCGGTGATGCGTAAGCGCAGGTGCGCCGAGGTCTCCGCGAAGTGCGAACCGTCCCTTTACAATTCCTGTCCGGTCGCCAGTGAGTAGGTTTCCAGACGACCTGCAAACTCCGCTGGCCATTGGGTTTCTAAAGTTACGGAGTTTCACTAAGAGAGCTGCCATTCGGGCCTTACGTATGTTGCACCCGATGCCAGTCCGTTGAGCCCACCTCATTGATTAGAAGCAATCCACGCTCATTCGCAAGAATCAGCTGGGTGCCTGGGACCATTCGAACCATGACGAACTGAAGTTCGACATCCTCTGAGCGGATCAAAATATCCGACTCCTCACAGACGCCGGACGAGGGTACGCACCTAATCACCTCAGCAGTATTCTCTCCAAAGAAAATAACGGCGCCCGGATCTAAGTTGTAGAAGCATCTCGCCCTGAATGTATCCCTCTTTGACCGATGCAATCTCGGGACTCAACACTACCGTGGTGGCGAGTACGAAGAGTGGTGTGATTGGCGCCGCCATATTGAAGATCTCCAAGCTGAAACAGGTCAGCGGATCCGTCACTGATCTCCGCTTCGATCCAACCTACTGTGGAAGGGGTCGCCATTCTCCGCCTAACTCCTGTACTGCTCGTCCGAGAGCTGTATCACCCGTGATAAGTGGGAGACCACTCTCCAATGTCGTGGCACCGATAGTTGCATCATTCTAAATTCCCATTTCATTTGTCCAGACGTCGATTGCCTGCGCAATTGCATTCTTAAGCCAATGCTGGAACTCTCGCCAGTCATTCCCACGCCGTTTGGAATTGCCCCGGAGAATCCCTTCCGGCTGCAAGATCTTGCATTAACACATCGTTTGGTTATCCGGAGCTCGTTCATTTATTCTCCCGGAAAGTAAGAAGTCTCCGTTTAGCTAACATACTCGAGGCGAAATCTAAGAACTTGCTCAGCCTGGGATCTAGAATTATCGGCCGACCACGATAGTTCCACTCATTTGACTTCCGATGTACTCGATTCTCCAGTGCAATGGCCCAAGGTCACGCCGGAAAATTTGCGTTGTCGTGTCCGATGTTGACGCCCGAACCTTCGAATAGGTCCGAGTACTCTGTGGTCTCATGATGGACCTGGATTACTCCAGCGCTTCCTGAAGCCATTGTGAGTCGCTCCATTCACAGGGCCCTGGCACCAAGAACGTGCCGCCAGAGTCACTGCATAGTCCCGTCGGGTCCACCTGATTGAGTGTGCTCATCTGATCTGGCCCCACTTCTGACGGTTGTGCTCATCTGATTTGGCCCCACCTCGAGCATCGTCGTCAGGGTCCACCACCACGGCGGTCGGTGATCTCACAGTGGGTAGATGGTGAGGTCACGAGTGGAACTGTTCGAAGAGATCCGCAAGGCGCACGACCGCGAGGATCTGGGCATCCGCGCGTTGGCAGCCAGATTCGCTGTCCATCGGCGGGTCGTCCGCCAGGCGCTGGAGTCTCCGATCCCTCCGCCTCGAAAGGCGGTGGTGCGGCCCGCGCCGTTGCTCGACCCGTGGAAGCCGACGATCGACGGTTGGCTGGCCGACGACGAAAAGGCGCCGAAGAAGCAGCGCCACACGGCCCGGCGGGTCTATCAGCGCCTGATCGAAGAGCACGGCGCGGATATTGGCGAATCGACCGTCCGGCGCTACGTGGCCGAGGTCAAGGCCCGTCGGCCGGTGGCCTTGGCCCAGGTCAATGTGCCCCAGTCCCATCCGGCCGGTGAGGAGGCAGAAGTCGATTTCGGCCAGATCACCTTCACCCTCTCGGGCCAACAGGTCATCGGTCGCATGTTCGTCATGCGCCTGTCCGCCTCGGGAAAGGCCTTTCACCGCATCTATGCCAACGAGGCCCAGGAGGTCTTCATCGACGGTCACGTCCGAGCCTTCGAGCATTTTGGCGGCGTGCCCGGCCGGATCCGTTATGACAACCTCAAGCCCGCCGTCGTGCGGGTGCTCAAGGGACGGGACCGCAACGAGACCGAGCGGTTCGTGGCCATGCGCAGCCACTACGGCTTCGACTCGTTCTTCTGTCTCCCTGGGCTCGGCGGTGCCCATGAGAAAGGTGGTGTTGAAGGTGAGGTCGGACGTTTCCGTCGCCGTCACCTGGTCCCGTTGCCCGAGGTCGAGACGCTCGGCGAGCTGAACGAGCTGATCGCCCTGGCCGATGCAAGGGACGATGCCCGTCACATCTTCGGCCACCGTCCATGAGCGTGGGCACCGAATTCGCCCACGAACTGCCCGCCCTTCGCCCACTGCCCACCGAGCCTTTCGAGATGATGCTGGCTCTGCACCCACGGGTCGATCACAAGTCCCGTGTCTGTGTCCGTCAATGCTTCTATTCGGTCCCGGCCCGTTTTGTCGGACGGCGCATCGACATCTATCTGGGCGCCGAGCATGTCGAGGCTCGCGAGGACGGATGGGTGGTGGCCCGTCACGAGCGGGCTGTGGGCAAAGGCACCGAGCAGCTCTGTCTCGACCATTATCTCGAGGTCCTCAACTACAAGCCCGGTGCCTTGGCCGGCGCCACTGCACTCGGTGCCGCTCGAGCCTCGGGTTCGTTCAGCGAGGTCCACGAGCGCTTCTGGACGGCGGCCCGGCGCAAGCTCGGTGACGCCGCCGGAACCAGGGCGCTCATCGAAGTGCTCTTGGCCCATCGTCACGTCGATCACCAGGTGCTCGTCGCCGGCATGGAACGGGCGCTCTCCGCCGGGTCGGTCGATCCCGCAGTGGTCCTGGTCGAGGCTCGCCGGTCCGACGAAGGCGGGCGATAGCGCCCCGCTCCCCATTGGATCCCTGCACCTCTTCGACCGTCCCATGCCCGTCCTCTCTCCTTATGACGAACTACTCGAGGCGAACTCATGACCAAGATTTCCGACACTGCAGCAGTGGCCTCCATCGGGGCGGCCACGAGGGAACTCCGGCTCCCGGTCGTCCGGGCCGAAGCCGCCCGCCTGGCTGAGGCGGCCCAGCGGGACCGGGTCTCGCATCTCGGCTATCTGGCCGACGTGCTGGCCGTCGAGGTCGACGAGCGGGCGGAGCGCCGACGGGGTCGACGGGTCACCGAGGCCCGCTTTCCGCGCCTCAAGCGTCTGGGCGATTTCGACGTCACCGCCAATCCGGGGGTCAACGCCGAGACCATCTCCTTGTTGGCCTCGTGCACCTATCTCGACCGCGGTGAGCCGGTCGTCTTCTTGGGAGATTCGGGGACCGGCAAGTCCCACCTCTTGATCGGCATGGGTCTGGCCGGCTGCGAGCTGGGCAAGCGGGTGCGTTATGTCACCTGCGCCGGACTGGTCAACGAACTGGTCGAAGCCCAAGACGAACGCCGGCTGGCTCGGTTGGTCGCCCGCTATGGACGGCTCGACCTGCTCCTGGTCGACGAGCTCGGCTACATCCAGCTCGACACCCGAGGAGCCGAGCTGTTGTTCCAGATCCTGACCGAGCGTGAGGAGAAGGCGTCGGTCGCCATTGGGTCGAACCTGCCGTTCTCCGAATGGGGCCAGGTCGTCACCGACCCGCGACTGGTGGCCGCCATCGTCGACCGGGTCACCTTCAACGGTCACATCATCGAGACCGGCACCGAGAGCTATCGCCTGGCTCTCACCCGGGCCAAGCGGACCAGAGGCAAGGCGAGCTGACTCAGCGCACCTTTTGCATCAAGGCGTTGGCATTGGCCAGGTCGAACTCGGCCGGATCGAAGGGACCATCGGCCCACTCGAGCATGCTGCTCGTGGTCTTCGTGGTCCGGGTCGCTGATCGCCTCGAGGAACTCGACATAGCCGCCGGTGCCGCCGACGTCGTCGGGCGGGCAGGCGTTCTGCCGTCGAGGCAGACGGCGAACTTCAAGCCGAAGTAGGACCAGGTCAGCTCCTCGATGATCACCTCGTGCTCCCAACCGTCGCCGAAGTCATATTCAAAGACGAAGCGCCGCTCGTCACGGAGGGCCTGGAGGACAGTGACGCCCTTTTCGTCGATCTCGCCTTCGGGGTACTCGTCGAAGCACATGCCAATGCGCTTGTCGCCGATCAAAAAGGCGTGCAGGTGTGAGTTGTTCCAGCCCATGGCGGCCAGCAGGATCCGGCTGAGCTTGGCCATCCGAATGCTTCCGGGAACCAGGATCCGCCGCCAGACCACCGGGTTCACATCTCTGAGCTGGATGCGCAGCCGGAAGACGCTCTGGCCGGGAGGTTGGGGGGCGTTCGGAGCCATGCAGCGAGGTTACGCGAGCACGCTCGTCTCACTCAGACTCTCAGGGGTGGGGCCAAAATAGACGAGCACGGTGGGGCCAATTCAGGTTGACATTCCCGACCTGTTCGCCGGGTCGTACCGTGTAGCTAGGCTGCCGGTGTACTCAGGGTTCACGGATCTGGCATTTGATGGCGTTCGTAATGAAGACGGTTCAAGCTCGAAGTAGGGAGTGCAGCCATATCGAGAGATCGCCCCGGCGCCCCATCTTGGGACGCGCACTCTTAGTCGGGTGCGCAGAGGAGCATCGCTATGGATGCCTTTGACATCGAGGCCGACAGGTACGTGTCCTGGATGACCGTTCACAACTACGCCGCCACGACTGTCGAGAACCGCAAGCGATACCTGGGGTACTTCTCCGAGTTTGCTCGGTCTGCCGGTGTGGATGAGCCCGCCGGGGTCACCTACGAACTGGTGGTTTTGTACCAAGAGACCCTCCACGCGTATCGCAAGTCCGACGGGTCTCCTCTGTCGATAGCTACGCAGGTCCAACGCTTGGTGCCGGTAACCCAGTTCTTCGCATGGTTACGCCGAGAGCACAAGATTGAGCAAAACCCGACCGCCGATCTCTTGATGCCACGACCGGATCGGCAATTGCCCGAGGCGACGTTAAGTGGATCGGAGATGGCCCGCCTGCTCGCTGTTCCCGATGTCACCAAGCCTCTCGGACTGCGAGACCGGGCTCTCTTGGAGGTCTTCTACTCGAGCGCATTGCGCCGTAGTGAGCTCATCGCCCTGCGGGTCGTCGACCTCGACTTTGAGCGTGGCACCATTTTTGTTCACCGAGGCAAGGGAGCCAAGGATCGTTATGTGCCCATCGGAGAACGGGCTCTGTTCTGGGTGCGGCTCTACGTGGGACTCGTACGACCGCTCTTCGAGACCGATGACTCTCTCGACACCTTGTTCCTCTCTTCGGTCGGCACTCCCATCTGCGCCGACTGGTTGTGCCGGAAGGTTCGCTTGTACTTGCGCAAGGCGGGCATCAACAAGCGGGGCAGCTGTCACCTACTGCGCCACAGCGTCGCCACCTTGTTGCTCGAGGGAGGTGCCGACATCCGCTATGTGGCCGAGCTGCTCGGGCACACACGCCTCGAAACCACCCAGCGCTACACCAGGGTCAGCATCGAGCGACTCCGAGCCGTCCACGCACGTTGCCACCCAGCCGCCGGCCTCGATGTGGCCATGGCTTCGGAGTTGTGTTCGATGCTGCCGGAGGGTTCTGGAGGGCTTGAGCTCTCGGTCGGCAGATAAGTCCGGCGCTTCTGGAGTGCTATTTCGCCACGGTTGCCCTGGTTGCTTCGTCTCAGGACCTCAGACGATGGTGCAACTCCAGCTCCGCCGCCCGAGCCGGCGGCGGAGCCGCCGGCTCGGGCGTGGCGGCTTGATCGGGTAAAGGAAGTCGTCACAACAACACTTTGCGCGTGGGTGGCTTTGAGCGTGGGTACTTTGCCTGAATCGGTGTCGGAATCGTCGGCTCGATGCTCGCTTCATAACAGTCTGGTTACAGAATCATTGTCCCCCTGGTATGCGCTGTCATCCCCTGTCATGTGCTGGTACTCGTTGGTGTCCATTCGGTCGAAATTGGCTTGATTTGCTTGGTACAACGTGGCGCTAGAACCGCCCCATGCCAACGACACAGCCCCCACAGCTCAGCGCCGAGGACTGGGAGATGTTCCGCTCTGTTGCACGGCGGATCAGCGCCAAGCAGTTCGATGCCTTCCAGGATCAGGGAGCGGGATGCGGTTGGTGCCGTCATCCGATCCGGATCCGAGGCACGGTCATTGTTGACGACGGTGTCGCCCGTCGGCTGACCTTCTCCACCGCAACGCTGCCCGATGGTGTGACCCTGAAGGCCTGTGGGAGCCGCCGGGAAACTCGGTGCCCCGCCTGTGCCGCGGTCTACCGGGGTGACGCTCGCCATCTCGTGCGAGCGGGTCTCATTGGAGGCAAGGGCGTGGGCGATTCTGTCGCCCAGCACCTTGCGGTGTTCGTCACGCTGACCGCCCCCAGCTTTGGCGCCGTCCACGCTGTCAAAGAGGGCGGTCCGTGCCATCCCGGATCACCCAAGGCACGTTGTCCACATGGGCGTCCCCAGTCATGCTTCGCACGCCACGAGGGCGGCAGCGATTTGGTCGGGTCGCCGTTGTGCCATGAGTGCCACGACTACGCCGCTGCCGTCCTGCACAATGCCTGTACCCCTGAGCTCTGGCGGCGGACGACGATCTACGTGCTTCGTCATTTGGCGGGGGTGATCGGGCGCACCCAGGCCGAGACGAGGAGGCTGGTTCGGCTCTCGTTCTGCCGAGTCGCCGAGTTCCAGCGCCGGGGCGTGGTCCATCTGCACGCCGTGATTCGGGCTGACGGGTCCGAAGGGACACCACCGCCGGTGAGTGCCGAGCAGTTGGCACACGCAGTGCTGCTTGCTACCCGGGCGATTGCGGTGCCCCACCCTCAAGGAGTGGCCCGCTGGGGCGAGCAGATCGACGTACAGATCATTCAGCGCTCCGACGAGAGCGCAACGAAGACAATCTCCGGTTACGTGGCCAAGTACGCCACCAAGAGCAGCGAAGAATCCGGGGTTCTCGACGCCCGTATCCGCTCGGCGGACGACTTGGCTCGACGCCACCTCCCGCTTCACCTGCGCCGCATGGCTGAGGTTGCCTGGGTGCTCGGCGGCGACGCGGGCTACGAGTCCTTGCACCTGCGGCGCCATACACACAGCCTCGGCTACGGCGGGCACTTCCTCTCCAAATCCAGGCGGTACTCGACCACCCTTGGAGCCCTGCGGGCAGCACGGCAGGAATGGCGGAAAAATCGGGCGCGCAACGGAGCCGGGTTCGGCGACCGTTCCGTTCATGCCCGATGGAGCGCCGTCGGCATCGGGTGGCGGGACAGAGGCGAGGCGACCTGGGTCGAGGCGCAGCGGCGCAGACGAAAAGACGAGCGGCGCTGCGCCACCGAGTACCTCTACAGCCAGGAGTTCCAGGAGGCGGTGAGGGGCCGGTGAAGTGGAGGGACCCAGATGAAGTCAGGACCGACGGCCGGGAAGCCAGCGGGGGAGTGAGGGTGAACGGGGACAGCCGTCACACCTTTGCAGTGAATCCATGCGAGCGTTTCGGTGGGCGGCTGGTCGACATCGAGGAGGTCGCCCGGTGGTTAGCTACGAGCCCTCGTCACGTACGCCGGCTCGTGCACGAGCGACGGATGCCGTACGTCAAGATCGGGCACTACGTCCGCTTTGCCCCCGTCGACGTCACCGCCTGGCTCGAGTTGCAGAGAGTGTCGGTAACCGACGAGGAACCGGGAGATGGCGATCCGCCATGGCTGCGGCCGCCAGTTCGTCCCGTTCGGGGAGGCGAGAAGCCGTCACCGAGTGTTCGTCGGAGCAGCACGCCCGCGCCAGTCAACCCTGAGCCACCGTGGCTCCGGGGCCGGAAGGGGTAAGGAGGGCAGCAGACATGGCCAGCATCCGGAAGAAGCCATCGGGAAGCTACGAGGCTCGGTATCGGGATCCGACTGGGCGCATGCTCGGTAAGACCTTTCGGACGAAGCGAGAAGCGCAGGACTTCCTCGACCGCACCGGCACCGCCATCGGCGACGGGTCGTGGCGTGACCCGGCGCTGGCCAAGGTGCGGCTTTCCGAGTACACCACGTGGTGGTTGGAGAACCGGCCCGAGCTGCGCCCGCGGACCCGTGAGCTCTACAGCGGCCTGCTCCGACTGCACATCGAACCGCACCTCGGTGACTGCCGCTTCGGTTCGCTCACGACGGCCGAGGTTCGGGCTTGGCACGCCGCGCTCTTGCGGAAGGGCAAGCCGGGCCCGGTCACTGTGGCCAAGGCTTACCGGCTGCTGCGCTGCATCCTCAACGACGCTGTGGAAGACGGCCTCCTGGCACGGAACCCGTGCACCATCCGGGGGGCCGGCGTCGAGCGCTCTCCGGAGCGTCCGGTGGCCAGCATCGCCGAGGTGTATCACCTCGCCGATGCCATGGAGGACCGCTATCGGCTGATGGTGCTCCTCGCCACGTTCGGCGGCCTGCGCTTGGGCGAGCTCCTCGCCCTACGGCGGGATCGGGTCGATGTGCTGCACCGACGAGTGATCGTGACCGAGCAGCTCCAGGAACGCTCCGACGGGACCCGCCACTATGGGCCGCCCAAGACGGCGGCCGGCGTGCGCACCGTGGCGCTGCCTCCGCACCTCGTCGCCGAGGTGGAGGACCATCTCTTTCATTGGGTTGGACCGGCCCCCAGTGACTTACTGTTCACAGGCCCGAATTCGCCGTCGCTCTACCGGGCGACGTTCAACGCTGCGTGGGACCGGGCCCGCCGGACGGTCGGGATAGAGGCCTTCCATTTCCACGACCTCCGGCACACGGGGAACACGCTCGCTGCAGGCACCGGGGCGAGCACGAAGGAGCTAATGGCCCGCATGGGTCACTCCAGCGCCCGAGCCGCCCTGGTCTACCAGCACGCATCGGTAGAGCGTGACGTCGTCATTGCCGAGCGCCTGTCGGCGATGACCGAGGAAGCGTTGGGACAGTCTGAGGGCACCGAAGAACGTGGCGATGCTGGACTCCGTGCAGCCGAAACAGACGGGCGATAAGCGGCGGTGACACAACCCCTTGTGGTCAGTATGTGGTCTATCTGTGGTCTGTGGCACCGCATGACTTCGATCTGGTAGCACTCGACGACACGAGTGACCACGTTCACCAGGCGCTTCGTAGAGAGCGGCCGACCAGGATCGAACTGGCATCATCAGCTTGGAAGGCTGAGGTTCTACCATTGAACTACGGCCGCGAATCAGCGAGCAGTCTAAAGCCTCTACTCTCGACCCCGTGGACGCACTGTTCGATCGAGTCGGCGGGGAGCCCTTCTTCGTCGATCTCGTCGATCGCTTCTATCTCGGCGTGGCCGGCGATCCCCTCCTACGCCCGCTCTACCCTGACGATCTGAGCGAATCGTCGCGCCACCTGGCGCTCTTCCTCGTCCAGTACTGGGGCGGACCGCGGACCTACAGCGACGAGCGCGGCCACCCACGACTGCGCATGCGGCACGCACCGTTCGTCATCGGCGCGACCGAGCGCGATGCCTGGCTGCGCCACATGCTCGGCGCGCTGGCCGAGCTGCAGTCGGCTTCGCGGATCTCGCCTGCTGACGCGCTCGAGCTGCGCGACTATCTCGAGATGGCTGCCAACTCGCTCGTCAATTCCCCCTGACCGCCCCGCAGCTCAGTCCTTGAAGTCGGGCCGGCGGCCCTCCTTGCGGGCCGCCACGGCCTCCTCGAAGTTGTGCGTCGTGATGCGGACGAACAGCTGCGATGTCCCTTCCGCGTCCATGTGGGACTGCAAACTGCTGGCGTCGAGGCTGTTCCAGAGCTGCCGCTTCGTCAGCTCGACGCCGGCCCGACTCCAGCCATTGATGCGGTCGGCCAGCTCGAAACAGGACTCGAGCAGTTCGACGGGGGGAACGACACGCGACACCAGCCCGACCCGGTCCGCCTCCGCCGCGTCGACGTCACGGCCGGTCAGCATGATCTCGGCCGCCCGCGAGTGGCCGATCGCCCGCGGGAGGAGGTAGCTCAGTCCCAGCTCGGCGGCGGTCAAGCCGTTGTTGATGCCGGCGGCCCGGAAGTAGGCGTCCTCCGCGGCGATCCTGATGTCGGCCGCCAGGGCCAGGCAGAAGCCGCCTCCGATGGCGGCCCCGTTGACGGCGGCGATCACCGGCTGGTGCAGTCGGCGGATGGTGGAGATCACGTCGTCGAGCATCTCCATTGAGCGGAGTGCGATCGTCGGGAGCGTGAGGCCGTCCATGTTGGGCATCGTCCCGGGGTTCTCGTGATCCGCCCCCGAGCAGAACCCGCGACCGGCTCCGGTGATGACGACGACCCGCACCTCGTTGTCGTTGCCGATCTCGCGCAGCGCGTCGCGGAAGGGGATCATCACGTCGAAGGCCATGGCGTTCATGCGCTCGGGCCGGTTGAGCGTGACGACGGCGACCTGGGGATGCGGGCGGCTGACTTCGGTGAAGGACATGCGCGGCATCGTAGGTTGCCCCTGCGCCGCCTCGGGCCCCGCCATTGGCCGGCTAGGCGTGGTTGCCCTTCTGTGGCGGCCCGCGGTGGAGGGGCCCCTCTTTGCGGGCGATCCAGCGCAGCCGGGCGGCTCGGGCGTCCCAGTCGTAGACGACGGCGGTGCCGGCCACGAAGTCCTCGAGGCCACGGCGCTCGCGTTGGAACACGATGCCCAGGAAGCCGATGCCCAGGGTGAGCAGCGTGAGCGCCAGCCCCAGGGTCCGCCGGACGGCCTGACCCCCGCTGATCGGCCCACCCTGCGTCGTCACGACCTGCAGGCCGAAGACGGCCATACCCAGCGTCTTGCCGCTGACCGCCCACTGGTAGGTGTAGTAGACGAACTCCCATACCGACAGCGTGATCAGGGCGAGGATCTGATGGTTGCTGAGGGTGTACGAGTGACCGGTCACCAACTTCACCGCCGCGTTCAGGAGGGCCACACCCAGCGTGTAGACGCCCCACGAGGCGCCGACGTCGGCCCCGAACGCCACCAGCCGGCTCACCGCTCCTGCGTAGTGACCCTGCCGACCGACGGTCAGCTCGGGGGCGGGGACGGGCACGGTCGTCATGGCGCCGCCACCTTCGGCCCGACCAGCAGCGGCGGACCCTCGGGCCAGGCAGGCCACCTTGCGCCGCCGGCCGATCAGCCGGTTGCCCCAGCGCAAGATGAAGTCGTCCAGCCCCACGCCCTGGGCGCGGATGACGTCGAGGATCTCGGTCAGGACGCCGGTGGTCGACCGGGCGATGATGGAGCCCAGCTCGGTCTGCTCCACCAGGGCGTCGATGTCGATCTTGTCGACGATGGCGTTGATGTCGACCCGATCGATGAGCTTCTCGATGTCGACGCGGTCGATGACCTTCTCGATGTCGACGCGGTCGATGACTTTGTCGACGTCCACCCGGCTGATGACCTTGTCGACATCGACCTTGTCGATCAGCGCGTCGATGTCGATCGAGTCGACGATCAGGGGGATGATGCGCTCCGCCAGCGCCTGGGCCAGCTGCTCCACCCGGGAGCCGAGCGGGTTGGGGCTCATCGGGCCCCCAGGTGGCGTGACATTCCCGCGATCATCTCACCCCGGCCCGGTGCGAGCGGAACATCGATCGGGTACCGTCGAGCAGGTCGGGGCCTTGACGCAAGGAGACGCACGGTGGAATTCGAGCGCTACGAAGACGGGATCCCCTCATGGGTGGACATGGGAAGCACGGATCTGGCCAAGTCCAAGCAGTTCTACGGAGCCCTGTTCGGTTGGAACTGCCCCGAGGGTCCGGCGGAGGCGGGTGGCTACTCGGTGTGCGACCTGGGGGGCAAGACCGTGGCTGGTCTCGGCCCGCAGATGAACCCGGACATGCCCCCGGTCTGGACGACCTACGTCAACGTGGACAGCGCGGACGCCACCGTGGCCAAGGTGTCCGCCAACGGTGGCACGGTCTTCGTGCCCCCGATGGACGTCATGGACGCGGGCCGCATGGCCATCCTGGCTGATCCGCTGGGTGCCGTGATCGGCCTCTGGCAACCCAACCAGCACACCGGGGCCCAACTGGCCAACGAGCCGGGCACCTACTGCTGGAGTGAGCTGATCACGACGGACCTCGACGCGTCGAAGGCCTTCTACATGGCCGTCTTCGGGTGGGAAGCCGAGGACCAGGGCCCTCCCGGGGGTCCACCGGCCTATACCGAATGGAAGCTCACGGGGAAGTCGGTCGGCGGCATGATGCTCAAGTCACCAGACATGCCCGCGGACATGCCGCCGAATTGGGGCGTCTACTTCGCCGTGGCCGACACCGACGCCACCGTGGCCAAGGCGCAGGAGCTCGGCGCCCTGCTGTTCATGGGCCCCACCGACATCGAGCCGGGGCGTTTCGCGGTGCTGTCCGACAACGTCGGCGCCGTCTTCAGTATCCTGCAGCTCAAGGGATAGCGGGTTCGAGGTGGAGCGACGGCGCCTCGGGCGGACGGGACACGAGAGCAGCGTGGCCGTGCTCGGCGGTGCCGCCTGTTGGGCCGCCAGCGTCGACGAAGCGGGGGACTGGCTGCAGCTTGCCCTGGACCGCGGCGTGAACCACCTCGACATCGCCCCGCAGTACGGGGCGGCCGAGTCGGTGGTTGGCCCACATCTGGGTTCGCACCGCAACCAGCTCTTCATCGCCGGCAAGACCCTCCGGGCCCATCCCGACGGCGTCACCGACCAATTCGACACGACGCGCCGATTGCTGCAGGCGGAGGTCCTCGACCTCTACCAGGCGCACGCCGTGACGACGCTGCAGGAGCTCGACCGCCGTTCGGCCGCGCTCGAGCGGATCCTCGAGCTCCGCGACGCCGGCCACACCCGCTTCGCCGGCATCACCGGGCACGACCTCGAGGTGCCCCGGACCCACCTCGAGGCCTTGCGGCGCTTCGATCTCGACACCGTGATGTTCCCCGTCTACCCGGCCCTGTGGTCCCGGCCCGAGTACCGCGAGCCGGCCGAGGAGCTCCTCGCCCTCTGTGCCGAACGCGACATCGGTGTGATGGCCATCAAGGCCGTGGCGCGCCGGCCCTGGGCCGACCGGCGCCCGCTGGCCGAAGCCGTGGCCGGCAGCACCGCGACAGCCGCCCGCTGGGCGGACTCGTGGTACGAACCTCAGGCCACCGATCACGAGATCGACCGCGGGATCCACTTCGCGCTCAGCACGCCCGGCGTGCACGCGTTCTGCACGCCGGGAGACATGGCGTTGCTGCCCCGGGTGCTGGCGTCGGCCGAGCGCTTCGCGCCGATGGGTGACGACGAGCGGCGTCTCGCGGTCGAGGCCATGGCGCCGGAGGAGCTCATCTTTCCGATGCCCGCGCGCCTGAGACGGGACGTCCTCAGCCCGCCTGGAGCGCCGCGACGACCCGGCCGAACGCCTCGTCGTCACTGCTGTCCGCCGGCGGGGAGACCACGATGCCCTGACCGAGTCCCGCAAAGCGCTCGAGCAGAATGCCCGTCAGCTCGGCGAAGGTGCCACAGGGGACCAGGGCGTCGAGCAGCTCGTCGGAGAGCACGCTCCCCAGGTCGTCCCACTCGTCGTGGCGGATCAATTGGCGCAGGCGCGGTCCCACGTCCGCCCAGCCGTAGAGCTCGAGCGTCGAGGCATAGGCCGGCGTCGAGTACAAGAAGGCCAGCAGCCGGCGCTGGCGCTCCCGCTCGGCCAGCACCGCGTCGAGCGAGCCTCCGGTGATCACCGGTGTGCCGATGACGGTCTCGAACCCCACCTCACCCAGCTCCCGGCCGGCGGTGCGCGCCCCATCGGCCAGGGCGGGCAGGCAGGTTTCACGCAGGTAGCGCGGGTTCGAGTTGGTCGGGTGACTGACGAACCCGTCCGCTACGGCCCCGGCCAGCGCACAGGCCCGCCGCTGCACGCCGCCGAGATAGATCGGCGGCACCACCGTCTCCGTGTCGGGCCCGGGGTTGAAGTAGGGCTGCAGCCGGGTGAGCCGGTAGTGCCGGCTCTCGTAGGCGGGTGCGATGCCGGTGACGAACGACGCGAACGCCGCCCGCACCGCGCCCACGTAGTCGCTCAGGCGTCCGATCGGATCCTCGCCGAAGGGCACGGCATAGCGATCCTCGATGTTCTGCCGGATCTGGGTGCCGAGTCCCAGCTCGAAGCGGCCGCCGCTCAGCTTGGAGATGTCCCAGGCGCTGTAGGCCACCAACGTCGGGCTGCGCGTGAAGGCCAGGGCCACGCTGGTGCGGACGGCGATCCGCTCGGTATGCTCCGCCACCAGGAGCGCCACTGCCAGGGAGTCGTGCACCGTCTCGGCCACGTGCAGTCCGTCGTAGCCGAGCCGTTCCACCCGCTGCGCATGGGTCACGCAGTCGGGCAGGCTGAGGCGCGGGTCCATGCCCGCGTAGACCCTCACGCCGGCGTGCCGTCGAGTCCCGTGCTCTGTTCCCTCCCCCGGTTGACGATCTTCTCGCGTTCGGTGGACAGGCGCGACTGGTCGAAGCGCTCCTCCATCCAGGCGCGCGACCACCTGGTCTCGGCGAGGAACGCCTCCGCGCCGGTCAAGGCGGCGAACTCGTCGTACCCGCGCCGCAGCTCACGCACGTAGTCGGCGGGGATGGACGCGATGGTGGCGGCCAGCTCGTGGGCTCGCGGCAGCAGCGCTTCGTGGGGGACCACCTCGACCACCAGGCCCCAGTCGCGCGCCGTGGCGGCGTCGATGTAGTCGCCGGTCAGGCTCATGCGCCGGGCCCGGTCGATGCCGACGAGCTGGGGCAGCCGGATGGTCATGCCGCCGCCCGGCATCACCCCGACCCGGGCGTGGGTGTCGGCGAAGCGGGCCCGCTCCGACGCGATCAGGAAGTCGCAGCACATGGCCAGTTCCAGGCCTCCGGTGACCGTCGGCCCGTTCACGGCGCCGATCACGGGCGTCTGGTGGGGAGGCATCATGCCGGCGCGCCGCACCGGGCCCCGCTGTCGTTCCCGCTGGACGGAGCGCAACTCGGTGGCGAGCGACTTCAGGTCCATACCGGCGCAGAACGCCGGGTCCGCGCCCGTGAGCACCATGCACCCCACGTCGTCACGGCCGTCGAGGCCGGTGATGGCGTCGTCGAGCTGACCGTGCAGCTCGGCTGAGATTGCGTTGCGAGCTTCCGGGCGGTTCAGCGTGACCGTGGCCACCCGGTCCTCCACCTCGACCAGCACGAGCATCAGCGTTCCCTCCTTGTCCGGCGGGCCCTCATGATCGGCCGTCGGGGCGACCGGGCACCAATCCCTCGAACGCGACGACCCGGCTGATGGACCCCGACCTCGTCGAGGCAGCCGAAGCCCCAGCCCTCCATGGCGACGACGCCGCGCTCCATCCTTTCCCACGTGTAGCGGAAATACCCGTGGTGGAGGTCCACGGGGCTGGTGCGGCGCACCGCCGCATGCCACCGGTCGTCGCGGCGGATACGGGCGAACGCCTCGCCCAAGCCTCCGGGGCCTTCGAAGACGGCATCCGGGCTCACGTACACGAAATCGGGCGCCACGTACCGGGCCAGCCGCTCCAGGCGCTCCGCGTCGTCGGCGACCAGCACCGCCGCCATCAGGTGGTCGATGCGCACGGCGATGTCTTCGGCGTGGTGATCGTGCCCGAACACCCGTGCAGTCTCGCAGAGGGCCCCACCGGCTGCCCCGCCTCGCTCAGCCTCCGTGGGCCCATTCCGAGAGGAGGTACGCGAAGCAGTCGGCGTCGCGCTGCTCGCCGTCGATGCGTTCCCATCCCCGCAGCGTGCCCTCGCGGCTGAACCCGGCCGCCTCGGCCGTCCGGGCCGAGGCCACGTTCCACGGCTCCACGAAGAGGTGCAGGCGCGGGACGGCCAGCTCGCCGAACGCGAACGACACCACCGCCCCCAGTGCGTGGGCGGCCAGACCCCGACCGCGGGCGCCGGCGACGAGCCAGTAGCCGATGGAGGCGCGCCCGCTGTCGATCTCGCGCAGCCACAGACCGATGGACCCGAGGCCGACCGTCGGATTCGTCTCCTCCGCGATCACGAAGGAGAAGCCGTCGCCCTCGGTGGCCCGCGCGTGCTGGCGCTCGATGAAGGCCCGCCCCGCGTCGTCCGTGTAGGTCCGGGGAATCGACGAGATCGATGGGATCAGGGGATCGGCGGAGGCCTGGCGCACGGTGGCGAGGTCCGAGACCGCGAAGGGTCGGAGCACGACCGGTGGGGACGACAGACGCGGGACCCGCAAGGGGGGCGCCATCGCCTCGAGGTCGAACCCCCTCATTGGAGGGTGACGTACCCCGGGACGAGATGATGCGGCGTGTCCAGATACCCCTTGGCCTCGGGGAGCCCGCCGAAGCGGCCGTGGCTCCAGCGCACCTCGATGTGCCCCACCACCTCGGACAGCACGTGGGTGACGCGATCACGCACGACGGCCTCCCAGCCCACACGGGGCTGGCCCCCGGCCTGAGGCTCCGTGGTGAAGGTGAGCAGCCGGTACTGCTGCCGCCAGTCCCACGACGTTGCGATGCGCAGCCGCAGCGAGCGCGCCGCGGAGGTGCCGAGGACGAAGTACGGGGCGCTCCCGATCCGTAGGAGGCGCCACACCATGGCCTCGCCCGCCCCGGCTCCGGCGTGCATCGCGGCCTCCCAGCGCCGGACGGAGGCCAGCGCGACGGCGTCCGAGAGGGTGGCGTAGAGGGCCTTGGCACCGGGGGGCCAGCCGGGCCGGAGCCACCGGCCCAACGCATCGCGCTGGGCTGACGTGAGGTCGACGGCGCGGGGCGGAAGCTCGCGCAACAGCCCGGTGGCGCGTCGCCCCGTCCGGGCTCGCCTCCACCGCCCTCGTCGCTGTGACGCGCGGCCCCACCGTGCGCTGCCGCGGCCCCGAGCCCCGGCAGCGCGACGGCGGCGGGGGTGCGGCCCCACCGCGCCGTGCGGTCACCGGGCCGGGCCTCGCCGGGGTTCGACGCGGCGCCAACGGAGCCGAGCGCGGCGCGACGGACCGAGTCGTACAGCGCCTGGTACTCCGCCGGGGCCACCTCGGCGTACCAGTCCCCGCCGCCGGGGAGCGGCTCCCGCGCCGCCCGGCCACCCCGGGCCTGTCCGGCGACGAGGAGCGAGTCGAACACGTGGGACGGCGACACGTTGAAGAGGATGTTCGAGAGGTACTTGCAGCTGACCAGATAGACGTGGTCGACGCGGAGGTCGATGGGCGCCACCTCGTCACCGGGGGCGCGGCCGGTCCCCTTCCACTCCACCAGCGTGGGCAGGCGTCCCCGCAGGCCGTCGCCGGCCGACAAGAAGGCCTGCCCGTTGGCAAACGCCGCGTGGAACTCGGTGTCGTAGGCACCACCGGCGCGCAGAAGGGCCAGGCGTTCCCACATTTCGGGCGACAGGCTGTGCATCACCGGTGTGCGCGAGCGCAGCGCCCCGTCGATGTCGACCAGGCCGAGCATGCCGAGCCCCGTGCCGAGCTCGGTCACCGTGGTGCGGTCGCTCGGCATGCACGCATCCTTCCACGGCCGCGGAGCGGCACCGGGTGCTCCGGCGGGCGCAACGGCCCGGCGCCTACTCGGTGAACAGGGGAGTGAGCTGCAGCTCCAGCGGCCCCACCGCGGCCTCCGCGGCCAGGTGCAGCTCGGTGCTCTCGTAGACGTCGACGGCGGTCCCGGTGCGGGCGATGAAGGCGAAGACGGCGTCACCCCACCGCTCCTCTCGCAGCGCCTGGCGCAGCGCGGCGCGTTCGCCGGGTGGGAGTTCGCGACCGGGCGTCGTGGCCACCAGCTGGCAGGCCAGCACCCAGTTCAGCGTGTCGAGGTCCTGGGCGACGAACACGCGCGGGGGATCGTCGCGCACGACCGCGCAGGCGACGACCGTGCCCACCGTCAGACCGTGCCCACCGCTCAGACGCCGCCCGGAACCACGTCCGCCTCGGACCAGAACCCCGCCCGCGGCGAGCCGCACCGTCCGCTGGCGTAGGCCGCCAGCCGCGCCCGGGCGTCGTCGGCCAGGAGGTCCACCGCGTCGAAGATGCCGCCCGGTCCCGGGGCCCGCAGCGCCCGGTCGGCCTCGCTGCCGGCGCGGGGCAGCTGCGTCGTGAGCACGACGAAGGGGGTGTGCCCGCCGGCCGCCATCACGTTGGCGCGGCCGAGGGCCCGCCACACCGTCTCGGAGCGGACCATGCCGCCCCGGTAGGCCGAGTTCGGTCCGGCCACGTCGAAGTACCACGTCCGGCCCGCGCCGTCGGCGCCGGTGAAGTCGACCGCCATGCCCAACCCGCGCAGACGGCGGTTCGCCCGCACGTCGGCGAAGCCCGCGCCGTGGAGCGCGGCCCGGGCCAACGTGGCCGCCGATGCTCCGTCGGCCCCGGCGCCGACGTCACCGCCACCCGTCTCGTCGGCGCCGCCCGCTGCGCTCGCGAGACGGGCCCGGGCCAACTCGACATAGGCGGGGTCGAGGTCGTAGCCGACGGCGTCGCGCCCGCAGCGCACGGCCGCCACGAGGGTGGAGCCCGACCCCGCGAACGGATCGAGCACGAGGTCGCCCCGGAAGGTGTAGAGCTCCATCAGGCGCTGGGGCAGCTCGACGGGGAACGGCGCAGGATGCCGCACCCGCACTGCGCTCTCGGGCGGGATGTCCCACACGTCGAGCGTGAGGGCCATGAAGTCGTCGGCCCCGATGCTGCTCTCGTGGGGCAGCCCGTCGAGGCGGCGCTCCTTGGGGCTGCGGGCGCGTCCGAAGCGACCCTTGCTGGCCACGACGACCCGTTCCGTCACGTCGCGCAGCACCGGGTTGGCCGCCGAGCGGAACGAACCCCAGGCGCACGAGCCGCTGGCGCCCTCGCCCTTCTGCCACACGATCTCGCCCCGCGGCAAGAGGTGCAGGTCGTCCTGGAGGATGGCCGTCACGTCGGCGGCCAGGCTGCGGTACGGCTTTCGGCCGAGGTTGGCGACGTTGACGGCGATGCGGCCGCCCGGCTCGAGCACCCGCTTGCACTCCGAGAAGACGTCGCGCAGCAGCGCCAGGTACTCGATGTAGGAGCCCGGGACCCCCTCGCGGTCGAGCTCCTCCTCGTACTGTTTGCCGGCGAAGTAGGGGGGTGAGGTGACGACGAGGGCCACCGAGTCGTCCGCCACCGCGTCCATCCGGCGGGCATCGCCGCACAGGCACGACACGCCGGGCTGGTGCGGGGTCACGTGCTCGTCGGCGCTCAGCTCGGGCGCCTCGAAGCGGGCGTAGAAGGCGTCCGCCACGTGGGACTCGCGGCGCCCGACACCGAAATTGGAGGTGGAGGTCGCGCTGCGACGGCGTGGCGGCATGGCTCGGTCGAACCCTATCGGCCGGCTCGCGGCCGGGCCGTGACGAGAAGCGGTCCGGCGCTCACGGCGGTCACCCTAGGGAAGCGCTGTGACAGCCTGCTCGGTGGGCCGGGAGACACCGGCTACATCTCGTAGACGACGAACGAAGTGGGGCGCCCGACCTGGTCGTAGAGGGAGCGAGCCCGGCCGTTGTAGTGCTGGGTGTGCCAGTAGACCGGGTCCGCCCCCCGTGCGGCGGCGACCTCCTTCACGGCCGCGAGAAGGGCGCGCCCGACGTCGTGGCCCCGGGCCGCGGGGGCGACGAAGAGGTCCTCGAGGTAGCACTTTGGGCCTGCCGACCAGGTCGAGGGGTGCACGACGCAGTTGGCCATCCCGATGCCCCGGCCGGTGTCGTCGAGGGCGATCAGGCCGAACATGGGTTGCCCGGCGGCGCACAGGCGGTCGAAGGTGGCCCGGGACGTGTCGTCGGAGAGCTCGGCCCGGTAGAAGTCGAGGTAGCCGGCCCAGAGGGCCCGCCAATCGGTCCAGTCGTCGTGGCCCAGCTCCCGGATCGTCCCCACCGCCTCAGCTTGGCATCCGGGGGGCGCTCGGCGGGTCGATCAGGCCGCGCCGGCCCTCCGGCGGGTCAGCGTGAACCGTGCCGCCACGTCTCGGGCACCCGGGCGGAGATCACCGTTGCCCGGGCCCGCTCCTTGCCGGCGGACCACAAGGTGCAGGTGACGGTGGTGGACGCGCTCGCCACCGTGAGCACCTGCCCGGTCAGCGAGACCTCCTCGCCGATCGGGGTGGGACGGGCATAGTCGACGGTCATGGAGGTGGTGGCGTACCAGATCTCCGGTTGGCTCCCGATGGCGCGCCGCTCGTCGTCGTAGGCCCGGGCCATGGCGGTGCACACGCCGTGGCAGTCGAGCAGCGTGGCGATGATGCCGCCGTTGAGGACGTGCAGCGGCCCGGCGCTGAAGGCGGCGTCGGGAAGGAAGCGCGCCCGGCACAGCTCGCCGTCCCAGTAGCTCTTGAGCTGCAACCCCTGGAGGTTGTCGGCCCCGCAGCCCCAGCAGTGGTTGTCGACGATCTGGTCCTGAATCGCGGGCTCGGCCATGCCGGCCGACCCTACGCGCTCGGGGCTGCGGTCGCGCCGGCCGGCAGTCGGTGCCCCAGCGAGCGGCTACCGGCGTGCCCGCCGAGGCCGGCGCCCGCGCGCCTCGAACTTCTCGCGCACCTGGGCCCGGCGGGCCTGGATCTCGCGGTGCGTGAGATGTGCGGTCGACTCGTCGACCCCGAAGCCAGCCTTGATCCCCGACATGTCCGGCACCCAGTCGTCGGAGTGCTCGAGGCCGAGCTGGGACATGATGCGCTCGCCGTGCTTGGCGGCGAACATCAGTGCGATCGCCTCGACCTCGGCGAACAGGTCCAGGTCGGGGGCCAGGTTGGCGATGGCGCCGTCGAGGAACATCAGGTTCTTCACGAACAACATCAGCTCCTTGGGCAAGCGGGCCCCCAGGCCGAGCAGCGTCTTGATGGAGCGTTGCATCTCGGCCACGAGCTCGTCTGCCGTCAGGGTGGTCGGGTCCACCGCCGGCTGCTCCAACCCGAGCAGGTCGATCACGTGCTGCACGTCGACGTCGTCGGGAAAGGCGCCGAGATCGCGCAGCGCGGCCACCTGGGAGGGGATGTGCGCGTTCGACGCCCCGACGAGCAACGAGAGGAGGGCCAGGCGCTTGGCCTCGGTGAGGCGGCCCGTGATGCCGAAATCGAGCAGCGCCGTCTTCCCCGAGGGCAGCACGAAGAGGTTCCCGGCGTGCAGGTCGCCGTGGAAGATGCCGTAGAGCATGGCGCCTTCGAGGAAGCCGATCATGCCGGCCCGTACCACCGCCTCCGTGTCGATCCCGGCGGCGCGCATGCCGTCGACGTCGCCGAAGTTGAACCCGTCGAGCCGCTCCATCACCAGCATGCGGCGCGTCACCAGCGTGGGGTGGGGCCGGGGGACGACGAAGTCGCGCTGGTCGAGCTCGGCGAAGGTCAGGGCGATATCGAGCATGTTCTCGGCCTCGAGCCGGAAGTCGAGCTCCTCGACGATCGTCTCGGCGAACAGCTCGACGAGGGCCGGCGGGTTGGCCAGCGCCGCCACCGGAATACGGCCCACGAGATGCGGGGCCAGCCAGGCCATGACGGCCAGGTCCTGGTGCACCCTGCTCGCCACGTCGGGGCGCTGGACCTTGACCACCACCGCCGTGCCGTCGCGCAGCGTCGCGGCGTGGACCTGCGCGATGGAGGCGGCCGCGAGGGGCGTGTGCTCGACCGAGGCGAACACCGCCGAGATGGGCCCGCGCAGCTCCTCGGTGAGCACGCGCTCGACCACCGGCCACGGTTCGGCGGGGACCTGGTCGCGGCACCACTTGAACTCGGCAACCAGCTCGGGCGGGAAGATGCCGTCTCCCGAGGAGATGATCTGGCCCAGCTTGATGTAGGTCGGGCCCAGCTTCTCGGCCGCCACGCGCAGGCGGCGCGAGATCCCGGCCATGGAGGCCTCGCCGCCGCGCCGGCGCTCCGTGAGGTACCACAACCCCAGCGCGCCGCCCAGGTGGCGCACCGTGGTGCCGAGCCGGCGCCCCGGTGGGAGCGTGCGGTGCCGGGTCAGGCGGGGGAGCGAGGCGCTGAGTCGGGCCCGCACCCCGGGCAGGCCTCGCTTCCACGACAGCGCCTCGGCGTCGACGACCCAGGGCCCCCGCTCGGTGAAGACGCCGACCGCGGTGTCGGGGGACGGCGCGGCGCCGGCGCCGGTCGTCGTCACGACGAGGGCGAGGGCCGCACGAGCCCGGACTGGAACGCGAAGACCACCGCCTGGACCCGGTCGCGCAGCCCGAGCTTGGCCAGCAGGCGGCCCACGTGCGACTTGACCGTGGCCTCGGACACGTACAGGCGCGCCGCGATCTCCGCGTTGGACAGGCCGTCGGCCACGGCGAGCAGCACCTCGCGCTCGCGCTCGGTCAGGCTCGCCAGCGCCGGGTGCTCACCGGCGCCCGACGGACTCCCCGCGGTCTCGGAGAGGTCCGGCAGCGAGTCGGCGTACTCCTCGAGCAGGCGCCGCGTGATGCGCGGGGACACGACGGCGTCACCGCGGGCCACGGTGCGGATGGCCGAGACGAGCTCCGCCGGCGGCACGTCCTTGAGGAGGAACCCGCTGGCGCCGGCCCGCAGCGCGCTCGAAGGCGTACTCGTCCAGGTCGAAGGTCGTCAGGATGAGGACACGGGTCTCGTCGCCCGCCGGCGATCCGGTGATCGCCCGCGTGGCCAGGATCCCGTCGAGGACGGGCATGCGCACGTCCATGAGCACGACGTCGGGCTCGTAGAGCTCGACGAGCCGCACCGCGTCGGCGCCGTCGGCCGCTTCGCCGACGATCTCCACACCTTCCTCGGCCTCGAGGATCATACGGAACCCCTTGCGCAGGAGCGCCTGATCGTCCGCCAACACGACGCGGATGGTCATGCGGGAGCGGGTGCCTTGCACTCGTGCAGCTTCGCCGTCACCGCCCAGCCCCCGCTGGCGTGCGGTCCCGCTTCGAGCGTCCCGCCGAAGGCGGCCGCCCGCTCCGTCATTCCCGCCACGCCGTGTCCGCCACCGTGCACCGGCGCGCTCCCGTTGCCGCCGCCCGGACCTCGGACCGCCACCCGCATCCGGCCGTCGTCGGCGACCCGCACCGACACGTCCGGGTCGTCGAACTCCAACCGCACCTCCACCGCGGCCGGCTCGTCGGCGTGCTTCAGCGCGTTCGTCAGCGCCTCCTGGACGATCCGGTACACCGTCAGCCCCGCCGCGCTCGAGACCTCGAACGGCGCGCCGCAGCGCTCGACCGAGACGGCCAGACCGGTGCCCCTGACCCGCTCCACCAGTGCATCGAGCTCGCGCAACCCCGGCTGGGGGGCGAACGCGGCGCGGTCGCTCCCGTTGGCGCCTGCTCCACCCCGGCCACCCGTTCCACCCCGGCCACCCGTGCCACCCGTGCCACCCGTGCCCGCCACCGTCGCCGGTTGATCCCGCAGCACGCCGAGCATGCGGCGCATGTCGGTCAACGCCTGGCGTCCAGTGCTCCCCACGTCGTGCATCGCCTCCACCGCACGCGCCGGGTCGGTGGTCTGCGCCGCAGCGGCGGCGTCGGCCAGCGTCACCATCACCTGGATGTTGTGCGAGACAACGTCGTGCATCTCCCGTGCGATGCGCGCCCGCTCCGCGCCCGCGGCGAGTGAGGCCTGCTGGTCGCGCTCGACCTCCAGGCGCTCGGCCCGCTCGGCCAGCCAGTCGAGCTGGCTGCGCAGCGCCCGCACCACGACGCCGGCGAGCAATGCGGTGATGGCCAGTCCGGTGAGGAACACGAAGGCCTGGACGTCGTTGCCGGTGGGCTTCCAGCGGACGGTGGCCATGACGACGCCCGCCTCGAGGATGAGCGACGCGGCCACGACGAGCACCCACTCGGACTCGAGGGCCACGGTGTAGAGGGCCACGAGGAGCGCGGTGTCCGCCAGGGCGGGCCCGGTCACCAGCCACTGGACGAAGGCCACGGCGGCGACGGTCAAGAAGACGGTCATGGGCGCCCGGCGGCGGAAGACGAGCGGGACAATCAGGGCCGCCACGAAGAAGAGGCTGGGGCGGCTCGCCTGCTTCTCGATCACCCAGCCCGAGCACAGGACGAAGAGCCCCGTCGCCAGCACCACGTCGACGAGGGTGGCGGAGCGGCGGTCGAAGGCCCGCAGGCGCTCCCAGACCCGCCACGCCCCGTCGAGCTGGCGGTCCGGCTGGGCTCCGGCCGGCGCGGGCGCCTCTGCGCTCCGGGGCCGGAGCCACTCGGGGTACAGGTGACGTGAGCTGGGGGCCATCGGCTCCTTCGTTCCCAGGCGGGACGACCATGGTACTGCCGCCCGGGCCGCATCTCCCTCCGGGATCCGCCCCCTCCTCCTGCCCAGCTTCCCTGCCGGGGGCCGGCCCGGTGCTCATCCTCAGGAATGAAACGACGCGGGGACGATCATCCTTTCGGTCGATTTCTGGGTTCGGGTTCCGCCCTACCGTCGACATGCGAAAGCCTTCGGGTGGCGCGGGGAAGCGGGCATGGTCCGCCCCGAGCATGCAGCGCTCCTCGCGTCCCCCGTTGATGGCGCCATCCCCCTCCGTCCGGCGCCGGACCCACGTCTGGCGCCGGACCGACGGCTGGCGCCAGCCCCCTCTCAGTTGCCGGAGCGAGCCGCCGCCTCCCGGCAGGCCTCGAGGTCGTCGAAGGCGCGGGCGACGTCGTCGGGCGTGAACGCGAAGAACAGGGCGGCGACCGCATCCGCGCCCACCTCGGCGTACTGCGAGACCGCTGCGGGCGTCAGCTGTTGGAAGTAGGGGCACACCGTGATGCGCAGGTCGGAGCGGCTGCGCCCCGCCGCCTCGAGCTCCACGTCGAGCGCCGCGAGACCGGTCGCCAGCTCGGCGGGCGACCGGTTGAAGGTGTGCCAACCCTGGCTGTGGCGCGCCGCCCGCCGCAGCGCCGCCGTGGTCTCGCCGCCGATGTGGAGCGGGGGATGGGGCTGCTGGACCGGCTTGGGGTACATCTCGCAGGCCGGGAGGTCATAGGTCTCGCCGTGGAAGGAGGACGGGTTGTCGACCCAGAGCGTGCGCAGCACCTCGAGATACTCATCGGTGCGGCGGCCCCGGCGCTCCCAGGGCACGTTGAGGGCGTCGAACTCCTCCTTGAGCCAGCCGACACCGATGCCCAGGTCGACCCGCCCGCCCGAGAGCCAGTCGAGCGAGCTGACCTCCTTGGCCACGTAGACGGGGTTGCGCTGGGGCAGGAGCAGCATGGCCGTGCCGAGGCGGACCGTCGAGGTCCGGGCGGCCAGGTAGGTGAGCGTGACCATGGGCTCGAGCAGGCCGCTGCCGGGCGGCGCCGGGATACGCCCGTCCTCGGCGTAGGGATAGTGGCTCTCGTACTGCTCGAAGAGCACGACGTGCTCGCCCACCCAGATGGTCCCGATGCCGCGCGCCTCGGCTCCCTCGGCCACCGCGTCGAGCAGCTCGGGGGTGGTCATGGGGCTGGCGGTGGGCATCCACAGGTCGAACTTCATGTCACGCTCCCAGTCCGTTGCACACGAAATCACAGATCTCCTCGGCCGCCTCGGGCGCCGGGATGGGGTCGGGCTCGCCGGCCCGGACCGAGAGCGCGCCGTAGATCTGCTGGCCCACGAGGACCACGGCGCGCTCGGTGTCGAGGTCTCGCCGGAAGTCCCCGGCGGCGATGCCCGCCGTCACCACCTCCTCGAGCACCCGGATCATGTCGAGCCCGATCAACATGAGGGCGCCGCCCACCGCCGCTGACCCTTCGGCGGAGGTCGCCTGGGTCGCCATGGCCAGGCGGAAGAAGGCGGGGCTCTCGTCGATGCGCTCGAGCAGGCCGAGGATGAGCCCCCACAGGCGCTTCTGCGGCGAGGCCCGGCCGGCCAGGACGAGCGTGATGGTGTCCTGCATGCGGTCGTACATGGACTGCACGCAGGCCCGCAGGAGTTCGTCCCGATTGGCGAAGTAGACGTAGACCGTCGAGCGGGCGACGCCGGCCTCGGCTGCGATCTCGTCCATGGAGACGTCGGTGGAGCCCCGTTCGCCGAAGAGCCGGCGCGCCGTGTCGATGATCTGGTCGCGCCGGAAGTCCCGGATGACGTCCTTGAGCGCGTCCGGCGCGCGCCGGGGCACCGCTACCTCGTTCCGCCCGGGTCGATCGGCTCAGGCGCCGACGCGGGCAGACGGGGTGAAGGCCACGGGAAGGTGCTTGACCCCATTGATGAACTGGGACTGCAGGCGTTCCACCTTCCCGTCCTGACGGATGTCGGGCATCCGGTCGATCAGGTGCTCGAACATGACACGGATCTCCATGCGGGCCAGGTTCGCGCCGAGGCAGAAATGGGGCCCGCCCCCGCCGAAGGCGATGTGGGGGTTGGGGTCCCGGCCGACGTCGAACGTGTCAGGGTCGTCGAAGAGGTCCTCGTCCCGGTTGGCGGAGGCGTGGAAGAAGACGACCTTGTCGCCGGCGGCGATGTCCGTCCCGCTGAGCGTGACATCGGACACGGCCGTGCGGCGGAAGTTCATGACCGGCGTGACGAAGCGCAGCATCTCTTCCACCGCAGCAGGCAGCAGGCTGCGGTCGTCGAGCAGGCGCTGCCACTGCTCGGGATGCCCGAAGAAGGCGTGCATGGCACCGGACATCAGGTTGCGGGTCGTCTCGTTGCCAGCCACCGTGAGTAGCAGGAAGAACAGCTCGAGCTCGAGGTCGCTCAGGCGCTCGCCCTCCACCACGACCGTCGTGAGCACGCTCATCAGGTCGGCGTGCGGGTCGATGCGCTTCTCGGAGAAGAGCTCGGCGGCATAGGCATAGAGCTCCATGGCGGCGGTGAGGGCCATTTCGGCCTGGGCCTGGTACTCGGGGTCCTCGTTGCCCACCATGCGGTTGGACCAGTCGAACATCCGGTGGCGGTCGTCGGGGGGCACGCCGAGCAACTCGGCGATCACCTGCAGGGGCAGCTCGGCCGAGAGCTGGGTGACGAAATCGGCCCGACCCTCCTGTATTACCTCGTCGATGATGGCGTCGGTCGAGCGGTGGATGCTCTCTTCCAGGTCGCGCACCATGCGCGGCGTGAAGCCCTTGTTGACGAGACGGCGGTAGCGGGTGTGCAGCGGGGGATCCATGTTGAGCATCATCAGGCCCTGCTGGGCGACCTCTTCTTCTCCCAGCTCGAAGGGCATGGTCCCCTTGGCCGCCGAGCTGAAGCGTTCGTAGTCACGGTTGACGGTGACGCAGTCCTCGTAGCGGGTCACGGCCCAGAACCCGGGCCCGCCCGGCTCGTCCTGCCAGTGCACGGGGTCGTGGCGCCGCAGGTGGGCCAACCAGGCATGAGGGACCCCGGCGACGTAGGACCGGGAGTCCGACAGGTCGACGGGGGTGACGTCCGCCATTGTGCTCATCATGACAACTCCTCTGATGTATCGGACGTACTGTCCGATATGCCGGATGCTATGTCCAACCCCCGTGGCTGTCAAGGAAGCACTGGGGCGCAACGTGTCAGCGTGCACGGAACGTGAGCGTCCGTCGCGTATTCAGTGCACCGGGCGCGCTGACACGAGTGGCTCCGAGAGGAGGGTCACCGTGCGAGTGAGCCCGTCTGGACGGCGGGATGCGGCGTGACCACGCTGCGGAGCCGTGTAGACGTCGATGAGAGAGCGATCGTGGAGCCGCCGACGCGTTCGCTCCTTGTCGCGCCGAAATGGAGGAGGACGGCGGGACCACCCAGGCTGGCACTGGAGGACGCACCCCTTTGACGTCAAAAATGTCTTCACGATGTCGAGAGCGCCGAGTCTCGCAGTCAGGGATCTGCCCGCACATGCAGGTGAGACCCGCCGTTCGGTCCAAGGACCGACGAAGGGCGGGTGGTACAGTCGACCGGTTTTTGAGGCGGGATGCTCGTTGCTCAGGCAGTTGGAGGGGATCGATGATCATCTGGAGGCGACGACTCTTGGCAATGGTGGCATTGTCCGCCTTCGGCCTGTCACTCGCCGCCTGCAGCAGTTCCAACTCCCCGTCAGCGTCGCAGACCACGACGACGAGCTCCAAGACGCCGGGGACCGTGCCGCTAAGCGTGCCCAACCAGGACAATGTCCGCAAGGACGTCCAGATGGTCAACTGTGGTCCCGCGCAGGGCGGCTGGTCCGCCGGCGGCACGGTGAAGAACTCGCTGGGGCACGCGGCCACCTACGACATCACCGTCTACTTCACTTCGTCACAGGCAACTGACCTGTCGTATGCATCGACCTCGGTGCCGGTGAACACCGGTCAGTCGAAGTTGTGGTCGGTCAAGGCGACGTTTTCGGCGCCCAGCACCGTGTTGTGCGTGCTCAGAGGCGTTGCGGCCAGTTGAACGCGCTCTGAACGAGAGGCCGGGACGGCGGCGTCAGCTCACCGTCGCATTAGCTGGGTGGATCGGACGGAGGCTTCGGCATGATCGCCACCGATTTCGTCGGGTCGTCGAGGTCGAGGATCACGCGCATTCGGTCGTCGGCATCCGGTGGGTCACCCGGCACTGACGCCACGATGACCACCTCGTCGACCGGTGGCGCGAACACCGCTTGCAGGCCCCGGGCAACCCCGGTGCCGATCCCACCGAGTGCCGATTCCCTGCGCCAACGGTCGAAGCCGCCTGTCTCCGCACCATCCCCGCTCTCCGTCTCGGCTGGCGCGTCCACAACCGGCTCACCATCGCCATCCGATGCCATGCCTCCATCATTGCAGGACTGACTGTCGCCACCGGCGAACGGCCGGCCGCACCCAGAACCGGTGAACCTCGCTGTGCTGGAAGAGGTCGCTCGGTTGTCTCGTCAATGGCCGACATCGCAAAAAACCGCGGGGTGGAATTCGGGTTTCGCCAGCGAGCGGCGAGGCTGCTCGCCCATTCGGGCGATGAGGAAAGGCACTTGAGCCAATTGGTGACAACCCATTCACAACAAACGCTGAGTGGCTCCTGAATGTTAGGCGGAGAGATCCTCGTCAGATGACGAGAAAGCCCTGGAAGGCGGTGCGATCAGGAGTCAAATAGCGACCGCGAACGGCGTTGCGACGGCGTATCTCGCACGGTGGAAATCGGTTGACGCCGCGACGAACCGCATGGTTATCTTCTTTTTGTTGGCGAACTGAATGATTTGGCGATCATTCACAAGATCGGGCGGTAGGCGTATATGGCGATGTCAGATTCTTCTGACGATTGGGCGTTCAGCCCTTTTTCCGTTGCACGCGCCCGCACCCGATTCTGCCGCCCGCACATCCCGGCTTTCGATCGCGCTGCTCGTGACCACGGTCCGACAGTTGTCGAGATGACGCATGACGGAAGGCGGTCTTCGGTCATCGCGCTCCAATCGACGAAGCGATTTTTGGTCGGGACTGAGAATCGATTTAGCCCGCGAACTTGCGCTGACGTGATGCACCTGACGTCCGCATCACTCGGCGGGACGACGAAGTGGACACCGAACGGGGAGTGGAAATGAAAAACCGTCTGTGGCATCGAGTTCTGCTGACCCTCCTCTCCGCCTTTGTCATTGGCGCTATGTCCGCGACGTTCATCGGGGTAGGTGTCGCGTCCGCGGACATCTCCACCGTCACCATTCCCGCGCAGTCGCCGGCGGCGGTGGCTCCCGGTTCGACGGCCAGCTTCACGCCCATCACGATTCAGGACTCCGACAACGCGAGCGGACACTGGGTCAAATTGGTATCAGCGTCGGGTCTCCCCGCGGGCGCGGCCTTCGTCGATACGGGCGACGCGTGCGTCGAGGACAACAGCAGCGGCCTCTACACCTTCACTCACGCTCAGGTGACGACGACCAGTTCAACGCCTATTGGTACATCGACGTTCACCGTCACCGCGGATCGATACAGCAACAGCGGCTGTACCACTTCGGACGAAGGACCGGGCACTGGCACCGGCTCCCTCGTCGTCGCCAAGGCCCCGATCGCCACGACGAGCGCGGCCACCGGGACGACGACCACCACCGCCACACTCAACGGCTCGGTCACGGCCGAGAACGCCTCAACCGCTGTCAGTTTCTGCTACAGCACGTCGAGCGCACTCACCAGCTGTGGTGGTGCCACCAGCGTGACCGCCAGCCCGGCGACGGCGACCGGCACCGCGGCCACCACCGAGAGCGCCGCGGTGAGCGGCCTGACGTCGGGTACCGAGTACTACTTCCAAATCAAGGCGGTCAACAGCATCGGCACCACGTACGGCTCCGTGCTCAACTTCACGACCTTGTCTGCGGCTCCGCTCGCCACGACAAGCGCGGCCACCGGCACGACGGGAACCGGCACGACCCTCAACGGCTCGGTCAACGCCGAGAACCTCTCCACCGCGGTCACCTTCTGTTACAGCACGTCGAGCGCCCTGGCCAGCTGTGGCGGCGCCACCAGCGTGACCGCCAGCCCGGCGACGGCCACTGGCTCTTCGGCCACCACCGAGAGCGCCGCGGTGGGCAGCCTGACGCCCAACACGACCTACTACTTCCAGATCAAGGCGGTGAGCTCCGGCGGCACGACCTACGGCTCGGTGCTCAACTTCACCACCACCTTGGCCCCAGTGGCCACGACCAGCGCGGCGAGCGGCACCACGGCGACGGGGTCGACCCTCAACGGCTCGGTCAACGCCGAGAACCTCTCCACCGCGGTCACCTTCTGCTACAGCACGTCGAGCGCCCTGGCCAGCTGTGGCGGCGCCACCAGCGTGACCGCCAGCCCGGCGACGGCTACGGGTGCCTCGAGCACCACCGAGAGCGCCGCGCTGACCGGACTGGCGCCCAACACCGAGTACTACTTCCAGATCGAAGCCGTGAGCACCGGTGGCACCACCTATGGCTCCGTGCTCAACTTCACCACCTCGACCACCGCCCCGACCGCGACGACCAGCGCGGCCAGTGGCACGACGGGAACCGGTACGACCCTCAACGGCTCGGTCAACGCGGAGAATTCCTCGACGACGGTGACCTTCTGCTACAGCACCTCGAGCGCACTGGCCAGCTGTGGTGGCGCCACCAGCGTGACCGCCAGCCCGGCGACCGCGACGGGTGCCTCGAGCACCACGGAGAGCGCGGCGCTGACCGGCCTCAGCCCGAACACGACGTACTACTTCCAGATCAAGGCGGTCAGCTCCGGCGGCACGACCTACGGCTCGGTGCTGAACTTCACCACCACTCTGGCGCCGACCGCGACGACGAGCGTGGCGAGCGGGACGACGGCGACGGGGTCGACCCTCAACGGCTCGGTTAACGCCGAGAACCTCTCCACCGCGGTCACCTTCTGCTATAGCACGTCGAGCGCGGCTGGCCAACTGCTCGGGCGCAACCTCGGTGACCGCCAGTCCCGCCACGGCGACGGGCGTCTCGAGCACCTCCGAGAACGCCGCAGTGACCGGCCTCAGCCCCAACACCGAGTACTACTTCCAGATCGAGGCCGTGAGCACCGGTGGCACCACCTACGGCTCGGTCCTCAACTTCACCACCTCGACCACCGCCCCGGTCGCCACGACCAGCGCGGCGAGCGGCACGACGGGAACCGGTACGACCCTCAACGGTTCGGTCAACGCGGAGAATTCCTCGACGACAGTGACCTTCTGCTACAGCACGTCGAGCGCACTGGCCAGCTGTGGCGGCGCCACCAGCGTGACCGCCAGCCCGGCGACGGCCACGGGCGCATCGAGCACCACGGAGAGCGCCGCGGTGGGCAGCCTGACGCCCAACACGACCTACTACTTCCAGATCAAGGCGGTCAGCTCCGGCGGGACCACCTACGGTTCGGTGCTCAACTTCACCACCACCTTGGCCCCAGGCGCCACGACCAGCGCGGCGAGCGGCACCACGGCGACGGGCTCGACCCTCAACGGCTCGGTCAACGCGGAGAACGCCGCGACCTCGGTCGGCTTCTGCTACAGCACGTCGAGCGCGCTGTCGAACTGCACGGGCGGAACCGTCAACACCGTGGTCGCAAGCCCCGCCACAGCGACGGGTGTCTCGAGCACCACCGAGAGCGCCGCAGTGACCGGCCTCAGCCCCAACACCGAGTACTACTTCCAGATCGAAGCCGTGAGCACCGGTGGCACCACCTACGGCTCGGTGCTCAACTTCACCACCTTGACGGAGGCCCCGGTCGCGACGACGAGCGCGGCGAGCGGCACGACGGGAACCGGTACGACCCTCAACGGCTCGGTCAACGCGGAGAATTCCTCGACGACGGTGACCTTCTGCTACAGCACGTCGAGCGCACTGGCCAGCTGTGGCGGCGCCACCAGCGTGACCGCCAGCCCGGCGACGGCGACGGGTGCCTCGAGCACCACGGAAAGCGCCGCGCTGACCGGCCTCAGCCCGAACACGACGTACTACTTCCAGATCAAGGCGGTCAGCTCCGGCGGCACGACCTACGGCTCGGTGCTGAACTTCACCACCACTCTGGCGCCGACCGCGACGACGAGCGTGGCGAGCGGGACGACGGCGACGGGGTCGACCCTCAACGGCTCGGTTAACGCCGAGAACCTCTCCACCGCGGTCACCTTCTGCTATAGCACGTCGAGCGCGCTGGCCAACTGCTCGGGCGCAACCTCGGTGACCGCCAGCCCGGCGACGGCGACGGGCGTCTCGAGCACCTCCGAGAACGCCGCAGTGACCGGCCTCAGCCCCAACACCGAGTACTACTTCCAGATCGAGGCCGTGAGCACCGGTGGCACCACCTACGGCTCGGTCCTCAACTTCACCACCTCGACCACCGCCCCGGTCGCCACGACCAGCGCGGCGAGCGGCACGACGGGAACCGGTACGACCCTCAACGGTTCGGTCAACGCGGAGAATTCCTCGACGACGGTGACCTTCTGCTACAGCACGTCGAGCGCACTGGCCAGCTGTGGCGGCGCCACCAGCGTGACCGCCAGCCCGGCAACGGCGACCGGTTCCTCGGCCACCACGGAGAGCGCCGCGGTGGGCAGCCTGACGCCCAACACGACCTACTACTTCCAGATCAAGGCGGTCAGCTCCGGCGGGACCACCTACGGTTCGGTGCTCAACTTCACCACCACCTTGGCCCCAGGCGCCACGACCAGCGCGGCGAGCGGCACCACGGCGACGGGCACGACCCTCAACGGCACGGTCAACGCGGAGAACGCCGCGACGACGGTCGGCTTCTGTTACAGCACCTCGGGCTCGCTTGCGAACTGTTCGGGTGGGACCGTCAACACGGTGACGGCTAACCCCGCCACCGCCACAGGCTCCTCGGCCACCACGGTGAGCGCCGCGGTGACCGGCCTCAGCCCCAACACCGAGTACTACTTCCAGATCGAGGCGGTCAGCAGCGGCGGCACCACCTACGGCTCGGTGCTCAACTTCACGACCAACGTTGCCACTGACGCCTACTCCTACGCCCCGGGCACCGGCTCGGGCAGCGGCCCGGCCGCGGGCAGCGGCCTCGACACCACGACGATCACCTTGGCCGCCAACACCTACACCAACCCGGGCTACGCCTTCGCCGGGTGGAACGACGGCTCGGCCACCTACGCCGCCGGCTCGACCTACACCCTCTCCAGTGACGGGGCCGCCATCGTCTTTACCGCCCAGTGGAGCGCCATCAACGACGCCTACTCCTACGCCCCGGGCACCGGCTCGGGCAGCGGCCCGGCCGCGGGCAGCGGCCTCGACACCACGACCATCACCTTGGCCGCCAACACCTACACCAACCCGGGCTACGCCTTCGCCGGGTGGAACGACGGCTCGGCCACCTACGCCGCCGGCTCGACCTACACCCTCTCGAGCGCGGGCAACGCCATCGTCTTTACCGCCCAGTGGAGCGCCATCAACGACGCCTACTCCTACGCCCCGGGCACCGGCTCGGGCAGCGGCCCGGCCGTGGGCAGCGGCCTCGACACCACGACCATCACCTTGGCCGCCAACACCTACACCAACCCGGGCTACGCCTTCGCCGGGTGGAACGACGGCTCGGCCACCTACGCCGCCGGCTCGACCTACACCCTCTCGAGCGCGGGCAACGCCATCGTCTTTACCGCCCAGTGGAGCGCCATCAACGACGCCTACTCCTACGCCCCGGGCACCGGCTCGGGCAGCGGCCCGGCCGCGGGCAGCGGCCTCGACACCACGACCATCACCTTGGCCGCCAACACCTACACCAACCCGGGCTACGCCTTCGCCGGGTGGAACGACGGCTCGGCCACCTACGCCGCCGGCTCGACCTACACCCTCTCGAGCGACGGGGCCGCCATCGTCTTTACCGCCCAGTGGAGCGCCATCAACGACGCCTACTCCTACGCCCCGGGCACCGGCTCGGGCAGCGGCCCGGCCGCGGGCAGCGGCCTCGACACCACGACCATCACCTTGGCCGCCAACACCTACACCAACCCGGGCTACGCCTTCGCCGGGTGGAACGACGGCTCGGCCACCTACGCCGCCGGCTCGACCTACACCCTCTCGAGCGCGGGCAACGCCATCGTCTTTACCGCCCAGTGGAGCGCCATCAACGACGCCTACTCCTACGCCCCGGGCACCGGCTCGGGCAGCGGCCCGGCCGCGGGCAGCGGCCTCGACACCACGACCATCACCTTGGCCGCCAACACCTACACCAACCCGGGCTACGCCTTCGCCGGGTGGAACGACGGCTCGGCCACCTACGCCGCCGGCTCGACCTACACCCTCTCGAGCGCGGGCAACGCCATCGTCTTTACCGCCCAGTGGAGCGCCATCAACGACGCCTACTCCTACGCCCCGGGCACCGGCTCGGGCAGCGGCCCGGCCGCGGGCAGCGGCCTCGACACCACGACCATCACCTTGGCCGCCAACACCTACACCAACCCGGGCTACGCCTTCGCCGGGTGGAACGACGGCTCGGCCACCTACGCCGCCGGCTCGACCTACACCCTCTCGAGCGACGGGCAACGCCATCGTCTTTACCGCCCAGTGGAGCGCCATCAACGACGCCTACTCCTACGCCCCGGGCACCGGCTCGGGCAGCGGCCCGGCCGCGGGCAGCGGCCTCGACACCACGACCATCACCTTGGCCGCCAACACCTACACCAACCCGGGCTACGCCTTCGCCGGGTGGAACGACGGCTCGGCCACCTACGCCGCCGGCTCGACCTACACCCTCTCGAGCGCGGGCAACGCCATCGTCTTTACCGCCCAGTGGAGCGCCATCAACGACGCCTACTCCTACGCCCCGGGCACCGGCTCGGGCAGCGGCCCGGCCGCGGGCAGCGGCCTCGACACCACGACCATCACCTTGGCCGCCAACACCTACACCAACCCGGGCTACGCCTTCGCCGGGTGGAACGACGGCTCGGCCACCTACGCCGCCGGCTCGACCTACACCCTCTCGAGCGCGGGCAACGCCATCGTCTTTACCGCCCAGTGGAGCGCCATCAACGACGCCTACTCCTACGCCCCGGGCACCGGCTCGGGCAGCGGCCCGGCCGCGGGCAGCGGCCTCGACACCACGACCATCACCTTGGCCGCCAACACCTACACCAACCCGGGCTACGCCTTCGCCGGGTGGAACGACGGCTCGGCCACCTACGCCGCCGGCTCGACCTACACCCTCTCGAGCGCGGGCAACGCCATCGTCTTTACCGCCCAGTGGAGCGCCATCAACGACGCCTACTCCTACGCCCCGGGCACCGGCTCGGGCAGCGGCCCGGCCGCGGGCAGCGGCCTCGACACCACGACCATCACCTTGGCCGCCAACACCTACACCAACCCGGGCTACGCCTTCGCCGGGTGGAACGACGGCTCGGCCACCTACGCCGCCGGCTCGACCTACACCCTCTCGAGCGCGGGCAACGCCATCGTCTTTACCGCCCAGTGGAGCGCCATCAACGACGCCTACTCCTACGCCCCGGGCACCGGCTCGGGCAGCGGCCCGGCCGCGGGCAGCGGCCTCGACACCACGACCATCACCTTGGCCGCCAACACCTACACCAACCCGGGCTACGCCTTCGCCGGGTGGAACGACGGCTCGGCCACCTACGCCGCCGGCTCGACCTACACCCTCTCGAGCGACGGGGCAACGCCATCGTCTTTACCGCCCAGTGGAGCGCCATCAACGACGCCTACTCCTACGCCCCGGGCACCGGCTCGGGCAGCGGCCCGGCCGCGGGCAGCGGCCTCGACACCACGACCATCACCTTGGCCGCCAACACCTACACCAACCCGGGCTACGCCTTCGCCGGGTGGAACGACGGCTCGGCCACCTACGCCGCCGGCTCGACCTACACCCTCTCGAGCGCGGGCAACGCCATCGTCTTTACCGCCCAGTGGAGCGCCATCAACGACGCCTACTCCTACGCCCCGGGCACCGGCTCGGGCAGCGGCCCGGCCGCGGGCAGCGGCCTCGACACCACGACCATCACCTTGGCCGCCAACACCTACACCAACCCGGGCTACGCCTTCGCCGGGTGGAACGACGGCTCGGCCACCTACGCCGCCGGCTCGACCTACACCCTCTCGAGCGACGGGGCAACGCCATCGTCTTTACCGCCCAGTGGAGCGCCATCAACGACGCCTACTCCTACGCCCCGGGCACCGGCTCGGGCAGCGGCCCGGCCGCGGGCAGCGGCCTCGACACCACGACCATCACCTTGGCCGCCAACACCTACACCAACCCGGGCTACGCCTTCGCCGGGTGGAACGACGGCTCGGCCACCTACGCCGCCGGCTCGACCTACACCCTCTCGAGCGACGGGGCAACGCCATCGTCTTTACCGCCCAGTGGAGCGCCATCAACGACGCCTACTCCTACGCCCCGGGCACCGGCTCGGGCAGCGGCCCGGCCGCGGGCAGCGGCCTCGACACCACGACCATCACCTTGGCCGCCAACACCTACACCAACCCGGGCTACGCCTTCGCCGGGTGGAACGACGGCTCGGCCACCTACGCCGCCGGCTCGACCTACACCCTCTCGAGCGCGGGCAACGCCATCGTCTTTACCGCCCAGTGGAGCGCCATCAACGACGCCTACTCCTACGCCCCGGGCACCGGCTCGGGCAGCGGCCCGGCCGCGGGCAGCGGCCTCGACACCACGACCATCACCTTGGCCGCCAACACCTACACCAACCCGGGCTACGCCTTCGCCGGGTGGAACGACGGCTCGGCCACCTACGCCGCCGGCTCGACCTACACCCTCTCGAGCGACGGGCAACGCCATCGTCTTTACCGCCCAGTGGAGCGCCATCAACGACGCCTACTCCTACGCCCCGGGCACCGGCTCGGGCAGCGGCCCGGCCGCGGGCAGCGGCCTCGACACCACGACCATCACCTTGGCCGCCAACACCTACACCAACCCGGGCTACGCCTTCGCCGGGTGGAACGACGGCTCGGCCACCTACGCCGCCGGCTCGACCTACACCCTCTCGAGCGACGGGCAACGCCATCGTCTTTACCGCCCAGTGGAGCGCCATCAACGACGCCTACTCCTACGCCCCGGGCACCGGCTCGGGCAGCGGCCCGGCCGTGGGCAGCGGCCTCGACACCACGACCATCACCTTGGCCGCCAACACCTACACCAACCCGGGCTACGCCTTCGCCGGGTGGAACGACGGCTCGGCCACCTACGCCGCCGGCTCGACCTACACCCTCTCGAGCGACGGGGCCGCCATCGTCTTTACCGCCCAGTGGAGCGCCATCAACGACGCCTACTCCTACGCCCCGGGCACCGGCTCGGGCAGCGGCCCGGCCGCGGGCAGCGGCCTCGACACCACGACCATCACCTTGGCCGCCAACACCTACACCAACCCGGGCTACGCCTTCGCCGGGTGGAACGACGGCTCGGCCACCTACGCCGCCGGCTCGACCTACACCCTCTCGAGCGACGGGGCCGCCATCGTCTTTACCGCCCAGTGGAGCGCCATCAACGACGCCTACTCCTACGCCCCGGGCACCGGCTCGGGCAGCGGCCCGGCCGCGGGCAGCGGCCTCGACACCACGACCATCACCTTGGCCGCCAACACCTACACCAACCCGGGCTACGCCTTCGCCGGGTGGAACGACGGCTCGGCCACCTACGCCGCCGGCTCGACCTACACCCTCTCGAGTGACGGGGCCGCCATCGTCTTTACCGCCCAGTGGAGCGCCATCAACGACGCCTACTCCTACGCCCCGGGCACCGGCTCGGGCAGCGGCCCGGCCGCGGGCAGCGGCCTCGACACCACGACCATCACCTTGGCCGCCAACACCTACACCAACCCGGGCTACGCCTTCGCCGGGTGGAACGACGGCTCGGCCACCTACGCCGCCGGCTCGACCTACACCCTCTCGAGCGACGGGGCCGCCATCGTCTTTACCGCCCAGTGGAGCGCCATCAACGACGCCTACTCCTACGCCCCGGGCACCGGCTCGGGCAGCGGCCCGGCCGCGGGCAGCGGCCTCGACACCACGACCATCACCTTGGCCGCCAACACCTACACCAACCCGGGCTACGCCTTCGCCGGGTGGAACGACGGCTCGGCCACCTACGCCGCCGGCTCGACCTACACCCTCTCGAGCGCGGGCAACGCCATCGTCTTTACCGCCCAGTGGAGCGCCATCAACGACGCCTACTCCTACGCCCCGGGCACCGGCTCGGGCAGCGGCCCGGCCGCGGGCAGCGGCCTCGACACCACGACCATCACCTTGGCCGCCAACACCTACACCAACCCGGGCTACGCCTTCGCCGGGTGGAACGACGGCTCGGCCACCTACGCCGCCGGCTCGACCTACACCCTCTCGAGCGCGGGCAACGCCATCGTCTTTACCGCCCAGTGGAGCGCCATCAACGACGCCTACTCCTACGCCCCGGGCACCGGCTCGGGCAGCGGCCCGGCCGCGGGCAGCGGCCTCGACACCACGACCATCACCTTGGCCGCCAACACCTACACCAACCCGGGCTACGCCTTCGCCGGGTGGAACGACGGCTCGGCCACCTACGCCGCCGGCTCGACCTACACCCTCTCGAGCGCGGGCAACGCCATCGTCTTTACCGCCCAGTGGAGCGCCATCAACGACGCCTACTCCTACGCCCCGGGCACCGGCTCGGGCAGCGGCCCGGCCGCGGGCAGCGGCCTCGACACCACGACCATCACCTTGGCCGCCAACACCTACACCAACCCGGGCTACGCCTTCGCCGGGTGGAACGACGGCTCGGCCACCTACGCCGCCGGCTCGACCTACACCCTCTCGAGCGACGGGGCACGCCATCGTCTTTACCGCCCAGTGGAGCGCCATCAACGACGCCTACTCCTACGCCCCGGGCACCGGCTCGGGCAGCGGCCCGGCCGCGGGCAGCGGCCTCGACACCACGACCATCACCTTGGCCGCCAACACCTACACCAACCCGGGCTACGCCTTCGCCGGGTGGAACGACGGCTCGGCCACCTACGCCGCCGGCTCGACCTACACCCTCTCGAGCGACGGGGCCGCCATCGTCTTTACCGCCCAGTGGAGCGCCATCAACGACGCCTACTCCTACGCCCCGGGCACCGGCTCGGGCAGCGGCCCGGCCGCGGGCAGCGGCCTCGACACCACGACCATCACCTTGGCCGCCAACACCTACACCAACCCGGGCTACGCCTTCGCCGGGTGGAACGACGGCTCGGCCACCTACGCCGCCGGCTCGACCTACACCCTCTCGAGCGACGGGGCCGCCATCGTCTTTACCGCCCAGTGGAGCGCCATCAACGACGCCTACTCCTACGCCCCGGGCACCGGCTCGGGCAGCGGCCCGGCCGCGGGCAGCGGCCTCGACACCACGACCATCACCTTGGCCGCCAACACCTACACCAACCCGGGCTACGCCTTCGCCGGGTGGAACGACGGCTCGGCCACCTACGCCGCCGGCTCGACCTACACCCTCTCGAGCGACGGGGCCGCCATCGTCTTTACCGCCCAGTGGAGCGCCATCAACGACGCCTACTCCTACGCCCCGGGCACCGGCTCGGGCAGCGGCCCGGCCGCGGGCAGCGGCCTCGACACCACGACCATCACCTTGGCCGCCAACACCTACACCAACCCGGGCTACGCCTTCGCCGGGTGGAACGACGGCTCGGCCACCTACGCCGCCGGCTCGACCTACACCCTCTCGAGCGACGGGGCCGCCATCGTCTTTACCGCCCAGTGGAGCGCCATCAACGACGCCTACTCCTACGCCCCGGGCACCGGCTCGGGCAGCGGCCCGGCCGCGGGCAGCGGCCTCGACACCACGACCATCACCTTGGCCGCCAACACCTACACCAACCCGGGCTACGCCTTCGCCGGGTGGAACGACGGCTCGGCCACCTACGCCGCCGGCTCGACCTACACCCTCTCGAGCGACGGGGCCGCCATCGTCTTTACCGCCCAGTGGAGCGCCATCAACGACGCCTACTCCTACGCCCCGGGCACCGGCTCGGGCAGCGGCCCGGCCGCGGGCAGCGGCCTCGACACCACGACCATCACCTTGGCCGCCAACACCTACACCAACCCGGGCTACGCCTTCGCCGGGTGGAACGACGGCTCGGCCACCTACGCCGCCGGCTCGACCTACACCCTCTCGAGCGACGGGCAACGCCATCGTCTTTACCGCCCAGTGGAGCGCCATCAACGACGCCTACTCCTACGCCCCGGGCACCGGCTCGGGCAGCGGCCCGGCCGCGGGCAGCGGCCTCGACACCACGACCATCACCTTGGCCGCCAACACCTACACCAACCCGGGCTACGCCTTCGCCGGGTGGAACGACGGCTCGGCCACCTACGCCGCCGGCTCGACCTACACCCTCTCGAGCGCGGGCAACGCCATCGTCTTTACCGCCCAGTGGAGCGCCATCAACGACGCCTACTCCTACGCCCCGGGCACCGGCTCGGGCAGCGGCCCGGCCGCGGGCAGCGGCCTCGACACCACGACCATCACCTTGGCCGCCAACACCTACACCAACCCGGGCTACGCCTTCGCCGGGTGGAACGACGGCTCGGCCACCTACGCCGCCGGCTCGACCTACACCCTCTCGAGCGCGGGCAACGCCATCGTCTTTACCGCCCAGTGGAGCGCCATCAACGACGCCTACTCCTACGCCCCGGGCACCGGCTCGGGCAGCGGCCCGGCCGCGGGCAGCGGCCTCGACACCACGACCATCACCTTGGCCGCCAACACCTACACCAACCCGGGCTACGCCTTCGCCGGGTGGAACGACGGCTCGGCCACCTACGCCGCCGGCTCGACCTACACCCTCTCGAGCGACGGGGCAACGCCATCGTCTTTACCGCCCAGTGGAGCGCCATCAACGACGCCTACTCCTACGCCCCGGGCACCGGCTCGGGCAGCGGCCCGGCCGCGGGCAGCGGCCTCGACACCACGACCATCACCTTGGCCGCCAACACCTACACCAACCCGGGCTACGCCTTCGCCGGGTGGAACGACGGCTCGGCCACCTACGCCGCCGGCTCGACCTACACCCTCTCGAGCGCGGGCAACGCCATCGTCTTTACCGCCCAGTGGAGCGCCATCAACGACGCCTACTCCTACGCCCCGGGCACCGGCTCGGGCAGCGGCCCGGCCGCGGGCAGCGGCCTCGACACCACGACCATCACCTTGGCCGCCAACACCTACACCAACCCGGGCTACGCCTTCGCCGGGTGGAACGACGGCTCGGCCACCTACGCCGCCGGCTCGACCTACACCCTCTCGAGCGACGGGGCCGCCATCGTCTTTACCGCCCAGTGGAGCGCCATCAACGACGCCTACTCCTACGCCCCGGGCACCGGCTCGGGCAGCGGCCCGGCCGCGGGCAGCGGCCTCGACACCACGACCATCACCTTGGCCGCCAACACCTACACCAACCCGGGCTACGCCTTCGCCGGGTGGAACGACGGCTCGGCCACCTACGCCGCCGGCTCGACCTACACCCTCTCGAGCGACGGGGCCGCCATCGTCTTTACCGCCCAGTGGAGCGCCATCAACGACGCCTACTCCTACGCCCCGGGCACCGGCTCGGGCAGCGGCCCGGCCGCGGGCAGCGGCCTCGACACCACGACCATCACCTTGGCCGCCAACACCTACACCAACCCGGGCTACGCCTTCGCCGGGTGGAACGACGGCTCGGCCACCTACGCCGCCGGCTCGACCTACACCCTCTCGAGCGACGGGGCCGCCATCGTCTTTACCGCCCAGTGGAGCGCCATCAACGACGCCTACTCCTACGCCCCGGGCACCGGCTCGGGCAGCGGCCCGGCCGTGGGCAGCGGCCTCGACACCACGACCATCACCTTGGCCGCCAACACCTACACCAACCCGGGCTACGCCTTCGCCGGGTGGAACGACGGCTCGGCCACCTACGCCGCCGGCTCGACCTACACCCTCTCGAGCGACGGGGCCGCCATCGTCTTTACCGCCCAGTGGAGCGCCATCAACGACGCCTACTCCTACGCCCCGGGCACCGGCTCGGGCAGCGGCCCGGCCGCGGGCAGCGGCCTCGACACCACGACCATCACCTTGGCCGCCAACACCTACACCAACCCGGGCTACGCCTTCGCCGGGTGGAACGACGGCTCGGCCACCTACGCCGCCGGCTCGACCTACACCCTCTCGAGTGACGGGGCCGCCATCGTCTTTACCGCCCAGTGGAGCGCCATCAACGACGCCTACTCCTACGCCCCGGGCACCGGCTCGGGCAGCGGCCCGGCCGCGGGCAGCGGCCTCGACACCACGACCATCACCTTGGCCGCCAACACCTACACCAACCCGGGCTACGCCTTCGCCGGGTGGAACGACGGCTCGGCCACCTACGCCGCCGGCTCGTCCTACACCCTCTCGAGCGACGGGGCCGCCATCGTCTTTACCGCCCAGTGGAGCGCGAACGCCACCGACACCATCACCTTCAACTCCGAAGGCGGCAGCTCGGTGAACTCTCGGAGCGGCCTCCAAGGCACGACGATCACCTTGCCGCCCGCGCCCACCTACGCCGGCTACATCTTCGATGGTTGGTTCAGCGCCTCGAGCGGGGGCAGTGCTCTGACCTCGCCCTACACCCTGGCCGGCTCGGTCACCCTCTACGCCCAGTGGACGGCTGCGCCGACCACGACGGTCCTGGTTCCGGCGACCGGGGCGGACCTCAGCGGGACGAGCACGCTCGACGCCTCGGCGTCGGCGGGCTTCGGAGTCAGCAAGGTCCAATTCGTCCTGACCGGTGGGTCGTACAACAAGTCGGTCATCGGCACGGCCACGTCCACCGCCTACGGCTACTACCTCGGGTGGATCACGACCACCGTCCCGGGCGGCACCTACACGCTGCAGAGCCTGGTGACCGACAACATGGGCAACACCGCCTACAGCGCGGGGACCTCCATTACCGTGGACAACACTCCGCCGACCACCCATGTGGCCACTCCGACCACAGGGGCGGCTGTCAGTGGGACGAGCTACGTCCTCGACGCCTCGGCCTCGGCCTCCTACGGCGTTGCCATCACCAAGGTCCAGTTCGTCCTGACCGGTGGCTCGTACAACAAGTCGGTCATCGGCACGGCCACAATCAACAACGCGGGGGCGATCTACCTCTGGAACACCACCACCGTCCCGGGCGGTACCTACACGCTGCAGAGCCTGGCCACCGACGCAGCTGGCAACACGGCCTATAGCGCGGGGGTCACCATCACCGTGGACAACACGCCGCCGAGCACCGCGGTACTAGTCCCGGCCACCGGGGCGGACCTCAGCGGGACGAGCGCCACCCTGGACGCCAGTGCGTCGGCGTCCTACGGGGTCGCGATCAACAGCGTCCAGTTCGTCCTGACCGGCGGGTCGTACAACAAGTTGGTCATCGGCACGGCAACGTCCACCGCCTACGGCTACTACCTCGGGTGGAACACCACCACCGTCCTGGGTGGCACCTACACGCTGCAGAGTCTGGCCACCGACGCCGCCGGCAACACCACCTACAGCGCGGGGGTCACCATCACCGTGGACAACACCCCGCCGAGTACCGCGGTACTAGTCCCCTCGACGGGGGCGACGATTAGCGGTACGAGCGCCACTCTCGACGCCTCGGCGTCGGCTTCCTACGGGGTCGGAATCGCGAAGGTCCAGTTCGCTCTAACCGGGGGATCGTTCAACAAGTTCGTCATCGGCACGGCAACGTCGACGGCGTACGGGTACGTGTTGAGCTTCAACACCACCGGCATCGTGAACGGCACCTACACGCTGCAGAGCCTGGCCACCGACAACGCCGGTAACACCGCCTACAGTCCTGGGATCAGTGTCAGGATCAGTAACTAGAGATTCGTCCCGGTCTCGTAGTAGTCGAAATAGCCAGACTCCGCTTGTCGGACTGGGCATTTGGGCCGACCGCGCCCGAAGTGACCCGAACTTGCAGTGAGTACGCTTGGCGCGTTCGCCTCGCCGTTTGTACCACCAACCTCGCCCCGAGACAGGCAGCAGGTTAGGGCTCGGATGAGAGGCGGCTGAAGTCCCGCAGCACGGTTGGAGTGGATTGGGTCTCGGCGACCTGACCGCAATGGGGCAGACTCTTAGGGATGGCTGTCCTGGTGACCGGCGGTGCCGGCTATATCGGTTCACACACCGTGCGGCTGCTGAGTGAGCGCGGGTGGGAGGTGGTGGCGCTCGACTCAATGGAGTTCGGTCATGCGGCCTCCGTGGGTGACGTCCCACTGGTTGTGGGTGATGTCGGAGACCCTGCGGTGGTGGCGGAGACCGTCCAGCGCTTCGGCATCGACGCGGTGGTCCACTTCGCCGCCTACAAGTCGCCCGCCGAGTCGATGTCCTTACCGCAACGGTATTTCGAGAACAACGTCGCACGGAGCGCCACACTCATAGAGACCTTGCACGAGGCGGGGGTCGGACGCGTCGTGTTCTCGTCGACCTGTGCCGTCTATGGCACGCCCGATCGGGTGCCGGTGGGGGAGGACGCCCCCGAGCGCCCTGAGAGCCCCTACGGGGAGAGCAAGGCCATGACCGAGAAGGTCCTGAGTTGGTATGACCGCTGCCTAGGGCTGCGCTCCGTGAGCCTGCGGTACTTCAACGCCGCCGGTGCGTGGCCTGACGGGTCGATCGGGGAGGATTGGACGGTCACAATCAACCTGGTCCCGTTGCTGATGAAGGCAGCACTCGGGAAGCGTGGACCAGCGGAGATCTTCGGCACCGACTACCCCACACCGGACGGGACCGCCATCCGTGACTACGTGCACGTCGTCGACCTTGCCGATGCGCACCTGGAGGCACTGCAGTATCTGGAACGCGGGGGAGACACCACCGTGTTGAACCTGGGTACGGGTGTGGGTTCATCGGTCTTCGAAGTGCTGGCGGCGGCCGAGAAAGCTACGGGCTACCCCGTGCCCCACGAGCTGGTCGCCCGCCGACCCGGGGATCCGGTGGCGCTTTACGCGGACACGGCGCGCTCGGAGGAGATCTTGGGCTGGACGGCTCGACACGGCCTCGATGAGATTCTGGCTTCGGCGTGGGCTTGGCACTCGAACCATTTGGACGGCTACGTCGACTGATGCCTGTCGAGGTCAGAACGGGTTGGTCCCGATCATGGAAGTAATCGGGGCTATCCCGTCTCTATCCTTTCGGGAGCCCTGATAGGCCTCTGCACGTGCGCAGGCTCGCCACCTGCCGAGGCTTCACCTGGAGGTGCCGAACTTGTATGGCCTGGAACTCGTTGACGAGTTGGTGAGGCCGTGAGGATTAGGCGGTTTCCAAAAGGCGTCGGCTGTTTTCGCCGAGGGAGATCACAAGGCTGTCGTAGGCCTCGTTGAATTCCCTCTCGTCGTGGGCCGCGCACATGGACTGGAATAGGGCACGTAGCCCGTGGTCGGCACCGGCGAAGTCAGCCGCCGAGCTGACGATGGCCACGACTTCGGCAACGCGTTCCTCAAACGTCTGCGCGTCCTGACCGGCAAACATCTCCGTGAGTGTCATCACCGGCGAAACCCCCTCGTCAAGGCGCCGCCCCTTCGGGAGCGGGCACTTTTCCCACCTCAATTGTTAAGTCGACCCGTGGAGGGAGCGAATGAGATTAAAGCCCTATTCGGGCACCAAATTGTCCGCCTGTTGTCCGGTTCACGTTCACTCGGCCTGCCGCTTGGCCGTCGAAAGTCTCGGCCAGCTGCGGGACGAACCTCGGCGACGACCGCCCGCGCTCTTGGCCTCAAAGGAACAGTCTCAGGAGAACGAGTGGTGAGATGAGGCCGAGCGGACGTCAATTGAATCGATCGCCAACAGCCAGCAAGGGAACGGTTGGCCAGCTTGCAATCCAGACGAGCGGGCGAGAATCATGGAATCACGTTGACTTCGCGAGTCTCCTTGGCGCACTACTCTCTTGATATCCGCGGAGACCCGCTCGATGACTTGAAGTTGTCAGCCTGCCCTTGAGGAGCGCGACCGGAAGGACAGGCACCGATTCGAGTGCGCTGTCATCAGTTGACGAGCGGGTGTCGTCCGCGCCAGCCCTTCATGGCCTCCAGCCCTTTTGGCGCACGCGCTCGAGAAGCGATCCCCCATTGCCAGTGCCCCTGCTGAGTATTGGTACCACTCTGTCCATCCGATTGGGCAATCATGACTCGAACCACTGGGCGTGTGATCCGGCGTGTCTGGATGAGTGCCGCGGTGATGACGATCGTGTCCGGCTTCGCGTTCGGTGTGGTTTCCTTCGCCAGCGCCTCTAATCCGGTCTCCCTTGTCGGCAGGTTCAGGTTGACCCCCGGAACATGCAATCCAGCAACGAAGACGGTAACAGGATCGTACTTCAGACTCATATTTCCGCACGGTAACGTCAACACCGGTTACTTCTTTGAGAACACGAGCTCACTGTGCACTGACAAGTCGTACACCATCCTTAAGCCGGGGACCCAGCGCGGGTTGATGACGGGTACCTACCAACCCGGTCCGCGGCGCGCCTTCACCCGGACGGGGGACGCGCGCGCCAGTCTGATTGTCAAGCCGGCCTTGTTCGCAACCGCGGACCTCTCGCTGTCCACCCAACCGATCGACCCGCAGACGAGACGCGGGGCGCCGCCTCCGTCCATCGTCGATAGCGGCGGACGGCTGTCTGGACAGGTGGAGGCGATGTCGATGCCATGGAACAAGGTCTTCATCAACCAGGGATCACCGAAACCCGGCGGGGTACGCCCGGGGCTTACTACCCCTCTGAAGGGGACGTACAACGCACGCACTCATAAATTCATGCTGACTTGGACGAGCCAGATCGTCGGTGGACCTTTCACCGGATTCATCGGGTTTTGGCATTTGACCGGGACGTTCGCGCAAGCGTCTTAGCGGTCCGAGGACTTGGCGGTGACTCGGTGATTTCGCCGATTGGAACAGGGCAGCCTCGATGCGACGGCCAACAAATCTCTCTTAGTCACCATCGGCCTGGAGATGGCCTTCGCTAGGGAGAGACGCATGCCTGAAATTCGCCCGTCGACCGGAACTGTGTGACACCAGACACGGGCGCGCGAATTCCGCTGTGCCTGATACCCGGTCGCGGTAGGCCTGGCAGGTAGCGTTGTCGACCATGGCGAATCGTCGGAACCTGTAGGCGCACCGACGTGCTCGGAGTTCTGATCGTCTTGTGCGCGCTCCTCGGGCTCGCCATCGGTTCGTTCCTCAACGTCGTGATCTACCGCGTGCCGCTGGGGATGTCGGTGGTTTCGCCACGCTCGGCGTGTCCATCGTGTGGCACGCCGATCGCGGAGCGCGACAACGTGCCTGTCGTGTCCTGGCTCTTCCTGCGAGGGCACTGCCGTCACTGCCATCAGCAGATCTCCATCAGGTATCCCCTGGTCGAGTTGGGCTGCGCTGGACTGTTCGCAGGAACGGCCGCCCGGTTCGGTTACGACTGGGCGCTCCCGGCGTTCCTGGTCCTTTTCGCCGGCTTGCTGGCGTTGTCCGTTATCGATGTCGAATCCCTGCTGCTCCCCAAGAGGATCGTCTGGCCCATGTCCGCCGCGGTGGCTGCGCTCCTCCTCATGGCTGCCATCGCAACCGGCCAGTGGCACGATCTGTTCGTTGGGGCTGCGTGTGGTGCCGGCTGGTTCGCTGTGTTCTACCTGATGAACCTGGTCAGTCCCAAACTTCTCGGCTTCGGGGACGTCCGCCTTGCCCCCGTTCTGGGGCTGGCGCTCGGCTGGTTGGGGCTGCGCTACGTCTTGCTGGGCTTCTTCGCCGCCAACCTGATCGGCGCCGGGATCGGCATCGCGCTCATCGCCTCTCACCGCATGGATCGGCAGCGGCAGATGCCTTATGGCGTCTTCCTGGCCCTTGGTTGTGCCGTCGCGGTATTCGCCGGCCCTGAGATCCTGCGTCCGTTCAGCGGATCCTGAGCCGTCTCTGGAATCAGCGGACGATTTCCATCCGCAGTCCCTGCTCGTCCCATTCAGGATCCTGAGGGATTCGGACGGCGGCCCGGGCGAAAATTTCGGCGAGCCGTCCAGACGAATGCTGCGACATCGAGGAGGTGGGCCACTGATGCTCCTGGGAGCTCCGCCGAGAGGATGCGGGAGACACCCGGGAACTTGAGCTCCAGCAGGGCCCAGCGTTCGTCGATCCCTTTTTCGGTGTGCTTCGGCCATTGCATCGGTTCACCCCCGTTGAGCTCGTAGAAGCTCATGTCGGAGTGGACTTCGTAGATCGATCTTTGCCGGAAGGGGGCCATCTCGCCGGCGACCTCGCGATAGCGGGGGAGCAGGGTCATGCTGATGGCGTCGAGGTGGTCGGGCAGGAATTCGAGTTCGTTGGTACTCGATCGCACGGGCGCGCTCTGGATCGACGAGCCGCGCTTGGGACCGAGCAAAGCGCGTGCCTCGCGGTCACACGTGCGACCGCCGGCCGCGGCCAAATCGAGGTAACCGACGGGCGCATTCAGCGCAATCACTGAGAAAGTGGGGCGCTGGTCGACCACCTCGCTGAACGGGGCGATGAGCTGGGGGTCTTCCGGTGCGAAGATGGTCCCTTGCAGTTTCGCTGCTGCCACGAGCCACGAAGGACCGCAAGGAGTGACCCCTGCGACCAGTGAATATGGCAGATCAGGGCCGCGCCGAGCTGTGGTGCCGATCGTCACGCAGTCGCGTAGACGGGCCCGCGCTGGGCCATGAGTCGGCTGAGCTCCTTGGGATGTGAGGAAATGCCGAGGGCCTCCTCGTAGTCGACCATCTGGGCAGAGACGAGGTCCGCCAGGCTGGATTCGAGCGAGCACATGCCTTCAGCCTGGTTCGTCGTGATGAGGTTGGGGAGCTGATGGGTCTTGCCCTCACGGATGATGTTCCGCACCGGGTGGTTGGCGATCATGATCTCAAAGGCGGCAACCATGCCACCGTCGACCTTCGGAACCAGTCTCTGGGCAATGACCGCGCCGAGAGAGGATCCGAGCTGTACTCGGATCTGGTCCTGCCTCCAGGCAGGGAACACATCGATGATCCGGTCGATTGCCTGAGCTGAGTCATTGGTGTGCAAGGTGGAGAACACCAGGTGGCCGGTTTCGGCCAGCGTCAGAGCGAGCTGGATGGACTCGAGGTCGCGCATCTCACCGACCAGAAGAACATCGGGGTCCTCGCGCAACGCCGAGCGAAGGGCTCGTTCGAAGGAGGGGCTGTCGGTGCCGACCTCTCGTTGGGTGATCGCCGACATTCCGTGGTTGTGGACGTACTCGATGGGATCCTCGATGGTCAGGATGTGAACGGACCTAGTCTGGTTGATCCGGTCGATGATCGAGGCCAATGTGGTGGACTTCCCGGATCCCGTCGGGCCGGTTAGAAGAACCAAACCCCGGGGGAGACGAGCCAACCATTCGGCGACGGGAGGCAAGCCGAGCTGGTCGAAGGACGGGATGTCGGAGGGAATCATCCGGAGGGCGAGGGCAACGTTTCCCTTCTGGGTGAACGCACTGCCACGGATGCGAGCCCGGTCGAGCCAGCTGAACGAGAAGTCGACGTCCTGGTGCTCCGCGAATGTGGCCTCGTGCTCGGGACTCAACAAGCCCTTGACGATGTCTTCGATCAGGTCGCCTGTCAGGACGGGCGTGTTCTCGAGGGCGCGCAGCTTCCCGTCGACCCTGACCCGTGGCTGGGAACCGGTTGCGAGCAACAGGTCCGAGCCCTGACGGTCCCACAAGACTTGTAGCCAAGGGGAGATGGGTTCGATGTTGGCGGTTCTCACGGCTCGCCCTCCTTACTGGTTGGGGGTGAAGTCCAAAGTGCCCGGCCCCGTGGGCCGGGCACTTTGGTTCACCTTGGTAATGCAGTACTGCTTGAACAGCCTTACGAAACGGCCGAGCAGGGGTTGGTGCCACCACCCGTCGAGTCGTAGACCCCGCCCGTCTTCCCGGTCGGGGTGACGAAGACGGAGCTGCCGCCGTTGGTCAGCGTGATTGCGTACGCCGAGTTAGTTGGCGCTGCGTGCAGGAACGTGTCGCCCGTCCCGGAAACCAACGGGTCACCGGTGCTGTTGAACGGCGCCGTGATCAGGCCGCTGGCTGCAACTGTCCCCGCCGCCGGCGCTGTGTTGGTGGTGTTGTCCGGGGAGTCCGTGTACGCCTGGACTGCAATCTCGATCGACTTGGCGTCCGAGTTGCAGGCAGCCTGGGCGCTCTGGCCGGTCACGCTGGTCGAGCGCGAAGACGACCGTCGCAGCAAGGATGCCGAGGACAACGATGACGACGAGCAGTTCGATCAGGGTGAACCCTGACTCAATAAGCCCTTCGCCTTTACGACGCATGTGAGCGTCGCGTAGGTGCTTAATCATGCGGTGTTACCGCCTTTCTATTTGATTGAGGACCGGAGGAAGCCCGGCACTCTCCTTCGCCAATTCAGGAGACCTGAATCCTATCATTGGAGCGAGTCGCGGGTCAATCGGCGACAAGCAATTTTTAGTGCTCTGACCTGGACTTGTGGCTGTGTTGTGACCGCATGCAGCTTCAAGCACGAAGCGCGAGCCGAGGACCTCCACCACAGGTGGAATACCCGCCGACAAGGTTGCACTTCGCGCGGCCAATCCACGCTGCAATGCGATGTGTGGTGCAACGTCCACACAATGATTATCGGGAAATATCTACTGGATCTTTACCTGTTTGTAGATCCCGTACATGGCTGAGACCAGGGCAATCGCGACAAATCCGACGACGACGCCCATGATGATGATGACCAAGGGTTCGAACAGCGACGTGAAGCGCTTCAGCTTCACGTCGAGCTCCCTGTCGTAGAAGGTTGCAGCCGTGGCAAGCTGGGCGTCCAGGGTGCCCGTCTCCTCGCCGACACGGAACATCTGGCGTGCTGCACCCGGGAAGAGTCCAGTGCGGGCGAGGGGCTCCGCGAGTCCCTGACCCTCCATCATCTCCTCTCTGACGGTGTTGAGTCCGTTGCTGAACACAGCATTGTTCGCGGACTCCGCCGTGACCTTCATTGCATCGGGGAGCGCCACGCCGGCTCGGACCATCGACGAGAGGATTCTGCAGACCCGCTCAATGATTGCCGTTTGCACCAGATCACCGAGGATGGGGAGCTTGAGGATCCACGAATCGATCCAAGCCTTACCGGAGGCGGATCTGCGCATCGCGATGGCGCCGACCACGACGAAGAGAATGACGCCGAGAATCGCAAACCACCAGTGGTCGACGAAGTTGGAGACGCTGAGCAGCATGCGGGTCGGGAGCGGCAACTTCGCATTGAAGGACTGGAAGAACACCACGAACTTGGGCATCACGAACGTAGCCAGGATGACCACGACGACGACCGCCATGACCATGACGACTGCCGGATAGATCATCGCTGATGTGACTTTGCCGCGGGCCTCGATATCACGCTCGAGGTAATCGGCGAGCTGGTCGAGGACGACATCGAGATTGCCCGTCAACTCCGCCGACGACAGAACGCCGATGTAGTAGTTGGGGAAGGCCTCGGGATGAGCGGCCGCCGCTGATGCGAAGGTATCACCAGCTTGCAAGCGATCGATCATGTCGTAGAGAGACCGCTGGAGCAGTTTGTCGGGAGTCTCTTCCGCGATCACATCGAGGGACTCCATGATCGGGACCCCGGCCTTCACGAAGACACTGAGCTGCCGGGAGAAGTGCATGACGTCCTTGCGGGACACCATCTTCTTCGTGATCTCGAATTGGAGAACACTCTTCTTCGCGGCCACTTCGATCGGCTGGTAGCCCCGCTCGAGCAGGGCCAGATGAGCCGCGCTTGAGGACGCGGCCTCCTCGCCCTGTAACTTTGCTCCCGGTCTCGTCCAGTGCGCTGTAGCGAAACTTTTCCATGGCTTTTCCCGCCTTCAACTATAGAGAGTAGATGCTGCGAATAACTTCGGAGATCGTGGTGACGTCTTCCGCGACCAGGCTCACTGCTTCTTCCCGCAGAGTGCGCATGCCTTGCTTCTGAGCGAGTCGACGCAGCTCGTCCTGTGTCGCCCACCCGACTATCAGGCGCTTGATCTCAGTGCTCATCTGCAGGAGCTCGTAGACGCCGATCCTGTCCTGGTAGCCGGTTTGTCCGCAGAAGTTGCAACCGGTGCCCTGATAGAAGTCGTGTTTCGGCGGACCACCGCTTTCTTCGTAGAAGATCATCTCCTCCTGCGTGGGCGTGTAGGGGGATTTGCACGAAGGGCAGATGCGCCGGACAAGGCGCTGCCCCACGATCGCGATGACCGACGATGCGATGAGGAATGATTCGATACCCATGTCGAGAAACCGGTGGAGGGCCGAGACGGAGTCCGTGGAGTGCAGCGATGAGAGGACGAGGTGGCCGGTCAGCGCGGACTGAACCGCGATCCGAGCCGTTTCGACGTCCCGAATCTCGCCAACGAGGATCACGTCTGGGTCTTGGCGCAGGATCGACTTGAGGCCGGTGGCAAACGTCAGCCCAGCCTGCTCGTTGGTCTGGATCTGGTTGATCGATGGGAAGATGTACTCAACCGGGTCCTCGATCGTCATCACGTTCCGAGTTGGGTCGCTGACCTGGCCCAGCGTGGCGTAGAGCGTGGTCGTTTTCCCACTGCCTGTTGGTCCGGCGCAGAGCACCATTCCGAAGGGGGCCTTGACGAGCCGTGAGAAGGTCTCGTGGGAGTCCGGTGGCATGCCGAGGTCCTGAAGTCGCAACACGGATCGGTTTTTGTCGAGGATTCTCATGACGCACTTCTCGCCCCAGATCGTTGTGGCTGTCGACACTCTGACGTCCGTGTCCTTGCCGTCGATCAGGGTCGTGAGCTGCCCGTCTTGCGGACGCCGCCGTTCGACGATGTTCATGCCCGCCATGATCTTGATCCTGCTGACGAGACCGACCGCCATCGCGGCCGGCAGCATCAGGACCTCCTTGAGTGCGCCGTCGATGCGGAAGCGAACGCGGACCACGTCCTGCGAGGGCTCAATGTGGACGTCCGATGCGCGGTCCCGCTTGGCCTGGGTGAGGATGCGGGTGACGACCTGCACGACAGGTGCATCGTCGGTAACGACCTCAGCTTCATCGGTTTCGGCGATGCGCCTTCGGGAGCCCTCGACGGATTGGAATGCCTCGACGAGCCGATCCACACCGCCGATGGCGCGGTAGCTGCTGTCGATGGCCCATTGGATGTCCGACTCAGGCGCCAGAACCAGGCGGATGGGGTGGTGGCTCGACTCCATAAGGAGTGCTCGGACGGCCACGGACGGCTGGTCCGCCACCGCCACCTGAAGGCCGTCGTCGTCGAGCCGGATAGGCATGGCCAGGTGCTCCCGCACGATGTCCTCGGGTATGAGGGCGAGCGCCTCGGGTTCGGGATTGTCGCGCCGGATATCGACGACTGGCATGTGCAGGATGTCGGCGAGGACGAGCACGAGGTCTCTCTCGTTCAGCGCACCCATCTCGACGAGGGTCTCGCCGATCCTCTTGCCCTTTTCGACCTGGACGATCAGAGCTTGTGCCACGTCCTCCTCGCTGACGAGGCCGAGTCGGATCAGCAGTGCCCCGAGCGGCTCCGAGACCGCGGCGTGGCGCGGTCTCACGCCGCCGTCAATGTCGGGCTCGTCTAAAGCGACGCCGAGCGCGCCACCCCCGCCCGTGCCGACAGGCAACGACCCGTTCTGGTCGCTGCCTTGCTCGGCTGTCGCGGCAGCCTTGTCCTTGCGACCCAGTTTCACCGGTTTTCCTGACTACTGATCGAAGCGATTGACATCATGGTTCCTACGCCGGCGCCGTGGTGAACGTGAAGACGTCCTTGGCCACCGGGCCGTACGGGCTCGCTCCGGCTGGCGTTGTCACGGTGACGAAATACGTGAAATACGGCGCCGTGGGGGGCACGGGATACGTGATGGCGGTGATCTGAGTGTTGCTCAGTACCTGAACGGCGGTGGCGGCATAGGAGACTGTGGGGCTGATCGCGGCGCCCCCGCTTTCCTCCACCATGTTCACAGTCGCTCCGTTGACGAAGCCACTGCCCGTGATCGTTATGGTGGTGCCATGGGTTTGGTAACCGGAGAGGGGAGTGATGCTGGTTACCGAGGGGACCACGGAGGAGTAGTCGAATATGAAGCTCGAATTGTCCACGCTGGTCCCGTTGCCCGGCGTGGTGACCGTGACGTAATAGTTGGCCAATGTCGTCACCGCCGGAGCGTTCGCCGTGATTGTGGTGCCGCCGGGGAGCAATTTGACGTTGGTGGCTGGGACGCTCTGCTGGACATTCTGCTGTTGCGTTGACGCCAGCTGTGCCAGCGGGTTGACGTTTGTGAAGTTCACGGTCGAGCTGCTGGTGAACCCGGTGCCGGTGATCACGATGGGCGTGCCTCCGGTGATTGGCCCCGACAGACCGGTCACATTGGTCACCACCGGTGCCACAGCGTTCCAGTTCCAACTATCGATCGTCATACCGGTGCCGCAGTAGACCACGCACTGAACCAGGCTCGGAGCACTGACGCCCGCGGGGTAGTCGTCAAAGGTGACGACAGCCTGGAGCATCGGCTGAGCTGGGCAGGTCGTCTGCGCAGCCGCCCAGGAAGCAGCCCGCGACGTCGGACACGCAGAAATCGTAACGACGACGCGTATTCGCACTCGCAGGGTTCCACGTCGAGCTGCAGTAGATGTTCATGGCGAACTGCTGGGAGGTCGCAGAGTTCCAGCAGGCGCTCGGCGGGCTGGCGTTCAACGTCTGTGTCTGGTTGGTGGTCGCGTTATAAAGCTGCGGTGCGTAGCGGATGCTCTGAATTGCCAGATTGACCGCGTTGGTGGCTGAACTCGTCACAGACTGAGTTTCGGCGAAATTGTCGGAGTTCCTTAGATCGTTAGTAATCCAATCGGTCAATCCGCCGATGATCACGCTCACGGCCACGAGGAAGACCAGGGCCAAGATGAGGACGGCGCCGGATTCATCGTGTGAAGGACCCACGGCGACGCCCGTTGACCGGCGCCAGGCCCGGGCGTTCACCGCTTTGGGCTCGTGGCCGAATCGTCGCCGGAGAAGGGCCCCCACTCGGTGGTCGTCGATCCTCGTCATGCCGTGAACCCTGCGCTCGTTGCCGTGGTCAGGGGGTTGGAGGTCGCACTGATGGTGTACGTGCCGTTACGCCCCGTGATCTGGCAGCCAGAGATGGAAGCCACGCCGTTAACCGCAGCAAAGGTGTCGCCGTTGGTGCCGCTGCCGCCACAGGTAAGGGTATCGGTCCCGGCGCCGTTGGGCTTTGTTGCGATAGCGAGAGTGATCGACGCAGCCGAGTTGGCGACCACGTCACCCGAGGCGTCCTCGACACTTACCACTGGCTGGATGGTCCAAACCGTATCGTTGGTGCCTCCGCCGGGCTGGGTCGTGAAGGCGAGCTTGGTGGCCGCGCCGTAGACAACGAAGGACACGCTTTTACCGGTGGTGAGTCCGGTCGCCGCCGCACTGAGGGTGTAGGCGCCCGCCGTAGTGCCGTTGGTGATCTTGCAGCCCGTCGCGGTGGCTACGCCATTGACCGCGGCAAAGGTATCGCCGCCGGTGCCGGTGCCGGAACAGGTGAGCGTGGCCCCGGTCCCGGGCTGGGTGGCGATGGCAAGCGTGATGGAGTTCGTTCCCGCGCCCACGGGGTTTCCGCCCGCGTCCTGGATGCTCACCTTGGGTTGGGTGGTCCAAACCACACCGGTGGCTCCACCGCCTGGCTGAGTGCTGAAGCCGAGCTGGGTGGCACCACCGATTGTGATGCTGAACGGGGCACTGGTGCCTCCGGTGAGGCCCGAGGCGCTCGCGTTCAAGGTGTAGCTGCCGACCGTGCCGGTGATCTGGCAGCCGGTGAAGTTGGCCACGCCGGCCGCGGCGGCCTTGGTGTTGCCGCCGGTGCAGGCGAGGGTGGCCCCGCTGCCCGGCTGGGTGGCGATGGCGAGCGTAATGTTCGTCGTCGTGGACACGGTGTTGCCGCCCACGTCCTGGACCGTCACGCCGGGCTGAGCAGTCCAGGCCGTGCCGTCGACCCCTCCGCCGGGCTGGGCGGTGAAGGCGAGCTGACTGGCGGCACCGATCGTGATGTTGAAGGCCGAGCTGGTGATTGTCGGCAACCCGGTGGCGGCCGCGGTCACCGTGTAGCTGCCCGTTTTGCCGACGATCTCACAGCCGGCGAAGGTGGCCACGCCGTTGGTCGGGGTGAGCGGCATGGTCGCGCAGCCGATGGCGCCGCCGGGGTTGGTCCCGAGGGCGAGGGAGATCGAGGCGGCCGAGTTGGTCACCACGTTGCCGGACTGGTCCTCCACCGTGATCGCCGGCTGGGCAGGGGCGGCCCAGGCGATGCCGTCGACCCCACCGCCGGGCTGGGTGCTGAAGACCAGCTGGCTGGCGGCACCGAAGGTGATGTTGAAGGTGTTGCTGGTGATCGTCGGCAACCCGGTGGCGGCCGCGGTCAAGGTGTAGGCGCCCGCCTTGCCGGTGATCTTGCAGCCGGCGAAGTTGGCCACACCGTTGGTGGCCGCAAGAGTGTTGCCGCCAGTGCAGGTGAGGGCGCCGCCGGGGTTGGTCCCGATGGCGAGCGTGATGGAGTTCGTTGCCGTCGTCACGGTGTTGCCGCCCACGTCCTCGACGTTGACTGAGGGCTGAGTGCCCCAAGCGACACCGTTGGCCCCGCCGCCGGGCTGGGGGTTGAAGCCGAGCTGGGTGGCGGCACCGATCGTGATGCTGAACGGCGAGCCGGTCGCTGTCGTCAGGCCGGTCGCCGAAGCGCTGATGGTGTAGCTGCCGACCGTGCCGGTGATCTGGCAGCCCGCAAAGGTGGCGACGCCGGTGGTGGCAGCCTTGGCGTTGCCGCCGGTGCACGCGAGGGTGGCCCCGCTGCCGGGCTGCGTGGTGATGGCGAGCGTGATCGAGTTCGTGGCCGTGGTCACGACGTTGCCGCCGCTGTCCTCGACCGTCACCGCGGGCTGGCCGGCCGCGGCCCAGGCGGCACCGTCGACCCCACCGCCGGGTTGGGTGCTGAAGACGAGCTGACTGGCGGCACCCACCGTGATGTTGAAGGCGTTGCTGGTGATCGTCGGCAACCCGGTGGCGGCCGCGGTCAAGGTGTAGCTGCCTGTCTTGCCCACGATCTGGCAGCCGGCGAAGGTGGCCAGGCCGGCGTTGGCAGCCTTGGTGTTGCCGCCGGTGCAGGCCAGCGTGCCGCCGGGATTGGTCCCGATGGCGAGGGTGATCGAGGCGGCCGAGTTGGTCACCACGTTGCCGGACTGGTCTTCCACCGTGATCGCCGGCTGTCCGGCCGCGGCCCAGGCGGCACCGTTGGCACCACCGCCGGGCTGGGTGCTGAAGACCAGCTGGCTGGCGGCACCGAAGGTGATGTTGAAGGTGTTACTAGTGATCGTCGGCAACCCGGTGGCGGCCGCGGTCAACGTGTAGGCGCCCGCCTTGCCGGTGATCTTGCAGCCGGCGAAGTTGGCCACACCGTTGGTGGCCGCAAGAGTGTTGCCGCCAGTGCAGGTGAGGGCGCCGCCGGGGTTGGTCCCGATGGCGAGCGCGATGGAGGCGGCCGAGTTGGTCACCACGTTGCCGGACTGGTCCTCGACGCTGACGGTGGGCTGATTCGTCCAGGTGGCAGCGTTGGCCCCACCGCCGGGCTGGGCGCTGAAGGCGAGCTGGCTCGCAGTGCCGAAGGTGATGGCGAAGGTGTTGCTGGTGGTCCCGGTGAGGCCGGTGGCGGCCGCGGTCAAGGTGTAGGTGCCCGCCTTGCCGGTGATCTGGCAGCCGGCGAAGGTCGCCAAGCCGGTGTTGGCAGCCTTGGTGTTGCCACCGGTGCAGGCCAGCGTGCCGCCGGGGTTCGTCCCGACGGCGAGCGTGATGGAGTTCGCGGCCGTGGTCACGACGTTGCCGCCGCTGTCCTCGACCGTCACCGCGGGCTGGCCGGCCGCGGCCCAGGCGGCACCGTTGGCACCACCGCCGGGTTGGGTGCTGAAGACGAGCTGACTGGCGGCACCCACCGTGATGTTGAAGGCGTTGCTGGTGATCGTCGGCAACCCGGTGGCGGCCGCGGTCAAGGTGTAGCTGCCTGTCTTGCCCACGATCTGGCAGCCGGCGAAGGTGGCCAGGCCGGCGTTGGCAGCCTTGGTGTTGCCGCCGGTGCAGGCCAGCGTGCCGCCGGGATTGGTCCCGATGGCGAGGGTGATCGAGGCGGCCGAGTTGGTCACCACGTTGCCGGACTGGTCTTCCACCGTGATCGCCGGCTGTCCGGCCGCGGCCCAGGCGGCACCGTTGGCACCACCGCCGGGCTGGGTGCTGAAGACCAGCTGGCTGGCGGCACCGAAGGTGATGTTGAAGGTGTTACTAGTGATCGTCGGCAACCCGGTGGCGGCCGCGGTCAACGTGTAGGCGCCCGCCTTGCCGGTGATCTTGCAGCCGGCGAAGTTGGCCACACCGTTGGTGGCCGCAAGAGTGTTGCCGCCAGTGCAGGTGAGGGCGCCGCCGGGGTTGGTCCCGATGGCGAGCGCGATGGAGGCGGCCGAGTTGGTCACCACGTTGCCGGACTGGTCCTCGACGCTGACGGTGGGCTGATTCGTCCAGGTGGCAGCGTTGGCCCCACCGCCGGGCTGGGCGCTGAAGGCGAGCTGGCTCGCAGTGCCGAAGGTGATGGCGAAGGTGTTGCTGGTGGTCCCGGTGAGGCCGGTGGCGGCCGCGGTCAAGGTGTAGGTGCCCGCCTTGCCGGTGATCTGGCAGCCGGCGAAGGTCGCCAAGCCGGTGTTGGCAGCCTTGGTGTTGCCACCGGTGCAGGCCAGCGTGCCGCCGGGGTTCGTCCCGACGGCGAGCGTGATGGAGTTCGCGGCCGTGGTCACGACGTTGCCGCCGCTGTCCTCGACCGTCACCGCGGGCTGGCCGGCCGCGGCCCAGGCGGCACCGTTGGCACCACCGCCGGGTTGGGTGCTGAAGACGAGCTGACTGGCGGCACCCACCGTGATGTTGAAGGCGTTGCTGGTGATCGTCGGCAACCCGGTGGCGGCCGCGGTCAAGGTGTAGCTGCCTGTCTTGCCCACGATCTGGCAGCCGGCGAAGGTGGCCAGGCCGGCGTTGGCAGCCTTGGTGTTGCCGCCGGTGCAGGCCAGCGTGCCGCCGGGATTGGTCCCGATGGCGAGGGTGATCGAGGCGGCCGAGTTGGTCACCACGTTGCCGGACTGGTCTTCCACCGTGATCGCCGGCTGTCCGGCCGCGGCCCAGGCGGCACCGTTGGCACCACCGCCGGGCTGGGTGCTGAAGACCAGCTGGCTGGCGGCACCGAAGGTGATGTTGAAGGTGTTACTAGTGATCGTCGGCAACCCGGTGGCGGCCGCGGTCAACGTGTAGGCGCCCGCCTTGCCGGTGATCTTGCAGCCGGCGAAGTTGGCCACACCGTTGGTGGCCGCAAGAGTGTTGCCGCCAGTGCAGGTGAGGGCGCCGCCGGGGTTGGTCCCGATGGCGAGCGCGATGGAGTTCGTTGCCGTGGTCACGGTGTTGCCGCCTACGTCCTCGATCTTGACCACTGGCTGATTCGTCCAGGTGGCACCGTTTGCCCCACCGCCGGGCTGGGTGCTGAAGCCGAGCTGGGTGGCGGAGCCGATCGTGATGGCGAAGGTGTTGCTGGTGGTCCCGGTGAGGCCGGTGGCGGCCGCGGTCAAGGTGTAGGTGCCGATCTTGCCGGTGATCTGGCAGCCGGCGAAGGTGGCCACGCCGTTGGTAGCGGCGAGCGTGTTGCCGCCGGTGCAGGCCAGCGCGCCGCCGGGGTTGGTTCCGAGCGCGAGCGTGATGGAGTTCGTCGCCGTGGTCACGATATTTCCGCCCGGGTCCTCGACCGTCACGGCCGGCTGATTCGTCCAGGCCGCACCATCGACTCCACCACCCGGTTGGGCGCTGAAGGCAAGTTTGGAAGCAGCTCCGATCGTGATGTTGAAGGCACTGCTGGTAGCCCCGGTGAGACCGTTGGCGACCGCGGTCACGGTGTAGCTGCCGAGTTTGCCGGTGATCTGACAGCCGGCAAACGTGGCCACACCGTTGGCGGCGGCAAGCGTGTTGCCACCGGTGCAGGTGAGGGCGCCGCCGGGGTTGGTCCCAATGGCGAGCGTGATGGAGGCGGACGAGCTGGTCACCAGGTTGCCCGACTGGTCTTCGACGTCGACCACGGGCTGGATGCCCCAAGCGGCGCCATCGCTGCCACCGCCGGGCTGGGTGTTGAAGACCAGCTGGCTCGCAGTGCCGAAGGTGATGAGGAAGTCGTTGCTCGTGGCCGCGCTCAGTCCCGTGGCGGTCGCGGTCAGCGAATATGAGCCGGCCGTACCCGTGATCTTGCATCCGGCGAAGGTTGCGACCCCGGTCGCCGCGGCCTTCGTGTTGCCGCCGGTGCAGGCTAACGTGCCGCCGGGGTTCGAGCCGACCGCCAGCGTGACGCTGGCCGTACTCGAGGTGACCTTGTTCCCGCCGGAGTCCTCGACGGTGACGGCAGGTTGGGCGGTCCAGGTGGCAGCGTTCGCCCCGCCGCCTGGTTGGGTGGTGAATGCCAGCTGGGTCGCGGGTCCGACCGTGAGCGTGAAGGGCGTGCTCGTGGCTGTCACGAGTCCTGATGCGCTGGCGGAGATCGTGTAGTTGCCGGCGGTCCCAACTATCTGACATCCCGAGAAGGAGGCGACACCCGAGCTGGCCGAAACCGGATTGAGGGTGCATGAGAGGTTGCCCGCCGTCCCCGGTTGCGAACCGATTGTCAAGGAGACCGCATTCGTCGCCCCGGTGATGAGGTTTCCGCCGGCATCCTCAATGCTGGCGGAAGGCTGGGCCGTCCAGGTGGCTCCGTTGGCGCCGCCGCCGGGCTGGGCTGTGAAGGCCAACATGTAGGCCGGACCCACGCTGATGGTGAACGGATTGCTCGCAATTGTGAGCGCGCCCTGGGTGGCGGTCAGCGTGTAGTTATTGCTACTCGCCAAGTTGATCGCGCATCCGGCGAATGTCGCGATTCCCAAGGCGGGAGTGAGGGGGTTGGTCGTACAGCTCAGAGCGGCACCGGAGGTCCCTGTCCCGCCGGTAATGGAGAGAGTGACGGGCGTGGTGCTGCCGGTGACCACGTCACCTACCGAGTCCTCGATCGTCACCTGGGGTTGGGTTCCGAACGCGATACCACCTGTTGAGCTCGTGGGCTGTTGGGTGAAGACCACCTGTGTCGCGGTGCCGGCGACAGTGAATGAGTTACTGATTGCAGTGGTCAAACTCGTAGCGGTGGCCTTCAGGGTGTACGCGCCCTGTGTCCCAAGCGTGATCTTGCAGCCGGCAAAGGTGGCTATGCCGTTGGTCACAGCGAAGGTGGTGCCGCCGGTGTTGGTGCAACTGAGAGTCGCCCCGGTGCCGGGCTGAGTGTTGATGGCTAGGGTGATCGACGCGGTCGCGTTGGTCACGAGATCGTTCGAGGAGTCCTCGACCCAGACGAGGGGTTGCGTCGGGAACGCGGTGCCGCCGCTGGATGCGGTGGGCGACGTCTTGAAGACGAGCTGGGTAGCGCCTCCGGCGACGGTGAACGGGCTGCTGATGGCAGTGGTCAGGCCCGTGGCGGTTGCCTTCAGGGTGTACGAACCCTGAGTCCCGCCCGCAATTGTGATCTTGCACCCGGCAAAAGTGTTTGCGACCCCATTGCGTGCCGCAACGGTCAGGTTGCCGGTATTGGTGCACGCGAGCGCGGCCCCGGTGCCGGGCTGGCTGTTGATCGCAAGCGTGATGGAGTTCGTCGCAGTGGTCACGGTGTTGCCCCCGGCATCCTCGACCGCAACCACCGGCTGGGCTCCGAATGTGACGCCGCCTGTCGAGGCGCCCGGAGAAGTCGTGAACGCCAGCTGAGCTGCCACACCCACCTTGACGGTGAACGTGCCGCTCGTAGCCGTGAGCGTTCCTCCGGCCTCGGCGTCGGTGGCAGTCAAGGTGTAGTTCGTGCCGGCAGTGTTTATGGAGCAACCAGTGAAGCCGATCACGCCCGTGCCTGCGGCCTCGGTCTGGGAACAGCCGGACAGCGTCCCGGGACCGCCCGAAGCGGGAGTGCCCGCCGTAATGGCCAGATTGACCGAGGAGGAGTCCGTAGTGACCACGTTCCCGCCGACGTCTTCGACTGTGACCTGCGGCTGGGTCGGGAAGGCGAGGCCACCGGTTGGGTTGCCACCAGGCTGTTGTGTGAAGATCAACTGGGAGGGGGGGCCGACGCTGACAGTGAAGGGATTGCTGGTCAGCGAAGGATTCGGCAGGGTCGCATCGGTAGCCGTGATGGTGTAGGTCTGGCCGGCAGGTGTCGCCTTGAGGACGCTGCAATTGCGGAAGGTGACCACCCCGTAGAACTCGCTTCCGGTGCAGCTGCTGGAGAGCGTCGCGCCGTTGGTGGCGTTGAGGGTCAGCACGACGTCAGAGAGGTCCGTCGTGACCACGTTGTTTTGATTGTCGAGGACCTCGACCACAGGCTGGGGGCTCAGGTTGGCTCCGCTGACGGCGTTGCCTGGCTGCGTGTAGAAGAACAAGTGGTCCGCGTCGCCGGCGGGTGGCGGGGCCGGGGGCGTCGGATTGTCGACCACCGCGGTCACGGGCGAGCTCCCACCGGACGGGTAGGTCACGGTGGCAGTTATCAGTTGCGGGGAGTTGGCCACGCACTGGGCCTGAAGACTGCTGAAGGTGAACGCAGTGTTCCAGTAGCTGACCCCTGTGATCTGGGCGGTATATCCCGTCGGCAGGCCTGTGAACGAGACGGTGGTCTGGTAGGTGGAGACCGGCGCGCAGGATTGGTACAGCGGCGGGTTGGCATTCTCGAGCTGGGCGATGATCTGCTGGGTCACACTCTTCTGCGCGGTGCTGATATTGGTCAGGTTGCGATGCTCCTGCGAGCTCGACAACGCGGCACCGAATGCAGTGAGCATGGCGAGCGCAGCGAAGCTGAGTACGACGAGAGCGATCAGGACCTCGACGAGCGTGTCACCGGATTCCGAATTGCGACGATGACCGTTGTCAGGCAGCACATGGTCGCGACCGGTGGGCAGGATGCGTCGCAACGTTGCCTGCAGGCTCTTTGTCCTTGAGGAGATCGTCATGATGATGACAGCAGGAGCCCTACGAATATGGCTTCCAGTCCGGTGCCGACCATGTAGGCCGTGAGCGATGACGGAGCGGGAGCGCTGATCATCGGCGTCCCGGTCTTGTCGGAGGAGACGGACGCCGCACACGTGACCGAGTTGGTCCCCAGCCCGGTCAAGCCGCTCCCCGGCGTCGGGTCGGCGCAGGCATTCCCCTCGGCCGACGTGGGGCTATTTGGGATCTGCGCGAAGATCTGTGCGGCGAGCGGGACTGTTGATGTGGGGCTCCATCCCGCGGTCCACTGAATCGACTCGCCCTGGTCAGTCGACTCCGCGTCACCCGTCACGAGTTGCCAGTTCGTGGCCGGAACGCCACCTGACCCCAGGACCTGGATGTTGGTGATCGTGATGGTCGAATTCGTACCTTCTGTCGTCTGATAGAGCGCCGGGTTGCCCGGTATCCCCGTATAGAACCCGTTGTTGCCGAGGAAGGCTTCGCTCGTCGGTGGGTCGGTGTAGGTGGGAATCGACGTGCCCGCGACGGGGCCGCCCGTGGCGGTGAGGCAGAAGCTCATGGTGAACGGCGTATTGGTGATGCCCTCGCTGATCTCGAGACCGCCGTTGCCACACGCCGTGCCTGTATGGGTGTTGTAGGCGGTGAAGTCCATGAAGCACAGGGTCGACGCGTAGGTGCCGGTGTCCTGTGTGGCAAAACCGCACGAGTAAACCGGCGCGTTCACGTTGGTCGTCGTGCCGGAGTTGGTACCCCCAATGGGTACCGCGAGCAGGTTCTGCGTGTAGCTACTGGCGACGTACGTCAGGGGGAGGCTGACGTTGTCGACTTCGGCGACCGAGACCCAAGTCGTTTGCACTGCGGGTGGGGAGCCCGTGCAGGCGGGAGCGGTCGAGACAGAACAGGTGACGGTTGCCACCGGATTGCCACCGCCGGGGGACGGGTTCACCACGTTGTGCGAGACGACGACGGAGGAGCTCAATGCGCCGTTATTGCAGGCATTGCGAACGAGGCTCTGCACGGCTCCCGCACCGGCACCCTGCGTGATGAGCGAGTACGACACCTGTGCGGTGCCGTTCTGGAGTCCCAGAATCTGCGTCCCCGGCCCACAGGGAGTTGCGCCGGCGGCCGTCGTGATCATCTGCGCACTCTGCACGTCTTTGTCGAAGCTGGTCGAGACCACCTGAGCATCTCCGGAGTCGGAGAGCCGGTTGGTAATGCTCGGTTGGATCGAGATGATCGAAAGGAGTCCTGCCGCCAACCCGCCGACGACGACGGGCAGGATCGCAACGACGACGATCAACTCGATCAGCGTGAATCCGCTCTCGTCACCCAGACGCGGGAGCTGGTTCGAGGCGCGGCGGCGTGTCGCACGGCGAACCGCGGCAATTGGGTGCTGAGATGGGAGACCGCGGCTTTTCATGGGAGCATCGGATCGTTCGAGGCGAGACCAGTGCGATCCTGGTCAGTCATTGTCAATCGGCGCGCAACACCGGCCGGTTTAGGCTTTTGGAACCCCGGTAGCGCAGGATCGGGGGATTGTGGGACTCGGGGCGCGCCAAACCGCGGGGTGCCAAGTGCCCAGTTCGCCGAAATTTCGCCTTATCGCCAATTTCGCTCCCGTAAGCGGACCGCCTCCGCACGAGGGAAGTCGTCACTCTAACCCGTCATCGCAGGTTGGGGAACCCTCCGACGCTCCGCAGAGGGCTGAAAATGGGCACGATTCGGAAGAGGGACGGCGGTTCTCTCGACCTCCAGTAGAGGGTTCGACATCATCCCGTGGCGACTTCATGCCCCACCATCCACCGCACCAGCGCATATGTCATGAGGCAACCAGAACCTCGACCCACGGATGGAGTTCTCGATCAGGCAGACGCCCGCAAACTGCCATTCGATCAACTTTCGGTCAATTCTGTAGACGGTGTGTCATTGACCAGCGGCGTTGCGGGCAAGTTCCCAGCCGGATGCTCCTTGGGCGATGACAGATCTCGCCGTTCCGCTCGGCGACATCGAGGGCACGGATCACTCCGTCTCAAAGTGGCGCGTCGGCATGTCGCGTCAAGCCTCCATCGCCTCTTGCCCTGCAAAGGCGGCAGCGATGAGCGCGATCAATCCAAACAAGGAAAGTGCGATCAGTCCAAACAAGGAAGTGGTCTCGTCGGAAGAGAGGACCCCGGCAACGTCGCTCTCGATCCAGCACGGGAAACCCGAACGATGAATTCGCCCCGGTCGTCTACAGACGTTCTGTTCCATGCGGAGGACGTCGCAGGTGTGCGACGAGCAGCGGGCGCCTGACCACGACCGGGCTCGAACGGCTTCTGAAGGATCGACTCGTGAGAGGACTCTTCGAATTCGTACACCGCATGCACACATCGCCCGGTCAGCCTCCCGTTTGCCTCGCCTCGGTCGAGCCTGTACTCGGCGACGCATTTCTCTTTGTCGTCCCCATGCGCAAACAAGACGGCTGTGGTGTCATTGCTCATGGTGTCCTCGGGAACCGCCCAGGTGCCAGGCGGAGCAGAAAGCGCAGCGGTACACGCTCAGGAGAATTCCGGAGTCTTGGCGACGTTCGTCTGCCATGGCAAGGGCCTCACCCTGTGACCGGTAGGCGGTCTTGGGCGTCCCGTCGGCCCGCCAATGCGATCCGGAGCTCGGATCCCGGTGGTCGGCGTCGTCGGGTCGCGTGCCGCTCCTTCGTTTCGCACGCCGGGGCATGCGTCCCATTGTTGCGTTTCAAGCCGTGGGGTTTATTCGCTCGTCGGCCGGTGGCCTGACGCGCCCCGACGCGCCATGGTTCGACGGAGGGGGAATAAGGGTCGAAGCAGGCGCGTCGGGACTTCACAAGACTATGGCCACGAGGCCTTCCCAAGCGCGGAGTGGCCTGATTGACTGCCTCGGCTGCCGAATGCGGTCGGGAGCTCGAGGCGTCTCCGAGCCCAATCGACATCGGCACCCGGGTCTCACCGCGTTGGCCCTGGTGGGCACCCTCTGCAACGATGAGGCCATGGCAAAGACCGTGATAGTGAAGCTGACCGACGACATCGACGGGGGCGACGCTGACGAGACGGTGCACTTCGCTCTAGATGGAAAGTCTTACGAGATCGATGTCAGTGTCGCCAATGGCGCCAGACTCCGTAAGGCCCTCACCCCGTTCATCGAGCGGGCCAGGACTTCGGGTGGTCAGACCGGCGCCAGGTCGCCGCGTCGGGTGCGCTCTACCCCTGCCGAGACGACCCTGTACTCACAGTTGAAGGACGACGAGAAGTCACGTTTTCGGGCCTGGGCGAACATGGCAACCGCTCGCCGGATCAGTGATGCGCGAGTGAAGGGCTGGATCGCCGCCGGCAAGCCATAGCGCGGAATCAGTGGCTGTTGCCGACGAACTGCAGGCTAGCCGTGTGGAACTGGCCGAAGGTTACGCGAAGCCGAGTATCCCGTAGGTGTTGCAGAGGCCCATGGCGTCGATCAGAAGAAACGCACAGACGATTGCGATTACGAATGGCGCCTTCCAACGCCGCCCGCCGCGAGTCAGGGTCGGCGGCATGTACCAAAGCGGAAGCGTCGGGCCGAGCCCGGCCAGGTGTACTGACATCGGCACCGCATCCTCGGGCAGGGGTGCGAGCGGGTCTGCTGCCAGCGCGAGCGCCGTCAGCTCCTCGTCGGTCAGACCGTCCCCAGGACCAAAACCCACAATTTCCACGTCCGACAGACTACTTTCTGGTGTTGCGTCGGTATGACCGGGACGCGGGGAGGTGGCCTGATGGTCGAGGAGGAGGCTGGAGCTTCGACCCAGGACAGCGCACCTGATCTGGGCTGGCACCCGGTGGGGGCCGCCGCGAAGGACCCGGGGTGGTATCCCACGGCAGCCAGTCCCAACGACCAGGCCTACTGGGACGGCCAGACCTGGACCGCCAGGCGACGCTGGACCGTCAATGGATGGGTCGAGCAGGGGGCGGTTCCGGCGGCCGCCAGCTCGGCCGGGTCGGCAACGACGGCCCAGCGGATGTCCGCCAATCCCTACGCGGCTCCCGCCTTCGCCAAGCCGAGGACAATCCCGGCGACGGTGAACGTGGGGATACTGCTGATGATGGCCTGTGGCGTCGCGCTCATGTTCGGCTCCGTGGGTTCATGGGTACGTGTGACCGGATCGGTGGGTTTCGCCGGGCTCCACTTCTCGATCAACGGCATTGACCCGGGAATCTCAAACCTCATCAGCGTCAATGGGTATGTCACATTCATTGGGGGCATCGTCTTGTTGGTGCTGGCAGGGCTCGCCCTGACGAATGGCGACCTGCAGCTTGCGATCCTTACCGTGTTCGTCACAGCGGCGATCTTGGTGTTCGCCGTTTACGACATGTTCCGCATCGTGCAGAAGATCTCACAGGCGACTACGTCCGCCGGCTCGAGCGTCAGTGTCGGATGGGGCCTCATTGCAGTGCTCAGCGCGGCCGTCCTGGCAATGGTCGTGGCGCTTGTCCGGCTCGCTTCCAGGTAACGACCCCTCGGAGGCCGATCTAGTCGCAGGCCGTTCACGCCAGCCCGCAGGTCGGCCCGGGCGAAGGTCCGTTACTGAGGGGGCCCAGAGGACAGCTGCACGGTGGCCGTGTGCGTCTGCCCGGAGCTGTCCGTCCAGCCGATGGTCGTCTTGTCGCCCGGGTGGTACTCACCCATGCCGTTGGTGAGATCGTCGGCCGTGCCGATCGTCTTGCCGCCGAGCGAGGTGATGACGTCTCCCTCAGCCAGCCCGGCCTCCTGGGCCGGCCCGTTGGTCACGACACCGGCCACGGAAGCGCCGGTCGCGGACGAGCCGGTGTTGCCGCTGTTGCCTCCGGTGTTGCCGCTGTTGCCTCCGAAGAAGCCGCCGAAGCCACCTCCGCCGCTACCAGAGCTGCTGCCAGAGCTGCTGCCCTGAGGGCTGATCTCGACGCCCAGGAAGGCCGTCTCCCCGATGTGGACCGTCGACGAGGACGTCCCGGCCTCTATCGCACGGGCGATGGAGAGGGCGGTGTCGATCGGAATGGCGAAGCCCTGGTTGCCCGAAGATTGGTCGTTGGATTGGAACGAGAATCCCGCGGAGGCGGCTGTGTCCACACCCAGCACATCCCCGGAGGTGTCGACGAGCGCACCACCCGAGTCGCCGGGCTGGATGTCGGCGTTGGTCTCGATCAGGCCGCTTAGTTGCTCAGAGGTGCCGTCGCCCTCGTCGCTGGCAGTGATGGACTGGTTGAGCGACGTCACCGTCCCGCCGGCCGCGCTGGGTGTGCCGCCTGTGCCGCCGGCGTTCCCGATGCCGACCACGTCCTCACCGACCGACGCGTTGGACGAGTTGCCGAGGGTTGCCGTCTGGAGTCCCGAGGCGTTGTGGAGCTGCAGCACCGCGATGTCACGAGTGCGGTCGTAGCCGACGACGCTGGCGGTGTAGGTCTTCTGGTTGCCGACGTCGGTGACGCTGATGCTCGTCGCACCATCGATGACGTGGTTGTTCGTCAGGATGACGCCGTTGGACGACAGCACGATGCCGGTCCCTGCGGCCTGCTCCTGCTGGTAGCCGAGCGTCGTATTGATGTCGACGAGGCCCGGGTCGACTTTCGACGCGATGGCGTTCGTGTCGCTCGGTCCCGAGGAACCCGACGATCCGGAGTTGCCGCTGCCCGTGTTACCGCTGCCCGTGTTGCCCGAGTTGCCAAAGCCGCCGAACGGGGAGCCGTTGCCGAAAGGATTGCCCGAGGCGCCGGATCCCCCAGATCCGTTCCCTGAGGAGCCCGAGCGGAATGGCAAGTGTGAGGTGCCCGAGCTGGGAGCGAACGCTTGCGTGCTGCCTCCGTTGGTCCCGTTGGTCCAGGCGGCGTGCCCGATGCCGACGCCGGCGGCCAAGACGGCCAGACCGGCTACGCCAGCCAGCACGCCGTTTCGCACTCGGTGGCTGCCGCTGGGACCTGACGCTGCTTGGGCGGGAGGTGCCGGCCACATCGGTGCGCCCGGATCGGTGGGGGGAGAAGCAAAGGAGGTTGCCGGCGCCTCGCCCAAGAGGGGGTTGCGCCCCAGGGCACCCATGGCGTAGGTGCCCTGGGGCGGGGTCGTGCCCTGCGGCATGCCCATCGGCGGTGTGTCCGGCTGCTGGGGCAGGGGGAGGGGTTCCGCCGTCGGCGCGGGGGTCTCCGCCGGTAGCGCGATGGCCTGGCCGGTGTTTTCGGTCGCGGGGGTGGGGTTGGTCTCCGGTTCGTTGCTGCTCACCGGCTCGCCTGCCGTCTGGTCGTTCTGATCGTCGGTCATTTGCGGTCCTCCGTCCGAGCCCGGGGCAGCCCGGATCTCTCCATGGGTCTTATTCGACACCGCAGGTCTGTACGCCAGGTCAGAGAAAGATATGACTGAGGTAAATCTTGTCTGTGGGCAACCTCCGGAACGAACACCCCCGGAACGAACACCCCCGGAACGAACACCCCCGGAACGGACACCCCCGGAACGGACACCCCCGGAACGGACACCCCCGGAACGGACACCCCCGGAACGGACACCCCCGGAACGAACACCCCCGGAACGAACACCCCGGACGGTGGAGTCCGAGAGGCTGCGGGCTGGACGCTCTCAGCGCTCCATCCAGGTCGGACTCCCGCCCGCGCTCTCACGGGGGAGGTTTCGACAGGTCTACGCTAGATCCACGACCTAAACCAGCTGGAGGGCCCGTGGAACCTGTGATCTTCGACGCCGACAGCCATCTGATGGAAACGCCCGAGTGGCTGGGCGGGTTCGCCGACGAGGGGGTCCGCCGCCGGCTCGCTCCGCTGGGCCTCGAAGGAGCGGGTGCGGGCGCCGCAGAGCTCATGGCCAGCCTGCCCGAGTTGTGGGAATCCCACCGCCACCAGGCGATCGGACCCGAGGTGCTGAAGGGACCCAAGGGGTGGATGGCGCCGGGGGCGCTCGACACCGAGGTGCGCTCCCGGGTGCTCGATGCGCTCGGGATCGACGCTCAACTCGTCTTCCCGACGTTCGCCCTGGCCCACTTCTCCCGGAGCAAGGAGCCAGACCTGCTCTACGGCGGGACCGACGCTCTCAACCGGGCCATGGCTGCCTTCTGTGGACCTGATCCCCGGCTGAAAGCAGTCGGCTACCTGCCCCTGAACGATCCTGCCCGCGCTGTGCAGACCCTGGAGGAGGCACTCGAGGCGGGAGTGGCCGCGCTGTGGGTGCCCTCGGACGCCCCCGGGGACTTCTCGCCCACTCACCGCGACCTCGACCCTGTCTGGGCCCGCCTGGCCGAGGCCGGGGTGCCCTTCGTCCTCCACGTCGGGGGGAAGGCTCCTGCCCAAGGCGTTCCACAACAACGGCCTGCCCCGACCTAAGGACTGGCTCGGCGGTGGCGAGAACCTGCGCTCGAAGGACTTCCCCGTCCTGCACCACTCTCCCGAGCGCTTTCTCGCCTGTATGACGCTCGACGGCGTGTTCGAGCGCCACCCGGGACTGCGAGGAGCGGCCATAGAGCTTGGTGCGACCTGGGTTCCGGGCCTGTTGCGCAATGTCGACCATGCCATGCGGTCGTTCTCCAAGTTCGAGCCCGCGCTGCAGGACCTGACCCTCCTGCCCTCGGAGTACCTCCGTCGCCAGGTGCGCTTCACGCCCTTCCCGTTCGAGGACACGGCATGGTTGCTCGAGCAGTGCGGTCCCGACCTCTTCATGTTCTCGACGGACTATCCGCACCCCGAAGGTGGGAGGCGACCGTTCGAGGCGTTCGGCGATGCAGTGGCGGGTTTCAACGAGACGACCCGCGAGCGGTTCTTCTGGCGGAACGGGGCCGAGCTCCTCGGAATTGCCTGAGCGCAAAGGAAGCGCGAGATGACCTCCGCTCGGCCCACGGCCCTCACGGTGGAGCCGGTGGCCGGCGCTCTGGGCGCCACCGTGACCGGCATCGACCTGGTTGAGGTGTCCGACGTTTCCCAGCTGGTCGATCTGCGCCGGGCGCTCGCCGACTATCTGGTCGTCTTCCTACCCGAGCAGGACCTCGAACTCGACGACCTGGAACGGATCACGGACCTGCTCGGAGGCCGAGATCTGACGCCGTTCGTGGACCCCCTAGAGGACCGGCCCTACGTCATCCGGGTGATCAAGGAACCGACAGACGTGTTGAATTTCGCCAACGTGTGGCACAGCGACCTGAGCTACTTGCCTGCGCCGCCGGCCTACACGCTGTTGCACGCCTGGGATGTCCCGGACCACGGCGGCGACACAGTGTGGTCGAACCAGTACCTGGCCTACGAGACCCTCTCCGGCGGGCTGAGGGCGACGCTCGATGGATTGAACGCGGTGCACTCGGCGGGCATGGCCTATGGGACGGGAGGCCTGCTGGACCAGGTGAAGGACCTCACGTCCATGGCGATCGCCCCTTCGGCCGAAGCGTACGCCGAGCACATTCATCCGGTCGTCGCCGTCCATCCCGTGACCGGCCGCCGGTCGCTCTACGTCAACCCCGTCTACACAACCCGAATGGCGGGTTGGAGCAAAGAGGAGTCGCACTCGTTGCTGGCCCATCTGCACCGGCACAGCATCAACGAGAACTTCACCTGCCGATTGCGGTGGTCGGTGCGAACGCTTGCCATTTGGGACAACCGGTGCACCATGCACAACGCGTTGAACGACTACTCCGGCGTGCGGCGGGAGATGTACCGCACCAGCGTCAAGGGTGCGGCGCCCGTCGGGCCTGGCTGATCCCGACCGACATCTCCGTCTGCAGGGCGCGCCTTGCAGGCTCCCGGCCGAGTGGCCGGGGTTTCTGCGGCGTAGTCAGAAGGAGCGCGGCCGACCCGAGACCCGGAGGCGGCGACCCTGGTGGCATCGACGGTCCGACTGCTCCAGCGGTGCAGTGCAATCGGCGGCGGACTCGGCCGAGAGCTCCCGGTGCAGCGCCACCCCGAGGTCACCCGCCTGGGCCTCGACGCCCCGCACCTCCAGACGCCACTCGTAGTCCTTACTCTTGCGCGCCCCGTCTGTGCTGGTGATCACCGCATCTGGGCAGGCCCGACCTGCCCGACGGAGGAGCTCGAACTGCGCGTCGTAGGAGTCGCCACCGAAATGGTCGAGCCGTAGCGCACCTGTGATGCGCGGCGACTCGATCACGACCACCCACCGCTGCCCCTGGCGGCAGAGGTAGAGCGTCGCGTCGTCATTGACGCCATCGCCGGGAACATTGGAGCTGGGTTTGTGTCCCATCGGTTAGTAGAACGCTCCTACTCGTGTCACCATGCGAACCGAATGTCCTTTCCTGTGCCGGCCTGCAGCCCGCCGCCGGCGGTCCTCGTCGACCGCTCGGGGGAGGCGCAACATCATTCCAAGTCTGCAGGGGAGGATGCCGCGGCGCCAGTGCCTTATGTCCCTAGTCGGCCCCATGTCCCTCGTCGTCGGTCGAAGGATCCCTGCGAAGGGTGCCGTGCCCCCGCCGGACGCGAGGTCGTTATGGTGGCGCCCGTGACGGGTGACGACGTGCTCGCCGCGGCCGAGCTGTGCGAACGGATCCTGGAGCCGGCTCTCACCGCCGACTGGACCGTGCCGGTGCCCGGTCTCGACTTCACCGTGGCCTCGGTGGTGGCCCACACCGCGGCGGCTCCCCTCTGGTACTCGGTCGACATGTGGAGTGGGAGGGAGGATGCCGCCTTCGAGGTGCGGGTCGCCGCGGACGCTTCCAACGGGAGGCTGCTCACCAGTCTCCTGGCCGCGTCGCGGGCACTCGGCGCCGGGGTCGACGCCGCACCTCCCGAAACGCGGGGGTTCCATCCGTTCGGGTCGCCGGACCCCGCAGGTTTCGCTGCGATGGGGTGCGACGAGTTGCTCGTGCACGGCGACGACGCCGCCCGCGGGCTCGGAGTCGCTTTCCCCCGCGACGCCCGGCTTGCCGCGGCCGTCCTGGACCGTCTGTTCCCCTGGCACACCGTGGAGCCCGACGACGATCCGTGGGAGCTGCTCTTGTGGGCCAACGGACGCATCGAGCTCCCGGGCCGCGACCGCCAGAAAGTGTGGCGCTGGTATTGCGCACCTCTGTCCGAGTGGGACGGCAGCGGGCCCTGATCGTGGCGGCCGGGAGGCCCGCGGCGATGGTTCGACCTGCTAGGGGACGATGGGCGCAACCAAGGGATGCACAGCCGAGACCAGCACCGCCACGAGCAGTGCGCCCTGCAGGCTGGCCAGCACGCCGATCACCGCGCCCTCCATGGCGCGTGGCAGCTTCCAGGCGAACGCGACGAAGAGCGGGAAGGCGGCCATGGTGTAGCGCGGGATGCTGTCGGTGAAATAGGCGCTGTAGGCGACCAGCAGCACACCGACCGTGTAGACCCACCAACTGGTGGGCAGGGTGATGGCGGGCCTGTCAGCCCCAGGCCCGTTGCGCGTCATCCGGTCGAGGAGCCAGACGCCCACGAACCCGAGGACGAGCGCCGCGCCGGCCATGGCGTCGGGCAGGAACGTGATCCCGGGGGGACCGAGGCGGATTGCAGCGATCAGGGCTTCGATCGGGGTCATGAACCACACGAAGTGCTGGCCATGCCAGAAGCGCTCCGCGGACAGGAAAGCCAGCGGCGTGCCCACCATCGACCAGCCGTAGGCCATGAAGGAGGCGAGGCCAAGCGGAGCGATCACCGCTGCCGCGGCAGGTCGCCACGCCCGGCCGCGCCAGGCGGCGGGCACTGCGGTGACCAGAACGGCCAGAACGACAACGGCGCCGGCATTGCGGGTCAACCCGGCGACGCAGGCGCACAGTGCCGCAGTGATCCAGTAACGCCGCGACAGCGCGAACAGGCATGCGGCGGCCGCGGTCAGAAAGAGTCCCTCGGTGTAGGCCAGGGACAGGGCATAGGCCGTCGGGCAGAAGACGTACAGCAACACGGCGCGGTCGGCCAGCCGAGCGCCGAAGACCTCCCGTACGGCCAACCAGATGGCGAGAGCGGAGGTGAGCCCGAAGCCGAACGCGGCCACGACGGCGGCATCGGGAAGGCTGAGGCGCGTGATCTCGGCCAGCGCCCGCACGGCGGCCGGGAAGGCGGGAAAGAAGGCCCAACGGCTCCCGACGCCCTCGTTGAACAGGCGATCCGGGTATCCGTGCTGCGCGATCATCAAGTACCAGCGACCGTCCCAGACCGAGCCCATGGACTCGACCAGGCGCAGCCTCCGGAACATGGAGGTGGCGATCAACGCCGCGCCGAGCACGGCGAGACGCGAGAGGAGGTAGTAGGCGGCGGGGCGCAGCAGGGGCCGGGCGCGTGCCGCGAGTTCCGTCCAAGCGTGTCCGTGCGGCGTCCGGAACTGCGGAGCGGGGTCGGCTCTCTCCCGCCGACGTGTGTCAGCGGGGAGGGGCGACGCTGGCGCGTCGATGAGGCCGGTCACCGGGAAGGTGGCGGCAAACTGACGACGGCCGGCACGGGCGGCGCGGCGGGCGGACGAAACGCCCAGCCTCGCAGCAGCGAGAAGCGGAGCAGTGCAGCGGCGCAGCTGGCGATGGTTGCAGCAAGTGCGTCCCCGACCAGCGACGGTCCGGCGAGCGCGTTGGCGATGGCGATGGCGGCGGTCGTGGCGACCAGGCTCACGCCGTAGAGGACCGCGATCACGGTGACGAACGAGGGACGCCCGGGATCGGAGGTCAGAGATGCGGGGGAGTGCCGCGCCAGCGACCGGTGCAGGGTCGTGTTGACCAGCGTGCAAAAGGCCAGTGCAGCCGCGTTGGCCACCCAGGGTCCCAGTGCCCACCATCCGGCCGCGAAGAGGACAAGGTAGCTCAGTGTGCTGAGCACGCCCACCCCGGCGAACGACAGCAATTGATCTGCAGTGGCCTGGTCCTCGCCGGTGGCGTTGGGCGGGACCAGGGCCCGCACGTGTCCGAGTTGGCGGCGCCGGGCGATACGCCTGATCCCACGCAGGTCGTCCAGCGCGGTGCTGACGATGTCGACCGACGAGGCGGGATCGTCCGTCCACTCGACGGGAGTTTCCGAGATGCGCACACCGAGCCGTTCGGCCGTGACGATCAGCTCGGTGTCGAAGAACCACTCGTTGTCGTCGACCAGCGGAAGGATCTGGAGAGCGCGCTCGCGGCGGATGGCCTTGAATCCGCATTGGAAGTCGGAGATGTGGCTGCGCAGTGAGAGCCGCACGATGTGGCTGTAGGCCCGTGAGATGAGCTCGCGCTTGGGTCCCCGTACCACCCGGGAACCCCGGGCCAGTCGGGTGCCCACCGCGAGGTCGCTGTGACCGGAGAGTACCGATCCCACGAGCGGGAGCAGGGCCGAGAGGGAGGTGGACAGGTCCACGTCCATGTAGGCCACGACCTCGGCTTCGCTGGCCGACCACGCGGCGCGGAGGGCGTAGCCGCGACCTTTGCGGGTGAGGATGAGCGCCTGCACGCCACGGAGGGTGGAGGCCAGCCGCTGCGCCACCAGGGCGGTGCTGTCGGTGCTGCCGTTGTCGACGATGGTCACCACGGTGCGAAATGGGAAGGATTCGTCCAGATAGCGACGGAGCAGCATGATGCTGGCCTCGAGGTTCGACGCCTCGTTGTAGACGGGCACGACGACCTCGACCTGGAGCGGGGCGCCGGGGCGGTCGGAATCGAGGCGCAGGCCAGCCTGGGCGCCCTCGTGACGCGGCAACGTCTCAGTCTTCTCCGACCGGTCGTAGACGACGCTAGCCGCAGGTTCCATCCGATTCCCCCCCACAGGGACACGAGCGGCGCGACGGTGCGGTGCTGCGCCGACAAGCTGGTTCCTGTTGTCAGGCTACGAAGAGGAGCTGGGTCGCGCATGAGCCAAAAGGACCAGATTCGGTTTCACCGGCCAGGATCGGGACAGCGGGTCGAGGGCCTTGCCCTAGGCAGCCCGGCGCAGCGTCACCGAGACGTGCCGGACGCTGCGATCCAGGGTGACCGTGCCGGTGGCCTGGTCGACGGTGCCGGTTGAGGCCGCCGCCACGTTGTTGACGAAGGACGGCAATTGGAAGAGCACGGACCCCGCCGGCATGGCACCCCGCAAGGTCAAGGAGACCGAGCGGCCGGACGACGAGATGGTGAGGCCGGCGCGCCGGCCGTCCGTGGTCGGGAAGTTGGCCACCGAAATCGTGCCATGGCCGAGCCAGGCGGGCGGCACACCGCGCCCGACCACCAAGGAGCCGTCCGCCCGCTGGGCGACGAGCGAGTCCAGGAGCACCTTGTTGGCGCCCGCCATGCCCCAGGCGTGCGGCGACGACCCCTGGCCGGTGGCGGGGTGGCGGCCCACCCAGGGCGAACCGGGGTCGGGGGCACTCGAGCTCTCCCACCACGACAAGGGCCCGCTCTGGCTGTTGGCGATCATGAAGTCGTAGTTGAGGATCCCCTGGTCGCGGTGGCCCGCGCTGGCCAGGCCGGCTGAACCCATGGCGGCGTTGTAGGCGCTCGAGTAGTAGTCGCCGGGAAAGCCACCGGTCGTGTCGGGCGGGAGGAGCCCGCGCAGGCGTCCGAAGCCATAGGAGTAGGTGGCATCGATCAGCGTCTGGCCGGGGCCACTGACCGCTGCTCCAAAGAGGTAGCCCTCCCAGGCCCAGCTGCCAAAGCCGAAAGGCGACGTCCAGTTGGCGTCCTCGGGGTCGTTGCAGCGGTTGGCCGTGTTGGGCTGCACCAGCGAGCAGGGCAGGTAGCTGAGCTTGTAGTGGGTGATGGTCTGCCCCACCACGGTGTTCGTCGCCGCCAGGAGGCTGGTGTACTGCGCCGTGGCCCAGGCGGTCTCGGTTTTGTTACCGAGAGTCGAGGCGATGTAGCGGTAGGCGGCAAGGCCGAGGAGGGCCTCGTAGTCGTCGGTGGTCCAGTACCCCTGGGTGTCGATGTCGTCGGTGGCCTCCATCGTCCCTAGGGGCCCGGTCCGGTCGGCTGCGATGGCGTGCGCGGTGTCCTCGATGCTCGGCTGGGCGGCGCCTTGGGGCCCTTCGGACGCAAAGTTCTGTGCGACGAACGCGGTGTCGCCCGTCTTCATCAGGTACACCGCCCATGGCACTGCGTAGGTCCAAAGGCCGTCGACGTACTGACCCTGGGACCCGACCACGTTGCGGGCTTCGGTGAGAAGGGCGTGGGCGCTCGAGAAGGACCCCTGGGTGAAGAGGTTGGTGAGGATCCCCACCACATCGTGGCTGAACTCGCTCTCGTAGCCGTTGACGCCCGAATCGAGGGCGTCGCCGCTGCGCGTGATCTGCGTGGTGATGAAGCCGCTCTTATAGGCGTTGACGAGCGCGGGGTCGGGCACACCGATCTGGGCGATGGCCGCCAGCTGTCGGATCCAGAACGCGCGGCATGTGCGCGAAATGCCGTCCGAAGCCACCGGCCGCGACGAGAGCCTGTGCGCTGGGCCACGGAGCGTTGGTGCCGAAGCGGTCGGAGACGACGACGTAGTCGTGGTCGACCGCAGCGTGCGGTCGTACCACGTCGGGCGCCGAGTCGAGGGGCACCAGGGTGGGGGAGGCCTCCGGGTCGGCCGTCACGGTGTGGCTGGTCGGGTTGGCGACGCGGACACGGCTGTAGACGGCGACGAAGGGGTTGCCGCCGAGGACGACCTTGTCGGCGAACTCGGTGATGGAGACGGTGGCGCCCTTGTCGTCGAAGGTCGTCACCTGGGCCGGCAGGAAGCCGCCGGCGTCGGCCCAGGTCGTTCGCTGGCCGTCATAGATACCGAAGCCGTCGTCCTGGAAGAGGTCGCCGGGACCGTCCTGGACCACGAATGTCCCGCCGAGGCAGGTGATGACGCTGTTGTGGTCTCCGAGCCACCCGATCGCCGACGCGGTGCCGTTGGCGCCGGTGAAGGCGTCGGTGCCGACGTTGAAGGAGCAGCGATAGGCGGAGGCCGGGCCGGCCGTCGTGCTGGCGGCAGCCGGGAGCACGACAGGACCGAACAGGACGAGTCCGATGGAGATGACGCCAACCGCGAGGATGAGACTCATGGAGCCATGTGCGCCGTTCGACGGGCGCCTGCTTCGGTCGGCAGCCTCCGTCGCCCTCGTCTGGGCATCCACCTCGGAATCGTATCGAGGGTGGCAGGGGCGTGGTGGTGCCAAGGAAGGATCAGCAGAGCGGATTGCTCGGCCTCGCCGGGTAAGGCACTGGCTCAGGGTCGGAACACGACCTTGATCGCGTGTGAGGTGTGCCGCTCGATGGCCGTCTCGATTGCGGTGCGGTAGTCCTCGAGCGCGAACTCGTGCGTCACCACGACCGAGTCGGGCAAGAGGCCCGCCGCGAGCACATCGAGCGCGCGGTCGACGGAATGCCGCCCGGGGCCGCCCGCCAGGCCCGGCGACGAGGAGGCATCGACAGTGTGGTCGATGGAGCCGACCAGCGCAGCTTCTTTGTACCAGATCGGAGTGAGGTCCACCTCGCTGATACCGGCCGCACCGAGCAGCAACACGGTCCCCCGGTGGCTCACCGCACGCAGCGCCTCTGTCACGGACTGCGGCGATCCGACGGCTTCGATCACGTAGGGAAAGCCGCCCATCAGCATCTTGTGGCGCTTGCGCCCGACCACCCGCGCCCCCGTCAGCGACGCCAACTCCTCCCAGTGACCGTTGTCGGGCTCGGTGAACACGACGTGGTCGGCCCCGCATGCCGTCGCGGCGGTGCCTTGATGCGGGTGGCGGGCTAGCACCGTGACCGGGCTGCGAGGGAACAGCCCGCGCAGCGCGGCGAGGGCAGCCAACCCGACGATGCCCGCGCCAACGATGAGCACCGGAGCGCCGTTTTCGGGAGAGGAGCGCATCAGGCCGTGACAGGCGATGGAGACCGGTTCATAGAGGCTGGCACCACGATCTTCGATGGTGTCGGGGAGCGGGTGCAGCATCGACTCGTGTGCCACGACGGTGTCGGCCCAACCGCCGCCCAGGTCCTGGGTGTAGCCCAGCGATCGGCCCGAACTGATGATCCGGCTGTCCAGGTTGAGGCAGGACGACGTCCACCCGCCGGCACAGTTGGCGCAGAGGGGGTCGATCCCCCGAGGCAAGCAGGGGATGCACGGGTCGATGACCACGCGCGTCCCGGTTGGGACCGAGCACCCGCTGCCGGCCTCGACGACGCGGCCCGCTGTCTCGTGCCCGAGGACGAACGGAAAGGTGCCGATGGAGGCCAAGGTGGGTGAGGGTCCGGTGTTGTGAGCGAACAGGTGCAGATCGCTCCCGCAGATCCCTCCCGTCGTGACGGCAATCCGCGCCCACGATGGTCCCGGAAGGTCGGGATCGGGAAGATCCGCCAGCGAGGCGGGGAACGCGGGATCAACCATGTCGAACACCACGGCGCGCACCTCGCGAGCGTAGGCGCAGTGAGCCGTGGGCTCAGGAGGATGTCACCTGGCCTAAGGTGCCACGTGATGAGGGTTTCCGACGTCACCCTCGCCGAAGTGCGCGAGCGCGGCTTCTCGCTCGTGGAGGGCTTCCTGACGCCAGACGAGCTGGCGGCGGCCCAGGCCGCCCTCTGGCTCCACTTCCCGCGTCCAGGGGAGTATTTCGCGGATCCTGTTGCATTCGCGCGCTACGCGGGGAGCCAGTTCGCCGGCGTCGAAGAGTTTCCCTACCGCTCCTGGGACCTGAACCGACTGGCCGTTCATCCCGACCTGGTCGACCTGGCCGAGCGCTACCTCGAGACTACGGAGCTCCACCTCTACAAGGTGGAGCTCTGGGCCAAATATGCCGGGGCCGTCGACTACGACCAGCCGCTGCATCGTGACTTCGGGAGCCACAGCCTGGTCGTGCCCCGCCCGGAGTCCCGCTACCAACAAATCACGACGTTCATCTACCTGTCCGACGTCACCGAGAAGGACGGCCCGACCCACATCGTGCCCTACAAGGACGGCAGTGACGTCCCGTACACGCCCCTGTACATCCCGCTCGGATCGTTGGGCGACGTCGAGGTGCCGTGCACCGGTCCGGCGGGGAGCCTCCTCGTCTACCGGACGGACATCCTGCACCGCGGTTCGGACTTCGCCGCCGGCGGGAGGTCACGGTTCTCCATCCTCGCCGACTATCAGGTCCGAGGGACGACGTGGGGCGGCAAGATGGCCTGGCCCAAGCAGGCACCGGAGCGCTGGGCCAAGTTCATCCCGCAGTGCAGCGTGCGCGAACGCGATCTCTTCGGGTTCCCGCGACCCGGCGACCCTTACTGGACCGAGGAGACGCTCGAAGGTGTCGCCGCCAGGTATCCGGGCATCGACCTGGCACCGTATGGAGCGGGCGGACGGGCGACGTCGCGCTGACGTTGTCGGACTGAGGCCCGGATGATGCATGGCCGCGTCGTGACAGCCGACTCACCCGCCGAGCGGTTCGTCGTCGGGAGCGGAGAACCCGGCCGCCAGCCGTACCAGGGCACTGGCGGCCGCCGGGGGGTTCTGTTCCCGGGTGACGAGCGCAAGGGTCCAGACCGGCCACGATCCCCCGAGCTCGTAGAACTCGAGGTCGGGAGGCCACGGGGTCGGCAGACGGGGGAGACAGGCCACACCGAGCCCTTTCTGGACGAGTGCGAGAAGCGTGTGGAGGTCACCGACTTCGAACTCGACGGCACGCTCGATCCCTGCCTCGGCGAAGATGCCGTCGGTGACTTGGCGGATCACCGCACCTCGCTGAACGTCGATGAAGCGCTCCCGGCCCAGCCGCGCGAGTGGCACCGGTGCGCGAAAGGACGATGGATACCCGGTGCCGCAGACCAGCACATAGGGCGCGCTCGAGACACGAGTCACGCGGACATCCGACGGCAACTCGGCAGGGACCGTAACCAGTGTGACGTCCAGCTCGCCGTTCCTGACCAATTCCACCAGGTCGCCCGCGACACCCGTTTGCAGGTTGATCTCCACCCTCGGATGTTGACGGTTGAACCGGGCGAGAAGCTCGGCGACGTCGAACCAGCGGGTGGCGGTCGGGATGGTGCCGATGGCGAGGTCGCCCGATTCCAATTCCATCACCGACGTCACCGTGCGTCGGGCATCGCTGGCCGCCGCCAGCAACCTTCGGGCGGCAGGTAAAAGGGCGCGACCGGCGGGTGTCAGGGTCACTCGCCGGGTGGTGCGGGAGAAGAGCGGTTCACCGAGGTCGGATTCGAGCGAGCGGATCGACGCCGAAAGGCCCGACTGAGCGATGTGCACCTTGGCGGCTGCCCGGGTGAAGTGTCCTTCCTCAGCGACGGCGACGAAGTGCTCGACCTGACGGAGCTCCACGCTGCGTCCTTTCTTGGAGCAACTCATTTGTAGAATAGATTAAAATCATCCAGAATAATCTATTGGAGTGGATAACTGGCAAGGCGCATGCTGGTGGCATGACAGAGCGTGTGGGCGGGTCGCCCCGATCTAGCAGCCAGGGGGCCACCGACGAGCCGGAGCCGTCTGTTCCTACCGCCGATGCCCTCCGGGGCATCAAGGTGCTCGATCTGTCGGCCGTGTTGGCGGCGCCCGTCGCGGCGACCATCCTGGGTGACTTCGGCGCCGAGGTGATCAAGGTCGAAGAACCGCGGCACGGGGACTTCCCCCGGAGAAGGGCCGCCCATCCGGGTGGCCGGACCCCGATGTGGGCGCAAGAAGGACGCAACAAGGATTCGATCACGCTCGATCTCCGGCAACCGGAGGGCCAGGACATCGCCCGACGGCTCGCCAGCTCCTGCGACGTCGTCGTGACCAATTTTCGGCCGCAGACCGCGGTGCGTTGGGGTCTGTCGCCACAGCAGCTCCTGGCCGTCAACAACCAGCTCGTGGTCCTCTCCATCACCGGATACGGACTGACCGGTCCCTACCGCGATCGCGGGGCCTTCGACCGCATCGCCTGCGCCTACGCCGGACAGACCTACGTCAGCGGATATCCCGAGCAGCCTCCGGTGCGGTGCGGCTTTGCCGTGGTCGACTTCATGACCGCGTACCTGGGGGCGTTCGCCGTCCTGGCCGCGTTGCGGCGCGCGACCACGGACACGGCGGTCAGTACATCGATCTTGCGCTCTACGAGGCAGCTTTTCGGGCAACCGAGTCGGCACTGGCCGACTACGCCGTCAGTGGTGAGTTGCGCGAACGGTGGGGAACCGCAATCCCTCGATCGTCCCCGCCAGCGACGCAACCGCCCGTGATGGCAAACGGGTCTCGTACCATGCAGGGACGACTCCGCTGCTCGCGCGGCTGACGGCAGCGATCGGCCGTCCCGAGCTCGCCCTCGATCCACGCTTCGCCTCGCTCGAGACGCGGGTGGCCAACCAGGAGGAGCTCTACCCCATCATCGACGAGTGGATCTCCCGGCACGAGGCCGCGGAGGTGGTCGAAACGCTGTCAGCGGCCGACGTCCCCGCCGCCGTGGTGAACAGCATGGCGGACATCTTGCACGATGAACACTTCCTGGCCCGAGGCACCTTCGAGCTCATGGATGATCCCGAGCTCGGCACACTTCCCATCGCCGCTCCGGTGCCGAAACTGTCGGTGACCCCCGGACGAATCCGGCACCTCGGCGCCGAGCTCGGTTCCTCGACCGCCAAAGTGTTGTCTGAGCTCTTGGGCCTGGACGACCACGAGTTGAGCCGGCTCGCCGATGAGGGCGTCATCTGACGTGCCTCGCCGTCGGTGAAGGGTCGCCTATGACGGTCTATGACCGGCCATTCGGACGCAGCCTCGAGGATTTCCAGATGAGTGACGTGTTCCGGCATTGGCCCGGCCGCACGGTGACCGAGTCGGACGACCACCTCTTCAGCCTCTTGACCATGAGCCACCATCCGTTGCACCTGGACAGGGCGATGGCCGACGCGGATCCCGTGCACAGGCGCGGCATCGCCCTCAGCGTTCATGTGCTGGCCCTGGTGTTGGGCATGAGCTCGCCGGACGTAAGCGGTTCGGCGATCGCGGCGCTGGGAATGGATGGGGTCCGCTTTCCCAACCCGCTGTTTCACGGCGAGACCCTCTATGCCTCGTCGGTTGTCATCGACTCGCGTCCCTCCAAGGACCAGACGGACCGCGGGGTGGTCACCGTGGAGTCGAACGGACTCGCCCAGGACGGCAGGCTGGTCTGCGCGGTTCGTCGATCGCTGCTGGTCTGGACGTGCCACAGTGAGCCGGCGCGCCGATATCCGACCGCGATCGGCAGGGCGGCCCTTTCGTGAGCTCGCGATGACCGAGAAGGCGGCAGACGCTCGAGGAGGCGACGTGCGGGCCGCCGGTGAGCCGGCGGCGAGGGTCGAGGTCAGCCCGGAGGCGCAGGCCGTCATGAACGGGCTCATGAGCCGTCGCGCCAGCGCCGGCTTCGTCCATCACGGCGTAGACGAGCGTCGCCGGGAGCTCGACGCCATGGCCGTCGTCTACCCCCTGCCCGGCGACGTTATGGTCGAGCAGGTTGATGCCGCTGGGGTGCCGTGTGAGTGGCTGTGGGCACGAGACGCCAGCCGGGGGTGCCTGCTGTACCTGCACGGAGGCGGGTACACGAGGGGTTCGATCGCCAGCCACCGCGAGCTTGCGGCGCGGATCGGCCGCGTGGCGGGTTTGGCGGCGTTGGTCGTCGGCTACCGCTTGGCGCCCGAACACCCTTTCCCGGCGGCGGTCGAGGACGCCGAAACGGCCTACCGCTGGGTGGTCGAACGCGCCGGAGTGGATCCCTCAGCAATCGTCCTTGCCGGTGACTCAGCCGGGGGAGGGCTCTGCGTCTCGCTCCTGGTCCGCCTGCGCGATCTGGGGCTGCCACGGCCCGCCGGTGCCGTGCTGATGTCGCCGTGGACGGATCTGCGCAAGAACGCCGCGGCGTTCTGGGTCGATCCCGGGGTGGATCCGGTTCTCTCTTTGAGTGATTTCGAATTCTCCGTGCGCGGCTACCTGGGTTCGTCTCCGGCCGACGACCCGGCGTGCTCGCCGCAGCTGGCCGACCTGCGCGGGCTTCCTCCGCTGCTCGTGCTGGTGGGGGACGCGAGCTCCTTCTGGGCGACGCGGTAGGCATGGCGGAAGCGGCAACGGCGGCCGACGTGGTTGTCGAGCTCGTCGTCACGCCCGGCATGTTCCATGTGTGGCCCCTGTTCTCGGATCTTCCCGAGGCCGAGGCGGCCGTCGGGACGATCCGGTCGTTCATCTCCTCCATCGTGAGCGAGCTCGGTGTCGCTGGCCATTGAGCGCTGGCTACGGCGTTACCCCACCTGACGCCGCAGCGCCGAAGTCCTTCCCTGGGCATAATGGGCCGGAAGAGACACACCACAGACGAAGGAGAGAAGATGCCGGCACAGGTGATCCTGGAGTTCGAAGGCGTCACGACGAAGGAATACGAGGCGGTCAACGCCGCACTCGGCATCGATCCGGCGACCGGTGAGGGTGAATGGCCCGACGGGCTGCAGGTTCACGCGGCGGGTCTCAACGAGGATGGTCACCTCGTTGTCACCGAGGTGTGGGACACGCCGGAGCACCAAGCCCGGTTCATGGAGGAGCGCCTCGGGGCGGCGCTGGTGAAGGGCGGCGTCACCGGGCCTCCGACGAGCATCACGTGGATCGAGTTGGTGGCTCACCACCGTCCCGGGCTGATCGACACTCGAAACGAGCGCCAGACCGATGCGTTGCCCGAAGAACGCGACAACATCCCTAACGGTCACGTCAACGGGGACGACGGATGCCCAAACGTGATCGCGTGCGTCGAATGATGGAGGGACCCGAGAATCCTTCCTCACTGTCGGCTACCGACCGTCTGCACACGTGAGGTCGACCCAGCCGCAGGGATCGGCGCGTCGGCCCTCAGGTTGCCGGTGGGAAAGCGATCGCATCGGTCGCGCTCGCGCCCTTGCCCCCATCAGGGGATGTCCCCCATGAGCTTTCGTGTGATCCAGTGGGCCACCGGGGGAGTGGGCCGCGCTGCCATGGAGGGGGTGCTCCAACATCCTGAGCTCGAACTGGTCGGAGCCTGGGTGCACAGTCCGGGCAAGGACGGGCTGGACCTCGGCACGCTGTTGGGCCGCGAAGCCCTCGGCCTGGCCGCCACCGGTGACGCCGATGCCCTGCTGGCCACCGACGCCGACTGCGTCCTCTACAGCCCCTTCATGGCGGATCCTGCGGTGGTGACGGCCATCTTGGAATCGGGCAAGAACGTGGTCACCCCACTGGGCTGGTTCTATCCGCCAACGGAGGAGCGGGAGACGTTCGACACCATCGCCAAGAGGGCTGGCGTGACCCTCCATGGCACCGGCATCCACCCTGGTGGGATCACCGAACGGTTCCCGCTCATGATCTCGGCCTTGTCGGGTTCGATCACCCATGTGCGCGCCGAGGAGTTCTCCGACATTCGCACCTACGGCGCGCCGGACGTGGTGCGTGACTGGATGCTGTTCGGCAACGACGCCAGAGGCAGGCGCGCGCCAGCATCATGACGGACGCGCTCGGCGGCGGTTTCCGCCAATCGATCTTCATGGTCGCTGACGAGCTGGGCTTCGACATCGATCCTCAGCTCCGAACCACCCACGAGATGGCGGTCGCCACCGCCCCGATCGATTCGCCGATCGGTCCCATCCAACCCGGGACGGTGGCGGCCCGGCGGTTCAAATGGGAGGCCACGGTCGACGAAGTGCCTGTCGTCACCGCAGCCGTCAATTGGCTCATGGGTCAGGAGCATCTCGAACCGGCCTGGGGTTTCGGGGAGGCAGGTGAGCGTTTCGAGGTCGAGATCACGGGCGATCCGAGCTGCCTGACCACCTTCAAGAAGCTGCATCCCGAAAGCGTCGAGGCCGGCCTCATCCGTAATCCGGGAATCGTCGCCACGGCCCTGCACTGCGTCAACGCGATCCCCTATGTCTGCCAGGCCGAGCCCGGACTGCACACGTACCTCGAGCTACCGATTGCCGCCGGGCGCGCCGCTCCCGGGCTGCACCGAAGCCGGCGAGGGGTTTGGCCGTCGCCCCCGGCGTGATCCTCGATCGGTTCTCCGTCGAAGGCCGGGTGGCGATCGTCACCGGGGCCGGGCTGGGAATCGGCCGCGGCATCGCCATCGGGTTGGCCGAGGCCGGGGCGGACGTGGCGCTGGCGGCTCGGACGCAGTCCGACCTGGAAGAGGTAGCCGGTCATGTCCACGCCGTGGGCCGGCGGGCGCTTGGTCGTGCCCACAGACGTCACCGATACGGCTGACTGTGAGCGTCTCGTCGTCGTCGACGGTCGAGGAGTTCGGCCGGCTCGACATCCTGGTCAACAACGCGGGAGGCGCCATGCCAAGGGCGGCGATGGAGACCAGCGAGGGATTCATGGCCCGCACGTTCGCCTTCAACGTCACCGCCCCGCTCGACGCTCACCAAGCTCGCGGCCCGCCAGATCGTCGACACCGTCGGTCATGGTGCTGTGGTCAACATCTCGTCGCGTTCGGCCAGCATGACCCAGACGATGTTCGTCGCCTACGGCGCCGCCAAGTCCGCCCTCGACCGGATGACCCGCAACATCGCGCCCGAGCTGGCCCCGCGGGTCCGGGTGAACGCCATCGACGTCGGCGGCGTGGCCACCCGCTCCCTCGAGATCGTGCTCACCGATGACTCACCTCCGTCGGCAGTTCGTCGAGGGCACCCCGATGCGTCGCCCGGGCCAACCGGAGGACATCGCCTGTGCCGTCCTCTACCTCGTCTCCGATGCCTCCTCATGGGTGACAGGCAAGGTGTTCGAGATCGACGGCGGTACCGAGGCGCCCGCCATCCGGGTCCCGTCGCCCGAATTTGGCCCCAGCCGGTAAAGAGAGGTTGGCCGACCGGACGTCGCGGATCCGATGTTCCCGATACATCACCGATCACGCGGGACCAGCGGTCGGTACGACACCGAAGAGCCTGGGTAACGTGCTCGGGTGCGGATCGTCATCCTGATCGGCCTGGTGGTGGCCACCCTGATCGCTCCCGCGGGGTCGGCCGGAGCAACGGTCGCCCCGGGGCACGACCACGACTGCATCGTCGGCGCGCCGCCTCGGACTCTCGATTGGTCCGCGCTGCGCAATCCGATTCTCTCGTTCGACCACGTCGGTGTGAAGGATCAAGCTCTGCAGTGGTCCGGCGGGTCGTGGCACATGCTCTACAGCGACATGACCGAGACCGAGTCTGCTCCCCATGTCCGCTTCAGCGTGGCGATCTCGTCGAGCTCCGACCTGACGCACTGGACCTCGCCGCGGATCATCGCCTCGAATGCCGCGTCACCCGACATCGTCCGCGCTCCGTCCGGCCGGTTCGTCGTCACCTACCAGACACCCTCCGGCTTGGAATACCGCACCAGTAGTGATGCCTCGTTGAATTCCTGGTCGGCCGCCCACGCTCTCGGTCACGGGCTGGCGAGCCGGATGATCGACGCCGCCCTCGCCTTCACCGGCCGTGGAGTGATCCTGGGCTTCAAGGCCGGAACGACCTCTCAGCACTTCGAAATCGCTTGGGCCCCGACCCTCGGCGGCACGTTTCACCTCGTCGGTCGGCCCGACATCGAGATCTACAACGACACCGTCGAGAACTATGAGTTCCTCACGATCGGGGACACCTGGCGCCTGGTGGCGACATCGAACACCCTCGACCAACCCTTTATCTTCACTCTGGGTCCCGGGAGATCCATCGGCGCCCACAACGTGGCTCGACTGGGTCAGCGGTCGGCAGATGATGCTACCGAGCCAGTCCTTCAATTCCGGTCGTGGAATCTCGAGCGTCAATTACGAGCACGCCAACTCTGCGTTTCTCTGCGTCGGGCCCGAGGGCGAGGACTACCTGACATACGCCGGCAGCAACGAACTGACAAGCTACGGCGGCTGGGGTCACGCGCGGATCGGCATCGCCCGCAGCGACGACCTGGTCAACTGGCAAGCACCACCGTGAGCGGGTCATCAGCGACTCGACCCAGGTCGCCACGGATGCCGTTCCCGGCGAACGTTCCGCACTCGAGGCCTACGTCGAGAGCGCAGATCGGACTCGGCCCCTTCATCCCGTCTGGTTGTCCATTGCGGTAGTCGCCGCTGACACCTCGGCGTCTGTAAAACTGTTCATTCCTCCTCGGCCCCGCAGCGAGCTTCTCGCGAAAGTCCAACTGCAGCGGTGAGCCCCCCGGGCGGTCCACGAAACTAGCCTCGCTTTCGATGAGCGTCACCAGCCCGCCGAGCACGGAAGAGGCAAGCGCTTCCCGGACGGGCCGTTTCGTCGCGTTCCGGAAGTGCGGGCACATCGTGCCGCGTGGCAACCCGTCACTCTGGCAGCCCTCTTGGTTGTGACGGTCCCCGTCAATCTGTGGTGGGTCGCCGTACACCGCAGCGGCCTGCCCTTCGATATCGACGAGTCGGGATATCTTCAGCGGGCGGTCCGAGACGCCGATGCCCTCCATTCGGGTGGTCTCGCGTCCCTGTGGTCGACGGTGCGTCTTCCCGATCCACAAGCGCCGCTTCTCACCGTGGTCGGCGGGATCTTCCGGTGGTCGACCGGAGCCGGGATCTACCGCATGCTTGCAGTGCAGCAGCTGTTCTACGTGGTGGTTGTCGTCTCGACGTATTGGGGTGCCCGACGGCTGGCCAATCGCAACTGGAGCTTGTTGGCGGCCGTGATGGTGGCAGCCGTCCCCGGAATTGTCGACTCCGGCCGCGGCTTCAACTTCGCCCTCCCAGCGGCGGCCATGCTCACGGCCACGCTCGCCGTCCAACTGCACGCGGATGCGTTCCGGACCCTCGCGATGAGCATGCTGTGGGGCGTCCTGCTGGGTCTGAGCGCGCTGACGCGGACTGTGAGCCTGTCGCTGCTGCCGCCGCTCATCGTGGCCGGCGTGCTCAGTGTCGCGCTGAGCCGACCCCAACGGAGACAGGCTCTCAACCTTGGCGTCGGACTGCTGCTGGGCGTCCTCGTCGCCGGCAGTTGGTACTCCGCCACGTGGCGGCCGGTCCTCCAGTACCTGACCCGTTACGGGTATGGCGCCCAAGCCACGAAGTACGGTGCTGCACGCTCCGTCGTGTCCCTCGGTTGGTGGACGTTCCGCCTGAACCAGGCCGTCAACACCGAAGTCTTCGCTCCGCTGACACTGGCCATCGCCCTTTGCTTTGTGGCCGGACTGGTCACCTGGTGGCGTCACCGCAGCGGCGCACCCGGCGACGCGCCTGGTCACCACCCGGCCGGTCCCCTGGTCCAAGCCACGGCCCGGTATCTCCGTGATCCGCGAGCAACGGTCTGGATCTTCGTCGTCGGGGGCTTCCTCGTGCTCTCCACCAGCCAGAACGCGGGTTCGATGTTCGAGCTTCCCCTTATCCCCGCCGTGATCATGCTGGCGGCCTCGGCCGCCGGCCGGTCCATCCTGACGGCGCGTCCTTATGTGGGGGCCGCCTGCCTGATCGCGGCGGTGACCTCTTTCGTGGGCATGTCGGCGGCCATTCCCGACGTCTCCACGTCGGTCCTCGACGTCTCGGTCGGCTCGGTTCACCTGATCGCGTTCGACGGCCGAGGCCCTCTCCTCGACTACGTATCGAATGTCGGTGCCGTCTGTACGTCCCGCTCCTGCGACCACTCCGGGACGATGCCCGGTGAGGAGGCCTACCTGCGTGCGTGGGTGTCGCCGAGCCAAGATATGGCCGCATTTCTCCATGACTATGCCGCCGAGCACGGTTGTGACCCGGTCGTTTTCTTCGCCCTCCAGGACCCGTTGTTCAACGCGAACACGGTCGACCTGGCCTACCAGCTGGCGTATGCCGACACCCTCCCGACCGGGCTGCTCGAAACGCGAGGCGAGGCGGGTGAGACGCCCGTTCGGCAGCTGGGCGACCCCGCTCGCGGCCTTCCCAATCTCGTCATCATCGGCCCGTCCCCGAGCTACAGCCAGGCGTTTCCGCCGCTGGTGAGGCAGGGCACGGGACTCGCCGCCCTCGAGGAGGCCGGATTCGGGCCGGTCGGGCGGTCTGCCGCTCCCCGACGGACGGGTCATGAGCGTCTGGTGGAAGGACCGCGGACCCTGTGGCTGCCGGGCATCAGTAGGAGCCCCGTCGGGGTCTTGTAACCTCAGGCCATCGAAACGGCTATGTAGGGGCGCACCTTGCCAGACGCGGTGACACGCGACGAATCGGATGACGATCGGGTCACGGCTCCGGGAGGTCCCTCTCCCGGCCGCGTGCTCGTCCTTGGCGGAACCGGGTTCATCGGTTCGGAGGTGACGCTGTGCTTTCGCCGGGCCGGCTGGGACGTCAGAGCCGCTGGCCCGCCGACCGCTGCTCAGCCCGTCGGCAGCCGCGGCCGGAGCGGAGTTGGTGCTCGGTCCGGCCGAGGACCCGACCGTGCTGCACGAGGCGTTGGAGGGTGTCGACTGGGTGGTGCACGCCGTGGGATGCCCTCCGCCGGCCGCGTTGACCGATGACTTCGACTCCACAACGGTGAGCGTCCTGGGCCTCGACACCCTTCTCGAGGCTTTGCGGCGCCGCCCGGGAGTGGGCTTGACCTTCGTCTCCTCTGGGGGAGCGGTCTATGGCGACGTGTCCCACCTCCCCGTCGACGAGGAGACTCGGTGCCGGCCGATCTCGGCCTATGGGCTCTCCAAATTGATGGCGGAGGATTCGATCGCGGCATATTCGGCTCGCTACCAGATCCCGGCACGCGTTCTCCGGGTATCCAACGCCTACGGGCCGCGGCAGGACGCCGCCAACGGTCAAGGCGTGATCGGAGCGCTGCTCTGCGCAGCTTCGACCGACCGGCCGGTCCCGGTCTTCGACGCCGGAAGAGCCGTGCGCGACTTCGTCCATGTCGGAGACGTCGCCAAGGCCGTCGTGGCGCTACGGCCCAGCCAGAGTGAGCCCCAGGTCGTCAACGTGGGCGGTGGTGCAGGACATTCGGTGGTCCAGATCCTCGAGATGGTGGAGCGGTTGACCGGAGCACGCCTGAGGATCGAGTGGCGCCCTCGGCGGCCTTCCGACGTCCATTCCATCGTTCTAAACGTGTCACGGCTGAACTCGATGATGGCATGGCAGCCGTGTGACCTCGAGACCGGCATCGCGCGGATCTGGCACGAACTTACGACCAGCGCCACGTACGCGCCGGACATGCTCTCGGCATGAAGCGACGGCATCCGCTGGTGCGGGTGCACCATGTGCTCATACGTCTGTGGGCGCGGCGTCGAACGACGCAGGTCCCGGCGGCAGCAACCGACCGCGCCTTTGCCCCCGCAGGTGTGCTCCGAGGTCACATCGATCAACCGGCATCCGGCGAGCGGGTGGTGAAGACGGGCTTAACCGTCCGAGGATGGTCGACCTGGGAGGACCAACCTGCCGTCGCAGTCGTCGTGCGGGCCAACGGGGTCATGGTGGGCCGAGCCGTCGTGGGCTCCGAGGAGCGCCCCGATGTCGGCGAGGCAACCGGTCTCGGCGAACTGGTCGATGCCGGTTGGCGAGTGGACACCGACATGAGCGCGTTCGAATCGGAGGACCCGGTCGAGCTCTCGGTGGCGGTTTGGGCTGATCCTGCGGCCCCGCCGCTCGAGCTCGATCGGCTCTCCGTCTTCCTCTACGACGAAGAGCCGACTCTGCCACAGCCAGACGCGGCCGCCCTGTCCTCCGACTTCATCGGCGCGCTCGACCTCCCCCTACCGGGCGAAGCGGTCGACTCGGTCTTCAGGCTCGAGGGATGGGCCCTGCATCGCTCAGAACTGATCGAGAAGATCGATGTGCTGGTCAACGGCCATTGGGTGCAACAGGCCCGCATGGGAATCGTGAGAACCGACGTGCAGAAGGGGTACGACGTCCCCGAGGCGATCATCAGTGGATTCGAGTGCTGGGTCGATCTGGCCACGGCGCCTCAACTCACGTCACACGTGAAGCTCCAGCTGGTCGCGTGGGCCGGCAAATCCGAGCCGGAGGTGTTGATCGATCGCCTCCTTCCCCTCGCCCAGCTTGTCGAGGTACCTGAGCGACACGGCCGGGATGAGGTCCTGGCGGAGCGGCGCCGCCTGGTCACGTCGTCGATCGAGGCGCCTCGTTCGAGCGAGCTCGACCTGATCGTCTTCACCCACCAACTGGGTTACGGGGGAGCGCAGTTGTGGCTCGACGAACTACTCGTCAAGTCGGGAGCGGGGGACAGCTATGCCTGCACGGTTATCTCCCCGCGTGACGGACCACTGCGAGAGACGCTGGAACGACGCGGGATCCCGGTGCATGTGACGAACGAACCACCGGTCGACGACATGGACGGGTACGAGGGTCGGGTCACGGAGCTGACGGCCTTGGTCGCAAGTGGGGGTCACAATCTCGCACTGGTGAACACCGCCTCGGCATTCGTCGGGGCCGATGTCGCCACCCGCCTGGCCCTCCCTACTGTCTGGGCGATTCACGAGAGCCTGGCGCCACGGGCATTCTGGCCTATCGCTTTTTCTGCAAGGGTGGTCCCGGGAGTACGAAGTGCCGCCGAGCACGCGTTGGCGACCGCCGATGCCCTCATTTTCGAGGCAGAGGCGACTCGACGGCTGTATGCGCCATGGAGCGGGGCAGACCGATCGATCGTGGTGCCGTACGGGGTCGACACCCAAACCATCAGCGCGTACCGCCGCCGAGTCTCCCGGGAGCAGGCCAGAGCGGAAACGGGCATCCTGGGCAACACCCGCGTCGTCCTGGTGATGGGCACCATTGAGCCTCGCAAGGCGCAAACACGGATCGCACAGGCCTTCGGACTGGTGAAGGACCACTACCCGGACTGGGACCTTGTCTTCGTGGGTGACTCCGACACGCCCTATTCAGATGGGCTCAAGGAGTTCCTCGGTGAGGCCGCTCTTGAAGATCGCACGAAGGTCGTGCCGGTCGTGGGCGACACCTTCTGCTGGTACCGGGCAGCGGATCTGCTCCTGTCCTTTTCCGATATGGAGTCGTTGCCACGCTCGGCGCTCGAAGCCATGTGTTTCGGGGTTCCCGTGCTCGCGACCTCGGTCTTCGGTCTGCCCGAACTGCTCGAGGACGGAAGGACGGGATTCCTCTTCGAGCCGAACGACCTCAATACGGCGGCGGCGGCGCTGCACCGCGTGCTTGCGCTCGGCCACTCGGAGATGGCGGCGGTGGGCGAAGCCGGTCGCCGCCACATCCTCGATCGCTATGACTCCGCTGGGTATGTCGCGGACTTCATGGCGCTGTTCGACGGACTCAGGCGGGATCGAGCGAGCACCCCGAACGAAATCCTGCTGCACCGTGGCCGCCAGTCGTGGGAAGGCAAGGCCGTCGGAGCGGCCGGATGACGGAGACCTCACCCACAATGGCCGACGGAGCCAACGAACGGCTGGCCAGGCTCGAGGCAAAGGTGTCCGAGCTCCAGAGCATGCTGACCGGGCAGGCCGCGTGGATGTCCGACATGCAACAAGAGGTCATAGCCGCCCTGCGGGAGATCCCGGGAGTGATCGAGCGCCAGGCGTCCCACGCCGAATGGCTGACGACACTCGAGCGCTGGGTGAGTTCGTGCGTCAAGACGCTCGCCAACTTCGGCGCACAGCCGCTCGACTCTGCCGAGCCAGGGGCCTCCGGGGCATTGGATGTGACCGGATCCATGATCTCGAGACTCGAGGTGGCCACAGTCATGGACTGGATCTCGAGCGTCGAGTCCGTCGCCACGGGTCCACTCGTGTCCGTGACGATCGCCACCCGCAATCGCCCCGAGATGCTCATCGGGGCCATCGAATCGGTGCTGCGACAGTCGTATCAGCACTTCGAGATCGTGGTGATGGACGATTCCGACAACAACGACACTCAGCTCGCCCTGGCTGGAATCAAGGACGACCGGATCCGGGTGGTGCGCACACCTGCCCGACGAGGCGCAGGCGCCACGTTCAATATTGGGCTCGAGGCAGCTACCGGGGCCATCATCTCGTTCCTCGACGACGACAACTTGATGCATTCGGAGTGGCTCCGCAGCGTTGTGTGGGCCTTTACCACCTTTCCCAAGATCGATGCGTTATACGGAGCCCGGACCAATGAGGACCCCGGGGCCCAGCAGGGCCTCCGTTCGGGATTGATGCCGACTCTGGAGTTCGCACACTACGACCGAGCCCGACACGAACGGGCCAACTACGTCGACCGGAATACCATCGCTTTGCGGTCTTCCTTGCGGCACATCCGCTACGACGAGTCCCTCCGAGCCGCATTCGATTGGGATCACTCGCTGCGACTGTTCGCACGAGCCGAGCCCCTGGCTCTGCCCGCTCTCTCCTGTTACTACAGGACCGTCGTGTCCGATCGGGTGAGCGACATCCCCGAACAAGGCGAGTCGGTGCGTCGTGTCCGGTCACGCGTTCATGCCTCGCGGCCGCTTCGAGTGCTCGTGCACACTGCCATGTTCCCGGTGATCTCGGAGACATACATCGGTGAGGACATCGACGCGCTCGAGCGGGCTGGGGCCATTGTCAGCGTGTCGGCGCTCCAAGATGCGGTCTCGCGGACAGAAGGCGTGCCACCGTCGAAACTCGATGTTGACGCGGTCATCGAAGAAGGCAAGCCAGATGTCGTCTTGATGCACTGGGCGACGCACGCCGAAGGCGAGATCGGTCGCATGGAGAAGCACAACCAGCCCTTTGCGTGCCGTGCTCACTCCTTCGACGTCGACGGGGAGCGGGTGCAGCGAATCATGGAACATCCCCTCTGCATCGGGGTCTTCGCCCATCCGCACCACCTGGACGAGCTCCCTATGGGGGTCAAACCGCTGCTCCCGACCGTGGGCCCGACGCTGGTCATCCCCGAGAGCCCCGCCGAAAGGGACATGGTCCTGTCGGTATCCGCCGGGCTCCCGAAGAAGGACTTTGCCTTCCTGGTCGAGACGTTGGCCCAGATGCCCGAGCTCGACCGTACGATCATTCTGGCCAGGTCGAACGGGTTGGAGGAGCTTCCTGCATCGGTCGAGCAGTTGGCCGGAGCGGCCGACCCGTCGATTGCCGTACGCGTGAACGTGCCCCGCGCCGAGGTTCTCGGGGCGATGGCGCGAGCGTCGGTGTTGGTCTACACCTTGGCCCCCGGCGGGCCAATGGGGTATCCGATGTCAATTGTCGAGGCGATGCTGTGCGGGACCATCCCGGTCGCACCCGACCGGCCAGAGGTCCGGGCGATCGTTGGACCGTGCGCCCGCGTCTATCGGGACAGCGCGGACATCGTCCGTCACGTCCGCCAGGTCGCGGCGGCGGGGCACGCCGTCGAGGTCGAACGGCGCCAGCTGATCCGGCTGGCGCAGCGGCATCGAGATCCGGTCGAACTCGTCCGACTCCATGACGCCCTGCGGGACGGACTCACCGCATGGCGGGCCGAGCGATGTTGAACTCGATCCTGGGGGGCGGAGCGATCGGCGGCGAGGCTGCGCCGAAATGAGACGCTGCACCCAGATGATGGGATCTCCGCGGAGAAGCAGGTCGTGAGCGCGATCGACGACGAGACCCTCGACGCTGTCTCGCAATTCGCCGGCAACGTTCATCGATACCCGGCGAAATGCCTGCACCACATGTTCGAGAAGCAGGTCGACGTGTTGCCAGATGCTTCTGCCGTCGCCGACAGCGATGGGGTGCTGTCCTACCGTGCGGTCGAGCGCGCGGCGAACCGACTAGCCCGGAGGCTCCAAGAGGCAGGGATCAGTCGAGAAGACAGGGTCGCGCTGTATCTCACGCGTCGTGCGGAATTGGTGGTCGGTATCGTCGGGATACTGAAGGCGGGCGCGGCGTACGTCCCGATCGATCCGGGATACCCCGAGGAGCGGGTCCGATTCATGCTCGAGGATTGTGGTGCGACCGTGGTCGTCACCGAGCAATCCCTTTGTCAACGGGTGCCTTCATCCGTCCAGGCGCTTGATCTCGATCGTTTGCTCGAAGGCCCGGCTTCAGACGATGACGACACGCGCGTCGACGCGGCATCTGACCCCTCAGATCTTGCCTACGTGATCTACACCTCAGGCAGCACCGGGACTCCAAAAGGCACGTTGATCGAGCATAGGAATGTGGCGCGGCTCCTCTCGGCTACCGAAGGAATCTTCGATTTTGCCCCGTCCGATGTATGGACCCTGTTCCACTCAGCGGCATTCGACTTCTCCGTCTGGGAGATCTGGGGCGCCTTGGCCTACGGAGGCCAGGTCGTTGTGATCGATTCTTCGGCCAGGACGCCCGATCAGTACTTCGAGGCGCTGAGGCGCCATGGGGTCACTGTGGTCAACCAGACGCCGCAGGCACTGCGCGGGTTGTCACGGACACTCCTGGAGCGTGGCACCGACGGTCTCGGGGTACGGGTGGTCATTACCGGAGGAGAGAGACTCTCCTCCGGGGTTGTCCGCAATTGGTACCACGCATGGGGAGGCGACCCACCCAGGCTCGTCAACATGTATGGGATCACGGAGACGACCGTGCATGTGACGCACCACGCAGTGTCGGAGAGTGACGGAGAACAAGGGGCACCGAGCGTCATCGGTGTTCCGCTGCCGGACATGCGGGTCTACGTGCTGGATCCATCGGGACAACCCGTTCCAGACGGCGTCACGGGCGAGATGTTCGTCGGGGGCGCCGGTGTGGGGCGGGGGTATCTGGGTCGTCCCGAGCTCACCCGGGAGAGGTTCCTTGCCGACCCCTTTCAGGGTGGCCAACCAGATCTACCGGACCGGGGATCTTGCTCGCGTCCGGAGCGATGGCTCCCTCGAGTACGTCGGCAGGTCCGATGACCAGGTGAAGGTCCGTGGCTACCGGATCGAACTGGGTGAAGTGGAAGCAGCCCTGGCGTCGCTTCCCACGGTAGCGAGTGCCGCGACTGCACTCCACGAGGACCCCGAAGGCGAACGCCGGCTCGTCGGCTACTACGTCGGGCCCAGGATCACCACCCAGACCATCCGCGAAGAATTGCAGAAGTTGCTCCCCGAGTACATGGTGCCCGCGCTCTTGATCAATCTCGACGCGTTGCCGTTGACGCCGAATGGCAAGATCGATCGCGGAGCGTTACCTCCGCCGGGGGACCAGCGTCTAGAGCTCGAGACACCCTACGTCGCACCGCGCGATGAGGCCGAAAGGCTCCTTGCCGACATCTGGACGGACGTGTTGAAGGTCGGGCGAGTTGGGATCCACGACGACTTCTTCGACCTGGGCGGGGACTCCATTCTTGCCATCGGTGTCGGTGCGAGGGCATCCCAGTTCGGGATGGAGCTCACGGTTGGCGATCTCTTCTCCCAACGGACCATTGCAGGCCTAAGCGCGCGCATTAAGGACAGCGATGTCGCAGGCGGCGTGCTACCCCGCTTCAACCACGTGAAGCACCGGCCTCGTCGTGCGCCCGTGACGCCGACGCAAGCCCAGGCGTGCTTGATCTCGCAGCTGGCCCACGAGGCCCTTCCCTATCAGTTCCAAGCGACGATCACGTTCAGGGGACGCCTGGACAACGGCCTCCTGGTGGACTCGCTGCAGGCGATCGCCGACCGCCATGACATCGTCAGATCCCACTACGTCCGCCGCAAGGGGACCTGGTATCAGGTCGTCGATCCGCACAAGACCGTCAACGTTCCGTTCGTCGATCTTGGTTCAGCCGCTGACACCGCCATGGCACTGGAGGATCTGTCACATGACTTCTTCGGCCAGCGGATCGACATCGATGTACCGCCTCTGGTCCGTTGGAAGCTGCTCAGATTGAACGAGGATCACCATGTCCTTCTGCACGTCGAGCACCACCTGCTCCATGACGGGTGGTCGTGGAACGTCTTCCTCGGCGAACTCGTGGCGCACTACCGCATGGGCGCCGGTGTCGGACCAGAACGGGCGGCCGGCCTCCCCCGACTCCAAGTGCAATTCGCCGACTTCGCCGCGTGGCAGAGGCAGATCGCGGGAACCTCATTAGGTGCGCGGCAGCTCGCGTATTGGAGGGAGCAATTGGCTGACCCGCCGCCGCCATTGGCGCTGCCTTCGGATCGGCGTCGGCCGATGCTGCAGAGCTTTCGGGGGTCACGAGTTGTGGTCAATCTGCCCGAGGACCTTGTCGAGCGGCTGCGCTCCGTGAGCAGTCACTACGACGTGACGTTGTACATGACGATGCTGAGCGCGTTCTATGTGCTGCTCCATCGCTATTCAGGACAGGACGATGTTCTCGTGGGCAGCGGCATCGTGAACCGCCGCCTCCCGCCATTCGAGGATCTGATCGGGATGGTCCTGAACACCGTGGCGTTGCGGGGAGACCTCAAGGGCGATCCGACGGTCGAGGAACTGTTCGGGAGGGTCCGACGGACGGCCGTGGATGCCTATGTCAACCAGGATCTGCCGTTTGAGGACGTCTTGCAGGCCGTCCAGCCGCGGCGTCGTTCTGGCATCGCGCCCCTGTACCAAGTGCTGTTCTCGTTCCAGGATCCACCGTGGGCCGACCTCGACCTGCCAGGAGTGGCGATCCAAGTCGACGATACGGTCGGGAACGGCTCAGCCAAGGCCGATGTCAACGTCATTGTGCTCAACCGCCGGACGCCATCGAGCTCCGTGACGCTCCTCTGGGAGTACGCCACTGACCTGTTCGAGGAGTCCGAAGCCCAGTCGATGGTGGACGCATACCTCTGTCTGCTCGACGCCGTGTCTCGGGATGCATCGACCAGGATCTCGCGTCTCCCGTTGACGACGCCCACGACGCGCGAGTCCCTCTTGCGCCCTCGCAGGGAGGAGGAGCGCATACGAACGAGAGGCCTCCATCGCCGAGCTCTTCGAATCCCGAGCTGCCGAGACCCCCGACGCTCCTGCTCTCGTGTGGGACGGCGGCACACTCACCTACGACGAGCTCAATCGAAAGGTCAAACCGGCTCGCGCGCCGGCTGGCGGCGCTCGGGGCAACGACTGGTTCACGCGTCGTCGTCGCGATACCACGCTCGCCCGAAGCCATCGTGGCCGTGCTGGCCGCCCTCAAAGCAGGAAGCGCATACGTGGCACTCGACACGAACCAGCCGAGCGCACGTATCGACGCCCTGCTCGATGATGCCCAACCCGCCGTCATCTGCACCACCTCGAGGGGTGGCCGCAAGCTGCCAGGAATGTCCGTTCCGGTACTCGACGTGGACGACGAGGTCCTGGAGAACGAGCTTGATACGAATTTGGGTCGCGCCATAGCGCCCGAGCGCCGCAGCGTATATTGCCTATACGTCGGGCTCGAGCGGGGTGCCCAAGGGCGTCGTCGTATCGAACCGGGCTGTTATCCGGCTCGTCCGCGGGACCGACTACGTGCGGTTTGACCAGGACCAGTGCTTCCTCCTCCTGGCGCCTCTTGCCTTCGACGCATCGACCTTCGAGATCTGGGGTCCCCTGTTGAACGGTGCCCGACTCGCCGTCGCGCCCGACGTTCCACTCGGGCCACAAGAGATCGGCAGTTTGGTGGATCGCCACGGCGTGACGACGCTTTGGCTCACGGCAGGTCTGTTCCATCAGGTCGTTGACTTCGCTCCCGCCGCGCTCAGCCGGTTGAGCCAGGCGCTCACCGGTGGCGACGTGCTCTCTCCCGATCATGTGGCACGTGCCCTCGATGTCCTGCCCCCGGGAGCCGTCCTGGTGAATGGCTACGGTCCCACCGAGGGGACGACCTTTACCACCTGTCACCGCATGGCGAAGGACGCCACGATCGACGGCGCGGTGCCCATCGGGCGCCCACTCGCACAATTCTCGGGTCTACATCGTCGACGAGTACGACGAGCTCGTGCCGCCGGGTGTGCCAGGTGAGCTTCTCATCGGTGGCGATGGGGTGGCCCTCGGCTATCACAACCAGCCCGAGCTCACTGCGGCCGCCTTCGTGCCCGACCGTTTTGGTCCGGACCCGAACGAGGAAGCTCTACCGTTCAGGCGACCGCGGATCCTGGCGATCGGACGGGACGATCGAATTCCTCGGCCGTATCGACCGTCAGGTGAAGATTCGAGGCTTCCGGATTGAGCCTGAGGCCGTCGAGCGGACGCTGCGCGAGCATCCCCGAATCGGCGAGGCCGTCGTTGTCGTGCGGGCTTTGGGCCACGACCGTCAGCTCATGGCCTTCGTCACCCCCGAACTCGATGCCGACTCGCTCGGTGAGGTGCGTCTCTTCTTGCGTGAACGCCTCCCGTCGCAGGAGGTTCCGTCGCACGTCGTGGCGATGGCCGTGCTGCCGCTGGGTCCGAACGGAAAAGTCGACGTGCAGGCGCTTGCTGAACCGCCGCCGCCCGCTGGCAGCGAGTCGCGCGGCTCCACAGGCGGTGGGGCACTCGAGCGGCAGCTCCTGGCGATCTGGGGCGAAGTACTCGATGTGCCGGCACTGCGGCTGGACGATGACTTCTTCGACGTCGGCGGCCATTCCCTGTTGGCCGTCGATCTGTTCGCCCGCATTGAGCGAGAGTGGGGGCTTCGCCTCCCCCTCTCGACGATATTCGAGGCGCCGACCGTTCGGGAGCTGTCGGGCGTCATCAGCGCAAACGGCTGGGACAAGCCCTGGCGATCCCTGGCCCGTCTGCGAACCACGGGTTCGCGGCCGCCGCTGTTCTTCGTGACCGCCGGGGACGGGAACAGCGTCGGCTTTGGGGCTCTGGCACGTCGGCTCGGGGCCGATCAGCCCTTCTACGTCCTGCAGCCCCGGGGTCTCGATGGCCGTCGCCTGGTCGACGTCGGGGTGAGGCAGATGGCGCGACGATACGTTCACGCCATCCGCGGTGTGCAGCGGACTGGGCCTTACATCTTAGGGGGACGGTGCTTCGGCACGCTGGTGGCATTCGAGATGACGCGCCTCTTGGAAAGGGCGGGGGAAGCGGTGTCGCTGCTGATCGCGCTCGACTCAGTGGGTCCGTTGTGGACTTCGCGCCGCATGGCCAACGGGATGAGCTTCGACGAGGTGATGAACCTGGCGCGGTGTTATGAGCCGGATGCCCCGCCGGCGCGTGGGTGACATCTTTGCCAGCACTCGGGCGGCAGAGGAGTTCGTGGAATGGCTCGGTGAGCCCGTCGACGTCCACGGCGAATCTGCGGTGTCTCGGTACGTGTATGCGGCCTACCGGGCACGACCGGATCTCCAGGCCGCGTATCCGCTGGCCGCGGGTGAGCACGCAGGTCTGCTGGAATGGACGTGGGTGGGAGGCCGTTCCGAGATGAGCATGAATCCGCTGCTGATTCCCGATCCGACCTCCTGCGGTCCGAGGAACACCTCCGAGCACGGACCCACGACACCGAACACGGGGACAACGCTTCCGAGGCCGCGCCGCCGACTGGCTCGATGTCATCACCCAGGGACGGGTGTCGACCCTGGCCCAACGGCGGCAGGGCCGTCTCTTGGAGCTGGCATCCGGCATGGTTCTCGAGTACCGAGCCGGACCCTGTGCGGCACCGGTCGCACTGATCCGATCCGAGGAATATCGAGACGACTCCCAGCTGGCGCGGCTGGTATGGGGCCGAGACCGGCGGGATAGAGGAGTTCTACGTGAAGGGTTCTCACCTGTCCATGATGCGAGAGCCGGATGTCGCCTCGGCCGCGCGTTGCATCGAGGCATGTGTGGACCGCATCATGGCGAATGGTGTCCTGTCCACAGGCTGAGTGGCGTCGGTCGCTGCTCGGTCCGGACCTGCCGGTCGGAGAGGTGCATCTCTGGCTGGCGAATGTCGATGGAGGGGCCAACGACACCGACGTCCTCTCCTCGGCCGAACGCGAGCGCGCCGCCAAATTCCGGTTCGACCACCATCGCCGACGTTGGGCAGCGGCACGCGTGCTGCTTCGACTTGTGCTGGGCCGCTACCTTGCGACCGGGCCGGAATCGGTGGTGCTCGAGCTGGGGGACCATGGCCGAACGGTCGTGCGCTGGCCTGGCGACAGCGAGTGGCTGTGCTTCAGCCCCTCACGTTCCGGCGACCTCGCGCTCGTCGGCAGTCGCCCGCGAACAGAGGATCGGGGTGGATCTGGAGCGCGTCCGGCCCGACCTGGAATTCGTGGCCATCGCTCGCCGAGCACTGGGAGATGAAGTCGCCGACCATCTTGAGGCTGAACGGGATGAGGAGCGAGCCGGCGAGTTCTTCCGGGCGTGGGTACGGGAGGAGGCCCGGGGAAAATGCCGGGGGACGGGGCTGGTCGAGCCCGACGATGTGGCTGCGAAATATTCCCCCTTCTCGTGACGGACCTCGACCATCAGGACGGCTACGCCGGCGCGCTGGCCATCGACGGAAAGCTCGAGATGGTTCGGGGCTGCTTGGTGGACGTGTGAGACAAGCGGGAGATGGGGTCCGCCACTGACGGCTCGGGCCGAGAACTCGACATGCGTCTCGATTGGTCGACGTGCCGATGAACAGAACCTCCCAGCTCGACCGTCACCAAGCAAAGCCGCGGCCTCCCGACCCAACAGAATCAAGCTTTGCTTTCTTGCCGTTGAGGCGCTCTGAGTGCCGCTGTCTCGGCACGGAGGTGCAAGACGTCGTGATACAGAGCCACCGCCTCTCTCGACTCCGACGGGTCCAATCGTTCGAGCTCCTGCCACGGTCACGGCCGCCGCCCTGTCTTCTGGAGCACCGCCACTCCATGGTTGTCCTGAGCCTCGGTCCCCGATCGGGCGAAGAAGTCACGAGCTCGTACTTCCAGCACATCGAAGGCCCGGCCCCAATGCTCGCGAATCCACCACGGTGAGTGGAGAACCATCGGACCGCCAAGCGCCCATTGCTGCCCGCACTCGTAGACGTTCATTCCCACCCTGGACTCGTTCCACTCCTGGCCGGAGACGGCTTCGCACATCGCCTCGCTCATGATCGTCGCGACCAAGATGCCGCCCGGGGCGAGGACGCGATGCAACTCGAGCAGCCAGCTCGCCCAGTGTCTGTCGATATGCGTGAACACGGAAAGGGCGTATACCAAGTCGAACTTCTCTGACTCAAAAGGCAGTGGGGGCGCGTCGTTGTTGACGACGAACGAAATCGATGGACCAAGGTGCTCCGTATTCCATGCGATGCAGGCTGGGTCGATGTCGCACCCCCACAACTCACCGGTCCCGGTCACATCACCCAGGTGACGTATGGTCCGACCTGCACCACATCCGAAGTCCAGAACTCATTTGTTCGACCAGGTCCAGTCCGCGGGCAGGACGCGCTCGATGGCGCGCAACGCCTGCCTGCCCCTCTCGAGGTAACCCTGCGTGTCGGTCCACGCAGTGGGTGCCTGGGCCAGCCGTGCCGTCAGGGCGATGGGGGGGACTGGCGCTTCAATGTCCATTTCTCTCCTCAGCCCGGGACCGGCGGCAGTTGAAGATTGTCACATCGACCATGCCCCGATGTCGCCCCGACCGGCGTGTCGGTGGCACGCTGCCGCTGGGGAGATCGAGCGCATCCGACAAGTCTGATGCGCCAGCCACCGTGGAGGTGGGTGCGAGAAGTCCCGCTTCGCGACCCTTTACATCTTGCGAGCCCGTTCGCCGAGACGAGAAACCGAATGACCGCGCCGGGCCGAGGCCGTGGCGCTGCAACAGGCAGGCGATGGTCGGCGCGGTTACTCTTCGGCCGCGATTCGGCCGGCACCCCTCTGGGGGGGGGTAACGGGGGAGGGGTGCCGGCCGTCTCGCTTGAGCACGAGCCTAAATCGACCGTCTGTGCCCCCGCTGGGTGGTGTGTTACGAACCGATGGCGGGTTTACCGGTGGGCGACGGTTTGGTGTCACCGGTACAAGTTGCCGGGCACGTGTGCGGGCAACTCTCCCGCCGTGCGACCTCGAATTGTCCCCTTCCGAAGCCGTCCATTCCCCCGTAGAATGGCAACAGTTCACCAGGAGACAGCGATGCGATCGGACCTCATTTCCGGGCCGCGCCCGTTGCGGCCCGGCCAGGAGCAGCCCAGGGCGGTTGAGAACCGTCAGGAAGGAGGGGCTGCGGCCGCGGTGGCGCCGTTGTTGTCCCACTTCTTCGGCGGTCCGCCGCCGGTGCGCGTGCAGTTCTGGGACGGTACGTCACTCGGGCCGGCCGGAGGGGACACGCTGCAAGTGTGCTCGCCCGACGCCGTACGGCGGATACTTTGGTCACCAAGCGAGCTCGGTCTGGCCCGGGCCTTCGTCGTAGGGGATCTCGCCTTCGAGGGGGACATCTTCGAGATGCTGGCGGTGCTGCACGCGGCGTCGCCGTCTCGGGTCCGACCGGCAGTTGGCGGCTTCCGTGGCAGGCCCTGCGTGCCGCGCACCGGCTTGGGGCACTCGGCCGACCGATTGCCCCTCCTCCGGAAGAGGCATCACCGCGGGGTCGGCTGCACTCTCGTACCCGGGACGCCCAGGTGGTGCGGCACCACTACGACGTCAGCAACGACTTCTACGGCATGGTCCTCGGGCCGGCGATGACCTACTCGTGTGCGCGGTTCACGTCGGAGGCTGACACCTTGGAGGCGGCTCAGGAGTCGAAGCACGATCTCATCTGCCGCAAGCTCGGGCTGCCCGAACGGACCGGACAGCGGATCCTCGATGTCGGTTGTGGGTGGGGCAGCTTCGCCATCCATGCAGCGCGGCACTACGGCGTGCGGGTGGTTGGCGTGACGCTCAGCCCGGCGCAAGCGCAGTCGGCGCGCGACCGAGTGATGGCCTCCGGGTTGGAGCGACAGGTCGAAATACGTCTGCAGGACTACCGCGACGTGCGCGACGGGACATTCGATGGCATCGCGTCCGTCGGCATGTTCGAGCATGTCGGATCCTCGAAGAGCACCGAGTACTTTGACGCCATGTGTCGGCTACTCCGGCCCGAGGGCAGGCTGCTCAACCACGCCATTTCGAGCGTGGGCGGATCGCGTATCGGCTCGAGATCCTTCATCGGGCGATACGTCTTCCCCGATGGCGAGCTGTTCGACGTCGGCCAGGTCGTCCTGGCAATGGAGGAGTCGGGCTTCGAGGCACGCGACGTCGAGTCCCTCCGCGAGCACTATGCCAAGACGCTCCGGGCCTGGGTCGGCAACCTTCAGCGGCACTGGGAGTCCGCAGTCGCCGAGGTCGGGGCGCGGCGAGCCCGCGTCTGGCAGCTCTATATGGCGGCTTCGGCCAACGCGTTCGAAGACGGGGGGATCTCGGTCCACCAGGTACTCGGCGTCCTCTCCACTCCGGATGGGCGGAGCGGGATGCCGCCGACGCGAAGCGCCTGGGGTTGAAGCCGATCCACCACGGTGAATGAAGCACCATCGGAGACCCATTCACCCATCGCTCCACGTAGGCCTGCTTCGTCTCGTTTCGATCTCTTGCGACTGAGAACGCCGGCTCCTTCCCGTTTCTGGAGACCGGTGGCTACCGATCTGACGTCCCGGCGTACACGCTTTGTCAGAGGTTTTAACCGATTTATTGTGGACAAACCGCAAGCCAGAAACTCAGGCCTCTGGCTAATGAACCGCTGCCGCTTTTGGGAAATAGAGCGCCGAATTGGATGTCTGCTTCAGCGTTCCATCTGTGCGCGGTTTCCACATTGGCTGTTCGTTCAAACACCAGTCGTGTAGTTAAAACGCCAGCTTTGTAACTACAAGACATGAGCAAAAGAATTCCTTCGTGACCACGAAGGTAGCGAATAATTTGTGTATTACGCCCCTTGCATTCCCGGCGGCCGTGCACTAAAAGTCATTTGCGCAGTTGTTGACAACTTGTTCCTGAGTTGTTGCTGAGCTGTTCGTAAGTTGCGCACAAGTTGTTCTTCGAGGCCCGTCGGGTTTCTCGGCGGGGGCACGTGATGGTGGAAGTGGCGAGATTTACAAACCCAAACACAAGAAAAGACAACCCCAAAAATAACCCAAGTAAGGAGATGGAGATGAAGCGTTTTATGAACAAGAAGGCGGTGGCCATTGCGGCAACCGTCGGACTCGTCCTCGGCGGTGCCGGCATCGCGTCCGCGTACATCCTTGGTAACGGCTCTGCCACAGGCGGTGCGAGCGTCGGCTCCGGTGCCGGAAGCGGATTTACAGTCAGCTCTCCCGGCTTGCAGGGTGGGCCGCTGAGCATCGACCCAAACAACGTGGACACGATTTGGTCCTCGATCTCTAACTTCACTGGGCTGCCCTTGACTCTGAACAAGATCCAGGTTCAGATCACTGGGGTCTCGGTGGATGCAGCTATCCAGAACCCAGCGTGGCCGGCCTGCACTGCGAGTCAATTCGTGCTCTCGGCCTCGTCAACAAGCCCCTGGCAGGACCTCACCCCGAACGGCGCGGTGGAGACCGGCCCGACGGCAGTCTGGACAGAGAATCTGCCCCTGACTGTTCCCAACGGGGACTACGTGACTGCCAGCCAAAGCACCAGTGGGGGAGTTCAGAGCGGAATTCCGGGGGGCCTGACGCTGGAATGGCTCAATCTCGGTTCATCCGTGATTCAGAACAACTGCCTTGGCGCGACGGTGAATGTCACGGTGACTGCTAGCTGAGATCAGCAAGGGTTGGTATAAGAACCGGTATCGAGTTCTTCTACCGACGACTCTTCTCGGGAAAGGCCGGGCCGCGGAGCTGGAAGCTTCGTGGCCCGGCCCACACCGGGGTAGTCAGGGTCTGGTCAGTGAGGGGCGGCAGGGACATAGTTTTCCTGAAGTCCCTCGGTGGGCTCACCCACAAACTGGGAAACGGCGAAGCAAAAAACGAGACAAAGTGTTGAAATCCATGAAGCGAGAGCGATTGAGTGGGAACGGGCCGGTGGCAACTTCGAGCGCTGCCGCGCCGGTCGCCGCGCCGCCCCTCGCGCGCAGCTCGTCGGAGATCGACGCGCCACGGTTCCCCCATATCAGGAGCCTCGATACCGAGGTGGCAACGCCATGAGGCGCCGCAGGAACGGGGACCCGAAGGACGAGCTTGCGCGGAACGTGAGGGCCGCCTCTGAGGCAACCACGACACTGGACATCGACGGGGCCGCCAAGCTCGAGAGCGAGCCACGTGGTGCCCACGTCATGAAGGGTCAGGTCCTCACGGACGACCCTCGTGGGGCGCACGTGAACCGCATGGACCCCTTCTGTTCAGTCGAGCACCGAGCTCTCCACGCCATCAGGGTTGAGTCCCTCGATCCACGGGAGGTCACCGCTCTCACACCCGACGCCGCTCTTTTGGTCCATGGCACCGTGGACCTGGGCGTCAGCGACGGTGCACGTGGAACGGAGCGCGAGGCTCGCCCAACCAAGCGATGGGGCACCCACGCGACGCGGAAGCGTCGGTGGGGGCTGGTACCTGTCGTCGGCGCGGCCGGCGGCCTGGCCGTGGGCCTTGGCGGTGGGGCTGCATTCGCCTACGTCGCCAACAGCTCGGCGAGTAATGACGCTTCGACAGTCAGCGCGGTCACGGTCAAAGCGATCGGCACGACCGGGAGCGCCGACCTCCTTCCAGGTCGCGCCGGTGCCGCCTACTTCACTCTCCACAACCCCAACTCGTTCGGCCTCACGTTTAACCAGGTCGCCCAAGGCGCCACGGTTGTCTCCGACAACACCGGGCTATGCGGAAGCGACTACGTGAGCATCGCGCAGACGCTGCCCTTCGCCATCCCGTCTGCCGTGACGGTGAGCCCAGGTGGTACGAGCGGGATCCAGACCATCCCCGACCTCGTGAAGCTTGCCCCGAACGCACCCAGCACGTGTCAGGGCGTGACCTTCACCGTGACCCTCACTCTCTCGGGGCAGTCGTCATGAAGCGGGAACAGCACGTCCCCAGCGCAGCGGATCGGCGACGTGGACTCGGCCGGCTCGTGATGCCAAGGATCGGCCAACACGGTGCCCACTCTCGACGCCCCAGGCACGTGAGGACCGAGGAGGGAGGCATCCGTCGCCACTGGGTTCCGATCGTTCTGTTCGCCGGTGCATTCGTCCTCGCCTCGAGTACCGCAGCGATTGCTTATGTCGCGACTCCGGGTAGCGGTACCGGGACGGCCCAGGCCGTCACGTTGAACACCGCCGGTGCCGGTACTGCCGCGAGCCCGACGGCGACCAGTCTGGCCCTGTCGTGGGGGGCGTCGCCTGGACTCCCTTCGGGTGGCGGGTATCTGGTCTTGCGGAGCACCACGTCCGCAGGGCCGTACGCAAAGGTCTCCAGCGGGACGTGTAACCAGGCGATCACTTTGGTGTCGGCAGCGACGTCATGCACGGACACTGGTCTGACGGCGGGCACGACCTACTACTACGAGGTCGAGGCGGGTTACTACGACGTCAGCTCGCTCTGGGTGAGCGCCCCCGACTCCCAGTTCTCTGGCGTTACCAGCCAGGCTTCCTCCGGACCGGCTTCGACTGGTGCCCCGGTCGCCGCGGGCCCAAGCAACCCGACGAGCCCGGGTCCGGTTATCACCAGCTCCAGCTCGACAAGTTTCTACGTCGGGACTGCGGGCACTTTCCAGGTGGCGGCGTCAGGTAGTCCAGCGCCCACCTATTCGAACACTGCGTTCATCGGGTGTGCTCCGTCCACTTTGCCGACGGGTGTCTCGTTCTCCAGCACGGGCCTTCTGTCGGGCACCCCCGCCGCTGACGCAGCCGGAACCTACACGCTCTGTATCACCGCTTCGACTGCTGCCCACGCAACCTCGACGCAGAAGTTCACACTCACGGTCGCCACGGAAAACCTGGTCATCACCTCGCCGGCCGTGTCAGGGGCCACGTCCAGCACCTCGAACCTCGGCCCCATCACCGTGGCCCGTCGGACGGGCTCGGGTGCGCCGATCACCACCGGTGGTGCGCTTACAGTGAACCTGACGAGCAGCGCGGGTGACGCGACCTTTGGATCGACTCAGTTCTCGACGGCACCGCTGACGAGCGTGACCATTCCCAGTGGTCAGAGCACCGGGACGTTCTGGTACGGGGCGAACGCCCCCGGCACCCCGACGATCACGGCGTCCGCTCAGGGCTACGTGGTCGGCACACAGCAGGAGACCATCACGACAGCGCCCGCGGGTCTGGGCATCGTCCCCGGCCCCGGAAGCACCGGAAGCCCGGTGAACTCCTGTGGAACGCCGAGTGCGAGCTCGACCTGCACCGTGACAGGGGTGGGCCCCTCCGGTCAGGTGGTCGTCGCCGTCACCTTCTGGGACGCCGGCCAGAACCCGGTCGTCTACTCCACCACCCAGGCGTCGGCCGTCGACGAGACCGGCGCGATCACCGGCGCGGTGACGATCGAGCGCGGGGTCATCCGGGTCGAGCCCCAAGACGCTCACCGCGTCCGTGGGGACTTCGACGCTGACCTTCGGCCCCTACACGTTGACGATCGACGTCAGCGCATGACGGTGTGTCGCGATGGCCGCTCCTTCTTCTCCGTCCTGACCTGCAACGTCAGCCTCGCCTGGCCGGGGCCGGCGGCTAGCGCCCGGACCGTCTGATGACACGCCCGGGGGCCAGGAAAGCCGCAGCGATCATTGTCGTCGTCGCCGCGCTCGTCGTTGGACTTTCTGGAACAGCCATCGCGTACGTCTTCACCAATGGCGGCAGCTCAGGAGGCGGGAGCGTCGGCTCCGGAAACGGATTTACGGTCAGCTCTCCCGGCCTGCAGGGTGGGCCACTGAGCATCGATCCCAACAACGTGGACACGATTTGGTCCTCGATCTCCAACTTCACCGGGCTGCCTCTGACTCTGCACCAGATCGAGGTTCAGATCATCGGGGTCACGGTGGATGCAAATATCCAGAACCCCGCGTGGCCGGCCTGCACCGCGAGTCAATTCGTGCTGTCGGCCCCGTCAACAAGCCCCTGGCAGGACCTCACCCCGAACGGCGCGGTGGAGACCGGCCCGACGGCAGTGTGGACAGAGAACCTGCCCCTGACTGTTCCCAACGGGGACTACGTGACAGGCAGCCAGGGCACCAGCTCGTCAGTTCAGAGCGGAATTCCGCCGGGCCTGACGCTGGAGTGGCTCAACCTTGGGTCAGCGGTGATTCAGAACAACTGCCTCGGCGCGACGGTGAACGTGACCGTGAGCGTGAATGGTCCTGCCAGCTCGGGCGGAGGCCCCTCGAACTCGGCCACCTTCACGGTCACCAAGTCGGCATCCCCGTCCACCGTGTACGCCGGCTCCTCGACGCCCATCACCTACACGTTGACGGCCCAGAACACCGGCAACGCGTCGGGAACCGTCGACATCGGAGACACGGTGCCGTCAGGCACCACTCTCGTCAGCGGCTCCAACAGTTGCCCGGCGGTGACGCCACCCGCGACCTGCTCCACATCGGTGAGTGGAGACATGGTCAGCTGGACGGTCGCGAACGTACCCGCCGGAGGGTCCGTGGCGGTCACGTTTGAGGTCACCGCGAACTCCGGGGATGCCACCGGTAGCATCTCGAACACCGGTACCTGGACCGGACCGGGCTGTGCGTCGGCCACAGGGTGCCCCACCAACACGACGTCGACGAATGTGATCCCGCCGACGCCGCTCCTGATCACGGCCTCGTCCACCACGTCGACCTATGGCAGCGGCACGCCGACGGTCACGGCTGTTACTACGCCCTACGATCGGAGCCCCGCTGACGACCCCGCCGACGTGCACGTCGACGATCACGGCCACCACGGTCGTGGGCACGTACACCGGCGCCAATACGTGCTCAGGAGCCTCTGACCCGGCGTACATCATCACGTACGCGCCCGGCACGGCGGTCGTCGGCACCGCCCCGCTGACGATCACCGCCTCGAGCGGGTCCTTCACGCAAGGCGGCACCCCGCCCATCATCACGGCGGCGTACTCCGGCTTCCTCAACAGTGACAGTCCGTCCTCTTTGACCACGCCGCCGACATGCTCGACGACCGCCACCGGCTCGAACACGGTTGGTACCTATCCGACGACATGCCATGGCGCCGTCGATCCGAACTACACCATTGCGTACGTGCCGGGAAGCGTCACCGTGACCGCGACCCCGGCCCCGGCGACGTCACCGGCGACGTCACCGGCCGCCACGACCCCGGCCGCGACGACCTCCCCCAAAACCTCGCCGAGCACCTCTCCGGCGATTGCCTTCACCGGGGCGCTGCTGTCCGAGGAGTGGCTGATCGGGGTGGCGACGTTGCTGTTGGGATCGGCTCTGGTTGTCGTCGCGCGCCGGCGCCGGCGCACTCCCGGTCGCGCAGCCAAGTAGGTCCGACGCGAGAAGAGTGCCTCTCTAGAGCTATGATGGCTTCGCGCCACGTTCGATCACCTCACTCCGGCCCAGAGGCAAACAGGGCGCGGTCCAGGCTGCGGATTGGATATTCCTCTCGCTGGGTCGACTCCGCGATTTGCTCGGGCGGTCGCTCTCAGCTCTGGCTACCGTAAGACTGTGCTGGCAGGAGGGCGTCGTCGATGACCACCGAGAACGTGGCGGTCCTGTTCACCGATATCGTGAGTTCGACGGAGCTGTCGCAACGCTTCTCACCCGAAGAGTCCGATGAGGTCCGTCGCGGGCACTTCTCGATTTTACGCCAAGCCTTGGCCGAGACCGGTGGTACCGAGGTGAAGAACCTGGGTGACGGACTCATGGCGGTCTTCGACTCCGCATCAGCGGCGTTGGCCTGTGGGGTCGCCATGCAGCAGGGCGTTGAATTGGACAATCGCGGCCGTGAGCTCGCGATTGGCCTGCGGGTTGGCTTGAGCCAAGGCGACGTCACCAGAGAGGGCGACGATTACTTTGGCGATCCCGTCGTCGAGGCGGCCCGGCTCTGTGCCACCTGTGAAGGGGGGCAGGTCCTCGCGGCCCAGGTGGTTCGTTTGATGGCCGGTCGCCGTAGCCCCTACCAGTGCCGCAGCCTCGGCGAGCTCCGTCTGAAAGGCTTATCCGACGCGGTCGAAACCGTCGAGGTGCTCTGGGAGCCGATCGGGGCGGCGGATGCGAGTATCGCCATTCCCCTCCCAGGCCGTCTGGCAGTGCGACCCACGGTCGGTGTTGTCGGACGAGAGACGGAGACACAAGCGATTGCCGAGGCGAACAAGCGCGTCGCCGGAGACCAGGTGCGCGAGGTCCTCCTGATCTCGGGTGAGGCCGGTATCGGAAAGACGGCATTGGTGGCCGAGGCGGCGCGGGCTGCATTCGACGATGGGGCCTGCGTCCTCTTCGGCCACTGCGAAGAGGACCTCGCAACCCCGTACCAGCTCTTCGCCGAGGCCCTGAACCACTATGTCACCCACGCCGGCGAGGACCGTCTCCTCGCTCATGTCGAAGCGGAGGGAGCGGATCTGGTTCGACTGGTTCCAGCCCTTTCGAGGAGGCTCCCTGAACTCCCTGTCTCGAAGGCCACCGACGCCGACACCGAGCGATTCCTGCTCTTCGCCGCAGTGGTGCGATTGTTGGCGAAGGCATCGGAAGACCAGCCTGTGGTGCTCGTCTTGGAGGACCTGCAATGGGCCGACAGAGGGAGTCTGCTGCTTTTGCGGCATTTGATCGCGGCCGATCAAATCATGCGGGTGCTCGTAATCGCGACGTATCGCGACGGTGAGCTGTCGAGAAACCACCCCCTCGTCGAGACCCTCGCCGCGCTGCATCGACAGAGCGGGGTCTCCCGGATTGCAATGACCGGGCTTGACGATACGGGGGTGCTTTCTCTGATGGAGGCGGCCGCCGGCCAGGCTATGGATGATGCCGGGGTGACACTCGCCCACGCAGTCCATAGCGAGACGGACGGCAACCCATACTTCGTGAGCGAGGTTCTGCGACACCTCTCTGAGACCGGTGCCATCTACCAGGACCCCGCCGGTCGATGGACGGCGCAAGGCCCTCCCGAGCAGATCGCCCTGCCCGAGAGTGTGCGCGTAGTGATTGGTGCCCGGGTCGGACGACTGGGACCAGCGGCCGAACACGTGTTGTCCGTGGCAGCGGTCATCGGTCGGGACTTCGATCTTGAGCTCTTGGCCCGTGCCACAGGTAGCCCCGAAGAGGAAGTGCTCGACATCCTCGACGCTGCGGCCGCAGTCGCATTGGTTCGCGAACTGACGAATGCGCCCGGTCGCTACATCTTCGCTCACGCCCTTGTTCAGCACACTCTGTACGAGGACCTTGGTCCAACCCGCCGAGCGCGTGCGCACCGCCAGGTCGCCGAAGGTCTGGAGGGACTCTGCGGCGAGAGGCCAGGAGCACGAGTAGGTGAACTTGCACGCCACTGGTTCAATGCCACTCAGCCAGTGGACCTGATGAAGGCGATCGAATATTCGCGCCAAGCTGCCGATGCAGCGCTGATCGGTCTGGCACCTGACGACGCGCTCCGCTACTACTCGCAGGCATTGGACATCTTTGCCCGCGCTGACGAAGTGGATGACGAGCTTGGTCTCGATCTTCGCATTGGACTTGGGAGCGCTCAGCGTCAGACGGGAGATCCTGGCTTTCGAGACACTCTTCTTGGCGCCGCGCGGCTGGCAATCGATACCGGTGACACCGACCGACTGGTCGCCGCAACGCTGGCCAATGACCGAGGGACATTCAGCACAGTGGACACCATCGACGCGGAAAAGGTCGAGGTGTTGGAGATAGCTCTGTCTCGACTCCCAGTCGAACGTGCCGAGCGCGCACTTCTGCTCGCCATATTGTGCTCTGAGCTGACAATCGGGAGCCCTCTTGATCGTCGCAAGGACCTTGCAGACGAGGCAATCGCTCTCGCAGAGCACAGTGGCGATGATGTCACCATCGTGCGAGTTCTCAACCACGTTTCACTGCCACTGGCCGTGCCGCCCTTGCTCCAGTGGTCCTTGGCTCGGACATCTGACGCTCTCGTCCGGGCTGAACGGATCGGCGACCCCCTGCTCTTGTGCTCGGCCGCGAGTGGTCGTCGGTTCACCGCCGCATGTTCGGGAGACATCGTGGAGATGGACCGCTGTTTTGAGATAAAGAGGCCTCTCGTCGAGCAGCTCGATCAGCCCTTCCTGACTTGGGTGCACACTCTCCAGCGTGTGACTAGGGCTCTGATCGTGGGTGAGACCGATGAAGCAGAAAGGTGGGCGACGGAGGCGTTTCAGATCGGCCTCGATGGTGGTCAGCCGGACGCCGCTGTCATCTTCGGCGCGCAGTTCATCATGGTGAGCCTTTGGCGCGGGACATTGGGTGATCTGGTCCCGATGATCATGCAAGCAATCGACGACAATCCCGGCTTACCGGTGTTCGTCGCGGTTCTTGCTCTGGCACATTCAGAAGCCGACCATGTCGAGGAATCACGGCACCTCTTGGAGGGATTTGCGACGACCGGGTTCGAGCTGCCACTTGACCCAACTTGGCTCACTGGGATGATCGCATACGCCGACGCGGCCGTCGAACTCCAAGACCCCGGATTCGCTGGTCCAATACTCGAACGCCTGGCTCCCTTCGCGGACCAGTGGCTCTATACCGACGTTGCCACATCCGGCCCGATCAGCCGCACCCTGGGTGGCCTGGCCACGGTCCTTGGTCGTTTTGGCGAGGCAGAGTCATATTTCTCGCATTCTGCCGCGGCCAGTGACCGGGCCGGCGCGAAGTACTTTGCGGCTCGCTCCGATCTCTCTTGGGGAAAGATGCTGTTGGAACGACACGGTTCTGGCGACATTGAGAGCGCGCAGGAGCTGCTCACCAGAGCGAAGGCTGCCGGAGTGAATCACGGGTACGGGACCATCGCACGTCGCGCCACGGCTGCTCTCGTAGATCTGGACTGAACGAGTATGACGCGGCGGTGGGTCTATGGGGGCCTCGGGCTTTCACCGATCCTGGACGCCACACCCCACGGACCGATCACAGATGGTTTGGACGCCGCCGAATGACTATCTGCGCCTGGACCCGGATCCCGTCTCGCTTGGTGTTCTGGGAGCCGCCGGAACGCGACCGCCACTGCGTGTTGACCTGCGTGTTCGCAGGCAAGGTTTCGTGGAGGGGGAGGGATTGTTCCGCCCAGCAGAAGTCCAGGTCAGAGCAAGAATTTCGGCTCAGGGCAATGTCGTCGCTCAACTGACGCGCTCAATCCGGGAGCAGCTGCGCTACCAGCGCAGTGGAGCTGGGCAATCTCGATCAGGAACCATGCCGTCGCCTCAGTCTCAGGTCGGCTCTCTGTGGGTCAGGCCGTCGGATCGGAGCCGGGGAGGACCATTGTGCGATGACCGGCACCTGCTGGCCCGACCAGCCCGGTTCTCCAAAGTCGGCTCACGCCGAGCAACGCCGCCGTCCCGAACGCGACGAATGGCAGTTCGATGAAGGCCGCGGCGGCCAGCCCGCCCACCACCCCGGCGAGCGCCTCTGCTCCTACCTGGAGAGACTGGTTGTTCCCCATGACCTGTCCCTGTTTGGCGTCGTCCACCGCAAGGGACAGCAGGGTCGCGCACGAGGGCAGACAAATAGCAAGGGCCAAGGCCGTCAGGCCGAGGGTCAGCCACAAGAGGTTGAGGACACCGGGGAAGGGGAGTAGCACGAGCAGCACCCCCGTGGCGAGCCCGGAGGCCACCGTGAGAATCGCGACCGACCACCGTCGCGACAGCCGACCGACCAGCCAGAGGTTGGCGATGACGATGGGAACAGCTACCCAGGCGACGAAGACGGACTCTCTTGCCACGCCGAGATGGAAGACCCGCACCAGGTACATGGGGTACACGCGAAAGAATCCGAAGATGGCGAGGTACAGCAGGAAATTGACGAGGTAGAGGGGGCGTATTCGCCGGTCGGTGATCACCGTGGCCAGGTTGGTGAAGCTCTTCAGGTAACCGCCGCCGCCCCGCCCAGAAGGACGATGCGATTCAGCAAAGAGCAAGGCCACCCCGAACAGGGTGAGCGCGAGGAGGGCGTCGACGACGAAGAACGGTGTCGGGTACCCGAACCACGAGGCCAGCTGGGGGTCAGCCAGTTGTCCACCGGCCAACGGGTCGACGACGTAGGCCAGGCTGGAACTCAGGTAGACGTAGCCGAAGAGGCGGTTTCGGTCGGTCGAGGGGGTCGAGTCTGCGATGGAGCTCTGGGCGATGGAGATGTTGGCCTCACCCAGGCCGCCGAGAAAAGAAGCCACCATCAGGAGCGGGAGACTCTGGACGACCAGGGCTGCTCCGATCACCCCGTACCAGACGGTCGATGCCGCCAGGGAGCCGAGGAGGACTGGCCGCCGGCCCACCCGGTCGGACAGTGCCCCGAGGATAGGCGCTCCGACGAACTGGCCCAGGGGATAGAGGCAGAGCAACAAGCCGAGCACGATGCTGCGCATGGCAGCGCTCGAAGAAGTCGGGAGCATGCGTTGTCGTTCACCAGGATCATCGGCGTGAAGACGGTGATCATCAGGCTGTAACCGAGGAAGCCCACGAACACAACGACGTACAGCGGGGCGAGCGCCCGTGCCCGTGGCGTACTCGGATGGGGGTCAGAGAAGATTGGGCCGATCACACCGTGGTCGCCTAGCCGAGCGCCTCCAGGTCACACCGCACCGTGTAACGCGGGCGCAATGAGGAGCGGCGACTCGACCAGCAACCGAGCGATCCGGGTGCCATCATCCATGGCGCCGGAACGCCAGGCATGCCCATCATCAAAACGATTTCGAGCTTGCTTCGTCAGAACGCGCCATCGGTTGCGGCGTCCAGGTGAGCGCCGATGACCGGCGTGAGCCAGCTGGCGTAGGTGGCGGTGATGTGATCGGCGTCGCGGTAGACCAGCATGTTCCCCACTATCACGGTGCAGGTCGACGCGATGCAAAACCACGGGTCCGTGTCGACGTAACCGGCCCCTGTAGATGCGGCAACGGCCTTCTCCTGCGGGATCCCGCCGGGGTTGTAGAAGGGATAGTGCTTCGGGATCGCACACGCCGGCGTGTCGTCCAGATGCTGGCTGAGACAATCGGGCACCGACTGCTGAGGGTAAGGATCGTCGCCCATGAGCACCACCCGGGCGTCGGTGTCGCGCTCGATCGTGGTGATCATTTCGCCCAACCCGGACAGCCACGCAGGCCCGTCGACGACGACATGGTCGTCGGCGATGCCGTACTCGCGGGAGAACCCGAGGATTACGACGGCCGGGCGCAGCACCGACATGCGTTGGAGTTCGGCGGTACGCCACTCGTTGCACTCGGTGTAGGTACGTCCAAGATCAGGACTGAAGAGGGTGATGTCAATGGGCGGGCACGTCGCCTTGGTCATGACGACCAGGGCGTCGTGCTGCTTGTTGGCGAGGTTGTCTAGGGCGGGGAACCACATGAGGGCGTGCGAGTCCCCGAAGAGCACGATGCTGCGTGAGGACGTCGTGTCGCCGTACAGGCAGGGATGTACGGACGCATCGGTGAAGTTGTCGAAACAGCCGTCATTGGACGGCACGGGGGCGTCAGCCGCCGCGTCGGTGAGCGATGGGGTGAGCGATGCCGGTACTTGTGAGTTGGCGAGCGACTCGTACACCAGTCGGTTGACCTGCTCGTCGAGCGAGTCGGCCGTTGCCACCGCTGTCGACGTGGACGAGTCGCCGCCAGTGATGTGGCCTGTCACCAGTCGTGAGGCGGTGGCGTGGCCGCTGCCCACCGGTGGTGGTACGGCCACCACAACTGCCACAGCCGTGAACGCGGCGACGAGACTGAGCGCTCCGCCGGCGACGAGGCTGCGTGTGGTGCGAGCCGCGAGCCATGCTGACCGCCGGACCGGTTGCTCGAGAAGGACGGTGGTCAGGGCCGCCAGCAGCAGACTGAACAGGCAGACGGCCACGTTCTGCGCGAGTCCGAGACGGTGCCCCACGACGTATGGAGCAAGCACGAGCGCCGGCCAATGCCAGAGGTACCAGGTATAGGAGACGGCGCCTATCAGCTGCAGGGGAGGCAGACCGAGCAGCCGCGCCGGCCCCGCCGTCAAATTGCGGGTACCCGCGGCGAGCGCCGCTCCGGTGCCCGCCACCGGGACAAGTGCGGCCGGCCCTGGAAAGGGTGTTTGTGGGCCGAACGCGACAAGCGACCACGCCACAGCGCCGAGGCCCGCCCAGCCGATCGCCGCCAGAGCCCACGCCGGGATCCGTCGAGCGTGGGGCACGGCGAGCGCGAGGAGTCCGCCCACCGCAAGTTCCCACGCCCTCGTGGGCAGTGAGAAGAAGGCCCAGGGCTGGTCCGTCCGCGTCAAGGAGACGCACATCCAAAAGGAGAGGGCTCCGATGACCGCCAGGGCGCCGATCACGGCCATGCGAGACCGATCCGTCGAAGTCCGTTGGTGGCGGCCCCGGGAACGGCGGCCGATGAGCGAGGCGGTGAGGAGCAGTGCGGGCCAGACAAAGTAGAACTGCTCCTCTACGCCCAGCGACCAGTAATTCTGCAGGGGCGACACCGGCCCTTGTGCGTTGAGGTAGTTGGTCGCCTGTAAGGCGAATCGATAGTTGCCGACGTAGAGGGCGCACGCCACGGCGTCTTTGGCGACCGCCTTCGCCTCGAGGGGACCGAGCACGGCGACCGAGACCACGACGGTCACCACGATCACCAGCACGGCCGCCGGCAGAAGGCGGCGAGCCCGACGAGCGTAGAAGCCGGCGAACGAAAGGCGTCCGCCGGCGGAAATCTCACCCCAGAGGAGCTGGGTGATCAGATATCCGGAGATGACGAAGAAGACGTCAACGCCCACGTAGCCCCCCGGAACGGGCAGGCCGGCGTGGTAGGCGACGACGGCGAGGATCGCGACCGCTCGGAGCCCCTGGATGTCGTTTCGCCGGCTTCTCTGAGCCACCTTGCCCTTCCTAGCCGCTGACCGTCCCTCCGCGTTGTCTTGGCATGGCTCGCGCCGCCTGGTGCCCTCAGTGGGAGGTGCGCTCACAGAACCGGTCAGGGTCTCAAGGATAGTGCTGGGCCGGTACCTCGTTGAGGGCGCGTCGGTCGATCAGATCAGCCGCGCTGACCCGATCGGCCGCCAGCCTATGAGTAGGTCATCGTCGCCGCGTTGGAAGTGGCCGAGCCGGCCACGTTGGTGAACACGGCCCGGACCTCCCAGCCGTTCTCGAAGCTGGTGAGCGAACTCACGGTGAGCGAGGTCGAAGTCGCCCCCGCCAGGTTGGTCCACGTGCCGCCCGCGTTGGTCGAGTACTGCCACTGCACGGTGGGGGTCGGCGTGCCGCTGGCCGCGGCGGTGAAGGTAAGCGTTCCGCCCGAGCTGAAGGTCTGGCTCCTGGGCTGGGTCGTCAACACCGGTGCGCCGGTCAGGGTCATCGTCGCCGCGTTGGAGGTGGCCGAGCCGGCCACGTTGGTGAACACGGCCCGGACCTCCCAGCCGTTCTCGAAGCTGGTGAGCGAACTCACGGTGAGCGAGGTCGAAGTCGCCCCCGCCAGGTTGGTCCACGTGCTGCCCGCGTTGGTCGAGTACTGCCACTGCACGGTGGGGGTCGGCGTGCCGCTGGCCGCGGCGGTGAAGGTAAGCGTTCCGCCCGAGCTGAAGGTCTGGCTCCTGGGCTGGGTCGTCAACACCGGTGCGCCGGTCAGGGTCATCGTCGCCGCGTTGGAGGTGGCCGAGCCGGCCACGTTGGTGAACACGGCCCGGACCTCCCAGCCGTTCTCGAAGCTGGTGAGCGAACTCACGGTGAGCGAGGTCGAAGTCGTCCCCGCCAGGTTGGTCCACGTGCTGCCCGCGTTGGTCGAGTACTGCCACTGCACGGTGGGGGTCGGCGTGCCGCTGGCCGCGGCGGTGAAGGTAAGCGTTCCGCCCGAGCTGAAGGTCTGGCTCCTGGGCTGGGTCGTCAACACCGGAACGGTGCCGGTGCTGACGGCGAAACTCGAGGACACGACCGTGCCAAGAGCGGATGCGCCGGCGGTCAGCGTGTAGCCGGGACCGGGGTCGTTAATGGAGCAGCTAAACGTGGCCACGCCCGAGATGACGGTGGCGCTGTTGCCTCCCGCGCAGTTCAAGGTGGCGCCGTAGGTCCCGGTGCCCGAGGTAATGCCCAAGGAAACCAAAGTCGTGTCATCGTTGGTCAGCACGTTGCCCAAGGAGTTCTCGACGGACACGGCCACAGGGAAGCTCGAGTCCGCGGGCACGCTCGAGGGAGGTTCGGTGGAAACAACCAGCGTCGGCGCTGGGCAAAGCACGCCGGGAGCGAAGAGCGCCGCGGTCGGAGTGCCAAGGCCGGAGGCCATGTTGTACCCGGTGGTCGCCGGGTAGAGGCCACCATTGGTCCCGGTGTAGTCGTTGTCCCCGGACGTGATGTCGTTCAGATCTGACTCGTGCGCATACAGCGACGGGTTCAAGAACCCCGCCGAGGCACTACACCCCTCATCGGTGAGCGTGACGAGCGCTCCCCACAGTGGAGTCGCGCCGCTCGTCCCGCCTATCGTCTGCCAGTCGTTCTTGTAGTAGATCGTGTAGCCGTCGTAAGGATCGGCACTGGCAGAGACATCCGGCACTTCTCGGCAGTAGCTGCCAGCAGGAGCGGCGCAGGATTTGGCGCTCGAGTCGGCGTTCACGCCTATCGTTGTCTGCCAGCTCGGCATGCGCCAGAACGCAGAGATCCCTCCGCCACCAGCGCCCGCATGCCGGGACGATTCGTCCCATACGGTTTCGGTCGGCGGAGGACCGATTGAGCCGAGGGTCGTGCCGCCGACGCCAGTCACGTAGGGATCGCTAGCCGGGTCGTCAACCGCGAGGGAGTCGGTCCCACAGCCCTCCGATCCGTCGTCGCCGGTGGCGGCCAGCATGCTCTGGCCCTGGGCCGCCATCTGTTCGAAGTCTGCCTCCTCACTGTTTGCGCTCGACATGCCTTCCGACTTTTCACACAGTCCCCAGCTCGTCGAAACGACTTGGGCGGAGTCGTCGTCCGCTATCTGCGCGTATTCGTCGAGGACCCCGGTATCCGTGTTGGGGGCCTCATAGACGTCGATGGACGCAGCCGGCGCGAGCCCAGTCACGTCTTCGATATCTAGGGCAGCCTCACCCGAGCCGGAGCCCGAGCCGGCCCCGCCGTCCACGGATTTCACTTTGACGTTGACCATCGTGTCGTTCGTGGAGATCCCATAACAGGTCTGATAGGTCCCGATATCACTCGACGAGAACGGTTCGAGCTCGAAGAGCGCGATCGTCTGGCCTGCCCCGAGCTGACCTTGGTCGTAGGCTCCCGTATCGAAGCCGTAGGCGTGAGCGAGTTGGTTCGCCGTGTACGACCCGCTGACGCTGGATGCGGCGGAGCAGGGTGACGGGTCCGAGGAGTCCGGGACGAGCTGAGCCTGTGATTGCACTGGCGTACCGGCTCGCGTTGCGGACTGTCGTTCGCTCGGCTGGAGCTGCGCGACGTCCGAGAGGCCGGCGACGTCGACGAGATCTGACGCGATCGACGAAAGCACCTGGGGCGGTGTGGTGTTGGCGTGGACACGACGCCCGGAGGGGAGTTGATAGCTGTCAATCCGCACGTTGAAGGCGGACTCGGCGGCAGATACGGTCGTTTGCACGGGGATGATCAGATCGTTCGGATCTACGGTTCCCGGATTGAGCCCCTCGGAGCGCAGCGTCGAGGAAATGCGCGCGATCGTGGTCTTGGACGCGCCGAAGTCCGCTCCGAAGGCTCCCCTGGCCAGGAACCTGTGATATCTGGGGGAACTCGGGTCGTAGACCTGCTGTAAGAAGGCGTCCAGCGCGGCCGGGTCCCTGGGCGATAGGACGACGTTGAGCGAGAGCGGAGTGCTCGATGCGGCCGGTCCGAGGTTCTTGCTTCCAACCGGAACGAGTCCGGCCTTGCCCACGGCTGCTCTCGTCGGGGGCGCTCCAGCCGCCCCGGCATCCCCACCGCGCAATGTCCCTCCTAAGAGCGAGGCGTCCGCCATCATGAGCACGACGATCATCGCCCAGAGGGACCTGCTGATGTGGGTGCGATCTCCCCTCGGCTGCACGTGCAGCACTTGGAGGAGAAGCCGCGCTGGCCGGTAGCCCGTCGAAACGGCTATTGGCCTTGGCGAGCTCGAGTTTCGGTCATTTCGTGACAACTCGTCTACACCACCGGGGATCGGGTCATGAAAATCGCCTGGGTTGGTCCATTCGGTCTGTCAGAGTAGGCGTCCTGCGCCCGGTCATCCTCGTGCCACGAGTGGTCCGTTAGTCTTCGAGCACATTCTCGTGGAAGGGGATCTGCTCGGAAGGTACTTCCACGATGGTGAAACCGCTCATCACCGAAACGGCGTTCGAGACCACAATCGGCCAGAGAACCCCGAGCTCTGGACGAGCCCGCAGCCATCAGGCGTCCGTATGAGTGACGCCATCGCATGGGCGCACGCCATCCTGTAACGTGCCGGGGACGTTGGCGCACCTCCAACGACCCTCACGATTCCGCGTGAGAGCCCTTGGAGGTGGCGGGATTCGAACCCGCGTCCTCCGGAGCCGCAGTAGGCCTTCTCCGAGCGCAGCCGGCATCAGATTGTCGGGGGCGGCACTTCTGCCGGCGGCAGTGCCGCCCCGTAACCAACGAAGTTGTCCTCAGCGTTCAGTTGGTGTGAGGCGCTGAGTAAGCCCTACTGAATGACGCCCGACATCCGATCCGTAGGGCGGGGACCGGGCGGACGTCGCTACTTAAGCAGCGAGCGCGAGCTGAGGCTCGGCGTTTGTTTTTGGTTCCGGCTCTTTAACGTGGCTCCGGAGACCACGGCTCGCTTCTCCTACCTTGACGACCGAAGTCGAAACCAATCACCCCCATGTCTGGGTTGTCGCCGACCACCGTGATCGACCCGTGCATCCTAGGGCGCCGCCGGTGGTGTGTCGGCCGTCCCGTGAGCGGGCCGGCTATTCGCCGCTCCAGCGGCCCATCTCCTTACTGGCCCGGGCGGCCTCCCGTTCGGCGTCGCGGGCCATGATCACGTTGCGCTTGTCATAGAGGCGGCGGCCCTTCGCCAGGGCCAACTGCACCTTCGCCTTCCCGTCCCGGAAGTACAGCGAGGTCGGGATCAGGGTGAGGGACTGCTGCTGGGTCTTGCCCATCAGCTCGTCGATCTGGGTCCGGTGCAGCAGCAGCTTTCGCTTGCGGTCGGGGTCGTGGGCACCGAAGCCGGTGGCGAATTGCCAGGGCGGGATGTGCAGCTGGAACAACCACATCTCCCCGCCGTCCACCCGGGCGTAGGCCTCGTTCAGCTGTGCGTTGCCTTCCCGGAGCGACTTGACCTCGGAACCCTGGAGCACGATGCCCGCCTCGAAGGTCTCGAGGAACTCGTACTCGCGCCGGGCGCGCCGGTTGGTGGCGACCGTACGGTCGCCGTTGCGCTCCTCGCGTGCAGCAGCCCGCTTGGCAATCTGCTTCTTCGCCCTGGCCATGAGGGGTACGAGGGTACCCTTCATGGGTGCTCCGCTTCTCCCGCACTCTCTACATGGAGATGGTGGCCCACTGCCTGGCCGGTCTGCCCGACGAGGCGTGCGGCCTCCTGGTCGGCTCGTACGGAGGGGACGAGGCGACCCACCTCTTCGTCACCGCCAACGCCGCGGCCTCGGCGATGGTGTACGAGATCGACCCCAAGGAGATGCTACGGGTCGACCGCGCCGCCCAGGAGCTCGGCGGCGACATCATGGGCGTGTTCCACTCCCACACCCACACCGACGCCTACCCTTCGCCGACCGACGTGGCGCAGGCGGCCGATCCCGGGTGGCACTACGTCCTCGTCTCTCTGCGTGACTCCTACCCCGTGGTGCGCAGTTACCTGATCCGGGACGGGCGGATCGCCGAGGAACCCGTCGAGGTGCCCGGTCTCGAGGTCCCGGGTCTCGAGGTCCCCGGATAAGCACCCCCGGCTCCTTGTAGAATCGTTACCGAATCAGTCAACAATCAGCCGGGCTTGCCCGAAGGGGCGGCCGGTCAGCATCCGAGAGCACGCAGCGAGGAGGCCCCGTGGCCGTCGAAGTCCGTCTACCGACCGTCCTGCGCAGTCAAGCCGCCGGCGCCGCCGTCGTCAGCGTGGACGGCGCCACCATCGGCGAGGTCCTCTCCAAGCTCGTGGCCGAGTACCCCGGGATGGCGGGCCAAGTGCTCACCCAGGAGGGTGCCTTGCACAAGTTCGTGAACATCTACGTCGACGACGACGATGTGCGGTACCTGCAGGGCCTCGACACCCCCGTCACGGACGGCGCTGAGGTGTCGATCCTGCCGGCCGTGGCCGGGGGCTGAGGCCGACCGGTCCGGGGCTCGGAGCCAGCATGACGCTGTACCCGTCGGTGCTCGACATGATCGGCAACACGCCGATGGTCGACATCAGCGCGCTCAGCCCGAATCCCGCCGCGCACATCTACATGAAGCTCGAGGGGCAGAACCCCGGCGGCTCGGTCAAGGACCGGGTCGCGCTGTCCCTCGTCGAGGACGCCGAGCGCGCCGGGGTCCTGGTGCCGGGCAAGCCGGATCAGGTGCTGATGGAGCCGACGTCGGGCAACACCGGCATCGGGCTGGCCATGGTGTGCCGGGTCAAGGGCTACACCCTCAAGGCCGTCATGCCGACCAACGTCTCGATCGAGCGCCGCCAGCTGCTGGAACTCTGGGGCGCCGAGATCATCGAGTCGCCCGGCAGTGAAGGCTCGAACGGCGCCGTGCGCGCGGCTCGGGCCCTGGCCCAAGAACACCCCGAGTGGGTCTTCCTCTACCAATACGGAAACCCGGCCAACCCCAGGGCGCACTACGAGGGGACGGGACCGGAGATCCTGCGGGACTGCCCCGGTGTGACGCACTTCGTGGCCGGGCTGGGGACGTCAGGGACGCTGCTCGGGGTGGGTCGCTTCCTGCGCGAGAAGTTGGGGGATGCCGTGCAGATCTGGGCCGTCGAGCCGCCGGCCGGCGAGATGGTCGACGGGCTGCGCAACCTCGACGACGGCTACATCCCGCCCATCTTCGAGAACCTCGGCGGGGCCGAGCTGTTGGACCGCAAGACCGTGGTGCGGCCCCGGGAGTCGATCGAGTGGACCCGGCGCCTGACCGACGTGGGGATCTTCGCCGGTATCTCGACGGGGGCGGCCCTGGCGGGCGCCGTCAAGTGCGCGGCGTCGCTGCCCGAAGGAGAGGCGGCGGCCATCGTGGTGGTCTCCGCCGACGGCGGCTGGAAGTACCTCTCGACCGGCGCCTGGACCGACGACCTCGACGAAGTCACCGAACGGGCCAAGGGGATCATCTACTTTTAGCGAGCGATCTCAGACCCACCGACGTCGTCGCGGTGCGCTCACGATTGTCGACCTTCAGCTTGGTCTGAGTTCGCTCGCGGTGGGGCGGTCTGGTTCTCGTTGAATCGGTGCCGGGCCGGCCAAGCCGGCCCTGTGCCCACTTTCAGCAGAGACGCGAAGGCCCCCATAACGTCCTCCCTCGACACATAACTGCTGATCGACCGCGGCAACGGTCGGAGAGGAGGCCGCCATGGGGACCGTGGCCAGGCTACTGGACGAGCACGTCAGCTTTCGCTGTACCTCGGTGGACCGCATCGGTGTCCGCGGGTACATCCCGGGCATCCAATACGAGTTCGGACTGGTCAAGTTCCTGCTCAACTGGGGAGGAACCATTCCCTCCCCAGCCCTGCTCAACCGCAACCACGAACGGCTCGTCGCCGAGCTCGAGGCGCTCGAGGCAAGGACCGGCGTCCCGGTCGTGCGTTTCAAGACCGGAGAGTCCAAGGAGGACCTGGCGCGTCCTTTCCAAGACGCTGCCACGGCAACTGGTCGCCCAGGGCTGGTGCTGGTGGGCAAGGCCCAGGAACGGACTTCGGTCTGGCGCGGCTACGTCGACGATACCCACCCCGGGCATCGCCCGAGTCATCCCCACATGGCCTGGCGTCGTCAGTCATCGGTGCCCGACCACTGGTACTTCTACTTCGCCGACCCTGAATGGGGACCGGCCTTCGTCAAGATCTGCACTTACGCGCCCTACCCGCTGTGGTGCTGCGCCAACGGGCACGAGTGGGCCAAATGCCAGCTGACCAAGGCCGGGGTCGGCTACGAGGCCCTCGACAATGGACTGCGCAGCGTCGAGGACCCCGCCCTCGCCCATCGCATCTGCGCCCGTCTCGGTGCGGGCCATCTGCGCGGACTTCTGGCCCGCATGATGACCGTCGTCCCCGACCCCCTCTGCGCCCACGATCGCGCAGCCGGGTTCGAATGGTCCTTCTCCCTCGCCCAGTTCGAGGTCTCCGACACCGCGGTGTTCGACCAGCCGCGCCGGGCCCGGGCCTGGTTCGAGGCAGCCATCGGCGACCACCTCGATCTCGGTCGTCCCGAGCGCGTCTCCCTGCTCGTCGATCGCCGCGTGCTCAGCGGCGCCAGGTCCAAGACCCCAGGACGCTTCGCCACCGAGGTCATCACCCGCGACACCGCACCCCAGCTCCAGGTCCACTACAAGTCATCGAAGGCCAAGGCCTACCTCAAAGAAGGCCGGGCCCTGCGCGTCGAGACCACGGTGAACAACGCCAGGGACTTCGCCCTGCACAAGACGCTGAGCGCCGAGAACTGGAACGCACTGCGCCGAGCCGGGGCCGACACCAATGCCCGCTTCTTGGCCACTCTCGGCGAGGGACGGCCGGGCCTACCCGACCCGGCCACACTCGAGTCGATCGTCCTCCCAAGCGTCCACGACGGCCAGCGTGCCCCCGGCCTGCGCTTCGGAGACCCCAGAACTATGGCTCTCCTCGGTTCCATCGCCGCCTTCGCCCACGTCATCGGCGGACTGACCAACAAGTCCCTACGAGCCCAGATGACCGCTCATTGGCGCACGGACTACTCCTCGGCCCAGGCCTCCTATGACCTGCGGCGACTCCGTCTGAAGGCCCTCATCGAACGCGTGGACGGGACCAACACCTATCGCGTCACACCTCACGGGCTCCGTGTCAGCGCCTTCTTCACCCAGCTCGCCACCCGCGTGGTCGTCCCGGCTCTCACAGATCTTGCCGATCTGGCGCGCCCGTCTCCGCCAGCGCCACGCCCACTCGTCGCCGCCTGGAGAACCTACGAGCGCGAGCTCGACCATGCAGTCCGCACGGCCCGGCTGGCTGCCTGACGCAAAACTTGCCTCATCTGTTCCGAATCAGACTGTCAAGTGGGTCTAGGCACTGAGGGTACCCCGGGGCGGCCCTCCGGCCGGGTTCGGCCTACGCGTTCCTGGATTCGCCCACAGCGCAGATCAGAGCCCCGATGGCCCCGATGACGACGACGATCAGGCCCCAGCCGATGCTGTTGTCGGGTCTCAACCCTGAGACGGGGATCCCGTTGACGCTGGGTGAGGAGGCCTGCGAGATCTTCTGCAGGATGCGCACGAGGTCGTAGATGGCGACGCCGGCCGTAACGAGCGCGATCACGAGTGCCAGAGTGCGGAAGAGGGGTTCACCCGAGACGACCATCATGCACACGAGAACGAACAGAAGGATGCCGGCCGAGAAGGTGATCCAACCGTTGATCCCGATCAAGTCGGAGATGGACGAATCGGTGCCGGCAGCCGACAGGCTCTGATTGGCGAAGGAGACCGTGATCCAAGGCGTGAACGAGCCGAGGATCAGCAGCACGCAGCAAACGAGCAGCCCGGCTGATGTGCCGGTCACGGTCGTGCTGGAGCGCGCCGTCGGCGGCGTCGTTGAGGCGTACGGGTGTGCCGGTGCGCGGACCTGCTGCAATCCCGGGTTCGTGCTGGGCGGCACCGACGACGGCTCTGGCGCCGCTGGCGATTCGTCGACCCACTGGCCGGACACCCAGCGGCGAGTGGCCGTCCACTCAGAGCCGTCCCAGTACTTCTGCAGGTTGGGATTCATCCGGTCCGGGTGCCAGCCGGGTTCCCTCTCCGCCGGCATCCGGTTCGAGCTTGTGTCCTCCATCACCGCCACCACCTCGTTTCGCGATCTCCCGTTCTTCGCTGTCAAGACGGTACTTCATGGCAGCACCGACGGCGCGAGACATCGGCCGCATCGGCTTTCTGTCTTCGCATCACGGGCTCTCCACTGCTCACGTCGTCGCCATCCGCCGCATCGCGTTCTGGTAAGCGCGCGGGGCCAGCGTTCGCGCAATCGGCGCGACGAGCGGGAGCCGCGCGGCGTTGATGTCGAGGCGCGGGCCGCCCATGCGGTCCGCCGTGAGCGTGGCAACCTGCGCTGCGGTGCGTCGCACCATCTTGGGTGGAAGCGAGCCGCCGTTCTCGCTGCCCGACAGGCCCATGGCGGTGGGCACCCATCCCGGGTACAGGACGTGGACGTGCACGCCTCGGGCCGCGACCTCGAGGGCGACCGACTCGCTGAAGGCCGAGACCGCCGCTTTGGACGCCGCGTAGGCACCCTGTTTCGACTGGGGTGCCCGGACCGTGTCGGAGGAGACGTTCACGACCACGCCCCAGCCGCGCTCGACCATGCCGGGGATCACGGCGAGGGTGCCGGTCACCGTGGCGAAGAAGTTGACGTCGAACACCTGACGCACCACGGCGTCGTCACCGCCAGGAACCGGCAGTCTGATGTCGATCCCGGCATCGTTGACAAGGATGTCGATGCGCCCCTGCTCGGTTTCCACCTCGTTGAGCGCGGCCCGGAGCGCGTCACCGTCGCCGACGTCGCACACCCGTGTGGTGCTGCCCGGCGTGAGTCGCGCCAGTTCGGGTTGTAACGCACGGAGCAACTCGGTCCTCCGGGCCAGTCCCACGACGAGTGCGCCACGATCCGCCAGGGTGCGGGCGATCGCCTCACCGATGCCCGACGAGGCACCCGTGACCACGGCAACCCGGTGGTCGAAGCGTTGGAGTGGACCGTGACGGCGTGGTTGTGGCATCCACCCACCCTATGGTCGGCCGGCGTGCCCGTTCCGTCCGCCGGCCGGTGGGGTGCCTGTTGGTCAGCGGGGCCATGCGCTCTCGACGCAGCCCTCGAATGCAATTGGCGAGACCTTGGGAGGGCCGAGCGCGGGGACTTCGAGCACGGCAGCGGTGATCAGGGGGAAGTTGGGCCAGTTCGACGGGACGGACAGTCTGGTCTCGGGGCGCGGCGCGGAGCGAGGCGTCCGGCGTCGGTTCGTCCATCCACACCCACGGGGCCGCGCCGCCGAGTGGACCGTGGGTGTGACCGTTCTTCCCCGAGCCGATGTCCATGGGTACCGCCGAATCCACGGGCCGGCCGCCCTTCTGTTGCTCAAGTGTTGCTGAGGTCCGGCCGAAGGAATGAGTGGAAAGAGAGACGGCGGTCATGGCTGCATCGGCCGTGGCTTCGACCTCCGCGAAAATCACCATGAAGATACGACGCAAAGACCAGAGCGCGCCCGTGCCCGACGGAGATCTCCTCGTCGAAGACTCCGAGGGCGACGAGCTCACAGAAACCGACCCGTTCGTGGTTGCCGAAGACCTCTCGGCTGTGGTCAAGAACGAGGCGCCGCCGGCACGTCCCCGAGGCCTACTCGGGCAGGTGCTCGTGAAGCGCGGTCTCGTCACCGATGCCCAGATCGCGCAGGCGCTCCAGGCGCAGGCGAGCTCAGGCAAAAGGCTCGGTGAGGCGCTCGTCGACATGGGTGCGCTCGACGAGCGCGGCCTGGTCGACGCGCTGGCTGACTTCTTCGACATGCCGGTCACCGATCTCCGTCGCGACACGCCATTCCCCGAGGCGCTGGCCCTCGTGCCCGAGGCGATCGCCCGGGAGCACCTCGCCATCCCAATCCACCTGGACGGCGACGGGCTGCATGTGGCAGTGGCCCAGCCGAGTGACGATCTCCGGTTCCTGTTGGCTGAGACGAGCGGGCATTCGGTCCGACTGACGCTTGCTTCGATGTCCGACATCCGCTGGGCCATCGATCGCAGCTATCAGGCCATCGACAGCGTGGACCGGCTCGTGCAAGCCTTCGAGGCGGTTGAGGGCTCACGAAAGCGCGTCGTCGAGCCGGAGGCCACCGCTGTCGTGGCCGAGAACGCGCCGGTGGTCCAGGTGGTGGACAACATCTTGACCCAGGCGGTGCGCGACCGGGCCTCCGACGTGCACATCGAGCCGTCCCAGGATGTGATCTACGTCCGCTTCCGCATCGACGGTGCCCTCAAGGACGTCCTCGAGCTCCCCCTCAGCATGGGCATCGGGCTGGTCAGCCGGATCAAGATCATGGCGGAGATCAACATCGTCGAGAAGCGCCGTTCCCAGGACGGCCAGTTCACACGGGAGATAGACGGGAAGGACACCGACGTCCGTGTCGCGACCGTCGCCACCATCTGGGGCGAGAAGTGCGTCCTGCGCATACTGGACAAGAAGCGGTCGGTGCTGCGCCTCAGCGACCTGGGCATGCCGACCGACACCCACGAGACCTACTCCAAGCTCGTCCGGGCGCCATTCGGCATGGTTCTCTGCGCCGGCCCGACGGGCAGTGGGAAGACCACCACGCTCTACGCCACCCTCTCGGAGGTCAGCGACCGGGCCCGCAACGTCATGACGATCGAAGACCCGGTGGAGTTCGTCTTCCCGAAGATCAACCAGATCCAGACGAACGAGCAGGCAGGCCTCACGTTCGCCACCGGGCTGAAGTCCATCCTGCGCCAGGACCCCGACGTAATCCTGGTGGGCGAGATCCGCGACGTGGAGACCGCCCGCATCGCGGTGCAGTCCGCCCTTACGGGTCACTTCGTGCTCTCCTCCCTGCACGGCAACGACTCGGTGTCGGCCCTCCACCGATTCTTGGACATGGGGATCGAGTCCTTCCTGATCGCCTCCTCGGTCATCGCCATCGTCGGCCAGCGCCTCGTGCGCCGAATCTGCTCGTCGTGCAAGACCTCCTACACGCCCACCGCTGAGGAGCTCACCTTCTACGAGGAGAGCGGTGGTGAGCCCAAGTCGGACTTCTGCCACGGTGCCGGCTGCAACTACTGCGGCGGCACCGGATACCTCGACCGGATCGGCGTCTACGAGCTCCTCCACATGACCCCCGAGCTCAAGCGCCTGATCGCCGGGTGGGCCACTCAGGACGAGCTGCGACGACTGGCACAGAAGCAGGGCATGCGCACGCTCCGCGAGGAGGCGATCAATCTCGTCTCGCAGGACACCACGACCATCTCCGAGGTGATCCGCAGCATCTACGCAATGTGAGGTCGCACCGGGTACGCCGCCCGGTGTTCAACGCCCCGCCAGCTCGCAGAGTTTGGTGACCGTGTTCCAGTTCCGGGTGGTGCTCACCACTCCGAGCCGGCGTTCGACGAAAGAGCCGGTGTACTTCGTCTGTGCGTAGCCGTCGGGCGTGTGCACGTAGACCTCCCTGCCCTCGACGACGAGCTCGTCGCGGCCGCTCGGGGGAAGGGCGAGAGCCGCCAACGCCGACTTCGTCGGCGCAGTGGCGAGGAAGGTGACGTGGTGGCGGGACGGGTCCGCCCCCGCCTTGGCGTAGGGGCTGGCGGTGCCGATCCGCTGCAATTCCGGCACGGTGCGCAGGATCACGGCCGGCGAGTCGCCGAAGTCCTCCGCCAGCCGCTCCTCAATGTCCGTCGCCAGGCCCGACGCGCTCTTCGAAACAGTCGAGAACAGGACGTTCCCCGTCTGGATGTACGTCGTGATGCCGGTGTACTGCAGGGCCTCGAAGGACTCCCGCAGTTCGTTCATGGCGATGCGTCCGTGGCCGGCGACGTTGACGCTTCGGAGCAGGGCGACATAGCGGGGCATGGACGCAACGTAGCGGGCTCACGCCCAGGCCCCGGCTGGGGTTCCCACCTCCCGGTACAGGCCGAAGGGACCGAGGTCGACGGCCGGCGGGACCCCCTCGGCCAGGTCGGCCAGGAGCTCACCGAGCAGCGGGCCGAACTTGAAGGCGTGCCCACTGGTGCCGCAGCCGACGACCACGTGTCCCACCCGGTCCAGCACGAAGTCGGTGTCGGCCGAGTTGTCGTAGACGCAGCGCTCCGTAGACACCGGCTCCGGGTCCAAGGCGGGCAGCAGGCGCCGGACGGCGCCGGTCAAGGTGGCGAGGAGTGCAGGGTCGTCGGTGAAGCGTGCCGGGTCGGTGGGCTCGAAGCCGTCGAGGGCGGGGCCGGGTGTGTGGTGGGACACCTTGTACGTACCCTCGTGCCCGCCGCCGGGCACCGGCAGGCCGTAGATCATGTCGTCCCCCCACTCGATGAACACGGGCAGACGCGCTCGGGAGCCGTCACCGGGCGCCGGCGCGAAGTAGCCGACCTGGGGGAGCGACGGTGGCGCCGCCACCTGAGGCGCATCGCCCAGCAACGCCAGGGCCCGCGGGCCGGCGCAGTCGACGACGACATCCGTGTCGAGGGCGTGCCCGTCGGCGGTCTCGACCGTCACACCGTCGGGCCGTTGGTGCAGCGCGGCGATGGCCACGCCGGTCCGTAATTCGAAGACTCCCGCTTCGCACAGCGCGCTCAGGCATTGGCCCGCCGCCAAGACACCCGAGTCGGGCTCGAAGAGCACGGATCGGGTGGTCGCGATCCCCGGGAACCGACGGACCGCCGCGTCCGGAGCAAGCCGTTCCACCGGGGCCCCGACCGCCGCCATCGCGGCCGTGATGGCGGCGAGCGCCTCCTCGTCGCCGAACGAGACCTGGCCGCTGACGTGGAGGAGTGACCGACCGGTCGCGGCCTCGAGGGCGTGCCAGAGCTCACGGGTCCGGACCGCCATGTCGACGTACAGAGGCTCGCGGTACCCGAGCCGGAAAATACGGGCGTCTCCCTTGGAGCCAGACCGCTCGTGTCCAACCGCGCTCGCCGCCTCCAGGACGATCACCCGCCAACCCCGGCGGGACATCGCCCACGCGGCGGAGAGGCCGAGGAGGCCCGCCCCGACCACGATGCAGTGGCGGTCGTCGGGCACGGCGACGATCTTACGAAGCCCGCACGCGCACGCTCGTGGTCCGGTGTCGGGAGGACCCCGCAGTACGCTCGGCGACAGTGTCGAGTGGGATGAACGTGTCGATCCACCCACCGCACGACACGCCCCGAGCAACGGGAGGCTCCGGCCTCCCCGCGGGCCCGGACGACCATTCGAACGCCGAGGACCAGGCCTCTGTGGCGGTCCCCGCGGACGACCACCGGGTCCCCCGTTCTCTGCGGGCCGTCGGTTTCCATCTGCTGGCCATCGCCTGTTTCACCGTTCCGGCCGTCGTGCTGTGGTGGCACGTGTGGTCAGGGCACCCGTCGTCGACTCTGACGTGCGGTTGCGGCGATCCGGCGCAGGAGGTTTGGTTCATGGCGTGGCCGGCCTGGGCCATTACCCATCTCCACAACCCGTTCTTCTCGGGCGCGGTCAACGTTCCCGACGGCGCCAACCTGCTCTCGAACACCTCGGGGACGCTGGTCGGCGTCGTGCTGGCGCCGGTCACGTGGCTTTTCGGACCGGTGACAGCCACCAACGTCGCGCTCACGCTCGCCCCCGCGCTCAGCGCGTGGGGCTGCTTCGCCGCAATCCGTCCGCTCGTGACCTGGAAGCTGGGCGCCGTTCCGGGCGCACTGGTGTACGGCTATTCGGCGGCCATCGTGTCGTCCGTGGTCTTCGGCCACGTCTCGGTGACGTTCCTCGTGATCCCGCCGCTCCTGTTCACCACGCTGCACGAGATCGTCATCCGTCAGGAGCACTCCGTCCGTCGCGACGGGCTCGTCCTGGCCGCGCTGCTGGTGACGCAGTTCCTCATCTCACCCGAGGTCCTGGTCATGTGCCTGCTGCTGGCGGCCATCGGGCTGCTCGCCGTCGTGGCGTACGGCTGGCGCCAGCTGCGGCCGCGCGCGGGGCACGCCCTCCCGGCGCTCGGCCTCGCCGTGGCGGCGACCGCGGCGCTGCTGGCCTATCCGGCCTGGTTCGGTCTGGCCGGACCCCAGGCGGTGACCGGGGTTCTGTTCGCCCTGGCGCCGCTCGCCGGCGTGCCGTTCTCGGGCGTGCTCGCACCGGGAAACTACGGGGCCTTCGCCAACGAGTACATCCGCTTCGGCGGCTACCTGGGCCGCATCGGACCTCCGCCTGACTACGTCGGCGGCGGCGTCGCGCTCGCGTCGCTGGGATCGGTCGTCGTGGGGCGACGTCGTCCCCTGACCTGGCTGCTCGTCTTCATGACGGTGGTGACCTTCCTGCTCGCGCTCGGCTCGTATCTCGTGAGTGCGCCCTCGTGGCTCGGGCGCCCGTGGATGCCGTGGCGCGACCTGTCGAAGCTGCCCGTCCTCAGGGAGATCCTGCCGAACCAGTTCGCGCCGCTGCTCACACTCTTCATCGCGTTCCTGCTCGCCGTTGGTCTCGACGCGCTCTACGTCGAGTACCGCCGACCGTCGTCGTGGGTGGGGTCGCGGAGGTACGGGGTGACCGCTGCGATCACCGCCGCGGTGGCGGTGATCGCACTCGTGCCCGTGTTCGTCACCTTCGACCTGCCGTTCACCGTCGTGCCGGTGCGGACCCCGGCCTACATACGCGAGGTGGCGCCGACGCTCCCGGCCGGCACGGTCCTGCTCACGGTCCCCTTCGCCGTCTCGGGTTCCGCCCAGCCCATGTTGTGGCAGGCGGTCGACAGCATGCATTTCCGGCTCGCGGGCGCCGCCCTCAAGACACCCGGCGTCCTGGGTGGCCCCGTCGGGCAGGGCGCTCCGGGATCGGCTCGACGAATCCTCACAGACCTGACCGTTGCCGGGTCGGCACTGCCCACGGGGACCCAGGCGCAGATCGCGATCGTGCGCCGTGCCCTGGTGGAATGGCAGGTGGACGAGGTGGTGATCGCGGGGGCCAGCCGTGATCCCGTCTACGCCTCGGGGTTCTTCACCAAGACACTCGGCGCCGCACCGGCCTACGTGCGGGGCGCCTGGGTGTGGAGGCTGCAACCGGGGGGACCGTCGGCGGGCGCCGGCGACCGGAGGCTCCTTGTCGCGGTGCCGGGCCGCGGCAGGCGCGCCCGACGCCCGTCGGAGACCGCTCGCCATGTCCCGCTGCGTGCTGATCGGCGCCGGTCGGGCCTGAGGGGCACACGGCCGTAGTGTTGGTGCGTGCAACCGATCCTCCATCTCTCCATCCCCGTGCGAGACATGCGGGAGGCGCGCGACTTCTACGTACGCACTTTGGGCTGCCAGTCGGCGCGGGCTCGGGCGGACTTCACGGACGTGTGGTTCTACGGCATGCAGATCACCCTGCAGGACCGTCCGGAGGAGGCGGCGACCGCGCCCACCGTTGGATCGCGGCACTTCGGGGTGACCCTCGAACGCGACGAGTTCGAGGCGATGATCGCGCGGGTGTCGGCCAGTGGCATCGACTGGGTGGTCCCCGTCACGACCGAGGACGAGGGATTGGCCACCGAGCAGACCAAGGCCAAGCTCGCCGATCCCAGCGGCAACGTGATTGAGCTCAAGACCTACCGCGACGTCGATGCGGCGCTCGAGATCGTCTCGACCCACTCGTACCCGGAGGCCGTGGCGCACGGGAACTGAATTGGTGGGCCGACATGCCACCGGCCGAGGAGCCGGTCGGTGGCGGTCCGACCCGGTGCAGCTGTCGCCTACGGTGTCCGCCGAGACCGGGGCGCTGGCCGATCCCGTGGCCGACGCCGTGGATCCGAGAGGAGTGCAGTGGGAGACAACGACCTGAGCGGGGACCCCCGCACGGCGCGCCAGGACGGGCGCGCCATCGACCAGCTGCGCCCGGTCGGCTTCGAGCGCGACTACACGGTCATGGCGCCGGGGTCGGTGCTCGTGACCTTCGGCCAGACCAAGGTCCTGTGCACGGCATCGGTGGAAGAGCGCGTCCCGCCCTGGATGCGGGGAACGGGCCGGGGCTGGGTGACGGCCGAGTACTCCATGCTGCCGGGGTCGACGCCCGAGCGAGCCTCCCGCGAGGCGGCCAGGGGTAAGCAGTCGGGGCGGACACAGGAGATCCAACGGCTGATCGCGCGTTCGCTCCGGGCCGTGTGCGACCTGGTCGCCCTGGGGGAGGTGCAGATCACCGTGGACTGCGACGCGTTACAGGCCGACGGCGGCACCCGCACGGCCTCCATCTGCGGCGCCTACGTCGCACTGCACGACGCCTGCACCCGTCTCGTGCAAGCCGGGACGATCGGCACCCACCCACTGACCGACTCGGTGGCGGCGGTCTCGGTCGGCATCATCGACGGTGTGCCGATGCTCGACCTGCCCTACGCCGAGGACTCGCGAGCCGAGGTCGACATGAACGTCGTCATGACCGGGGCAGGGCGCTTCGTGGAGGTACAGGGCACCGCGGAGGGGATGGCGTTCACCAGGAGCGAGCTGGACACGCTCCTCGGGCTGGCCGAGGCCGGGATCGAGGAGTTGACGGGCCTGCAGGCGGCCGTGCTGTCCGAGCCGCCGGCCCGGAGGTGAAAGGGGAAGCACCACTGCGGTTCGTGCTGGCCTCGGCCAACCCCGACAAGGTCACCGAGATCGTGGCGGTGCTCTCGGCTGCCCTTCCGGTCGAGCTGGTCCCGCGCCCCGCCGAGGTTCCCGACGTGGTGGAGGACGCCGACACGCTCCTGGGCAACGCCCGGCTGAAGGCGCGTGCACTGGTGGCGGCTACGGGGCTGGCCGCGCTGGCCGACGACACGGGGCTCGAGGTGGACGCGCTCGGTGGTGCGCCCGGGGTCTACGCCGCCCGCTACGCCGGAGAGGACGCCACCTACGCCGACAACGTGGCCAAGTTGCTGCGCGAGCTGGCGTCCCACGACGACGGGGGCGGGCTGCGACAGGCCCGCTTCAAGACAGTGGCGCTGGCCGCCTTCCCCGACGGGACCGAGGTGTGGGCGGAGGGCGTCATGGAGGGCACCATCGCACCGGCGCCGCGCGGGAGCAACGGATTCGGCTACGACCCCGTGTTCGAGCCTGACGGGGGAGACGGGCGGACCTTTGCCGAGATGCAGCCTGCAGAGAAGGACGCGCGGTCGCACCGGGGCCGGGCCTTTCGGGCACTCGCCGAGTTGCTGGCGGGGTCGGTGCCGGCACCCAGGTGAGCGGGGGCGTGTCGTTGAGCCGGGCCACCAGGCACGCACCGGCAAGAGTGTCAGGGGGATCTCCGCGCCTGCGCACAAGCGGGCAAGGATGCCAGAGGTCCCAACTGCCGGTAGTAGCGGTACGAACTCGGTCGAAATTCGCCCAAGTGGTCTTCGCGAGCGTCCTCTAACCTTGCGGGGGACAGGGCCGGTTCGAAATAAAGTTCGACGTACAGTTCACACCGAAGGAGTTGGGTGGACACACGGTCTGCGTTGACAACGATGCGAGCTGTATCGGTCAGGGCCTGATGGGTCGCTTGACCATTCGTGACGCCGAACCGGGTCGCAGCGGTCACCTGGACGACCAGGAACAGCGCGAAGGCGCAGAGCGCCACCCTGGTGAGGGGAATTCTCCACGAGTCATTGGCCGCCGGCGGACCTCGCGGCGGAATGTGTGCCCACGCGTAGATGACGATCCCCATGAGAAGAATGAGGTTCGCCATGACGTAACGGTTGAGGTCGGCGCCAGCCGACGCTCCCCCGGCGCCGCGACCCACCATGATGATCACGTCGAAGAGCAGACCGAAGCCGATCAACAGGAGCGGGAGCGGGATTCGCTCACTCGACGCTCGATGCCGCCACGATTGGACGAGAATGAATACGGCCGCCACGAAGAGAACAACACCCACCACTTCGAATCGAGCGACGTTGTGTACCACACGGGTGACACCACCAAAGGAGATCCCACCGGGGATGACGTTGCCGATGACTGCGAAGAAGAACTCGACTACAGCCCGGGGGTGATGGAGGGTGTGCGTAGCAGAACAGTTCGCAGCCGGAAAGCATGCGTTGTTATTGAAGTCGTACCCAGCGAGGTAGAGGACAAGAGTGACGATCGTGGCGCCGAGCCACGCGGCAAGTTCGCGAAAGGCTCGGCGCGGCCACGGCTGGCTCCAGATAAGACAGATCGCACCCAGCGGCCAGCAGACGAAGCCCTGCAGGGTCGACAGCGAAGCGGCGATCGCCGCGATCACGGCAATCACGAACCAGAGCGCGCGACGGCCGTTCGGTACCTGGAGGGCGAAGAGCATCGTCACGAAAAAGAACACCGTTAGATACCACGACACTTGGAACGCCCAAAGCGAGTTCTCGACGTCGGCGACACTGAACCAGGTCGCCCCGACGACCAGAACGAGAATCGGGGTGAGCCGGGTTCCCAAATATCGGCGAACCAGGACCAGCAATAGAGCGTAGGAGGCAATGAACAAGGCGGCGCTGAAGAAGATGACCGAGCGGAGGTCGAACCGGTCGGTGAGTCCGAAGAGGACGTCGGTGATGTTCCCTGTGAAGAGGCGGGACTCGTTGTACTGATCCCAGAGCTGGTCCAGTGACAGGTGGCCGGCGAGGGCAGAGTGGATCAGGGGTGCGATTGACCAATCGTCGGCATAGAACGAGTTGGTCGCGTAGCGATCGATGAAGACCAAATAGAGGATGGGCGCCACACTGGCTGCCGCGACGGTAAAGAGCGCGTTGTGCCGGCTTGCCCATGAGATGAACCCCGCCGTGCCACGATCGGACTGCACTGGGGTCTCTCCACGAGCATCTCGGTTCTCTATAGGTGCGGTCGCAGATTCCATCAGACCCGACCTTCGACAACCCACTCGCTCGGAGCGGGTCAGGCCCCCAGCAGCACAACCGCCAGGTCCCGGTACTCGGCCAACGGGAACTCGTGGCGGTCCGCCACGACCTGGATACAGACGTGGTCGGCACCCGCGTCCAGGTGCTCACGGACGCGGGACGCCACCCCCTCGGCGTCGCCCCACCCGATGACGGCGTCGATCAGGCGGTCGCTGCCACCCCCGCCGATGTCCTCGTCGCCGTAGCCGAACGTGCGCAGGTTCTCCGTGTAGTTGGGCAGGTCCAGGTAGATGCTGGCGTAGCGGCGGGCCAGCTCCCTGGCCCGGACCGGGTCCGCGTCGAGCACCACCGCCACCTCGGGCGCCAGGAGCGGGCCGGGACCGAGGATCCCGCGGGCGCGGGCCGTGTGCTCCGCCGGGACGAAGTAGGGATGGGCCCCCACCGCCCGCGCCGCCGCCAACTCGAGCATCCGCGGGCCGAGTGCGGCGAGCACGCGCCGGTCGGGAGGCACCGGCGTCTCGAGGGCGTCGAGGGCGTCGAGGTAGGCCACCACCTTGGAGTAGGGGCGGGCGTAGTCGTGCACGATGGGGGCGTGGCTGGCCCCGACGCCGAGGAGGAAGCGCCCCCCGAAGCCGTCCTCCAAGGCGGCGACGGCGGGGCCGATCTCCTCGGGCACGGTCGCCCAGACGCTCACGATGCCGCTGGCGACCGCGACACGACTCGTCGATGCGAGCAGGCGTTCGAAGTGCGCGGACAGACCGGGGTCGAAGCCGCCCGAGGACCACAGCGCCCCGTAGCCGAGCGATTCGAGCTCCGGTGCGACATCGAGTGCGGGGTCGCCGGGCAACGACCATGAGCCGCTCCACCAGACGCCGATGCGGCCGAGTTCCACGGGCTCAGGCGATCTGGAGCAGGCGGGCGGCCGTCCCACCCAGGTAGGCCCGGGCCGCCGCGTCGGAGAGAGGCAGATCCCGGGCGGCGGCCACGGCCCGCTCCATGGGCAAGAAGGGATGGTCCGACGCGAAGAGCACGCGACCCCTGCCGCGCGAAGAGTCCATGAACGAGACCAGTGCGGGATCCATGTACCGGGCCAGGTAGGCCGAGTTGGACAAGTAGAGGCCGGGCCACTTCAGCATGTACTGCATCAGCAGGCCCTCGTAGGGGTGGCCCATGTGGGCGCCGATGACGGTGAGCCCCTTGAAGTCGATGAGGACGTCCTCGAGGAGCTCGGGGTGCTGGCAGGCCGAGCGCACCCGCGGGCCCGGGACCCCGACGTTGACGGACACGGGCAGGCCGAGCTCGGCGCAGGTGGCGTAGACGGGGTAGTAGAGCTTGTCGTTGAGCGGGTACTGATGGACGAGCGGCGTCACCCGTACGAGGGCCACCGCGGGGTGCTCGGCGAGCGTGCGCAGGCGCATGCACTGCTGCACCGGGCGGTCGGGCCGGTCGACGACGAGCGCGACGCGCAGGCGGTCGATGTGTCCGGCCACCTCGAGCAGCAGCTCGTCCGTCTCAGCGGCCGCGAGGCCGGCGGCGATAACGCCGACGTCGACCCCGCAGCCGTCCATCGTGGCGAGGAGCTCCTTCAGGGTGGCGGCGGCCGAGAGATCGCCCCCGAGCAGCTCGGGGATGCCTTCGTTGCCCGCCTGACCCAGGAAGGCCGCGGAGGCCTTGGGTGTCAGCGCGTTGACCCAGAGGTCGACGACGGTCACGGCCGCCCGGCGTCGGGCGGGCCGGCGGCTCGCGCGGCGGCCTTGGCCTTGGCGGCGCGCAGGTATTGCACCCCGGTGGTCAACGACGCCTTGATGAGCCGGTCGTTGTCCTTCGAGATGAAGGCGTGGACCCGCTTCTCGAGCAGGGCCCGCAGCAGCGGGTTGAAGGCGTGATACGTCTCGGAGAAATGGACCCGGGTGCGGCCGTCGCCGAGATCTTCGAGACGGGTTCGTCCCTCCGCCTGCGAGAGCAGCGGCCGACCGGCCGCGGTGTACTTCCACGACTCCTTCGGCGTGACCTCGGTGAGCCACTCCCACGACTGGCCCTTGCCTCCGGTGAGGAGATAGCGCGGCACCCGGAACGTGCAGTGCCGGATGAGCCCGTCACCGATCTCGTTGCCCGGGTAGAGGATGTCGATGGTGACATCGCCCGTCTCGGTGTGGGGAATGCGGGCCCAGAAGAGCTGCCACAGCTCGTCCACTGTGGCGTCGATGTCGACGAAGTAGTGGTGCTCCTGCACGAGGTCACCCTATCCCCGGACCCGACCGTGGCGTCTTGTGACGCAGGGAGATCGACGTCGTCCTTGTCCGACGGCTGACGATCGCCGGCGGGGAGCAGCTGACCGAATGATGCAACGGACGCCCCTCCCGTGACGGACTCGGTCATTGCATGAGGTTGGGTCGTCGGATAGCTTCAAGCGACAGATCCGCACGCGAACAGCGACGAGGAATGGACGCAATGCACGAAGGCTCGGTGCCTGGCACGGCCGAGGTTCTCGGTCGTGCCGGTTCGGCGGCCAACTCAGCGAAGTCTGACGACTCCGGCGTCACCTCTCGGAGCGTGCTCACCGAAGGGTACGGGGAGGGGACAGCGGTCGCGGAGGGCGGCGCGCGGGCCCAGGACGGGACGGCCGACACCGAGGCAACGGCCCAGTCCGCGCGACCACCGCTGGCTGACCTTGGCCGGCGTCTCGTGGCGGCCGGCGTGCCGCGCATCGTCGCAACGGCCACCGGAATCTTCGCGGTGCGGCTGGTGGTCATCCTGGCGATCGCCGCCTTCGCCCTCCACACGCTGGGCAACGTGTCCACGTACGCCACCGCCCTCAGTCCCGGCACCCGCTCGGTCATCTTGAGCCTGTTCCACTGGGACAGCGTGAAGTACCTGCAGGTCGCTGCGCACGGCTACGTCAGCGGCGACCCGGCCCGGGCCGCCTACTTCCCGCTGTACCCGTTGATGGTGCGCTGGCTGCACGACCTTCTCGGGGTGAGCTACGCCCATGCGGCGCTTGCCATCTCGTGGACGGCGACCTACCTGCTCGCGGTGACGGTGTGCTATCTGGCGCGCAACTGCCTCGGCTTTCGGAACTGGTCGCGGGTGGCGGTGCTGTTGTTGTGGGCGCCCGGTTCGTTCTTCTTCTTCTCCGGCTACCCCGAATCGAGCGAAGCCCTGTTGCTCACCGTGATGTTGATTCTGGTGTTCCGGCAACAGTTCGTGTGGGCGGCGGTGGTGTCGGGGGTGGCGTCCGCCCTGGCGCCCGTCGGTGCGTTCTTCGTACTCCCCATACTCATAGGGATGGTCCAGGGCCCCCGGCGCGGCCGCCGGTGGCCGACGGTTGTTGCGGTGCTGGCTTTGAGCGAAGTCGGGATGATCGCCTATGCGGTGTACCTCCGCAGCATCTATGGCTCGGTGTTGGCGTTCGTGCACGCCGAGAAGTACTGGAACCGGCGGCTGACCTACCCGTTCCACGGCGTCATCTGGACCTTTGACCGCATGCTGCATCACCAGGTGCTCGGCGTCCCAGCCCAGAACAGCAATTGGGTCACCACGTACACCATCGACAACATCGTGACCGTGGTCGCAACCGTCGCTCTCGTGTACCTGTTCGTGAAGGTGCGGCGCGACCTCTGGCACTCACCCTTGCTGCCGAGCCTGGCCTTGGCGGCAGTCGCCCTCCTGTTCAACGTCTGCGATGCGACGGCGGGCGGTTTGACGTCGGAGGCGTTGGCTCGGCACCTCAGCGTGCTCGTGCCGCTGTTCTTCGCCGGCGCGTACCTCCGACGAAGCGAGACCTACGCCTCTATTCTGGCGGGTTCCGTCGTGATGGGCACCATGGCGCAGATCCTCTTCTGCTTGGGTTTCTGGTTCACCTGACCGGCCGGACGCTGCGTCCTTCAACACCCTGAGTGCACCGCACGCAACCAACCGCCGCTCCTGCCGCTGCGCGGACCCCTGAGGTCAGTACCGTGGGCGTCCGTGGCGACACCTCGGGCTCGCAGCTGCCGCCAGTGACATCGCGCCGAGGCGACTCCCAGCTTCTCCAACACCGGACGGTCGGCGCAGGGGACGTGGCCGCGGTCGGCGTGTACCTCCTCATCGCCTTCATCGCCTACTGGGGCGTGTGGACGGCGAGCACGCCGAGCGTGGTCGAGCCGGGCGGCCTCGACTCCCAGCTGAACATGTGGTTCCTCTCCTGGACGCCTTTCGCTCTCCTGCACGGGCACAACCCGTTCTTCACCACGTATGGGAACTACCCCTACGGGGTGAACCTGCTCACCGACACCGGCGAGACCTTGCTCGGCCTGGTGGCCGCGCCGGTCACGGAGCTGTTCGGTCCGATCGTCAGCTTCAACACGATGTTGATGCTTGCCATGGCCTCGTCGGCGACGGCCTGTTACGCCCTCGCTCGCCGGTTCACGACCTGGCGGCCGGCCGCGTTCTTCGCCGGGCTTCTCTACGGGTTCTCCCCCTACATGGTGGGTCAGGGCCTGTACCACCTCAACCTGTTGTTCGTCCCGCTCCCCCCGCTCATGTTCCTCGTCCTCTACGAGCTCCTGATCGTCCAGAGGGGACGACCCGAGCGGTGGGGCGCCCTGCTCGCCCTGTTGGTGTGCGCGCAGTTCTTCATTTCGAGCGAGGTCCTGGCCGAGACGGCCGTGATCGGCTTCGTGGCCCTCGTCGTCCTGGTCGTCCTCCACCCGGGAGCCGTGGCGGCGCAGGCACGACACGCCGCCGTCGGGTTGGCCGTCGCGGTGGCGATCTCCGCGGTGGTGCTCGTCGGTCCGGTCCTCTACGCCCTCCACGGACCGGGCCATGTCACCGGTCCGATCAATCCGTACCCAGCCCAGGTCAATCGGGCCGACCTCCTGGGGGCTGTCGTGCCCAACCTCGATCAGCGGTTCGCGCCGGCCTCGCTGGTGCAGATCGGGAACCGATTCGCCGCCAACCCGCCCGAGAACGGGTCGTACCTCGGCATCCCGTTGCTGGTCGTCCTGGCGGCGTTCACGGTGGCCCTGCGCCGCGTGGGCCTCGTCAGCTTCTGCGCGGTGATGGTCGCCGCGGCCTACCTGCTCTCCCTGGGCGCACGGCTCATCGTCTCCGGTGCGCCCTCGACCGCTCTGACCTCCGGGCTGCTGCTCCCGGGGGTGATCTTTGACCACATCCCGCTCCTCGACAACGGGGAGCCGGCGCGGCTGTCGCTGTTCGTCGCGCTGTTCGCCGGCCTGATCCTCGCAGTCGGGCTCGACCACCTGAGGCAGGCGGCAGCGGAGAGCCGGATAGGGATGTCGAGCTCCCGGTCGCGCCACGCGGCCCCCCGCAGCTCCCGGCCCGTCGTGGCCACGGCGCTGGCGGCGGCCGTCGGCATCGGGGTGCTGATCCCCCTGGTGCCTTCCTGGCCCTATCCGGTGAACGCGGTGGACACGCCCGCCTACTTCACCACGGACCGGGTGGACGCCGTCCCGGCCGGGAGCGCCGCGCTGCTCTACCCCTATCCGGCGGCCGGGGTCGACGATGCCCTCCCCATGCTGTGGCAGGCGACGGCGAAGATGCGCTTCAAGACACCGGGCGGCTACTTCCTCGTTCCCCAGGCCGTGACCGGGCGGACCAGTGAGGGCCGGGTCACCTTCACGGGGTCCACGCTCAACGCGCTCTATGACGGAGTCAAGATCACCCGCTCGGCGGGCTTGCGGGCCCAGCTGAGGAGACAGCTCGACACCTGGAGGATCGGGACCGTGATCGCGGAACCGGTGGGCGCCGACCCGAGGGCGGCGATCTCCTTTCTGAGCTGGCTGATCGGCCGGCGCCCCGTATCCTCCGGTGGCGTGGACGTCTGGTACCACCTCCGGTCGGGAAGAGGGTCGAGCACGGCGTCGCCTTTGACCGTCGCGTCCGCCTCCCTTCATACGCGCGCGTCGAGCAGCCGCCGCGTGACCGGGTTTGACGGCGCCGTAGATCCCGGACGTCTCACCCGATCCCTGCTCCGGCCGGGGACAGCGGGTGCGGGGACGGCGACGCACTGCCCGGTATGGTCGGTGGCGTGCCCGCGCCAGGACGCCGATCGAGGTGCAGGTGAAGCTGGCCTTCGTGGTGCCGCGCTATGGGGTTGAGATCGTGGGGGGCGCCGAGACCGGGGCGCGCATGTTGGCTGAGCACCTCGTGGCCGACCGGGGCTGGGAGGTCGAGGTGCTCACGACGTGCGCCCGTGACGCGATCACCTGGGAGGACGAGCTCCCGGCCGGGACGACCGTCGTCAACGGCGTCCGGGTGCACCGCGCGGAGTCCGAGGCGGGACGGGATCCCGGGTTCCACCCCCTGTGGGGCCGCCTGCGCGAGGACCCGGGAGCGGCCTCGGCCAAGGACATGGAGCGCTGGGTCGACCTGCAAGGGCCGCGCTCGCCGGCGCTGCTCACTGCGGTGGCGTCCAGCGACGCCGACGTGCTGGCGTTCTACCCCTACCTCTACTACCCGAGCGTCCGCGGGCTACCCCTGGTGGCCGAGCGCGCCGTGATGCATCCGGCGGCCCACGAGGAACCGGCCCTGCACCTTCGGGTCTTCGACGAGCTCTTCGCGCGGTGCCGGGGCTTCGTGTTCCAGACCCGGAGCGAGCGCCGTTTGGTTCACGGGCGGTTCAACGTGGCGGCGACGCCGCAGGTTCTGGTCGGCCTCGGTGTGCAGGAGGAGACCACCGGCGACGGCGACGCCGTCCGCCGGAGCTTCGGCGTGGAGGACACGCCGTATCTCATCTGCATCGGCCGGGTGGACGAGCAGAAGGGGACGGGGATGCTGTCCCGGTTCTTCCGCGCCTACAAGGAGCGCCAGCGGGGGACCCTGCGTCTCGTCCTGGTGGGCCAGGTGGTCGACCAACCCGAGCCGTCCGAGGACATCGTCGTCACGGGCATGGTCGACGACGCCACGAAATGGGACCTCCTGCGCGGTGCGCGCGCCCTGGTGTCCCCATCGCCCTTCGAGGCCTTCTCGCTCACGGTGGTGGAGGCCTTCTCCGCGGGGGTGCCGGTGCTGGTCAATGCCTTGTGCGGTCCCACCCGCGAGCACTGTGAGCAGTCGGGCGGCGGCCTGTGGTTCGGTGACTTCGAAGAGTTCGAGGCCGGCGTCGATCTCCTGACGACGGACGACGCGGTGCACGAGACGATGCGCCGCAACGGCCGCCTCTACGCGGAGACGAACTACACGTGGCCGGTGATCCTGGACCGCTACTGCGGCTTCCTGGAGCGCTTCGCCGGCAGGGTCGCTGTGGCCGCAGCGGGGAACGGCGCGCCGTAGCGGTCGAGGTGGGCCTTCTCCGAAAGCGGCCGACGCCGGGGCGGACCGAGCGGTGCGGCGAGGCGGCCCAGCGGGACCACGGCGACCGGCACGACCTCGGGCGGCAGGCCGAGCGAGCCGGTGAGCTCCCCGCCGGCAAGGGTGGGCAGGGTCGTGAGCGTCGAGCCGAGACCGAGCGCGTGGGCGGCCAGGAGCAGGTTCTGCACGGCGGGGAAGACCGAGGCGGCCATCGTCTGGGGATGGGTCAGCCGGGTGTCGCCGCACACGACGATCAGCACCGGCGCGGCGGCAATGCCACCCATGGCCCCGTGGTCGACGTCGCGCAGGACGGCGGGGGAGAGGCGCGCCGCCTCGAGCTCGCGGGCGCCGCCCTGCCATAAGCGCGCCGTCAGATCGCCGATGGCGGCGCGCCGCGCCGGGTCGCGCACGACGATGAAGACGAAGGGCTGGCTGTTCTCCGCGCTCGGGGCGTGGGTGGCGGCCGTCAGGATCCGGGCGACGGCCGCGTCGTCGACGTCGTCGGGGAGGAAGGACCGGGCGGCCCGTTGGGTGTGGACCACCTCGAAGAAGTCGGGCATCGGGGGGTCCCGGGCCGGCTAATGGCGGCCGGGACGGTGCGGCGTGGCGCTGGCCACGTCGTCGGGGGCGTCGGAGAGGATGGTCTCGAGCACGACCACGGCGGCCGATGGTATCGAGCAGGGGCACCGCCCGCGCCGTGGGGAGAACGGATTGGGCGACACCGGGTCGACCCGCTACCTTTGGCGCTGCATCGGCCGGGGGCCGATGCCCGCCACGAAACGGTGGTCCGGTTCGACGTCGGCGGGGGACAGGAGGCAGACGGTGGCAGACGGTGCCGCAACGCAGGAAGACGTGCTCAAGGGGATCATCGGCCAGCCGACCGGCAAGGCCAAGGTGGTGGTCGAGCGGGGCCCCGTCCAGCACTTCGCCGACGCGCGTCTTCAGCACGAGCCCGATCTACCACAACCCCGAGCTGGCCAAGGCGGCCGGCTTCGACAACATTCCGGCGCCGCCGACCTGGCCCTTCTCCATGGAGTTCTCTGGCAAGTTCGAGGAGCTGCAGCCGCCCGACGCGCCGACGGGCAGCCCGCTCATGACCGCGGTGGGGCCGCTCATGGCCAAGGGCGGGCTGATCCTGCACGGCGAGCAGGAGTTCATCTACCACCGCCCGGTGCAGGTGGGCGACGTGCTGGTCAGCGAGGGCAAGATCACCGACGCCTACCAGAAGGAGTCCAAGGGCCGGACGATGACCTTCATCGTCTCGGAGACGAACTGGAGCGACGAGTCCACCGGCGAGCCCGTGGTGACGGCCCGCTTCAACCTGATCCACCGCGCCTAGGCCACGGCCGACGACATGACGCTCGCAACGAGCTCGACGACCTGGCTCACGGCGGCCGAGTGGCTGGCCGTGCTGCGCATCGGCCTCGGCGTGTGGTGGTTCGAGAGCTACCGGCACAAGGACAAAGCAGCCTGGTTCCAGCGAGGCGCCGGCATCTCGTGGGGCCAGTCGGTGGCCGAGAAGCACAAGTGGCCCTTCGTGAAGAAGGGTTTCGACGCCGTCGTGGTGCCACGACCCAGGACGATGGCCTACGTGGTGGTACTCGGCGAGCTGGCGATCGGGCTTGGCTTGATCCTCGGCTTCCTCACCCCGATCGCGGCCTTCGCCGGGATCCTCTTGAACGTCATGTATTTCATTCTGATGATTTCGGACTGGGCCGAGCAGGGGCAGAATTTCATGATGATCCTGGCCTCGGTGGTTGTCTTGGGCGCGCACGCCTGGAACACGTGGTCCATCGACCACTGGCTCCACTTGTTCGGGGCGTGAGCGTGGCTGAGGTTTCGGGAGAGGTTGAGGTTTCGGGAGAGGCTGTGACCGAGCGATCGACGGGAGGTCGAGACGATGGGTGAGACAAAGCTGGTCTTCGACGAGGTGGAGGTGGGCGACGAGGCCCCGGTGATCACGCACAAGCTGACCCGGACCGATCTGGTGAAGTACGCAGGCGCCTCGGGCGACTTCAACCCGATGCACCACGACGAGGTGGCGGCCCAGGCCGCTGGGCAGCCCAGCGTCTTCGGGCACGGCATGTTCTCCATGGGCCTGCTCGGCACGGCGCTGACCGACTACGTGGGCGTGGGGAACCTGACGCGCTATCAAGTCCGCTTTGCCCGCCAGACCTGGCCCGACGAGGTCCTCTCCTCCAAGATCGTCATCACCGCCAAGCGGGAGGCGGACGGCAGGAAGCTGGTGGACCTGGCGGTCACGCTGTCCAACGCGGAGGGCGAGGACAAGCTGGTGGGCGAGGCCACGGCCGCACTGCCCTGAGCGGCCTCCCCCCATGCCGGCGGGTCGGCGCGCCGTGAACTGAGATAGCCGGGACCTCGGGGTGGCGGGGACGGCGAGAACAACGGGTCCACAAACGTGGTCCTCCGGGCGGCGTCCATGACCCAACATCGGTGGTCGACGGCGCCCGCCGCCGGGTGGACCGCACCACGCGAGGGTCTCGGGGCCCGCGTGCCGCCGTAGTGTATGTGCTGATGGCCAGGTGGAGGCGGTGATGCGGTGAGCGTTCTCGATGCACGCGTGCGTGACATCGACGCCGCCATCGCCCTCGGCCAGGCCCTGGTGGGCAATCTCGAACGCGTGGTGCTCGGGAGCCGCGCCGCGCTGGTGGCCGCCGCCACCGCCGCCCTCTCCGGTGGCCACCTCCTCATTGAGGACGTCCCCGGCGTGGGCAAGACCGTACTGGCGCGGGCCCTTGCGACGTCCCTCGGCGCGGAGCTGTCGCGGGTCCAGGGCCACCCCGACCTCCTCCCGTCCGACATCACCGGCGTCTCGGTCTTCGCCCCCGACACCGGCACGTGGGACTTCCGGCCCGGACCGGTCTTCGCCCACGTGGTCCTCGTCGACGAGCTCAACCGCACGCCGCCCCGCACACAGTCCGCGCTCCTCGAGACCATGGAGGAGCGCCAGGTCAGTGTCGACGGCGAGTCGTGGCCGTTGCCCCGGCCCCACCTGGTGATCGCCACGCAGAACCCACTCTCGCAGCGTGGGACGTTCCCGCTGGTGGAGAGCCAGCTCGATCGTTTCGCCATCGCCACGCCCATCGGGTATCCCGACGCCGCGCACGAGACACAGCTGGCGCTCCATGGCGGAGGGAAGTACGCGCTGACCGAGCTCCTGCCTGTCTGCACCACCGACGAGTGGCAGGGCGCCCAGCGGGCGACCGAGTCGGTGCCGGTCAACCAATCGGTGGCGGAGTACGCGGTGGCGATCTGCCGGGCCAGCCGGACCGCGCCCGGGGTGCACCTCGGAGCGAGCCCGCGCGCCGCCATCTGGCTGCTACGCGCCGCCCAGGCGCACGCCATCCTCTCGTCGCGGAGCTACGTGGTGCCCGACGACGTCAAGGCGGTTGCCGTCGCCTGCCTGGCCCACCGCCTCCTGACGGTCGAGGGCGACGACAACATGGCGCAGTCGACCGCCGTGATCCGGGAACTCCTCGAGGCGACGCCGTCACCCCGACCGTGAGCCGCTGGGCGCGCCCGGCGCGGCCCGTGGCGCCGATCGCGGTCGCCGTGCTGATCGTCGGCCTGTGGTGGCTGGTCGCTCACAACGCCGGCTCCGGGTGGGTGCAGTTCCTCGGGGACCTGGTGTTCGGGACCCTGGCCATCGGCATCATCGGGCCCTCGGTGGTCGTCGCCCGGGCCAGGGTCAGCATCCGCAGCGCCCCGGCCGACGGCATCGCCTCCATGCCGGTGGAGGTCCACGTCGAGTCCCGCACCCGGCTGCGCGTCCGTCCTTCGGCACCGCCGGGCCGCGAGGTCTTCGTAGGACCGGTCAGGCGCAAGGGTGACGTCGACGACCGGATCACCTTGGTGCCGGTCCGGCGCGGCGTCCACGACACCCTGACCCTGGACATCGCCTCCGCGTGGCCGTTCGCGTTGCAGTGGTGGACCCGTCGGGTGCAGTTGCCGCTGCCCTGCGTGCTCCACGTCTCTCCCCGCTGCGGAGCGTCGGCGCCACCGCGCCTGAGCCCGCACGAAGGGGCCGGCGAGGTCACCGACCGACCCCGATCCGACGCAGGGCTGCCGCGGGGCGCCCGTCCGTACGTGGCGGGTGACGGCCGGCGCCTCGTCCACTGGCGGGCGACCGCGCACGCCGGCCGGCTCATGGTGCGCGAGCTTGAGCGACCGGCGGCCGAACCGATCACGGTGACGGTGGACCTGCCCGCGGACCCCGACGAGGCGGAGCGCGTCGCCGAACGCGCCCTGGGCACGGTGGTGGACCTGCTCGAGCGGGGCGTGCCGGTTCTTCTCGCGACGCTCGAGCCGGCGGGACCGGTGCTGGGGCCCGTCGAGAACCGTCGGGTGGCTGGACGTCGCCTGGCCCGGGCGGTGGGGCGGGCCGACCGTTCCGCGCCGGCCGGGGGCGTCGTCGTGACGTCATGACGGTCATGGACGTCGTGCGCCGGGCCAACGAGCCCGGGCCCCCGGAGAACTCGATCCGGCTCCGGGCCGCCTGCCTCGGTGCCGTGCTCGTTTCCGTCGCCGCGTGTGCGACCATGAACGAGGTCTCTGCGACGACGGCCGTGGTCGCCATGGTGCTGATCACGCTCGGCATGGTCTTCTCCTATCGGACCCGGGCCCGCCCGCCCGGATTGGTCAAGGTGGGGGTCGCGCTGGGCGCCATCGCCGCCTTCGTGTGGTTCTTCCACTCGGTGGACTCCGCGGTCGACATCACATCGATCGAGGACCCGCTCAGCCTCCTCCTCATCTCCGTGTTGGCCGTCCACTCCTTCCATGTGCCCTCCCGGCGCGACCTGTTGTTCTCGCTCGCTGCGTCGACCGGACTGATGGCGGCGGGGGGCGTGCAGGCGATCGACCTCCGCTTCGGTCTCTACGTGTTGGCCTGGGCCTGCTTCTGTCTGTGGTGCCTGACCGAGATGTGGACATCGGCGAGCGGCGGGGGACGGATCTCGACGGCGGGCCTGGTGTCGGCGCTGGCCGCGCTGACCGCCGCGGCGGCCGCCGTCTTCCTCGTCCTCCCGGCGCCGGTGGTCTCCGCCACCGCGGCCTTCGTGGCCCGGGCCGGTGCCGGTGGCGCCATCGGCGTCCCCGGAGGGCTCGCCGGTGATTCGGGGTCGCCGGCTCAGCTGTCCAAGGCCGGCAGCACCAGCAGCCGCATCCGGGTCGGCGGCTACCTGGGCTTCGCCGGCAGTCTCAACACGGCCCTGCGGGGAGGCCTTGGCACGGCGCTGGTGATGCAGGTCCGGGCCCAGCGCCCCTCCTACTGGGTGGGCGAGACCTTCGACACCTGGCGAAACGAGAGCTGGACTGAACCAAAGGCGCCATCGCGCACCGTGCCGGGGGGTTCGCCCTTCTTCGTCCCGGTCTCGGTCGGCGACGTCCCCGTCGGCCAGAGCGACTTCCAGACGTTCTACGTCTCCAACTTCACCGCAGACCTCGTGTTCCACGCCGAAAGCGCCAACGAGCTGTGGTTCCCCACCTCGAGGGTGTACGTCTCCGACGACGGCACCATCGTGTCGCCCATCGGCCTCGGCAGCGGGTCCGTCTACACCGTCGAGTCCCAGGTGACCGCTCCCACCGCGGCGGAGCTGCGGTCGGACTCCATCCCGGAGGCGTTGCCGGCCGTCACGCAACGAGCCGACGAGGAACTGCCCCACCCGTACCCGCGGGTCCAGGCGCTCGCAGAGTCCGTCACGGCCGGTGACGCGTCGACCTACGCCAAGGTGCAAGCGCTCATCGGCTGGATCGGGAGTCATACCCACTACTCCACCGACATCCCGCCGCTGCCGGCCGGCGCCGACACCGTCGACGAGTTCCTCTTCGGCAACCGGGTCGGATTCTGCGAGCAGATCTCGACGTCGCTGGCGGTGATGCTGCGATCGCTCGGGATCCCGGCCCGCGAGGCCGTCGGCTACGTGCCTGGCGGTTACAACCCGATCACCGACCTCTACCAGATCCACGCTGACGATGCCCACGCGTGGGTCCAGGTGTGGTTTCCCGGTTACGGGTGGCAGAACTTCGACCCGACGGCGGTCGTACCGGCCAGCAACCCCAGCCCCGGCGTCACCGCCCTGCAGGATGTCGCGGGAGCTCTGCGCCGCATCCCGGTGGTGCCCGTCGTGGCCGTCGTGATCGGCACCGGTCTCTTCGTGGTCGCCTCCCGCTGGCGCCGGTCACGGCCGGCGAGCTGGTCGGCCCGCGTGCGCGTCGAGCATCGAGCGGGCGGGCCGGCGGGCAGGGCGGCCGCGCCGTCCCGGCGAGACCCTGGCCGAGTACGCCGCGACCCTCGACGCGCTGGCGGGGGGCGGTTCGGACACCTGGGCCCGGCTGGCCTCTTCCGTCGAGGCGAGCGCCTACGGGGGCCACGAGCCGGCACCGGAGGTGCAGCACGTGATGGTCACCGAGGCGCGGAGTACCCGGCTCCCTCGGCGCGTCAGCTCGGGCGTCGGCAGCTGACCCGGGCGGTGCGCCGATCGATCAGGTCGGCGTGAAGCGCAACGGGAGCCGAGCCGGTCCCCAGATGCCGAACGACGAGGGCTTCCATTCGATGCTCCCGCTGTGAGTGAGCCCGGGCATGCGCCGGGCGAGGAGAGGGAGTGCCTCCTGCAGCTCGGCCCGGGCCAGCGCGGCACCCATGCAGAAGTGGATGCCGGCGCCGAAGGTCATCTGCGCCGTGTCCCGCTCCCGGGTGATGTCGAAGACGTCGGGCGCCTCGAAGGCCTCCGGGTCGCGGTTGGCGCCGGCGAGTGAGATGGCGACGAGCGTTCCCTGGGGGAACAGCACGTCGCGATAGACGACGTCCTCCGAGGCGATGCGTGCGGTGCCCCGCACGGCACCCAGATAGCGCATCGACTCCTCGACGGCCCGTCCCGCCAGCTCCGGTCGCTCGGCCAGCAGCGCCCACTGGTCGGGGTGCTCGCTGAACAGCGCGACCGAACAGGCCAGTTGATTGCGCGTGGTGTCGGTGCCCGCCATCAGCACGGCCTGCGCCAGCATCGCCATCTCCTCGTTGGACAGCCGGTCCCCCTCCTGCTCGATGGCGATGAGGTCGCTCAAGAGGTCGTCGCGGGGATCACCCTGGCGTTCGGCGATCATGTCGCTCACATACGCGGTGAGCTCCTCGCCCGCCCGCTCGATGAGCGGCAGGTCCTCGGCCAGGTTGTTGTTGAAGATGCGGAAGATGTCGGTGGCCCAGGCCGAGAACAGCTTCCAGTCCTGGGGCGGCGCACCGAGGAGCTCGCAGATGATGGGGATGGGGTACGGCTCGCAGACGTCGGCCACCAGCTCGCACTCGCCGCGCGGTGCCACGCGGTCCACCAGCTCACGAACAACCGCCTGCATGGTGGGGCGGAGCCGGTTGGCCGACGCTGGGGTGAAGGCCGGCGCCACCAGACGCCGGAGGCGGGCATGGCTCTCACCCTCCATGGTCAGAATGGACTCGACGCGGGGGTCCCGCCCGTCCGGACCTCGGAGCTCGGGGGACTGCTCGATCATGGACAGCGCAGAATGGAAGCGCTTGTCGCGCAAGATGGCGGTGACGTCCTGCAGTCGGGTCACCGCGAAACCGAGCTCGGTGCGGGCCAGCCAGTGCACCGATCGGGCCGCTTCAATGGCGTCGACGGCCTCCTGGCGCTCCAGCCCGACCGTGTCGAGGTGGGGGAGATTCAGCTCCGAGACCAGTTGTGGCATGGGCACCCCGGTGGCTCCTGCGTGCGCGGTGATCCGGCGAGGCTAGCGCGGGCGAGAGGCCTGAGTCCGAGGCGGGGATCCGGACCGACCCGATGCACAATTACCTGATGCACAATTACCCGATACACAATTAACCGTGCCTCAACGATCCAGTCGCGGTAGCGTGCCCGTGCCAGGAACCGTCTGGGAAGAACGGAGTCGAACATGAGGCGTTGCATCGCGCTGCTCGGAGTGTCAATCGTACTGACGATGGCCTCGGCCATCGGGCTTCCGGCTGTCGCCGGCGCCTCGGGTGGCACATCCGTCGCGAGTCCGGGATCGCCGCTCGCTCATCATCCGACGACTCCGACCGGCGGAGGTGGAGCCGCCGCCGGTCCTGCACCGTCGTCACCTGCGGTCCCCCACGGCCTGGGGTCGAAGGTGGTCGTCCCCAGCACCTGGTCCATGGTGCCCTCGCCGAACGCCGGTTCGAGCTCCGATGACAATCAGCTGAACGGCGTGTCGTGCGTCACCTCGACGTTCTGTATGGCCGCCGGCTCTTCCGACATCGGTACCGACCAGACACTCATTGAGCAGTGGAACGGCACGGCTTGGTCCATCGTGCCGAGCCCCAACACCTCCGCCACGATCGAAAACGGGCTGGACGGCGTGTCGTGCGTCACCTCGTCGTTCTGCGTGGCCGCTGGTTTTACCGCGAACGGCACCGCTGGGCAGACACTCATTGAGCAGTGGAACGGCACGGCCTGGTCCATCGTGACGAGCCCCAACACTTCCGCCACGCTCGACAACGATCTGGAGGGCGTGTCGTGTGTCACCTCGTCGTTCTGCGTGGCCGTCGGCGACGCCACGAACGTTTCCGACAACGACCAGACACTCATTGAGCAGTGGAACGGCGCGTCCTGGTCCATCGTGACGAGCCCGAGCACCTCCGCCGCGCTCGACAACACCCTCTCCGGCGTGTCCTGTGTCAGCTCGTCCTTCTGCGTGGCCGCCGGCGAGGCCTTCACCAGCGGCGCCGTCAGGACACTCATTGAGCAGTGGAACGGCACGTCGTGGTCCGTCGCGACGAGCCCCAACACCTCCCCCACGTTGAGCAACGCCCTCTACGGCGTGTCGTGTGACACCGCGTCGTTCTGTCTCGCCGTCGGCTATGCCGACACGAGCACCAGCTACGTCAATCTGGTCGAGCAGTGGAACGGGAGCGCCTGGTCGATCGAGACGACGCCCGATGCCAACGCCGCCTTCGGGGACGTGCTCCTCACCGTCGACTGCTTCGGTCCGACATCGTGCGTCGCCGCCGGCTACGTCAACACCATCAACAACTCCGATGCCACGTACATCACGGAGGTCTTGACCTGGAACGGCTCTTCCTGGGCCGTGGTGAACGTCCCCGAACCCGCCGCCACCGCCCAACAGGACCAGGTCAACGGGCTGTCGTGCGTCGCCGGGGCCCTCTGTGTCGGCGCCGGCTACGCCACCTACGGCTCGAGCAACCTCCAGACCCTTGTCCTGTCGGCTCCGATCACTCGTCCCGGCTATGACGAGGTCGCCTCCGACGGCGGGATCTTCAACTTCGGGGGTGCCGGCTTCTACGGCTCTTTGGGCAGCCTCACCCTCAACAAGCCGATCGTCGGCATGGCCGTGACGCCGGACGGCGGCGGCTACTGGCTGGTGGCCTCCGACGGCGGCGTCTTCGCCGAGGGCGACGCCGCCTTCTACGGCTCGCTGGGCAGCCTCACCCTCAACAAACCCATCGTCGGCATGGCATCCACGCCCGACGGCAAGGGCTACTGGCTGGTCGCCTCCGACGGCGGGATCTTCAGCGAAGGCGACGCCGGCTTCTACGGCTCGCTGGGCAGCCTCACCCTCAACAAGCCGATCGTCGGCATGGCCTCCACGCCCGACGGCCAGGGCTACTGGCTGGTCGCCTCCGACGGCGGGATCTTCGCCAAGGGTGACGCCACCTTCTCCGGCTCCATGGGCGGCACGCCGCTCAACAAGCCGATCGTCGGCATGGCGTCCACGCCCGACGGCAAGGGCTACTGGCTGGTCGCCTCCGACGGCGGCATCTTCAACGACGGCGACGCCGGCTTCTACGGTTCGCTGGGCAGCCTCACCCTCAACAAGCCGATCGTCGGCATGGCGGCGACACCCGACGGCCAGGGCTACTGGCTGGTCGCCTCCGACGGCGGCATCTTCGCCAAGGGTGACGCCACCTTCTCCGGCTCCATGGGCGGCACGCCGCTCAACAAGCCGATCGTCGGCATGGGGGCGTAGGCACCCCCGTCATTCGCGCTCCGGCGCGTCATCCCGCAGCGCCGGGTGACGCTGGGCCAGTACCGGCATGATGAGCGTCTTGGGAGCCAAGTGGGCCAGCGCCGCCGCGGCGCGGTTGGCCGCCCCTGGGATCACGACGGCACGCCCCGCGGCGAGCCCGTCGATCGGCGGCCTTGGCCACGTCGGCCGGCGCCACCCACATGAACTTCGGCAGCGCCTCGCCCGCCTCGGCGTCGGTGATCCCGGCCGCCTCGGCGAAGCCGGTCTCCACCGGCCCGGGGCACAACGTGGTGACGGTGACGCCCTTCCCCCGGAGCTCCGCGCCCAGCGCGCGGCCGTAGGAGAGCACGAAGGCCTTCGACGCGCCGTAGCCGGCCTGTCCCGGCAGCGGCTGGAAGGCGGCGGTCGACGCGGTGTTGAGCACCGCCCCGCGGTGCCGGGTGACCATGCCGGGCACGAAGAGGGTGCACAGGTCGACCACGGCCTCGACGTCGGTGCGGATCATGGCCAGTTCGGCGGACCGGTCGGCCTTGTGCACCGGGCCCATGGTGGTGAAGCCGGCGTTGTTGACCAGGATGTCGGGGGTGAGGCCGCGTCCGGCCAGCTGGGCCGCCAGCTCGGCTCGCGAGTCGGCGTCGGTCAGGTCGGCCGCGATCACCTCGGTGCGCACGGCGTGCGCCTGTGCGAGCTCGTCGGCCAATGCCTTGAGCCTGTCCTCGCGCCGGGCCACCAGGGTGACCCCGTGGCCGCGCCGGGCGAGCTCTCGCGCGATCTCCGCGCCGATGCCCGACGAGGCGCCCGTGACGATCGGCGGTCGTGTTCTCCTTGGGGGCGGGGAGTGCCATGGCCAGAGCGTATTGGACCTGCAGGCTGGGACGGGCGGTCGGCCCGCCCTGCTGCGACGTCACGAACAGATGAAGTTCGCGTGACGCCGTCGCCGGCCGACCAGGGCGTTCGCGAACGCCCTGCTCGTGTGGGGTTCACACGATGCGGGATGCGGGGGGATACTGGACCCAAGCAAGCGGCAACAGGAGCACCCGCCGTTGCCCCGAGTGGAAAGGAGCTGCCGATGTCATCGACAGGCTCGAACGAGGAGAGCGGTCCGCCGGGTTGAACCCGCGTCACCGATGTCGGTTTCGGTGACGCTCCGAGCAGGCCCTTGGTGTGAAGCCCGGCGTATGATTGAGGCCGCGCTCGCGCCGGTGCGTGTGCCGGCCGGCCGACAAGGCGGCCCCCGCACCAACTGCGCCGCAGGCTGGAACCGAGGGACTGCGTGACACACAGAAGAAGAATCACTACAACGAGTCAAGGACCGGCCGAGAGGCCGGTCCTTTCTCGCGGCCGCTCCGTCGACGCCCGCCGCGGCGCGCGCCGACTCGCCGTGCCATGCCATGGTGGGGCATGGCACGGACTCGCCTCCCGATGTTCCCGCTCTCGGCGGTGCTGTTCCCCCACGCGTCGATGCCGCTGCACGTCTTCGAGCCGCGCTACCGGGCGTTGATGCGGGACTGCCTGGCGGGCGATCCGCCGGTTCGGCGTCGTGCTGATTGAGCGCGGCTCGGAGGTCGGCGGCGGGGACCAGCGCGCCGCGCTCGGCACGCGGGGCGTCATCACGAAGGCGGTCGAGCTGGCCGACGGGCGTTGGGTCCTGCAGGTACGGGGCGAGGCCCTGATCGCGGTCGAGGAGTGGCTGGCCGACGGAGCCCTACCCGTGGCACTGGTCGGCGAGCCGGACCCCGTGCCCGGTGCCGGGGACCCCGGGCCCATCCTCACGGCGGCCGCGCAACGGGTACGGCGGGCCCGGGCGCTGCTGGCCGAGCACGGCGGGGGGCCACCCCTGCCGCCCGATCTCGCGCTCGACGGCGGCGGTGATGCCGAGGTGGCGTCGTGGCAGCTCTGCGCGGCCGCGCCGGTCAGCCCCTACGACGCGCAGCGGCTCCTGGCGGCGGACGGCGCGGCGGAGCGGTTGGGGCGCCTGGTGGAGCTCATGGAGGAGCTCGAGCAGGATCTGCACCGCATGCTGGCCACGGAGTGAGCTCGCCCGTCGGCGTGCCTGGTGCCGTCGCACTGGCGGGCGGGAGCCGAATTGGGCTAGCACGAGCGGCGACGGGACGAACGAGGAACCAGAACAGGGAGGGAACGCGGTGGCCATCACGCCCACGAGAGAGCAGTTCACGGAGTTCGCCCACGGCACCCGCGAGGGGGAGGTGGTGATGATCAACCTGCTGCACTTCGCCACCCGGGACGAGGACGCCGATCGGGCGCCGCGACGGCGGGCGCCGGCGCCTACCGCGACTACAGCGACCAGGTGATCGAGATGGTGCGAGGCCCGGGGCGGCCGGGTCATCTGGACGGGCCGGCCCGAGCACGTGCTCATCGGCGACTCCGACGGCCGACGACTGGGACCTGGTGGCGCTGGTGTCGTATCCCAGCCGGTCCGCCTTCATCGACATGGTGACGTCGCCCAGCTACGGCGAGGCCCACGCCGACCGCGAGCGCGGCCTCGACCGCACCGTGCTGCTGGCCTGCGAGCCGCTGATGGACGCGCTCGGCTCACCGGGACCGCAACGGGGCCTGCCGATGCCTGAGGCCGCTCCGCGCGGTGCGGCCCGCCGCCGCAACATCCTCTTCATCACCACCGACCAGCAGCGCTACGACAGCCTCGGCTGCAACGGCGGCACGGTGGCCCGCACGCCCGTCGTCGACCGCCTGGCCGCCGAGGGCATCAACTACCGGCGGGCCTACAACCAGAACACGGTCTGCATGCCGGCGCGGTCGACCATGCTGACCGGCCAGTACGTGCGCACCCACGGCGTGGTGGCCAACGGCATCCCGCTGCCGGTCGACGCGCCGTCGGTGGCGCAGTACCTGCACGACGTGGCGGGCTACCGCACCGCCCTGCTGGGCAAGGCGCACTTCGAGCCCGGCTTCGATCCCAAGAACCAGTTCGAGGAGAACGCCCGGGTGGCCCGGGGGGACACCGGGCCCTGGCGCGGCTTCGAGCGATCGGAGCAGGCCATGCACGCCGCCGCCTGGGGCGACCATCCCGATCGCCCACTACGGGCGCTGGCTCAAGAAGCACCACCCCGAGCACCTGCACAGCTTCGCCGGGCTGCTCCAGGCCGAGCCGGGCGGCGACACCGCCGCGCCGGAGACCAAGAACAACCCGATCCCGCGCGAGTGGTACCACACCGACTGGGTGGCCGACCTGACCGTCGACTGGCTCAACTCGCTGGGCGCCGACGAGCCCTGGTTCTGCTGGATGTCGTTCCCCGACCCGCACCACCCGTGGGACCCGCCGGCCTCCGAGCTCGACCGCGTGCCCTGGCGGGACCTCGACCTGCCGCCCGGGCACCCCGGCTCCGACGAGGCGGTCCGCGCCGTCCTGGCGCGCAAGCCCGCCCACTGGCTCGCCTTCTGGGACGGCCGCTTCCCCAACATGGAGGGCGGGCCGGCGGCGTTCGTCCCCTCGAGGCTGACCCACGACCAGATCCGCGAGATCAACGCCAAGGTCCACGTGATGAACGAGCTGATCGACGAGGCCTGCGGCCGCGTGCTGCAGACCATCGCGCAGCGGGGCTGGCTGGCCGACACCGACGTCATCTTCACCACCGACCACGGCGAGATGCAGGGTGACTTCGGTCTCCTCTACAAGGGCCCGTACCACACCGACGCGCTGATGCGGCTGCCCTTCGTGTGGCGGCCGGCCCCGTCCGCCGGCGTCGTCCCGGCGGTCGTCGACGACCCGGTCGGGCAGGTCGACCTGGCGCCGACGTTCTGCGCCATCGCCGGCGTCGACCCGGCGCCCTGGATGCAGGGCCGGGCCCTCCCGGTCAGCCGACGGCGAGCCCGGGCGCGAGCGGGCGCTGTGCGAGTGGGACAGCCAGTTCCCCGGCTACGGCATGCACCTGCGCACCGTCTACCGCGACGGCTGGCTGTGCACGGTCTACGAGCCGTCCACCGCGGGGCAGCCCAACGGGCTGGAGGAGGTCTGGGGCGAGGGCGTGCTGCGCCCGTGTCCCGTGGTGTACGAGCAGTCGGGCACGGGTCCCGGCGGTGTGGGCATCGCCACCGGGGAGCTCTACAACGTGGAGGAGGACCCGTACCAGTTCGAGAACCGGTGGGACGACCCGTCCTGCGCGCGCCCGGCGCGACGAGCTGGTGGACGACCTCTACGCCAGCCTGCCCACCGAGGTGCGCCACGCTCAAGGTGATGGCGCCGGCCTGAGCGTCACGCGCACGCTGCGCCGGCGTCGCCCGCTCGATGGCCCCCCAGCCGCTCGAGCGCTCGCGGCGGGCCTGCTCGGCCCGGTGACCACCCCGCAGCCCGAAGAGCCGCTTGGCGAAGAGCAGGTAGATCACGACGGCGAGGTTGATGACGAGCGCGACGAGCTTGAACACGCTCACGCCGAGGGTGAGCTCGTACACCTCGAAGGGCACGAGGGCCGTGGTGGCGATGAAGGTCAGGTACTCGGCCCATCGCTTGTTGAGCCAGAGCCCCACCATCTCGGTCGCCTCCAGCGCGGCGAAGGCCAGGAGCACGACCGCCAGGATGCGCAGGTGCGTCGGTGAGTACTTGAAGGCCCGGCCGAAGTAGCCGAGGATCGCCGCGTGCCTGCGATGCGCCGGGAGCACCGCCCGCCAGATCGTTCATGATGTTCTGGTAGTCGTGGTGCAGGGCCTGATTGTGCCGGGCGAAGGTGAACAGCACGATGGCCAGACCGCTCAGCACCACGACGTGGATGGCCCGGTCGAGGGCGATGAGGCGCAGCACGTAGCGGTCGCGCAGGGCCGAGCCGCGCAGCGGGAGCTCGATCTCGTCCCTGCTCTCGACCCGCTCGCGACCGGGTTGCTCCGGCTGCGGGCGCCGGACCCAGTCGTCGCAGCGCAGGCACCGGTGCCAGCGCGCCGCACCGTCCTGGTGCACGAGCAGCCGCATCGTCGGCGGTGATCGTTGCCGCCTCCGTTCCGACCAGGACATGGCCCGACCACGCGCAGGTCAGGAGCTCGTAGCGGTTCGACGGTCGACGGCGGCCCGGCACGCCGCCAGGTTAAGCGAGGCCTCCCGGGAGTCCTCTGTGACCGGTGCGTCTCGCGGTCTCAGACCAGCCCGGGCAGCACGGCGTCGAGGAAGCGCTGCGGCGCCTCGACCATCGGGTAGTGGCCCGACGCCCTCCAGCCGGATCGACCGTGGCGTCGGGGCGGGCGGCCAGCAGCGTGTCGACCATGGAGGGGACGGCGATCGGGTCGTCGAGGCCCCACACGACGTGCAGCGGCGAGGGGTCGGTCTCGATGGCGCCGGTGAAGCGCCGCTCGTTGGCCCGCCGCTCCTCGATGTAGCGGATCAGGCGGGGCAGCACGAGGTGGCCGTCGTCGTGGACGACCTGCTGCGGCCGCGGCCGGCACCGGGTCCTCGGGCCAGCCCTCGGGGACCAGCGGCGTGCCCGGGCTGAACGTGTCGCGCAGGCTGCGGGCGATGGAGGCGGCGTCGATCGGGATCCCCGGGCGGCAACACCTCGTCGGGCAGGCCGAGCAGCAGCTGCTGGCCGTTGGTCAGGTGGGCCTGCTCGATGTAGATGCTCCCGTTCGTCACGACGCGGCGCGTCACCTCGACCGGCCACGCCCCCTCGGCGCGCCGCGCCAGGAGCTCGCCGCCGACCGTGTCGCCCATGTCGTGGGTCAGCAGCGCCAGGCGGTCGACGCCGAGGGCGGCCACGTAGGCGGCGGCCACGTCGGCCTGCAGCGCCATGGAGTAGGAGCGGTCGGGCTTGGCCGAGAGCCCGTAGCCGACCATGTCGAGCAGGAGGACGCGCCGTCCCGCCCGCAGGCCGTCGAGCACGGCGGCGTAGTCGAACGACGACGTCGGGAACCCGTGCAGGACGAGCAGGGGCACGTGGCGCTCGGGCCCGATGGAGGGCGCGTCGATGGTGAAGACGCGCTCGCCGCAGAGGTCGCGCTGCGTGCCGATCGCCTCCCACCCGGTGCTCGTGGTGATGGTCATCGTGCCGGCCAGCTTGCTCACGACCGGGGCCGAGCGTCTCCCAGGCGTCCGATTCGATCGACCAGTAGGAGATCCCGTACTCGGCCCGCCGCCACTCGAGCTCCTCGGCCATCTCGTCGAGCGTCCCGGCCAGCGCCAGCGGGACGTGCAGCGCGTCGGCCGGGTCGATGCCGAAGGCGGGCGCCATCTGGCCGGCCAGGCCCTGGGCGTCGTCGGTGACCATGACGAAGCCGATCAGGGAGTTGAGCTCGAGCTCGTCGAAGCGGTCGCCCGCCGCCTCCTTCACCCAGGCGATCTTGGTGCGGGTGCGCTCGGGTGTCGCATCGGCAGCCGTCTCGACCCCGCCCGTCCCCTCGCGCAGGTTCACGTTGATGCTGACGATGTCGGCGTGCCGCGCCGCGAAGGACAGCACGCGCCGGCCCCCGCCTCCGATGATGAGCGGGGGCCCCGGGTCCTGCACGGGCCGAGGCGTGAGGGTGTGCCCGAGCACCTCGTAGTGCTCGCCGTGGAAGTTGAACGGGCCGTCGGTGCGCAGCAGTCCCTGGACCACCTTCACCGCCTCCTCGAAGCGCGCCACCCGGACGGCCGGGTGGTCGTAGGTGAGCCCGGCCTCGTCGTAGTCGCTGCGCATCCAGCCCGCGCCCAGGCTCAGCTCGAAGCGGCCCTCGCTCAGCAGGTCGAGGGTGGCCGCCTCCTTGGCCAGCACGAACGGGTGGCGGTAGTCGTTGCAGAAGACGAGGGCCCCCATCCGGAGCGTGCTCGTGGCGGCCGCCACCGCGGCCAGGGCGGGCACGGGGGCCAGCTGGTCGCCGAAGTGGTCGGGCATGAGCAGGGCGCTGTAGCCGAGGTCCTCTGCCTTGCGGGCCTGCTCGGCCCAGGAGCGGGCCGAGCCGTCCGGCGCCTTGCTCAGCTGCGCGGCGAAGCGGAACCTGCGGTCGTGTGCCATGGCGACATCGTGCCGCAGATCGGGCCAGGGATGCGCCGCCGCGTCGGTGGTGGGCAGGACCAGGGGCGACGTGACCGCGATCGGCTTCTCGGCGCGGGCCCCGCCACGAAGACCGCCCGGCTCCTGCTGAAGCGCCCGACCCCGTCGTCGGGGACCTCGGCGTGAGAAGGGTCCGGATCGCTACGTCAACCAATACCCGAGATTGAACACCGCTCCGAAGAAGACAGCACTGGCGGCGGACAGCATCAGCACGTTGATGGCCACGGGCAGTCGAGCGACCGTGGGAGCCTGCTGCACCACGACGGCGACGATGACGTAGAAGGGGGCGAGGAACAAGATGAAGCGTGCGGTGCTGTCGGCGGCACCGTCCACGGTGACGACCGAGATGACCAGACCGACGAAGAAGAGGATGGCCGGCAGGATGAATCGATGATCCTTGCGACACAACACAAAACCGGACACCGCAACAATGGCAGCGAGCAATCCAACAGCGCTGTCGAGGGCGTAGACGACGCGCATCTGCTTGGACACATCGACCGTTCCCAGCAGGAAATGCCACGAGCGCCGTCCGGGACAGGTCCACGAAGACCATATGCAACGGATAGGTGAGGTGGGCTTGCCAGCCGACCGTCTCGGCATCGCGGATCTTGAGTGGATTCCCGGTGGTCACCCAGCAATACACCAGATAGCCGATACAGCCAGCCAACCCGATCAGACCGAAGAGGGCACCTCTGAGCAATCCCCGCACGGAGCGGTCTGCCATGAGGACGGCCACCACCAGTACCACGGCGCTGGCGATGCCCTGCGGGAGCACCCCACTGGCGAGGCCGGCCGTGATGTGCGGCAGGCCACCACTTCCCGTCCAGGCAGAAGCGGAGGCTCCAGATCATGAGCGCGACGAGCAACGCCTCGGCGTAACCGGCCAGAAGAAATATCGAAACGGGGTTCCACATCAACAATGCGCCGGCGACCCAAGCCAGTTGGCGTGACGCGAAGCGCCCCGTGACGTCCATGACGCCCCAGACGGCGAAGATCGACGCAATCCATGAGACCGCGATCGCACCCCCTGCATAGCCGAAGACTGGAGAAACTGCCCGGATCAGGAGCGGGTAGACGGGAAGAAAATCGTACGTTTCGATCCAGCTGTACCCATGTTGAGCAATGGCGATGAAGTAGTTCGAGTCCCAACGAAGGAAGGGTGCAGTCCAACTCTGGACGGCGCCCGGGTAGAAGGGACCCAGAGGAAACGAGGCCGTGGCGGCCTTGCTGAAGATCAACCCGCCGACGATCCTGACAGCGACGATCGTCGTCGCGCCCAGCAAGAGTTGGAGTCGGTGGTCCGACCGACCCCGCAGAGGCGTGCCCCCCGACGTCGCGGTCCAGCGGTCTCGACGGCTTCCGCAGGCGCCATCGTGCCGGTGACGACGCTTGTCATTCGTCCCCTTTCATGGCCGGGCTCGGTGTCCACGGCGGCCGGCGTGTCGTGTTCGTGACCCGGTGCGGTGGCGCCTTCGACTCCCAGGGCCTGCTCGGTTACGACGCCGCCACCGTACCCCAGGGCACCGGTTCCGAGACGTTCCGCGGCGGCGGTGGCGCCGTGGCGGTGGTCGCGGTCGAGGACTACAATGAAGCTGAAGTCGGGCACGCCCGAGCTGATGCCCTTGAAGAGGTCGCCCTTGGCGGCGATCAGCTCCTCGGGCGACCACGCCGCGTCGCGGGTGACCTGGCCGGCAGCCTTGAAGGCGCTCATGGCGTAGATGCTGCCGCCGAACACGACGAGGATCTGACCGTTCACGTCGGCCGAGGCCGGCGCGGCCAGGAAGGCCACCACGTTGGCGATGTTCTTGGGGTCCCACGCGTCGAAGCCGCCCTCGCCCGCGCTCATGCCGTCGCCGCCGAAGAGGGTCTCGGTCATGCGGGTGCGGGCCCGGGGCGCGATCGCGTTGGAGGTGACGCCGTAGCGATTCGAGCTCGCGGGCCTCGACCCAGGTGAGTGCCGCGATGCCCGCCTTGGCGGCGGCGTAGTTGGCCTGACCCGCGTTCCCGAACAGGCCGGCCTCCGACGAGGTGTTGATGATGCGGCCCGTGACGTCCTCGCCCGCCTTGGCCCGGTTGCGCCAGTAGACGGCGGCGTGGTGCGTGGCGGCGAAGTGCCCCTTGAGGTGAACCCGGATCACGTCGTCCCAGTCCGACTCGTCCATGTTGAAGGACATCTTGTCGCGGAGGATCCCGGCGTTGTTGACGAGGATGTCGAGCGAGCCGAAGGTGTCGATCGCCTGCTCCACGACGCTCTTGCCGCCGGCCCACGAGCTGATGTCGTCGCCGTTGACGGCGGCCTCGCCGCCGTTCTCCTTTATCAGCGCCACGACCTCGGCTCGGCCGGGTGCGCGTCGCCGCCGCCCTCGCCGTGCAACCCGGCACCGACGTCGTTGACGACGACGCGGGCGCCCTCGTCGGCGAGGACGAGCGCCTCCTCGCGCCCGATGCCCCGTCCGGCGCCGGTGACCACCGCCACCTTTCCGTCGAGCAGTCCCATGGTGATGCCTCCCTCTGCGTGTCGTGTCCCACTCGGCGCGCCGAGCCGGTCGTCCCGGAGGGGTTGGCCCGGCGGGCGGTGCCCGATGGCCGCCGCGCCGCGTCCGCAGTGTGGCCGATGCGCCGCTCAGGGGCAAAACCGGGCCAGCGCCTCTGCGGTGACCTGGTCGATCAGCGCGGCCGTCCGTCGCCCCGGGCGCTGGCGCGTCCGAAGCGCGCGGTGAGGCTCACCACCTCCATGCCCTGGGGCGGCGCGGCCAGCAACGCCCCGTCGGCGCCGCCCGCGATGCACAGGACCGTCCAGCGGCCGCCCCCGCCGCCCGCGGGCCCGGGCCAGCTCGAGCACGCCGCCCGGCACCTTGCCGTGGAAGGACGGAGGATCGAGGTGGCCCTCGCCCGTGACGACCAGGTCCGCACGTTCCATGCGACCGGCCAGTCCGACGAGACCGGCGACGAAGTCGAATCCGGGCTCTATCCGCGCGCCGAGCGCGACGAGCCCGCCGGCCAGGCCGCCGGCCGCTCCGGCCCCGGGCACGGTGGTCACGTCGACGCCCGTGTCGCGCCGGTAGCGCGCCGCCACGTCGACCAGGCGCCGGCCGAGGGCCTCCACCTGCGCGGGCGTGGCGCCCTTCTGGGGTCCGAAGACTCTGGCGGCGTCGGTGAACGCGCGTGGTCACGTCGCAGGCGACCACGAGCTCGACCCCGTGCAGCGCCGCCGGCGAGCCCACGGCGTCGAACGCGCCCAGGCCGCCGTCCGTCGAGGCCGACCCGCCGCAGCCGACGACGATGCGGCGCGCCCCCGCGTCGCGGGCGGCGAGGAGGAGCTGACCCACGCCGGCGGTGCCGGCGCGCACGGGGTCCTCGCCCCGCGGCCTCGGGAGGAGGGCGCGCCCCGCCGCACGCGACATCTCCACCACGGCCGTCGCGTCCGCCCCGTCGTCCGGCCCGTCGAGCATGCGCCACTCGGCCTGGACGGCGGCGCCGAGCGGTCCGGCGACGGTCGTGACGCGCCGCGTCCCGCCGAGCGCGTCGAGCAGGCCCTCGCCGCCGTCAGACATCGGGACCGGGTCGGCCGACCACCCCGCCCGTCGTGCCGCGCTCCCGACCGCCTGCGTGACCTCCGCCGCGGAAGCCGTCCCCCGGAATTTGTCCGGCGCGGCGACGAGGTGGGGCACGCCGACGAACCTACTTGACGTGCCCGGGCGCAGTTCGGAGTGATCCGAGCCGTTCCAAGTGATCAGTTAGTCTCACGCGGTGGAGCCCGATACTGCATACGGAGGAGCGGACAGCGCCGTGCAAGCGCGCCCTGACACGTCCCAAGTGCCCGGCGAGCAGGACGAGGTGAGCGCGGACCAGACGATCGCGGACGAGGCGAGCGCGGACCAGACGGGCGCGGACGAGTACCGGGGATCGAAGCTGGTCAGTCGTGGTGCCATCGCCGCCTTCGGTGCACAGTTCGTCGTGCTGATGGGCTACTCGTGGGTGCAGTACCACCGGTTCAACCTCGGCATCGACTTCGCATCGGTGAACCAGGCTGCCACGGAGATCGGTCGAGGGAACCTCAACCCGTACTCGAGCGTGCTCATCCCGAGCTCGTCGTTCCTGGACAACCACTTTGCGGTGATCCTGTGGCCGATTGCGGCACTGATGCTGGTGATCCGCACGCCGTTCCTGCTGCTGGTCGTGCAGAACGCGTTCCTCGTCGGGACCGGGTTCCTCACCTTCAAGTGGGCGTCCGACGTGGTCGTGTCCCGCAGGATCGAAAAGGGCTTTGCCTACGGGATCCTCGCTCTCGCCGCCGTGCTCCTGCTCCTCAACCCCCTGGTGTACTACTCGGCGGCCCTCGATTTTCACTTCGAGGCCATCGCCACCTTCTTCGCCATCTTCGCGGCGTACGACCTCTGGAGCGGTCGATTCCGGCGAGCCTGGATCTGGGTCGCGCTGTGCCTCCTGTGCGGCGACCTGGGTGGCCTCTACGTCGCCGGCGTCGGGATCTCGGCCCTCCTGGCCGGCAAGGCCACGCGGCGCATGGGCCTGTGGTACGTACTGGTCGGCGTCGTGTGGGTGGGGTTCATCACTGCCATTCACGCCAACCAGGGCTCGTTGCTCAGCAATTATGCCGTATTTGGCCGGCCGGACGACGCTGCCGACCGGCTTCAAGGGCGGGGTCGTGGTGCTCGGTGGGCTGTTGGCCCATCCGCTGCGGGCCTTCGACATGTTGCGAAGCAAGGCGCGCATGATCTGGAGATTCCTCCCTCCGGGCGGTGTGATCGGCATCGTCACGCCCTGGGGATTCGGGGTCCCCGCCATCGTGCTCCTGAGCTCGGCCTTGCAGTCGAACACCCTGTTCATCGGAGAACCGTTCCAGCAGTTTGCGGTGGTGCCGTTCGTCCTGATCGGAACCGTCTCGCTGCTCTCTGCACTGATCGCGAGCGATGTGCATCTCTACGTGCTGTCGGGCCGCGCCTGGACCCGGAGGTGGAGTCAGAACCGCGCGGCCCGGTGGATCGTGGCCGGCGTCCTCATGTTCGGGATCCTCGTCGCCGGCGCCCGCTATGTGCACGAGTATCTGCCGGGATCCTTCACGGACAACGTGTCGGCCGACATCTTGTCGGCCGCCGAGGGATCCGCACTGAGCACCGCGCTGGCGCGAACTCCCTCCGACGCCGAGGTCATCTCGTCCATCGACGTCTCAGGACGGTTCAGCGCGCGGAAGTACGCCTACATCTACCTCGACGCCACCAACCCGGTCCCGATTCGGGCCCGCACGGTCGAGCTGGTCATGGAAACGGCACACGACCCCTACGTCACCCCGATGCAGCAGCAGGCGGCCGCCCAGTACCTCGGCTCGCGCTTTGGGGCCCGCACGCTGTTGCACCGCGACGGCGTGTGGGAGTTGGGATGGTCCGCACCCTCCACGGATTCATCGATCGTGATCCCGTAGCTTGCATCCGCCTACGTCCCGATCGGCGTGTACTCCGTCAGGTACATGGGCTCGTAGTAGCGGTACCCATCGGAGGCCACCCAGGTCTTCGCCTTGTAGTGGCTGTCGGTCAGCAGCGTCGTGACCAGCGCCTCGCATTTCGTGCCGTAGGTCTGATAGCCGGGCTCCCAAACCAGCCAGATGCGGTGCGAGCTGCCGCCGTCGGCCATCAGCGTGGTGGAGAAGGCGGTCGGGCTCACCGCATTGACTGCCTGCTTGTAGTCCACCCAGTTGACGAACTGGGGGGGCGTGCCGCGGGGAAAGGTGAGCATGTCGTAGCGGGACGGGTCGTCGGTCAGTCGGTAGACCGACGGTCCGATCTGGTCCGGGCAGAAGGCGATGACATCACCCGCCTGGGCATGGGCGTTGATCACGTCGGTGACCCGGGGCGCTTGCGTGCGCTGGGTGTCGATGTTCTGCACGGACGTCACCATCCCGGCCACGACGGCCACCGCCACCACGACCCAGCGCACCTGGACCTTGAGCAGCGTCGTCGTTCCCAGGGCGACGAGGAGCAGGAGGGGCAAGAAGACCACGGCGGCGTACCGCGTTGCGAAGGCACTTCCCGTGAGTATCCCGCCGGCAATGGCCACGAAGAGGGTGCCGATCACGATGAACGACATTCCTCTGGCGCGTGGCCGGGTGTAGAGATCGAGTTCGATCACGCCTTCGCTCTCGCCGACGCCGAAGAGGGCCAGGGCGAACATGGCGAAGTAGACGATCGCCAGCACACGTCCCTGGAGCGTCCCCAAGGTCGACAACGAACCCTGGTTGGACGTGAACCCGGTCACCGCGCTGATCCCGGCTGCGAAGTTCGGCGGCTTGGCCCAGGGCGTGCCGGTGTGGTGGGCCTGGAAGAGGAAGATCGGAACCCACGGAAGGAAGAGAAGGCAACCGACGGCCACGGCGGCGAAGGCGGGCAGTGGGCGCCTCCACTCGCCCGAGTGCTCCCCCGAACGCTGCTCCTTGCGGCGGGTCCACCAGGCCGAACCGAGGAGCCAGACACCGACCGTCCCCACCAGGTAGAGCGACCAGTACTCCGTGTACAAGAGGGCCGCCGCGACGGCACCGGTGGCGACGAGGTTGCCGGGCCGGGGCCGCTCGAGCGCCCGGTGGAGAGCCAGGTAGCCACAGCCGGTGAGCAGGATGGTGAGCGCGTACATGCGTGCTTCGGTGGCGTAGAACACGGCGAAGGGAGCGCTGGCGAAGAGAACCAACGTGGTCCAGGCAACGACGCGGCCACCGAAGCGGTTGCCCGCCAACCACGCCACCGGAAGCGTGGCGATACCGATCACACCCGCCAGCGAGCGGGTGGCAAGGTTGGACTGGCCGAACAGCTCCATCCAGAAGTGGAGCATGTAGTAGTAGAGCGGGGGAGAACCGTCCTGCTTGACCGAAGCGGCAATCTCGCTGAGAGGGAGACGGGACCGGTTGACCGTGAGGGCCTCGTCGAGCCACAGCGCCGAGTGCGTGTCGAACCGGAGGAACACTCCCGCCGCAACGACAAGCGCCACCAGAACCCCCGTGAGCGTCCGCCAACGCCCGGTGAGCACCTGGATCTCCTGGGGCATGGCGCGAGATGGTAGTGCAGGTCAATGCGTCTCCGACCTCGGTAATTCGTGCGTTTCGGCGGCCGATCCTGCCCACGGTGGAGCGCCCGCCAGACGTCGGTACCGGGGTCGTGGAGCCCAGACATCGCCTCCGCGACATCGCCACCGCGGCGATACCGCGAAACCGCGCCGACCTTCCGCCCTGAGCGCGGCCACGCGAGGTGCGCGAAGAGACACCGACGACGCGCACGACCGCGCCGGCCGCGCCGCGCCACTGCGTCCTCGACGATCGGGCCGGTCGTCCGCTCCGCTCTCGCGGTGGTTCCTCCGGACGGCCGCCCACCGGACCCGGGCCCGAGCATCGATTCCGGGACGCCCCGAGGGCTCACTCCGACGCGGGTCGTGGGACGTAGCGGCGGTGCGGGCGAGAGGACTCGAACCTCCACCCCCTCGCGGGGACCGGGACCTAAACCCGGCGCGTCTGCCAATTCCGCCACGCCCGCAGCGGTCCCGCAGTGCGGGTGAACAGGGAGTGTACGGCGGTGTGCCGACGGGTGCCCTCTCCGGCCACTAGCCTCGTGGCCATGACGAACGCATCCGAAGCCCCGCGAATCACGGCCGCAGGGGCCGATCTCGACTCCGCCGGGCGGGTCTTCCAGCAGCTGCTCAAGGAGCGCATCGTCTTCATCGGGAGTGCAATCGACCAGGTGACGGCCAACCTTGTCTGCGCCCAGCTCGTCCTCTTGGAGGCCGAGGACCCCGACAAGGACATCTCGCTCTACATCAACTCCCCGGGCGGCTCGGTCACCGACGGCCTCGCCATCTACGACACCATGCAGTACGTCCGGCCCGACGTCTCCACCATCTGCGTGGGCCTCGCGGCCAGCATGGGCCAGTTCCTGCTCTGCGCCGGCGCCCCGGGCAAGCGCTACGCCCTGCCCCACTCGCGCATCCTGATGCACCAGCCGTCGGGATCCATGCAGGGCCAGGCCGCCGACATCGCCATCCAGGCCGAGCAGATCATCTACCTCAAGCGGATGATGGCGGAGCGCATCGCCTTCCACACCGGGCAGCCGCTCGAGCGGATTGAGACGGACTCGGACCGCGACCGCTGGTTCACCGCGGACGAGGCATGCGAGTACGGCTTCATCGACAAGGTCATCGACCGCTCGACGGCGACGGCGACGGCGGCGGCAGGGAACAAATAGACGTGGCTTTGGACGTCCCGGCCTCCTCGTCGGACGCAGACCGGAGACTCGAGGAGACCGTCGAAGAAAGGGTGGCCGACAGGTCGCCCATGGCGGCCGAGGCGGCCGGTGTCAGCTCGCGCGCCGCGCAGCGCGGGTCGGTCACCCGCATCGTCACCCCGACGATCAGCGTGCGCAAGCGGCTGCGCGAGATCTGGCTCTCGCGTGAGCTGCTGATCTACCTGGTCCGCACCGAAATCAAGGTCAAGTACAAGAACTCGGTCCTCGGGCTCGTCTGGTCGATGGTCGGCCCCGGCCATGACGCTGGCCATCTACTTCGTCGTGTTCCAGGTCGTGCTCGGCAACAAGATGCCGAACTTCGTGATCTTCCTGTTCGCCGGGTTGCTGCTGTGGAACCTCTTCTCCCTGGGCGTCCTGACCGGCACCGGTGTCGTGGTGAACAACGCCGGCATCGTGAAGAAGGTCTCCTTCCCGCGCGAGATCCTGGCCCTCGCCGCGGTCGGCTCGGCCTGCGTCTTCTTCTTCTTCCAGACGATCGTGATGGTCATCTTCATGGTCGTCCTGCATCATGCGCCCGACATGGCCTACTTTCCCGTGCTGCTCCTGGCCCTCGTCACCGGCATCATCCTCGCCTCGGCCATCGCGGTGCTCCTGTCGTCGATCAACGTCTACCTGCGCGACACCCAGCACCTGATTGAGGTCATCCTCACCGCGTGGTTCTGGGCCTGCCCGATCGTCTACGCCTACCAGGGGCAGATCGGCAATCGCCTGGGCCCGAAGGGGTTGACCTGGATCTACTTCCTCAACCCGATGGTGCCGCTGGTCCTGTCGTTCCAGCGCTGCATCTACGCGCACCCGACGACGTACGCCGTGGTCAACGGCGTCAAGCAGACGTTCTACGTGCTGCCGACCAAGGGCATGGCGTGGTACGTCGGCCTCGACCTGGCCGTGCTGTTCCTCTCCGTGTGCCTCTTCCTGATCGCTCTCGCCACCTTCGGGCGGCTCGAGGGCAACTTCGCCGAGGAGCTCTGAGCGGTGAGCGACTTCGCCGTCGACGTGCGCAACGTCTCCAAGCGCTTCCGCCTGGCCCACGGCCAGTACAACTCGGTCAAGGAGCGCATCATCCACGGCGGGAAGCGCCAGGCCACGGAGGACTTCTGGGCCCTGAGCGAGGTGTCCCTCACCGTCCGGGAAGGCGAGACCGTCGGCATCCTCGGGCGCAACGGCTCGGGCAAGTCGACGCTGCTCAAGTGCATCTGCGGCGTGCTCCAGCCCACCAAGGGCGAGGTGGCCGTGCGCGGGAAGCTGGCGGCGCTGCTCGAGCTCGGGGCCGGCTTCCAGCAGGACCTGACCGGCCGGGAGAACGTCTACCTGAACGGCTCGCTCCTCGGCATGTCCAAGCGCGAGGTCGACAAGGTCTTCGACGCCATCGTCGACTTCTCGGAGCTCGAGGAGTTCATCGACGGTCCCGTCAAGTTCTACTCCTCGGGCATGTACGTGCGGCTCGGTTTCGCGGTGGCCGTGAACATGGACCCCGACATCCTCGTGATCGACGAGGTGCTCGCCGTGGGCGACGAGCGGTTCCAGCGCAAGTGCATCAACCGGGTCAAGCAGTTCCAGCGGGAGGGGCGGACCATCCTGCTTGGTGACGCACTCGGCCGACTCCGTGCGCACCATCTGCGACCGCGGGGTGGTGCTCAGCCACGGCCGGCTGGTGGGCGAGGGCGAGCCCGGCGAGGCGACCCGCATCTTCCGGGAGGGCCTGATGGCGGAGGGCGCGGGCATGGCGATCGCCGACCCGACGCTCGTCGCGGTGCCGGCGACGCCCACGACACTCGGCGCCGACGCGCTGCCCGACGCCGAGCGCCCGGTCCGGTTCCGCTCCGTGCACCGCATCTACTCGGGTGACAACAGCGTGCCCTACATGAGCACGGGCGACGACCTCACCATCCGCGTGGAGTTCGAGGCGCTCTACCCGACCGCGGACGTGGTGTTCTCGCTCGAGATCCGTGACGACGACGGCAACATGATCATGCGCACGGACACCACCATCATCGGCATGCCGATCGACGCCCCCCAGGGGACGAGCGTCATGCACTTCGGGATCGTGCAGATGCCGCTGCTCGACGGCTCGTTCTCCTTCGCCCTCGGGATCCAGAGCCGTGGTGGCGTCCTCTACGACTGGCAGGAGAACGCGGGCACCTTCGAGGTGATGAACCCGGGCAAGACGACCGGCAAGCTCCGCATGAACGTGCACGCTGCGCTCATCTCGACCGAGAGCGACGTCGACGCCTCCGCCGCGCTGGCTCAGCCTTTCTGAGCGAGACTCGCACCATGAGCGACACCGAGGCGACGCTGCCGGCAGATCCACAGGCCTACGTGGCGCAGGTCATGGCGGAGATAGCCGAGGAGGTCCGGCTCCGCCGGGCCTCGGGCGACCTGCCGCCCAAGCTCGAGCGCGAGCTCGACGAGCTCTTCCTGGCCCACTCCCCGGTGGCCGGCCGGGGCGGCGACCTGGGCGAGGCCCTGCGCATGGTCGACGCCGTCACCTTCATCGACCCGGTGGTGCCCGTCGAGTCCGAGCGCGCGGCCGGTGCCGTGCGTGAAGAAGGGCATGCGGTCGCTGCTCTTGTGGTACGTCGGTTGGATCACCCACCAGATGAGCCAGTCGGCTTCCGCGGTGAGCCGCGCCCTGCACATCGTCGACGACCGCCTGAAGGAGCTCGAGCGCCAGGTGGAGGTCCAACGCGTCCCGGGTGCCGGCGTGGTCGAGTTCCCCGCGTTTGCGGGGCCCGGTGCCTGGTGGGTCGAGCCGGCCGTGGCCGCGGTCGCGTCGTCGCCGGGCCGCATCCTCCACGCCGCCTGCGGCGACGGGTGGCTGGTCCGCCGCATCGTGGCCGCCGGCGGCGACGCCTACGGCGTCGATCCCCGCTCCCATGTCGTCGACGCCGCCGAGCTCGGCACGCTGGACCTCCGCGGTGAGCCCGTGGCGGAGCACCTGCGTGCGGTGGCCGCCGCCGCCCTGGGCGGCATCGTGCTGAGCGGCACCGTGGAGGGGATGGCGGGCGGCGAACGGACCCAGCTCCTCGACGCGATCGCCACCCGGCTCGCCCCGGGGGGGACGCTGGTCATCCACTCGGTGACCCGGGCGGCCTGGGACGGCGCCGATGCGCCACCCGAGGCCGACCTGTCGCCCGGGCGACCGCTGCGGCCCGAGGCGTGGTGCCGGCTCCTGGAGCAGAGCGGGTACGAGGCCGTCGCCCAGCCCGGTCCGGACGGTGCCGACTTCCTCGTCACGGCGGTCCGGGCCGGCCTCGCCACGCCGTACACGCCTGCGGAGCGGTGAGCGCCGCCGCCGGGAGGCCGGTGGCGGTCCACCAGTTCATCGCCACCCTCAATCCGCACGACGCAACGGGGACCCACACCCTCATGCTGCGCGACGCGCTGCGCGCGGCCGGTTGGCGCTCGGAGATCTTCGCCGAGGCCATCCACGACGACCTGGCCCACCTCGCGTACAAGCACTGGATGTACCCCGAACACGCGGCTCCGGGTGACGTCGCCATCTACCAGTTCACGACGTCGTCGGCCGTGGCCGGCTACCTGGCCGAGCACGGGCTGCCGCTGATCCTGGACTTCCACAACTACACCGGGCCCGAGTACTTCGCCGGCTGGGAGCCGCTCAGCGTGCGAGCGGGCCGCCACGGCGGCCGAGGAGCTCGAGCTGCTGGCGCCGCGGGCGATGCTCGGGCTGGCCAAGAGCCCGTTCAGCGAGGCGGAGCTCAGGCGGGCGGGTTGCCGGCGCACGGCGGTGGTGCCCGTCCTGGCCGACTACGGGCGCGTCACGGCCCTCCCCGGACGTGCGGGTGGCGGCCGAGCTCGCCCGGCTCCGTGCGGGTGGCGGCGCCGACATCCTCTTCGTGGGACGGATCGTGCCGTCGAAGGCGCAGCACGAGCTCGTCAAGTCGCTGTGGGCCTACCGCCGCCTCTATGACCCGCGGGCCCGCCTGCATCTCGTCGGTGGCACGTCGAGCTTCGAGTACAACAAGGCGCTGCAGGAGTTCGTCCACGACCTCGGGCTGTCGTCCGCCGTCCGCATGACCGGTGAGGTGTCGGACGCGTCGCTGGCCGCCCACTTCGGTGCCGCCGACGTCTACCTCTCGCTCTCGGCGCACGAGGGATTCGGGGTCCCGCTGGTGGAGGCGATGGTGGCCGGCGTCCCCGTGGTCACCCGCGGCGCCGGCGCCGTCGCCGAGACGGTGGCCGGCGCCGCCCTGGTGCTGGCCGCCGGCCGACCCCGCGTACGTCGCGGCCGCCCTGCACCGGGTCTGCACCGACGAGCGGCTCCGCGCCACGCTGATCGACTCGGGCCGCCGCCGGGCGTGCCGAGCTCTCGGGAGGCGCGGCCGCCGCCCGGATCGTCGATGCCGTGGCCGCGGTGGTGACTCGGTGAGCGGGAAGGTGGCGTTCGTGACGCCGCGCTACGGGACCCAGATCATGGGCGGCGCGGAGACGGCGGTGCGCCAGCTGGCCGAGCACCTGCGCTGCCCTCACCACCTGGGAGCCCGAGGTCCACACGACCTGCGCCCTCAACGCCATCACCTGGGCCGACGTGCTCGAACCGGGGACCACCGAGGTCAACGGGGTGACCGTGCACCGGCACCCGTCTGCGCACAGGGCCGCCTGCCCGACTTCTACGGCCTGGACGGGCTGCTGCGCCTGGCGCCCCGGTTGGCGACGCGGGAGCAGGGAGAGCGGTGGGTCGACTACAACGGCCCCGTCTCCCCGCAGCTGGTCGACGCCGTGTGCGCGTCGGACGCCGACGCCGTCGCCTTCTACCCGTACCTCTATCACCCCACCGTGGCGACCATCGGCAAGGTGGGCGTGCCGGCCGTGTTCCACCCGGCCGCGCACGACGAGCCGGCGCTCTACCTCCCGGTGTTCCGCGGCACTTCTCGAGGACGCCGATGCGTTCTGCTTCTACACCGCGTCCGGAGCGCGAGCTGGTCGAGCGGATGTACCCGGTGGCCGAGCGCCCCCAGATCGTGCTGGGTCTCGGCGTGGGCGACTCCGAGGGTGCCGGGCGGCGCGGCGGCGAGCTGACGGGGCTGGGGGAGCGCCCCTACCTCGTCAGCGTGGGCCGCGTCGACGAGCACAAGGGCTCGAAGATGCTCGCGTCGTACTTCGCCACCTACAAGGAGCGTCACCCCGGACCCCTGGCCCTCGCCCTCGTCGGGCCGATCTCGATCGAGCTCCCGCCGCACCCCGACATCGTGGTGACGGGCGCCGTCGACGAGCCCGACAAGTGGGACATCATGCACGACGCCCTCGTCGCGGTCTCGCCGTCGGCGCTCGAGTCGTTCTCCCTGGTGGTGATGGAGGCCTGGGTGGAGCAGCTCCCCGTCCTGGTGAACGGCGCCTGCGGGCCCGACCCGGGAGCACTGCGAGCGTTCCGGTGGGGGGCTGTGGTTCACCTCCTACCACGAGTTCGAGGCCGTGCTCGACCGCCTGGTGTCCGACGACGGGCTGCGGGCCGAGCTGGGTGGGCGCGGGACGGGCCTTCGTCGACGCGGCACTTCCGCTGGTCCGGTGCTCGTTGCCCGCTACGACGAGTTCCTCACCTCGGTGGTGGAGCGGGGGCGGGGCACGCCCAGCCTGTTCTGAGCGCGCCGACGGTCCCGCCGATCAGCTCTCGGCGCCGTCCCACCACGGTGTACATCCGCTGATCGACGGCGTCGCTCACGATGTCGTGGGCCAGGTGGTGGTGCTGGGTGTGCATGGTCGTCTCCGTCCGGCCGAAGCCCAGCCGGGAGAGCATGGAGACGACCGCCCCCGGATAGATGGACCACCAGTTGGTCAGATGATGCTCGGCCGACGGCGAGAAGCGCATGATGTTGGACTCGGGCGGCTGCCAGTCGTCCTGGAGCGGCTCCGTCACGATCATCGTCTCGGTCGTCCGCTGCGCCGCCTGCGAGAGGGCGCCCCACGGCTCGCGCAGGTGCAGGAGGATGGCCCCGACCAGCGTGATGTCGAACGTGCCGAGATCGGCCGGCATGTCGTAGATGTTCCCCTGGACGAAGGCCAGGCGGAGGACCCGAGGGTGCGGTGCAGGTACCACCAGGCATCGTGGTTGCGGTCGATGGTGTCCTGCATGACGCGTCGCCTCTCGTCGGGGTCCTCGCGGCCCTTGACGGGCAGGACGTCGATCGACACGTCGAACCCGGCCTCGAAGGAGACCACCTCGGCCCCCATGCGCTCCATGTAGAAGCTCAGGTACCCGGTGGCCGGGCCGAGCTCGAGCACCCGCTTGCCGGCGACGTCCACGCCGCCGAGGTAGGCGGTCTCGTGGCCGCGCAGGTCCCAGGCGCCCGGCAGCACCCGGCCGTCGGGCAGCTCGAAGGCGTGGTACCAGACGAAGTCGCTCAGGTCGGCGCCCTCACGGCGCTTCGACAAGTGCGGCCTGGAAGTCGGGGTCGAGTTGGCCGAGATAGTCGCGGGGTGGGTAGGACGGCAGGAGGGGGACCGCGGGCGGCGGGGGTCCGCCGGGGACGGGTCGGGCGGGCCCGGACCCTCCCGGGCGGTGTCACGTCGCCGGAGCATGGGGCGTCACTCTAGGCGAGGGCGCGCGGGCTGCCACAAGGGCGGGACCACGCCGGGAGCGGATCAGAACCCTTCCATGCCGACCATGGGCCGGTTGAGGTGCTGCCCGCCCATGGAGCCGCGGAACGGCGCATCGCCGTAGCTGAAGATGCCGCCGTCCGACGCGACGAACCAGTAGCCCTGGCCGTCGCCGGTGGACTGCATCGCCACCACGGGCTGGTTGAGGTGGATGTTGCCGGTCGAGCCGAAGAACGGCGCGTCGAACGCGAAGACCCCGCCGTCGGACCCGACCAGCCAGTAGCCGCCGGTCACCGGGTCCGGCGTGATGCCGACGATGGAGCCGTTCAGGTGGAGGTCGAGGGATGGATGTCACCGGCGAAGGCCGGCGTCACCGTAGGAGAAGACCGGCCCGTCGTGCTCACCTCCCAGTAGCCGAGGCCGTCGGGCGTCGCCGCCATGCCCACGATGTCCTGCCCCGGGATGGAGGCGGCCGATCCGTAGAAGCCGGCGTCGCCGTAGGTGAAGATGCCGCCGTCGGACGCGACGAGCCAGTAGCCCTTGCCGTCCGGCGTCGCCGCCATGCCCACGACGGGCGCGTTGAGCCGCAGGGAGCCGGTCGAGCCGTAGAACCCGGCGTTGCCGTAGTTGAAGATGCCGCCGTCGGACGCGACCAGCCAGTACCCGCCCTGGCCGGGCACGGCGGCCATCCCGACCACGGGCCTGTTCAGCGTGATGCTCCCCGTGCTGCCGCAGAAGTCCTGCCCGAAGGCGAAGATCCCACCGTCGGAGGCCACGGTGAGGTAGCCGTTCTGCGCCGCCGCCGGCCGGTCGCACGTCCCGAGGGGGTTGCCGCCGCCCGACGAATCCGCTCAGCTGGGCGTCGTGGTGGAACTGGGGCCACCCGCCGGCCTGGTCGGCCAGTTGGCGGAGTCGGAGCCCGCGACCTCGAAGTGCTGCACGATGCCCTGGAGGTCCGTTGCCGCCCGACAGCGCGAAGTACCCGGCCACCGTGATGCCGATGGACCCGCCGTCAGCGGTGACCAGCGGCGCGTTCTGGAACCCGTAGGCGCTCCCGACGGACCCCGAGCCTGCCGGACCCGTCGTCGAAATGGGCCACCTCGTCACCGGTCTGGCCGTCGAGGATCTCGATCCCCTGGTCGGTCGGGACGATGACGTCCTGGTAGCCCTCGCCGGTCAGGTCGGCCGTGGTCACGGACCCGATGACGGCGCCGAGCACGCTGGCCTTCCAGATGGTCGGCACCCGTCGCGGCGTTGAGGGCCCAGACCGAGCCGCTGGTCCGCCCGTGACGGTGCCCTCGACCACGGCGAGCTGCCCGTTGCCCTGCACGTCGGCCAGGGCGGGGCTGCCGCCCGTGGTGCCGTCGAGCGTGTCGCTCCACACCTGGTTGCACTTGGTGTCGTAGACCTTGACGGTGTTCTCGTCGCTGGCGCCGGGGTAGTAGCTGCCCGTGCCCGTCGCGATGCCGTAGGCGCCGCCGGGCAGGATCGGGCCGACGGCCGGGGAGGAGTCGACCTCCTCGGTCGTCTGTGGCGCTGCAGATCAACCCGCCGTGGTCGTTGTAGATCCGCACGTGGCCGCCGTCGGAGTAGTGGGTGCCGAGGGCGAAGCCGGTCGGACGAGGCGCCGCCGGCGACGAAGTCGTCGGACCCCGTGCCGTAGAGGTCGCCGACGGCGGCGGTGGAGAACACGCTGTCGGCGGAGAACTGCGGCCATCCGGTCGCGGGCGCACCGTTCCCGCTGTTGCAGCGCGTACGGTCTCCTGGCCGAGCGAGCCGCCCTCGACCAGGAGCCGCCGTCACCGATCGGAGAGCGACGCCTGGACCCCGCCGTCGCGGACGGTGTCGGTCGACGGGTTGGTCACGACCTGGTTCCACACCTCGGTGCCGTTCGGCGCGTACGCGTAGTAGCCGCCGTCGATGGGCGAGGCCGCGTTCCCGGCGCCGAAGTAGAGGTCGCCGTTGCTGGGGCCGACCGATGCGGTCGAGTCGATCGGCGGGCTCCCGGGGACCTCGACGCCGATGGAGCCCGTCACCGGCGTGCCGCCACCCGTGTTGGCGACGCCGCACCCCTCACCCGAGCCGATCGGTCGCGCCCTGCCCGTCGCCCCATCCCGCGGCGACCGACCCGTTGGCCAGGTTGAAGGCGTAGAGGTCACCCTGGCGGTCGCCCACCTCCACCGCCGGCGTCCCGCCGTCGTTGAACTCCACCGGCGAGGCCTCGCACGACGCCGCACGGCGCGTCGTTCGAGCGCATCGCTCCACGAGAGGGAGAGCGTCAGCGGCGCCGGCGCCCCGTCGGCGGTCGGTGCCGCCGACAGCGCCGGAGGCCGACGCACGCTCCCGCCACGGAGATGCCAGCGAGAATGAGCCGCGTCGTCAGCCTGCGCGCGTGCGTCACGTTCTTGAATCTCCCTTCACAGCCTTGCGAATCACAATCTTGTGAAGGTAGCCGCTCGTGGCCTCCGCTGAAGAGGCGCCTCCCGGACCCCGGGGGGCATCGCCGGTAGCATCGACCGCCGTGCCCGCACCTCTTCCGCCCACCGGCGATGGCAATCAGGCCGGTGGGGAGCGGCGCCGACGACTCGCTCGAGGGTCGCCGCCCCGGCGGACCAGGACCGGGCGGCGCGGGCGCTGCGCGATGCCTTCGCTCGCCTGGCACCCCAGGGAAGCGACGCCTGGAACTTTCTGGCGGCGTTCACGCATCTCGGCGACCGCTACGGCCCGTACCACCCCGGCGCGTCGGCGCTGTCCGACGAGCTGGAGTCCGACCGCCGCGGCGGCGCGCCGGCGGCCAGGGCGGCTCGAACGGCTCCGTCCCGGCCGGGAACGGCCCGAGCGGGTTCCCGAGGGCGAGAAGACGGAGCTCGAGGACGCCATGGGCCACGTGGTCGAGGCCTTCCGTTTCCTCTCGGCCCGTGTCGCCGCGCTCGAAGCGAGGCTCGCTCACCAGGACCGGCCGGTGGAGGGCGCCGCCTGGTTCGTCCCTGCCCGGGAGCTCGGTGGCCTGGGTCGGGCCGGTGGCGTCGCATGTGCTGGCGCCGCACCGGCGGAGGCGACCTCGTGCACGCGGACTGCGGGGAGGGCGACCTGTTGCGCGCGCTTCGCCGCCGGCGGCGCGGTGGCGCACGGGGTCGAGCCCCGTGGCGGCGTCGCGCTACGGGCCCTCGAGCGCGGGCTGCTCGGTGACCATCGGCGAGGCGTCCGAGCACCTGGCCGGCCGGCCCGACGGCGCGCTCGGCGGCATCGTGCTCAGCGGGGTCGTCGACCGTCTGCCGCTGCACGCCCTGCTCCCGCTCCTCGCCCAGAGCCGGCGCGCCCTGGCGCCCGACGCGCCGCTCGTGGTCGTCTCCGAGCCCGGTGGTGCCGCGGCGCTCCAGAGAGCCCCAGGCCCTCGACCTGATTGAGGGGCGCCCCCAACATGCCGCGACGTGGGAGCTCTTGTTGGACCGGGCGGGCTTCGTCGACGTGATGCCGCTGCCCGGCGGCGACGAGCAGGATCGCCGGTTCGCCGCTGGCCGCCGTCACCCCCTCGTGAGCGGCATCCATCACTTCGTCCCGGTCCTGCACCGTGGCGACGCGGTCGGGCGCCACACCCTGCGCCTGCGTGACGCAACCCGGGCCCGCGGGTTCCGCTCGGAGATCTACGTGGACACGGTCGAGGCGGAGACGGCGGCGGAGACCCTGCCCGTGCTCTCCTACCCCGAGGCGGCCCAGGGGGGCGACGTCGTCGTCTACCAGTTCGCCACGGCCTCGGCCATGGCGCCGTGGCTGGCCGGCCGGTCGGAGACCCTCGTCGTCAACTACCACAACATCACGCCACCCGAGCTGATGGCGCCCTGGGACAACCACCTGGCCCTGGGGCAGCTGCGCGCCCAGGGGGAGCTGCGGCTGCTGGCGCCGCGGACCACCTTGGCGGTGGCGGACTCCGCCTACAACGAGGCGCACCTCGGTGAGACGGGGTTCGCCGCCACGGCGGTGATCCCGCCCTCGGCCGCCCTCGACCCCGCCGCCGCTCCCGCCGGCTCGGGCACGACGGCGCCGAACCTCCCGCACGGTCGTGGCACGCGCTGGCTCGCCGTCGGGAGGGTGTCGCCCAACAAGGCGCTCGAGAGCACCATCGCCGCCCTGGTCGTCGCCCGGGCCCACGGCGACCCGGAGGCCACGCTCCAGATCATCGGCAAGCCGGCCACGAGCTCCTACGTCGCCGCGTTGCAGCGCTATGTGGCCGAGATGGGGCTGGGCGGCGCGGTCAGGTTCGCCGGCCATGTCGGCGACGCCACGGTCGCGGCGGCCTACGCCAGCGCCGACGTGCTGGTCGTGACGTCCGAGCACGAGGGGTTCTGCGTGCCGGTGGTCGAGGCCATGGCGGCCGGCCTCCCCGTCGTCGCCTTCGACCAGGGTGCGGTCCCCGAGGTGCTGGGCGCGGCCGGGGCGCTCGTCTCCGACACGGACCCCTACGCGCTCGCGGCGTCCATCGGCGCGCTGCTGGGTGACGCCCCCCGCCGGTCCGCCATGACCGAGGCCGGGCGCCGGCGGCTGGACGAGCTCGACCTCGGGTCCGCGGCCGACCGGTTCGTCAGCCTCCTGGCGCCCCTGGCCGGGCAGGGTTCCGGGCGGCCATGAGCGCCGTCCACCAGTTCGTGCCGATGCTGCACCGGGGCGATGCCGTCGGACGTCACACCCTGCGGCTGCGCGAGGTCATGGCCGAACGCGGGATCCGGTCGCAGATTTACGTCGAGACCGTCGATCCCGAGACGGCGTCCGAGACGCGCCCGTTCGCCGGCTACGCGGACGAGGCCGAGACCGGTGACGTGCTGATCTACCAGTTCGCCACGGCGTCAGCCATTGCCCCCTGGCTCCTGGCTCGCCCCGAACCACTCGTCGTGAACTATCACAACGTCACGCCGCCGCATCACTACGCACCCTGGGACAACGGCCTGGCGCGGCACCAGCTCAGGGCCCAGACCCAACTGCGCCGGCTGGCGCCCCGCAGCGCACTCGGCCTCGCGGTGTCGGCCTTCAACGAGGTCGAGCTGCGCGAGGCCGGGTTCGCCCACACCGCGGTGGTCCCGCCCGCGGCCATGCTGACGGCGGGGGGGACGCCGCCGGCACCAGCAAGCCACGGCGGCCCGGTGCCCGCTGGGTCAGTGTGGGGCGTCTCGCCCCCAACAAGGGGATCGAGCTCGCCGTGATGGCGCTCCTCGTCGCCCGGGGGCACCAGGATCCCGCGGCGACGCTCGACGTCGTGGGCCGATCCGTCGTGCCGTCCTACACGGCGGCCCTGCACCGCTTCGTCGACGAGATGGGCCTCCACGGCGTCGTGACGTTCACCGGTCCGTTGAGCGACGACGACCTCGCCGCGGGCATGGCCGGCGCCGACGTGTTCGTGATGGCCTCGCAGCACGAGGGCTTCGGGGTGCCCGTCATCGAGGCGATGGCGCTCGGGTTGCCGGTCGTGGCCAACGACGGCGGCGCGCTGCCCGAGATCGTGGGCGACGGCGGCCTGCTGGTCGACGCCGGCGACCCCTACGCGCTGGCCGCGGCCGTGGCCCGGGTGGTGGGGCAGGAAGACCTGCGGCGGACCCTGGCCGAGGCGGCTCGGCGCCGCGTGGCCGGACTCGACCTGCCCTCGGCCGGGGGCCGGGCCATCGACCTCGTCACCGCCCTGCGGCCCTGAACGCCCGCCGCCGTGGGCGCCGGGCTCAGGAGAGGCCGACCGCCTGCTGCACGAGCGAGACGAAGCGCTGGGTGGAGGCCTCCAGGTCGAAGCCGCCCGCCCGCTCCCTCCCGGCGGCGGCCAGGACGGCGCGGAGCGTTTCGTCCTCGAGCACCCGGCCCACGGCGGCCGCGAACGGCACGGGGGACTTGTCGCGCAGCACCAGCCCTGCACCGCCCACCGTCTCGGGCACGGCGGTCACGCCATAGGCGACGATGGGCACGCCATGGCCCATCGCCTCGGCCAGGGGGACGCAGAAGCCCTCGTGGTCGGACGCGCACACGAAGACGTCGGCCGCCCGGAAGTACGCCTCGAGCTCGGCGCCGCTGACCGAGCCGGCCAGGTTCACGGCCTCGGTCAGCCCGAGCTCGTCGATGAACCCGCGCAGCGCCGGCTCGTAGGTCTCCCCGAGCGGGGACCCGACCAGGTGGAGGCGGGCCGCCGGGTCGTAGGCGCGACGGAGGACGGCCAGCATCTTGACCAGGTCGTGCGGCGCCTTGTGCGGCGAGATCTTCCCCACGTAGAGCAGGTCGGCGCCGCCCTCGCGCTCCCGGCGACCGGTCAGCGAGCGCCACAGGTCGGGGTCGGGTTCCTCACTCTTGGAGTGCATGTCGATCAGCAGGGGTACGACGGCGGTCCCCTCGTAGCCGAGGGCTTGCAGTTCGGACTCGTTGAAGGCGGAGTCGGCCACGGCGAAGCGGCTCTGGGGCGCGAGGCGGGCCAGTTGCGTGCGTCCCAGCGCGACCTCGTAGGCCACCGCCGGCTCCCAGTCGCGCAACAGGGCAGCAGGGGTGATGTTGTGGTAGTTCACGAGCTTGGGCTCGGCGCGCGCGGCGAGGAGGTCGTACACCGGGCTCCCGATGGAGGCTTGATACAGCAGCCAGCGGTCACGGCCCGACCGCCCGAGCTCGGTCACGGGCCGACCTTCGCGCTCGACGTCGGGCGTGTGGCTGCCGTAGTAGATGTCCGAATCGATGCCCGCCGCGCGCAACCCGTCGCGCAGGTTCACGGTGTGGACCCCGATGGCGTCGCGGCTTGCGAGCGACGGTATGACCTGGTCGACCCGCACCGCCGTGCAGTGTACCGGCGCCCCGCGCACTCCGATTGCGGCCCCCATGCACCAATTCGGCCAGGTGCCGCCGGTAGCATTTTCGAATCGTGCTGCTCGCAACCACTGTCGCGCGCCCCGGCATCGTGCGACGCCGCTCGGTGATCGCTCTCGCGGCCGTCGTCCTCTCGCTCGCGTTGGTGGTGCCCGCCGCCCTGCTCGGCCCGGCGTCCCCCGCGGCGGCCTACCCGTCGTCCACCGTCGAGATCACCGGACACGGCTACGGGCACGGCATCGGCATGGGCCAGTGGGGCTCGCTCGGCTACGCCATCGGGGCGGACAACGGTGACGGGAACTTCACGTACCAGCAGATCCTCGGCCACTACTACGGCAACACCACGCTGACTCCCACCAATGACGGGACGGCGCTGCACGGTGGGAACGTCATCGTGGCCATGACGGAGGCCAACGGCAACGACACCGTCGTGAGCGGCGTGTCCGGCAACGTGACGTTCCCCGGGGGATCTGCTCCGGCGGTGCTCTTTCACCAGGTCGGGACGAACAGCTTCAGCATCGAGACCGGGCCCGGCTGTGCCGGCCCGTGGTCATCGCCCACCGGGCCGATCAACAACCCGGTCGCGTCGCCACCATCGGGTGGTTTCCTCGACCTGTGCACGCCGAGCGCGACCCTTCAGCTCCACGGGACGCTGGAGGCGCTCACGAACTCCGCCGGCTCCTCGCGCACGGTGAACACGGTGCCGATCGAGCAGTACGTGGCCGACGTGGCACCGGCCGAGTCCCCGTCGAGCTGGTCGTTGCTGGGCGGGCCGGGTCCACAGGGTCTGGCCTGGGGCTTCCAGCAGAGCGAGGCCCAGACGGTGGCGGCCCGCTCCTACGCCGAAGCGGACCCGCTGGGTTATGGGGGCTACGCGGACACGTGCGACCAAACCTGCCAGTCGTATCCAGGCATGGCAGACGAGACCCCGGCCGCCGCCGCCGCCGCGTTCGACACCGCCGGCGAGGTGATGATGGAGAGCGGGACGAGCACGGTCGCCACGACCGAGTACTCCGCTTCCTCGGGCGGCTACTCGACCGGGGCCCAGTTCCCGGCGGTGCCCGACGACGGCGACGCTGTGTGCGTGACCGGGGCCTGTAATCCGCACCATGACTGGAGCGTCTCGGTGCCGGTGTCCACCATTGAGACCGCCTATCCCCAGGTCGGCACCTTGAGCAGCCTCGTCGTCACGGCGCGCAACGGTCTGGGCGACTTCGGGGGGCGGGTCGAGCAGATGACGATCGCCGGGTCGGGAGGATCGGTCTCGGTGACCGGCAACGCCTTCGCGGCGGCGCTGAACCTGCAGTCGAACTGGTTCACGATCGGGGGCCAGGCCAGCGGGGGCGTCGGGGGGTACTGGATCGACGCCGCCGACGGCGGGGTCTTCAGCTTCGGGAACGCGCAGTTCCACGGCAGCACCGGGGGCATGCGCCTCAACCAGCCGATGGTGGGGATGGCGTCGACCCACGATGCCGGCGGGTACTGGGAGGTCGCCTCCGACGGCGGCGTGTTCAGCTTTGGCGACGCCCAGTTCCACGGCAGCACCGGCAGCATGGTGCTGAACAAGCCGATGGTCGGCATGGCGGTCACCCCCGACGGCGGCGGCTACTGGCTGGTGGCCACCGACGGCGGCATCTTCGCGTTCGGAGACGCCGGGTTCTTCGGGAGCACCGGCAGCCTGACGCTCAACAAACCGGTCATCGGGATGGTGCCGACGCACGACGGGTTGGGCTACTGGCTCATCGCCTCCGACGGCGGGCTCTTCGCCTTCGGCGACGCGCAATTCAACGGCTCGCTCGGCTCCTCCCCGCCGCCGACGCCCATCGTGGGCGTCGCCCCGTCCCCCGATGGCGGCGGGTACTGGATGCTCGAGGCCGACGGCGTCGTGCACGCCTTCGGCGATGCCCCACCGGTGGGGGTCGCCGCCGACTCGCCTCCGACGGCGGGCATGACGAGCCCGATGACCGCCATGATCCCTGACTTCAGCGGGCAGGGCTTCGACGCCGTCGACGGCAGCGGCCAGGCTTTCGCCTACGGCGACGCGCCCTACTTCGGGGACGTCGCGTCCATCGTCAGCGGCTACTCAGGCCACGCCGTCGGCATCGCCGCCACCCCGGGCTGACGCCGAGACCTCGGAGAGGCGGGGGAACCGGCGCAGCCGGCCGAGCCGCCCGAGCCGCCCGGCGTCGACCCCGTGGTCGGCGGCGTTGAGGAGCCGGAGATCGCCGCGGCTGTTGCCGTAGGCCCACAGCACCGGGTGGTCGCCGCCGTTGTTCGACAGCAGCCCCTGGGAGCGCAGGTGGACGACCAGGCGGGCGTACTTCTCGGCGCCCCGGCAGTTCTTCCCCTCGTAGCCTCCCGTGAGCAGCCCACCCCCGACGGCGAGTCGGGTGGCCACGACGCCGTCGACGCCGAGCTCCGCACCGGCGGGGCTCACGTAGCACTCGGGCGACGCGGAGACGATGACCGTGTGGTGCCCCTGGCTGCGATGCCACTCGAGGCGGCGTCGGGTGTCGTCGCGGAGGTGCCGCGTGAGGTGCCGGTGGGCGAAGGCAGCCGAGCGGCGCTCGACCTCGTCGACGGGGAGTCCGCCGAGCAGACGGGTGAACAGCTTCTCCTTGACGTGGTCGGCGGCGACACCCCCCGTGACCGCCGCCCGCAGGAGCGCGGGGACCAGTGGCACGACGGCGCGCAGGACGGCCCAGGGGCCGCGCAGGCTGATGAGGAACGGGAACGCGCTCCCCGAGTCGGTCAGCGTGCCGTCGAAGTCGAAGGCGGCGACCGTCGGGCGCGCCGGCGGCGGGGAGCCGCTGGCCGTCTGGTCAGTCGAGCGCAGCGCCACGACGGCCGGCCCCCCCTGCGAATCGTGCCGCGCCCGCCAGCGTCTCGCCGCTGCGCACGACGTCGCGCCCGCGCCGGGCTTCCCCGACGGCCGCGTCCTCCTCGGTCAGCCCCCACTGCTCGAGGGCGCTCATGCGGTCCGAGCGCAGGCACACCTGGGGGAGCGACGCGAGCTGGTGGGCCAGCGCCGCGGCCGCCGTCAGGGCCTCGCCGGGTGCGACCACCCGGTTGAGCAGACCCATGGTGAGCGCCTCGGGGGCCGCCACGGCACGGCCGGTGAGGATGAGGTCCATGGCACGGCCGTGACCCACGATGCGGGGCAGCCGCACCGTGCCGAGGTCGCACAGCGGCACCCCGAAGCGCCGGCAGAACACACCGAAGATCGCGTCCTCGGCCGCCACCCGCAGGTCGCACCAGAGCGCGAGCTCGATCCCTCCCGCCACGGCGTACCCCTCGACGGCGGCGATCACCGGCTTGGACAGGGTCAGCCGGGTCGGGCCCATGGGACCCGACCCGTGGTCGGGGATGGGCCGCCGGTCGCCCTCGGCCACCGCCTTGAGGTCGGCACCGGCACAGAACGACCCCTCGGCACCCGTGAGCACGGCCACCGAGCGGTCGTCGTCGTGCGTCGAAGGCCACGAAGGCCTCCCGGAGCTGGTCGGCGCAGACGCTGTCGACCGCGTTGCGCCGCTCGGGCCGGTTGATGGTCACCACGGTCACCGGGCCGTCGTGCTCGACGACGAGCGTGTCGGCCCGGTACGGCGCGTAGGGCGCGGCCTCCGGTTCCGCCGCGGACTGCTCGGGGTTCATGAGGGCATTCTCGCACGGCGGGGACCGGTGCCCGCACCGCTCGTTCCAGCTGATTCCCAGGTGGAGGGGTCTTTTTCCTGCTCGGCCTGCGCCTGCCGCAAACATGACCAATCATGTCGACAATTGCGCGGAACACCCGGTAAGGTCTCATGCCTCACACACGGACCCTCACGACTTCAGGAGGAGCACATGGCAGTACGACTCGGGGACACCGCCCCCGACTTCACGGCCGACACGACCGACGGCACGATCAACTTCCACGAATGGCTCGGCGACAGCTGGGGGATCCTCTTCTCCCACCCGAAGGACTTCACGCCGGTCTGCACGACCGAGCTGGGAGCGTTCTCCAAGGCCAAGCCCGAGTTCGACAAGCGCAACGCCAAGCTCATCGGCCTGTCCGTCGACTCGGTCGAGTCCCACAAGGGCTGGGCGGGCGACATCGAGGAGACGCAGGGGCAGGCCCTGACCTTCCCCCTGATCGGCGACGAGGACCGCAAGGTGGCCGACCTCTACGACATGATCCACCCCAACGCCGACAACACCCTGACGGTGCGCTCGGTCTTCATCATCGGGCCCGACAAGAAGGTCAAGCTGACGCTGACCTACCCGGCCTCGACGGGGCGCAACGTCGACGAGATCCTCCGTGTCCTCGACTCGCTGCAGCTCACGGCCGACTACTCGGTCGCCACGCCGGTCAACTGGACCGATGGCGACGACGTGATCATCGTCCCGGCGCTCAGCGACGACGACGCCAAGGGCCGCTTCCCCAAGGGGTGGAAGGCCCTCAAGCCCTACCTGCGGGTGACGCCCCAGCCCAACCGCTGAGCTCCGCCAGGAGTCGATCTCTTCGGGTGTGATCCCGTGACCTGCCGGCCTTCGGGCCGGCAGGCCCGCGCCCGGGCTCGGGCAGCGCCGTCACAACGTCGAGAGAAGCTGCTCGGGGGCCGTGGCCACGTTGCGCCACACCACCGAGGAGGAGACGATGGCCGAACCCGACGTCTTCGTGCTGGCGGACCGGGCCCTGGCCCGGGTGGTCGCCCGGATCACACCCGAGCAATGGGACATGACCATGCCGAGGACGTTTACGACGAGGAGCCGGCCCGAGCCTCCGTCGCTGCGCGCGCTCGTGAACTACCACGCCTACGACGACGCCTGGGTCCCCGACATGCTGGCCGGGCTGACCATGGACGAGGCGGGGTCGGACAAGTTCGACGGCGATCTGCTGGGGGACGACCCGGCGGGCAGCTTCGAGGCCATCGTCGAACGCGGCCTGCGCCGCGGCGGCGGCCTGTCCGTGACGGACCTCGACGCCGTGGCCCACCTGTCCTTCGGCGACTACACCGTGCGGGAGTACTTCTGGCAGATCAACCAGTTCCGCGCGCTGCGGGCGCACGACATCGCCCGGGAGATCGGGGTCGACCCGGACCTCGGGGACGAGCTCGTGCGGGGGATCTGGGACGAGGTGAGCCCGCACGCCGAGGAGTGGCGGTCCATCGGTGTCTTCCCTGCCGCGGTGCCCGTGCCCGACGACGCGTCGCTGCTCGACCGGCTTCTCGGCTCACGGGCCGGCCGCCGGCCACGGCCTGAGCGGCGCGTCGCTCAGGCGCTGGGCCCCACGAGCTCGTCGCGCAGCTCGCGCTTGAGCACCTTGCCCTGCGGGTTGCGCGGCAGCGGCTCGGTACGGAACCAGATGTGCGTCGGCACCATGAAGCCGGCGAGCCGCGCCTTGACGTGCAGCCCGAGCTCGTCGGCGGTCACCTTGGCCCCGGGGCGGAGCACGATGACGGCACCCACCTCCTCGCCCAGCGTCGGGTGGGGGACCCCGATGACCGCGCAGTCGGCCACGGCGGGGTGCTCGAAGAGCGCGGCCTCGACCTGCACCGAGTACACGTTCTCGCCCCCGCGGATGATCATGTCCTTGGCCCGGTCGACGATGTAGATGAAGTTGTCCTCGTCGAGCCGGGCGACGTCGCCGGTGTGCAGCCAGCCTCTGGTGAAGGTCGTGGCCGTCTCCTCGGGCCGGTTCCAGTAGCCACGCACCACGTTGGGACCCTTGATCCACAGCTCACCGCGGACGTCGGGACCCCGAGGGATGGATGCGTCCGGCTCGTCGCCCGAGAAGTCCTCGGGCACCACCGCCACGTCGCACACCGGCACCGGCTGGCCCGACGCTGTCGGGCTTGGCGACGTAGTCGCCTCCCGAGTTCATGGAGGTGACCGACGAGGTCTCGGTCAGCCCGTACCCGTTGGAGGGTTGTCCGACGGGCCAGGCCTCGCGGATGCGCCGCACCAGGTCGGGCGGGGCCGGGGCACCGCCGTAGGAGACGCCCCGGACGGACGAGGTGTCGAACTTCGAGAAGTTGGGCGAGTCGAGCACCTGCATGACCATGGCCGGGACGCCACCGAAGTTGCTGATTCGCTCGCGCTCGATCAGCTCGAGCGCGCGATCGGGGTCGAAGTGGTGCATCATCACGATCTTCCCGCCGGCCGCCAGGTTGGAGACCATGACGGAATGGCATCCGGTGGCGTGGAAGAGCGGTACGGAGAGGAGGAAGGCCGGCTGTGTCCTGTCGCCAGTCGGCACCAGCGGAGGAGCCGAAGCGCATGGAGCCGCGCGTGTTGATGAAGAAGAGGCTCATCAGGTTGGTGCACATGTTGCGATGAGTGCCCACCGCACCCTTGGGACGTCCCGGTGGTGCCCGACGTGTAGAAGATGGTGGCGTCGTCCTCCGGGTCGATGGTGATGTCGGGCGGGGAGGCGGCCTCGTCCACGGGTGCCCACCGCGAGGGCGAACGGCCACTCGGCCACGGGCGGGCTGCCCCCCGGCGGTTCGTAGACGGCCTGCGGCACAGCGGTCTCGGTCCGGTGCTCGTCGGCCACGATCAGCGCATGCAGATCCGACAGCCCGCCGAGGAAGGACCGGATGCGTTCGGCCCGCTCCGTGTCGACGAACGCGACCTTGGAGCCCGAGTCCTCGAGCCCGTAGTGCAGCTCCTCGCCGCTCCACCACGCGTTCAACGGCACGACGATGGCGCCGGCCAGCGTGGCCGCCCAGAAGGCCATGACCCACTCGGGCAGGTTGCGCATGATGATGGCGACGCGGTCGCCCTGGGTGATCCCGAATGTGGAGCGGAGCCGGTGCGCCAGCGTGCAGGCGATGCGGTAGTGCTCGGCGAAGGTCGTCCGCTCGTCCTCGTAGACGAGGAACGTGGCGTCGCCGTGGCCGAGCGACATGTCCATGACGGCGCGCAGCGAGGGAGGCGCGTGCTTCCAGGTCCGGGTCGGTACCCCGCGGATGTCGAGCTCCTGCATCTCGAAGAGCTGGCCGGGCGCGGTGAGCGCCTCGTCGGCCTCCGCGATGGACATCGACGGGCCGTCCTGGCCGTTGGCGCTCACGCGGTCTCCTCTTTGATTGCGCCGGCGGGGTCGAAGATGGCGGCCCGGTAGTAGGCCAGCTCCGCCACGCTCTCACGGATGTCCTGGAGTGCCCGGTGGCCGCCCTTCTTGACCGGAGCCGCCTTGTAGACATCGGGGAGCCAGCGCCGGCAGAGCTCCTTGACCGTGGAGACGTCGACCGAGCGGTAGTGCAGGTAGTCCTCGATCTCGGGCAGCTGGGCGGCCAGGAAGCGCCGGTCGGTCCCGATGGAGTTGCCCGCCAGGGGCACGGTGGAGGCCTCGGGAATGTGCTTCTTCAGGAAGGTCAGCGTGTCCGCTCCCGCCTCGGCCAGAGTCAGTGTCGACCGCCTCCATGTCGGCCAGCAGGCCCGAGCGGGTGTGCATGGCCAGCACATACTCGTCCATGCCGGCCACCTGTTCCGGCGTGGCGTGCACGACCAGGTCGGGGCCCTCCTCCACGACGGTCAGGTCGTCGTCGGTGATGAGACAGGCGATCTCGACGATGGTGTGGCGTGCCGGATCGAGCCCCGTCATCTCGAGATCGATCCAGGCCAGCATGCGCGGGCATGCTACCGGTCCTGTCCGGGACGGGCGGTGGGCGCCCGCCCTTGTAATGTCCGGCGATGCTGCGCGTCCCTCTGCACCAGCTCGACGCCGGCCTGGCGGTGCCCCGCTACGCACGCGAAGGCGATGCCGGCGCCGACCTCATGGCCCGCACCGACGTGGTGCTGGCCTGCCGGGGCGGCCGGGCCGTGGTCGGCGACCGGCGTGGCCCTGGCCATTCCGGTCGGGTACGCCGGACTCGTGCTCCCCCGCAGCGGGCTGGCCCTCCGTCACGGGGTGACCTGCCTCAACGCCCCTGGTCTCGTCGACTCCGGGTACCGCGGCGAGCTGCGGGTCGTCCTGGTGAACCATGACCCCGAACACGACTACCCGGTCAGCCGAGGCGATCGCATCGCCCAGCTGGTGCTGGTCCGGATCGAGCAGGCGGACTTCGAGCTGGTGGCGGAGGAGGGCCTCGGCGGGTCGGAACGGGGCGGCGGCGGCTTCGGGCATACCGGTACATGACGGCGGAGCCGCGAGACGCTAAGAAGGGATGGTGATGCAGTCTCTCGTCGGCATGGACGCCGCCTTCCTCTCGCTCGAGACGCCCACCACGCCGATGCACGTGGGGGTCGCGCTGGTGCTCGACCCGCCCGAGGGCACGCGCTCGCTCTTCTCGCCGTCGACCCGCTACGCGCAGATGCGCCGGGTGATCGAGCAGCGGCTCCATCTGGTCGCCCCGATGCGGCAGCGGGCCATCAGGGTGCCCTTCGGCCTGCACCATCCCGTCTGGGTCGACGACCCCGACTTCGAGCTCGACGACCACCTGAGCCGGGCCAGCCTGCCCTCGCCCGGAGGGAGAGCGGAGCTCGAGGCCTTCGTGGCCGGGGTCATGAGCCGCCGGCTCGATCCGGACCGACCGCTGTGGGAGATGCACGTCGTCGAGGGTCTGGAGGGCGATCGCACGGCGCTGGTGGCCAAGGTGCACCACTCCATCCTCGACGGGGTGAGCGGCGCATCGGTGCTGGCGGCCTTCCTCGACCTCACGCCGCGCACCGCGCGTCGTCGCGTTGCCGCCGGCGTGGGACCCCGAACCGCTTCCCTCCAACGCGCAGATGCTGCGCCACGCCGCCTCGTCGCTGGCGAAGCAACCGCGTGAGACGCTGAGCACCCTGCAGGCCGGGGTCGAAGCGGTGGCGGACCTCGGCATGCACAACCGGGAGCTGGCGGGACGGGGCGAGCACTCGCCGCCGGGCTTCTTCGGTGCGCCCCGGACGTCCTTCAACGGCGCGGTGTCCAACCGGAAACGCTTCGCCGGGCTGTCAGTCCCGCTCGAGGACGTGAAGTTCGTGCGCAGCGTCTTCGAGGCCACGGTGAACGACGTGATCCTGGCCTGCGTCTCGGGTGGTCTCCGCCGGCTGTTGAGCAGCCGAGGCGAAGAGACCGAGCAGTCGCTCGTCGCCATGGTGCCGGTTTCGACGCGCGCCGAGGAGGAGACCGAGGAGCTGGGGAACCAGCTGTCGGGGATGCTGGTCTCGCTGGCGAGCGACGTCGACGACCCGGTGCAGCGCCTCGACGCGATCTCCGAGTCGGCGCGGGTCGCCAAGGAACAGGAGAAGCTGCACCGGGGGCGCTTCGTGGGCGACCTGGCCCAGATCGCGCCGCCTGCGCTGGCATCCCGGGTGGCACGTGCGGTCGCGGGGACGCGGCTGTTCGACAAGATGCGGCCGCCGTTCAACGTCACGGTATCGAGCGTGCGGGTCCCGGACTTCTCTCTCTTCCTGGCCGGGAGCCGAGTCGTCGGGATGTACCCGGTCGGCCCGATGGCGGAGGGGATCGGCATCAACGTGACGGTGTTCTCGTATCTCGACCGGGTGTACTTCGGCTTGCTGGCGTGTCGCAGGCTGCTGCCCGAGCTGGACGAGCTGGCGCTGCACATCGACGACGCGCTCGGTGAGCTTGTGGTCTGCGCCCTCGACTCCCAGGGGGCCACGGCCTGACCCCGGGCGGCTGCTGCACCGAGGCGGGCGATGCGGGCCGTTTGGCGATCCGGCCCGCATCGCCCTTCCTCTGGGGGTGAGAGGTCGGGATGAAAGGGCGCCGCGGCGAGACGGCTATGCGCCGGAGGTCGGAGCCGGAGTGGTCCCCGACGGCGGCGGGGTGCCGTTGCCGGACGGAGGCGTGCCGGCGTGGGCTCCGGAACCGCTGCCCATGTTGGGACAGTTCTGTTTCGAGCCGGAGCCGGAGCTCGAGTTCGAACTCGGCCCGGATGACGGACCAGAAGAACCTGGGCTCGTGCTTCCCGTTCCGGGGCTGCCGGACGGGGTGCTCGTGGGCGTGCTGCTCGTCGACGAGCCGGACGACGAGCTCGTGCCGGAGTTACCCGTCGTGCTCGAGGTGGCGGCATCGGCGACCAGTGCGCCACCGGCGACGAGGCCGGTGGTCAGTGCGCCGATGGCCAACACATTGCGAAGGCGGATCTGCATGGGAGGTTTGCCTTTCGTCTCGTGGGGAGCGCCGGCCTGCTCGGGCTGGCAGATCACACGCTGCTCCACGGATCTGAGGGCGGACCCAGAACGACCTAAGTGCGTGGGAGGAGTTACTTGACGAACGGATGACGATTCACAGGAACAAGCGCCGAGGATTCACAGGCGACACTGCGAACGATCACAGCGGACACGGCAGACGCCACTGCGTTCCCTGGTGCCTTGCGGTCGCGTCGACGGGGCCCGATCGCCCGTCGCGGCACCGGCCGTTCGCGACCAAAGGCTGTCGACGATACTGTCGACGCGCTCAGCGCTTCGTGGCTCGCCAGCAGTAGGAGCGCATGGGGACGTCGATGACATCGGTACCGGCGAACTCCTCCTGCGAGTCGAGGTAGTCCGCCATGGCGTCGAGGTGTTGCCGGCGCGCTGGCTCATCCATCGTGATGACCGAGCTGTAGGTGGTGGCCAGTGCGACGAGGTCACCCTTCGTCATCAGCCGGCTCCAGCGGAAGAGCGCGGTCTCCGGTTCGAGGAACGGGCTTCCTCCACCACTGTCGATATTCACGCGGTGCCGCCGTCGACGGCGCGCATCGACGTCGGCCTTGTCCTCCGGGCTGAAGACGATGCCGCCGGCCCACAGCGAGCGCATCCAGTCGACAGAGCGGTCGGGTCCGCTCCAGACGAGGGAGAGCCTGCCTCCCGGGCGTAGGACCCGTGCCACCTCGGGCACGGCTCGATCTTCGTCGACCCAATGCCAAGCCGAGGCGGCGATGACCACGTCGTACGACCCCGTCGCGACGGGCAGCTCCTCTGCCTGGCCGGCCAGCACCTCTACCCCGGCGTCACGCGCTGCGAGCACGGCGCGCATCCGTTCGTCTGGCTCGACCGCCGTCACGTGGGCAACCTTTTCTGCCAACAGCCGGGTGAGGACGCCGGTGCCCGCACCTATTTCGAGGACGTCGTAGACATCCTCGGGAATCAGCCACTCGAGCGCTTCGCCCGACGGCCCGGGACGAAGTCTGTTGTACTCGTCGGCCACCGCTCCGAAGGAACGGCTCTGGAGGGTGGTCGTCTCATCTTGGTCCACGATGGGCAATCTATCGAGGCCTGATGGAGGTGCGCAGGGACCGAAGCCGCTCTGTGAACTCGCAGGTGGGAGGCAGGAGCGCCGCCTCGAGCCCGATACTTTCTGCGCGATAAGGTGACTATTGACGCGGAAGTGGCGCAGCGGTAGCGCATCACCTTGCCAAGGTGAGGGTCGCGGGTTCGAATCCCGTCTTCCGCTCCATGTGATGTCTCAAGACATCGAGCACCGACGTCTGGGACATCGTAGACCTGGGCCGATGGCTCAGGGGATGCGCTGGTAGTCCTTGGTCGGGTCGAGGACCAGTCTCCGTAGCGGTGATCCGTCGACCCCCACGATCTCGATATCGAGGCCATCAATGAGCATGGCCACCCGCCAGCCCGCGTAGGGACGACCGATGCCAATGTGGTGAAGCCGCCCCCGGCGCCGCAATGTCACCCGGCCGGCCTTGTCCACCCGGTCAAAGCGCAGCCGACGATCTCCCACCTTGACGAATGACGGCGAAGGCAGGGCTTTCTCCTTGGCGGCGTACACCGATGCCGGCGTCTTTCGTCCGATGCCGCGATGTGGGCGCTCCTCGTTGTAGTAACTGCCGAAGCGATCGAGCTGGCGCTGCAGTTGCTTGGGGCCCGCGATGTCTTGGGCCGCCAAGAACTTGTAGGAGGCTGAAGTTGGCGGGCCTATTGACATCGAGAGGGAGTGGCGCTCGGCAGCGGGTGTTACCGCGTCGCTGGAATGGCTAGTGAACCTCGTGTTGCTGAACCTGCGGTCACGAGCACGGTGACGCCGAAGCCGAAAGTGTGCGAATCCGCCGCCGGCGAGGGGGCCCAGAACGCGTGGATACCGCTAGAGGGTTTCAGCGATCGCCTTACGTAAGGACGTGGCAGAGATGTATCCCAAGTAGGTTGCAGCGTGATAGACGAATTCCTCGAGCTCAGGCACCGTGATTCCATTGTGCATGGCCATCGGCACGTGCTCACCTAGAGCATCGAGGTTGCCGAGGCCCATGATGAGACCGAGCGTCACAACGCTACGAGTCTTGGGGTCCAGCAGCTCGGTGCGAGTCCAGAGGTCGTAGTAGATGTTCTCGAGAATCATGAAGTCGAGCTCGGCGGCGAACACTCCGGGCACATCTCCGTCTCCGACGCGGAGCAACGGCGAATCGGGTTGCATGCGCGAGAGCATTTCCAGCGCTTTCGCACGCTTTTCGCTTCCTGTGAGCTCGCGGCGTTCTGGGTCGACCGGAGGCGACAGCTCCTTGAGCAGTTCATGGCTGAGAAGCGCATCGACGATCGCATTCATCGCACGGCCCGCAGCGGGGTAGCCAACGTAGGCTGCGGCGTGAACGACGATGGCCTCTAGCTCTGCCACGCTCGCGCCGTTGTAGATGGCGCCTGGCGCGTGGTAGTCGAGTTCGAACTCGTTACCGACATTTCCGACGCCGATCATCAGGCTGACGGTGAACAGGCTACGAATCCGGCTATCGATGATGTGCGTGCGCCCCCACATATCGCAATAGGCGTCTTCCATCATCATGGGCATCATGTCCGGGGCAAAGCCCATAAGGGCCGTGTCGCGCGGTGATGGCTCCCCCTCGGTCATGGTCTTTATGACGAGGGGCAACATCCGTTGGATGTTCTCGATGCCGATTGCCTGCTTCTCGCTTCCGCGCCGCTCGCGGCGCTCCAATTCTGCGAGTTGTTGTTCTTTCGTCATGGTGAGACCTCTCGTCTAGCTAGCTGCGGTGCCGTCGTCTCGAAGTTCGCTACGTGGTCGGGTTGGCCTCGTCTTGCGGAGTGACAGCAAGACGGCTTGTGGGCGTGAGTCGGAGGGATCCCGGGCGGGGCAGCCCGAGCGCTCGGGTGGCGACCCAGGCCATGAATCGCCCGGGCATGACTTTGCCGCCGTAGAGCATGGCCTTGGCGTCGAGGCCTACTGCGTGGCGTTCGAAGGGCTTGTGTTCGTCGAGCGCTCGTTCGACAGATGGGGCAAAGGAGTCCGGCGACGGTGCGAGGCGCAGGACCAGGTCCTGTTTCGATTCCAGCTGCTCGTGGAGGAGGGCGTAGGGACCTTCGGGGTCTTTCCAGTTGTGGGTCTGTTCGAGGATGTCGGTCTTGAAAGTGCCCGTCACGAGCACGGTGACGCCGAGGCCGAAGGGCGCGATCTCGCCGGCGAGGGATTCGGACCACCGCTCGAGTGCACCCTTCGAGGCGCCGTAGGAGCTGATACCTGGCATGCCTCGCAAGCCGCTCTCGCTGGACACGACCACAATTCGACCTTGTCCTGCGGCGCGCATCGCGGGAAGCAGCTCTCGGGTGAGGCGGATGGGGCCCATGAAGTTCGTCGCCAGCATCGCCTCCATAACCTTCAGCGGCATTTCCTCTACGCAGCCGACTCCAGCAATGCCGGCGTTGTGCACGACTCCGTCGGGCGCGCCGATCGCGTCGAGGATCAGAGAGCCGGCCTTCTCGATCGATGACGGATCGAGGAGATCGAGCGACACGCCGATGAGCCGTTCGGGGTCGTAGTCGTTGCCGAGGACGTCGCGAGCCTTCGCCAGGCCTGCGTCGACGGTTCTCATGGCGGCCACCACAGTCCACCCACGGCGGTGCAGGTGGGCGACTGTCGCGAGTCCGAGGCCTCGCGAAGCGCCAGTGACGACGACGCTGCGTGATTCAGTCATGGTCTTCCTTGCATCGGCCGCCGTTGGACGGCGGTGTCAGGTGGGGACGACCGTCGGGTTGCAGGCTCGGCCATCCCGACCAGATCCCCGCGAAGTAGGGACCTGGCTGGCCGGCCTGCTCGTAGAACCCGTTGGGGTCGTAGACCTTCGCTTCGGGATAGGGATACGGGCAGGCCACCGACGTGGCCAACTTCGTTCCTCGAACGATCGCGAACCCGCCGATGTAGATGAGGTTGGCGACGTTGATGATGACGAACATCACCGCGAAAGTGGCAAGAGCGGGACGCCGGTCGAACCCGCGGATCTTCTGGGCGAGCTTCTCCGCTTGGGACCGGCCAGTGTCGTCCCGATAGAGCAGCACGCCCACGGAAATCATGACGAGACAGATCGTGCTCGACTCCCAGATCAGCGGGAACTGGTTGGGTGTCCCCGCGAACACCGAACCCCAGGGGATCACCTGGGAGTAAATGTACATCTGGGTGCGCACGAGGAACATCTCGAGCATAGCGTCGATCAAGAAGCCGACAACGAAGATGATCCCGGCCAGGCTCAGCAACGGGTGACGCCACGCAAACGAGGAGACCGACTTGCGGGCCTGGATGCGCCGGAGGATGTTGTTTGCGATGAAGTAGGGGCCGACGAAGAAGAATGCGTAGCCGACCGACAGGAACGGCTCGATAGTAGGCGACAGCGAGAACAGCGGCCAGGTCTCGGGCCAGTGCCAGAGCTGCGGGTTGTACACCGCGTAGGGCGCCCAGTTCCCCATGGGGTCCTGAAACGACAGGAGCGTCACGACGATCACCATCATCAGCGTCGGGTTGCGAGGTGATCGACGCCAGGCCACCACGACCGCGACGGACAACCCTGCTGCGAACAGCAGCGTGCCGATCTGAAGCACCGCGAGCCAGTGCTCGAACCCGAATAGCGGCTTGACGGGCCGGGGGGCGCCCCGGACGTTGGGGTTGGCGATGCGCTCGGCGACCGCACCACGGCGAGCGTTGACGGCGACGAAGACCATGAAGGCAACCAAGAGCGACCACAGCGCTATGGTCGCCTTGCGGTTGGTGGTCGCTGCCGCTTCCTCCGGCGTGAGGTTGCTGAGCGGACCAGGGCGCGAAAGGGTTGCGCTCAACGTCGCGTGGCCGCCACGTCTCCGTCTGCATTGGCGCCGACAGCACCGTCGAGGTGCACTCAGTTGTCCCAGAGAAGGTTCAAGCGGGACACTCCGGCGATGATTCCGCCGTGGTAAACGGGAGGCTGATCAGGATCGAGCCGGAACGTGGACAAGCGGCGCAACATGACGTCGTAGATCGTGTCCAGCTCGAGCCGGGCAAGGTGCGCACCGAGGCAGAAGTGCGGACCGATGGCGAAGGCCAGGTGCTGTGGTCCTTCGCGGTGTCGATCGAAGACCTCGGGCTCGGTGAACACGGAGCGGTCGTACCCCGCGGCGGGCGTGAACAACTGGACGATGTCTCTCTGCTTGAACGAGACGCCGTAGAACTCGAAGTCGTGCTTGAGGATCCGCATCGGCCCAACGAACGCGTAGGCGCGCAGCAGCTCCTTCGACGCGGCGGCGATCGCCTCGGGGTCGCCGCGAAGCTCATCCTGCAGTTCGGGGCTCGCCGCGAGGTGGCGGACGCCGAAGCCCATCGAGTTCACGACGGTGTCCAGTCCGGCGATGAACATGATCGCGCAGTAGCTCTCCATGATCTCAAAGGTCATGGGCTCGCCGTCGATGTCAGCAGCCCAAAGCAGGCTGATCATGTCGTCCCTGGGGTTGTCTCGTCGGTCCAGAACCGTGTCTTGCATGACATCCGCGATCCCTCGCAGCATGCTCATCGCGACCATCGGGTCGGGACTCGCCGCCGAGAGTTGCTTCTTGGCGAGTTCCCGGTATTCCCGCTCGCGCTCAAGAGGTAGACCGAACATCTTCAAGAAAATCTCGACCGGGTAGAGGTCGGCGACCTCGTGCATGAACTCGCAACGTCCGTTGTCGGCGATGTCCCCGATGAGTCGTTCCGCGAGGTCACGAATCTGCGCTTCGAGTCGCTTGACGGCCTTCGGCGTGAAGGTCGACACCAGCGGGGCGCGGAGCTTGGACTGAAGTGGAGGGTCGACGCAGATCGGGATCGGGGCGGGCACGCGCTGCTCCGGGGGGAGCGCAGCCATCATCTCCTCGTACTCCTCCGGGGTGAAGTGCTCGCTCGAGAACACCTCCCAGTTCCGGAACGCGTCGAGCTGCGCCTGATACGGCAACACGACCCAGTGGCCACCGTTGCGTGGCGTCCAGAAGATGCTCGGCGCGTTCTCGATCAGGTCCAGAACGCGAGCGTGTGGGTTCTCGACATAGGCAGGATCGGCGTTGAAGTCGAAGTCGTACACCAGCGACTCAGGGACGTGTGCCGGCGTATCGATGCTCGGGCTCAGTCCGACAGCGTTCAAGGTGTCCTCGTTCCGGCTAGGTGGGCAATACGGGTTCCGGTCGCGTACGGGGAAGTCTGAGACCGGGTGGAGCTGGCGGTGGCTTGCACGACGTCGCTGGTCGCCGAGAGCTTTTGCGCCGATGCACGCTCATGACGTTGGCCGAACGCAATTGCCGTCGGGGATCGACCGGGGTTCGTCGCCGGCCGCCCGTCGGGCTGTGCGGTCACCCACGTGCCGCGCACGTCAGTGCGCGGTCGATGGCTCGCCTTCTGGCCAACTCTCATCTCGTTCTTGCGCCTTCCGAACCTTGCACACCGAATGAGAGGGCGCGCTCGGGGCAGCTCCGAATGGCCTGCTCCGCGGCGAACAACGCGGCAGGATCGTCCAATTCACCCGCCACGAGTGCGTGCCCGTTCACGTCGAGCCCGAACAGATCGGGGACAAGGTCATAGCAGCGGCTCCCTTTACCGCAGGTGCGACGCGGAGGAAGGCGACGGCTCGATCCCATGTGATCGCCGTCTGCCCAGAGTCGAAGGTTCCGAGGAGGTCTTCTTCATTCAAGAAGGCGTGGCCGTCGACCTCGACGCGCCTGACCTCACCTGCGTCATCCGGACGCACCGGCTCCACGACAGCGGCGTCCTCACTGCTCATCGAGATGCCTCGACTGCGGGACGAGCCCGGTGTAGTCCTCCCCGCCGAGCATCTTGCCGATCAGTCCGGTATCGAAGTAGTCGGTCCAGCGGCAGATCTTGCCGCCGTCGACCACGAAGGTTCCCATGACCGGCACGCCGTGGTGTCTGCCATCGAAGTCGGCGATCATGTCGACCCGTTCGGTGAGCACGACCTCGCCCGCTGCCGCGATGTTTCCCATTCGGTACTCGTAGGAGTCCTGGAACATTGCGAACTGGCCAGCCAGATCAGCCAACACGTCGTCGGCTCCGATCTTCGCGGGCATTCCGGTGTTCTGGTACACGACGTCATCGGCGAGGAAGCCGCGCACGGCCTCCGGATCCCGTTTGACCATCGCGTCGCAGAAGTCACGCACCACCTCAATCGGATCAGCCACGAAGCCTCCCTAAGCCCAAACAGGTTGTACTTTCGACATACACTTCGTAGGTCGATGATACTTAGGGAATGGCAACCGATCAAGAGTCTGATCGGCAGCCGCGACCACTCGCATCGGCCGCGGTAGCCGAACGGGCCGAGAGCACCCGCGCCGCGCTCGTCGTCGCCGCACGACGACTCTTCGTCGAGCGCGGCTACCACCGGACCAGCACCGAAGAGATCGTGGCCTTGGCCGGCGTCGGAACCCGGGGCGCGCTCTACCACCACTTCGCCGACAAGCGGGCACTCTTCGTCGCCGTGTTCGAGGCAGTCGAACAGGACCTCGTCGCAGCGGCCGGCGCGAGTCTGGCAGACGACTTGTCGCCACTCGAACTGCTGCGTGCAGGCCTGATCGGCTTCTTAGACGCGTCACTCACGCCCGAGGTCCAACGGGTTCTGCTGATCGACGGGCCGGCCGTGTTGGGCTGGCAGGAGTGGCGTGCCATCGAAGCGCGCTATGGCCTGGGCGGCATCCAGGGCATGCTCGAACTTGCAATGGCAGATGGGTCACTTCCCCCTCAGCCATGTGCTGCACTCGCACACATTCTGCTCGCGGCTACAGACGAAGCAGCGCTCTACATCGTCAATGCCGATGACCCGCTTGCCGCGCGAGGGCAGTCCGTGACGGCATTAGACAACCTCCTCAGGGGTTTGAGCGGTGCGCCGTGACGCAGATTTCGAACCCGCGACGATCGCCCCAAACGCTGCCGGGATGGGATGCGCCTCTCGTCGTTCCCTGGTGTCCTGATCGGCCGGGTCACGGACGCGATCATTCTGGACTGGACGGCCGAATGCTTGCTCTGCGCGAGCGGTAAGACCGTCCTACGAAAGCCCCTTTTTGGAGGGACCGATCGATGGCGTAGGGGCCCGAAGGGTGCCCCAAACGCGCGGGCGAATCGCTGATCAAGAGTGCCCCATGCTCCGGTTTGGAGTCACGCTGCCGCCCGGGTAGCTGACGGCCAATCGCGGATTGGAGGGGCGTGGTCACCGGTGAGATGGCAGTCCCGCTGCCATAGCTCGGTAGCGTCCCGATGTGCCTCCACCTCGGGTGACCGTCGCGCCAAATCCCGCCCCCTTTGCCGTCGAACGCGTCGAGGCTTGTGGCGGAACGGTCGTGAGCTTGACCGATGACCCCGAGGCCTTGGTCTGGCTCGATTCTCGCGACGTGGGGGGTCTCGCCAAGGCCCTCGCCGCCTCGCCGGGTGTTCGCTGGGTCCAGTTGCCTTCGGCCGGCGTGGAGTCGATGACCGAGATCATTGACCAGACCCGAATCTGGACCTGCGCCAAAGGTGCCTACGCCTGAGCGACGCACTGGTCGTCGTGCTGGCCTTGTCGCTGACCCCGGAAACCCGGGGGATCATCGGGGCGGAGCAGCTCGACCTCATGGGGGAGGCGGCCTGGCTCGTCAACGTGGCCCGTGGGGGACACGTCGACACCGATGCGCTGGTCGAGGCTCTGGGGAAGGGGACCATTGCCGGCGCCGCGCTCGATGTGACGACCCCGAGCCCCTGCCCGACGGTCATGCGCTCTGGGATCTCTCCAACGCCATCATCACGCCCCACACCGCCGACAGCATCGATATGGTGCTGCCCCTCCTCGCCGATCGGATCCTCAGCAACGTGGCCCGCTTCGCCGCTGGTGAGCCCCTGGTTGGCCTTGTTGACTCTGAGGCCGGTCACTGAGGAACGCCGAGGACCACGTTTGAGCGGTCCACGAAGGTGGCAAGGAAGCCTCCTCATCACCGTCTCGATTCTGGCTTGTTGGGGGCACCGAATCGGCTGCTTTTAAGGGCTGTGGATCTATACACACACTTGCACTGGCATTGCGGAGCAACCTCGGCGCTTTCCTCTTGACCGCTCCGGGTCGGCTCAGAGGATGCAAGGGAGGAACAGGCGCTTCCAGGCCGGCCCTGGGGCCGGCCGTTTCCATTGTGTCCATTGGGATCGCTCCGAGCCGTCAAGGTCCGGCGCCCGACATGTCGAGCGCCTCGGCTCCGCCGAACTTGACTGCTCTGGCGCCTCATGGCTCGGACTTTGACGCCTCTGCCTTGCGAAGCCCTGAGCTGGGGCGTGGACATTTGTGTGGACACTCTTGTGGACATCAATGGGTGCCGATCCTCATCCTTTGCCTGCCAGGATCACCGTACGAACCGATACCTGATGAAGTTAGTTAGCCCTTTCACTGAATCGGCAAATTGGGCGCTCATCCGTCTCGATGCAGGAAGCCATGGAGGATCGCCTGAGTCAGTTCCTCGACGATCGCCTCCCTAGGCGGCTGCTTGGTCTCGAAGTAGGTCGAACGCAACGCAGCCATGCCAGCGATCATCGCCACCGTCGAGTAAGCCGCCAGGTCCGAGTGGCTCGACTCCATCCCCCGCATGGCCATGCCCTCGGCGCTTATCCGGCCGAGCACGGCCAGGGCCCGGCGTATGTCGGCGATGCCGGCTTCAGTCATCTCCTCGTCGCTCAGCGCCTCCGAAGCTAAAAGCGTGAGAACAAGGCCCTGATGTTCCACGAACACGTCGTAGAGCTGTCCGACGAACAGGCTGGCCAGCTCGTCTTCGTCCGTCTCCTCGGGGACGACCGCCTGCCAGGTCCGGCCGAAGTCGTCGACGAAGCTAGTAAATGGAACGACCACGGTCTCGCGAAACAGGGCGGCCTTTGAGCCGAAATGACGGAAGAGCAGAGGCTCGATGACGCCGGCAGCCTCAGCGATTTCTCGAGTAGTGGTGCTGCGGTAGTCCTGGCGTGCGAAGAGATCGCGGGCGGAGTCGAGAATGAGTCGCCGGACCTCGCCTCGGGGACGACGCGTCGCCCGGGCCGGTGTCCCTGTTGCCGGTTGGTTCTTGGTCGAAGGTCGCAGGGACACGATCATTCACTCTTCCAGCCAATGCTCGGCAGCCAATGGTTTGGATAGTCTACGCTATCTAAACGACCTGGAAGTCGTTTCGAAGGGGTGGAACATGGGCGCCGTCATCATGCTGGGAACGTTATTCGGACTGATCGTCCTCGTTTTCGGCCTCGTGCTTCGCTACGACCCAGAAGCACGTAGCGCCCAGGGGCAGGAGCACGGCGAGTGAGCCATGGGTTGACCCCTTTGCTCAAGGCAGCCATTGGCTTTGCCTACGTCGGCGGCTTCGGGTTCCTCGCCATCGGCGTATACCTCACATACTGCCGCCGCCGCCTCCAGCCGCTGCTGCTCGTGTGCATCGCCGCGATCTCGATTTCCTGGATCGAGGCTCCGTACGACTGGGCGATGTACGCGCAGTTCGCGCCGGCCATCCCCCGTATGCCATCGTGGTGGCCATTGGACATGACGTGGGGTGGGCTGCCGGCGTCAGTCCCTATCGGTTACATCTCCTACTTCGTGACGCCCGCACTGATCGCTGCCACGCTCGGGCGCCGGCTGAGTTCCAGGTTCCACTGGCGCAGGCCCACCACCCTCCTGGGTGTCGGCCTCGGCGTCGGCTTCGTCTGGGCCGTCCTGTTCAACGGGATCCTGGGAGCACGGCTCGGTGTCTTCTACTACGGCCGCGTGATCCCCGGGCTTGCGCTATGGGAAGGAACCACACACCAATACCCGCTCTACGACGCCCTCGCCATGGGGGTGATGGTCATGGTCTTCGCCTACCTCCTCGGGCGGACGGATTCCGAAGGACGAACCATTCTCGAAGCCTGGGCCCACAGGAGTTCGCCGAGTCCTCTTTGGTCAACCGTTCTGTCCATCGTTGGCGTTGTGGTCGTCGCAAACCTGCTCTACGGAGCGGTCTTCACGCCTCATCTCGTGACGAAGCTGAACGGTGAGGTGACCGCCGGACCAACGGCTCCCTTGTTTCCAGGCGTGCCGAACCAACCACTTCAGGGCGTCTCTCACCTGGGATCCCTGACCGATCGGCGGTGAACCCGGTGACAAGCAGACGGGTCCCCCATCGCCCGAAAGATAGGAGCTGAGGTTGCCGGGTTTTGTGAGGAACGGATTACTGGCCGCATCGGTCATCAGCCTCGGCGCGGCGACGCTCGTCGCCGTAGGGTCGCCCGCATCGTCGTCGGGTGCGCCGCTGAACATCACCTATATCTCCTCACTGACGGGGCCGGCAGCCTCGGAGTTCGGCGACTCTCAGCCGGGATGCGCGGCTCGGGTGGACCTGCAGAACGCCGAGGGCGGGGTCAACGGGAGGAAGATCCATTTGTCAGTTGTCGACGACGAAACGAGCCCGACCCTCACCTCGACCGCGGTCCAGGGTGCCATTTCCAACGGCGCGATCGGGATCGTTTCCAACTCGCCGTTCTTCTTCTTGGCTGCGAAATACGCTCAGCAGGCCGGCATTCCCGTCACGGGCAACTCCGCTGACGGTCCAGAATGGGGTGAGCAGCCCTACACCAACATGTTCGACGCGTTCCGGGGGAGCGAAAATCCAGCGACGCCAGTGAACAGCATCTACGGCGACTTTTTGAAGTCGCACGGGGGAACGATCATCGGGACTTACGGCTACGGTGTGTCACCGCTCTCGGAGGAAGAAGCGATCGGCGCTGCCGAATCCTTCCAGCGGGCCGGGGGCAAGATCGGTGTAGAGGATACGTCCGTGCCCTTCGGTGGTGTCGACTTCACGGCCGAGGCGTTGATCGCCAAAGAGAAAGGCGTGAACGCCATCCTTCCGACGATGGACGGCGCCTCGAACTTCGCCTTCATGACGGCGCTCGAGCAAGCGGGCGTGAAGCTCAAGGCGGTTCTATTGTCGGTGGGCTACGAGCCGGACGTCATCAACTCACCCGCATGGCGGAGCCTCCAGGGGGCGTACTTCTTGTCCCTTGCCCGTCCCTTCTCATTGCCCAACGCGGGCACCGAACAGATGGCCGCCGCCCTCACAAAGTATGAGCACTTCACCAAGAGCGAGTTCCCCAATTACGGTCAGTACTTGTCGTGGCTCGGTTGCGATCTCATGATCGAGGGATTGCAGCGGGCGGGACAGAACCCGAGTCGGACCAGCGTCGTCAAAGCGTTACGCGGCATCAAGTCGTACAACGGCAACGGGCTGTTGCCCATCACCATCAACTACTCCAGCGTCTTCGGTCACGACCTTCCCCAGTGTGCCTGGGTCCTGCGAGCCGCGAAGTCAGGCTTTGTGCCGATCTCGTCGAAGCCATTCTGTGGTACGGACTATGCAGGCACGAGCACTCGAACAAGTTCGTAGAGGACACCAAACGTGGCAGTCGGCGACGAAGGATCGAGGGTCGATCGGATCTACAAACCCCACCAACAGAGGTCTGAATGCAGCGGGTCCTTTGTACGAGACCTTTGTTGGCGGCCCTCACAAGAGCGGCCGACTTCGTTGGCTCGAGCTCAACCTCACGAGGAAGGGGAAATATCACTTGTTGTTTGATTCATTTGATGGGCGTGAACTGCAGATGAAGCTCGGTGAGTCCCCTGAACAACCAAGTCGGCAGGTACTCCCAGTGTCGTGCTTCGGCGGGCCCATGATGATTCTCCGACACCTCGAAATCGCCCATCCGGTCCAGAACCCGCTCAATTGTTACGCGGGATTCGGACCGAGCAAGAGACTGTCCGATGCATGAATGCGCACCACGACTAAACGCCAGCTGCTCGCGCACGTTTGGGCGATCGAAATGCATTTCGCAAGGACTCTCGAAACGCCGTGGATCACGGTTCGCTGCGCCGTTGACCAGCATGATTGATGTGCCGGCCGGGATGGTGATTCCTCCGAGGATCGTCGACCGCCGAGCCATTCGAAAATGACCTTTGATAGGGCTCTCGAGCCTCAGCATCTCCTCGAGGAAGTTCGGAATGAGCTCGCGGCGCTGTCGCAGCCGCTCTCGCGCGTCTGGATTTTCTGCCAAGTACCGCATCGAGAATGTGATCAGCTTCACCGTTGTCTCTTGGCCCGCTGCGAATAAAAATGCCGCCTCGCGAGCGATCACCTCGGTGTCGGGCACTATCCCACTGGAGAACGTGGCCTCCGCCAGCTGCGTAAGCACGTCGTCTTGAGGATTCTCCCGCCTCTCATTTACGTAGCGCGCGAAGGAATCCTCGAAGAAGGTCAACGGATTGCCTGTGATGTTGCTGCCGTCCTCCTCCATGCGGTCAAGCTGACCCTCAAACCAGGCCCGAAAACGAGGTATGTCTTCCTCGGGCACACCGAGGAGGTCAGCAATTACGAGTCCGGTAAATGGTGAGGCGTATTGGCCGCTGAACTCCACTTCTCCAACCTCGAAGAACTTGTCGATCTGCTCGTCAGCCAGATGCCACATGAAATCTTCGTTCTTCTTGACTTGCTTTGGCGTGAAGAGTCGCCACATCAGGCTGCGGTACTCATCATGTTGGGGCGGGTCCATCGTCACCATGAATTCGTGCATTGGAAATTCGGAGCGATGTTCCTCGATGAGCGGGTTGGCATCGTCGCCCTCGACCAATACCGGGAGTCCTGGAAACGGACCAGTCGGGGCATTGCACGAAGAGTATGTTTCGTGATCTCGAAGTACCTCGACTTCCTCCTCATGGCCCGTAACGACTGCCAGGTTGTACCGAGAATCGATCCAAACGGGACCCTTATGGGTTCGAATGTATTCCCAGTAAGGGTAGGGATCATCGAAGAGCGAATCATCAGTGAAGAAGTCAGTTATCTCAAAGTTGGTAGCCACCGAGGGGCCAAGCTAGCTCCAAGATTCAGACGGAACAAATATTAGGTAGCCTTGCTTCGTCGCTCAGGGCTGCGCACCTGGGCAAGGGATACACGGGGCCAAATCGGAGTTGCCGAGCTCGGCGGCAGCCGAAGGAGGCGAAGGGGGTTCAGAATGGAGTTGCTGCGATTCGACGGGCGAACGGCCATCGTGACGGGGGCCGGGCGTGGAGTTGGCCGAGCTCATGCTCGGCTGCTCGCGGCGCGTGGGGCTCAGGTCGTGGTGGCCGATCTGGGCGGCCAGCTCGACGGGACTGAGTCCTCCTCAGTGCCAGCGGAACAGGTTGTGCACGAGATCGAAACTGCGGGCGGGACCGCAGTGTCCTGTTCTGCATCGGTCGCCACTGAGGAAGGTGCCTATGCGATTGTCCGCGCTGCTTTGGACGCGTTCGGTCGGGTGGACATCATTGTCAACAACGCCGGGATTTCCCAACCCGACTGGTTCGATGATCTCACGGTGGACCGGTTTCAGCGGATGATCGATGTGCACTATTTCGGGACAGTGAACGTCACGAGGGCAGCCTGGCCGCACCTCCGGAGCAACGGCTACGGAAGAATCGTGAACACGTGCTCTGAAGCCGCATTCGGCATGGTGCCGAAGAACACGAGTTATGGGGGCGCGAAGGGTGGTGTCTTCGGGTTCACGCGCAGCCTGGCGCTTGACGCCAGAAGGCACGGAATCCTGGTGAACGCCGTCGCTCCCCGAGCCAAGACACGCCTGTCAGATCCGAAGGTCTTGTCGCACGTCTACGACGTACCGGCGGAGACCTTCGCGGACGTGATGGATGGCTTCGCTCCCGAGTTCGTAGCGCCAGCGGCAGCCTTCTTGGCCCACGAATCGTGTCGATTGAACGGAGAGATACTGGTCGCTGGCGGCGGTCAGGTCCTGAGGATGGCGATCATGCAGACCCAGGGCTTTAAGTCACCGACATTGACACTCGAGGACCTCGCCGCCAATCTCGATGTCGTCATGGACACCGAGGGTGCCACGATCATGGAGGCCGAGGTTCGGATGGAGTGATCGATGCTTGAGTCAGCCCGGTGATCAATGGCAAGGAGGGCCTGTGACGGAGGATTGACCCAAATAGTTGTTCCTCTCCAGGCTCGCTACATTCGGCATGAGTAGTCAAACGGGTCGACTGCATGATGGCTCGGGAGTTTCATGCCCATTCGGGGGGAGAACGTGAACAGCGCGACGAAGGTCCCGGTGGACGCTGAGGTCGACATCGGCAATCGATACGCGCTTCTGGCATCTGCCATTTCCGGTCGGCCCTTGGAGGTGGCGGGCGGAGATCCGGGCGGGCCGGCCTGGAGCGACGGACGAACTGTTTTCATCGACGCGGAGGGCGCTGACCACACCCAGCTGCAGTGCGTCGTGGTTCAAGCGTCCCTGATCTACGCGGGGAGCCTCGAGCCTCGAATCCTCCACAAGTTGGCCCGAAAGCCGTCCGCAACTCGCCGTTACCTGAGCCTCGAAGGACATCGTGCTCTGACCGCGCTATCGGACCTCCTCCCGACCACCGTTGTTTCTGTGGCCGACCCAATGACGGCACAGCGAACAGCATCTCCGCAGTCGTCGCTTATCCTGGCCATCGGGTCGGAGGACATCCCGGACCCTCCTGCCTCCTTTGGCGTGATCCGGCCTCGCCACGTCGGGATCGTCGGAGACGAGCGGATTGACGGACTAGGAGCCGCTCACGTTCCGCCACGAGAACGTCAGGCAGTTCTCCGCGAACTCGAGGACGATATTGGAGAAGGCGCGATCGTCGACATTCTCGCAAGTCCTGTCGGTGGTGGCGGTCCGATCGGACGACTCCTCAAGCGACTGCTCGGCGACGCCAAGTCATCGGGGACCGGTAGCCCCGGAGCAGACGCTCCGACGCGGTTGATGCGGAGCAGTAACCGTGTTTCGCGCATGGGCTCGCCCACCATTAGGCGTCTAGCGGTCTCGAACGACGGATCTCTCGATGTCGTCCGAGGGTTCGTCTATCCGGAATGGAATATTCATTTGAAGAAGTATCGGCCCGAATGGTGCACCGTGGTTGAGCTCGAGCCTGAAGACGGAGACCGATCCCGAATTCCCGCAGGGAACACGAGGTCCCTGCGACGGTCGCTGGCCCGCCTTGGAACGGAGGTCGAGCGACACCGTCGCCAACCGCAGGGAGAGGATCTTGATCTCGACGCTGCAGTCGACTTCTACGTCGAGGTCCGGGCGCACTCGTCCCCTGACGAAAATGTCTACATCGAGAGCCAGCGGAGTCGGCGGGACCTCTCCGTGCTCGTTCTCCTGGACATCTCTGGCTCCGCTGGCGAGCCGAGCGGGTCAGGCGGCATCGTCCACGATCACCAGATGTCCGCTGCGGCTGATCTCACCGCAGCGCTCTATCAGGTCGGGGACCGGGTCGCCCTCTACGGATTTCGCTCGCAAGGGCGCTATGGCGTCCACATCTACCCGGTGAAGCGTTTTGACGACACCCTCTCGACGCTGACGGAGAGCCGCTTGGGAGGCTTGCGCCCAGGAGGCTTCACTCGGCTCGGAGCAGCCATCCGTCACGGCGCCGCGACCTTGGAGCGGGAGGCAGGTACCGGACGGCGTCTGCTAGTCGTCCTGTCCGACGGGTTCGCGTACGACCATGGCTACGAAGGGTCGTACGGCGAGGCCGACGCGCGACGCGCCCTCTCCGAGGCCCGGCATCGAGGCATCGGATGTCTTTGTTTGAGTATCGCCTCCACCACGGATACGGAGGCGCTGCGGAGAGTATTCGGTACAGCCGCGTATGCGGCGTTTGGCAGCGCGGACCTCATGGCTGGCGGAATCGGCCCCTTGTTTCGTGCTGCCCTCCGCACGGCGGAGTTCCAACGGAGACGATCCGAGCGAGTCACGCGGTCGACGGAGCTACTTTCGATTGAGGGGAGTGGGAAGTGAGTCAAGAGGTATCGCCGTTCTATCTACCGGTCGGGACAGAGACGCGAGTCTTCCGGGCTGCCTTTCAGCAGGGCCTTTCGGTGATGTTGAAAGGCCCGACGGGGTGCGGCAAAACGCGATTCGTTGAGGCGATGGCGCATGATCTCGGCCGCCCGCTGATTACCGTGGCGTGCCACGACGACCTGACGACTGCCGATCTGGTTGGTCGGTTCCTCCTGCGCGGCGGAGAAACCGTCTGGGTCGACGGACCGCTCACTCGAGCGGTCCGGGAGGGTGCCATCTGCTATCTGGACGAGATCGTCGAAGCCCGTCAGGATACGACTGTCGTCCTGCATCCACTGGCGGACTATCGCCGGCAGCTTCCGATGGAACGACTCGGCGTGACCCTCGACGCAACATCGGGCTTCTGCCTTGTCGTGTCGTATAACCCGGGCTATCAGAGCGTCTTGAAGGATATGAAAGATTCGACGCGTCAACGCATGGTGGCCATTGAGCTCGACTTTCCACCTCCCGACGTGGAGCAGAAGATCCTGGTACACGAGGCTGCCATCGACGAGGAATTGGCGACCCAGTTGGTACGGCTCGCTGGGGCGATCCGGCGGCTCGAGACATCGGGGCTGCGGGAAGTCGCATCGACGCGGGTGCTTGTTGCAGCGGCTCAGCTCGTCACTGCCGGCCTGGATTTACGCGACGCGGCCCGAGCAGCCATCGCCGGACCTCTGACTGACGACCCCATCGTCACAGCGGGACTGTTCGAGATGATCGACGCCTACGTCACGCAAGCCTCCATTTAAAGCGACGAATGTTTCTTGACAGAGTGAGACGCCGTCACTAGGTTTGGAACAAATCTCAGGTTCGCCTACAGGAGCTTCGTCAAGGGGGGCGAGTTGTCCTACGAGTCTCACGCCGAGCCCATCAAACTCGGCATCCTCATGGACTGGGTGGTGCCCGAGGACCATCCCAAAGAGCGGGTCGACGACTTCTTTCTACCCTTTGAACTGGTCTTCCGAGAAGGCTTGGAGCGGGGCCTTGTCGACCGCCCGATCGAGCTCGTTATCCGTCAGTCCTGGGGTCTTCCGAAGGGGTCGGTCAAGTCCGTCGTCGACGGGTATGCAGAACTGGTCGATGAAGGTTGTCTTGCCGTCTTTGGGCCCAGTATCTCGGACAACTGCATTCCGATGCGCGAGGCAATCGAAGATCGGTTCCACGTCCCGGCGATCAGCTGCTCGGGGTCTGATGAGTGGCTCGGGGAATGGACGTTTGCCCTTCCTCAAGGATCCATGACCGACGAGCCGATTCTCTGGGCGCAGATCCTCGCCAAGGGTGGACACACGCAGGTCGGAGCCCTGATCGAGCAGTCGTTGGTCGGCGAGTCCTACATCCGGAATTTCCGTAAGGCCTGTCGTGACCGAGGCATCCAGATCGTGGCCGAGGAGTGGGTCGCCCAGACGGCGGGTTCGGTGGAGGGCGCATTACGGAGTTTGCACGAGGCCAAGGCCACCGCCATGGTCCACTGCGGGTTCGGTTTCGGAGTGTTCTATGTCAACGGCGTGCTCGAGTCCATGCAATGGGACCCGACCCGGATCATGGGGACGGCGTTCCAGAACGCTTGGTTCCACGAAGCCATGTGGAACGCCATGCTCGGCTGGATCGGCGTCGATCAGTACGACGAGAGCAACCTCGTGGGGCAGGCGTTCCTCGACCAGTTCGCAGCCACCTACGGTCGCCGGCCCGAATGGGTGCTTCCACTTGTGAACAGGGACTTCGCCACAGTGCTCCTCCATGCATTCGCGGATGCCCATCCTCTCAGCCCCCGAGGTGTCAAAGAAGCGCTTGAACGGGTGAAGATGGTGCCGGCAGCAGCCGGATCCCCCGGAACGTATCTGTCCTTCGGGAATTGGACGAGACGCGGTTGGATGGGGGCGGGCTATCTCGTCGCGCGCAAGCTCGATCCTGATGGCGAACACTCACATCTCGTCGACCGGTTCGGCGAGCAATAGGCGACCGTGACCAAGATCGACGAGAGACCAGCGGTCGATTCGCGCACCGGTTCATCCTCGGCCTTCACGTCCCGGCCGGCGGCTGGGGTCATTGTGCTTTTACTCCTGGCCAACGTTGCCATCATCGCCATTCAGTACACCGCCCGCCGCGGCGCGGTGGCAGCTCGTATCGCCAACCCCACCGTTCACGGCGCGCCGAGGCCGGTGGCTCCACTCTTCCATCACGACTGGGTCCCCACCCTCGAGCTTGGTACCGCGCTCGGGGTCCTGACGCTGGCGGTCATCTTCGTCCTCATGTGGCAGCGCTACCCGAAGCACCCGGTGCTGCTCATGGTGATCGCCACCACCGCCATCGTGTGGATGGACCCCATTATGAATTGGGCGCCGTATGCGGCCTATAACCCCCAGCTCACGCATTTTCCGGAGACCTGGCCGTTGGCGTCGCTGTCGCCCACCGTCGAACCGTTCATCGGAGTGGGGTACGCCACCTTCTATCTCGGGGCCTATTTCCCAGCCATCTGGATCCTGCGGAGGTTCCAAGCTCGCCGCCCGGTCGATTCGTTCGCTTGGCGGCATCCGCTCGTCAGTCTGGCGCTGCTGATTCTGGTGATCGGATTCATCTACGACGCCATCCTCGAGACGATCCTGGTTCGCACACAGCTCTATATCTATTCACAGGTCATCCCTTTCGGATCGCTCTTCACTGGCAAGCCATATCAGTTCCCGTTGCTCTGGGAGTCAACCTTCGTGTGTTGGGTGATGATTCCGGCGGGGGTGCTGCTCTACCGGGACGACACGGGGCGGACCCAGGCCGAGAAGCTGTCGCAACGCGTTCGCACCTTCCGTCCCTTCCGCGCGCGGCCTGCGCTCGCCACCTTTGCTGTCATGTTCGCCATTCTCAACGTCGCGTACTTCTGCTATGGGGCCAGCTTCGGCGTGATCAGGGCGACGGGTGCTGCGACCTCGGTCGCCTGCCCCTGGCCGTTCCCTGAGGCCAAGGTTTACGACCCTCAAGGCTTCTACGCCGAAGCCGGACAACCCGGTCCCTATATGGCCGGCATCTGGGACGGTTGGGAATCTGCACAATCGGCACGACCCAATGTGGTGACCAACCCTGACGGGCGCTGCAGTCCGAAGAACGTCGACGGGACCTCATAGCGACACGAACGGAGCGAGAGTGGGGTCGAACTCCCGCGGTAACCTGCTGACGGAGGTCACTGGGGAAGGGATACGTCGAGATCACGATGCCGAGGGGATTCGACCACCGTTCTCGGGCCGCGCGTGCGAATGGAAGCCCGAAGTGGATCTGAGATGAGCGTGGCGAAGCGCGGCCCCTCCGGAGTGGAACCCGGGTCACTGGACGCCCTGGATACGCAACGCCGGGATGAGATCCTCGACACCGCTTCCAGCGTGTTTGCCACCTCTGGGCTGCGGACGACGCTGCAGGAGATTGCAGAGGCGAGCGGCATCCAGCCAGGAAGCCTCTATCACCACTTCGAATCCAAAGAGGCCATCATCGTCGAACTGGTGAAGCGGTACCACGTTGACCTCGATCGTCAGGCGGAAATGGCGCTCAAAGAGCTCCGTGAGAGTGACTCTGGAGACATGGTCGATCGGATTACGAGCTTCAGCACTGCGATCGCGCAGTGTGCAGCACGCCACAGCGCGGCAGTGCAGTTCTCGTTCTACGACCCTCCACTAAGCGCTGGCCAGGAATTGGTCCGACTTGCGGCCCGGGCGCCCACGGCAACCGAGAAGGCGATGCTCAAGACCCTCGAGGTTGGCCACGCCACCGGTTTGCTCCGAGATGACATCGAGCTGCCGATGCTCGCTCACAGGCTCACTCAGACGATGTTGCACGTTGGATTGGGCTTGTACCACCGCTACCGATCAGTCGATCGTGTTGCCGAGCATCTCTGCAACATGGTTCTCTACGGAGTGGCGACGCGGGCTCCTCGGGACAGTCAGCTCGACGGATCCAAAGCCATGCAAGCCGTCGAGGAGGTCATGCTCTCCTGGGACCCCGGCCCCGTCTCGGAGTCCGACCGGTCAGCCTTCATCCGAGTCGTGGCGAGGACTGAATTCGGGCGACGAGGTTATGAGGCCACCACCGTTCGGGACATCGCCGGAGCAGCGCACATGAGCACCGGCAGCGTGTACCGCGAGATCGGATCGAAGGAGGAGTTGCTGGTTTCGATCATGCGCTCCTTCTCAGAGAAGGTTGTTGCCGGGTGGGATGCCGCGTTCAACTCCTCAGGTACAAGCGTCCAGAAACTCGACGCGGTGGCATGGCTCCAGATCAACGTTCTGGAGCAGTTCCATGACGAGTTCAAGATCCAGCTGGCGTGGCTGCGGCAGTCACCGCCCGACACGCCTGACATGGCCTGGTCGTTCCCAAGTCTGTTGCAGCGCCTGAAGGCCATGTTGAAGGACGGCGCTCGCGCCGGAGAGCTCAAGATCGAGGGTCCTTCGACCGAACTCACTGCCCGCTCGATCGTGGACCTGACCTGGGTGCCAGAAGGCATTTTGCACACTTACGGCAAGCGCACGGCACTCCTGCATGTCCGCGACACCATGCTGCGAGGTGCCGCGAAACGCAGTTGAGCTCTCTCGTGGGTATCCCCTTGCGCATCGCTCCCGTGGGCACCCTTTTGGTGGCCATTTCCTGAAGAGCCACGCCTTGGCGTGATAGTCACCTATGAGGTCATATCCCTGCGACGCGGCCGCAGGGGCCGCTCGTAGGAGCTGTCCCTGGCGTTGCGTGCAACCGTCCCTGTCGCGGCCAGGAAATCGGAAGCGTCTGCCGGAAGGAGCGATTTCGGGTCTGTTGCCCACTCAACCAGGCAGAGGCGGACCGCAATGCCCCACTTTCTGTGGCGCCGCTCGAAGCGGTCGACGTAGCGGCCCCCGAAGACCGTCAGTGGGGCGGCAAAGTCGCTCTCGGTTCCGATGAACATGTAATAGGTCTCGGCGTGCGCCTGGTCACCGTCAAGCTCGGCGTAGTGATTCGTGATGTAGTGCTGATGGCGAACCTGGCCGCCGTGATAGGCGAAGGCCCAGTCGAGGAAGTCGTCGACTTCGCCGACGAAGCCAACGTGATCATCAATCGCGCCCTCGTGGTACGCAGAACGTGCCAGAGCCCTGTCGAGTCGATCCATTCCCCGCGCATAACGGGTGATGCAGTCCAGGATCTCCGCTCGGTCCAACCGCTCGAGGAGTCTCTGTTCCGTGTGGTCGTCCATCAGATCTCCTCCCCGCTTGGCTTCGAGTTCGACGGCCCGTCCCAATGGTCGACGACGACGACTTCCTCGAGCGGACGCCGTGGTGCCGGCCGAAACGTGACTCCAGGCCGCAGTTTGGCCACTGGCAGCAAGCAGCCTTGGACGTAGGTGCTGGGGATACCCAGCAACGTTGCAACTTCGACTTGGTGAAGCAGGTGCATCGTTGTGATGCAGGTGCCGAACCCACGGGTGTGGAGGGCCAGTTGGAAGTTCCAGACGGCGGGAAAGATCGATCCGTACAGCGTCGCCGCCTGGAAGGCCTGATCATCGTCCCCAAAGTCAGGTAGGTAAGGCTCGTAGCACGGGATGACCAGAATGGGGACCTCCGCAAGGTGGTTCACGAGCCATTCTGTCGATGACATCAAGCGCCCGAAGTCGTCCTCCGGCAGCAGGTCGGAGACCATCGCCCCGCCGGTCATGCGCAGATAGGACTCTCGGTAGAGATTCCCAATCTCGCTGCGAAGGTGTGGATCGTTGACGATGACCCAGCGCCAGGACTGATGGTTCGAGCCGTTGGCCGCTTGGAAGGCGATCCGTAGGCAGTCACGGATCTGCGACGGGTCGACCGACGAGGTCAGATCGAGCGACCGGCGAGCCGACCGAGTTGAGGTGAGGAGCTGCTCTATGTCCATGGCCTACTCCCTGCGGGCTGTCCCTAACCGAACAGCACGGGAATGGAAGTCGGAGAGCGGAAGACCTGGCCCCGGATGTGCGGATCGTCCGCGCTCGGGTCGAGGCGCAGATCCGGCAGGCGATCCAGGAGCAGATTGAGGGCGACTCGCATCTCCACGCGGGCCAGGTGTATTCCGAGGCAGACGTGTGGACCGTGCCCGAATGACATGTGAGGCGTAGGGCTATCTCGTGTGACGTCGAAGTGGTCGGGCAATTCGTAGCGAGTCTCCTCTCGGTTCGCCGCAGCGAGCATCAACATGATGGTCGAGCCTTGAGGAACCGCCACACCGCCGATCTCGGTGTCTCTGGTGGCGAGCCGCGTGATAGTGAGCAGAGGCGTTTCCAGGCGCAACGCCTCCTCGATCGCTTGCGGGATCAGTGACCGGTCGGCGCGCACCGACTCCGAATTGGTCCGGCTGCGCGAGCAAGAGATACAAGAGGTTTCCGGTCGATCTGAAGGTCGTCTCGTCTCCTGCGGGAAGGAGCAGCCGTAGGAAGGAGAAGATCGTCGCCACCGTCACCGTCATCGTCCGGTCGACCCGTCCCCGCCATTGACGATCCCGAGGTGCCTGCCCCGATTCCACAACGCCTCCCCGCTAACCTAAGATTTGTTCACACGGTAGCCATCGGTGGAGTGGAGCGTCAATGCAGTGGCAGACGGAAGGGACGAATGGGCGTCGCTCGTGACCTGAGAGGTCGACGCGTGCTCGTGACCGGGGCTTCGAGTGGCATCGGAGCAGCGACCTGTCGCGCCATCGTCGGCGCCGGAGGCTCGGTGGCGATGTTGGCTCGAAGAAAGGACCGACTCGAGGATCTTGCTGAAGAACTCGGTGTGCGCGCTTCGGTTGTCTGCTGCGACGTCACGGACTTGAACTCCCTCGAGTCAAGTGTGAATGAAGTCGCCGATTTCCACGGAGGTTTGGACGGCGTCGTCGCGGTTGCCGGCCGGATGATGGCCGGCGAGATCTCCTCCGGAACCCCTGAGCGGTGGCGAGAGCTTTTCGACCTCAACTTGGTCGGTCCACTGGCCACAGTGCGTTATGCGACGGCCCGATTTCCCCGGTCCGGACGACGCGACGTTGTCATCGTGGGTTCAACGGGAGCGCTCACGCCGATGCCCAGTGCTGGCATCTACGCCGCGTCCAAGCGCGGGCTGGAGGCGGCATTCGACAGCCTTCGCCTCGAGTTGGCGCAACACGCCGTCAATGTCAGTCTCGTCATGCCGGGCATGTTCGAGACCGAGGGGTTGAGCTGGGAGGGAGTCGTCATCGACGGGGAGGTCACCGTTACGGAAGCCCCTATGTTCGCCGAGGGTGCAGGTCCCGCACCCCCCGAATCGCTGGCTAAGTGCATCGCCTTCATCATGAGTCTGCCGGAGGGAATCTGCGTGAACGAGTTGGTCGTTCGGCCCACCGGACAACTCATTCCTTGAGGGAGGGACCTGGATCTCTCGCCGGCTGTGCCCATGTTGACGCTCCGGGTGGGCGCTCCTAGGCTGCGGAACAAATATCAGGTCACACCGAATCGTTGTGATCCTCGACGCCGGGGGGCTGGCACATGCGACGTCAAGTCCGGATTTCTGGGGTTGTAGCGGGAGCTGTGGGGATCACACTGGCGACCCTCAGTTTCAGTACGCCGTCGGCATCTGCCTCTCCAGCGCCGATCACGCTGGCGTTGGTCACGTCGCTCACTGGACCCAGTGCCCCGGAGACCGCCTCCGATCCCGCTGGCTTCTTGGCACGTATCGCGCTACAGAATGCCGAGGGAGGCGTGAACGGACACAAGCTCGTTCCCCTGGTGGTCGACGACCAGACCAGCCCAACGGAAGTCGCAACCGGAGTGCAGAGTGCACTGTCCAAGGGCGCATTCGGCATCGTGTCGGCCAGCGCGCTGTTCTTTCTCGCCGCCAAGTACCCCCAACAACAAGGGGTGCCTGTGACCGGGTCGTACACGGACGGACCGGAGTGGGGCCAGCAGCCCTATACCAACATGTTCTCATCGGACCTCGGCAGCGTCGATCCCTCATATCCCGTCAATACTCTTGAAGGGAAGATCCTCAGGCAGTACGGCGGCACCGTCCTCGGCTCGTACGGTTACAGCATCTCCCCGAGCTCATCGCGAGAGGCGGGGCAGGAGGCGAAGTCGTTCGAGCACGCCGGCGGCAAGCTGGGCGTGCTCGATACCTCCGTGCCGTTCGGCGGCATGGACTTCACCAGCGCCGCTCTCACGGCGAAGAAACAGCATGTGAACGCGCTTTTTCCCACGATGATCGACGCATCCGACTTTGCCTTGGCCACAGCCCTCATGCAGGCGGGTGTGCACTTGAAGTCAGCTGTCTTCGCCACGGGTTATGCGCCGGAGGTCGTCAAATCTCCTTCGTGGACCTACTTGCAGGGTGATGAATTCTTGTCCATCTACCGTCCCTTCTCCCTACCTAACGCGGGGACAGAACAGATGTCGGCTGCGCTCCAGAAGTATCAGCATTTCTCCAAGACTCAATTTCCAACCTTGTTCCAGTACGAGTCCTGGGCGGGCGCCGACCTGATGATCAGGGGGTTGCAGATGGCCGGCGCCAACCCCACGCAGGCGGCTGTGATCAAAGACCTACGCAGTATCAAGAACTACACCGCCAACGGATTGCTACCCAAGCCGATTGACTACGCGAACAACTTTGGACACGATCCGGCAGAACAGTGCGTCTGGGTCCTCCGAGCGCAAGAGAAAGGGTTCGTTCCGGCGTCCTCTCAGCCCGTCTGTGGGACAGATATCAAGGGAACGACGTCCGCGAGTTCGCCATAGGTCGACGACGTCGGATCGCGGCGGCGAAGGTTGACTGTCTTCCCGCAGAGCATTCTCTGTGTGACGGCGCCGAGCGACTCTCCGTTTGCGGTCTCAGGAAGATCTCCTGGCGCAATGGATGAAAGGAACTCCAACAGTGATCGACTTCGATGGGCAAGCCGTCATCGTTACCGGAGCCGGTCGTGGACTCGGCCGCCTGTATGCCTTAGATCTGGCACAACGCGGCGCTTCGGTTCTCGTCAACGACGCCGGCGTCACCATGCATGGAGACGGTGCAGACCCGAGCGTGGCCGACGAGGTCGTTCGGGAGATCGCAGCTGCAGGAGGCATCGCGGTGGCTTCGTACGACTCGGTGGGCAGCGAGGCGGGCGGGGCGGCCATCGTGGAGCAGGCGATCAAGGAGTTCGGGCGCCTTGACGCGGTGGTGAGCAATGCAGGGATCTTCGATACCACCCCCTTCGATGAGCTGCCGGCAGAGAACTGGCGACGGATGCTCAACGTTCACCTGAACGGAGGCTTCTACCTGAGTCAGCCCGCCTACCGAATCATGAAAGCCCAAGGAGGAGGCCGCTTCGTCTTCATTGCCTCCTCGGCTGGGCTGTTCGGCCAGCCGAACTCGGCGCACTATGCGGCGGCCAAGGCAGGCCTGGTTGGGCTCGCCAACGTCATCTCTATCGATGGTGCCCCTCACGGCATCTTGGCGAACACTGTCCTTCCGTTCGGCTACTCCCGAATGGTGACCGAGACCATTGGAGACCGAGACGATCTCGGCGACGATGTGCCGTTCCTTCGCTGCATCGAGCCGGAACTCGTGGTGCCCATTGTCGTCTACCTCGCCAGCCGAACGTGCACCTTCACTCACCAGAGCTTTTCGGCTTGTGCCGGTCGCTTCGCCCGGGTTTTCGTGGGCCTTGGAGAAGGCTGGGTCGCGTCATCCGACACGCCTCCCACAGCGGAAGAGATTCACGCTCATCTGGCCGAGGTGGCGGCCACGGAGCCGTTCACCGTCCCGGCATCTATCTTTGATGAAGTGACGCAGATTTGTTCTCGGATCGGGGTTTCCCTGTAGGCAGGGCAACGGATCCCTGTACGCAATTGCTTTGGGATCCCACACCCGGAGAGCGTGCCTCATTGGCGACGTGACGACTCGGCGAGTCTCCTGGATTCGGTCGGTAGTAGAACGCTCTACAACAGGGTCGAATTCGGGCGGATTCGGTGGACGTTCCGTGGACGGGAGGCCAGCTTAGAGGACTCGCCTGGACGCCGTGGACGAAGTCAAACACCTTGCCAAGGTGAGGGTCGCGGGTTCGAATCCCGTCTTCCGCTCCATTGTGATGTGTCAAGACAGGCTCTTCGGATTCTGGCGGGGAGCCATGCCCCTGACCAGGATCACCCCGGACGCGACGAAGGTGCTTCAAGCTTGAGGTGTGACCCAGCAACCAAGAAGCACCTTCGTTGTTCGCGAGCCTAGTGAGATCCTCGAGGCCCTCGTCGGCTTGAAGGACGTCCGCGTCGTGCACTACGAGCGCACAGGCCCCGATGTCGAGCTCATGATCGAGCAGGTGGCCGACGACGTCCGCTGTCCGACCTGCGCCGAGCCGGCCCAGGTCAAAGAGCGCCCAGTGGTGCACTACGTGGACCTTCCCGTCTACGGGACGCCCATGTCGCTGGCGTGGAAGAAGCACCGGATGCGCTGTGCCAACGCCAGCTGCACCAAGAGGAGCTGGGTGCTGCGCGATCACCGGATCGTGGCCAAGAACTGTCTGCTCACGACCAGGGCGGCCAAGTGGGCCACGGTCCAGGTGGGCAACGGCCGCACCGTCTCAGAGGTGGCCGCTGAGCTGGCCTGTGACTGGCACACGGTCAACGACGCCGTGACCACCTATGGCGAGGCCCTGCTCGCCGCCGACCGCAAGCGGCTGAACAAGACAACCGCCATCGGCCTCGACGAGACCACGTTCGTTCGGCTCTCCTCGAGGGCCCAGACCGAGTACGCCACGACGGTGGCCGATGTCGAGAACCACCAGATCATCGACATCTTGCCCACCCGCAAGTACACCGACGTGGCTGGTTGGATCGACAAGCAGCCCAGAGCTTGGAAGGAGCGCATCCGCTTCGGTGCTCTCGACATGTCGGCCACCTATGCGGCGGTGTACTCGGTCCTGTTGCCCAAGGCCTCCCAGGTGGTCGACCCCTTTCACGTCATCTCGCTCGCCAACCGCTGCCTCGACGCCGTGCGCCGGCGGGTCCAGTTCGAACAGCTCGGCCACCGCGGAAGGCGCGACGATCCTCTCTATCGAGCCCGTCGTGTCCTGCTCAGAGGCGAAGAGAAGCTTGGCGAAAAGGCGACCGAGCGCCTGTGGTCACTGCTCGCCCTCGGCGACCCGAACGCCGAGGTCGCCATTGCCTATCGAGTCAAAGAGCGCCTGCGTGACTTCTACGCGACGAGGGATCCAGATCAAGCCCGGGCGATGCTCGAAGAGCTCCAAGGTCACTGCCTGCGCCGTTCCATGCCGCCCGAGGTCCAAAGGCTCGGGCGCACGATCAAGGCCTGGTTCGACAAGATCGCCAACTACCACCTGGCCCGGGTGTCCAACGGGCCGACCGAAGCGCTCAACAACCTCATCAAGCGCATCAAGCGCATCGCCTTCGGCTTCCGCAACTTCGAGAACTACCGGATCCGAACGCTGCTCTACGCCGGCAAGCCGAACTGGCGTGTGCTGGGCTCGATCGTCGTCCGGTGAGATGCTGGACCCGCCAGAATCCGAAGAGCCCTTTTGCCTCAGTCGTTCGTAGGGAGTCTGCCCGCTCAGGGCGCCGTGGGGGCGAGCGTAGTTGTAGAAGTCCTCCCACTCGCCGAGCTTGTCGTTGAACAGCTCGGTCGTGTCGATGACGACCCCGTCGAGCTGGCGGTAGAACTCCTCGTTGTCGATCCGGTGGGACCTCTCAACCTTGCCGTTGAGTCTCGGGGTCAGAGGCTTGATGTAGACGTGGCGGACGCCGCGATCGAGCACATGCCAGTGGAATCCGGACTGGAATTCTGACCCATTGTCGGTCTGAATAGCTTGGACCTCGAAGGGCAGCTTTTCGAGGACGTAGTCAGCGAACTGAATGGCCGTCTTCTGATTGCAGCGCTCATAGATCTTGAGGATTCGCAGCCTGGTGCAGTCGTCGATGGCGGTGAACTGGTAGTAACGCTTCTTTCGTGAGCCTTTGAGTGGCTCGATGAATTTCACGTCGATCTGGACCTGGTGGCCAGGCAGCGGCTTCTCGTAACGCTGCCAGCGCTTCTCGTGACGTTTGTGACGTTGCGAGGCCGGCAAGCGGTTCATCCCTACGCGCTTGAGGATCCGCCAGACCCCCGACGTCGAGATCCCGATGTCGTGGTAGCGGGCCAGGTACATGGCGATCTTCTGCGGCCCGAAGTGGTAGTTCTGGCGCAAGTAGAGGATCTTGCCAACCACCTCGAGCTCGGTGGCTCTGGGGCTGCTCAGAGGGCGCTTGGAGCGGTCCCGGAGCCCGGCCGCGCCCTCCTCCTCGTAGCGGCGATACCACTTGTAATAGAGGTTCCGACTGATCCCGTAGTAGCGGCAGGTCTTGGCCACATTTCCGCTCACCTCTTGGGTGCCCGCGATTTTTGAATCTCCCCACCCTCGATCACTGAAATTCCCCACCTTGAGCCCGGTGAGCTGAACCATCCACCCGCGGCGGTGGGCCCCCTTCGATGCTGACGAGCGACCAAGCAAGCCAGCTCGAAGGGAGACCCGCTCCGCATGCTCACACATGGGGAAGACGTGGAAGCACATGCACTCAGAAGCAGGGGCTGGACGATCTCGGCGATCGCCCGGCACCTCGGTCGGGACCGCAAGACCGTCCGGGGCTACATCAACGGGACGACCGTTCCGGGCGTCCGGGCCAAGACGGCCCCGGACCCGCTCGAGCCGTTCACCAAGTACGTGGAGGCCCGGTTCGTCGACGATCCGCACGTCTGGGCCTCGGCCCTCTATGACGAGGTCTCGCGGCTCGGCTATCCGCTGAGCTACCCGAGCTTCGCCCGCCAAGTGCGCTTGGCCGGCCTCCGTCCGCACTGCGAAGCCTGTTCGGGGGTCAAGGGCCGCGACACCATCGAGATCGAGCACCCACCGGGCGAGGAGATCCAGTGGGACTGGTTCGAGCGGCGAGGTGCCCCGTGGGGAGCGACGGCCTACGTGCTGTTGGGCACGCTCCCGCACTCGGGCAAGGTGCGCGGCGTGCTCGCCGAGAAGATGGACCAGCCCCATCTCATTGAGGCCATGGACGAGGTGCTCCGGCGCCTGGGCGGGACGCCGCGGGTGTGGCGGACCGACCGCCTGGCGACCGTGATCGTGCCGGGCACGGGCGACGTCCAGCCCTCCTTCGCCCCGGTGGCCAAGCACTATCGGGCCGTCGTCGAGCCCTGTCCACCCCGGCGGGGCAACCGCAAAGGTGCAGTGGAATCCTCCGTGCGCTTCACCTCGGGTCGTTGGTGGCGCACCATGACGGCCACCACACCACAAGAGGCTCAGCGCTCCCTCGACGTCTTCTGCGCCACCACCGGTGATGCGCGCGAACGCAGAGGACCGGGCGGTGAACGCACCACCGTCGCTGAGCTGGCCGACGCCGAACCGCTGCTCGCCCTTCCGGCCGCACCGTTCCCGGCAACGACCGAGGTCCGCCGGATCGTCGCCGACAATGCCAGCGTCGCCTTTGGCGGCAACCGCTACTCGGTGCCGCCGGGACTGGCCGGCACGACCCTGCTCGTCGCGCACCGCTTGAGCTCTCCGACGATCGACGTGGTGGCACCGTCGGGAGCGGTGCTCGTGACCCACCGCCTCGCTCCGGCGGGATCGGGCGCCCTGGTGCGCAGTGTCGAGCACAAAGAAGCTCTCGAGGCCGCCGTGCTCAGCGCCTTCACCACACAGCGTCCGTGCGACAAGAAAGCCAACCGTCCGCCGGGCAGAGAGGCACTTGAAGAAGCGGCACGTCTTCTCGGGCCGATCGGGCGCGAGCCCGTTGTCGACCTGTCGCTCTATGGCGAGATCGCGGAGGGACGATGAGCGAGCCCTCCACCTATCAAGAGATCCGGGCCCACCTGGCCTACCTGCGTCTGGGTGCTGCTGCCGAAGCGCTGCCCGGCGAGCTCGACCATGCCCGGAAAGAGCAGCTCGGACACTCCGAGTTCTTGCACCGCCTCCTCGAGGTGGAGGTGAGCGCGACCGAGATCCGCCGCCGGGCCGGACTCGAGCGGTTCGCCTGTCTGCCGTCCCCGTGGACATTGGACGACTTCGACTTCAGCGCTCAGCCCTCGGTCGACAAGAAGATGATGACCGAGCTCGGCACGCTGCGGTTCTTAGAAGACGCCACCAACGTGCTGCTGATCGGGCCGCCCGGTGTCGGCAAGACCATGTTGGCCGTTGGTTTGGCCCGCGCCTCGATCAACGCCGGCTATCGGACCTACTACACGACGGCGGCCGACCTGGCCGCCCGCTGTCACCGCGCCGCCCTCGAAGGCCGCTGGGCCACCACCATGCGATTCTTCGCCGGGCCGAGACTGCTCGTCATCGACGAGGTGGGCTACCTGCCACTGCAGAGCGAGGCGGCTGCTGCGCTCTTCCAGGTCATCACGCAGCGCTATCTCAAGAGCTCCATCGTCATGACCACCAATCTCGGGGTGGGCTCGTGGGGAAAGATCTTCGACGACCCGATGGTGGCCGCCGCCATGCTCGACCGCCTCTTGCATCGCAGCGTCGTGTTCAACATCGACGGCGAGAGCTACCGGATGCGCTCGCATCGGGCCCGCACCGAAGGGCTCCGAAAGGGGGCGTCCAAGGTCAAGGACTAATCTCGATCCAAACAACTCACCGGTCAGTCAACTGGGGAAATTCGTTGATCGCCCCTGGGGAGTTTCGGAAATCGGCGGCATGGGCATGGCGGATGATTGCCAGACGCCGCCGGGCGCTTCGCTCGAGCTCCTGCTCTGTCACCTGGTCTCCTTCTCATCTCAGAGACCTCAGGTGTAATCCGTGTCTGTCAGTTTTAGATGTCGCCGACGTGTGGACATTGGTGGGTCCTCCTTCGCTCCAGTTTGGAGCATCGGACCCGCAGAAGCTCTGGACCATTACCGGGGGCTCACCTCATTTCCATATCGCCCTCATCTCAACGCTTCGTCAGTAAACCAATGAGAGCTGCACCACCGGACTAGTCGTGCGGGCTGCTGTCGATCTAGTTGACAGGCCTGTAGATTAACGCTGCTTTCGGCCTCTTGCCGAATGTCTCGAACGCCTCGGGAGTGGTTGGGTGGCCAAGGTCAGCTGCACGATCAAGCGCGAGCTGGGCATACATCCACAGCCCAGCTACCAGCACGCACCCGATCTATGGAGCACGCTTCGCGATTGAGCTGACGATCCCTCAGCTTCGCCGGGCACCCCTGTCGGAGGTCAGATCGGGTTCGTTCACCGCTCTAATACAGCGACCGGAGTGAGTGGGCGTAGTGGAACCTCACGAACGTGACGTAGGTGGCGGCCGTTTGGGTATTGACGCCGGTACCGAGCGTGTTGCTAAAAGCCGACGCCGACCCTTGGGGGCCTATGTCCCTGGTGTTCCAGGGGGGGCGGCCACCGGAACCGGGTCTTTTACGGCACCGGAATCCAAACAGACGAAGACCTGATGTCCCTTACCGAATACGGGCTTCAACGTGGTTCCCTCAACCCGCGTCGTCACCGCGCAGATCGGATAGTTCGCCGGTATGCCAGTTGAGGCGGAATGACTGCCCACCAACGTGGCGGGCGCGGTCAGCCCGGCACCGTTGAAGCTGGTCATCTGGTTCGTGAGCTGTACCACCTTTTGCTGAGTGAGGTCCCTGCCTGCTGCTCTGACACCATCGACGAAGAGGGCTGCCGCTACCCATCCCTCAGGAGCGAGCGCGGAGTCTGCGTATTGTGGCTCGTACTTGCGCATCGCGCTGAGGTATTCAGCCAGACCGGGGTAGTACTTGGTAGGTGCTGTCAGCGGTACGGTCGGAACGAAGAAGTAGACGCCCTGCATGATGCTCTGGTAGCGGTCGATCGCGCTCTGGTCGTAGCCGTTGAACCACAGCTGGGTGGCCTTCACCCCGTATTGCTGAATCTCCCTGGCCAGCGAGATGTTGCCGGTCAGGTCCATGCAGCTGACCACGAAATCACTGCCTGCCTGTTGGATTCGTTGGACGTCAGGGGCCATGTTCCCGTCGATGGGCGCGCTCAGGTCCTCGTAGGAGACCTTGACCCCCGCCTCGCTGAGGAGGTGGTCGGCCGCGGCACACAAGGACGAGGAGGCGCTCACGTTGTAGGCCAGCAGCGCGACCGACTTGGCCTTGGCTTGTTTCATCACATAAGCGATGTGCGGGACCAGGCAGGTGTAGCACTGCACCGAGCCGTCCGAACCGAAAAGGTTTGGCGGTCCCGCCCAACCGCCGGTCGTGTTGAAGCCATACGTCGGAGTTCCCGTCTCGGTGAGGTAGCCGGGCGAGAAGAAGTCAGTCGCCACTCCCGTGACGGCGAAGACATGGTCTTGACTCACGAGGTCCCGCACAAGGTTGCTGAACTGGCTGGGATTGCCTCCGTCGTCCAGGCTGTAACCCAGGTCGAGTTTGCGGCCGTCGATGCCACCTTGAGCATTGCCATGTCGAAGTAGGCTCGAACTCCGGGGACGACGGTGTCTAAGTCGGTGGCGAGCGCCCCCGTCAGGGTGCTGATGGCTCCGGTTGTGATCTGCGTCGACGTCACCCCTGGGGCGGTACCTTCGGTTGTGGAGACTGAGGCTCCTGACGCGGACGGTGTGTACAGCACCATCATGACGAGCACCAGCACTATCCCCAGCGGTGGAACTCGTCGCACCTGTACGGCCCCCTGTCGATCAGCGAAGGCACGGTCTTTGGATCGCGTGCCGACGAACAATCACATATAATATCCAGATACTGTATCTGAGTCGATATCCGCAGGGATCGACAGCCGGTGGTACCGGACCACCGTTCTCGTCACCAGAGCCTCATCAGCGCCCGGTGTGGATCGCGGATTGCCGGGTGACGGCTCGCCGCCACGTTTTGCGAGATCAGCGCCCGATACCCCCGCCCTGGGTGCCCGGCATGACCAGCGACGCCTTGGCAGCCTTGTCGAACGGAAGCCTCAGACGTCGCGTCGCGCGCCGTTTCTGGAACTCGATGATGCCCTCAGGATGGGCGGCGTAGGTCGTCGCTCCAACGGCGAAGAGAGCGTACGTAAGTCCTTCGAATCGCGGGGGCGCGTAGGTGAAGAGCTGTTGGATCACCACGAAACCCATTCCTGCTTCGATGGCACCCTCCACAGTTCCCACGCCGAGCGTGATCACGATCACGACCAAGGCGATGGAGATTTGGTAGTTGAACTGACCCGGGTTTGCGACCTGTTGTTGCAGGATGAGCAGGGTCCCGCCGACACCGGCAATCGCTCCGGAAAGGGCGAAAACGACGAGTCGTTGCCGGCTCAGATTGACCCCCAGCCCGGCCGTGCCGAGCTCGCTGCCCCTCATGGCAGCTAGGTACCGGCCCACCGTACCGCGGCGGATTTGGATCACTCCGAGAACGACGACGACGAGCACGGTCAAAGCCAGGATGAAGAACGAGTGACCATTCGTGCTGAAGAGGTTGAGAGGCTCGACCCAGCTCTGCTGAAGGTCGAGGCCGGTGGTCCCGTTACTGACCGAGCTCCGTGCGAACACCGTGTTGTCGAAGAAGATGGCGGCAGCCAGCGTCATGAGCGTCAGGCCCAGACCCACCAGACGGAGGGACAATACGGCGAGGACGAGAGCCACTGCGGCAGCAAGCAACGCGCCCACTACGAGGCCGAACAGCATGTTCAACCCGAGGTGATTGGCGAGCTGGGCGGCGGTAAAGGCGCCGACGCCGGCGAGGGTGCCTTGGGCCAGCGACAACTGTCCCGCCATACCGGTGATCAGCGTGATCGAGAGCAAGATGACCGAAAAGGCCAATCCTGAGTTAAAGATGCCTTCCCACGACGGCGGCATCCATGTGAGCATCGAGACGACGAACGCAATTAGCAAGCTGTACCAGAGGATCCTGGTGATCCGATCGATCCGAGGTGCGCGTTCGGCGGCGGCGGGGGGTTCAGGCGGGGGGTCGATGGAGGCGAGGGGATCGCGGTTTCGCCCCAGGTCCCGCATGGAGGGGAGGACCAAGAGGGCCAAGACGAGAGCGATGAAGGGAAGGGACGGGAGGACATCCGTATAGAGCACGCTGCTCGTCGGAAGGTAGCCCTGCAGCACGAGCTCTGCCACCCCGATCAGCACCGCCGTCAGCGCGGCGATGGGCATGGAGCGTAACGCTCCCCAGGCGGCTGCCGCGATGGCTGCCACCGTCAAGCTTATGTAGTCCTGCGACTGCAACTGGCCGTACACGGGTGCCAACAGCACCCCGGCCAGCCCGGCCAGAAGGCTCGAGATCGCCCACGCGGCCCCCACCACCCGGTTGGCGTTGACCCCATCGAGCTCTACCAGTCTGCGGCTTTCGACGGCACCACGCATCTGCAATCCGAGACTCGTGAACCGCATGAGCACGACCATCGCTCCCAACACGACAACAGCGACGACGACCGCACTCAGGTCGTCTCCGTTCACCGGGTAACCCGCCAGCCGGGCGTACACAGTGTCGGGATTGAAGAGGATCGGCGACACCGCATAGATGTTCTGATTACCGAAGATCACAGGCAACAGCGCCGGAATCGCCACCAACAACGTAAGTGAACTCACCATCTTGGCCGTCGTGTTGGTGTTGGGAATCCGACGAAAGAGGAATCTGTCCGCGACAAGTCCGACGGCAGGGGCTAACAGGACGACAGAGATGACAAACGCTGCCCACACAGGGAAGCCATCGTTCTGAGTGAGAATGGCGAATACGAACGCCGACATGAAGGCCTGCGCCCCAAAGGCGAAGTTGAATACCCCAGTGGCCTGGTAGGTGAGCACGAGTCCTACGGCGACCAGGGCGTAGACGCACCCATAGGGGATGCCGGGGACGACGTCGCCAAAGAAGCGCTCCATGCCTAGCGCGCGTATCGGAAGGCGGGCCGTTCGAAAAACGACGGCCACGTGTCCATTCACCGCGTCAACCGCTGCAGGAATACCCTGTCGCTACCACAAGGCACGCTCACTTGCCCCCCGATCTTTGAAACAGGTGGCTTTGTATATATCATACAATGACGTGCATGAATCCCTACTTCGAAGGTTCTCTTCATTGAGTTAGACACCCGACGGGTCTAGGCGAGCGGGGTCACCGCCAACCCGGTCGGATCCTGGGTCCTTGGCCGCTGTCGTTGCTCCGATCGGCAACGGTGGACACAGCGGGTCTGGAATCCGCGACGCTGTCTGGTGTTCGTCAGTGCGATCGCTTTGAGTTTCAGCCCTTGATTGTCGTGAGCCATATGCCGGGTCGACTATCCGGAGGGAGCTTGGCCAGCGGAGCTAACCAGGATCGCGAGCGTTGCGCGACTCACCGTCGCCGGATTGCTGAGACTGCCACAATCCGTTGAGGAGCGCGCGGAGTCCGAAGCTGAAGTCGTGTTCGGGATCGGGTTTGTCTGCATAGTCACTGAACTTGTGCACCGTCGGATATCTACGTGCCGGCAGCAGATCGAGCAGTTCGTCCAGTCCCGATGCCGCCTCTCCAGTCCATGCGGTGTTTCCTTGTCGCGCGGCGCCCGCGCCGAAGAGCGCCGAGCAGACGACGAAATGCATGACGGCGGAATATGTCTGTACGGCGAACTCGGGTTCACATCCGTCACGATCCATGACGCTCCAGAACAACTCTCGAATTCGCATCGCGTTCGGTCCGAGCAGCGGCGCATTTGAGCTGACCACGACCAGCCCTCGGTGCCCCACCAGCACCCGTCGCAAGTCGTGGGCAAGTTGTTCGAGAGCTGCGCGCCAGTGCAGTGTCGGGTCAGGGGCATCTAGCTCTCCCAAGACGAGGTCCGCGACCTCCACCAAGAGATCGTCCCGACTTGAGACGTGGCGGTAGAGGGAAGCCGGTCCGGTACCCAGCTCGTCAGCCAGCCGCCGCATGGTGAGTTCTCGGAGTCCGTCCTCGTCGACGATCTTGAGCGCCGCTCGGCCGATTTGCTCCATGCTCAGGCCGCGACCCCGAGCACGGAGTCGCTGCAAGTAGCGATCTCGCCACCACTGGGCTGACCCGGCTGCAGTGGCAGACTGATTGACGTTAGCGAACATCGATCGTATTCTAGCGAACTATGTTCGCAACGGGACGTTCGATTTTGTCGAAACGAACTCTATTGGTGGCGACCACATTCGGCTTCGTGGCTGCACTGCTCTGGGTCGGGGGAGCCGGTTCATCTGCGAGTTCAGCGACGAGCTCATCTACTGCGCCGCTGGGCGTCAAGTGGATGCAGGGTTACGCCAGCCCGGGGACTCCCGCTAAGTACAACAAGGTCGGGGTGATAAAGGTCGGATCGAGCCGTGCGAAGAACGTTCTCGTCCTGGAGCCAGGAACCTCTGCCGCCGCCGCCTACTTCGTACCTCTCGCCAAGTGGATCGTCTCGAAGACCAGTGGCTGGCAGGTCTGGTCGGTCGAGCGGCGGGAGAACCTGCTCGAGGACCAGTCGGAGCTGAACCTGTACAAGGAGCACAAGGCCACAGCTACGGAGCTGTTCGATTACTACCTCGGCTACATCAAGGATCCGAGCATCACCCATCACTACCAGCCCGTCGCCAACTCGACCGTCGAATTCGCCAAGCAGTGGGGAATGAACGTCGCGGTCCAGGACCTACACGTCGTGATCGGCGCCGCCAAGAAACTTGGTGGCAAGGTCGTGCTCGGTGGCCACTCGCTCGGCGGATCGGTGGTAACGGCGTATGCCACTTGGGATTTCGACGGCCATCCCGGAGCCGACCAATTGGCGGGCTTGGTCTACATCGATGGCGGTAGCACGACGACCCCGATGAGCGCGCCGGCCGCTACTCAGACACTCCAGGCGCTCGACGCCCCGAGTGCTAGCCCCTGGCTCGCCTTCGGCGGCATTGCGGCGCCGTACGCCGGAATATTCGAGGCGACAGGAGCAGCATCTGCGCTCTTGGACCCGAATGCACCTTCGTTGGGTCAGACTTCGGGGCTCTTGCCCTCAGACATCGTTCCTTCGGTGCGCGTTACCAATGTAGGCCAGTACGGCTACGCGCTCGAACGCGTCCACTTCGCCTTCGAGTTTGCTTGCTGCCCAGGCGCACCTCGGCCAGGGCATCGCCTCAACTGGCCCAATTCACGGCTGGAACGGGACTGGGGCTCTCACGCCGATTGACCGCTTCGCGACCATGTTTTCGGGTGCAGGGATCCAAAACGCCAACGGCACTGAGTGGTACTTCCCGCAACGCTTAACAGACGACACCGGTGCTGTTGACAACGGGAACGCCAACCCGGCCCAGAGCGTGCTCGACGTCGATGCCACCATGGGTCACAGCCTCCCAAAGAACCTGCTGATCTACGCCTTTGGCGCACGTCTAGGTGGAGCAAGCGTGCCCGAGGATGCGCAGATATTGGCCCAACAGTCGGGCATACCCCCGCGTAACCTGACCCTGGCCAACTACCAGAGCACCTACTCTCACAACGACCCAGCCGGTGCCTATCCCAACAACGCATTCTTCAATCGACTCATACCCTTCCTGGGCAAGGTCAAGGCTCAAAGGTAGCTTCGTTGTGCCAACGCGTCAGCACGGATAAATCACTCTGCTCCGCCGAACCGGCATGTGGTGTCGACCTGCCCGTCAGTCCGATCACCGGCAAGCGGACAGTTGTCTCGGGCTATGCATGGATCTTGAGCTTTGTGTAGCGCCCGCCGATGAGCCACTCCGACACATAGAGATTGCCGTTCGCGTCCGCAGCTAACGAGTGCGGGGAATTGAATTCATAGGGATCCGGCAAGAGGGCCCGCATGGCTCGCGCATCGCTGCTCAACGCATTCGGCCATCCTGGCCGCTCAGGCCAACCCAGGCTCTTTCGGGCGCTGTCACTGGCACCGACGTAGCCAACGAGTTTGTCTTCAACATTTAGCGAGCGATCTCAGACCCACCGACGTCGTCGCGGTGCGCTCACGATTGTCGACCTTCAGCTTGGTCTGAGTTCGCTCGCGGTGGGGCGGTCTGGTTCTCGTTGAATCGGTGCCGGGCCGGCCAAGCCGGCCCTGTGCCCACTTTCAGCAGAGACGCGAAGGCCCCCATAACGTCCTCCCTCGACACATAACTGCTGATCGACCGCGGCAACGGTCGGAGAGGAGGCCGCCATGGGGACCGTGGCCAGGCTACTGGACGAGCACGTCAGCTTTCGCTGTACCTCGGTGGACCGCATCGGTGTCCGCGGGTACATCCCGGGCATCCAATACGAGTTCGGACTGGTCAAGTTCCTGCTCAACTGGGAGGAACCATTCCCTCCCCAGCCCTGCTCAACCGCAACCACGAACGGCTCGTCGCCGAGCTCGAGGCGCTCGAGGCAAGGACCGGCGTCCCGGTCGTGCGTTTCAAGACCGGAGAGTCCAAGGAGGACCTGGCGCGTCCTTTCCAAGACGCTGCCACGGCAACTGGTCGCCCAGGGCTGGTGCTGGTGGGCAAGGCCCAGGAACGGACTTCGGTCTGGCGCGGCTACGTCGACGATACCCACCCCGGGCATCGCCCGAGTCATCCCCACATGGCCTGGCGTCGTCAGTCATCGGTGCCCGACCACTGGTACTTCTACTTCGCCGACCCTGAATGGGGACCGGCCTTCGTCAAGATCTGCACTTACGCGCCCTACCCGCTGTGGTGCTGCGCCAACGGGCACGAGTGGGCCAAATGCCAGCTGACCAAGGCCGGGGTCGGCTACGAGGCCCTCGACAATGGACTGCGCAGCGTCGAGGACCCCGCCCTCGCCCATCGCATCTGCGCCCGTCTCGGTGCGGGCCATCTGCGCGGACTTCTGGCCCGCATGATGACCGTCGTCCCCGACCCCCTCTGCGCCCACGATCGCGCAGCCGGGTTCGAATGGTCCTTCTCCCTCGCCCAGTTCGAGGTCTCCGACACCGCGGTGTTCGACCAGCCGCGCCGGGCCCGGGCCTGGTTCGAGGCAGCCATCGGCGACCACCTCGATCTCGGTCGTCCCGAGCGCGTCTCCCTGCTCGTCGATCGCCGCGTGCTCAGCGGCGCCAGGTCCAAGACCCCAGGACGCTTCGCCACCGAGGTCATCACCCGCGACACCGCACCCCAGCTCCAGGTCCACTACAAGTCATCGAAGGCCAAGGCCTACCTCAAAGAAGGCCGGGCCCTGCGCGTCGAGACCACGGTGAACAACGCCAGGGACTTCGCCCTGCACAAGACGCTGAGCGCCGAGAACTGGAACGCACTGCGCCGAGCCGGGGCCGACACCAATGCCCGCTTCTTGGCCACTCTCGGCGAGGGACGGCCGGGCCTACCCGACCCGGCCACACTCGCAACAGACTGTCAGTTCTAGGACTGCGAGACGCGAGTACAGCTCTGCAACGACAAGCAGGTCGTGTGAGACGGCGAAGCCACTGGGGCTGTTTAGAAAACCGTGTCCGAAGGTTCGCACGTAGCGACCGTTCAGGTCGTACACCTGGACGCGCTTGTTTTCGCGGTCGGCGATGTAGAGCTCCGGTGTCTTGCCTCCGCGCCGGTCGATGCAGAGTGCGTGAGGGCACAGGAAGCGGCCAGCCCCTTCTTCACCGGTCAGGGTCAATTGATGGTTGCCTTGCTTGTTGAAGCGATGTACCAGGCTGGATCCGTACCCGTCCGCCACCCAGATGTCGCCGCTGCCTCCGAACCTCTCTTCGTCCACGGCAGTACCGCACGGGCAGTAGTCGCCCATCATGCCGGGGGGCGATCCGGACTCTCGGTGCGGGATGGGGAGCTCGGCCAGGATCTCGCCGCCGAGCGTCATCTTGACGACTCTGGGTGGACGCGATTCCGGATGGACGCCCTTACCGAAGACCTGGGCCCACTCACCGTCGCCATCATCGGGACCGACCTCGAAGACGAACCCCGGATCGCTCACCCACAAGAACTCGTCGTCGCCCTCTCGCACCAGGTTGATGCCGTGTCCCTCGGCGAGGCCAGCTCTGACCGAGCTCGAGACCTGGCCGCTCGGGTCAAATGTGACCAGCTGCCCTGCATGAAAACCAATCAACTCTCCGGCTCCCGTGACGGCGATGCCGTTGTGAGCCCACGAGTGCATCGCCTCGGGGACTGCTGAAAGATCGGCCCAATCGAATGTCATGTCATATGCGTGCACGCCCCTCCTCGGTTAGGACCCTGAATCCTCGTGGCTCTGCTCACTCGCTCCTTGGCGACCGCAGGTATTTGCGCTTCAGCCCTTCCATGACAGCGTCGTAGCCCAGGTCAAAGAGCTCCTGGCGTGAAAACCGCGCGGAGCGAGTCACGTTGTCCAACGTCGCTGTCGAGACACCGTCTGAGACGAAGTGCGACATTGCGTCGAGGTCAATCTGACCCGTCATGAAGGTGAACAGTGTCGCGAAGCACACAACAGAGGCCTCTGGGCTGAACCCGCCTTCGGCCAGGATCGTGAGCACGCCGTCTGCCAGTCGGGCGCCTTCACTTGATCCCCCGTCCCCAAGGTGCGCCGACACGCCGGTGTGCTCTGCGAACACTCGACGGGCGTCGGAGTGGAGCTTTCGGAGACGTTCCTCCCAGTTGCCTTCATTGGGACTCGGCACGCGAATTTCGCTCAGGATGTCGTCGACCACGAGCGCGTGCAGGTATTCCCGGCTCGGCGCATAGTGGTAGATCGTCATCGGCGGGACGTTGAGTTCTCGGGCCAGCGCGCGCATCGACAGGTTGTCGAGGCCGACCTGGCGTGTCACCCGAAGGGCCGCCTCGACGACCTGGTGCTCGCTCAGAGATGGCGGTCGCCCCCGCGAGCGAGCACTGTCGTTCGCGGGGGGACGTGAGCGGGCGCTGGGGGAGTGGTTACGTTTCACGCTTGCTCGCCCGGCCGGTTATTTCTAGTATGCCGTACGACAATACCACCGCGTCCGACTCTGGGAATGAATCGGACGCTTCCCGCCGAGGGTTGGCGGAAGAAAGGACCAGGTGGACCAGGAGATTCCCGGAACGCTGCTGCTGGACCCAGAGGTGCTTGGTGACCCGTACCCTCTCTACAGGCGGCTGCGGGACCACGCCCCGGTGTGGGAGATAGCCGGGACCGAGGTATTCACAGTCAGCACGTTCGAGCTCTTGGTCGAGGCAAGCGCTCGGGTCGCGGACTTCTCGTCGAACATGAAGTGCCTGCTTTATCGCGACGACGCCGGACTTCCTGGCCGGTTCACGTTCGGGGATGCGGGCGGTCAGGCGCTGGCCACCGCCGATCCGCCCTTGCACGAGATCCATCGCCGAGCGGTCTTTCCCGAGCTGGTGACGAAGCGCATGGAGGCGCTCGATCCGGAGATCCGCGAGCTGTCCGATGGGCTCGTAACCGGAGCGTTGGACGGCGGAACGATCGACTTCATGGGCGCCGTTGGCAATGTCGTGCCGATCACGATGATCAGCCGGCTCATTGGCTTTCGCGACAGCAACCTCGACGAGCTCTGGCGCTCGGCAGTGCACATGACCAGGCTGGTTGGGTCGACACTGACGCTCGACGAGCTCGTGAATTTCGCGGCAGGTGGTAACGAGGTCCAGGCCTGGATCGCCGAGCAGGTGGCTGCAGCCATCAAGGAACCGAGCGAGGACCTACTCGGCGCCGTTGCTCGCAGCATCGTTGACGGAATCCTCACTGCGTCGGAGGCAACAGGAATCTTGACGATCCTGTTGAGCGCGGGCGGAGAGTCCACCTCGAGCCTGCTCGGGAACGCGGTGCGCATGCTTGCAGAAGACCCTGAGCTTCAGGACCATCTGCGCCGGAATCTCGATCAGGTGCCGCTCTTTGTTGAGGAAGCCCTCCGGCTAGAGTCCCCATTCCGCTACATGATGCGTACCGTGCCGGCGGATACGGAGCTCGGCGGCGTCGACATTCGGGCCGGGGCAACGGTGTTATTGCTCTGGGCCGCCGGCAACCGTGACGAACAGGAGTTCGAGCATCCCGACGAGGTTGATCTGAGCCGGCGGGTCCCGCGTCGCCACGTGGCCTTTGGGCGGGGAATCCATCACTGCGTCGGGGCGCCCCTGGCGAGAATCGAGGCCCGCGACGTGCTCTCCGTGCTTCTCGATCGCACTAGCAGCATTTCCCTCGACCCCGAGCATCCGCCGCGTTGGGTCGACAGCCTCTTGGTCAGACGTCATCAGGATCTGCCCGTGCGGCTCCAGGCCCGTTGAGTCGAATGAAGAGCATTTACCGCAGTACCAGGGAGGGAAACGTGTACCTACGCCGCGCCATGCGCGCTTCACTGCTATCGGCCATTGCCAGCTTGCCGTTCGTCTCATTGGGGGCCGCGGCCACGACGGCGGCGGCGTCTCAGGCGCCGATCACCATCGCGTACATCACCGACCTGACCGGCGAAGGCGCGGCGGAAAATTCGGCGTCGCCGGCTGGGTTTGAGGCACGGATCGACATGCAGAACGCCGAGGGCGGCGTGAACGGGCACAAGATCGTTCCCCTGGTCATCGACGACCAGACGAGTCCTGCGGAGATCACGACCGCCGTGCAGGACGCGGACTCGAAGGCGTTTGGCATCGTCGCACAAAGCCCGGTGTTCTTCCTTGCGGCCAAATACCCGCAAGAGGCGGGCATGCCCGTGACGGGCGCCTACACGGACGGCCCCGAATGGGGTACACAGCCCTACACGAACATGTTCGCCTCCGACGAAGGCAGCGTGGATCCGAAATATCCGGCCAACACGACGATCGACTCCATCTTGAAGACCCATGGCGGTACCGTGCTCGGTGCCTACGGGTACGGCATCTCGCCGACGTCCACTCGGGCCGCAGAAGGTGACGCAGAAGCGGCAAGCCACCTGGGTCTGAAGGTGGGCGTGTTGAACACCACTGTTCCCTTCGGGAGCGTCGCGTTCACCAGTGATGCCCTTGTTGCGAAGCAGGACCACGTGAACGCGCTCGTGCCGTCGCTCGACAACAACTCGAATTACGCCCTGGCGGAGGCGATGAAGCAGGCCGGAGTAAAGTTGAAGGCGGTTCTCTTCGCCACCGGGTACGAGCCGGACGTCATCGACTCACCGGCCTGGAGCGCCGTCCAGGGAGATTACTTCGACTCTCTGTACCGTCCCTGGGTCCTCCCGAACGCGGGCACCGAACAGATGCAAGCCGCAATGGAGAAGTACGCGCACTTCACCAAGAGCGACTTCCCGAGCTTCAGCCAATACGAGGCGTGGGCGGGGGCCGACCTCATGATCAAGGGCTTGGAACTGGCGGGCAAGAACCCGACGCGGGCCACCGTCATCGAGGATCTCCGAGGTCTCAAGTCCTACACCGCGAACGGGGTCCTCCCCGAGCCCATCAACTACTCGACGATCTTTGGGCACGACCTGCCACGTCAATGCGCGTGGGTCATGCAAGCAGAGAAGAAAGGCTTCGTCCCGGTGTCGTCGCAGCCGGTCTGCGGGATGGACATTGCAGGAACCTCGACGGCGAACTCGTCCTAGCCTGCGCCGCCGATTCACAAACGAATCGCACGCGGCCTCGCTCAGAAACTGGAGGAGCCTGCACCGCCTCGACCGGTGGATCGCGCCAGACCGGACGACGACGCTGCAGACGAACAAGGTGGGACAGCCGGTCCGTCGCCGGAGCGGAGGCGGCATCGGCCGCCCACTGCCAGCTAGAATAGCGACTGTTCTGTAGGAGAATCTAATGATCCTACCCTGGTCCTGAGGGTGCACACCATGGCGACCTACGTCAACGACGGCCTCTCCCTTCATTACGAGGTGATCGGGAGCGGCGAGCCCATCCTGTGCGTCCACGGCGCGACGGGCGCCGGATTGCATGAGTGGAGCAAACTCGCTGGCAGGCTCTCGGACAACTTCCAGCTCGTGATGCCCGACCTGAGGAGTCACAACATGTCGGAGCACCGCCCTGGTGCGGTCGGCATCGAGTACGTCGTCGGCGACCTGCTGGCCCTCGTGAACGAGCTCGATCTCGGGCGTCCGCACGTGATGGGCTTTTCCTTCGGTGCGGAGGTCGCCCTCGATCTCGAGTTGACCGATCCGGGCACCTGTCAAAGCCTCATCCTGTTGAGCCCGGGGCTGGGCGATCCGAAATCGAGCGTTCCCACCCGTGAGCGGCTCGTCGCCACCTGGCCTGATGCACTCCGACGACTGCACGTCGACAAGCACGGCGAGGATCACTGGCTCGAGGTCATGCTCGAACTGTGCCAACGCGCCGCGGCGCGACCCCAAGCGGATCTGGCGCAGATCGCTGCGATACGATGCGCGGTGCTGCTGGTGGCCGGTAGTGACGATGACCCTCGCCGCGTCCGTCAGGCGCAGGTGATGGAGGAGCACCACGAACGCTCTCAATTGGTGCTCGTCGGAGGAGCAGCCCACGCGGTGCACAAGAGGCGGCCCGAAGAGCTTGCCCAGATCATTTGCCGCTTTCTCGGCCAACGCGCTGCCGGCGCTCCGAGCGAAACGGGCTAAAGGCAAGAACATGCCCGACGAGCAGAACGCGAAAAGGCAAGTTCGTGATGCCGAGGTCATACCGGAATGGAAGAAGAACAGCGTCGAGCGCTCGTTGACCAGCGCCCGTGAACGGGCGCAGGATCGAAGCGACCGGTTTGTGGCCGCCGCCATGGAGCTCATGCAAGAGCGCGGCACGACGGACTTCACGGTGCAGGAAGTCATCGACCGCTCGCGCATGTCCATTCGGACCTTCTACAAGTTCTTCGCCAGCAAGGACGACCTCCTCGTCGCGGTGCACGACACCATCCTCGCCACGGAGGTCGTGCCCAGGCTGCGGCGGCGCTGTGAAGCCGCCAGTGACCCGGTCGAACGCGTGCGTGCCTACATCGAGGGTCTCTACGACCTCACGGCTGATCGGAATCCCGCCTCGCGCGCGCTGAGCACGTTCAGGAGCCGCCTGGCCGAGACCCGGCCCAGCGACCTTGAACAGACGATGCGTCCACAGATCGAGCTCGTCGTGGAGCTCGTGCGCGGAGCGGCGGAGACCGGCCGGCTGCAGTCCGACCTTGCGCCTGAAACCGCAGGGCTGCTGATGCATCACACCGTCCTCGCGGCCGTGCACGCTCGGATCCTTGGCGGCGACGCGCTGTCAGCGCAGGACCTCTGGCGGTTTTGCGCATCGGGAATCGGGATCGCCTACGACGACCCGAGTCTGCACTGAGTTCCGCGACCCGCTCAGGGTGAGCGGAACCAACCTTCGACCTGGTCTCTTACGACCTTGCCCATGGCGTTGCGGGGAAGTTCCGCGAAGGCCCAGTGCTCCGGGATCTTGTAGCGAGCCAGCTCTCCGGAACAGAATTCAACCAGTGTCGCCTCGTCGATCCGAGCGTCGGGATCGAGCTCCACTGCCGCGGCCACCCGGTACCCCAGACGATCGTCGGGCACTCCCACCACGGCCGCTCCCCTGACCCCGGCGACGAGAAGAAGGACCCGCTCGACCTCGGCGGGGTACACGTTGGCGCCGCCGCGCAGGATGAGGGCATTGCGTCGGTCGGTGACGAAGAGCCGACCGGAGTCGTCGAGGAACCCGACGTCCCCGGTCACCAACGTGTCATGGCGCAGCGCATGCGACGTGGTTGCTTCGTGGCCCAGGTATCCGAGCATGGGACGGTAGGACCCGGCCCATGGACCTGAATCGGCGGCCCGGACGGTGATCGTTCCCACTTGACCGGCCGGGAGCAGGTTCCCGTCGTCGTCTTGCACCTCGACGAGGAGGTGGGGCAGTGCGGTCCCGCTCGATCCGTCGAGCGGCGTTTCGTTTCGGTCCTCGATCGTGGCGATGGTCGGAACCTCAGTCAGTCCGTATGTCGTGTGCGGTACCCGGCCGAACCGAGTCTCGAATTCGGACCGGGTGGAATCGGGGAGAAAGGTGCCGCCGGTCCACAGGTCGGAAAGGGAAGTGAGGTCCTCGGGTGCGACCTGGTCGGAGCGGGCGAGGCCTTGCAGCAGGGTGGGGACACCGAAGAAGGCGTTGACCTTCTCAGACCGGATCCACTTCGCCACAGCGGGCGGGTCGGAGCGGTCCATGACGATCTGCGTCCCGCCGGCCTGCGCCACGAGCAGCGTGCTCGTCACCTGCATGTTGAGAATCGTCAACGCGGCACAGTCGCCCTTGCGCAGCTCGGATCCGAACGAGCGGGCCGCCACGAGGACGGCGCCCGGAAGTAGGACGTTGTGCTGCGAATGGAGCACGCCCTTTGGCCGCCCGGTGGTGCCGCTGGTGTACGCGATGGCGGCCAGGTCCGTCGGGTCTCGCCGGATCCGCCGATAGGACCCCCGATGTCCCCCGAGGCCTTCCCGCCACTCGACGTCCCCGACACCGGAGACCACCACGACTGGTGGGTCCGCCGGTGCGGGAGACCGTGTCAGTGCTCCGGCGACCTCTGCGTCCGCCAGCAGCAGCTGCGCACCCGCGTCAGATAGGACGTAGCGCTTCTCGGGTGGCGTCAGATTGCGATTGACCCCCAGCCACACGGCGCCAAGCCGCATGACCGCGTGGAACGTCACGACGACGTCACTGTCATTCGGGAGGCTGACCGCCACCACGTCACCGGCCCCGATGCCCAGAGCCCCGATGGCCGCGGCTGCCCGTTCGATCTCCTCGTCGAGCTGTTCGTAGGTGAACCGGCGGTCGATCGCCACCAGGGCCTCGCGTGTCGGCTGCTCCTTCAGCGTCCGCTCGAGTACCTCGCCGGCGCAATGGGGCACGGTGTGGATCGCCACGACTTCAACCGGCTGAGGAGCCGAACCGCGGCGACCCCAAGAGCTCTCGGAGCGCCGCGAGGTCGACCTTTCCTGTCGGGAGCATGGGCACGTTGGCCGCGTCGAGCACCTCGATGTGCCGAGGCACCTTGTAGCTCGAAAGGCGCGAGCGCGCGCCGGCTTTGAGCTGGTCGACGTCGAGCCGGCCCGGCCCTCGGGGGACCAAGACGGCCGCCACATCCTCACCCCGGTCACCAGCGGGAATCCCGAACACGAACGCGGCACTCACCTCGGGCAGCTCGAGGAGCGCCGCCTCCACCTCGGCGGGTGACACGTTGGAGCCCCCGGTCTTGATCATGGCGCCCCCTCGGCCGGCGAAGCGGAGGTGCCCGTCGGCGCCGAACCATCCGAGATCCCCCGTCGGGTACCAGCCGTCCGGCGTGAACACCTCGTGGCGCTCGCGCTTGTAGATCCCGTCCATCAGGAAAGCTCCCCGGACGAAGAGCTCACCTTCCTCGCTCACAGGTTTGGGGAGGCCCGTCTCGGGGGACGCTATGACATGCTCCATGCCGGGGAGGCCGCGGCCGATGGTGCCGCGAAGGCGCTTGGGCAGTGGGCGGTACGGGTCCTCGGATCCAGTGTGCGGTCCGCCGGTCTCGGTCATGCCCAGGACGTTGGGGGCAAGATCCGGCGATGACGGCCGGGAATCCGGCGGGAGCGCCTCGAGCAGCGTGCCGCCGCGCACGGCGCTCAGGTCCCGACCGAGGAAGGTTGGGTGTTCGGCCAGCTGGCGGGCTGCGTTAGGCCAACACGACACCTGGGTCACCCGCTCGCGCTCGATGAGGTCAAGCGCTTCGCCCGGTTCGAAGCGCTCCTGGACCACCGCGCTGGCCCCGGAGCAGTAGGCAGCGAGCACGACCATGGTGAGCCCGCCGACCCAGAAGAATGGCATGGGCGAGTAGATGCGGTCGTGGGGACCGAGCCCGCGCCGCGCCGCCAAGAGGGCCGCATGCCGGACCAGTGACCCGTGGGTGTGGACGATCGACTTGGGCGCCGCGGTCGCGCCGGACGTGGTGACCACCGCTAACTGGTCCGCCGGGACCACTTCGCGCTCGGCCTCCGCCAACAGCGACGCGGACACAGGACCCGGGAGCCTCCGCGACCAGCGAGGCGGGTCCTCGTCAACGCACACCCAGCGAAGGTGCGGTGCCGCCTCGAGATAGAGCTCTGGTCCTGACTCGGCAAGCCCGGGAAGGCCAGCCGCCAGCCGAGGGGCCAGCGACTCGCCAGCGAAAGCACCGGCCATCAAGACGGCATGGACGTCGGTGTGGCGTAACACACGTGCGAGCTCGGGGCCGGGAGCGAACGTCGACAGCGGAACGGTCAGGGCGCCGATGCGCGCCGCCGCCAACCAGGCGACGAGCCACGCACAGCCGTTCGGATAGAGCACACCGAGCCGAGCCCCTTTGCCGACCCCGGCGGCCAGCAGACGCGCCGCCAGGCTGGCGCTCTTCCGGTCCGCCTCGCCGAAGGTCATTCCACTTCCGGGCGCGATGAGCACGGCACCGTCGGCCTGTGGGGCGCGCGCTTGCAAGAGGTCCGGGACTGTGGCCGGCAGCGAGGTCAGCTCGGCAGTGAGGCCTTCGACGGCCAGCGGCCTTGGCGTCGGGCGAGGAGAGGTCACGTATCCAAGTGAGCCAAGCACAGTCAGTTTTGACTTTCTTTCTAGTAGAAGCATATTCTCCCCAGGCCAGCGCGTCAAAAACGACGCCGTCCGTCCGCTGGGGGGACCAAAGTGCCCGACATTCCCATCCGACTCTGCGTTGCCAATGGTGCCCTCACGGGCGACGGCCGCCCGAGGCGTCGGGGACCGGGTCACCGGTGAACCTCCGGCTTACGGAAGAGCAGCATGCGCTGAGGGAGACCTTTGCCGCCTTGTTCGCCAAGGAGTGCACACCAGACATCGTCCGCGCCGCCGAAGCACACGGTCACGACGCCTCACTCTGGGCGCGCATGTCGGAGATCGGCGTGCTCCACATGGGTGTGCCCGAGGACCTCGGCGGAGCCGGCGCCGGGCTCTTCGAACTCGTCCTGGTGGCCGAAGAGGCCGGGCGACGACTCGCTCCCGTTCCCCTGGCCGAGACGGTCGCCGCCATCCGACTCGTGGGCGCATGCGGAGCCAAGAACCTCCTTCGACTGGCGCTCGAGGGTGCGCGCCTCGTCTCGTTGCCGCCGGCGCCGGGGCCGGTGCGCACCCAGGTGCTGGCCGACGGAGCCGTGGCCGACATGGTGCTCGGGCTCGTCGACGGGCGCCTGGTCACCGTCTCCCGGCCAACGGATGTCCGGCTCATATCGAACTTGGGTTCACTTCCGCTGGCCCGTTGGAGCGGCGCCACCGACGTCGAGGTGCTTGCCGACGGGCCGGGCGCGGCGCAGGCCTTTACTCGCGCCCTTTGCGAGGTCCGGGTACTGCGGGCCGCCGCCCTGGTCGGCCTGGCTGCCGAGGCCATCGAGCTGGGCGCGGCCTATGCCCGGGAGCGATGCGCGTTCGGGATTCCCATCGGCGCTTACCAGGCCGTGGCCCACCCCTTGGCTGACGCTTTGGTCTCCAAGGACGGAGCGCAGCTTTTGGCCTGGAAGGCGACCTGGGCCCTCGAAACCGATCATCCCGACGCGTACGTGCTCGCCCGCCAAGCCTTCATCTTCGCTGCGGAAGTGGCATCTCACGCCGCGCAGCACAGCTTGCATATCCACGGTGGTTACGGCTTCACCCAGGAGTGCGACATCCAGCTCTACTACCGGAGGTCGCACTCCTGGGCGGCGACGGTGGCGGACCCCGGGCGCGAGCTCCTGGCCCTGGCTGACGAGATCCTGCCGGAAGCCGGGACGGGACCCGATGGAGGCGCTCGTGGATTTTGAGGAACCCCCCGACATCGCAGGTATCCGGGCGCAGGCCGAGGCGTTCGCTTTCGAGCACGTGACCCCGGTCGTCGTCGAGGAGGAACTCCACTCCGGAGACGGTGTGAGCCGGCCCCTCATGGAGGCCATGGGAGCGCGAGGCTGGATCGCGCTGACCTGGCCACCCGAGGAGGGCGGTGCCGGCCTCGACCCCTTTGAAGCGTCGGCCGTGCTGGGCGCCATACGCGCTGCCGGTGGTCCGACGATCGGCGCCGGCACCACCATGCTGGCCGCGAACGCCGTCCGGGCCCTGGCATCCGAGGACCTCAAGGCCAGGATCCTCCCCGGCGTGGCCGCCGGCAAGACCCTCATCTGCCTCGGCTTCACCGAACCTGAAGGGGGTTCCGACGTCTTCGCCTGCAAGACCCGCGCCGTCCGTGACGGGGAGGAATGGGTGATCAACGGGCAGAAGATGTTCACGACGTACGCGCACCGGGCCGACTATTGCTTCCTGTTGACGCGGACCGTGCCCGGATCGACCGGCCCCACCGGCCTAACCATGTTCCTCGTCCCGTTGGACACCCCCGGCATCGAGGTCCAACCCGTCCACACCATGGGGTACGAGAGAACGAACATTGTCTTCTACAACGAGGTCCGTGTTTCCAAGGATCTGGTTGTCGGGGAGCCCGATCACGGTCTGAGCGTGATCCGGGCTGCGCTCGAGGCCGAGCAGAGCGTGGCGCCGTCCTCTCGCACCCGACAGCTCTACGAGTCGGCGCGCGCCTGGGCGACTACGGCGACCGATCCGACCGGCCGTCCGGTTGCCTCGGATCCGACGGTCCGGACGCGCCTGGCCCGGCTGTCGATCGACGCTGAGGTGGCGGACCTCCTCGGAATCCGTGTGGCCTTCCTGGAGCAGCTGGGTGGCAAGCCGGGGCCGCACGCGGCGCTGTTCGGGCCCGAGACCTACGTCGCCTGGTCCAAAGGGGTGCTTGACATGGTCGGCCCTCTCGGCACCGCCGACTGGACCGACCTCGAATGTGTGGCGGGGGGAGTGTTCGAGTACCACTTTCGGAGTGCGGTGGCCAGCACCATTTACGGCGGCTCCAGCGAGGTGTTGCGTAGCCTCATCGCCGAGCAGTCACTCGGCCTGCCACGCAGCCGGCCCAAGGCATGAGCGCGAGCGTTCGCGTCCGAGAGAAGGAGGTCAACCATGGCCAGCGCAGCAGACGCTCGTGAATGGGCTCCCGACGCGCTTCGGGGCATCGTCGACTCCCTCTACACACCGTTCAGCGGTCCCGGCGGCGAGCGCGTCGACGAGGAGGCGCTGCGGGGCCTGATCGCCCATTGCATCGGGGCGTTGGACCACGATGGGGTCTGGGTTGGCGGCCTCGTCGGCGAGTGCTGGGCGATGAGCACCCAGGAGCGCAAGCGGCTCTTGGAGGTCGCCGTCGATGTGACTCGTGCCCTCAAGCCAGGGGCGTTGATCGAGGCCTGCCCGGCCAGTACGAACGTCCTCGAGACCGTCGAGCTGGCCCAGCATGCGGCCGCCGCCGGTGCCGACATTTGCTTCCTCATCCCGCCGTACTTCGAGGCCCGCACCTACGAGGCCGTTCGAGAGACCTTCCGTTACGTCACCGAGAGGACAGACATCGCGCTCGGGTTGTTCAACACGCACGCGGGCAGGGTGGATCCTGACGCCGGCCCAGTGCGCGGACCTGGCGGGGGAGTTCCACGCCATTTGCGCCGTGAAAAATGGGATGTTCCGTCCCTCCCATTCCGCCGAGCTCCACCGGATCGCGCCCGAGCTCGTCATCTGGGAGTGCGACATGCTGGCCTACCGGGGCGGGTTCCTGCGACGTGGCATCAGCGCCCCAGGGATCCTGGGTGGCACCGGGTATCTCTACGAGCGTCCGGACATCCCTCTGTACCGCCAGCAGTGGGAGCTTCTGTTGTCCGACAAGCTGTCGGAGGCGATCGACCACTGGTACGACTCCGGGCTCGACGCCCTCATCGCGAACCTGCACGGTGCATTCGGAGCATCCAATGTCGACGCGGCGTACACCCATTGGGGCTCGGCGTTCAAGGCCGCTGCATCCGAACTCGGCCTGCCCGTCGGTGACTACCCGCGGTCGAGGCCTCCGCAGCCTCAGCTCTCTGACGCCCAGCAGGCCGCCGTACACGCCGCGTATGTCGACGCTGGTCTGGTCGTTGACCAACATCGATAGAGCGCTCTACTTCAGGAACGGATTGCGTGGACGAGGTGGAACCTGGGTCGATGGACCAGCAAGCCAGGGGACTGGCTGGGCCCTCATGGGCCAAATCCATCACCTTGGCAAGGTGAGAGATGCGGTTCGGATCCCCGTTTCCGTTCCATCGCTCTAGGTAAGAGTCGCTTTTCGAGCCGCGTGCAAACCGTTCAAGCCCGTCAGAACGCGACGAGTCGCGGTCGAACCAACGTAAGACTTTCTACGAGCCGAACTCTGTCTTTTGTTCGGCCAGCCGCTCGCCGCTTCAGCCGGGAGGCCCCATCGTTGTTGTCGGAGGGGGGTCCCACCGGGTTGCTCCCGGATGATCGACCGATCAAGGGAGTTTTGGCTGCGCGTCGGATTTGGGTTCTGGCAACCTCGAGCGCGGTGGCCGCTCTTAGGACTGCTCCAGGCCTCGCGGCGTTGGCCAAACGGAGGATCGGCTCTCACCAGCCATCATGGGTTGCCCGAGCAGCGTCTCGGCAAGGGTGCTGATCCCGATGAGTATCGGCGGATCGAGCTGTGGAATGGCGAAAAAACAAGTAGACCAGACAGATGAGGAAGCTGTCGCCGCCGCTTTGATCCAACCTGAAAGGCAACGAGGTCATGTCGAATTCCGCAACCGTTCCAACATCGACGATCTTTGTGCTGTACGGAGCCACGGGAGATCTGGCTCGTCGGTTGGTTCTCCCCGCCTTTTATCGCTTAGCTATCGCCGGTCTCCTTCCCGAGGACTGGAGGATGATTGCCAACGGTCGCGGCGATGGCACCGATGAGAAATTCCAGGAAGAAGTACGAAAAGCGCTGGAGGAGTTCGGACCACAACCCTCAGAGGGTCCATGGGACGAGGTGCGGCGTCGCCTTCTCTTCGCCGGAGGCGGGTTCCGAGTGGACGACCCCGGAAGCCTTCCCGACGTGCTGTCGCAAGCGAAGAAGGAATTGGGAGGTAGTCCGGAACTGATTCATTACATGGCTGTGCCGCCGTCCGCGTTCGGTCCATTGACTGAGGCGATCCGCACGCACGGTCTCGCTAAGGGATCCAGGGTTGTGTACGAGAAGCCTTTTGGGACCTCTTTGGACTCATTTCGGAAACTGGACGGAATCGCCCACCAAACCTTCGAAGAACATCAGATCTATCGGATCGATCATTTTCTCGGAAAGGAGGCCACGCAGAACATCCACGTTTTGCGCTTCGCCAACGGTCTCTTTGCCGGTGCCTGGGATAGATCCCATATCGAGAGTGTGCAGATCGATGTACCAGAGACTCTCGACGTCGCGATGAGGGCAGCCTTCTACGACGCGACGGGGGCGATCCTTGACATGCTGGTGACCCATCTGTTCCAGATTGCCGGCGAGATCGCAATGGAGCCACCCCACTGTTTGGAGCCCGATTGCTTGGCCGAAGCACGCGAGTCGGTCATCGGGTGCTTTCGGCCCTTGAACGCTTCTGACGTCGTGGTGGGCCAGTACGAGCAGTACCGGGACACAGACGATGTCCCCGCCGATTCGCGGACCGAGACCTACGTGGCCGCCCGTTTGTGGGTCGACAACGAACGCTGGAGAGGCGTTCCCTTCCTGCTTCGGACAGGCAAGTGCCTCGTCGAGAGCCGACAGAGAGTCAGCGTGGTCTTCAAGGACGCAGTTCCGGGGCTCCCGGGTCAGCCAGGTGGCCAAAGCATCCTCGGTTTCGAACTCTCCGGGGATGGGGAGATCGATCTGGGACTCGTCATCAAGAAACCCGGGCCCGACATGACCCTGGGAGTCGGCACGACCGCGCTGCCCCTGGGTTCGGCCAACCAGGGGTCGCCGCTCCCGGCGTACTCCCTGCTTCTCCACGATGTGCTTATCGGCGACCGCTCGCTCTTTACTCGACCCGACGGACTCGAGCACGTGTGGACCGTGGCCGATGGCATTCTGAAGAGCAAGCCAGAGCCGATTCCGTATGCACGGGGTTCATGGGGCCCACGTCAAGCTGTCGAGTTGGCTCGTCCACACACCTGGGTCTTGGGTGAGTGAACTCGCCAAAGATCGCCTGTCCTGGTCGAGAGTTGGGATCCCTTGGGCGGGAGCTGCGTCAATGAAGTTTGTATTCGTAGCAAAATGTTCGTCTACACGGCGGAGGTGGCCATGCAGATCAGACGGGCGTCTCAGGTTCGCGTCGGCACGGACATCGAATCGATTCGTTGATCGACGCATGTTCAGTGAACGATGTGCTTGGGTAGGGTGAGACTTGTGGCGGCGTTCAAGAGGTACGGCTGGAAGGTGATCACATTGGGCTCCGGCGCTTTAGCCGGGTTGATCACGCAACGAATTCTTGAGGCTCTGTGGAAGGCAGTGCGCGACGAGACGCCGCCGCCGGTGCCGGCCGATCGACGGTCTTCTTGGACCGATGCTCTGAGTTGGGCGATCGCCACGGGGGTGGGAGCAGGAGTGGCAAGGCTTGTGGCCATTCGTACGGCTGCCAGAGTGTGGGAGGCGACAATCCACGAACCACCACCCGAACCTGGGCTCGAAGCGCAGGCGGAGCTATAGAGCAATGTCTGAAGTTTGGGCTCGGAAGAGATCCAGCACCTTGCGGCAAATCTGAAGTCGGTTTGGTGGCTTTCACCATTCAAAGGGAGGGGAACAGTAACTTGGCTCGCTCAAGGCCTCCGCAGCCTAGAATTTGGAGGTCGGCCAGCGATCGTAGGGCGACCTTGGTTGATGTGGCCATACCGGGATCAAGAGGGTCCGTAAATCTTGCGTCGTTCACTCGGGGAGTCAGCGGCCGGCAAGTGACTGCTTTCGGATGAAGAATCGCCGTAGCAATGATCCACCACGACGCTTCCGAACTAACCGTCGTCCAAACCGAAGCGGCAAAGCCAGAACGTCAGCGCCTTAATCGAGTCTCTGGTTGAGTTGGGTCAGCTCGAGTTTTCGGTCCTGGGACCGAAACGGTCGAGCAGCACGTGTCTCATGCTCATGAGTCGGAATAGGTCGCAAATTCAAAGTCACACGAGGCACAGAGCCAGTGCCGATGTGCGTGGATGGACGAGCTATCGGGACAGCCATAGTGAGTGTATTCATCAACCCGGCGCTCCTTACATTGTGGACATACCGGGGGTGCTGAAGTACCTGACATAGTCACTGATCCCTTCACCGGCGGCTTCCGCGAGGCAAGGCGTAAAAGTTGGCGGGGACGTGGATGATCTTGTGTCCGTCGCCGGATCCCTGAAGAGGACGTTTGGCGACGCTGGGCGGAATCGCGCCAGTCGTCCATTCTGAGGTCGTTCCAGAATGCCAGCCGGCAGCCTTACGTATGCAAAGCTGCCGGCGCAGCGCCCCTACTTCTTGAAAGCGTCCTTCACCTTCTCTCCGGCCTGCTTCAAGTTGCCGGCTACCTTGTCGCCCTTGCCTTCAGCTTCCAGAGATTGATCGTTCGCGGCCTTGCCAGCCGCCTCCTTGACGTGCCCCTTAGCTTCTTGAGCTTTGTTCTTAGCTTTGTCGACCGTTGACACGGAGCGTCCTCTCATTGGGGTTGGATTCAACCCCATACCCGCAAACAGTGACATCCAATCCAAAGCTGATGGCGACCTGGCCCCGTTTCGTCCTTCACCGTGGCCCGATCCCATAGGGCGCAACCTCGCCGGCTCCCATCGGTCGACTTCTCGGAGTACGAGATTCCGTTGACGAGCTGGCCTTACCCTCTGCCGCGTGTTTAAGTGAGCCTTCGGGAGCATCGCCGTCTCAATCAGTGGAGAAATGATCGGGCGCCCCCCCGAGCAAACCTCCGGCCCGCTCAAGTCCTGCAGAGATGTACGGGCTGGCGACATCGATCGCTTCCTCGAGCAGCTCTCCGGCCCGTTCAAATCCGGCAGAGATGTAGGGGCTGGCGATTTCGAGCGCCCCTTCGGCTGCGTCCAGGGCCCCCGCATTTGCATGACGTATGTATGGGGAAGCGATCACTGCTCCGGACTTGGCGGCGTTAAGAGCCATCTCACTGGCCTGTCGGGCCACGCCGTCTGCAGCAGCGTTGGCCCGATGACTCGCTACCTTGGCAGCTTTCTTGGCGCGGCGCCCGGTTTCCAGACTCACGTCGGCTGTCCTTGATGTTGCGTGGTGCGTGTGGCCATCCGCCACTGGTAGCCCTGCAGTCACTGCGCTTGTCACTCGACGCACACGACGCCGAGTTCTCCACCCAATCGAGGGAGCGCCGTCCGTGTCCACGGCGGCAAAGATCAAGCCACCCAGGAGTCCCAGGTTTTTGAGGAGTTGGATCCTCTTCTGCGCTCGAATTTCCTCATCTGCCTCTTGCCAAAACCTATGTCCAGCGTACGTGGTGGGTACAATTGAACCGATCAGAACCAAGGCCGCCAGACGGGGGAATTTCCCGATGGCGAGGAGAGCTCCACCGCTGATTTGGACAACCCCGTTCAATCGGACCAACGTCAGGGAATCCTCTTGAACTACGGATCCTTCCGCTGAGGGGAGCTGAGGAAGAGTTTCGACAGTCGTGCCCTTCCCGTTGGGATTTCGGATGGCATCCCATCCTTCAGCAATGAAGATCGATGCCAGAAGAGGACGTGCGATTCGCCGAGAAATGCTCACCGGTCGCTTATACCCCTTCGTTGGAAACTTTAGCCATTCGATTCGTGACGTCTGGCCTTCCATGTGGAGCGCAGCCCGACCACGAAGACTGAACTCGCGTACGACGTCGGAGGTCGTTGAGGCTTGAGCCGCTCGGAATGGCCAATGAGTCAGTGTGTACCTGATCTGACTTGTTATCTTTGACGCGTCGCCCGCTTCTTGGCCACCTTCTTGGTCCCGCCGGCCTTGCGCGTCGCCGAGGCTGCCCGCTTCTTGGCCACCTTCTTGGTCCCGCCGGCCTTGCGCGTCGCCGAGGCTGCCCGCTTCTTGGCCACCTTCTTGGTCCCGCCGGCCTTGCGCGTCGCCGAGGCTGCCCGCTTCTTGGCCACCTTCTTGGTCCCGCCGGCCTTGCGCGTCGCCGAGGCTGCCCGCTTCTTGGCCACCTTCTTGGTCCCGCCGGCCTTGCGCGTCGCCGAGGCTGCCCGCTTCTTGGCCACCTTCTTGGTCCCGCCGGCCTTGCGCGTCGCCGAGGCTGCCCGCTTCTTGGCCACCTTCTTGGTCCCGCCGGCCTTGCGCGTCGCCGAGGCTGCCCGCTTCTTGGCCACCTTCTTGGTCCCGCCGGCCTTGCGCGTCGCCGAGGCTGCCCGCTTCTTGGCCACCTTCTTGGTCCTCTTTGCCTTCCTGGCGATTGCCTTCCGTGTGGGGCTCAATCGAGCTTCGATTCGGTCCGCAGCGTCTGAGCTGCCGATTGCGGTCGCAGCTTCACTCAGACCTTGCTGCACCCTTGTTCCAGCCGCTGACGTTGCCGCTCCGACGGTGCCGATTGCATCTCCGACAATCTCCGCGGCACGATCAAGTTTGCTTGGCATGAAGCAAGGCTAGCGTGTTGGATTGTTGTTTCGAGCATATTGGGATCCTTGAAATCGTCCGGGCCCGCATCTGTTCAAGCGTTGAGGTTTCGTTGGATGATTCGTTGTGCTCACAGTGAAATAGCCCACCTTTGGGACGTGTCGACGAAAGAACGAGTCTGTTCGTTGGAATTGGTGGATCCATAAGTCAATGGTTCAATCCACTCTTCTTGGGTACCAGAGGTATCGAGAGGAGTGGGTCAGCAATTGGATCGAATTCGAAGTCTTCTGGTTGCGGTCGACCAATGGCAGCGAAGATCCCGCCTAATTGGTCCCGTCTACGGAGTTATCAAGAAGTCTGGAGACGATCGAGCAAATCAGTTTGTCGTCGCTCTGGGTTGGTATGGGTTTGTGGCGATCTACCCCTTGCTGCTGGTTTTAGTTACCGTGCTCGGATTTATCGGTGCCGCCAGCCTGGGCCACGGTCTCGTGTCGACGCTCCACCAGTTTCCAGTTGTCGGATCACAATTCAACCCGGAGCGCGGATCGAGCAACCTGCATGGGAACGTCTTCGGCCTCGTCGTCGGCCTCATCGGGTTGGTCTATGGAGCTCAGGGCGTTACTCAGACTGCGCAACAGGCGATGGCTCAGGTATGGAACGTGCCGGAGCTCGAGCTCCCAGGATTCGTTCCGAGACTGGCTCGGAGCCTCGTTGGCTTGGTGACAATCGGCGGGGCCTTCGTGATCAACGCCGTCGTAGCAACCTTCGCAACGGACAACGGGATGAGTTGGGGTGTTCGGCTCCCGGTTTTCGCAGGTCTGCTATTCATCAATTTCCTGTTGTATTTTGCCGCATTTCGAGCCCTGACCCCGGGGGGCATCGGAACTCGAGAATTGCTTCCCGGAGCGGCGGTGAGTTCGCTCGGATTCTCGCTACTCATCACCGTGGGCGCAGGTTTGATCCAGCACCAAATCCGCCACAGCTCCGCAACCTATGGTCAGTTTGGCATTGTTATAGGACTGGTGGGTTTCTTGTTTATTCTCGCCAAAATCAGCCTGTACGGAGCAGAACTAAACCCGGTGCTTGCAAGGCACTTGTGGCCTCGAGCAGTCGTCAGCAGCGATCCCACACAGGCTGATGACCAGGTCCTGCGCGACATCACTCATCAGAATCTCCGACGAACAGACCAACGCATCGGGGTCGGATTTGGTGAAAACGCCTCTGATAAAGCGGCGCTCGACGCACATATGAGGCCCGATGGGCCCAGCGCTGGCGAAACGAATCTGACAGCAGGCTCTTACCGCGGCGGGTGAAAGCAAGGAGTCGGTGTGAAACCCCGCGCAGCTGACTGAAAGAATGTGTTGGGATCACTGCGCCACCCTCGATGCGCGCGCGTCGGCTCATAGGCAGTAAATCTTCTTGGCGCGACGTCGCCTCCTGTGCACTCTTCCAAGGAGTATGCCGGCAATATGCAGCCCGCAACGGTCGATTGGTCTGACGGTGGTCCCCTCTACCTGCGTTAGTCGTTCTCATTTCAGGCTCTCGTGCCGCCAGCCGTCTTTGTATTCGGCATCATGTAACCCTCGAACGAGATGGGCGTAGTGGTCCAGTCGATCGGCAGCGACTTGAGCTTCGTGGTAATCCTTACCGTGATCACGCGCGGCTGTCTTCTGTTCGGCTCGCTTCCGAACGATCCGGAGCTCCTCGTGGGCGTGCTCAACGATCTTCTCTAGAGTTTGCTCAAGGTTCATCGTTCTCGTCTCCGTTGGTTGGAGTGTGGTTGTTCGGTGGACTCAGAAATGTTCTCTCGATGTCCCGCTTCGGTCTGATTTGGCCGAGGCTCAGCATCAGATCCCAGTGTGCTCGGCTCGGACCGGATCAGGGTCCGGTACGTGTGGCATCAGCGCGTTCGGTGGAATTGTTCCGAAGCGACCGGCTTCGAAGTCCTCCAGTGCTTGCCCGATCTCTTCTCGGGTGTTCATAACGAACGGTCCGTAATGCTCAACGGGTTCTTTGATCGCCCGACCTCCCAGGAGGAGGATCTCGAGGTGTTCGGTGCCAGAGTCTTGACGGTCGTCCGCTCTGACGGCCAACCAGTCGCCGGGCTCAAACGCCACCAACTGACCGCCTTGGACCGGTCTCCCGTCGCTCCCGGTACGTCCCGATCCGGCGAGCACGTAGGCGAGCGCGTTGAAGCCGGGATGCCAGGGCAACTCGAGCAGTGCGCCGGGGGAGACGCTGGCGTGCATCAGGGCCATCGGCGTATGGGTGGAGCCGGGACCTCGGTGTTCACCGAGCTGACCGGCGATGACCCGCACCAAGGCCCCGCCGTCGTTGGTCGAGAGGAGAGTCACCTGATCGGCTTCGAGCCCTTGGTAGGCCGGCGGGATCATCTTGTCCTTTGCCGGCAGGTTCACCCAGAGCTGAATCCCGTGGAACAGACCACCCGAAACGACCAGATCCTCGGGAGGCGTTTCGATGTGCAAGATCCCCCCACCGGCCGTCATCCATTGTGTGGCCCCGTCGGTGATAAGACCACCACCTCCCTGGGAGTCCTGGTGGGCAAAGGTTCCATCGATCATGTACGTCACTGTCTCGAAGCCCCGATGGGGATGCCAGGGGGTTCCCTTGGGCTCACCTGGTGCGTAGTTGACCGCGCCCATCTGGTCCATGTGTACGAAAGGGTCAAGGTCAGCCAGGCTCATGCCAGCGAAGGCCCGGCGTACCGGGAACCCCTCTCCTTCGAGCCCGCTTGGCGCGGTGGTCACGGATCTGACGGGCCGTTCGATCGTCGCTTCCCGGTCGGAAACGGGGATTTTCGGCAGCTTCGACAGGTCATCGACAGTCACAGCAGGCATCGGCGCCTCCATTCCTTCCACTCTCAGTTGTCGTCGCGCCAACCCGCACTGACGCCATGATGTCACTGCAAGTCGCGGATGTCTCCAGGGAGATTAAAGGCCAGGGGGCGGTGTCCTGCCGTCTGGTGGCTGGGCCCTCTCATACCCTCCTGCCGCTCCGACAACCGAAGAGCCGTCTCAGCCGGTTGTAGAGGCGGAGTACAGGCTCTTGGGATCGCGGTGCCATCGGTACGCGTTTTCAGCCGGAATTCGTCCGTTTCGACTCAAGGCGCTCCCACGATTCGAATCGATAGGTGGTTTCTCCGTCCTGACGATCCTCACCCTGAAAAGTGAGCCGAAACTCAGCTTGGTACGGCGGGAAGAACTTGGTGCAGTCGAAGTCGCCGACAACCTGTGTCAACAACAGTTGGTCGGCCTCGGCGATCGTCTCGGCGTAGACCGTGGCACCGCCAATAACCCATATGTCTTCGTCCGGATGTGCGGCGACCAATTGGTCGAGACTGCCGACAGCTCGAAAGCCTGCGCGCAAGGGTCCCGATTTAGCCGTCAGCACAAAGTTCTCTCTTTCATGCAGCGGCGCAGCAAACTCGTTGTAGGTGGCCCAACCCATGAGGATGACGCCGGTGGCTGTCTTCTCGTGGAAGTAGGCCGTGTCTCCGGGAAGCTTCCAGGGGATACCCGAGTCCGTCGCGATGCCCCGTCGAGAGTCGATCGCTGCGATGAGACGGATCATGTCAGGTGAGGACCGAATCGACGACGCTGACCCTATCCCCATAGGTCCCACCTACCCTTCCGACCCTTGCCCGGACGAAGTGCCATCGAATGGTGTCAGCCAGCCGGGGACATTTGGTACGTGAGTCTGAGCTGGCTCCCGCAGTGCCGATGACGAGAACGGTGGTCATGGCCATGGTGAGTGTCCCGAGCCACACGCGTCGACACCACGGGCTCGGGACGAACAACGCCGCCGGTTGCATGGAATCAGAATGACCCGCCATGTGCGAATTGTCCACCGCTTGCCTGTCGCGCCCTGAACTGCTTCCTATTTTTCGCTGCCGGGTTCGACGATGCCGTCTCGTAGGCGCGCGACGGGGCGACCACGGTCACGGGGCCCAGCTCGAGAAGCGTCCAGCCGACGTGCGTCTGGGCGGCGGTTCTCGAGACGAGGAGTTGTTCTGGTTTTCGGTGTCTCTTCCAATCAGAACTCATTGTCGAGCACCGGATGCCTCGACCCTGCGTAAGGCGACTACCACCAGCTTGGGAGCAGGGCGCGCCGGAAGCAGGTCGATCTCGATCCCCGATTGCGTGTTCCTCCACACCAGAGGCCTGCCGTCGACAGTCTCGACGGCGGTCGTCGGCGTTGCACGCACATCGCAGAGCGCTACCGTTCGAGGCGGATCGCGCACGAATGCGAAGACGGAGTCGTCGGCCGCCGTGTAGCGAACCGGATGAGCTCCGGTGATGGCAGTGCCCGGCCAGACCCACGGGCGAGTCCCGATGAGTGCCTCGCGATTGGATCCGACCCATTGGCCAAGCCACGCAAGTCGTGTTGCCTGCTCATCGGGTATCTGGGCGTCGACGCCCCGTGGCCCAATGTTCAGCAATAGATTGCCGCCCTTTGCAACGATGTCGACTAGCAACCACAGGAGGTCGTCATGCGAGATGAAGTCCTCAGGTCGCGAGAAGGCGTTGTATCCGAAGCTCTCGTCCATTCCACGCACACACTCCCAGGGTGTGTCCTGCACGTCAGGGAAGACCACGTATTCGGGAGTGCGCATGTCGAAGTGTGGTGGGCGAGGAGGCACGAGTCCGCCGTTGCGAATCATTTGCTGGCGCGTGAGTGAATCGATGACGCGACGCCCCACGTCATACCTACTGACGGCGAGGAGAGGGCTCCACGGAATCCATCGGTCGTTGAGAACTCCGTCGGGAACCTGTCGGTAGTAGTGGTCGAGTAACGGCCAGAGACGCTTGGCTCCAGATGGCCAGGCGACGTCGTTCCACAGTACGCTCGGCTGATAGCGGTCGATGAGTTCGCGAACCTGTGCATCGGCATAGGCGGGATAGTCACCGCGGGGGATTGAGGCTATGACGTCGGACATGGACCCCACCGGTCGCTGATTGAAGGTCCAGTCCATTCCTCCGCAGTAGTAGAGGCCAAAGCGCATTCCTGCACCCCGTACGGCCTCGCCGAGTTCCCCGACCAGATCTCTGCGAGAGTGCCAGCCAGTTCGGTGGGGATTGGGAATGTTTGTCGGCCAGAGGCAATATCCGTCGGCATGTTTCGCGACGAACACGACGTGACGAGCTCCGGACAGCTTGAACTGCTCGGCCCACGCTTCGGGATTCCACTGCTCAAGCCCCGCCTCCCACTCGGACCGAAACGATTCGTAGGTGCGTTCGCCGTAGGTCTCGCGATGATGTCGAGCGACGGGACTGTCCGGAAAACGCAGTGAGTTCTCATACCACTCGACATACGGCGAGAGGGAGTAGGCGTCACGTCGATCGGATTTGAGCAAGGAGCTGAAGTCAGCGCCCACCGGGGCGAACGCCGGGACCGACGCGATGGTCCAGTGGACGAATATGCCTAGCTTGCCGTCCTGCCACCAAGCCGGAACCCGATGATGTCGGAGGCGCTTGAGCAACGCGTTTTGAAACACCATCGGCTACCCCTCGGTCTCGTCAATCGAGACTAGCCCTCAAGCGTTCGGCCAGAACCAACGGGCCATTGGATGTGGCGGCCGAAGGAGCACGCGTAAGTAAGAGAGCACCGAAATGTGGCAGTACGCGCACGACCGACGATTTCGACACTTCGGTCGAGTCGATCCGAACCGGGAAACCAGACCGAAAATCCGCGGGCGTCCATACTCACTGCTCTCCTTCGGGCGAAGACACATTAGGGCGACATGCCGCGTTCTCGACTATGACGTGCTATTGGGAGCGATCCAAGTTTCGGAGCCAATCGTTAGCTGCCGTGAGTTCGTCGAGACGCTCTAGTCTGTGAGTTCTGGGTCGTGAGCCTTTCCTATTGGGCGTCAATGAGAGTGTTGATCCGCTGGTTAAGGGCTTGCTGATCGGCAACATGAACGTAGAAGTCGGAAGGGCGATTGGGATCGCTACGCCACGACAGCCCACCCTGGGGGTTGATGAATGCGGCGCCACCCTGTCCGAGCTCAGAAAAGAAATCCTGTGTCCCCCCGGTCGCAAAAAGCAAGGTCGGTCCATCCCAATCGCCATCTCCGGGTGGCCCGCATCCGAACTTCGATTCGTACACGATCCGCATTGGATTGTTGGGCGGAACGCTCGTGCACAGCGACCCTCCGACCTTGGTCTGGATTCCAGTAAAGCCGTCGACCCAGGCAATCGCGGTAGGCCAATTGGTACCGGTGACGACCTCCCTCGCGGAGGCCGTATCCAGCTCCTGGTTCGTCAGCGGAGGAGCACCGGCCGGAAAGAGACCATCCTCTATCACCAACCGCTTGACCTTCATCGTGACAAGTGCACGCCCACTGAGCGAGCTGCCCTGACCAGGCTTCGAACGCAGCAAACCCGCCAAGTTGGTGTAGGCGCCGATGGCGACGATGGTGACGCTGTGATCGGGTTGCGCTGCGAGGAGGCGGCGGTAGAGGTTCACGGCCTCCGGGACGTCTGCGCTCGAGCGTATCGAGTGCGGAAGCTTCGTGGCGAGGACATTGGTGTAGCCGTGCGGTGCGGTATTGGCGTTGCTGTCGGCGACCGCGCCCAAGGGGATATTGGGGTGGCCGTATGCGGTGTCGATAGCATCGATGGCGGCCACCGCCTGCGGGTTTCGGACATCGGACATCACACCCAAGACCCGAACCATTCCGCGTTGCTCCAGCACGTTCGCCATGCCGATGGCGGTCGCGTCATCCCACCACAGGGACAGGTCAGTATCGATGATGATTCGCGGGACCGCTGCCTTCGTATTGCGAGTTTGTGCGGCTGCAACGTCTGGTACCGATAGGGAATGAGTGACGACTGCCCCAACCACAAAAGCGACAGCAATCAGCGTCCATGTCGATGATGCCTGCCGTCCGGATATCGGCATAGCTGTTCCTCCGAAAAGAAAATCGAACTCCGTTGAATATTGGCCCCGCATTCAATCGAGGAGAGATCGTGAGAATGCGACGGTAGATCGCAGAGCGTTCTACTACGGGAAGGACCCAGCGAAGCGGTTGGAAACTGGGTGGACGGAACGAGGAGGCCAGGCGACTGGCCAAGACCTGTCAGAGGAAACATCCTTTCCAAGGTGGGGTCGCTCCAAACCTCCAGGTGGACGCCGTTTTACCGGAACGCGGTCGTCGCGAGGTGTGCTCACGGCTCGCGCTGCACCTGCCCGTCAATTCTTCGCCAGCGAGGCTGTCGCGTCGAGGTATGCGCTGAGTTCAACGATGAGGTCTTGGGCGTCTACTCGGGCACCATCTATGAAGCTTGACTTACGTCGGCGCAGGAACGGGCTTCCCAGTAGGAACATGCCGGGCGAATCGACCAAGCCTCCGTCGTGGCGAATCATCCCCTTGCCATCGAGGACCGGGACGTCGAGCCAGGAGTAGTCCGGGCGGAATCCTGTCGCCCAGATGACCGTCTCGATCTCACCACTGGCGAGATCGAGTCCGAGGGGCGGTGAGTCGCCAGCGACGGTCGGTGGGAATCTATAAGGAGGCGGTACCGAGTCGTCAAGACCGCTCGCCAAGGTCCACTCATCGATGGTGTCCAGCAGCCGCCCAAGTTTGAGGTCCGCGAGCTCGCACTTGTTCCGCAAAGAACCAGAAAACTGGACCCGACCCCCGCTGATTCCAGCCAGCCGACCGACCAGCTTGACGCCGGCGTTCGTGAGCGCGTTGAGGTCGAAGGTTGCCCGTTCGGGCGAGCCAGCGAGTTGCATGGATGGCACGCGCCGCGCCCGGACGATGTCGTCAACTTCGTCGTAGCGCTCATCGAGGACTCCTGCTGCCTCCATCCACCAATGAATATCTCGACCCCGGTAGTCACGCGGTCCCCGCACATGCTCGCCTACTGCGAGTGTGACCTCCCGGCCGGAGCGCTGGACCTCGCAGGCGATCTGCACTCCAGTCGCCGATGCGCCGACGACAAGCACCCCACCTTCGGCGAGCTGATCCGGGTTCTTATACTCGAACGGAGTCAAGGTCGTCACCGACGATGGCACCGCGTCCGAAAGGGGGGGTCGGTGAGGCACGTTGAAGGCCCCTGTGGCCACGACGACTGTCTCGCACAGCCACTCGTCTTGGTTTGTGGTCACCCGGTATCCGCCATTCGTACGTCGCACCGACGAGACCGTGGTCTCGGCCTGTACCGGGGCGGCGATCAGCGTCGCGTAGTTCGTGATGAAGTCGACGACCTCGGCCATCTTCATGAAGCCGTTGGAGTCGTTGCCCTCGTATGAATATCCGGGAAGGCGGCATTGCCAGTTCGGCGTGAGCAAACGCAGCGAGTCCCACCGCTCGGTCCGCCACGAGTTGGCGACTTTGCTTCGTTCGAGGACTACATGGTCGATCGAACGATCTGAGAGGCACTTGCTCATCGCCAGTCCGCTATGACCGGCTCCGATCACGACGGTCGTGGTACGCATAGAGCCGCCCTAATCCTCAGAGACGAAGCTCGGTCAGCGAACCTGGACGCTCACGTTTGTGGGGTTTGTGATGATGTCGTACACAGCCGAGCGCTTCTGCGATTGCGCGACGAGCGCTCTGATGTCATCGGGCGACGCGTCTGCGTCGATGTCGTAGGTCACCTTGATGTCGCTGAAGCCATTGCGGACATCGCTGTCCGCTCCCAGGATGCCGCGAACGTCCATCCCGCCTTCGATCGTCGCCGAGACACTGCGCAGCTGGATGTCACGATTCTGCGCCACTGCTGCAACGCCAGCGGTTAGGCAGCTGGCGAGGCCGACGAGAATGTACTCGACAGGGGTCGCACCGTTGTCGGCAGAGGCGAAGATCTCTGGGTGGTCGGCGTCAAAGAGGTATCGGGTGCGGTGGCTCTGTTCCTCGCCAAGACCGAAGAAACCTTCGACCGTTGACCGGCTGTGGGTGCCGTTCTGCCACTCACAGGTTGCCCGCCATTGGAATTGCGCCGCTTGGGGTGCTTCGGTGAGCGCTTCTCGGGCGCCCAAGAGGGCCTCGACGTTGACGCCGTTGTTCACTGGCGTATCCGTAGCTGTCATTTGGATTCCTCCTTCTCATTTTTCGACGGGGAAGTCCCGCCGGGTGACAACGCTTGCTCGAGTGACCTAGTCAGTCGCGTGTAACAGCTTCGAGATGTGCCGGCAATGACGGCTTGACGTTGCGGTCGGCCCGGAACGAACCCGCAGCGGGGCACTGCAGATGCCCGTCTACTCATGCTCAGCCTCCAGGGGGCGGCCAAACGTGACGGCGGACAGAACCGGGGCCGGCGTCGAAGTACCCAGTTGAGAGTCAGGACCTGCCCCCAACGCGTCGTTGATGGTCGAGAAGGCGAGGCGGAGCGCGACGAAGGTCGTGATGGCGAAGATCTGCGCCTCGTTGAAGCCGGCGTCGCGAAGTTGCTGGACGCCCCTGGCCTCGATGGCATTCGGATCGGTTGCCACGGCTCGAGCCCACTGGGCGAGCGCCTGTTCGCTGGGGTCCAGATCTTCGTACGCACCCCGAATGACCGCCGCCGCAACCTCCGGCCCCGTCTCCGCCGCGAGCTTCTTGCCCCACGCCAGCGAGCAATAGGAGTCACCAAGAGTTGATGCAGCGGCGGTCACGAGGACAGCCCGCTGCCGATGGGTGAGGGCGCCGGCCACAGTCGCTTGACCCATGAGATCGGACAGACCTTCGAGCGCGGTCGGCAGGTACGCCCACAGGCGTGAAACGTTCGTCACGTAGCCGACGCCTTTTAGGTCGTCGTCGAAGAGGTGCTGGGTCTCAGGCGTGTGTTTCGGCGCCGAGAGGAAGCCTGTCTTCAACTCGTCGGTTTGGTCGCTCGAAGTGTGGTCGCCGATGCGGACCTGTCGAGCCGCCTTCCTCGCGACGTAGCCCACAACCGCCACAGGCGCCCGGAGCGGAAGACCGGCGCGGACCTTCTCGCGAGCCAGATCGACTGCCGCCTGCAGGAACGCCGCCTCACCGACCGCCTCCATTGCTTCAAAAGCCGGACCGGTCGACGCCAAGGCTCGTGCGTAGAGCTCTGGATCGGCGAACTCGAACACAAAGGGAATGTCGATGCGCTCCACATCGGTGAAGCCGGCGTCCTGAAGGAAGGTCTCGCCCGCGCCCGGACGGCCGAGGGCCACCATGGCTGCTTGGTTCTCCACCTTTGGGGCCGCGGCGAGAGAGAAGGGTGCCAGAGCCCAGGCGCCCGGAGAGGCCTTGATGTGACCCCATACCGTGAGCCCGACCCGGCCACCGGGGACTAGGACCCGGCACACCTCCGCTATCGCTTCGGGGGTCGTCCCCCAGATACCCCGGAAACTCGTCACGACGTCGAAAGCACCGTCATCCCAAGGCAGCGCCTGCATGTCTCCGACCCGCAGGTCCGCGTGCGGGTTACGGTCCCGAGCCACCGCGACCAGGCGCTCCGACGCGTCAATACCGGCGCACAGGGCTCCGCGCAGTCTCGCCAGCTCAATGGCGAGACCGGCCCCGCAGGCTACGTCGAGCAGAGTGTCGCTTGCGCCCACGCCAAGTCGGTGGTGCAGAGCCACGTACTCCCGACAGTTCGTCGGTTCGCTGAGGGTGGAAAAGTCCACGGCCCGCCGCCCCCACCCCTTGTCGATCCCACGCCAACTCTCATCGAGCTGTGTCGACACCACCGGATCCTGCGTCATGGTCGTGACCTCGGGATTGCCGGACCGGGGACCACGGGCAGCTCGGACAGGCCGCGCAGCACGAGGCCGTCGCCGTGCGCCCAGTGCAGGTCTGCAACCGGCACGGCGAGCGAGAGCTCTGGGAACCTGCGGAGAATCGATTCGAGGGCCAGGTGGCCCTCCATCCGGGCCAGCGGCGCACCGAGACAGTGATGGATACCGTGCCCAAAAGCGAGATGACGGGCCTCATCCCTTTCGAGATCGAGCGTCTCGGGGCTGGTGTATCGATCTGCGTCTCGGTTGGCCGCCGCCAGGCAGATGATCACCTGTTCACCGGCCGGGATCGCCACACCTCCAAGAGTCAGCGGTGCAGCGGTATAGCGAAATGTCGAATGGGGGACCGGTGCGTCGTAGCGGAGGAACTCCTCCACGGCCTTGGGAATCTTCTCGGGATCGGCGCGAAGCTCGACAAGCTGAGCGGGATTGCGAAACAGGGCGACGAGGCTGTTGCCGATGAGACTGGCGGTCGTGTCGTGTCCGGCGACGATCAGCTGAAAGATCGTGGAGAGCAGCTCTTGGGTGTCGAGACGCTCCTTTCCATCGCGTGCGCTGATCAGATCGGATACGAGATCGTCACCGGGATCGATGCGCTTGGATTCGACAAGTGCTCTCAACATGGCCACGACCGAGTCCGACGCTTCCTTTGCCGCCGCATACTCGTCCGGACTCGATGTGGGGACGAGCATCTTGGTAAATCCCTCACCGAGCGAGGCACGGTCGCGCTGGGGTACGCCGAGGAGCTCGCAGATGACCGTGAACGGCAGTGGGAAGGCGAAGGCTGCGACCAGATCGATCCGGCGGTCGGGCCCTTGATGAGCAATGTCATCGAGGAGGTCGTCAGTAATGGTCTGAATGCGAGCGTGTAACGCTTCCACGCGCCGCGTTGAAAAGGCGGCTGACAGGAGGCGCCGCAGGCGGGTGTGGTCGGGTGGGTCGACCGTGAGCACGTGCCGAGCGAAGTCCGGTCCGGGTAGGCCTTCGGCCACGACGCCCGAGCCCGTGGCCAATGCTGCGTGCATGTCCTTGGAGAGCCGCGGCTCGTTGAGGGCGGCACGGGCCTCGTCGTAGTGGACGACGAGCCAGGCGCCATGCCCGTCGGCCAACGTCACCGCATGTACTGGACCGAGCTGGCGGACCTTTGCGAACACCGGAAACGGGTCGTCGAGATCGTACGATCCCCAAGCCGCCAGCGCCTCCGCGATCGTCATCTCTCACCTCCGCTTCAGGGAGCCAGCTGACGGTTCCAACCACGCTCTCGGTTAGGGCTGGCCGAGGTCGTCGCTGCAACCCCTTTTGTAGCCCCCCATTTCGTCCCTGTCGACAGCCGGCATTGATTGCCCGGTAGATGCCTGAAGTGACGCGATCCATCCGGCATGGTCGGAATCATACAAACCCGATTGGATTAGTGCCATTGTGAGCAGAGATTTCAGTTGAGGGCAGGGTTCCCTACTCGCGGACTCCGTACCCGGTTTGCGCAGAAGCGTACCGAAGGTCTCAAAGCCGTCCGTTTGTGAGTGCTGGGACCGTCATGGTGCGCCTACTCCTGACCGCTGTATTCAGCGTCGGTCACATGGTCTCCCCAGTGCGCATCGCCCTCCGTGATAGAGAGGTGAGTCATGAAGTTGTCCGGGGCTGCACCATGCCAGTGCTCCTCACGATCAGGGGTGGAGACCACGTCCCCGGGGCGAAGCTCGATCAGACGCTCACCGCGGGATTGCACCAGTCCTCTTCCTTCGGTGAAGTAGAGGGTTTGCCCGCCTTCGTGGAAGTGCCACGCGGTGCGAGACCCTGGGCTGAAGTGCACGGCGCCGACGTTCAGGTGTGAGGGTTCCTGGCCCTTCGCGAGAGCATCGATCCAGACGTCTCCATGAACCAGTCGGCTGGACCCTTCGCTGTTGGCAGCCTTGGCTGTAAATCCATCTGCCTGTCCTCTCCAGTATTCCTCGAGGCATCAGCTGGGTTGCTTAGGGCCGGACGAGCGCTGACCGAGGATCAGAAGGCGACACTGGCGACAGCCCGGGCTGACGCTCCAAGTACGATCGTCCCCACGACGGCCTGGGGCCAAACACCCTAGGGCGACGAGTGCAAGAGACCAAGGCCCGCGTGTGAGCGACATCGTTTGCACACACCGAAGAGGAGACAAGGGAGAACGTCTATGGCCAGCGTGTCACAGGTCCCGGTGGCCGTCGCCGGGCCGCCGGTGGCCCAGCCGGTCCTCACCCCGCTCACGGCCAGCGCCGTCATTCTCGTCCTGACGATCGACGGCGGCGGCGAATCGGTCGTCCGTGACCTGCTGGCCGATCTTTCTGGACTTGCCCGAACAGTTGGTTTCCGCTCGCCCGACGGTGCGTTGGCGGTGGTGGTCGGGGTGGGATCGGCGGCCTGGGATCGCCTCTTCGCTGGCAGTCGGCCGGCTGACCTCCACCCGTTCCAGGCCTTGGAAGGTGCTCGGCACCGCGCCGTTGCCACCCCCGGCGACCTCTTGTTCCACATCCGAGCAGCAACCATGGACCTGTGCTGGGAGCTGGCCTCCCTGGTTGTCGGCCGGCTCGCCGGGGTCATCAGGGTGGTGGACGAAGTCCACGGTTTCAAGTACTTCGATGAGCGGGATCTGCTTGGCTTCGTCGACGGGACCGAAAACCCGACCGGGCCGGCCGCCGAGGCAGCGGCGACCATCGGGGCCGAGGATCCGCCCTTCGCTGGTGGGAGCTACGTGATGGTCCAGAAGTACCTACACGACATGGCGGCCTGGGATGCCCTGACGGTCGAGGAGCAGGAACGGGTTATCGGGCGGTCCAAGCTTTCCAACGTCGAGATGGACGATGACGCGAAGCCGACGAACTCGCACGTGGCGCTGAACACCGTCATCGAACCGGACGGTACCCAGCGTCAGATTCTGCGGGAGAACATGCCCTTCGGCACGTTGGGGACCGGCGAGTTCGGCACGTACTTCGTTGGGTACGCCGCGAATCCCTCGGTTACCGAGCTGATGCTCCAACGCATGTTCTTCGGGGATCCTCCTGGCAACTACGACCGGATCCTCGACTTCTCAACCGCGGTGACCGGCAGCCTGTTCTTCGTACCAACTGCCGACTTCCTTGACGACCCTCCCGTCCTGCCGGACGATGCCGGGAGCACGAGGAGCCCTGCGGACGACCAATCGGCCGCCCCGGAAGAGGCCGTTGGGCGCCCAGCCCCCGTAGGCGAGGGATCACTAGGGATCGGCGGGCTCAAGGGTGAATCAACGTAGCGACAGAGGGAAGATCCGCTGGATCGGCGAAGGTGTGATGTCACGAGACATCTGAAGCGCGGTGAGGTCGATGCGGCCTGCCACCCCGGACTTCCCCGGGTGCGATGGGCCGTCCGAGGTCTGAGACTTGTCGAAATGGCACTGATAGCTGGTTTGTAGCGATGGAACGTGTGAGTTGGTTCCAAGACACGACGTCCAATATGACCGCAGAAGGTTCGAACGATACAAAGGGGTCGGATTTTCAACGGTCTTGTGAAGAAGCGGAGTCGCACAGAGGGGGCATAGTCTGAGATTGACGTTGAACTGAAGCGTTGTCACGACCTCATCCCCAACTAGGTGTCGACGGTCCAGGGCTGCGCAGCTCGCGATCAGGGGATATCTGAGGCCATCACAAAAGCGCGTGCGAAGGCCATCGACGTCGGAACGCAAGCATAGGGAGTCTTCAATGGCACATACGATCCGTCACCTCACGGGAGCAGCCAAGCCGGGCGAGCCCAACGATCGAGCACCGGCACCGGCGGGCCCTCCTCCGCCACGGTGGCGCATGTGGCTCCTGCCGGCGGGGATCTTCATCACGCTGCTCCTCTTCCTCATTCCTCACATGTCGAGCACGACGACCAAGAACTTCACCTATTCGAAGTTCTTGTCCGAGGTCACCTCTGGCGACGTCCGCACAGCGTCGGTCAACCCCGGGCGGCGCCATCACCGGCACGCTCAAGGGGGGCGACGACTACACGAGCCAGATCCCCACGGCCATCGGCGACACCCAGCTGGCCCCGACCCTGAAGGCCCATGATGTCGACGTCACCGGCGTCGGAGCAGGGTTCAGCGCTCCTGACCGATCTGCTTTCCTTCCTCCCCTTGTTGCTCTTCGTCGCCTTCTTCATCTGGATCGGGCGGAGGAATGCCAAGCAGTTGGCCGGGGGGATCATGGGCTTCGGGGGATCCAAGGCCAAGGTCTACGACGAGGAGAAACCCACGACCCGCTTCGCCGACATCGCCGGCTATGAGGGATCCAAGCGAGAGGTCGCCGAAGTCGTCGACTTCTTGAGCCATCCCGAGCGCTATGCCCGAGCGGGCGCCGTTGGGCCCCGAGGAGTGCTGATGGTCGGTCCACCGGGAACCGGCAAGACCCTCATGGCCCGGGCCGTTGCTGGCGAGGCGGGTGTGCCGTTCCTCGCCCTCACCGGGTCGAGCTTCGTCGAGCTGTTCGTCGGCGTGGGGGCATCACGGGTGCGGGACCTCTTCGCCGATGCCCGCAAGCGGGCTCCCTCCATCATCTTCATCGACGAGATCGACGCCATCGGCCAGCGCCGGGGTGGCTCCTCCTTCGGCTCCAACGACGAGCGAGAACAGACCCTGAACCAGCTTGCTGGCCGAGATGGATGGGTTCGACCCCACCACCGGCGTGGTGGTCATGGCCGCCACCAACCGCCCCGAGGTCCTCGATCCGGCATTGCTCCGTCCTGGTCGCTTCGATCGTGAGGTGGAGATCCCCCTGCCCAATCAGGCCGAACGTGCCGCCATCCTGGCCGTGCACGTCACAAGGCAAGCACCTGGCTCCCGACGTCGACTTCGACGCCGTTGCCCGGGCCACCCCCGGGTTCTCGGGGGCAGATCTGGCCAACCTGATCAACGAGGCCGCCATCGTCGCCATCCGCGACGACCGCGACGTCATCTATGCCCGAGACATCGATGAGGCCAAGGACCGCGTCCTGCTCGGCCGTCGCGACGCTTCCAATGCGCTTCTTCCCGAAGAGAAACGGTCCGTGGCGATCCACGAAGCAGGGCACGCGCTGGTTGCCTTCCTCTCGGAGCACGCCGACCCGGTGGCCAAGATCACGATCCTGCCCGCCGGGCGGGCCCTCGGGGTCACCGAACAGCTTCCGGTCGATGAACGACACCTCTACTCCGAGAGCTACCTGCTCGACTCCCTTGCCGTCCGCCTCGGCGGCCGTGCCTCGGAGAACCTGGTCATCGGTGAGGCCTCCACCGGAGCGGCCAGTGATCTCTCGGGTGCCACCGAGTTGGCCATCAAGATGGTGACGGAGTGGGGCCTGTCTCCTCGGCTCGGACCCATCGGCTACGGATCGGACCAGCCCTCCCAGCAGAGCGGGCCCGGTCTTCGGCCAGGAACGGCCCTATGCCGAGGGCACCCAGCAGGTCATCGACCAGGAGGTGAGCCGCCTGCTCACAGAAGCCGAGGAGAGGGCTCGGTGCTGCTGAGCGACAACCGTGACGCGCTCGATGCGGTCATCGCCGCCCTCCTCGAGAAGGAGACGATCTCCGGAGAGGATCTCACTGACATCGTCACGCAGAGCCGAGGTGTCACGAGCGGACCAGGGCCCGTGGATGGCGCGGTATCGGTCAACTCGAAGTGATGTCTTTCGTCGTGATCGTCCCGGTTAGCAGAACGCCCCACTGCATGGTCGCCCAGTCAGACCGCGCTGGAAGTTGGGCGGACCCAACACAGGGGATTGCAACCTCGGCGTTTCGAGCACACCGGCGACACCACCGGCACGGTCACCGTGGGCGGGGTCGACGACGAGGTCCCGACACGGCTGCCAGACTTGAGGCCGATGGCTGACAATCCCGGCTCGCTGCGGCAGTTCTTGAAGACGGTGGTCCGCCCGGCGATCTACGGGCGGTGTGCCCCGCTGGAGGTGTCGGCCCACCACCTCCACGGCGAGCCAATTCCGGCCATCGAGGCCGTTGGGCGACCGTTCACCCCGTTCGCAGTGGGCGACGCCTGGGGAGGCGTGTGGGATACCACGTGGTTCCGGTTCCGGGGATCGATCCCGGACTCGTGGGCCGGGGCTGAAGTGGTGGCCCTCATCCACCTCGGCGGTGACCAGATGGTCGGCTTCACGGCCGAGGGCCAGATCTGGGACACCGGGCTCCGGCCCGTCCAGGGTCTCCACCACCAGCACCGCGAGTTCGTGCTTACCCCCGAGGCCCACGGGGGCGAGCCGGTCGAGTTCTTCGTCGAGGCTGCCGCGAATCCGATCCCGCCGTGGCTCCTGGCCGACTGGCCCCTGCTCCTGCCCGACTACTCCGGGCGCACCGCTCTATACCCTCGAGACAGCCGAGCTGGCGGTCGCCGACCGGTCCGTCGAGGGACTCTGCCTCGACATGCAGATCCTGGTCGAGCTGGCCGCACTGGACCCCGACCGATCCGAGGAGATCATCGTGGCGCTGGACAAGGCACGGGGCATCATCGACCCCGAGAACGTCTCCGCCTCGGTACTCCCGGCCCGGGACGTGCTGGCTCCGCTCCTCGACCGGCCCACCTCCTCGGCCAACACGGTCGTGGCGGTGGGTCACGCCCACATCGACTGCGCCTGGCTGTGGCCGCTACGCGAGACCAGGCGCAAATGCGCCAGGACCTTCTCCAACCAGCTGCGCTTGCTCGAGCGCTACCCCGAGCACCACTTCGTGTGCAGCCAGGCCGTGCAGTACCAGTGGATGAAGGACGAATACCCTGACCTGTTCGAGCAGATCGCGGAACAGGTCCGATCGGAAAGGTGGGAGCCGGTCGGGGGCATGTGGGTCGAGCCGGACACCAATGTCCCATCGGGCGAGTCCCTGGTGCGCCAGTTGGTGTACGGCAAGCGATTCTTCGCCGAGGAGTTCGGGGTCGAGACGCACGAACTGTGGATTCCGGACGTCTTCGGCTACTCGGCCGCCCTGCCCCAGATCGCTCGTGGGGCCGGCGTCACCGCGCTCATCACCCAGAAGATGTCCTGGAACGACACCAACCAATTTCCACACACCTCCTTCTGGTGGGAGGGCCATGACGGCAGCCGCCTGCTGGCCCACTTCCCCCCGGCCAACACCTACAACGGCGACTTCTCCGTCGGTGAGGTGGCCGCCGGTCAGGACCGTGGCGTGGGGCCCAATGGCACCGCCCTCAACCTGTACCCCTTCGGCTATGGCGACGGGGGAGGTGGCCCGAACCACATCATGGTCGAGCGCTTCCGCCGCATGACCGATCTCGATGGCCTGCCCCGTGCGGAGATCGGCACCGTCGGCGGTTTCCTCGATCAGTTGGGCGCAGGAGGCCGACGACCTCCCCGTCTGGGTCGGTGAGCTCTACCTCGAAGCCCACCGGGCCACGCTGACCACGCACGCCGAGGTCAAGCTGGCCAACCGCCGCGCCGAGGAAGCCCTCCGGGCCGCCGAGCTGTGGTCGGTGGCGGCGTCCCTCGACCGGCGCCCCGACCTCGACCGGGCCTGGAAACTTCTCCTGCTCCACCAGTTCCACGACATCCTCCCCGGGTCCAGCATCCACTGGGTCTACGAGGACACCGCGCGTGAGCAGGCCGAGGTGCTCGCCATCGCCGGCTCGGTCATTGCCGAGGCCCAGACGCTCGTCGCCGGGGGAGACGGGACCGGGGGCGTGGTGGCGTTCAACCCGTCGTCCACCGACCGGACCGAGGTGGTCGAACTGCCCGACGGTTCGCTGGCCCTGGTGTCGGCACCGGCGTGTGGCTGGTCGATGGTGCCGCCCGACCGGTCGCTCGGCGACACAGAGCAGGTGACCATCGGCGAGGGCTGGCTGGACAACGGACTCCTTCGGGTGGAGTGGGACGGTGACGGCCTGCTGACCTCGGTGCGGGATCTCGTCGCCGACCGTCAGGTGCTGGCCGACGATGAGCGCGGCAACCTGTTCCAGCTCCACGAGGACCATCCGCGCGCCTTCGACGCCTGGGACGTCGACCGCACCTATCTCGACCAGGTCACCGACCTGGTCGCCGTGGACTCGATCGAGGTGGTCGAGCGCCATCCGCTTCGGTGCGGCGTCCGGTTCATCCGGTCCTTCGGGGCCTCGACCATCACCCAGACCATGCGCCTGGCCGCCGGGACGCGGCGGCTCGAGTTCCACACCGACGTGGAGTGGCACGAGCGGCACCGGTTCCTGAAGGTGGCCTTCCCCGTCTCGGTCCGCTCCACCCGCGCCACCTACGAGATCCAGCACGGCCATCTCGAACGGCCGACCGTAGCCAACACCAGCTGGGACGAGGCGCGCTTCGAGGTGTGCGGCCACCGGTGGGCGGATCTGAGTGAGCCCGGCTACGGGGTGGCGCTGCTCAACGACTCCAAGTACGGCTACGACATCCTCGGGCACACCCTCCGGCTCTCGCTCCTCCGCGCCCCGGGCTTTCCCGACCCCGAGGCGGACCAGGGCTCCCATCACTTCGCCTACGCGCTGGTCCCCCACGAGGGTGACCTGCGGGACGCCGGGGTCATCGCCGAGGCCGAGCACTTCAACCTCCCCCTCTCGCTGCGCGCCGGTCAGGGTGAGGGTCGGGTGGTCTCCGTCGATCGGCCGGGGGTGAGTGTGGAGGCGGTCAAGTGGGCCGACCGCTCCGATGCCGTGGTGGTCCGCCTCTGCGAGGTGTGGGGCTCCCGAGGTCCCGTGCGCGTGACGCTGCACCGTCCCTTCGTGTCGGTGGCCCGTACCGATCTGCTCGAGCGCGCGGTCTCCCCGCTGGCCGGCCACGACGGGACCGTCGAGCTCGAGCTCCGGCCCTTCGAGCTCGTCACGCTGGCCTTCGACCTGGGCTGATCCGGTCTGCTTCAGCGGCGTTCAGGCAGGGAACTGGGCTAGTCAGCCGAGTCGGGCCCGCCGACTCACGTCACAAGGACGCCAGTTGTTGCAGCTCCTGCGGCGTGAGATGCACGACGTTCTTCGGGTTGCAGTTCCAGATGGACTGGGTCGGCTGGGTGAGCGCCTTGTCGTAGACGAACTTGTTGGGCTCGACCTTGAGCAGCGCAAAGCAAGGCGACGGCTGAGGGTTCAGGTTGGACATGGTCAAGCTCGCTATCGGTGCCTGAATGCCTCCAGCGTCCCAGTTCTTTGTGGCGGCGGCGTGGCTCAGCACACATGAGACCGTCAGGTCGGCACCACACGCCGAGGCGGACTTGGCCCACAAGAGCCACGACTCCGCGCCCTCCTCGTCGTCGAAGTCGATGGCGTCGCCTTTGGCGTACGTGTGCATGACGTTGACGAGCTGCTCGGTCGAAGGGTTCTGCGAGGCCATCTCGAGCGGCCACCATCCCGTCTCGAGGTAGACCGGCGGGAGGCCGGGGTTGGCGGCCACGCCGCCGCTGGTCGTGGAGTTGTAGAACTGGACCCCGAGGATGACGAAGGCAGGGTGGTAGCCGGCCGTCGTCATCGCCTGGAAGTAGGGGACGATGTTGTCGTCCAAGGAGGGCCAGAGGGCCTCGACGCCCTTTGCTTTGCGCCTCCTCGATGTAGGGCGCCCAGTCGGTCACCGCTATCGGCGGCTCCTGGAAGTCGACGACCTTCCACCCCTGCGCCTCCGCGCCGAACTCGTACTTGTGCTCGGGCTCGAGGACGGAAGGAGTGTTCGCCCCGCCCATACCGGCCTTCTTGACCGCCTGCGGATACGCCTTGGCCAGCTCCCGGAACCATCCCGAGGGCCATGTGTCGCGTGTTGCCACCGCCTGGATCGACCTGATCGGAGGCAACCTCGGAGGCGTCGGAGGCCAGGTAGCCGCTGATCTGGCCCAGTCCGCACTGCTCTCGAATCGGGACGGACGGCTGGTCGAGCGCCATGCCGCCGCCGACCGCCATGAAGTCGCTCTGGCAGGCCTGCACGGTCACCTGTGCCGCGTTGAACAGCGCCGCGTCGCGGTCGTCGATCACGATGTCCCGCCCGTTGATGCCCCCCGAAGCGTTGCACCATGCCGCGAAGGCCCTGGCCTGCTGAACGAGCTCCTCTTCGAGTCCGGGCTCAACGGTGTTGGCGGCGTCGTTGAACACGGCGATGTGAATGGTCTTGGAGCCCACCCCTCGCACCGAAGAGGCACCACCGGGACCAGGTTCGCAGATCTTGCCCACTCCGGGCCACTCACCGTTGGCCGCGACGCTCGACGTGAGCGCGCGGCTGGCCGACGTCGCCGCGCCGGAGGGTGTCGATGAGAGCGCGACAGACGTACCGGCGAGCACGACGGTGGCAATGGCGAGCGTCAGTGCCGTTCTGCGCAGTTCAACGAGTTCTCTTCGCAACACCGTGTGAGTCCCTCCAATGCTGCCGTCGTATGACGGGTGCATCTCAGACCTGCCTCAACTCTACGATGGATCCCTGTCTTCGCAAGAGCGCCACGGAGACTCGAGGACGCCGGGACGTGATCCCCTGCCTGTCCACTCGAGCGCGTTGGGCTGCACAACGTGACCACGTCCGCCCGTCGCAGGGTCCTGCTCGGGGGAGCAGTCCACAGGGAACCAGCCTGCTGGTCCTCATCACGGACAAACAGCGTGAGTCGCCTCAAGAACCTCCGTGACCGGAGCTACTTCGTGCACTCACCTTGCCAAGGTAAGGCTCCGAATTCGTTGCGCTGGAATTCGATCGAATGTTCTCAATCCGACGTTGGGTCCTCACGGGCGGGGACCTCCTCCATCACAGCCGGGATGAAGAGGTCAAGGAAAAGGGCGAAGAGATCCTCTGCATCGGTATCGACTCGTGCTGCCTGCACGAAGCCGTCCGACGCGTTGAGCAGGATTGCAGCAATGGTCTCAACCGGGACCTTTGGGACTATGCCTTGCTCGGCCCAGTAGTGCTCCATGAACGAGGCGACCGTCGCGCGGTTCTGGCGACGAAGGTCGGCCGTGTGTCCCTGCACGGCCGGATTGCGGTATTGGTACAGGCTGAACTCGAGATTGAGAGCCCAGATCTCTCTGTTTCCCCCGAGCGCCTTCATCCACGTTGCAGCAGCAAGGCGATTGTCGTCGAGGCTGGAGCCGGCTTCGAGATCGAGTTCTTCGGCGAACGTGTCGAGCACCTCAGTGTTGATGGCGGCGGACACCGCAAAGAAGAGTTCCTCTTTGTTCGCAAAGTGCCGGTAGATCGCGCCCGCGTGTAGCCCGCTGCATCGGCGATCTCGTCGAGCGACGCCCCTTCGAAGCCACGTGTTGCGAAGACGTGCCGTGCTGACGCGATGAGCGCCGCCCGGGTGCGTTCCATCCTGCGCTCGGGAGTCCATTTTTCTACCGTCACGGCGCACCTCGTCCTCGGTGGTCCTGACTTTCAGAACCGATATTGTATCCTAGATACATCTCCGTATCTCAAATACCGCAATGTTGCGAGGCTGGAATGCTCGACGTCAAGGGACTCTCGAAGGCCTACGGTCCGGCCAGGCGCTGAACTCGGTGGATCTGGAGGTCGCGGAGGGCGAGGTTGCGGCACTGCTGGGCCGGAACGGAGCCGGCAAGACGACGCTCGTCTCGATCGTCGCCGGATTACTCAGTGCAGACTCCGGGAGCGTCGAGATCGGTGGGATCGATGCGTTCGCCGATCCGCGCCGGGCCCAGGCCAATCTCGGCCTGGCTCCCCAGGAGACGGGTGTCTATCCGACGCTCTCGTGTCGCGACAACCTGCGGCTCTTTACGGGGCTGGCGGGCATGGGCCGCAGTGAGAGTCGCGCGCCGCCACCGACGATCTCGCCGAACTGCTCGGCCTTACCGACCTGCTTGATCGTAGGGCAAAGGAGCTGTCCGGCGGCGAACGCCGACGTTTGCACACGGCCATTGCATTGGTCGGCCAGCCCATCGCTCGTGCTGCTCGACGAGCCGACAGTGGGAGCCGATGTCCAGACCCGCTCGCAACTCCTCGCGTGTCGTGCGGGATCTGGCTCGAAACGGCGCGGCAGTGGTCTATTCCACTCACTACTTTCCCGAGGTTGCTGAGCTCGACGCTTCAGTCGTGATCCTCGAGCGCGGCCATGTCCTCGCTCGGGGCAGTATCAACGAGGTCATTGCCGAGCACTCTGTCGGGTCGGTTGAGCTCGAGTTCGCCGGGCCCGCTCCTGACGTCGCCCGACTGTTTCCCGTGCAATACGGTGACGACCAGCGGATCTTGCGTACGGATCCAGACGAATGACACCGCAGCCGTCACCGCGGCGGTGCTCGCCCAGCTCGATACCCACGCCGTCAGCCTCAGCGGTCTCACTGTCTTGCAACCCAGCCTCGAATCGGCCTTTCTCCAACTCACGGACGGCCAGACAAGCCCGACCGAGGAGGTTGCCGATGTCGCGTAGACGAACGAGTGCAATCCTCTTCCATGAGCTCCGACTGCTCACTCGCGACCCACTTGCCCATCATGATCCTGGTCGTCTTCCCGCTGCTCCTGATGGCCTTCCTCAAGCCGATGTTCGCGCTGGCTCTCACCACGCACGGCTATCCAGGAGCGAACGGCGCCGAACAGGTGGTGCCTGGCGAAGCAGTGATCAACGGCTTCTACATCGTCGGCATGACCAGTTTTGCGTTCTTCGTCGAGCACGGCTGGAACACATGGGACCGACTCCGCGCCAGCAGGCGCCACTTCGCCCGAGATAATCGTCGGGCAAGGCGCTGCCTTTCCTCGCCGTATCGGTTTCGCAGTTCCTCATTATCTTTGCCATCGGCTTCCCCTCTTTCACCTGGACAGCCACGGGCCGTTGGCCGCCCTGTCCCGCTGGTCGTCGCGTTTGCGATCTGCCTCGTGACGTTGGGCATCATGATCACGTCCGTCTGCCACACCATTCAACAGGTCAGCGCCTTAGCCTTCGGTGGCCTCGTTCTGTTCGGAGCGCTCGGAGGGGCACTCGTCCCACTCGAAGTACTCCCGGGCTGGGCTCACGCGGTCGCACCGGTGACCCCTACCTACTGGGTCATGCGTGGTTTCGGCTCAGTGATTCTCGACTGGGCACAGCGTCTCGGCGATCGTCCTTCCCTGCGTGATACTCATCGGGATGAGCCTTGCCTTTGTTGGCGTGTCACTCCATCGGTTCCGCTTCACGGATGCGAAACGCGCCTTTTAGGCATGCGTTCAGTGGCCTACTGGTGCTGCACGGTGACGTCGGCTCGGAGCCAGAGTCTGGGCAGTCGTGCCGTACGGCAGATCAGCTCGGGACTTGCTGGCTCGGCGAGGTCGTGATCCACGAACCTCGTGCAGGTCAGATTCGCTGCGGGAAGTCAGAACGTAGTCGAAGGCGATGGTTCGACCGCTGTCCCGCACGGGCGGACTGGTCGACGAGGTGATAAAGGTGGGCTAGCCGGCCCACGGCACGTCGATTCAGATCCGTCCACCGAGTTATCTTTTCCAGTAAGGGGTGTAATCCATTGTCCGCACAACAGCGCTCACCACATCCGACGATCGGGGTGATCGGGCTTGGTACCATCGGCGACGGTATCGCCACCAACCTCCACGCCGCCGGTTTCCCGCTGGTCGTGTGCGACGTCCGCGCCGAGACGACCTCTCGCCACGCCGACTACGCCACGGTGGCCGCCTCTCCGGGCGACCTCGCACGGCAGTCCGACGTCGTGGTGGTAGCCGTGGTGAACGACGAGCAGGTTCACGCCGTGTTGTCAGGCCCCGGGGGGGCGCTGGCCGCCAGCGTTCCCGACACCACCGTCGTCGTGGTCAGCACAATCACCACCGCCTGCGTAGCCGCCATCGGCGCCGAGGCGGGGGAGCTCGGTGTGCCCATCGTCGATTGCGGCGTAAGCGGCGGCCCGACGGCGGCGGCCTCCGGCAACCTGGTTTGCATGTGCGGCGGCGACCCTGACGTGATCGCCGGTCTCGCTCCGCTGTTCGACGCCATAGGCTCGCTCACCGTGACCATGGGGCCGTTCGGCACCGGTTTGGTGGCCAAGCTTGCCCGCAACGTGGTCCAGTACGGGGGATGGCTGGCCGCGTACGAAGGGCAGGTCCTGGCCGAGGCCGCCGGTATTGAGCTGGCCAAGCTGGCCCAGGTTGTCAGGGCCAGCGACGCTCAGTCCGGCGGTGCCTCGACGCTGATGTTCCGGCCGACGGTGGCGCCCTTCACCGAGGCGGACGACCGTGGACTGGTCCGGGCCATGCAGGCCGCCTCCGCCTTCGCACACAAGGACCTGCAGGCGGCTTTGGCGCTGGCGGACGAGCTGGATATCGAGCTGCCACTCGCGATCATGACCGAGGCGCATTGCGACGATGTCTTCGGCGTCGGAGTGCCGACGGCTCGGTCTCCCCGATAGTGAGGCTCATGGCCCGTCTGTGTCCCCGGTTGCCATTCGAGATCGGCGGTGAGGAATGCCTCGGCGTTCACCTGACACCTGATCGAAATGGGAATCCAGGCGTCTGGTTCCACCGTCGAGCGTGTGCTGCATCCGAACCCCGATATCGGAAGAAGGACCGCTTCCGGTTCATTGGCTGCATCGCGTAGCTCAATGCGGTCGCGTCACACTCGGCGAAAGATCGACGACCCGTGGGCCGGAATGGCCAGACCGACCGGCGCCGATGGGCGGTTGCCTGAAAATCGCTCCGGCAACGTCATTCCGGTGTCACCGATAGGCCCCGCTGACGGAAGAGGCATCCTCTCCGACCCCGCCGTAATCCAACGGACCTAGTATCCCCCCGCAATTGATGGCGTTGCCGAGCACACGGCAGCGCGAACAGGAGGAGCGAACATGGATCTCGGGCTTGCGGAGGCGAGGGTCCTGGTGGTGGGCGGCTCACGGGGCATGGGCCGGGCGGCCGCCGAGTCATTCGCACGAGAGGGCGCCCGGGTGGCGGTCCTCGCTCGGGCGAGCGAAGCGCTCGATGACACCGTCGCCTCGCTGCTCATCGCCGGGAGCCCCGAGACGATCGCCCTGCCGGCGGACCTCACGAGTCTGGCCGAGGTCAACGAGGCCATCGACCACCTCGGCGAGCGGTGGGCTGCGCTGGAGGTCCTCGTCAACGCGGCGGGACCCGTCGAGGTCGGGATCGGTCCCATCGATCGGCTCGAGGACGACGACTGGCAGGCCACCTTTGACATCGGGGTGCTCAGCGCCGTTCGCACGGTTCGCCGTGCCCTGCCGCTGTTGCGCCGCGGCTCGTTCGCGTGGATCGTGCACATCTCGGCCCACTCCACCAGGCGGCAGAGCCCGGACCTCGTGGCGTACACGGCAGCCAAGGCGGCCCTGACCAGCCTGACGAAGAACCTCTCCCAGTCGCTGGCGCCCGACGGGATCCTCGTCAATACGGTCTCGCCCGGATCAGTCTTGTCGGAGGGGTTGCAGGGATACCTCCGGTCTCTCCCCCCGGAACGGGGAATCGACAGCAACAGCCTGACCGACGCGATGCGGGTCATCGCGGAGGACTTCGGCCACCCGGCCTACCTCGGGCGGGCGGGGAGCCCGGCCGAGATCGGGCCCGTCATCGCATTCCTTGGATCCCGCACCAACAGCTATATGACCGGTGCGGACGTAAACGTCGACGGTGGTTCGGACTTCGCCTGAGTCCGCCGCTCGTCGACGGAGCGGGTTACCGGCGAACAGCGCTCGGTATCTCGACGAATCCTCGCCGGCGCTGGAACCGCCAGGCCCCGCCCTCCCGCACGAGGTCGTCCTCGTGGTGGCCGACCATGCGAACGAACGGGTTACCCTCCTCAGCCCGGTCGATGACTGTCCACATGACACGTGCCGCAGCCCGGTTCCCCTCGAGCGTGACGATGGGGCTTGTGATGAGGTGGAGGGATGCGCCGGGACTCCCTATGCGGACCATCATGGCCTCGATCTCCTGCCGTCCCTTGGCCCGGCCCATCGGCCCGAGCATGAGCTCACCGTCCTCGGCGAAGAGTTGGGCATAGGCGGCGTAGTCGCCCTGGTCGAGAAGGAACCCGTAGTCGATGAACAGCTGGCGGATCTCCTCGAGGTCCTCGAGACGCCGCAAGCGGGCGCCCTGGCCAGATTCGGTCTCGGTCATCATTCCTCCTCAGTTGTGGTCGTCGGAGCATTGAACGCGCCGCTTCAGCATGACGGGCACGATGCGGTCGTCTCGGCGGCTCGGTCCTACTCGTCGGGACAACGTCTGCGCTCAGACCCCTTAGCGAGTCACGAGCCCACCATCGGCGTGGATCACGGTTCCGGTCACGTAGCTCGAGGCATCAGAGGCGAGGAAGAGTGCCGGCCCTACCATCTCGTGGGCCTGCGCCACCCTTCGCAACAAGCAAGCGGCGGCCATGTTGGAGGTGGCCGCCGGTCCGGTTGCGCGCACCATGTCGGTGTCGACCGATCCGGGAGCGATGGCATTGACACGGATGCCATCGGGCGCCAGTCCGGCGGCGAGAGCTTTCGTGTAGGAGACCATGGCCGACTTGGAGGCGGCGTAGTAGGCGACGGTCGCGGAGAAGAGCCAGGCACCCGCCGAGACCAAGTTGATCACGGACGCGTGCTCCGATGCTCGTAAGTAGGGAAGGGCTTCTTGGACCAAGAAGATCGGGCCCTTGACATTGACATCGATCGACTTGGTGAAACCCGCCTCCGAAAAGCTGCCGATGGGCTCGGCGAGTGCATTCGCAGCGTTGTTGACGAGGACATCGATCGCACCAAAGCGGTCCGTGGTGGCGGCCACGAGGGCTCGCACATCGTCCAGTGATCCCATGTGACATCCAATACCCACGGCATCGATGCCGACGGTACGAAGCGCATGCTCGGTTTCCGCACATGCGTCAGTTTTTCGACTGGCGACGACCACGCGAGCCCCGGCCCGACCGAACCCCTCCGCGATGGCGCGGCCAATCCCACGAGTACCTCCGGTGACGAGGGCGACCCGCCCGTCGAGCCGGAAGAGTTGATCGACGTCGACGCCCTCGTTCTCGTCCACCACCTCGGTTCCTTCTCTTCCCTCTGCCAGGTTGGTCATGATCTCGTCACCCGCGTAGGAGTCCGTGAACGTTTCGACCTGCCTCCTTTGTGACAGTCAGCCATAGGTTCGGGCGCAACGCCTGAAGCTCCTGGGGTGCAACCCATCATGGGCAACCTCCTTCTCGTGGACTCCGAATGGGAGGCCGATGTTGGCGGGTCGGTCCGCTCACGCCGAATTGCATATTATATTGCATGACTGGTGTCTGATCGACGGTTGGACGATTGCACGAGTGATTTCCCGTCGTCGCCGTGTGACGAGCGACTGGCGATCTCGACAGTGACGTTATCGGTGTTTGATATGTTCAGCCGATGAGCAGCTTGGTCATCCCCGACGATCTCAGCACGATCGTCTATGCCGTGCATGACCACGTCGCCCGGGTCACATTGAATCGGCCTGAAGTGCACAACGCCTTCAACGAGCGAATGCAAGAAGAGCTTGCTTCGTTGTGGCGTCACATCAGACTCGAGGATGACGTGAGGGTCGTCGTCTTGACCGGTGCGGGAGATCGAGCCTTCTGTACTGGAATCGATCGTGACGACATACCGACTGATCGAGAGTTCGACCCGTTCTCGTACGACGATCCTGGGCAGCGGATCGGTCCGAAGAGCCAAGGGTTGTGGAAGCCCGTCATCGCAGCGGTGAACGGCATGGCCTGTGGCGGTGGGTTCTATCTCCTGGGGGAGAGCGACATCATTCTCGCGGCAGAGAGCGCCACCTTCTTTGACCCGCACGTCACCTACACAATGACGGCCGTCTACGAGCCCATCCTGCTGACGAACAGGATGGCGTTCGGGGACCTGGTCCGGATGAGCCTCGTGGGTAATCGTGAGCGCATTTCGGCCCGCACTGCCCGAGAGACGGGGCTGGTCTGCGAGGTTGTCGCCTCGGAGGAGCTCGAAGCGGCAAGTCAAGAACTGGCGGAGGTCATCGCTGCACAACCGCCGACGAGTGTTCAAGCTACGTTGCGGACCCTCTGGGCGGCGCGGAACCTTTCAGCCGACCAAGCACGAAGCCTCGGAAACGTCTTTCTTCAGCTTGGCACGAGCGCCCGAGCCCTTCGAGAAGGTCAGGAGCTCTTCGCCCAGCAGAAGCAGAGAGGATGGAAGCTGAGGTAACCGGCACGGGCCGGGCGACGGACGATCGCACCTCGCACGCCGTCCAACTCGGGCATCTAGGCAAGGCGTGATCGCAGATCCTGCTTGAGGACCTTGCCCATCGCGTTTCTGGGTATCGACTCGACGACCTCCAGTTGTTCGGGGCACTTCTGGACCGCGAGGCCCTGGCGCTGGCAGTGGGCGCGGATCTCCGTCAGGCCAACGTCGCTACCGTCCCGCAGCGCCACAAACGCGACGACACGCTCTCCCGTACGTGGGTCCGGAACGCCAATGACGGCAGCATCTGCGACGGCAGGATGGTGGAAGAGCAAGTCCTCGACTTCGACAACGGAGATGTTCTCTGCGTTCCGTATGATGATGTCCTTGAGGCGGCCCGTGATGCGGACATTTCCGGCGGCGTCGATCGTGCCGAGGTCACCGGTATGGAACCATCCATCGGCATCGATTGAGGAGTCATTCAAGGTCACATCGACGTAGCCGGAAAAGCACTGCGGGCCTCGTAGCTGCAGCTCTCCCTCTTGCGCTGTTCCGCACACCTCGCCCTTGGCGTCGATCGCGCGCACCGAGACGCCCGTGGCCGGCCGTCCAACTGACGTCGTGACGATCTCCATGGCGTCGTTCGGTGCCGCAGACGTGGCGTTGGGAAATTCGGTGAGGCCCCAACTACCCACCAGGGGCACGTCGAATCTGGCCCGCATGCTCTCGTGGATCTCCTTGGGAACCGGAGCGCCGCCGAAACATCCGAAGCGCAGGGAAGGAAAGAGCGGTTCATCGCCATGCTGACTGGCTGCGTCGAGATACGCCCGGAAGAAGGGAACAGCTGTTCCCAGCACCGTCGGCTTGTGCCGAGCCATGCGGACGGGCGTCTCTGCGGGATCGAAATTCTCGAAGAGAACGAGGTGGACGCCGCCGCGAAGGCTCGAGGCGAGAACGGATGCGCCACCGATATGCGTGATCGGCCATGGGATCGGGTACACGTCCGCCTCACCGAGCCCCATGAGGTCCAGCAACCCGTTTGCCGAGCTCATAATGCTGCAGTCGGTGTGACGTGCGCCCTTGGGATCGGCGGTGGTCCCCGACGAGTAAAAGATCCAACGCGGACCATCGAGCGATGGTGGTGGTGCGAGGGTCGTCGTGTCCGCAACCGGCAGCCTGATCTCCTCCGGCGATCCGTGAGCACCCAGCTCGCCCAGGTCGACCTCCAACACGTCAAGGCCATTGTTCCGCGGGAGATGCCTGGCCATGTCCCCATGGCGAAAGCCCCTCCACTCCTCTGGGACGACGAGCAGTTCGGTGCCGACCTGCTCGGTTATGAATGACACCTCCCGCATCCGCAGGATCGGGATGAGTGGGTTCTGAACGGCGCCGATCCGTGCCAACGCGACAAGGAGCACCACGGACTCAATCGTCGTGGGCAACTGCCAGGACACGATGGTGCCGGCTCTGACTCCCTGAGCACGAAGTGCGGCGCCCGTTGCCTCCGCTGCTTCACGAAGCTGTGTTCGAGTCAAGGACCGGCCGTGATCGTCGGACACGACGGGAGCATGCGGCCGATCGTCAGCCGCTCGGACCACAAGCTCCCAGAACGTCGGTGGCAGCGTCGCACTCATTGCTGGAAGATGCTGCCCGACCACCGGTGGAGCGTCACGGGATCCTCTGTTCGGCTGCGTCACCGAGGCGAACGGCCTCGCGGCCTTGGTGCGTCACGACACCACCCCGCTCGGGATCCACGCCGAAGATGAGGTCGATGCTCTCGCTCAAGTAGTCATAGACGCCGGTGATGGACAGACGGCCGGCAGACCATGAACGCAACTGGCTATCGAGAACGGCATCCATGGTTCGGACGATCGTCCGCGCGCGGTTCGGTTCCACGCCGTCGAGTAGTTCCATGTACACGCTGGTGGTGGTCTGGTCGAGCCTCTCGAGTATCTCTGTGGCAAAGGGGTCTGATGACAATTCGAGTGACGCGATGAGTCGGGCCAACTGAGGTTGGTGCTGAAACGCCCGAACCGAGCGGTGCAGCGCAACGGTGAGCTTCTCCCGTGGTGTCAGTCCCTGTGGAGGACGGCGGGCAAGACTGGCTCGAAGCGTGGCGGCCCACTTGACCAGCACCTCCGCGAACAAGTGCTCCTTTGACGAGAAGTAGTGGTACAGCGTCCCGAGCGCGACACCGGCCTCCTCCGCCACATCCTTGATTTGAATGCGGTCGTACTCGTTCCGCTCCAGTAGCACCAGGCCGGCGTCGATGATGCGCTGGCGGCGCGCCAATTGACCTTCGGTCAAAGCATTCGGAGATACCGGCTCTGCCATGTCAACGTCGCCCGGAAGGCATCTTCAATGGTGATCCATTCCCATGCCGGCCAATCTGAGACGAGCTTTCACTAGAAGTAGAGTCTAGCTTTAGACCGAAAATCCGCTAGTCTGTGCACCTGCAGACCTATTGAAATCAAATTCTAGTGCAGCCTGTCGCAGTCAAGGCAACCGGAACGTGAGCCGGCGAGGCATCGAGCGGTTCGACCACCTGTCTCCTCTTCATCGGATGCGAGGTCGGACAGCAGGTCCGAACCCGGAGAAGTAAATGACCACTCCCGGCTTGATTGAGCGCCCCATGGAGAAAACGGCTTCGAGAGTCGACACATTGAACAGGTTCTGCGGTGGGATGAGGTGAGGAGGGACAATGCGTAAAACACAAGGGAGCGTACCGGGAGAGCATCGATGACCAAAGTCTCCGGTCAACCTGATGACCTGCAGTGGGACCCGTTCGACGAATCATTGAAGGATGACCCGCATCCCGTATGGAAGCGGCTTCGCGACGAGGCACCGGCGTACTACAACGAGCAATACGACTTTTGGGCCCTCAGCCGATTCGAAGATGTCGAGCGAGCTCACCGAGACCCGCAGGGCTACAGCTCCGCACACACCACCGTGTTGGAGAGCATGACCGAGGAGCCTCAGCGCGAGGGGATGATGATCTTCCTCGATCCGCCGGAACACACGGCACTGCGGCGTTTGGTCTCGAAGGCCTTCACTCCTCGGCGCGTCGCAGAGCTCGAGAGCGAGATCCGAGTCCTCTGCGCCGCCCTCCTTGATGCGCAAAGGGACCAGGACGGCTTCGACTACGTGCAGGACTTTGGAGCACGGCTTCCGGCCACCGTCATTGCCATGTTGCTGGGCGTGCCACCGTCAGACCAAGAGGAGGTCCGCCACCACATTGACGGGATATTCCATTTGGAGCCTGGTGTCGGCATGGCCAATGAAGTGTCCATGGAGTCAGCGGGTTGGCTCTTCAATTATCTCGGCCAGCAGATTGAGGAACGGGATCAGAGGCCGCAGGATGACATGCTCACCGACCTGGTACAGGCCGAGATCCTCGGCAACGATGGCATTCCGCGGCGGCTCACCCCTCAGGAATGCACGGAGTTCGGGATCCTTCTGGTCAGTGCGGGTACGGAAACCGTCGCCCGACTGCTGGGTTGGGCTGGCCTCATCCTCCCTGACCATCCTGAGCAGTTGAACGCGCTGGCGCAGGATGCGTCCCTGATACCGGATGCGATCGAGGAACTACTTCGCTATGAGTCTCCATCACCCGTACAGGGTCGATGGCTGACCGGAGAGGTCGAGCTCCATGGGCATGTCATCCCGGCGAACTCGAAGGTGCTCTTGCTTACGGGTTCAGCGGGAAGGGACGAGCGCGCCTACCCGGATGCTGACCAGTTCGATATCCGCCGCAACGCTCGGCTCCATGTTGCGTTCGGTTACGGAATTCACTTCTGTCTCGGCGCGGCACTGGCCCGCATGGAAGGCAAGATCGCGCTGGAAGAGACCATCAAGCGCTACAAGAGTTGGACGGTGGACAAGGAGCACGCTGTTCCCCTTCACACAAGCACTGTGCGCGGTTATTACAGGTTGCCGATTCGCGTCTAACCGTCTCCACCGCCGCCGCTGAGCCGTTAGGCGGTTGCCTTCGCGGCGATCGTGGCCAGATCCACTCCCTTACCGGTCCGCTCGAAGCGGCCCTTGTCGTACGAGCGTATGGACACGTCGTGTCCCACCGCCTCAGCGCGAAGCGCCTGCACCGTGCATCGCTCCCGTGGACGATGGGCGAGCGGATCAAAGGAGTACCAGCGACACGCATTTGCCCAGGAGATCTTCTCGACCTCATCGTCTGGCACCCCGGTCGCCACGCGAGCCAGCTCCTCAGGGGCATGTGGCCAAGAAGAGTCCGAGTGGGGATAGTCACACTCCCACGCAATGTTGTCGATCCCGATTTCATGACGCAGCTTGACCCCGATCGGATCCGAAATGAAGCAGGTCAGGAAGTGCTCGCGAAACACCTCGCTGGGCAATTTGCCTCCAAAGTCCTGCCCGGTCCATTTGTGGTGCATCTCATAGGTGCGGTCAACCCGGTCGAGGAAGTAGGGAATCCATCCCGTTCCTCCCTCGGACAACGCGATGCGAATGGGGAATGACTTGATCACGCGGGACCACAACAGGTCCGATGCGGCGCTGCAGATATTCATCGGCTGCAGTGTGATCATCACATCAACCGGGGCGTCCGGAGCAGTGACGGCGAGCTGTCCAGATGAACCGAGATGGATCGACAGCACAACGTGATGGTCGCACAGCGCCTTCCAGAGTGGGTCCCACGAGGAGTCATGAAAGCTCGGGTATCCGAGGGCAGCTGGGTTCTCGGTGAAGGTCAAGGAGTGGCAGCCTTTGGCAGCAACTCGGCGCACTTCGTCTGCGCAGAGCTCAGGATCCCAGAGGATTGGCAGAGCCATGGGTATGAACCGACCCGGGTACGTGTCACACCACTCGTCGATGTGCCAATCGTTGTAGGCACGCAGGACGGCGAGCGCAAGGTCCTTGTCATGACAGGCGGCAAAGAGTCGGGCACTGAAGCCGGGAAAGGAAGGGAAATTCATCGAGCCAAGAACTCCGCCGGCGTTCATGTCCTTGATCCGCTCGTGGACGTCGAAACATCCGGGTCGCATCTCCTCGAATGCGGTCGGCTCGATTCCATATTCCTCCCGAGGCCGGCCGGCGACGGCGTTCAAACCGATGTTGGGGATGGTGTGCCCGTTGAATTCCCAGACGTCACTGCCATCGGGCAGTTTCTTGACGCTGGGGGCCTTGTCCTGAAACCTGGTCGGCAACCTTCCCTCGAAGAGGTTCGGCGGCTCGACCAGGTGGTCGTCCACGCTGACCATGATCAAGTCGTCGGCGTGCATGTCGTCTCCTCCTGCGCAAGTGCTGAACTCATAGGCAAACCATCTGGTGGCGATGAACCTCCGTGGACCAACGGTACCCACACCGGCCCGGGAAGCAGCGGAACGTCGCCATCGACAGCGGCGGCCGCGGACTCAATCCTGTCGCTCATTCCGCGGGCTCAAAGAGGCCCTCGAACTCCAGCTTGGCGTTGCGCACCCGGCCGTAAAGCAACCAGTCGCCTCGGAACATTCCGTGCTCATGAGGCGCGGCAGCTATATGGGTGCGTGGCCCACCGGTGGCACTCGGCATGAACCGGATTCTCTCGAGCCCGTCCCTGAGCCCGGGTCCAGAGAGTGTGGGTGCGCGGAAGAGGCCCTCAGTCAGCACACGGGCGGTGTCGTACGCCAAGACGGGGATGGCGTTGGGCCACATCGGTGGGTCCGTACCATGTCGCTCGACAAATCGGCGATGGAATCCCGCGACGAGCTTGTTGCTCGGATCGAACTGGTCGATTCCCACCCAGCCTTCGAACTTGTCGAAACCCATCAGGTAGAACATGAAGGCCGTGCCCATGATCCGGGGGGATCCCACGACAATTCGTCCAGCGCCTTGCGCAGGAGTCCTTGCGCAGCCAACATGCCGTAGCCCATGTAGCAGAGGGCATCTGGATTCGACTGCCGTAGGTTGTCCAGGTTCTCGGTCAGATTCGCCGGGTGCTGGCTCACGGTCTCGAGCGAGACAATCTTCAGATCGTGCCTGCGGCACTCTTGCCGGAAGTAGCGAAAGTACTCCTCGCCGTTGGGCGAGACCTCACTCAAGACCGCGACACGCTGGTATCCGTGACGAGCAAGCCAGGCGACACAGAGCGAGGCGTCACCACCGCAGTCCCCGTTGCCGAGTCGAAAGCAAAAGTCGCCGGCGAGTCGCTCCGTGCCCGCCCAGCTGATCAGGGGGACCTCGAGCTCGTTGGCGAGCGGGGCGACGATGATGGCATTGTCGGAGCTGTACGCACCGGCGACGCCGATACAGCCCTCGTCGACGAGGTACTTGAATCCATCCGCCGCGTTGCGAGCCGAGCCCCTGGGCAGACCGTTCTCCGCACGGATGACGAACTCGACTGGTCGATCAAGCAAGTCCTGCTCCAGCGCTTCGTCGAAGGCCATCCGATGGATCTTGTTGTATCCGCCGTCGGGGCCGTCGAGTGCCGAGCCGAGCCAGCCAATCTTGATCGGGTCTGGAGACCCCGTCCAACCCTTCTCACTGTCTGCCATCGCGGGACTCCTTACAACTCGCGTGCAGGCATGCCGCCCCGCACTGGATTTGTTCTACTCACCGTGGCAAGGAGCAAGGCATCTCCCTGATCATCGACACCGTCACCGGGCTGACCCCCTGGTCCGTGCCGACACGGGTAGGCAGGGACCGAACAAATATAATGTATACAATTGTGCTCGGCTAGAGGGCCGGGACGGTGACAAGCTTTCGGAAGGGGTGTCCGTGTCTGAGCCTTGCACCCACCTCCCCACGATCGGGGCGTTCCGCGTGGTCGAGCGGCGATTCGCTGTATCCGGGTGCGCTGGGTGCCTCTCTCTCGCTGTGACCGGGACATGACGGTGCCCGTGGGCAGCCTGGCGGAGTTGTTGTCCGAGCATCCCTTTTCCGACGGTCAGGACCTGATCAACACCGTGGACCGGAGTGTCACGGCGGGTACCGCCCGCGTCGAAGCCGCCCGTATCGGCGCACGGCTCCGCTCCGCCGGGGTGGAGCCAGGTCGGGCGGTGGTGGTCCAGCTGCCCAACGGACCCGAGTTCGTCTTCGCCATGTTCGGGGTCTGGCTGGCCGGGGCGGTCTTCGTGCCGGCCAATCCACGACAACCCCCGGCAGAGCTGGACCACGTTCTGACATCCACCGCCCCCGCTGCCGTGGTCGATACCGGGGGAGTGCGCCTCTCTCAAGTGGCGCCCTCTCGCTACCAACCCGACACGGCATTTGTCACCTGGACGTCCGGAACCACAGGTCGGCCGAAGCCGATTCTCCAGACGCACACCGGGTACCTGGAGCTGCTCGACCGTGTCCTCGTTCCGCTGCGGGGCCGGCCGGCCGATCCGGCCCGGCCTCCATCGCCGAACCTGGTACCGGTGTCCCTGGCCCTCAATGCCGGCATCTACAACGTCCTGTTCGGACTGCGAGCTGGGGCTTCGCTCGTGCTCATGGACCGCTTCAGTACCTCGGAATTCGCGGCGCTTGTCGGCCGCTTCTCCGTTCGCTCCACCGTTCTGCCGCCGGCCGCCATGGTGATGCTGGCCGCGGATCCGGACGTCAGTGATCTGTCACCGCTGCGCTACGTGCGGAGCATTACCGCGCCACTGTCGCCCCTGGCAGCCCGTCGATTCTCCGACAAGTTCGGCGTCACGGTGCTCAATGGTTATGGGCAGGCCGAGATCGGCGAGGTGATCGGTTGGACCGCGGCCGACGCTCGGGATCACCCCGAAAAGATCGGCGCCGTGGGCCGGCCTCACCCGGGGGTGGCGATCAAGGTGGCGGGGGAGAATGGATCGGAGGCTCCGGCCGACACCGTGGGAGAGTTGCTCGTCAAGCCACCGCGGATGGCCTCGGGGTACGCAGATGGCGAAAGCCTCGATGATCGGCTGGATCCGGACGGCTACGTCCGCACCGGCGACTTCGCCCGTGTTGACGACGATGGCTTCGTCTGGATCGAAGGTCGGGTTGGCGACGTCATCAATCGCGGCGGGAACAAGGTGTTTCCAGGGCAGGTGGAGGAGGTTCTGCTCCTCTCACCCGGCGTGAGCGAGGTGGCGGTGGTCGGCCTACCCGACGAACGCCTCGGTGAAGTGCCGGTGGCCTTCGTCGTCGGTGACGTGCCGGATGCGGAGCTCGATCAACTCTGCCGGGACCACCTGGTGGCCTACAAGATCCCCGTCGTGTTCCGGCGCGTGAACGAGTTGCCGAAGAGCGAGGTCGGCAAGGTGCTGCGCCGGGAACTTGTGGCCCTCGGAGCAACCAACGAATCAGGCGTCGAGACCGACGTGTCCGCTCAGAGGCGATAGTCACAGGTTCGCCGCGCCGGCTTCAGCCTTCCCAGGCCTCGGTTCGGTCGGAGCGAGAGGGCTGGCGACCCAGGCGCATGGGCGAGAGCGCCGCCTCCACCAGCAAGATTCGGTTCAGACGCTCGGTCGACATCAGGATCTGCGCCTCCAGCTCGACCAGTCCCCGGTGGTGACGCCGTGCCCTCTCGCGCTCGGCCCATTCGTGCCACGTCGGGACCGCCCACACCAGAAAGCACTCGCTGTCATCCACCAGGGCCGTCTCCCAGGCTCCGGCCAGTTTCCATCCGAACTCACTCATCACGGGTACCACGTCGTGCTGGACGAACTCCAGGTAGCGGGCCGAGCTTCCTCTCGGCACCGCGATCTGCTCGTGCGCATAGACGTCGCCCCGGATGCCTGCCGCGCAGGCCTGCTCGATGGTGGGCATCCACGGCGCCGGCACCAGCAGGCGATCCACACCCCCGGCCCTGAGTTCGGCGGCCGCCGCCCACCACGCCGCCAGCTTGGGGTCTTGGAGATCGCGATGCCCCAGCTCGTGGCCGAAGGACCGGGCCAGGCCATCGAACCCGTCCTCCTCCCACAGGTTGACCACCTGCGGCCAGCGTCCGGTGCTGCCCACGACGCCCCACACGCCGTAGCAGAGCTGGTGCCGCTCCTCTTGTGCGGTGGGGCTCCAATTCGCGGTCATGTGGTACATGTAGCGCCCGCGGTTGTGTCCGATGATGTCGATGTACTCGTGGATGTAGACCTTCTCGTTCACGAAAGACCCGCCGTCGCTCATGGCCGACCTTCCATGACTGGGGCGAAGTAGGGAAGGATGATCTCATCCGATGCCGGATGGAACTCCACGCTCAGTGGCATGTCGTCGTGCAATGCGTCCGGCTCGCAACCGATGACGGCGCTCATCATCCAGACCCCTTCGTCGAGGCGGACCACGGCCGGGGCGTACGGCACACGGAAGGACGGATGGGGAGGATGCCACACCACCGTCCAGCTGTAGAGGCTGCCTCGGCCTGCACTGGCGTCCCAGACAGGTGATCTTGCGTGGCACTGGGCGCACACGGTGAAGGCACTGAGACCGCGATAGCCGCATTCGGCGCATCGCTGGTAGAGCAGGCGGTTTCGGCGGCATCCCTCCCAATAGGCCTCACTGCGGAGGCTCGGGCGCGGGGCGGGGATGCCCTTCGGTTGTGGCAGGAGGAGGCTCATGGGCGTTCTCGGCCCAGGAGCAGCACATCACAGAACAGGGCGCCGGCACCCCCGTTCGAGCAGAGCGCCACCTCTGCTCCGGCTACCTGGTTGGTTGTGCACTGGCCGCGGAGCTGCAGGGCCGCGCGGATGACCCGCTGCAGTTGCTGCGCACTGATCCCGGGGTGGCTGAACGACATGGTCCCGCCGTCCGTCGTGACCGGGAGCCGGGCGCCGGGCGCGATGTTGCCGTCCTGCACGAATGGTCCACCTTCACCGGGCGCACAGAAGCCGAATGCCTCCAACTGTCTGATGATCTCGAACGAGAACGGGTCGTAGAGTTCGGCGACATCGACCTCAGCCGGCGTCAGCCCGGCCATCGCGAAGGCCCGCCTGGCGGCGCGTGCGCCCACCATGCCGGCGGGATCGGCATCGGGTCGGGGCCGGAAGTCCCACACGGGTGGGACCGTATAGGCGGGCCCGAAGGAATCACTGGCTCCCCCGAGGATCCAGACGGGTGATTCGTAGTCGGCCGCCCGCTCGGCGGCGACGAGCACGATGCCGCAGCCGCCCTCCGAGGTCATGGCGCAGTCCAGCAGGTGAAAGGGGTCGGCGATCATGCGAGAGCCGAGGATGTCGGCGGGCGAGAACGGGCCCCGGCCGTGATAGACCGCATCGGGGTTCGCGTGTCCATTCGTACGGATGGTGGCCGCGACGGCGGCCATCTGCTCGGGCGTGGTGCCGTACGAGAGCATGTGGCGGCGAGCCATGAGGGCGAACTCAGCCGCCGTGAAGAGTCCGTAGCCGACGACGAGCTCGTTGGCCGGCCGGGTCCACGGTGCGGTCGAGCTGCGGTCGACGTGGATGCCGGCACCTCCGGCACCGATCAGCACGACGTCGCACTGGCCGGTCACGATCAGTGCCGCTGCGTCGAGGACCGTCGGGATTCCCAGTGAACCGGGTCGTCGGGTGCAGGGACCGAGGCCGAGCTCGAGGGCGATGTGGGCGCAGTCCGGACCAACGACACCGTCGACGTGGTGCGGAGGGATGCCGGCATCGGTGAGCGCGCCGAGTGCCCCAGCCAGGGCGATCGAGGTCGAATCGTGGCCCGGGAGCTGGCGCGCCTGCACCGTGTTGTGAACACCGGCGATGGCGACGCCGCGAAAAGGGTGCTTGGGCACGCGGGGGGCCAGGGCGCTCGACTTCTCGACCGTCAGGCCGTGACTTCCGCCGACTCGAACAGAGAGCGCTCCCTGAAGAGTTGTGCCACCTTGTTTCCCACGCTGCGCATCATCTTGACGTATTCGGCGGATGCCTTGTCCCCGTCCCCTTGTTTCATCGCCCGGGTGATGGCAGCCAGTCCTCGACTCTCCACGGCCACCGCCTCGGGTACTTCCTCGAAGAAGTTACCGGGCACCAGTGCGGACATGGCTCGAAGGGCCACGTTGATGCGGGGTGACGCCGCGCCCTTCACGATCAGGCTGTGAAAGGCGATCGAAAGGTCGTAGTGGCGGTCCGCCGTCGCGGCCTGAGCGAACTGTGTCTGGATTTCGCCGAGCTGTTGGGGGAGGTCGTCGCCGGCACGCGCCAGCGCACGCTTCGCCGCAAACCCGTAGATCAACCCGAACAACTCGTAATGGTCGTGGACGGTTGGCTCGTCGAGCGCGTTGATAAAGGCACCCCTGTGCATCTCGTTGGTGACCCATCCCTCGCGCTCGAGCACGATGAGTGCCTCGCGCACCGGTATCCGGCTCACGCCGAGCTCCTGGGCAATCGCATCCTGGGGCACCCGCATGCCGGGGCGTAGCTCTCCCTCGAAGATCAGCTTCCGGATGTAGGAGGCGATGTGTTCCCCACTGGGTGTGCGGACGATCTTTGTCCCACGACTTCCGTTCGATCGACCTTTGGCTGCCGTGCGGGAACTGTCGGTGGGCGATGCCATACGTATATCTTATGCGACCTTGCAATACGGTCCGGCGTTTTCGCCACTGCATTGCCATGCCGAATTCACCTGGCCGACGGCCGAGCAGGTGAGTACCCGTGGCTGCAGAACCAGTGACATGATAAAATATACAATCTGACGAGTGGGACACTTGGCCGAGGTGCTCGTGTGCAATGACCGAAGAGCGGGTCGACCAGGGGTGGCGACCTCGGAGCGGGACGGGTCGCTTTGTGTCGAGGCAGCCGGTCGAATGAACCGATGACGCAGCCGCTCACCCTCCCCGATGGTGCCGACGGCGACTGGGAGAGCCTGGTGTCGGTGACGCAGGAAGCGTCCGTCGACGAGGTCGTCGCGGCGGTGCGAAGCTGGATCGCCACGGCAGTGCCAGAGGCTTGGGTCGAGGCCGGCCATCGGGGCGGACCCGCCGCAGTGCGAGAAGTCAGGACGAGGGCGGAGTACCAAGCGTGGTATCCCGTGTTTGGAAGGTCTGGGCTGGTGGCCGCTACCTGGCCCCGCGCCTACGGCGGGCTCGATCTCTCCCCTGATGCAGCCCGACGAGTCGAACACGAGCTCGCCCCGTTCAATCTCGGGCGGCTGAATCCCCTTGGACTCAACCTGGCTGCGCCCGCGTTGTTCGCGCACGGGACCGAGGAGCAGCGGCTTCGTTTCCTCCCTCCGATCGTTCGCAACGAGGAGGCCTGGTGTCAGCTCTTCAGCGAGCCGGGTGCCGGTTCCGACCTTGCGTCACTGGCCACAAGGGCCGAGCGCGATGGGGACGATTGGGTCATCACCGGCCAGAAGGTGTGGACCACCTGGGCGCACCTCTCGGACTGGGCCGTGCTCCTCGCCCGCACCGACGTCGACGTGCCCAAACGCCGGGGGTTGACGTACTTCCTCATCGATCTGCACCAGCCCGGTGTCGAGGTTCGCCCGTTGCGTCACATCGGCGGTGAGGTCGACTTCAACGAGGTCTTCCTCAACGCGGCCCGGGTCCCCGACGCGTGCAGGGTGGGCGAGGTAGGTGCCGGGTGGAAGGTCGCCAATTCGACACTGTCCGGGGAACGCCAGATGGTGTCGGGCGCGGGCTCGGGTGGTGTGGACCGGATCGGAGGCTCTGGTGTCGGTTATCTCATCCGGTCGGCCAAGCGCCGGAGCGCCGAAACAGGGGCAGGTGGGTGGGACGACCCCGTACTGCGTGACGAGATCATCCGCCTCTACTGCGAGGAGCGTGTCCGGGAATGGACCAACCTTCGGGTTCGCAGTCAGGCCCGCGCCGGGCGTCCTCCCGGTCCGGAGAGCTCGGTGGGCAAGGTGCACCAAGGTGAGCTGAACCAGCGCATCCAGCTTGCGGCCACATCGGTACTGGGCCTGGGGGCGACCGCCTGGGTGGGGGAGCTGGGGGACTATGCCGCCTCGCTGCCGTACGAGGTCCGGGGGATGCTGCGCAGCCGGGCCAACACGATCGAAGGAGGGACGACCGAGATCAACAAGAACATCCTCGGCGAGCGTGTCCTCGGCTTGGCCCGCGAGCCGGACCCGTACGTGGCGTTGCCATGGCGGGAGGTGCCGCGGAGTTGAGCCCGTACTCCACGCTGCTGGTTGAACGCGAGGGAGCAGTCGGATGGCTCATCTTCAACCGCCCCCAGTCCGGCAACGCGATGGATGCCGTCATGCTGGACGAGTTGGAGACGGCCTGGAGCGAGCTCGACCAGGATCCGGATGTCCGGGTCATCGTGAACACGGGACAGGGTGGCGTCTTCCAGACCGGCCTCGATGTCGTCCAGCTCAGTCGGGACCCCGACGCCCTGCGCAAACAGTCGGGACGAACGCGTCGAGCCGAGCTCCGCCTGACCTCATGGCAGAACGCAGTGTGGAAGCCCGTCATCGCGGCGGTGGACGGGATGTGTGCTGGCGGTGGCCTGCACTTCGTCGCCGATGCCGACATCGTGATCGCGTCCTCGAACGCCACGTTCTTCGACACTCACGTGTCGGTGGGACAGGTGGCCGCCTACGAGTTGATCGGCCTGGCCCGGCGCATGCCCTTCGAGGCCGTGCTGCGCATGGCCCTGGTCGGACGACACGAGCGCATCACGGCCGAACGTGCGCTGGCGCTCGGCATGATCAGCCAGGTGGTCGATCCGCCCGAGCGCCTGCGTGAGGAGGCGCAGGCGTTGGCTGAGAAGATCGCACGCAATTCGCCCGCCGCGATGGCGGCCACGAAGCGGGCCCTGTGGGGCGCCCTCGAGCAGGGGCTCACCGACGCCTGCAAGGCCGGCGCGGCGGAGCTGGTCTCCATGTGGGGCCATCCCGACCAGGTCGAGGGCCCCCTCGCCTTTGCCGAGAAGCGGGAGCCGCAGTGGGCCGCGCCGACGGCGGCAGGACCCACCCCCTGAAGCGATATCGAGAATCGAAGAGAGGGACTCGCAACGGTGTATGAAACCTTGAAGGTCGAGCGCCACGGGCAGGTTGGCTGGTTGATCAACAACCGCCCGGAGCGCCTCAATGCGATGAACAACGCCATGCGCGACGAGTTCGCCGAGGCGTGGAAGGAGTTGGACGCGGATCCCGCGGTACGCGTCATCGTGCACACCGGAGAGGGCAAGGCCTTCCAGACGGGCGCCGACATGATCGAGATCGCGTCCGACGGGATCGGGTTCGAACGCTATCGCGTGCAGAGCGAAACATTCGATTTCCACTTCACGTCCTGGCACAACGACGTCTGGAAACCAGTGATCACGGCGGTGAACGGGATCTGCGCCGGTGGGGGATTCCATTGGATCGCCGATGCTGACATCGTGATGGCGTCGTCGAACGCCACGTTTCTCGATCCCCACGTGTCGGTGGGACAGGTGGCCGCCTACGAGTTGATCGGCCTGGCCCGGCGCATGCCCTTCGAGGCCGTGCTGCGCATGGCCCTGGTCGGACGACACGAGCGCATCACGGCCGAACGTGCGCTGGCGCTCGGCATGATCAGCCAGGTGGTCGATCCGCCCGAGCGCCTGCGTGAGGAGGCGCAGGCGTTGGCTGAGAAGATCGCACGCAATTCGCCCGCCGCGATGGCGGCCACGAAGCGGGCCCTGTGGGGCGCCCTCGAGCAGGGGCTCACCGACGCCTGCAAGGCCGGCGCGGCGGAGCTGGTCTCCATGTGGGGCCATCCCGACCAGGTCGAGGGCCCCCTCGCGTTTGCCGAGAAGCGGGAGCCGCAGTGGGCGACGATCGAGGGATCCGGCGCGAGTTGACCCGGACCTGCGCCGCGGGCCAGGGCACCTCGTGACCAACGTTCCGGTGGCGGAGCTGTGGCGACGAGTGGCCCTTCTGGCGGGCATCGACGCCAGCTACGGAGCACCTTTCGGTGCACTCGAGGTCGTACCGGTGCCCGTCACGTTGGCCCCGCTGTTCGCCGCCGCTCACCAACGAGTCCATGGTGCCCGAGCTGCGGCACACCGAGGTGACGGTGTCTTCTGGTTGCCTGGGCTCGACCATGCGCCGTGTCGCACCATCGAGGCGGACTCGGCCGAGGCGTTGGTGACTGCTCTCCCCGCGTTGTCGTCCTCGGGGGAAGTGGAGCTTCGCATTACCCTGGACCCGGATCAGCCGCTCGAGGACTCGGTGCCGCTCCCCGTCGCACCCGACGACAACTGGCTGGAGCCCGCCGAAGAGACGGTCGAGGCCATGGGTGCCGCCACCAGCGTGGTCGTTCTGGCCGGCCCCGGCGTCATCCGTGACGCGGCCGTCCCGGGCCTGCACGACCTGGCCGTGTCGGCCGGGGTCGGCGTCCTGAACACCTGGGGTGCGAAGGGAGTGTTCGACTGGCGGAGCCGGTACCATGTGGCAACGGTGGGACTGCAAGCCGACGACTTCGTGCTCAGCGAGCTCGATCGCGCCGACCTGATCATCGCGACGGGCCTGGACTCCGCCGAGTCTCCCGATGACCGATGGCGACTGGCTCCCGCGCTCACCGTCGGTCCCGGAGGCCTCGCCCCGCTCGCCGAACGGTGCAGGGCCAGCCGCCCGCTTGCAGCCATGCCGCCACTGCGGGCCCGCCTGGCCGAGGTGACCCAGCGGGGTTGGCGGGTCGCAGCCAGTCCGCTGCCACCCAGTCGGGCCACCATGCACTATGCGGAATGTGTCGCCACTGGCGCGCTGGTTGCGGCCGACGCCGGCGACGCCGGCTTCTGGGTGGCGCGCACCCTCGGCACGACGCGTCTCGGGGCCGTCATCGTGCCGTCCACACCGTCCCCGGGGTTTGCCGCGGCGTGTGCCACCGTGTCGGTGCTCCGCCACCGTGGTCGTCCGGCCTTGGCCGTGATAGATGTCGGCGACGCCGAACCAACCGGGTTGATCGTGGACGCGGCGGCAGGGCTCGGGATCCGCGTTCCGGTCGAGGCGTGGGATCCCGAGGGGGATCGCCTTGACGCCGAGGCCCACCGGGAGCGGCTGCGTCGCTTGCTCCTCGGCGGCCTCCCGACAGGGGACCGTCTCTGCACGCTGGCCACCGATCCGCGTCAGTTGTCGGAGATGATCGGGGTGGCCGGGCCGATTGTGGCCTGGACCTGAATCAGGCCTTCATCCGGCGAGCTGGGCACGCAGCTCGAACTTCATCACCTTGCCTGTCGGATTGAGGGGAAGCGAATCGACGACGCGTACAGACCGTGGCACCTTGAAATTCGCCATGTGGTCCCGGCACCAATCCACGAGCTCGTCCGGGTCGACCGTGTGACCGGGGCGAGGAACGACGAACGCCACCCCGACCTCTCCTAGCCGCTCATCGGGAACGCCGACCACGGCGACCTGGCCCACCCGCGGATGGCCGACCATGATGCGCTCGATCTCCGCCGGGTAGGCGTTGAAGCCGCCCACGATGTACATGTCCTTCTTGCGGTCGGTGATCCGCAGGTTGCCGTCGTCGCCCAGGATGCCGATGTCCCCGGTGCGCAGCCATCCCTCCTCGTCGATCGCATCCTCCGTCGCCTTTGGGTCCTCGAAGTACTCCTTCATGACGTTGAAGCCGCGAACCAGGATCTCCCCCGGCTCCCCCGGGGGACGGCCTCGCCCGTGTCGTCCACGATGCGCACGGTCACCCCGGGAAGTGGGCGGCCCACCGTGGTCGCGATGACTTCGGGCCCATCATCGTGTCGACACATGCTGACCGTACCCGTCGTCTCAGTCAGGCCGTATCCGGTGACGACGGTCTCGAAGCGCAGCTCGTCGCGCATGCGCCGGATCACGTCCACCGGGATGGTGGCAGCCCCCGTCACCGAGAGACGCAACGAGGACAGGTCGAACGACGCGAAATCGGGATGATTGAGAATGGACTGAAAGACGGTCGGAGGCCCGGGCAGCATGGTGATCTGCTCCGCCGCCACGCGCTCCATCACCGGTACGACATCGAATACGGCGTGGGGGAGGATGGTGGCGCCACGCAGAACGCAGGCCAACGCGCCCGATTTCAACCCGGCCGTGTGGAAGAACGGGTAGACCACGAGGTAGCGGTCGCCTCTCCGCAGGCCGACCAGTTCCGACCATGCCAGGTAGGTGCAGACACTGGCGCCGTGCCCCAGCACCGCGCCCTTGGGCGCGCCGGTCGTTCCCGAGGTGAAGATGATGTCGGAGGCGTCGTGTTCGGCGACCGCAGCCCTGCGGCGTGCCACCTCCCGACCGTGCGCGGGGGTGGCCCGGGCGTTGAACTCGGCGAGTGTGGTGCTCCCCGGCCGCGGCGGTCCCTCCAGCACCACGATCTCCTCGAGCGCTTCGAGTCCGGGTACGACGGCCAGCAACGCCACGAGGTCGGAGCCGAGCAGGTCCGTCACGGTGAAGAGCAGGCGCGCCCGCGAGGTGCGCAGGACGTGGCCCGCTTCTTCGCCGCGGTATCGGGTGTTGAGAGGCACGAGCAGAGCACCGATCGTGTAGACGGCGAAACTGGTGATCACCCATGCGGCGCTGTTGGGAGCCCACAGAGCCACGCGGTCGCCGCGCTCGACACCGCTCGCCACGAGGGCGCGCGCCACGAGGTCGACGCGTTCGGCCAAATCTCGGAACGAGAGCCGGGTCGTCCCGTCCACCAGGGCCTCGTCGTCCCGAAAGCGGTCCGCCGCCTGATCCAACGCCTCGGGGATCGTGCGAGGCTGCCGGTCAGCGGAGGCCCGGTCGGTTCCGTCTGTGTCCGGCACAGTTGTATATGTTATGAGAATGCCGAGGAGCGGGGGAGTGGCAGCCTCGCAACCGGATCGGGGCGCTGTACGAGTCGACCGTCGCGACGCCGTCGCCATCGTCACCCTCGACCATCCGGCGGATCGCAACGCTCTGTCGCTCACCATGACCCGGGCGCTGGCAGAGGCGGTGCACCAGGTGGTCTCCGATGACGGTATCGGGGCGATGGTGCTCACCGCGACGGGCACGGTGTTCTGCGCCGGGGGGTCGGTCGACGATCTCCTCGAACCCAAGGCTCCGCTCGGCGAGATGTACGCCGGATTCGTGGCCGTGATGGAGTGTGGGTTGCCGACCGTGGCCGCGGTGAATGGCCCCGCACTCGGGGCGGGGATGAACCTGGCCCTCGCCTGCGACGTGATCGTGTGCTCGCCTTCGGCTCGTTTCGAGACCAGGTTCCTCGACATTGGCATGCACCCCGGCGGAGGTCACCTGTGGCAGTTGCGTCAGCGGATCGGTCGCCAGGGTGCCGCCGCGTTGGCCCTGTTCGGTGCGTCGTTGGACGGCGAGGAGGCGGCCCGCCGCCAGCTGGCCTGGCGCTGCGTTCCCGAGAGTGAGCTGCTCGAGGCGGCCTACGAGCTGGCGGCGTGCGCGGCAGGACACAATCGGCCGCTCGTGGCCCTGACACGACGGACGCTGGACGACAGCGCCGCCTGCGTGCGGGCCTCGGACGCCATCGCCTTGGAAGTCGAACGGCAGCGGTGGTCCATGGGACAGCCCGAATTCACCGCTGCCCTGGGGCGACTGCGCGCCCGACTGGGCCGGGGCGAACAGTCGGGTCAGGCGTAGCCGAGTCGGGTCCGGTGCGTCATCCGACGACCGACGACGACCGCAGGCTCTCGATCGCGTCGTCGGTCAGTCCGAGTTCATCGCGCAAGACCTCGTCCGTATGCTCTCCGAGCCATGGGATGCGCCGGTCTCGACCGTCGCCACGGTCGACGATGAGGGCAGGGTTACCGGGGACCAGCACCGGCTGGTCGACACCATCCGTCCGTTTGATGCCGACCAGCATGTGACGAGCGCTGACGTGGTCGTCGGCAACCAGATCTTCGGGCTTGGCGCAGGGGCCGGCGGCGATGCCGGCCCCGCTCAGCGCTTCGCACACCTCCTGCCGGCTCCGCCCAGCCGCCCACTTCTCGATGGCGGGGCGGATGACCTCTTCGAGGTGTTGGACCCAGCCGTACGGGGTGGCGAAACGCTCCTCGGTGATCCACTCGGGATGCCCGATGAGGTGAGCGAGGCGTTCGAAGACGTGGACGCGGGCGACCTGCATGACGAACCAGCCGTCGGCGGCACGGAAGCCATGGTTGATCACCGCGCCGGAGTCGCCTCCATCGACGCCCATCGACCAGTAGTTGGTGACGATGTCGGTCATGGCCATGACGGCGTCGAGCATCGCGACGTCGACGTATCCCGGACGTCCAGTCCGGTCCCTGTCCCGGAGAGCGGCGAGGATCCCGATGGTGGTGTACAGCGCCGCCCCGATGTCACCGAGCGCACCCACGGGCGACACGACGGGCGGGAGGTCGCCCGTGCGTTTCATCTCGTAGACACCCGACATGGCCTCGACGATCGGAGCGAAGGCGGGCCGATCGCGGTAGGGGCTCGGCACCGAATTGCCGAAACCCGATACCGACGCGTAGACGACCTGCGGATGGACCGCCACGAGGTCGTTGTAGCCGAGTCCCATGCGATCCATTGCGCCCGCCTTGAAATTCTCGGCGAAGACGTCGAAGCGCGGAGCGAGGTCGAGCACGAGTTGACGTCCGTCCGGATGTTTCAGGTCGACGCACAGAGTCCGCTTGTTCAAGTTGTTGCGCAGGAAGGTCGCCCCGACGGATCGACCTTGCGGATCGGACATCGCCGGCAGCGACGCCCGGCCGAGCTCGCCGGCCAGCGGTTCGATCTTGACGACGTCAGCACCGAGACGCGCCAAGAGCTGGGTGGCGTAGGGAAGAGCCTGCATTTGCTCGATGGCCAGCACGCGGACACCTTCGAGGGGTCGTCCCGCTGCGGCGACTGGTCCCGACTCTGCCCCCGCGTATTCCACCTTGAATATTATATCCGAACGATCCGGCTGGTCGCGTGGGCGCTGAAGCGAGGGTGGCTTATCGCCCGGTAAAGCGAGGCGCGCGCTTCTCTCTGTTCGCTTGCCCGTACTCCTTGAAGTCCTCGGAGCGGCTGGAGACCTCCATGGCCCACGCCTCATCGGCCAGATGGCTGTTCAGGTCGGACGTGAGCGCGCGGTGGAGCAACAACTTGGTGAGACCGACCGCGACCGTCGGTGCGGCAGCCAGGCGCTGGACGAGGTCCTCGGAGACGGCGTCGAGCTCGTCGACCGGCACGGCGCGATGGACCAGCCCCCAAGAGGCGGCCTCTGCTCCCGAAACCTTCTCTCCCAACACGAGCATCTCCCGGGCGCGGGCCACGCCCACAAGACGGGGGATGAGCCAGGTGGCCGCACTGTCTGGCGTGAACGCGAAGGTGGTGAAGGGCGCCCAGAGCCGGGCATCGTCCGCCACCAGGGCGAAGTCCGTGGCGAGGAGGATGTCGAGACCGAGCCCGATGACCCAGCCGCGGGCGGTGCAGACGATCGGTGTCTGGCAGGTGAGCATGGCCGGGATGAGGCGGTTGACGTGCCCGTTCATGCGTCGATGCACCGAACCAACCCGGGGGCGCTCCGGACCGGGCGTCCGCTCTGCGAGATCGAAGCCCGACGAGAAGTGCTCTCCCTCACCCTCGAGATGTATGACCCTCACGGACTCGTCGCTCGCCGCCGCGTCCATCGTGTCGGTCAGCGCATACACGATGGGATCGGTGAGGCTGTTGCGGCGCTCCGGGCGGTTGAAGCGCAGCCGCAACACCGCTCCGTCTTGTTCTCGGGTGATCCCCGGTGGCAGCTCGGGGTACGGCTTCACGGCTGTTCCTCGGCGGCGAACCGGTCGGCCAACGCATCGAGGGCGTCCTGGCAGGTGGCGGCTCCGCCGGGCGGCTGCGGGAGACGGACCTCGCCGTGCTCGCGGGAGGGCAGGAGGATCGTCGCATGGCCCGGGGTCGTCGTCTCGCCTCGCTGGTTCTCTCCCCATACTTCGAGGTCAACGGCCGGCCGATCCTCCTGCGCGAGATACGTCCGGGTGACCCGCCCTCGCATCCAGTGGGTGTCGCCCACGTAGTTGAACTTGCGGAACTGGCAATCCAGTTTCCACAGCCAGGCGTCGTCACCCATCCAGTCGGTGCACAGGTGGATCAACCACGTCTCGCGCATTCGTCCGTAGTCGTAGGAGGCAGGGTTCCCCGCCCGGTGCGCCCATTCGGGATCCCAGTGCACGCGTTGTTGGACGTCGGGGATGTTCAGGTCGTCCGGCTGGAAGAAGCGGGGCATGCGCTGCCGCTGGTCGTGGCCCAGCCGGAGTGCGGCCACCCCGTAGAGCCCCATGCCCATGCCGGTGTGCCACACCACCATGTCGGTAACCCGCAGAGGTCCCTTGACGAGTGGCGGGAGCTCGTCGCCCTCGTACACGTCCTCCCACCATCGGGGCGCCGCGCCGCGCCGCTGCGCTCTCTCCCCGGCGACTGCCTCGCCGATGGCGGCGATCTCGCCGTCGGTGTAGGGGCGGATCTCGACCTCATCGTTCTTCTTGCGCTCGGTCGCCTTCTCCCGCTCGGCGCGGATCATCAGGCGGTACTGCCCCGAGAGGACAGGACCCTCGGCGGCGGCGAAGACCTCGGCCAGCCATTCGTGGACCGTGCGCCCGGCGAAGTCACCGACCTTGTCGTGCACGCCCACGAGGGCGTTGCGACGGGTCACGCGCATGCCGGGTCGGAGGGGGTTCCACCACTCCCGGAACGATCCCGAGTAGAAGGCATGGACCCCTCCGAGCGGGTCGCCCTTCATCAGCGCCTTCGTGTCCCCCTCGAGCGCGATCACCTCGTCCTCTCCGATCAGGGTGTCGCCGCCGACGAGATGAGGGGAGGCGATCGGGCCTCCCCACCGTGTTCGGGCACCGTAGGACGGGTCGCACCACAGGGGGTTGTCGTCGCCGTACGCCTCGGCGACGTGCCGAAAGGCATCCTCGTTGGGGATCCGGTAATGGGGCGGGTTGGTGTGCGGACGCGCGACCCCGATCCGCTGGCGCAGTCGGGCGATCCCCTCGTCGGTGATGGCGTCAGGCACGCCGCAACCGCTTCTCAGTGCCTACGGTAGAGGTGCACGGGGCAGCCACGTTCCAGAGTCCATGCAACGTGTCTACCCTCCTGAACGGACAGTTCAAGACATATGGCGCATGCCCGGGGTCATCCGTGCCGATCTCCCGCACGGATTTCAAATATAGTATACGAACGTAGCTTTCGGGAGGAGTCACATCCGTGCGGGCCGACCCGGAAATTCGCGATCTGGGCCGTCAGCTGAGGCTCGTGATCCACCTCCGTCTGAGGTCGTACGGCCGGCCGCAGGCGATTCTCACCTTTTGTGGCCGAGTCCCGGTGCGGGGGAGACGTTGATGGACTTTGACGACACGGAAGAGGACGCCCAGTTCCGCCGCGAGGCGTCGGCGTGGCTCAGGGAGCACGCGGAAGTCCGCAAAGGTCTGGACGACTGGTCGCGCAACCCCATGCATCCCGACTACGCCCGCCGGTGTCGCCAGTGGCAGCACACCCTCTTCGAAGGGGGCTGGGGCGCCATCACCTGGCCCGTCCGGTACGGCGGACGGGGTGACAGCGCGTGGCACCAGGCCATCTTCAATCAAGAGATGGTCAAGTACGACGTCTCGGTCGGAGTCTTCTCCGTCGGGATCGGCATGGCTGGACCGACGCTCATCGCGCACGGATCCGAGGAGCAGAAGCACCGCTACCTCCCAGCCATGCTCCAGGGCGAAGAGGTGTGGTGCCAGCTGTTCTCAGAACCAGATGCCGGGTCGGATCTCGCAGCGCTGAAGTGCCGCGCCGAACGAGACGGGGATACCTTCGTGGTGAACGGCCAGAAGGTGTGGACGTCAGGTGCCCAACACAGCGACTGGGGGATTCTGATCGCCCGGACGAATCCCCACGTCCCCAAGCACAAGGGCATCACCTACTTCCTCGTCGACATGCACGCTCCCGGAATCGACGTTCGTCCGCTCCGCCAGATCACCGGGAGTGCCCACTTCAACGAGGTCTACCTCACGGATGTGCCGGTCCCCGCGGCGAACGTGGTGGGGGAGGTCGATGGTGGGTGGGCCGTGGCCCACACGACGATGAGCTATGAGCGGGCGCTCATCGGCGGTACGGGGCAGGGCTTCACCGTCGGGCAGGTTGTGGCCCTGGCTCGCCGTTGCGCCAAGAGCACCGACCCGCTCATCCGCCAGCACCTGGCCGACTTCTACACCCGGGTGGAGCTCCTCCGGTTCATGAACTACCGCGTGCAGACAGCCCTTTCGAAGGGCCGTCTGCCGGGTCCGGAGGCGTCGACCACCAAGCTGTTCGTCTCTCGGCACATGAGCCTCACGGGGGAGCTGTTCATGCAGCTGCTCGGCGCCAACGGGATGGTCGCCGACGGTGCGGCGCTCGACAACGGAATCTGGGAACTGGCCTTCTTGAACCAGTGGTCGTCCAGGCTCGGAGGCGGGACGGACAATATTCAGCGAAATGCGCTCGGCGAGCGCGTTCTCGGCTTGCCGCGGAGCCGCGCCCAGATAAAGACCAGCCATTTCGCGCGTTGGATTGAGCAAGCTCGAAGCAGATGAGCGTAACTTCTCACAGGGCGTACCCGACGAAGGAAGGAATCGGATGACGGACAAGGTGCTTCTCGAGGTGCACGGCAGCGTTGCCGTGATCACCAACAACAATCCCGAAAAGCGCAATGCGTTCGATGACGATATGGACGCTCGGCTGTTCGAAATACTTTCCGAGCTGAAGGGCCGCCCGGAAGTGCGCGCCGTCATCTGGCGCGGCGAGGGGAAGGCGTGGTCGTCCGGCCGGGATGTGTCCGTCATCGGGAACAACGCGACCCCGCTCAGCCATCACGAGCTCATGACGCGCGGCCATCAGGGAATTCTGCAGGTGTTCGAACTGGACGCGCCGATCATCGTGGCGGTCCAGGGATGGGCCATCGGTGGATCCTTCCAGCGGGCCCTCCTGTGCGACATCAGGATCGCGGCCGAGGGGACACGCTTCATGCTTCCCGAAGTAGGCCATGGCGTGATCCCGGATACCGGCGGGATGGGGCGCCTCCACGAGATCTGTGGCAGCGGGGTGGCCAGCGATCTCATACTCACCGGGCGCACCATGAGTGTCGAGGAGGCCTACGGACACGGGATTGTCTCGCGCATCGTGGCGCCGGAGGCGCTCGACGACACGGCGTGGGAAATGGCCAACAAGATTGCCGCCTCGCCGAAAGTCACGGTCAAGATGGCCCGCCGCGTCCTGCGACACCTCAGCGAACCCGGGGTACGGTCCTCCATGGAGGACGAACTGATCTACCAGACCTTCATCAACAAGTCATCTGACTTCGCAGAATTTCGAGCGGCGAGCGCCGAAGGACGCGAGCCGCACTACACGGGGAGCTGACCATGACCCAACAGAGCGGACTTCCCGAGCCGCCACCCGCAGGAACGCTGGCCCTGCCCGCTGGGACCTATGCGGGCTCCTGTGTCTTCGTCACGGGTGGCGGGACCGGGCTCGGCAAGGCCATTGCGGCCGAGTTCGCGCGGCTGGGGGCCGACATCGTGATTGCCAGCCGAAAAGGCGAACATCTCGACGTGGGCCGGACAGCGGTCGATGCCCTCGGGGCCCGCGTGCTCGGCGTCTCGTGCGACATCCGTGATGCCGAACAGGTCAGCGCCGCTTTCGAAGAGGCGACGGCGGTTTTTGACCTCCCCGCTGTGCTCATCAACAACGCGGCGGCGAACTTTCCGGTTCCCGCCGAGGACATGTCACCCAATGCTTGGCGGACCGTCGTCGACATCACACTCAACGGCACATTCTTCTGCTCGCGTGAGTTCGCCCGGCGTCACGTCGAGGCCGGAACGGCCGGGTCCATCGTGAACGTCGGGGCGTCGTACGCCTGGACCGGGGGGCCCGGATTTGCCCACTCCGCCGCTGCGAAGGCGGGGGTGAAGAACATGGTGGAGACGCTCGCTGTGGAGTGGGGACCGTATGGGATTCAGGTGAATGGCTTGGTACCCGGCCTCTTCCCCCACGAGGACATGACGGCCGACATCAAGGGCAACCTCGACCGGACAAACGAGAAGGATGCCTGTCAGCCGGCGCTACGGGTCGGGCGACTCCAAGAGCTCGGCTGGGCGGCGACCTTCCTTGCCTCACCCTTCGCCCGGTTCATCTCCGGGCATACGCTCGTCGTCGACGGGGCCAATTGGCAGCGCCGAACGCTCACGAACGCTGCCGTGGTCACGGTGCGCGACCAGATGGGGCGCGGGCCGTTCGATCCCGCCTCGGGCCGCTAGAAGGTCCAGCGTGGCCCACCTCGACGAGTTCGTTGGGACGTGCCTCCGGTCTGGGCCTGACGAGAGGGACGGGCCTTCAGCGAATGCAGTCCCTCTAAACCCGACGTTTCCTAAGGGGCTCCCGCACCGTTGTCGGTGTGATCTGACGTCCCGTTGTGTACGGGTGAACCCGCCCCCGCCGGTTGAACGGGTCCCAGATAGGCAGAGTGGAGCACCGACTCCATGTCGCGTGCCGCCCCGGTTCGGACGATCCGTCCGTTCGCCATCACCATGGCCGAGGTGGCAACCGCCAGCGCGGTGCGTGCGAACTGCTCCACGACGACGACGGTGATCCCCTCCGCTGCCAGGTTGACGACATGACGGTAGAGCTCGTCGACGACGATGGGCGCAAGCCCCATGGAGAGCTCGTCGAGCATGAGCAACCGCGGGCTCGTTGCCACGGCGCGGGCAAGCGCCAGCATCTGCTGCTCGCCGCCTGACAGCGTGCCGGCCGGCTGGTCAGCGCGGTCGGCCAGGCGAGGGAACCGTTCGAAGGCGGAACGCTCAACGTGTCGGCGCCCCGAACCGCTGTGTGTCATGACCCAGAGGTTCTCCCGCACGGTCAGGTTGGGGAACACGCCGCGGCCTTCGGGAATCAGGCAGAGCCCCCGGCGGGCCAACGAAGACGTCGATCCCACGCGCACCTTTTGACCGGCGAAGCGGACCTCACCCTCGCTCGGCCCCATGATGCCGGCCGCCAAGGCGAGAAGGGTCGACTTTCCGGCACCGTTCGCCCCGAGGACAGCGGTCACGAGGCCCTCTTCGAACGTCGCGTCGATCCCGTGGATCACCTCGACTTCCTCGTAGGCCGCCCGCACTCCCCGGAACTCCAAGAGGGGTTCAGCCATCGGCCACGGCCGCCGACACGGTGCCGAGGTACGCGGCCTGGACCTCGGGATCGGCTCGGACTTCCGCCGGCGTTCCGGTGCAGATGACGCGGCCATAGTCGAGGACCACGACGGTATGGCAGACGTTCATGACCAGTTCCATGTCGTGTTCGACCAGCAGAATGGCGAGTCCGTCGTTCGCCAGTGAGCGTAGAACCTCCGAGAAACGCTCGGTTTCGTCCGTGTCCTGGCCGGCCGCCGGTTCGTCGAGGAGCAGGACCTTGGGCCTGGTGGCAAGGGCACGCGCCAGCTCAACGAGTCGACCGGTCCCCGTCGGCAAGGTGTCGGCCCGGTCATTGGCCACGGACGTCAGTCCGAGCCGATCGAGCAGCTCCACGCGGATCTCCTGGATCGTTCTCGACCTGGCCTTCACGACGCCTCGCTGCGCGATGGATGCGGCGACTCCGATGTTCTCGGCGACGGTCAGGGTCCCGAAGAGCTCCAGGCGTTGGAACGTGCGGCCGAGCCCGAGCCGGGCCCGACGGTAGGACGAGACCGAGCGCAGATCCCGACCGTCGAGGCTCACGGATCCCGCCGTGGCACGCTGCATCCCCGTCACCACGTTGAACAGGGTCGTCTTGCCGGCTCCGTTCGGCCCGATCAATCCGGTGATCGCACCCTCAGCGGCGCTGAGCGACACCTCGGACAGCGCGGCCAAGCCCCCGAAGCGGACCGAGACCCCACGGATTTCAAGCCCCACTGGTGCCTCCGGCTCCCGACAGTGAGGCGAGCGGGTCGGCCGGCCCGAGAGGGCCGTCGTCGGACACCGCTTCGGCGAACCACGCATCCCGCTTTTCCTTCGACCGACGCTCGGGCAGGCCGAATGCGGGCGGCGCGATCCTCGCCCGGTAGTCGGCCACGTACGCCGGGACCGGCAACAGCGCGAGGTCGATCACCATGATGATGGTCATCGTCCAGTTGCCGATCGCCCCGCTCAGCCGGAGCGCCCAGGCCGCCCCGACCACCGCCACGATCAGGGCCAGCAGCCAGCGGCGTCGCGCCACCGACAGGTAGACCGGGCGGATGCTGCCGGGAATGGTCCCATTGGGCGTGGTCCCCACGCCGATGCCGCCGAGGCCGACGAGGAGCAGCGGCAATTGGGTGAGCGAAGGGAAGAGGTTGGTGAAGAGCGGCGATCCCTGGTAAATGCCGTTCAACCCTGCCGCACCGAACGAGGTGATCCCAAAGACAACCATCACCAAGAGCACGGAGAGCCCGTTGAAGAACTGGAAGACGTCGGGCGCCGCGCTGCCGAGGGCCGTGCCGTAGATCCCGCCGCCGACGCCCGCCAGGGCGGCCGAGAAGGCGAACACTCCGATCAGCGAGGCCCGGCCGTTCATGCCCAGCGTGGCACACGCGGCGGGGCTGTCCTTCATGGCCAGGAGGCGTTGCCCGAACTCCGACCGCCGCACAGCGACCACGAGCACGACAAGGATCACGAAGGCCACCGACCCCGCGACGAACTGCGACGTCTTGGAGTTGAGGGCGAGCGATCCGATGCGGAAGGGAGCGTAGACGAGCGACCCCGAGCCGAAGGGAGCGTAGGGATGCCCGAAGAGGTTGAAGGACGGGAGCACGAACACCCAGTTGTCCATGGTGATGGCGAATGCCGCGGTGGCCAGTGCGAAGTAGATGCCCGAGAGTCGCAGGGCGGGAATGGCGACGATGACGCCGATCACAGCGCACACGCCGGCTGCGGCCAGGAGGGAAAGGGGGTTCCCCTGGGCACCCAGATGCCCCACCATCGTGGCGCCGATGCCGGCGAAGGTCATCTGGCACAACGACAGGCGTCCCGCGTACCCGACGATGGGGACGACCGAGAGCCCGACGATGGCCAGCCCCCACATGCGATTGAGGCTGAACAGGTCGGGCGTCGAGACGGTGGTGGCCAGGAAGATGGCGGCGATGATCGTGCCGACGCAGAACAGGCCGGTGCCGTTCCACGTGGGGCGGAAGGCGAGCTCGCGGCTCCGAAGCTGCCGGTGCCCGCGCAGGCGCGACTGGGGCAGGACCAAGAGGGCAATGAAGAGGATGATCGCGGGCACCGCGTTCTCGAACCCTTGGATGTAGGGGTTCTGGGGCAGATAGGCCACCGAGTACGCGATGGAAAGGCCCAGGATGATCGCACCGACGAAGGTCATCGGAATGGAGCGCAGGCGCCCGATGACCGACGCCGCGTACGCGTTGACGATGAGAAGCGTCAGCGCGGAGGCCGACAGGGTGAGGGTGGGTGCAATGAGGATCCCCGCCAGCGCGGCCAGCATGGAGCCGATGATCCAGGCGTTGCGGGCATTGGCAATAGCGCTCGAGCCGTTGAGCGAGGTGAGTGTCCGGTCGTCGACGCTGGCTCGCATGGTGACGCCCATCCGGGTGCGGTAGAGGAACAGCCGCAGCCCGATGGCGACGACCAGGGCCAGGATCAAGACGGTCACGTCGTTGTAGGAGATCCTGATCGACCCCAGGACCAAGGTGTCGTTGTTGAAGAGGGGAGGCAACGCCCGATAGGTCGTAGGGTTCCAGATCCATTGCGCGAGGCCCAAGAGCATGAGTGCGATGGCCAGCGTGACGACAAGTTTGGACGCCTCCGAGACACCTTCGAGGCGGCGCATCACCGCCACTTCGATCGCGATGCCGATGGCGGGGGCCACCACGAAGAGGCAGACGAGCATTGAGACAAGCGTGGGCCAGCCCCAGCCGATGCTCATCTGCCAGTAGGCAAAGGCGCAGACCATCCCGATGGCGCCGTGCGCCCAATTGAAGATCCCGGTCGTCGTGTAGGTGAGGGTCAGGCCGCTCGCCGTTATCGCGTAGATGCCCGCTGCAGCCAGTCCGCCGATGGTGAAGATGATGAAGTCATGCACAGCCGCCCCCCGACAGGATGGTCAGTCGTCTGCCGCGGCAAGACTATGCAGTTCGCACCCACCTCCGCGGCCTGACGACTCCATGCTCACAACGACGCCAGCTGGTGCTGCTGTTGCGAGGTCAGGTGGAGGACGTTCTTGGGGTTGCAATTCCAGATGGACTGCGTGGGCTTGGTGATCGCCTTGTCGTAGACGATCGCCTTGGATTCGATCTTCAGGATGGCGAAGCACGGCGAGGGCTGGGGGTTCTCGTTGGAGAGCGTCAAGCTGGCGATCGGCGCCTCAATGCCTCCGGCGTCCCAGTTCTTCACGGTTGCCGCCTGGTTCAGCACGCACGTCACCGTGAGGCTGGTGCCGCAGGCCGAGGCCGCCTTGGCCCACAGGAGCCACGCCTCGGCCCCCTCCTCGTCGTCGAAGTCGACGGTGTCGCCCTTGGCGTAGGTGTGCATGGTTTGGACGAGTTGCTCGGTCGAGGGGTTCTGCGAGGCCATCGCCAGCGGCCACCACGACGTCTCGACGTAGACCGGCGGCAGAGTGGGGTTCGCGGCCACGGCCTGCTGGGTCTGGGTATTGGCGAACTGGGTCCCCAGCAAGACGAAGGCGGGGTGGTAGCCGGCAGTCGTCATCGCCTGGGCGAAGGGGGTGAAGTTGGCGGTGTCGGCGGGCCACAGGGCCTGGGCCCCCTTGCTCTGATAGTCCTCGACGTAGGGCGCCCAGTTCTCCACCGAGACCGGGGGCTCCGGGAAGTCGACGACGTGCCAGCCCTGCGCCTCGGCGCCGAACTCGTACTTCGTTTCGGGCTCGAGCACGGAGGGGGTGTCGGCCGCACCCATGCCGGCCTGCTTGACCGCCTGCGGGTAGGCCTTGGCCAACGCCCCGAACCAACCATCGGTCACCGAGTCAGTGTTGATGCCGCTCGGGTCGACCTGGTCGGTGGCAAGATCGGAGGCGTCCGAGACGACGTAGCCGCTGATCTGTCCCAGCCCACACTGCTCACGGATGGGGACCGACGGCTGGTCGAGGGCCATGCCGCCGCCGACCGCCATGAAGTCACTCTGGCAGGCGGCTGTCACCTGTTGCGCTGCGTTGAACAGCGCTGCGTCACGGTTGTCGATGACGATGTGGCGACCGTTGATGCCCCCCGAGGCGTTGCACCACGCGGCGAAGGCAGCGGCCTGCTGGGGGAACTCGGCCTCGAGTCCCGGCTCGACGGTGTTGGAGGCGTCGTTGAACACGGCGATGTTGATGGTCTTCGCGCCGACACCGCGGACCGAGGAGGCACCGCCGGGTCCCGGTTCGCAGATCTTGCCGACCCCGGGCCATTCGCCGTTGGTGGGGGCGCTCGCCGACAACGTCCGGCTGGCTGACGTCGCGGCGCCGGCACCGGTCGACGAGACCGCCACGTACGTCCCGGCGAGCATCATGGTCGCCATCGCCAGTGGCAGCGCCGACGTTCGAAATTTGTCTGATCCCTTGCGGAACATCCTCACACCCTCCCCGGGCCAGTTTGCGATCGGGTCATTAAATCAGCACTCCGACACGAGCGGGGTATCGGGTCGTCGAGGGAAGATGCACAAACCGACCTTCGGCTGCTGGTATCCCCGGGGAAATTGCGATCATTGTTCCCTCCCTGAACCGAGGGACGCGACCCCCCGGCCGATGGTGCAGGCCAGGGCGGCCCGATTTGGGTGCGGCCCGCTCGTGAGCTTGCGTGACGCACCATACACGGCGTCGAATATCGAATATAGTATACGAACGAATGTTTTCGGGGGGCGTGGCACTTCGACGGGTCGTGGGCAGCGCCCGACCAGGCGTGGTCGCCCGGTGACGCTCCGCGTTGGCGCGAACTCCTGCCCGTGGCCCGGTAGTCCCTGGGTCAGCGTCTCGATACGCCTCGCGGCCTTCGATCCAGCCCGGGCCCGCTAGAAGTCGCCCGCTTCGATGGATGTCTTCAATCTGGCCGACCTCTGGGAGGCAGTCGCCGACTGCGTGCCCGATCGGGTCGCCCTTTGCTGCGGCGAACAGCGCCGGACCTACGCCCAACTCGAGGAGCAGTCGAACCGGCTGGCCCACTGGTACCTTGAGCAGGGTCTGCAGACCGGAGACCATGTCGGCCTGTATCTGCAGAACTGTGTTGAATTCGTGGAGGCCACGTTGGCCGCCTACAAGGTCCGAGCCGTGCCGATCAACATCAATTATCGGTACACGGCGGGGGAGTTGGAGCACCTGTTCAACGATGCCGACCTCGTAGGGGTGGTGCACCAGGGGAGCTTCACGAACCGGGTGACCGAGGTGGAACCCCGGGTCCATACGCTGCGGTGGAAGCTGGCCACTGGTTCGACCTACGACGGTTCGCTGGCGTCGTCGTCGCCCGCGGCGGGATTTTGGGTCCCGGTCGGGCGACGATCCCTACATCCTGTACACGGGTGGTACCACGGGGTTTCCCAAGGGTGTGGTGTGGCGGCAGGAGGATGCCTTCTTCGCCTGTATGGGTGGCGGTAACCCTGCCCTTCCCGAGGTCACATCGGTGGAGGAGCTGTTGGCACGCATCGCTCCCGGCCAGAGCACCTTCCTGCTTCTCGCTCCATTGATGCACGCTGCCGGTGGTTGGGTGGTTCTGCTGCACCTCTTCAGCGGGAACAAGGTCGTGCTGTGGACGGGTTCACTCGACCCGCACGAAGTCTGGCGCACGATCGAACGCGAGAAGGTGACGGCGACCAGCACGGTCGGTGACGCAGTCATGCGACCCCTGCTCGACGCCTGGGACGACTTCGAGCCGAAACCCGACATCGAGTCGCTGGCCGTGGTCAGTTCGGGTGGGGCGCCGCTGTCGACGGCGTTGCGCGATCGGTTCCTCGCCACCTTCCCCTCCATCCCGCTGTCCGACGCCTACGGATCGTCGGAGACCGGGATCCAGGCCGGCCGCATCTTCTTGGGACCGACCGGGGACAAGCCGGAGCCGCAATTCACCGCCCAACAGGCGGTGGTGATGGACGAGGAGACCCGCCGTCCGGTCGTGCCGGGCTCGGGCATCGTCGGCCGCGTGGCTCGCACCGGGCGCGTTCCCCTGGCGTACCACAAGGACCCGGCGAGATCGGCTGCAACGTTCGTCGAGTGGGATGGCCGGCGATGGTCGCTCACAGGGGACATGGGGACGGTTGCGGCTGATGGCACCATCACGTTGCTCGGGCGCGGCTCGCTCTGTGTCAACACGGGGGGTGAGAAGGTGTACCCCGAGGAGGTCGAGGGGGCGCTGCGGCAGTCTCGGGCGGTCTACGACGTCGTCGTTGTCGGCGTGCCCGACGAGCGCTGGGGTGAGCGGGTGGTCGCCGTCGTGCAGCGTGCACCTGAGGCAGAGCCCACCGAAGGTGAGTTGATGAGTCTGGTGCGGGCCTCGCTGGCCGGCTACAAGGTGCCGAAACAGGTGGTCTTCGTGGACGAGGTCGTTCGATCCCCGAGTGGCAAGGCCGACTACCGCTGGGCGGCCGACGTGGCGGCGGCGTCAGCCTGACAGCGCGAGCGGCCCTCCGGCTCCCGCGGCATCGGCGCTCCGGTGCGTCACAGGCTCGTGGGAAGCTCGCCGACGAGCCCAGATTGCCGCAGTGCCTCGATCCGTGCCGGCGAGTAGCCGAGGTCCCCGAGGACCGCGTCGTTGTCGCGACCGAGGGTCGGCGCCGACAGTCTGAGCCAGTGGTCCACCCGCGAGAAACGAAACGGCAGCATCGGGATCTCATGGGCTCCCGTCACCGCGTGCTCCTCCATCTCGAAGAGGCCGCGGTATCGGAGTTGCGGGTTGGCCGCGATGTCACGCGGAGGAACCACCACCGCCGACGGTATGCCCACGCCGAGAAGCATCTGGGTGGACTCCTCGGCCGGGCGCCGGCTGGTCCACGAGGACAATTCGCGGTCGATGAGATCGTGTGCACCGCGCCGGCCGATGGAGTGCATCAAGTCGTCACGCTGCGCCCATGACGGGTCACCCAGCAACGACCGCAGAGACTTCCACTGGTTGTCGCTGGCGACGGCAATGGCGACCCATTGGTCTTCGCCGGCGCACGGGTAGACGCCCTGGGGGGCGGCCTGCGGGCCGCGGTTCCCGTCCCGAGAGAGCAACGTCCCACTCGAGCCGTACTCGACCACCTGTTCCGCTGCGGCATTGAGCACGGACTCAACCATGGCTGCCTCGACCAAGATGCCCCCGCCACCCTGATCGCGCTCCATCAGCGCGAGCAGGAGGGCGATGACCGCATGCATTCCGGCCAAGGGGTCGCAGGCTCCCCGCACCAAAACCGGAGGCCCGTCGGCGAACCCCGTCAACCAGGACATGCCGGTCAGGCATTCCATGGTCTGGGCGAAGCCAGTCCGATCCCGCCACGGCCCATCGAGACCGAAGGCCGGCATCCGCACCATGACGAGCCGGTCGTTCAGCCCGTGCACGCGATCCCAGCCGAAACCGAACTGCTCCATAACCCGGGGAGTGAAGTTCTCCACCAGGACATCGGCGGTCTGGAGGAGCCGCTCGAACATCTCGGACCCCTCCGGACGGGACAGATCGAAGGTCACGCCGCGTTTCCCGGCGTTCGCGGCATGGAAATTTGGGCTCCACTCCCACCAGCGGTCGTGCGTCGGTGGCCGGGTACTGGCAAAGCGCATGTTGTCCGGTCTGGTCACCGATTCAACCTTGATGACGTCGGCTCCCAGGCCGGCCAGGGCCGCGGTGGCCACCGGACCGGCCCACCAGGCAGTGCAGTCGACGACGCGAATGTCGGCAAGAGGGAGCCGCCAGCCCTTGGCTTTGGCATCACCATCTGGGTCGGCAGCACGGCCGTCCCGGGGGGCAGCACCCGTCCGTCTGGGCCAGTCGATCGAGCCGCCGTGTTGGCCGAGCGACGGTGCAGGGGCGAACGGTCGCGGCGACACCCCCGAGATGCGGTATGGAACTCGGGGTTGGAGGAAACGACCGGAGGGATTCGGTACGAAGGCACCACGAGCCACGAACTGGTCGAATTCGGTCATGGTCGCGCCGTTGAGGAGGGGACCCGCTGGGATCCGGAACAAGGCGGCCGCCTCGAGGATCTCTTCTGTGGTGTGCTGCGTGGTGTAGCGGTGGACGGCGGACAGGAATTCCTCACGGCGGCGGAATCGCTTGGCGACCTGAGGGAGGTCGGGGTCGGCCACAAGGTCGGCCCGCTCGATCATGAGCAAGAAGTCCTGGAACTGTTGGGCGCTGTTCGTGGTGATGACGAAGTACCCGTCCCGCGTGGGCTCGATTGAGGGAACCTCGATCGTCCGTCCCGTCCCCACCGCCTTGGGCCACCCGGCAAACGAGGCGAACACCGAAGGGTACGTGACCATGGTGACCGCCATACAGTCGAGCATCGCCACATCGACCAGCTCCCCGCGGCCGCAGCGAAATGCCTCGCGAAGCGCAGCGATCGCCCCCAGCGCGGCATACGTACCCGACGTCCACTCGCCGAGGCGGCCGCCGGCGGACAGGGGCGGGTTCTCCGGGAGGCCGCGCTGCCCGATGGACCCGCACGCGGCCTGCAGGGTGAACTCTGTGCTCGGACGACCAGCCCAGGGTCCCTCGCCACCGAACGGCGTGATGGTGACGACCACCAGTGACGGGTTCTCGGTCCAGAGGGCATCGGTGTCGACGGGTTCGTTGCTGACGAAGACGTCCGCCGTTGCCAGCAATTCTCCGGCGTCACCTTGAACCGAGCGCTTCGACGTGTTGAGGTAGTCGAAGAGGGCACCCGAGCCCCAGTGCCGCAACGGGTCACCTTCGGGTGGTTCCACCTTGACCACGTCCGCACCCGCATCAGCCAAGAGCTTGGAGCAGTAGGGGCCGGCAATGTCGGTGGTGCAGTCGACCACGCGGAGGCCGTTGAGCATCAGCGTGCGTCCCGTCGCGTCGCCGTCGAGCAGAGGGTCCAGGCCACCGGACAGCGCATGAAAGACTGAATATAATATGGAGAATGCCGACGGGCACGTTTGCTGCCTGCCTGGGTCCGAGGGGCGCCGATGAACGCGGATGACATGATCCTCATCAGCGTGGACGATCACATCGCCGAGCCGGCGGAGATGTTCCGCAATCACGTGCCGGCCAAGTACCGAGACATGGCGCCCCGTGTCGAAACGGACGAGCACGGATTCCAGCAATGGTGGTACGGCGAGAAGAAGGGTCGGAATCTCGGGCTGAACGCGGTCGCCGGCAAGCCCCCAGAGATGTTCAACGTCAACCCGACCAGCTACAGCGAGATGCGCGCGGGCTGCTATGACGTGCAGGAGCGGGTACGTGACATGTCCGCTGGAGGCACGCTCGCGGGTCTCAACTTCCCCAATTGGACCGGCTTCTCGGGTCAGGTGCTGAACGAGGGCCCGGATCCGATTGTGAACGAGGTCATGATCAGGGCGTACAACGACTGGCATGTCGACGAATGGTGCGCCGGCTATCCCGATCGGTTCATCCCGTGCGGCATTTTGCCGCTGTTCGACGTGCAAAAGGCGGCGGACGAAGTCCGTCGGCTCGCCGGCAAGGGGTGCCACGCTGTCACATTCTCGGAGAATCCAGCCGCTCTCCACATGCCATCGATCCATTCAGGCCACTGGGATCCCCTCTTCGCAGCGTGCTCGGACGTCGGCACCGTCCTGTGCCTGCATGTCGGTTCGTCGTCCAAGGCTGCGGCAACCTCGGCCGACGCACCCGCCTCCGTGGCCATGGGGCTCTCGTCGGTGATGTCGATCTACTCGCTGGGCGATCTGTTGTGGGCCGATTTCTGGTGGCGCTTTCCCGACCTGATGTTCTCTCTCACGGAGGGTGACATCGGGTGGATCCCGTACTTCCTCCAGCGGGCTGAGCACATTCAGGAACGTCACTCGGGTTGGACCGAACAGAGATTCCCCGACGGCATGGGGCCGGCCGACGTGTTCAAACAGCGGGTTCTCTGCTGCTTCATCAACGATCCAGTCGGAGTGAGCCTCCTCGACCAGTTCAATATCGACAATGTCTGTTGGGAGTCGGACTTTCCGCACTCCGACAGCTCGTGGCCCCATGGCCCCGAAGTCAACGAGCTGCAGTTTGCTGCACTTTCCGACGAGCAGATCAACAAGATCACCCACGAGAACGCGATGCGGCACTTCTCGTTCGACCCGTTTGCCATCCGTCCGAGGGCGAGGGCGACCGTCCGCGCTCTCAGGGCGGAAGCGAAAGACGTGGACACCGTGACCAGAGTGGGTCGAGCGCCTGATCAGAGTGACCGTGACTATTTCAGGAGTCTGGGACCTCGGCCGCCGGCGATCCTTCCCTGATCCAAGCCGACTGCGTCACGCGTGCACGTCGAGAACGCCCGTGCAGGGTCGAGAGTCGTGGACACGCCCGGAGGTGCGGCGGCTCCCTTACGATAACGCGTACTGGAAACCCCGGCCACCCGGGATGAGTGGGCGCCGCTCCTGGACCAGCTGGCCACGACGCGTGCCGAGGCCCTTGCCATGGGCGGCGAGGAAAGGGTCGCCACGCATCGTTCGACCGGCAAGCTCGACGCCCGGGAACGCATGGCGAGACTCTTCGACCCGGGGACGTTCGTCGAGCTCGGTGCCTTGGTCGGGAACGAGCCCGAACCGGGCGCGCCGCATGCGCCGGCCGACGCTCTCGTCGGTGGAATCGGAGCGATCGACGGTCGCCCCGCCATCGCGGCCGCAGAGGACTTCACGGTCCTGGGCGGCTCCATAGGGACGGGCGCATCTGACAAGCGCTATCGCCTGGTGCAGCTTGCCGCCCAGGAGAGGGTTCCTCTCGTCTTCATGCTCGAAGGTGCCGGGCATCGCGTTGTCAACGCCCCGGCGGGACGTCGGCCCAACGACCTCCAGGCACTCGCCGATCTGTCGGGTCTCGTGCCCATGGTGTGCCTGGTCCTCGGAGCCTCGGCTGGGCACGGGGCGCTCACGGCGCCACTGTCCGACTTCGTGGTGATGACACCCTCCGGCTCTTTGTTCACTGCTGGTCCACCGCTGGTCAAGGCGGCTCTGGGCGAGGACGTCACCAAGGAGGCGTTGGGCGGCCCGAGCGTCCATGTCGAACAGTCCGGTGTCGTGCACAACCTTGCGCCCGACGACCTGGCGGCGATCGACGAGGCCCGGCGGTATCTTTCCTACTTCCCGCTCAACGCGTGGACGGCAGCGGCGGTTCTGGCGACCGGCGACACGGCACCCCGAGAACTCGATGAGATCCTCGACGTGATCCCACCGAACCCGCGTCGGCCCTACAAGATGCGCGCCGTTCTCGACATGGTCGTCGACCGGGGAAGTCTGTTCGAGGTGCAACCCGCCTTCGGTGCAGCGGTCGTGACTGCGCTCGGTCGGATCGGTGGGCGCAGCGTGGCGATCGTCGCCAACGATCCCTCGGTGCTCGCCGGGACCATCGATCCAGATGCCGCCGACAAGGCGACCCATTTTCTCGGCGTCGCGGGAGCATTCCACCTGCCAGTGGTGTTCCTTGCGGACAATCCCGGCGTCATGGGCGGATCCGTGGCGGAGCGCTCGGGTGTGTTGCGCCACGTGGCCAGGATGTTCGTTGCCCAGCACCGCATCAGCGCACCGAAGTTCCATGTGACGCTGCGCAAGGCCTTCGGGTTCGGCTCCACCATCATGGCGATGAACCCGTTCGACGGGCAGACGCTGACCCTCGCATTCCCCGCCGTCACGCTGGGCGCGTCGCCGGCGGCAAGCGTGGCGGAGTCGTCAAAGCTTGACGAGGAGGCTCGAGAGCGCGCCATCGCCGCCCAGGCAGCTGGATCCCTCCGGACCGCCAACACGATGGGCTACGACGACGTCATCGACCCCCGACAATTGCGGAACGTCCTGCTCAACGGTTTGGCGTTGAGCGAACCACGCTTACGGGGACCGTTCGTGCCGGCGCCGAGCCACGGCATTCTTCCGTAGTCGGCGGCCGTGCCCTGCATCCCCGAGACGTCGACGTGGAGGAAAGGCGTGTTGGTTGGCCCGCACAGCGACGCGGCGGCTGTCGTCGATGCCATGGTGGCAGCGAAGCTCTAGTTCGACCAGGTCTGTAAGCCGCGGCCCCGCGTCCCGAAGATCCGTGTCGCGATGACGTCGCCCACCTGGGAAGCGTCCCAACGCTTTCCGTCGTTCGATGCCGAGGCACCCTCCTGCCAGCCCTGCATGAGGTGAATTTTGTCGCCGATCACCCGGATGACTTGCCCGGTGACGTACTGCGCCTCGTCCGAGGCCAACCAGGCCACCACTGGAGAGCTCCCGGCCGGATCGAGCGGATGGAAAGAGTCGTCGGGTATCTCATCCGGTTCGACGATGGTAGGGGCATTAGGCATCGTGCCCGTGATGCGAGTCGATCCGGCCGGTCCGATGGCGTTCACCGTGACCCCGAGACGCTGCAACTCTAGTGCGAGGGTCAGCGTGAGCCCCACGACAGCTGCCTTGGCGGTCGCGTAGTTCGTCTGACCGAAATTGCCAACGAGCCCGGCCCCCGACGTCGTGTTGATGATGCGACCCCGGCTGTCCCGGCCGGCCTTGTCGAGCGATCGCCAATAACGGGCTGCGGCGCGGGAGGTCAGCCACGGTCCTCTGACGTGGACACCCATGACGGCGTCCCAGGACTCTGTCGTGAGATTCCAAATGGCTCCGTCGCGGACGATACCGGCGTTGTTGACCAGGATGTCGAGCCGTCCCCACTCGTCGATCGCACGTTGGATCATCGCCTCCGCGTCGGCTTCGTCGGCAACGTTTCCGTAGTCCGCCGCAGCCGTTCCCCCCGCGCACCGATCAGCCCGACCGTGAGGTCCGCGTCCTTGCTGGAACCCTCACCCGATACCGAGCTGCCCAGATCGTTGACCACGACTCGGGCACCGTGCCGGGCCAACTCCAGGGCATGACCTCGTCCGATGCCATGGCCGGCACCCGTGACAACGGCAACCTTTCCTTCAAGCATTTGGCTCATGCGTCGTTGGCCTCGCAGCGATTGGGTTTCCATCGGGTGGGGTGGAAGGCGACGACAGGATGAACCCGTCGTTTACCTCCCAAATATTATATACAAGGTCTCCCAAAGCATGAGGCCGTCTCGGCCCCAACATGAACGACGGACGGATCACGGCGCCGCTGTTGCTCGCTCTGGCCGCCACCTCGCCGAGAACTCGACATGCGATCCACGAAGCGGTGTCTCGTACAGCGCGATTGCTGCGCCGTGTCCTCACCTGCGGGCCTTCCCGCCTCCTTGGCCAGCGGACGACTCTGGACGTCAGTCTGCTGACTACTGGACGGCCCGGCGTGTCAGAGTCCAGCCGTTCTCGGCCATGACGGTGTGGATCTCGTCCTCGCTGTATCCATGGCGTCGAAGGTCCAACGCGAAGTTGCGTGGCTCGGCCAGACCTTCGGCGTGTGGCCAATCGGAGCCGAAGAGAACATGTTCAGTACCGATGAACTCTTTCAGTTGAGCCAGGTTGTCCTCGTAGAAGGGAGCGATCCACACGTGCTGGCGTAGCTTTTCGACCGGGTCCGATTGGAAGGATCCCGGCATCTGGCTGTACGCCTTCTTCAGTTTCTTGATCAGCACGGACACCCAACTCGCGCCGGATTCGATGCTGGCCACCCGCACCCTCGGGAAGCGGTCAAAAAGGCCCTGGCACAGGAAGGCTGCCATCGTCTCGAATGGCGGGCGGTCCGAACTGAGGACCGTACGCAGAGGCGAGTAGCGGAAGGCTTCAAAGTCGCCGGATGGCTCCCAGTCCTTCAGGTAACGGCCGTAGCCGGCGTCACCCGAATGGATTCCGACCGTCACGCCCGACTCGTTGACCAGGCCCCAGAAGGGGTCGAACCGGGTGTCGGCTGGGGAGATGAGACCGCTCGGCGTGTGTGCTGGTCCACCCTTGATGCAGACAATCCGCGCGTCGGCCTCGAGGACACGACGGAGCTCGGCCACCGCGGCATCGACATCGATGAGGGTGATCATCGGGGCCGCGAAGATCCGTTCTTTGTAGGCATAACCCCAGTCGTCCTCGAGCCAGCGGTTGAATGCTTCGAAGGCGGCCACCAATGCAGCCGGATCCTCTGCGAGCGCTTCCTCCATGCCGACGCCGAGCGTCGGGAACAGAAAGCACCCGTCGAGGCCTTGGCGGTCCATGACGGAAAGACGAGCGTCTCGATCACGGTATTCGGGACGGATGGGTTCGAGGTCGCCGAAGAGAGACCGGATGTCCTGCGCCCCTGGGTTCTTCCCTCGGAAATACTCGTCGAGGCTTCCCGGCCTTGCCACGGGGTCGAACACGGGGTTGGGGATGAACTTGTTCACCTTGCCGCCGACGAGGAGTCGTTGCCTGCCATTGATCTCCGCCCACTGCATGGCGCGCTTCGCCATTGCCTTGTCGATGTGACGGGTGTACGCGTCAGTGGCCTCGTAGTAGTGGTTATCGGCGTCGAACGTCGCGTAGTCGACGGTGGCACTCGAAGCGGGCGCGGTGTCGGTGGTGGTGATCGTCATTTCGCTCCTCTGGTCGGATGTGCGTGCGGCGTGTTCACGTGGCCCTACTGAAGTCCGAGAACCCTGAGGGCGTTCGTACGGAGGAACTTCGGCCACACCTCGTCTTTGAATCCGACGTGGACCATCTCCGTCATGATCCGCTCCAGGGAGAGCCCCATGGGGAAATATCCGGCATAGATGATCTTGTCGGCGCCACGGGTGTTGGCATAGTCGATGATGTCCTTCGGGTAGTACTTGGGGGCGAAGGCGCTCGTCGAGTAATGCAGACCAGGCCATTTCAGCATCAGTTTCACGGCCAGTTCGGTCCATGGCTCGCAACCGTGGCGGGTTACGAAGATCAAGTCCGGAAAGTCGTACATGACCTCATCGATGAGCTCGACATGTTGGCAGGATGCCTTCAGGCGGGGGCCCGGTATGCCGGCACAGCAGAAGATTGGTATGCCGAGTTCGACGCACTTGGCGTAGATTGGATACATCTTCTTGTCGTTGATTGGGACTTGGGGGAATGTTCCCGCCGGAAACACGCCGACGGCCCGGGTCCCGAACGTCTCATGTTCGCGAACGAGGCGATTGACCCCGGCCATACCCTCATTGGGATCGGCGCCCGACGACGGGATGAACCGATCGGGGAATCGCTTGAGCGCCTGGGCACCCGTGCCGGCCGGATCCCCGACGCCGATCAGCCCTTTCTCGATTCCCCACAGGTCCATCTCCCGCAGTGTCACCGCGATCGGGTCGTCGACGTCCTGCAGAGCCTTCTCGGGAACGTCTTTGAACATGTACTCGACCGGGAAGTCGAACTCCTCGTTGGACTGGGTGTCCTTGGTCTGTCGGGTAATGAATCGATAGACCTCCTTCATGTCTCGATGGGGGAATCCCAACATGGTGTCGATCGCACCAATGTCCCGGGGCATGACCATGCGAGCTGAGCCTCCTATCGTCCGCGGGTCCACTCTGCCGACGAGAGCGGCGAGTGGCACATACTAGAACGACGTTTCAATTTTGTCCAGCCGCCTCCACCCGCGGCCCGACGAGGCCTCACGGAAGCCACGGAGACCTCATTCCCCGGGACAACGATCAGGGTAGAACGCGGTTGTAACGAACGCCCTGGAAGCGGGCGACCGTGGCCTTTCCAGTGGGAGATGGGCCGAGACACCGTGGGGGTTGCGGCTTGCGGTTCTCGTACCGCCCGGCCCTGAGGCCGATCAAAGTTGGTTATTCCGGCGCGCCCTTTGGAGACGCCCCGTCACGCGTGCGCTCCAGCAGATCCGCCACGTCGCCCGGACGGGTCAAGAAAGGCGAGTGGTCGGTCGGCCAGACGACAACGCGATCGAGCCCTTGCGCCATCTGATACTGCGCTTCTGGTGGGATGGCTCCGTCTCGAGAGCACACGACGTACGTCGAGGGGACCGTGCGGGGGGCTGGTGGAGATGCGACGATGGCGGCGGCGTCCAGAACCATGGGACGGAGGCGGCGCGCAAGGGCGGCGATGGTCACGGGCTCACTGTCGCCATAGAAGATGGACCGGGCGAAACCGGGGTCGAAGGAGCACTGCTCTCCGGTCGTCACGATGGCCTCGAGGAGCGAGATCGGCCGGTCGGTCAGGGCAGATGCGTCGCCCGCGTTGACGAATGCCGCCAGGTAGACCAGGTGACCGACATTCGACGACTGCGTGACTGCTTGGCTCACCACGGCTCCACCATACGAGTGGGCGCACACCACGACTCCTTGGTCAGCCGATGCGATGGCCGAGCGGACAACATCCACGTCGTCTGCGAAGCCGGTGAAGGGCAGCTCGAGGGCGACTGCGTCGATGTCGCGGTCGCGCAGGTGGGCCAGCACACCGTCCCAGCACCACGCGCCATGCCAGGCCCCGTGGACCAGGACGATCTGTGTCATCTCACCTCGGGCCTTGTTTCCGGGGCGTGTGCTCGGTCGCCGACAGACTTCAGACGATCTCGCTGACCTGCACGACGGGCGTGATGTTGGTGTAGTTCGTGACATCGGCCGTGACCTGCTTCGAGCCCTCACCCGAGAGAGCTGCAGTCATCGTCTCGAGGGAATCGAACCGAAAGTGGACGGCTGCGACGTAGGGTCCATCGACACCCTTGTCGATCTCGGCCCCCTCGAGCCCCCAGGTCCGGAGCGCAAGGGGCACGTGCCGGTCCCGGTAGTACTCGTGATCGAAGACGTGCCCCTCGGTCGCGGGGTACAGGACGCTCATCCGTATCATCGAACGCTGCTTTCTTTCTCGGTGGGAAGTTCCACTCTGCTCTCGGTTCCGGTCAACGTTTCGTGTCGATCGGTTTGGACGCCATCAGGTTGGCTTCGAGGAGGTACTCGGGGGGGCTCCCCTCGATCTGTGACGCGGCGCGGTCCCGGATCTTTTGTTGTTGCTGGGCGTGGGGGACGGTGATCCAGAACGTGTCGTTGCGGATCCCGTCGAAGCAGATGTCAGCCACCTCCGACAAGGGCGCGAACTGCACCTCCATGCCGGCGTCCTCCATACGTTGCAGGTAGGCGCCCAGCGCGTCGCGCCCCTCCTTCGGAGGTGCATTCGGCCGGTCATAGCGTTCCGGACGATTGGCCCCGGGTCGCCAGATACCGGTGTTGAGCATCCCCGGCGAGAACGTGGAGGGGTAGAGCAGCGATGCGCTGACTTTCGCGCCGATCTCGCGGAGCTGGCCCCAGAGGCACTCGGTGATCGTGGTGACGGCCGCTTTCGTGGTCGCATAGACCGCGCTGTTGATCAGCGGGGTAAACCCGCCGTTGCTGGACGTGGTGTTCACGACGTGACCCTCCTCACCCTGCGCGAGAAGGGTGGGCACGAATGCGTGGATACCGTTCACGACGCCCATCACGTTGACGTCAAGGGACCAGCGCCAATCGTTCACATGGTGCTCCCACAACTGGCCCTCGGATCCCGATCCGATCCCCGCGTTGTTGCAGACCAGGTGAACCGCGCCGTACCGCTCGAGCGTCGTATCGCGCAATGCCTCGACCGACTCCAACGACGTCACGTCGGTGACCACGCCTGTGACCTCGAGTCCTCGGTCGGTCAACTCGCTCGTCGTCGCTTCGACCAACGCCGGAACAATGTCCGCCAGCACGACCTTCATCCCCTCGGCACCGAAGCGCTCCACCAGCGCCCGCCCGATTCCCTGTCCTCCACCAGTGACGACCGCGACCTTGCCAACGACGTCCCTCACGACGACCTCCCCTTGTCTGACGTGCGGGCTTGTGGGCCACGCACGTCCACGCCGGAGCTGGCGTTTTCCGCCCCCGGACAGGGACGGCAAACGAATGATTGCATATCATTTGTGTTTGCACTATAACGCTGTCATAGGCCCTTGGGGGTACGAGATGCAGCCACTCGCAGATGACCGCTACGTCGTGATCTCATCCGACGGCCATGCCGGCGCGGAGATGCTCGACTACCGGGACTACCTCGAACGCCGGTATGTCGACGAGTTCGATGTCTGGGCGAAGTCCTTTGTGAACCCGTATGCCGACCTCCAGGGGGAGACGGCTTACCGCAATTGGGATTCCGCCGCCCGTCTCCGCGAGCTGGAGGATGATGGCGTGGTCGCGGAAGTCCTGTTCCCGAACACCATTCCCCCCTTCTTCCCCTCGGGCAATCTGATGGCAAGGCCGCCGACCCGGGACACCTACGCGCTCCGCTGGGCGGGCCTTCGAGCGCACAATCGATGGTTGGCCGACTTCTGCGCGGAGACTCCGGGACGGCGTGCCGGCATGGCTCAGGTCTTCCTCAACGACATTGACGACGCCGTTGCGGAAGTCACCTGGGCGCGTGAACACGACCTCTTCGGCGGGATCCTGCTGCCCGGCGTACCACCCGACTCGGGGCTTCCTCCGCTTTTTGCCCCTGACTACGACCCGCTCTGGGCCGCTTGTCAGGATCTTGACATGCCGGTGAACAACCATTCCGGCGCTGCCGGCCCTGAGATGGGCGAGCATTTGGCCTCCTTGGCAGTGTTCATGGTGGAGTTGGGCTGGTTCTCCCATCGAGTGTTCTGGCACATGGCCCTTGGCGGTGTGTTCGCCCGGTACCCCCGTCTGAAGCTCGTGCTCACCGAGCAGTCGTCCGGTTGGGTGCCTGCCACGCTGAACATGCTCGACTTTCAATACAGCCGCTTCACCGATGCCGGCAACGCAGAGTCACACTTCGGCGCGGAGTTGATCAAGGTGATCCCCGAGCCTCCGAGCTACTACTGGGCTCACAACTGCTATGTCGGCGCCAGCTTCTTCCGTCCCAACGAGGCACCCCTCCGCTACGACATCGGCATCGACAAGATCATGTGGGGCCAGGATTACCCGCACATCGAGGGCACGTACCCGTACACCACCGAAGCCCTGCGACACACCTTTGCCGGGATCGACCCCGCAGAGGTGGGGCCGATGCTGGGAGGCAATGCCGCCGGCGTCTACGGCTTCGATCTCGAGGAGCTCGCCCCTGTCGCCGCCCGAGTCGGCCCTCAGGTCGCCGAGGTGAACGTGCCGCTCGAACAGGTCCCTGCCGATTCCCATTCGCTTGCCTTCTCGGGAGGAGATCTCAAACCGTGGTAACCGAGAACTACCTGATCATCTCGTCGGACACCCACGCCGGGCTTCCCGACGCTCAGTACAAGGACTACCTCGAACCACGCTACCGAGAGGCCTTCGACGAAGACCTGATCCAACGCGCTGCGCTCCGCGCCCCGATGAACGCCCAGGTGGAAGAGCTGGAGTTCGTCAAGGACTGGTACGACGAGAACGAGGAGGGACTCCGGGGCGGATGGGATGCGGCTCGCCGGGATGCCGAGCTCGAGGCGGACGGCGTGGTGGGCGAGGTCATCTTCCCCGACGCCGACGCGGTGTTGGGAGGCGCATCGGCCCCGTTCGGCGCCGGCCTGGGTGCGAGTGGGGAGTACGACCCGACGCTGCTGATGGCCGGGGCCCAGGCCCACAACCGCTGGCTGGCCGAACTGTGCAGTGACAGTCCAGATCGGCGGTGTGGCCTGGCGATCGTGCCGATTCTCCACGACGTCGACGCCGCCGTCGCCGAGATCCGGAGGGCCAAGAGCTCCGGCTTGGGGGGCGTCCTCATTCCTGCCATGTGGCGCCCGTACCCCCCGTACAACGACCTCCGATACGAGCCCGTCTGGACCGTGTGCGAGGAACTCGAGATGGTGGTCCACACCCACACGGGACCCGCACCGCGGAAGAGATCGGCACCGACCTCGGGATCTATGCCAACGAGACCATCTTTTGGACGATGCGGCCGATGTGGTTCCTGCTCTGGTCCGGTGCCTTCGAACGCCATCCCGGCCTCAAGTTCGCCGTCACCGAAGGGGGGTCGTGGTGGGCGGCCGACCTCCTGTGGAGATCCGACATCGCGTACATGAAAGAGCACGCCACCAAGAAGATGGGGGACATCGCCCCGAAGTTGAAGATGCTCCCGAGCGAGTACTTCGACCGCAATGTCTTCATCGGGTCGTCCAACACCCGGAGACGTGAAATCGCGCGTCGCTTCGAGATCGGCGTCGGCAACATCATGTGGGGCAACGACTTTCCGCATCCCGAAGGTACGTGGCCCCACACGCGCCAGTGGCTCCGTGACACCTTCTGGGATTGTCCCGTTGACGACGCGTGGCGGATCCTCGGGCTCAATGCCGTCGAGGTCTACAGCTTCGACGTCGGCAAGCTCCAATCTCTGGCCGATCGTGTCGGGCCCACCCCGGAGGATCTCGGGCAGACCGACGGGGTGGACCTCCAGAAGTGGAAGGACGTCGAAGCAGCCGGTCGACCGTGGTTGTCCGGCGCGGAGGCGGTTCCCGTGACCGTCTCCGAGTAGCGGCGTGCCTCGCGTCCGCCTCCACCGCGGAGTCGCGGTCGGCTTCCAGCGCATTTTGGTGAGCAGAGTTCGAGATTGTCGTCAAGTGGTGGTCGGCTCGTGATCCGATCGGACGGTAGGAGGTAGGGCAATGGTGTCGATCCTTTCTCAGTACTGCATCAACGTCAGTGATCTCGACCGCGCCATCGACTTCTGGGAGGGCGTCATCGGCATTCCGGTACAAAGTCGAACGGACATTCCCAACGTCAAGGAAGCAGTGTTGCAGTCGCCCGCCGGGGGCAGTCGCATGCAGCTTGCTCAGCACCTTGACCGGGAAGGTCCGATCGACATGGGAACCTCCTTGTGGAAGCTCTACGTGAACACCGACGATTGCGTGGCGTTGTACGACAAGGCGATCGCTGCCGGTTGCGAGTCGGTGTCGCCGCCGAGTCGGCTCGAGCGCTGGCCAGTGACGATGGCCTACGTGAAGGACTTCGACGGCTACCTGGTTGAGTTCGTGGAGTACCACGAGGGCACACCGGCCGGCGTTCCGGACCCGAAAGACTTCAAATAGCACTGTGCCGTCGCCGGATTGGCTCTAGGAACCGAGGGAGAGGTGGTGGCGCAGAAGGGAAACACAGGTCCAGCCGGATCGGGCGGCAGCAGTCCTGCCATCACCGTCGACAAGGTGCTCGCGACGGCCATGAAGATGGTCGAGGAGAGCGGAGTCGATGCCTTCAGCATGCGCAAGCTCGCTGCCGAGCTTGGCGTTGGGGCCCCGACCGTGTACTGGCACGTCGGCAACCGGGACGAGCTCTTCAACAGGTTGATCGAGGAGATCACCGAGCAGTTCGGCAGCATCTCGCCCCACGGTCGCACACCGGCCGAGCGCATTGCATCAATTTCGAACGCTCTCCTGCGAGAGCTACGGGCCCGCCCCCAACTCATCGCCCTTTCCAAGACACAGGGCCGCGGTGAGGCCATCTTCACCAAGGCCCAGGCGGTGCTGGCCCACGAGCTGACGGCCAGCGGCCTGCACGGTGAAGAGGCGGCCTTTGCCGTTGCAACCATTCTGCTCCATCTGGGTGGTTTCATCGTGCTCGAAGATGCACTCTCACCCGACTACCGGGTGCGCGGGGCACAGGTGTGGGCCCAGAGCGATACCGAGATCGACGAGACCATGAGCACCACGCTTCAACAAGAGGTCGACCTCGACCGGATCTTCCGGTTCACGCTCGATGCCATCCTCCAGTCCATTCTCGGGAATACGAGCGGGTGCCTATGATCGACCGATGAGCGGCAGAACACTCGGTCCCGGCATCGCCATCAGCGAACATGGCCCGCAGGCTCCCGCCCGATCCCGGGTGGTTTTGGTGCACGGTGCCATGGACCGCGGCAAGAGCTTTCGACCAGTAGCGGAACACCTGCCCGATCTCAGGGTTATCGAATATGACCGCCGGGGCTACGGCGAGTCCCTTCCCGCGGGGTCGGACGCGTTGCTGGCGCTGCACGTCGACGACCTCCTCGATGTCATGGGTGACGAACCCACCACCGTCGTCGCCCACAGCTTCGGATGCGTTGTGGCTGTCTCGGCGGCCATCAATCACCCCGACCGGTTCCGGGGGCTCGGTCTGTGGGAGCCCCAAGTGCCTTGGATGGAATTCTGGCCCAGAGCGGTCCGGCGGGGGCTCGAGGCCATGGCGGCCGAGGCCGACACGGATGCCCTTGCGGAGCGTGTGTACGCATCGATGGTGGGGGAGGAGGCGTGGCGGAATCTTCCCGAAGAGCTCAAGGCGCATCGGCGGGCTGAGGGGATGGCCTTTCGGAGCGACGTCGTCCTCGGACTCAGCCCACCTTTTCGCTGGGAGGACCTGAAGGTGCCCAGCCTGTTCGGGGTCGGACTCCAGTCATGGCCCTTCTCCCAGGAGGCCGCCACCCGGCTGGCCGAGTCGCTGGGCGCGGGCTTGTTCGCGATCGAGGGCGCCGGCCACAGTGCGCATGTCAGCCATCCCGAACAGTTCGCGGAGTTCGTGCGTTGCACCATGGCCCTCCAGGGAGGCGCCGGCGACCGATCGCGGGCATAAGCGCTGGACCACGACGGCGGCGGGGATCCCCCCATGGTCAACTGAGCCCCTCACCATAGTAAGTACTATGGTGAGGGACACGAGCTGCCGAAGGGGTGGAGTCGCATGGCCGGAGCATTCGAAGAACTGCGTGTCCTCGACCTGTCATGGGGCATAGCGGGACCCATGACGACCATGTTCCTGGCGGACAACGGCGCCGACGTGATCCGGATCGAGCCCCCCCGTGGCGACCCCTTTGCCCAGCAGACCGGCTATCGGGTCTGGAACCGGGGCAAGCGCAGCGGCCGCCTCGACCTGCAGAGCGACGAGGGACGACGGCGGTTCAACTCGATGGTGGAGACATCCGATGTTGTCGTGGACAGCTTCTCATTGGGGACGATGGAGAGGCTCGGCATCGACCACGACGCCCTCAGCGTGCTCAACCCCGGCCTCATCACCTGTTCGATCACCGCGTATGGCGAGCACGGCGCGCACCGTGATCGTCCAGGTTATGACGGGCTCGTCGGTGCCCGGACGGGTCTCCTCTTCGACCAGAAGGGTCGACGGGGGACTCCCATGGAGTTCATTTGTGGACGTCCCGGCCCCTACCCGGAGTTCGACGCGCCCGACGGGCTCATCCGAGGCGCTTCTCGAGATGGGCCGATCTTCCCCCGCACTCCGTGGCCAAGCATCGGCGCGACCTACCTCGCGACGCTCGGGATCGCCGCGGCGCTCCGAGCTCGACAGGTGAGCGGTTTTGGCCAACGCGTCACGACATCGCTCTTGCAAGGCGTGCTCGCTGCAACCTGCCTGAATTGGCAGCGGGTCGAGAACCCGGATGCTCCGCTGTACTGGATGTGGCCCATTGACTCGAGGTCCATCGAGGGTCTCTACCAGTGCTCGGACGGGAAGTGGGTGCACCATTGGACGGTCCGTCCCCGGTGGGTGCTGTCGGCTGCAGAGGGGGCAGAACTTTCGCCGGTTGAACTCGATGCGTCATACCGGGACGACCCGGATCGTGTATCGATGGAGGCAGACGGGTTGCTGACCGGGATCTTCCTGCACCCCCAACTGACGGAGGCGTTCAAGAAGTTCTCGTCCGGTGAGTGGGTCGCCGCTGCGGAGGCGGCGGGATTGGGTATCACCACCGTCCGATCTCCCGGCGAGGCGTTGGCCGACGAGTCCTTCCGTGCCGATGGTTGCGTGGTCGAGGTTGACGATCCGGACGAGGGACGGATTCACCACGCGGGCCCTTTGCTGGAGTTCTCCGCCACTCCCGGCGCTGTGGCAGGACCGGCTCCTCGCTCCGGCCAACACACCGAGGAGATCCTCGCTGGAATCGACTCGGACAGCGCCCACTCCGGCCACACCGAACGGGAACGGGAGCCTCTCGCCCATCCTCTTGCGGGGGTTCGCGTCCTCGACCTCGGACTGGGCGTCGCCGGGCCATTTACCGGGCGTGTGCTCGCGGACCTTGGTGCGGAGGTCATCAAGATCAATGCGCTGCACGACACGTACTGGAACGGCACCCACATGGGCCTCGGCACGAACCGCGGGAAGCGCAGCATCGCGCTCAATCTGAAAGATGCGGCTGGTAGGGAGGTGCTCGAGAAGCTCCTCGAGCAATCGGATGTGATCACGCTGAACTGGCGTCCGGGAGCGGCGACGCGCCTCGGCCTCGACTACGAGACGCTGCAACAGCGCTACCCCAGGCTGGTCTATTGCAACACCCGGGGGTATGAGAAGGGTCCACGGTCGGACTTGCCCGGCACCGACCAGAATGCGGCGGCCATGACGGGGACCGAGTGGGAGGACGGAGCCTGCGGGAGCGGCAATCCACCACTGTGGAGCCGCTCCAACATGGGAGACACGGGGAACGCCCTCCTGGCCGCCATCGCCGTCACGATCGCCCTTTACCATCGGGACAAGACCGGACAGGGCCAGGCCGTCAGCACCTCGATCGTCAACGCCGGGCTTCTGCACACGTCCTACGCCTGGATCCATGCTGACGGCAGGGAGCCGGACTGGGGGCACGTGGACGGCGATCAATTTGGGCTATCTCCCTACTACCGCCTCTATCGCTGCGTTCGGGGAGAATGGGTGTTTCTTGCCGCAATGACGACAGATCAGCGGACAAAGCTCCGGACCCTGGTTCCCGGCGCACCGGTCCGAGATGATGATGACTCGGTGGTCGAGTGGCTGAGCTCCTACTTCGAGGGAGCGAAGGCGGCAGAGGCATTCAACGTTCTCGACGACGGGGGAGTGCCCATCGAAGTGGTTGATGAACTCTTCTGCCGGAATCTGTTCGACGACCCGGAGGCGAGGCGGCTGAACCTGGTCAGCGAGACGTGGTCGAGCAACGTGGGTCGATTCGAAGACCCAGGCCTGCTGGTGAACATCTCTCCCGCTCAGCCCGTCATCCAACGCGGTCCCTGTGCCTGCGGCGAGCAGACCAGGGAGATCTTGGTCGGGCTGGGTTACTCCGACGCCCAGATCGATGCCATGGTGGATTCCCGTGCGGTCCTGGACGCAGCGCCATGAACGAAACCGGTGAGGTCACCCGTCCCGCTCCCATTCTCACCGACGACAACCATTTCTATTGGGACGCCGCCCGGGAGGGTCGGCTCGTGACACAGAGGTGCCGACGGTGTGGCCGGCTGCGGCACCCACCGCGCCCGGTCTGCCCGCAGTGCCACTCGCTCATGTTTGACGTCGTCGACCTGATGGGGGAAGGGGTGGTCTACAGCTTCACGATCCTCCATCACCCCCAGAATCCGGCTTTCGAGTATCCGGTCATTGCCGCACTGGTGGAACTCGAGGAAGGCGTACGAGTGTTGTCGAATCTGGTCGACGTCGATCCGGCTGACGTCACCATCGGGATGCCTGTCACGGTTGCTTTCCGACCGACGCGTCACGACGGTGCTGTCCCGGTCTTCAAGCCCAGGGTTGGCGACCGTGGATAACCGACTGCAGGATGCGACGGCGATAGTCGGCATCGGTCAGACGGAGTTCTCGAAGGCTGCCGGCCGCAGCGAGACACAGCTCGCGGCCGAGGCGATACTCGCCGCGCTGGACGATGCAGGACTCACTCCCGCAGATGTCGACGGATTGGTGAGTTACACGATTGACCCGGTGGAAGAAACGGAGCTGGTCCGGACACTGGGAATCCCAGAGATCCACTTTTCCAGCCGGGTTCCGTATGGCGGCGGAGGTTCCCAAGGCGTGCTCCTGCATGCGGCGGCCGCGATCGCGGCCGGTATCGCGGAGGTCGTGGTTGGCTATCGGGCCGTCAAGGCACGCTCGGGCGAGCGATTTGGTCGAGCCGCCGTCGGTGGGAGAGGGACGTCGTCACATTCCGGTTCGACGGCAATGCAGTGGTGCTCTCCGTACGGTGTGCTCACGCCGGCATCGTGGATGTCTCTCAACGCTGTCCGGTACATGCACGCGTACGGCGCGACCAACGAGGATTTCGGTCGAGCCGTCGTGCAATTCCGGGAGTATGCCGCCGCCAATCCGAACGCGCACTTCTACCGGAAGCCCACCACACTGATGGAACACCAGTCATCCCGGTGGATCGCCGAGCCGGCCATTCGACTCTTCGACTGCTGCCAGGAAACCGATGGCTCCGTCGCACTGGTGATCACGTCCGCCGAGCGTTCAACCGCGAGCAACGAACCCATAATGATTGCAGCGGCCGCGAATGCCGGCCTGTTCGAAGAGGAGATAGCCAGCAACCACTACACGAAGGACATCGCAGTCATGGAGGGCTGTGCGGCGATGGCGAGCCGATTGTTCGACGGCTACGGAATCTCCCGCTCGGACATCGACGTCGCGATGATCTATGACGCCTTCTCCCCGATCTTCCTGATGCAACTCGAGGCACTTGGCTTCTGTGGTCTCGGCGAGGCCAAGGACTTCGTTGCCGAAGGCAACCTGGCTCCGGGCGGCAGCCTTCCGTGCAATACGAATGGGGGGTTGATCGGCGAGGGCTATATCCACGGCCTCAATCTCACCACCGAGGCGGTGCAGCAACTGCGTGGCAGGTCGTCCAATCAGCTTCTCGATCCCTCGACGGCTCTCGTCTGCGCCAGTCGAACGGGTGTGATTCTCAGACGCCCCTGAGGGGACGGTTCCAGGTCGATTCCGTCTCGGTCAACGGCTGGGTCTCTGGTGCTCGGGGTCCGAAAGGACGAGCGGTCTTGCAGGCCTCGGTGGCATAGTAGATACTATGGTGCAGGGCAGTCACCGTGAGTAGATGGCACGGGACGGAATCGTGTGTCCGAGTGGTGACTATCGCATCCCAGGCGCACTTCGACGCGGAGGTGACCAGTGACGTCCACGCTCGTGTACGACCCCTCGTCGTACGAGTTACACGAGGACCCCTTTCCCACCTATCACAGGATGCAAGACGAGGCGCCGCTCTACCGGAATCCGGAGATGGGGTTCTGGGCCCTCACCCGGTTCGACGATGTGGTGGCCGGACTTGCCGAGTGGTCGAACCTGAGCTCGGCTCGAGGCACCCTGATCGAGCAGATCCAGAGCGGGAGTCGGCCACCGGACATGATGATCTTCAGCGACCCGCCGCGTCACGAGGAGCTCAGGCGCCTGATTGGACGTGCGTTCACACCCCGGCGCGTCGCCGAACTGGACGACACCATCCGGTCGATGTGTGAGTCGTGGCTCGACCCGATGCTCGAAACTGGTGGCGGGGAGCTCGTGGCGGAGTTGGCGGGAAAGCTTCCGATGGCGGTCATCGCGGCCCTCCTGGGCGCTCCGGCGCAGGACAACCCACGCCTCAAAGAGCTCTCGGACCGGCTTCTCCATCGAGAAGATGGATCGATGAACATGCCTGAGGACGGTGCCGCCGCCGGGGCCGAACTTTGGGCCTACTTCAGCGATCTCATCGCATCACGTCGGGCCCATGCCGCTGAAGACCTCATCAGTGCGCTGATCACCGCAGACATACCATCGGAGAAGGGTCAACCGCAGCGCTTGACAGACGATGAGATCGTGTACTTCTGCCTCTTGCTCGGTGTCGCCGGCAACGAGACCACGGCCAAGATGATCGCCACCGGAGTGGTGACGCTCAATGACTTCCCCGATGAGCGCACACGGTTGGTTTCGAATCCCGAGTTGTGGCCCAAGGCCGTGGAGGAGTTGCTTCGGTTCGATCCTCCGTCCCACTACCAGGGGCGGGTCACGACAGCACCCATCGAGCGATACGGCGAGCAGATACCGGAAGGATCGATTGTGCTCCTCATCAACGGGGCGGCCAACCGGGATCCGCGCGCGTTCCGCGACCCGGACCGGTATATCGCCGCTCGCACCGTCGACCGCCACCTGGCATTCGGCCATGGCATCCACTTCTGCCTGGGGGCGCCGCTCGCCAGGCTCGAGACGAGGATCGCACTCGAAGAGCTGGTCAGGCGGTTCCCGAATTACGAAGTCGACCGAGCCGGAATCGAGCGATTCCACTCGTCCAACGTCCGCGGCCTGGCAAAGGTGCCATTCGCGGCGTAGCTGTCAGGAGTCGTCACAGCCGGTAGACGCGGGCTGCGTTGCCGGCCACGATGAGGTCTCTCTCCGTTTCGGGGATCCCCTCAAAGTTCTTTTCAACGACGTGTCGCGAGTTCGGCCACGAGGTGGCCGGGTGCGGAAAATCAGTGGACCACATGATGCGATCGACGCCCAGCGCGTGGCGGTGCTCGAGTCCCCTGGGATCGTCGACGAAGGTCAAGTACATCTGGCGGTGGAAGTAGTCGCTCGGCTTGTCTTCGAGGGCCGGAAAGTCGTAGGGGCCCTCCGCCATGGAGTCCAACAGGTCCAAGTAGAAGGGCACCCAACCGAGGCTGGGCTCGACCAGGACGATTCTGAGGTCAGGAAATCGGGCGAGCACGCCCGGCAGGATCCAAAATGCGATCGTCTCGGCCAGCCGCATCGCAGGTTGCGACGTGAAGATTGCCTTCTGTGGTGTGGGGTCGCGGCGGAAGAGGTCCCAGAGCGACTCCACCAATCCGAGATGCTGACTGATGGACATCTCGGACTCCGAAATCGTCGCCCAGACCGGGTCGTAGCGAGAGTCGTGGTACTCGGGCAGCCCGACCTCCGCAGGGAACGTCGGAATGTGGATGGCCTTGGCACCCTCCGCGGCGAGGCCCCGAACCTGCTTGACCGCAAAGTCGATGTCCATGAGTGGCACCTGATATGCCGGGACGAAGCGTGTTGGATCGACAGAGGCAAAATCGAGCATGTACCGGTTGAAGGCCTCCGAGGCCTCCTTCCAGCCCTCTTTCATGTGAGGGTAGTGCCGGAAGGCGCTGACCTCGCTGTAGAGGATCTCAGCCTCCACCCCGTCACGATCCATCGCCTTGAGCCGCTCTGCGGGGTCGTAGTAGCCGGGATTCGAAAAGGCCTCATGGCTGAACCCGGCGGCCATGACGGACGGATCCACGCCTCCCATCTCCTTGACGTGCTGGGCGTGCTCCGCCGCAACTGCCCCATCCCAGTCGTCGTGATACTTCGACGGCATCAGAGCTCTGAGCTGCTCGGGCGCCACCTTGACGTGCGAATCAACGGAGATCAACCGGGTCGTCATGTGCCCTCCCTCTGAGAGTGAGTGCCGAACCTCTGTCCGGGGACGATGATGATCCTCACTCCACTGACATAGTAGCTACAATGTCGAAGGTAGCATAGGTGCCGAGTACCGACAAGGGGAGTCCGAGAGTTGCCATCGTGACCATGAAGCCAGCACCCGACAGGCTGCACACCCGGACGTCGCGAGACAGGGCCGGTAGCGCCGAGGAGATCGACACCCGCGATCGAGTCATCAACGCGGCCATCGAATGCATCATCGAACTGGGTTTCTACCGAGGATCGAGCACGAACGAGATCGCGCGCAGGGCTGGAGTGACTTGGGGGGTGATCCAGCACTACTTCGGCAATCGGGAAGGCCTCATGCTTGCGGTGTTGCAGGCCGGAGCGCGTCACATGGTCGAGACAGTCGAAGGAGCTCGTATCGATGGTGCGACGGTCGAGGAGCGCATGTCCCAACTCGTCGACGTGTTCTCCGCTCACTACGCCAGACCCGACTACCTCGCAAGCTTGCAAGTGCTGCTCAACATGGACCACGATCCTCGAACGAGCTCCGAAGTTCGCAAGACGATGCGTGAGGTGGCGGAGCAGTCCCATTTGCATGTCCGCCGGTTGTTGAGGGAAGCGCTCGGGCCGGCCATGAACAAGGCAGACCTGGCAACCACGATCTTTCTGGTCATCCGTGGATTTGGGTTCAGCCAACAATTGCTGGACTCAATGGCGTACGACACCGTCGCTCCGAAGCGAGACCGCGCCGCACGACACCGTCGACTGCTGGCCGAGGTGCTCGCTCCGTACGTCGCGATGGCAGCAGAAACAGATCGGTGATTCCCGTGCTCGTTCGGCAGACTGCCGCTCGTATTGTCGCCGGTGGCCGCACCCTGGGGGCCTTGTGAGTGCGGTCGAACTCGGAACTATCGACGCTCGTATTCGATGCCCGCTAATTCTACGTCCCAGGTGTCGGGTGTCACACCTTCTTCGCGCAGTTCACGCTTGAGAATTCGCCCGACAGGGCTCCGCGGAAGTTCGTCACGGAATTCGATATAGCGGGGCAGTGCAAAGTACGGCAACTGGGCGACACACCACTCGAAGAGCGCATCGGCCGACAACTCCTGATCGGCCTTGATCACCGCCGTGACCTTGAGGTCGTCTTCGGTGAGCTGACTCGGCACGGCGTGGACGGCGACATCTACCAGCGCACCGTGGCTCATCAGGATGCTCTCGACCTCGAAACTCGAGATGTTCTCTCCGCGGCGGCGCAGATAGTCAGCCTTCCGGTCCACAAAGAAGAGATACCTCTCCTCATCGATACGGCCGATGTCACCGGTGTGGTACCACCAGTTACGGCTTGTCTCCACCGTCTTTTCTGGGCGTCCCCAATATCCCTCGAACATCACGTGTGGCCGTTTGGGTCGCACGACGATCTCGCCCTCCGCGCTGGACGGTACCTCGTTGTCGTCGTCATCGAAGACCCGGACCTCGAAGTATTCGTCGTTGACGACGCCAGCGGCGCCAGGCTTGTTCCGCGTTCCCGGAGGCTGCCACGAAATCAGGCTCGCTTCTGTGACGCCGTACGCACCGCTGAAGGTCGTGATCCCGAAGCGGTGCCTGATGACCTCATCGATCTCGGCTGGCATCGGCACCGCCCCGAGCAGTCTCAGCGTGTGATTGGCCTCAGGCTCACCCGAGAACGGCATCTCCGGCCGGTCGACGTCGTGTGCCAGGAGGTACGCCATGGTCCCGAGCGTCGACGTGATCGTGGCCCCGACCCGGTTGATCTCCGACCAGAAGTTCGAGACCGAGAACTTGCGGTAGATCGCCCCTCGACCTCCGTAGAGCAAGGTGCCGATGACCACCGTCGTCAGCGCGTTGAAGTGGTAGAGCGGAAGCGGGGTCCACGCCACGTCGTCGGCTGTCCTGTTCCAGCACGTGCCAATTTGCCGAGCCAGGGCACCGTGATAGTTGTGCGTGAGCATGCACCCCTTGGACGGACCCGTGGTGCCTCCGGTGTAGATGAACGTGGCGAGGTCGGACCCACTCACCTTGAAGCCCGGCTCCTTCGCCTCTGCGGCCAGCACGTCCTCCCAGCGGTGGAGTGAGAGCCGGGCGGGCCACGTGCAGTCCCCCTCGGGGGCCGTCGGGGTGGCTTCGCCGGCGTCATCCACCACGATCACATGGTCCAGGCCGGGGAGATCAGGTCCGGCGATCTCGGCCAGGCGGTCGGCCAGGGACGCGGCGACCACGACGGCCCGAGCTCCGCAATCGTGAAGTTGATGGCGCAGGAAGTAGCCCTTGTACGCGGTATTGACGGGAACGGCAATCCGACCCCCGAGCACGATGCCCGCCCAGGCGCAGACAGCGGCGGGGGAGTTCTCCAAGATGGTGGCGACCCGATCCTGGGGGCCGAGGCCCAATTCGTCGAGCATCGTCGACACGCGCCACCCGCCCGTCACCACATCGGCGGCACTGAGCTTTGTTCCGCACACGTCGAGGTACTCACCCGTTGGGTCGGACCCGAGCCGCTGTTCGTAGAGCGAGGCGATCGTTGTCTGGGCTTCGCTACTCCACACTTCGGTCACGATTGGTGCTCACTCCACTCGTCGGGGCTCCGGCAAAATGAATATAATCTGCAATCTGAGCGATGTCGTGGTCGACCTGACCGCTGTGGGCGCTCCGGGATCATCTACCCTCCGGCGGTCACCGACGAGAGGCGGTCGTGGACTGTGGCGATCAGCCGATCAACGGGGGCCACCTGTACTCTGCTGGTCATGGGGTTGATCTCGTACGGCCAGCGCCTCACCGCTCTTGCTGAGAGCGACCCTGGCCGACCAGCTATCACCTGTGCCGAGCAGAGCTTGACGAGAGCTGAGCTGGAGTCAATGGCGAATCGCCTCGCTCGTGATCTCGCGGCCGGCGGCGTCGGGCTCGGCGACATGGTGACGATCGCACTGCCCAACTCGACCCAATGGTTTGTCGGCTTCGCGGCCTGCTGGAAGATCGGTGCCATTCCTCAGCCTGTCTCGCCAAAGCTGCCTGAACCGGAACTCCGAGCCATCCTCGATCTGGCTCAGCCGAGTGCTGTGATGGGTATTTCCTCGGAGTTGGCGGACGGTCGTCGTACGATCCCGATCGGTTACCAGCCCGAACCGGGCTTGTCCGAGGATCCTCTTCCTGATGTGACCTCGCCAGCCTGGAAAGCCCCGACCTCAGGCGGATCAACTGGCCGTCCGAAGCTGATCGTCTCAGGCGACCCCGCCACGTACGACGAGGATGCGCCGCCCCGGTTCGGCACAGCTGACGGCTGCATGGTCATGCCAGGTCCCCTCTACCACAACGGACCCATCGTGTGGTCCTGTTACGCGTGGCTCGCAGGAAGCCACGTCGCTGTTTTGCCCCGATTCGACGCCGAAGCGACACTCGCCGCTATCGATCGCTACCAGGCGGACACCGTCTACCTCGTTCCGACGATGATGAAGCGGATCTCGCGACTTCCAGAAGACATACGCAACTCCTACGACCTGTCGTCGCTGCGAGCGGTGTGGCATCTGGCGGAGCCGTGCCCGGAATGGCTCAAACAGGAGTGGATCGACTGGTTGGGGTCCGAGCGGATATTCGAGTTGTATGCGGGCACCGAGGCGCAGGCGGCCACGGTTATCAGCGGTACCGAATGGTTGGCGCACCGTGGTTCGGTAGGCCGCCCGATGACCGGCTCCATCATGATCTGTGACCCCGAGGGAAACGAACTTCCCGCAGGTCGTGAGGGTGAGGTCTGGTTGCGAGGCCCGAGCGAGCGGCCGACGTATCGTTACGTCGGGGCGACGGCGCGGACGCGTGAGGGTGGATGGGAGTCGCTCGGTGACGTCGGTCGGCTGGACGACGACGGCTTCTTGTATCTCGGTGACCGGATGCAGGACATGATCCTCACCGGGGGAGCGAACGTCTACCCCGCCGAGGTCGAGGCAGCTCTCCAAGAGCATCCCTCCGTTCGGTCCGTGGCTGTTATCGGACTTCCCGACGAGGAAATGGGCAACATCGTGCATGCCATCGTGGAGGCCGAGGAAGAGACGGTGTCGACGGAGGAGCTGTTGATGTTCGTGTCCGAACGGGTAGCCCGTTACAAGGTTCCACGCTCAATCGAATACACCGATCAACCCATCCGCGACGATGCCGGCAAGGTCCGACGGTCCACCCTTCGGGCCGAACGAGTCTCGGCGCCACGTCGTTCGATGACTGCTCCACCGTAGGCGTGAGCAAGCGCGGCGCCTACGGGTTATCGGACTCCTCTATCCTGCTGCCTCCACTCTGTGCTTTTCTCGCCGGGTAGGTCCTGGAGTCGCTGGCGGGCAAGCTGTCCGGGTGTCCCAACCCATTGAACCAGTAGAGGAATGACCATGGAGTACCTCGTCACGATGACGACAACCGTTCCCGAAGGGACACCCGAGGAGGCCATCGACGACATTCGCGCGCGGGAGGCCACGCGCTCAAAGGAGCTGGCCACAGAGGGACATCTGCTGCGCTTGTGGCGCCCCCCGCTGCGACCGGGCGAATGGCGGACACTCGGTCTGTTCGCGGCCGAGGGCCCCGATCAATTGGAGGACATTCTGGCGTCCATGCCGTTGCGGGTCTGGCGCACAGACGAAGTGGTTCCGCTGTCACCTCACCCAAGCGACCCGGCGCTGTCCAGCTGATGCCAACGGACCAGAGAGTGGTCATCGTGACCGGGGGTTCGAAGGGCATCGGGGCGGGCATCGTCGCCGCGTACCGTCAGCAGGGTTGGGCCGTCGTGGCCGCCGCGAGGACGATCAAGCCCGGCGAAGACGACCAGGTTCTGACCATCGAAGCCGATATCTCCCAGCCATCGGCGGCCGAGCGGATCGTCAGCCAAACGCTGGAGCGATTCGGCCGCGTCGACACACTGGTGAACAACGCGGGGATCTACATCGGCAAGCCGTTCACCGAGTACACACAAGAGGACTACCTGTCCGTAGTGGGTGTCAACGTGACGGGGTTCTTCACGCTCACACAGCGAGTGATCGTCGAGATGCTCGCGTCCGGGGGCGGCCACGTGGTAAACGTCACCACCACCCTGGTCGACTATGCAGACTCCAGTGCACCATCGGTATTGACGTCGCTGACCAAGGGAGGCGTCGCGGCCGCGACGAGGTCACTGGCGATTGAGTACGCGTCCCGTGGCATCCGGGTCAACGCCGTTTCGCCGGGCGTCATTCGAACGCCCCTGCACAAGGAAGAGGAATACGAAGGAGTCGGCGACCGTCAGCCGATAGGTCGCGTGGGCCAGGTGAGCGACGTCGTCAGTGGCATCTTGTTCCTCGAGTCGTCGCCCTTCGTCACCGGAGAAATCGTGCACATCGATGGCGGTCGGATCGCTGGTCACTAACTTGCCTCAGTGACGAGGCGACCACGGGTCACGGCCGTGGGACGCTGGCAGGCGGCGGATCAGTTGCACCAGCCCCGCTGTCCCGATGCGCCCCCCTACTCAGCATGAGGTCAACCCGGGCAGGCCTCAGCTCACCCAGAAGGCGGAAGCCACCACCGTGCCAAGCTGAGGGTCGCGCTACCTCACGCCAGCGTCGCGGTCATCCCGCCGTCGACCGGAATCACGGCGCCGGTGATATAGCTCGCTCGGTCAGAGCAGAGGAAGGCTGCCAACTCAGCCACCTCCTCGGGTTGGCCACCTCGCTTGAGCGCGGTGCCTTGTACGAGCTGGGGAAACCTGGCCGCCGCGCCCGGCCCTCCGGACATCTCGGTCTCGATGAAGCCGGGGCAGATGGCAACGGCCCGGATTCCCTGCGTGCCGTACTCGACGGCCGCGGCCTTGGTCAGCGCGATGGCGCCGGCCTTGGCGGCCGAGTACACGCTGACAGGGAAGGGAGTGGCGTTCAGACCCCCTGTCGATGACCAGTTGACGATCACGCCACCACCGGTTCTGAGCATCGCTCTGATGCCGTGTTTGGTGCCGAGCATGACGCTTCTCAGGTCGGCATCCATGATTCGGTCGTACTCGTCCATTGCCACGTCTGCCAGTGCGCCAGCACTGCCGATACCGGCGACGTTGAGGACAGCGTCGATGCGTCCAAAGGCGTCAAGCGCCGTTGCAAACATCGCTTCGACCTGATCTTCCTTGGTGACGTCGCAATGAAAGGGCACGACTGCATCACCAAATTCGGCGGCAGTCTCCTCCTGGCGGCCACTGATATCGGCGGCAAGCACCCGGGCACCCTCGCGGAGAAAGACCTTTGTCGACGCCTTTGCCATTCCGGACCCTGCGCCGGTGATGACCGCGAACTTCCCGTTCAGCTCCGCCATATCGATCCTCCAACCGTCCTCGGGCTCAAGGCTAGCCGATCGGCTACTATCGTTGCCAAGAACTGACTGGTTCGCCGGGACCAATGAAGGGTGGGCGGCACCGCGAGGCGCTCGCTCGAACGGGAGACAAAGCGATGACGATGACCGACGTCTATTACGACCCGTACGACCGTGAGATAGACGCGGATCCCTATCCCGTCTACGCCCGGCTGCGGGAAGAATCTCCCCTCTACTACAACGAGCAGCACGATTTCTACGCCGTCAGTCGCTTCGAGGACGTCCAACGGGGTCTTGTCGATCGGGAGATCTTCAGTTCGGCCCGCGGCTCAGTGCTCGAGTTCATCAAGGCGAACATTGAGATTCCGCCCGGGATCGTGATCTTCGAAGATCCTCCGCTGCACGATGTCCACCGAGGACTGCTCTCTCGAGTGTTCACGCCGAAGAAGATGCTCGCACTCGAACACAAGGTTCGCGAATTCTGCGGACACGTTCTCGATCCGCTCGTTGGTACCGGCCGTCTCGACTTCGTCACCGATCTCGGGGATCAGATCCCGATGCGAACGATTGGGATGCTTCTTGGCGTCCCCGAGTCCGATCAGGAAGAGGCCCGCAATCGCGCCAATGCATCGCTGCGTACCGACCCAGGGAAGCCGATGGAGGTGACAGCGGACAACATAGGACAAGCCGACTTCTTCTCCGATTACGTCGAGTGGCGCGCCACCAATCCTTCTGACGATCTCATGTCCGAGCTGCTGTTCGTCGAATTCGAAGACGAGACGGGAACGAGACGAAAGCTCACGCGCGACGAAGTTCTGATGTACGTGAGCGTTGTCTCAGGTGCCGGGAACGAGACGACGAATCGTCTCATCGGCTGGATGGGCAAGGTGCTGGCGGAGCACCCCGCACAACGACGTGAGCTGGTGGGGGACCGCTCGCTCGTCACGAACGCCATAGAAGAGCTTCTACGCTTCGAGCCGCCGACACCACATGTCGCTCGGTACGTGACGAGCGACATCGAATTGCATGAAAAGACAGTGCCGGCCGGCAGCGCCATGGTCTGCCTCACCGGATCCGCGAACCGCGACGACCACAAATACGAGGATCCCGACCGGTTCGACATCCATCGGAACATCCGCCAGCACCTCACGTTCGGCTATGGGATCCACTTCTGCCTGGGCGCCGCGTTGGCCCGGCTCGAGGGACGTGTCACCCTCGACGAGGTCCTGACGCGCTTTCCCGAATGGGACGTCGATTGGGAGAACACCCGGCGAGCCCCCACGTCGACGGTGCGAGGTTGGGAGTCTCTTCCGGTGTTCATCGGCTGACAGGCGACTCCCAGGCGGAGCGAACCTGGGCCGATCACCCGGCATTGGGCGAGAGGACCCAGAATGGCTGTCCCTCGACTAGCCGATCGGCTATCCTGCAAACGCCGACGAGCGAAGGAGGCATCGGTGGGTGCTCCCCGACACAGCGTGATTCAGTGGGCGACGGGCAACACTGGGCAGCGTGCGCTGCGGGAGGTGATCCGCCATCCGTCCCTCGAGCTCGCCGGGGTGCGGGTGTACGACACCGCCAAAGAGGGAGTCGACGCGGGGGAGTTGTGCGGCGAAGGCCCGACCGGCGTTGTTGCCACGGCGGACCGCGACGCGGTGCTGAAGCTCGGCGCAGATTGTTGCGTGTATATGCCGCGTGCGACCGGCAGGGGTCCGACCCGTGCGGGACTGACCGAGGACGAACTCGTCGACGACGTCGTGGCGCTCCTCGGAGCGGGGACCAACATCGTCACGACGTGTAGCGATCTGTTCGCTCGAGGAGTGCGGCTCAGCGATTCGAACCGTACCCGCGTGCAGCAGGCCTGCGAGAGGGGCAACGCGTCGGTGTGGGCAAGCGGGAGTGACCCTGGTTTCATCACCGAGACGCTCCCGCTGGCGCTGCTGTCTCTTCAGCGAAGGGTCGACCTGATAGAGATCGAGGAGTTCGGTGATCTCTCGCATCGGCCCTCGGCGCACATGGTGATGGAGCAGATGCGTTTCGGAAAGCCGCTGGCGGAATTCGACCCCGAACGAAGAAAAAAGCACCTGTTCGGCGAGTACCAGCCGCCGCTGAGCGTGCTGGCCGACATTGCTGGCTTTGACATCGACGACTGGAGCGCTGAGGGCGGAGTGGCGGCAGCCAAAGAGGACATGACGATTGTGGCGGGCGAGATCAAGGCAGGGACCGCCGCCGCGCAGCGGGTCATTATCAACGCTCGCACCGGTGGCGTTGACCGGATCCGCTTTACCCAGTACGGCTTTGTGGCGATGGACGTGGATCCTGATTGGGGCTTGCAGCCCACGGGTTGGCGCATTCGAATCCATGGTGATGCGCCGTTCGACTTGAGTATGCCGTTCCCGGTGCCGCTCGACGATCTCGCATCCTTCGTGCCCGCGTACAACGCCAATGGTCCAGTGAACGCAATTCCCTACGTGTGCGCGGCCCAGCCCGGATTCCTCACCACGATGGACCTTCCCCACATCGTTCCGTCGACACTGCGCCACAGTTCATGAGAGGCAGAGGGAGACACAATGGCTGAAGCGCGGCGCTCGAATGTCAACACAGATCCGGACGTCGATGGGTCCAGCACTCTGACCGGCAAGGTGCTGGACTACCAGGAGACCATGAAGCGGCTGGTGCCAGTCACGAAGTCGCCGGCCGACTGGGACCCGTTGCTGCAGTTCGTCGCCGTGGAGGCCTTCGAGAGGGTCGGGACCTTTCTCGAAGTCCAGAACTGGCAGCAGTACACCGAGATGCTGACGCTTTGGGCGTCGGTGACGGATTCGTTTGAAACGACGGTGAAACGGATCTCCGAGCTCGGTCGGCTGGTCTACTTCGAGATCGAAGAGCGACACCACAGAGGCGCCAGCGTCAATGTCGTGAATTCAATGACTGTCTTCGCGTTCAATGTTGATGAAATGATCAGCCATCTGGATGTGTATCTGCAGCAGGAGCGCTAACGCCCAGCCGTAATGGGGCCTTCCTCGGTCCAGATTCATGCTGGCAAGGCAAGAAAGCGTCGTGCAAGTCGCAAGAGCTCAGCTCTGACGATCTCATCGTCGAGGTCGGCGACGAAGGGGTGCATGACTGCACCGCTGATGGCGGCGATGAGCATCGCGGTCCGAACGCGTGCTTGTGGCGCCGTGTCGTCGCCTACGAGAATACGACGCAGGCGGTGCATCACGTCACGAAATGCATCGTGATCAGCGAAGAAACCGACGATCACGGGGTCGCTGAGAATGGTGCCGGCGCTCCGCCCACGGTCGATGGCAAGGTCGACAATGCCGGCGATCAGCGAATCGCGGGACCGCTTGGGGACGGACTCGGTCTCGGCCGCTTCGACGACTGCCGCCAACCTGTCCAGCTCCGACTCGGCAGCGGCGAGGACAATCTCGTCCTTCGTCTTGTACTGGTGGTAGACCGCGGCCTTCGTGACGCCGATCTCGTCAGCGATCATCTGCAGCGACGTTCCTCCGACACCGTGTCGGGCAAAGAGTTCGAGTGCTGCCGTGATGACACGGGATTGTGCTGCGCTGGGCAGTACCGGGCTGCTCTCGTGCACTGCAGCGACGCTCGAGGAACTCACGCGCTCAGCTTAATCTCTGGTGGTAGCCGATCGACTACTGGGCGATCCGATCGTACGCCGGCTGGTCGAAGTGTGCGGACGCGCCGCCCGTTCGGGAGCCCCGGGGTCTGCGCAACAGTGCACGACTAATCTCGTTCACATACGCAAGGTTCGGCCCACAATTGATGCGGGGGACATCATGGAAGATCGACAACCGCCTCGGTTGCACCTCGAACTGGTCCGCGGGCCGGACCGCGTGGCCGAACGAGCGGCAGCCGTCGAAGCAGCGGGCTGGAAGGTTTCCACCTGGGAGCCGGCGACCACCTCCGATGATGATCTTCCAAGAACCCTCCCGCGTTGCGACGGGGTTGTGATCGGCGAGGGCGATGGCGGAATTGTGGAGTTGCCCTCGCCGGCAAGCACAGTCGTGCCCTTGGTCCGTTATCCCCGCCCGTCGCAGGGATCCTGCTCGGGGGAGCGGACCACAGGGATCCTGCTGGTCCTGATCTCGGCCAAGCAGCGTGAGGCCGCTCAGGAACTCCGTGACTGGGGCGACTTCGTGCACTTGCGGCACATCGCTGAGGCGGCGGTGCCCGGCTACCGCACGATCACGCCCTGGGAGAACGAGACTTCGGGAACCCCTCGGTTCTGCCACCTCTACGAGATGGTCGGAGATGATCCTCAAGGCACCTTCGAGCAGATGACCCCGCTTGTTCGTGATCGCCTTGACCCCGCGACGTTCGAGGCGTGGGCATGGCACCCCCAGCTCTTGATTGAGGAGTCCCGCACCTACCGCCGGAGGGAAGCGAACTGAGGCTCGGACTGCGCCAGCGCTGCGAGGCCGAGAACGCATCGGTTCCTTGAGTTGGCCGGCGCCGCCGACGACGACAGTTGGGACGTGCCGATCCGGGAAGCCATGGAGGTGGCCTATGCCTTCGGCGGACCGAAGACCCAGACCCCGGCGATCGTCGTGCGGTCGGATCCACCCCATGGCTTCAAGGGACCCGTGATGGCGCCTGCCCCAACCGGACCCTCTGCGCTCCTTCTGTGGGACGCGATCCAAGTGCTCTTTGAAAACAGCGGCTTCTTCGAGATCACGCAACCACGCGTCAACTCGCCACACGATCACCTGCCCTCTGACTCGGTGCGGCTACGAGCTGATGAAGACCTCTCGGCCCGGTGTGCTCTTGCGCATCAACCGGATCACTACCTGGTAGACCTCTTCCTGATGGCCGCTGACCGAATGCTTGACCTGGTGGGCCTCCCTGGTGGGCCCTTGGCCGATGCCACGCTTTGGCATCTCGAGGTGATTGATGCGGGACCTCTCACTCCCACCATGCACCGGATCGTCCTGACGGCACCCGATATCGATCGTCTCCGGTACACAGCAGGTCAGGATCTCATGCTGCGGGTACCGACCGGCGACAGAGTGGTGAACCGGCGCTATACGATCCGCTCACTCGATCGCAGACGTGCCGCGGTGACCATCGATGTCTCGCTCCACGGTGCAGGACCGGGAACCGACTGGATACGCAGCGCCCGGATAGGCGACCGGATCGACGCGATTGGTCCCCGCGGCAAGATCACACTGCAAGGGGAAGCTCGCTGGCACCTGTTCATCGGGGACGAAACAGGGATACCCGGAACGCTCGCCATGATGGAGGCCCTTCCATCCTCATCTGCCGCGATCGCCCTGCTCGAGATCGACACGCCTGCCGATGAACAGGAACCCGACTTGCATCGGGAGCAACGGTTGGACGTCCGTTGGCTTCACCGCCTTGGACATTCGGTTCCGGGGGATCCGTCGCTGCTGCTCGAGGCGGTCGCCGATGCGGCGCTGCCCGCCGGTCCCGGGCATGCCTACGTGGCCACCGAGGCCGGAGTGGTGCGGGGCATCGCGCAAATTCTGATCGAGCGGGGTTTCCGGCAAGATCAGATCTCGGCCAAGGCGTATTGGCGACGAGGCCTCCCCAATGCCGAACACGGAGAGCCGGCTCGCGAGGAGTAATCCCCGTCCATCCGAGCGCGACACGTCACGGTAGGTGACTACGGCTGGCCCAAACGACGGGAGGCGCCGCTTCCGGTGACCAAGAAGTGCGCACAGCGTGTGGTAAATCTTGAAGAGCTGGTGATGAGGATCATCGCACGGGTGGGCTGGCGGGGGTCAAGGTCGAGGACGTGAGAATACATTCGGGGCACGTACCCGAATCCAACCGAACGAGCGCCGTCGCTCCTGACCGCGTTGGAAAGGGCGCTGTCGTCGGCGTGGCCGTGGTTGCGTCCCTGGGCCTGCTGCCATGGCTTGGAATATCGATGTTCGACGATGAGGGTGCGACCCTGTATTCGGCCCACCTCTCATGGTCGAACCTTTGGGCCCAATCTCTACACGTAGATCTGGTCCTGTTGCCCTATTACGTGCTCATTCACTTCTGGTTGACCATTTCGGGGACCATCCAATGGGTGCGTGCCCTATCGCTCTTCGCATACTTCGGAACCATCGTGGTGGTTGGATGGACTGGCCTGCGTATCGCGGGGAGGTGGTGCGGCATCATCACCGCCGTTCTGACGGCCAGCAGCACGCTCCTCGTTCTGAAGTCCCTGAATGCCCGACCGTATGTCCTCAGCGCGCTTTTGGTTGCGCTGTGTGCCGTCTACTTGTTCAAATGGCTCGACGACCCTCGTGCTCGGTGGTTGTGGGTGTTCAGTATTCTGGCGTTGCTCGCCACTGCGATGCAGTTGTTCTCCTTGCTCGCTCCGGCCTCAATGCTCATCTGTGTTTTGTTGGTACGCCCGGCGCTGATTGCTGAGCGCCTGCGAAATCTGCTTGCGCCTATTGCACTCCTGGCCGTCGCCTCCGGCGCATGGATCATCGCATGCACCAGAGAAGTGGCCCAGGTGAACTGGATCGGAATCGAATCGGCCGACAGTCGACTGCTGGCAGAGGTCAGAGGCCCCCTTGTCGGCGAGTTGTACGACTTTGTCCTATTTGTCATCGTGGTGCTCTCTGTTGCCAAACTTGCCGCCACTGTCGGGAATCGCGACGTCCGCGGTGCCGTCATCGAACAGGTCAGTCGGGACCGGGACATCCTCGCCCTGACGTTCGGCTGGGCGGTCATTCCCACGGTGGTCCTCTCCATCGCCTCGTTCGCCCATCCGATCTATTCGGACCGGTACGTCGCGGCATCGGCCCCCGGGGTCGCCTTACTCGTGGCGTTCGTCTGCGTGCGCGTGTTTCCAAAAACCCTGGACCCGTCCCGCGTTTCGGATCAGACGACAAACAGAAAACAGCTGGGCCGAATGATGGCGACCCTTGGCGCCGCGGCGGTCGTCCTCCTCATAATTGGCTACATAAGCTCGGCCTCGACTCTTCAGGAAGACTTGCAGGGTCCGGCACGTGAGGCGGGCCAGAATGCACAGAGCGGGGATGTCATCGCTCTACCTGACCACGCGATCACGGCGGCAATCGACTATTACCTGGCGAACGAGAAGCGACCTATACCGCTGTGGCCACAACTTGGTGTTCAACAGCGACAAGTCGAACGATTCGATCTGTTGTTGCATCCGGCTTCGACGGGTGGTCTTCCTCGGCGAGTGTGGCTGGTGACGGACGCCAACGTACCCCTCTCGGACGTCGAGCGCTTCGCGGAAGTCCTCGAAGTCGACGGTTACGGGCTTTCGGAGGTACAAGACTTCACCGGCGTCAAACTCTTGCTCTATTACCTCATTGATCCGAAGGCCGATGAGGGTGTGCCGTCGTGACGAGCTGAACCGGGTCGCCCTGTTTGTGTTGTGCTCTCAGCGCGATGACCTGGTGACCAGACGTGGCGCAAAACCCAGTTCATTTCTGTGAGGGACCAGACCACGATGGGCCGCTGTCGTCCGGAGGCATCTTCAGCGTGCGAGCACGGGTTGTTTGGCGCGGGGTCGACGGTCGGCAACGTCGAGCTGAGGGTGGCGATCCAGGGGCCAGCCGAGCCAGCAGAGCACGGCGAGCTGACCGACGAGGACCAACCACAACGACCATCTGGCGTTCACGGCCACGTGGACCCACCAGTTCAACCACACCGCGACGAGGCACGCCGCCCCGAGGCGCCACCCGCTCCCTCGCGCGGCGCTCAGGGGTAGCAAGGCGAGAGCAGGTGCCAGGAAGTACGGCACCAGTTCCGGTTCGAACACCCGCAACGAGAACAAGACCGCGACGGTCCAGATGACCATGTTGGCGGTCCTCTCGGGACTCGCCGGGAGGGCTCGTCGGAGGACCAGCGCGGTGGGAACCGCCGCCAACACGATGAGTCCCCGGACGAAGGCGCCCACGCCGGGGTCCAGGTTCCACGTTGGGCTGATGTACCCCAGATCGTCGTAGACCTTTTGGTGGACGAGCTGATGGACCGTCGCACTGAAGTCTCCGATCAGCGGGACGACGAGGAAGGCGAGCGGTATCAGGACCATCGGGACGATCGCGCCGAGCCAACCACGACGTTTGAGAAGCACGAGCGCGATCGGGATCGCGAGCACGGCGAACAACTGAAAGGCGATCGCCGTTCCGATCCAATAGCCGGCCGCACGACTGCGGTCCTCCTGCGCTGCGACGAGTCCGTAGAGCATGGCCCCGAGCGCGACGAGATCCTCGGCATGGCCGTAGAAGACAATCGGCGGCAGGGTGACCGCCATCGTGCCCAGCACGGCGAGTCGCCGGCGTCCATCCGTGACGCCCATGCACTCCAGCCATCGGTCGCCGGCGCAGATGGGAATGGTCATCAAGGCCAAGAGCAGCGGGCCGGCCACCCAGTAGGCCTGCGGGTACAGCACGGTGTTCGGGTCCGGGAAGGACAGCCCGAAGGCGAGTCGCGCGATCGGTGCCATGAGGACCTGGATCGCCGGCGCGGTTTCCAGGGTCCGGTCGAGCACGTAGAGGTGTCCGTAGCCTCCGCTGAACGTCAGGTACGCCGAGTCGGCCCAGTTTCGCCAGAAGTCGTTGTACGACGACTCGAACCATTGTCCGGACCCGTGAAGGAGGCTCGAATTGACCATCGAGAACACCATGGCGCCGACCACGGCCAGGAGCGAAACGCCGAGAGCGATCTTGCGACGCCCGAATGCCTCGAACACCGCATCGCGAAGGCCTCGCCGATTGGGCCTCCTGCGGGCACAAGCCACGACGCCGATCGCGATGGCTGTCAGGAGGCAGAGCCAGAAGATGACCAGTTCGACATCGAATCCGTTCGAGACGAGGACGCCTCCGGCCGGCAGCGTCTGATATTGCGCCTGGGCCACGAGGTCGGCCGTCCGCGGATCGATGGGCGCGCTCGATTTCGAAGTGATCTCGATCAGGGTGGCCACGTTGCCCCGGTTGAATGCAATGACGGTTGCACCTTGAGCCGAGGACCGCGACGGCAGAGCGCACAGACCCGACACCGAGCCGGGGATGCCACGGATGTGCACGAGTTCGCTTCTCGGTTCCCCACGTGATGCGGCACAAAGATCCCCAGCGTTCCGGGCGGGGCTTCCCAGGTGGAGTTCCGACAGGGATCCCGATGACACCAGGGCGATGAGCAGGCTGTATCGTCCCGTGACCCACACCCAACGACCGGCGGCGGCATTGACCCCGACTCTCGGACCGGTTCTCGTCCTCAGGTTGACCTTGAGGGCGTCGACATAGGACTGCACGTCGGCGGACGGAAGAGCAAGCCATCCCACACCGGGGTTGGCGGTGATGTACGGGACCAAGAGGGGATCGCCTGCTGCCACGGACCCGCAGTCCGGCGGGCACTTTGGAACCTGCGTGGCGGCGGCTGCTGCGGACGGGGCCCCCACCGTGAGCACGGTGATGGCAACCGAACATGCAGCCACGGTTGCAAGCGCGATCAATCGGGTGGCTGCTCCTCTCGGCGCATCCAGGAGAGCGACCCTTGGCATTTTCAACCCCTCACCCATGCCGGTTGAGACCTCGTACTTGCTGATCAGGTTCATGTGTCTCGCAGTCCAGGCCACCCAGCCGAAACCCAGTGTCGGGAAAGTCGGGACGGCTGAGATTAGGCCGTTCGCCACCATCGGTCTTCGGACCGGATCCGCGGCGGGACGGTCGCATTCCCGTCAGGTCGATCTGGCATCAGTGAACCCCCGAGGTGATCAGATCGCCGTCAACCCAGCGCCCCGACAGTCAACAGGCGTCCCGGGCAGGTCTTTTGTCGGATTCTTCTGGAACTTTCGGTGTTGGTTGCGAGTTTGTTTCGTCGCGCTCGACCCGTAAGGCCAGGTGGGCGGATAACTTTGGCAACTCAGTGGACGTTCGCTTGGCTCGTGTGTATGGTGCTCGCCGCAAGAGGGGCAACGGGGGTACCGGGAGCAGTTGAAGGCAGTCGATCGGGGGCATGGTGTCAAAAATCAGCGCGATGGTGCATGGGGTTTTTCGCGGCCGGAGCCACGAGACCCATGGGAACCGACACGAGACCCATGGGAACCGAGTGGGCCTGAAGATGGGACGTCTGGGTCTCGGGTTTCTGGGGGTCCTGAGCATCCTCACCGGGACCCTCGCCCTCAGTGTCACCTTCGCGACCCCGGCCTTTGCCGCGGGCACCTATACGTGCACGACGCCCGCGACGGGCGGTACCAGCGTCACGTTCTACGACGGGGTGGCCAACAGCGAGTCCGTCGTGTGCTACGGCACCAGCGGGGTCTCGGGAACGACGGCCTACCCGGCATCGATCACCGTCAACACCGGTTCCCTGCCCGCCGGCTCGGTCGAGGCCACCTCCACCACCAGCACCCCGGCCTGCACGACCAGCACATCGGGATCAGGGACCTCTGAGCACTACATCTTGACCTGTCCCATCACCGACACCCCCACGTCCGCGCAGAACGGGAGCTACCCGGTCACGTTCACCGCCAATCCGGGCACTGACGGGGGGACCGCGGTGAATTCAGGGACATTGACGATCACTGTCGCCGCTACCACCCAGACCTGTATCGATCCCGCCTCGGGCGGGACCTCCACCACCTTCTACGAGAACAACTCGAACAGCTACAACGTCGAGTGCGAGATCGAGACGCACGTCTCCGGCCAGTCGCAGTACCCCAGTTCCATCGCCATCACGTCCGGTGCTCTTCCCGGCGACGCCAACCAGACGTTCGCGACGTCGACGTCGAGCAGCCCCGCCTGCACAACCACGACCACAGGATCGGGAGCGACGGAGGAATACGTCCTCGTCTGCGCGCTATCGGCCAGCCCGACCGCCGCGGATGCCGGGAGCTACCCGTTCACCTTCACGGCCACCGGGCCGCCCGGGACGACCCTCTCGGGAACCTTGACGGTCAATGTGACCGCGCCGCCCGCGACGACGTCCACCTGTACGGCCCCCGCATCGGGCGGCACCGCGACCACGTTCACGGCGGGAACCGCTTCCAGCTATACCGTGATCTGTTACAGCTCGGGTTTCGTCAACCCCTCGGCGGGGAACTATCCGGCCTCCATCACCCTGGCCTCCGGATCGCTCCCCTCGGATGCCAAGGAGGCCACCTCCTTGACCAGCACCCCGGCCTGCACAACGGCCACCTCTGGCTCCGGCATCACCGAGGAGTACGAGTTGGAATGCCCGGTCACCGAGACGCCGACAGCGTCCGACATCGGCACCTATCCGGTGACCTTCCGAGCGACCGGCGGGAGCAACGGCGCGCCCAGCGTCACCTCGGGCACCTGGACCCTCACGGTCAAGGGGACGGCTCCGACCTATGCGGCGGGCCAATACCTCAATGCCGAGTCGGGCCAACCCTTCTGCTTCGACGCGGTAGCTGAGACGGTCACGGCCGCCAACGGGGGATTGCCCCTGAGCAACATCACGGTCGGATCGGCGCCAGCCGGAGTCACCGGGTTCGGGTTGAAGAACGTGAACCTGGCAAACGGCTCGGCCTACGTCTGTGGGACTGAAGGCGGGACACCCAATACGACGACGTACTCCTTCACCGTCACGTTCACGAACAGCACCGGCAGCGTCACCGGGACCATCGACCTCTTCATCTACGGCCAGTGCACCTGGACGTCGAGCACCGGCACGGTGAGCATGTTCAATGCCGCCGAGGACCTCGAGCAAAACGGGTCGCAGTCGGCGTTCGGTGCCCCCATCACCAACGGTGAGACAGCCGGCACCACGAGCAACTACCCGACCTGCACCGACGCCCAATTCATCGGTACGGGTCTCGGGGGTGCCTTCACCGTGAACACGGCCAACCCCCTGCCCTCACCCACCGACACGAACCCATCAGCGGCCCAGGGCGACCTGGCTTCATCCAACCTCGACCTCGGAACGGGAGGTTGCTACGGCGACGCCGTCATCGATATCTCCTCGGGCGAGGAGAGCGGCAGCTTCGGGACGACCGCCAAGCTGACCTGGCCGAGCCCGTGGGCGAACGGCGGGGACTGTTCCTACGGCGGATTGGGGAGCAACTCGGCAGGTGGCAACACCGACCTCACGAACGCGGCTTGTCCGCCGTCCCAAGCTGACGTCAACGAGGGCTACGTCTCGTGCAGCCTTACGGCGTCGACCGGCAACAACGCCACCCCGACCGGCGAGTACAACAACTCGTCCATGGACGTCTTCTTCAACGGACAGCCCGTTCCCCAGCAGTCGACGGCCACCCTGTCGACCGGGGCGGCGTTGCCCGGCGGCACGGTGAATGTCACCGGCGGGACCAATTGGTGGGGGACCACCGACGGCGCGCCCAACACCGGGCCCTACGGCGACGACCAGGTCGGCGCCATGTACCAGGTCTCGGCACCCGGTGTGTTCATCGGCACCTCCCGGGCGACTGCGGTTCCCGTGACGAATTCGACCGTCACCATCGGCGCCAACTCGTACGTCTGTACCGGTGCTGAGAGCACCACCGTCGGCCCCAATCCGTGCACCATGACCGTTGGACAGCCGTCGGGCAACTTCCAGGTACCGGCCGGACTGGCCAATGGTACGTACAACGTCTACATCGACGAGTCCAACACCACCCCGCTGCCCGGCAACGGACCCAACGACGCCTATCAAACAGCACAGGGCAGCAACCTGGGGACGGCGGAGTCGGTGACCCCGATCGTCATCGGCGCACCGGTGTTCACCTCAGCGGCGTCGACCAGCTTCGCCGAGGGCAGCCCCGGCACCTTCGCCGTCACGGCGACGGGGGACACGCCGATCACCTTCAGCGAGACCGGCAGCCTCCCCTCGGGCGTAAACCTGGCCAGCAACGGCACCCTGGCGGGCACCCCGGCCTTCGGCACGGCCGGGAGCTACCCGATCACCATCACGGCGACGGATGCCAACTCGAACACCTCGACCCAGTCCTTCACCCTGACGGTGACCGCCTCCGGACCGACCTTCACCTCGGCGGCGTCGACCTCGTTCGCCGAGAACACGGCCGGCACCTTCGCGGTCACGGCGACCGGCGACACGCCGATCACCTTCAGCGAGACCGGCAGCCTGCCCTCGAGCGTCACCTTCGGGACCAATGGCACCTTGTCGGGTACACCTGCCTTCGGTACGGCAGGCAGTTACCCGATCACCATCACGGCGACGGACGCCAACTCGAACACGTCGACCCAGTCCTTCACCCTGACGGTGACGGCCACGGCGCCGGTATTCACCTCAGCTGCTTCGACCAGCTTCGCCGAGGGCAGCCCAGGCACCTTCGCCGTGACGGCGACCGGCGACACGCCGATCACCTTCAGCGAGACCGGCAGCCTGCCCTCGGCCGTCACCTTGGGCCCTGACGGCACCCTGGCGGGCACGCCCGCCCTCGGCACGGCAGGCAGTTACCCGATCACCATCACGGCGACGGACGCCAACTCGAACACTTCGACCCAGTCCTTCACCCTGACGGTGACCGCCTCCGGACCGACCTTCACCTCGGCGGCCGCGACGACGTTTGCCGAGAACACCGCCGGCACCTTCGCGGTCACCGCGACCGGCGACACGCCGATCACGTTCACGGAAACGGGCGGCCTCCCATCGGGGGTCACCCTGGGCCCTGACGGCACCCTGGCGGGCACGCCGGCCTTCGGCACCGCCGGGAGCTACCCGATCACCATCACAGCGACGGACGCCAACTCGAACACCGCCACCCAGTCGTTCACCCTGACGGTGACGGCCACCGGGCCGGCGTTCACCTCGGCGGCTTCGACCAGCTTCGCCGAGAGTGCAGCCGGGACCTTCGCGGTCACCGCCACCGGCGACACGCCGATCACCTACACCGAGACCGGCAGCCTCCCCTCGGGCGTCTCCCTGGGCACGGACGGCACCCTGGCGGGGACGCCGGCCCCGGGCACTGCAGGCAGTTACCCGATCACCATCACGGCGACGGACGCCAACTCGAACACAACGACCCAGTCCTTCACCCTGACGGTGACGGCGACGGCGCCGGTATTCACCTCAGCTGCTTCGACCAGCTTCGCCGAGGGCAGCCCAGGCACCTTCGCTGTCACGGCGACCGGCGACACGCCGATCACATTCAGCGAGACCGGCGCCCTGCCGTCCGCAGTGACTCTGAGCTCCGGTGGCACCCTGGCGGGCACGCCGGCCCCCGGCACCGCCGGGAGCTACCCGATCACCATCACGGCGACGGACGCCAACTCGAACACCGCCACCCAGTCGTTTACCCTGACGGTGACGGCCAGCGCGCCAGTGTTCACCTCGGCGGCTTCGACCACGTTCGCCGAGAACACGGCCGGGACCTTCGCGGTCACCGCCACCGGCGACACGCCGATCACGTTCACCGAGACCGGCAGCTTGCCCTCCGGGGTTACTCTGAGCTCGGGCGGCACCCTGGCGGGGACGCCGGCCTTCGGCACCGCCGGGAGCTACCCGATCACCATCACGGCGACGGACGCCAACTCGAACACCACGACCCAGTCCTTCACCCTGACGGTGACGGCGACTGCGCCCGTGTTCACCTCTGCGACATCCATCTCGTTCGCCGAGAACACGGCCGGGACCTTCGCGGTCACCGCGAACGGCGACACCCCGATCACCTACAGCGAGACCGGGAGCCTGCCGTCCGGAGTCACCCTGGCCAGCAACGGCACCCTGTCGGGCACACCCGGTTTGGGCACATCGGGCAGTTACCCGATCACCATCACGGCCACGGACGCCAACTCGAACACCGCGACCCAGTCGTTCACTCTGACGGTGAGCGCCTCAGTGCCGGTGTTCACCTCGGCGGCTTCGACCTCCTTCGCCGAGAACACGGCCGGGACCTTCGCGGTCACGGCGACTGGGGACATGCCGATCACCTTCACCGAGACCGGCTCTCTGCCGTCCGGGGTGACCCTGAGCTCCGGTGGCAACCTGGCCGGCACGCCCGCATTCGGGACGGCGGGCAGCTACCCGATCACCATCACGGCCACGGACGCCAACTCGAACACCACGACGCAGGCCTTCACCCTGACGGTCACGGCCGGCGCGCCAGTGTTCACCTCGGCGGCTTCGACCACCTTCGCCGAGAACGCGGCCGGGACCTTCGCGGTCACCGCCAACGGCGACACCCCGATCACCTACACCGAGACCGGGAGCCTGCCGTCTGCAGTCACCCTGGCCAGCAACGGCACCCTGTCGGGCACACCCGGTTTGGGCACATCGGGCAGTTACCCGATCACCATCACGGCCACGGACGCCAACTCCAACACCGCCACCCAGTCCTTCACGTTGACAGTTTCAGCCAGCGGGCCGGTGTTCACCTCGGCGGCCTCGACGACGTTCGCCGAGAACGCGGCCGGGACCTTCGCGGTCACCGCCACCGGCGACACGCCGATCACCTACACCGAGACCGGCAGCCTGCCGTCGGGGGTCACGCTGGCCACCGGCGGCACCCTGGCGGGCACCCCGGCCTTCGGCACCGCCGGGAGCTACCCGATCACCATCACGGCCACGGACGCCAACTCGAACACCGCCACCCAGTCGTTCACCCTGACGGTGACGGCCGGCGCGCCGGTGTTCACCTCGGCGGCCTCGACGACGTTCGCCGAGCACACCGCCGGCAGCTTCGCGGTCACGGCGAACGGTGACACGCCGATCGCGTTCACGGAGACCGGCGCTCTGCCGTCCGGGGTGACCCTGAGCTCGGGCGGCAGCCTGGCGGGCACGCCGGCCTTCGGGACGGCGGGCAGCTACCCGATCACCATCACGGCGACGGACAAGAACTCGAACACCGCCACCCAGTCGTTCACGCTGACGGTGACGGCCAGTGGGCCAGTGTTCACCTCGGCGGCCTCGACCTCCTTTGCCGAGACCTCGGCCGGAAACTTCCCGGTCACGGCGAACGGCGACACGCCGATCACCTTCACCGAGACCGGGAGCCTGCCGTCCGGGGTCACCCTGGCCAGCAACGGCACCCTGTCGGGCACACCCGGTTTGGGCACGGCGGGCAGTTACCCGATCACCATCACGGCCACCGACGCCCACTCCAAGACGGCGACGCAAAGCTTCACCCTGACGGTGACGGGCAGTGGGCCAGTGTTCACGTCGGCCGCCTCGACCTCCTTCGCCGAGAACACGGCCGGGACCTTCCCGGTCACGGCCACGGGGGACACGCCGATCACGTTCACGGAGACCGGCTCTCTGCCGTCCGGGGTGACCCTGAGCTCCGGTGGCAGCCTGGCTGGGACCCCGGCCTTCGGGACGGCGGGCAGCTACCCGATCACCATCAAGGCGACCGACAAGAACTCGAACACGTCGACGCAGGCCTTCACCCTCACGGTCACGGCCAGCGCACCGGTGTTCACTTCAGTGGCGTCGGCCACTTTCGACACGAACACCCCTGGCACCTTCGCCGTCACGGCGAACGGTGACACGCCGCTCACGTTCACCGAGACCGGCAGCCTGCCATCCGGGGTCACCCTGGCCACCGGCGGCACCTTGGCTGGCACCCCGGCCGCGGGCACGACGGGCAGCTACCCGATCACCATCAAGGCCACGGACGCAAACCACAACTCCACGACTCAGTCGTTCACCCTGACGGTGGGCACGGGACCGAGCACGACGGTTTTGGTGCCGGCCGCGGGGACCGCCCTGCGGGCCACGACGACCTTGGACGCCAGTGCGTCGTCGCCGGCCGGTGTGACCGGTGTGCAGTTCGTGATCACCGGCGGGTCGTACAACAAGTCCGTGATCGGCACCGCGACAAACTCGGCCTACGGCTGGTACATCTCGTGGAACACGACGAACGTGCCAGATGGCAGCTACAGCATTCAGAGCCTGGTGACCGACCACAACGGAGGTACCGCGTACAGCCCGTCGATCGCGATCACCGTCGACAACACTCCGCCCACGACCTCCGTGCTCGTACCGTCGTCGGGAACGGCCGTCAAGGGCACGAGTACCACCCTCGACGCGAGCGCATCGGACAACGTGTCCGTGAAGAGCGTGCAGTTCGTGATCACCGGCGGGTCGTACAACAAGTCGGTCATCGGGTCGGCGAGCTCGACCCTCTACGGCTGGTACTACTCGTGGAACACGACAACCGTGCCCGATGGTACGTACACCCTGCAGAGTCTGGCTACCGACGAAGCCGGGAACACCACGTACAGTTCGGCAGTCACCATCATCGTCGACAACACTCCTCCGACGACCTCGGTGCTCGTGCCGTCGACCGGCGCAACCCTCACTGGTACAAGTGCCACCCTCGACGCGAGCGCATCGGACAACATATCGGTCAAGACCGTGCAGTTCGTGATCACCGGCGGGTCGTACAACAAGTCGGTGATCGGTTCCGCGACCTCGACGGCCTACGGTTGGTACTACCCGTGGAACACGACGACTGTGCCGAATGGTACGTACACCCTGCAGAGTCTGGCCACTGACGAAGCCGGGAACACCACGTACAGCGCAGCGATCACCGTCAAGGTGAGCAACTGATAGGAGCTTCTGGAAAGCCGGAGACTGGACGTCGGGCCAACAGGTACCGCTCGCGGGTCGTTTCACTCCTCGTGCTCGGTGTGGCCATCACGCTGTCAGCGTGCGGATCCAGTTCGCCCGGCGCTTCATCTGGCGCGCGCGCGGTCACTTCCACGCGCACTGTGGCCGGCATCGATGTGCTCTATGGCATCTCCTGTCCGACTACGAACTGGTGTGAGGCGGTCGGTGCTACCGCGTTGAATGGTGAGGGCGTCGCGGTATCCCTTTCCACCGGCACTCCCGGGACACCGCACGTCGTAGCGGCAACCAAGGCTCTGACCGCGGTGTCGTGCGTCACCGAAGAGTCGTGCGAGGCCGTCGGCGTGGGTGGTGGCCACGGAATTGTGGTAGCCGTCGAGAACGGCACGCCTGGTGTTCCGCAACCGAACCCTCGCATGTCCACCTTCCAAGCGGTCTCCTGCTCTGGCTCGGTCTGCGAAGGAGGCGGTCGATCTCTGGCAGACGGCGCCGTCTCATCCGGGTCGTCGACCGTCTTGACCGTCCCGGGAACCACCTCGGTCAACGGCATCGCCTGCTCTGGCCCGGCATCGTGCGAGTCCATTGCATCCACGTCCAACGGGAAGTACAACGACGTGCTTGTGTCGCTGAACGGGGCGAGCCTGGGTCCGTTGCAGATCGTCCCGCCAGGGACCTCGACATTCACGGGGATCGCCTGCCACGGTTCCGCCTCCTGTGTCGCGATCGGTCGAGGTACTTCCGAATCGGATGGCAAGGTCAGCGAGAAGGCTGTGGTCGTGGAGATCCAGTCCGGGACAGCCAAGCCCCTCTCCCATGTCCAGGGGCCTCGCTTTGCGACCCTTCAAGCGATCGCCTGCCCATCGGCCACGTTCTGCGAGGTGGTGGGTGACGCCGGATCCACGCAGGCTGGCGGCGCAACCAATCAAGGTGTGTTCATGGACGTGACGAACGGGACCCCTGGCTCTCTCCGCTTTGTTCCCCGCCAAGCACTTCAACTGAACGCGATCTCCTGCCCGTCAGTGAACCGGTGCTGGGTCGTGGGTGAGAACGAGACGAAGAAGGCCGCCGAAGTACTTTCCTTGTCAATAAACGGCTGACGGCACGTGGGAGTGAAGAGTTCGCGGTTCAGGGGCGACGGACGGCATCTGCGATGCGGTCGCCGACCTCCTTGTCGATGTTGCGCCAATACTGAAAGGCGCGCTCGAGAACGGGCTTTGAGACACCCTGAGCGAGGTGGCCGGCGACGTTGGAAACGAGACGGTCTCGCCCCGGATCGTCCATGACCTCGCGCACCAGGGTCCCGGGCTGGCCCCAATCGTCATCGTCCTGGTGAAGGGTGTAGGCGGCGTGGACGAACTCGCCATCGGATTCCCACCTCTCCACGTACGGGTAGCGCTCAGGGTCTGCTGCCGGCCCACCTTTCGAGTTGGGTGCGTAAACGGGGTCCGAGACATTGTGGATCCGCATCGCTCCGTCCTTGCTGTAACTGTGCACCGGTGCTTTGGGTGAGTTCACGGGGATCTGCTTGTAGTTCACCCCTATCCGGGCCCGGTGGGCATCGGCGTACGCGAAGACCCGGGCCAAGAGCATCTTGTCCGGGCTGACGCCGATTCCCGGGACCAGGTTGTTCGGCTCGAAGGCGGCCTGCTCGATCTCGGTGTGGAAGTCCGTCGGATTGCGGTTCAGCGTCAACCGCCCGACCTCGAACAGCGGATACTCGGCGTGAGGCCACACCTTGGTGAGGTCGAATGGGTTGAAGCGGTAGGTCCTGGCCTCCTCGAAAGGCATGATCTGGACCCTGAGCGTCCAGCTCGGGTGTTCACCGCGCTTGATTGCTTCGAAGAGATCGCGCCGGTGGTAATCACCGTCCTCACCCGCGATCCGATCGGCGTCAGCCTGGGTCAGGAAGTCGATGCCCTGGTCAGTCTTGAAGTGGTACTTGACCCAGAAGCGCTCGCCATTGGCATTCACCCACATGTAGGTGTGGCTCGAGTACCCGTTCATGTGACGCCATGACTTGGGGATCCCTCTGTCGCCCATGAGCCAGGTGACCTGGTGGGCCGATTCTGGAGACAGGGTCCAGAAGTCCCACTGCATGTCGTGGTCACGCAGATCCGAGTCGGCGCGGCGCTTCTGGGAGCGGATGAAGTGTTGGAACTTCATCGGATCACGCAGAAAGAACACCGGAGTGTTGTTGCCGACCATGTCGTAGTTGCCCTCTGACGTGTAGAACTTCAACGCAAAGCCACGCGGGTCGCGCCACGTGTCCGGGCTGCCCCGCTCGCCGGCCACCGTGGAGAAGCGAGTCAGGGTGTCCGTCGTGGTGCCGGGCTGGAACACCGCGGCCTTGGTATACCGGGTGACATCGGCAAGAACCTCGAAGCGTCCAAAGGCACCGCCCCCCTTGGCATGGGGTTGGCGTTCTGCAATGCGCTCTCGGTTGAAGTTCGCCATCTGCTCAATGAGGTAGTGGTCCTGCAGCAGAATCGGGCCGTCGGGCCCGACCGTGAGCGAGTGCTCATCACTTGCAACCGGGATTCCGGCGTCGGTCGTTGTCGGCTTCACAGTGTTGCTTGCCATTGTCGTCCCCTCGTTCGCGGGTCTCGATACGACTGTATGCCCGCACCTGTGGCAAGTCGAACGTCGCTTCCGGTCGGTCGACCCGTTCTCGTTTTGCTCCACCACGTTGTTGCTCCACATGAGCAGCAACGTGCAACACCCTTGGGCACAATGCGGATCGACAGAGCCGTTACATGGTTCGTTTGATGGCGACGTAACCGGTGAAGGCGGCCGAAGCCCCGACGAAGCGCGAGGATCGTTACCCGGCCACGTCCTCGGTTTTGCTCTCGCCGTACGTGAACCGGGACGTGGGAGCTCGGCGGCCCAATAAAAATTTCAGCCACGAAGCACTGCGGTCGAGGCGTCGGCCGCAAAGTGCCAGGTGTCGCCGGGAGAGCGGCAGACCCACTGGCCACGACGACAAGGGCCTCGATCAGCCGATCGAGTGCGTCCTAAGAGTATTGCGGGTGCGGCGCCACCAGCTCCCGCAGAAATCTGAGGCGATCCCGTGCAGCAGGCCACAGAGACGGGTTCATCGTCGTCTTCGTGGCGGCGTGCAAAGGCATCGAGAGCGTGCGGTTCGGAAGCCTCTCCGCGCTCGTCCACTCCGGACAGGGCGCATCTTCGTGGCGTGTACAGAAGGCTGCACCGCTGGACTTGATCCCATGGGTCCGCTGCGGTTCCGAGCGATCCCCCAATCGAACTTGAACTCGGTGTGAACGCCGAACCCGCCTCCGACCAAAAAGTCCTGGTCATAGCGCAAAAATCCAGCGCTGCTGTGAGTCTCCCCGCTTCGGGGGCGACCCCCCCGGGGGCTTCGGCTCACAGCGACTTTGACGTCGCCGTTCGGGTTGTCACGAGGCGTGGTCCCGACATCGTGGTGGACGGTGATGTCGCCGCGAAACGAACCGGCGTCATCACCTCGTTGGATCCTGCAAATCGCGCGATTGTGGAAAACTTCATGTCCGTTGAGGGGTTCAGGATCGGATCATCGAGATGGAGGGCTACCCGCCATGCCGGGTCACCAGCAATACAGCGCATTGTCGGTCGATGAGGTGCGACGGGCGGCGGTTCAGGTCGCCGAGATGCAGAAATGGGCGCGTGAGGCGTATCTGAGCACGAAGCACCTCGAAGACATCGAAGATATTTGGCTTCGCTATTTTGAAGCCGAGCACCATCTTCACTGGCTCATTCCTCCGTCTTCGGAACCAGAGGATGCGTGAGTGGTGCCACGACGGGTCCAGTAGCGCCCCACTGGTGACGGCTCCCGGCCAGGAGTGGATCACGTCGGTCGGATGACCGAGAAGGTAGCTTCAGGGTCGATGCAGCTGGGGTCTCAGATCGGGGGTTCTGTGTGAGCGCGGAAAGCACGAGCAGGGGACGCGGAGAGCGGCAGGGGACCGGGCTGTGACGGACGCCGCCGTTCCGCCGGAACCAGCCGCGGGCCCCCTCGACCCCTCCGCTGTCCTCAAGTCGCGGAGCTACCTGGCCCTCCTCGTGATCGGGGCCGTCATAGGCGTGCCGGTGGCCACGGTGGCCTACTTCTTCTTGGACGCCGTGGCCAAGCTCCAGACGCAGATCTTCACGGATCTCCCGCAGCATCTCGGGTTCCATGGAGAGCCACTGTGGTGGCCACTGCCCTGGCTGACACTCAGCGGCGTGCTGGTTGCTCTGGCCATCCGGTACCTGCCGGGAACCGGTGGCCACGAGCCGTCGGAGGGCTTCAAATCCAGCGGACCGGTTCAGCCCATGGAGCTCTTCGGCATCGTTGCGGCCGCGTTCGCCACCCTCAGTCTTGGGGTGGTGCTCGGCCCCGAGGCGCCTCTGATCGCCATCGGCAGCGGCCTGGGCGTGCTGGCGGTGCACCTGGTCAAGCGCGGGGCACCACCAATGGCGGCCTTGGTGATCGGTGCCGCCGGGAGCTTCGCCGCCATTGCCACGCTCTTGGGCTCGCCTCTCGTCGGTGCCTTCCTCCTCATGGAGATGGCCGGCCTGGGCGGCCCGCTGATGGAGATCGTGCTGGTCCCGGGCCTCCTTTCCGCCGGTGTGGGCTCGTTGATCTTCGTCGGGCTCAACAGCCTGACCGGGTTCGGGGCGTTCTCGCTGACCGTGACCTCCATCCCCCACGTCGGGTCGCCCACCGGCGTCGAGTTCTTGTGGGCCATCGTCATCGGGCTGGGCGCCGCTCTCGCGGCCACCGGCATCTTCAAAGTGGCCACGATGCTCCGGCCTCCGGTTGAACGGAGGAGGCTCCTGCTGACACCGGTGGTGGGCCTGGCCGTTGGGGGGCTGGCCGTCGCCTTTGCCGCAGGAACTGGTCGAGGTTCCTCGGAGGTGCTGTTTTCGGGGCAGAGCGCATTGCCGAGCCTCGTCCAACAGGCGGCAAGCTGGACTGTGGGTGCGCTGCTGCTTCTGCTCGTGTGCAAGGGAGTGGCGTACGCGATCTCGCTCAGCAGTTTCCGGGGAGGTCCGATTTTTCCAAGCATGTTCATCGGCGCCGCCGGCGGGATCGCCCTCTCCCACCTCGGCGGCCTGCCGATGATCGCCGGTGCGGCCATGGGGGTCGGAGCAATGATCGGAGCAGCGCTGAAGATGCCCATGACCGCCGTGCTGCTCCCGAGCCTCCTCTTCATTTCCGACGCCGTGACCCTGATGCCGCTCGTCATCGTGGCGGTGGTCGTGTCGTACGTCGTGGCCGTGCGGATCAGCCCGTCGCCGCCGAAGGTCGACGTACCGTCGCCGACCCCCGCCGCCGCCCGCGACCAACAACTGAACCCTACGGGCACCGCGAGAGATTCAGCCGTCCCAGCGGCATTCGGTGAGACGACCACCGGTCACTTCGATCTCCTGGGTCTTGCCGTCCGGCGTGGGTGGACGCAACCGAAGCTCGTACCGCCCTTCACGGAGGTGGCCAAAAACGGCGGCGTACACCGGGCTGCCCCGGTTGGTCGAGACCGAACGGCGACGTGGGTGCCATTCCAATCGGAGCCACGGGGCCTGATCTCGATCTCTGCCGATTCGAGCGCAGCGGTCGTGAGGACGACCGCTGCGCCGACATCGCCGCCGATGTCGAGGACGACGGAGCCCTGGCTCGGTCCAGGCATCCTTTCGACCGTGCCGGTTGGTGCGCCACCGCCGAGCTCGCGTTGTTGGCTGGTCACGTTGTCAACCGGTGAGGGCAGCTGCCGTGTGGGCGTTGTAGCCGCTGTGCGGTGTCCCGAGGTACGGGAAGTTCGCCAGGTACAGCTCCGTGCCCATTGCTGTCACGTCGGAACCACCGTTGATCAGGCCGAACTGCAAACCCCCGGCCGGGTTGGCAAACGGTGCCGGCCCGGCCTTCACGACGACGTCCGGCGTGAAAGTCGAATCAACGAGCGGGATCGTCGCGCCGGCGACGGCTCGGAGCTCGATCGTCGCGACGTCGTCGAAGACGCGACGACCATTGGGGAAGCCTGCCAGGTCGCCGCCGAGGATGCCGAGTGAGCTCTGGCCCGTCGTGGTCGGGGGGATTGCCATATTGAGGCGCAGCTGATCTGCCTGCAGTGTTCCCGTGTTGTTGTTCTGGAAGCCGGCAATCACCGTGGCCGGTATGCCGGTGAGGAGAATCGCGGCAAGGTCCGCCCGTGGCTTGGTGTACGCCGCCAAATTGGGGAACACGCCGGTATAGAGACTCGGCAGCAGAGCGGCCAAACCTGGTGCCGTGACGAACTTGGCAAACTGGCTGTCATCGACAGGCTGTTGCGCATTCCAGTAGTCCTTGAGGGCCAACGGGGTGAGCAACTCGTTGAACAGCGGATTGCCCAAACGGGAGACCTGGACGAACGGTCCGACGTTCACGATATTGCCTTGGCCGGAGGCGTCATAGATCCGAGCCTTCTGACGACTGGCCGAGGTCCAGACGCCGATCACTGCTTGAGGATCGTTGACGCCCGAGGGAGAGCGGCCCGTGGAGGTGAGCGAGGTGATCGGCACCTGCAGCGCGAGCGAGTGCACGTTGAGCATGTCCGTCGAGTTCACCCCGGGCATTCTGGTCAGCGTGCTACCGGCGTGAGCTGCTTCGAACGGGCGCAGATCGCCGAGGTCGAATACCGCCCCCAGATCGACATAGAACCCTTCGGCTCGTTGACCGGCAAACACGGGAAAGCCGACAGCGGACTGGTTGTGGCTCAGTGCCGCGCTGACCAGGTTCGCAGCGTAGTTAGGGGTCGAGAGCGGTCCTATGTTGCAAGGGGGAACCAAGAGATTGGCAGCCAGGACCCTTTCTTCGGGGAATCCCCACGGGGTGTACCTGACCTCAGTCAGGCTGAAGGTCTGAGGTCGGGACCATGCGGGTGAAGGCAGCGTGGTCATCGGTCCCGTGTTGTAGAGGAAGAAGCTCGATGCGTTGGGTCCGTCGACCGTGGTGAATCTGAACTGGTAGGAGATGTCCGCCTTGCCGTCGCCATTGTTATCGATGTTGATCGAGTAGAGAACGTCGTCAGCGAACTCGAAGAAATTCGGCCCGGCATCGGGTCCTTGCAGTGGGATGTAGTTGGCGATGAGAGTCACGGTGCTGGGAGCATCAGGGCTCACGAATGCGTAGACGTCGGTGCTGTCGGCAACCGGGTCTTTTGAGATTTCTGGGGCTTCACGATGGGATGACATGTCTGCCTCTGCTTTCTGAATGGTTGACGGATGCTCTACGAGTGTCAGGTCCTAGGTCGGTGGTCTGTTCGAAACGGCGAAGGGGGTTCGCTCTCTCATTTGCGCACGGCGGCGTCCAGGAGTCGGGCGGCCATGGCCGGGTCGTTGTAGACGACCTCCCGTTCACCCAGGAAGAGGCTGATTTCGCCCGTCTCCATGTCGGTGACGTGCGCAACCAAGGGCTCCGCCAAAGAAGGGGCGACCTCATCCGACCCAGCGGTCGCGACTGCGCCGTCCACTGCCGGGGCGTCGCCCTCGGCCGCGTCCAGAAGTGCCGGAAGGCCAGGAATCGCTGCCGCTGCCCCGCGCGATCGCGATTCCCATGGAACCGCGGGTGAGAAACATCCGCCGACTGAGCTCTGACATGAATGGACCTCCTCTTTCGCCGGGTTGGGAATCGGTCATAGCGGCATCCGGAGTGCCGAGGAGGCGGGGGGGCAATCGGTTCCACTGGAAGCGGTGGATGTCCCAGAGGATCGATGCAGCGGCTTCCTGAACGGGTGAATCACACTCGTGCTCCTGTCAGTTTCGGTGAGACGAGCTCGACGCTCAGTCCCTGAGAACTCTGGGGCCTTTGCCCACCTATTCGGAACCCGGGACGGCGCTGGATGAAGAATTTCCGACAACGGTCAATCGGCTCATCCGGGAGGACTCCTTGCTGCGAACCAGTTGCACCTGGGAATCGCATGCATCCTGGACCGTCAGAGAGATCCGCGCGGCCGAATGGCCCGATCACTTGGAGGAACTGGACCGTGGTCATGACAGAACGTCCGCCAACCGGTCGCTTCGAGCAGCTCCATCGCTCGCTGAGCCGGAACGACTGGCGCCGGACACGCTGGATGTTCGTCTCCATCCTGCTATTGCACGTCCTCGGGTTCGGCGTGCTGATCTTCTTCGTGCTGCCGGGTCACTACAGGGGACTCGGGATCGGAGTCGGCATACTCGCCTACACACTGGGTCTCCGTCATGCCTTTGACGCCGATCACATCGCCGCCATCGACAACACGACGCGCAAGCTGATGAACGAACGGCGAGGAGTGGAGGCGGCGAGGAAGCCGCTCAGCGTGGGCTACTTCTTCTCCCTCGGACACTCCACCGTCGTCGTCGCCATCGGAGTGGGCATCGTGGTAGCCGAGAAGACGGTCTATGGCGCGGTATCGACGAACCACTCCGGACTCCAGCAGTTCGGGGGAGTGTTCGGCACCATCGTCTCGGCTTCCTTCTTGTACCTGATCGCAATCCTCAATGTCGTCATCCTGGCGGGCATCATCAGGGTGTTCCGCATCATGCGCGCCGGGACCTATGACGAGGCCGAGCTCGAGAGGCAGCTCGACAACCGCGGTCTGATGTACCGCGTCTTCGGCAAATGGATGAAGTCGATCACGAAGGAGCGGCAGATGTACCCGGTGGGTGTCGTGTTCGGATTGGGTTTCGACACCGCGACCGAGGTTGCCCTGCTCGCGACGACAGCTCTGCTCGCCACCCAGTCCTTGCCCTGGTACTCGATCATGTGCCTTCCCATCCTGTTCACGGCGGGCATGACCCTGATGGACACCTTTGACGGTTGCTTCATGAATGTCGCCTACGGGTGGGCGTTCTTCAACCCGGTGCGCAGGGTCTATTACAACCTCGCCATCACCGGTCTTTCGGTGACGATCTGCTTCTTCATCGGCACAGTCGAAGTGCTGGGGCTGCTGCCGGCGGAGTTACACCTCCACGGTCAGTTCTGGACCGTCATGACATGCTTCAACATCAATACTGCGGGCTTTGTGATCGTGGGGATGTTCGTTGTCACTTGGGCCGTTGCGTGCGCCGTCTGGCGCTTCGGCAGAGTCGAGGAGAAGTGGAGCGCCAGACTCCAGGGAGCTGACGCCGCTTCCGTCGCGTGAGATCGTGCCGTCGTGATGGTTGCGGAGTCGAATCAGCTCGGCCAGGGTGTCGTCACGAGCGGCTTGCGATGAGCTTCCTGACCGGCTGTCGATCCTCGGTGGCGGCCAGCACGTCCGCGGTGTCTTCGTCGACGCTGGCTCCAAGTGCCTGGAAGGTCGTGCGATCGCGCTGGCGCAACATCGCGTACACCACCACGATGACGATGGTCGCCGCCAGGAACAGTCCGGCGGCGATGCTCTCGGGCAACGGGGGCCACGGGAAGAGGGAGCGCTCCATCACGTACGCCATCGCAGCGGCGCCGAGCAGGCCGACGAGAATGAACGGCGACCGACGTTTCCCCTGTCTCCACTGGTGCAGGCAGGCGGCGATGCAGATCAACGCGTAGACGAGGAGAAGGGGATACCCCGACAGGTCCCCGATGGTGGCTCCGTAGGTGGCGAGTGGAGTGGAGCTGCCGAGCCCCATGAGGAGCACCGCGACGAACCAGATGACGCCCGCGAAGGTGAGGGCGGTCGCCGGCGTCTTGTACTTCGGGTGGACAGTGCGCCACGCTGACGGGCCGACTCCTTCCCTGCTCATGGTGAACATCATGCGGGCGACCCAACTGAACACGGCGATGATGGAGGCTCCGATCGTCACCGAGAGCGCCAGGTCGATGATGTAGCCGTACCATCCGATGCCGGCGATCTGGGCCAGTGTCCCGAGCGGTGCAGCCGATTTCGCCAGTGAGACACCCGAGTCTTGGAAGCCGAGGAACAGGGTGTAGCTCGAGAACATCCAGACGACGCCGCCGATGGCGACACAAGCCACCATGGCGGCCGGGATGACGCGGGTAGGTCGTCGGGCCTCCTGACCGTAGATGGTGGCGCTCTCGAACCCTCCGAATCCACCGACGCCGAGCACGACGGCCGTGACGATGACAGCCAGCGACGTGTGTTGGAGCTTCAGTTGCACCGGATCGATGAGCGATCCTCGATGCTGGACGAGGACGACAACGAACACCGCCAGGATGGCGATGGTGGCTGCCACTTCAGCCACGAACATGAACCATGCCGCGGGACGGGCGCCGACTCGGGCCAGCCACCAGCAGGCGACCAGCGCCGGGAGTGACACACCCAGCAGGATGGGTCGGCCGTAGTGCACGTGGAACACGGAGAGGAAGTTTGCGAAATAGATGCCGAAACTGAGAATGGCGGTTCCAGCCGCAAAACCGATGAGCGCCACCATGAGCCAGCCGGTCACGAGTGCTCCGAGTGGTCCCAAAGCCTTCGCTGCGAGTCCGTAGAGTCCGCCCGTCGTGGCGTAGCGTCTCGAGAGCAGCGCGATGGACAGGGCAACGAGCATCATCACCGCGGCGGCGATCACCCAGGTGAGCCAACCGCCCGCCCCGGCCAGAATGGCGATGACCGGAACCGAGGTGCCGATGACACCGCTGAGGCCCATGGCCGAGAGCGACTGCCCGACGACTCCTGATGCGCCGATCGACCCCCTTCGGAAGCCGGCGTCGGCGTCGTTCACGTCTCTGGGATGGGGGAGTGACGGATCATCGGTCCCACGTGGCAAGCATCGATTCGGAGACCGATTCGGACTCGAGCCTGCTCCGCTGGTGGAAGGCTCCGCTGAGTGCCGACGGAGGAGACCGCAGCAGACTCTCGGTCGAGCGGGCGTTGAGTGGTCGTCCGAGGAGGTATCCCTGGCCAAGATGACAGCCGAGCTGGCGGAGCACCTTGTCCTGGGACGCAAGCTCGACACCCTCTGCGATGGTCGTATGCCCCAGCGCCTCGGCCATCCGGATGATGGCGTTGACGAGAGTGACGGATTCTCTCTCCGCGGAGATGGTCGCGACGAATGAGCGATCGATCTTCAGAATGTCGATTGGCAGTCGCTGGAGGTAGGCGAGCGAGGAATAGCCTGTTCCAAAATCGTCGACGGCAATTCGGAGCCCGAGATCCTTGAGGCTGTGCAGCTCGTGCACTGCCGCGTCGATGTCGTTCATCATGGCGCTCTCGGTGATCTCCACGATCAGATTGGAAGGATCGAAGCCGGTCTCCGAGAGAAGATGGCGTACGGCGCGGGTAAATCCCGCCTCCACCATGTCGCGTGCAGAGAGATTGATGCTGATAGAAGTGTCGTGGGGCACCAGGCCCTCCCGCTGCCAGCGAAGGATCTGATTGCATGCCTCGACCAGCACGAAACAGTCCACCGCACCCATGAATCCGACGCGTTCGGCGAACTCAATGAAGCTATCTGGACGGAGCAGCCCACGGGTGGGGTGCTGCCATCGCACCAGGGCTTCAAAGCCGACGATCGACTTGGAATGGAGCTCGACGATCGGCTGGTAATGGACCACGAGATCTTCGTTGACAACTCCCTTGCGAAAGTCGGCTTCGAGCTCGAGACGCTCCATGACGGTCGTATGCATACGATCCTTGAACTCCTCGTAGCGATCCTTGCCGTTCTCCTTCGCCATGTACATCGCCAGGTCGGCGTCACGCAGCAGCTCCTCGCTCGTACATCCAGGTGTCGCGAACCTGATGCCGATGCTCACCGTGGCGACGACATCCTTGGAGCCCAGGGGGACGGGTCGTCGGAGCGCAGAAAGGATGTTCTCGGCCACTTGGATTGCTTCGGATGGATCGCGAAGATCCTCGATGAGGACGGCGAATTCGTCCCCGCCCAGGCGCGCCACGGTGTCCATGCTGCGCATGCAGTCCACCAGGACCCCGGAGACCGTGCCGAGCAGCAGGTCGCCTCTCGAGTGACCGAGGCTGTCATTGACTGTTTTGAAGTTGTCGAGGTCCAAGAACAAGACGGCGAGTTGCAGGCCGGATGACTCCATTCGATCCACGGCGTGATTCAGGCGATCCCTGAAGAGAGCCTTGTTGGCCAGTCCGGTGAGACTGTCGTGGAAGGCCTGGTGTGCCAGCTCGGCCTCGAGACTGCTGCGTTCCGTGACATCACGGAAGCTCCAAACGCGCCCGAGCACGGCACCGTCCACCAGCTGAGGTCTCGAATAGCGTTCGAAGACGCCGACCGTCGCGGAACTCGAGGATGTCGACGCTCTCTGTGTCGGGCCGCGTGGAGAGCTCCTCGACCTTGGCCAGGAAGTCCTGCGGATTGTTCAGCTGGTCGAGCACGTAGGCGATGGGTTCAGCATCGGCCCCCGCCGAGAGAAGATCGCGGGGAACCTTCCACATCTCGGCAAATCGGTCGTTGAAGCTGGCGATCCGGCCGTCGGTATCCACCACCAGGATGCCATCGGCCGTCGAATCGAGCGTGGCCCGGAGCAGCGACAGTGCACTGCGCAGCTCGCGATCGGCGGCTGCTCGTTCCGATACGTCGTGGGCGGTCACGACCAGCCCCCCCACCGTCGGATCGTCAATGAGATTGACCAGGGTCAATTCGAAGGGAACGACGTCGTTGCTGTCGTGGCGGAGCAGGTGCACCTCGACCACTTCCGGTTGGGCCGCAGTGGCTCCGCCGAGCGCCCGTGTGATCGCAGCGGAGAGCTTCGGGCGATCGTCGTCGGCAACGATGCACGAAAGTGGCTCGTTCTCGACGAGTTCCGGATCGTGCCCGAGCATTCGAGTCAGGGCTCCGGAGACAGAGCTCACATGCCCGCTGGGCGAAACGAGCATGGTGATCGTGGCGGCGTTCTGGACGAGCGTCCGGAACATCGCGATTTCGTCCCGCGCTACCTCGAAGCGACGCCGTTCGGTCAGGTCCCGAAGGCAGAAGAGCAACGCGCCCTCCTGCGAACCAATCGATTCGAGTTCCGATGAGTTCGACGAGGCGCCACCCGGAGACGGTCCTCAAGCGGACCTCAATGGCGGTACCGACCTGTTTTGCCTGGACGGAAACGAGTGAGCGCAAGGCCAGCTCGAGGTCCTCGGGATGCACGAACTCGAGCGCGGATTGGCCCATGGAGTCGTCAAGGGTTCGCCCGAACATCTGTTCGGTCAGGGAATTGGCCCACAGCACGTTGCCGGCCGAATCCAGGACGACCACGAGGTCGGGAAAGTCCGTGAGCAGCCGACTCAATCGGGAATCCTCGATTGTCACCGCCCCCCCTTCTGAACGTGCGACCGCAACCCCGGCTGGAGCCAGCAGTCGAGAGCCACTCTCCTATCGGCCGTTACCCCGCGGCGACTGAGCGAGAAATGATTGTTTGTCCTGGTGGCGGCTGGAACGACGACTCCCGCTCGCCGGCTGGCCCAGTTCAGTGCCGCCTCGGTCCCAGGCCGATGGCGCGGACGAAGCGGTTGATCTGGCGGTTCCCCTGGCGGTAGATGACCCGCCTCGCCTGGCGTTGCGCGGCGCCGCCGGCAGCGCCCGAGAGACCACCCCGTGTGTAACCGTGCTCCACCGCCTCGATGTTGCCCAGGTCTCTCGCCAGCCGGTACAGCTGGGAACGGGTGGTGCTCACGACGACGCCTCCTCTTTGGTGGCGCGATCGGCCAGGATGATTCGTTGGACAATGGTGCACAGATCTTCGGGATCCTCGGTCCCCTCCATCAGCGCAAGGTCGCCATGGGGAACGGCGACGCATCCGGCCCCACGGTCACCGAACTCGGCCGAACGCCAGGCCCACCACGCACTCCCGTCGGGGTCCTGCCCGTGTTCCTCAAGAGCATTGATGAGCGCCACCAGTTCGATCTCGCCGCTCGGGTTGACGTCGTATTCGATGAAGAGCACGGCAGCTCCTTTCGCCGACCACGACCACGTCAGGGCTCCAGAGTACGAGAAGATCGGTCTCTCCTCAGCCACTCGGGAGGCCGCGAATTGCGCCCGACGTTCGGCGCGCCCAAAATGTCGGCCATTCCGATGGGGGAAGCCAGGTAGGACGTGGAGGAATTTCTCAAATCAGCCGGCTATGGGGCCATCTTTGCGTTGAGCTTCATCTCGGCGATGGGTTTGCCGGTGGGCGCGGAGGTCGCTCTCATTTTCGGGGGTGTTCTGGCCAGCGGACAGGTCCCGGGCGAGGGGAAACCACTGCATCTGGCTGTCGTGATCATCGTGGCGACGGTCGGTGAACTCCTTGGATCGCTCGCCGGCTACGGCATCGGGCGCTACGGGGGGAGGGCGCTGGTCGACAGGGTTGGGCGCTACGTTCTCCTGACCCATCGGGACCTCGACCGAGCCGAGGCCTGGTTCGCTCGGCGGGGCGAGCCCGTTGTCCTCTTCGGCCGCTTCATTCCGTTGCTCCGGTCCTTCGTGTCCTTTGCTGCCGGTCTGGGTGAGATGGCACTGGGCAAGTTCATCGTCTTCACGGTGATCGGTTGCGCCGTCTGGTGCACCGCCCTGTGCTCGCTCGGATACAGCCTCGGGAGCAGTTACAACCACGTGCTCAAGGCGTTCAGCGACGCGGGCTATGTCCTCGCGGTGCTGGCGGTCATTGCCGTCGCGGTGGTCCTCTGGCACCGGTGGCGGGAGTACCGCAAGCAACGCGATCTGGGGCGGACCGAAACCGGAGCGTGAGCGCCTCCCGACGGTGAACGCCGCGCGATCGCCCGGCGACCGAAATGCGATGGAGCACGGCCCCAGCCGTGACGCCGCATCGTCCGAGGACGAGGAGCACGACTCGGTCGCCCGTTCCGAGACACGGCAACCCGATGGCAACCAGAGACGCGCATTGATGGTCAAGCATGTCGCGTCAAGCGTCGAAAAGTGAAGAAGGCGTTGTTGAAATGCCGATTGACATGGGTTCTCCGGAGTGTCGCAAACCGAATGGAAAGAAAAGAGTAGGAGTGGGGGGGATCATGACGATTCGTCGTCGTGTCCGGACTCCGATCGGTCGCCCCGTCCGGTCGGTCACAACCATCGTGGCCGGAATCGTCGCGTTGAGCGCCGGGTGCGTCTGTGTGGCGTGTTCGGGCGACGCTTGACGTGAACCGCTCCTCCGGCAGCGACGAGACGCGGGCCGCGGTGATCAGGTCGGCGGGGTCGTTGCTTCGATCGCCCGACGTGAGGCTGTCAGCCGATCCACCCGAGAGTGAAGACACCATCCTGGCCGCGCCGGTCGAGCTGGCCGACCGCAGGCTCTGGTTGTCCGTCTCCGGGCGCAGTCGGACCGAACCATTCGACGACGCCGATCGGGCCCTGCTCGAGGCACTGGCCTCGGTGGCGGCCATCGCCCTGGCCAACGCCGACCTCTACGCGGAGGTCGAGCAGCAGAAGGACAACCTTTCGGTCATCACGAGCAGCCTCGGCGAAGGCGTGTGCGCCATCAACCACGCCGGGGAGATCACGTTCATGAACCCGGCGGGGGTGAGCATGCTCGGGTGGCCCGCAGGGCGAGGCGACACACTGCCCGCGGCGAGGGCGGAGACACCGCGCTTCCTGCTCGATCCCGCCATGCGCGCCATGACGTTGCGGCAAAACGTCGTGAGCGACGACACCAGATTCGAACGGGCGGACGGGTCGCACTTTCCGGTTTCCATGACGGCCTCGCCCGTGGTGGGCGGCTCGCAGCCCTCGGCTGCCGTGATCGTGTTCCGGGACACCTCGGAGCGCAGGGCGTTCGAAGAGCAACTGGCGCGGCACGCGTTCCAGGATCCCTTGACCGGGCTGGCCAACCGTCGCCTCCTCCTGGACCACCTCGACCATGCGTTGCTGCAGGCAGAGCGCACCGGCAGTCGGGTCGCCGTGCTCTTCGGCGACGTCGATCGCTTCAAGGTCGTCAACGACAATCTGGGTCATCAGGTGGGAGACGAGCTGCTCCGTGTCGTGGCGGAACGCCTCCGCCAGGCTGTCCGACCGGGCGACACGCTGTCGCGCTTCGGTGGGGACGAGTTCGTCGTGATCCTGGAAGGGCTGTCGTCCCCGGACGACGCCACCCAGGTGGCCGACCGCGTGCTGCGGGTGTTGCGCGAACCGATCATGCTGAGCGGCGGCCACGAGGTCGTCGCCACCATGAGCATCGGCATGGCGTTGAGCGACCCAGGGACGTTGCGTGACGATCTGATCCACGACGCCGACGTGGCGATGTACCGGGCGAAGGAGCGTGGGCGAGGCGGTCAGGTCACCCTTTTCGACGTCGACCGGATGGGCGGCCGCTCGGATGGCCGGCTCGACCTCGACACGGCGCTCCATCATGCGGTGGACCGCGAGGAGGTCGAGGTCTACTTCCAGCCGATCATCTCTCTGGCCGATGAGCACATCGTCGGGGGGGAGGCCCTGGTCCGCTGGGACCATCCCGAGCACGGAATCCTGTCGCCGGCGCAGTTCATCGAGCTGGCCGAGGACAATGGCACCATCCTGCCGATCGGGAGGGTGGTGCTCGAGCGGGCGTGCCAGTGCGCGAAGGACTGGCACGAGACGTTGGGGGTGAAGCTCGAGGTCGGTGTGAACCTGTCGGCTCTTCAGTTCCAACACACGGGTCTCGAAGAGCAGATTGCCGACGTGCTCCGGTCCACCGGTATCGATCCCGGGCAGCTCTGCCTCGAGGTCACGGAGAGCCTGGCCATGGACGACGTCGAATCGACCTCTGCCATCCTGGGCAAGCTCCACAACCTTGGCGTCCGTCTCGCCATCGACGACTTCGGCACCGGCCACTCGTCGCTCGGGTACCTGGCTCGCTTCCCCATCGACGTGATCAAAATTGATCAGAGCTTCGTGCGGGACATCGATCAGGATCCGGTCAAGTCGGCCATCGTCTCGGCGGTCGTCGCGCTTTCCCAGGCCATCGGCTCCACCACGGTGGTGGAGGGGGTCGAGACCCTTGCCGAGCTCGAGCAGCTGGTCGGCCTTGGGTGCGACCTCGCCCAGGGCTTCTACTTCTCGAGGCCGCTGCCTGCGGCCTCATTCGAACAGTTGCTCAGGTCCGGGCAGAGCCCGCCTCCCGCCCTGCATGTCCTCCCCGGGGGGCGCTCAGCTCCTAGGGACACGGCCGGGTACCCGCGTCCTCCGACGAGGATCGTGGTCACCGTGTGCGCCGTGCGTACCGCGGCGTCCGGGCCGGTCCTCAGCGCACGGCGGCGGCGTCGCGTTCTGATGCGCCGCGGCGGAGCGCCTCCTCCAGGAGTGGCACCACCTGGCGCCAGTCGCCCACGATGCCGATGTCGCAGTGTCCGAAGACCGGGGCCTCGCGGTCGTCGTTGATGGCCAGGATGGTCCCCGCCGAGCGCACACCCACCATGTGGTTGAACTTCCCACTGAGCCCGAGGGCGACGTAGAGCCTGGGGGCGATGGAGCGGCCCGTCAGGCCGACCTGGCGGGCTCGAGGGGCCCACCCGCGGTCCGTCACCTTCCGGGTGGCCGCGAGCTCGGCTCCCAGCAGCGCCGCCAATGGGCTGAGCTGGCTGTACTCGTCGGGTGTGGCCCCCGTGCCCACGCCGATCACCACCTCGGCCCGGGCCAACGTCTCGACGTCGTCGTCGCGGCGCTCGGCGAGCACCCTGATGCGGCCCCGCAGACCGACCGCCCGTGTCTCGGTCGGAGTCTCCGTCGCTGCCTCGCCTGGCCGGGGCGCCGGCGCCGGCAGCACGCCCGGACGCACGGTGACCATCTGTGTGACGCTGCGGCACTCGATGTCGGCCACCAGCGCACCGGCGAACGCGGGCTTGGCCGCCACCAGCGCCCCGTCGCGCGCGGACAGCGCGATGGCGTCACCCACGAGCCCCGAGCCGGTGGCGGCTGCGGCGCGACCGGCCACCTCGCGCCCGAAAGCGGTGCTGGGTGCGAGCACGGCCCACGCGGCCGTCTCCTGCACGTAGGCGACGACCGCGTCGGCGACGTCCTCGGCGTGGCCCGACCCGTCCAGCGCGACCACGAGGTCGGCGCCGGCGCTCGACACGGTGCCCGGCCAGCCCGGGCCGGGGTACAGCGCGTGCACGGCGCCGCCGACCGCGCGACCCAGGCCTGCCGCAGCACCGAGCAGCTCGCCCACCACCCGAGGCCGATCAGGTTCGGCGACGACGACGATGGTCCGGGACGGCGCGCCGCGCGGGCCGTGTCCGTTGAACGCCGGCGCCTCCGGCGTCTCCCGCGCCGCCGGTGCCGTGCCCGCGTTCAACGCGCCGCGTCGGCTGAGCTCGCGCACGGCCGCCTCCACCTGCGCGTCGACGGGCCCTTCGAGGACCAGCATGGAGCGCTCGTGTTCCATGGGCCGCGTCCGGCCGACGACGGTCGGACTTCCTCCCTCGCCCCATGGCCCAGGGCCCAGGGCGTCGGCGGTGATCCGGCTGATCTGCGTCGCCGGGACGGCGGCTCGGCCCTCGGGCTCCACCTTGCAGGGGTCGCACAGGCGCTCGGCCACCGAGAGTACCGCTGGGAGTTGGATCTCGACCTCCTGCATGCCGTCGTCGTGTTCGAGCTCGAGGCGCAGCCAAGGGCCCGCGTCGTCCAGCCGGCGCACCCCGCTGGCGAAGGGCAGGTCGAGCAGCGCGGCCACCTCGGGACCAACCTGTCCCGTCTCCCCGTCGATGGAGTTGCGCCCGAGCAGGACGAGGTCGAAAGGGCCGGCGGCCCGTAGCGCCGCCGCCAGGGCCCGCGCCGTGGCCAGGGTGTCGGAACCGGCGAAGGCGGGGTCGCAGATGTGCAGCCCGGACCCGGCCCCCCAGGCCACCGCCTCGCGCAGGACGTCCTCGGCGCCCGGGGGCCCGAGCGTCACGACGGTGCAGCTCCCCCCGCTGTCGCGGGCCAGCGTGACCCCCGCGGCGACGGCGCGCCGGCAGTACGCGTTCATCTCGGAGTCCACGCCGCGGCGTACGAGCCGCCCGCCCTCGAGGCGGAAGGACTCGGCCAGCGGGACCTGCTTGACGAGCGAGGCGATGCGCAGAGGCTCCCCGGCCGCCCGTGTCACCGGGCCACCGTCACGTGGTCCGCCCGGCTCCGGTGAGGTGGCGCTCCTGGACGGGCTCGTCGGTGGCCGGAGTGTGCACGTAGCGCCCGCCCCGCGACCACGAGGCGGCGGCGGCCAGCAGGCTCATGAAGATGGCGAAGTCAAAGGCGGCGTGCAGGCCCTGCTGGAACGGCGGCGCGATGAGGCCGGGGAAGAAGCTGCGCTGGGCCAGGGCCGCCTGCTGTGCGGCGCCGAGATGCGCCAGTGTCCCCGCACCGACGAGGTGCGCCACGGGGTTGTAGCCGAGGAACGCCGCAAAGAGGGTCGAGATCGGGGGCAGGTGCGAGGCCCGCTCCGCCACCGCGCGCGGGACCCCGTGGTTCAGCAGGCCGCTCGAGACGTTGTGCGGCAGCGCGGAGGACAGGCCGACGATCATCAGCGTGAAGAAGATCCCGATCGAGACGACCTGGGCCGAGTTCTGGAACGTGGTGTTCATGCCCGAGCCGGCACCGCGGTGCTCGGGCGGGAGGCTGTTCATGACGCCGGTGCGGTTGGGCGAGCCGAACGACGCCATGGTCAGGCCGGTGAAGAACAGGATGGTCCCGAAGACCCAGTAGGAGAAGTCGATGGGGAGGGCCTCGAGCAGGACGAAGCAGATGGCCACGCCGATCATGCCCCCGGTGGCGAACGGCCGGGGGCCGTAGCGGTCCGAGAGGACGCCCGATATCGGGCCGGCGATCAGCATGCCGACGGTCAGCGGGATCATCGCGATGCCCGCCCACAACGGCGTGGCGGAGAACGAATAGCCGTGCAGCGGCAGCCAGATGCCCTGCAGCCAGATGATGAGCAGGAACATCAACCCGCCCCGGCTCAGCGCGGCGAGGAAGCTGGCGATGACGCCGCTGGTGAAGGCGCGGATCTTGAAGAGCTGCAGGCGGAACATCGGTTCGCGCACGCGCACCTCTATGAGGCAGAAGACGACCAGCAGCAGGACACCCCCGGCCAGTGATGCCACCACCCGGGGGCTGGTCCAGCCCATGGCGTGGCCGCCGTAGGGCTCGATCCCGTAGGTGATGCCGATCATGACCAGCACCAGCCCCAGCGCGAAGGTGGCGTTGCCCGGCCAGTCGATGTGGGCCGAGCGACGCTGCCCCAGCTCGCGCAGCCGCAGGTAGCCCCACAGCGTGGCGAACAGCCCGATCGGCACCGACACCAAGAAGATGAGCCGCCAGTTGATCGGGGCCAGGATGCCTCCGAGGATCAGGCCGATGAACGCGCCGCTGAAGGCCGCCGCCTGGTTGACCCCGAGGGCCAGGCCCCGCTGGTCCTCGGGGAAGGCGTCGGTGAGGATGGCGGCCGAGTTGGCCATGAGCATGGCGGCGCCGACGCCCTGGAAGATGCGCATGATGATGAGCCACATGCCGGCGGCCGTCCCGGTCATCCAGGTGACGCTCAGGGCGAGCGAGAAGAAGGTGAAGACGGCGAAGCCGAGGTTGTACATCCGTACCCGGCCGTACATGTCGCCCAGCCGCCCGAGCGTGACGACCAGGACGCTCGTGGTGACGAGAAAGCCGAGGATCATCCAGAGCAGGTAGAAGCTGTTGGCCGGCAGGAGCGGGTCCAGGCCGATGCCCCGGAAGATGTCGGGCAGCGAAATGAGGACGATGGACCCGTCGATCGTCGCCATGAGCATGCCGAGCGTCGAGATGAACAGCGCCGTCCACTTGTAGCCGTCGGGAATGCCCGCGCCGGGGTCGGGTCGGCTCAGCCAGTGGTGGGATCGGGCGCGGCCGCCGGACTGCGGTGGTCCCCCCGCGAGGTCGGCGGGCGTGGGGGCGTGCAGGGACGGCGAGGCAGCGTGTTCGATGAGGCTCACGCTACCTGCCGCGGCGGGCCGGCCGGACCCGCTGCGGGCGTGTTAACGACCCAGAGCGGCGCCCTCGGGGCTGCGCGGATCCGACGCCCCGACCAGGCGTCGTGACCCCTCGGTGCCCTGCTGCACCGTGATGATCTGGGCGCAACCAACGGCGACGGGGTCGAAGGCGCGGATGGCGCGCACCCGGTGGCCGTGGTCGGCCAGCCCACCCTGCCACCCCGGTGGCGCATCGGCCTCGACGACCACGGTGAGGTCGTCGCCCCACCACAGCCGGAAGGGCCCGGCGGCCGGTGCGTCGAGGGTGAGCCGGGGTGCGGCGATGGCGGTCGCCGGGTCCTGGCCCGCGTGCAGCAGGCGCGCCAGGAGCTGGACGATGATCTGCGGCTGTGCGTCGCCGCCCATGGCGCCGACGAGATGCGTCAGCGCACCGCCGGGCGCGGTCACCAGCATCGGGGACAGGGTGTGCGGCGGCCGGCGCCCGGGGGAGACCTCCGCCGGATGGCCGGCGACGAGGGAGAAGCCCACGCCGCGGTTGTGCAGGAAGACCCCCGTCGCCGGCTCCACCAGGTGTGAGCCGAAGTCGAGCGCGTTGGACTGCGTCAGCGAGACCCCGAGCCCGTCGGCGTCGAGCGCGCACAGGTGGGTCGTGTCACCCTCGGCCACGCGGGCCACGCGGGCCACGCGGGCCACGCCGGCCGCGGTCGGGCCGTAGGTCCCTTGGCCGGGCGCGACGTCCGGTGGCGCCGCCCGGTTCCCGTCCACCCGGGCCACGGCCTCAGCCAGTCGCCCCGGGTGGAGCAGGCTGTCCCCGTCGGCGCCGTCGAAGAGGACGTCGGGGCGGTCGTGGCCCACGGCGCGCCACGACTCCACCAGCAGGTGGGCCCAGCGCGGGTCGTCGGGGTCTGTTCCGAGGCCGCCGGCCGCGGCCACCGCGGCGCCGGCCAGGGTGAGGTAGCCCTGCGACGGCGGTGGCACCGTCCACAGGTCGTGGCCCCATGCCGCGAGGCGCAGTGGCGCACACCAGTCGGCCGCGCTGGTGGCCAGGTCGCCCGGCGCGAAGTGGCCGTCGCCCAGCGCGAGCAGGCCGCGGCCGAACTCCCCGGCGTAGAAGCCGTCGCGCCCCTCGCGGGCGATGGCCCGCAGCGTGCGGGCGATGCCGGGCACCCGGACGCGCTGACCGACCTCGAGCGGTCCGCCCGCGGCAGAGCTCGCCGGCGCCGGGGAGCGCGTGGACGAGGTGGCTGGCCAGGGCGAGCATGATGGAGGCGGCGAAGCCCTCCGACGCCAGCTCGATCGCCGGCGCCAGGACCTCGTCGAGGGGCAACCGCCCGTGGCGTTCGTGCAGGGCGAGCCAGCCGTCGACGGCGCCGGGCACCTGCACGCTGCGGATGTCACCCCGCAGGGGCATGACCGCCATCCCCTCGGCGCGCATGCGTTCGGGGTCGGACCCCGCACCGGCGCGCCCGACGGACAGGAGCGCCTCGGGCGGGGATCCGGGCGGGGCGACCATGGCGAGCACGTCGCCGCCGAGGCCGCACAGGTGGGGGCCGACGACCGCCATCGCGGTCCCCGTGGCGACGGCGGCATCGGCCGCCGAACCACCACGGGCGAGGATGCCGACACCGGCCGACACCGCCAGCTGGTCGGCCGCCGCCACCATGCCGCGCAGGCTGGTCCGGGGGGCGAAGGGGGCGAGGGGGAGAGTCATGCGCCAGGAATAGCATGTCACCCGCTCATGCGGCGCCGTGCGGCGTCACATGACGACGACGGAGCGCAACACCTCCCCGCGCTCCATGCGGGTGAACGCCGCCTCGACCTGGTCGATCCCGATGGTCTCGCTGACGAAGCGGTCCAGGTCGAGCCGCCCGTCCAGGTAGAGGTCGACGAGCATCGGGAAGTCGCGCGACGGGAGACAGTCGCCGTACCAGCTCGGCTTCAGCGCCCCGCCCCGCCCGAAGAACTCGATCATCGGCAGGTCGATGCGCATGTCCGGCGTCGGGACGCCCACCTGCACCAGCGTGCCGGCCAGGTCGCGCGCCATGAATGCCTGTTCCATCACCGCGGGGTGGCCGACGGCCTCGATGCAGACGTCAGCGCCGTTGCCACCGGTCAGTGCCTTGATCGCCTCGACGGGATCACCGGCACGTGCGTCGACGGTGTGGGTGGCGCCGAACGAGGTGGCCAGCTCGAGCTTTCCCCGGTCGAGGTCGACACCGATGATGGTGGCCGCCCCGGCGAGCTTCGACCCGGCGATGGCGGCACACCCGACACCGCCGCAGCCGAAGACGGCCACCGAGTCCCCCAACCCGACCTGGCCCGTGAACATGGCGGCGCCCAGCCCGGCCATCACGCCGCAGCCGAGCAGCCCCACGGCCTCGGGCCGCGCCGACGGGTTGACCTTCGTGCACTGGCCCGCCGCCACGAGCGTCTGCTCCGCGAAGGCGCCGATGCCGAGCGCAGGGGAGAGCGGCGTGCCGTCGGCCAGCGTCATCTTCTGGGTGGCGTTGTGGGTCGAGAAGCAGTACCACGGGCGGCCTCTACGACACGACCGGCACTCGCCGCACACGGCGCGCCAGTTGAGGACGACGAAATCGCCCGGCGCGAGGTCCGTGACGTCCGGGCCGACGGATTCGACGACCCCGGCGGCCTCGTGCCCCAGGAGAAAGGGGAAGTCGTCGTTGATGTCGCCCTCGCGGTAGTGCAGGTCGGTGTGGCACACGCCGCAGGCTTTGACGGTGACGACCGCCTCGCCCGGTCCGGGGTCGGGGACGACGATCGTCTCGAGCGTGACCGGCGCGCCCTTCTCCCTCGCGACCACTCCGCGGACTTCGGTTCCCATGTGTGCTCCTCCCCTTGGGCGAGCCCACATGATGCCCGATCCGTTGGCGCCCTCGAGGAGCCGGTCACCGGCCGCTTCCGGCTGCCCGGCCGGGCGGGCCGGCGCCCTATCGTGACCCGCCATGCGAGCGGGATTCGTCGAGGTTCCCGAGGGCTGGAGGCGATTGGGGGGCCGGGGTTTCGGCCCCTTCGTCACCCGCGAGGCGTTCCGGCTCCCCGACGGCACGCGCCGCACCTGGGAGTCGCGTTGGCACCGCAAGCACCCGGGCCGGTCACTGGGCGGTTCCACGTGGTGGGCACCCCACGCGCTGGCGTGGTGGATCGGGGTGCTCTTCGCCATCGGGTCGATCTGCTTCGCCCTGGGATCGTTCCCTCCCTACGCGATCGACGTTGGCACCACGGCGGACAACCTGACCTATTTCATCGGGTCCATCTTCTTCACGACCGCCTCCTTCTTGCAGTACTACGAGGCCGCCAGCACGCCGACCTCGCTCGACATGCCACGGCGCAGAGGTCCCCGGGCCCTCCTCACGGTCCAGCACCACCGGATCGACTGGTGGGCCGCCATCATCCAGTTCGTCGGCACGCTGTGGTTCAACCGGACCACCTTCAGCGCGCTCGTGGTGGGAATGGGGGCCTCGCCGAACCACCATCCCGTGTGGCGACCCGATGCACTGGGTTCGATCTGCTTCCTGGTCTCGAGCTGGTTGGCCTGGGCCGAGGAATGCCACGGGCCGTTCGCCTGGCGACCGTCCCACCTCCCGTGGTGGATCACCCTGTTGAACCTCGTGGGCTCGGTCGCCTTCGGTGTCTCGGCCGTCGCCTCCTCTGTGACGTCGAGCGGCCAGCTGCGGAGCGTGGCCCTGACCAACCTGGGCACCTTCGTCGGAGCGATCTGCTTCCTGGTCGGCGCCGTGCTCCTGCTGCCCGAGCGGACGATGGAGGGCCCATCGGCGGATCCCGTGTCGGCCCAGCCGGTGGGCGCCGTCCCGTGAGCGCGGGCGCTCAGCGCGCCGGTCACGCGCCGTCCGCGGCGCGCAGCAACGACATGACGGGGGAGAACGCGTCCACGTCGCGGACGCTGAAGTAGTTGAAGCCCCAACGTTCCCTGCAGGTGAGCATGTGCTGCGCCATCTGCTCGTGGGTACCGAGGCACAGGAACGGCGTGGACGAGATGTCGGACGTCTCCATCCCGGTGCGCCCGCCGATCCCCGCGACGGCTCGGTCACGGTCGTCGGTGACGACCACGGCCTGGACCAGCGCGTGCAGCTCGAGCTCGCCCCGGCGGTCGTCCGCGTGCGTCCGTATCCACGCCACGGTGTCGTCGAGCCGCGAGGCTTCCCACCGCACGTCGTGGTGCTGCCCGTCGGCCAGGGTCCGGCCGAGCATGGTGGGCGCGACGATGTCGGCGTGTCGGGCCGCATGGGCCAGGGCATCCCTCCCGTTCACCCCGACCAGGACGGGCACGTGCTCCTGGACGGGCGCCAGCGTGACCGCGGCATCGAGGCGGTAGTGCCTTCCGCTGAAGGACACTGCACCGCCGTCGAGGAGGGCCCGGAGGATCTCGACTGATTCGCCGAGGCGCTCCTTGCGCACAGCGGGCACGTCGAAGCTCCGGCCCATGGCCGCGTACTCGGTGAAGCTGTGCCCGGCCCCGATGCCCACCTCCAGCCGGCCGCCGCTGAGGTGGTCCAGCGTCGCCAGCTCCTGCGCCAGCGTGACCGGGTGGTGGAGGTCGTTGTTGAGGACGAGGGTGCCGAGGCGTATCCGCTCTGTGGCCGTCGCCGCCGCCCCGAGCGAGAGGAGCGCCGAGGGCTCCGCTCCCACGTGGTCGCCGACCTGGAAGATGTCGAAGCCGGCGCCCTCCGCCTCCCTGGCAACGCGGACGGCCTCCGCGGGCGACGCCGAGGTGGACTGCAGACCGAAGCGGAAGGGCCGCACCAGGTCGACGATACCGAGTCGCGGCGCGCAGAAGACCCGGGCGCGCGAAGGGGCCCGGGCGCGCGAAGGGGTCAGGGCGCGACCGGTTGCCTCGGTCGGTCGCGTCGTTCAGAGTGGGTACCGGGCTCGCCGTGCCGTGCCGTGCCGTGCCGTGACCTGGTGCGTCGCGCCCGTCTCGTCGCTCGCGGGTCGTGGGTCGGAGCCGCAAAGGAGTGGTCATGCTCAAGAGGATCGAGAGTCCGGCCACGGTGCTGGCCGTCGAGGTGGTCGGCAAGCTGGGGAAGGACGACTACCAGAACGTCATCGTCCCCGGGCTCACCGCGATGCTCGAGGCGCACGGCGAGATGCGTTGTGTTTTCGTGTTCGGCGACGAGTACACCGGGCTGACGGTGGGTGGCACGGTCGAGGACTCCAAGCTGTACTTCTCCGAGCTGTATCACGGAGATCTCTCGAAGTGGAAGCGGTGCGCCGTCGTGACCAGCCACGACTGGCTGCGCCACGCCATCTCCGTCTTCAGCTTCATGATCCCGGGCGAGGTCGAGTGCTTCGGGCCGTCGCAGGTGCAGGCGGCCGTCGACTGGGCCGCCGCGTAAATCGCTCGACCCGGCGGCGCCCGGGCCCGCCGGTTAGGAGCGGGGAGCCCTGCGCCGCCCTCGATACGTGCTGACGAAGAGGAACGCCGCCGCCACCAGTGGCAACAGGATGGACCCCACCACACGTTGACCCGCCAGCAGGAAGGCCAGGCCCACGATGGCGCCGGTGGCCACCGCCAGCTCCGGCGTGTCGCCGACGAGGAAGTCCCACCAGAAGTGGCCGAAGGCCCGGAAGGCCCGGCCGACCGCCGTCACGGCACCGCCTCCTCTCTCACGCGGGGCGGGAGCTGCGACCGCATGAAGGCCGTGAAGGCGAAGTAGACCACGACGAAGAACCCGACCAGCACCGGGATGGCCAGGTCGTCACCCGGCCAGTGCACGCCCGCGCCTTCACCGACCCAGAACACGCCGAAGCTGGTCAACATGACACCGACGAGCGTCTTGATGGTGTTCTCCGGCACCTCGCTCAGCTGGCGGGCCACCAGGAGGCCGACGACGCCCACGAGGACCGCCGCCGCGACCGCCGCCAGCGCGGCCAGGGCGAGCCGGTGCTGGGCGGCGCCGAGGCTGATCACGATCAGGACCACCTCGGTGCCTTCCAGGAAGACGCCCTTGAAGGCCACCGCGAAGCCGACGCCGTCGTAGCCGTTCGCCGGCAACGGCAACGCCTCGCCGCCGTCAGAGTTCAGCCCGGCCACCGTGTCGGCGAAGATCCTGTCCTCGTCGTGCAGGTCCTTGTGGCCGCTGGCGCGCAGGATCGCCTTGCGCAACCACGAGAGGCCGAGCACCAGCAGCAGCGCTCCCACCACCACGCGCAGCGCGTCGATCGGGACGTAGCGGACGAGCGGGACGCCCACGGCCAGCACCAGCACCCCCAGGACGATGACGGCCGCCGCCGCTCCCGCCAGGGCCGAGCGCCAACCCCGGCTCACGCCGGCGGCCACCACGATGGTCAGGGCCTCGACCATCTCCACCAGGCTGGCGGCGAAGACGGCCAGGACCAGGACGAGGGTGGACGAGGTGTGCATCCCGGCACCAGAAACTACCGGAGCGGCTCCCGCCCCCCGCCCGAGGGCACCGGCGGTAGTGTGCGGGTCACTGACCAGGATGTTCCGCGTCCGTTCCAGTGTCGAGGGAGGCCGTTGCATGGGTGAGGGAACGACCACGGCCACGACGGGCCGCAACTACGTCGTCGTGTCGGCCGACACGCACGCCTCACCGGACAGCCTCGACCACTTCCTCTCCTACGTCGACCCGGCATACCGCGAGGCGGTGGCCGGCTTCGGCGACATGTCGTCGCTCGCCATCTCCATGTTCGGCGGCTTCGATCCGGGGGAGGTCGACGAGTCGGATCCCGTGCGGGCCACCGCGGCCCGACGCCTCGCCGGCATGGGCGTCGACATCGGCGCCGCCGAGAGCTGGCTGGCCCACTACGGCACGGACTGGGTGGTGCCGGGCGACGGGGACGGGCGCCGGCTGGCGGTGCTCGAGGAGCAGGGCATCCACGCCGAGGTGACCCTGCCCGGGCCCATTCTCGCCGGTGGGCTCTCCCCGGCCATGTACCTGGGCGCAACGACCGACAAGGGGCTCGAGGTGGTGTGGCCCGCGCTGCACGGCTACGTGCGCTGGCTGGCCGACTTCTGCGCCGCCGCGCCGGGGCGCCGCGCCGGCTGCATGCCGATCGACTTCCACGACATGGACCGCGCCGTGGAGGAGGTGGCCTGGGCGCGGGCCAACGGCATCTCCGGCGGCGTGATGCTCCCCGCCATGTCGGTCACCTCGAAGCTGCCTGGATACGCCGACGACTACTACGAGCCATTCTGGGACGCCTGCGAGGACCATGGCATGGTCGTCAACCTGCACACGGGCGCCTCGGGCTCGGCGACCGACACCAAGTTCCTCTACGACGCGGAGCACGGTGGCATGTTGGGTCTCTACGAGGTGTTCGTCTTCACCCGACGTCCGCTGTGGTTCATGATCTTCGGCGGGGTGTTCGACCGCCACCCCGACCTCAAGGTCGTCGTCACGGAGAACGGCGTGCAGTGGCTGCCGTCCCTCATCCGGGACATGGAGTCGTTCTTCGACACCCACGGCGGCGCCCCGGTGCGCTCCTACCTGAAGATGCGGCCGCGTGACTACTTCGAGAAGCACGTCTGGATGGGCGGCTCGCTCATGAAGCGCTACGAGGCCGAGATGCGCCACGAGATCGGCATCGACAAGCTCATGTGGGGCGCGGACTACCCCCACCTCGAGGGTGCGGCGCCCGTCCACCGCGAGACGCTGCGCTACATCTTCGGCGGCATGCCCGAGGTCGACCTCCGCCGCATCCTCGGCGCCAACGCCGTCGACCTCTGGGGCTTCGACGGCGACCTGCTCCAGTCCGTGGCCGACCGCGTCGGACCGACCGTCGCCGACCTGGCGACGCCACTGGAGCTGTCGGACATAGAGGACACGTTCAGCTGGAGCCTGGCCCGGCCGGTGCCACTGGTGGCCGGCGCCTCCTAACCTTCAAACCTCTTCTTCTCCTTCTTTCTCCTCTTCCTGTTTTTCTGTGTCGATCCTTCTCTGTGTCGAGAACCGCGCCGGCACTGCCGGAACGGTTCCGGCGGTCGCCGCACAGCGGCTCTGCCCAAAGAACGGTTGCTCCGTACGACGGTGTGTCAACGAAACTTCAGCCCGTATCGATGTGACACCTATGTGCTTCCATCGACGCATGGAGTTGGAAATCTTCGCCGAGGCGCTCGACGCGCTGGTCGAATCCGGCGCCGAGAACTACGGCGACTGCACGTCCATCGAGGAGCTGCACCGCCATCTGTCGCGCTTCGAGTCGTTCGTGACCGAGGCGACGGCGGTCTTCGAGGTACAAGAAGAATGGGCGGCCGACGGCGCCAAGACGGCATCCGCGTGGATCGCCACCCGCTGTCGAGTCCCGCGGAGCGCCGCCCGACGCCGGGTGCGCCTCGGGCGGGCGCTGCGCCACCTGCCCGAGTGTGCCGAGGCCTGGCGCGACGGCGCCATCGGGATCGATCAGGCCCGCGCGATCGCCGCGGCGCGGCGGCACCGGACCGAGGCGTCCATGGCCCGCGACGAGGCCATGCTCGTGGCCCAGGCCGCCCAGATGGGCTTCGAGGACTTCAACCGGGCCCTCGGCTATTGGAAGCAGCTGGCCGATCCCGACGGGGCGGATGCCGCCGACGAGGACCGCAAGGCGTCCCGCAACGTCTTCCTCGAGGAGAGCTCGGGTGGGATGTGGCTGGGCCAGATGACCCTCGACCCCATCTCGGGCTCCATCGTGGCCGGCGAGCTCAACCGGCTCGAACACGACCTCTTCGAGACCGACTGCACCGAAGCGCGGGAGCGCCTGGGGCGCACGGCGAGACTCGACGAGCTAGCCCGCAGCTCGGGCCAGCGCCGGGCCGACGCCCTCGTCGAGATGGCCGCCCGCAGCCGCACCGCTCCGGCCGACGGCATCCGACCGGCCCCGCTGTTCTCCGTCTTCGTGGGCTACGAGACGTTGCACGGGCGGATCTGCGAGCTGGAGAACGGGACCGTGCTCGCCCCTTCGGCCCTGATGCCCTGGATGGACAGCGCCTACTTCGAACGGGCCACCTTCTCGCTGGGCAACCGGGTCGACGTCAGCGTGCGGGCGCGGTTGTTCACCGGTGGGACTCGCCGGGCTATCGAGCTGCGGGACCGGATGTGCACGCACCCGTACTGCTACGAACCGGCGGAGAACTGCCAGGCCGACCACATCGAGACTTATGCGCAGGGCGGTCCGACCACCCAGGAGAACGGTCGGCTGCTCTGCGGGTTCCATAACCGCCTGCGCAACCAGCGTGAAGCACACCGCCAACGACCGCCGCCCGTTGCGGTCTGACGGGCGGGGCCACCGACTCGACCCACATCTGGTTCCCACACCCCGCGACGCTCGGCCCTGAAGCGCATCCGGCGCGCCCGATCCCACCCCCGGTGACGCGGGGCCCTTCGCCGCGCCCGCTCCCCTTCGCGCTCATGCGCGGCCAGGACACGGTGCCGGCGAACACCGACGTGCCTGGCCGGCGAATCCCCGAGACCCGACGCAGTGTCAGCCGGCGTCCGCGACGAGCAACCGGTAGCCGAGGTCGATCGACGCCAGCTCCGAAAGGTCGCCGTGCCGCCGGTGCCAGGCGCCGTTGGACAGGTCCGCTTCGAGCGCGGCGACGCCCCGGGCGATGACGCCGGGGTCGGCCAGCGCCAAGCCGGAGCAGTTGGCCCGCACCGCCGGGTCGAGGTAGGCCTCGGGCCGGCACCAGTAGGCACCGAGCACGCCGTCCTCCATGTCGCGCGGGACACGCAGCGCTATGGAGGTGGTGGCGCCGATGGCCTCAGCCACCGCGTCGGCGCCTGGCCCCAAGCGCCGGGTCGACTCGCCCACCTGGGGCAGGTAGTCCTCGAGCAGCCAGAAGCGGGAGTGGACCTCGAAGTCGATGCCCACGACGACCCGCCGTGGCGCCACCCGGCACAGCTCGGCGAGACCGGCGTCCCGGTCGTCCCAGTGGTGCACGGTCAGGATGGCCAGCGCCACGTCGGCGCACCCGGAGGGGAGCGGGAGAGCCGAGGCGCTGGCCCGGACGGCCGGTGCGGCGCCCCGCGGTCGCTGGCCCACCATGACGCTCGATGGCTCGATGGCGATGACGGTCCGGTCCGTTGGCTCGTAGTTGCCGGTACCGGCACCGACGTTCACCACGACGCGGCCGTCCCCGACGCACTGGGCAATGAGAGCCGCCCAGCGCGGGTCGGCCCGACGATGGGCGATGTAGCCGCGCCCGATGGTGTCGTAGGCGGGTGCTGGTGCTGGTGCCGACGACGACGACGGCGATGACGACGACGGCGATGACGACGCCGGTGACGACGACGCCGGTGACGACAAGGGCGAGGTCATGACCGCCCGGCTCCCGCTCCGGCTCCGTTCCCAGTCCGGTCGCGGTCCAGTCCTAGGCCGCCGACTTCTCCAGGATGTGAACGCCACAGGCGGAGCCGAGACCGATGACGTGGGTCAGGCCGACGCGGGCGCCCTCGATCTGCCGGTCGCCCGCCTCGCCGCGTAGGTGGGTGGCCACCTCCCACACGTTGGCGATGCCGGTGGCGGCGATGGGGTGGCCCTTGGACTCGAGACCGCCGGAGACGTTGACCGGCGTCGAACCGTCGCGCCACGTCGCCCCGGACGTGAAGAAGTCGGCCGCGCCGCCGCGCTCGCACAGTCCCAGGTTGTCGTAGTGCACCAGCTCGGCGGTGGCGAAGCAGTCGTGCAGCTCCACCAGGTTCAAATCCGCCGGGCCCACGCCGGCCTGCTCGTAGGCCTGGGTGGCCGCGTTGCGGGTCAGGTCGTTGACGTTGGGCAGGACCTGGCAGGCCTCCTCCCACGGGTCGGTGGTCAAGATGGAGGCCGAGATCTTCACCGCACGCCTCTGCTGCTCCAGCGACAGCGTCTTGAGCTTCGACCCCGAGACCACCACGGCCGCCGCCGCCCCGTCGCAGTTGGCCGAGCACATCGGCCGCGTGTTGGGGTAGGCGATCATGACGTCGTTCATGATCTCGTCCAGCGACATCTTCTTGGTGTAGGCCGCCAGCGGGTTCAGCGTCGAGTGGGCATGGTTCTTCTCGCTGATCTTGGCGAAGAGCTCGAAGCTGGTGCCGCCGTAGCGGTGGCCGTACTCCATGCCGATCTGGGCGAAGACGCCGGGCATGGTCTCGGTGCCGACTCGGCCGTCCACCGGTGCCACCGCGCCGAAGCGACCGTGCGGGGCATATGTGTTGGAGTCCGACCCGCGGCTCCCGCCGGCCAGGAGGCCGGCGCCGGCCAGCTTCTCCACGCCGACGGCCAGGCCCATGTCGACCTCGCCCGCCTTGATCGCCAGGCACGCCACCCGCAACGCCGTGGCCCCCGTGGCACAGGCGTTCGAGACGTTGAAGACGGGGATCCCGGTCTGGCCCAGCTGCTTCTGGATCATCTGCCCGGTGGGCGCCATCGCCATCATGAGGTTGCCGGCACCGATGATGCCGATGTCCTTCATGGTCACGCCGCCGTCGGCCAGCGCACCCTGCGCCGCCTCGGCACCGAGGTCGACGATGTCCTTGTCCGGGTGTTTGCCGAACTTGGTCATGTGGATCCCGAGGACCCAGAGCTCTTCTGATGCCGATGCCATCGTCCTTAACCTCCCAGGGGTTCGAAGCCGAAGCCGACCGCTTCGGTGCCTTCATCGTCCGTGCCGATCACTTCGGTGGCCAGGCGCACCTTCATGCCCGTGGTCACGTGCTCGGGGTCGGGGGTCACGTTGATCAGGTTGGCCCGCACGCTGGTGCCCTCGCAGTCGACAACGGCGGCGACGAACGGGACGGGGATCCCCGGCGCGGCGAACGACACGATGGTGAAGGCCCGCACCTCACCGGTGGTGGGGACGTCGACCTTCTTGAACTCGGTGGCCCCACAGGCGGCGCAGGCATTGCGGCGGTCGAAGAAGCGGGCGCCGCACGAGATGCACTCGTTGGCCACCAGGTGCGGGTCGTCCCCCAGCTCCAGGTAGTCGACCAGCGGGATCTGTTGCGCCATCATGCCCCCAAGCTCGGGTGGGAAATCGTGTTCTCAATGTAGCGGGACGGCGAAAAAGTCGGCCAATCGGTGCACTCTTCGCATCCGACCCATTAGGTTCGGGCTCATGCGCTACACACACCTCGGCCGCACCGGCCTCCGCGTCAGCCGTATCTGCCTGGGCACCATGAATTTCGGGCCTGAGACGGACGAGCCGACCTCGTTCTCCATCATGGACTCTGCTCTGGAGGCCGGGATTAACTTCTTCGACTCGGCCAACGTCTACGGCCGCTCCAAGGGGCGTGGCGCGACCGAGGAGATCGTCGGCCGCTGGTTCGCCCAGGGCGGTGAGCGGCGCGGGAAGACGGTGATCGCCACCAAGCTCTACGGCGACATGGGGGAGTGGCCGAACGAGGGACGGCTGTCGGCGCTCAACATCCGCCGGGCGTGCGAGGCCAGCCTGCGCCGGCTCCAGACCGACTACATCGACCTCTACCAGATGCACCACATCGACCGCGGCACCGGCTGGGACGAGATCTGGGAGGCCATGGAGGTCCTGCGGGCGCAGGGGAAGATCCTCTACGTCGGGTCCTCCAACTTCGCCGGCTGGCACATCGCCCGCGCCCAGGAAGCGGCGGCCCGGCGCAACTTCATGGGCCTGGTGAGCGAGCAGTCCATCTACAACCTGATCGTGCGCGACGTCGAGCGCGAGGTGCTGCCCGCCGCGCAGACGTACGGCCTGGGCGTCATCCCGTGGTCACCCCTGCAGGGCGGCCTGCTTGGAGGTGTCGTGCGCAAGGAGCGCGACGGCAGCCGCCGCTACGCCGGCCGCGCCGCCGAGACGATCGAGACCCGCCGGCCACAGCTCGAGGCGTACGAGGATCTCTGCGCGGAGGCCGGCGAGGACCCGGGCACGGTCGGGCTGGCCTGGCTGCTGACCCGGCCGGCGGTGACCGGGCCCATCGTCGGGCCGCGCACGCCCGAGCATCTCGAATCGGCGCTGCGGGCGGTGGACGTGACGCTCGACGACAAGGTGCTGACCCGCCTCGACGAGATCTTCCCGGGCCACAGGACGGCGCCGGAGGACTACGCCTGGTGACGGGTTTGGTGACGGGCCTCGTGACGGGCCTGGTGACGCCGACGCCGCGCTGACGCCGCGCACCGCCCCGCCTACGGCGTGGTCGTGCGGGCCAGCTCGGGCTCGGCCTGCATGCTCGTCTCGCCCTCGGGGTGGGCCGCCAGGTCGTCGGCGTCGACGGACAGCTTGGGCAGGATCCGGTCCAGCCAGGCGGGGAACCACCAGTTGGCCTTGCCGAACATCATCATGATGGAGGGGACGATGGCCATCCGGATGAGGACGGCGTCGATCAGGATGCCGCCGGCCAGACCGATGCCGAACTCCTTGATGACCCGGTTCCCACCGAGGATGAACGAGCCGAAGACGAGGATCATGATCGAGCGCGGCTGCCGTGATGGTCTTGCCCGTCGCCGCCAGCCCGTTGCGCACGGCGACCTTGTTGTCGCCACCCGACTTGATGTATTCCTCGTGCATCCGTGACACCAAGAAGACCTGGTAGTCCATGGAGAGTCCGAAGAGGATGGCGAAGAGCATGACGGGGAGGAAGGCCTCGACGGGACTGGTGCCGCTGAGGCCGATGAGCCCGCCCAGGTCGCCCCATTGGAAGACCGCCACCAGCATGCCGAGCGCGGCGCCGATGGAGAGCAGGTTCATGACCGCGGCGGTGAGGGGGATCACGAAGCTGCGGAACACCGTCATCAACAAGAGGAACGACAACAACACGACGAGGCCGATGAAGAGCGGCAGCTTTGAGCTCAGGACGTTGGCGAAGTCGATGTAGATCGCGGTCGTCCCGCCGACCAGCACGTTGACGCCCGAATCGCCGACGGCCTGGGGCACGGTCTCGCTGCGCAAATGGTTGACGAGGTCGGTGGTGACCGCGTCCTGGGGGGCCGAGTCGGGATAGACGTTGACGAGCACGACGTCGCCGTTGCCGGTCTTGCTCGGGATATAGAGCGGATCGGCGACGCTGTGCACGTCGGGCTGCTGGGAGACCTCGTGGACCACGTTGTCGATGACGTCGTGCTGGTCCGGCTGCACTACGGCCACCAGCATCAGCGGTCCGTTGAACCCCGGTCCGAACCCCTTGGAGAGCATGTCGAAGGCGACCCGGGTCGGCGTCCCGGCGGGGTCGGTGCCCTGGTCGGCCGAGCCCAGTTGCAAGGAGAAGAAGGGGAGGGCGATGGCCACGATGATGATCAGGGCCACGCCGGCCGAGAGCCAGGGGTATCGCTGCACCCGGTCGGCCCAATTGGGCCAGAACCCCTTGCTGTCCGCGCCGACGATGCGGGGTCCGTTCTCGGCCAGGTTCCTCTTCTGCTTGCGGCTCATCACCTTGGGGCCGATGAAGCCCAGCATGGCCGGCAGGAGGGTGAGGGCCGCCACCATGGTGAGTGCGACGCCGATGGCGGCGGCCACGGCCAACCCGTAGAGGAAGCTCACGCCGAGGGCGAACATGCCGAGCAGCGCGATGCACACGATGATCCCGGCGAACAGGACGGCCCGGCCCGAGGTGTTGACCGCGTTGATGATGGAGGACTCCACGTCGCGCCCGCCCACGAGGCCCTGCCGGTGTCTCGTCACGATGAAGAGGGCGTAGTCGACGCCGACCCCCAGCCCGATGAGGAGCGTGAGCTCGGGCGAGATCGAGGGCATGCCGATGGCGTGGCTGAACACGCCGATCACGCCGATGGCCGTTCCCAGGGCGAACAGCGCGGAGAGGATCGGCAGGATGGCGGCGAAGAACGATCCGAAGACGAGCAGCAGCACGATCAGCGCCAGCAGCACACCGAGCCCGGTGCTGCTGAAGGATTGGTTGTTGGCCTGCTCGGCCAGCTGGCCGGTGACGGCAGCCGTCAACCCGTCACCCGACGTCTTGGTGACGTCGTTGACGAAGGTCTTGGCCTCGCTGTTCGAGATGTTGTTGGCCTGTTTGTCGAAGGGGACCTGGAAGAAGCCGACCGTCCGGTCGTGATTGATGTTCGAGGTGTCGACGAGATTGCCTGCGGCGTCGTAGGGACTCGTGACCTCCGTCACGTTGGGCAGCGCGTTGATCTTGTCCACCATCGTGTTGATGCGCTGGCCGATGGCGGGATCGGTCAGGCGCGCCTCACCGGAGGTGCCGAAGACGACCTGCTCGGTGTCCCCCGAATGCGAGGGAGCAACGGACTTCAGCAGGTTGATGGCGTCGAAGGATTGGGTGTGGGGGAAGTTGAAGTTGTTCGAGTAATCCGTGCCGACTGCCTCGACCGTGAAGATCGAGACGACCAGGACGAGCAGCCACAGCAGGACGACGATGCGGCGATGACGGACACACCACCCGGCCAGGGTGCGCATTAGGGAGATCTCCTCGGGAACGTTCGACGCCGCCGGCTGCCGGCATCACGGGGACGGGTCAATGGTAACGGCAGACCGGACACCGATCGGTCAGGGCCCGGACACCGATCGATCAGGGATTGTCGGCCAGGTTGACCAGGGCGTTCCACACGGGAAGGGCCAGACGGTCGGCTGAGACGGCCGAACGGGCCACCAGGCGTCCCGCCAGGACGGGGTGGTGCTCGGGGATCTCGAAGAACTGGCGCTGGCTCAGCGTGAACAGGGTCAGGGGGGACAGCGCCACCACGGCGATGGACGAGCGCAGCCGGTTGAGGAGCGAGTGCTCCGACCAGGAGTCACCCCGGCCGAGCAGACCGATGGAGGTGCCGTCGCGCTGCACCACGGCGTGCCCGGCGGCGATCACGTGCCAGAGGCGCACGTGCACGTCCTGGGCCTGCACGACCTGCCCGGGGTGCGCGGTGGTGAGGGTGCACCCCGTGGCGATCTCCTCGAGCTCGTCGTCGGGGAGGGCGGCGAAGAGCTCGAGGGTGCGCAACGTCGCGGCCGGATCGTCGTCGGTCATGGGACGGGGGGCGTGGGTGCGCACGGTTCAGTGGTCCATGACCGAGCTGGGCCGGCCGCCGTCGTGCGTGTGGTGCAGATGGTGCCGGTGTGGCCCGCCCACGGCCCTGCGCCACAGCACGAAGCCCACGATGGCGAAGAGCAGCCAAGGCACGTGGTACATCGGGTAGAAGGGGATCGACGCCCCGGCGGCGATGGCGATGAACGCCACCACGAAGACCCAGGGCAGGATGCGGCGGTGCCGCGGCGGGGGAGCCGGCGGCTCGCTGGGGAGCCGGGGCAGGTCGTCGAACAGCCCGTTGAGGTCGCCCCGCGTCGTGGCCGTCATGGCGGTATCGAGCCGGTTCTTGAACTCGACCTCGTCGAGGCGGCCCTCGGCGTAGTGGCGCGACAGCTTGTCCGCCACCGCGTTGCGCTCGTCGTCGGACGCTCGCAAGGTGGCGTCGTAGGCCTGCGTGTCCCGGCGGCCCATCGGGTAGGCGGGGTCCCAGCGGTAGCGCATCGGGTCTCCTCTCGGGTGGTGGTCGGTGTGTCGGTGTGTCGGTGTGTCGGTGGTCGGTGTGTCGGTGTGTCGGTGTGTCGGTGTGTCGGTGGTTGGTGTCTCGGTGTGTCGGTGCTCGGTGCTCGGTGCTCTGGTGTGTCCGTGCTCGGCGAGGTGTCGCCGGTATCGGGACCCTCAGTAGGCGCTGCGGGCCCGTTCGCGGGCGAGCAGCTCCTCGGCTACCGAGACGTCGCTGTCCTCGTCGGGGATGAGGAGCCAGCCGGCCAGGTAGAGCGGCACGGCCAGGCCGCCCAGGAAGGCCAGGGCGACAAAGCCGACCCGCACGATCGTCGGATCGACGTCGAAGTAGTCGGCCAGGCCGACGGCGACGCCGGCCAGCATGCGGCCGCGTCCGCCGCGGTGGAGACGCTGCTCAGCGCCCTGTCCGGGCTGCGACGCGGGGGGAACCTGTGCGGGCTGCTCGGTGGCCGAGTCGCCGGGGGTTTTTTCGGGTGCGGTATCCATGGGATCAGCCTGACGGTCGGCGGCCCGGACGTGAATCCGGCACCACCCTGGTCGGACCCTGAGGGAATCCCCCAGACGTCAGGGATGTCCCTGATAGCTACGGGCACCAGGGCGCGCGATCATCGAGGTATCGCAGAGGCCCCGGATCCCGGCACGGGTCCGCTCACCGACGGTGGCGGACCGACGGAGCCGCGGGCCGCGCCCGCACCGCCTTCGACGTCCAGGGCCGCGTCGGTGCCCCCCTCGACGCCTAGACCTGCGCCGGTGCCCCCCCCGACACCCAGGGACGGGCCCGCGGCGCCCTGTGGACCACCGGACGGAGGATGGGGCGGGCGGCGGCGCCGGTCCCACCGCGAGGGGCCCTGGTCGGACGTCCACCACTACCACGACCACCATGTCGGACGGCGACTGCGCACGCTCCGCCGCAGCGCGGACAACCGGGTGCTCGGCGGTGTCTGCGGTGCCGTCTCCCGGGAGACCGGGATCGACGTCACGTGGGTGCGCATCGGATTCGTCCTGCTGGCCATCGCCAGTGGGGTGATGGTCCTCGTCTACGCCATGGCCTGGCTGCTCATCCCGATGCAGGGGGAGACCTCCAACATCTACTCCCGGGCCATCAACGACCGTCGGGGCATCCGGCTGATCGCAGCCGTCCTGATCCCGGTGTTGATCGCGGTCCAGCTCATCACCAGCACCCTGCACGTCCCCTTCATCGGCTTCCTCGGATGGCCCACCTTCCTGGCCGTCGGCGTCGTCATCCTGATCTGGCGCAACGCCAACGAGTCGGAGAAGGCATTCATCGACAACGACGTCGTCCCCCTCCTCGGCGCGGACACCCACGGACGGGGGCGCCGCTGGCTCATCGTCCGCGTCGTCGCCGGCGTCCTCATCGGGGCGGGAGGGATCGTGCTTCTGGTCGAGGGGCACACGACGGTGGCCGCGCTGCGGCCCGTCGGCGGCGCCGCGCTGGTCATCGCGGCGAGCGTGATCATCTTCGGCCCCTGGTGGCTCAGCCTCGTCCGGGACCTCATCGCCGAGCGCCAGGCCCGCGCCCTGGCCGAAGAGCGGGCCCAGATGGCGGCGCACGTCCACGACTCGGTGCTCCAGACCCTGGCGCTGATCCAGCGCTCCTCCGACGATCCCCAGAACGTGGTGCGGCTCGCCCGGGCCCAGGAGCGTGAGCTCAGGGCCTGGTTGTTCGAGGGCCGACCGCCCGGCGCGATCGGCGAGGACGCCACCATGTTGGCCGAGGGCGTTGGCCTCTTGCAGCGCCAGGTGGAGGCCGACCACGGGATCGCCGTGCAGGTGGTCATGGTGGGGGACTGCGAGCTCGACGACGGCCTCGCGCGCGCTCCTCGATGCGGCCCGCGAGGCCACCGTGAACGCGGCCAAGTGGTCCGGTTCCGACCAGGTCTCGGTCTATGCGGAGGTCGAGCCCGACACCGTGATGCTCTACGTCCGCGACCGCGGCCGCGGCTTCGATCCTGGCGCGGTACCAGAGGACCGGCAGGGCATCGCCCAGTCCATCCGCGCCCGCATGGCGCGCTTCGGCGGCTCGGCCGTGGTCCGCTCCGCGCCGGGAGAGGGGGCCGAAGTCCAGCTCTCCGTCCCGCGCCGGGAGCGGGTCACGTGAGCGACGGCGGGCCCACCGGTCGCCCTCGCATCTTCCTCGTCGAGGATCATGCCGTGTTCCGGGCCGGCGTCAAGGCCGAGTTGGGTGACGCGGTGGAGGTGGTCGGCGAGGCGGACGAGGCCGCCGCCGCCGTCGAGCTCATCAACGAGCGCCTCCCCGACGTGGTGCTGCTCGACGTGCACCTGCCGGGCGGGGGCGGCCATGCGGTGCTCCGCGCCGTCCTCCCGCTCCACCCCGAGGTGCAGTTCCTGGCCCTCTCCGTCTCCGACGCGCCCGAAGACGTCATCGACGTCATCCGGGCGGGAGCCCGCGGCTACATCACGAAGACGATCTCGGGGCCCGAGCTCCTCCAGGCTGTCTACCGAGTCGCCGCCGGGGACGCCGTCTTCTCGCCCCGGCTGGCGGGCTTCGTGCTCGACGCATTCGCCCAGAGCGGCGGGCCCGCGCCGGGGCTCGATCCGGAGCTCGATCAGCTCTCGCCGCGTGAGCGTGAGGTGTTGCGCCTCATCGCCCGCGGCTACACGTACAAGGAGGTGGGGCGCGACCTGAGCATCTCGGCCAAGACCGTGGAGTCGCACGTCTCGTCGGTGCTGCGCAAGTTGCAACTCTCGACGCGCCACGAGTTGACGAGGTGGGCCACCGACCGGCGCTTGGTCTAGACAGGAGCCATGCCGGAGGACCTGACCGCTGAGCACCGCGACGCGGCCGTGCTGGCCGATTTGGCCGGGCGCGCCCTCATGGAATTGCGCGCCGCCCCGCCCCCGCTGCGCGATATCGGCGCGGCGGGCGATCGCATGGCGCACCAGCTGCTCGTGGCGGAGCTCAACCGGCGCTACCCCGATGACGACGTGCGGTCCGAGGAGGGGCTCGAGCACGTGGCCGGCGCCGGCCGCCTGTGGATCGTCGACCCGCTGGACGGGACGCGCGAATTCCGCCAGGGGGGCCGGAGCGACTGGGCGGTGCACGTGGCCATGGCCCTCGGTGGTGTGGCCGTGGTCGGTGCCGTCGCCCTGCCGGCGCTGGACCTCGTGCTCTCCACGGCCGAGCCCCCAGTCCTGCCACCCCTCCCGTCCGGCGAGCGCCCGCGCGTCGTGGTCTCGCGCAGCCGTCCTCCCGATGTCGCGTACGACGTCACCGAGGCGCTCGGCGGCGTCATGATCCCGATGGGATCGGCCGGCGCCAAGATCGCCGCCGTCATCCTCGGGGCGGCCGAGGTCTATGTGCACGCCGGCGGCCAGTACGAGTGGGACTCGTGCGCGCCCGTTGCGGTGGCGGTGGCGAGCGGCCTCCACGCCAGTCGGCTCAATGCGGAGCCGCTGCGTTACGGCGATCCCGATGCCTGGCTGCCGGATCTCGTCGTGTGCCGGCGGGAGTACGCCCCGGCGGTGCTCGAGGTCACGACGCGCCAGCACCGGCCGCATTGGTGAGGTGAGCCGGCGGCGGCGCAGCACGGCCTCGTGAGCGCGAGCCGCCCCGAACGCGTCCGTGGTCGCCACGCCCCCCACGCCCCGACGCCGGCAACGCCCCCAACGTCCCCCCGCCCCGGAATTGACAGAACCCCGTCTCGTTCGGAGACGGGGTTCTGTCGTTGCGTGACTGTGCCGGATGGCCTCAGCCGATGGCGCGCACGTTCGCGGCCTGCAAGCCCTTGGGGCCTTGGTTGGTCTCGAATTCGACCTTCTGGCCTTCTTCGAGATTGCGGTAGCCCGAACCGGAAATCGCGCTGAAGTGCACGAAAACGTCGGGGCCCCCACCGTCCTGGGTGATGAAGCCGAAGCCCTTCTCACCGTTAAACCACTTCACGGAACCAGTTGCCATTGAAAATCCACTCCTCTCCTGGCCGGATTTGACCCGTGTTCAAGGGGGTCATGGCCGGTAGCTCTTGCGAGCCAGAGGGATTTCCAAACTTGTGATGGTGGTGCCCTCGGGGAAGAACCTTAGCAGTGCCGCCACGGCGGAGGGTGTTTCCCGCCGAGGCGTTCGAATCGTCACCCATTGTTCACGCAGGTGATTCTGCGTAGGTTGGGGCCAGCCAGTTCAGCCCGACCAAGGGGGCACGCAGTGACCGTGACCACGAACCCGTACCTGCAGGGCAACTTCGCCCCCGTGCCCGAGGAGGTGACGGAGACCGAGCTGAACGTGATCGGCCAGGTGCCCGACGCTCTCTCCGGCCGCTACCTGCGCAACGGACCCAATCCGGCGTCGCCTCCCGAGCCTGCGACCTACCACTGGTTCACCGGCGACGGGATGGTGCACGGGATCCGCCTGCGCGACGGGCGGGCCGAGTGGTACCGCAACCGCTGGGTGCGCTCCGCCGAGGTGGCGCGCACCCTGGGCGAGGAGCCACGGCCCGGTCTCGTGCACGCGGGAATGGACTTCGCCGCCAACACGAACGTCATCGGGCATGCCGGCCGTACCTTCGCCATCGTCGAGGCCGGGGCGCGGCCCTACGAGCTGACCGACGAGCTGGAGACCATCGGACCCTGCGACTTCGGCGGCACACTCGACGGCGGTTACACCGCGCACCCCAAGCGCGACCCGTTGACCGGAGAGCTCTACGCCGTCTCCTACTTCTTCGGGTGGGGTGACGACATCGAGGTGACCATCCTCGATGCCCAGGCGCGGGTGCGTTCTACCCGGCGTGTCGCGATGGGCGGGCCCGTGAGCGTGCACGACTGCGCCATCACGCAGCGTTACATCGTGTTGCTCGACCTCCCGGTCACCTTCAACTTGGAGGCAGCTGCTGGGGGAGCGTCGTTCCCGTACCGTTGGCAGGAGGACTATCACGCCCGCGTCGGACTGTTGCCCCGGGACGGCGAATCGACCGACGTGGTGTGGCACGACGTCGAACCGTGTTACGTCTTCCATCCGATGAACGCGTTCGACGCGCCCGATGGTGACGGGATCGTGCTCGACGTCGTGCGCCACCCCTCCATGTTCCGCACCCAGCTCCTCGGCCCGGCCGAAGGCTCGCCCACCCTCGAGCGCTGGCATCTCGACGGGCGTGGCAGCCCGGTGAAGGAGGAGCGCGTCGACGACCGTGGCCAGGAGTTCCCGCGGGTCGACGAGCGGCGCGTCGGGCTGCCCCACCGCTACGGGTACGCGGTGGCGGTGGCGGAATCCGACGACATCTTGGGCACCGAGTCCGTCCTGCTCCGCCACGACTTCGAGCGAGGAGCGAGCGAAGCCCGCTCCTTCGGGCGCCGTGCGTCGCTGGGCGAGGCCGTCTTCGTCCCCCGTTCCGACGGCGCCGGTGAGTCCGACGGCTGGGTCATGGCGCTCGTGCACGCGGCCGACACCGGCATCTCGGCGCTGCACATCCTCAACGCGGGTGACATCGACGGGGAGGCGCAGGCCGTGGTGGAGCTGCCTCAGCGGGTGCCGGCCGGGTTCCACGGCAACTGGGTGCCCGATCCGTCCTGAGCACGGATCCTGGGGACGTCCTGAGCACCCGTGCTGAGCAGGCCCTCCTGAGCAGGCCCTCCCGAGCAGGCCCTCCTGGGCAGGCCTCGGTTCGCCGGTGCCCCATCGGGGTAAGATTCGGTCGTGTTCGTCTGGCAATGGGTCCAGCAGCATCGGGTGTTGTCGGTCCTGGTGTTGGCCCTGGTGATCGTCAGCTCCGCCGGAGGGACGGCGTGGGCACTGGTGTTCCGCACCGTATCGTCGCCGGTGGGCCTGCGTGACGCGCTGCGTATCTACCGGCGTGAGCAGACCGAGAAGGTGCTGGCGACGTTGCGCAACCGGCTGCCGGCCCCGGGCGTCTACACGTACGCGACCAGCGGGGGCGAGAGCCTCAACCTGATAGGCGTCTCACGGTCCTTCCCCTCGAGCACCTCCATGATCGTCGCCGACGGCCGCTGTGCGACGGTCAGCTGGGTCCCCATCACCCAGCACACCGAGACGACGACGTTCTGCAGCACGCACAACGGTGCGCTGACCATTCCGAAGCTGGTCACCGACGAGTCGATCGCCGGTACGACGAGCAGCTCGACGGTCGACTGCCCGGCCACGGCCTACCTGCTGCCGCCGGCGGCGCGCCCGGGCCAGCGCTGGGACGTCACGTGCTCGCAGACCAGCCCGGCGGAGAAGGTGGACCTGGCCGGGGAGTCCCTGGGCTCGACCACCATGGTCGTCGGCGGCCACACCGTCAGCGTCGAGCACACCCGTTTCACCCTGACGTTCACCGGGAGCGAGCACGGGACCAACCCGACGGACTTCTGGATCGTCCCGAGTAGCGGCCTGATCGTGCGCGAGCGGGAGACGGTCCGCATGACCCAGGGCAGCGTCCTCTACAGCGAGGACATGGAGGCCACGCTCACCGGGCTCGACCCCGCCGCGCTGACCGGCGGCCGGGGGGGTGGCTCGGGTGGTGCGCCGACCAGGGCGGCCAGGCGCTTCGGGGCGGTGAGGCAGTAGCTCTCGGCCACCAGCTCGGCCACCTCGTCCCACCCGGGTGGGTTCGCCAGATCGAGGCGTATCCCGACCCAGCCTTTGGGCCCGACGTACTTCGGCACGAAGAACCGGTCCGGGTCGGAGGCGACCAGGATGCCCTGCACCCCCTTCGGGGCCTTCAGCGTCATGGAGGTGCCGTCCTCGCTCGTCATGACGAAGAGCTTGTCGCGCACCCGGAACGACGGTGCCGTGTGTCCGCCGAAGGGACGTTCCTCGGCCTCGGGTAGCGCCAGGCAGTGCGCGCGCACCCGGGCCACGGCGGAGCGCTTGGGGCTCACCCCCGGGGCGAGCCGACCGACGCGTCCGCGTGTGCCCGCGCCACTCGGTCCTGTGCGACGGCGTCGTAGGACTCGTAGTCCGATCCTGTGTCGTCCGCGAACTCGAACTCGAGGAGCCCGGCCTCACCCCACCTCTCACGCAGGTAGCCGCTGTTGGCGTCGAGCAGACCCAGCTTGCGCACGTTGGGGACGAGTTTGGCGAAGAAGCCCCGGGCGAATCCTCGCATCGGGTTCAGTTGCGCCTTCTCCGCCGCCTGCACGATGAAGGGGAACACGGCTTCAGCGGTCGTGCCCATGCGCTCCCACACCTCGGGCGTGGTGGCGCGGGATCGTGAGTTGAGGGTGGCGTCGACGAGGAACTCCTGGCGCTCCTTCAGCTCGGCCTCGCCAAGGTCCCGGTAGAACTCCGACAAGGTGAGCACGCCGAAGGCCACGTGGCGGGCCTCGTCGGACATGACATAGCGCAGGAGCTTGGTCAGCAGCGGTTCGGCGGTGCGCCGCAGCATGTCGCCGAAGGCGGCCAGCGCGAGCGACTCGATCACGATCTGCATCCCGAGGTAGGCGATGTCCCAGCGCGAGTCCTCGAGCAGCGACCAGATCTGAGCCTTGAGGAAGGGGCTCATCGGGTAGGCGTCGCCGAGCTTGGTGCGGAGATACTTGGCGAAGACCTCGGTGTGCCTGGCCTCGTCCATGGTCTGGGTCGACGCGTAGTACTTGGCGTCGATCCACGGCACCGTCTCGACGATCTTGGCCGCCGTCATCATGGCCCCCTGCTCGCCGTGCATGAACTGCGAGAGGTTCGCCTTGAAGAACTCGACGCCGAGCTGCGAGTACTCCTTCTCGGTCCACGCCGCGATGGGCGAGCCGGGCAGTGTGCCCGCCACCCGGGCCACCGCCAGCAGCGGGTTGTCCTGCTCTGCCACGAGACGCTCCGGGTCGACGTCGATGGACCAGTCGAGGTCCGTCATGCTGTTCCACTGCGAGCCCATCGCCTTGTTGTAGAGGGTGACGAGCTGGCCCCGGTCGTGTTCGTAGTCCCAGAGGAACAGTCGATCCGCGTTGTCGTGGATGACCTGGACGGCCGCCTCCATGTCCCGCCGGCCCGGGACCTGAGGTGACACCTCGGCGACCCCCGACACCGGAGGTGTCGTCTCGGACCCCGACACCGGAGGTGTCGTCTCGGACCCCGACACCGGAGACGTCGTCTTTGACATGAGCCGAGACTACTTCCGCCGTCCGCCCATGTTGGCGTTGGGGGCGGCCTTGGCCACCAGGTCGGGCACGACCTTGCCGAGCTCGGCCGGGTCCCAGCGGTCACCCTTGTCGGTGCCCGGCCCGGCCACCCAGCCCTCGGCCACGCTGATGTGGTCGCCCTGCACATTGAAGACGCGGCCGGTGATGTCCTTCGACTCGGGGCTGCCGAGCCACACCACGATCGGCGCGATGTTGGCGGGATCGAAGGGGTCGAACTCCTCCGGCTTCTTCGTCGTCGCGGCCGCGCCCATGCCGAGGTTCTCCGTCATGCGGGTCAGCGCGGCCGGGGCGATGGCGTTGACCGTGACGCCGTAGCGCCCCAGCTCCATGGCGGCGATGATGGTGAAGGAGGCGATGCCCGCCTTGGCGGCGCCGTAGTTCGTCTGGCCCACGTTGCCGTAGATACCCGACGGCGAGGTGGTGTTGATGATGCGGGCGTCGTTGGTCTCGCCGGCCTTGGTGCGGTTGCGCCAGTACTCGACGGCGTGGCGCGTCGGCGCGAAGGTGCCGCGCAGGTGCACCTTGATCACGGCGTCCCACTCCTCGATGGTCATGTTGACGAGCATGCGGTCGCGCAGGATGCCCGCGTTGTTGACCAGCACGTCGATGGTGCCGAAGGTGTCGATGGCGGTCTGGATCAGGCGCCCCGCCCCCTCGTAGTCGGAGACGTCGTCGCCGTTTGCCACGGCCTCGCCCCCCATGGCGCGGACCTCGTCGACGACCTCGCCCGCCGGACCGGCCGAGGAGCCGGACCCGTCGACCTCGGCCCCGAGGTCGTTGATGACCAGCTTGGCGCCCTGGCTGGCGAACTCGAGGGCGTGCTCACGCCCGATGCCGCGGCCCGCTCCGCTGATGACGACGACCCGTCCGTCACAGATACCCACGTTCAGCTCCTTTGGTTGTGATCATTCCGGCGTCGACGCCGTCCGATACTGCTCCCGCAGCTTTCTCTTGAAGATCTTCCCAGTATCCTCCCGCGGCAGCTCGGACACGAAGTCGACGCTGCGGGGGCACTTGAAGTGGGCCAGGTGGTCCCGGCAGAACGCCATGAGCTCGGCGGCCAGCTCCTCGCTCCCGGTCACGCCCTCGGCCGGCTGCACGACCGCCTTCACCACCTCGCCCCACTCCTCGTCGGGCACGCCGATGGTCCCGACATCGCCCACCGCCGGATGTTCCAGGAGCACGGCGTCGACCTCGGCCGGGTAGATGTTGACGCCGCCCGAGATGATGAGGTTGGCGGTGCGGTCGGTCAGGAAGAGGTAGCCCTCGGCGTCCATGTAACCCATGTCGCCCAGGGTGAAGTAGTCGTCGCGGAACGCCCCGGCCGTCTTCTCGGCGTCGCCGTAGTAGTCGAACCTGGTGGCGTTCGGCGCCTGGAGGAAGACGAGCCCGATCTCGCCGCGGGGCAGCTCGGTCCCGGCTTCGTCGGCCACCTTGACCAGTCCCGGGACCATGGGGCGGCCCACCGTGCCGGGGTGGGCCAGCCAGGTGGCGGAGTCGACCAGCGTGCCCAGTCCCTCGGTGGCGGCGTAGTACTCGACCACGACCGGCCCCAGCCATTCGATCAGGCGCTGCTTGACGGAGACCGGGCACGGCGCCGCACCGTGGATGACGAAGCGGAGCGACGATGTGTCGAAGCGCTCGCGGGTCTCGGTGGGGAGGGCCAGCAGGCGGTGGAACATGGTCGGCACCATGTGCGAGTGCGTGATGCCGTTCGCCTCCACCAGGCGCAGCGCCTCGACAGGATCCCAGTGGTCCATGATCACGATGGGCACGCCGTAGAGGAACGGCACCGCCACCGAGAAGGCCAGTGGCGCCGCGTGGTAGAGCGGGCCGGTCAGGAGGTGGGCGTCGAGGCTGGTCTCGTAGTCCTCGTCGTAGCCGCAGAAGTTGACGGTGGCCAGCGCGCTCACCGCGGCGGTGTCGCGGTGCACGCCCTTGGGCCGGCCCGTGGTGCCCGACGTGTAGAGCATCTGGGTACCGATGACGGGGTCGTCGATGTCGGAGCCGTCCTCGGCCGCGACCACCGTGTTGTACATCTCGAAGCCGGGCAGGTAGCCGCCCGTGTTGATCCTGACCAGGCCGGGTCCGCCCGCGGCGGCGGCCACGACGACGTGCTCGCCCAGCTCGCCCGAGCAGACGAACGCCTTGGCCTCGCAGTTCTCGATGATGTAGGCCGCCTCTTCCCCGGTCAGGTGCCAGTTGATGGGCGTGAGGCGCAGGCCGATGCGCTGGGCGGCGTAGAGCACCTCTACGAACTCGGGGCGGTTCGTGCACATCAGCGCGATGGAGTCACCCGGCTGCAGGCCGCGCGCCCGCAGCGCCCGGGACAGCCGGTTGATGTCGGCGTTGAGGTCCTCGTAGGTGCGGTCGCCGTGCGGGGTCACCAGCGCCAGCCGGTCGGGGATCCGGGCCGCCCACCACGCGTGGAGCATGCCCTGGGCTGCAGCAGCGCGCTTGTCGTCCGGCAGGTTCACGTGCCCGCCGTCCCGACGCCGACGGGCCGGAAGAGCGCCAGCTGCCGGCCGTCGCTCAAGGGTTCCCAGATCACCGAGACGGCCATGCCGCTGTGGACCTCGGCGGGCGGGCAACCGACGACGTTGGTCATCATGCGCACGCCCTCCTCCAAGTCGACCAGGGCGACACAGTAGGGCTTCCCGGCGGCGAAGGCCGCGCCGGCGGCCTCGGGCCTGTGCTCGACGACGGCGGCGTACACGGTGGCCCGCCCGCTGGCGGTGCGCCACTCGAGCGCCGAGCCGGACGCGTTGCAGTGGGGGCAGAAGACCACGGGTAGAAGACGCCGCGGTCGCAGGCCGTACACCACTGGACCAGGAGCCGGCCCTCGCGGGTCGCCTCCCAGAAGGGCCCGCTCTCGGCTCCGACGGGCGGCTCGAAGCGGGTCCGGACGTCGGTCACAGCGTGGCCTCGGTGCCCAGCACGGCGGTCGACATCACCGAGAGGAGCATGCCGGACCCGTGCGCCACCGCCACGTCGGCACCTTTCACCTGGCGTTCGCCGCACTCGCCGCGCAACTGTCGCACCGCCTCGGTGAGGAGGAACATGCCGTACATGCCGGGGTGGGTGAAGGAGAGCCCGCCCCCGTTCGTGTTCATGGCCAGCGGTCCGCCTCTCGGTCCGAGCGATCCCTCGGCCACGAACGGCCCGCCCTCACCCTTCTTGCAGAAGCCCAGGTCCTCCAGATGCAGCAGCGCGGTGATGGTGAAGCTGTCGTAACCCATGAGCACGTCCACGTCGGAGGGGGCGAAGCCGGCCATGGCGAACGCATTGGCGCCCGAGACGACGCCCGGTGTGGTGGTCAGGTCGGGCATCTGGCCGATCCCCATGTGGTCCGTGCACGTGGCGGCGCCGAGCACGAAGACCGGCGGCTTGCGCAACGAGCGGGCCCGCTCGGCACTCGTCATGACGAAGGCGCCGGCGCCGTCGGTGACGAGGCAGCAGTCGAGGAGGTGCAGCGGGCTCACCTGCATGGGGGAGGCGAGCACGTCGCCGACTGTGAGCGGCTCGCGGTAGCGGGCCCGGGGGTTCAGGGCGGCCCATTCCCGTGTGCTGACGGCGATGGCGGCCAGTTGCTCGGAGGTGGTCCCGAACTCGTGCATGTGGCGTGCGGCCGCGAGGGCATAGGGGCCCATGGGCGTGCGCAGGCCGTAGGGCAGGTCCCACTCGAACGCCGGGCTGGCACCGCCGGGCCTGCGTCGGAAGCCGGCACGCCCCTGGGAGCGGTCGCTCCGCGGGGTGGACGCGTAGACGCTCACAACGACATCGCAGACGCCGGCGGCGATGGCCGCGGCGGCGTGCTCGACGTGGACCTCGTAGCTCGAGCCGCCCGTCATGGTCGATTCGGTGAAGGTCGGGTGGACGCCGAGGTACTCGGCCAGAGCCACCGCCGATTCCGCGTGGCAGACGCCGTCGACGTCGGCGAGCGACAGCCCGGCGTCCTCGAGCGCTCCGAGCACCATGGCCACCTCGAGCTCACGACCCGTGCGGTCCAGCTCTCCGGTGGGGGACACATCGTCGGTGACGCCCACGATCGCCGCCGCGCCACGCAGGCTCCGGTCCCCCCGGCTCATTCCGACGATCCCTTGGATCCGACCGACCCAGTCGTGGCCGGCTAGGCGTTCTTGGGCAGTTGCGAGAAGGGCGTCACCCGGTCGTTGTTCGGCTCCTTGGGCAGACCCAGGACACGTTCGCCGATGATGTTGCGTTGCACCTGATCGGTTCCGCCGTAGATGGGAGGCGCCTGCGCGAACAGCGCCATCTCGGTGATGCCGCCGGCGAAGGGGTCGCCCGTGGCGTGCTTGAGCGCCGCCTTGTCGTCGCTGTCGTAGGCGTGGAGCATGCCGGCCGGGCCGGCGATGCGCAGGCCGAGGTCGCGGGTGAGGCGGACGATCTGGCTCATGGAGAGCTTGGCCACGTTGGGCATGCCCGGGATGTCACCACCCTGCTCCTTGACGGCCTTGACCCGCAGGCCGTTGAAGCGGCCCAGCTCGCCCAGCGTGTAGAGGCGGGCCAGGTCCTGGCGGATGCCGGCGTCGGCGTTGACGCCTCGCGATTGGGCCAGGCCGATGAGCATGCCTGCCCCCCCGCGCATGGCACCCAGGGCCCCGCTCGGCTGCGTGGACCGCTTCGCGCCGCCACCCGACGTCGACGTGGCGGCGACCAGGTCGCCCGCCCGCTTGTTCAGCATGCCCATGACGGTGCCGGGCTGGGCCAAGCCCCCGCCGGCGGCGTTGCCACCGCCGGAACCGAGACCGGCCCGCTCGTTCATGAGCGTCGTGTTGGCGGCCGCCCAGCCGTTGTTGACGCCGCCGATCAGCGCCGAGTCGGCCACCCGGGCATCGGTGATGAACACCTCGTTGAAGAGCGCGTGGCCGGTCATCTCCTTGAGTGGGCGCACGTCGACGCCGTCTTGGAGCATGTCGAAAGCGAAGTAGGAGATGCCCTGGTGCTTGGGGACCTCGGGATTCGTGCGGGCGAGGAGCATGCCCAGGTCGGCGTATTGCCCGCCCGAGGTCCACACCTTCTGGCCGTTGACGACCCACTCGTCGCCGTCCTTGACCGCCCGTGTCTGCAGGCCGGCCAGGTCCGAGCCCGCCTGGGGTTCGCTGAAGAGCTGGCACCAGGCCTTCTGGCCGGTGACGATGTCGCGCACGTAGAGATCGATCTGCTCCTGCGTCCCGTGGGTCGCGATGGTCGGAGCCGCCAGCAGCAGTCCGAGCCCCGAGGGGGCCGAGAGCGCGCCGAACTTGGCCAGCTCCTGTTGCACCCCGACCACGTCGGAGCGCGCCATGCTGCGGCCGTAGGCGTTGGACGGCAGGCCGGGGGCGGACCAACCGGCCAGACCCAGCCGTTCCCACCAGTCCGCCACGGTGAGGTCGGGGTCCCAGTTGGTGCCCAGCCAGGTCCGGAGCTCGCTGAGCAGCTCGTCGGTCCCCGTCGTCTCGATCGCGGTGTCAGTCACGTCCTGAAGTTACCGGGCGCGGCCCCGGACCAGGAACTCGGCGGGGACGAGATGGGAACGGGGTCGGCCCCGGGGGTGGGAACGGGGGCTGGAACACGGGTAGCGTCGGCCGCATGGAAGACCGGCTCAGCGCAGCATTCGACGCCTGGCTGGCGGCGCAGACGGCGGCCCTCGACGTGGTGCGGCAGGCCACCGGCGTACCCGAGACCGACGTCGACCTGGCCGAGGGCTACCGCTGGGTGACCCGGCTTTCCCGGCTGGCCCTGGACTGGATCGTCGAGAAGTCCGATCCGCTCCACCCCGAGCTCTTCGTGTTGCAGGACGAGTACAAGAAGCTGCTGGTGGACAACCCCGACGTGCACTACCTGTTCTGCGTGCTCGACGACACGCGGTCCTACCGGCTGGTCGGGTTCCGCGGCGAGTGCGCCTACCTGGGCATGACGTTCGGCACGCCGTTCGGGCAAGGTCAGGTCGGCGGCCGCACGGGGACGCAGACGCAGACCCACATCGACGAGTTCGAGCTCGGCCCGAACGGCGAGGTCGACATCCTCATCGCGCCGGCGTCGGCCATGCCCGAACCCCGGCCGCCCAACGCCGTGGTCCTCGAGCCCGGCACGGCGCAGCTGGCCATCCGCGAGACCCACTTCGAGAAGACGCCCGACCGCTTCTCCCGGTTGCGGGTGGAGCTCGTGCCCGAGCCGGACGAGGTGGTGCCGCCGCCGGTGCTCTCGAGCGAGGAGCTGGCGCCGAAGCTCGAGTTCGCGGCGATGTTCTTGACCTTCGTCGGTTCGACCGCCCTGCAAATGTGGCACGACGCGGTGAGCAACATGAATTCGTTCGGCGGGCAAGCCGGTTCCGCCCACGTCGAGTCGCAGGAGGACGAGGTGCGCTCGCACTCCAACGCGGAGATGACATATCACGGCGGGCGCTTCCGGCTCGAGCCCGGTGAGGCACTGGTCGTCACGGTGCACGAGCCCGACAGGCCGTTCCTCTACTGGGGGCTGACGCTGACCTCGCCGTGGATGGAGAGCTTCGACTACCGCTACACGACGACGGCGCTGAACAACAAGACGGCGGAACGCTCACCCGACGGCGCCTGGCGCATGGTGATCGCGCCCACGAATCCGGGGGCGGAGGTCAAGAACTGGCTCGACACGGGCGGGCGGCTCGAGGGCTACATGCTGGTGCGCTGGGTGCTGGCGGACGGGCCGCCGCACCCGAGTGCCGAGGTGGTGCCGATCAGCGCGCTGGCGCGCTAGCGGTCAGACCTCCGAGGGAACGCCGAAGCGTTGCTGGTAGGGCGCCACGAGGGCCCGGTGCGTGGCCAGGTCGAGTCCCGTGTCGGCGAAGGAGTAGTCGTGGCCCCCGGCACGCGCGCGGTATGGCGGGCCTCGAGGTACGCCCCGAGGGCCCGGCGGAACTCCGGGCTCACGGGGAGGTCCCACCGGGCGTAGAGCCCTTCGACCACGGCGACTGGGTCCGCCACCAGGTCGCGATAGACGACGTCGGCGATTTGGGCGTCGGGCACGAGGCCGGCGTCGCGTTCGGCCGCGACGTGGTCCATCTGCATCTCGAGCCCCATCGCCATGAACTCGACCAGGACGTCGTGGTCGACGTGGTCCGAGTGCATGTAGTGCAGCGTGGCCATGAGATCCGCCAGGGAGCCGATGACCCGCAACGGGTCGCGGTGGGTGATCACCACACGTGCGTCGGGGTAGGTCGCAAAGACGAGGGGGAGGGCGGAGAGATGGGAGGGCGCCTTGACGACCCAGCGGGGAGTCGGCCGCTCGGCCACCCACTGCAGTGTCTGCAGATGGCGCTTGTGCCAGTCGTAAATCGGGTCCTGGTCCACGTCGCTGCGCCACACGGTGTACGCCGCCACGTTGTACAGACCGGTGTACATGTCACTGGAGAACTGGTGGGCGAATGCGAAGATGCACTCGGTGGGGAGGCGGCCGCCGTTCTCGTGCATGGTGGTGAAGGCGGGCACCATCTCGTCCATGAGCGTGATCTCGTCGTCGCACAGATCCCCGGAGGCGTCGTCGTAGGGGACGGTGTGGAGCAGTTCCCACAACAGTGGTGGGCGGTTGTCGGGGTCACAGGCCAGCAGCTCGTGGAGCAGGGTCGTGCCCGAGCGTCCGAGCCCCGTCACGACGATGGGGGCATGCACCGGTTCGCGCAGAACGGCCGGCTCCCTCTTCCACAGCTCCACCATGCGCAGCCGGTTCTGCAGGATCAGCTGCATCTCGCCCCGGGTGCGGATGCGGCCGGGCAGGTGCAACCTCGCCTCGGACTCCAAGGAGGCGCAGAGGCGCGCGAAGGGTTCCTCCCACCACGAGTCACCGAAGTCGTCGAGGCCGGTGGTGGCGGTGGCGGCTGCCCGGAGGTCCCCGGGCTGGAGCGAGACGACCGAGCGCCCGTCGTCGCCGAGGCCGCGCCCGAGCGAGACCATCTTGTCGGTCCACGGGCTACGCGGCGGGGGGGCCCAGGGCACGGCGCGCCACCGTACCCGCAACGGGGGAGAATGGCCGGATGAGGAGAGCCCGATCAGGAGAGCCCGATCAGGAGAGCCGGATGAGGAGAGCCCGATCAGGAGAGCCCGATCAGGAGAGCCGGATGAGGACGATCCGATGAGCGGTGCCGTGACGGACCTGAGTGTCGACGAGATCGTCGCCGTGCTCGCCGCGGGCGCCGACCGGCCACTCGGTCCCGGTGTCGCCGTCTCCCAGCTCGACCACGCACTGCAGACGGCGGCGCTGCTGGGACAGCGCCACCCCGGGGACGACGAGCTGGCGGTGGCGGGGCTGGTGCACGACATCGGCCAGTGGCTGCCCGGGGGGACCGACGAGACCCACGCCACGGACGCGGCCCGGGCGGTCCGGCGCACGCTGGGGGAGCGGGTGGCGGCGGTGGTGGGGCTGCACGTGGAGGCGAAGCGGTATCTCGTCGCGACCGAAGGCGACTACGGCGGGGTGCTGACCACCGACAGCGTGGTCTCCCTGGGTCGCCAGGGCGGCGCCATGTCGGCGGAGGAGGCGGAGTCGTTCCTGGCCCGGCCCGGTGCGGCCGACGCCGTCGTGCTGCGGCGGGCCGACGACAGCGGCAAGGTCCCGGGGTTGGCGGTCGCGGAGGTCGCGCGGTGGGTACCGCTGCTGCGTGATGTGGCGGCACGCGTCCGCGGCATCTAGCCGACGGGGCGCGGCCTGTGCTCGAGATCCCTCCAGTGGTCCGCAACGAGGCACTGGCCGCAGGTGCGCGGTGGTGGCTCGACGGGTTGTCCGACTTGATCGGCAGCCTCGAGCGCGACTGGTCGATGCGCGTCGGGCGGGCGTACGGCGACGCCACGGAGGCGTTCGTGTGCGAGGCCACGTTGGCGGACGGATCGCCGGCCGTCCTCAAATTGGTCGTCCCCCGTGACGGCGACGCGGCGGCGCACGAGATCGCGGCGTTGCGGCTCTGTGACGGCCGGGGCTGCGTGGCGCTTCTGCGCCACGATGGCGGACGCGGCGCGCTCCTGCTGGAACGGCTCGGCTCGTCGCTCTCCGAGCTGAACGTCCCCATGGCGCAGCGCCACCAGATCCTGTGTGCCACCGCCCAGCGGGTCTGGCGTCCGATCCCGGACGGCGCCGCCTGCCTGCCGACCGGTGAGGAGAAGGCGCGCCGGCTGGCGGCGTCGATCGCCTCGGACTGGGAGGAGCTGAACCGGCCCTGCTCGAGCGCGGCGCTCGAGGACGCGCTGGCGTGCGCGGACCGCCGCGCCAGAGCGCACGACCCGGCGCGCGCCGTCCTGGTGCACGGCGACGTGCACCAGTGGAACGCGCTGGTAGCAGGGGAGGACTACAAGCTCGTCGACCCGGACGGGTTGGAGGCGGAGCCCGAGTACGACCTCGGCGTCATCATGCGGGAGGACCCGCTGGAGCTGCTCGAGGGTGACCCCATGGCGCGCGCCGAGCGCCTGGCCGCCTGGACCGGGCTGGACGCCGGGGCGATCTGGGAGTGGGGTGTGGTCGAGCGGGTGTCAACGGGGCTGCTGGGCGTCAAGGTGGGCATGCAGCCCGTCGCGAGCCAGATGCTGTTCGCGGCGGACCGGGTGGCCCTCGACGCCTGACTCAGGGCCGGGACCTCCGTTGGCGCGTTTCGTCACGACGTGACCGCCGCTTGCGCCGCCGGTGGGACCCACGACAGAGTCGGGTCGGTGGACGCCCCGGTCACCGGTCACTGCGACCCCCGCTTCCTCGCCGTGCGGGAGGATTCGTACGCAACCTCGCCGAGCGCGGGGAGGTCGGCGCCGCGGTGTGCGTCATGGTCGGCGGCGCGACCGTGGTCGACCTGGCCGGTGGCTGGGCCGACGAGGCGGCGCAGCGGCCCTGGCGGGGCGACACCCTGGTCAACTTCTACTCGGTGGGTAAGGCGTTCGTCGGGCTCGTGGCGCTGCAGCTCGTCGACGCCGGGTTGATCGCTCTCGACGACCCCATTGTCGAGGTGTGGCCCGAATTCGCGGCGGGGGGTAAGGAGGCGGCGACCCTGCGGCACGCGCTGTGTCATCGCGCCGGCGTTCCGGCCATCCGGGAGCTGCTGACCAACGACGACCTGTGGGAATGGGACCGGATGGCCGGCGCGCTGGCCGCGACCGATGCGTGGTGGGAACCGGGGACGCGACACGCCTACCACACCAACACCTACGGGCACCTGATCGGCGAGGTGGTGCGCCGGGTGAGCGGCGAGACGTGCGCGCACCGGCTGGCCAGTGTCGCGGGGCCGCTCGGCGCTGACGTGCACGTCGGAGTCCCGGCCGCGGAGCGCCACCGCTGTGCCGAGGTCATCTTCGCCGCGCCGGGGGCCGCCGGCGCCGCCGACGGGGTGTGGTCGGAGGACGAGCGTTCAAAGGACGCGAGGTCGGAGGACCAGCGGATGGAGATGCTCAGCTACTTCAACCCTCCGGGGTTCTCCTCCTTGGGCGTGGTCAACACGGCCGAGTGGCGCGGGGCCGAGGTTCCGTCGACCAACGGGCACGGCTCGGCCCGTGGGGTGGCGCGCATGTACGCCGCGCTGCTCGAACCCGACCGGTTGCTCTCCGTCGACCTCCTGGCCGAGGCGACGTCTCCACAGTCCGAGGGCTACTGCCCCATTCTCCACGAGGACGTGACCTTCGGGCTCGGGTTCAAGCCGACGGTGCCGCGGCGGCCCTTCGGCCCCAACGCCGGGAGCTTCGGTCACTTCGGTACGGGTGGGGCCGTCGGTTTCGCGGATCCCGAGGGCGGCGTCGCCTTCGGGTACGTCATGAACGATGTCATCCCGCGTTGGCAGAGCACGCGCAACCGCTCGCTGATCGACGCGCTGTACGAGTCGCTCTGAGCGGTCCCGGCGGCCGGGCACGCTGCAGACCGCCACCATGAACCCCTTCCGGATCTCCGTGTTCTAACGTTCGGCCTGTCGTGGCCGCGTGACCCCAGTGGCCGTCGGAAGGGGGCGACACATGACCGACACAGGCATGGTGGCGCCATTCAGGCGCGTGGACATGTGGTACGACGGGCCGGGTCCGCAACGTCGGCTCACGGTCGCTTTCCGCATTGTCCTGGTCATCCCACAGTTCATCGTCCTGTACTTCCTGGCGCTGGCGATGATCATCGTGCTGATCATCGGATGGTTCGGCGCGCTCTTCATGGGGCGTCTCCCCGGTTGGGTCCATTCGTTCGTCAGCGGCGTCGTGCGCTGGTACACGCGGGTCGGGGCGTACATGTTGCTGCTGACGGACCGCTATCCGCCCTTCTCATTGGACGATGAGGCCTACCCGGCGCGTCCGATCCTGCCCGAACCCGGGCGCCTCAACCGCTGGGCCGTCCTGTTCCGTCTGATCCTGGTGCTCCCGGCGGCCGTCTTCTACCAGATCGTCAGCTACGGCCTCACGATCCCGCTCTTGTTCGTGGCGTGGCTGATCGTCCTGATCGGTGGCCGCCTGCCCCGTCCGCTCCACGGGGCGTACTCCGCCCTCCTGCGCTACGCCGTCCGTCTGGACGCCTACATCACGATGCTGACGCCGGAGTACTCGTGGGGCATGCTCGGCGACAGGTCGGCTGCTGCGCCGGCACCACCGTTCCCGCCATCGGTGGCCGGCATCGCCGCCCAGCCGTTCACCACCGCGTCCGGTTCCGGCGGACCCTCGTCGACCGGCGCTCCCGCCTACGCCCCGCGGTCGACGCCGCCAGCGCCCCAGCCGTACTCCTACGGGTCCGCGCCTTCGACGAGCGTACCGACGCCGGAGACGGAGACGGAGACGGAGACGGAGCCGGAGACGGAGCCGGAGACGGCGCCGCAGCCTGAGCCGGAGGTGGCAGGCACGGCCGATGGTGCACCGCCGTCGGACACCGAGCAGCCGGGCGCGGCGCAGTCTGACGTCCCCGCCGCGCCGGCCTGGCCCCCTCCTCCGCCACCGCCGCTCGTGCCGCCACCTCCGACGGACCTGGGCGCGATGCCCCCGCCGTCGCCCTGGGAGCGGACGGTCGCCCTCCCCGGGTCGGCGACCGAGCAGTCGGGCTGGGGCACGCTCGTCCTGAAGGGTGCCGCCCGGGGCTGGATGATCTTCGCCATCGTCTGGGGATCTCTGTTGTTCGTCGGCCAGGCGGTCGCTCAGGGCGTCAGGACCAACAGGACGGCGGCGACGGTGCGCCAGTACAACACGATCGTGTCGGACTACAACGGGACCTACAACGTCCTTCGGACGACGCTCGTCAAGGGTGGAACCGGTCCGGATGCGTGTACGACGCTCACGTGGCTCCAGACCGCCGATCAACAGACGGCCGACAGTCTCGGTCGCTTCGGTGCCGCGCTGCACGACATGAGCTTCCCGTCGGACGCCGATGATTCGTCGCAGCGGGTGGAGAGCGACGTGGCGCAACTGAGCGTCTTCTTTCAGGCTCTCGCCTCGGCGCCGAACTTGGGGCAGTACCGGACATTGGCCCGGCAGAGCAATGTCTCGGCGCTGCTGAGCTCCTACCCGACTGACGTGCAGAGCCTCCTGAACGACGTGAACGCCCGCATCGGGCGCTGACCGCCTTTGCTCAACTGGCCTGGCTCACCGAGCTCATGTTGTAGTCGGGGATGCGCAGCGGGGGCATGATCGTCCGGTTGAGGTACTCCCCGAACTCGCGTCCCAGCGACCGCACGGGGGTGCCGACCTCGGTCGCCCGGGCCAACAGGTCGACCGGGCTCTCGTTGAAGCGGAAATTGTTGGCCGCGCCGACCACGGCGCCGTCCTCAATCACGTAGACGCCGTCGCGGGTGAGGCCCGTGACGAGCAGCGTGGCCGGGTCGACCTCGCGGATGTACCAGAGGCACGTGAGCAACAGCCCGCGCTCGGTGCGGGCCACCATGTCGTCGATCGACCCACCGTCAGCCCCGTCGCATCGCAGCACCAGGTTGTCCACGTAGGACGCCACCTCGACGTCCGACTTGGCGGCGCCCGCCCTGTGGTAGCGCAGGTGGGCCAGTACCCCGTCTCGCAACCACTCGGTGCGCCCCAGGGGCAGACCGTTGTCGAAGACGGAGACCTCCGAACTGCTGGCCCCCGTCGCGAGGAAGGGCGTGCATTCCACGCCCCCCTCGAAGGGGTCGCTGTAGAGCGTGAAGGGCAACCTCGAGAGCTTCTCGCCGACGCGCGTTCCGCCGTCCGCCCCCGAGAAGACCGTGCGGCCGTCCTCCGCGTCCTGGCCCCCCATGCCGTCGAAGGTCAGCACCGCCATCATGTCGCCGACGCCTGACGGCGGCATGATCACCTCGTAGCGGCCGGCTTCCAGCGAGACCCGGTGCCGGCCCCAGTCGAGCCGGCGCCAGATCTCGGCCTCCATCTCGTCGAACGACGGTGTAATGGTCGGCGCGCCCACCCAGGCCGAACCCGTGCCGTCGGCCGTGCGGCCGACGAGGTTCACGGCGCCCGTGGGCTGCGCGTGCGAGAGCCGCAGGCCGGTCGAGCTGCCCAGGTAGACGGTCTCGATGTCCAGTTCGGCGAAGCCTGCCAGCACCGCCTCACGTTGTCGGGCCCGACCGAACGCGCCCGACAACGACGACAGCACTCCCTCGAGCGCCGCGGCGTCGGTCTCCTCGGGCGCCAGCGCGAAGTCGCGCCCGGTCTGGGCTTGCGAGGTCTCGACGAGCGCGTACGCATCCTCGGCCGGCGGCGCTCCGCGGGCGTCGTCGAGCGCCGCCGCGGCCATCTCGGCTACGCCGTCGATCCCCACGACCCCCGTCCGACTCGCCGTCCCGGCCGAGCCGCCCGACAGCGCGATCACACTGACCGAGCGCCCACGCTGCACGCCGTTGGTCGTGGTGGTGTTCAGCGCGAAGCGGACGTCGGCGTGGCTGGCCTCCTCGACCAGCACGATGCAGCCGTCGGCACCCGCGGCCTGGGCGGCGGCCAGGCCGCCCTCCACGATCTCCTGGGCCGGGATCACCAGTCCTCCCTCGGCGCGCTCAGCGCCCTGACTCCTCGCGTGTGTTGAGCACGCGCACACCGCGCACGAGCACCGACGGGCAGCCGTGGGAGACGGGCGCCACCTGTCCCGGTTGGCCCTTGCCGCAGTTGAACGCCCCCCCCAGCACCCAGGTGGACTCGGCGCCCACGGCCTCCATGGCGCCCCAGAAGTCGGTGGTGGTCGCCTGATACGCAACGTCCTTCAGCTGCCCGGCCAGCTTCCCGCCCTCAATCCGGTAGAAGCGCTGACCGGTGAACTGGAAGTTGTAGCGCTGCATGTCGATCGACCAGCTCTTGTCGCCCACGACGTAGATGCCCCGGTCGACCCCGGCGATGAGGTCCTCGGTGCTCGGGCCGTCCGCGCCGGCGTGCGCGAGCGACACGTTGGCCATGCGCTGTATCGGCACGTGCATCGGGGAATCCGCGAACGCGCACCCGTTGGAGCGTTCGAAGCCCATGGCGGCGGCGATGGCGCGGTCGAGCTGGTAGCCGACGAGGGTCCCCTCGCGCACGAGGTCGAACGACTGGCCCTCGACGCCCTCGTCGTCGATGCCGACGGTGGCCAGCCCGTGCGGCACGGTGCGATCACCCGTCACGTGCATGACGGGAGACCCGTAGGCCAGCGTGCCCAGCTTGTCGAAGGTGGCGAAGGACGTCCCCGCATAGGCGGCCTCGTAGCCGACGGCCCGGTCGAGCTCGGTGGCATGGCCGATGGACTCGTGGATCGTGAGCCACAGGTTGGAGGGGTCGAGCACGAGGTCGAAGTCCCCCGCGTGCACGGACGGCGCCCGCAGCTTCTCGGCCAGGAGCTCGGGCAGTCGGTCCAGCTCAGCGTCCCAGTCCCAGTTGCCCGACGCCGGTGGCCCCGTGAGGAACTCCCAGCCCCGTCCGACCGGCGGCGCCAGCGTGCGCATCGTCTCGAAGCCGCTGTCCGAGAGGGCGAGCGCCTCCAGCTGGGCCTGCAGCCGCACCCGGTGCTGGGTGGCCCGCGTGCCGTTGAGGTCGGCGAGGTAGGTCTGCTCCGACACGGCCAGCAGCGTGGCCGACGTGTGCGACACGGCGGGATGGTCGCCCAGCCGCGCGCTCCAGTGGGCGAGCAGGCCGATCTTGTCGGCCATCGGCACGCTGGACGGATCGACCTCGAACGCACTCGACCACGACACCTCGCCGTGGGCCGGCTCGGGCGCCAGTTCGACGCGACCGCCGCCCGCACGCCCGGTGACTCTCGCCATCTCCACCGCCCGGCGGACCAGGTCGGCCGCCTCCTGCGGCCGCACGTCGACGGTGGCGGCGAACCCGACTGCGCCGTTGGCCACGACGCGCACGCCCATGCCGAAGTCCGTGTCGTCCGCCGTCGTCTCGGGGCGGGCATCGTGGAGGCGGACCGTCTGGCTGCGGATGCGCTCGACCCGGAGCTCGGCCGCCTGGCAGCCGGCGGCCGCGGTGAGCGCGGCGTCGGCCAGCGCCGAGAGGTCGTCGGCGGGGAGCGGCATCAGACCACGGGGGTGGGTTGGCGCAACGGAAGTCCTGCAGCGGTGTAGATGGCGTCGATGAGCTCCATCGTGCGGATGGCGTCGGCCGCGGTCGTCGGGAAGGACGCGCCCTCCTCCACCGCCGCCACGAACGCCTCGAGTTGGAAGTCGTACGTCGGCCGGCGGCTGAAACGCTCCTTGCGGGTGCCGAGCGAGGTGGTCACCTTCATCCGGTGCCCGAACTGGGGGCTGAACGGGTTGAAGATGGAGATCTTGCCGTTGTCGCCGGTGATCTCCGCGTGGAGACGCAGTACCGACGACGAGAACATGGAGCAGCCGATGTGGGCGCGCCCGCCGTCAGGCAGGGAGAAGTGGGCGTCCATGGCCCGGTCGACGCCAGGGGAGGAGAGCTTGGCTACGGCCTCGATCACCCTCGGGCCGGGGGTGAGCAGGCGGAGGAGGCTGACGGGGTAGCAGCCCATGTCCATGGTGGCGCCGCCGGCGAGGGCGAGTTGGTAGCGGATGTCGCCCTTCTTCCACAGAGGTGCCGAGAAGGAGACGTCGACATCGGTGATGTTGCCCAGCTCGCCCGAGCGGACGATCTCCACCAGGCGCTTGGTGAGGGGGTGGTACTGGTAATGGAAGGCCTCCATGACCACCAACCCGGGGTTGCCGTTGTCCGCCTCCGCCACGGTCCGGGCCTCGTCGGCGTTGGCCGTGAACGGCTTCTCGCACAGGACGTGCTTGCCGGCCTCGAGGGCGGCCACGGTCCAATACCCGTGCAGCCCGTTGGGGAGGGGGTTGTAGACGGCGTCGAGGTCGGGGTCGGCGATCAACTCGGCATAGCTGCCGACCACCCGCGGAATGCCCTGTTTGCGGGCGAACTCGGCGGCTTTGCCGGGGTCGCGGGCCGCCACCGCGGCGATCACGGCGCGTCCGGTCCGCCGAGCGGGCTTGACCAGAGCGCTCGGGGCGATACGGGCCGCCCCGAGGACCCCGATCCTCAACACGTGGGCCTCATGCGGGCGTGGGGACCTGCCGGGAGCACGGGACCGGATGCAGCATGAGCACGGACGCTAACGCACCGGGGCCCCGGCCGACGCGGCATTGCGGGCGTCGACGGCCACACCGCAGCCCCGCCGGGTGGCGCCTGACCGGCTCCTCTGACACCATCGATCCCGCATGGTGTCCACGCTCCCCCTGCCAGCCGTCCGCCGTGCCACGGCCGAGGACGTCGACGCCATGGCGGTGCAACTGGCGAAGACCTTCTTCGACGATCCCGTCAGCACGCACATCTTCCGCAACGCAGCGCGCCGGGAGGCGGGCCTGCGCGCGTACTTCCGAACCCAGATGCGAGCCGACTACCTTCCCTTCGGAGGCTGTTACACCACCGACGGCTATGCCGGCTCGGCCATCTGGGCCCCTGCGGGCAAGCCACTCCTCACCGGTCTCACGGGAATCGTCACCATGTTGCCCGTCCTGCCGTTCGTCGCCACCAACCTCATGACGACGCTGCGCCTCTTGAGCATGGTGGAGGCCATGCACCCCAGCGAGGCGCACTGGTACCTGGCCAGCCTGGGAACCGCCGTCGAGCGGCAGGGCACGGGCGTGGGCAGCGCGCTCATGCGGCCCGTGCTCGAGCACTGCGACGCCGAAGGGATCCCCTGCTACCTCGAGTCGTCCAAGGAGCGCAACGTCCCGTTCTACCGGCGCCACGGCTTCGAGGTCGTCGGAGACGCACGGCTGCCCGGCGACGGCCCGACGATCTGGACCATGTGGCGGGAGCCGCAATCCGCCGCCTGAACGCTCGGTGCCCGCAGGTCGGCTGTCCGCAGGTCGGCTGGGTTTAGGTCGGCTGGGTTCAGGTCGGGTGGGTTCAGGTCGGGTGGATCCCCTCGGGCATGGAGAGGGAGTCGTTGACGACGAGCCCCAGGACGTCGATCACTGCCCGCGCCGGCGCCGAGGGCAGCCCGCGCCGGCGTTGGGCGACGCCAACCCGGCGGCGGGGGAGTCCCGTGACCGGCAGCACGGGGAAACGGCCGCGCAGGTGGCCCGGCACTGCGGTGGCCGGGAGGATGGCCGGCCCGTAGCCGTCGAAGGCCAGCGAGGCGATCAGGCGCACGCCGTCGAGCTCCATGGCCGGCCGTAGCACGATCCGTGCCGGCCCCGCCGCGCTGTCGATCTCCGCCCGCAGCGCCGTGCCCGGCGCGGGCAGCAGGAGCTCGAGCTCGGAGAGGCGTTCGAGCGCGAGCGAGGGCTCGGCGCCCAGGGGGTGGTCCGGCGGCAGGACCACCACGAGGTCCTCGTCGAAGAGCTGGGCCGCCATGATCTCGTCCCCGCTCAGCGGGAACGTGACGACGGCAAGGTCGAGCTGGCCCGATGCCAGCTGCCGTTCCAGCTGGACGCTCGAGCCCTCGGCCACGTTCAGGTGGACGTGGGGGTGGCGCTCCCGCAGGAGGTCGAAGAGCTGGGGCACCAGCCAGCGCCCGGTGGTGCCGATCATGCCGAGGCGGACCGTCCCCACGACCTCCTCGCGCAACGCGGTCACGTCGGCCACCATCGCCTCGAGCTCGTTCATGATGCGGCGGGCCCGCTCCATCACGACCTCGCCCTCTTCGGTCAGGCGACCCGATGCCCGGTCGACCAGCTGCACGTCGAACTCGCGCTCCAGCCGGGCCACATGAGCCGAGACGTTGGACTGCACGGTGCCGATGGAGGTGGCGGCGGCGGAGAAACTTCCGGTGTCTGCGATCGCCAGCAGTGCTTGCAGATGTTTCAGATCCATGAAGAACCCCTTGCCAGAAGTGCTTGCCAGAGTTTCATTTCCCATCAGTATAACTGATAGTAGGTATCTCTCAAAGCTGCTTGACTGATTGCCGAGATACCGGCAAACTGTGTTATAGACCCCAGGAGATCGGAAATCCCCCCCTCTGACCCTGGCGAGTCTCGAGAAGGGATCGCCTTCCCCCCCGGCGATCCCTTCTCCTAATTCCAGGCCCGCACGACAGATTTCAGGCCAGCACGGCAGGCTCCGTCACCCCGGAGATCCGCGATCGAACTGTTTTAGGCTGCCACCCGTGGCGAAGAGCGCCGTCTTCATCGACCTCGACCGGACCCTGCTCTGCCATGCGTCGGGGCAGGTCCTGAACCGCGCCCTGGTGGAGGAGGGCGTGCTGCCTGCAGGGCGCTCTCTGCCCGGCGACAAGATCCTCTACGCCGTCAACGACCGCCTGGGCGAGAACCTGTTCTCCATGGGCCTGGTACGGGCGGCGGCAAGGGTGGCCCGGGGCTGGAGCCAAGAACAGGTCGAGGCTGCCGGCCGGCGGGCGGTGGCCGCCCTGACCGAGTTGGTCGCCCCCTTCGCCCCGCAGCGCCTGGCCGCCTTCCGGGCCGACGGCCACCGACTCGTCCTCTCGACCACGACGCCGGTCGACATGATCGCCCCCTTCGCCGAGGCCTTGGGTTTCGACGACTTGATCGCGACCGCGTACGAGACCGAGAACGGGCGCTACACGGGGCGGCTCTACGAGGGTTTCGTCTGGGGTACGGGCAAGCTGCGCGCCGTGCGGGAATGGGTCGGGGACAAGGGCATCGAGCTGGCCGACTGCCACGCATGCAGCGACAGCCTCTTCGACGTGCCGTTGCTCTCGAGCGTGGGCACGCCGCATGCCGTGAATCCCGATCCGTCCCTGACCGTCGTGGCCACCGCCCGGCGCTGGGCCGTGGAGTACTGGGACCGGCCGCCCGGCGTCCCGAGCCTTCTTGGGCTGGAGCCGTACCACCTGCTGCGTCCGTTCGTGCGCTCGCTGTCCTTTCCCTACGCGCGCTTCGACATCGCAGGCGTCGAGAACGTGCCGGCCCGCGGCCCCGTGCTACTGGCCTCCAACCACCGGAGCTACTTCGATGTGGCGGCGCTGGCCCTCGTCGCGGGGGCGATCGGCCGGCCGGTGCGCTTCCTCGGCAAGAAGGAGATCTTCGATGCCCCCGTTGTCGGGATGATCGCGCGTGCCATCGGTGGCATCGCGGTCGACCGTGGCAGCGGGTCGAGCAGGCCGCTGCGGGACGCCGAGGCGGCGTTGAAGGCGGGCGAGGTCGTCATCGTGCTCCCGCAGGGGACCATCCCGCGGGGCTACGACTTCTTCGATCCGGTACTGCACGGCAAGACGGGGACCGCCCGCCTGGCCGCGTCGACCGGCGCTGCCGTCGTGCCCGTGGGACTGTGGGGGACCGAGAAGGTGTGGCCCCGCTCGGCGCGGGTGCCCGACATCACCCTGGTGCGCAACCCGCCCCGGGTGAGGGTTCGGGTGGGCAAGCCCGTTGCCTTGTCCCTCACGGACGCCAGGGCGGACACCGCCACCATCATGGAGGCCATCGGCGCGCTGCTGCCGGCGGAGGCGCGCGTGCGCCATGAGCCGACGGCCGCGGAGCTGTCCCGCACCAAACCCCCTCGGTGAGGGCAAAGCTCGCCAGCGCGACGACGCGCGCGGTCAACGGTGCGTCGCGCCTCCTCGGCCGCGGCGAGGGAACCGTTGCCGGAGGCCGGGCCGGGCTCCGCGTGGACCCCCGCCTCCTCGAGCACCTGAGCGCGGGTCGCCAGGTGGCGCTCGTCACCGGGACCAACGGGAAGACCACGACGACGCGTCTCCTCACGGTCGCGCTCGGCGCGACGGGCGACGACGTGGCGAGCAACGAGACGGGGTCGAACATGCCGCCGGGGCACGTCGCCGCGCTGGCCGGGACGGACGCGGCGCGGGTCGTGCTGGAGGTGGACGAGGTCTACCTCCCGCGGGTGCTCACCGCGACGACCGCCGCCGCCGTGGTCCTGCTGAACCTCTCGCGCGACCAGCTCGACCGCACGAACGAGGTGCGGATGGTGGCGGGCCGCTGGCGGGCAGCCCTTGCCGCCGCGCCGCACACCCACGTGGTGGCCAACGCAGACGACCCGTTGGTGGCGTGGAGCGCCGGCGTGGCCCGCGATGTGCACTGGGTCGGTGCGGGACTGCGCTGGCAGCTCGATGCCGTGGGTTGCCCGGCTTGCGAGGGTCGCATTGAGTACGGGGAGGGCACGTGGTCGTGCGCGGGGTGCGATCTCGTCCGTCCCGCCACCGAGGCCACCCTCGAGCTCGCCCCCGACGGGACGCCGTACGGCGCGTGGGCCGATGGGAGGACCCTCCCTGTGCGGCTGATGTTGCCCGGTCGCTTCAACCAGGCCAACGCGCTCATGGCGGCGGTGGCGGCAGAGGCGTGCGGCGTCGACGCCGGCGCGGCGCTCCGGTCCATGGAGACCGTCGAGCAGGTGGCCGGCCGCTTCACCGTGCGCGCCTTCGGTGACGTGCGGGCGCGGCTCATGCTGGCCAAGAACCCGGCGGGTTGGGACGAGCTGCTCGACCTGGTGGCCGGGTCGGACGTGCCGCTCGTGGTCAGCATCAACGCGCGGATTGCCGACGGTGCCGATCCCAGCTGGCTGTGGGACGTGCCCTACGAGCGGCTGGCCGGCCGCGCCGTGGTGGCGACCGGGGACCGCTTTCGCGACCTCTCGGTCCGCCTCCACTACGCCGGCGTCGCACACGCCACGGAACCCGACCCGGTGCAGGCCGTCGTCGCCGCTGGGGCCGCGGCTGGCGGCGGTGGCGGCAGCGGCGGTGGCACCGGCGGAACGGTCGACGTGATCGGCAACTACACCGCGTTCCACGATCTGCTCGGCTTGCCCCGGTGAGCAGACCGTTGCGGGTCGCGGTGGTGTACCCCGACCTCCTGGGTACCTATGGTGACGGCGGCAACGGGCTGATCCTGGCTCAGCGCGCGACGTGGCGCGGGCACGAGACGGAGCTGCTGCAGGCAGCCTCCGAACACGCGCTCCCCGAGGCCGACATCTACTGCCTCGGCGGGGGAGAGGATGGTCCCCAGGTCCGTGCCGCCCGCATGCTGATCGACGACGGAACACTGGCCACGCGGGTGGCCGGCGGCGCGGTGGTCCTTGCGGTGTGCGCCGGGTTCCAGGTGGTGGGTCGGAGCTTTCCCGGTGCGCAGGGGGAGGCGCACCAGGGCGTGGGCCTCCTCGACGTCGAGACCGTCAAGGGGACGGGTCCGCGTGCCGTGGGGGAGGTGCTGGTCGAACCGGGACCCGCGGTGGCCGTACCCGTGTTGACCGGCTTCGAGAACCACGGCGGCCGGACGTCGCTGGCCGATGGCACCGTCCCCCTGGGCCGCGTGAGCGCCGGCGTGGGCAACGGCGACGGGAGCGAGGGGGCCGTGCGCGGCCGCGTCATCGGGACGTACCTGCACGGTCCGGTGCTGGCGCGCAACCCGGTCCTGGCCGACCAGCTGCTCTCCTGGGTGCTCGGCGACGTGGAGCTCGGGCCACTCGACGACTCGGCGTCGGAGAGCTTGCGCGAAGAGCGCCTCGGAGCTGTCGGTCGCCGACGGCGGCGCCGCAGGCGGGGGTAGCGGAACGAGCGGAGAGGGGTGACGCGCCGACGGCCCCGGCGCTAGATGGTGGCGAACACGATCTCGGTGTCGCCCGGCCAGTCCCAGAACAATCCCTCGGGTGAGCGCTCGAGCAGAAGCCTGCCTAGGGCGGCCTCGAAGGACTCCCTGCGGTCGCCGAACAGGCGTGGCGCCGCGTAGGAGGTGGAGTAGTAGCCGGCCACCACCGAGTCGATGTCGCGCACCACGTCGGACCGCCCCGCTGCGTAGACGGTCCGACACCCGCCGAAACGGGACCCGCGCAGGTCCGGCCCGTAGAGATGCGGCGTCGACCGCGCAACCTTCTTGCGCAACGGGAGATCGTCGTCGACGTACTCCCTGACCAGGGTCATGATCTCGTCCTCGGGGATGCGTGGGTAGTCCGGGCCGGCCGGTTGGGGCCGGCCTTCGACGCAGTGGCCGATGAGGGCCACCGCGCCGGCGGGCTCGAGGAGCTCGTGCACCGCGTCGAGCACCGGGACGCCCGCGGTCCAATGGAAGGACTGCCCGAACGTGACCACCCGGCACGGACCGAGATCGAGCCGGGTGAGATCCTCGGCCACGCCGCGGACCCAGCGGACGTCCGCGAGCCCGGCGGCCTGGGCACGGCGGCGCCCCTCGCCGAGCATCCCGGGGTCGGGGTCGAGGCCCACGGCTTCGTCGAATTCCGGGGCGAGCTCGAGCGTGAGCGCACCGGGGCCGCATCCGACGTCGAGCAGCCGTCCCCCGCCGTCCAGACCCAGCTCGCGGCGCAGGACCGCAACGAGCTCTCGTGAGTAGCGGGGCCGGCCGGCCATGTAGTAGCCGGACGCCTCGCGGAAGGTGTCGGGCAGGGGCGTCATCGGTCCGGGTCGACCTCGAGCGACAGGAGGTCCTGCGCCACCACGACCCGGCCGTCGAAGTGCTCGCTGGCCAGCGCGGCCCACTCGGGCTCGGTTCCCGGCTGTGGCGCGGGGACGAGGTGGGTGAGCACGAGGGTGCCGACGCCGTTGCGGGCCGCGGTCCGCGCGGCGTCCTCCACGGACGAGTGGTAATCCAGCACGTCGGTCAGCCGGGGCAGCCCGATCGGTTCGATGAGGTCGCGACGCACGACGGTGTGCACGAGCATGTCCGCTCCGGCGCACAGTGCATCGAGCCCCGCGCACGGCACCGTGTCCCCTGCGATGACTACGGAGGACCCGTCCTCGTCGACCCGGTAACCCACCGTGGGACGCACCGGTGCATGGTCGGTGGGCGCGGCGGTGACCTGCACCGGCCCCTCCGCCAGCACCGGGCCACCCTCGTGCTCCACGACGTCGGCCGACGGCCGCCAGTCCAGATCGGCGTGGTGGGTCAGGCGGTAGCCGATGTCGAGCTCGAGCATGGCCTCCGTGGCCCGCAGCAGCGACGCGGTACCGGGGGGACCGAAGACGGGGAGCGGGTTGGGTTGGAACGACATCACCCAACGCGAGGTGAAGATGTCGTTGAGATCGGTGGTGTGGTCGCTGTGCAGATGGGTCAGGAACAGTCCGCGCAACGCCCCGGCGCCCGAGCCGGCGGCGGCGGCACGCATGAGGACGCCTCGGCCGCAGTCGAAAAGCAGGTCACCGGCCTGGGTGCGGACCAGGGTGGACGGCCCGGCGCGCTCGGGATGGGGCAGGGGGCTGCCGCTGCCGAGGACGATCATCTTCATGTGACTCCTCTCGCTGCGTCGGACCGAGGCCGACCATTGGGTGTTGCCGGGAGCAGCATGACACCGTTGCTACCATCGACTCCATCGTTCGTGGAGGTGCCCCGGTGGCGCAGTGGAGTGACGAGGACGCCGCATCGTTGCTGGTCGAGTTGGGCGCGCACGGCGTGGGTGGCATCAATCCCGACGAGGCGCAGCTCCTCGCTCTCTTGCGGTCCGACGGCCACGGCCCGCTGCAGTTCGTGAACCTTCTTGCCTATCACCGCCGAGCGAGCTACCCCGAGGGTCACGAGCTGGCGCAGGCCGGCCTCACCGGAGCCGAGGCCTACGGCCTTTACGGAGCGATCGCGCTCGACCACGTCGTGCGCCGCGGGGGCGTCCTCACTCTTTACAACGACGTGCTCGGGGTGTTGATCGGACAGACCGATCCTTGGGACCAGGTTGCGGTGATGGAGTACCCGGGCACGGACGCCTTCGTCGACATGGTCAGGGACTCGGCGTACCAGGCGGGCCTGGTGCACCGAGAGGCCGGGCTGGCCCAGACGGTGGTCCTCGTCTCCCGGCCGCTGCTGGTGGGCTGATCCTGGCTACCACAGGCCCGGAACGAGTCTCCTCGTGCGGTCCTGGTAGGCCTCGTACCCCGAGAGGTCGCGCGCCAGCAGTCGCTCTTCGGCCTCTATGCGGTGCAGGTAGGGCGGGACCAGCAGCGCGGCGGTGGCGCCGACGACGGGAGCGCTGCCCGAGGAGAGCGCGAACCCGGCCCAGATGAGCAGCGACCCGAGATAGCCAGGGTGGCGGATACGGCCGTACGGGCCGCGCTCGGTCACGCGCTGCTCGTTGGTGACGCGCAGGGTGCGCGAGTAGGCCTCCGACAAGGTCTGCATCGACCAGATGCGCAGTGCGAAGCCGGCGAGCAGGACGCCGAGCCCCAGCGGGCCGCACGCGGCGGGCAAGGGGCGCACAGGGAGGCGGCGCAGCAGCAGCGCGCTCGACGCGGCGAGCACGAAGGCGGCGCCGACCCGACGCGTGCTCCCGGACTCCTCAGCCGACGGGCGGAGATCGGAGGCCGCACCGGGACGGCGCACCGTGGCCTCCAAGAGGAGGAACCCGACCACGCCGACGTAGCCGGCCAGGAACCATCGGGTCCACGCTGGGGGGCCGACGACGGTGCGGCCGGCGCTCACCGTGTCATCGTGGCGTCGCCAATATCAGTCCGGCCACTGCGCGCCCGGGCGCCGCGGTGGGGGGGCGTCGAGTGCCCAGGCCCGGCGCCAGGCCGATGCCTCGGGCCCGCGGTGGGCGGTCTCTGCCCCCTCGATCGGCGCCACCGCACTCACCGAGCGCCGGGCCACCCACCAGTCGGCATGGACTTCGCGGGCCAGCGTGGCCACCGCGGCCTCCACCCGGCCCGAGAAACGGCGGGCGCTCTCGCCCTCGTCGGGACTCATCGGCGCCCCGAAGAGCACGGCGATGGGGGAGCGCCGCAGTCGACCGCCCCGGCGCGACTCAGTACCGGACCCGCCGGGCGCCCGGGCGCCCGGTTCGGCCGTCTTGGGCAGCACGTGGCGGGTGCCATGCAGGTACACCGGCACCACGGGGCGCCCGGTACGCCGGGCCAGGTAGGCGGCGCCGCCGGTGAAGGGCTGCGTCCAACCGTCGGGTGAGCGCCCGCCCTCGGGGAAGATGACGAGGTTCCAGCCGTCCTCGACCAACTCGGCGGCCGTGTCGGCCGACTGGCGGTTCACCTTGCGTCGTTCGATCGGGATGGTCGCCAGCGCGAACGACCACAGCACGGACTTCCAGGTGCGGTCGAAGAAGTAGTCGGAGGCGGCCGCCACGACCGTGCGATGACGGAACTCCATGGGCAGCGTCGTGAGCAGCAGCGGGGTGTCGATATGGCTGGCGTGATTGGCGGCGAAGATCACGGGCCCCTCGACGTGCTGCAGGTGCTCGATGCCCCGCACCGTCGCCGGTGCCAGGAGTCGGGCGGCCGGCCGGGCGAGGTTGTCCATCACCACCGCTCGGGCCAGGCGGACCGGGTAGCGGCGGGACCACTCGTGGTCGTAGTCGAGCCCGACCCTGCGCTCCGGGTCAGGCCGTTCGACGGTCGCCGGCCACGACGGTGCGGCAAAAGGAAAGCGTGCGGTCCGCACTTTGCCCACGATCCCCGGGCTGGCCATCAGTGCACGTCCGACATGAAGATCGGTGGGTTGTGCATGTGGGTCAACGTGGGGGAGGGGCCGACGACGTCCGAGGCGATCTCGAGGGCATCGTCGAGCGAGCTGGCCGGCGAGAACCCGAGCCGGCGCACCGCCGTGGGATCCCCGCCGACGACGATGACCCGCCCCAGGTGGTCCAGCGCATGGGCGCACCAGTACCACATGTAGAAGGGGTGCACGCCGTGGTAGGCGTGACCGGTGCGGTACAGGTGCACGTACCACGGGTCGGTGGCGAAGGACTCCTCGAATTCCTTGTGGATGCGGATCGGGTCGATGGTCTGAGTGAGCACCTGCTCGTAGAAGTCGATGTAGCTCGGGTGGTGGCCGGGGTGGAACTCGGGCCGGGTGGGATGCCGCATGATCACAACCCCGCCTTCGCGCACCAGAGGCCGGCCCCGGTACATGTTGAAGAAGTAGCCCAGGCCGAGACAGGCCACCAGGATCGGGTTCATGATGGAGTTCACGTTGTAGGGGCAGATGTAGGGCAGCCCCATAGTGAGGATGTCGGTTTGCCCCTCGACGTCGACGCCCTGTTGGGCCCAGACGTTCGACGTCGTCACCGTGTGGACCGCCTCCACCTCGCCCGCCTGGACCGAGGTCAGGGCGTGCGGGGATCGGATGGAGTGGAAGATCTGGCGGGCCAGCCGCGGCGGCGTCCTGGACAGGGCGGTTGACGTTGCCGCGTAGGTGGCGCGGTCGCGCACCCCCCATTCCCACTCCCGCTTCTGCAAGAACTGGAAGTTCGACGGGAACGTGTTGTTGTTGAGCGTCGTCTCAATCTGGAAGATCTTGACGCCCGACTCGGCGATCAACCGGCCCATGCGCCAGTTCGACGAATGCAGCTCGGACGAGGGCTGGTCCATGAACGACTTCGAATGGCGCATGGTCTGTGGGTTGTGGTGGTGGCGCAGGCTGCGGTAGCTGGCCAGGCCGGTCGCCACGCTCTTGTGGCCACCGTCCATCGACACGAGGTTGATGTTGACGTACACCAAGAGGTCCGACGTGGCCGCCCGTTTGTTGATCTCCACGTCTTCGCCCAGCTCCGTCTGCCCCAGGTGGATGAGGTTGTCGGGGTCCTCGGCGTCGTGCTGGGTCAGCAGTCCGTGAGGCGCGAAAGCGTCGTAGACCCGGTCACCGAGCGCGTGACGGAGCTCCTGTTCGGTCATGCGGCGGTGCAGGGCCAGCGCTGCCACCAGCACGACGTCGTCGACGCCCGCCTCGGCAGCCATGTCGAGCACGGTCTCGATCACCATCTGCCGGATGTCGGGCGCCTCCATCGGGGGCAGCGGCAGCGACACGTCGTCGAAGCAGATCGTCAGCTTCATGCCGGGGCGGAGGAGCGCAGGGAGAGGGTCGCGGTCGCCGACGGGATGCAGCAGGGCGTGACGGATGGCGCGGTAGGGGTCCTCGATGGCCTTCATCGGCTCGGGCGCGTAGATGACCCGGCTCCCTTCCGGGAGCGTTTCGAGCGCGAAGCCCTCACCGTTCCAGAACAGCGTCGGTGGCGTGGACTTGTCCACCTCGAGGACGAAGCCGGGTCGGCGGCTCATCGGGCAATTCCTTTCCGTACGTCGAAGGCGATCTTCACGGCGCCGCGGCGGCCCGCGGCACCGGCATGGCCCACCGCGTCCTCGAAGCGGGTCAGGGGATAGGTGGCCGACACCAGGCGGCCGGTGCCGCGGGCGGCGGCCGCCTCGAAGGCCAGTGCGAAGGTGGACACCTGGTCGCCGGTCTCCACATCCCGCTCGGTCCCGTAGGCGTAGGCCCCGGCCAGGCGCACCTCGCGGTGCCACAGTGGAGCCAGGTCCACCGTCACCCTGCCCGGCATGCCCACGAGTGACACCGTTCCGCGGGGGCGCACCATGGCCAGTGACTGGGCGATGGACTCGGGGCTGCCCACGCAGTCGATCACCACGTCAGCGCCCCCCGACAGCGTCCCCGTCACCCCCGACCTCCCCCCGAACGACAGAGAGCGCGCGTGCCGGCGCACCGCCCGCGCCAGTTGGTCGGGGGGAAGCGCTTCGGTGCATCCCAGTTCGAGGGCCAGGCGCTGCTGATGCGCGTAGCGCGCCCCCACCAGCAGTGCCGACGGCGAGGGGCTCAGGCCGATCGCCGCCAGGTGGCTCAGCGCGGCCGTCACCAAGAGACCGAGTGTCCCCGCACCGAGCACGGCCACCACGTCCCCCTCGGCGATCGGTGCACCGAGCACGGCGTGGACCGCACAGGCCAGCGGCTCGATGGTCACCGCATCCGCGTCGCTGAGCCCCTCGGGCACCGCGTAGAGCTGGCTCGAGTGCGCGACGAGCCCCGACGTCGACCAACCGCCACCCGTGTCGGCGCAGAACCCGGTCTGCAGGCCGGGCCGGATGTGGCCGAAGGCCAGGTGCCCACAGTTCCCCACGTGCCCGGACTCGCAGGCGGGGCACAGAGGGTGGATCCCTCGGGCTGCGCACCCGAGCACCGGTTGCAGCACGACCCGGCTGCCCGCGGCCAGCGCGGTGCCCTCGGCGCCAACGGTGTCCTCGCTCACGGTACCGACGACCTCGTGGCCCGGGACGAAGGGAAAGGACACGATGTCCTCGAAGTAGCGGGAGCTGCGACCGTCCAGGGTGGCGAGGTCGGAGCCGCAGATGCCCGACAGCACGGGGTCGACGTGCACCCACCCGTCGGCTGGAACAGCTGGCGCATCGCGCTCGACGAGCCGCAACGGCCCCACCCCGGCGCCGCGTCCGGAACCGAACGTGGACACGACCCGCGCCGCGGCGAAGCGGGGCAATGACCGCTCGAACAAGAGAGTGCTCACCGGCCCATCACTGCCGCCGGTGCCTGGACGTCGAAGGGGCCCAGCGGCAACGGCCGGTGTGACCCACCGCGCGCCTTGGCCCAGTGCTCCACGTGCCAGCCCCTGCGCCTGGCGATGGCGGACAGCCGGGACTCGGGGTTGACGGCGACCGGGAACCCGACTGCTTCGAGCATGGCCAGGTCGCTGGCCGAGTCCGCGTAGGCGACGGACTCCTCGAGCGACAGTGCATGGCCCTCCGCGTAGTCCGCCAGCAGTAACGCCCGCGCTTCGCCGATGGGTGGCAGCGTCGTCAGGTGCCCGGTGAGCCTCCCGTCGCGCACCTCCATCTCGGCGCAGACGATGTCGTCGAACAGTGGCCGGATCGGCTCGATGATGAAGTCCAGCGCTCCGGTGACCAAGAGCGTCCGGTGCCCGAGGGCGCGGTGCGCCCTCACCCGCGCGAAACCGTCCGGGAACGATCGGGTGAGCAGCTGACGGTGGAACAGCTCCCATGAGTCCGCCCGCAGCTGCTCGACGGGTGCGTTCTCGAAGCGCCGGTAGAACGAGCGGAGGAAATCGCCGCGGTCCCTCCGGTCCAGCGCGAGAAGGGAGGGGCCCTGGCGGACCAGGTCGGCGACGAAGCGCGCCCGTCGCGACGGCGACAGATGACGGCTGGCCAGCCAGGCGTACGTGTCGACCACGTTGGAGGACATGAGCGTGTGCTCGAGGTCGAACACGGCGAGATGCCGGTCCGGCGAAAGGATCGCTCGTCGTTGCCGGTCCGGTCGCTTGTCGACCACCGACTTGCCGGGCTTGGTTCGCACGCGCGTGTGATCGAGCACCGAGGGCAGGTGGATCTCGTGCACGTAGCGGTCCCAGTCGATGCAGGCCGGGTCGAATTCAAAGAGTTCGTGATCGCTGCCGTCGCCCGCCTCCCGGAGCTCGAGCAGGTTGTCAACCCGGTAGCGGGCGTCCGTCTCCGTGTAGGCGCCGTACAGCTCGACGTAGCCCAGGGCGCGCTTGGCCAGCACGTGGCGGTCTTCGATCCGGGCGGCCAGCTGCGCCTGCTTTCCCCGGATCGGCAAGGCAGTCAGCAGCTTCTCCACGAACGTCATGGCCGCGTCGGCGCGCCTGAGCTGGCGCTGCACCCGACCCCGGCCGGGGAAGGACCATTCCGGCACGTTGATGGGCTGGCCCCGGTCGTCGTAGAGCGGGTTCCGTTGGAAGAAGTCTGTCGAGAGCTCGACGAGGCGCCCGTAGCGCAACGGGTTCCGCACACCGGAGGCCACCTGGTACACCTTCGGCCGGCCCGATTTCGGCCCGCGTGCCGCGACGGCCAGGATGGCGGCCACGACCAGGTCCACCGGGATGACGTCGATGATGCCCTCCGGGACGCCCGGGAACTCGCGCAGGAGCCCGCGCGCGTACGACACGATGATGGGCTCTGCCATGCGGAAGCCCCGGATCCAGCCTGGACGCGGCTGGGCCAGTGCGGACTCGATGATCGACGGCCGCACGATCGAGATGGGCAGGCGGCCCTCCCACTGCTCGACGAGCGCCCGCTCGCCGAGCGCCTTGGTGAAGGGGTAGGCATCCGGCCAGCCGAGCGAGAGCGCGCGCGCTGTGCCCGCCTCCACCAACTCGCCACTCACCCATTCCTCGCGCACCTTCTCGGCCCTCGCCGCGATCAGGTGATCGCCGGCGGCGCCGATCTCCGAGCGCGCCTTCTTGGTGAAGTCGCGCAGCCTCTCGGGCTTGCGCGACTCCGCCTGCAGGTCGTCGCGCAGACGCCGGGCCGAGGTCACCTCGTCCTCCCACGGGACGTCGAGCGTAAAGCGGTTCTCGCTGAGGAGCTCCTCCTTCGCCTCGCCCTGGTGGGTGCTGGCCACGTAGGCGGTCGAGACCGCGATCAGGTGGGCCGCCGATCCGACCTCTGCCATGGCCGCGGCCACCCGCGACGGGCCGAGCAGGTTGATCTCGACGGCCTGGGTCAGCGGCGCGTCGAAGGACACGGTGGCCGCGGAGTGGATCACGACGCCCGCGCCCGCCAATGCCTCCCGTCCAGCGTCGTCGAGCCCGAGCCCGTCACGACCCACGTCCCCGGCGACGGCCTTCACTCGCCGGGCCACCTCATCACCGAAGCGGTCCCCCAGCTCGGAACGCAGGCGGTCGAAGCAGTCGTTCTTGATCACCTCGCGGGCCAGCCGGGCGGCAGCGTCAGCCCGGCGTCCGGGCCGCACCAGCACGGTCACTTCGGCCCCGGGGATGCAGCGCAGGATGCGCTCGACAAGGGCCGTGCCCAGGAAACCGGTGGCGCCGGTGATGAAGAAGCGCTTGCCACGGAGGTCCCGTTCGATCGGCATCAGGATTTTTTAGCACCCGATCGCGAACCTGTCTACCATTTGGTAAGTGCCCGGCTCCCTCGACCAGCGACCGCATCCTCGATGCCGCCCTGTCGTCCTTCGCCTCGAGGGGCTACGAGGCGACCTCCCTCGACGGCGTGGCCAAGGTTCTGGAGCTGACGAAGCAGTCGATCCTGTACTGGTTTCCCTCCAAGGACGCCCTGTTGGAGGCGGTGATCGCCCGGAGCGCCCGCGACCTTTCGGCTGCTCTCGAGACCGCGCTCGAGGGCGCCGGGGAGGGGTGGGCCCGGGTCGAGGCGGTGGTGCGCTCGGTGTTCCGGCTGGCCGCCCGCCAGCCCGAGCTGCTCGGGTTGCTGCGCGAGGTAGGCCGGCTCGGCCCACCGGCGGCCACCCAGATGACCCTGGCCCTCGAGCCGCTGGTGTTGCGGGCGTCATCGTTCCTGGAGGCCGAGATGGACGCCGGCACGATGCGTCGGCACGATCCGCGCCTGTTGCTGCTGGCCATCTACTCCACGGTGATCGGGATGGTCACCGAGGTCGAGGTGCTGCGCGCACTCGGCGAGGAGCCGACGGCCCGCTCACTGGTCCGTCGCCGGGCCGACGTGCTCCAACTGCTCCGTTCGGCCCTGCTCGTCGAACCAGGGGGGTCTTCTCCCGCCGCCGGTTGACGGCTTCGCACCTCGTTCCGCAGGCCAGACCCTTACTCGGTGGGTTTGGGGATCTTCTTCCGGGGCGGTGACTTCGGGGTGTAGCGCTTGTTGGCGGTCGTCGGCCGCGAGCCGCCCGTCTTGGCCGGCGTCTTGGCCGTCGCACTGGCGTTCGCCTTGCGGTCCTTCCCCCGGGGCCGCGCCGCCGCCTCACGGGCGATGGCCTTGGAGTTGGTCGTGCCGTACTTGTTCAGTCGCCAGGCGCGCAGCATGAGCCACCCGCCGAGAAGGATGAAGGCGAACCCGGTGATCCCCACGAAGAGGGTGAAGCCGAATCCGATCAGGAAGAGGCTGAAAGCGACGAGGGTGCGCTTACGCTTCCACAGCCCCAGGAACCCGATGATGCACAGGAGCAGGATGGCCCCACCGAGCAGGAGGGCATCGGGAGCCACGGCGATGGTGTTCTTCCCCGCCTTGGTCACCTTGTTGTCGGCAGTGATGTAGGCGGGAATGGCGATACCGGCGACCGTCGCCAGCAGGAATGCCGCCAACGACCACTTGGCCTCTTTCGGATCCAAGGTGGACATGGCGGCCTTGCGCTCCCCGGGGGGCAGGATCTCGATGGGGGGGCCCGTCGCCGCACCCGTCCCGCCCGACGTGGATCGGGTGCCGGAGAACGCACCCAGGAGCCGAGCGCTCCAGGTCTGAGGCCCCTTGCTGCCGTTGCCGGCCGATGACGTCATGGACATCTCAGGGTACCGGCGCCACGGGGACCCCCCAAATCACCCGACCGCCGCAGGTGGGAGACGTGATCGACTCCTACGTGGGCTCCTGTGGCGGCGTCCCTGACACTGAGTCCAACGTCACGAAGTGAAACCCTCGCGCCTGAGCACCCTCGATGATTCGTGGTAGTGCGCGCACCGTCGCCGAACGGTCCCCGCCTCCATCGTGGAGAAGAACGATCCCGCCGGGCGTCAGGGAACGCAGCGTCTTCTTGGCGATCTGATCAGCCCGGTTGTCCTCCGACCAATCGCGAGGATCTGCAGTCCACAACCACGTGACGAGTTGTCGATCAGCCAGACCAGAGACCAACTCTCCGTCGTAGATTCCGTACGGCGGGCGAATGCAACAGCACTCTGTGCCGGTGACCACCTGTAGGAGCTCTGCCGTCCGACAGAGATCTGCGGCAAGAACGGCGGGATCGAGTTCAGTGAACGCGGTGTGGGACCACCCGTGAATCCCCACGACGTGCCCGGCATCGGCAAGCGAACGGACGACGTCAGGATTTGCGGCCATTCGTTCGCCGAGTACGAAGAACGTCGCGGGGACGTCATACTTCGACAGCACCCGGAGTACTTGCGGAGTGAACTCGGACGGTCCGTCGTCGAAGGTGAGAGCCAAAACCTTGTCACCTGTCGTCGTGATCTGGCGTCGTAAGGGGGCACGTGTGGGCCCGCCACCATCTGACTCGGTGAATTCCCCCTTGTGTGCGTACGCATATTGCTCCCGCGCCCATCCCGATGTGTTTGCGATCAACCCGAGAACGATCCACGGGAGCGTCAGCACGAGATCGTGACGGTCGGGGGCACACCGCTTCAAGTTCCTGCTCAGGAAGCGGCTTCGCACCAGTACGTTCTTGACCGTCCTCATCGCCACGGCAGGCGTGAGCAACCCGGACTTCGTCTCCACCGTGAACCTCAAAGAACCGGACGAGCGGGTCAGGATGTCGCTCCTGGCTTGCCGGCGCCCCCGCGAAGCCTGGTCCTTCATGAGATCGATCAGACGGGTTGGCCCCACATGCTCGATGCACACCGACGGTTCGAACCACGGGCGGGCCCCCAACTCGAGAATTCGTTCCGCCATGAGCGTGTCCTCTTCGATCCGGCGGCCCTCGTCGAACGGACCGGCCCGGTTCAAGAGCTCTCTCGTGAACGAGAGCCCGTAGGCACGTGGTCGGGCTGCGGTGCCTTCCGGTGATCCCTCCAACCGGTTGTCGTAGCAGAGGTACGCGGTCGCGCGCGCTGCTGGACGACGGGGATTCGCAACCGCAACCGCACTCGCAACAGCGTCGTGACCGGCTCGATGAGCGGCAACCCTGTTCTTGATCCAACCCTGGCGCGGTGAAGCAATCCGCCTCGAGAAAAGCGATGATTTCGCCGCACGCGAGTTTCATTCCAAGATTGCGAGCTCCACCTGGCATCAACCGAACAGGTGATTCGACGACGCGAACATCCGGAAAGTGCTGCCGCACAAGCTCGCCCGTACTGTCTCCGCCGGATGTCGCGACGATTACTTCGAACGGCTCCTCGAAATCCTGTTGGACGAGAGAGGAGACGGCTCGCAGGATCGTGCTCTCGTTGCGGTACGCGAAAACGACAGCGCTGAGGACCGGGCGAGCGGAAGCGAAAGGATGGGTCTCTTCTTGCACATCAGTGTCGTTTCCGTCGAACCGCCGGCGGTGCCATCGACACTAGGGGGAAATCGGTCATGCCGTTGACGCCGGCGGACATAAGCCACGTAATCTACGGCCTCGTGAGATATTGGTCCAACCTGGGTTGCGACACAGGTGCTCGACCATCCTTGGTGTCTGTCGCCCGGGTCACTGCGGCGGCGGGCTCAGGCGCCTTCGCCGGCCCAGAGCCGAGGAACGGTCCGATGGCGGTCAGACAGGCGGTTATACGCTGGGCAGGCGTCCCGCCGATGAGATGCGCGACGATCAAGCAGTACACCCGCAGTTCTGAGGTAGCAAAGCGGGCGCTTAGCTCAGCTGGTTAGAGCGCAGCCTTCACACGGCTGAGGTCGTGGGTTCGAGTCCCGCAGCGCCCACCGATGTTGTGGATATCAGGCTCTTCGGATTCTGGCGGGTCCAGCATCTCACCGGACGACGATCGAGCCCAGCACACGCCAGTTCGGCTTGCCGGCGTAGAGCAGCGTTCGGATCCGGTAGTTCTCGAAGTTGCGGAAGCCGAAGGCGATGCGCTTGATGCGCTTGATGAGGTTGTTGAGCGCTTCGGTCGGCCCGTTGGACACCCGGGCCAGGTGGTAGTTGGCGATCTTGTCGAACCAGGCCTTGATCGTGCGCCCGAGCCTTTGGACCTCGGGCGGCATGGAACGGCGCAGGCAGTGACCTTGGAGCTCTTCGAGCATCGCCCGGGCTTGATCTGGATCCCTCGTCGCGTAGAAGTCACGCAGGCGCTCTTTGACTCGATAGGCAATGGCGACCTCGGCGTTCGGGTCGCCGAGGGCGAGCAGTGACCACAGGCGCTCGGTCGCCTTTTCGCCAAGCTTCTCTTCGCCTCTGAGCAGGACACGACGGGCTCGATAGAGAGGATCGTCGCGCCTTCCGCGGTGGCCGAGCTGTTCGAACTGGACCCGCCGGCGCACGGCGTCGAGGCAGCGGTTGGCGAGCGAGATGACGTGAAAGGGGTCGACCACCTGGGAGGCCTTGGGCAACAGGACCGAGTACACCGCCGCATAGGTGGCCGACATGTCGAGAGCACCGAAGCGGATGCGCTCCTTCCAAGCTCTGGGCTGCTTGTCGATCCAACCAGCCACGTCGGTGTACTTGCGGGTGGGCAAGATGTCGATGATCTGGTGGTTCTCGACATCGGCCACCGTCGTGGCGTACTCGGTCTGGGCCCTCGAGGAGAGCCGAACGAACGCGGTCTCGTCGAGGCCGATGGCGGTTGTCTTGTTCAGCCGCTTGCGGTCGGCGGCGAGCAGGGCCTCGCCATAGGTGGTCACGGCGTCGTTGACCGTGTGCCAGTCACAGGCCAGCTCAGCGGCCACCTCTGAGACGGTGCGGCCGTTGCCCACCTGGACCGTGGCCCACTTGGCCGCCCTGGTCGTGAGCAGACAGTTCTTGGCCACGATCCGGTGATCGCGCAGCACCCAGCTCCTCTTGGTGCAGCTGGCGTTGGCACAGCGCATCCGGTGCTTCTTCCACGCCAGCGACATGGGCGTCCCGTAGACGGGAAGGTCCACGTAGTGCACCACTGGGCGCTCTTTGACCTGGGCCGGCTCGGCGCAGGTCGGACAGCGGACGTCGTCGGCCACCTGCTCGATCATGAGCTCGACATCGGGGCCTGTGCGCTCGTAGTGCACGACGCGGACGTCCTTCAAGCCGACGAGGGCCTCGAGGATCTCACTAGGCTCGCGAACAACGAAGGTGCTTCTTGGTTGTTGGGTCACACCTCAAGCTTGAATCACCTTCGTCGCGCTCGAGGTGATCCTGGTCAGGGGCATGGCTCCCCGCCAGAATCCGAAGAGCCGGATATCACAACGTCGCCCCAGATCAGACGAGGGTTTGAAAGAGTGCCCGAAGGTTGTTTTATCTTTCGCGATCGACGATGAGGACTCTGGTCCGTGCTCGCGACAGTTGTGCGCCCAGTCAGGCACGAAGATCAGTCGCCGACTGTCAGCTCAGTTTTGACAGCTCGGCGGCGGCTCGACGCTCCACTAGGGCGTAGCCGCTGGAGGCACCGGTCTCCCTTGCCTGTGCCAGAAGCTCTCGCGCACGGTCCGTGTCCCCGTCACCTCCCCGCCTAGCGATCATCCGGCCCCAGGCAAGCTGCGTACAAGCCTCGCAAAACTTCATCCTGCCCCGAGTGTTGAGCTCGGTCGCCTTTGTGAAGTACGCCTCGGAGTCCTCGTAGCGACCGAGCACCGACGCTAGTGCTCCCAGGTAGAACGCGACCGGAGGTTGGGGAACGAGGCCCTCGAATGGCACCTGGTCGCTGTGGGGCTCGAGCAACCTGCAAAGCGTCTCTGCAGCGCCCTTTGCGCGCAGCTCGATCGCCACATCGGCGTAGTTGCATATGCCATCAAACCAGGCGATGTCCACCGGCAACGAGGCGAAGTCCTCGGCGGTTGCCGCCTCGAGCAGGCAGAGTGCCTCGTCCACCTCCTCTGCCTGGAGGTGCGCATGGGCGAGCACCGCACGATAGGTGGGTACACCAGGGTGATTCTCCGCGACCTCGGCGATGAGCTCACGAAGCTCGCCGAGGCGGCCCTGCTGGGCGTGGGTCAGCATCACCTGGGCCCCGTAGAAGGCGAACGTGTCGGGTTGTCCCGAGTCAGTGCCGATCGCGAGGGCGCGCGCGGCGAGGTCCTCGGCTCTCTCGTGGTCGCCTGCGAACAGGGCGTGACCTGCCTCGTGGTAGGTCGTGGCCCAGGTAATCATTGGTTGACCGAGGCGGTCGCTCAGCTCGCGCATCGTTAACAGACATGCATCCGCTTGCTCAAAGTCGGCGCCCTGGGTGACGTTCATGTGCCGGAAGTGGGCGGCCCAGTGGAGGTGGAGAGCATCGCCGAGTTCGTAAGCGAGCTCGAGAGCCTCGGCGCTGTCGCGTGCACGCTCGGCATGGAGGTCCGGGACCTCCTGTGGTGGGTCGACCAGATTTAGCACCTGAATGAGCGTTGCTTTGTCACCGATGCGTCTGGCCATCGACTTCGCTTCTTGCGCAAGCGAGAGACGCCTTTCGCGGGGACCGAAGCACGATTCGCTGCAGAGTGTGGCCAGGAGAAGGGCGCGTTCAGAACTGTCGGAATCATCCGTACGCTCAAGAGCCGCCTCGAGCACCTCGATCCTGTCGGTGTCGATGATCCCGATCGCGCCGAAGAGGCCCCGGTTGTTAGCGAGGGCGGCCTTCACCAGCTGGTCGGTCGCCCCGAGGTCGCGGGCGTGCCGTGAAGCGTCGAGGAGCGTCTCCCGGAACTCGGCAATTCCGGCCTGGCGCTGGGCGGTACCGAGCCCAAGAAGAACGTCTATCACGAGGACCGGGTCGGCATTCTTGAGGTGCCTGCAGAGCGTTAGCGCCTGGGAGTAGTAGCGCACGGCGTCGTCGGGGGCGAGGGCGAGCAGCGCGGCATCTGCGGCCCGCCGGGCATAGGAAATCGCCTTCGGCGTGTCGACCGGTTGGCTCGCGTTGAACGAGTGGTGCGCGAGCTCCCCGACCCGCTCTCCCGGATCGTCGCCACAAATGGCCTCAATCGCCTGGGCGACCTGGCGATGAATCACCGCCCTGCGGGTGGCCCCCGTTTCCTGATAGAGGGTGTGCTGGATCAGAGCCTGCGAGAAGCTGTAATGGCCCGCTGCGTCCGCGACCTCGCGAATCAGGGCCGAAGCCGCGCACGCCTCGAGGACGTCGAGGAGCTCGAGCTCAGGGCGCTCGCTCACCCGGCTCAGAAGCTCGAGGTCGAAATCCCGGCCGATCACAGCGGCCAAGGAGAGGACCCGCCTAGCGTCGTCTCCGAGTCTGGACACCCGCGAGGAGATCACCTCCCGCACGCTGTCGGGAAGCGCCTCCTCGACCAGCTTGGAACTGACGCTCCACCGTCCGTCGGAAGCCTGGTAAATGGCTCCGGTCTCGGAGAGGTGCCTGAGAACCTCGGCCACGAAGAAGGGGTTGCCGTCGGTCTCCGGCGCAACACGTGTGCAAGGCGCATACCAGGCTCGTCGAGCACCTGACCTGCGGCAGCCTCCATGAAGTCGATCACGCCGATGTCATCGAGGCCATTGAGTTCGATACGGCTCACCCCCGACTCGCGTCGAGCTGCGCGAGGGTGTCGGTCAGTGGATGTGATGCGGAGAGCTCCGAGCCGCGTAGGCACCGATCACCAGGAGCCGCATGGACTCGGAGCT
>CAWBDK010000001.1:0-399190 GCA_963787525.1 uncultured Acidimicrobiaceae bacterium | reverse complement strand
CGAGGGTCACCGACTGCCCGTTGTAGAGGTCATAGGAAGTCCGCGATTGGGAAGCCGACCCCGAACCGGGCACGTTAGTCCCCAGTCGTCGTAGTAGATCGGGTTGGAGTCCGTGTCGTACTCGGTGTAGCTGGCGTACTTGGGCGGACGGCCGAGCCCGGAGGGGTAATCGTCGCCGTCCCCGCCGTAATGGCAGAGGGCGGGGAGAATTCAGAGCACGGTTGCACGAGAGGGGCTCGGTGGCACAGGTCACTTCGTCAAAAGAGTTATAAGGTGTAGGTCCAGGTCTTGCCCAGCGGGTTGGTCCTGGGTCAAATAGATCGCCCTCCACCGTTGTACGTCGAAGTGGTCGTTTTGTTATTGGCATCGGTGACGCTGTCGTCGAGGAGGGTGGAAGGCGTCGACGACATAGGTGGTCGACGAACGGGGAGGTGGATCCCGTAGCCGGCGACGGTACTCGACCAACGTGCCGTCGTTGAAGGCGTAGGCCGTCTCGTCGGCATCGGGATCGTGACCACGACGTCCCCGTGAGGCTGGCCGAAATATCCCCGCAGTAGCTTCAGAGGTGGACGCGGGCCATCGGATCGCTCTGGGAGGTGATCTGGCCCGAGGTGTCGTAGGTATTCGTTGTCGTATCGCCGGCATCTGGGCCACCGCTCTGGGCGTTGGGGTGGTCACGGTCACAGGTCGCGCTCGAGGGCGGCGTTCGCGTTGCGACTATATAGGTGTTCAGGTCCCTTGCCTAGGGGGTGATCACCGAATGAGATTGACTGAGCTGTAGGCGTAGGAGGTCTTGGCGACCTAGGGGTGTGACCGAGGTGATGGTCCCGGTGTCCCCTGTGCTAGCAGACCGACCGAGGGCGAGGGCCGCCCCAGGCCGAGGTCTCGGTCTCGCACGAACCAGCTCCCGACGGACAATTCCCTGACCCGGGCGATGGTGAGCTGTACGTGACCGATTTGGTGGCGCCGTCGGGGTCGGCGATCGAGATGGCTTGCCCGAGGAGTTGAAGGTATAGGTCAGCGTCGGATGCTCGACGAGGGTGTAGGTCGAGCTGCCCGAGTTATAGGTGAGGCTGCCGAGGAACCACGGTAACGCGCAATACGTGCCAGAAGTACCCGGACCGATGTAGGGGGCCTGGCACGATCCGCTCACCGGCGGCACGAAGAGAGCCTGTGAACCGTTGGCCTGAACGAACGTGATGTCGCCGCTCACGGTCGTGTTGTAGTCGGTGTTGAGATCGAGCGGGTGGAGGTTGTCGCTCCAGCCGTAACCGAGGGGACCAGGCGTCGAAGCGGCCACCTGCTCTTGGGCCAAGAAGGCGTCATAAGTACGGGAAAAGGCCAGTGGCGGGCCGTAGGTCGGAATCGCGACATCGGTGGCCGATTCGTGGAAGTCCCCCGTGGCAGTGTCGACCGGGTCCCCGGTATCGCAGGTACAGGCTCCCTTGGCGATACCGCCACCACCTCCGAAACGCTGGCCAGCGTTGGGCCCATATCCACCGACAGAACCGCCGGTCGGCGCGGTGCCGTAGAGGCTGAGCTCGTCGACCTTGCTGTGGTGTAGTCGCTGAAGTACACGTCGCCCGAAGCGTCGAGGGCCACGCCGATGACGCCGACTGAGCTTTCGAGAGTCCCGATGATGCCCGTCGCCGTGTTGACCTCGCGGGATGTGGTCGTTGCCTAGCCCCAGATAGAGTCACCCGAAGCATCGACGGCGATTTGGCGTAGGTACGAGATCTCGGCCAATGCGGCCGGACTCCCGTCTCCCGTGTAGCCATTCTGACCGTCTCCAACCACAGTTGAAATGTCTCCCGTCGTGTGGTTTACCTCGCGAACCGTGAAGGCCAGATAGTCCGAAATAAAGAGATCGCCGGCCGAATCAACGGCAAGGCTGTATGGCTCCTTTTAATTCAGCCGATGTCGACGGGCCGCCGTCGCCCGAATCACCGCTGGTGCCATTCCCAGCAACCGTCGAGATGTCACCCGTCGAGTGATTTATCTCTGGACGACGTGATTCAATGCATCGGCGATATAGAGATCGCCGGATCCGTCGAAAGCAATCTCGCTGGGGTCATCGAACTCGGCTGATGTCGGCGAGACCACCGTCGCCCGAATAGCCGGTTGTGCCGTTGCCGGCGATGGTGGAGATGATTCCGGTGGACGCGTTGACCTTGCGGATGCGTTCGTTGCCCTTGTTGGCGATGTAGAGGTTATTCGAAGAGTCGAAAGCCAGGCCTGTCGGTCCTGAAAGTTTTGCACTGGTCGCCAGACCACCGTCGCCTGAATACCCGGCAGTACCGGTGCCTGCGACCCTTGTAATCAGCCCCGTCGAGGCTGAGATTTCTCGGACCTCATTGTACGAAACCACATAGAGGTCGCCAGAGGAGTCGACTGCTGTCCCTGTTGGCATCACCTCTGCCGAAAGAGCAGGTGATCCATCGCCTGTATTGCCCGCTGTGCCGGTTCCGGCGAGGGTCGAGACGTACCCGCTCGCTTCTCCGATCAGATAGACGTAGTGGAGGCCGCTTGAGATTCCATCACTGAATGTCAAGTCGGCCGAGCGAGGCCCAACTGTGGTCGGCGTGAACGCCACGGAAACCGAACAGGTGGCGTTCGAGAGCAGTACGGCTCCGCTGCAACCGTCGACTGCAATAGAGAAATCACCGCTGTCAGCACCGCTCACCGCATCAGAAGAAATGGACAGCGACGACGACTGGGTATTCTTGATCGTAACCGACTGCGCAGAGGTCCTTGTGTCGACATTGGTTGTCGCATACGTCAGCGTCGCAGGCGAAAAACTGATGGGCAGTGGGCTGGCGCTGATCTTGCCGACCTTGTTAGTCAAGTAATCGCCGAAGTAGACGTTGCCCGAGGAATCCACGGCGACACCAAGGGAGCGGCCGCGCCGCCACTAGCGAGGGTTGTGATGGTACCGGTGTCGAACTGACCTCACGAGTTGCCTCATTCGCGGTGTCAGCGATGTACAGGTTGCCCGAAGAGTCGACCGCTATCTGCCGTGCTACAGAGATCTCGGCTGACGTTGCTGGCCCGCCATCACCCGAGTAGCCGTCAGTGCCGTTTCCAGCAACTATGGCAATGTCACCGGTGGAGTGGCTCACCTCACGAACGGTGTAGTTGTTTAGGTCTGAAACATAGATATCGCCAGCAGAGTCGGCGGCGACGCTGTAAGGGTCATTGAGTTCTGCGCTGGTGGCCAGGCCACCGTTGCCCGATGACCCGGCGGTGCCGTTTCCGGCAAACGTTGAGATATCGCCGGTGGAATGATTGACCTCACGAATCACGTGGTTAGTCGAGTCGGCGATGTAGAGGTTGCCCGACGAATCGACGGCTACGCCCGTCGGACCATGCAGCTCCGCACTGGTCGCCAAACCACCGTCGCCCGAATAACCAGCAGTACCATTTCCGGCAACCGTTGTGATGACGCCCGTCGTGGCATTCACCTCGCGGATTCTTTCGTTCGCCCCGTCGGCGATGTACAGGTCGCCTGAAGAATCAACGGCGATGCCGATAGAGGAGCTCAGTTGGGCTGACGTGGCCACCTCGCCGTCGCCCGAATAGCCCCCCGTACCAATTCCGGCAACCGTCGTTATAAAGCCGGTCGCGGCGGAAATCTTGCGGACTTGATTGGGCGTCATCACATAGATGTCACCAGCGGAGTCGACTGCCAGCGCCTCGGGTTGCACTTCAGCCGAAAGGGCTGGTCCACCGTCGCCGGTGTCGCCCGACGTGCCAGTGCCGGCGATGGTGGTGACATAGGGTCCCGTCGCACCCGCGGGAGTCGTCGAAAGTGTCAGATCTGGTGAGCGGACCCCGTTTGTTGAGCCACTCCCTATGCGAGTGTGAGCTGCTGTCGGTGGAGCCAGGCCTCGACGAACTCGACCGGGGTGAGCCAGCCGTGCGCGCTGTGCGGCCTGTTGATGTTGTAGTCGATGCGCCAGTCCTCGAGAAGCACCTTGGCCTCGAGCAGGGACTCGAAGCGCTGGCCGTTCAGGAACTCGTCGCGTAGGCGGCCGTTGAAGCTCTCGATCCAGGCGTTCTGCCACGGCGAGCCCGGGTCGATGAACACCGTGTCGGTCCCGTTGAAGCGGCACCAGTCGGCCACGGCATAGGCGATGAACTCGGGTCCGTGGTCGAACCGTACATAGGCGGGTGCGCCGCGTTCGTCGGCCAAGCGCTCGAGGCAGGCCACCACCCCGTCGGCGTCGATGGATCGTTCCACCTCGATGGCCAGGCACTCGCGGCTGTACTCGTCGATGACGTTCAAGAGCTTGAGCATCCTTCCCTCTGCGGTCTGGTCGAACTGGAAGTCGAGGGCCCAGACGACATTGGGCCGGATCGGGCAGAAGGCGCCGACGGCGACCCCGATGCCGCGCAGCGGGCGCTTCTTCTTTCGATAGGGCACACGCAGGCCTTCGGCACGCCAAAGGCGGTGGATGCGCTTGTTGTTGACGCGCCAGCCGGCCTTGCGCGCCCGGTGGCAGCCCGCCGCCAGCCCCAGCGGGGCCGCCGCCGCGAGAAGTCGCGTAGGAAGGCGCGGAGCGCCAGCTCGTCGTCGGAAGGCACGGGCGCGGGGAGGCGTTGGGTGGATCTGGGCTGGCCGACGAGGGCACAGGCTTTGCGTTCACTCACCCCGAACTGCTCTCGGAGGGCCACGACGGCCCGCCGGCGGCGGTCCGGTCAGAAGTTTCCCCGGTTCACCTCTTTCAACATGTCGATGTCGAGGGCCTGGTCGGCCACGATCTTCTTCAGCCGGGTGTTCTCGCGCTCGAGCTCTTTGAGGCGTTTGGCGTCGTCGGCCTTCATGCCGCCGTACTGGTTGCGCCAGCGGTGGAAGGTCTGCTCGGAGATCTCGAGATGACGCGCCACCTCCTCGACGGTCTTGCCTTGGGCCAAGAGCTTGTCGCCCTCGGCCAGCTTGCGGATCACCTGTTCGGGCGTGTGCCGCCGGTTTTTCATCTGTGCTGTCCTCCTCGTCCCATCTTGGGACATCGGACTCGCACAGGAGGTGGATCAGTTCACGGGGATCCGGTCACCGTGGCTAAGAGGGTCGTGGCCGAGACGGTAATCAGCGCAAAGCTTGCCAGGAGTGACCGACAGCGCCTCCAGAATCCGAACGTGCTGCACGAGGCCCGGGGGCGATGGGCGCCGCTGCTCGTGGTGGCCGGCCTGCTCGGGCGAGAAAACCCGAGGCAAGAACGGAAGATGGTGCACGGTGAGGGACCAGCTCCAACGGTTCCGTGTGCAACAGGTGCCTTGCCGATAACTGCATAAGGTGGTTGAGCACTCTGTCGCACATCTCCTCCAAACTCTGAAGGAGCTGGCACCCAAGACGAATCGGGCCTATAGAATCACAGCCCACGGCCCGGCTGACTCAGAGAGTCCCGTGGCTTTGCGTCCCTCCCTCACGAGAGGTTTGCCAAGTCAACTGCGCTGACACATCTCGACGAGATCAGAGTATCAAGAAGAGCGGTCGAATTTCTTGACCGGATCCGTTCATGTGATCTGAGTACGAAATGCTTTCTCCCGTGACACTGCGCTGATTCCACCTGACTGTCAATACTGAACTTGGTGATTGATGTCGGAGAGCAATTCGTAGGCGGCTACTACGACCCAAATCGAAATCTCTGAGCCACGAAGAGTCTCCGCTTTTATGGTGCTCCGAGATAGTCGGCGAAGAGTTCGTGGAGTCCTTCACCAAGAGAGCTGCCATCCGGGCCTACGAGTTGCACTCTGCCAGTCTCGGCTGACTTCGATGCTCCATCGATGGTCGCGAGGATGGAATGCACGCAACCTTCGAGAAGGTGTTGGATTAGATTCTCCAACTGATCGACGTTCTGAGACTGAGTCACCAATTCCGCGAACTGAATGTATCCCTCTTTGTCTCGTGCCCACCACAATCGTGCTGACGGGGACAGAGATTCAATCCCTTCATTTGTCCAGACGTCGATTGCCGTTGCAAGATCTGCAAACACAGCGTTGCGGAGCTCGTTCATTTATTCTCCCGGAAAGATAAAGAAGTCTCCGTAGCTAACATCAATCTCCGAGGCGAAATCAAGAACTTGCTCAGCCGTGGGATCTGAATTATCGGCCGACCACGATGTCCACTCATTCGTGACTTCCTGATGTACCGACTGTGATACTCCCCGAAGATTTGCGTTGTCGTGGATGTTGACGTCCGAACCTTCGAATAGGTCCGAGTACTTCTGTGGTATCGAATGATGGACCTGGTACCCATCCGGGAGGTCATTTTCGGACATAAACCGGGGTCGATAGTTGTCAGCGCGTGTTCACGACGACCCCAAATGCCGTCAAGACCGATACTGCTGCGGCCGCCGGTTGTCCAGATCCCTCGTCGGCCGCGACTTGCTTCAAGACACACGTGGATCCGCCGTCGTTGATGTATTGACTTAGGTCCGAACGGCCAGGCGTCGCGAAGCAAATGTTCGGATCCGATGCCATGACCTGCATACATCCGTGCAGGCTCCCATACTCCGTCGCGAGTTGGCTCAACTCATTTGCCAACGTTGGCGGCTCGCCCGCAATTGGAGAGTTGCTTCCGATCTCCTCGAGAAGCCCGGCCAGGCTGTTTTGCTGTGAGGCCGAAAGCTCGGCGCTCAAGCCCAGAGGGTCCACCTCGTTCACCGGGTCGTCACCCGTGTAGGCATAGGGCTGCCCCGTCTCATCCACCAGCGGATCCACGCTCAAGAACTGCCCCGTGGCCGGGTCGTAGTAGCGGTGTACTACTACTTGTCGTCAGCTTGCAACGCTGCCAGCCTGTTAGCACCCGCCCAGCCACGGTCACTTCAGGCCGAACTCCGATGCGCCCGCCAAACAGATTGTGGCTCGCTGTCCCTCCAAGCTCCTGACGCCACACTGCGGGACCCCGCTTCGCTGCGTTTCTCGCTCGTCGGCGGCGGGCCTAACGAGTCTGGCCGAATCGGTCGGACTGTTAGAGGATTCTCGTCACGAGCATCCAACTCTCGTGAGTCACGGCGAGGAAGTCGATAGTGACGTTGACCTCGATCAGCCAATAGCGGTACCGATAGCCGTCTTCGAGCTCAGTCAGCCAAGCGTCGGCTGGCGGACCGTCCTCACGACAGGTTGCGAGCCAGTCGTGAAGTGACGCCAGCGCCTCGATCGATACACCCTCGGACCACGAGTCGAGGTCGATGGAGCGATCGAAGACGATCGTCCACTCGCTCACTCGTTGTCGGTGATCTTTGCCTTCAGCTTCTCGAGGATCTCGTCGACAGGTATGCCGTTCTTCCAAACGTCGCCCTGTCGTTCGAACTCTTCACGCATAAGTGCCTCACGGGCCTCGATCTCCCGCTCAGTTCTGCGCCGTTCCGCAGCTTTCGTCACCCGCGTACTCCGTCCCTCGAACTTGATTCGATTCTAAGTCGGACGGCGGATCCAAGCGGAGACGCGCACCAGTCTTATCCCGCGAATATCCCGCGGGCGCCGTCGGTCAGGCCGGTTCACGACAGTACGCCCAGTTCTCTGACCTGCATTTTTCGTTCACAGGGGTTCACGAAAATACGCTTTTCCGACCTTCCAAGCTGATGATGCCAGTTCGATCCTGGTCGGCCGCTCTCTTACGGATTCGCAGGTCACACCCGACGTCTGACGGGTTCGTCATTCCGCTTCCACGGTAGGAGCGGGTCGTCGTGCAACAAGGGCACTCCCTTGCTCGACACGACTCTCCATGTCGTGCGCGCGAGGGGGTCCCCGCGGTGCCACCGCACTTCGCTGCTGATCACACGGCGGCCTCTTGGCCCGTCCCGTGGGCAAGTCGGCGAGTCTTAAGAGGCCGGCGTCATTCTTCCTCGCAGCTCGGGAGGGTCCATCTCCGTCAGTGCTGTTGCCACAAGATTAGGACATCAGCAGCCGGGCAAGCGGCCCCCGGAATGTCGAGCTTGGGCAATCGATCCCTGCCCCAGGCTCTGCCATTTGCGGGTCACACGTACACTCACTCAGTGGATCCGGCGCCGACACAGTACGTGGACCGCGACGGCGCCCAACTCGCTTACCAGGTTGTCGGCGATGGACCGATGAGTCTGATAATCCACCTGGAGATCGTCCAGCATCTCGACCTGTGTTGGACGGATCCGCATATCCACCGGAACTTCGAGCGAGTCGCCGGCTTGGGCCGAGCGGTAATTTTTTCAGCGCCGTGGGTTCGGTCTGTCGGACCCGGTTCCCTACGTGCCAACGCTCGAGCAGCAGGCCGAGGACGTACTCGCCGTCATGGACGCATCTGGGATGGATCATGCAATCCTGTTCGGGACCTTCTCGACATGCTTCCCAGTCGCCATGGTGGCCGCATGCGCTCCGGAGCGCGTATCCAACTTGATTCTCCACGTCCCCTGGGCGGACAAGCTGCCAACCCAACCGGATCTACCGCCGGGGTGGAGCCAGGACGAAGCCGATGGCTACCGGGAGGCGCACTCAGGGGCCTACAACCAATGGGGGTCGGGCCAAACGGCGCGGCTGTGGAGTACGACGATGGACTCACCATACAACCGCAGGTTGATGGGATTGCTCGAGCGCAGTTCAGCGACGCCGCCGGTCGCCCAAGCTCACGGAGAGTGGTTTTCGAAACTTGACATCACGGATGTGTTTCGAGCCATCCAGGTGCCAACCCACGTGATTCGCCAGGAGACCGACCGGATCCCTGACGCAGTCGTTGGGCGTGTTGCCGGTTTGATTCCCGACGCTACGTATCGATCCCTGCCTGCGGCATCGGCAGGGTCTTCTCTGGGCGAGGGGTACTCAGAGGTCATTGACGACGCGGCGCAGATGCTCCTCGGCGGAGATGCCCGCCGAGGAGGCAATCGATCGCTTGGCAGCGTCCTGTTTACCGACATCGTCGGCTCGACCGAGTTGCTGGTGAAACTCGGCCATGAGAGATACCGCAGGCTTCGAGACGATCACGAGCGACAGGTACACCTTGCCGTCGAAAACGCGGGCGGTCGGCTTGTCAAGGTCCTTGGCGATGGAACTCTCAGCGTCTTCGAGGGTCCCGGCGAGCGGTCCGATGTGCGGACGAGATCCGTCGGGAGGCCTCTGCGCTCGGACTCGAAATCCGGACGGGAATACACACCGGTTAGATCGACCGCGCCGGCCTTGACATCGTCGGTCTTTCCGTACACATCGGCGCCCGCGTCTCAGCGGTGGCCCGACCTGGAGAGATCTTCGTCTCACAGACGGTCCGAGACATCGTGGTCGGCTCCGGGCTTGATTTCGTCGATCGCGGTGAGCACGAGCTGAAGGGAGTGCCAGGGCGCTGGCGGCTTTACGCTCTCGTGGCGAACGGTCAGGGGCCGCCTAGCCCCGTGCAGATCGGCCGCTCCGTACAAACGCTGACAGACCGCTCCGCCCTCGTGGCCGCTCGGCGAGTTCCTGGCACCGTGAGGGCCATCATGCGGCTCGGCAACTCCATCCAGCGAAGACGCGCCCAACAAGACGTTACAACGACAGCTTGAGTGCGCCTCCTACTACGGGGACTGTGGCACGGTTCTTCGTCGGTCACCGAAGGGCGCCTAAGAGGCTTTCGGTTGAACCGAGACCGATCTCGTTCGTTTCCAGGGTGAAGTCGTGTTCGGTCTTGACCTCGTACATGCACCGCAGCTTCGTTGACTCGATGACAGTGTTGATCCGATCGTGTCGGACAGATTCCGGAGCCGCAGAAGCAGCGAACCGGCAACTGGGTCGGAGTATCGATTGGGATGCTGAGTTCGAGCTTCAGTATCGACAGGTCTTCGAGCGTGAACTTGCGCACGCAGCACCCCTTCCCGGCGGTCTGGGGCACTCCTAACGGATGCCCCAGCTAGTCGACAGGATGACGGTTCTTTAGCCAAAACACCCCTTGATTGATCCGAGTGGCTCGCAGTTGTCGGGGTGATTCTTGATGATGGCGGTGAGCTTTAGCGTGACCGGGCTGCCGGGAATAGCGAAGATGCCCCCGCCGCCTCCGGCGGCGCTGTTCCCCGCCACCAGGCTGAGGTTGAGTGCGAGCGTGTTACCAGGGGCTAACCCGGGTCCAGCACCCTCGCCGAACTCGGCAATCCCGCCGCCTTGGCCCGAAGCCGAGTTGATGTTCACCTGGCTCACATTGATCGTCAAGACGCCACTGTTGGGGACGCCGAGGTCACCGTTGCCGATGCCACCGCCGATCCCTTGGTTGGGCGGGTTCTGCGTGTCGCTCGGGGCTGTGTTGTTGCTCACCGAGCTGAAGTTGATGGTCATCGTGCCGTGATTGAAAATCCCGCCGCCGATGCCACCGGGTGCCGTGTTGCCGTTCACCTGGCTCAGTGTGATGGTCGCGTTGTTACCATTGGCAATGCCACCAGCCCCTGGGCCACCTAGCCCAGCCGACGCCGTGTTGTTGTCCACCTGACTAGCAAAGACGTTGAGTGTGGCGCTGCCGGTGCCCGGAGCACCGCCCATACCGTTGCCGCTGGCAATTCCGCCACCGTTCGTGCTGGTGTTGTCGTCAACTTGGCTGGAGTTGAGCGTGGCCGTGCCCGCATGGTTCAGGATGCCGCCTCCTCCACCACCGACTGAGGTGTTTCCATTCACCTGGCTGGCGTTGAGAGTGAGCATGCCAATGGGACCGAGGTCATTGGGATTGACGACGCCGCTGGCGATACCGCCGCCGCCCCCTTGTGCGGTGTTCCCTGTGACTCGGGAGCTATTGAGCGTGACCGAGCCCTCGGCGTTCAAGATGGCTCCTCCGGCGGCCGCGTTGCCACCGGTGAGGGTGAGGCCCTGCAGCGTGAGGTTCCCGCTCGGACCGTTGACCTGGAAGATGCGAAACGTCGTGTTGTTGGCCGCGATCGTCGCGCCGAAGCCGTTGATGGTGATTGTGTTCGTGACCTGCGGGAGTCCGTTGAAGCCCGGCAGTCCCATAGGGCCGGAACTTCCGTTGTTCGATGACGTGAGGGAGTAGGTGCACCCAGGGGCCAGGTTGATGGTTCCGCCCGCCACATTGGCCGCGGTGATCGCCGCGACCAGTCCAGCGCCTCCACTCGAACACGGGACGAATGTGGCCGGTGAAGCAGAGGCCATCGTGGCCGGGGCGACTGTGAAGACCAGCAGCGCGGCTCCGGTCCCCATCGCCACTTTAAAGAGCGAGGTCAATCTCATGGTTACTCCCTGGTCGTCAATCCCAGGATGCACCCCCTCGTCTTCTACCCCCGGGCGGAGACCGCCTTGGTTACTCCGGCATGCATACTTTCAGATACCGGCCGGCCACGCTTGGGGAGATTTGCACGTGACGCCCCGGCTCTAGAGCCCAACGCTTGGCACAATCTGTTGTTCGTCCGTTGTGAAACCCCCGTAGAATCCCGTCGCACATTCGAGGCTGACGGTGATCGGCGGCCCTTAGCGATCCGCTGTGACGAGGTCCGCGTAGCGAGTCAGGTAGAGCGGCCATCCTCCGTCACTATCGATAGCGCCGCGTAGCGTCTCCCAGCCCGGACCGTGGCGATCGAGATGACGGTGTTCGAGTTCGAGGCGAGTCCGTTGCGGCGTCTCCGCGACAAACCTGACCTCCACCTCGCTGGTGTTGCTCGGGTCCGTCTCGAGCTGCCACTGGGGACTGATGTCCCAGCTGAAGACGACCCGATCGGGTGGTTCATACGCGAGGACTCGGGCCCATCGACATTCGCTCCCGTCGGCGGCGCGGTCATAGATATGGCCACCAACCCGCGGCTCGAACCGGCTCTCGGTTATCTCGGCGCCGAGCAGGTTGTGCTCCGGCGGCTTGAAGTCACCGAACCGCTCGACAAATGTGGCAAAGGCTTGATCGATTGACAGGTCGACGACGATCTGGCGACGGACGACGGCATCATCGGACACGTTCATGCCTTTCCTTTCCGTGGTTGTTTGATGAGGTCTTGGTAGCCACTTAGCGCCCGATTCCAGAAGGTGTCGAGCTGGTCGCGCAAGGCGATGACCCCGGCCTCGTTGAGGCGGTAGATCCGGCGCGTGCCTTCCGCCTGCTCGGCGACAAGACCTGCGTCCTTCAGCACCCGGAGATGTTGGGACACGGCAGATCGGCTCACGGGCAGGTACGTGGCGAGCTCGCCCACGGGCTTTGGGCCTTCGCTCAGGGTCAAGACGATCGCTCGCCTCGTCCGGTCACCCAATGCGTCCCACACGCCTTCCTCTTGGTCAGTAGCCACTAACGGTTAGTAAGACCTAACAGATCGGCGTTGTCAAGCCCCGTCGCTCACAGTGAGCGCCACTTCCTCGTCAATCGCGACCGCCCCAGGCGACGTGGCGAGAAACCTAGTTGTCGATGACAAGCAGGAGATGCCGACCACCGAGCGACTCGGCCACCAGATCCATGAGCGCCGCGTCGCCCTGCGGCGCGACGCCGAGCACGGCCGCGATCGCCGCCAGGACGGCGTTCGGGTCACTGACCACGCGCGACCGAGGGGAACACAGTCACCCGCAAACGCCAATGGCTCGAGCAGAGACATCAAACGTGGCGAGAAGTCCGTCCCGTGCTCTTCATTGCCCATCTCGGCTACTCCTTGGCGGATTCGGGTTCTGACAGCGAATCCACGGATTCGGGTTCGTGGTCGGTCGGTTCCCGTTGCTGGGGATGGAGGCCGATCAAGAGACCGACAGATGAGAAGAGTCCGGTGTTCCACTCTCCGACGAGCTCCCACGCTCGCCCGATCCCAATAAGCAGTGATGCCACGAGCACATACCCGACGTTGGCGAGGGCTCCAACGTCATGTGGGCGAATGATGAGTACGACCCCAAACACAATCTGGAGGCCGAAGACGACCAGCAGTGCAAGGATCAAGGTCGCCTGCGGGCCGCGATGCCCTAACCGTGAAGGGAGCGAGATCGTGGCGCGAACGCCGGCGGCCGCAAACGTGACTCCGATCACTCCGACGATCGCCGCGGGATAGCCAATGTTCGTTCCCGGCACCAATCCAAAGAGTGAGACGGTAAATGGATTCGTGAACGCCAGCAGCGCGGCGGCAGCCCTGAACTCACGTATGAGCTGGGGATGAGCCTGCGATCGACCGTTGGACACCGACATAGCGACGAACAACAGGCCGACCAGCGTCGCGGCGGAGGTCGCGATGACTACGAACAGCTCCCTGTAGTCACCGAGCACCACGCTTTCTACCTTAGTGAGTCCAAATTCGTCTCAACGTGGTCGATATTGATCGCTCCGGTTGGAGCTCCGGATCTGCCCAGTTCTTTCTTCAATCACGCCCTCCACCCGCGTTTGGGGGGTCTACCCAGTCTGACCGGACTGGTCCTCCTGAATCGTTGAGCACGAGTTGCGCTACGGAAACCAAGCGTGAGGTGTCACCTTGGTGCGCAGCCGATACTGCGACAGCCAACTCGGTGGACAGATCGGGAGCCTTCTTGTTGAATGCTCTCGCCAACCACTTTCCCGAACCCAGCCATTGACGGTTCTTCAGGAGCCACAACTCGGCCGATTGACGGAACGTGGCCTCGATCACGAAGTGCCGCTCGGGCTCTTCTCGGGCATCCTCCAAGTCATCGACAAGGTCCGTAAGCAGTCGCCGTTGAAGTCCCAGCTCCGCCGGGGTGATTGGACTGGGGCCTTGGGTGAGGAGCCGTCGAGCAATGCGCTGCACCTCTGTCGTCGCGGTGTTGGTGGTCAGCGGCACACCTGTAGCCGTGATCTGCATCACGAGCGGTCGACGTTCGTGCACCTCTTTGGCCACACAGCGTTCCCAACCCTTCAGGTCGCTGATAAACATCTCGACGGGCCATCGTCCTCCGTGGACTCCCTCCCACCGGGACTCAGCCGAGTCCTCATCAATCACCACGAGGTCGAGATCAGACGTCGGTGATCTCCGCTCACCGAGCGCACTCGGCGAGGATGGCGCTGGTGGCGGCGGGAAACGCGAAGCAACCAGCTCCTGTGCAGCAGCCAAGACCTCTTTGTCAACCTTGTCGACGTCCTCGTCAGGCCGAGGCGGCACCGAGCCACTCTGCCACGGTCACTGCGCTCCGTGTCTATGGGTCGCCCGTCCCGGCGACTGGGCAGTCACAACCCAGGCCGACGTCACGACCTCGTCACCCGCACCAAGGAGGCCGCTGAATGACATCCCTCACCGGGTCCAATCGCGCGCCACCGAGGTAAGCGCCGTGGCCAAGCTGTTCTGTGAGAGTCGCACTGTTTCATCGCCACATGAGCAAGAATGGACACAATGGCGTTTGGTCAACAGTCCGGCCCACCGGCATCAGCAAAGCAGATACGAGAGTTACTGGCTCTCCTAAAGGACGCCGGACATAGTGACTTTCGCGATGCACGCGGCCCAATGGGATTTACCCAGCGTCAGGCCGCGGGCAAGTTCGCTCGCGAGGAAGCGGAGGCGTTCATCGGCCAGCTACTGGACGCTGAGTCGGACGGGGTTACCGCGGTTCCTGTGCCAGCGTGGCGACAATCCGCCCAAGAGCAAATGATCAGTTGCATGCCTTCCGAACAGCTCGCTGGAGAGTTACGTCGTCGGGGTTGGACGGCGATCGCGCCATAGGGCCGGTGTTCGGGTTCACTCTGACACGAAAGAGGCCGGAACGTCATAGCGTTCACACCATTCCGACGTGCTGAACGTCTTGAAGTCCTGCTCGATTGTCGCCGCTCGCTCCTTAGCTTCCTCCATGGTCTTCGCCACTTCGACCACGCGCCTTTCGCCGGCCCTGTTCTCAGCCACCACTGATGGCCCTCTGCCGGTATAGCTCTTGAATCCGCCTCCGAACGCTGGCCTCATCAGGTCTTGGAAATACGTGCCCCACGAGATCTTCGCCTTCGAGACTTCGAACCGCAGTGCCGCGTCATCCACTGCGACATCTTGACGCATCGCTCCCAACTCAGCAATCGGGGTGAGGCTCATTTTTCGGTGGAAGAATTCCGACCAACCTCAGCGTCTTCCACCAACTGTGGTCGACTCGAGAAGCGCCACCCAACTGATAGCGGGTCGATACGACTTGTTTGGCGATCCGCTCCATCGGTACGATTCGCGGCGGACGTTGCCGAATGGCTCGTCAGACGGGAGAGTACCAACATGGCTCTCAGGCGGCTCCTCGTCTCGGGGGCACTGGGTTGCACGCTCCTTGTGCCCGCCTCCATCGCGGTGAACACGAAGATTGCCTCGGCGACGGCTCTCACATCGGGTCACTGCGCCCCGATCAGCGGGGTGCAGTGGGCTCTTCCCTACGCGCCCAACGACAAGGGCACTGCCTACGACGTGAACGTCGTGAAGTACAGCTGCGGCAGCGCTCAGGCCTACATCCGCACCCTCGTGAGGGAAAAGGTGCACGCCAAACTGTCGGGACCGATCCCGGGTGGCCCGTCTGGGTGGCACTGCACGGGCTCTCCGAGCAAATCCGGGCTCGCCTTCTCGGGTGAATGCGCCAAGAACAAGCTCAACATGAACGGCGCATCGTTCGAATGGGCAGTCGGCTGAGCACAAAAGCAGAGAGAAGGGCCGACACGGGCGACGGCTTGGCGTCACACCAACCAGGCGTCATCGGGGGCAGCCCCGAAGGTAGCGGCTCCGGCCCAGGCGCTATCCGGCGCCCATCAGACCCTCGATCTGCGCCGTGTCCGCGAACTGCACGCAACTAGTTCTGAGGCGGCACCCGGTCGCTCCAACGAGTCGCAGGGCCGACTCGCCGCCCAGTCCGGAGAACCGGGGCATACACCCGGCGACACCCCTCGAGCTGAAAATCCCTGAATCTCCACGGCATTGGCTGAAGGCCTTCTCGAGGGCGATGGTGCCCCGAGGTCCGGATGGGAGACTACGCCTCGACGATGCCGAGTGAGAGCACACGTACCGTATGGATAGCCCTGCTGTCGGGCTTGGGCGTCGCGCTTGCCAAAGTAGGAGCGGCCATCGTCACAAGCTCCCCCGCGATGGCCGCCGAGGCATCGCACTCGCTCGCTGACACTGCGAACGACCTGTTCTTCGTACTCGCCCAGCGTCGCAGTGCCCGACCTCGAGACGAACACCACCCCTTCGGATTCGGAAGGGAGGCCTATTTCTGGGCCCTAATTGCGGCCCTGGGGACGTTTGTCGCCGGCGCCGCCTTCTCCTTGCGAGAAGGCATCAACGAGCTGATCCATCCCTCCGCCACGTCATCGTTTGCCGTGGCCTATGTGGTCCTCGGAGTTTCCGCCCTCCTCGATCTTGCGTCGTTGCGCCAGTCCGCCCACCAGATGAGTGTCGAAGCGCGCCTCGCCAACCGGAGCCTTCTCGACCAGGCGGCGACGACGTCGGACCCCAGCCTCAGGGGCGTATTCAATGAGGACGCCGTGTCGGTCGCCGGAGATGTCTTCGCGTTGATCGGTTTGGCCCTCAGCCAAATGACCGGGTTCGTCCATCCCACAGGCGATTGCCGCGGTGCTGATTGCGCTGGTGCTCGTCCGCATCAGTCTTCGCCTCGTCAAACGCAATCACGACTTCCTTCTCGGCCAACCAATCCCGGCGCCCGACCGGGACCGAGTGCGAACCTTCCTCGTCGATTACCCCGGCGTCACTGCCATTCGCGAGCTTCTTGTGACCTATATATCGGTCCTGAGCAAGTCTGGGTTCTGGCGCGTATCGATGTCGGCGACGACCTTCGTATCGACCAGGTCACATCACTTGTCCGCGGCATCGAGCAAGGTCTTCAGCACGAGTCCGAGTTCATCTACCGAGTGGACGTCGTGCCGGTGGGTGAAAAACGAGCCCATCCATCCGTAGGAGACGAGGGACCGACAACGGCCCCCAGCCCTGATTGAGCACGTGCCAGGGGAGGACCACTCCTCCGGCCTGCCATCCCCGTCCCGGCGATTGGGTGACTCGATGTCAGATCTTCAGCTCGTAAAAGCTCTCTTGTCCGAAGAGGCCTTCAGCGGCGTGCATGAACGTGAAACCTGACTTCTCGTACAGTGTCCGCGCCTCCTTCCATGTGGCATTTGTCTCCACCACGATGCGATTGATTCCATACGCGGGCGCAAGGTGAATCAATGCCGCGAGGAGGTTCGTTGCAATTCCACGTCGCCGATGATCACGGTGGACTGACATCCGCACGATCTCCCCTTCGGCAGATCGGAGCAGAAGGATGCCGGTTCCCACGACCTGATCACCGTCGAGGGCAACCAGCACGCAGTCTTTGCCATAGTGCGTGCCAACGTCATTGAGATCGGCGTTGAGTGATCGATCAACCGATCCCCAGCGCTCCTCCAATCCAGCGAGCACGAGCGATCGGAAGCGTCCTGCATCGCAGGATTGAAGCGGTCAATCCATAGATTGTCCCCCGTGCTCATCCTCAAAGCATTACAGAGGATCCGGTTGCGACCCCTAACCCAAAGTGTGCCCAACTGTCCCTCGGCACCAGCAGACTGAGGCACCTTGTCGTATCAGACGGTCGACTCTTTCCCTACCCCACTCAACCCGTGCTGGGGGGCGAGTCTCGCGATCACTGACCTCAGAACAACAGCTGCGTGATAGATCTGGGCCAGTGATGTGCAATGGGTGCGCAATCTTCGAGAATCAGCCCGATCAGGTGAAGTCGCGACCGTGAATATCGAACGACGAGCGTTCGATCGAAGCTCTCTGGCGGTGGGACGCGGTGCCTAACGAACCACTCTCATCTGGATATAGAGCGCCAGCCGTACGTCTCGTCCCGTATGACCCGTCGTGGCCGGATCAATTCTTGGAGGAGGCCTCCCTCTTGAAAGAGGTCCTGCAAGACCACCTGTTCTCCGTCGAGCATGTGGGGAGCACGGCTGTCTGCGGCATGCCCGCCAAGCCGACCATCGACATCGTGGCAGACATCAAGTTCTACGGTGGCTTTGACCGCGTCGTCCACAGGCTCGGTTCAATCGGGTATCTGTTCACGCCCGAGGCCGAGCTGGACACCGCCGAGCGCAGAGTGTTCCGCAAGGGTCCAGCCGACATGACGCAGCCGAGGAGATTTCATCTCCACGTGTGCCCAGAGGGGTCCTACTACTGGAGGCGTATCGTCGGCTTCAGGGATTACCTTCGGGCACACGATGAGGTCGCGGCCGATTATCTCGCGTTGAAGCGGCACCTCGCCGAGGGCTATCGAGATGCACCGGGCCTCTACACGGCCGGAAAGGCCGACTTCGTCATGCGCACAGTACGTGACGCTGGCATTCGAAACGCCTGAGCCGCGATTTCAGACGACGTTCTCGCCGGCAGGAGGCTCAACCCCCCTGGCTCGACGGCCCACAAATCGGTGTTCCTTCACGGAAGCATGCGCCCACCTCATCGTCGTATGTATTCAGAAGCTGCTGGGCTGCGTTGACGTTGGGAGCGAGCAAGACGGACGGTTTCGTCGGTACGTCCAGTCGTGGAGGTGAGTCGCTATAACGAAGGCGCTCATGGCTCGTGACCGTCAACAGTGCGGCCGGCGACGTTTGCCTGTAGGTGAACGTGGTGTCCAATTCTCGTGGGAGCCCCTGGCTGTCAGACCACACCTCGATTCGCATGCTCTTGGTCGTAGACAATTCCTGGCCCAACAACGAGCGTTCAGACGGCACCGCGGTTGCGACATACGCACTGGACGGAATGGTCAACCCGTAGCCGACCGTCTCGGTCGAGCCGATCGTGCGCTCGCCCAGCCTGGTCACCGGTCCCTGGGCCTCCCGCAGAAACGACACTGCGAGCCGATCCGATCCGACGCCGCTTTGCGCCGGGTACGCGATGCACGGGTTCTTACCCAGCAGTCGGAAGTTGGCGTTGCAGGGAAGGTAGACCAGCGATCCATCCGAGAGGATCGTCCAGCTCGTGGACACCTGGCCGGGATACTGCGTGGTGGTTGTGTACTGGAAGGCATTGGTCCGCGGGCTGAAGGCACCGTGGACGCGATAGTTGATGACGACGAAACCGTCCTGCTCCCGAACGGTGCTGTATTGGGTGGCATTGACTGTCTTGGCCGCTGATGCGATGAGGCCCGGGGTGGTCCTGATCTTGGCCAGCACCATGGCATCGGAGGGAGCCGCGGAACCTATGGACAGCGTGATCGCGACAACGGCGACCACGAGGGTGACGAGTGTCGCCGCCACCAACCAGCGCGTCCCGCGAGCAGGTCGCCAAGATCCTGCGCGGCGTGGCAGCCGCGGCGAGCCATGCGTATTCGCCGCTCCTTCCCCAAGATTGGTGAGGATGCGTTCAGCGAGATCTTCTGCTGGCGACGGCACTGACGCAACCGAAACTCGGGCCACGTCAGCGACCCTGTACCAGAGCTCAAGATCATGTCGGCACACGTCACATTGATCGATGTGCGAGTTCGATTCGTGTCGAACCATCGCAAGTGCGATCAATGTCTGCTCGTCGACGTGTTGCGTCGTAGTCATTGAGAACCTCCTCCTTGCCATCGACGTTCCAGCGCCCGCTTCGCACCATGCATGCGACTCTTGACCGTGCCGAGTCGCACGCCCAGGAGCTCAGCAATCTCCGATTGCGTGAGCTGCTCGACAAACGCAAGGAGAATCACCTCGCGTTGGCGTTCGGTGAGCTGCGAGAGCTCTTTGACCAAGCGAGAGACCTCGAGCGAAGTGACCGCTATGTCTTCGGGACCCGGTTCGCGGGAGACGACATCCGTCGCTGGCGCAAGAGAGAGCCTCGCTTTTCTTCTCTTCGATCCGGCCTGGCGGAGTGCGATGCCTACCAGCCAGGTTCTGACTCGAGAACGCCCCTCGAAGCGAGCACCCTTCCATACCGCCAGAAACGTGTCTTGCACCGCCTCTTCGGCCAGCTGGTGGTCACCGAAAATTCGAGTGAGCAACGCCAATATCGACGGACCGTGGCGTCGGTAGAGCCGCTCCACCGAGCCCCGGTTCCCCCGCTGAATCTGCGTCAGCAGATCCTCGTCGGTCTCTCCATCGAGCTCAGAGCGCGCCACATCTGCGTCGCCCGCTCCCACCTCCGATTTCGATGTCATTGTTCCCCTTTGTAGCCCCGAAAGTGCGCTTCGGTTCGGTCTTGATCGAGATTTTTCTGGCGGCGAAGAACCTCGACATCGGGATCAACCAGCAATTGATGGTTCCAAGGTGCAGCGGGAGCCGGCCCACGCCTTCGCGAAGTGCGAGCCGTCTCGACTCGTCAACGCCACGCCACAGAGCGGCGCCGTTCGTTGTCTCCCGTTCGTCTCCGGGCTGCCATCACGGTCTGGCGGCCAACCCTGCGGGCTGGGCGATCGACGTGTCCCTATGATCGGCGCCACGCCGAAGCGGGGGAAACGATGACGACTGAGACTGAGACAGCTTTCCACGAGTTGCTCGCCGAAGTGCAGGCCACTCAGGCGCGCATGGTCGAGCAGTTGGCGGATGACGAGCCCACCCTTCTCGAGTCCCACAAGTGGATCTTGTCGATTCTGCAGGTGGCGGCCGAAGTGAACCTGTGGGCCGACAAGGCCCGGCCCCGGTTCGTCGAGATCGTGGGCCCGTACAAGAAGTGGGGCGGCGACAACGCCGACGCTTTCTACTGCTACGCGCCGATCGATCCGACCCGCACCTACCGGGTGACGCTGCACCCGGGCGATGCGGTCTACATGTCGCTGACCGTCTACGGCGGTCCGGACGACGGGCGTTACTCCACGAGGATCGTCGGGTCCGCGAACAGCCACGAGGTGCCGCGGGACGCCGATGGAGCGATCCACATCGTCATCTCACCGACCGATCCGGGCGAGCCAGACGTCGGCTGGATTCACCTTGAGCCCGACGCCGTCGCCGCCATCACCCGGGACTACCTCGACCACCCACTGACCGGCCGACGTGCCGCCTGGCAGATCGAGGCGGACGACCCTCCCGAGACCTACCGCCAGGACGACGCCGACCTGGCCCGGCGCATCCGCGCCGCCACGACCTGGGTGCGCGAGCAGGCCAGCATCGTGCCCATCCCCCTGGGCACGCCCAATGCCATCGACCCGCCTTATCCGGTGCCCACCACGACCTTCGGGTGGGCCGCCGGCGACGCCGCCTACGCCATGGGCGCCTTCGACCTGGCCGACGACGAGGCCCTCGTCATCCGCGGACGCTCGCCCGAATGCGTCTTCTGGAACATCTGCCTGTGGAACCGCCTGCTCCACACCTACAACTACGACTACGAGCGGGTGACCCTCAACGGGGCGCAGGTCCAGTACGAGACCGATGGGTCGTGGATCGTCGTCATCTCGGCCCGACGCCCCGCCCACCCCAACTGGGTCTCCACGGCGGGCCACCGGAGGGGCCGCATCTGGTTCCGTTGGTTCCTGCCAGCTGAGACCCCGGAGCAGCCGCAGGTGGAGGTCGTCCCGGTGGAAACCGTATGAGCGGGCGTCCGCCTCCCGTCCGCATCGACGACCTGGCCTCGCCGCGCTACAGCGACGAGGTCCGGGCCATCCTCGACTTCATGGAGGAGGCAGGTTCGCAGCTGACCCTGGATCCGTCCGAGCTCATGGCCATGGCGCGCGCGGAGACCGGACTCGACGCCTTCGGCCCCGAGGACTTCGTCGAGCGACTCGCAGTCCTGTGCCAGGCCATGCGCGAGGAGGGCGGCTTCAACGGGGCGGGCATCTTGCAGCAGCACGTCTTCCTCGTGGGTCTGCTGAAGAACCGACTCCTCATTGAGGACCTGTTGTCGCGCCAACCCGAGATCCTCGAGGAGCGCATCGTCGCCCCGATCATCATCTGCGGGCTGCCACGGACGGGAACCACTCACCTGCACAATCTGATGTCTGCCGACCCCGCCCTGCGCTCACTCCCCTACTGGGAGAGCCTGGAGCCGGTCCTCGCCGAGCGCGAGCAGCCCGCCCCCGGAGCACCCGACCCGCGCGTGGAGCGCACCGCGGCGGCGCTCCAATTTCTCAATACCGCTCTGCCGTACTTCAACCGGATGCACGAGATGACGGTCGAGCACACTCACGAGGAAATCCAGCTGCTGGCCATCGACTTCTCGACGATGCTGTTCGAGACGACGGCCCCGATGCCATCGTGGCGCGACGCGTACCTGTCCCGCGACCAGCGGCCCACCTACGCCTACCTCCTCAAGGTTCTCAAGGTCCTGCAGTGGCAGCGGGGTGGCACCCGCTGGATCCTCAAGACTCCCCAGCACCTCGAGCAGTTCCCGGCACTCGTCGACACCTTTCCTGATGCCACCTTCATCGTCACTCACCGTGACCCGGTCTCGGTCACGGCGTCCATCGTGATGATGATCGCCTACACGGCCCGCCTGACCCGCGATCGGGTCGACCTGCAGGCCACGGGCGGCTACTGGTCGGACCGGCTCGAGCGCATGCTCCGCCGCTGCGCCGACGAACGCGATGCACTGCCGGCGGACCGGACGATGGACGTGCGTTTCGACGAGTTCATGGCGGACGACCTCGCCATGGTCGCCCGCGTCTACGAGCTGGCGGGCCAACCGCTCGACGAACGCTCCCGTGCGTCCATGGCGTCCTTCATGGCGGCGCACCCCCGGGGCCGCCACGGGGCCGTGCGCTACGACCTGGGTCAGTTCGGTCTCGACGCCGGTGAGCGGCGCAGGGCCCTGGCCTTCTACACCGAGCGTTTCGGCGTCACGGCGGAATCTTGACCGGGCGTGCGGCTGCGGCCGGCACCCACCGTCGCTACTCCGTGGGGCGGATGGCGACGGCGGACGGCTCGCGCCCGGCGAGCAGCCAACCAACGGCGGCGGCGGCCAACGGCATGGCGATCACCAGGAGGAACAGGTTGAACCACGGGACGTGGGCCAGGGCGGAAAGGCCACCGTTCAGCTGGCTGCTGCGGAACCACCCGGCCAAGGCGATGTAGCCGGCCACGGCGCCGAGCACGGCACCGACGAACCCGAGCGCACCGGCGGTGACGGCCGTGATGGTCCGCCGCGTCGCGCTGCTGGCGCCGGTGGCGGTCAGCGTGCGCAGGTCACCCGCCGTCTCGCTGCGGAGGAGGCCGACGCTCATGGCCAGCACGCCTAGGGCAAGGGCGATCCCGAAGACCGTCGCCCAATTGATGATCTCGGCGGACGAGGGCTCGTCGTTCTTGGACTCGACCGTCATGCCCGCGGCGGCTGCCGTCAGTCGGACGTCGTCGATCTGTGATGCCGTGAACGGGCTCGACGATTGGAGCAGCCAGCCGGCGGGGCCGATACCGCTTCCGAGGTGCAGGGTGCGGATCGCGTGCTCGGTGACCACCGTGTTGGGCGCCGACGTCCCCGACGGCAGCGCGCTGACCTCCTCGATGACCGGGTTGGCCAGGCACGACGACGGCGGGCAGGCGGTGGCAATGTTGCCCTGGTTCGGCCCATTGGGGCTGTTGGGCCCCGCGGGCCCGGGCAGGGGTTGGCTGCCGTAGAGGAGCTGCATGTTCGTCACGCCCGCCAACCCTGGGCGCATGGAGAGGATGTCCGCCTTCGGGTCGATCGACGACGGGCTGATCCCATACGCCTTCAGCAGGGCCGGCGTGGCGAGGTAGATCTGACCGTCGAACTGGCGACCGGGCCCGGCGTGGTACAGGTTGGCACTGGTGGTGTCGAGCTCGACCTCCCTCGCCCCCAGGGTCTGCGCCAGCCCGTGCACGGTCTGGGCCAGAGACTGCTGGGACGGCGGGGTGCCGGTCGATCCGCTCGCGTTCGGGACGATGCTGCTGGTGCCACTGGTGTTCGGGCCGATCACGATCGTTTGGGACGCGCCGCTCGCGCCACTCGTGTTCGGGCCGATCTCCTGGGGCTCCGCGGCACCGCCGGCGGGCGACTGGGGGGTGTAGACGATCAGCTGGTTCGAGGCCAGATTGGGTCCGGCGTAGTCGAGGACGTTCCCGTAGCGGGCTGCCGCGGCGCCGGAGATGATCACCGCGATGAGCACTCCCACGCTGATGGCGGCGAGCGCGGACCCCGAGCGCGACCGGTAGCGAGCGAGGTCGCGCAGCGCGAGCCGCGACGCCACGGGAGCCTTGCTCCCGATCTTCCCCACCACGGTGAGAGCGAGGGGGGCGAGGAGGATGATGGCGACGATCAGGGCGACGAGGCCCAGCACGAGCTCGGGTGCGCCGCCGCCCTTGCCGTTCCCGCCCGACACCCCGAAGAGCAAGAAGGCGATCACGAACACGATCAGGCCAGGGATGGCGGACCGGTGCAGCGGCTTGGGAGGCGCTGGGCGGCCCGCCAGCGCGGTGACCACCGGCACCCGGGCGATGGCACGGGCCGGCCGGCCGGCGGCGAAGGTCGTGGCCACGACGGCGAGCACCATCGCGACGAGGACCACCACCCAGGGCAACGCGAACGCAGCAATGAGATGGTGGACGCTCTGCTCGACGTGGGGTCGGTAGGCGAGCCAGAGCCCCATGCCGAGCACGAAGCCGGCGAGGGCACCGAAGACACCCACGATCACCCCGTTGGCCCGCATGACGAGGCGGACGTTCCTGTCAGTGGCACCCATGGACTCGAGCATCCCGATGGCTCGAAGGCGGCGCTGCGCGAGCACGGTGAAGCCCCCGATGGACACGAGGGCGATCAGCAACATGCCGAGCGTGGCCAATGTCAGCACGATCGTGTCGGGGTTCAACGCGTTGCCTCCCGACGCCGACCCCGGCGAGGTCACGTCGGTGAAGTTCGCGCCGAGCGAGCTCGCGGGCACGGTGGCATCGAAGAGGACGGTGACCTGGGTCGGGTTCTTCACCTGCCCGGGAGCAACGAGCGCGAACGCGTCGAGAAGACTCTGCGGGTTCTGCACGATGCCGACCACCGTGCGGGTGGTGCCACCCTGATCCCACGTGTCGCCGACCGTGAGGTCGAGCGACGAGGCCAGCCCGGGCGTGAGAGCCACCTGACCGGGCCCCTCGGGGTAGTGGCCCGAGAGCACCGAGAGCATGGGCGTGCCGAACGCACCGTTGGGATCCTGAGCCCGCAGGTCATAGGTCTCTACGAAACCGGGGACGCTGAGCGTCTGGTTCTCTATGACGTCGACCGGTCCGAATCGCTGCTCCAAGGCGCTGATCTCGGTGGCGAGGTGCGAATCGGTACCGGAGAACGTCCCCATGTGGTTGGCCGAGCCGAAGCCCACGTTCGCGGGTGGCGGCGTGTTGACCGCAACCGCGGCGCCGACCACGGTGGCGGCGACGGCCACGATGACGAGGGCGACGATGAGCAGCTGTTGGCGCCACTCCCGGCGGAAAAGGCGCCAGGCCCAGCGGACCATGGCGCGACGGGCAGGGACGCCGCCGCCGAGGGTCTCGGGCGATGGCGCCGCGACGGGGCGCTCGAGGAGGTCGACGCTCATCGGTTCGGTGCGTGGGCGAGGAACGCCGCCTCGGGGCTCTCCGTCGGCAGCGTCTGGTCGACGATGCGCCCGTCGCGCAGGAAGACCACCCGGTCGGCCCAGGACGCCAGCTGCGCGTCGTGGGTGACCACGACGGCCGCCAAGCCGCGGTGGCAGGCAGCAAGCACGAGGCGCATGACAGCCTCTCCGTTGGCCGAGTCGAGGGCGCCCGACGGTTCGTCGGCAAGCAGGAGCTTGCGCTGCCCCACGACGGCGCGCGCGATGGCGACGCGCTGGCGCTCGCCCCCGGAGAGCTGGTCCGGGAAGTGCGTGGCCCGGTCGGCCAGGCCCAGGTCCTGCAGGGACTCCATGGCGCAGGCCTGTGCGTTCTTGGCCCCTACGCCGTCCAGCTCGAGGGGCAACGACACGTTCTCGAGCGCGCTCAGGCCCGCCAAGAGGTTGTAATCCTGGAACACGTAACCGATGGACTGCCGCCGCATGCGCGCCTTGCCGTTGCGCGAAAGCTTCGACAGCGCCGCGCCGCCGACGTAGACCTCCCCCCGGGTCGCGTCCTCCAGACTGCCGGCGATGGTCAGCAGAGTGCTCTTGCCCGAGCCGCTGGCGCCCATGACCGCGACAAGCGAGCCCGCGTCGACAGAGAGCTCGATGCTCTCGAGGGCGTGGACCTCGTTCGCCCCCTCGCCGTACACCTTGGTGATGCCCCGAAGTTCGAGATAGCTCATGGCCGTGACCCCACCCTGCGCCGGGCCTTGGGAAGGGGGAACGGCTGTGGTGCCGCCGGTGCATCCCCGCCCGCGGCCGCCCTCTTGAGTCGCCCGTCGGCCGTGTCCAGCCACCGGATCAACGAGTCGAGCCGGAACAGCTCCGCGTCGACGACCAGCGCGAAGTTGAGGTCCAGGCGGGACTCGTCCTCCTTGAGGCGCGTCCACTGCTGCATCAGCTCGACGAGGTAACGCCGGTGGACCTGCACCACCTCGTGGACGTCGACGCCGGGGAGACCGACGGCCACGAGGACCTTGATCACCAGTTCGTCCCGGGGCGGCGAGGAGAAGTCGGGCGGGGTGCGCAGCCAGCCGGTCAGCTCGAGCTCCCCTTCCTCGGTGATGCGGAAGCCTTTCTGGGGACCCTCGTCGGTCGAGTCGTCGGACTCGACCAGGCCGTCACGCTCGAGACGCTGCAGCGTGGTGTACACCTGCCCGACGTTGAGCGGCCACACCTCACCCGTGCGGGCCTCGAACTCCTGACGCAGCTGGAGCCCGTACTTGGGACCTTCGGCGAGCAGGGCCAACAGGGCGTGACGGACGCTCATGATCCGTACTTTCGAAGTAGCATACCCGGTATGTTAGCCGACGGACGGACTCCGTTCAAGGGGGCCACCCTCCCTCCCCGCCCTGGGTCGGCCGGGGAGGGAAGAGGTGGGGCGATCCGGTGCGAGGCCGCCGGCTACGCGGCCGGCAGAGCCGACCCGGTCTCGAGCAGTGTCTTGAGGCTGGCCATGACAGCCGGCCAGCCGCCCGAGATCCCCTGGAGCACCTCGCTCCCGGGGTCGAACCCGTCGTGGACGACGGTGAGCCTCACCACGCCACCGCCGGCATCCTCGATCTCGAAGGCCACTTTGGAGCGCGACTCGCTGCTCCAGCGCGCCACCTCCTCCTCGGTCTTGCCGTGGAACGCGCCCCATGCGGACGTGAAGGTGTGCCAGGTGTAGGCGAGCCGGCGGTACGGGTCGGACTCGAGCACGACCTGCGCCGGGTCGCTGATGACCAGGCCGGACTCCTCGTAGGCCACGTCGTAGGTCGAGCCCTTCGCCCAGTCCGAGGGGAAGGACACCCCGCCCCAGTAGCGCTTCGTGAAGACCGGGTCCGTGAGCCCCAGCCAGACCCGCTCGGGCGTCGCGTGGATGTAGGTCGTGTAGACGAATGTCGTCTCCTCCATGGGTGTGGCCTCCAGTGCCGTCGTGAGATCGGACAGGGCCGCGGCCCGTGCCCGGTCGTAGCGGTGGATCCAGCGCTCGGCGATGTCGTTGATGGGCGCCACGTTCAGGTAGTGCAACTTCTCCCGGCCCCGACGCAGGGTGGCGACCAGGCCGGCCGTCTCGAGGACGTCGAGGTGCTTGGAGACCGACTGCCGGGTCATCCCCATATCCGCGGAGAGCTCGCTCAGGGTGAGACCGTTGCGCTCGTTGAGCCGGTCGAGGAGCCGTCGCCGGCCCGGATCGCCCAGTGCCCTGAAGACCGCATCCATATCCCGCATCGCTGGCCCGCTGGTTCGTTGTCATGCAGCCGGTGGGCTGCATGACTTACTTAAGCAGCCGCTCGGTTGCATGTCAAGGGGGTGCCGCCACCCGCCGGGTGGCCCGGCTCGACTCAGAGCGCGGCGAGTACCTCCTCGGCCGAGCTCACGTTGAGCCCTGGCCCCGGCTCGACGGCGAGCCAGCTGACGACACCGTCGGTGAGGATCGCCGCGTAGCGCTGTGTGCGCTTCCCGAGGCCGAATCCGGTGCCGTCCATGGTCAACCCCATTGCCTCGGCCAGCTCCCCGTTCCCGTCGGCGAGCATCACGACCGAGTTACCCACGTTCTGGTCCTTGCCCCAGGCCCCCATCACGAAAGGGTCGTTGACCGACACGCAGACGACCGAGTCCACGCCCTTGGCGCGCAGCTCCTCGGCCCGCAGCACGAAGCCCGGCAGGTGATGGTCGGAGCAGGTGGGGGTGAAGGCGCCGGGCACCCCGAAGAGGACGACCTTGCCCTTGCCCAGAACCTCGGCCGAGGTGGTCGCCTCGGGTCCCTTCTCGCCGAAGGTGAACACCTTCACGTCGGGTACCCGGTCGCCGACTGCGATCGTCATTCGGTGTCTCCTCGTGTCGTGGGGGTCGTCGGACCCAGGTTGCCATACCCCGCCGACGACCCCCAATTGGCCGCCACCCTCAAACGGTCACAAAGTTGTAACCTGCCGCCAGTCGCAGCGCGACGCTGCCGTAATTCGTGGGGATCGAGACCTTTGGGGGTTTGCGATGACGCAGTCTTTTGATCGTCGGTCGTTCATGGCTGGGGGTATTGCCCTGGGCGCGGGCGCGGCCATGCTCGGCGCACTCGGGGACGGGGCCGGTGAGGCGGGCGCCGCGCGGACCAACGGGCCGGGGCGCAACGGGATCTCCACGGCCAGGCCCGTGAAGGGCGGTTCGCTCACCTTCGGCATCGACACCGAGGAGGGCGGATTCAATCCCTCGACCGCACGCTGGGACGAGGGCGGGTTCCTCTACGGCCGCACGGTCTTCGACCCCATTGCCATCGTCAACGCCGCCGGTGGCGTGGAGCCGTACCTGGCGGAGTCGATCACGTCGAACGACGACTTCACGGCCTTCACCATCACCCTGCGCCCGAACATCGTGTTCCACGACGGCACGCCGCTCAACGCCGCCGCGCTGCACCTCAATATCGAGAACACGGCGTCTGGAGTTCTGACCGGGCCCGCCTTCGCCGATTTCAGCAGCGCAACCGTGACGGGTCCGTTGTCGGTCACCATCAACCTCAAGGCGCCGTGGGCCCCGTTCCCCTACTACCTGGCCCAGGCCCAGACGGGCTACATCGCCGCGCCGTCCATGCTCAACAGCGCCGACGGCGGCACCTCGAACCCGATCGGCACCGGTCCCTTCGTCTTCCAGGACTGGGTCCCCAACAGCCACATGACGGCCACCAGGAATCCGCACTACTGGCGCAAGGGCTACCCCTACCTCAACTCCATCACCTACAAGCCGATCGTCAATGATGATTCCCGCGCCGACGCGCTCGAGACGGGCGAGATCGACATCATGCACTCCAACTCCCCCGACAACCTCCTGCAGTTCCGGGGCGACAAGAAGTACTCCTACTACGACAACAGTGGGCAAGTGGTGGGACAGCCCACGGTCCAGTGCATCATGTTGAACACCTCCAAGGCCCCGTTCGACAACAAGACGCTGCGCCAGGCCATGGCAATGTCCGTCAACCAGGCCCAGTACGCCAAGGTCATCGACAAGGGCATCGACGCGCCCATGAACGGCCTCTTCCTGCCGGGGAGCGAGTACTACTTCAAGACCGCCTACCCGACCTACAACCCCACGCAAGCCGCCAAGCTGGTCAAGCAGGTGCAGCAACAGACGGGCAGCCAGCCGACCTTTACGCTCAATTCGACGAGCGATCCGGAGACCCTGGCGGCCGCCCAGTTCCTACAGCAGGCCTGGCAGACGGCGGGCATGAAGGTCGCCATCACCATCCTGGCCCAGGCGACGATCATCAATGACGCGCTGGCCGGCACCTACGAGGCCACCTTGTGGCGCCAATTCGGCGCGGTCGACCCTGACCTCAACTATGTGTGGTGGAGCACAACGACCGTCGGCCCGCCGCTGCCCTTGAACATGGCCCGCAACAACGACCCCAGGATTCAGACCGCCCTGACGGCTGGGAGGGAAACAAACGACAAGGCGGACCGTACAAAGGCCTACCAGCAGATCAACGAGTACCTGGCTCAGGACATCCCGTACCTCTGGCTCGCTCGCGACACCTGGGCCGTCGTGGCCAACTCCAACGTGCAGAATTTTGCCAACCCGACCACGTTGCAGGGCTCCAAGGCGATCGCCTTCGACGAGGGCGTGCTTTGGCCGACCCAGATCTGGATGTCCTAGGGAGGGCGCGCCGGCCACAGCCCGCCGGCGGCGGTCTGCCCGGCGGAATGCGGCCGGGCTCGGCTTAGCGCATCTCGACGTCGTCGAGATACTCCTCACGCCAGTGCGTGTAGCGCTCGTCGGGTAGGCGCAGGCAGTACGTCGGCCGCAGGGCCTCGACGAAGCCGCGCTCGTGGCTGACGGCCACGATGGTGCCCGGCCACGCGCCGAGCATGGCGCCGACGGCCGTGATGGACGAGGGGTCGAGGTTGTTGGTGGGCTCGTCCAGCAGCAGGAGGTTCGCCTCTCCCGCCGAGAGCATGGCCAGGCCCAGCTTGGCCCGCTCGCCCCCCGACAGCGTGGCCGGCATCTGGTCGGCCGCCTTCGACGGCAGGCCGAATGATCCCAGGAGGGCCCGGCGGTCCTTCTCGGCCTTGAGCACCGCATCACTGACGTTGGCCAGCGCGCTTCGGGTCGGGTCGATCTGTTCGTGCTCCTGCGCGAAGTAACCGACCTCGACGTTCGCCCCGAGCTCGACCACGCCGTTGGAGGGCTCTTGCACCCCGGCCAGGCAACGCAGCAGCGAGGATTTCCCAGCACCGTTGCGGCCGATGATCACGATGTGGTCGCCCCGGCCGGCGTGGAAGGTCACGTCGCCGAGCACCTGGTTGCCGCCGTAGCGCACGCCGAGCTTCGCAACCTCCAGGGGTGTCGCACCGGCCCGCGGCGGCGTCGGCAGCTTGAACTTGCTGGCGCGCTCGCGCTTGTCCACCTGGGTGCGCCCCGCCTCCATCCGCTCGACGCGTTTGTCGAGCGCCTTGGCCTTGCGGGCCCGCTTCTCGGTGCTCGCCCGCATGGAGTCGGCCTGGGCGGACAGGCGCGTGATCTCCCGCTGTTCCAGCTCGGCGGCGCGTTCGCGCTGGCTCTGGTCGGCCTCGTGCTGCGCCTGGAACCTCGTGTAGTTGCCCTTCCACTCGGTCAGTCGCTGGTTCGAGATGTGGAGCACCTTGGTGATGGAGTGGTCGAGCAGCTTGAGGTCGTGGCTCACCACCAGGAGCGCGCCAGCGAAGCGCGAGAGCTCCTCGAGCAGCCAACGCTTGGCCGAGCGGTCCAGGTGGTTGGTCGGCTCGTCGAGGATCATCAGATCTGGCTCCTGGAAGAGCACGCGCATGAGGTCGGCGCGCCGGCGCTGGCCGCCCGACAGCTCGTCGATGTCCTCGAGCAACAGCTCCTGGCGGAGGCCGAGCCCGTCGGCCAACCGGGCCATCACCGACTCCGCCTCGTAGCCGCCATTGGACTGGAACTGCTCCTGCAGATCCGTGAAGAGCTCGATGTTCTCCTCGGACGAGTCGTCGGCCATGGCTCGACGGGCCGACCCGAGTGCGTCGTCGAGCACGTCGAGGCCGCGGGCGGAGAGGATGTGCGAGAAGCCGGTCGGCTCGAGGCCCAGCCCCCGCGGAACCGGGGCCTGTGGCAGGTAGCCGAACGAGCCGAGGAGGCGGACGTTGCCCCGGTGGCGCAGCTGGGGGGAGGTCTCCCCCACCAGGACGGAGATGAAGGACGACTTGCCGGTGCCGTTGCGCCCGACCAGGCCCACCTTCTCCCCTGCGCCGACCACGAAGGAGGCGTCGGAGATCAGCGTGCGGTCACCGATCTCGATGGTGAGGGCTGACCCGACGATCACACGTCATTGTACGAGCCAGAACCCCCGGTCGATACACTCCGCCAATGCCCGCTCTCGACCGCAAGTGGTGGACCCTGATAGCCGTCTGCACGGCGACCTTCATGCTCCTTCTCGACATCACGGTGGTGAACGTGGCGCTGCCGGACATCCAGAAGTCGCTGCACGCGAGCTTCTCGGACCTGCAGTGGGTCGTGGACGCCTATTCGCTGACGCTGGCCGCCTTCCTGTTGACCGCCGGGGTCGCAGGGGACATCTACGGGCGGCGCAAGATCTTCGCCATCGGCCTGGTCGTCTTCTCACTCGCCTCGCTGGTCTGCGGGCTCTCGACGACGCCCCTGATGCTCAACCTGGCCCGCGCCGTGCAGGGCGTCGGCGGCGCCATTATGTTCGCCACCTCGCTCGCGCTCATTGCGGCGGCCTTCACCGGGCGTGACCGCGGCACCGCCTTCGGCATCTACGGCGCGGTCATCGGCGGCGCAGTGGCCATCGGGCCGCTCATCGGCGGCGCCATCACGAGCGGCATCGGCTGGCGCTGGATCTTCTTCGTGAACGTACCCATCGGCGCCGTTGCCGTGCTGATCACGTTCACCCAGATCGCCAAGTCGGAGGACCTGCGCTCGCGCCAGATCGACTGGATCGGCTTCGTCACCTTCTCGGTGAGCCTCTTCCTCCTGGTGTTCGCGCTCGTGCGCGGCAACGACTTCGGATGGGGCAGCGCAACCACCATCAGCTTGCTCGCGGGAGCGGCCGTCCTCATGGTGGGCTTCTTCATCAACGAGCGCTTCGCTGCGGACCCGATGCTGGACCTCGGCCTGTTCAAGATCCCTGCCTTCGTGGGGCTCTCGACGGTGGCCTTCTGCCTGGCGGCGTCGATCTTCGCCATGTTCTTGTATCTCACGCTCTACATCCAGGACGACCTGGGCTACGGCCCGCTGGCGGCAGGGGTGCGCTTCCTCCCGATGACGCTGCTCATCTTCTTCACGTCCTTCTTCGCCGGGCGCCTGACGGTGCGCATCCAGTCGCGTCTCCTGTTGGGCATCGGCATGCTCTTCGTCACTGGTGGGCTGCTCCTCATGGGGACGACCCACCCGGACTCGACCTGGACCGTCCTGCTTCCCGGCTTCTTGGTCGTGGGCTTCGGGGTCGGGATCGTCAATCCGGTGCTGGCCTCGGGCGCCGTCTCGGTGGTCCAGCCGCAACGAAGCGGTATGGCGTCGGGCGCCAACAACACGTTCCGTCAGGTCGGCATTGCGACCGGGATCGCCGTACTGGGCGCTGTGTTCCAGAGCCAGATCCTCACGCACACCACGACCGCGCTGAACAAGTCGCCCTACGGCGCCGAGATCCTCCGGCGCGGTGGCGCACAACTCCAAGGGGCGATGGCGGCCGGAGGGGTGCGCGACGCCCTCTCGTCCATTCCCGTGGCGGCGGCCCGCCGGGCGCTCCTGGGCGCCTACAAGGTGGGCTTCTCCAGCACCTTGAACCATCTGATGTACATCGGGGCGGTGGTCGCCCTCGTGGGCGCCGTGTGTGGTTTCGCCCTGGTGCGCCAGCGCGACTTCGTGATCCCGACCGGGGCGCCCAGCGGGCCCCCCGGCCAGGGCAGTCAGGGCGAGCCGGGTGGGGCGGGGGCGCCGGACGACGCCGTCCCCGCCGTGCATGCTTGAGCCGTTCACCCTCGAGGGCAGGTTCGTCCGCCTGGAGCCGCTGAGCGAAGAGCACATTCCCGGCCTGGTCGAGGCAGCGGCCGAGGACCGCGGCCACTACCAGTGGACCTACACGCCCGATGGCCCGGAGCAGATGACCGACTACGTGCGCGACGCCCTGGCCAAGGTGGCGGCGGGCGCGCACGTGGCGTTCGTCACCGTGCGCAAGGCGGGCGGAGCGAGCGGGGCGGACACGGTGGTCGGCGCCACGCGTTTCTGCGAGATCTTCATGTGGCAGTGGCCGCCTGGCGCCAGCCACCAGCGACATGATCTACCCGATGTGGTCGACATCGGCTTCACCTGGCTGGCCGGATCGGCCCAGCGAACCCCGGTCAACACCGAGGCCAAGCTGCTGATGATGACGCACGCCTTCGAGGTATGGCACGTCCATCGGGTAGCGCTCCAGACCGACGTGCGAAACAAGCGGTCGTGGGCCGCCATCGAACGGATCGGGGGGCAGCTCGACGGCATCATGCGGGCCGACCGGCCCGGCTCCGACGACACGGTCCGCACGTCGGCGCGCTTCTCCATCGTGGCGGCGGAATGGCCGGGCGTGAAGGTCCGGCTCCAGGCACGCCTGGAGGACGGCGAGCGGAGGTAAGCCGTCCACGTCCGCGGTGCACGGTGCATGCCGGGTGGACGCGCGGACCGCTCGATTCAGTGCGCTGGGATCTCCGTCTCGAAGTGACGGTGTAACTCATTCGCATAGCGGAGCCCGAGGGTCGCGCCATGCTCGGCCAACCATGCCGACAGCGCGGTCGAACCCGTCGCGGGTCCTTCCGTGTCGGCCAGTCCGGCCGCCATCGCCTTGTACTCGTCGGCGGTCAGGACGACGTCGCGCAGGGCGAGCCCCAAGCCCCGCGCCAAGAGAGGGACGGTCGCCCCGGGGACGTGGACCAGGTGCGCACGGCTGCCGACGACGGTGCGGATCGAGGACACGAGTTCGGCGAAGGTCGGGCGCTCCGGGCCGACCGCGTCAGTGACGCTGTTGTGCCCCTCTGCCCCCTTGAGCACGCACAGCTGGGCCAGGTCGTCGACATGGATGCCTCTGATCCGGTAGTCGCCCCGGCCGCCGACGGCGAAGACCGGCAGGTGCCGCAGGAGCCAGGCGATGTTGTTGAGCAGGACGCCGTCACCACCGAAGAGGATGGCGGGCCGCAGGATCGCGTACGACAGGTCGCACTCGGTGAGCGCTCTCTCCACGAGAGCCTTGCCCCGGAAGTACGGCAGCGGCGAGGAGATGCTCGGGTGCGTGATGCTCACATGGACGATCCGCTGGACCCCGGCCCGCGTGGCCGCCTCGAAAAGGGCCCTCGAGTTGGAGACCGCGACCTCGTGGTCGACTGTGCGGTGGGCGAAACGCACCCAGTACGTGTTGTACAGCGTGGTTGCTCCGGACAGGGATGCCACGAGGCCGAGCTGGTCGTCGAAATCAAGGGGCCGTATCTCCATCGCGGACCCATCGGGTGCCCGCCCGGGATGTCCCGTGATGGTTCGCACCCTGCGGCCGGCGGTCTCGAGCGCTCTGGCGATGACTGCACCCGAGTAGCTGAACGCACCGGTGACGACATCGAGGCCGCTGTCGGCCGGGGGGCCCGACCGTGGCGAGGGTGTGAAAGCCGTGCTGGTCATCGGGTCCCCGCCGGACGCGCCGGGCTGAGAGCCTCCAGCAGGCCAGCCACGTTCTTGGCGTGGGCGAAGAGGGCCAGCGCCCGCGTGGCATCGCCGTCGAGGTGGGTCAGCATCTCGAGCCCGAGATAGAGGGCGACGATGCCGTAGGCCACGTCCGCCGCGGGCAGGACAGCGTCCAGCGGCGAGCCCGCCACGGTCGTGGCAACGGCACGCTGCGCGAACTCGAACCACGGTCCGAGCCGGGCGGACACCTCGGGTCCGAGGCCGGGGGTGGACGAGGCGCCCGCGATCATCTCGACCAGAACGGCGACGTAGCCGGCTTCGAGATCCTCCCGAAAGATGTCCGTGGCCACGTCGACCAGTTCGGGCGGCGATTCGACGCGGTCGACCGCCGACCCGTACCGCTCCATTCGCCGGGCGCTGACCGAATCGAGTGCGGCCACCAAGAGGTTGGTCACCGAACCGAAGTGGTAGAAGATCAGGCCCTGGGTCGTCCCGGCCCGTTCGGCGATCGCCCGCGCACTCGACCCGGCGAAGCCATCGGCCCTGAGCGTCTGCAGGGCGGCCTCGACCAGCTGGGCCCGGGTGCCGGCGGAACGAGAGGAGTCCCTGGTCGACACCCGGCTCGGTGTTCCCGCTTTTGCCACGCCGCACTCCTTAACTTTGACTGAATGCTCAAAGTTAACACTAAAACTTGGACAGGACCGCCGGGCGCCTCTGTCCAGGCTCTTCATCCCTCCCGCCGCGGGCCGGCGGTCGGATCGGTGCGGCCTGATCGCGTGGGGGTTGACGGGGGTTCCGGCGGCCGTACGGGGTTGGGGCCATCGCCGCCCCACCCGTGCGTTCAGGCGCGGCTGAGAGTGGCCGAGATCTTGCGGAGGTGCAGCGCGTGGACGGCCGCTTCAGCCTCGTCCTTGGGCCGCACGGCCGCGACGGCCTTCCCGGTCCGATGGATCTTCCATGCCAACTGGTCAGCCCGCTCGACTGTGTGGCCGAAGATCTCGACGAAAGCCTGGATCACGGTCTGGAAGGTGGTCACGTCGTCGTTCCAGACGACCACCGCCCAGAGGTCCTCGAAGGCGAAGAAGGCTCCGATGTCCTCGTCGGCGACGACGGGGAGCTCGATGGTGGTTCCGGGTTCGAGTGTCCGAGGCATGGAAAGAAGGTGCGCGTGGGCGAAATTTCGGCCCGGTGCAGTGTAGTTCCTGGCCTGTAGCGTGCGGGAATGAGAGCAACCGTCCTCGAGGGACCGCGTGCGGTCGGCGTGCACGACGTCCCCGATCCCGTGCTCCCCGGGCCCGAGGGTGTCATCGTCACGGTGGAACACACGGCGATCTGCGGTTCCGATCTGCACCTGTACCACGACGCGCCCACGGGCACTGGCATCCGGCTCGGCCATGAGGCCATCGGGACGGTGGCCGAGGCGGGCCCCCACGTGCACAGCCTCAAGCGGGGCGATCGCGTGCTGGTCTCGGGTGTGATCGGCTGCGGCCTGTGTCGGCCCTGCCTGGCCGGACAACCCAACGTCTGCCTGGCCGGCAAGGCGGCCGCCTTCGGGACGATGCCGGACCTGCCGGGCGGGCAGGCCGAGGCCATGGCGGTCCCGTTCGCCGACCTCTTCGCGCTGCCCATTCCCGAGGGCGTGACCGACGAGGAAGCCGTCCTGCTGACCGACATCCTGCCCACCGGGTACCTCGGCGCGCAGCGTGCCTCCATCCACCCGGGCGCCACGGTGGTCGTCATGGGGCTCGGGCCCGTCGGCATCATGGCGCTGCTGTCCGCGTCGCTCTACGGCCCCGCTCGCATCCTGGCGGTGGACATGGTGCCCGAACGCCTGGCCCGCGCCGAGCGACTCGGGGCCGAGCCCATCGACGCCCGGACCGCACCCGGGTCCGCGCAGGTGCTCGAGGCCACCGGCGGTCGGGGGGCCGAGTGCGTCATTGAGGCGGTCGGGGCGGACGCCACGGTGCTCGACTCGCTCTCATGCGCCGCCAGCGGAGGCACGGTCTCGGTGGTCGGTGTGAACCTCACCATGGACCTGCCCTTCCCGATGGCCCTGGTCTTCTTGAAGAGCCTTACCCTGCGCACCATCTTCGCCCCTATTCCGGGCACCTGGTCGTCCCTCGTCCCGTTGGTGCAGTCGGGACGCCTGGCCGGCCTGGGCGACACGTTCACCCACCGGATGGATCTGAGTCAGGCGCCGGCGGCCTACGAGTTGTTCGACTCCCGGGCCGACGGTGTCTTGAAGGTCTTGCTGGCGCCGAACACCTGAGCCCCCTCCGGCTCCTCGGGGGTCCGGTTGATCACCACCGGCCACGTTGCCGCGCCGAGCTCTGGGCGGGCCACGAACCACGGGGCGGGCGGGGGTACGATCAGCGCCGTCGAGCGCGTCGACGATCGGCTCGTAGTTGACGCGCCAGCCCTGGAAGTTCCGCCACGATTCCTCGAGATCGCGCTCCGCCGGCCATTTGACCTCCTGGAGCCGGCGGAAGCCGTCCTCGAACTCCTGTCTCGTGAGCCGGATGGAGGAGTTCGGCAACGGGTCCTCGTCATGGTCGATGTGCAGCGCCCGCGCCATGGAGCGCAGGCAGCGGATCCCCATGGACAGGCACAGCCGGGCCTGGCGCGGCGTCTGCGTCGGGCTGACCGAGTGGTACAGCGCCGCCGAGTCCATCATGGCGACCAGGCCGATCAGCCAACTGCGCGACGAGACCGGAGAGCGGAACCAGATCAGCGCCGGGTAGTTGGCATGACTCTCCGAGACGGCGGAAGCCCACCGTTCCCAGTCGGCGTAGAGGGCTGGCAGCTCGTCCAGCGTGTCGAGCCAGTAATTCCGGGCCAGGATCTCGGGACCCCAGGCGGGGCTGCCGCCACGGGCGTCGAGGAGCGTGACCTCGGTCTCCCGGGTGGAGAACTGGTTGTACAGCGCCGGCAGGTAGGCGATCTCGAGCGCAATGACGAGCAGGCCGATGCCGGCCGCCATGATCTCGAGCGCGTGCGGGCCGGCGCCCCTCGTCGTCGCGATGCCGAGCGTGAACACCGAGGACCCCGAGATCCCGAGTGCCGAGGCGAAGTCGAGGCCGCTGTCCCACCACATGACGAGCGAGAAGCCCAGCACGAGGAGGCACAGCCACAACACGAAGAGCGTCACCATGGCCGCTGGCCCGACGAAGGACAGGACACGGTCCCGCACCTCGTAGGTCGGGAGCCGCGGGGCGATGCGTCGGGCCGAGCCGCCCAGGACGCGGGCCAGGCCGCGCATGATGCGCGACGACGTGACCCGAGGCACGACCAGAGCGGTGAAGACGCTCCAGACCGTGACGGCGACGATGGCGACGCCCGCGACGAGTGCGACCAGGCGGGCGAACTCCACCGCGCCATCCTGTCAGATGCACGGGCTTCGGCCGCTCGACCACGCTCAGAACGCGGCACGTCTCGCGGCCGGTCGGCCGCCGGCAACGAGAGACTCGGGCACGTCGATGAGGCGCGAGCGCAGCAGCTCGCCCAGGCCCTTCGCCTGCGTGTCCAGCCGCAGGTTCGACGCCACGCCCCAGCCGAGGATCCCGTGCACCACGAAATTCACCGCCCGCAGGTTGGGCAGGGGGTACCGACTGACCGCGAAGGGCTCGACTTCGGGCAGGAGCGCCTTGAAGACCGCCGTGCTGAATTCCGTCTGCAGCCAGGCGGCGACCTCTTCCTCGTCGGCCCAGACCCCGACGTTGGCGTCGCCCCCCTTGTCCCCCGAGCGTGCACCGACCAGCACCCAGAGCGGCACCCGCACCAGGTCGTCCCCGCCGACAGGAACGGTCGGAGGCGCGAAGCGCTGCGCGGTCGCCCCCTCGGGCGCGGCGGCGGGGCCGGTGTCGAGTGGCGTGGTGGGTATCGGTCGGCCGTCGCACTCGATCCGCGGCGTGACTGCCGTCGCGGCGACCGTGGTCGGCCAGTAGCGGGCCACACCTTGCGCCCCCGATGGCGCGGTCGTGAAGAACGTGCCCGGATAGCTCGAGAGGCTCGTCTCGACCACGGCGCCCGAGAAGGCCCGGCCGACCGCCTGCTCGTCGTCGGCGCGCACCGCGAGGCGCAGGTACGCCATGCCGCCACCCGTCAAGTCCCCCGAGAGGTCTTCGGCGGTTTCGGCGAAGGCGTCGCGCCCCCCGGGGATGCCGGCCCACACGGCGTCGGCCGCGAACCTGGCTTTTTCGGCCACCCGGGCGCCGGTCAACGCCAGCGTCATGGAGTTACGCCAGCCGGCGTCGAGGTTGGCCGTGACCTTCAGGGTGGGCGGCGGCGGCTCGCCGCGCACCCCCCCGATGCGCACCCGGTCGGGTCCCTCCTGGAAGAGCTCGATGCTGTCGAAGCGGGCCACCGCGTCGGGGCTGAGGTAGCGCGGGCCGCCAATTTCGTAGAGCAGCTGGGCCGTGACCGTCCCGACCGTCACGGCGCCGCCTGTTCCCGCATGCTTGGTGATGACCGAGGAGCCGTCCACGTGCATCTCCGCGAGCGGGAAGCCGATCCGTTCCCGCTCCGGCACCTCTTCGAAGAACGCGTAGTTGCCACCGCAGCACTGGGCACCGCACTCAATGACGTGTCCGGCCACGACCGCGCCGGCGATGGCGTCGAGGTCCGAATCGGCCCACCCGAAGGCGTGCAGCGCCGGCCCCACCACGAGGGCGGCGTCGGTGACGCGGCCCGTCACCACCACCTGCGCGCCGGTCGCCAGGGCGTCGGCGATCGGGCGGGCGCGCAGGTACGCGTTGGCCGTCACGACGCTGAGCGCGGGAGGAGGGGCTCGCCGGTGTCGAGGTTCACGAACCTCTCCCCGGCGGCCTGGAGCTCCGCCACCCTCGAGGTGATGTCGTCCCCCGACACCGAGGCCACGTGCACATCGAGGCCCTGGCGGCGGGCCAGCTCCCCCACTGCGGCCGCCAAGCCCTCGGGATTGAGGCCGCCGGCGTTGGAGACGACGGTGATGCCCCTTTCGACGCAGAACGGGAGGACTTCTTCGAGCTCGCGCAGGAACGTGCGGGCGTAGCCGCCGCTGCGCTCCCGCGTCTTGTGGAGGATGTACATCGTCAGCTCGGCCAGCCAGTCGCCGGTGAGGACGTCGATCGGGCCGCCCTCCACCATCTCGCGCGCGGCGGAGATGCGGTCCCCGAAGAAGCCGCTGCAGTTCGCCACGCGCAGAACCGTCGGAGGGTCGCCGGGCGGGCTCACGCAGGCTCCACGGCGACGAGAAGGTCGTTCACGTCCACCTGTTGCCCGGGTGCGCAGTGGACCTTTGCCACCGTTCCGGCGCCGTTCGCGCGCAGGGTGTGCTCCATCTTCATCGCCTCGAGGACGACGAGGCCGTCGCCTTCGGCCACCGTGTCACCCACCGCGACCAGGACCTTTGTGACCGAACCGGGGAGGGGCGCTCGGCACTCGCCGGCGACGCCGCCGCGCTCGTCGGGATCGTCCTCCGCGCGCCGGGCGAACGTCGACTGGCCCTCGGGGCCGTTCACGTCGGCCCGGTGCGCCGAGTGGCGCACCCGATAGCGCCGCCGCAGACCGTCGTCGGCCACCAGGTCGACCACGCCGTCCTGCGTGGTGGCCGTGCCCACGGCCTGCCACTCGCCGTCGACGAGCGCGACGGCGGGCTCGCCCGGCGCACTGGCGCGCACCTCCATGCGTCCCGGCGGCGTCCGTCAGTTGGTCGGCGTGGAGGGGGCGGCCGACGTTGCGCCATCCCGCCGCGGGCACCGGGACCAGGCTGTGGGCGGCCCGCTCGTCGGTGAGGCAGAAGGCCACCGCGGCGGCGTGGCGCCGGCGCACCGCCTCGGGCAGCTCGGCGTCGCGCAGGTCGGGGCGCTTCTCGAGGTAGTGGATGTCGGCCTCGCCGCGCCGGAAGGCGGCATCGTCGAGCACCGCGGCCAGCAGGTCCCGGTTGGTCTCGAGGCCGTCCAGCTCGAGCGCCCGCAGGGCCAGGGCCAGCCGGGCGACGGCGGCGTCCCGGTCCTGCCCGTGTGCCATGAGCTTGGCCACCAGCGAGTCGTAGGCGGCGCTGACGACGCTGCCCGACTCGATGGCGCGGTCGGTGCGCAGACCGGGTCCCTCGGGCCAGCGCACGTGCGTCGCCGTGCCGGGCGTCGGCCGGTAGTCCTCCCGTGGCCGCTCGGCGCAGAGCCGGACCTCCACCGCGTGGCCGCGCACCGAGACGTCGGCCTGGCCCAGGGGCAGCGGGCGGCCGGCGGCCACCGCCAGCTGCAGCCCGACGAGGTCGAGGCCGGTGACCAGCTCGGTCACGCCGTGCTCGACCTGGAGGCGGGTGTTCATCTCCAAGAAGTAGAAGCCGTCGGCATCCACCAGGTACTCCACCGTGCCGACGCCCACGTAACCGACCGCCCGTGCCGCCGCGGTGGCGGCCTCCCACATGCGGCGACGGACCGCCTCGGGCACGAGCAGCGCCGGCGCCTCCTCGACCACCTTCTGGTGCCGGCGCTGCACCGAGCACTCGCGGTCGAACAGGTGCAGGACAGTGCCGTGGGTGTCCCCGACGACCTGGACCTCGACGTGGCGCGGAGCGTCGAGGTAGCGCTCCAGGAAGACCTCGTCGGACCCGAAGGCGGCGGCGGCCTCCCGCTGCGCCGACGCCACGGCGTCCCCCAGCTCGCCCGCGTCGCGCACGAGGCGCATCCCCCGACCACCGCCGCCGGCGGACGCCTTGACCAGGAGCGGGAAGCCGACGTCCGTTCCGGCGGCGTCGAGCGCAGCGGAGGGCGCCCCCGCCGCCACCAGGGCGCTCGGCAGCACCGGGACGCCGGCCTCCCCCACCACCTCCTTGGCGCGGGTCTTGTGCCCCATGACCCGCATCGCCTCGGCCGGCGGCCCCACCCATACGATGCCGGCCCGGGCGCAGGCCTCCGGCAGGGCGGGGTTCTCGGAGAGAAAGCCATAACCCGGGTGCAGGGCGTCCGCGTCCGCCACCTCGGCCGCCCGGATCGAGCGCGGCGGGGTCGAGGTACGTCTCGTCCGAGTGTGGCGCCGGGCAGCAGCACCGCGGCGTCGGCCTCTCCGACATGCGGGCTGCGGGCGTCGTCCGCCGCGTAGACGGCCACGGCCTCGCAGCCGGCGTCGTGGGCACCCTTGATGAGGCGCCGAGCGATCTCACCCCGGTTGGCGACGAGGACGCGGACGGAGTGGTGCCTGCTGCCATCAGTGCCGCACCACGCCGAAGACCGCCGTCCCCCGCACCGGTGCGGAGTGCACGGCGGTGAGCGCGACGGCGAGCACGGTCCGCGTGTCGCGCGGGTCGATGATCCCGTCGTCCCAAAGCCGGCCGGTGGCGTACTGCGCCGTCGACTCCTCTTCGATCTGGTTCTCCGTGGCCTGGCGCAACTCCTCGTCGGCCGCCTCGTCGAACGGCCGTCCCGCCGCGTCGGCGGCATTGCGGCGCACGATCGAGAGCACACCCGCCAGCTGCTTGGGCCCCATGACGGCGATGCGGTGGTTGGGCCAGGTGAAGATGAAGCGGGGGTCGTAGGCCCGGCCCGCCATGGCGTAGTTCCCCGCTCCGTAGCTGGCTCCGACCATGAGGGTCAGGTGCGGCACCGTCGAGTTGGAGACGGCGTTGATCAGCTTCGCCCCGTCCTTGATGATCCCGCCCTGCTCGTAGCGGGTGCCGACCATGAAACCGGTGATGTTCTGCACGAAGACGATGGGGGTGTCGGTGCGGTTGCACAGCGCGATGAACTGGGCGCCCTTTTGCGCCTCCGGCGAGAAGAGGATGCCGTTGTTCGCCAGCACGCCGATCGGGTAACCGCCGATCGACGCCCAACCGCACACGAGCTGCGCACCGTAGGACTCCTTGAACTCCTCGAAGCGGGAACCGTCGACGACGCGGGCCAGGATCTCGCGCGCGTCGAAGGGCACCCGCACGTCGACCGACGCGATCCCGAGCAGCTCCTCGGCCGCGTAGAGCGGCTCGTCGGCGGCGTCGGTCGGGCCAGGGCCGAGGCGCCGCCAGTGCAGGTGGCCCACGATGCCACGGGCGATGTGGAGCGCCTCGGCTCGTCGCGGGCCAGGTAGTCGCACAGGCCGGAGATGCGGGCGTGCATCAGCGCCCCGCCGAGCTCCTCCTCGTCGGCCTCCTCGCCGATGGCCATCTTGACCAGCGGCGGGCCGCCCAGGAACACCCGGGCCCGGTCCTCGACCATGACGGTGTAGTCGCTCATGCCGGGGAGGTACGCACCGCCGGCGGTGGACGAGCCGAACACGACGCAGACGGTCGGGATGCCCTGCGCCGAGAGCTGGGTCAGGCGGCGGAACTGCTCGCCTCCGGGCACGAAGACGTCGGCCTGGCGGGGCAGGTCGGCCCCTCCGGACTCGACGAGGAGCAGCACGGGGAGGCGGTTCTCCTCCGCCACGTCCATGGCACGCAGGAGCTTGCGGATGGTGGTCGGGCTCGTCGTGCCGCCGCGCACGGTCGGGTCGTTGGCGATCACCAGGCACTGGGTGTGGGCCACCTCGGCCAGGGCGACGACCACGCCGCCGCCGACCGGGTCGCCGGTGTGCAGGCCGGCCAACGGGCAGAGCTCGAGCACGGGGGTTCCCGGGTCCACGAGGGCCTCCAGGCGCTCGCGCACCATCATCTTGCCGCGGGCCCGGTGGCGCTCGACGTACTGCGGGCCGCCCCCGGCCAGCACCTCGTCGTGCAGCGCGTGCACCTCGTCGGCGAGCGCGCGCATGGCCTCGGCATTGTCCCTGAATTCCTCGCCGGCCGTGGCCAGACGCGATCGGATCGGCGTGCTCACGCCGTGGTGTCCCAGGCGGGCCGGCGCTTCTGGAGGAAGGCCTCCATCCCTTCCGCCGCCTCCGGGCCGGCGAAGAGCTCGGCCGAGGTTGCCGCCGCCGCCGTCAGCCCCTCGGCCCAACCCGTGGCGCGGCAGCGTGCGGAGCAATGTCTTCGTCGCGCGCACCGCGCCGGGAGCCGACCGGCAGATCGCCTGCGTCTGCGCGTCGACCCAAGCCCGCAGCGCCGCCTCGTCTGCGGTCACCGCGGAGAGCAGCCCCGCCTGCGGCGGCCTCGCGCGCGCCGAAGGGCTCGCCGGTCAGGGTCACGTGGGCCAAGAAGCGCGGGTCGACCACGCGCAACGCGGGCACCAGAATCATGGCCGGCGCCACGCCGACCCTGACCTCGGTGAACGCGAACGTGCTCGCCTCCGCCGCAGCCGCTACATCGGCTGCCGCAATGAGGCCCAGGCCGCCCGCCCTGGCGTGGCCGTTCACGAGGGCGATGACCGGCACCGGGCTCTCGACGATGAGGGTGAGGATCTCGGGCATGCGAGTGGGCGCTGCCGCACCGCGCTCGGAGAGGTCGGCGCCCGAGCAGAACACCGGGCCTGATCCCGTGAGGACGATGACCCGTACGAGAGAGTCACTCGTTGCATCACGCAACGCCTGCTCCAACTCGCCGAGGAGACGGGACGACAGCGCGTTGCGGTTGGCGGGTGAGTCCAGCGTCAGGGTCCGGATGCCACCGTCGTGCTGCACGTGGACCAGCGCGTCCGTCACGGGGCGCAGTGTAGGGGGGTGCCCTGTGAGGGACCGAAAATGGCCGGTGCTATCGTTCCTCGGTGCTCGAGACGGACGAACACCGGCTGTTCCGCACGACGCTCCGGGCTCTCTTCGAGCGGGAGATCGAGCCCTACGTCGACGACTGGGAGGCTGCCCGCACCTTCCCTGCGCACGACCTCTTCCCCAAGCTGGCTGCCGTCGGCGTGCTCGGGCTCGAGTACGACGAGGCCTACGGCGGCATGGCGGCGGACCACACCTACACCATGATCGCCGGCGAGGAGATGGGACGCATCAGTTGTGGCGGCGTGCCGATGGCCATCGCCGTCCAGACATCGATGTCCACCCCGGCCCTGGCCCGCTTCGGCTCCCACGAATTGAAGGAGCGGTATCTCGCCCCCGCCATCCGAGGTGACGTGGTGACCTCCATCGCGGTCACCGAGCCCGACGCCGGGAGCGACGTGGCGGGCATCCGGACCCGCGCCGTGCGCGACGGCGACGAGTGGGTGATCAACGGCACCAAGCTCTACATCACGAACGGCACGCAGGCCGACTGGCTGTGCCTCCTCGCGCGCACCTCCGACGACCCGGGCTACCAGGGCATGTCGCTCATCGTGGTGCCCACCGCGCTCGCGGGCGTCGCAGTCTCGCGCAAGCTCGAGAAGCTCGGCATGTGGTCGAGCGACACCGCCGAGCTGTCCTTCACCGACGTGCGCGTCCCCGTCTCGAACACGATCGGCGACATCGGCCGCGGCTTCCAGCAGCAGATGGTCCAGTTCCAGGCCGAGCGCCTGATGACCTTCTACAAACAGGTCGGCTCCATCGAACTGGCCCTCGAGCGCACCAAGGCCTACCTGCGGGAGCGACACGCCTTCGGCGCGCCACTGCTGGCCAACCAGCACCTCCAGTTCGTGCTGGCAGAGCTCTCGGCCCGCCACGACGTGCTGAAACACTACGCTCGCACCACCGCCGACGCCGTGTTGCAAGGGGAGGACGCGACCCGCTACGCCACAATCGGCAAGCTGCTCGGCTCCCGCCTCCAGCGCGAGGTGGCCGACTACGCGGTCCAGTTCCACGGCGCCGTGGGCTACATGGACGAAAACTGGACGTCGCGCTACTTCCGCGACACCCGCCTCGACTCCATCGGCGCCGGAGCGGACGAGGTCATGCTGCGCATCTTGTCGCGGATGGACGGCTACGCGGTGGAGTGAGCGCGACGGTCCGCAGGCGACGGGGCAGCCGTCGCCGGGGTGTCGGACTGGATTGCCCAACACCCCGGAACGGCCATCGCCAAGAGCCCCCGATCGGTGGCGGTGTCCCCTAAGCGGGATCCACCTTTGTCACGTCGGTGGCGGTGTCGTTGACCGGGTAGCCGCCACCTGGCGTCAGAGAGACCGTGGCGGTGATGATGGTTGCTGACCGCGCGGACACCACGGCTGCACTCGCCCCGGCCCGCCCGAAGCTCCGAACGATCCCCACACGCCGCATGAGGTACCCCTTCCCACCGGTGCCTACCGGCTTCGTCAGGTGCCCCCTCTCCGCGGCGAACGAAATTGCCTCGCGACTATTTTGCCTGATCAACGAGAGAATTTAGAAATTGTGAGTCTGTTTGCAAGTGGTATGACACGACTTGCAAGTGCGGAAGCCCACCCTCACGGGTAGCGGTCGGATCATTTCGTCCTTCTGTGCTCACACACGCGCCGTGGATCGGTCTCACAATTCTGTGACAACAGGCCATCACGTCGCCATGACAATGCTCTCCCGCGCCGTCCGTGTGCGGTCTTCGCCGCGTCGACGGTTCGAACACCATCGACGTAACTCGGCGGCGAGCTTGGCGTATCGAGCGGATACCGCGCTGGCCTCAGGTGTGCCGGAACACCGCCTGCCCTCCCCCACTGGCAACCAACCGGCGGTCGCGTGACCACACCCTCCCCGTCCACGAGAGCAGTCCACCTTGAGCCACCGGAGAGTGCGCGTCGAGCAGCAGCCATTCCGAGGTGTTGCCGGGGTACTGGAAGGACGCGTAGAGGTCGAGGCTGGGCGCGATGTACGGCGGATCGCGGTACGCATGGGGTCGCGAACCGGCGGGCCAGCTCCCCACGTCGAGCACGATCAGCGAGCGCGCCGCGTCGACCCAGGGATCGTCGAACGATGCGGTCGGCGTGCACCGCACCCACGTCCGCCACGTCGGCGGGAGCGGTCCGGGCGGTGGCCACGTGGCCGACCATTCGATCATCCGCTGGTCGAAGTTGCCCCAGAAGCGAAACGGGGGCCGGTCCTCTCCGTCCTCCGCGGGCGACAATCCGGCCCGGTTCGGGAGGTCTTCGGGATCGGGCACGTCGGGAGGGTCCAGGTCCTGGTGCTCGAGCCCTTCGACCCCCCCGACCGACCAGACCATGGCCTCGAGCACCGATCGGCCCTCCTGGGACATCGCGACGCGCTGCGCCAGCACGGTGCGGCCCTGACGCAGCAGTGTCACCACGAGGTCCACCGGCGCGAAGGCGGCCACCGAGAGGTAGTGGCAGAAGAAGCTGGCGGGACGGGCGAACGGGCTCTCCGCCCCTGCCGCCCGCAGCGCGATGGCGGCCACGTAGCCACCGCCGGGACCCCAGATCTCCCAGTCCTCGTGCACCAGGGCGGCGTAGTGGCCGTCACCGACGCGTTCGGATGCCGTTTGCCGCTCGATGTCACCCACGAGCGCGGTGCTCCTCCCAGTGCTCGCGTGTCAGCTCCATGACCGTCACCTCCTCGCCGCGAGGCCCGACGGTGGTCACGCGGTGTGTGAAGCCCAACCGGTCCATGACCCTCCCGGACGCGGTGTTCTCCGGCTCGTAGATGCTGACGATGCGGTCGAGGCCGCCCGTCGTGAACCCGAACTCCAACGAGGCGGCACCGACCTCCGTGGCCAGACCCCGTCCGCGGTAGGGGCCCGACAAACGCCATCCCACCTCGACGGCCGGGAGGATCTCGGGCAGGAAGTGGGGCACGGCCAGGCCCGCCCACCCGATCATCGTCCCACTGGCCCGGTCGATCAGCGCCTCGATGCCGAACCCGTCGTCCTCGTAGCGCCGGATCATCGTGGTCAGGAATCCGCGGGTCTCCTCGGCCGTCATGGCCGCCCGCCGTGGGTACCACCAAAACGACTCCTCGGCATGGATGGCCACGAGATCGTCGAGGTCCTCGGGCGCGAACGGTCGGAGCACCAACCGCTGCGTGGTCAGGATGGGGATGCCGGGATGCCCCGTCGTATCGGCCATGCAACCGGTCAACCGAGAGGAAGGCCGGGGGCGTCAGCCAGCGACGGGTCGCGCCCTGGACGGGCCGAGGCCGCGTAGAGCTGGTCCGGTCGGAACGACCGCACCGCCCGGTCCCCGTCGCGCCCTCCGACGACCTCGACCCAGGCCTCGCCGGTCTCGCCGTTGGTGACGTGCGCCACGAATGCCCACGACGCGCCCCGCAGACGCGTGCCTTCGACCTGCACCGGGTCGCCGGGCTGCAGCCCGGCCCAGCGGGTGGAGCGGCGCAGGTCAGCCACGGGCGGGGCGGGTCATCGCGCTCCTTTCTATCGCCTCGGGAGCATGAGCGGCGACGACCTCGGGCCGCCGTATCCTGACGTGTATGGCGCTCGATCCCCCACGCACGCTGACGCCGTCGAAGGTCACCGCCTTCACCAATTGCCGCGCTCGCCTTCCGCTTCTCCCAGATTGAGCACCGCCCGGAACCGCCGTCGCCCCATGCGGTGAAGGGAACCCTGGTGCACGCCGCACTCGAGGGCCTCTTCTGGCGCCACCCCGCCGGGTCCCGGACACCGGGCGCCGCGACAGCCGAGCTGGAGCTCTCGTGGGTCGAGCTGCAGGACGACGAGGAGTTCCGGCAGCTGGAGCTCGACCCGGCCGGGGCCGAGGACTTCCTCGCCGACGCCCGGACCCTCATTGAGAACTACTTCCGCCTGGAAGATCCCAACGACGCCTGTGCGGTCGGCATCGAGCTCGGCGTGGAGACGATGGTCGACGGCATGCGCCTGCGCGGCATCATCGACCGGCTCGACGTGGCCCCCGATGGGGGCCTCGTCGTCGTGGACTACAAGACCGGAAGGGCCCCGTCCGAGCGTTTCGAGCGCGGCAGCATGGGTGGCGTCCAGACCTACGCGCTCCTGTGCGAGAGCATGCTTGGCCGCCCTCCGGCCGAGGTCAGGCTGCTGTACCTGCGACAGCCGGTCGCCATCTCATCGGTGGCCTCCGAGCAGACGATCCGGGGCCAGAGGAAGCGGGCGCTCGCCGTGTGGACGGCCATCGAACGGGCATGCGACGCCGAGGACTTCCGGCCCCATGTGGGCCCCCTCTGCAACTATTGCAACTTCAAACCGTCCTGCCCCGCCTTCGCCGCGTGACCGGCCCGCGATGAGCACCATCGACGAGGCGGTCGACGCCGCCTTCGAGCCCCTCCGGGGACGGCCGGGCATCGACCGCGCCGCCGTCGCCGTCTCCAACCTGGCTGACTACGGGCTCGTGTGGGTCCTCCTGGCAGGCGTCAAGGCCCGCCGCCGCGGTCCGGACCGGCGCCGCGCCGTGGTGGAGCTCGGCGTCGCCGGGTTCTCCTCGCTGATCGTGAGCCGGATCGTCAAGCAGGCCGTCGAAAGGCAACGGCCCGAAGACCATCTCGATGCCGCCGTCCGCACCCCCACGAGCAGCAGCTTTCCAAGCGGCCACACGCTCGCGGCGTTCTGCACGGCCTTCGTCCTCGGGGACTCCGAGGCCGGAACGGCGGCCAACGTCGCGTTCGCCACAGCGGTTGCGGCGAGTCGCGTCCACTTGCGCGCCCACCACCCCAGCGACGTGATCGGCGGCGCAGCGATCGGCTCCGTGCTCGGGCTCGGGTTGCGGCCCATCGTCAACGTTGTCACCCCTGGGAGCAGGGGACGCAGCGGACGGCCATGGCGCCGGCGCCGGGGAATGGGCCCTGGTGCGGTCGTGTTGAAAGACTTATGAAACCGTTCGCCGTCACCTGGGACTACCGCTGCCCCTTCGCCCGCAATGCCCACGAACACCTGGCCGTGGCCCTGGCTGACGGGGCGGACTGGGACGTGACCTTCCTGCCCTTCTCGTTGAGCCAAGTCCATGTGCCCGAGGGCGGATCGCCCGTCTGGGACGACCCGGCCAAGGCAAAGGATCTGCTGGCGCTGGCCGCTGGCGTGGTCGTGCGCGACCGCTACCCCGAGCACTTCCTCGACGCGCACGTCGCCCTCTTCGCCGCCCGTCATGACGAGGGGCTCGACCTCCGCGTCCCCGAGATCGTGGCCGGCGTGCTGAACGGCGCCGGCGCGCCGGGCGCAGAGGTGGTGGCCGAGGCCGAGGCGGGCCCCGCCGTCCAGGAGATCCGTCGCGCGCACGAGCGGGCGACCGGCGAATGGGCGGTGTTCGGCGTGCCCACCTTCGTCGTGGGGGACCGCGCCGTGTTCGTGCGGCTGATGAGCCGGCCTCAGGGCGATGCCGTGCTGGCGCGGCAGACGATCGAGGGCGTGCTCGACCTCTTCGACGCCATGCCCGACCTCAACGAGTTCAAGTACACGACGCTGTCACGCTGACGGCGGACGGCCCGCCGATCAGGTGGTTCCTCAGTTGGCGATCTTGACGGTGATCGCGGCGCTGTAGATCGTGTTGCCGGCGGCGTCGGTGGCCAGGCTCTGCAGTGTGTAGGTCCCGTCGGAGACGCCGGTCGTGTTCCAGCCCAGGTAGTACCCGTAGGCGGTCGACGTGGCCGTGCCGATGACGGACTTGTTCAACGATCCACCGCTCAGCACGAACTGGACCTTGGAGACGGCGACCCCGTAGCTGGCCGACGCCGAGGCGTCGAGGGTGGCGCTCGTCCCCTTGAGGATCCCACCGGTGGCGGGAACGAGCACGGCCGTGGCCGGCGCGGTGTTGTCCACCGTGACGGTGATGCCCGGGCTGTAGGAACTGTTGCCGGCGGCGTCGGTGGCCAGGCTCTGCAGGGTGTAGGTGCCGCCGGGGACGGTGGTGGTGTTCCACAGCGCGATGTACCCGGCGTAACCGGCCACGGCCGTGCCGATGACCGTCTTGTTGTAGGACCCGCCGCTGAGGGTGAACTGGACCTTGGTGATCCCCACCCCGTAGGAGGCGGACCCGTCGGCATCGAGGACGGCGCTCCCGCTCAGGTCGGCCCCGGTCGAGGGGACAAGGACCTTGGTGACCGGCGCGGTGTTGTCCACCGTGATGGCGATCGGCGCGCTCGAGGCCGTGGTGCCCAGGTCGTCGGTGACCAGGCTCTCCAACGTGTAGGTGCCCCCGGGGATCCCGGTGGTGTTCCACGCTAGGTAGTAGCCGTAGGGGGTGGAGGTGGCGGTGCCGATGACCGTGTGACTGTAAGAGCCGCCGGTCAGGGTGAACTGGACCTTGTTGATCCCGGCCGCGGCCGACGCCGACGCGTCAAGGGTGGCGCTCATGCCACTGAGGGCCGCTCCGGTGGCCGGGACGAGCACTGTCGTCGTGGGCGGCGGAGCCGCGGCCGTCACGGTGAAGCTCTGGGCCACCGGCGCGGCCGCCGCATAGCTCGCGTCACCGATCTGGTTGGCATCGACCGTGCAGGTCCCGGTCTTCAGCAGGTCGAGGGTGGCGCCGTTGGTACCACCGATGGTGCACACCGGGGTCGTCGCGCTCGTGAAGGTCACCGCCAGACCCGACGACGCCGAGGCTGTGACCGTGAGCGGTGAGGCGGTCAACGGCTGCGACGGGATCGCGGCGAATGAGATGACCTGGGACCCCTGCGTCACGGTGATGGTCAAGGTCGCGTCCGTGGCCGTCGCCAGGTAGTGCCCGTTGGCGGCGGCACTCGCATCGATGTCACAGCTGCCGGCCCCGGTGAAGCTCACCGCGCCCGAGTTGGGGTCCACCGCGCAGCCCATCGAAGTTGAGCCCAGCGAGTACGTCACCGTGCCGGCCCCGCTGCCCGTGGCGCTGGCCACGTAGGACGTGTCGGGAAGTGTCACCGAGTCGGTCGCCGCCACACCCCCGGAGCCGTTGGCGAACGCGATGGTCTGGGCCAGGAGCCCCGAGCTCACCGTGAACGACTGCTGCACCTGGACGGCGGCCGGGTAGAGCGCATCGCCCGGCTGGTTGGCGTCGAGGGTGCAGGTGCCGGGAGCGATGAAGCTCACCGATCCACCCGTCATGGAGCAGATCGACGTACTGGCCCCGTCGACGGTGATGGCCACCGGCAGCCTCGCCGAAGACGTTGCCTGCGGTGTGTAGGGCGGGCCCCCGACGGTGGCGTCGGACGGCTGCGGCGACGTGAACTGCACGGTCTGCGAGTTGAAGCTCGCGGTACCCGTGTACATGGCTCCGTAGACGTCCACAAGGAACTGGTCGCCGGAGGCCAGCGGTGGGTAGCTGGCATAGCCGGCGCCGAAGGTGAAGACAATCTCCGAATCGGTGTAGACGGAGACGTCGAGGCCGATGCAGTCCCCGACCGCGCCGGCTCCCGTCAGGGTGGTGAGGTCTCCGAAGGTCAGGTCGTCGTGGAGGAAGTCCTCGCCCCCCGTCTTGCACGGAGCAGTCGTCGGAGGCTCGGTCCCGAACCCGCTGCCGAGGATCACGATCGTCGGGTCGGCACTCGAGCCGTACATCCCCGCCTGGGACACCTGGGCCGTCTCGTTGAAGGTGTAGTCGTTGTCACCGGCTGCCGCCGGCGCACTGTCCACCTCGTTCTCGTCCTGGTCGGCGAACACGACGGTCACCGTGGTATCGAGGAGCGCATCACCATCGGCCGCGTCGGTCCCGTCGGGCACCGTGACCTCGATGTCGCTGTCCGACATCACCTCGATGTCGTCGGTGCCCGCGCTGAACGACTGGGTGCCGTCGGTGTCAGCAACGGGATCGAACACCACGGACTGAATGGCAAGTTCGGGATTCTCGAAACCCGAACCGGTGATGGCGATGTCGTTCCCGCCACCGAGCGGCCCGCTGTCGGGTGCGACGGAGTCGACCACCGGCGCCCCGAAGACGTAGTCGTCGTCACCGGCAGACGCCGGGACGCTCTCCACCCCGACATCGTCCGGATCGGTGAAGAGGGCCGTCACCTGCGTCGTCAGGGACGCCTGCCCGGGACCGACGGCGTCGGAGGCGTCCGGCGCCGTGACGTCGATCTCGGTGTCCGAGACCACCTGGACGTCGGCGTCGTCCGCATCGAAGGTCGCAGACCCGTCCGTGTCGCTGACGGGGTCGAACTGCACGGACTGCAGGTCGAGCCCTGGGGTCTCGAACCCGGAGCCGGTGATCGTGAAGGAGTTGCCGCCGCCCAGCGGCCCACCCCCCGGGACGATGGAATCGATCACGGGAGCCCCGAAGACGTAGTCGTCGTCACCCTGGGAGGCCGGGACGCTGCCCACGTCGTTGTCGTTCTGGTCGGTGAAGACGGCGGTCACGTCGATGCGAAGGCTGAGAGCGCCGTCTGCCGCGTCGGTGGCGTCGGGAGCCGTCACGTCGATCTCGGTGTCCGACACCACCTGGACGTCGGCGTCGTTCGCATCGAATGTCTCAGACCCGTCGGTGTCGTCGACAGGGTCGAACTCGACCGACTTGAGGTTGAGGCCCGGCGTCTGGAACCCCGAGCCGGTGATCGTGATGGAGTTGCCGCCACCCAGCGGCCCGCCACCCGGGACGACCGCGTCGACGACCGGTGCGCCGAAGACGTAGTCGTTGTCGCCCTCGGCGAGCGCCTGGCTGTCCACCTCGTCGTTGTCCTGGTCGGTGAACTGAGCCGTGACCTCGGTGGCGAGCGATCCGTCGCCGGAACTGACCGCGCCCGTGGCGTCCGGAGCCGTCACGTCGATCTCGGTGTCCGACACCACGTCGAAGTCGTTGGTGCTCAGCGTCGGCGACGCATCGTCGTCGGACTCGTCGAATGCGATGGACTGCAGATCGAGGTCAGGATTGGAGAAACCCGAGCCGATGATCTCGAAGGTGTTGGCGCCCGAGAGCGGGCCGCCGCCCGGTTCGATCGAGCTGATCACCGGCGCCCCGAACTCGTAGTCGTTGTCGCCTTCGGCCTTCGGGACGCTGTCGATGGTGTCTCCGGCGGTGTCCTCGTAGGTGAGGGTGAAGTTCGTGTCCAAGGTGGGAGCACCGGCGGCCGCGTCGGTGACGTCGGGAGCGAGCACCTCCACCTCGGTGTCGGAGATCACCTTGACGTTGGCGGTGCCCGCCTGAATGGCTGCGTCACCGGTGGTGTCATCCACCGGATCGAAGGTGGCCGAGGTCAGGTGAAGGTCGGGGTTGCTGAAACCACTGCCGTCGACGACGACTTCGTTGCCGCCTCCGATCGGACCGCCGTCGGGATCGATCGACGTGATGACGGGCGCGCCGAAGTAATACGCGTTCGTCTCCTGGTTCCGCGGTCACGCTGTCCACCTCGACGTCGGCCCCGTCCGAGTAGACGGCAGTGACCTCGGTGTCGAGTCCCGCCTTCCCCAGGGCGGCGGTCGTGGCGTCCGGTGCGCTGAGATCGAGCTCGCCGTCCGAGACGACGCTGGCCTGAGCGGCGTCGACAGTGACCCGCTGCGAGCCGTTCGTGTCGCCGGCCGGATCGAACACGACGTCGTCGAGAGTGAGCCCGGGGTTCTCGAAATTCGATCCGCTGATGACGATCGGGTTGCCTCCTGAGAGCGGTCCGGCACCCGGATCGATCGAACTGATGACGGGAGCCCCGAACTCGTAGGAACCGTCGCCCGGGAAGTCGGTCCCGGCTTCGAACTGGTTGGCGTCGTTGTCGTCGAACGTCAGCTCGACGACGGTGTCGAGGTCGGCGGCGCCGTTGGCAGCGGCGGTGGCATCCGGAGCGGTGACGTCGATCTCCGTGTCGGAGACGACGTCGACGTTCGCCGGGTCGACGATCAGCGCCTGGGAGCCGTTCGTGTCGCCGACCGGGTCGAACGCCACGTCTTCGAGGTCCAGGCCGCTGTTGACGAAGCCGGAGCCGTTGATGACCACGGTGTTGCCGCCCCCGAGCGGTCCCCCGCCGGGATCGACCCCGCTGATCTCGGGGATCTCGACGTAGGTGAATTCGTCTCCCGGCGCGTTGGCCAGGCTGTAGCCAACCCCGGTCCCCGCGTAGACGTCGGAGGTCCCGGCCGATACGGACGGCGTCGTCGCCGTACAGGTCGTCGTCGTCGCACAGACGACGTCGGTGGCGTCCTTACCTCCGCCGTAAATCGCCGCGCTGCCGCCGAAGAGGAAGCTCGTGCCACCGGGATTCGTGTTGAAGTTGGACCCCTCGATGGTGACCGTCGTCCCGCCCGTGGTCGGACCCGCATCGGCCTCCACGTCGGTGACGGTCGGCAACTCGCTCGGATAGGCGAGGAAGGCCACGTTGTTGCCGTTCTGGGTCTGCCCGTCCCCGACGATGAACCCGTTGTTGGCGATGGCCTGCCCGCGGTAGGCGAAGAAGTTTGCGTTGCCCATGAGGTTGCTGAGCAACTCCGACCCCGTCTGCGCGCTGTAGACGAAAGCGCCACAGAGGGGGTAGGCGGCGCTGCCGTTCGGAGGCTGGTAGTACGTCGTCCCGACGACGGTCCCCTCGCTGTTCACCGCCAGGGGATTGCTCGCGCCGCACGTTCCGATCGACGGCTCCGGGTTCTGCGGTGCTGTGGAGCCGAAGGGGGTGATCCCGTTCGCCGTCTCGGCGGCGGAGATGGCCGCGTCGCTGTCGAGGTCCGTGACACCGGCCACGGAAGGGGACAGGCCCGGGTCCTGGCTGATCTGAATCAGGAAGTACGGGTTGGTGGGGGTCGGATTGAGGCTGCCCGCAATGACCCACTCACCGTTCGGGCTGATCTCCTCCTCGTTGAAGTCGAGGCTCCCCAGCCCCTCGAGGACGAGAAGGCCGTAGTAGTCGCCGACTCCTCCGTAGACGTAGGTGGCGGACGCGGCCGTCGGCGCGGCCAGGCTCGACCCAAACGCGCCCAGGCCGCCGAAAATGCTGGCCAGCGCGAGCGATACCAGCAGCACAGGGATCGCGCGGGCCCTCACGGGTCAACCGCCGTGCCGCAGGTGCATACGGCACCCGCACCTCGCCCGGCCGAGGGACCGGGCTCGGAGGCGTCACGAGCCGGGCTCACCTGCCTCCCCCCCGCCGTCCCCCGCACACTGCGCGCCATCGCGGTCCTCCAGCCTGTGACCTTCCGGTCAGGGCCCCTGCAATGGGGGATCGTATTTCCGTCCCGGCAGAAATTCAAATGGCAGTTGCGCCGCCGCCGGGGGTGGGTGTCGGACCTTCGCGATCAGGACCGGGCGAGCTCGCTCAGGAGTGCAAAGGCGCGGTCGCGCTCGGTTGCGTCGCCGATGACGGCGGCCACGAAATCGGTCGCGCCGGCGTCGGCCAGCTTCGAGATGGACGCGGCCACCGCCTCTTCGTCGCCGATGAAGCCGATGTCAGCCGCCACGGCGGCGCCCTCCTTGTCCAGCATGGCCTTGTAGGAGGGCAGGTTCGGGTAGATGGAGAACGCCTCGTTGATCCGGTCCTTGGCCGCGTCGACGTCGTTCGTGACCGAAATGGGCAGGGACACCGCGACGCGGGGCTGCGGCCGGCCGGCCGCCTCGGCGGCGGTGCTGATCGTCGGTGCGATGTGGTCGGCGACGGTCCCGGTGCCGGTCATCCAGGTGATGGTGCCGTCGGCCACGGTGCCGGCCAGCTTGAGCATGGCGGCACCGAGAGCGGCCACCAGGACCGGCGGCGGCGTCACCCCATGGATGTCGAGAGGCGTGAAGGCGTTGGTGGTGACGCGCTCGCCGGCGCTCCTCACCGTCTCGCCGCGCAGGAGCGGCATGAGGGAGTCGAGGTACTCCTCCATGTAGCGGGCCGGCCTGTCAAAGCTCATCCCCCACATGCTCTCCACCACCACCTGGTGCGACAGGCCGATGCCCAGGAGAAGGCGGTCGCCGGTCGCCAGCTGCACGCTGAGGGCCTGCTGCGCCAGCATCATCGGGTGGCGTGGGTGGACGGGCACCACGCCCGTGCCCAGGCCGATGCCGGGCACCTGCGCCCCGGCCGCGGCCAGGATGGTCAGCGCGTCGGGCCCGAAGATCTGCGAGGCAAAGACGTGGTCGAGGCCCGCCGCCGCGTGCCGCTGCAGCTGGGCCACCGTCTCGGGCAGCGGCCGGTCGAGGTCGACGATGCTCCCGATGCGCAGCGGCTTGGCCATGTCCCTGGTGCTCCTCGCGTAGTCTGCCCGTTGTGTCCGCCCCACTGTCTAGGCCAATCCCCCGACGGGGGCGAGCGACCTGAGCACCCACCCCATCGGATTCGTCGGGGCTGGTCAGCTGGCGCGGATGGCGGGCGAGGCGGCCAGCGCGTTGGGCCTCTCCATGGCCGTGCTGGCCGAGCGACCCGACGACGCGGCCTGCGGGGTCGCCGCCGAGGTGATGCTGGGGTCGCCGCTCGACGAGGCGGACCTCCGGGCGTTCACCGAGCGCTGTGAGGTGGTGACCTTCGACCACGAGCAGGTCGACCTCGAGATCGTGGCTGCTCTGGAGGCCGATGGCGCCGTTCTCCGGCCCGGCGCGGAGGTGCTCGAGCTCGCGGTCGACAAGGCTCGGATGCGGATGATCCTCGACCAGGCTGGCGTCCCGGGCCCGGCCTACCTCGTGGTGGACAACGGCCCTGCCGCGCCCGGGAAGGTCGCCTCCTTCGCGGCGGTGCACGGCTGGCCGGTGATGCTCAAGGCCGCCCGGGGTGGCTACGACGGCAAGGGTGTCTGGCCGGTACACGACCGCGGCGAGGCCGAGAAGGTCTTGGCGAACGTGGCCGGCCAGGTCGTGATCGAGGAGCATCTCGCGCTCGACGCGGAGTTGGCGGTCATGGTGGCCCGGAGCCCCTCGGGTGCGTCTGCCGCGTGGCCGGCGGTCGAGACCGCCCAGGTCGGAGGGGTGTGCCGTGAAGTGCTGGTGCCGGGACGGCTGGCCCCCGACGTGGTCGAGGCCGCGGCGGCTCTGGGCCAGAAGGTGGCCGAGATCGCCGGCGCCGTCGGGGTGATGGCCGTGGAGCTCTTCTGGTCGGGGGGGCGGTTGCTGGTCAACGAGGTGGCGACCCGGCCCCACAACTCGGGGCACTGGACGATTGAGGGCGCCGTCACGTCGCAGTTCGAGAACCACGTGCGCGGCGTCCTCGACCTGCCACTCGGCTCCACGGCCCCGCAGCACGCCCAGGTGGCGAGCGTCAACATCTTCGGCGGTCCGGCCGGTGAGGACCCGGCGCGCCTGCTCGCCCGCGGCCTCACCGTCGATGGCGCTCACGTGCACCTCTACGGCAAGGGCGCCCGGCCGGGACGCAAACTGGGGCACGTGACGGTGTGTGGCGACGACAGCGAGGTCGTGCGGTCCCGGGCCTGGTCGGCCGCCGTCGCCCTCGGCACCCCGGTGCCCGCCGGAATCGACCTGCCGCCGGGTGTGGCACGGTGACCGCGCCGGCGCCTGCCGTCGCGGTCGTCATGGGCAGCTCGTCCGACCTGCCGGTGATGCAGGGGGCGGTCGAGATGCTCGACCGGTTCGGCGTCGCGGACGAGGTGCGGGTGGTCTCGGCCCATCGCACTCCGCGCGAGATGCTGGCGTTCGGACACGGAGCGGCCGACCGGGGGGTGCGGGTGCTCATCGCCGGTGCGGGCGGCGCCGCTCACCTGCCCGGCATGCTCGCCGCGGTGACCACCCTGCCCGTCATCGGCGTCCCGGTCGCGCTGTCGCAGCTCGACGGGCTGGACAGCCTGCTCTCCATCGTCCAGATGCCAAAGGGTGTGCCCGTGGCGACGATGGCGGTGAACGGCTCGCGCAACGCTGGCCTCCTCGCTGTCCGCATCCTCGCCCTCGGTGACCCGGACCTCGCTCGCCGAATGGCTGCGTTCCAGGAGGAGATCGCGTCCGACGCCCGGGCCCAGGACACCGAGGTGTCGGGCGGGGCGGTGTCCGAAGGAGCCACCGAAGATGGCTGAGGCGAACCTCGCCCAGCGGCTCGGGTATTCGGCCGACGCCAAGCTGGTCGTCATCAACGCCGACGACCTCGGTTCGTGCCATTCGGCCAACGTCGGGGTCTTCGAATGCCTGGCCACGGGGACGGTCACCAGCGCCACCCTCATGGTGCCCTGCCCGTGGGCACGCGAGGCGAGCAGCCGCTACCGCGGCGAGGACATCGGCGTGCACCTCACCGTCAACGTGGAGTACGAGCTCTACCGGTGGGGCCCGATCACCCACGCGCCGTCGTTGCTCGGCGGCGACGGCGGGTTCCCGAGGACGGTCGAGGACGTCTGGGACCATGCCGACCTGGACGAGGTCCGCCGCGAGTGCAGGGCCCAGATTGAGCGGGCCATCCTGTGGGGCTTCGACGTCAGCCACCTCGATACCCACATGGGCACGCTGCAGTTGCGGCCCGAGTTCTTCGACGTCTACCTGGAGCTGGCGGTGGAGTTCGGGTTGCCGTTGCGGATGGTCAGCCCGTCGGTGGAGCGCTACGTCGGGTTCCCGGCCCGGGAGGTGGCGGCCGAGGCAGGCGCCGTCTTCACCGACCACATGCGCTTCGGGTCCGGTGTCGGCTCCCGCCAAATGTTCGAGAAGGACCTGGCGACGCTCCCGCCCGGCGTCACCGAGCTCCTCCTGCACCCGGCGGTCGACAGTGCGGAGCTGCGCTCGCTGGCCACCGACGACTGGCAGTCCCGTGTCGACGACCACCACATGATCTGCGAGGAGGACTGGGTCCGTCGCCTCCTCGACGAGGCCGGGGCGACCCTGATCGGGTACCGGCCGCTGCGCGAGCTGGCCAGGGCCGGCGGCTGAGCCCAAGCCAGGTGACCGCCACGGCCACGACAACGATCAAACGCGTCTCGTTGCTCACGAAGCAGGACCGGCGGAGCAGCCATTCCTTCGACCTGGCGCTGTCGCCCGATGGGATCGAGGTCCGGAGAGCCGGTCGACCCGCCCAGCACCTGTCGTGGGATCGAGTGTCACGGTGGGACATAGAAGAACGCAAGGGGTACGTGGTGTTGACCCTGCGCGGTGAGGGCGCGGCGACACCGTTGGCGATCCCGGAATGGACACGCGACGACCTCGAGGTCGTCCTACGCGAGGTGAGTGCGGGCCCGGCCGCTGTGGCGGACACCGTGGCCCCCGACCCGGACCCACGGCAGGACGAACCGCGCCGGCGCGCCCGCCCCCTGCCGTGGAAGGCGGTCGTCACCGTGGTGTTGCTGGGCCTGCTCGCCACCGCGGTGATCGTGGTGCTGCTGCAGAGCGCGGGCATCATCACGTGGGGCTTCCTCGGCCCCACCGCCTGATCCGGCTAGGTGCGCACCCCGGCGAACAGATCGTCCTCGGTGACGTCGGTCGGACCCACGCGGCTCTGGGCCAAACGGAACTCGTCGACGGGGTGGATGTCGCGGATCACCTCGGGCGGGAGTCCGAACCAGAAGGGCGAGTTCGGATCGACCTGGGTGGCGTGGGCTTTGAGGGCGTCGCCGCGCACCGAGGTGAAACCGCTGACGTCGATGGTGGTGGTGAACGGCTCGGTGCGGGTCATACGGGCCAACCACTTGTCGTCGAAGGGAGACTCCAGACCGAGCTCCTCGTACTTGGCGTGGATCTGGCGGAAGCGCTCCCCCGACCAGACCGAGTAGTAGAGCTTGGCGGGGACGAAGGGCGGTCCCGCCTCCGGGAAGCGGTCCGGATCACCGGCGGAGTCGAACGCCAGGACGGAGATCTCGTGGACCCGGAGATGGTCCGGGTGGGGGTACTCGGTCTGCTTGTCGCCGTAGGTGATGATGACCTGGGGGCGCTCGCGGCGGATGACGGCGACCAGGCGGCCGACCGCCTCGTCGAGCGGGGCCTGCGCGAAGGAGTCCGGGCGGCTGTTGGCCTCCGAGTCGGGCATACCCGAGTCGCGGTAGCCGAGGAGCACGGTCTCGTCGTAGCCGATGATGTCGGTGGCCGCCTTGAGCTCGGCCATCCGGACCCGCCCGATGTCCGCCCGAACCTCGGGGGTGTCCATGGCCGGGTTGAGGATGTCGCCCTCCTCACCCCCGGTGCAGCACACCAGCACGGTCCGGACGCCCTCGGCGTGGTAACGGGCCACCGTCGGCGCCCCCTTGGAGGCCTCGTCGTCGGGGTGCGCGTGGACGCTGAGCAGGCAGAGGCGATCGGGCACAGGCCGACCTTAGCGGCGTCCCTGCGCAGGACCGCCCGGTGCCACCCCTCCCCCGCTGGGCCTTATGCTCGGTGTCCATGGCAGGTTTTTTCAGTCGGGTCGCGGACATCTTCCGGTCCAAGGCCAACAAGGCTCTCGACAAGATGGAGGATCCGCGCGACACGCTGGACCTCTCCTACGAGAAGCAGATCGAGCAGCTGACCAAGGTCCGGCGCGGGGTGGCGGACGTGGCCACGGCGCGCAAGCGGATCGAGCTGCAAGCCCAGGGGTTGCAGAAGCAGGCCGACAAGCTGCAGGGTCAGGCCAAGGCCGCGCTCGGGCAGGGCAACGAAGACCTGGCCCGCGAGGCGCTGGCACGCCGGGCGGCACTGGGCGAGCAGCTGGCCGAGCTCAAGACGCAGCACGACCAGATCAGCGAGCAGGAGCAGAAGCTCGTGCAGACCTCGCAGGAGCTCCAGATCCGGGTCGAGCGCTTCCGCACCCAGAAGGAAACGATGAAGGCCTCCTACACCGCGGCCGAGGCTCAGACCAAAGTCGGCGAGGCGGTCTCGGGCATCTCCGACTCGACGCGGAGCGTGGGCGCGACCATGCAGCGGGCCCAGGACAAGATCGCCAGCATGCAGGCGCGCGCCGGGGCCATCGACGAACTGCTGGCCTCGGGCGCGCTCGAGGACCTGAACCATCCGGTCGACGACATTCAAAAGGAGCTCGACAAGGTGTCGAGCACTTCGCAGGTGGACAACGAGTTGGCGGCCCTGAAGGCGGAGCTGGGTACCGGCGGTGCCGGTGACGCCACTGCGGCGCTGCCGGCGGCGGAGCCCGGGACCACCGGAGGAGAGAGCGCCTGATGGCAATCTCACGCAACATCAAGCCGGACCGGGGCCTCACCTACCGAATGTTCCTGACGGGCTTTCTCTTCGTCGTGCTCTACGCCGTGTTCATCGGCCTCCTCTTCTACTTCCTCCACAGCCTCGTCCTGATCCTGATCATCGCGGTAGGGGTCCTGTTCTGCCAGTACTGGTTCAGCGCCAAGATCGCCATGTACGCAATGCACGCCAAGGAGGTCACACCCGAGCAGGCGCCCCAGCTGCACGGAGTGGTCGACCGGCTCTGCGCCCTGGCCGACATGCCCAAGCCCAAGGTGGCCATCGCCACGACGGACATCCCCAATGCCTTCGCCACCGGCCGCAGCCCCAAGGCCGCCGTCGTCTGCGTGACCACGGGCCTCCTCCGCCGCCTCGACGAGCCCGAGGTCGAGGCCGTGCTGTCCCACGAGATCTCCCACGTGGCCCACCGCGACGTGGCCGTCATGACCATCGCCAGCGGGCTCGGGATGATCGCCGGCCTGCTCACCCGGGTGATGTTCTACTCAGAGATCTTCGGCGGGGGGCGGGGCGGCGGCAACAACCAGCAGAGCCAGGCCGCCCTCATCGAGTTCGCCGTGCTGCTGATCTCGGTCGTGGTCTACTTCATCAGCTTCTTGTTGACCATGGCGCTCTCGCGCTATCGCGAGCTGGCCGCCGACCGTTCGGGAGCGTTGCTGATCGGGCGCCCCTCCCAGCTCGCCTCGGCGCTGGTCAAGATCACCGGGGAGATGGGACGCATCCCGACCAAGGACCTGCGGTCGGCCGAGCCCTTTAACGCCTTCTTCTTCGCCCCCGCGGTGGCCAACGGTGCCGCCCAGGGGACCGGTGGAGGCTTCAGCTTCGGCAACCTCTTCCGGACGCACCCCACGCTCGAGCGCAGGCTGGCCCAGCTCGACTCGCTCGAGCGCCAGCTCGGCCAGGCCGGCCCCGTCGACAGCTGACACACGGGGTGGGCCTCTTCGACACCATCCTCGGCCGCACCAAGCCGGTCCGAGCCAACCTCGATGCACTGTTCGCCCTGCCGACGGCAGCGCTGACCCTGCAGAGCGCCGGCGGCCTGGTCTCCTCGGGCCACGCCGGGGTGTGCTGGAAGCCACCGCCGGGCCAGGCGGCGGCTGACGCCCAGAAGGAGATCTCCGAGCTGGTGGGCGAGGGCTTCGGGCAGGCCGTCGACTCCTTCGACTACGGCTGGCTGCTCCTCGACGACGCCGACCTCGAGGACCTGGTCACCAAGATCCACATGGCCAACTCGACGCTGCAGGACAACGGGTGGGGCCCGCAGCTGCTGTGCTCGGTGTTCGGCTTCGTGCCCGGTCCCGACGCCGGGGCCGACGCCCGGGCCTTCCGGCTCGTCTACCTCTTCAAGCGCGGCACCTTCTACCCCTTCGCCACCGTCGACGCGGCAAAGGAGCGCCGCGACACCGAGCTGGAACTGCGCATCCGGACCATGGTGGGGGCGGACCTGCCGATCGAAGCCGACCTTTCGCGCTGGTTCCCCATGTGGGACGCGCCCGTCTCCTGACCGCACCCGGCTGTCAGGTTGGTCACGTGCTGTTCGCGGAGTCGGCGCGACCGCTCGGCGGGACGTGCAGACTGGTTCGGTCCTCTATGAACCCGACACACGAGACGAGCCCGGCAGACCGGGTATGAGGAGGATGGACTGACGTGGTCGAAGCGCTCGATCGGCTCATCGCACTGCAAGGGGCGGTCAACTTCCGCGACCTCGGCGGGTACGCCGCCGCCGATGGCATGCGCACCCGCTGGCGCACGCTGTTCCGGGCCGACGGCCTGGGCGAGCTGACCGAGACCGATCTCTCGGTGCTGCGTGCGCTCGGCATCCGGACGGTCATCGACCTGCGCTCGGAGTCCGAACTGGAGCGCAGCCGCTTCGATGTCGATGCCCACCCGGTGGCGTTCCACCACTTCCCCTTCATCGACGAACTGCCCGACGCGCAGGAGTTCGACCGCCGGCCCGGCCTCCTCGGCTCGCAGTACCAGGAGATGGTGCGTGACGCGGGAGGCCAGATCCTCGCCGCGCTCGAGGTCCTCGCCGCCCCCGACGCGCTGCCGGCGGTGTTCCACTGCACGGCCGGCAAGGACCGCACCGGGGTGCTGTCGGCCATCGTGCTGTCGCTCCTCGGGCGTTGACGAGGCGACGGTGGTCGCCGACTACGCGCTCAGTGGCGAGGCCATGCTGCGCTTGCGGGCCAAGCTCATCGTCAAGTACCCCGAGGGCCGGGAGACGATCGAGAACATCGACGAGGTGTTCTCGGCCGAGCCTGCGCAGATGGAGCAGCTCTTCGAGCACGTCCGGGAACGCTACGGCTCGGTCGGCGCCTACGTCGCCGGGCTCGGCGCGAGGTCCGGGTCTGGTCGAGGACCTGCGGGCGGCGTTGCTGGAGCCGTCGGGCTAGCCGACCTGGTCGTCGCTGGACCTGACGTCCGGGCGCAACCGGTCGATGGCGGCGGCGAGCGCCAGGTCGAGCAGCGTGATGCCGCCCGAGTCGTGCGTGCTCAGGACGAGGCGCACCGTGTTCCAGCGGATGTCGATGTCGGGATGGTGGTTGGCCGCCTCGGCGGCGGCGCCGACGGCATTGACGAACTCCAGTGCGGCGGCGAAGTCGTGCAGCTTGACCGTGGTCACCAGGACGTCGCCTTCGCGGGACCAGTGCAGCTCCTGCTCGTCGAGCGCGGCGTCGACGTCGGCCTGGGAGAGCACGGGCTCCCTCATGGGTGCGTCATTTCCTCGGGGCGCACCGCGGCGTCGAACTGCTCCCCGGTCAGAAAGCCCAGGGCGAGCGCCGCCTCCTTGAGCGTCGAGCCCTCCTTGTGCGCCTTCTTGGCCACCTTGGCCGACTTGTCGTAGCCGATGATCGGAGCCAGCGCGGTGACCAGCATGAGCGAGTTCGTCAGGTGCCGCTCGATCTGTGCGAGGTCGGGCTGCAGCCCCTCGACGCAGTACGTCGCGGAAGGTGCGGCAGGCGTCGGTCATCAGCGCGATCGACTGCATGACGTTGTAGGCGATCACCGGCTTGCAGACGTTGAGCTCGAGGTTGCCCCGGCTGCCCGCAGTGGTCACCGCCACGTCGTTGCCGATCACCTGGACCCCGACCATGATCATGGCCTCGCTCTGGGTCGGGTTGACCTTGCCCGGCATGATGGACGAGCCCGGCTCGTTCTCGGGCAGGGCCAGCTCACCCAGCCCGCTCCGGGGGCCGGACCCCAGCCAGCGCAGGTCGTCGGCGATCTTCATCAGCGACACCGCCAGGGTGCGCAGGGCTCCGTGGGTGAAGACCAAGGCGTCATGGGCGGCCAGCGCGGCGAACTTGTTGGGCGCGGTGACGAAGGGCAGCCCGGTCATGTCCGCGATGCCGGCGGCCACCCGCTCACCGAACTCGGGGTGGGTGTTCAGCCCCGTCCCCACGGCAGTGCCGCCGGCGGCCAGCTCGTAGAGGCCCGGGCAGCGTCTGCTCGATCCGCTCCAGGTCCGCCGTCAGCTGGGCCACGTACCCGGAGAACTCCTGGCCCAAGGTGAGCGGCACGGCGTCCATGAGGTGGGTGCGGCCGATCTTGGTGACACCCGCGAACTCCACCTCCCGTACCTGCAGCGCGTCGCGCAGGGCGGTCACGGCGGGAGCAGCCGGTGCACGATCTCCTCCACCGCGGCGATGTGCATGGCGGTGGGGAACGTGTCGTTCGACGACTGCGACATGTTGACGTGGTCGTTGGGGTGGACTGGGGTCTTCGAGCCCATGACCCCGCCGCTGAGCTCGATCGCCCGGTTGGAGATGACCTCGTTGGCGTTCATGTTGGTCTGGGTGCCGCTGCCCGTCTGCCAGATGCGCAACGGGAAGTTGTCGTCGAGCGTGCCCTTGGCCACCTCCGCCGCCGCCTGCTCGATCAGGCCGGCCAGCGAATCGTCGAGCTTGCCCAGGTCGCGGTTGACCGAGGCCGAGGCGCCCTTGAGGATCCCGAAGGCCCTGATCGAGCGGCTTGGGCATGGTCTCGGTGCCGATGTCGAAGTGCTGCAGCGAGCGCTGGGTCTGCGCCCCCCAGTAGCGGTCGGCGGGGACCTCGATCTCCCCCATGCTGTCGCTTTCGATCCGTGTGCCGGTCACGACTCTCAGCTTAGGACCGGTGTCGCCGACGGATTCCCCGGGCCAAAGACGGCGCGGGCCCATGTTCAGCCCTGACGGCGCGCCCCCCGCTCAGCCGCCGGCGGATGGTCGTCCGGGCACGCCCCGGGCGGGTTGTTGAAGTCCGGGTCCGACGTCCAGGCCCCTGGGACCAGTCGCCGTCGGCCGGCGCCAGCCCGAAGACCGACGTCATGTCGCGTCAGCAGCGCGTCGGCGTAGCGGGCGCTGCCCTCGGGGCAGAGATGGACGTTGTCCAGCTTGCGCACCCGGATCCACTGCGCTGCTCGGCGCGTGCGGGGCGCCTTCGGGCGGGAGCCAGGCCGAGTACTTCCCGTCGAGCAGAACGGAGCCGGCCAGCGGGAAGTACATGACCCGGCCCGGGAAGTCCGACGCCATCTTCTCGGCGATGGCGTTCCAGGCCACGACGCCGTCCCAGCGCTCCTTGTTGTAGGCCGCCTGGTCGGCCGGGTTGGACGCCGCGATGTCGCCCGACTGGGGGAACTGCGGTGAAGATCACCCCTTCGACGCCGTTCCCGGGCGCCAGCATCGTGGCAACCGCACTGCGCAGCAGCGCGGTGTACTGCGCCGGCTGGTGCAGCGCGTTGGGGGTGGTCGGCCCGTACTGGTCCCAGCTCCACGAGGCCACGATGAGCTGGGCCCGGGTCTGGCTGATGAGGGTGGGCATGGACGTGCGGCCAGTTCGTCGCCGTCGTGAGCCCGAAGCCGTCGATGGTCCTGGTGTGCGACCGTGGCCTCGCCGGTCGCCTGGAGCGCCGCGGTGATCCCGTAGGAGGCGTCGTGCATGACCGAGTCGCCCGAGGATCATGACGCGCAGCGGATCGGCCGACGACGGTGCGGCGCGCAGCCGGATCGGCTGCTGGCCCGGCGTAGCCACCCGCACCCGGGACCGTGCTGCCCCGCGGCGGACGACGCGACAGGTGCGTCGTGCCGACCACGCTGGACGGGTCGGCCACGGCCGGGATGGTGGCGACCACGATGACCACGGCCGTCACGACGCCGGCCAGCGGCGCGCCCCAGAAGCGGGCCCAGCCCCGCAGGTGGGCCAGGCGGATGGGACGCTCGACCAGGTAGTAGCTGGCTGTCGAGACGGCCAGGGTGACGGCGACGCGAAGGAGATCGAGCGGCCAGGCGGACAGGCCCGTGCGTGACACGTTGAGGTACACGATCACGGGCCAGTGCCACAGGTAGATGCCGTAGGAGATGGTCCCGATGAAGTGCAGCGGCCCCCAGGCGAGGACGCGGGAGAACCGGCCGGGCTCGATGAGCCGGGCGTCGGCGACGACGAGTGCGGCGAGGCCGGCACAGACAGGAAGCCGCCCTCGAACATGAAGTTCGTGGGAAGCCCGCCGGCGGTGCCCGCCCTGACCCAGAACACACCGAGCACGACGGCGGCCACCGGGCCCACGACGTGCAGCGTGCCTCGCGCCCGCGGGTTCGGCTGCGGGCGCGACGCGGCGATGAAGGCCACGGTCGCGCCCGCCATCAGGTCGAAGAGCCGGGTGTCCGTCCCGAAGTAGACCCTCGAGGGGTCCGTTCCCGGGTTGAACAGGACCGCCATGAGGATCGACGACAGGACCCCCAGGGTGACCGTGAGGACCACGCCGGTCGCCCGCCACCTACGCCGTGCCACGTGCAGGAGGAGCAGCAGCACGAGGGGCCACACGAGGTAGAACTGCTCCTCGATCGCCAGCGACCAGGTGTGCTGCAGCGGCGAAGGTGTCGAGAACTGGGCGAAGTAGGACTGGTGCGCAAAGATCGCATGCCAGTTGTTCACGTAGAGCAGCGTCGAGATCGCGTCGCCGCGCAGTCCCGGGAGGTCGATGAGGCCGTTGGCGCCCGGGCCTCCGAAGAGGCGTTGACGACGACGTAGAGGGCGAGCGCGCCCACGACGAGGAAGAGGGCGGGCAGCAACCGCCGGGCCCGTCGTCCCCAGAAGGCGCGCGAGGCTGATGCGGCCCGAACCCACCCACTCCTCGAGCAACAAGGTGGTGATCAGGAACCCCGACAGCACGAAGAACAGGTCGACACCGAGGTACCCGCCCGACGCCCAGCCGAGCTGGAGGTGGTACGCCACCACGCCGATCACCGCCAACGCCCGCAGCCCGTTGAGCGCGGGCAGGTGCCGGCCGGTCACCGCGGTCGTCGCGCGCCTCCGTGCGCCGGCCGCCTCGTGCACCAGGGTCGCGTCCGTCACACGCGCTCCACGAGGCAGACCGTCGGCTCGTCGGTCGGGTGCAGCAGCAGGTCGGCGGCGCCGTAGGAAGCCTCGGGCCGCTCCGCCGCCGGTGCCGTCAGGTCCAGCGCGATCAGCGGGCTCCCCGCACCCGCCGGACGGGGCCGGTTGACGGCGCCGGACACCGGGAAGTACGGACCTCCGCTGGCCGCCTCCCCGTCCCGCCACATGGCCCGGCAGAGCGTGATGGCCTCGGCCAGCCGATCGTCGAAGGGGGGCGTGAAGCAGAGCACGCTCCGGCCGCCGCAGACGAGGTCGAGACTCGTCATGTCGCGGGCGAGCAGGGCAGGGTGGCGCCCGTCCGACGCCAGGCCCAGCCGGGCACCCAGCAGGAGGCCCGGGACGGAGGAGCTGAGGCCGGCGGCGAGGACGATGGGGTCACCCAGGGAGCCCTCGCTCACGAACAGACGCCCGCTGCTGCCTGCGCTCGGGCGCTGACGGCCTGTGCCCGAAGCCCGACGACATCGCCAGCCTGGAGGAACCGTCCGTCCACCGCGACGCAGACTAGGACGCCGGGGGGCCTGCACCGGGGTCACGGATCAGGCCGGCGCCCCGACGGGCCCACTGCTCCCACCACGACAGCTCGTCTCCCGGTCCGCCGAGCGCCTTCTCCCATCCGAATTGCAGCATGCAGCCGAGCAGCTCGAGCGCCACGGCATCGTCCCACCACGAAGAGGTGGCCACCCCCTCGGACTCGAGGGACCGTCGGTAGGACTCGAGCACGTCGTCCTTGGACTCGGGCAGCAGGGCCGAGTTGAGGGCCAGGTACCACGACAGGTCGGCCAACGGCGACGCCTCCCCGGGAGCTTCACCGAAGTCCAGCAGCACCGTCCGCCCGTCGGGATGGCTGCCCAGATTGGCCGCCTTCCAGTCGCCGTGGACCAGCGTGTGCGGCACCCGCTCGAGTGCGTCCACCAGTGGCCCGGGATCCTCGAGCAGCGGCAGCACGACCTCGGCCATCGCCGGGGAGACGCCCGGGAGGCGCCGCCACCCCTCGGCCATGACCTGGGGCACGACCGCGGGACTGGCGCGCGCCGCCTCCCTCGCCGCGACCTGGGCGAGAACATCAGGTAGCGCCGACGGAGGGGGGTGAGCCCGACGTCGTCGTGCCAGCCCCAGAACGCGGCGTGCATGGCAGCCATGTGGCCCAGGAAGCGCTCATGCTGGGCGCGCGTGAAGGCCCGGTCCCCTTCGAGCAGCGCGTCGCTCACGTCGCGCAGCAGGACCAGGCCGACCACGCCGTCGAAGGCCGCGGCGACGACCGCGTGGTCGATGACGTCGGGGAGACCGGCGAGAAGCCCGCTCTCCCACAGCCGGACGTACGACCGACCCGGGTCGCCCGACGCGCGCAACAACCAGTCGTCCCGGGGATCTTGGTACTTGAGGACGAACGGCTCACCGGCGATCACGAGACGCTCGAACCGGGCGCCGGACTTGGTGTCGTCGGGCACCCAGATGTGGCGGTCCTCCGCGCTGGCCAACAGTTCGGCCAGGAGACCGGGATGCGCCGTCGTCACCTCGCCATCCTTCTCCATCCGCAGCGACAGGCCCAACGATCCCGCTCCGCCCCGTCAGGCCCGCTGCCACCAGCCTCCGCCGTCGAGGGCCAGGCCGGCCTGGGCGAGCCGCTGCAGGGCACCGCAGAGTGCGGGCAGGTCGAGGGCCGTCGTCCGGGCCAGGTCCTCGAGCGACGTGGGGTCTGGGGACAGTGCCTCGTAGACCCGCCGGTCAGGGCCCGAGGTGGGGCCGGAGCGGGCCGGCTTCGGTGAGGGATGGACGGACGCGGGTGCGCACGCCAGCACGCCCTCGAGGGAGAGGGCGACCAGGATGTCGCCCGCCGAGCACACCGGAAAGGCACCGTCGGCCAGCAGGGCATTCGTGCCCTCCGAGGTCGCGCTGCGGATGGAGCCGGGCACAGCGCCCACCGGGATGCCCCGGGCCACCGCGGCGTCGACGGTGTGGCGTGAACCGCCGTGGTGCCGGCTCTCGACGACGACCACCACGTCACTCATGGCCGCCAGGAGGCGGTTGCGCACCGGGAACCGCCACTTCTCCGTACGGACTCCGGCCGGCGACTCGGACACGATGGCCCCGTGCCCGGCCACCCGCTCCCAGAGCCGAGCATGCCGCCGTGGATAGGGGTCGTCGAGGCCGCCGGCGACGACCCCGATCGGTGGCGCGCCGACGTTGCACGCCCCCTCGTGGGCCGCTCCGTCGATCCCCAGCGCAAGACCGGACACCACGCTGACGCCGGCGGCCGACAGCTCGGCGCCGAGCTGGGCGGCCACGCCGATGCCGTAGCGGGTGGGGGCACGCGTGCCCACCAGGGCCACCGTCGGGGCGCCGTTCAGCGCGTTGGCGTCGCCCGCGCAGAAGAGGATCGCCGGCGCCCCGGGGTGGTCGTGCAGTCGCGCCGGCCACCGTCGGCTCGTCCGGGCATGAGCACGCTGATGCCGAGGTCGACGTGCCGCGCCCACACACGTGCGACGTCGCGCTCCGACCGGCCCGAGCGGCCGCAGGTGCGCGCCCATGCCACCGACGGCCGCTCCGATGCCAGGAGGTCACGCAAGGTGGAGGGACCGATCGACGGCGCCGAGGCCAACGCGACGGCGTAGGCCTCCTCGGGCAGGTTCACGCCGCCACCGCGGCCCGGCCGCGCACGCAACGACAGCGCTTCGGAGACGTGGGCGAACGACACCGCGTCCGCCCCGGCGAGGCCGGCCACCGTCTGCGCCACCCGCGACACCTTGTGCAGACCGCGGGCGCTGAGGGAGCCGGAGCGGAGCTTCGAGGCGAGCAGAGCCTCGGCGTCGGAGGCCAGCGGTGGCTCGGGGCCGGGTCGAGCGGCCGCCAAGGCCCGGGCGGTGGCCACCCTGGCGGCGACCGCGGCGGTCGGCTCGCCCGAAACCCCGGAGAGGAGCTCGTCGGGGTCGGGGCGACTCAGCGGGACCACGAGGTCGAAGCGGTCGAGCAGCGGGGCCGAGATTCGGCGCCGGTAGCGGGCCCGGGCGGCCGCGGTACAGGTACAGGCACCCTCGTAGACGCCCTCGCCGCAGGGGCAGGGGTTCATGGCGGCGACGAGGAGGAACGCGGCGGGGAAGGTGACGGTCCCGCCGGCGCGGCTCACCCGGATCGCCCCTTCCTCGAGCGGCTGGCGCAGTGCCTCGAGAGCGGCGACGGGGAACTCACCGAGCTCGTCGAGGAAGAGGACCCCGTGGGTGGCCAGGCTCACCTCCCCCGGCCGGAGCGACCAGCTGCCGCCACCCACCAGCGAGACGATGGAGGCCTGGTGGTGCGGCGCGCGGAAGGGCGGTCGGTCGAACAGGGCGCCGTCGGGCAGGGCGCAACCGGCGGCCGAGTGGACGCGGGTCACCGCGAGCGCCTCCTCGGAGGTGAGCGGCGGGAGCAGTCCCGCCAGGCGCTCGGCCAACATGGTCTTGCCCGACCCGGGCGGTCCGACCATGAGGAGGTGGTGACGCCCGGCGGCCGCGACCTCGAGCGCCCGCCGACCAACGGCCTGGCCGCGCACGTCGGCCAGGTCGGAGACGCCGTGTGCCCCGTGATCGGCCGAGGGGGACGGTGCCGGCGGGTCGGGCCAGTCCGCCTGGCCACGCAGCACGCGGGCCAGGTCGCCCAGGGTCGCCGCCCCGTGCACGTCGCTGCGGCGAACGAGGGCGGCCTCCCGCACGTCACCCAGCGGCACCACCAGCCCGAGCGGGGTGGTGGCGTCGGCCAGGGCGATCATGCCGGGGACGTGGCGCAACGACCCGTTCAGCCCCAGCTCCCCGCAGAAGGCCAGGCCTTCGTTGCAACCCGGGGGCAGCTCACCCGTGGCGACGAGCAGGCCGACGGCGATCGGAAGGTCGAGGCCCGCGCCCCCCTTTCGGATGCCCGAGGGCGCCAAGTTGACGGTGACCCGGCGCAGCGGCCAGGGCAGACCGGACGAGAGGAGGGCGGCCCGGACGCGGTCACGCGACTCGCGCACGGCGGCGTCGGGCAGGCCGACGATGGTGAAGCCGGGCAGTCCGTTGGAGACGTGGACCTCGACCGAGACGGGGCGGCCGACGGCACCGCTCAGCGTGGCGGAGCCGACCGAGGCGAGCACGACAGGAGAACGGTTGCACCGGTGGCCCTTCCGATCCCTTCCGTGAATCCCCAGGATTTAGCGAACGGTGGCTCGACCCCTCCCCGCTCCCCTCACGGCCCCAAAGGGCGGCGGCTCGGGGCGGGATCCGGCCCGCCCCAGGCACCGGCTTCGCCAGCATCGGTCCCGAGGCGAACCGGATCCGGGCCAACTCGCCCTGCCCCATGCCGCCCTGGGGGCACCCCTCGGCTCGCAGCGGCGCGCACGTCATGGGACACCTATCCGAGTGCAAATCGCCGACTCTGGCGCAGCGATTCGAGGGGTCGCTAGGCCGACGCTCGAACGTTATGACGTTGATGGGATCCGCGGGCCCGAGGCGCGAGCGTCACTTTGCAGGCAAGCCCATGACCACGTCAGACTCGGAGGTGAATTAACGCGGGCCGATCACGTCGGCGACGATCGGGTAAACCCGTTCACCCCGAACCGGGTCATCTGACCGCGGACATCGATCAGGCGAGGTCGAAGCGATCGAGGGTCATGACCTTGTCCCAAGCAGCGATGAAGTCACGGACGAACTTCTCCTCTGAGTCGTCACATGCGTAGACCTCCGAGATGCCTCGCAGCTGGGAGTGGGAACCGAAGACGAGGTCGACGGCCGTGGCGGTCCACTTGAGTTCACCGGTGGCGCGATCGCGTCCTTCGTACACGTTCTCGGCCGAGGCGGATGCTTTCCACTCCGTGCTCATATCGAGCAGCTTGGCGAAGAAATCGTTGGTGAGGGTCTCGGGCCGGTCGGTAAAGACGCCGTGTCGGGATTGCCCGAAGTTGGCGTTGAGCGCCCGCAGGCCGCCGACGAGAACCGTCATCTCGGGAGGCGTCAGGTTCAGCATGAACGCCCGCTCGACCAGAAGTTCCTCCGCCGGCCGCTTCTCTCCGGCCCGGAGGTAGTTGCGGAACCCGTCGAAGATCGGTTCGAGCACGGCGAACGACTCCACGTCGGTCTGCTCCTGCGAGGCGTCCATGCGCCCGGGCGAGAACGGGACGGTGATGTCGTGTCCGGCGTTCTTGGCCGCTTGCTCGACGGCCGCGCACCCGCCCAGAACGATCACGTCGGCCAGTGAGACCTTCTTCCCGCCGGACTGCGAGCCGTTGAAGCTCTGCTGGACCTGCTCGAGGGTCTGCAGCGCCTTGGCCAGTTCGGTCGGGTCGTTCACCTCCCAGTCCTTCTGCGGCGCGAGGCGAACCCGCGCTCCGTTGGCCCCGCCCCGCCTGTCGGTGCCGCGGAAGGTGGCCGCCGAGGACCACGCGGCGGAGACCAGCTGGGAGACGGACAGTCCGGCCGCGAGGATCTTGCCCTTGAGGGCAGCGATGTCGTCATCTCCGATCAACGCGTGATCGACCGCGGGAACGGGGTCTTGCCACAGCTGCGCCTCGGGAACCCACGGGCCCAAGAAGCGCGAGACGGGCCCCATGTCGCGGTGCAACAACTTGTACCAAGCCCGGCCGAACGCGTCGGCCAGCTGGTCGGGGTTCTCATGGAAGCGCTTCGCGATCGGCCCGTAGATCGGATCGAGCCTCAAAGAGAGGTCGGTCGTCAGCATCATCGGAGCGTGCCGTTTCGACGGATCATGGGCATCGGGCACGGTGCCCTCCGCCTCGGGATTCTTAGGCTTCCACTGCTTTGCACCGGCGGGACTCTCGGTGAGCTCCCAGTCGTACTGGTACAGATTGTCCAAGAACCCGTTGTCCCACTTTGTCGGCTCGTTGGTCCAGGCGCCCTCCAGCCCGCTGGTGAGGGTGTCGACGCCCTTGCCGCTCCCGAACGTGTTCCGCCAGCCGAAACCCTGCTCCTCTATGGATGCACCTTCGGGTTCGGGACCGCCGTACTCCTCACCAACTGCGCCGTGGGCCTTACCGAACGTGTGGCCGCCGACGATGAGCGCCAGCGTCTCCTCGTCGTTCATGGCCATGCGGCGGAAGGTCTCCCGGATGTTTCTCGCCGAAGCGAGCGGGTCCGGGTTGCCGCCCGGCCCTTGCGGATTCACGTAGATCAGACCCATGTGATCGGCGCCCAAGGGCCCCTCTATCTCCGCTTCGCCGGCGTGGCGTTCGTCGCCCAGCCAGGTGTCCTCAGGGCCCCAGAAGATCTCGTCGGGCTCCCAGATGTCCGGGCGCCCGAACCCGAAGCCGAACGTCTTGAACCCCATCGATTCGTAGGCACAGTTGCCGGCGAAGATGATCAGGTCGGCCCAGGAGATCTTGCGGCCGTACTTCTCCTTGACCGGCCACAGCAACCGGCGAGCCTTGTCGAGGTTCGCGTTGTCCGGCCAACTGTTCAAGGGGGCGAAGCGTTGCGCGCCCTCGCCACCACCGCCCCGGCCATCGGCGATGCGGTACGTGCCGGCGGCATGCCACGTCATCCGGATGAAGAGCGGACCGTAGTGGCCGTAGTCAGCCGGCCACCACTCCTGCGACGTGGTCATCACCTCGAAGATGTCCCGCTTGAGCGCTTCGACGTCGAGGGTTTCGAATTCCTCTTTGTAGTTGAAGCCCTCACCCAACGGGTTGGACAGGGACGAGTGCTTGTGCAGAATGGAGAGATCCAGCTGATTCGGCCACCAGTCCCGATTCGACAGGGGCCGGTGCCCCTTGGGAGTCGGGGAGGGAATGGCTGGGCTCTCGCTTTCGCTGCCGCGGTCAGGCACGTCGTTTCTCCTGTCTCAGTGTTTGCTTGTTTTCATCTGACGGGTGTTGGCATGTTTCTGTTTACATCTGATGGCCGGTTGCACACGACGTGGCGCTCTTGACGCCACGGCTGCGCCGCTCAGCCGGGTCATACGCTCAGCTATCGTACGAGATCGCTTGCCACGCCACTTAGGGACGGCACCCCAGTCGACGACGTTGGCCTCCTCGACCATCGGACCGGTGTCGGGCCGCCACCTGATGCGGGTTCTGGCGTCCGGCGTGGTCCGTGGCCTGCACTCATGCCGGTGCGAGGCTCACTGTGGGCGCGCTGGTGCTTCACCACGACGTCCAACATGCGGCGGTACGCCTCCACCGTGGCGGCCGACGGCCCTGCCCATCGATCGTTCGCGGCCGCCTCCGATGGCGTGGCCCCGCGCCCTGGCCCCGGGAAGACCTGGGCGTCCATCTCCACGAACGCGCGCGTGCACGCTGTCGCCTTGTCAGAGCCCGCCTCGTCCTCGTCGCTCATGGTTCTTGGCGCCCTCCCTGACCCCGATCGGGGCTCGGGCCCCTCGGCGTGCTGTCGTCGTGGTTCACGACCCGCGCGGTCACCTTAAGTCTGTACCTAGAACGATTCAAGGGTTATCTTGGATTGATTCTTAGAGGATATTGTTTGCCTGGTATACATGGATTCATGTCCTCGACGCCGCTTCTCGACCGCCTGCGGGCGGTGGGCTGGCGCTTGACGCCCCAGCGGCGGGTCATAGCCGAGGCGATGGGGGGTGACCACGTCCACCTCACAGCGGAAGAGGTGCTCGAGCGGGCACGGGGACGTCTCCCGGAGGTGAGCCTGGCGACGGTGTACAACACCCTCAACGAGCTGGTTTCGATGGGCGAGGTTCAGCAGGTGGACGCGGGTGGTGGCCCTACCCGCTACGACCCCAACACCAAGGACGGTCATCACCACCTCGTGTGCCTCAAATGCGGTGACCTACGCGACGTGCATCCGCAAGGACTGGACGCGCTCGAGTTGCCACGCTCGGACCGCTTCGGCTATCGGATCGTCAACCGAGAAGTGCTCTTCCAGGGCTACTGCCGTAACTGCGGCGGGCCGTAGACACCACTTGCTTCGACAGCAGGCCACTGGGCCGAACAACATGGCGCTGGGTGGCCAGGCCCTCAACCGGGCTGAAACCACTACCGCAACGAGACGCGAAAGCGATGCACGACAGGAGAATCAGTCGCGTACGCATCGACGTCAGCGCCGGCGGCCAGGTGGCAAATACTACGAGTGACAGATACAGAACGTCGTATCTGCGTCGGCGGAGGCGGACTGATTGAGTCTTCCTCAGCCACACAGCCGGCCGTAGAGTGGATGCGGGTGACCGGGAGGGCCTCGGTCGGCGTGGGCGGCGGAAGCAGCCCGACCAGGCGCTCGGCCAGCATGGCCTTGCCCGAACCGGGCGGGCCGATCATGAGGACGTGGTGGCGCCCGGCCGCGGCGACCTCGAGCGCCCGCCGGCCGACCGCCTGACCCGCACGTCGGAGAGGTCGGGGGCGACGGTGGCACCGAGAGCGCCGCGAGGGGCGGGTACCGCGGGCCAACGACGCTGGCCGCGCAGGATCTCGACCAGCTCGGCCAGCGTGGCGGCGCCGTGGGCCTCGGCGCCCCGCACCAGTGCGGCCTCGCGCACGTCGCACAGTGGGACCACCAAGTGGAGCGGCGCGGCGGCGTCGGCCAGCGCGATCATGCCCGGCACGTGGCGCAACGAGCCGTTCAGGCCGAGCTCGCCGCAGAAGGCGAGGCCCTCGGTGCAGGACGGGCTGAGCTCGCCGGTGGCGACGAGGACCGAGCGCGATGGGCAGGTCCAGACCTGCACCGGCCTTGTGCACCCCGAGGGGCACCTCGGCGGCGAGTCCCACTTGGATATCGCGGGCCCGAGATGGGACGTTGTGAACACCGCTCCGGAGGCGAGGACGAGCCCCTCAGTCCAAGCCCTGGAGTGCCGCGACGGCCTGTCGCTCCACGACCCTGTATCCGTTGGCCGCCGCGACAGTGTGCGCCTTGGTCAGGAGATCCCGAGCCTTCTCGGCATCGCCACCGGCGCGGAGCTTGGCGAGCATCCTTCCCCACCACAGATCGGTACGGGCCGCGAAGAACTTGGACCCCATCCTGCCGCTCATCGCAGCCGATTGGACAAAGTACGCCTGCGCTTCGTCATATCGGCCGAGCACGGCGCCGAGACCGCCCAAATAATGGCTGACGGGGCCCTCAGCCGACAATCCACCGGCAGAGAACTGTCGTGCCCAAGGAGCGAGCTGTTCGAACTGTCGGGCAGCGCTCTTTGCGTCTCCGCATTCGATGGCAACTTCCGCGTAGAGAGTCCGATTCGTCAGCCAACTCGAGGTCAAGGGGGTGGCAAGATCCGTAGAGGCCTCATCGGCCAGAAGCTGGCTCGCGTCGCTCATGCGTCCTGCCTCTGCATGGGCCAAGGCAAGTGCCGCGAGCAACAAGGGAAGGCCGGGATTTTTCTCAATCGTCTGCACCATCAGCGGGACCAGGTCAGCCAGGGTTCCGCGTTGCCAGCTGACTCCGAAATACTGTGCACCGAAGAACAGGGCGGCGTCGGGCTGACCGCTCTCATTCCCGATCTTGAGCGCGTCAGTCGCCAACTGCTCCGCCCTGTCGGTATCACCGGCAATCAGGGAACGCGTGGCTTGTTCGATGGCAAGTACCCAGCTGATGGTGGGCTGGTTGAGCCGACTGGCCAGAGCCCGGGCGATCTCGATGGAACGATCGAGTTCGACCACATCCCCGGCCTGAACGGCGGTCACGTTGCGGACAGCCGCCGCCTCGAACAGCAGAACCGGATCGCCGATCCTCTCGGCCAGAGCGAGCGCGTCACCCGAACGACTGAGGGACTGGTCGAGAAGTGGGGGCACGCGGAGAGGCAGCGAGACCTGGTTGAGAACTCGGACAATGTTGGTTTCATCTCCTGATGCCTCGGCGATTGCGAGAGCCTCATCGCTCAGAGCCTGGCGGCGCTCCAGGGAGCAATCCCCTGGGAGTTCCTTACAAAGATTGGCCAGCAGGAGTGCCCGGTCTGGGTGGTCGCCAGGAAGGCGAGCGAGCGCCATCTCCAAGACCTCCATTTTGTCGGCGTCCGTGGACCCGAGAACACGGAACCCGCGGTCATTGACCAGTGCTGACGTCACGAGGCGCTGCGTCTCGCCGAGTTCGGAGGCCCGGTAGGCAGCTTCGAGGAGAGTCTCCCGAAACTCCGGGTCACCCGTCTGACGTTGAGCGCTGCCGAGCCCGATGGCCAGGTCGAGTTCAAGGACGGGATCGGATTCGTCGGCTTGAGCGCAGAGATCGAGCGCCTGGATGTAGTAGCGGAGAGCCTCGTCAGGTGCGAGAGCTCTGATGGCTGCGTCGCCCGCCTGTCGTGAATAGTCAATGGCCTTGGCCATGTCGATTGGTTGGGTGGCAGCAACCCAGTGACGAGCCAGCTCACCCACTCGAGCCCCGGGACGGCCCCCGCAGAGGTCCTCCAGGGCTTGAGCCACTTGCCCGTGAGCTCGCGCCCTTCGGTTCGGGCCCATGTCCTCGGAGATGGTGTGTTGGATGAGGGCGTGAGTGAAGTTGTAACGACCCGACGATTCGGTCGGTTCATGAACTAGGGCAGCAGCAGCAGCGGCCTCGAGGATGTCAAGCAGGTCGTCCTCGGAGACCCTTGTGGATCGCGCCAGCAGGTCGAGATCGAAGTCACGACCGATCACAGAAGCCACCGCCAACACCCGCCCGGCATCTTGCCCGAGTCGCCCGACCCGAGCACCGACCACCTCGCGGACGCTGTCGGGAAGAGCGATCTCGTCCAAAGAGCCCTTTGCCGTCCATCGCCCCGCCGCGTCCTGGTAGATGGCTCCGGTGTCAGACAAATGGCGCAGGACCTCGCTCACGAAGAACGGGTTACCGTCGGTTTCCTGGCACACCGCATGGGCGAGGTTGGCACCGGCATCATCGAGGGCGTCCCCGGCCATGGCCTCCAACAAGCCCAGGACATCGCCGTCATCGAGCCCGGTCAGAGAGATCCGGGAGACGCCGCTCTGGCGATGCAGCGCTGCCAACGCATCGATCATGGGATGAGAACCAGAGAGCTCACTGTCTCGATAGGTCCCGAGCACCAACACCCGCATTGCCGGGTTGGCCGTCGTCAGATAACGCAGCAAGAGCAGGCTTCCCGTATCGGCCCACTGAAGGTCATCGAGAACGACGACAACGGGCTGGTCCGCCGACGCCGTCGCCAACAACCCCACCACTGCGGCAAAGAGGAGGTATCGCTCAGTGTCTGAATCTGTGGCCTTGGACGGCGGAAGCCCCGGGAGGCGCCGTCCGAGGGCCGGCACCAGCCGTGCGAGCTCCGACCCGTGCTCGGCCACGTGGGCCAAAAGGTCCTCCTCTTTGGCGTGGGTGACGTAGTGGCCGAGGGCTTCGGCGAAGAGTTGATAGGGGGTGGCGAGATCCTCCTCGCAGTGCCCGAAGAGCACACAGGCGCCGTCGTCGAAGGCTGACCTGGCCACCTCGGCTACCAGCGTGGTCTTGCCCAGACCGGCCTCGCCCGAGACGAGGAGAACTTCCCGCCCTTCGCCCGCGGCCACGCGCTTGGTGGCGTCCATCATTAACTCCACCTCGCTGGCGCGCCCGACCACACCCACGGCGGGACGCACGGCCAGAGGGCCCGGGAGCGGGATCGAGTGACCGGTATCCACCCCTTCGAGAGGTTCCCAGAGCACCTCGACCGTCCCGACGGGGTCGGGGAGACCCTTCAGGTTCAACGCCCCGACCGACCGGCATTGATGAGGGCTGCGCCGTCCCGCCGTCAATCGCACGACGTCGGACGCAAGGATCTGCCCGCCTTCGCACAGGGCACACAGCCGGGCGGCCTCGATCACCGAGTCGCCCCAGTAGTCGTTGTCCTCCGGGACGACCTCGCCGCCGCTCAGGCCGATGCGCAGTCCGACGGCGGGGTGCCGGCTCTTGCGATTGTCCTGTTCCACGCCCTGCTGCATAGCGACGGCGCACCCCAGGGCGGCCGATGCAGAGCCGAAGACCGCCATCACCCCGTCTCCCACGTTCTTCACTTCGGTGCCGCCCTTTTGGGCGATCGCCTGGCGCAGGATCGAGAAGTGCCCCCGGCGGACTTCGTCGGCCCCCTCCGGCGAAAGGCGCTGGGACAGCTCCGTCGATCCCACGATGTCGGTGAACAGGATCGCCACGTTCTCAGTGGTCATGGGAGTCCTTCTCCGGCGAGTACGGCCCCACCGTAGGCGACGAGGGGCTCCCTACGCCCCGGGTGGATCGGGATCATGTCGGGACATGCCGGGAGTCCCCTACCGCCGAGTCGGTCCTGCGGGGGCATGTCCCGTACACCGCCGCGGTTCGGCACAAGGCGCTGTCTCGGCGGCTCTCCGCGCGACGATCTGGGGCGTACGGTCGGCTCGGGAGCGCCCGTGGGAACCACGTCGGCCTCTCTCAGGTGGCCGCGTGTCCCGACACCTCGGGCGGCACGGACGGTCAGACGCGCCTCATCGGCCCGTCCAGCGCGGCGGGCGGTGTTCCGCGGCGGCCCGAAACCCTTCCGCCGCGTCCTGGGTCCCCCCGGCGACGTGCCGCATCGTCTCGCCGAAGCGGATGGCCTCCAGCGTCCCCATGTGCCGGGTCCGCATCGCCATCTCCTTCATGACCCGCTGGGCCAGAGGCGCTGCAGCGAGGAGACGACTCGCCAGTGCATTGGCCTCGTCGAGGAGGGTGTCATGGGGGACGATCCGCCAGACCAGACCAACGTCGTGGGCTCGCTGCGCATCGATCCGCTCCCCTGTGAGCAACAGCTCCATCGCGTCGGCCCAGTTGATGCGCTGCGGCAGGCGTATCGACGCCACAATTGCCGGGACTCCGAGCCTCACCTCTAGAAGACCGAACTCGGCTCGGTCACTGGCCAGGACGAAGTCGCACCAGCTGGCAAGCGTGAGTCCGTAACCCAGGCAGTACCCGTTCACGGCGGCAATGACCGGCTTGAAGATCTCCCAGCCGCTCTCAAAGGAATTCAGCGTCGGCTTCTCCCAGAACGTGCCGGCGAACTCCCCCGCGGACCCGGCTCCGTGGCGCAGGTCGGCGCCGGCGCAGAAGGCGCGCCCCGAACCGGTGACGATGGCCACCCATGCGTCCTCGTCATCGCGAAAGCGCGAGAAGGCGTCGTTGAGGTCGCGTCTCATCTCGGCGTTGATGGCGTTGAGGGCGTCGGGTCGGTTGTAGGTGATGGTGGCCACGTGGCCATCGAGTCGGAACGTGGCTGCATCACCCACCGCGTCAGTCTGCCCGGTCCGGACCATGCTCCGCTCGTCCGCCGTTGTCACGAGATTCCCCTCTGACCTCCCGTGGCAGCTCGGGCGGGCGTGCACGGGGTCTATCCGGCAGACTGTATAACCGTGGCAGATGTGCCCGAGACCCGGTACGCGAGGACGGCTGATGGCCTCCACATCGCCTATCAGGTCGTGGGCAATGGTCCTTTCGACCTGGTCGCGATCCTCGGGTATGTCTCGCATGTCGAGATGGCGTGGGAGGATCCCGCCACGGCGCATTGCCTGCGAGCACTCTCCTCCTTCAGTCGCCTGATCCTCTTCGATCGCCGCGGCCTCGGCTTGTCGGATCCGATTCAGGGGGCACCGACTCTTGAGGATCGGATGCAGGACCTGCGTGCCGTCATGGACGCTGCAGGATCGGAACGGGCGGCCGTGTTCGGGATCTCGGAGGGCGGGCCGATGTCCATGCTCTTCGCGGCAACCTACCCTGAACGGGTTTCGGCACTCGTGCTGTACGGGACCTTCGCTCGGATGACCGAGGCAGCGGACTATCCCTGGGGCTACCCGCCAAAGGTGCTCGACCGATTCGTCGAGGCGAAGATCGAGAGTTGGGGCGGCGACAACACGGTGGACTACTTCGCGCCCTCCGTCGCCAATGACCTCGAATTTCGACGGAGGTGGGCCGCCTTCGAACGGCGAGCGACGAGCCCGGCGGCGTACCGTTCGCTGATGAACATGAACGCCGATACTGACGTTCGAGATGTGCTGCCAAGTATTCGCGTTCCAACTCTGATCTTGCACCGGACCGGGGACATCCCGATCCGGGTCGGGCACGGCCGGTATCTCAGTGAGCACATCCATGGAGCCCGATATATCGAGCTTCCCGGCGACGATCACTTCTTCTGGGTGGGGGACACTTCGGCTCTCTTCGACGAAGTCGAGGAGTTCCTGACCGGCCGCCGCTCGACCCACGAACCCGACCGCGTGCTCTCCACCATGGTCTTCACGGACATCGTGGACTCCACCAGGCGGGCCGTGGATCTCGGTGACCATCGTTGGCGGGGTCTGCTGGACGATCACGACGCAATGGTCCACCGACAGGTGGGACGTTACGGGGGGCGACAGATCAAGAGCACCGGCGACGGTATCTTCGCGTCGTTCGACGGTCCCGCCAGGGCGATCCACTGTGCGGGTGCCATACGCGACGGCGCTCGAGGACTGGGCGTAGAGATACGCGCGGGGTTGCACACCGGCGAGTGTGAGATTCGGGGCGACGATCTCGGCGGTATCGCCGTCCACGTGGGAGCGCGGGTGGCAGGGCTCGCCGGCCCTGGCGAGGTACTTGTGTCACGCACCGTGGTGGATCTGGTTGCCGGGTCTGGCATCGAATTCATCGACCGCGGCGAACACGAACTCAAGGGGGTGCCGGGCACCTGGCAATTGTTCGCCGTGGAGGCTTGAGACACCGTCCGTCCACGTGCCGTTTGGGGCGGATTTCGGGTGTCCGAGTGCACTGGCGACCGCGGCGATCGCGAACCGGGGCGGGAACCGACTCTCTACTCGTCGAGACGATGATGATGACGAGCGACGACACGATGGCGCGTGCCCCGGTCCCGGCGGGGGACCCTGAGCACCACGGGGATACCCTCAGACTCGCCTACGCGGCATTGCCCGCGGATGCAGGGCACTATGGGCTGGACCCAGCCATGGTCGGCCTCAACCAACAGGAAGGACCCCTGCAATGTTCGGACGGTGGAAACACCAGAGCGATGGCGACGAGGAGGTGGCCGTCGACGCCACACTCGAATTGGAGCTGGGCGATGTGGAAACGACGATCGAGGCCTATCTCGGTGACCCTTCGGCCAATCTCCGGAGCGAGCTCTTGGCCGCGCTCGAGCGTCTCGACCAGCGGATCGATCAAAGTGATGCCTATGAAGGCAGCGTCATCGGCTCCGGTGCGATCGGACTTGCGACGAAAGGCTCTGTCATCGGAGAGACCAGCAGCGCGTCTGCGGCCGAAGAGATCCCCGGCGAGGAACTGCAGGCTCAGACTGTCTTGATCAAGGCGGCCAAGCAGGAGGTGAGAGCGCCCACTCCGGCAACGTTGGCCGAACTTCGTGCGGCCAGCCAGGCCCTCGCTGCCGTGCGGGGCAGGGAGTCGCCCACGCAGTAGAAGGAGGGCGGGTCTCTGATGGCGAATCGATCACAGCCCAGGTGCAAGTCGGCTGGGCGCCGCTACGCCTTTCTGGCACACCAAATTTCTTCACAAGGCCACTGATCGGCCCATTCGGTATCAACGAAGCCGTAGCGCGACGATGCCCCGGGCGGGGGCCTCAATTCGACCAGGTCATGTATCTCAAAGCCATTCGATCGCAGGAGACGTATCCAATCTCCGTGGCCGAGGTGGAACTCGATCGTCGGGTCATCGGGCCATTCGACTCGATGCATCCCAAAGTGGGGACGGAGGAGCCGCTCGGTCGCGGGCCTTCCGTCCTCGTCGGGAACGCAGAGCATGAGCAACGTGCTGTTCCCGAGAAAGATCAGTGAGCCGCCCGAGCGGAGGAGCCGGGATGCTTCGGGGATCGAGTTGTACGGGTCGGCCCATATCGCGGCTCCGTACTCGCTTATGACCAAGTCCACCGAGCTGTCGGCGAGGGGAACGTGCTCGCCCGCCGCCCTGATGAGGGGGAACTCCAAGCCGAACTCGACTTGAAACTTGCGTGCGATTCCCAGTTGACCAGCGGAGGGGTCGACCCCGATAGGTCGAGCACCGCGGCGAGCCAGCCATGCCGAGACGTACGCCGTCCCACAACCAATCTCCAGGCAAACCATTCCCTCCAGTTTCTGTGGAAGAAGGCGGACCGATTCCTCGGACACTCCGAAAATGCCCCAGATCGGCTCGGTGGCCGACCAACCTCGGCGTGCCGCCTCCATCTGGCCGTCGTGACGCTGGTCCCACGCCGCGGCATTGATCCTTATGGAATCGGCTGGACTGGAGTCCACCGACGCAGGCTAGGCGTTTGGCTCAATCACGCCGCTGAAGCAGGGGTCCTTCGAGCCTGAACATGGCCGGAGTCACATCGCCAGTCGGGAGCCCTCCGATTCCGCAAGGCCGTCCCACAGGGCCGATGGCCCGCCGGCACCGTAGCGTCGGGGCCATGGCCGATGCGCACTACGAGAATCCCCGGCTGGCGCAGGTCTACGACGCGCTCGACCCCCATCGCTCGGACCTCGAGGCTTACGTCGCTCTGGTGGGTGAGTTCCACTCCCATCGCGTTCTCGACGTCGGCTGCGGCACCGGCACCTTTGCCTGTCTCCTCGCCCGACGCGATGTCGTCGTCGTGGGGCTCGATCCGGCTGCGGCCTCGCTCGAGGTCGCCCGATTGAAGCCTGGGGCGGACCGTGTTCGCTGGATTCTCGGGGTTATGGGGACCATGCCGCCTCTGCAGGTCGATGTGGCGACCATGACCGGAAACGTCGCCCAGGTCTTCGTGGAGGATCACGACTGGTCGGCGACGCTCGAAGCAATTGGCCAGGCGTTGCGGCCCGGAGGACGCCTCGTCTTCGAGAGCCGAGTGCCCGAGGACCGGGCGTGGCGCAGATGGACGGCGGAGGAGTCCCACACCCGAGCGGAAATCCCCGGGGTCGGCCCCGTGGACTCCTGGGTCGAGGTGACGGGAGTGCAGGAACCTCTGGTCTCGTTCTGCTCGACGTTCGTGTTCGAGCGCGATGGAGCAGTCCTCACCTCGAACTCCACCTTGCGGTTCCGAACCAAGGACGAGCTGACGAACTGCTTGTCAAAAGCCGGCTTCACGGTTCGAGAGGTCCGGGACGCTCCTGATCGGCCCGGTCGAGAGTTTGTCTTCATTGCGCAGCGCCCGGAGTGAGAGCCGCCCCCGCCCCCCTGTCCCGTCCGGTCCCGTCCGGTCCTACCTGTCCTGCGGCGGCAGCTCTCTGGGGGGACGGGCCGGCGTGGCCACGGGGGGCGTGGCGCCGTTGGCGCTGGCGTCGCCCATGTCCTCGTTGCGCAGCGTCGAGAGCAGCACCTCGGCCGCGCCCATGAGGCTCGTCGCCTCGTAGGGCACGACGATCTTGGCATTGTTCGACGCCGCGATGTCCTGGAGCGCCTTCAACTGCAGCACGGCGAGCGTGTGCGGGTTGATGGTGGCGGTGTCGATGGAGGTGAGGCGGGACGCCTCCCCTTCGCCACGCAGCTCGAGCGCCTTCTTCTCACCCTCGGCCTGGAGCTCCAGCACCTTCATCTCGGCCTCGGCCCGCAGGATGGCCGACTGCTTGGCCCCCTCGGCCTCGAGCACTGCCGCCTGCTTGCGCCCTCCGGCGCTGTTGACGGCCGCCTGCTGCTCGCCCTCGGACTTCAAGATGGCGCGCGCTTGTGCTGCTCGGCCTCCTTCTGCTCGGACATCGCCTGCACCACGTTCAAGGGTGGGGTGATGTCGAGGATCTCGATTCGGTTCAGGCGCACACCCCACTTGGCCGTGGCGTCGGCCATGTGGTCCTGCATGCGGCTGTTGATCGTCTCACGCTCGGAGAGCGCCTGGTCCAGCGAGAGCTCGCCGAACACGGCGCGCAGCGCCGTGCGCGAGAGCTGGTCGACCGCGAGCTGGAAGTCGTTGATCTCGAACAGCGCCGACTTGACGTCGATGACCTGGCAGAAGATCGTCGCGCTCACCTGCAGCGACACGTTGTCCTTGGTGATGACCGCCTGCTGGTCGCCCGTCATGGGGAACTCGCGCACGTCGACCTTCTCCATGCTTGTCGATGAAGGGCACCAGGATGCGCATGCCCGGCTGGTCCACCGACTTGAACTCACCCAGTCGCTTGACGACGCCGACACTCCCCTGCTGCACGATCTTGATGAACCGGGACGCGAACAGCGACACAACCCCGAGTCCCGCCAGCGCGGCGATGACGACGATCCCGACCACTTCTCCGGCCGATGCAAACATTGTGGTACCTCTCTCTAGCTGTCGAAGGCGTAGACGACGAGCAACCCTCGCTCGACGTCGGCCACCACGACATCGGTCCCGACGGGAATCGTGGCGTCGGGGTCGAGTGGGATTGCAAGCCACTCCTCACCCCGGGCCCGGATCCTTCCGGGGTGGTGCGCGCCCTCAATCGCCTTGGTCACCAACGCGGTGTCCCCGACCATCCCTTGCACGCCATTCAGCACGAATGCCAGTCTATTAGCGACCGATGAAGACCGGCTCCCGCTTCTCTGCGAAGGCAGCCATCGCCTCCTGCGTGTCCTTCGTCGAGAAGTTCAGGGCCTGGCAGCGGGCCTCGTCCTCCACGGCCTGCTCCATTGACGCCATGGAGGAGGCATGGAGCAGCGTCTTGGTCATTGAGAGCGCGAGGGGCGGACCGGCGGCGAGGGTCCTGGCCCACTCGTCGACGAAGCTGTCGAGCTCGTCCAGCGGGAGGGCCCGGTTCACCAGGCCCATCGCAGCGGCTTCCTCACCGCTCCACATGCCTCCGAACAGCGCGATCTCCTTGGCCCTGGCCATGCCGACGAGCCGCGGGAGGAGCCAGGACGCACCGTTGTCGAGCGCCAGGCCGCGCTTGGCGAAGATCATGGAGAGCTTGGCCCGGTCACTGCAGACGACGAGGTCACAGCCCAGCGCCAGCGAGAACCCGGCACCGACGGCGAACCCGTCCACCTTGGCGACGGTGGGCTTGGACAGGTGATGCAGGGCCAGGGCGACGTCCCCGAGGCGACGCATGCGCGACAGGCCCGAACGCGTCGGGTCGGTGGCGGGGCCGCTGGGGTCCGACAGGTCGGCCCCCGAGCAGAAGGCTCCCCCCGCCCCCGTCAGCACCATCACCCGGTCGTCCGGGTTGTCCTCCACCTCCGTGAAGGTGGCGTGCAGCTCGGTCAGCATCTTGCCGTTGGCGGCGTTCTTGCGCTCGGGGCGGTTCATCGTGACGGTCACGACGCCGTCCTTGCGCTCGATGATGAGTGTCTCCATAGGCACGGACCCTAGGCCGCGCCGCCTCAGAACGCACCTTCGACGACGTGCAAGCGTCCCGTCGAGGACGCCGGCCACGTCGAAGCGGACTTCGGCCCAGCACCTGTCCTGGCTGTGCAGGTACGCCGCCGCCAGGCGGCGCAGCCGGCGCTGCTTGGCCCGCGTCGACGGCCTCGAGCGGATGGCCGTGGGCCGTCCCGTGACGGGCCTTGACCTCGCAGACGACCAGGGTGCTGGCCACGGGCGCAGACGAGGTCGATCTCGCCGGCCGGCGCAGCGCCAGTTCTGCTCGAGGACGGTGTACCCGCGCGCCCGGTAGTGCGCGGCGGCCACGGCCTCGCCGAACCCACCGAGTGCGACTCTGCGCCGGTCAGCGTTCCCCATGACCGGGGAACGGTCGCGCCGGTCGGACCGATCAGAGCTCTTGTTCAGGCAGCCGTTCGATGTTCACGTCACGGAAGGTGACCACGCGCACCTCGGGAACGAACCGAGCCGGGCGGTACATGTCCCAGACCCAGGCGTCACGCAGCTCCAGCTCGATGCATGCCGGCGTCGTGTCGGACCGCACGTTGAGCGACACCTCGTTGGCCAGATAGAAACGCCGCTCTGTCTCGATCACGTAGGCGAAGACAGGAAGGACGGCCCGGTACTCCTGGACGAGCCCGAGCTCTATCTCGGACTCGTAGCGCTCGAGGTCTTCCTCGCTCACGCGGCGCCGGTCCTACTCGTCCGCGTCCTCCTCGGTGACCTCGTCCGCCTCGTCGACGGTCTCGATCTCGTCGACCGCCTCCATCTCGCCGACGGTTTCGATCTCGTCGACGTCCTCGACGTCCTCGACCTCTTCGACTTCCTCGACGATGACGTCGCTGGCCGCCTTGCCCCGGGGGACACGACGCTCCTTGATCTTGGCCGCCTTCCCGTGGCGATCACGCAGGTAGTACAGCTTGGCCCGCCGGACGTCGCCCAGCGTCGCCACCTCGATCTTGGCGATCGTCGGCGAATGCACCGGGAAGGTGCGCTCGACGCCGACCCCGAAACTGACCTTGCGCACGGTGAAGGTCTCCTGCACCCCACCGCCCTGGCGCCGCATGACGGCTCCCTGGAAGACCTGCACCCGCTGCCGGTTCCCCTCGACCACCCGGACGTGGACCTTGACGGTGTCGCCGGGCCGGAACTCGGGGATGTCGTCGCGCAGGCTGTCGCGATCGATCGTTTCGGTGGGGTGCATGGGAGGCGTCCTTCGGTCACACCGGCTCGGTGCCGGACGGAACATGGTAGCCGTGCTCGGACAGGACCTGCACGTCGCTGGCGCTGAGCGCCGATGCCCTGACCAGGCGCTCGATGAGGTCCGGGCGGCTCTCGGCCGTCCGCAGCAGCGCCTCTCGGCGGCGCCAGGCGTCCACTGCGCCGTGATCCCCGGAGCGCAGCACCTCGGGCACCGCCCATCCCCGGAACTCGGCCGGTCGGGTGTACTGGGGGTACTCGAGCAGCCCGCTCGTGAAGCTCTCGTCCAGCGGGGACTCCTCGTTGCCGAGCACGTCGGGCACGAGGCGGGCCACCGCCTCGACCACCACCAGCGCCGCCAGCTCCCCGCCGGCCAGAACGAAGTCGCCCACCGAGAGCTCGCCGTCGACCAGGTGGTCGGCCACGCGCTGGTCCACCCCTTCGTAGCGGCCGCAGAGCAGCGAGAAGCCACCGGCCGGGCTGGCGGCGCAGGTGGCCAGTTCGGCCGCCACCTCCTGGTCGAAGCGCCGCCCGCCCGGCGCCAGCAGGTAGAGCGGCCGCGGCAGGTCGGGTACGGCCTCGACGCAGCGGAAGAGCGGCTCCGCCATGAGGACCATGCCGGCGCCACCTCCGTAGGGGCTGTCGTCGACCGAGCGCCTGGGTTCCTCGGCGCCCTGGCGCAGGTCGTGCACGCGCACGTCGAGCGCGCCCGCCTCGATGGCCCGCCCGAGGACCGACGCGCCACAGTAGGAGCCGACCACGTCGGGGAAGATCGTGAAGAGGTCGATCCTCATGACCCCTTCCTCATGACCCGGGCCTCACAGCTCGAGCAGCCCTTCCGGGATGTCGACTTCGACCGTGCCGGCCGCCGGGTCGTGGTGGGTGATGAAGCGGGCCGGGATCAACCCGCCCGATTCGAGCACCAGGAGGTCGCTGGCCGGATTGGGCTCGACGGCGGCGATCCGGCCGAGTTCGGCGCCGCCGGCATCGCGTACCGTCGCACCGATCAGCTCGTGCACCCACAGGGTGCCCGGCACATCGAGTGGCTCCGCCTCGAGATCCACCCCGCGCAGACCCTCGGCCGCCGTGCGGTCCTCCACGTCCTCGAACTGCACGATGAAGCGCGCGTCGCCGAACGGCTTCGACCAGACGACTCGGAGGGTGCCCCGGGCGGAGGCGAAGACCGAGCCGGGGCTCAGCCGTTGCGCCTGGTCGGTCCAGAGCTGGACGACCACCTCGCCCCGCAGGCCGTGGGCCTTGGCGACCCGGCCGACTTTGAGCAGGTCAGTCGTCGACGATGTCCACGCTGGCCTGGACGCCGTCTTTGGCGCCCGCCACGTTGACCAGGGTCCTGATCGCCTGCGCGGTGCGACCCCGCCGGCCGATCACCCGTCCCATGTCGTCGGGGGCGACATGGAGGCTGAGCCGGAGGCCGCTGCGGCGCTCGTCGGTGTCGATGACCACGGCGTCGGGGTCGTTGGAGAGGGAACGGGCCAGGTACGTCAAGACCGTCAGCGGCGTTCCGCCGTCGACTGCCGTGAGCTCGTTGCCCTCACCGACGCCCTCGTCGACCTCGTCGGCCTCATCGACTCGTCGTCGGCCTCATCGATGTCGTCGACGTCGTCGACGTCGTTGACGTCGGCGTTGGGACCATCCGTCTGGTTGATGTCGCCCGCTTCGTAGAGGTCGGTCACGTGGACCTCGCCGCGGCGAACTCGTCCAAAGCCCCTGACGTCTTGAGGAGGCGCTCGACCCGCTCGGTCGGCTTGGCGCCGTTGACCAGCCATTTGACGGCCTTCGCGTTGTCGATCTGGATCACGGCGTCCGGCTCGGCCGTCGATGAGCCTCGTGGCGCATAGGTGCCCACGATCTCGAGGAACCGGCCGTCACGGGGTGATCGGCTGTCGGCGGCCACGACCCGGTAGGTCGGCTGCTTCTTCTTACCCATCCGCACGAGGCGGAGCTTCACTGCCACGAAACTGATTCCTCCACTGATCTGGACGTCGTCGCCATCCATTCTGGCAGATGGCGGGACTACCGACCTTTCGGTGGGGTCACCCGCCCGCCCTTCTTCTTCTTCTTGGTGCCCTTGTTGACGCTGACCACGGGTTGCGCCGGCGCCGGCGCCGGCAGGCCCGGGAAGGCGCGCGGCCAGCTCAGAGTCGTCGCCCATCAGCTGGGAGAGCATGTCGAAGTCGGCTTCCTTCGGGGCACCGGGGAGACCGGGACCCCCCGCCTGCTGGGCCAGTTTGCGAGCGGCGCGGCCGCTCATCCCGGCCATGGAGGGCATCCCGGGGAGGTTGGGCATGTTGCCCGACGCCATCCCCTTCATCATCTTCTGCATCTCCTTGAACTGCTTCAGGAGCGTGTTCACGTCCTGGATGCTGGTTCCCGAGCCCCGGGCCACCCGGCTACGCCGCGAGCCGTCGAGGAGTGAGGTGTCGTTGCGCTCGTCCGGGGTCATGGAGCAGACGATGGCCTCGACCTTGGCCACCTCGCCGTCGTCGATCTGCCCGGCTGCCTGGCGCATCTCCTTGGACATGCCCGGCATGAGTCGCATGAGGCCGCCGATCGAGCCCATCTTCTTGACCTGGCGCAGCTGGGAGAGGAAGTCGTCCAGGGTGAACTGGCCCTGCATGAGGCGGCTGGCGCTCTTGGCCACCTCGTCGGAGTCCATGCTCCGCTCGGCCTGCTCTATCAGGCTCAGCACGTCCCCCATGCCGAGGATGCGGTCGGCCATGCGGTCCGGGTGGAAGAGGTCGAAATCGGCCAGCCGCTCCCCCGTGCTGGCGAACGCGATCGGCTTGCCGACGACCCCCTTGACGGACAGTGCGGCGCCGCCGCGGGCGTCGCCGTCGAGCTTGGTGAGGATGACGCCGCTCAGTTCGAGGGTGTCGTGGAAGGCCTTCGCGGTGGCTACCGCGTCCTGACCGATCATGGCGTCGATGACCAGGAACGTGTAGTGGGGCTCCGTGGCGGCCGAGATGTCGCGGATCTGGTCCATGAGCTCGGCGTCGATCGTCAGGCGACCGGCCGTGTCGATGATGCAGACGTCGCGGCCGAGCCGGCGGGCCTCCTCCAGGCCGGCCCGGGCGCAGGCGACGGGGTCGGTGGGCTCGCTGAACACGCTGACCCCCGCCTGCTGTCCGAGGACGCGCAGCTGCTCGACGGCGGCCGGCCGCTGCAGGTCAGCACCGACCAGGAGGGGGTTGCGCCCCTGCTGCTTCCACCACAGGGCGAGCTTGGCCGAGGTCGTCGTCTTGCCCGAACCCTGGAGCCCGGCCATCAGCACCACGGTGGGCGGCCGCGAGGCGTAGCTGAGCTTGAGTGTCTCGCCGCCGAGGACGCCGATCAGCTCCTCGTGCACCGCCCGGATGACCTGCTGGCCCGGGGTCAGGCTCTTGGCGAGCGCCTCGGTGCTGACCCGCAGCCGGATGCCATCGCAGAAGCGCCGGGCGACGCTGATCTCGACGTCGGCCTCGAGCAACGCGGTGCGGATCTCACCGAGGGCCTCGTCGAGATCCGCCTCACTGATACGCCCCTTGCCCCGCAGGCGTGTCGAGATCCGCTCCAGGCGGTCGGAGAGGGCGTCGAACATGGGCTCTCAGGTTAGCCACGAGGTTCGTCGGCAAAGCCCCATCCGCCGGGGGATTCCGGCTGACCACCGCTCGAGCCTCGGCGCCGACCTGCTCCCGCGCTCTCAACGTTCCTGCCTGGAGCGGCGGCGCGCCATACGATCGGCCTGGTGCGAACACGCGGCCGCGACCTCCACTACGTCGCCTACGGGGACCTGGCGGGGTCGCCCAACGTCGTCGTGGACGGCTCCCCGGCCGAGGGGACGGTGCTCTGCCTGTCCCATTGGCCCGGTATCGCCAGCCCGCCCGAGTTCGCGGCGGACCTCTCGGCGGAAATGGCCTTCTTGTACCTCGACGCCTTCGACCGCCATGGGGATGCGGCGGCCGTGTCGAACAACCACTTCGACCAGGACGGGCTGGTGGGCCTGTTCGCGCTCGTCGCCCCCGCCGACGCGTTGCCCCGGCGCGAGCTGCTCGTCGAGGTGGCGCGCGGCGGGCGACTTCGCGGTGACCACCTCGCGGCACGCGGCGCGCGTGTCCATGGCGCTCTCGGCGTTCGCCGACCCCGGGCGCAGCCCGCTGCATGACCCGCCGGCCGACTACGACGCACTGACGGCGGCTCTGTACTGCGAGTTGCTCGGGCGTCTGCCCGAGCTGTGCGACCACCCCGAGCGCTCCCGGGACCTGTGGGCCGAAGAGGACGCCACCCTCGGGACAAGCGAGGACGCCCTCGCGTCGGGATCCGTCACCATCACCGAGGTGCCCGACATCGACCTCGCCGTCGTGACGGTGCTCGGACAAGCGCCGAGCGGCGGCGGCCACCGTTTCGCCGGGCAGTGGGTGGAGGGCCTGCACCCCATGGCGGTCAACAACGCGACCGGGCGTGGCGCGGTACTTACCTTGAGGGGGCAGCGGTACGAGCTTGCCTACCGCTACGAGAGTTGGGTGCAGTACCGGACCCGCGCCGTGCGCCCGCGCGTCGACCTCACCGCGCTGGCGGAGGGGCTGACGGCGCAGGAGGCCGCGGCGGGCGGGACCGCGTCGTGGGTGGCCGAGGGGGTGTCCGGCCTGACGCCCACGCTGTCACCGCGCGGGGGCGTCGAGAGCGCCCTGGAGCGGGGCGTGGTGCGCGCCGCCATCGAGGAGCATCTGCGCACCGCGCCCCCGGCGTGGGACCCCTACGCCATCACCCGTTGAAGCGCAGCGCCGGCGCCGGCCGCGGCGGCGCTGCCTCGGCGAACGGCTACCGTCGCGGCCCATGTCCCGTCCGAACCTTCGCTCCTGCACGCTCGCGTTCGTGATCGCTGCCGCGGGCGCGCTCGGCCTGGCCGCCTGCAGCTCTTCGCCGTCGCAGCCGTCGAGCACCAACACCACCAGGGGCACGTCCGCCACGTCCACCACGGCCGGCGGCGGAGCGGCGCCCGCCGCCATCGAACCGATCCCCGTCGCCGACCGCTCCCCCGCCGGCACCGCCGGCTCCGCACCCACCGTCACCGTCCCCTCGGGCACCCCGCCGACGTCGTTGCAGAGCGCCGACCTCATCACCGGTACCGGGCAAGCGGCCGCCCCCGGCGACACCGTCACCGTGCAGTACGTGTTGGCGACCTACTCGTCCGGCAAGGTGATCCAGTCGTCGTGGACCAGCCAGCCGTTCTCGTTCACGCTCGGTGCGGGACAGGTCATCCCCGGCTGGGACAAGGGCGTGGTGGGCATGAAGGCGGGCGGGCGGCGCGAGTTGATCATCCCCTCGAGCCTCGGTTACGGCTCGCAGTCCCCCGCGCCCGGCATCGCGGCACACGACACCCTCGTCTTCGTCATCGACCTGCTCAAGGTCAGCTGAGCGGGCAGCCACGCGTGGAGGTCGCCACCCACATCGACGTCCTGCGGGTCGAAGGCGAGTCGATGGCGGCGGCCGCCGCGGCGGCCGGCCCCGACGCGGCCGTGCCCACGTGCCCGGAGTGGACGGTCCGCGACCTGGTTCGGCACTTGGGTGGCGTGCACCGCTGGGCCACCGGTTACGTCGCCGACGCGCGCACCGAGGTGTGGGAGGTCGAGCTCGACGACGTGGTGGGCGCGTGGCCCGACGACGCCGAGCTGGCCGACTGGCTCCGCCACGGGTGCGACGCGCTGGCCGCCGCGCTGGCCGCCGCACCGCCCGACCTCGAGTGCTGGACCTTCCTGCCGGCGCCCTCGCCGCTCGCCATGTGGGCCCGCCGCCAGGCCCACGAGACGGCGATCCACCGGACCGACGCGGAGCTGGCGGCCGGCACCCCCGTCAGGCGGTGCACGCCGGCCTTCGCGGCCGACGGCGTGGACGAGCTCCTGGTCTGCTTCGTGCCCCGCCGTGCCACGAGGCGGCGGGCGGAGGTGCCGACCACGTTGGTCGTGCGCTGCCGCGACGTGGACGACGCCTGGGCGCTGCACATCGACGGCGACCGGATCACGACGACGCCGGGGGAAAGCGGAGGCGACGCCGCGTGCACGGTGACCGGGAAGGCAGGCGACCTCTACCGCGCGCTGTGGAACCGTGCCGGCGTCGGCGACCTGGTGATCGAGGGTGACCGGGACGTCCTGGGCCTCTTCCTCGAGGGCATGCAGGTCCGCTGGGCCTGAGGAGTCAGGCCGGCGCGGCCACCACCGCGGGCGGGCGCCGGCGCCCGAACAGCCAGTAGGCGACCGATCCGGTCGTGTTGAGGCTGGACGCGAGCCGCCAGAACCGCTTCTTGCCCCGAACTGCGTCATCGGGCCGCCTGCGCAGGTCCAGCCAGGTCAGCTTCAGAAGGATGACGTGGATCACCAGCGCCACGGCCAGGATCCGTACCTGCTTGTCGTTCATAGGCACTCCCCTCGTTCGCGCGGACCGTCAGTCGGTGGCAAGCAGGGCGTCGACGAACTCGTCGGGATCGAAGTCGACGAGGTCGTCGGGACCTTCACCGAGGCCGACCAGCTTGACGGGCAGGCCCAGGTCCCGCTGGACGGCGATCACGATACCGCCCTTGGCCGTGCCGTCGAGCTTGGTGAGCACGATGCCCGTCACCTCGACCGCTTCGGTGAACTGCCGGGCCTGGGCGAGCGCGTTCTGCCCGGTCGTCGCGTCCAGGACGAGGAGCACCTCGGTGACGTTGCCCGGATCGCGGTCGGCCACCCGCCGGATCTTCTTGAGCTCCTCGACCAGGTTCACCTTCGTATGCAGCCGCCCCGCCGTGTCGGCCAGGACCAGGTCGTTGCCTCGTGCCGCGGCACGTTGGACGGCGTCGAACACGACGGCGCTGGGGTCGCCTCCCTCGGCGCCACGCACGATCTCGGTGCCCGTGCGCTCGGCCCACATGGCCAGCTGGTCGGCGGCGGCGGCCCGGAAGGTGTCCCCGGCTGCCAGCAGGACCGAACGCCCTGCGGCCGACTGGCGGCGGGCCAGCTTGCCGACGGTGGTCGTCTTGCCCACCCCGTTGACCCCGACCAGCAGCCACACGTCCGGCGAACCGGCCACGCCGTCAAAGCGCAGCGTGCGCGAGCCCGCCGTCTCGAGCAGCGCGCGGATGGACGTGCCGAGCGCCTCGAGCAGGTCGGCACCGCCGCTGGTCTCCTTGGCCGCCACCTTGGCCCGGAGGTCTTCGAGGAGCGCGTTCGAGGTGGCGACGCCCACGTCGGCCCGTATGAGGGCTTCCTCCAGTGACTCCCACGTGGCCGCATCGATCCGGCCGGACCGCAGCGCCGAGACCGCTCCGCTGAAGAGCCCGCGCACGCTGCCCAGGCGGCTGCGGTAGGTGGCCGCCTCCGCCACCGGTTCCGCCGCTGTCTCCGGCGGAGCCTCCACCCCGGCGGTGTGCGCCGGCGCCGCCGGGGCCGGTCTGGGGGGCGCAGTCGAGGCCGGGGTGGGCGGCACCGGAGTGCTCGTGCCCGAACGCCGGCGGGCTCGGGTCGTCGCGATCGTCCCGGCGGCGACGGCCAGGACACCCACCAGCACGACGATGAGGATGATGGTTCCGATCACGCCGACGGCTCCTCCTTCGCCTCCCCGTCGAAGATCTCGGCGTACGCGTGCACCGCCAACACGGTCGCGGTTGCGACGGCGGCCGCACGGGTGCCGGTCACGCCGGCTCCTTCTCCTTCTCCACCCGCTGGCTGACCACCTGCGACGAGCCGCCCGGGGCCATGGTCACCCCGTAGAGCGCGTCACCCGTCTCCATGGTGCGCTTCTGGTGGCTCACGATGAGGAGTTGCGCCTCGTCGCGGAACTCGTGGACGAGAGTGAGGAAGCGGCTGAGGTTCACGTCATCGAGGGCGGCCTCGACCTCGTCCATCATGTAGAAGGGCGAGGGCCGGCTGCGGAACACGGCGAAGAGGAAGGCGAGCGCCGCCATGGAGCGCTCACCGCCCGAGAGCAACGAGACCCGGCGCACGTTGCGCCCGGCCGGCCGCACCTCGATCTCGACCCCGGTGTTGAGCAGGTCGTCGGGCTCGAGCAGCATCAGACGGCCGGTCCCGCCCGGAAAGAGCATCGCAATGAGCGCCGAGAAGTGCTCGTTGACGTCGGCCGCGGCGGCGGCGAAGGACGTCATGATCTCGTGGTCGAGGGTGCGCACGACCTCGTGCAACTCACGACGGGCGCCGCGCACGTCGTCGACATGCGCCTCGAGCTCCTTGTGGCGCTCCTCCAGGGCGGAGAGCTCTTCGAGGGCGAGCGGATTGACGGGACCGAGCGCGACGAGCTTGCGCTCGAGCTCCTCGGCGTGCTGGCTCAGCGTGGTTCCCTCCGGCGCCTCAGGCTCGGGCAGACCGGCCAGCTCACCGGGCGCAGCCCCGAGGTCGCGCTCGATGTGCTCGTGGAGGGCCTCGGTGCGCAGGTCGACCTCGTTCGCCTCGAGGTCGAGCGTACGGGTGCGGCTGCGCACGGCATCGAGGCGCTGCTCGGTCGTGTGGCGGTCCTGGCGCAGGCGCTCCAGCTTCTCCCCCCGGCGCGCACGGCGTCGACCTGGTCCTGGTAGTCGTGGCGCAACGACTCGAAGATCCCGTCGAGCCGTGCGTGCTCCTGTTCGACCACCGCCTCCAGGCGGGCCAGCGCCCCGCCCTCGGCCTCCAGGCGGCGGCGGCGGGAGGCCGCCGTGGCCCGCTCCTCGGCGTGGCCCTGCAGGCGCCGCTCCACCTCGGTCTGGCGCTCGGCGAGGACGCGCCGGCGCTCGGCGATGCCAGCCACGCGTACCTCGAGCTCCTGGCGCCGGCCCGCCACCGCGGCCCGGCGTTCCTCGAGCGCACGCCAGGCGTCCAGAGCCTCCTGCAGCTCGGGGAGGGCCCCCGCCAGCTGGGCCTGCTCGGCCGTGATGTCCGCCAGCCGCTGCTGTGCCACGCTCATCGAGGTGCGGGCGTCGTCGAGCTCGGCGGCCAGGTGACGCTGCTCCTCGGCGGACCGCTGCCGGTCGGCCCGCCCGGTCTCGCCGGCCGAGGCGTGGCGGTCGGCCGTCCGCTCGGCCGCAGCACGTGCATCCCGGGCCCGGGCCAGCACGATCCGCGACTCGGTGAGATGCGCCCGTGCCAGCTGGGAGCCGGCCGCTGCCTCCTCCGCCCGCCGCCGCGCCTCCTCGACGGCGGCCGCGGTCACCACGGCGGTCCCCGAGCGCACCCGCCACCCCGTGGCCGCGAAACGGTCGCCCTCGGGGGTCACCACCACAAGGTCGTCGCGGGCGAGCGAGAGGTCGATCGCCTCCTCCCAGCCGTCGACGCGCACGGCCCGGCCGACGAGCGTGTCGAGGACCGACTCCGCCACCGATCCGCCCTGGCGCGCCCGGACGTGAGAGCGCACCGGCTCGGCGCTGCTGCCCGGCGGCAGCGCGGCGGCAGTGGAGGCTGCGGTGGCCTGTCCCGACTGGCGGGGCGCCAGCACCGCCCCGGTGACGCCCCGTTCGCGCAGCGTGGACAGCGCGGCCTGGGCCGAGCGGCGGCCGTCGACCACGACGGCGGCGACGCCGGCGCCCGCGGCGGCCTCGAAGGCGGCGTCCCATCCTTCGTCGATGTCGACCAGGTCGACCAGCGAGCCCACGACCCCGTCGATGTCGCGCAGCAGCTCGCGCCCACCCGCGCCCTGCAGGTCCGAGAGCGCGCGCTCCAACGCCTCGGCCCGCGCCCCCGAGCGGTGACGAGCCTCTTCGGCCTCGTCGGCCGACCCCTGGGCGGCCTCCGCCGCCTGGGCGGCCGCCTCCAACTCGGCGGTGCGGCCGGCCAGGTCGGCCTGCAGCCCGATCGTGGCCTGTTCGAGGTCGTCCGCTGCCTTGGCCAGGAGGTCGGCCCGCACGGCGGCGGCCGCCGTGCGGGCCTCGAGCGCGCCGACCCTCGAGCCCAGCGCATCGAGGTCCTGTTGCTCGCGGGCGGCGGCGTGGGCCACCAGCTCGGTGCGGGCCCGGACCCGGGCGATCGCCTGGTCGGGCGCATCGCCCTCCAAGACGGCCGAGAACCGCGCCGCCAGCGCGGTTCCTTCCTCGTCGAGCGCGGCCAGCGCCTCCCCGAGCTCCGCTCGCTCGGGCGCACCGCCCGCCGCCTCGTCCGCCGCCGCGGCGGCCAGCTCGTTGGTCAGGCGGGCTCCCTCGGCCTCGAGCGTCGAGACCACGTCGACGTCGGCGGCCGCGTCCAGCGCGGCCACGACGGCACGCCCGCGCTCGCGCAGCACACCCGACAGTCCGCGGGCGCGCTCGACGAGTCCCTGCACTCGGCCCAGCGCGTTGGCGAGGTCCTCCTCGCGACGCGACGACAGCTCGGCCGTGGTCGAGGTCGCGTCGGCGTCGAGCTGCACGAGGACCTCGTGGAGCTCGCCCTCCTCGTCGCGGCAGACGGTCAGGCTCTGCGCGGCGGCCCGGCGGCGAGCCGTGAGGTCGGCCAGCTCGGCGCCGGCCAGGTAGCGGCGCACCGACAAGAGGTCGGAGGCCACCGTGTCGTGCGAGCGGGCCGCGGCCGCTTGGCGCTCCAACGGCCGGATCTGTCGCCGCACCTCGCGCACCAGGTCGCCCAGGCGCTCGAGGTTCTCCGCGGTGGCGGCCAGCCGGCGCTCGGCCCGCTCGCGGCGGCGGCGGTGCTTGAGGACCCCCGCCGCCTCCTCAATGATCGCCCGCCGGTCCTCGGGACGGGCGTTGAGCACGGTGTCGAGCTGGCCCTGCCCGATGATCATGTGCTGCTGGCGCCCCACGCCCGAGTCGCTCAGCAACTCGGTGATGTCGAGCAGCCGGCAGGGTGCCCCGTTGATGGCGTACTCACTGTCGCCCGAGCGGAAGAGGATGCGAGTGATGGTGACCTCGGACAGGTCGATGGGCAGCTTGCCCGACGAGTTGTCGATGGTGAGCGACACCTCGGCCCGCCCCAGCTGGGGCCGCGAGGTCGTTCCCGCGAAGATGACGTCCTCCATCTTCGCCGAACGCAGCGAGCGTGGTCCCTGAGCGCCCAGCACCCAGGTGACGGCGTCGACGACGTTGGACTTTCCGCTGCCGTTGGGGCCGACCACCACGGTGATCCCCGGCTCGAACTCCAGCACCGTTGGATCCGCGAAGGACTTGAACCCCTTCATGCTGAGTGACTTCAGGAACATCGGGGCGACCCTACCGGCTGCCTACCCGTTGGGGGTGGCTAAACCTGGCAGTGCTCGCAGAAGAACGTCGAGCGTCCGCCGGACTTGACTCGGACGATCATGTTGCGGCAACGACGGCAGGCCTGACCTTCTCGGTCGTAGACCTGGTGCGATCCCTGGAAGTCCCCGATCTCGCCGAAGAGGTCCCGGTACTGCTCGTCGGCCAACGAGGAACCCCGGTGCTTGATCGCATCGGCCAGCGTCTCCACGATGGCCCGGTAGAGCCGGCGGACCTCGGTCGCCGTGAGCGAGTCCGCCAGCCGGTCGTAGCGCAGGCCGGCCTGGTAGAGCATCTCGTCGGAGTACAGGTTCCCGATCCCCGCCGTGAAGCTCTGGTCCATGAGGAGCGCCTTGATCCCGCCGTGATGCTGGTGCAGCAACGCCCCGAAACGGTCCCAGCTCATGAGGTCCTCAATCGGATCGAATCCGAGGTGGGCCAGTTCCGGGATCGCCTTGCGGATGGCCGTGCCGTCGCCGCCGGCCGTCCCCGACACCGGGCTGAGCGGCGTGCCGTCGGCCTTGAGCGGCGGTGAGGAGACGAACAGCTCGCCGAAGGTGCGAGGGTCGACGTAGCGCAGCTCACCGCCCTGGGTGAAGGTGATGACGACATGGGTGTGCTTGGGCTTGGGGTCCTTGGCGGACTTGACCCGCAGCAGCTGGCCGCTCATTCCGAGATGCACGACGAGCGTGTCCCCGCTGTCGAGCGTCAGCAGCAGGTACTTGCCCAGGCGCCCCACGGACTTGATGGTGCGACCCTCGAGCGGGGCGCGGAAGTGCTTGGCCGACTGGTGCCGGCGGACGGAGCGTCCATTGGCCACCGAGACGGACTTGATCTTGCGGCCGACCACCTCGCGGGCCAGGTCCTGGCGCAGGGTCTCGACCTCGGGCAGCTCAGGCACTGGTCAGCTCCTCCCAGGCGGCCCGGGCGGCCTCCTGCTCGGCGTCCTTCTTGGAACGCCCCTCACCGGTGCCCAGGCACTTCCCACCCAGGAACACCTCGGCCACGTAGGCCCGGTCATGGTCCGGTCCCGAGCCGACCACCACATAGCGCGGCGTTCCGTCGCCGTCGCGCACCGTTCTCTCCTGCAGCCTGCTCTTGTGGTCGAAATCGTCGGGTTCCTCGCCCGCCCGCTCGATCGGGTCCCCCAGCTCGCGCAGCACCAGCTGCTGGGCCGCCTCCCAGCCGGCGTCCAGGTACACAGCCCCGAGGATGGCCTCGAACGCGTCGGCCAGGATGGAGGCCTTGGAGCGGCCGCCTGACCCCTCTTCCCCCCGACCGAGGAGGAGGACCTCACCCACCCCGAGCCGGCCGGCCACCTGGGCCAATACGCGGGCGTTGACCACGGCCGAGCGGATCTTGGCCAGCTTCCCCTCGGCGAAGTCCGGGTAGCGCTCATAGGCGTAACCGGCGACGATCAGGCCGAGCACGGCGTCGCCGAGGAACTCCAGGCGCTCGTTCGACGGCGCGCCACCCTCCTGCTCGCCGCACCAGCTCCTGTGGGCCAGGGCATGCTGCAGGAGGCTCAGGTCGGCGAAGGCGTGGCCAAGTCGCTCGGCCAGTGCGGCCGCCCCCTCAGCGCCGGCCTCAACCCCCCTCGAGCTTGGCGTAGACGTAGTCAACGGCGTCCCGGACCGTGCGCAGGTCCTCGAGATCCTCGTCATCGATGCGGAATCCGACGGTGCGCTCCCCCAGCTCCTCTTCCAGGGCTTCGACCAGCTCAATCAGGGCCAGGGAGTCGGCGTCGAGGTCCTCGACGAAAGAGGCACCCTCGGTGATCGACGACGGGTCCGTCTCCAAGATGTCGGCCAGCTGGTCCCTGATGAGCTCGAACACCCCGTTGCGGTCGAGTGGGCCCTGGTTGGTATGAGTTTCGGCTGGCACGGCACCAGTGTACGTGTTGACGGGCTGTAACCGCCCGTTTACCCCGCTTGAGCTGGCCCTTTACCGGGATTCCGCCGACCGCACGGCAGCCGCGACATGGTCGGCCAGACCCCTGGTGGCGCACTCGTGCGCCACCAGCACGGCGTTCATCATGGCCGTTGCAGTGGAGGAGCCGTGGCTGATGACGCACACGCCGTCGGTCCCGAGCAGCATGGCTCCTCCGGTGTTCTCGGGTTCGAACTCGGCCGCCAGCGGCAGGAGGTGCGGAAGCAGGACCGCTGCCGCCTCCTCGGTTGCCTCGTTGGTCCCGAACACGCCCAGCATGGTGTCGAAGAGGAACCGCAGCGAGCCCTCCAGGCTCTTGAGGGTCACGTTGCCGGTGAACCCGTCGGTGACGATGACGTCGGCCGGGGAGGGAAGGAGGTCCCGGCCTTCGAGGTTGCCGACGAATTCGAAGCTTTCCTCGTTGTCCCGTCCCCTCGCCGCCGCCTCGACGAGCAGGCCGTGCGTCTCCTTGACCAGCGGCGTGCCTTTCGTCGGTTCCTCTCCGATCGACAGGAGCCCCACCGACGGCGACTCCGTGCCGAAGCGGGCGGAGACGTACGCGGCACCCATCTGCGCGAATTGGACCAGCATGGCGGCCGTGCACTCGGCGTTGGCTCCCGCGTCGACCAGGACGGCCGGGGTCCGGCCCAATCGGGGCAGTGGCGTGGCGATGCAGGGCCGCACCACACCGGGCAGGCGGCCCATGCGGAGCAGCGCGGAGGCCATGGTCGCCCCCGTGTTGCCGGCCGAGACCATGGCGCAGGCCTTGCCGTCGCGTACCAACTCGGCGGCGCGCACCAGGGAGGAGTCCTTCTTGCGGCGCACTGCGCCGGCCGGGTCCTCGTCCATGGCGATGACCTCGCTGCAGGCCACCAGCTCGAGCCCCAGCGTGTCGCCCACCTGCTCGGGCGGCCCCACCAGCACGATCCCGACGCCGTGCTCCTCGGCGGCCCGACGGGCGCCCTCGACGATGTCGCCCGGGGCCTTGTCGCCGCCCATGGCGTCCACGGCGACGGGGAGGGTGGCCAGCGTCTCGGGGGTCGGACGCTCGCCCCGGCGGCTCAAGTCAGTCGACCTCGACCGCTTGCCGGCCCTTGTACCAGCCACAGCTCGGGCAGACCACGTGCGGCGTCTTGGACGCCTGGCAGTGGGGGCACACGCTGCGGGCGGGCCGGCCGAGCCGCCATGCCGCGGCCTGGTGACTGCGGCCCTTGGCCTTGGACTTCTTCTTCTTCGGGACAGCCATGGCGGATCTCCAACGATCGGTTCGGGGCGCTCGGATCGCTCTCGGACGGTGCCGGACGCTTCCGGCCCACGAGCGACCGTCTACCGGAGCACGTCGAGGTTAGCCCACCGGGGATCGCGGGGGGCGACGCAGCCGCAGTCGCCCTCGTTGCGATTCGCCCCGCAGCGGGGGCACAGACCGGCGCAGTCCTCGCGGCACAGCGGCGCCATGGGCAGCTCGAGCACGACGGCGTCGCGCACCAGTGGTCCCAAGTCGATATCGTCGTCGCCGATGGGATAGAGCTCCTCGTCCGACGGCGCCGCCAGGGGGCCGTCGGCGAACCGCTCGTGCACGTGGATGCGCAGCACACCGGATACCGGCTCGACGCAGCGCCGGCAGGTGCCGGCCCACGGTGCGGTGACGGTACCCTCGGCGTCGATCCCCCCCTCGAAGGGGACCAGGTTCACGTCGACCTCCACCTCGGCCCCGACGGGCACCACGCTGCGTCCGGGATCGATCCCGGCCTCCGTGAGCGGCCCGGCCAGGGCGACCTCGCCCCGGCGCACCTCGTGCGCCCGCTGCCCGGGCGAGCGGCGCAGCCGCGCGACGTGGACGATGAAGGGGTCCCCGGCCATCAGTTCGCGCCCACTACGACTGGTCCTGGTCGAAGAAGCCGTCCTCCTCCGTCCCGGGTCCCTCGTCGTCCGCGGCGGCGGCCTCCACCAGCGGGGCCGCCAGCCGGGCTCGGCCGGCCTGGACGGTCCGCGTGAGCCGGTCCAGCACGATCTCCATGCCGGCCAGCTTGGTGTCGACGAAGTCCTCGGCCTGATGACGCAGCGCGCGGGCCTCCTCGTTGGCGTCGTCGAGGATGCGCTGCGCCACTGCGTTGGCCTGGCGCACGATCTCGGTGCGCTGGACCATGTGCTCCGCCTGGGACCGGACCTCGTCCATCAGCGCGTCGGCCTCGCGACTCCGCTCCGCCATGAACTCCTCGCGCTCGCGCAGCAGCCAGCGCGCCTGGCGCAGTTCGTCGGGCAGGCACTCGAGGGCGGACTGCACGAGCGAGGTCACCTCCTCACGGGACACCATCACCGAGGACGACAGCGGCATCGACTTGGCGGTCGCCAACAAGTCGAGGAGCTGGTGGAGGACGGACTCGATCCCGACCTCCTCGACCGGTTGCTGGTCGTCGACGTCCAAGAACTGGTCGCTCACCCGTCCTCGCCCCCCTTCGCATCCGGGCCCCGTTGGTCGTACTTGGCCTGCAGCGCCTCGGCCACGGGCTTGGGCACGAAGGCGGAGACGTCACCGCCGAAGCGCCACACCTCGCGCACGAGCTTGGAGGCGACGAAGGACCACTCCGGGCTCGTCGGGATGAAGATCGTCTCGACGCCGGACAGGTGGTTGTTCATCTGCGCCATCTGCATCTCGGCCTCGAAGTCCGAGACGGCCCGCAGTCCGCGCACGATCGCCGACGCGGCCCATGTCGCGCGCCACGTTCACCAGCAGCGTCGACACCGAGACGATGCGCACCGACGGGAGGTGGGCCACCACCTCCTCCAGCATCGCCTGGCGCTCCTCGAGGTCGAACAACGCCAGACCCTTCTGCGGGTTCCGCAGGGCGGCCACCACGACCTCGTCGAAGAGCCGGCTGGCTCGCTCGACGATCTCGAGGTGCCCGTTGTGGAAGGGGTCGAACGATCCCGGGAAGAGCCCGACCTTCACGAGCCCGCACCGTTGCGATGAGCCACGGTGACGAGCGTACCGCCGTACCGGCGCTCTCTCGCGACCACCCAGGGCTCGGGCAGCGCGATCGGAGCGCCCGATTCCATGACGGCCACGTCGGCCCGCAGCGCACCGAGCAGGGTGGGCCATTCCCCGAAGTCGTACGGCGGATCGCACAGCGCAAGGTCGAAGTCCCCGGCGGCGGCGGACTCCAGCCAGCCGGGGAGTGCCGCCCGCACCAGGGTTGCGGGCTGGTCGCCCAGGCCGACCGCGTCGAGGTTCTGGCGCACGGCGGCGAGCGCGTCGGGATCGAGGTCGACGAACGTGGCCGATGCCGCGCCACGCGACAGCGCCTCGACACCCAATGCACCGCTGCCGCAGAAGAGATCGACCACCCGCAGGTCGTCGACGCCACCCTGTGAGCCCAAGATGTCGAAGATCGACTCGCGCACCCGGTCCGACGTCGGCCGCACCGACGCCGGGAGCTTGGCGGCCAGCCGGCGCCCGCGGCTCCGGCCTCCGATGACCCGCATCGTCTCACCGTAGGCGCCTCGGCTCTCGGAGGCCTCAACTCTTGAAGAGATACTCCCCCTCGTCCTCGCTGAGCAGCAGGCGAACCTCGTCGGCCAGGTCGGGGTGCGCGCCGAGCTGCGCATCCTCGTCAGCGAGCACCTCGGCCACCCGGCGCGCCTCGGTCAAGAGCGCGACGTCGCCGGGGTCGCTCAGTGAGGCCAGCCGCAGGTCGCTCTGCCCCTTCTGGCGAGCGCCGAGCAGCGTCCCCTCGCCCCTGACCCGCAGGTCCGCCTCGGCCAGGACGAACCCGTCCGTCGAGCCGGCCACGGCGGTCAGCCGCTCGTTGCCCTCCTCGCCGCCGAGCAGGTAGCAGTAGCTGGCCGCCGTCCCCCGTCCGACCCGGCCCCGCAGCTGGTGCAGCTGGGCGATCCCGAAGCGATCGGCGCTCTCCACGACCATCACGGTCGCCTCGGGCACGTCGACGCCGACTTCGATCACGGTGGTGGCCACCAGCACGTCGATCTCGCCGGCGCGGAAGCGGTCCATCACCTCCTCGCGGGCCGCAGCTGCCATCTGCCCGTGCATGAGCCCGACCTTCAACCCGGCCAGCTCTTCGGCTGCCAGCCGCTCGAACTCCTCTGTGGCCGATTTCGCCTCCACCCGCAGGGACTCCGAGACGAGCGGGCAGACCACGAAGGCCCGGTGACCCGCCGCCACCTCGGTCCGCACCCTGTCCCAGGCTCGGTTCTGCCCGCCGTGGCCCGCACCGGGCAGCCACTCGGTCGTGACGGCGATGCGGCCCGGCGGGAGCTCGTCGAGCGTCGTCAGGTCGAGGTCGCCGAAGATCACCATGGCGGCCGTGCGTGGGATGGGTGTCGCCGTCATCACCAACAGGTCGGGGTCGCCGTCGGCTCCTTTCGACCGCAGCGTCGCCCGCTGCTCCACGCCGAAGCGGTGTTGCTCGTCGATCACCACGCATCCGAGGGAATGGAACGCGACCTCCTCGGTCAACAGGGCGTGGGTCCCCACGACGATGCCCACCTCCCCCGACGCCAGCCCGTCGAGCACCGCGCCGCGCGCCTTCCCCTTCACCCGGCTGGTGAGCAGCTCGACCCTGACCTCGCCGCCGGCCATGCCGCCCGGGCCCTCGAGGTCGCCCAGCAGCGCGCGCACGGCGGTCGAGTGCTGCTCGGCCAGCACCTCGGTCGGCACCATCAGCGCGCCCTGGTGCCCGCTCTGCACCGCGCCCAACAGCGCGGCGAGCGCGACGACCGTCTTGCCGGACCCGACGTCGCCCTGGAGCAGGCGGTGCATGGGGAACGGCCCGGCCATGTCGGCCACGATCACGGCCAGCGCCCGACGTTGCGCTTTCGTGAGCTCATAGGGCAGGCGGCCCAGGAAGCGGGCGACCAGCGTGTCCCCCACCGCACCTGTGACCTCCCGGGGGGAGACGTCGTGGTGCAGCGCTCGGGCGTTGACCTCGAAGGCGCGCCGGCGCAGCACCAGCGCCAACTGCAGGCGGAGCAGCTCGTCGAACACGAGCCGGCGCCGGGCCGGCTCGACCACGGCGAGCGACTCGGGAACGTGGATGGCACGGAACGCCTCGGTCCGTTCCCACAGCCCGAGCGACGAGCGCCATTCGGCGGGCAAGGGGTCCACGAACTCGCCGGCCCGCCCGAGCGCCTCCTCCACGAACTCCCCGATCTCCCACGACGTCAGGCCGGCCTTGGCCGAGGCCGGGTAGACGGGCAGGATGCGAAGCGTCCGACGGCCCGGCGTCACCCCGGCCACGACGTCGACCACCGGATTGACCATCTGGCGCGCCCCCGGTACTCACCGACCTTCCCGAAGAAGATCGCCTCGGTGCCCGCCTCGAGCTGCTTGGCCCGCCAGGCCTGGTTGAAGAACACGACGGCCAGGCGGCCCGTGTCGTCCCGCACGGTGAGCTCGACCACCGCCCGGCCCTGGCGGGACCGCCGGGAGCGCGCCGCCTGCACCGTCGCCAGCACCGCGGCCTCCTCACCCACCTCGAGCCCCGAGACGTCGGCCTGGCGGGTGCGGTCGATGTAGCGGCGCGGGTAGGTGGTCACGAGGTCGAGGACGGACTCGACCCCGAACTCGGCCAAGCGCCCGGCTTTGCGCTCCGACACCGACTCGAGCACCGACACCGGCCGCGTGCTCAGGTCGCGGAGTGTTCGGCCGCTACTCAATCCCCAGCAGGTACGGGTAGAGGGGCTGGCCGCCCAGGTGGACCTCGAGCGCGACATCGGGGTACTCCTCGGAGAGCCATTCCTGTATCCGCCTCGTGTCGGCCGCGCGGGCGCCCTCACCCTCAATGAGCGTGACCAGCTCGTGGGTCTCGTCGAGCAGGCGGCTCAGCAGCAGGCGGGCGCAGACGACCGGGTTGTCGGCGATGGCGACGACGCCGTCGCGCGAGATGCCGATGAAGTCGCCCTCGTGCACCTCGCCGACATCGGTCACCGAGTCGCGCACCGCGCGGGTGATCTCGGCCGGCACGACGCGCGCCGCCGACTCGGTCATGGAGGCCACGTTCGCCTCGGCACCCGCGGCCGGGTCGTAGGCCAGCAGCGCGGCGAAGCCCTCCACGATGGAGCCGGTCGCCACGACCCGCACGATCTTGCCGCACAACGCGTCGACCTGCTCGGCCACGGGCCGGATGTTCTTGTTGTTGGGCAGGATCACCACCTCGTTGGAGCCGACCGCCTCGACCGCTTTGACCAGGTCCGCGGTGGCGGGATTCATCGTCTGCCCGCCGACGACCAGGTGGTGGACGCCGAGAGAGCGGAAGATGCGCCCGATGCCGTCGCCCGAGACCACCGCCACGACACCCGTCGCCGGCGGCGGGCCGGTGCCCTCGGTGCTCGGGCCTGCCCCCGGGGCGCCGACGCTCTCGCGCACCCAACGCTCCTCCTCCACCTGCTCGTCGAGGTCAGTGACCCGGATCCGTTCGGGGCGCCCCGCGTCGACACCCGCCTCGATGGCCGCGCCGACGTCATTCGTGTGGATGTGGCAATTCCACAGGCCGTCGCCGCCGACCACGACGATGGAGTCGCCGATACCCGCCCACACCTCCTTGAAGGCCTCAATGGAGTCGTCGGGGGCGGAGAGGAAGTACATCACCTCGTAGCGCAGCTCCCCGGCCGCATGCTCATCGTCGCCCGCCCCCTCGCCACCCGTGCCTCCCGGCCAGCTCCCGTTGAGCCTCGAGAGGTCGGGGGCCTCGATCCCGGACGGCTCGGGCAACGGCCGTCCGTCGAGCACGAGGAGAAAGGCGTCGAGCAGGAGGAGGAACCCGCTCCCGCCGGCATCCACGACTCCCGCCTGCGCCAGGACCGGAAGCATGTCCGGTGTGCGGGCAAGAGCGTCGGCGGCCTCGCCCCGGGCGCTTTCCACGACGCCCACCAGGCCCGATCCGTGCTGCGCGCCCTCGGCGGCGGCGGAGGCCACGGTCAGGATCGTCCCCTCCACCGGCCGCACGACGGCCCGGCGGGCCAGGTCCGAGGCGTGGCTGATCGCCTCCACCAGCAGTTCCGGGCCCACGCCCGACTCGTCCGCCGACCCCATCCGCTCGCCCAATCCCCGCAGCAGCTGCGAGAGGATCACCCCCGAATTCCCCCGGGCTCCCATGAGCGATCCGTGCCCGATCGCCTTGCAGACGTCGGCCAGGCCGGCCCCGGCCTCGACGCCCTGGAGCTCGCTGACCACGGCCTCGAGGGTCAAGGCCATGTTCGTACCCGTGTCCCCGTCGGGCACCGGGTAGACGTTCAGCCGGTTGATGTCACTCTGGTGCAACCGGAGCGCGTCTCGATACCCCCCCATGACGGCGCGCAGGTCGTCGGCGCCGAGCGTCGCCGGGGAGGTCATGGTTTGGGATGCTAACCTTTGTGCCGTTCGTGAAGGCCTGCCTGGTCCGTCGACCGCGGCCTCCCACAGGAAGGTTCACCCCATGGCATCGGTGTGCGACATCTGCGGCAAGAAGCCCTCGTTTGGTATGAACGTGAGCCACTCGCACCGCCGCACCAAGCGGCGGTGGAACCCCAACGTGCAGCGGGTGCGCGCCTTGGTCGACGGTGCTCCGAAGCGGCTGCACGTGTGCACCTCGTGCATCCGGGCCGGCAAGGTCACCAAGCCGCCGCGCCGGTCGTACGAGCCCAGTCCGAGCAGCTGACCGCACGACCCCTGCGGTCCGGACCCGCTCAGTCGCCGAGCGGAACGATCACGTAGCCGCCGTCCCCCGACGGGCGGCGCCGGCCTACCCGAGCCTTGAGCGCAACCGCCCCGGAGAAGCCGGTCCCAGGTCCTCCTAGCCCACCCGATGCTGCCATCCGAGCCGTTCGAGCTCGCGTCCCTTCAGCAGTCGCCGCGACGGGTCGCTCGTGAACATGCCGACGGCCACGGGCGGGCGCAGCCCCTCGGCCTCGAACGACGAGAACAACACATCGACAATTCCCTCCTCGACCGCGATGACCAGCTCGTAGTCCTCGCCTCCCCCCAGCGCCTCCTCGAGCGTGGCCCCCTCCGCCACCGGTACGTCGTCGAGCATGAATCCCACGCCCGAGGCGTCGGCCACGCGGTGCAGGTCAAGTGCCAGCCCGTCGGACACGTCGATCATGGCGTGCACCCCGGCCCGCCGCGCCACCTCGCCCTCGCGCAGCCGGGCCGTCGGCCGCCGGTAGGACAGGCCCCGGTCCGCCCCGGGGTCGGCGCCGTGCAACTGGCGCAACCCGGCCGCCGAACCGCCGCACGCCCCCGTGACCAGCACGACGTTCCCCGCCCTCGCCCCGGCCCGGGACACCGGGGGTGGACCGCCATCGGCCACCGTCCCCAGCACGGTGACGGCGACCACCAGCTCCCCCGCTCCCGACACGTCGCCGCCCACCACCGCGCAGCCGGCGACGGCCGACGCCTCCGCCACGCCGGCCATCACGCCCACGGCCAGGTCGCCCCGGCCGGATCCGCCCGGCACGCACAGCGCCACCAGCGCCCCCAGCGGCGCCGCTCCCATGGCAGCCAGATCGCTCAGCGCGCCCATCAACGCCTTCCAGCCCACGTCACCCGGGCTGCAGACGGCGAGGTCGACGTGGACACCCTCCACCACGCTGTCGACCGACAGCACGAGCGGACCCCCGGCGGGCGCGTCGAGAACGGCGGCATCGTCGCGCAATCCGGCCTCGATTCCGCTTCCGATCGTGTCTCGAATAAGCTGTATGACCTCGTCCTCCGTGGCGAGAAGGTGCCTCGGTTTGGGGGATCCCACGGCACATGCCTAGCATTGGAGCCCACCGAAACCGGCCGGACGAAGGAGCAGATCCCCCCGAAATGGCGCCAACCAAGAACGCGAAACTCCTGGCTTGGGTCGAGGCAGTGGCCACCATGACCACGCCCGACCGGATCGAGTGGTGCGACGGCTCCGCCGACGAGTACGACCGGCTCTGCCAAGAGCTCGTCGACGCCGGCACGTTCACCCGGCTCTCGGACGCCAAGCGCCCGAACAGCTACTGGTCCCACTCCGACCCGGGCGACGTGGCCCGGGTGGAGGACCGCACCTTCATCTGCTCGGAGAAGGAGATCGACGCCGGCCCGACCAACAACTGGCGAGACCCCGCAGACATGCGCGCCCACCTCGACGGGCTCTTCGAAGGGTGCATGACCGGGCGCACCATGTACGTCGTGCCCTTCTCCATGGGCCCGCTCGGCTCGGACATCGCTCACATCGGCGTGCAGCTGACGGACTCGGCCTACGTCGCCGTCTCCATGCGCATCATGACCCGCATGGGCACCGGTGCCCTCGAGGTCCTGGGAGAGGACGGCGAGTTCGTTCCCTGCCTCCACTCGGTCGGTGCACCGCTCGAGCCCGGCCAGCAGGACGTCCCGTGGCCGTGCAACGCGGAGAACAAGTACATCGTCCACTTCCCCGAGACCCGGGAGATCGTTTCGTTCGGCTCGGGCTACGGCGGTAACGCGCTCCTCGGCAAGAAGTGCTTCGCCTTGCGCATCGCCTCGGTCATGGCCCGCGACGCCGGCTGGATGGCCGAGCACATGCTCATCCTCAAGCTCACCTCTCCCGAGGGCGAGACGCGCTACGTCACCGGCGCCTTCCCCTCCGCCTGCGGCAAGACGAACCTGGCCATGCTCATCCCCTCCATCGAGGGCTGGAAGGTCGAGACGGTGGGCGACGACATCTGCTGGATGAAGTTCGGCGCCGACGGCCGCCTCTACGCCATCAACCCCGAGGCCGGCTTCTTCGGCGTGGCGCCCGGGACGAACACGCACACCAACCCCAACGCGATCCTCACGCTCGACGGCAATTGCATCTTCACCAACACCGCCCTGACCGACGACGGCGACATCTGGTGGGAGGGCATGACCCAGCAGCCGCCGCCCCACCTGACGGACTGGAAGGGCAACGACTGGACGCCGGAGGTGGGCACCACGGCCGCGCACCCCAACGCCCGCTTCACGGCGCCGGCGAGCCAGGACCCGGCCATCGCCCCCGAGTGGGAGGACCCGGTCGGCGTGCCGATCAGCGCCATCCTCTTCGGCGGTCGCCGCGCGTCGGTGGTCCCGCTCGTGTTCCAGTCCCACGACTGGGAGCACGGCGTGTTCCTCGGTTCCATCATGGCCTCCGAGACGACGGCCGCCCAGGCCGGCGCGGTGGGCAACCTGCGCCGTGATCCCTTCGCCATGCTGCCGTTCTGCGGCTACAACATGGCCGACTACTTCGCGCACTGGCTGCGCATCGGCGCGGAAGCACCCGACCGCGACGCCCTGCCGAAGATCTTCTACGTCAACTGGTTCCGCAAGGATGCCGACGGCAAATTCCTCTGGCCGGGCTACGGCGAGAACTCGCGTGTGCTCGAGTGGATCTTCAACCGCGTGACGGACAAGGCTCCGGCCATCGAGACGCCCATCGGCTCCGTCCCGACCGTCGAAGCCATCGACACGACCGGCATCGACGTGACCAGGGAGCAGATGGACGAGCTGCTCCGGGTCGACATCGAGGGCTGGCGGGCGGAGGTGCCCCTCATTAAGGAGTACTACGCCCGGTTCGGCGACCGGCTCCCGCAGGCGCTGGCCGACCAGGCCGACACGCTCGAGACGCGCCTGGGCTGAGCGGGCTCAGCCCCCCGCCTCCCCGACCTCGCCGAGGTTGCGCAAGTCCCTCTGCACGATCCGCGGCGCGTGGGCGGCCCGGCGGCCGGTCACGTAGGAGAGCCCGCCCAGGGCGGCCAGCACGGCCATCGTGGCGTCGCCCTGTGGGAGCGTGAACGCGATGATCACGGGAACCAGCGAGCCCACCACCCAGACCAGCTGCTGGCGCATGCCGAAGCGGGCGAACGCCCGCCCCTGAGCCGAGAGGGGGATGAAGCGCTGCGTCATGGCGTCGAACGAGGGCTGCGCGACGGCGCCGCACAATCCCACCATGAAGGCCAGCACCACCTGCGCGAAGAGGGTGCCCCAGACCGCGCACCCGGCGGCGGACAGCGCGATGACCCACAGGGAGCTCAACAGGAGCTGTTGCTCGGTCATGCGCTTGCGCAGCCGCCCGACCAGGACGAGCCCGACGATCGCACCGGCGCCGCTGCCTGCCAGCACGAGGCCGTACCAGTACAGGCCGACGCCGTGCATCCGCCGCAGCCCGAAGGCCAACATGAAGATCATGAACCCCTGCAGCCCGCGCACGATGCACATGGCGCTGAGCCCCAGCATGACCTCCGGATTGGCGATCGGCTGCAGCCGCATGATGTCCCGCTCCCGATCGAGCGCCTCCCCGGCTTGGCCGTACTCGCGCACCCGGGTCGTCTCGTCGGTCCACAGCCGCTCGGCCTTGCCCCCCGAGAGCACCGGCAGGCGGGCGCCGGCCACCGCCGCCCCGACGAACACGATGGTGGCGAAGATCAGCACGGCCGGCGAACTGCCCAGTTTGTAGAGGATCACGGCGGGCACCGACACCACGAAGCCGGCCAGTGTGCCGAGGAGCGTCAGGCGCGCGTTGAGCGTGGCGTAGCCGGCCTGCTCCCCCTCCTCGTCGGGTCCGGTCAGCGCCGCCATCTCGGGGACCAGCGCGCCTTTGGTGACCAGGTAGAGCTTCGAACAGACGAGGACCAGGAACGCCAGGGGGAACAACAGCAGGCTGTGGATGTGCAGCGCCATGAGCGGGCACAGCACCGCCCGCCCCAGGGCGGACGACACGACCATGGCCCGCCGCGCTCCCCGGCTCCTGTCGATGAGCGGCCCGAGCAGCGGTGACACGATGGCGAAGGGAGCCAAGGTGAACAACAGGTACAGCAGCACCTTGTGGTCGGCGGCGGTGGGCGAGATGGAGAAGAACAGGGAGCCCGCCAGCGAGATCGTGACGAGCGTGTCGCCCCCGAGCATGGCGCACTGCACCAGCGAGAGGCGGCCGATCGGGTGGGTCTGGTCGAACAGGTCCTGGCGGGCCTGCTTGGCCATGTCCTTGAATTGCTCGACCTTGGGGGACATCGCCACCAAGCCAATGTACGGTGTGCCGTGACCGTCCATGCGTACGTCCTGATCCAATCGGACGTGGGCAAAGCAGCCCACGTTGCCCGGCAGGTCAGCAGCATCGAGGGCGTCGAGGTGGCCGAAGGGGTGACCGGGCCCTACGACGTGATCGCCCGTGTCGAGGCGCCCTCCATGAACGACCTCGGACGCATGGTCGTGCGGGACATCCAGCAGATCGAGGGCATCACTCGCACGATCACCTGTCCCGTCGTCAAGATCTGATCGACTAGCTGAGCGCCCCCGACTCGCGCAGCTTCGCCACGGCGTCTTCGCTCACGCCCCATTCCACCAGCCCCGACACGGTGTCGGCACCCGGCGGCGAGGGCGGCCGCGAGATCGACGACGGCGTCCGGGAGAAGCGGGGCGCCGGCGCCGGCTGCACTGCGCCGTCCACCGACACGAAGGTCGAGCGGGCGACATTGTGTGGGTGCAGGTGAGCCTCCCACGGCGAGAGCACGGGAGCGACGCAGGCGTCGGACCCCTCGAAGACGGCGGTCCACTCGTCCCGGGTCTTGGTCCTGAACACCGCGGCGAACCGCTCCTTCATCGCCGGCCAGTCCTCCCGCGACATCTGAGTTGGCAGGGAGGCATCGTCGGCCAGCCCCAGCCCCTCCAACAGCGCCGCGTAGAACTGCGCCTCGATACCGCCGACGGCCATCCACTGTCCGTCCGATGTCTCGTAGACCTCGTAGAAGGGCGCCCCCGTGTCGAGCATGTTCGCCCCTCGCTCCTCGTTCCAGATGCCGAAGAGGTGAAAGGCGTGGATCATCGTCATCAGGGACGCGCTCCCGTCGACCATGGCGGCATCGATCACCTGCCCCTCGCCCGAGCGGGCTGCCTCGAGCAGCGCGGCCACCATGCCGAACGCCAGCAGCATGCCACCGCCACCGAAGTCACCGACCAGGTTCAGCGGCGGCACCGGCCTCGAGTCGGCGCGGCCCAACGACCACAGGGCGCCGCCGATCGCGATGTAGTCGATGTCGTGCCCGGCCGCAGAAGCCATGGGCCCGTCCTGGCCCCATCCCGTCATGCGCCCGTAGACCAGCCGGGAGTTGCGGGTGAAGCAGGCCTCCGGCCCAACGCCGAGCCGCTCGGCCACACCGGGCCGGAACCCCTCGATCAGACCGTCCGCCTGCTCGACGAGTCCCAGCACGAGCTCGACGGCATCGGGGTTCTTGAGATCGATGCCCACCGACGGTCGCGACCGGTTCAACAGGTCCCAGTACGGCCCGGCACCCGAGGTCCTGAGCTCCTCGGCGCGCTCGACCGCGCCGGGCGCGGCCCGCTCGAGCCGCAGGATCTGCGCGCCGGCATCGGCCAGCATCATGCACGTGTAGGGCGCGGGACCGATCCCGGCCAGCTCGATGATCTTGATGCCACTCAGCGGTCCACTGCGGTCGGCCATCGCAGGATCGTGACCCGAGCGTCCCGTGGCGGTCAAGCCGGCCTGCCTGCGCCAAGCTGGGGAGGTGCCGACCGCCCGCGCTCCCGGACGAGTGACCATCGTCGGCGACCACACCGACTACAACGGCGGGGTTTCGCTGCCTATGGCTATCGACCTGGCCACCGACGTCACCTTCACCCCGAAGCCGGGCAGCTTCCTGGTCGGGATCGACTCGGACCAGTTCCCCGGGCGGCCACTCGAGATCGCCCTGGGCGACCCCGCCCCGGTTCCCGCCGAAGCCGCCCTGGCGGCCGGGCTCCTGCGGCTCCACCCGCCTCCGGCGGGCGGCACCGTGCGGGTCACCAGCACCCTCCCGGTCGGGGCGGGGCTGTCCTCGAGCGCCGCCTTCTCGGTCGCATTCCTGCTGGCGCTGGGCCACGGCGGTGATGCCCTCGCGCTCGCCCGCGACTGCCAGGAGGCCGAACGCGACGCCGGTGCGCACGTCGGTCTGCTCGATCCGCTCACCATCACCGGCGCGGCCGTCGGGCACGCGCTCCACATCGACTTCGCCACGCTCGAGACCCGTCAGGTCGCCATCCCCGGCGACGCGGCATTCGTGATCGTCCACAGCGAGACTCCCCGCCTCCTCACCAGTACGCCCTATGCCACGCGGCGCGCCGAGTGTGAGCGGGCCGCCCACATCCTCGGCCGACCGCTCGGCAGCTGCGGGCTCGGTGACCTGAGCGAGCTCACCGATCCCGTGCTGCGCCGGCGCGCCCGCCACGTGGTCACCGAGTGCTCCCGGGTGCGAGAGGCCGAGCGGCTCCTCGCCCGGGGCAACATGAGCGGCCTGGGTGCCGTCATGTCCGAGGGGCACCGAAGCCTGTCCGCCGACTACAAGGTCTCGGTGCCGACGGTCGACGGGCTGGTCGAGCACCTCATCGCCCAGCCCGGCGTCCTTGGCGCGCGCATGAGCGGCGGCGGCTTCGGTGGCTGCGTCATCGCGCTGTGCCGGCCCGATTCGCCTGCGCTCGACCTCAAGTCCCACGCACCGCGCCGCGCCTGGCGGGTCAGCCCGGCTGCCGGCGCATCGCTTCTTGTGACGTGACGATCAGGGCGTCGAGCACGCCGGCGGCCCGGCCGCTGTCGACCGACTCGGCTGCCAGCACCAGCCCCTGCTCGAGGTCGTCGACCCGCCCCGCCACCATGAGCGCGGCCGCAGCATTGAGAAGCCCGATGTCACGCCGGGCGCCCCGCTCGCCCTCGAGGACCGAACGGATCACGCCGGCGTTGAAGGCAGCATCGCCGCCCCGCAGGTCCGCCATCGTCGCCGTGGCGAATCCCAGCGCCTCCGGATCGACCCGCCACTGCGTCACGTCGAACTGACCGGAGCCGTCGCCGCGGACCTCGAGCACGCTCGAGGCAGACGTCACGCTCAGCTCGTCCAGTCCGTCGTCGGCGTGCACGATCATCGCGTGCCGGCTGCCGGTCGCCTCGAAGACGCTCGCCATGATCGGCGCCATGGCCGGATCGCTGACGCCGACCAGCTGGCGCCGGGTCCGCGCGGGGTTGACGAGCGGCCCCAAGAAGTTGAAGACGGTCGGCACACCCAGCTCCTTGCGCACCGGTCCGACGAAGCGCATGGCGGGGTGGAAGCGCTGGGCGAAGCAGAAGCCCATGCCGGCCTCGGACACGCAGCGGGCGACACCTTCGGGGCCGAGCTCGATCGCCACCCCCAGCGCCTCGAGCACGTCGGCCGTGCCGACCGACGACGAGGCGGCCCGGTTGCCGTGCTTGCACACCGGTACCCCGCAGCCCGCGGTGATGAAGGCGGCCAGCGTGGTCACATTGATGCTCGCCAGCCGGTCACCCCCGGTACCGACCAGGTCGACGACGGCACCGTCGTCGGAATCCCCCAGCGGGCAGGGCACCGCGGCGTCGAGCATGGCCCGGGCCAGCCCCGTCACCTCTTCGGCCGTCTCGCCCTTGACGTGCAGCAGGGCAAGGAAGGCGCCCACCTGGGCCGGAGTGGCCTCACCGGCCAGCACGATGCCCAGCGCGTCCTCGGCCTCCGTCGCGCTGAGCGATTCGCGGCGTGACAGCCGGGCCAGGATGTCCGGCCAGCTCAGTCCCACCAGAGGTCCCGGTCGAGGACGCCCCGGGCAATGAGGCCGAGCTGCACCTGCGATGTGCCCTCGACGATGGTCAGCTGCTTGGCGTCGCGGTACCACTGCTCTGTCGGGTGGTCCTCCATGTAGCCGGCGGCCCCCAGTAGCTGGACCGCCAGCGACGAGGCGCGCACCGCCAGCTCCGTGGCGTGGTACTTGGCCATGGAAAGGTAGGGGACGTACTCCTTGGTGAACTTGCCCGCGTCGGCCAGCACTGCGGCCCGGTAGGTGAGGAGCCGGGCCGCCTCAATGTCGACGGCGCACTTGGCGATCTCCCACTGAATCCCCTGGAAGTCCGCGATCGTCTTGCCGAACGCCGCCCGCTGTTGGACGTACTCGGTGGCGTACATGAGCGCACCTTCGGCCAGGCCGATGCCCCGGGCGGCAACGATCGGGCGCATGGCGTTCAGCCCGAGCATGGCCAGCCGAAACCCGCCCACCTCGCCGATCACGTTCTGGGCCGGCACGTGGACGTCGGTCAGCACGAGCTCGCCCGTGTCGACTCCGCGCACGCCCATCTTGTGGTCGGTGCGCCCGACGTCCACCCCGTCCCACGCCCGCTCGACGATGAACGCGGTGACTGAGTCATGGGCGCGGCTGTCGGTGTCTTTGGTCTTGGCGAAAACGGTGTACCAGTCCGCCTCCCGCACCCCCGACATCCAGCATTTGGTGCCGTTCAGCACCCAGCCGTCTGCCGAACCGGGATCGGGCAGAGCCCGAGTCCGCATCCCCATCACGTCGCTGCCCGCCTGAGCCTCGGAAAGCCCGAAGGCCGCTCGCAGCGTGCCGTCGCAGATCCCCGGCAGGTAGCGGAGTTTCTGCTCCTCGGTGCCGGCGATCAAGACCGGACCGGTCGGCAGCCGGGTCAACAGCAGCATCAGGGCGGCCGTATTGGAGTACTTGGCCACTTCTTCGACGGCGAGCGCCAGTCCGAGGATCCCTGCTCCGGAGCCTCCGAACTCCACCGGGACGCACAGCCCCAACAGGCCGGCGTCGCGGAACGCCTCGAAGAGGTCGTTCGGGTAGGCCCCCTCCGTGTCGATCGCCCGGGCTCGGGGCTTGACCTTGTCCTGGGCCAACCGTCGCACCGAATCGCGGAGCTCGAGCAGCTCGTCTGGCAGTTCGAAATGCACCGGCGCAGGCTACTGGACCGCCCGGCCAGGTATTTTCTGGTTCTTGACCCCCGATGAACCCGCGACACTCGAGCCACATGACTCCGGCGAGGACTCTCCTGAGTCTCCGAAGTCGCGGGCCGACCTCCAAACGGAGCTCAGGAAGTCACGGAAGAAAGAGCAGAAACAACGGCATCGCTGGCGGCGTCGCTCCCTCTACGCGCTCGCTTCCGTCGTTCTGCTCGCCGCTCTGGGCGCCGGGGGCATCTACGTCTACGCGACCTACCGCTTCGATCAGATCAAGAAGATCCACGCCAAGCATCTCGTGGCCGCAGCCCCGGCTGGCCAGCCCTTCAACCTGCTCCTGGTCGGCTCGGACTCCCGGGCTTTCGTCTCGAACTCGACCCAGGTCAAGGAGTTCGGCAACGAGGAGAACGCCGGCGGCCAACGCAGCGACGTGACCATGGTGGCCCGCTTCGACCCCGCCGCCAAGACCGTCACGGTCCTCTCCATTCCTCGCGACCTGTGGGTCGACATCCCCGGCAACGACAGCGGCATCTCGGGGATGAACCGCATCAACGCGGCGTACGACGCGGGCCCCGACCTCCTCGTACAGACCATCGAGCAGGATCTGGGCATCCCGATCAACCACTACATGTCGGTGGACTTCCCAGGGTTCTCGGGCATGGTGAACGCCCTGGGCGGCGTCACCATGGACTTCCCGACCGCGGTCAAGGACCAGTACACCGGGCTCGACGTGACGACGACAGGCTGCCAGGTGGTGAACGGGACCACGGCCCTGGAGCTGGTGCGCAGCCGGCACCTCTACTACATGAACTCGAACGGCTACTGGGAGTACGACGGCCTCTCGGACTTCAGCCGCATTCAGCGCCAGGACGCCTTCTTCCGGGCGGTGCTGGCCAAGGTGAACGCATCCATCATCAATCCCCTCACCATCAACTCCTTCATCGGCGCCGCGGTTGGCAACCTCACCATCGACGACACCCTGAGCCAGGGTGACCTGCTCCACATCGCCAACGTCTTCCGGGGACTGACGTCCTCTCACCTCGTCACAGAAACGCTGCCCACGACGTCCTACGTCACCGACGGCGGGGCCGACGTGCTCAAGGAGGCCCAGCCCTACGCCCAGAACATGGTCAATGCCTTCAACGAGATCGGGAAGGCGGCGGTGCCGGCAACCACGCCCGGAAAGGCGAGCAAGACCACGGGCACGGCGACGACCGCGCCCACGGAGGCTCACAGCCAAGTGGACGTGAACGTCCTGAACGCGTCGACGGTGAACGGCATCGCCCACAGCACCGCGACCGCGCTCACTGCGCAGGGATTCAACGTGGCCGAAATCGGTAATGCCTCGTCGCCGCTCGCTGCCGGCGGCCCATCGGAGATCCTCTACGGTCCCGCCGGGCATGAGGCCGCCGTCACGCTCGCCTCGACGCTGAGCGGGCCGATCACCGAGGTGGCCGACTCGAGCCTGAGCGGCCAGACGGTCTCGCTGTTGATCGCCGGCTCCCAGCTGACGGTGACGGTCCCGACCCCGGCAGGCTCCGCGACCACGGCTCCGACTGCGCCGACCACGACGACCACCACGACCACCACGATCCCCTCGGACGTGTACTCGAACACCCAACCTGAGCCCTGGAATCCGTTCCCTTGCACCATGGGTCAGACGTCCCAGGCGGCGCCGCCCAAGACGACGACGGCGAAGAAGCGGAAGTAGGCTCGGCCGGCCGGATCAGGCCGACTTGCGGCGCTGCCGCACGATCCGCCGGCGCTCACGCTCGGTCGTGCCGCCCCAAATGCCCTCACGCTCGCGATGGGCCAGGGCGTGCTCCAAGCACGCCTGGCGGACCGGGCAGACGGCACAGACAGCCTTGGCCTCGGCCGCATCGGCCTCGTCCTCGGTGACGGGGTAGAACGCCTCGACGTCCAATCCCCGGCAGGCGGCTTGCCTGCGCCACGTGGTGGCGATCATGGAAAACACTTCCTCGTTGCTGACAAATTAGGCGGATATGTGCATTCGCCCTGTTCGGGGCCCTTTCGGTCTATGACCGACGGCGCCTTCTCCGAATTTCGGCGAACGGAGAGTATGGCTTAAGTCCTGAGCTTCTGTAAAGACTTGCGCACAGAATTGTCCCTGGTCAACGAATCGGCAGAGGCTTTGTTGTCCCCAGCAGGTCGCCGAGCAGTTCGTCTCGCACCGCGGGCGGGAGAGCCGTGCGGGCCTCGTAGGCCGGGTGGGTCGCCACCAGGGCGACCTCGGCGGCATCCCGGAATGCCGCCACCTGGACTTCCGTGAAGCTGAAGCGCAGGTAGTGGACCGCCGGCCTGACCGTGTCCCGGGTCAGGGCGGCCGCGTGCTGGGCTGCCGTTCGATCCCCACGAGCCGGGCAGCCACTCACGCAGTGCGGCGTCCGCCGTCAGCTCAATGAACAGCGTCGCCGACAGCTCCCGCTGGCCGGGCAACAGCCGGTTGTAGATGTCGAGCTCGACCTGAATCGCCTCGTCGCTGATGATCTTCTCGACTCTGGCCATCTCCCGCACCTGGAACCGCACGGTGTCGAGACATTCGAAGACCAGCGTCATGATGGGTCCGAGGCTCACCCGGCGGCTGCGTTTGCGGGCAATGATCCAGAGCGGGACCCAGAGCTATTTTGACAATCGTTGTCGAAATCGCACCGTCACCCGCGATTGGATGCGTGTGGGTCCGGAACCTGCTCCTCCGACTCGAGTTCACTCATGGTGAAGAGGGCTCGCAGCGTGATGCCCTCCGCTCCGACGACGTCGGCGCCTCCGCCCTCCCGGTCGATGACGCACACTGCGTGCGCGACCACGGCACCTTCCGAGCGCAGATCCTGGGCCGACAGCACGATCTGCCCGCCGGTTGTCACGACATCCTCAATGATGAGGAGGTTGCGGCCGGCGATGTCACCACCCTCGCAGACCCTCTCGGTGCCGTACTTCTTCGGCTGCTTACGGACGAAGAACGCCGGCAGCCCGGTCACCGACGACAGCATCGTGGCCAGCGGGACGCCCCCGAGCTCGAGCCCGGCCAGGCCATCGATCCCCCCCGGTATTAGAGGAACCAGTGCCGCAACGATCTCGGCCAGCAGGGCCGGGTCGGACTCGAAGCGGTACTTGTCCAGGTAGTGATCGGCCCTGCGACCCGAGCGCAGGACGAACGTGCCCGTGAGATGGGATGCGGCGAAGACGCGTGCGGCCAACGTCACGGCACCATTCTGCCCCGTTCCGGGCTGACCCGAGTGTCTGCCTTACCCGGAACGGCGGGTGCTGTCCCCGTCGATCCGAGCGTGACCGAGACGAAAGCGCAGGTGCGCTCGGCAGAGGGTCGTCGTCGCCAACGCCCAGTTCGCGCTGACGTTGGGACGGTCCAGCATCGTGCAGTCGATGCAGAGGGAGCCGCGGATCCCGTCCACTTCGGTGACGAGCGTGGACAGCTCGAGGAACTCCTCCATGGTCAATGACCTGCTCTGACAGTGGCCCCACAGCTCGGAGAGGCGGATCTCTTTGTAGAGGTCGTCTTCGGCAGCTCCATCGGCAAAGAGCATCGAGTCGGCCTGCAACCCAGCATCGACCTGGTGGGACCATACGGTCTCGGACCAGTAGCGGGGATGCTCCTCGTCCGCGATGAGGCTGAGGTAGAGCGCCTCCGGGTCGGAATCCGGATCGACCCCGGGGTCGGACTCTGCGTCGAACCCCCAGTCCTCATCGAAGCAATCCATCGCCATTCCCCCTCGAACCGTCACCCGCCGGATGCTCCGCTGCCGGTCACGTCCGGGCGAAGTGGGTGACCTGGGCCTGCTCCATCGCTTTCACGCCCGCCTGGTCAACGCATCGGCGCAATCGTCACGCGCCTGAAGGGAATACCGGTCCTCCCACCTGAGAGCAACTTACGGCTGTGCGTCGTGCGCCCCGAGGGACCATCCCAGGACCACCCGGCGCTCGCCGACGCAGGCCACGATGGCCCATTCGGCCGGCGACCACCCGAATACCGCGTCCTGTCTGTAGCGGCGGCCCAGTGCCACCACCGCGTCCTCCGGGACGCCGCACACGGCCACCCCTTCTTCTCGGTGCCCCGTGACGGGGTCGAGCCCGATGGCGATCCACATGGCAGTTGCCATAGGGCGCAGCTCGGCCTCCAGGGCCGCCTGGCGCATGCGGTTGTCCGCGTCGCCCGGTCGCTCGTCGCCCGGGTCCCAGGCGGTCAGGACGTGGACCGGCTGCCGGGACCCCCATGGCCACGCACCCACCTCCCCGGGAGGGGTCGAGCGCAGAACAAGGTGTCCCAGACCGGGCCGCAGGATCTCGACCACGGTCCGTGCGTAACCGGCCCAGGAGTCGCCCGGAGCCAACTGCATGGCCGGCACCCTAGGCCCGACGCGAACATGGACCGGTGGCGCCGGCACTCCCCCTCCCCACCCTGCTGTCCCAGGTGTTGGTCTCCCACACGATCGAGCTCGACAACGAAGCGGAGCACCGACTCCCGCACCGGACCACTCGCCACAGCGCGCAGGCGGTGCGTCGTGCCGCACCGTGGCTGGTCTCGTACGTCCTGTGGGCCAACGTGCTGCAGTATCTCGAGGACGGAACGCTTACCGTGGCCCTGCTGCGCGAGAGGGCGCGCACCACCAGGCTCCTCCTCGGAGGCCTTCGTCGTTGGGGGTACCTCACCATCACGCCCCCTTCTGGCGAGCTACTGAAGAACCCACCGCAGGGCCAGGCCGGGGTTCGTCCCACGCCAGCCGGCCGGCACGCGCTTGAGGTCTGGCGTTCAGTCCCGCCCGTCATCGACAACCGTTGGCGGTCGCGCCTCGGCGCGGCACCATGCGCAGTTGGCGTACGGACGACGTCTCGAAGTCACCGAGGAGTCATGGCGATCGACCTTCGGCGCCGCCAACGTTGCCGAACTCAGGTCTGCGCTCGAGCGCATGACCGGCGACGGCATCCTGGCATCTTCCCCTCTCGCCCAAGGCCTGGAGCCCTACCCCGACAACTGGCGAGCCGGGGTGCGGCAACGCCCCGACACGCTGCCGCACTACCCGATGGTCCTGCACCGCGGTGGCTACCCCGATGGCAGCTGAGAGCCCAGGAGGCGCCACTCGACGGATGTGGCAGGCTTGATCGGTGCACCCCTTTCGCCGCGACGACGCAGTGCGCCGCCTCGCCGACGAGGAGTTCGACGTCCTGGTCATCGGCGGCGGGGTCACGGGTGCGGGGGTGGCGCTCGACGCAGCCAGCCGGGGTCTGCGGACCGCCCTCGTCGAGAAGGGCGACTTCGCGTCAGGCACGTCGTCGAAGTCCTCGAAAATGGTCCACGGCGGCATCCGCTACCTGCAGCAGCGCGAATTTCGCCTCGTCTACGAGAACCTGGCCGAGCGGCAGCGCCTGCTCGACAACGCGCCACACCTCGTCACACCGCTGCCATTCCTGATACCCCTCTTCGGGCGCGACGGCGTCGTGTCCAAGGCGGTGGCGCGTTCCTATGCCACCGCCTTGTGGATGTACGACCTCACGGGCGGTTGGCGTATCGGTGAACGACACCGCAGGGTCACCAAGGACGAGACGCTGGCCCACCTTCCCACGCTGAACACCGATCACCTCGTGGCGGGTTTCCTCTACTTCGACGCGCGGGCCGACGATGCCCGCCTGACCCTCACCCTTGCCCGCACGGCGGCGTTCGAGTACGGAGCCGCCATCGCCAACTACACCCAGGTCGTGCGCCTCACGACCGGTGACGATGGCTCCGTCAACGGCGTCGTCGTGCGCACACTCCCCGACGACCAAGCGGCGGAGTTCCCGATACGAGCCCGGGTCGTGGTCAATGCCTCCGGCGTGTGGGCTGACGCGGTGCGTGCACTCGAAGAGGGGCAGGACCCTCACGCCATCCGCCCCGCCAAGGGCGTGCACGTGACCGTGCCGGCCGATCGGCTGCCCTGTGACATTGCCGCGGTCATCCCGGTGCCCAAGGACAAGCGCTCCATCTTCGTCGTGTCCTGGCCAGGGACCGATTTGGTGTATCTCGGTACGACCGACACCGACTACACGGGTTCGCTCGACGATCCCACGTGCACACCCGAGGACGTCGACTACCTGCTGGACGCGGCCAACAACGTGACGACCTCGCGTCTGACCCGAGCTGACGTGACCGGGGTGTGGGCCGGTCTGCGGCCCCTGTTGAAACCCTCCACCCACGGCGGGCACGTGTCGGAGCGTACGGCCGATCTGTCACGCCGCCATACCGTCACGACGTCGCACCATGGTCTCGTGACGGTCACGGGCGGCAAGTTGACCACCTACCGCAAGATGGCACAGGACACGGTCGACGCCGTCGTCAGCCTTCTCGGAGAGTCGCCACGGCGCCGGCGCTGCGTCACCAAGTCCCTTCCCCTCATGGGCATGACGACCAAGACCCGTGACCCGGTTGCGCTGGCTCATCCCCAGGGTCGCCTCCTCGGCCGTTACGGCACTGAGTCGGCAGCCGTCCTCGCTCTGGCCGAGGACCGCCCCGAATTGCTTGAGCCGATGGTGGTGGGTCTGCCCTACGTCGGCGCGGAGTTCGTGTACGCCGCCCGCGAGGAGATGGCTCGAACGCTCGACGATGTGGTGTCGCGGCGGACGCGGGCCACGATCCAGCGCGCGCACGCCGTCATGGACGCTGCGGCCGACATCGCCAGCCTCATCGCGCCCGACTTGGGCTGGGACGAGAAGGAGACGGCCGAGCAGGTGGCCCGGTACACCGAGTCCTGCCAGAAGGAGCTCCTGACCGCCGGGCTCGACCTTCGGTGAAGGAGCCCACCCCCGTCACCCCCATCGACGCGGCAGGCGCGAAGGTCGAGGACCGGCTCGGCGGGCGGCAAGTCGATATCCCACCCGCGTTGCTCGATCGCATCGCCTCCAGCGGAGCCGCGATCCTGACCGACGACGACGCCCGGGCTGAGGCCGGACGCGACTGGTGGCCGCTGGCCATCGGCTGGGCGGCAGAAGGCGCTGTTCCACAGCGCCCCGCGGCGGTGGTCCGGCCCGCCTCGCCCGCGCAGGTGGCACAGGTGCTGGCGCTCTGCAACGAGGCCGTCGTCCCGGTGACCGCGGCGGCGGGACGGAGCGGCGTCTGCGGCGGGTCGATCCCGGTGCACGGCGGCGTCGCGTTGGACATGACTGCCCTCGAGGGCCTGGTGGCCGTCGACGAGACGTCCCTCACCGCAGACGTACGAGCAGGCACCTTCGGTCCCGATCTCGAGGCGGCACTCGGGAAGGTCGGGGAGGGGTACACCCTGGGGCACTGGCCCCAGTCGATGGACCTCTCGACGGTTGGTGGCTGGCTGGCCTGCCGCGGCGCCGGTCAATACTCGACCCGCTACGGGAAGATAGAGGACATGGTCGTCGGTCTCGAGGTCGTGCTGGCCGACGGAAGGATCGTCCACACGGAGGGCAAGGCTCCCCGAGCGGCCACCGGACCGAACCTGACGCAGCTCTTCGTGGGCTCCGAAGGCACGCTCGGGATCATCACCGAAGCTCGCCTCCGCCTCCACCCGGTGCCGTCCGCGCAAGAACGGCGCGCGTTCGGCTTCGCTTCGTTCACCGACGGCCTCGAAGCGTGCCGCAGGATCCTGCGCCGCGGGGCGACACCCGCTGTCCTGCGCCTCTACGACGAGACAGAGTCGGCCCGCAACTTCGATCGGCCCGACACCAACGTCCTCATCGTCCTCGACGAGGCCGACCCCGCCATTCTGGCAAGCACGCTTGCCGTCGTCGACGCGGAGTGCGGCAGCGCGGTGGGCGTGCACCCGCTCGACGTGGAATTGGTGGAACGTTGGCTCGGCCACCGCAACGACGTCTCGGCGCTGGCGCCGTTATGGCGCGGCGGTATCGTCGTCGACACCGCCGAGGTGTCCGGCTCGTGGGCCGCACTACCCGGGCTCTTTGACGAAGTGATCTCCGCACTCAAGTCGATCGAGGGAACGCTGGCCGCGTCGGCGCACCAGTCCCACGCCTACACCGACGGTGCTTGCCTCTACTTCACGTTCGGTGGGCGCGGTCCGGACGGAGACGCCGAGTGGCGGGAGCGTTACTACCGACAAGCCTGGGACGCAGTGACCGACGCCACGATGGCGCACGGCGCAGCCATCAGCCACCACCACGGCATCGGCCTCAACCGGTCCCGTTTCCTGCCGCGCGCCCTCGGATCAGGCTTCGATGTCCTTCGTGGTCTCAAGGCGACGTTCGACCCGAAGGGCATCCTGAATCCCGGCAAGTTCGGACTCTCGTCACCCTTCGGGCCTGCCCCCTGGGCATGAGCGGCATGGGGGGCAGCATCCTCGTCGTCGACGTCGGAACGTCAGGCGTGCGCGCTGCCATCGTGCGGCCCGATGCCACCGTCGAGCACGAACACCGTGTCCCGCTGTTGCCCGACTCGCCTGCTCCCGGCCTCGTGGAGTTCGACGCGACTCGGATGGCCGATGCCGTCCTTTCGGTAGCCCACGCGGCGCTGGCCGAAGGCGGGCCGGTGACCGGCGTGGGCATCGCGAACCAGCGGGCCTCCACCATCGTGTGGGACCGTGCCAGCGGTACGCCCGTGGCACCTGGTATCGGCTGGCAGGATCTGCGGACCGTCGGTACCTGCCTCGTCCTGCAGGGCGAAGGGATCCGATTGGCGCCCAACGCGTCGGCCACCAAGGCGATGGCGATACTCGACGAGGTCGACCCCGAGCGCGTGCGGGCCGAGCGTGGGGAGCTCTGCTTCGGCACCGTGGACAGCTGGGTGGCCTGGACGCTCTCGGGTGGCGCGGCGGCGGGTTCCGACGCGCTTCACGTCACCGACGCCACCAACGCCGCTGTCACCGCGCTCGTCGACCCTGCCGCCATCGAGTGGGACCAGCCGTTGCTCGGGAAGTTGCAGCTACCGCTTCCGATGATGCCGACCATCGTCGACTCGTCCGGGGAGATCGGTGCCGCGACAGCACTCCCCGGCGCGCCGCCCATCTGCGCGATGGCCGGTGACCAGCAGGCATCACTCGTCGGCCAAGGCTGTACGCTCGCCGGCCTGGCCAAGGCGACCTTCGGCACTGGCGGGATGCTCGACCAGTGCACCGGGGCGGCTCGAGGGTCCGCCGGTGCCGCTCGAGGTGGCGCCGGCACCTTTCCCATCGTCGCCTTCCGGGTGGGTGGGAAGGCGACCTGGGGCACCGAAGCGGTCATGCTTTCCGCCGGTACCTGCGTCGAATGGTTGCGCGACGACCTCGGGATCCTTGCCAGGTCTGACGAGTCCGCGACCGTCGCCGCCCGGTGCGCATCCTCCGGCGACGTCTGGTTCGTCCCGGCCCTTCTCGGTCTGGGGACCCCCGTCTGGGACTTCGGTGCCCGGGGCACTCTGGTCGGGCTCACGCGAGGTTCGGGTCGGCCAGAGATCGTCAGGGCGGTCCTCGAAGGAGTCGCCCATCGGGGTGCGGACCTGGTCGACGCGTCCGAGGCCGACAGCGGGTACTCGATCGAGTCCCTGCGCATCGACGGCGGGATGTCGGACAACTTCGTCTTCGTCGAGGCGCTGGCCGACACGATCGGACGCCCGGTGGAGATCTCCCCCGTCCTCGAAGCCACTGCGCTCGGTGTGGGCCTGCTGGCCGGGCTGGCCGTCGGCACCTACGCGTCCACGGACGAACTCGCGGCGACCTTCTCGCCCCGTCGAACTGTCGAGCCTCGACTCGACGACGCCGGCCGGGATGCGCAACGGGAGCGCTGGCTCGCGGCACGGGCCAAGGCCGAGGCCACGATCCCGGAGCTCTCGGGCATCTCCTTCTGAGCGGCCGCCACACCCGCTCAGAAGGAGACTACTGCCCTCCCGAGAAACCTCCCTGGCTCCGCCCCTACTCGGCTGAGTGCTTGGGGCTGCGGCGACGGCGGCGGGCGACGATCACCAATCCCGCACCGACCAACAGGGCCGCCAGTCCGATCATCCACTCCTGGGAAAGCAGCGCACCGGTGAAGGCGATGGCCGGGGTCGCGACCGGGGTCGTGCTCGGCGACGTCTTCGGCGACGTCGTTGTCGTCGTGGTAGGGGTCGCCGGCGTGACCGCCGCGAGCCCGGTGACCGGCGCTGCCGTCACTGGTGTGTCCACGGTGTTGGTCGGGCACGTCGTCGGGGTGCCGACCGCGGCGGGCGCTCCGCAGCTCGGACCGCTCCATGATGCAGTGTTGGCGATGGTGCCCGTGGCGTCCGATGCGTTGGCCGTCACCGCGAAGGTGAGGGTGTAGGAGGCACCGGGAGCCACGCCGGCCGGGATGGTCCAGGTGATGGTCGAACCACTCACCGCGACGGTGCAGGTGGGAGGCCCTCCTTTTGTGCAGGCGGGCGAACCTGAGATCAGGGTCGTGCCCGTCGGCGCCGAGTCCGTCACCACGGTCTGCTCTGACGTCGTGGCGGTGCCAGAGTTCTTCACGGTGATCGTGTAGACGATTGGCACGGTCGAGCCGGCCATGACACCGCCGCTCGGGCTGGCCGACTTGACGACGCTCAGGCTGGTCACTGAGAGCGTCAAGGTGGAGTGCGCACTCACAGGAGTGCCCGAGTGGGGGTCACCGGTAGCCGTTGCGGTGTCCGTGATGGAACCCTTGGTCAGGTCGGCCTGTGTCACCGTGTAGGTGGCCGAGCAGGTGTCAGAGGCTCCCGGCGCGAGCGTGATCGACCCGTTCGTACCGGTCGTGCAGCTGATGGGCCCGAGGCCCGCGTCGAGCGACGGGGCAGCCTGGGCGTCGGTCACGTCGACGTTGTTCAGGGTCACGTTGCCCGTGTTGGACACGGCGAAGCTGTACGTCACCGTCTGTCCCACCGCACTCACCGAGTTGACGCTGGACGTCTTGACGACCGAGATACCCGGTACCTGGGTGGAGCTCACCGTGGCCGTCGAAGGATCGGAGGTGATCGTGCCGTCGTCGGGCGTGGTGCCCGTTGACGTTGCCGAGTCGTTGACCGAACCGTTGTCGAGGTCGGCCTGGGTCACCGTGTAGGTGGCGCCGAAGGTGGCCGACTGTCCGGGGGCCAACGACGAGGCCGTCGGACCCGAGCACGTGCCCGAGGGGTCCGAGAGGCTCGCACACGTCGGGCCGCTGGTCAGCGGGCCCGCCGGCGCTTCCTGGGTGTCGTTGACGTCCACGCTGGTCAAGGTCACGTTGCCGGTGTTGGTGACCACGAAGGTGTAGGGGATCGTCGCACCCACGTGGGAGACCGAGGTCACGGTGGTGGACTTGAGGATCGTGATGGCCGGGTCCTGAATCACCGGGACGGTCACCTCGTTCGAGGTGGCGCTCACCGGAGCCTCCGAGGGGGAGCGTCCATTGGCAGCCGCGGTGTCCTTGATGGAGCCGTGGTCGAGGTCGGCCTGGGTCGCTGTGTACGTACCCCCAAAGGTGGCCTGCTGGCCGGGAGCCAGTGTCACCGAGCCGGCCCCATTGGCACACGTGGTCGAGGGCGGGCTCTCACAGACCGCGCCGCTGGTCAGAGGACCGGCGGGCGGCATCGGGTTGTCGGTGACGGTGATGCCGCTCACTGTGACGTTGCCGTTGTTCGTGATCACGAAGCCGTAGTTGACGGCGTCACCGACGTGGGAGACCGAGTTCGTCGTCGTCGACTTGACGATCGTGAGCGAGGAGTCTGGACAACCGGCACGCTCACCTGGTTCGAGTTGGCGGTGATCGTGTCGTCACCGAAGTGGCCCGTCGCCGTGGACGTGTCCTTGACAGATCCCGTTGTTCAGGTCGGCCTGGGTCACGTCGTAGGAGCCGGTGAACGTGGCCACCTGGCCTGGCACCAGCTCGTGCTCGTCGACGCCGAGCACGACCCCGTCGGGGTGGCCAGACTGATGCAGGTCGGGCCGCCGGTCAGCGCGCCCGCCGGCGAGACCGGGTCGTCTGTCACGCCAACGCCGGTGAGGGTCACGTTCCCGGTGTTGGAGACGACGAAGGAGTAGGAGATCATGTCACCGACGCTGGACACCGAAGCCGTCGAGGTCGACTTGCTGATAGACAGGCTCGTCACCACCGGCTTGCATAGAAGACGCCGACGCCGGCACCGCCACCCGGGACGTTGACCGACTCGGTGGCCGAGCTACCCGATCCGTTCGGTGACGACGAACCGCCGCACTTCACGAGCTGTAGTTGGCCGGGCTGGTCGCGGTCACGGTATAGGTGCCGGCGATCACGTCAGTCGGGGCAACGGATTCGCCGTCGCGGAATGGTCGTGAGCCCGGATCCGCCGGCCGCAACCGTGCCACCGGCACCTCGTTAGAAGTGGGGGTCCCGTTGTTGCACAGGTAGATGTGCCCGGCCAGCGTCTGGACCTGGGTGACGTAGAAGACACCGACGCCGGCACCGCCGCTCGGGACATTGACCGACTCGGTGGCCGAACTACCCGATCCGTTCGGAGACGACGAACCGCCACATTCACGAGCGCATACCCCGGGGGACTATTGGCGGTCATGGTGTAGGCCCCGGCAATGACGTCGGTCGGAGCAAGCGGATTCGCCGTCGGCGACACCGTCGAGAGCCCGGATCCGTCGGCCGACAGCATCCCGCCGGTCTTCTCGATGGTCGTCGGGTTGCCGTTGTTGCACAGGTAGATGTGGCCGGCGATCGTCTGCTTCGGAGCGGCGCAGTTGAGGGAGGAGAGACTGAACGATCCCGTGTCGGTGACGGAGTAATTGTCCGACCACGTGCTCGAGATGTCGAGGGTTATGGTTCCCGATGCGGTGGCTGGAAGCGTCTGTGTCAAGCGTCGTGGACGAGTAGGGCGTGTGGGGCGACTTCGCGATGCTTGAACGACGTGCTGCTCAGCGTGCCCAGGCCGCCCGTCACCGACGTGACGGTTCCCGTCTCGGAGAGGTTGTAGTCGTTCTCGATGGTCCAGGTGATCTTGAACCCGGACCCGAGCGCGACTGTTGCATGCCGCGGTCGCGGTGACGATGTCGTTGTGAGCGAAGGCTGGGGTCGCGAACGCGACAAGCCCGACAACGGCCAGCGCGGACGCCAGCCCCCCCTTGATCACACGGCGCGCCTGACTGGGCTTGCGGCCCGCCCGACGCTCGTTCCGACGTGAAGAATTCCATTCCAGCAAGGCTGGTCGCATTCCGCCTCTCCTCCCGCAGTCGCCAATGTGGCCCGAGAGCCACCTACATCAACGTGACACCGTTAGCAACAAGGCCACAACTAGCCAAAGGTGCTCTCGGTCGTGCCGATGAGCGGCGCCATTGGGCGCTTTCCACGAATCGACTTGATCAAGGTAACCCGGTGCGGGCAGGACTGGTTAGGGCTGATCGGCTCCTATTCGGGAGGGCTGATCGGCCCAATTGACGCTTTCCTTCTCCAACGTCACCGACTCGACGGTGTGCATCGACTCGTCTCCGACCGACTGGGACCTCGGGGGTCGGAGCGGATCTTCATCAGCGGGCGGCCGGTGGAGACTCGGTCCCTCCTTCTGAGTGAGATCGATGCCCACTCAGAAGGAGGTCACAGTTTCCCGAGTGACCCTCTCCCGTGGTCCGTCCTATTTCGCTGCGTGCCTGGGCGGCGGGCGCCGACGGCGACGGGCGAGCCCGATCATGGCCGTACCCAGCAGCAACGCGAAGACACCGATCATCCACTCCTGAGACAGCAGCGCACCAGTGAAGGCGATTGCCGGAGCCGTGCTCGGCGAGGTGGTCGGCGGCCGGCGGCGTTCGCGTCACGGTGGTTATCGGTGCCGTCGGCGTCGTTGCCGGCGAGGTGCTCGGCACCGCAGTCACGGGCGTGCTCGTGGTGTTGGTCGGGCACGTCGTTGTCGCCGCATTGGGCTTGTCGCTGGTCACCGGCGGCATGGTCCCACAGCCCGGGCCACTCCATGTCCCTGTGTTGGTGATGGTGCCCGTGGCGTCCGATGCGTTCGCCGTCACCGAGAAGGTGAGCGTGTACGAGGCACCGGGAGCCACGCCGACCGGGATGGTCCAGCTGATCGTCGACCCGCTCAGAGAAACCGTGCACGTCGGGGGCCCCCCGTTGCGCAGGCTTGCTGAACCAGAGACCAGCGTCGTGCCGGTCGGGGCCGCATCCGTCACCATGATGGGATCGGTCGTTGCCGCCGAGCCGTTATTCTTCACCGTCAGCGTGTAGACGATCGGCGTGGATGAACCAGCGACGACCCCTGCTGGCCGGGCTGGCCGACTTGACGACGCTCATGCTGGTCACGGGCAGCGTGATCGAGGAGGTTCCAGTGACGGGGTCCGCGAATTCGGCGGCGTGCCGCTGGCCGTCGCCGTGTCCTTTATGGAGCCGTTGTTCAAGTCGGCCTCGGTCACCGTGTACGTGGCGGAGCAGGTGTCTGTCGCCCCGGGAGCCAGGGTGATCGCCCCGTTGGTCCCCGTGTGCAGGTGATCGGACCCAGGCTCGTGTCGAGCGACGGCGCCCCCTGCGCGTCCGTCACGTCCATGTTGCTCAGGGTCACGTTGCCGGTGTTGGTGACGGTGAACGTGTAGGTCACGTCTGGCCGACCGCGCTGACCGTGTGACGTTGGCTGTCTTGGGCACCGAGATCGCGGCGACTGCGTGCCGTTCACCGTGGCCGTGGGTGTGCGGTCACCGGGGTCCCGGAGTTCGGCGGCGTGCCCGTCACTGTGCCCATGTCCGGATCGAGCCGTTGTCCATGTCGGCCTCGGTCACCGTGTAGGTGGCCGAGCAGCTGTCGGTCGCCCCGGGAGCGAGCGTGATCGACCCGTTGGTCCCGGTGATGCAGGTGATCGGGCCCAGGCTTGCGTCCAGCGAGGGCGCCGCCTGGGTGTCCGAGACGTCGACGTCGCTGAGGGTCACGTTGCCGGTGTTCTCGATGGCGAACGTGTAGGTGACCGTCTGGCCGACCGCCGTGACCGTCGTGGGGTTGGCCGTCTTCGTGATCTGATGGCAGGCGCCGGGGTGGCCGTCACCGTCGCCGGGGCCGCGCCGGTCACCGGGGGCCGGTTCGGCGGCGTGCCGGTCGCTGTGGCCGTGTCCTTGATCGTCCCGTTGTCCATGTCGGCCTGGGTCACCGTGTAGGTGGCCGAGCAGGTGTCGGTCGCCCCGGGAGCCAAGGTGATGGAGTTGTTGGTCCCGTCGTGCAGATGATCGGGCCCAGGCTGGCGCCGAGCGAAGGGGCGGCCTGGGCGTCGGAGACCCCGACGTTGGTCAACGTCACGTTGCCCGTGTTCTCGATCCCGAAGGTGTAGGTCACGGTCTGGCCCGCCGCCGTCATCGTCGGGGACCGGGCGTCTTCGTCACCGATGATGATCAGCCGACTGGGTGGCGTCGACCGTGGCCATCGAGGTGGCGGTCACGGGGGCCCCCGAGTTCGGCGGCGTGCCCGTGACCGTACCGGTGTCCGAGATCGTCCCGTTGTCCATGTCGGCCTGGGTCACCGTGTAGGTGGCCGAGCAGGTGTCGGTGGCCCCGGGGGCGAGGGTGATCGATCCGTTGGTCCCGGTGACACAGGTAATCGGGCCCAGGCTCGTACCCAGCGAGGGTGCCGCCTGGGTGTCCGAGACGTCCACACCGCTGAGCGTCACGTTGCCGGTGTTCTCGATGGCGAAGGTGTAGGTGACCGTCTGGCCGACCGCCGTGACCGTGGTGGGGTTGGCGGTCTTGTCGATCGACAGAGACGGCGACTGGGTGGCCGTCACCGTGGCCGGGGCCGTGGTCGGTGACCGCCGGGCCGGTCGGCGGCGTGCCGGTCGCCGTGGCCGTGTCTTTGATCGTCCCGTTGTCCATGTCGGCCTGGGTCACCGTGTAGGTGGCCGAGCAGGAGTCGGTGGCCCCGGGGGCGAGAGTGATCGAGTTGTTGGTCCCGGTGACACACGTGATGGGACCGAGGCTCGTTCCCAACGAGGGCGCCGTCTGGGCGTCGGAGATTCCGACGTTGGTCAGCGTCACGTTGCCCGTGTTCTTGATGCCGAAGGTGTAGGTCACCGTCTGGCCCGCCGCCGTGACGGTAGCGGGAACCGGGGTCTTGGTCACCGAGATGGCGGCGGACTGGGTCGCATTGACCGTGGCAGTCGAGGCGTTGTTGACCGGCGAGCCGGTCGGCGGGTTACCCGTCACCTTGCCGGTGTCCGAGATCGTCCCGTTGTCCAGGTCGGCCTGGGTCACCGTGTAGATGGCCGAGCAGGAGTCGGTGGCCCCGGGAGTGAGGGTGATCGAGCCGTTGGTCCCGGTGACACAGGTGATCGGGCCCAGGCTCGAGCCCAGCGAGGGTGCGGCCTGGGTGTCCGAGACGTCCACACCGCTGAGCGTCACGTTGCCCGTGTTCTTGATGGCGAAGGTGTACGTGACCGTCTGGCCGGCCGCACCGACCGAGGTGGGGTTGGCCGACTTGGTGATGGAGAGAGACGGCGACTGGGTGGTGTTGACCGTTGCCTTCGAGGTGTTGCTGACCGGCGAGCCGGTCGGCGGGTTGCCCGTCACCTTGCCCGTATCGCCGATCGTCCCGTTGTCCATGTCGGCCTGGGTCACCGTGTAGGAGGCCGAGCAGGAGTCGGTCGCCTGCGGCGCCAAGGTGATCGACCCGTTGGTCCCGGTGACACAGGTGATCGGGCCCAGGCCCGAGCCCAGCGAGGGTGCGGCCTGGGTGTCGGTCACGTCCACCCCACTGAGGGTGAGGTTGCCGGTGTTCTTGATGGCGAAGGTGTAGGTGACCGTCTGGCCCGCCGCTGTCACGGTCGTCGGGTTGGCGGTTTTCGTGATGGTGATCGACGGCGATGGCGTGGCGTTGACCGTGGCCGTCGAGGTGTTGCTGACCGGCGAACCGGTCGGCGGTTTACCCGTCACCTTGCCGGTGTCAGAGATCGTCCCGTTGTCCATGTCGGCCTGGGTCACCGTGTAGGTGGCCGAGCAGGAGTCGGTGGCCCCGGGGGCGAGGGTGATCGATCCGTTTGTCCCGGTGATACAGGTGATCGGGCCCAGGCTCGTACCCAGCGAGGGTGCAGCCTGGGTGTCCGAGACGTCCACACCACTGAGTGTCACGTTGCCGGTGTTCTTGATGGCGAAGGTGTAGGTCACCGTCTGGCCGACCGCCGTCACCGTGGTGGGATTGGCCGTCTTCGTGATCGAGAGTGACGGCGACTGCGTGACCGCAACCGTGGCCGGTGACATCGCGCTGACCACCGGGCCGCTCGGGGGCGTGCCCGTCACCTTGCCGGTGTCCTTGATCGTCCCGTTGTCGATGTCGGCCTGGGTCACCGTGTAGATGGCCGAACAGGAGTCGGTCGCCCCGGGGACCAGGGTGATCGACCCGTTGGTCCCGGTGACACAGGTGATCGGGCCCAGGCTCGTGCCCAAGGACGGCGCGGTCTGGGTGTCGGTCACGTCGACACCGCTCAGTGTGACGTTGCCGGTGTTCTTGATGGCGAAGGTGTAGGTGACCGTCTGGCCGGCGGCCGTCACTGTGGTGGGGTTGGGTGTCTTCGTGATGGAGATGCCCGGCGTCTGACCGGCCGACACCGTGGCGGGAGCCGTGGCCGTGACCGTCTTGTCGACGGGCGAGGGCGAGGTGCCGGTGGCCCTGGCGACGTCCTTGATTGTCCCGTTGTCAATGTCAGCCTGGGTCACCGTGTAGGTGGCCGAGCAGGAGTCGGTCGCCCCTGGGGCGAGAGTGATGGAGTTGTTGGTCCCCGTGGCGCAGGTGATCGGGCCGAGGCTCGTGCCCAGGGAAGGGGCGGTCTGGGCGTCAGAGACCCCGACGTTGTGCAGGGTCACGTTCCCCGTGTTCTCGATCCCGAAGGTGTAGGTCACTGTCTGGCCGGCCGCCGTCACCGTGGCGGGGACCGGGGTCTTGGTCACCGAGATGGCCGGTGATTGGGTCGCCGTGACGCTGGCCGTTGCGATGGAGGTCAGCGTCGCGCCCGAGGGGGCCTTGCCGGTGGCGGTCGCCGTGTCGTTGATGGAGCCGTTGTCGAGGTCGGCCTGGGTCACGGTGTAGGTGCCGACGTAGTTGGCCGTCTGCCCGGCCGCCAGCGTCGCGACGGTGGCGCCGGAGCATGTTCCGGTGGGATTCGAGAGGTTCGAGCAGCTCGGTCCCGAGGTCAAATTCCCTGCCGGCGGGGTCTGGGCGTCACTGAGACTCACATTGGTGAGCGGGAACGGTCCCGTGTTCTTGACGGCGAACGCGTAGCTCACCGTCTGCCCCACCGCATTGACGGTGGTGGGGGTGGGCGTCTTGGTCACCGAGAGGGACGCCGGGGTGTTGGTGAAGGTACAGGAAATGGCCGCGCCGGTATTCGTCGTTGTCGACGGGAAGTCGACGCTGAACGACGTCCCGCTTCCACTCGAGAACGACGTGGAGCCGTTGAGGCACGACCATGTGGTCTGGTAGTTGGACAGGCTGGTGGTGCCCGCCCGCTGTCTCGGTCGCCGTGTAGGTCGTGCCGGGGATGCCCACGATCGGGCCGGCAACCTCGCCCGCCCCGGTCTGGAGCCCGGTCGAGGACCCCGTTGTCGTGCCGGTGTTGCCACTCGACACCCCCCCGCCGGTGATCGTCATGGTGAACTGGTCACCCGACGCGACACGCCCGACGATGTTCTTCTCCACCGTCATGGATCCGTTGTACGAGCAGCTAGCAAGATCGGTCGGGGTGCCGCTCATTCCGCTCTGGCTGCCGAGGTCGGTGATGGTCCCGGTGTTGGGGTTGACCGAGTAGAGCTCACCTTGAATGGTTTCGACGTAGAGCGTGGAGTCGGCGGCGAACGCAATGCCGACGTACTGCTCGGTCTTGGTCGCCGTGATGGTGGCGAGGGGGTTGTACGAGAGGGCCGACGTGCCTGATGTCGGCACCGGTGCCGAGACGGTCAGCAACTTGGCCGTGTTCGAGGTGGTACCGGCGAGGACGGTCAGGTTTCCCGAGCCGTCGAAGGTCAAGTCGCCGTAGTCATAGGACGCGCCGGTCGGTGGCGTGATCGTGCCGACCTCTGCTCCCGAGTGCGTCGTGGGGTTGAACGCGAAGAGAATGAACTCGGTCTCGGCCGAGTTCCACCCGCCGTAGTAGTAGTAGCCGTTGACGGGGTTGACGCCACCGGCGATGATCTCGCTGAGACCGGTGGCCGGCATACCGCTGTAGTTGGTGTTGCTGGCCGTCGTGACGTTCTCGACGCTGACCGTTGTCGTCGCCGGCGATCCAGACACCGTCATGTTGGCCGAGTACACCGTGGTGCCGTCAGACGAGAGGCCCAGCGCGTTGACCGCACCGTTGCCGACATTGGAAGGGGTTGCGGCGCTATTGACTCGGTTCGAGTAGTCGAGCGAGTAGAGGTTGCCGCTCGAGTTGACGTTGTAGATGGTGGGGGCCGCGCAACTCAGAGGGGGGTTCGACGCCGCTCCCGCCGGCGATGCTGCAAGCGCGGACAAGCCCGGCGTCGCCGCCGAGAACGGCACTCAGATTCGAAGAGAACGCTGGGAGTGTGATGACTGCGAGCGACAGTGCGGCAATGGTTGCGACAACCGCACGGACGCCAGGGGCGTACCTTTTCATTTTTTCCTCGCCACTTTGTTTCCGCCTTCCCACCGTGGTGGGCACCGCCTGCCAATGTTGCTGATTGTAAGCATCCCGTTCGCCGATAGAGCCACAACGAATCGACAATTACGCTCAAGCCTGCCTGCGTGTGTGCCGATTTACCTTGCCCTCTTGTGCAGCAGAGGAGACTCACTTGCCGCCGCTCTGCCTGAGCTCGCGACCAACGTAACGCCTCGGACAAAAGGTTGTTAGAGCCGAGTGGACCCTTTGTCGGTGTTGACGACACCGATTGGCTCCGCTGAAACGACGGCGCGCCTGCGACCTCACATCGTCGCGTGCGGTCAGCTCGAGCTGGACGACATCGTCTCCGAAGGACGCGCTCGGAGCGGTGACGCTCCTACCGTGCCGCGTACGCCAGCGCGTCATCCCAACTGCAGCCTGACTGCAGCAAGGGCCGGAAACCCATGAGCTGCCGTGGCTTGCCGATCGCCATCACTGCGCGCAAACGACCCGCCCGGCCGAACAAGGCAACGAATTTGCCGTCACTGAGCGAGCCCTCGGTGATCTGCACGTCATCGTCGCCGCGCGGGTTCCCGAGCACCTGGAAACGGATCCCGTACTGATCCGACCAGAAGTACGGGACCGGACTGAACGGCGCCGCCTCCGCACGTCCGGCGATCAGGCTGCGCGCGGCGGCAGCGCCAGCCCCTGCGGCGACCTCCCAGTGCTCTATCCGGATCAGCTCCTCACCACCGTCGTGTTGCCAATTCCACCGTGCGACGTCCCCGGCCGCCACGATGCCGTCGGCCGCGAAGAGCCGGGCATCGCACACGACACCGTTGTCCACGACCAATCCGGACTCGGCGAGCCACTCGGTCGACGGCACGACACCGATACCGACGACCACGACGTCGGCCGGGATCGCCTCTCCCTCACCGACTTCGACGACCAGCCTCCGTGCTGCAGCCGCACCATCGGCCCGTCCCTTGCGGACGCCGTGCACCGCCACGCCAGTGCGAAGGTCCACACCGTTGGCACCGTGGAGCGACCCGCAGTGCGCGCCGAGCATCGGTCCCAGCACGTTGGTCAGCGGAATGTCGAGTGCCTCGAGCACTGTGACCCGGCAGCCGAGCCCGACACAGGTGGAGGCGACCTCGGCGCCGATGAACCCCGCCCCGATGACGACGACGCTCGGCGATCCGGCCGCGGTCACCGCAGCGCGCAGGGCGAGCGAGTCGTCGAGCGTGCGCAGAGTGAACAGGCCGTCGCGTGGACCGAGGCCCTCGGTTCCGGGGAGACGGCGCGGCGAGGCCCCCGTCGCGATCATGACGGCGTCGCCGCTGATGATCGTCCCGTCGTCGAGCTCGGTCTTCCGGCCCTCAACGTCGAGCCGGACCGCTCGGCGACCGAGCACCTCGTGCACGCGGAGCTCGCTCGATCGCCGCCTGTCCGCCAGCACCGCCTTCTCCGGTGGCCACGACCCCGCGAGTATCTGCTTGGACAGTGGCGGACGGTCGTAAGGGAGATGCCGCTCCTCGCCCACCAGCGAGATGGAACCGTCGAAGCCTTCTTGGCGCAGAGCCTCGACCGCTCGCCACCCGGCGAGCGACGCTCCCACTACGACGACCGTGTCGTCGGCGCGCAACCCGTCCGGGGGCGTCACCCTCCGAACATGGCCATCCACTCCTCCGGAGAGCGGGGCCGGAACACGTAGTTCCACCGCCGGGTGTCGCCCATTCTCTGGGAGGCATCCTGGGAGTAGAGGTGGCCGGGAAAAAGAATCGCATCGTCGGGAACCCGGGCCAGCCGGGTATGGATGGACTCGTACATGGCCAAAGGATCGGAACCCGGGAAGTCGGTCCGGCCGCAGCCCTCGAGGAAGAGCGTGTCGCCCGCCACCAGGCGGCCGTCGACGAGGAAGCACTGGCTACCCGGCGTATGGCCAGGCGTGTGGATCAGCTCCACCGCCACCTGACCGACCTGCAGCACCTCGCCGCTGTGATGACCGACGAGGTTGTCGCGACCGACGCCGGTCGTTGCCTCGACCCAGGGGACCTCGTCGGCCTGTACATGGATCGGCACCTGCACCTTCTCGAGGAGGGTGCTGATCCCTTCGAGCGACCACCCCCCCATCTGGCCACCGAGATGATCCGGGTGGAAGTGGGTCCCGAACACGCCGGTCAGCCGCATGCCGTCGGCCTCGAGGATGTCGAGGAGGTCCTGCACCGCGTAGGCGGGGTCGACGGCGACCGCCTCGCCGGTCTCGCGGTCGCCGATCAGGTAGACGAAATTGACCATCTGGCGGGCCATCATGTCGCCCCGCGGTGAAGTCGCGGCCGGAAAGCAGCTGGCGGAAGTACAACCTGTCGGAGCTCCCGGGCACGGTCGGGGCGTCCGCGGCGGCGTCACTCATCAGTGTCACCTTCTACCGCTTCGGCGGCCAACGTGTCGAGCCGGGGCACGAGCTCTTCGACCTGGGCACGGGTCTGGCGCAGGCGTCGATCGAGCTCGTCGATCAGCGCCGTCGCCCGCTCCAACCGGGCCACGAGCACGTCGACATCGACTTCGTTCTGTTCGAAGAACTTCACGATCGCATCGAGCTCACGGCTCGCTTCCGTGTAGCTGAGCTGCTTCACAGGGACGGCATCGTCCGAGTCGGTCACCGCAATCCTCCCCCCTCATGGTCGCGCGTCTCTGGTTCGAGCGCTTCGGTCGCCACTCTGCTGCGTACGGTCCCGTCGGCGAACCGCGTCACGATCTCCTGCTCCCCGACCAGCTCACCGGCGCTACGCACCAACTGGCCGTCGAGGGTGAGCGTCAGGCTGTAGCCCCGCTCGAGCTGGCGGTCCACGTCGTAAGCGGCCAGCAATCGGCGCCAGGAGTCCAGCCGCTCGTCCTGGCGCCCGAGGTGCCCCAGGCTCATCGGTCCGAGCCGGACGGCCCGGGCGCGTACCCCCGCTTCGCACGACTCGAGCCGATTCGGCACGGTACGCCCGAGTGACGACGCCTTCGTCGCCAGGCGTTCACGCTGCGCGGCGGAGCTGGTGTCGCGCCGCCGCGGTAAGTCTCCCGCGCGCCGCAGTGTCACGCGACTGTGCCTCGCGGAGGAAGGCTGGGAGCCGGCGGGCCAGGAGCTCGGCCGGACCGGCCAGATGCTCGGCCCACCAGTGCCGGGTCGCCACGACGATCTGGTGCCCACACTCAGTGGGCGTGATGCACGCGCGGGCTGCGACGATGTCGGCCACCGTCTCGTCTCCGGTGTGGCCGATCCCGGTGTAGACGGGCTTGGCCGTGCCGGCCACGGCACGGGCGACGAGTTCGGTCTCGAACGCCGCCAGGTCCGCTCGCGCTCCCCCACCCCGGACCATGGCGATGATGTCGCAATCGCTCCGACTGAGCATCTTGAGTGCCCGCGCGATGGCCGCTGGCGCGCCGGGCCCCTGCACGGAGACACGGACGTGGGAGATGCGGAAACCGAAGCCCGAACCGGTGAGCTGACCGAGGAAGTCCTGACACCCCTCTGTCCCGGGGCTGGCGATCAGCCCGACATGCATCGTGAGCTCCGGAACACGCAGCGCTGCGTTGCGCCGCAGCAGACCCTCGGCCTCGAGATTGCGCAACAGTGCGGCTCGCTGAGCGGCCATCCGACCCAACAACGCGGTGACGTCGATCTCGACGAGGATGAGGCTGATTTCGCCCTTGGCCCGATACAGGTCGAGGCTGCCGCGCAGCACGACCACCATCCCCTCGGCGAGCTCGATGCCCTCCTTGGCCAGCGCGTGCCGCAACGGCGCCCACGAACTGCGCCAGCACTTCACCTTGAGGGTGGGCTCGCCCCCCCGGGCCCGATCGCGCCGGGCACCGTCGTCCCCGGGGTCGACCAGGTCCATGTAGAGGTGGCCCGACCGGTGGTCCGAGATGTGCTGGATCTCCCCGCGCACCCACAGGTGCCGCTTGCGGGGAAACGCTGCATTCAGGGCGCCCTCCACCTCCTCGTAGAGGCTGCCGATGGAGAGGACGCCGGGCCGCCCGTCGGATTCGGTGCCTGGAGCAACGTCGGGGCCGTTGGGCTCCCGGCCGCCGGAGTCGGCCCGGCGCTCCGGGGCGGCCGGCGGCGGGACCTCGGGATCGAAGAGCTGGGGTGCGCCACCGGCCATCCTCGACACCCTACCGATGCGCTGTGCTGTCACCCTCACACCGCAGGTGGTGACAGAATCGGTGGTGACGGTGAGTCGGCCAGGTGGCCGCGGTACGGGCCGCGTTGCGGGACCGTATCGAGGAAGGTCGGGACTCCGCAGAGCAGGGTGCTGGCTAACGGCCAGTCGGGGCGACCCGCAGGACAGTGCCACAGAAAGGAAACCGCCGATGGCGGGCCTCCGGTCCGCACAGGTAAGGGTGAAAGGGTGCGGTAAGAGCGCACCAGCGGCGGGGGCGACCCCACCGGCTCGGTAAACCCCACCCGGAGCAAGGCCAAGCGTGGGAGACGGGCTGCTCGTCCGGTCCCTGAGAAGGGACGCTCCCCAGGTAGGCCGCTCAGATGGATGGCCACCCAGGCTCCCCCGGGAGCCGGACAGAATCCCGCCTACAGGCCGGCTCACCGTCAACAAGGAGTAGAAGTCAAGGCGCCATTGTCACCAGGACAGCTTCAAGCAACGCAACCGCCAGTCACAGGCCCACCGTGACTGGATCGAGACAATCGCCCAGATTGTCCGTCAGATCTTGTGACCTCTCAGTTGCTGACTCCAACGCTGGAGTTTGACCTGAGATAGCGTCTGATGTCGACGGCGACGACCCTGTAGACCTTCGGCAAAGTCGGAGCAACGCCCGTAGACCTCTTTTCGGTGGCCGGCGTCGGGAGTGACCGGTATTCTCGGGTGTTCGCGAAAACGAGTGCGGAGTGGCGCGCCGCAAAAAGCAGCCCCCAGGCTTTGCCAGGTGTGTGACGTCGACACCCCCACCCGGCAGCGGCCTCCACCAAGAGCAAAGGAGTGAGCAAGCATGACCACCACAACCCAGCCCGAGCAGGTCGGCGCCCTCCGCGTGGACGGCACGACCATCACCCAGGCCGACGTTGACTACGCGGGGGTGCTTGAGGAGATCGCAGCGGTCATTGGCTTCGAGCTGGCCGAGCGTCTCAATGATGCCGTGATGGGTCGAATCCATGAGGCGCATACGTGGGCGGTGCAGTACGAAGGGGCGGTCATTCAGGCCGCGCTCGACGCCGTGGAGGCCCAGCTCGTAACCTCGGAGAACAGTCACGCCTGAACCGGAACAAGGCAGTCCAAGCGCGCGACCCCGCTGAGACTCTCTGCTAGGCCGTTGTGAAGTACGGCGACGAGAAGGCTCTCATGCGTGCATGCTTCAGTATCCTCGCTGGGCGGCATATGGCACCCTGGCCAATGTCAGTCACTTTCCAGGTGGTGCGAGCTCGCAAGAGATCAGGCCACGATGCGGCGGGGTACCTCCTCTTTCCGCGCTTCAAGACTGACATCGGTTTCGCTGACTCTCGCGCAATTGAGACCGAGACCATCGCGACAGTCGTCGCACAGCCAGCGGTGAGCCGTGCTGATCCCGAGGCCTCTGGCCTCACGACCGCCCACCTTCACAACGTCGGCCTTCCAGCCGCAACGGTGACACGGGCGGCGCTGCTGATGAGGAGCGCTTGACTGCCCCCTTGTTGTAAATTTCATGGCTTTCCTGTCGTTTGAGAGGCAAATACCACTATTTCAATGGCTATACTAGGAAATACCTCGGCGGATGACAAGCGATGGTGTCCTGCAGGCAACGGTCTGCCCACACCCGCGCCGTAGTCGACAACGTGCTGCTCTCCCCCGCTGCCGGCGGTGACACAAACGTGACCCGAGAAGTTGGTCAAAGGGGCTCAACGCCGGCAACGGGAAACCGCAGGCAGCAGGCCCGTTTTCGGCCATTCGACCAGGTAACTCGACTGCCATCGACGGAATCTCGCCCTCAGGCCGGCTCACGGTCAACGTGGACGCAATGAGACGCCGGGAGGGTCGCCCGGGTCAGCCGGCTGACCCCCAGAAGGGTGCGTCACCGAACGCGAAGGCGCCGCCGTCGGCCGTGACCATCCAGTAGCCCCGGCCGTCGTTGGTGGCTGCCATCCCGGTCACCGGCGCGTTCAACACAATGCTCCCGAGCGAGCCCTGGAACGTCGCGTCGAAGGAGAAGACGCCTCCGTCGCTGGCGACGAGCCAGTAGCCGCCCAATGTGTTCTGGGCCATGCCGACGACCGGCTTGTTGAGGTGGGCGCCACCCATGGAACCCCAGAAGTCGCGCGTCGCCGAAGCTGAATACGCCGCCGTCCGCGGCGACCAACCAGTAGCCCTTCCCGTCCTGGCTCCCTGCGATGCCAACGACGGGCTGGTTCAGCGACGCGCCGGGCGCCAGGACCCCGGGGACCGAGCCGTAGAACGCGGCGTCGCCGAAGCCGTAGACGCCGCCGTCAGCGGCCGCCAGCCAGTAGCCGCCGTGGTCGGGGGTGGCGGCGATGCCCACGATCGGCGCGTTCAACGGAGTACCGCCCATGGAGCCGAAGAAGGGGGCGCCCCCGAAGGCGAACACGCCACCGTCCGCGTCGGCCACCCAGTACCCTCCGCCGCCCGCGTTGGCGATGCCGGCCGCCGAGACGTTCGTGAAGGGCATGCCGGCATTGGTCGAGGTGCCGAAGGGGCTGACGCCACCACCCCGCTGAACCAGCCAGTAGCCGAGGTCGCTGTCGCCGCCCGCCATGGCGACATAAGTCGCAGGATTGGGGACGAGGACGATCGGCGCTTGGAGCGTCGAACTGGTCACGTTGCCGAAGTCGCTGCAGGGCGACACAGGGGAGATCGAGGCCGACGTGGCGCCGGCCGTCGGGCTCGACGCGAAGAAGTCGTACGGCAACGCCGCGGGGTCGGCGCAATGCGGCGACCACTCCCAGAGGATGTCGGGCCCCGGCTCGCCGGGCAGGAAGCTGACGGTGACGGCCGTCGCCGCACCGTTGCCGACGACGTTGGTGGGCCGGGTCCCCCCCGGCGTGGCGATGGTGCCGGTGACGGCGATGGTCGCGTTGCACGCTTCGCCGGGGACGGTCGGCAAGGTCGGGACGTCGAACACAAGGCTGCCCAGGGCACCCTCGAGTTGCGGGCGCCCCGAGCGTCACGCCACAGCTGGACGCACCAGCGGGAGCCGGGCCGACGTCCAGGGCGAAGGAGGCAACCGTGAGGGCCCGCCCGCGACGGCCAATGCTGCGACGAGTCGCCCGACCCTACGCCGAACCTGGATCCGCGAACCGGACATGGCACCCTCCCTTGCTGGAAGCCCCCTCATGCACTTGCTGCGTATGTCCTAGCACCGTCACGGCGTCCATGCTGGGGCGCGGAGACAGCCTTGGCAGGACCCGCCCGGGCTCAGATCTCGTGACTGCTCGTCATCCACATAAGGGCGAATGAACCCGACCCAACGGCACCGTGAAGCCCTTGATGCGTGGCCGGTTGTTCCGGCGACGAATCGAGCCAATCGCCAGAGCCATCGGACCGACGGCCGGTCCTCAATCGGTCCTTAAACAACGGCAAGTGTTGGCAATGCGGTGGATCAGGATGGTCAATACAAGCGCAGGTCAGAGACCGTGAAGGACCTCTCACCCCAGGACAGAGACACGCCGGTCACAGAATCCCGCCTAAAGGCCGGCTGACCGTCATGCCGCGAGCATGGGCCAACCTCAGAATGGCAATGGATCAAGCGTTGAACGAGTGGCAAAGCAAATGAACAGGCCTTCGCGGTTCATCATGAAACGGGTGAGTACACCGCTACCCAGTCGATCTGCATGTCGACCTCGGGAGGCGTCGATGAACTCGGGCAGGTTTCATAAGGGTCTGCACAGGGCCAGACCATCTGCTGAAGAGTGAGGTGGGTGGGCGTCATGACGTAGTTGGGCATCGTCGCCCATGTTCTTCCGTCAACGGTGAAGGTGATCGTGCTCGGGGTCGTGATGACGCCCCACGTGTGCCACTGGGTCAGGTCCACCCCGGACGGCACCCCTGGCTGCAGCTGCGTCGCCCCGTTCGCCCCGTTGTACCACTCGGTCGCGCCCGACGAGTTGGTGCCATTGGACTCGTTGAAATCGATCTCTGGTGGCCAGGTGGTGTCGGTCCAAAGGATCATCACTTGCGTGACGCCAGCGGCAGACGTCACTCGCGAGCGAACGAGATACTCGCCATAGGTGAGTCGAGCTCTTCGGCCACAAAGCGACGCCACCCTCAACCCACGGACTGTTCGGCCCAGCGTGAGCGGAATCCTGGTATGTGCGCAACGCGAGAAGGCCATTGCCGACTGTCACGTGCGACGGATCCCACGTCGTGCCTGCCTGTCCGTCATAGACGCCAAAGTCGTCACCGCTGTATTCATGCCAGTTGCTGCCCAAGGTGGAGCTTGTGAAGTCGTCCGCAAAGAATGGTTGATAACCGGCGGGTGGTGTCGTTGGCATTGGTTGACCCGAGGGATCGTCGGGTGGCTGGGTCGTTGTCGTAGTCGTATGGTAGCCGTTGCTGGTGGTTGGTGCCGCCGTTGTGGTGGTAGCCACCGTGGGAGTCTTTGTTGTCGATGTTCCTGCGGTCAATGGTGAAGATGCGGCCATTCCCACGATGGGCTTGTTCGGTGTCGAGACCGCCGGTGGAGCCGTAAAAGGCGGCGTCGCCGAAGGCGAAGATGCCGCCATCCGAGGCCACGAGCCAATAGCCCTGGCCGTCGGGGGTGGCGGCCATTCCCACGATGGGCTCGGCTGGGGCCGGAGTGCCGGTGGTGCCGTAGAAGACGGCGTCCCCGTAGGTCAAAGATGCCGCCGTCCGAGGTCACGAGCCAATAACCCTGGCCGTCGGGGGTGGCGGCCATCCCCACGATGGGCTTGTTCGGTGCCAGACCGCCGGTGGAACCGTAAAAGGCGGCGTCGCCGAAGCCGAAGATGCCGCCGTCCGAGGCCACGAGCCAATAGCCCTGGCCGTCGGAGGTGGCGGCCATCCCCACGATGGGCTTGTTCAGGGTCATGCCACCGGTGGAACCGTAAAAGGCGGCGTCCCCGAAGGCGAAGATGCCTCCGTCCGAGGCCACGAGCCAGTAGCCCTGGCCGTCGGGGGTGGCGGCCATTCCCACGATGGGCTTGTTCAGGGTCATGCCACCGGTGGAGCCGTAAAAGGCGTGCGTCCCCGAAGGCGAAGATGCCTCCGTCGGAGGCCACGAGCCAATAGCCCTGGCCGTCGGGGGTGGCGGCCATTCCCACGATGGGCTTGTTCAGGGTCATGCCACCGGTGGAACCGTAAAAGGCTGCGTCCCCGAAGGCGAAGATGCCTCCGTCCGAGGCCACGAGCCAGTAGCCCGAAGCCGACCTCGATCCTCCGGGGGCTGCAGAAGCAGGTGACAGAGCCGTGGCCAGTACTGGGAGCATGCAGAACAACGCGGCCACGATCGTCAGTACAGCGGCGCTTCGGAAACCGAGATACCGTGCTTCGGACATCAATACGGTCGATGGGCGACAAGAGGACCAAGTGGATCACCGAATCGCGCCCGTTGGTCTCTGCCCATCCTCTCCGCGTCGGCAGAGAGTGGGCCTCCCTGACTCTGGTTGTGAGAATGTTGAGATATGACCAAACCCAGGCTGACGTTTAGCGGCCTCTCGGTAGGATTCTGCGATTGCCGATCTAAACGCACCCCAGGCACATCACCCGCTGTAGCAGAGCGCGCCGTGCTTGGGTACATCTGCCCGGATTTCCGTCGAGGCAGCTCGATCGGCAGACTGGCGAGTACGGTCGGGTGAGGGATGGCGTCGTAACTAACTGGTCCCCTGTTGGGTTGAAGCTCTGTGCTCATCGGGCTAGACACACTTGCTCATCGGGGTCGGTTGGGGCGCCCTTCTTCCGCGGTGAGTAACTCGTTCGCTCACGAGCGACGTCTGCCACTGGCGTGACGCAAGTGATGACCCTTTGGCCCGACTCCACCTGGCCACCAGAGATCGATTTCAACGAGTCCAATGGCCTGAACTCGTCGGGGGGGACCGAGTGGTACAACGGGGCGAACGGGGCGACCCAGTTGCAGCCGGGGGTGTCGTCCGGGGTGGACCTCACCCAGTGGCACACGTGAGGCGTGGTCACGATCCCGAGCACGATTGCGTAGCGGTGTACTCACCCAAATTCATGATGAATCGCGGTCGCCCATTTATTTAATAAGCCACTCGATCGACGCTCAACCCATTGGCAATCTGATCGCGGCCCGTGATCGCGGCACGACGGTCAGCCGGCCTTTAGGCGGGATTCTGTGACCGGCGAGCCACTGTCTGGGGTGAGAGATCCGTCACGCCTCTGACCTTGGGGCCGCCTGGCCGACGTGACCAATGCACCACGATTTCGTGACATGCAGGTGAATCCTGTTGCCAAACAACCTCGCGGCGCGGGGGACGAGGTAAAAGCGGACGGGACTCCCTTCAGGAGGAAACGTCCGTGCCTATCGCGCGTCGCATCAAGCGTCTCCGGATCGTGCGTGGAGGCCTCCTTGCGCTGATAGCCGGCGTGGCCATGGCGCCGGTCGCGGTCCTGCGGGACTGGTCGCCGGTTGCTCCCGACGGGCAGGCCCCGTCCACGCTCACGTTCAGTACCGTCCCCGGGCTTCCGGCGGTCGGCCGGCAGGTCGTGAAGACAGGGTCGACGACTATCGCCATCTCGCCCACGGCCAACCCGACCGTGACGTCGAACGCCGTCACGCTCAAGGGGGAAGTGGCTCCGGCAGTGACCTCCAACAGTGGCGCGAAGCCGACCGGCACTGTCAGCTGGTCGGTGACCAGCGCAACGGGACGGTTGGTGCCCTGTGCCTCCGGGAGGACGAAGCTCGCCACGACCGGCAGAGCGTCATGCAGGATTGCACCGCGGCGAACTGGCGGCGGCAGAGGGCGCCTACATTGTCGAGCTCTCATACCCGGGGGACGCCATTTCACGCCTCCACCCAGGTTGACTTTGCGACTATCCAAGGCCATCAGGGAAGGGTGGCCGTGACGGCTCCGGCGCACTCCGGTCACGTGTCCTTCAGGCAACGGTGGCCGGCGTCATCGAGCTCAGGGACGCCGACAGGCTCTGCTTCGCCTCGTGGTGGTTAGCCCGGTCCGGCGACGGCGGCACGAACACCCTTTCCCTTCGCGGCCCCGCATCCTGCACCCTCACCTCGGCATCGGGGGCGTCAGGCTCGCCCTCCACGGTGCAGGCCATGTACTCGGGCGACGACAACTTCAACACAAGCGAGTCCACCTCAGATGCATCAGCATCACAGCGGCCTTCTTCGGTGAGCATGACCACCACGACAGCGCCAACCACCACCACGACCGCGCCAGCCACCACCACGACCGCGACGACTACCACGACGACTACGACAACGACGCAGCCACCCGACGATCCCTCGGGTCAACCTATGCCAACGACACCACCCGCCGGTTATCAACCAGTTCTTTGCGGACGACTTCACAAGCTCCACCTTGGGCAGCAACTGGCATGAATACAGCGGTGACGACTTTGGCGTCTATGACGGACAGGCAGGCACGACGTGGGATCCGTCGCACGTGACAGTCGGCAATGGCCTTCTCACGTTGCGCACGTACCAGGATCCCGCTCACGCTGGGCCGAACAGTCCGTGGGTTGAGGGTGGCGTCGCTTTGTGGCCGAACGAGCTCGCTCACCTATGGCGAGTATCTCGTTCGCTCACGAGTGACGTCTGCCACTGGCGTCACGCAAGTGATGACCCTTTGGACCGACTCCACCTGGCCACCAGAGATCGATTTCAACGAGTCCAATGGCCTCAACTCGTCGGGGGCGACCGAGTGGTACAACGGGGCGAACGGGGCGACGCAGCTGCAGCCGGGGGTGCCGTCCGGGGTGGACCTGACCCAGTGGCACACGTGGGGCGTCATCACGACCCCGAGCACGATCACCTTCACCGTTGACGGAAGAACATGGGCGACGATGCCCAACTACGTCACGACGCCCACCCACCTCACTCTTCAGCAAATGGTCTGGCCCTGTGCAGACCCGTATGAAACCTGCCCGAGTTCATCGACGCCCCCCGAGGTTGACATGCAGATCGACTGGGTAGCGGTGTACTCACCCATTTCATGATGAGCCGCGATGGCAGAAGGCCCAGATATTCCTTTCTTCAACTCTCCGGAGTCGCGAACGACGACACCCGTCGGCGACCAGAGACCTCGCCGACGTAGAGGCGTACTCGTAGTGCTACGCCCACGGCGCGTCTGATGGATCGAGGCACACTCGGACGGTTTGGTTCGCGAAGGCCACTACTCCCTAAGGTGGGCCGGAGCGATGCCGGCGATGGTCGCCAGCAGCCAACACGGGGAGTGTGAGCATGTGTCAGCCGACCATCGGGCGACCGTTGACGTGAGGAACGCGCCCTCCCCGATCGTGATCACTCAGCGTTAGCCGATCGTGGCCCCACCCATTCTGCTTGACGTCCCACATCTCAACGGGTGGGCTTCGCAGTGGGATCGACTGGTGGATTCTTCCCCCCTTCCGTCGCCCTTCCTGCGATCGTGGTGGCTGGCCGGGACCGGTGGATCTGGCGCCCACTTCCTTCTGGTCGTCGACGATGCGCGACTCCTCGGCGGCCTCGCCCTGGAGCAGCGCCACCCGAACTCAAGCATCCGGATGATGGGAGACGGTTCGCTGTGCCCGGATCATCTCGACCTGCTGGCCGCTCCCGGCCACGAGGCCGAGGTGGTCAGCCTCCTCGGGGACTGGCTCCGTCGTCCTGGAGGGCGCCTCTTGGACCTCAGGGGCATCCGAGCCGGGTCTCGGTTGATCGAAGCCCTGCCCGGCCATGTTCGCCGCGAGCCGATGGCCGTGGCCCCCTTTATGCCGTTGCCCGACAGCGCGGAGGCCTACCGTGCCACTCTGCCCACGCAGTTCCGTCGCAACCTCCGTCGTTCCGCCAACCGCCTCGCGGCCGAAGGCGTGACTCATCAGACGATCAGGGGTCCTGCGGTTCTCCCGTGCCTCGATACCCTGCGCGAGCTCCACCAGTCGCAGTGGGGAAGCCGCTCCCGCTTCCTTCCCTCCTTCGATCGCTTCGTGAGCGGATGCGTTGGTGGTTGCGAGGCCGATGAGGTGGTCGTACACGAACTCGGGAGCGACCACCTCGTCGTCGCCACAGTGATGGCGTTCGAGGTGGCCGGTCGCGTGAGCCTTTATCAAAGCGCCCGGCTCACCGATCCCCGCTGGCGAGATGCGACGACCGTTCTGCTCGCCGCCATCATCGACGACGCCTGTGCTCGAGGCTTCACCGAAGTGGATTTCCTCCGGGGCGAAGAGCCATACAAGGGACGGTTCACCCCCAACCATCGAGAGATGTTCAGGCTGGTGGCCGGCAAGGGGGTCGTTGGCCGGCTCGGCTGTGCGACCAGTGCGGCGACGTTCCACGCCACGCAGACAGCTGTCCGGTGCGTTCGCTTCGGGCGATCCGCCGTTGCCCGGTGGAGGGCCTAACTCCCCTCCACCCGGAAGCCCGGTCCATCAGCAGAGGCTTCGATGTCCTGCTGCTTCGTGCCGACGGCCGCGGCCCGAAGACGTCTTCCGATGGCCCAAACTCCCATGGCGCAGATCTTGGCTGTGTCGACGGTGGCGGAACGCCCTGGTTCCCGTGGGTTCAGGTGCATCCGCCGAGCGCGCGAGTTGAAGTCCTCGATGCGGTTCTCGCGCACCGTGGCGGCGGTGAAGTACGTGAGGGTCACGGACATGGAGATGTCGGGTCCGTTATGCACCCAGTGCGGCGTGCCGGGGGGTATGTATAACCCCCGCCCAGGCGTCAGGGTATATGTGGCCACCTCCTGTGGCAGAGCCTCGATCCGCCCATGGGATCCGTCCCAATACCTGTTGATCTCGTGCCGTCGGACGGCGTCGCTCTCGAAGCGCCCGATGCTGACGGTCTTGCTCCCTCTTACCTGCATCAACAGGCTGTGCTCGATGTCGAAGTGAACTGGCGTGACCGAGTTCGGGGATGAGACGAAGACGAATGCCACCCGATTGCGCATCTTGCCCTGCCTGGCCGATCATCCCCGGCTCGAGCTGGTCCAGCATTGTGTTCATCAGTTCAGCGCAGCCGGGATCCTCTTCCACGTTGAGCAGGGTGAGCCAAGCATTGGCGGTGCTCAAGTTACGGATGACGTCGCCCGGTTGGTCCAGGGCACCCCGAGGTGGTCCTCCCTGAGGAACCAAGAGGGGCTGCGCGGCGGTGTCATAGATCACCGATCGGCGCGGCAGCCGATCGGCGAGATCTGCGACGGCTGCGTGGGTCAGGCGGTCGTCGAGGTGAAGATCATGGACGAATTCCACTGGTCGCTCGGGGAATGCACCGTCAAGTGCGATGTGCCCGATCGTCGGAAGTACCTGCCCTACGGGTTGTGAAACCAACGCTCGCCTCCCACAACTGTGTCGATATTGCTCCCCTAAGGAGGGGCCTGTCAAACGGCTACCCCGGAGACCGTCGTTCCGGTCGCATCCGACTCAACTGCCACTCTCCTCGACCTGCCACATGACCGGCCCCCGCCAGAAAGACCCCGACCAGGATGGATGCGGCCCTCGCCGCACCCCAGGGGTCTCCTCGGAATGCTTGTCGCAGTCCCGTGGACACGCCACGGGACAGAGCCCTGCCCACGAAGCCGATGTCGGATGAAAGATCGGCCGCTCCTTCCATCTGACGGAAGGCCTCGACCTTTCCCTTGTTCACGAAGAAGCAGCGTCGCCAGAAGTATCCCCACGTGGTCCGCGCTGCCGGAACGAAGTGATGGACCCGAGCCATTGGCTCGTAGACGATCTGTTCCGCCGGACGCGGATGTACCAAGCGATGGCACATGTCCATATCGTCATGGTTGTCGGAGTGGAAACCACCGATCTCCGCAAGGGCGAGTCGCCGCACCGACATGTTGGCTCCTATGAGTCGTGCGAGTGGTGCCTGCTTCTCAGGAAGGCCTGAATACGCGCATCCGAACACCCAATCGAATTCGAACGGAAACCAGTCAGGTCGAGTTCGCTCGAACTCCGGCATCGGAGCTCCGCCGACGGCGACGACGAACTGATTCCCGTACGGCAACAAGAGCCAGTCCAGCCAATCCGGATCTGCCCATGCGTCGTCATCGAGAAAGGCCACGATGTCACCACGGGCGACCTCCGCAGCCGAGTTTCGGGCGGAGCCGAGCCGACCCTGGTACCTGTTGGCAAGCACCACCACCGGGGCCGAGGGGCCACCGTTCTGGTGGGCCCATTGCTGACGACAGCGCTCGAGGAGGGAGTCGTTGTGATCCACACAGATGATGATCTCCATTGGGACCCAACTCTGGTGTTGCACCGATGACACCGATCGCAGCAGAAGCGGCCACCGATCCTCCGTGTACGCACAGATCACGACGGACACCGTCAAGGACGCACGGTCCACCGGCAGCATCTGCGACTCCTCGGAAAAGGTGCGGGACGGAGGCATCGACAACGTCTGGACCGCCCTTCTCGTCGTACCCCTACCACTTGTCAACGCGTAACCTCACGCGTTCTCGCCCACACTCTACGACCCCGGCAAGGGCTGTTCCAATAGCCGAAGGCCGGGCACAGACTGGGAATCCCCAGCGACCGTCTATCCGAATGCGAGACCGCCAGTTCGACAATCATTCCGACGACAGGCCCGGCCTGAGGCCACCGACCCGGCGCCGAGCTTCGAGGACCGCCCGACGAGGTGAGCCAAGCACTCTGATCGGTCTGACCGCGGTCCGACCCCCCACCGCGCCACAATGACCTCAGCCGTCAGAGGCGGGCGAAAGAATCTCCTCGTACAGCTCGAGGAGCTGGCCTGCACAGTCGTCCCAGTTCGGTAGGTCGGGGGTCGGCGGATCGGGATGTGCCGCCACCCGAGCGAGCACGTCGGCCAGCACGCGAGGGGACGCGTTCGGCAGGACGGCAGTGGCGAGTCCCTCCGACGCCAGCTCTGACAGCCCGGAGGTGTCGGCGACGACCACCTTCCGGCCGAGGGCAAGAGCTTCCATGACAGCAACGGGGTTCGCCTCGTAGTCGCTCATTAGGGCCACAATGTCACTGGACCTCAGGAGTGCGCCGAGTGCCTCTCGCTGCCCTGCGTCGAATGAGGTGAACGTCACGGCATGTTCGACCTGCAAGCGGGCCACCTGACGACGGAGCTGGTGTTCGAAACTGCCACGACCGATCACTGCCAGATGGGCGTCGGGCGTCAGATCGAGGAGGGCTGGCATCGCCGCAATCAGCCGATGGTGCCCCTTGTACCGCTCGAGCCGAGCCACCGAACACACCAGCGGGGAGCCCGTGACCTTGGGCACGGAATCGCCGACCGGGAGGGGCTCCGCTCCATTGCGGATAAGCCGGATCTTCTGCTGTTCGATGCCGAGTCGTCGAGCGAACATCTCGACCTCGAAATGACACACTGCGACTAGCCCCTTTGCCCGGCGGAGCAGGGGTCGCAGGGCCTGCCACTGCGCTCCCCTTACCATCGTCCGCATACGGCTGGAGTGACCACCGGTGTGGAAGGTGACCACGGTCGGAGTCCCCGACCGTTGGGCGGAAGCGAGCGCCAAGGGGGGAAGGAAGTTGTTCACACCTTGCACATGGACGAGGTCGTAGCCTCCCCGGCCGATGTGCCGAACGAGCGTCGGCGACACGTAGAGATCGGCCCGTCTGGGCCAGGCAGCGAACCGTCGCACGGTAAGCGGTCCAACGTGCTCCACTGGCGGCAGTTTCCCCGTAAGGTCGGTGGTGAGCACAGTGAGATCGAGTCCCGTCGCGGCAATCCTCCGAGCAATCTCGCTCACGTGGGTCTCGACCCCGCCAAGGTAAGGCGAGTACCGGGAGCTCACCATGGCGATGCGGAGCGGGCTCATCGTTCGTCGAGAAGAGGGTCGGAAGTCAGTGCCGGGGGACGAGTCTCCACCGCTGCAAGGCAACCCGGAAGCGAAGGCGGCTCCAGTTCATGACGATGCGGCGCGGGAGGCGGTATGGGTCCGACATGAGCTTGGCGTTGCCCGGGATGGTCGTGCATGCCGTTTCGAAGCCGGTTGAGCGGGCCGCGTCGACGGAGCAGTCGTCGAAGCTGTCGCGGCCCCCGTAGGGATAGGCAAAGTGGGAGACCTCATGACCGCTCAACCGCTCCAGCTCCTTCCTGGAAGAGGAGATGGTCTGCAGCTGGTCGTGTGCAGGAAGACCCCGGAGTCGAACATGGTCAACGGTGTGGGCGCCGATCGTGACGACCCCGCATGCCGCCAGCTGAACGAACTCGGACGGCGTCAGCGATCGAGCATCAGCGGGCGCCGCAGCAGAGGTCCCCCATTGCTCAGAGACGGCATCGAGGACGCGGTGGATCTCCGTTACCGGAAGCGGTAACAGGTAGCGACGAACTGACTGAAGGTCCTCACTCGCTTTCGACGAACCGAGTCCGATGGCGACGGTCCCTTCGCTCGTCGACAGACTGATCTCGCGGATTTCGGATGGACGTGAACGCAGCAGCGTGCCGAGTCGATCCCACCAGAACCCCTGGGCGCCACCCAGGGCACCGCTTGTCACGAACACGGTGATGGGAAATCCTTTGGCTTCCGCGATCGGCACGGCGCAAGTCAGATTGTCGACGTACCCATCGTCGAGAGTGACGACCACCCGGGGACGACGCGACGGAACGGACAGTTCGTTGAGGGTCGACGGTTCACCGTACCGAGCGATCTCGTCGAGCTGATCAGCAAAGTTGGTGGGTGTCACACAGAGTAGGAAGGGGTCATCGACACCTTCCGCGACCCGGTGATAGCAGAGAATCAGCGAGCCGCTAGGTTGCACGGCACGTTCGCAACGCGTCGCGACTTCCGAGGGCCACCGGCATGACCGAGCCGAACGATCCCATCCCCGGTCCTACTCGCGCACCCATCGTCGGGGCATCCTAACGAGGCCGAGGCAAGGGCCTCGTCACCAATCGATCGGATGAGCCGGGTCCAACGAAAAGGGGCTGCCGTGGTCGCATCAGTGGCTCACCCGCCTACAGCTCCGGGCATCCCGCGAACGAGTCCCACGTCGCACGGCAGAGCCTCTCGATGTCCGGGTGGAGCTCCGTCACCTGCGAGCCGTCGGGCTCTGGACGGACCTTGGAGGCAATCGACCGCTGGGGCAGCGGGATCTCGAGGTAGTCCGAGAGCGCCTCGACTACTTCCTCGGAATAATTGCAGGCTCGCTCGTAACGGATGATCCGAATCCGTTCATCGCGCCCGAGATGCTGTTCGAAGTAGAGCTGATTCCGAGCCCACCAAAACAGCGACGCTGCGTCGAGGGGAGACAATCTCTCCTTCATCAACTCGACTACCGTCTGTCGAGTCTCTTCTGCAGCACCGCGGCACCGCCAGTCCAGCAGGTCACCGTCGCAAAATGGCTGCAGGTCCCGATAGGGATTGTCCACGCCGAACCGCCTCAGATTGGAACGTGCGACCCCCATGTAATGACGAAGCATCCAGATCGCCTTCACCGGCTCCGCGGCGTCCATGAGCTCAATGGCCCGGTCGCTTTCCACAAGAGGTTTCGCTGCCACCAGCTCAAAGGGAATCCGGCGCAGTCGTCGCATCACGGTGGGATAATCCTGCCAGTCTGTCTCTTCGGCTTGCGGATGGCTGCCAACCAGACGACGGTCGTGTTCCTCGATGATCAGAACGCGCCAGGAACGATCGAGAAACGTCTGCTGGAGCATCGTAGTTCCTGAGCGCTGGCACCCGAAGATGAGGACGATTCTGCGTCGATCCCGAGGGACACGGACGACCGACCGGACCAGGCGTTTCGTAGCAGCCAGCGCTCTGCGCCGGACCAGTGGCTCCGCGTCCCAGCGTCCGTTACGCGCTCGCAACACCCTCGGAGATGCCTCAGTCACCAGTTCGGACTGTCCTCTCGATCATGTTCTCGCCGCACTGCCGCAAAGGATGAGGTCACCGATCGCCAACTCACCCCTTGGAAAGACAGACAATAGACGGTGGCCCGGTGAAACGCGGCCTCGCGGCGACCGGAACCACGACAGCCGCAGAAAAGCGTCAGCTCACCCGACAGGCACCGTAATGGCGTGAACCACGCGCAACCCTTCGCGGGGTTCAGTTGTTAATCCGTAGATTTCTCGGCAGTCATCTTGGCTTTGTGGTGCCGCGATGGCTCCATGCGACCTAGGTTACGTCCCAGCATGCGAGTGCTGATGGTGACCCAGTTCTACCCCCCAGTGGCCGGCGGGCAGGAGCAGCACGTCCGAAACCTCGCGCATGCACTGGTGGAACGCGGCCATCACGTCGAGGTCGTAACAATCGCCGTGGACGGTGCTGTAGGAACGTCTCTCGACCGAGCCGTCCCGGTACACCGTATCCGGACGACGGCCCAACATCTGCCCCGGCTCTACAGCGATCCGGTGCGGCCGCATGCGATGCCGATCGTGGATCTTGGGTTTCGGAGCGCGATCGGGCGGCTGCTTGCGACCGGCCGGTTCGACATCCTGCATGCTCACGACTGGAGCATCAGCTCGGCCATCGGCCCGGCCCGCCGCTCCGGGGTACCGGTGATACTGACCCAGCATGACTACAGCCACGTCTGCGCTACCAAGAGACTGATGCGCGGTTCTGACGTCTGTCCTGGCCCGACGCCTATTGCATGCGTACGCTGTTCGTCGTCGTGGCACGGGCCAGTTGTGGGCCCGGTTGTCGCGGTGGCGAATGCTCTCGGACGCCGCACCCGCAGCAGACAGGTCGACGCGTTCGTCCCAGTCAGCTCGGTCGTAGCGCTCAGCACGAGGCTGCCCGGACGGAATCCCTATACGGTCATCCCAAACTTCGTTCCCGATGACCTCGTCCTTGACGAGGCCGCACCCCAACCCGATGGACCAATCGTGTTCGTCGGAGATCTGAGCCGGGACAAAGGAATCGAGGTGCTGATCGAGGCGCACCGACGACTCGGCGGCATTCCCCACCTCGTGCTGGCAGGAAGGGTGCTGGAAGACATGCCGCTCCATCTTCCGGATCAGGTGGAGCTGCGCGGATTGCTCGATCATGCGTCGGTCATCGATCTGATGCAGACGGCCTGTGTGGTCGTCGTTCCCTCGATCGTGCCCGACTGCTGTCCGACGGTGGTCCTCGAGGCAATGGCCGTCGGGCGGCCGGTCGTCGCGGCCGCCAGTGGAGGGATCGTTGACCTGGTGGACGACGGCGTGACCGGGCTCTTAGTGGCTCCTGGCGACCCCGTCGTCTTGTCCGCTGCGCTCTCGGCGGTCGTCAATGACCGCGATGCCGCGGCGGCGATGGGGCAAAGGGCGCTCGATCGTGCACGGTCGTTCACCGCATCCGCGGTGGTAGGGAGAATCGAAGAGCTGTACGAGTCTCTGGTCAGTCGCCCCCGTCGACGTGGCTAGAGTGGCCGCGATGCGGGGCTGGGGACTCGTCCGGCAGATGAGCACCGGATCGAAACCAGAATGACGCGGCCCTGAGCTGGCGACCCGCGAAGGCGGGCAACCGAGGGTTGTGGTTTTCGTGTACGTAAGGGCGCTGAGGCTGGCAATCTGCAAGACCTCGCCGTATGTCTAGGGGAGCTGGGTTCGTGAGCGAGCACATCGAACGTGACATCGAGGCGGCTATGGAAGCACATATCGGACGCGAATGCGTGTTCATGCCGTCCGGCCGATTTGCCATTTACCTCGCCTTCCAACTGCTCCTCTCGCCTGGCGATCGCGTACTAATGTCCCCACTCGAGGACGACACCGTGTTCTACGGCGCTCTCGCGGCCGGGCTCCGGCCGGTGATAGCCCCGGTGTCGACACACGATGGAAACATGCGCATCGACGCAATCGACGACGCAACATGGCCGACCGTTTCCGCCGTTCTGACAGGTAACACCTACGGTCTTCCCGACCGTGTCGTCGACCTCAGCGCAACGTGCGGCCGATTCGAGATTCCGCTGATCGAAGATGCCGCCCATGCGCTCGAGACGGAAGTTGACAAGCGCCCTATAGGGAGCTTCGGAGCTGTTTCCGCCTTCAGCTTCTCGAAGCACTTCCCCGGGCGGGGTGGTGTTCTCGCCTTCGACAGGGAGGTCAGCCGCACGGATATCGTCCGATTGCGCGATCGGTTCATGCTGTCGAGGCCGATTGGCAAGGGAGCGGTCGGCGTCGCGCGATCGGCGGCCAGGGCGCGGCTGGAGACCCTCCATCTCACGCGGGGGCTGGATCGCGCGCGCCGCGTGACACATCCCGTGAGACCTGCCCCATGGCGAGTTCCGCTGCGTGCGCCTCGGCTGGAACACGCGCGTTCCAGCGGTGACCTCGACCAGTTTGACGCGTGGATGGAAACGGCGTACCCGGACTATCGAATGCGACAGCGATCGAGCCATCTCAAGTGGACGCTGGGCGGTCTGCGCGACCTCGGGCGAGACCGCGAGGAGCGGATCGCGGGCGTGCTTCGGCTCCGAGCGCTCGAAGCGGTTGCCCCGGCGGCCCGTGAGGGCGATCCGCTGCCGTTGCTCCGCGTGCCGCTCCTGATCGATGACCGCGACGCTGTCGCCCTCGAGCTCCGGCGACGGGGAATAAACGTATATTTCGTATACGCACCGCCACTGGACGACTACTCCGGGCCAGAGTTCTGTGAACCCTCTCCGCTACCCCAGGCAGGCCGATGGTGGGCCACCCACATCCTCCCCGTCGACCCTCATGATGCGGAGCGCGTTCTCGACCTGGTCGGGAAGAACCAGATCCGCCTGATCCCCGCAGCCCCGCCACCGGTATGACGTGACATCGCACCCCCACGCCCTACCGGCCGCCGACCTACAACGAACGGCGGGCATCAAGCGGCTACTCGGCACTTCGACAGGCTCCATGCTCACGACTGAGCTCTAAATCCGGCGATCGATCCCGCCCGAAGAAGCGGGATACCGCCTCACGCTGCACGACGACAGCCACGTCTGCGCCACCGGCGGCTGATGCGCTGTGGCGAGCTCTGTCCTGGCACCGGTCGCGTGTCTTGGGTGCGCCTTTTCGAAGCACGAAGTAATTGTGCGTCCCGGTGTGGTGCTGGCCGGTGCCTCTGCTCGTCGCTGTCCCGCCGCCGTTGGGCGACGGGTCTGCTTGTTCACGGCGTTCGGACGACTCATCGAAAACCTTTACGAACGGCGGTTCGCCGGCGGATCTACGCGCCAGTGATCGACCGAAGTAGACCCGCAGGTGCAGCGATCGCCACGCAGTCGGCGGATCTCACCCGGATGACCCACCGGGATCATGCTCGACCCGCGGACCTCGGTGGAAGACCTGAATCACCGCGGGAAGCAAAGCTAGGGCCTCACACGAGGCGGCGACGGCCCAACCGATGCAGAGACCCGTCATGCCTCCGGAGATTCCACCCAACACTGCGCCGACAGCTTCCGCAGAAGTGCCCGCCGCCATCACCTTGGCCGCATGGCCAAGGCGGCCCTGCGCCCGGCGGATCGCTACGTAGTGGTCCTTAATCACATACGCCGGGCCCACAAGGATAAGAATGCGCAGCGCAGTGGTCCCGTTGGCGGCATAGGCGGGCCCGAAGATGCGAAGGACCAGGGGAGCCGCAATCTGCACGGCGACCACGAGCGCACCACACAGGACCAGTCCGAGGGGGAGCGTTTGGCGGACGTGGCGGTGGAGGAGGCCCGGGTCGCCTGAACTCTCGGCGAACAGTGACAGCGCCAGCAGGTACGGGATGATCATCACGGTGGACGACAACAGGAATGCGGTCGAGAAGTAGGCCACTTGCTGCGGCGAGATGAGCAGAACGGCGATCAGCGGAACGATGTAGGAGATGGAATTGATCGACAGATTGAGGACGTGGTGCTTGAGGGAGAGCACGCCGTAGCGGCGGGCGAGCGCCACCCGATGGCTGAGGTTCCCTTCGCCGGCCGGGGTTGGTTCGAGTCGAAGCATGGGGATACAGACGACGAGCGAGACGAAGAGGGCAAATGCCCATGCGAAGATGAGGCCTGCACTTGTGCGGGTCGACGCAAGTACCAAAAGACCAACAATGGCAAGCTTCAGCAACGAGCTCAGCGTGCCTCGCCACAGTTGAGCCGCACCGCGGTGTAATCCGATCGCTGCATTGTCGAGCGTGAGCCCAGCGACCGTAGCGACTGATCCCACTACGAACAGGAGTGCCGTCACCGGGTCCGCACCGATCAATTTCAAGCTCTTCCCCAGGAAGGGGGAGAACGCCATCGTGGCGATCGACAAGATCAGGACGACCACTCCAGCGATGGCCATGCCGGTGGTGAAGTCGACGCGACGCTCCGAAGCGTCGATCGATTCGAGCTCCGCGAGGATGAGCAACGGGATCCCGAGGGCACCCGCCGCGGCCAGGAGCAATGCTGTCGACGCGGCGGCAGCCGCGAGGCCGATATCCGCGGCCGGAAAGAGGTGGTTCGCGACCGCCCAATAGGCCAGCCCGATCCCGGCAGTGGCGCCTTGCTTCGAGACGAGGAACCCAAACGTCGTGAAGAGACGCTGCAGTTCCGTTGATTCCTTCTGTTCTCCACGCCCGAACCAACTCATTATCCTCTTTCCGCTTCAGGGCCGCGACACAGGCCCTCAGGCCCAAGCGCGAGTCCGTTCACAGGACGAAATGGCCGAAGCCACTCAGGTAGAACCGGGCGTTGCACTCGCAAATCCTAACTCTGGCAATTCGTCCGGTCCCCGAAGAAGGCATCCAGTCGTCCCGGTGAAATGCCTTCCCGTTAGAAACTGGCATCGCGGCGCTTGCGCTGTGCCATCGGGGCCACGCCCGCGTCGAAGGCGATGCGCGGATGAAAGGCCCTCCGGTTGGCCAGCTTGCCCTTCCACCCGCTTCGCGCCGTCGGGCCCTTGGTGGGTGATGAGGTCCTCGGCGCCTGGCTGGCCAATGAGTCGATGCGCGACCTCCACCTGATTGAGCAGGTCGACGAAATGCGGGTGCTCTTGAAGAAGGCCGCCGCCGGCTACAGGAGCAATGATGTGACAGAAATCCGCTCCCTCGGTGACAGCTTGAAGCGCTGGCAGCAGAAGAGTTTTGAGCCACGGCCCGCGGCACAGCCTCCAACGGCTCGACCAAGCGCCTCAACCTGTGCGTGAAGAGGATCGAGCGCACCCGTTGTAGCTTCTCCCGCTCGATCCTCGCCCAAGTGTCCGTCGCCGCCCACATCAGAATCCGCTCCCAACTTCAGCGCCCACAGCCGATCATGTTTTATAGGAGCACAACGAACCGAGCGATAACCACTGCCACGAATAGCATGAGGAGTGCGATTGACGTGGTCCCCAAACACCACCGGACTCTACGAAGTTGATTGGCTTCCGCTAGAAATTGAATGGCCTGAAGGAAGATCAACGACAGCAACAAAGGAATCACCGTTACGTAGCCGGTTATGGAGTTCTGAAATTAGCGTGCGCATTTCGACCGCCGAGCCATGTCCCTTATTAGATGAACCGAGTTGCCCAGAAGTGCTGCAGCAAGAAGGACCGAGACTGTCGCCTCCGGATGCCACCACTTCGCCCCAACAGCGGCCAGACTCACGAGCATCGTGACGATCACACCCGTGGCTGCGACCAACGTTCCAGCGAACGCCGCCTCGGTTGTGTCGATCCATCCCACGATCGCCCACCCACAACCAGCAATCAGGGCGAAGAGAACGATGATGGGTTTCGCTGGAATGTACTGGCCTGTCGCCGAAAGGTAGGCCCCCGTCGCGCAGACTGCGGCGAGCACCGCGTCGACAAGCAGCCGAATGCCGAGTGCCTGTCGATTCATGTTTTCGATCCCGAGTTCTCGACCACCTTCATCACCACCGCCGAAGATGATCGGTACTTGACCTCCACGACCCCGGTCGCCAAGAGCCTCCCCTCCAGCGTTAAAAGCCAGCCGGATGGATAGCCACCAACCACAGTTCCATATTCGTACTGGCTTCGAGTCAGAAGGATCCAAACGTTTGGATAAGCCTTTGCAGTCGTTGCCAACACCCAGTGGAGTTCGTCGGTCGATGCAAAAGCAAGACCACCCGCAACGTCCACTGATTGTGATTCGGACATCGGGAGATCGTCGATCACAACGACAATGATCGAGCCAGTCGGAACATGACCCTGAATCCAGTCCGCAGCGGCCACATCGCCCGGCGCCATGGCTTCGAAACTCTCGTTTCCGTAGCGGGCAAGCGGGAACATCGCGGCCATCAATGCAATGACTACAACAGCAATGGCGAGCGAAATCCGAGTGGTCACCCTTTCGTCCACCAGGAGTGCGATCAGAATTGATGCGGGAGCAAGACTGAAGAGGAGTACGCGAAGAGCAACTTCGCCGCCATAGTCGGTCACCAAAGCAACGGCGATCGGCGCCACTGCCAAAATCGCCAACGTCCACTGAGTACGGCCACGACGCCACGACCACCAGAATCCGAAAACCGCGCTCAGCACGATGACGGCCGAGACTGCCAGTCGAGAATCCTGCACGAGCAGCCTCTCGGGCGAGGCATTTTGGAGTCGAGTCCCTACGGTCCCGCTCACCACACCCCCGACCTGGCCAATCCCGCCGAACACCGCGTGAAGGTGACCCACCCAATAGGTACGTGCGAACCAAGAGAACCACGCGAAGGCCAGTACTAAAGTAACTATCCAAAGCAGGTTCAATTTCGTCCGGCCAGTTATTGCGAGCACAAAGAGAACAACGCAGAGGGCCAAGGGCGTGAATTGGTGGGATGCCACAATCGCAAATGTGATGGCCAGGATGATCAAATAAAGGAATGTGAGCTCAGCGGTGCTCTTTGGCGGCACGGGCATTTCACCGGATTGCGCCGTGTCGGGAAGCAAGAAGATCCGCCTCACGCGGTCCACTACGGCGACCACGATCCGAAGCTCCATCACATGTCGGACAGACCTTGGTTGTCGGCCACGCGTTGCGAACACCCTCGCAAGAATTGCTATGACCACCAAGTACAGCAGCAGGTCAACAGCTTGGGGCGAGAAGTAGTCCTGATCGATCCAGTTGCCAAGCAGAAACACTGCAAGCGCCAACCACCTCGCTCGAGGACCCTTCAGGGTGGCGTTGGCGATGACCTTCACGGGCAGTAGATACAACAGATTAAGTACAAGGGGGGCCCACCGAAGGAACGATCTTGCGTCTACTCCCATGGCACGAGCAGCCATTCCGGTGGCCGAGAAGAGCGCGGGCCAAGACATCCGCGCATCAAGAAGCGGCAGCGGCGTGCCGGTCTTCGCAAGCTGATCGCTGAATCCCGCAATCGTGTAGGCGGGGGCGAATCGCGGCGTGACCTCCGTGGCTGGGAGTGTTCCGTGGAGGACGAGAGTCAGCGCCACAAGGCTCAAAACACAAGGCGCCGCTCTCGGTGGGTCACGCTGTATCTCCACAGCCAGGCCAATGAGAGCCAGGAGCAAGGCAAGCCACCAGACGAAGGGAAGCATGGACACGAGCCCGGTATCCGTAGCCGCATAAGGATGGATGGACGAAAGGCTCATCGACCACAGCAAGATGCTCAACGCGCTCGCCGTGATGCTTGACCACTTCCCTTGGAGCATCGCTCCGATCACAGAGGACGCCGCGCTACCCGTGCCATCACTCCGAGTAGCTATCCGGTCATCGTCGACTGTGTTCCCCTCTTCATCGCTCAAGTCCGCCGGTCGACCACGCCAGGGGTGCACGGCGATCGGGCCACTTCGTGGAGGGTCAGGACTGCCCAAGGCCCAGTTTTCGTCGTGAATGATACCCCGGAGCGCCGATGCCGGCCAGGGCGAACGGCTGCAGAACGACGCCGAGCTGGTCGAGGACGCCGAGGTTCGGCACGCTTGGCGCCGGCCTCACGAGCCCGAGGAGCGAGTCGGCTCGGACCGGCAGCGCGACCGGCAAGAACTCGGCCGCGCGCAGGGCGCCGTACACCGCCATGGCAGGGGTGCGAACGAACCGGGGCCGCGGCTTCCCTGTACTGGCGGCGAAGCTCTTCAGCAGTTCCGTGAACAGAACGGGCTCGGGTTGGGCGATGCCCACCGGGAGGGCAGGTAATCGCTGGGCGCGGGCCAAGGCGACCACAGCGGCCGCGAAATCGTGCTCAGCCACGGTGAATTGATGCGCTCCCGGACCGAAGTCGGGAAGCACGGGAAAGGCAGCCAGCCGGCGCAACGTGCCGGCCATCCCACCCCAGCCGGCTCCGTAGACCAAGCCCGGACGGACGACACACATCCCGCGAGCCCGTGCTGCCAACTCCGTTGCGAGCTTTGCCCGACCGTACAGCTGACGAGTCCCTGGATACGCCGACATCGACGACAGCGCGATCGTCCGGCGCACCCCACTGGACACGGCCTGGTCGAACAAAGCGATGGTGCCGAAGACGTTGGACTGCCAGATGTCGGTCCTAGTGGTTAGCGCCATGTCGTAGGCACAGTGGACGAGCACGTCGACATCATCGAGGGCATCGGACGAACCGACCGAGTTCAGGTCGAAGAAGTGGTCGCTGCTCCCCGGAACAGGGGATCGAACCAGCCGACGAACTGTGAACCCGGCTGATCCGAAGGCAGTGACGAGGACGGAACCCAGATAACCGCTGGCGCCGGTGATGGCGACAACCGGCTGCCCGCTGAGAGTCGGGATTTCTGCGGGTCGAGCGGTCGTCATCCGGGAATCCCGAGTGATTCGCTGGCGATGCGGTGGGCGTTGGCCATGATCGTCAAAGTGAAGGTCGTGGCGGGTACATCCGGAAAGACTGATGCGTCCACCAGGTGGATATGGTCCCACGCGGCCAGGCGCCCCGTCCGATCGGTGGTGGTTGCCGTGCGCGCCAGATCATGGGGGAAGCTCGCGCCGAAGTGGTAGCTCTTCGCCGGAGCAGAGACGGAGATCATCGTGACAACCGGCCACACGTCCAGGGCGGGAGCGACCCTCAGCATCGAGCGCACCAGACCCTTCAACATGGGTGGCCATCCGTCGCCCGGTTCGCCATCGATCTCCAGGACAGGCAACTGATCATTCCCGCCGGACGCCCGACGCGCCACGATCTTCACTCTCGGTGACCCCCAACCCGGGACGTAGCCCAGACCCACGGAAATCCGCCGCAGCAGCGCCGCCAGCGCAGGTTGGGCGGTCGGACGCAGGATCGCTTCGGGGAGGGATGCGAGAAAGACCGGGTTGTAGTCGTAGAAGTGGACCTGACAGAGATCGATGCCCTCACCGGTGACGTCGTAGAGCAAATTGAACTGATTGAGGGTGAAGTTCCGTGCCAAACGGGGCTCGGACACGGGACGCAGCGAAACGGTTGGCATCATGAACTGCGCGGACTCCTGCAGGTAGACGGGCTTGTCAAAGGCACCGAGGGAGCCGAGCACCAGTCGAGTCGTGCCGATTCCGCCGCAAGCGACGAAGACCCGATCGGCGGTCATGCGCTCCAGCTGGCCCGTCCTCGTGCTCCGGACCAGGACGTGGGGCTCACCGTCGATCTCATCGAGTTCGACGGCGAGCATGTCGGGTCGGTAGTTGATCCGCTTTTCGGCTCGAAGACGGTCGAATGTCTGTGAACTCGAGTAGATCAGCTCGTGAGGGCAACCGGTCATGCACAGACCGCAGCGAGTGCACTCGTCGGATCTGAAGGCCAGCCGAGCCCGCCCAAGGGTAATGCCATGTGACCGGACGAACGCGCGGCGCGCGGCGTACCGACTCAGGATGCGTTCGGTCCGATCAGCAGATGGCGGCAGTCGTCGGCGCCGGAGCCATCAACGGGAAGAGCTCGGCGAGGTCGTCCTCTTCTCCGGCCAGGGTCATCTCCCCCAGTGCAGCGCGGTAGTGAGGCCGCATTTCGGCCAAGGTGATCGGCCACCGGTCGAACGTTCCTTCGGAGAAGGGCATGATCTGGGCACCCCAGACGTTCGAGAACCCTCCATATGCCCCGGAGACCACTGACGGATTGGCGGGTCCAACCGGCTCGATCCCTTCCAACTGCCCAACGTCACGAAACGGAAAATCGGACCCGTAGTTCCGCTTCTGCGGAAGTGCTCCACGTCGGGTCGGAGCAGGTTGATGACTGACGCGCTCAACATCGGCTGGGGACCATGACCCCTCTTGAGTGCTCGCGAGCCGACCGAGCGCGGACTGAAGTTCGGGTTCCAGGGTGGCACCCACATCGATCACTGTGATCTGCTGGGCCGGATCGGCAGCCAGAGCCAGCGCAGCGCCGGCCGCCGCGGGACCCGATCCGATGATCAGCGCTGTCGGCATTTCCGGTGGTACTCCTTCTGGATACTCACTGACCCTTCGAGAACCGAAGCCTCGATGCTGACCCTGGCCGTGCTCCAGGCGCAACCGGGGAAGGTCCAAACTCTTAATGCAATCGAAACCGCCCCAGCCGCGCAGGGAGCGCAAGGGTACCGGCAGGACCAAAAACGGTCCGGCCGGGCATCACGGCCTTGCTAGTGGCCATGGGCTCTGCCCGACAGACGCGAATTGACGAAAAGCACCACCGACTCGCCCTTCTGAAGCCCCGCGAATAGAGGGCGAGACGGCCTGCCCTTACGGGCTGCCGGCACGCGAACGGCCCGTGAATATTGTCAAGATCCGCTTCCATTTGATGGGAAATTGTCTTAACGTTGTTTTGAATTAGATCCAATCGGCTCTATCCCGCAGGAGAGATCTTCGCCAGCATCAAACGAAGATCAACGCTAGTTGCTCCGTTTGAAAGTCTCTAACGTCTCACGGGCAGGAATGTGGTGGACAGCAACTTGCGATCCAGGGGAAGGGCGGTGCCATCAGTTCGGACAGGAGCAGGCTCTCCTTCCGTGCTGAAGGGTCAAAATACTGTGCAAGTGGAAAAGATGCCTCGAGTCCGACCCATGCTCGGATCGCGGGAGACAGAACCCGCCATCAGTATCGTGATTCCGGCGAAGAACGAGGAGCGAAACCTGCCGCACGTCTTCGCAAAGCTCCCACGACAATGCGAAGTGATCCTCGTCGACGGGAACTCGACCGACGAGACCGTCAGCGTTGCCCAGCGCCTGAGACCGGACATCACCATTATCGGCCAGACCCGTGAGGGCAAGGGAAACGCCCTCGCGTGTGGCTTTGCCGCAGCCACGGGTGACTTCATTGTCATGATCGACGCTGACGGCTCGAACGACCCGGCGGAGATTCCCCGCTTCGTCACTGCCCTGAAGGACGGGGCCGATTTTGCCAAAGGATCCCGGTTCCTCACTGGTGGGGGGAGCCTTGACATCAGTTTGGTCAGGAGATACGGCAACTTCTGGCTCAACAAAATTGTCAACCTTCTCTACGGAACGCGATATACGGACCTCTGTTATGGCTACAACGCCTTCCGACGAGAGTGCCTCAACGTGATGGGGCTCAACGCAATTGAAATCGAGGGTTGTGATCGTGGCGCAATGCTCTGGGGAGACGGGTTTGAGGTGGAGACGTTGATCAATGTGCGCATCGCAAAAGCTGGGCTCCGCGTGGCGGAGGTTCCGAGTTTTGAGACGGTCCGCCACTTCGGTGCAAGCAACCTCAACGCTTTCTCCGATGGCTTACGAGTGCTGCGAACCATCCGTGCAGAGCGCAAGGGCTCCGCACGAAAAACTGCCAGTGATTCTGCTTGGGCTAAACGAAAAGCGGGAGCTTCGTGGGCGCTGTTGTCCACTGTCAGCAAAGAGGCGAGTTGACGCCGCTGCCAAGCGGCAAGAAAGCGGGGGCTGCGCCATGACGATTGGGACCTACGAACTCAGCTGAGTCCCGGGGTTCACGCCACGTCTCTGCGATGGAGCAGCTTGGTCTTCCTAGGGGTGTGCACACCCACATGAGCTGGTCGCTGACCCAGAAGATAATCAGTGCAGTCGTCGCACAGGCGCCCGTACGCTCTTCCGGTCCCCATGCGGCGCCGGTCTGCTCGACGGACCGTTGACACGGATCTGGCCCAACCACAGCGGTGGCAAACCCCGTGCCGTTGTTTGCGCATACGACGCTACCCCCTCGTGGATTATTAAAGGTCGGATCTGCGTGGAGGCCATGACACCATCTTGTCCATATCGGCCCTCCGTTCATCGTACTTGAGGCGAACTTTCCTGACGCGCACCATCATGAGCAGGGTTAATGGAAGGAGTCCGACCGGATGAGGCTCCCAATTATTCTGCGTCGTGTGATGAGCCCAAATTGTCGCGGCGATAGGCAGGGGATCTGTCATCAAGGAGTCTGCCGATGTTTGTGACGAATCATGTGCTGTCCGGCGTCGTGATCGGTCGGCTCCTCGAGCGGCATCCTGTCTCGGCGTTCGTGGTCGGCGTCGGGTCGCACCTCGCCCTGGACATGGTGCCTCACTGGGGCTGTGAACAGGGCACGGCTGCCGGCAAGCAACTCTTCCTTCGCTACGCGACGCGGGATGGCCTGGTTGGCCTTTTTGCAATGGGGTGTGCTGCGGCGGCAGTGGACCGCCGGGCTCGTACGGCAACGGTCGCGGCGATGGTCGGGGCGTCGCTGCTGGACGCCGACAAGCCAGCGATGCACTTCTTCGGGCGCAACCCGTTCCCTATGGTCGTCAGGCGGATCCACTCGCGAGCTCAGAACGAGTCACCGCAGGGCCTACCCAACGAGATCGTCTTCGGACTGGCGTGTGCAATCGCAGACGCCGCCCTTGCCGTGAACGGCCGGCGCCGCTCCTCCCTTTGAGTCATAGCCGCCGAATCAAGTTGCGGCACTCCATCAGTTGGCCGCGGATCTCGGAGTCCTTCTGACACCAACCTTCTCGTATCGCTTGCGTGGTCACGAGCAAGCACAAGCTATTGCTGATCATGACCCACGAGCAGCGTTAACTGCCTCCGAACGAGTACGACGCTCGCAATGAATCCGTTGCGTCAGGAGGTCGCCCACTCCAATCGGCGAAGATCAGGCTGTCTCGGCCCAATGAGCTCGCAAAGTCCCCCGATCTCAGCCAGGAACACTCTTTCCAGGGTCTGGCCTATTTGGCTGCCTCATGTGGGTTGCGCCTGCGCCACCGCGTGACGACCAAGGCGATACCCAACAGCAGCGACGTGATGCCCACCATCCACTCCTGGGAGAGCAGCGCACCGGTGAAGGCGAGCGCCGCAGTCGTACTCGGCAATGTCGTAGGCGGAATCGCTATTGGGGTGGTGGTGGCGCCCGGTGCCGTCGGCGTCGTCGCCGCGGCGGTGGTGATCGGTGCGACCGTGACCGTCAGCGTCACGCTGGCGCTGTCCGTGACCGGGGTCTGCGAGCCCGGCGGGTAACCGCTGGCCGTGGCCGTGTCAGCCACTGAGCCATTGGTCAGGTCGGCTTGAGTCACCGTGTAGGTGGCCGAGCAGGTGTCGCCCGCCCCGACAGCCAGGCTGATCGACCCGTTGGTGCCCGTCGTGCAGGTGATCGGCCCGAGGCTCGAGCCGAGCGACGGGGCCGCTTGCGCGTCGGTCACGTCGACGTTGCTCAACGGGACGTTTCCGGTGTTGGACACGGTGAAGGTGTAGGTCACCGTCTGCCCGACGGTGCTGACCGTGGGGGTGCTGGCCGTCTTGACGATGCTGATGGCCGGCTTGGACTGGACCACGTAGAAGATGCCGACCCCCGCGCCCCGCTCGGCACGTTGACCGATTCGGTGGCCGAGGTCCCCGGCCCGTTGGGCGTCGACGAACCGCTGCAGGACGCGAGCTGGTAGCCCGGTGGAGTGGTCGCCGTCATGGTGTAGGTCCCGGCCAGCACGCTCGTCGGGGCCAACGGGTTGTCCGTCGACGGCACCGTGGTGAGTCCCGACCCGGCGGCCGCCAGGCTCCCGCCTGGAACCTCGGTGGTGCTCTGGGTGCCGGCGTTACACAGGTAGATGTGGCCGGCGATCGTCTGGATGCTCGTCACGTAGAAGATGCCGACCCCCGCGCCCCGCTCGGCACGTTGACCGATTCGGTGGCCGAGGTCCCCGGCCCGTTGGGCGTCGACGAACCGCTGCAGGACACGAGCTGGTAGCCCGGTGGAGTGGTCGCCGTCATGGTGTAGGTCCCGGCCAGCACGCTCGTCGGGGCCAACGGGTTGTCCGTCGACGGCACCGTGGTGAGTCCCGACCCGGCGGCCGCCAGGCTCCCGCCTGGAACCTCGGTGGTGCTCTGGGTGCCGGCGTTACACAGGTAGATGTGGCCGGCGATCGTCTGGATGCTCGTCACGTAGAAGATGCCGACCCCCGCGCCCCCGCTCGGCACGTTGACCGATTCGGTGGCCGAGGTCCCCGGCCCGTTGGGCGTCGACGAACCGCTGCAGGACGCGAGCTGGTAGCCCGGTGGAGTGGTCGCCGTCATGGTGTAGGTCCCGGCCAGCACGCTCGTCGGGGCCAACGGGTTGTCCGTCGACGGCACCGTGGTGAGTCCCGACCCGGCGGCCGCCAGGCTCCCGCCTGGAACCTCGGTGGTGCTCTGGGTGCCGGCGTTACACAGGTAGATGTGGCCGGCGATCGTCTGGATGCTCGTCACGTAGAAGATGCCGACCCCGCGCCCCCGCTCGGCACGTTGACCGATTCGGTGGCCGAGGTCCCCGGCCCGTTGGGCGTCGACGAACCGCTGCAGGACACGAGCTGGTAGCCCGGTGGAGTGGTCGCCGTCATGGTGTAGGTCCCGGCCAGCACGCTCGTCGGGGCCAACGGGTTGTCCGTCGACGGCACCGTGGTGAGTCCCGACCCGGCGGCCGCCAGGCTCCCACCGGTCTCCTCTGTCTGCGTCGGGTTGCCGCCGTTACAGAGATAGATGTGGCCGGCGATCGTCTGGGTGGGTCCGGCGCAGTTGAGCCCATCGAGGCTGACGCTCCCAGTATCGGTTGTGGAGAAACCGTCCGACCACGTGCTCGAGATGTCGATGGTGATGGTGCCTGAGGTTGAGGCGGGCAACGTCTGGGTCAACGTCGTGGTCGAGTTGGGAACACCCACCGACGCGGCGATGCTGTAGGTGGTGCTGTTCAAGGTGGTCAGGCCCCCCGTGACGGACGTGACCGAACCCTCTTCGGACAGGTAGTAGTCGTTGTCGATGGTCCAGGTGATCGTGTAGCCGCTGCCGAGCGGGCTGCTGCACGCAGGCGTGGCCGCTACGTGGTTGTCGTGTGCGAAGGCGGGTGTTGCGAACGCGACGAGCCCAACTACGGCGAGGGTCGACGCCAGACCTCCTTGGATGATCCTGCGCCCTCGGCGCGATGTGCCACCCTTTCCGGGAGCGCCACGATGTGAAGACTTCCAGTGAAACCAGGCCGGTCGCATACCGCCTATCCCTTCTCTGCCTTCGCCAATTCCGGACCCCGGGGAGCCGGGCTACCAGCACGTCGACGATTGATGCTCGCACAACATAGCCACAATTCAGCTAAGGCTGACGGACAAATGTGCCGAAGCACACGGCCCGACAGGACCGCCCTCTGGTGAGGCTGCACCGGCACGGCTGTGGGCTCCAAATCGTCGATCCAGGCTTCGCAACAGACTCGACCTCCGGTCGACGTTCAGAGTTTCGACGTTGTGCGTTCGACCTGCACTCGACGTACAGCATTCGGCGGTTCGACATTCAACGCGGCTGTACGGGCACTCCCCGCCTCCGGAGCGGCGACAACCCCGAGCTCCTGCCGGTCCACGGATGAGGCCGTAGGGCGTCAAGTCCCGCTTTCACCATGCCCAACGAGCGATCGAGGCGGGGTCTCCGATAACTCGCGCAGGACCACGTCACTGCTCCATCGGCTGGCGAAGTTTCCGGACCAAAACTCAGTTCTCGACTGTGACCGAGACGGGGCGACTGGCGAAGCTGCGCCCGAGCGAGCTCTCAGCGACGGCCTGCAATTGGTACGACCCGTCGGGCACCGTCGTCGAGTTCCATTCGTTGACCCACACGTACGACGTCAGAGCGCCGCGGCCAACAATCACGGGATGGGGAAGCTGCGGGCCGGAAAGCTGGAACGTCACACCCGAGATTCCGATTGCATCCCCGGCCGCCGCCGCCAGGACAACCCTCCCGCGCAGCACCGCGTTCGGTCCTGGCCTGACCAGCCGGACGCTGCCGTGCACGCGGGCCAACACTGCCGCTGAGTCGACGGGAGGTGCGGTCCCGAAGAGGCTCAGGTGCCTAGTCGTCGCCTCCGCGGCGAAGGTGCGCAACGTCGACGGCGGCGTCCCGGGGTACAACCCGGCGGAATTGATCGTCGAATCGGGAACATGGTCGATATTCAGCGACACCGCCGCAACGAGTTGCTGGTGCGCCGACCACGATCGGGCTTCGTTGATTCCCTGGCGGGTACCCGAGACGACCTCGACGCAGACCAGCACCGCCACGACGACGAGGACGGCGACCTGCCACGCCCGTCGCCGCGGTCGGGCTGGACCGTTGGCGCTCGGGGATGAGGCGGAGGCGGCCGGCAGCTCGGTCGTCGCCGACGTCGGGCGTTCGAGAGGAGCGGTAAATCGATCGAAGAGGGCGAGATACGAGCCCACCAAGAGCAAGAAGTAGAACGTGTTGTAGCGCGAAGCGAAGAAGAGCCCCGACCACGTCCGGCCCAGCGCGGTGCTGGCGGCGAAGAGCAGACCGACGATGATCAGGGCCGCACCGATCGAGCGGCCCGATGTCTCGTCGCGGCGGAGCGCGCTTCCCACGAGAACCCCACAGGACACCACCAAGAGCACGGCGCCGAAGAGCTCGGCGAGCCAGGCGGGTGAGGGCGCCAGACCGACGCTGCCGCCGAGGCCGAAGGTGAGGTACTTGAACGTGGCCAGGAGGTGGTGGAAGGCGTAGGAGTTGTCGTTGCCCGAGGTGGGCTGGTTGAAGGTGAAGCTGTGGAAGTAGATCACCACGGTGACGAGGGCAGCGCCGAGCCAGACCCACACGAAGGCCCGGGGTCGGCGGCGCTGGAGGAGGATGACCAGGGCGGCCGGCCAGATGAACAGCCCCATCAGCGAGGAGAAGCTGCCCACCACGGTGATGAGCACCGCCAAGGCGAGAGCGGGCCACGAGAGCACCGGTCGATCGATGACGTAGATGGCGGCGGCCAGGGCCACCAGCACCATGTACCAGGCCAGCTGGAAGCCCCACAGGGTGTTCTGCACCTGGTTGAGGGAGAACATCACGGCGACGACGGGCACGTAGAAGAGCCATGAGGTCCCCGGCGCCCGCCGGCGGTGCGCGAGCACGATCAGAGCGGTGGCCACCAAGAGGCAGCCGGCGCTGATGAACTCCTCGACGACGATGTTGAGATGGGTGGTGTCCGCCAGCGTGATGACGACCAGATTCGGGAAGAGGATGCGGTGGTCGCCGTGCTGCCCCCACAGGTTGCTCCACGCCTGGTGACCGATGACGTAGATGTCACTCCACTGGTCCCAAAAGATGACATTGAGTGCGTAGTGATGGAGGAACCAGAAGTACACAACGACCGGGATTGCCATCCCGATCACACCGAGCGTGCGCCAACGGGAGGACCCGGTCACCTGACCGGCTGCCTCGGAGGGCTCGGTCTGCCGGGCTGCTGGCGCGTCAGTCGGCGCTGTCATGACGAACCGTTCCCACCGCACACGGGTCAGAACGGTACGCCGAAACTCGCGGGTCGTTCCGTCAACAAGGCAGGCAAGGTCTGCCTGGACCCTACGTCCGCGCTCCGGGACCGCTCCTGGTCGCGGTGAGGCACCTACGCGGTGCCGACGCGCGCCGATCTCGCGGAGCCACTCCAGTGTCAGCCGCAGTCCCTCGTCGAGGCTGATGGGGCTGTAGCCGAGACGCTTGTACGTCTTGGAGTCGGTCAGGGCCTGCCGCTCCGGGCCCCCCTGCGCCGCCTTGTTGGCGATGGCCACCAGTGTCGGCCCGAACAGCTGCGCCAGCTCGGGGTCGTCTGACGGCTCGATGTCCACGACCTCGTGGTCGAGCCCGGCCAACCGGCACATCCGGTTGCACGCGTTGGCGATGCTGACGATGTCCTCGGGGCGGCCGTCGAGCATGTAGCGCTCCCCCGCCACCCCCTTGTCGAGGGCGAGGATGCAGCCCCGGGCGATGTCCTCGGCGAACACCCAGCTCACCGGGAATTTCAGATAGCGCTCGATCCGCCCGCGAGCGGCCGAGAGGAGCACCCGGTTGAAACTCGTCATGCCGAGCGCGTTGCTCGCGACCGGCGAGGGTCCGAAGATGGCACCGGGGTGCGTGCTGACCACGTCCCTGCCCCTTCTCGGCGCGGGACATGGCATCGAGGAAGGCCGCCATCTTGGTGATGGTGTACGGATCCTGGCTCGGCTCGCTGGTGACCGGAGCGTCCTCCCGGTCGAGCCCCTCGCCCGTGTCGAAGAACGTACCGGTGCTCACGGCCACCACCCGCCGCATATCGACGGTCTCGGCGGCATCGAGCACGTTCTTGGTGCCGCCGATGTTGACCGCCTCGAAGTCGGCCAGGTTCTGAGCTGGCCCCACCGAGGAGCGCGGCACAGTGGATGGCGGCGTCGCTGCCGGTGGCCGCCCGCAGCACTGCATCGGGGTCGGTGACGTCGCCGGTCACGACTTCGACGCCGAGCGCCGCCAGCGGTGCGGTGTCCGCCGTCTCGCGGGCCAGTGCCCGCACCGCATCGCCCCGCTCGACCAACAACTTGCAGATGTTGGCGCCGGCCAGCCCGGTGGCTCCCGTGACCAGGACCGTCTGCGTCATGTGGACGCGCTGGACCGAGCGGTCGGCGATGGCCGAGTCGACCTGATCGGCGCTGTAGGGGATGACCGGCGCGCCTTCCCCGAACACGTCCAGCGTGTGGATGAAGCGGTGCAGTCCCATGGAGTTGGCGCAGGCGAATCCGAGCTCGATGATCTGTGCCGCGGTGAAGACCTCGCCCAGCCTCCGGTAGAACTCGTCGTCGATGGCGTGGTGATCGGCCGAGAGGAGATCGAGGAACTCCACGGCCAGCCGCTCCTGGTCGGTCAGGTCCGATCCACCGGGGGCGATCAGGCACGCGACGTCCTCGTCGGTGATGGAGTCGTGCTTCCTCGACTGCATGCAGGGCTGGCACTCGCCCAGCTGGGCGCTGCGGATGCGCAGGAGCTCGAGGATCCGTCCCCCCAGCAGCGACTGCTGGCCCCAGGCGCCGCGTGCAGCGTTGGTCATCAGGATCTGCGACGTCTTGTAGGCGAAGATCTGCAGGGGGATGGGCGTGGCGTAGGTGCCGTCGGCCACTCCCTCTTCGATGATCCGCCGTGGCTCCGGCGCCAGCTCCTCCAACGGAATCGGCTCAATTCTCGGCACGCAACCCCCCGACTGTCTCCGGCGTCGGCCGGAGTCAACTCGCTCGTACGGTGACGTGCCTACTGTACTGTCGCCCTCGTGCCCATCGACCCTTCGTCAGTGCTCCTGACCGACCGGGTGGCGGTGGTGACCGGCGGCGGCTCCGGGATCGGCCGGGGCATCGCCCGCGGCTTCGCCGCCTTCGGGGCCAGCGTCGCCATCTGGGAGCGCAACCCCGACACGGCCGCGGCCGCCGCCGAGGAGATCGGTGGCATCGGCATCGCCACCGACGTCCGGGAGTCCACCGAGGTCGATCTCGCGCTCGAACGGACCATGGCCGAGCTAGGCCCGGTGAGCATCCTGGTGAACAACGCCGGCGGCGTCTTCTCCTCACCGTTCCTCGAGACCTCGGAGAACGGCTGGGACGCCCTCTATCGGTCCAACCTCAAGCACGTCATCCTCTGCACCCAGCGGGTTGCCCGGGTCATGGTCGAGACGGGAGACCGGGGGCAGCATCATGAGCGTGACGTCGATTGAGGGCGTCCGGGCCGCGCCGGGCTATGCGGCGTATGCCGCGGCAAAGGCCGGCGTCATCAACTTCACCAAGACCGCCGCCCTGGAGTTGGCACCCCACGGCATCCGGGTGAACGCCCTGGCCCCCGACATCACCATGACCGAAGGGCTGGCGTGCGATCGCGCCTCCGGGGGCCGAGGCCAGGTTCGGGCTCACGGTGCCGATGGGTCGGGCCGGCCACGTCGACGAGATGGCGGGCGCCGCCGTGTTCCTGGCCGGAGAGCTCTCGAGCTACGTCACCGGTCAGACCATCCATGTCGACGGCGGGACCCAGGCCTCCAGCGGCTGGTACCACCACCCGGAGTCGGGCGACTACGTCCTCGGCCCGTCGTAGCGGCCCTTGGAGGCGCTGCGTCAGTCCGTCGCCTCCGAGTCCGACATGGGCCGACATCCCGCCGTCGATGACGATCATCTGCCCGGTGATGTAGCGGGATTCGTCCGAAGCCAGGAACACCACCAGGTCGGCGATGTCGTCGGGCTGACCGAGATAGGGCGTCAACGTGGCCTTCCCGAGGCCGGCCAGCGTCCTCTCGTCGAGGTGGGCACGCACGGCGTCCGTGATGACGAGCCCGGGCACGATGGTGTTGACCCGGACCCCCTGCTTGCCGTGGCTCGGTCGCCACGTACATGGTGAGGGCGTTCACGCCCGCTTTGGAGACGCCGTAGGCGGTACGGGTCCGGTCGCCCTTGAGCGAGGCGCCCGACGACATGTTGATGATCGAGCCGCCACCGCCGCGCACCATCTCGGGCACGGCGTGCTTGCAGGATGAGCATCTGGCTCCGCAGGTTGACCGCCATCGTCCGCTCCCAGACGTCGAGCGACAGGTCGGTCACCGCGGTGTCACGGGTCAAGAAAGTCCGATTCGGTGAGCGCGGCGTTGTTGTGGAGCACATCGAGCCGGCCGAACCGTGACACGGCGGCCGATACCGCCGCGACCACCTGGTCCTCGTCGGACAGGTCCGCCTGGAAGGCGACGGCGCTGCCTCCGCCGTCGGTTATCTCCACCGCCACCCGCTCGGCCGCCGCCTGCGTCGATGTCGACCACGACGACCGAAGCGCCCTCCCGGGCCAGCGCCCGCGCCGTCGCCCCGCCGATGCCTCCACCGCCGCCGGTGACGATCGCGACCCTGTCGGTGAGACGTTCCATGATGACTTCCAATCTGTCGTGTCTGGCGCCCGCGCGCTGCCCATCATGTCCGACGCGCCTCACCGATCGCGATGGCTCGGACGGTTCGGCTCAGCCCCCTCCGGAGCTCCCTCGCGCTCGAGGATCAACCCCTGGAAGGCCGGCAGCAGGAGTGGGCGATCGATGGTCTCGAGATCACGGGCACGGTCCGTACAGACCTGGACCGTGCCCGCCATCGCGTCCAACCCGACCTCGGCCGCGGACATGTTGAGGACGACCACGTGACGCTCCCCACGAGCCCAGGCCCAGACCCCTTCGGGTGTCGGCGCCGCCACGTAGTCCCCCGAAGCGAATTCGGGATGCCGGCGCCGAAAGGCGATCAGGTCCCGGCACAGCGTGAGGACCGAATCCGGATCGCCTCTCTGCGCGGCGACGTTTGCGGCCGTCACGTCACCGAGCGGGAGCCACGGCCGGGCGTGCACGGTGAAGCCGCCACCCGGGCCGTCGGTCCACGGCATTGGCGTGCGGCCGGCGTCGCGGCCCTCGTAGTACGGGTAGAAGCGCACTCCCAGAGGGTCCCGCAGGTCCTCCCGCGGCCAGGGTCACGTTCGCCATGCCGATCTCGTCGCCTTGGTACAGCACCGGGGTGCCGCGCAGGCTGAGGAGCATGAGGAGGGCCAGGCGGACCTTGCGCGGATCGTCCTCGGCCCAGCGGGTGGGGAAACGGAACATGTCGTGGTTGGAGCCCGTCCACGCCGGCCAGGCCCCGGGCGGAAGAGCCGACTCGGTCTCCTCGACGACGGCCCGCATGTCGGTGGCGTCGAAGGGCGCGTTGATGAAGTTGAAGTTGAAGGCCAACCCGAGCTCGTCCTGCCCGTCGCCGTAGATACTCGGCCAACTTGTCCACCGGGACCGGGGTCTCCCCGATCAGCACCCGGGGCTCGTCGTAGAGATCCGCCATGCGTCGCCAGCGCCTGAGGACCTCGTGCACCTCAGGCCGGTTGGCGTTGTACACGCTGCGCTGCCCGAACATCTGCGTCTCGAAGTCGTCGTCCTCGGTGGCCGGGGGGTTGTCCCGGAGCTCGGCGTCCTTGATGATGATGTTGCAGACGTCGATGCGGTACCCCGCCACACCCCTATCGGACCAGAAGCGGAAGATGGCGTCGAAGGTGTCGCGCACCTCGTCGTTCCACCAGTTGAGATCGGGCTGCTCGCTCGAGGTGATTGTGGAAGAAGTACTGACCGGTCACCTCGTCGAACGTCCACCCGGGCCCGCCGAAGCTGCTGACCCAGTTGTTGGGAGGCTCCCGCCGTCCCGACCGTCCGCCCACAGGTACCAGTCCCGGTCGGGCCGAGGTGCGCGACGACCGCGAGTCGAGGAACCACGGGTGCTGATCGCTCGTGTGGTTCGGCACGATGTCCATGAGGACACGGATGCCCCGGTCGACCCGCCTTCTGCGATGAGGCGATCGAAGTCATTGAGTGTGCCGAACTCCGGGCGCGATGGCGCAGAAGTCCGAGACGTCGTAGCCCCAGTCGGCATTGGGTGAGACGGTGACGGGTGAGAGCCAGATGCCGTCGACGCCGAGCCACTCCAGGTGGTCGAGATGCTCGATGATGCCGGGCAGGTCGCCCACGCCGTCCGCGTTGCTGTCGGCGAACGACCTCGGATAGATCTGGTACAGGACACCCGACCTCCACCACGGGGCCGACCGGCGGCGTCACGCCGACGGGCTGCTGGGCGTCGTCCGCCGCCGCGTCCCGCCAGGGCGAGAGGTCGAGCATCGGGTAGCGGGCCGCCACCCCGGCCAGGGTCTGCGGCGGTCCAGTACGGGTGCCCCGGCGGAGGGAAGCCCAGCACGGTCAACTGACGCTCGTTGGTGCGCTGGACGAAGCGGTACCACGACATGTCCTCGCCGGCATTGGGCAACCCGAAGGAACCCAACCAGTCGGTGGCGGCCGGCTTGTAGGAGACGTGCAGCATGAACCGCGCCGCCTCGGGACGCCGTCATGCGCACGCCACGGTGGTACACGTCCGGGCGGTAGGCCAGAACGGATCCGACGGGACCCGATGCCGGGACCTCGACGGCATAGAGGTCCGCGTACTCCGTCGGGGCTCAGGTAGGTCCGCTCCACCGGGATGTCAGTGGTCAGCCGACGCGACACCATCCGGGTCGCCGCCGTCTCCGGGGTGACGTCGCTCAGGTAGACGAACATCTCGAGCTGCTGGTAGCCCGGCTCGTGACGGGGCACCACCAGGGTGTGGTTGCCGAAGTCGGCGTGGAGGAGCTGCTCGTCGTCGGGGCAGCACTCGGAGTACTTGGCACTCGAGCGCGGCCTGGTAGAGCCGCAGGTCGGTGATCCCGAGCAACTGCTCCGCCAGGTCGATGATGCGGTCGTGGACGACCAGGTCGTTGAGGGCGCTCGTCGTCGAAGGGAAAACGGGGCATGACGCGGTGCGAATCGACTCGGAAGGGCTCGTTGCGCGCCGGGTCGGTGTCGTCCGCAAACTCCTCCGCGGTGGGGAACAATGCCGGCAGCGCCGCCTGGGCGGCCACGATGGCTTCGGCTGGCAGACAGCCCGAGCGCAGGCACCAGCCGTCCTGCTCCCACTCGGCCTGATCAGCCTGGCTGATGACGCCCATCAACCGATCCCCATGTTCGCGTCATCTCGCTGCGCCGGCAGCCCTTCTGGGATCCCGATGCCGCGGAAGTCCTCTTGCCATAACGGTCGTCGCCTCGGGGGATCTCGTGGTGCGGCGCGACACCGATCCGACCGTGCCTCTCCTGTCGCTGCCCGTCTCGTCGATCGTTCTCGGACCCGGCTCCCGCCGCCCGGGTCGTTCAAGGCAGCCGGCCGCCATGTGGGCAGGCCAGCTGGCCTCAAGGCCGGTTGCCATTCTTCCGAGATTCCGATGTGGACCTTCAGGACGTTGCACCGCGGCACGACGAGGACCTCGAATCGCCTCCGGCGGACCAAGCTCGTCGCCGCGGTGTCGGTGAGCGCGCTCGCCGGCGTCGGGTCGTTCGCCGCCACGTATCACGCCCTCGTCCTGATGGCCGAACCGCAGCCCTCGGTGGGATCCGTCGCTCCCCTCACATCGGGCGGCACGGGGACCGCCCAGGTCGACCACCCCCGCGGCCCGGCCACTCCCATGACCGGCGGCCCGCCCAGGGAGCGTGTGGAACCGGGGTCCCGCACCTCCCGGTCGTATGCTTTGGGGTCCCCGATTGGCGCGGGACGGAGGAGGTGCGGTGATGGGACCTCAAGGCGGCGGACCAATGAACAGCGGAGACATGTGGCGACGGTACCCGGGCAAGAGCCCGGGCTCGATTCGGACGATCTCATGATTCGGCGGGGCCGTCCAACTGCTCGTCGTCGACGACGAGCAGGACATGGAGTCGCTGTTCCGATTGCGCTTCCGGCGTGACATCCGAGCGGGCCGCCTCACCTTCCGGTTCTTCAACGACCCGGTCGCGGCACTCGAGGCAGTCAACCAGGACGAGTCACTCGAGGTGGTGATCACCGACCTGAACATGCCGGGCTTGCACGGGCTCGACCTCATCGGTGCCATCGAGACCATGGACAGGCCGGTCAAGGTCATCGTGCTCACCGCCTACGGCGACATCTTGAACATTCGGGCCGCGATGATGCGCGGCGCCTTTGACTTCTTGATGAAGCCTCTCGACGTGGACGATCTCCGCACGACGCTCTCGAAAGCGGTGACGATCACCCGGCGCCTGCGCGACGGCATCGATGCCGCCGAGCGCGTCGAGGAGCTGGGTGAGCGCAACCGCCTCGTGGAGGAGGTCTTCGGCCGGCACGTCAGCCGTGACGTGATGGCGCATCTTCTCGCGTCCGACACCGGTGCCGGCCTCTCGGAGCGCCGGCACCTGACCTTGCTCATGGCAGACATCCGGGGGTTCTCCCACATGGTCGAGGCTCTGGAGCCCGAGGAGGCGGTGGCATCGCTCAACGACTACCTCGCAGACCGCGACCGAGATAATCCTGAGCCACAACGGCACCATCATCGAAATCCTCGGTGACGGACTTCTCGTGTTCTTCGGAGCGCCGGTCGAGGACGAGAAGGCTCCTGAACATGCCGCGTGCGCCGCCCTGGAGCTCCAGCTCGCCATGGACTCGCTGAACGACCGCCACCGCGAGCACGGGTGGCCGGAGATGGCCGTGGGCATAGGCATTCACACCGGCACCGCGGTGGTGGGCACCATCGGCTCCGCGCTGCGCCAGAAGTACGCCGCACTGGGATCGAGCGTCAACCTGGTGGCGAGGATCGAGGACCAAACCCTTGGCGGGCAAGTGCTGGTGTCAGCGGACACCCTCGAGGCACTCGGGGCCATGGCGCGCACCTGGGGCGAGCCCGGCGAGCTCGTTTTGAAGGGGATATCGGATCCGGTGCTCGTCCACGACCTGGTCGGTCTCGGGGAGCCGTACGAGTTGGCGCTCCCGGAGCGCTTCGGAGGCCTCGAAGTGCTCGAGCCACCCGGAGCGGGTGAGATCGGGCAGGTGGTGCGCAACCGGATCGGGCGACTGTTGCCGGCAGCAGTCGTGGCCATCGGGCCGAACGCCGTCGAGGTCCAGAGCGAGCTCGACGCCGATCGCCTCGATGAGGTCGTCCTGCGTTACGGGGGACGAGAGCTCTACGGCAAGGTCAACGAGGCCGGCGAAGGGCGGTTGCTCGTTGCCGTCACATCGATTGCGGGCGGAGCGGAGTCCGACCGCTGAAATGACGCCGGCGCCGGACGGAGCCTCTACGGCGGGGACAGCGGGCTTCGAGGTATCGCTGTTCGGCGTCCGGGGCTCCACGTCGGCTCCGGGCGCCGCCTACTGCGACGTCGGCGGCCACACGTCGTGCGTGGGCATCGGGCCGACCGGGCAGCCGCCACGCCTGCTCCTCGACGCCGGCACCGGCATCCAGAACGTGACGGCGCGCTGCGGCGGCCAACCGTTCGCCGGCGAGATCCTGCTCACCCACCTGCACTGGGACCATCTTCAGGGCATCCCCTTCTTCGCGGGAGCCGACCGTGTCGGCGCCTCCACGACCGTGCATGTCCCGCGGCAGCCCGGCGCTTCTGCCGGCGAGACCATGGACGCACAGATGTCGCCACCCGGGTTCCCGATCGACCGGACCGGGCTCCTCGGTGACTGGCGCTTCGAAGACCTCGATGAGGGGCAGGTGGAGGCGGCCGGCTACGTCGTGTTGGCCAGGGAGATCCCGCACAAGGGCGGGCGGACCTTCGGGTTCCGTGTGGAGGGTCCGGGTGCTTCCATGGCCTACCTGCCCGACCACGGTCCGTGCGCATTCGGGCCTGGGCCAGGAGGGGTGGGCGAACTGCACGAGGCGGCGCGCTCTCTGGTCGACGGGGTTGATCTCCTCCTCCACGGGGGCCAGTTCACCAACGCCGAGATCGACGTGGCGACCTCGTACGGCCACGCCACCATCGAGTACGCCCTCAGCCTCGCCGACGCGTGCGGCGCGGGCCGCGTCGTCCTCACCCATCACAGCCCGTCGCGTAGCGACGAGGCCGTGTGCGGGCTGGAAGCCGAGTACGGCGGCAGTGGGGTCAGCTTCGGCCGCGAGGGAGATCGCGTCGCGGTGGACGCCGTGTCCCCCGGCTCCCCCTGAGGAACGTCCCGCTCGTCAGAGGGTAGGGCGGGCGATCGGCAGCGTGAAGGACGCGGTGGTGGAGGACCCCGGTTCGGACACGATGTCCATGCGACCGCCGTGGAGGCCGACCACGATGTCGTGGCACAGGCCGAGCCCGAGCCCGGTCCCCTCTCCCGGCGCCTTGGTGGTAAAGAAGGGGTCGAAGATGTGCTCGGCCACGTCGGGCGGGATCCCCGTCCCGTTGTCGGTGACGGCCACGCACAGTTCGCCGGGATGAGGGGTGGTGAGCGTGACCTTCAGGACCGGGCCACGTTCGATCCCCTGACCGCCGAGCTCCTCCATGGCGGCGCACGCGTTGATCACCAGGTTGACGATGACCCTGCCGATCTCCTGGGGATGGATGGCAGCGGTCACCCCGAGCGAATCGATCACGACCTCGGCGTGGAAGTCCGGATGCCCCGAGCCCCGGTACCCCTGGTACCCGAGGTCGACGAAGGTGCGCAGCAGCTCGGCCATGTCGGTCTCCTCGGCCCGACCGGTCCCCTGCGAATAGCCGAGCATGTTGGAGACGATCGCGTCGATGCGCGTTGCGTGTTTCGACACCATGGCAAAGGCGTTGGCCAACTCGGTGACGAGCTCGCCGAGGACGGCGGGATCAGCCGCCGAGCCGTCGCCCAGCGCGGTGACCAGCTCCTCGACCGTCTCGGACCCCGCGTCGGAGAAGTTCTTCACGAAGCTGAGCGGGTTGCGCACTTCGTGGGCCACTCCCGCGGTGAGGGTGCCGAGGGAGGCAAGCTTCTCCTGGGCGACCAGCTGTTCGGTGGCCCGGTGGAGGTCCCTGGACTGCTGGGTCCAGCGCAGGATCATCTCGGTCATGTAACGCGCGGCGCCCATGCCATAGCTGTGCATGGTGGGACCGAGCTCGCTGCCGATCGCGGTCCAGATGGTGACCGTCGCCGGGACCTGATCCGCTGCCCAGACGACCGGTTCAACCCAGTACTTGTCGAGGCCGGCGGCCGCCGCCAACGCCCGGGCCCCGGCTTCCAGGTCGTCCGCCGCACCCTCGACCCCGTCGAGCGTGCGGCGGCAGCGCGACCAGGGGGTGTCGTCGTCGGTGGACCCGGCTAGGGCGTCGGGGAGCCCCGTCGAGACATTGACGAGCCGGCCGTCCTCGACGTAGCTGATGGCGACGCCGGATCCCTGGCCATGCCATTGCACGGTGTTGAGCACAAGGGTCAGCGTCTCCGTGCGACCGGCCCCCGAGAGCAGGAGCGTGAGCAGATCCTCCAAGAAGATCTGGTTCTGCCCGTCCCGTGCGTAAATGCCCAGGAAATCCTCCGTCCCGTTGCTCACCCAGGACCCGAAGATCTCGATGTCCCGCCACGAGCCGTCTCGATGCCGCACCTTGAAGCGCGTGATGCCCGGGGTGCGCCAGCCGGTGGTGGTCGCCAACTGGTAGGCGGCGCGCTCGACGTCGTCGGGGTGGAGGAGGTCCACCACGTTGGTGCCGAGATAGTCGGACGGGTCACCGCCGAGCAGGTTCTCGATCGACGCGGACACGTAGGCGATGGTGCCGTCGGATCGCAGCGCCACGAACCCGAGTGGGGAGTCGTTGGCAAAGGACCGGAGCAGCTCCGGTTCGTTGGCAACGACGCTGGCTGTGCTGCGGGTGGTCACGCGAGGACGTCCCGCTGCAGGTGATCGTACGGGGCGGAGACCTCGTGGGTGCCACGCCGCGTCGTCATGGTCCGGTCCCTGAGAGGTCGACCACCGGGTCGTCGTCGCCCGGGCCGTCCGGAAGCGGCTCCGGCACGTCGCGGGCGCCAGGGGTGGACCCGCGGGGGAGGATCACGATGAACGTGGTCCCGCCACCCAGTGGCGATTGCACCAGCAGGTCACCGCGGTGCAGACCCATCACGATGTCGCGGCAGATCTCGAGTCCGAGGCCGCCGCTGCCTTCCCCCGGCGCCTGCGAGGAAGCGGAGGGATGCAGGATGCGCTGGCGATCCTCCTCGGGGATCCCCACGCCGTTGTCGTGCACCTCGATCCGGACCTCGCTGTCGTCGCTCGTCATGGTCACCATGACCTCCGCCCGACGTTCGGGGTCCGACCGCGCCGCGTCCTGGGCGGCCGCACAGGCCGTCGTGACCAGGTTGACCACCACCCGCCCGATCTCCTCCGGGTACACGTCGGCGGTGACGTGGTCGGGCACGCTCACGACGAAGTTGGCGGTGAGATCCCAATGGCCGGCGGCCCGGTAGCCCTCGTACCCCAGATCGGCAAAGGTCTTGACGAGGTTGGAGAGGTCGATGCTCTGAGCCTCGGTGCTGCGACCCTTCGAGTAGCCGAGCATGTTGCCGGCGATGGTCTCGATCCGGTACGCATGCTTCGCCATGAGCTCCAGTGACTCCGTGAGGTCCTCGATGTGACCGGCGACCTCATCGCTGAGCGCTCCGGCGTCGCCGAGCAACTCCTTCAGATCGGCCACCGTCTCGGTGGCACCTCCGGCGAAGTTCTGGAGGAAGCTGAGCGGGTGGCGGATCTCGTGCGCGACGCCGGCGGTGAGGGTGCCGAGTGAGGCCAGGACTTCCTGTGACTGCACGTGGCGGCTCGTGAGGTCGCGCTCGAGGACGAGGCGCATCACGTCCACCAGCGAGCCAAGAGCCATCCGGCACGTGTAGTCGGGCTCCTCGTCGGTGCGGCGCCACAGGATGATGCACCCCACGACCTTCTCGCCGATGAGCGAGGGCCACAACCAGATCCATCGGAAACCGGCCGCCGCGGCGGCCTGGTCGAGCGGGTCCGCCGACCCCTCGGTCGGGTGCCACGTCGGCGCCTTCGACGCCACCGCGTCGGCGAGGCAACCCGAGAGCTCCAGGGGGACGGCGAGCCCGAGCCGCGGGCTCTCCACATGGCGAGCGAAACGGCCGTCGGCCAGGTCCCAGACGATGGCGCTCGTGGAATCGAGGATCTCGGCCGCGGTCACCTCCACGAGAAGCTCGAAGACGTTCTCGACGGTGTCCCCCGAGGCCAGGTGCTGGAGGACCTGATCCATGAGGTACTGGGTGTCCCAGCGCCGGATGTAGGCGACCAGCCCGCCGATGTCGGGGTTCTCGAGCTGGGAGTTGGCCGTGATCTCCGCCACGAAGTGCGACCCGTCCTTGCGGCGCACCCGGAAGAGCATCGGGCGCCGCACGCCCGAATGGGCCATCGCATAAACGACGGAGTCGAGCGCGAGCGGGTTCCACTCAACGTCAATGTGGTCGAGCATGTTGCTGCCGACGAGCTCGTCAGGCCGATAGCCCGATTGGGCCTCCACGTCTCCACCGGCCCAGATGACCACCCCTTCGGCGTTCAAAATCACGGTCACCGAAGGCGACAGCGCCAGCACGTGGGCCGCCGTGTCCACCGGGAGTCGACGCGCCGCGGCCCCACTTCCCGGTAGCTCGTTCGTGGTTCGCCTCACGTCGGTGCTGATCCGCCTTTTCGATGCGCGCCGGTGGTCGAAGCTCGAGCTGGCCCTCGGCGCGCCTGCCAACTCGCGGGGCGGCGGGCCGGCGGTGACGTCGCCCCGCGGCGCGCCACCACCGGATCCGCCCCTCGACTGCCGCCCTAGAGTTTCGGCGGGGCTTCCGCTTCGGCGACCTCGTTCAGCTTGACCTTGGGATCAATGACTGGATTGATGCCGCCTGAAACCTGTTCTGCTTCCTCAGCGGAAGCTTCGAGGTCCTTCTCTTCTGCCATGGGGGATTCCCCTTTCCCTGTTGCGCCGACTTCGCCAACGCGCTGCCAAACACGGTACGCCCGGCCGGAACCCGGTGCAAGGGGTGTTACCCCAGGGAATTCTCAGCTTTTGCACAACATTTGCCACCGCTGCGACACGACAGAGCCGCAGGCGAATGGGCGTAACCTCACACGGGTGGCAGGCGACGAGGTGAAAGGGCGTAAGGAACCGGGTGGCGCGACGTGCGCCGTCGGCCACCCGCGGCGGAGCACCGGCCGGGGCTGAACGTGTGGCGTCATCTCGACGAACCGGCGTTCGAATGTGACGGCAACCCGTGGAGCCACGCCGACATCGTGGCGGTCGGGATCCTCGAAGGATCCTGGACCGACCTGTGCACGCGGGCCGTTCGGCATCGCGATCCTCCGCCCCCCGTTGACGGCGAAGCGCTCGAGGCGGACGTCGAGCGCCTCCGTCGGGAACGGCGCCTCGGCGCGGCCTCGGACTACCTCCGGTGGCTCGACGAGCGCGGCCTCCAATCCGCCGACGCCCGTCGTTACCTTGCCTGGCACCGCGCAGAGACCGATCACCCCGCGGTCACGCTGCCGGGGCGGGAGCCCGATCCCCAGCCGGTCGGCCAGGAATGGTGGGCGGAGGCGGTGCTGGCCGGGGACTTCGGTCGATGGTTCGCCACGCTCGTCTCCTGGCTCGCGACCGCCAGCGCCGAACATGCAGCGGGTTCGGATCCGGGCGACGTGACTGTGGCGGCGCACCAGGTGTGGCTCGACACCGGTCCGGCCGGGGAGGAGGCGCCCTCGCTCGGCCGCCTCGAGGACCTGGCGCAGCTGCGCCGCCGCTCCACGTCGTGGTCGAACACGCCCGCACCCGACTCCGGCCTGGCGGCCTGTGTCGAGGCCCACCGGCTGGACTGGACGCACCTCTGTTACGACGAATGGCCCTTCGGCACCGAGTCGGCCGCGTGGGAAGCTCGCCTCTGCGTCACCGTCGACGGCGAGATGCCGGCGTCGATCGGCCGGCGCACCGGCTCGACCTCCCAGCGGACGAGCGGTCGCTGCCAGGACCTCGACCCCGCGGCGGTCAGCCGGCTCGCCAGCCTCTCCCCCGGTGAGGTCGTCGTCCTCGGCCCGTCGCTTCTCCAGCTCGTGGGTCGGAACACGCCCCAGCTGAGCGATCCGGAGGTGGCGGAGCTGGCCCGGCGCCAGGTGGCCGCCGGGCTCATCGAGCGGTGGGCCAGCGGCAGGGTGAAGCAGGTCGGTTCGTGGTGAACGTCGCCGAGGGGTTGGAGCCACCCGGGGACGACCGGGTCGTCGGGCCCGCCGCCACCCCCGAGATGAACGCGCCGGCCGGCGGGCCCCAAGGTGGTGCCGCCGCGGCGGGGCTGCCCTGTGACCTCCCGCCGTTCTTCTACTTTCTGCCCGGGCCCGTGAGGGACCTCGTGCTCTCCCTCCTCGATCGCCGGACCTACGACTTCGGTGAGGTGATCATCGCCGAGGGTGGCCCGCCCGACGCCCTGTACGTACTGGTGGATGGTTCGGCGCGGGTCGTGAAGCAGGCGGGCGGCAACCAGGAGACCGCACTGGCCACGCTTGGTCCGGGTGACCTGTTCGGGGAGACCGGCGTGCTCAACGACGAGCCGCGCAACGCCACGGTGCGGGCCCGCACGCCGGTCGAGGTGGCGCGGCTCGACGCCAACGTGTTGCGCGCCGTGGTTGAGCAGTACCCGGAGGTCCACCGTGCGCTCCTCTCCCAGGTGAAAGCGAATTCGCTCAACCGGTTCGTGCGCATCCAGTCCGTCTTCGCCGGTCTGTCGAACGAGGCCATGGCGCGTTTGGTCGACGCCATGGAGATACGCAACATTCAGCCCGGCGAAGTTGCCGTCAGAGAGGGGATCCGGCCGACGCGCTTTTCGTGGTCCGGCACGGGCGCCTCGAGGTCTGGTCCGAGGTCGACGGCGTCCGCAAGGTTCTGCGCTACCTGCGCGCCGGCGACATGTTCGGCGAGGTTGCACTCGCTGAGGGGGTCCGGCGGAGCGCCTCGGTGACCTCGCTCGAGGAGACCTCCATCCTGGCCGTGCGCGCCGACGACATCCGGAGTATCGCATCGGAACACCCCGAGTTGGCGCGCCAGGTCGCCGACATGGTGGCCGCCCGGCGCCCCATGGGACACGTCCCCCTGGACTTCGCCGACGAACTGGTGCCCACGTCGGGGGCCACCGCGATGCCCGGACCGGAGGCGGACGCCGTCGGCGACCCGGACCTCGATGCGGCAACCGAATTGCCGCCTGCCCCCGAGTCCACGCCGCGGCGCAAGCGGCGGCGCTTCCCCTTCGTCCATCAGCTCGACGAGATGGACTGTGGCGCAGCGTGTGTCGGCATGATCGCCCGCGCCTACGGCGCGCCAGTCTCGCTCACGGTCATCCGCCAGGAGTCGGGCGTCGGGGTGAGCGGCACCACCCTGCGCGGGCTGTGCCGGGGCGGTGCCGCCATCGGTCTCGACATGAAGGCGTACCGGCTCTCACCCGAACGGCTCGGAGAGCTGACCCTCCCCGCCATCCTGCACTGGGACGGGAACCATTGGATCGTGCTCGACGAGGTCGACACCGAGGCGGGCAGCGCCCACATCTGTGACCCGGCGGTCGGCCCGCGCACGACCACCCTGGCCGAGCTCAACGACAAGTGGACCGGTTACGCCGTCCTGGCCGAACCCACCCCCGCCCTCAAGGACGCACCGACATCGAGCTCCGGGCTGCGCTGGCTCATGCCGCTTGTCCGCCCCCATGTACGGATCCTCGCCCTCGCCCTCGTCCTGGCCTTCCTCGCCGCTGCGGCGGAGGTGGCCATCCCCGTGCTCAGCGGCCGCCTGGTCGACAACGGCGTCCTGCGCCACGACCGCAGGCAGGTCGAGGTCATCGGCGGGATCCTGCTGGCGCTGGCCGTCGTGAGCGGTGCGCTCCTGTACGCGCAGCGCCGGGCGCTTCTCAAGGCGGCCGTCCGGCTCGACACCGATTCCTTGAGCTTGCTGACCACGACGCTGCTCGGGGTCCCCATGTCCTACCTCGAGACGCGCCGATCCGGCGACCTCGAGCGCCGCTTGACGTCCATGCAACAGGTCAACGAGATCGTGACCCGACAGGGTGTGGGCGCCCTGACCGCCGTCGTGCAGCTCGCGCTGGTGCTCGTCGTCATGTTCCTCTATTCGCCGCTCCTCGGAGCCATCTTCCTGGGCGTCGTGCTGGCCTACATGATCCTCGTCCGCGCCGCCTTCGTGCGCGTGCGCCCGCTCTACGCCGCCCTCGAGCATGCGTTCGGCCTGCTCGCCGCCAAGCAGGTGGACCTCCTCAAGGGCATCGAAGCGGTGAAGACGGCGGGGCGGCGGCCCGGCGTCGAGGCTTCCGTGACCGACTCCGTGGCTGAGGTCGGACGGCGCCGGCTGGCGGCGGGCGCGGCGTCGAGCCGCCTGGGCGGGGCCATCGCCGCGGTCAGCCTGGCGGTGACCGCCCTCTTCATCTTCCTCGGTGGCCTGTTGGTCATCGACAACCACTTCACCCTGGGTCAATTCCTCGCCTTCAACATCCTGGTCGGCTTGGCCCTCAGTCCCGCGCAGCAGCTGGCGACGTTGTGGGACGACGTCGAGCGTTCGTCCGCGCTCTTGCACCGGCTGCAAGACGTCTTCGAGCAGGAGCCCGAACAGGCGGATCGCAAGGCTGAACTGCGTCCCGTGCCGAGCCTGAGCGGGCGGGTCGAGTTCCGCGGCGTGAGCTTCGCCTACGGGGCCCGTCCGGGTGGGGAGGTCCTGAGCGAGCGGGACTGGGTGCTGCGCGACATCGATCTCCGCGTCCGCGAAGGGACGATCGTCGGGCTCGTCGGCCGCTCTGGTTCGGGGAAGTCGACCCTGCTCAAACTGCTTGCCGGCCTGACCGAGCCGACGTCGGGCACCATCGTCGTCGACGCAGTCGACATGGCGGGCCTCGACTACGGGGAGCTGCGGCGACGCATGGGGTTCGTGCACCAGAGCCCCTACCTCTTCGACAACTCCGTCCTGGAGAACATCGCGCTGGGCGACGCCGCACCGAACCTCGAACGGGCCCGGCGCGCCGCCGAGCTGGCGGATGCCGACGGCTTCATCTCGCGCCTTCCCCTGGGCTACCAGACCCGGATTGGCGACGGCGGGCTCCGCCTCTCCGGTGGCCAGGCCCAAAGGGTGGCGATCGCGCGGGCGCTCTACTTCGACCCGTCAGTCGTCCTGTTGGACGAGGCGACGAGCTCACTGGACTCGGAGGCCGAGCGCCAGGTGCGGGACAACCTGACCCTGGCCCTCGAGGGGCGTACGGCCTTCATCGTGGCGCACCGCATCGCGACGGTCCGTGACGCCGACGTGATCGTGGTCCTCGATGCCGGCCGGATCGTCGAGACGGGCACCCACGAGGAGCTGATGGCGCGCGACTCGCTCTACGCCTATCTGTACGCCCGCCAGGTGACGACCTGACCACATCGGTCAGAGCTCGGAGCCCGGGGCTCACACTTCGTCGTCGGACTCGGTGTCTCGCACGATCCGCTTGACCAGGGACTGCATGAGGGCCCACGCCACGTCGGGGTGATCCTGGACGAAGGGACGGAACTGCCAGGCCGCCAACGCGAAGCACTCCAGTTCGGTGTCGGCGATCACCTCGGCCATGCGTGGGCCGTCATCGATCAGAGCGACCTCGCCGAAATGGTCTCCCGCCCCGAGAACCCTGACCCGGTTCCCCGCCACCGTCACCGTCGCGGAACCGCTGGCGATGATGAAGAATCCCACCCCGGGCTTGCCCTTCTCGATGACGACGGTGCCGGCCGGGAACGTTCTCTCGTTGAGTGCGGCAGCGAGCTGCTTGACGTCCTTCTTCGACAACTGCGAGAACAACGGCGCGTTCTTGATCGCATCCTGGACGTCCATGATCATCGAACCGTACACGTCGCGGAACGCCGGCACACGGGGCGTGCGGGCCTCTCGCGCCGCCGTCAGGCCCGCACGACGTCGGGTACTGCCCCCCGCCAATGCCCGAGCGTCACGACGAAGCGCGACCCACGGTTTCCGTGGGTGGGCGACTCCGCTCGCACCTCGGCACCCATGGCCGCCGCCAGCTCGGCCACGATGGCCAACCCGAGCCCTGAACCCAGCGGGCGGTTGGGTCCCCGGTCGGCCCGGTAGAAGCGCTCGAAGACCCGCGCCAGGTCGCCCTGGGCGATGCCGGGGCCGTCGTCGTCGACCGTGATCGCACACGCTCCGGACACGGCGTCATCGGCCATGGTCACGGTCACGGTGCTGCGCGGCGAACGTGATGGCGTTCTCGAGCAGGTTGGCCAGGAGCTGGGCCAGCCGGTCCGGGTCGGCGGCGACGAGGACCGGAGGGGGGGCCGGGACGACGGCACCTCCCGCGACTCCCCCGTCCTGTCCCGGCACCTGCAGCGCGATCGCCAGCCCGGTCTTGGCCGCCGCCGGCCGGAACCCCTCCGCCGTCGTGGCGACCACCTCGGCCGCGTCGGTCGGGCGCATGGAGATCGACATCTGGCCCGCTTCGAGCTTGGTCAGGTCGAGCAGGTCGCCGACGAGGCGCTCCAGCCGGCGCGACTCGGCGATGATCACGTCGGCCGCTTGGTTGCTGTCCTCGATCGCGCCATCCTGAATGGCCTCGGCGAACCCCCGGATGGAGGTGAGCGGCGTGCGCAGATCGTGCGAGACAGCCAGCAGGAGGTGGCGCTCCCGGGCGCGGCCGTCCTCGAGCGTCTGGGCCATGTCGTTGATGGAACCGGCCAGCGAGGTGAACTCGGGATAGTCGTTGCGCCGGACGGGCACGCGGCTCGCCAATTCCCCTGACGCGATGCGGCCGGTGACCTCCATCGCCTCCACCAGCGGGCGGGCCATGCGCCGGCTCATCTGCCAGGCCACCAGCGCGGCGACCAGGAGCGCCACCCCGCCGGCGATGATGAAGTACCCCCAGCTCGGACCGAGACCACCGACGTCGCGGGTGAGGAGGACGGCGTAGGTGCCGCCGCGATCCAATCGCGCCAGTCGCAGCTGCTCCTTCGGCGAGAGGTCGATGGGTGCGACCGAGTAGACCAGGTTCCCCATCCGCCCCGAGGTCGTCTGTCCCGCCTCGATCGCCGCCACGTCGATGTCCTGCGCGGTGAGCCCTTCGGGCAGCGTGGTCGCCACGTTGCCGGACACGTCGATGTGTACGACGTCGGCGTCCTCGAGCTTGAGGGTGGCGCGGATGACCTGCAGCACCTTGAGCGACTGGGTCCCGATGTCGGACGACGTCAGGGCGTCCGCCTCCGAGACGAGCTGTTGCTCAGCCTGGTCACGCGCCGCCTTGCGGGTCAGGACGAGGCTGCCGACCCCGGCGATCACCAGCACGACGGCGACGAGGCCGACCATGGCCAGCATCAGACGGCCCCGCATCGGTCAGCCGAACCGGTAGCCCACGCCCCACACCGTGGCGAGCGGGAGTTCGGGCCCGAGCTTCTTGCGCAGCTGGGCCACGTGGACGTCGACGGTGCGCTCGTCGCCGTACCAGTCGCTGCCCCAGACGCCGTCGAGCAGCTGCTGGCGGGACAGGGCGAGGCCGACGTTGTTGGCCAGGAAGGCCAGCAGGTCGAATTCCCGGGTGGTCAGGGCGACGACCACTCCGGCCTGGCGCGCCTCACGCCGGCGCAGGTCCACCTCGAGGTCGCCGACGGCGATCACCTCCTGCGGTGCGGGCCCCTCACGGGTACGGCGCAGGATGGCCCGCACCCGGGCCACCAGCTCACGGGGCGAGAAGGGCTTGACCAGATAGTCGTCGGCGCCCAGCTCCAGGCCGAGGATGCGGTCCACCTCGTCGTCGCGAGCGGTGAGGAAGAGCACGGGCACCGAGCTGCCTGAGCGGATCTCGCGGCAGACGTCGAATCCGTCGAGCGAGCCCGGCAGCCCCACGTCGAGGATGACGATCGAGGGGTCCTCCTGCTTGAAGATCTGCAGCCCCTTCTCGCCGTCAACGGCCAGCAGCACGCGGAAGCCCTCGCGACGTAGGTAGAGGTCCACCAGGTCCGCAATGTGCGGGTCGTCCTCGACGACGACAACCGTTCCGTTTCCCGCGCTCACGTACCTAGCCTTCCACCTCGCGCACCCCGAATTGCCGGAATGTGGGGATCCCTCACAGAACCCTCACGATTGGAGAACAAACCCTTCACCGGCCCCGCGCACCATGGGCACAGAGGCTTCCGGCGCGGGAGCCCGAACGAGAGGAGCTCACATGTCGCACGCGCGCACCCACCTGGTCCTCATTGCCGCCGGCGCACTGGCCGCCAGCGCCGTACTGGGCACGGTCGCCGCTGCCGCCGACGCCGCCAGCGCCAGCGGTGGAACGACGTCGGGCAACAGCGCGCCTGATGCCGTCCCGGCGACGCTCGCCGGGATTCAGGCCAAGGCCACCACCGACATCACCGACCGGGTCAACGACCTCAACAGTGCGATCGGCAAGGTCAACGGATCGACCGGGTTGGGTTCGGGCCAGGGGACGCTCGACGCCTACCTCGGCACCGACATCTCTCCCCTGCAGCAGCTGAACCAGACGATTCAGGGCGACAGCACGGCCACGCAGGCGGCCAAGGACTTCTCCACCATCTTCGCCGACTACCGCGTCTATGTGCTCGTGCTCCCGGCATCGCGGATCGCCGCCGGCGCCGACCACGCCACGACCACCGCCATCCCGGCGCTCACCGCGGACTCCTCGAAGGCTCAGGCGCTCGTGAACCCGCAGAACCAGGCGCAACTCGAGCCGCTCATCGACGACCTCAACGCCCAGATCAGCACGGCGTCCAACGCGACCAACGGCCTTGCCGCCACCGTGCTCGCCTTCACCCCGGCCCAGTGGAACGCCGACCACGACCTGCTCGCGACCGCGACGTCGTCGGAGCAGACGGCCGACGGCGCCCTGCAGAAGGGCCGGGCCGACGTGCAGCAGATCCGCCAGCTCCTGAAGGGCTCGGGCGCCGGTGCGGCCAAGGCGGCCCACACGACCACCACGACCACCACGACGAGCTGATCGAATCGGCGGGACGCCCGCTACGACAGCAGCGACGCCGTGTTGATGTTCATGCCGTCGGACGCCTTGGAACGGTGCACGACCTGGAACTCGGAGAACTCGGCCAGACCCCACGGCCCGTTCTCCACGCCGATGCCGCTCCACTTGAAGCCGCCGAAAGGCTGTTGGGGTGACAGCGCCAGGTGGGTGTTGACCCAGGCGGTGCCGCACTCGAGCTGGGCAGCGACCGAGGCAGCCCGGTCGGCGTCCGCGCTCCACACGGACCCGGACAGCCCGAAGTGGGTCGCGTTGGCCCTGTCGATGGCGTCGCCCAGGTCCCGGTAGGGCACCACCGGCAGCGCCGGACCGAACTGCTCCTCGTCGACGATCCTCGTGCCGTCGGACAGGCCGGTCAGGATGGTGGGCTCGAAGAAGTACCCCGGACGGTCCATCGCCTTGCCGCCGGTGACCGCGGTGGCTCCGTGTGACAGTGCATCGGCCACCAACTCCTTGACCCGCTCGTACTGGGGCTCGTTGTTGATCGGGCCGAGCTTCACGCCCTCCTCGGTGCCCGCACCGACCTTGATGGCGCGGGCGTGCACCGCCAGGCCCTCGACGACGTCGTCGTAGAGGGCCTCGGGGACGTAGACGCGCTTGATGGCCGAGCACACCTGCCCGTTGTTGTTGAACGCGCCGGCGAAGATCGCCGAAGCCACGACGGCCGGGTCGGCGTCGTCGAGCACGATGGCGGGGTCGTTGCCCCCGAGCTCGAGGGTGACGCGCTTGAGGTCGGGCGCGGCCGACAGCGCGACCTTCTTGCCCGTCTCGACCGAACCGGTGAAGCTGACCTTGCGCGGGACCGGGTGCGACGTCATCAACGCGCCCAGCTGGTCGCCGCCGCTGACGATGTTGACCACGCCGGGCGGGAACACGTCGCGCAGGAGCTCGCCGACCTTCAGTGTGGTCAGGGGGGTGTAGGGCGAGGGCTTGAGCACCAGCGTGTTGCCGGCCAGGAGCGCGGGCGCGATCTTCCAGAAGGCGAGCGTCAGCGGGAAGTTCCACGGCGTGATGGCGGCGACGACGCCGAGCGGCCGGCGAGCCAGTTCCACGTACGCGGTGTCGTCGTCCTGAATGATCTGTGGCGCCATCTCCAGGTTGGCGAAGTACTGGCTCCAGATGGCCGAGGCGAAGACTTCGATCCCGGCGTCGGCCAACGGCTTGCCCTGCTCGGCCGTGAGCACCGGGGCCAGCTCGGCCGTCGAGGCCATGAGCACGTCGGCCGCCCGGAGGAGCACGGCGCGGCGGGCCGCCTCGTCGGCCTTCCAGTCACGCGCCGCCTTGGCCGCCGCGTCGAAGGCGGCGTCGAGCTGCTGGCGGGTGCACTCGGGCGCCTGGGCGAAGACCTCGCCGGTCGCCGGGTTGTGGACGCCGAACGTCCCCTCCGTCGGTGCGGCTTCCCCCGCGATGGTCATGACGAACTCGGTCATCGTGTTCCTCCACTGGCATCTCGCGTGGAGGTTCTCCCCCACGCCGCACTTCGGCCCCAATGATCCTGCCACTCCTGCCGCGCCCGGGCTCGATGGACGGCCCCGGCCGCCTCATCCGAGCCTCGGCCTCAACCGAAGAGCCGGGTGAGGAACTCGGCCACCGTGGCGCTGACCCGGCGCCGCAGCGTCTCGTCCGAGGGTGCGGCGGCGATGAGGCCGGCCGCCTCGTTGAGGAAGCCGAGGAGGAGGGCGGCGGCCACGTCCGCATCGCCCGGGACGGCGATCCCCTCCTCCTCCGCCTGGGCGAAGACCTCGGCGAGCAGGGGGCCACAGGCGACCGCATCGAGGGCCCGACAGGCCTCGATACCCAGCACCGCCGGGGCGTCGGCCAGGATGCGGGCCATGGTGGGGTCGGCGCAGGCGTCCATGTAGGCACGGCAGCCCCGGTGCAGCTGGTCGCGCACGCCGGTCCCTCCCAGCGCGGCGGCCACCACGAGGTCGACCAGCTCGCCCTCGATCTCCTCGACCACGGCGCCGGCCAGCTCGGTCTTGGATGCGAAGTGGTGGTACAGCGCCCCCGCGTCACCCCGGCCCGCTCGGCGATCTCCTCCCGACCGGTTGCCGCGAACCCCTTCTCGGCGAACAAGGCCCGCGCCGCCTGCAGGAGGGCGCGCCGGGTGCGGGCCGACCGGGTGGCCTGGGTCTCCCGTGGCCCGTGCAGCGCCGTGGTCGTGGCCACCGCTTCACCTCCTCCGGACATTTACATGCGGGCAGCACGCATGTTAGCATCGCCCGGACCGAGGAGGTGCCATGAGCACGACTGCCGGCGTCGGTGTGAGCACGAGGCAGGCCGATGTCTGCGTCGTGGGGGCGGGACTGGCCGGGCTCACGGCGGCCCGTCGCCTCAGCCAGGCCGGCCGCTCGGTGGTCGTGCTCGAAGCGCGGGACCGGGTCGGGGGGCGGGTCTGGACCAGGGCCAGCCGCGACGGCGTGCCCGTCGACATGGGGGCCTGCTTCGTCGGTCCGCACCACGATCGCATGCACGCGCTGGCCAAGGAGATGGGCGTCGCCACGTTCAAGACCTTCGTCGACGGCGACAACATCCTGGCCACCGGCGGCAAGGTCCGCCGCTACCGGGGCGACATCCCCCGGGTGAGCCCGGTGGCGCTGCTCGAGCGCGGCCCAGGCCATCGCCCGCATGAACGCCATGGCCAAGAAGGTCCCCGTCGACGCGCCCTGGGACGCGCCGAAGGCGGCCGAGTGGGACGCGCTGTCGGTGCGGGCCTGGCTCAGCGCGGCGCATGTGCCGACCAAGCTGGCCCGGGACCTCATCGAGGCGACGGTCCGAGCCTGCTTCGCGGCCGAGTTGTCCGAGGTGTCGCTGCTCAACTGGCTCTTCCTGACCCGCTCGGCCGGTGGGATCGAGTCGCTCATGAACATCGCCGGCGGCTACCAGGACGCCCAGTTCGAGGGCGGCGTGGGCGCGATCCCCGACGCCATGGCGGCCGAGCTCGGCGACGTCGTGGTGCTGGGGTCACCGGTGACCGGCGTGCGCCGGCGAGACGACCGGGTCGAGGTGGCGGGCGCCGTCGGCACCGTGTCGGCCCGGCGCGTCGTCCTGGCCCTCCCGCGCGCCCTGGCGGCGGGGATCCGCTTCGACCCCGTCCTGCCGGCCGACCACGCCCTTCTCATCCACCAGGTGCCGGCCGGCACCGAGGTCAAGATGGTCGCTGTCTACGACGAGCCGTTCTGGCGCCACGACGGGGTGTCGGGGGCCACCGTCGCCACCGACGACGACATAGAGGTCACGCTCGACACCGGTCAGCCGCACCACGCCCAAGGCGTCATCGCGGGCTACTCGGCCGGCCCGCGCGCCCGTGGCCTGGCCGCCCTGGGCGAGGCCGACCGCCGCGACGTGTTCGTGCGCATGCTCACCACGCGCCTCGGGCCCAAGGCTTCGTCTCCCGTCGAGGTGCTCGAGCAGAACTGGGCCGAGGAGCAGTGGACGCGGGGCTGCTCGATGGGCCACTTCCCTACCGGCGTGCTGACCCAGTATGGGCGCCGGTTGCGCGAGCCCGTCGGGCGGCTGCACTGGGCCGGCACCGAGACGGCGTCGACGTCGTACGGGGCGATGGACGGCGCGGTGCGCTCCGGCGAGCGTGTGTGCGAGGAGATCCTGCGGGCCGAGACCTGAGCCCGGCCTAGGGACCCATGCCGCCGGGTCGCGGCCCGGGTCCCGAGCCCACGCCGAGCTTCTCCCGGAAGAAGGTGAGCGTCTGGTCCAGCGCGGCCCGGGTCGGCGTGCCCTCCGTGTCGACCAGATGATCGGTGAGCACGGAGTGCGCCTTCTTCGGGTGCCCGTAGGGGTTCCCCGGCGCCGAGTCGATCTCCACGGCGATGAAGGCGTCACCGAGCTCGCGGCGCAGCGTCTCGAACCGCGTCCGCGAAGCAGAAGGGGTCGTTGCTGAAGCGCAGGCCGAGCAGGCAGGTGCCGGCCGCGGTGCGCTCCTTCACCCGGGCGAGGTCCTCGTCGGAGATCCCGATGTCGGCCTTGTACTTCTTCGAGAGCGGGAACGGCAACGACGGCTGGCTCAGGACCGGTGCCAGCACGACGTCGTCGACCATCATGGCGAGCGCGAACCCCCCGGTGAAGCACATGCCGACCACGCCCACGCCGGGACTGCCGCAGCGCTCGTGCTCCGCAGCAGCAAGCTGGCGCAACCACGCGGTGACGGGGCTGGTCTTCTTGAGGGCGAAGGCGGTGAACTCGCGCGAGATGCAGGCCGGGCCGAGCGATTGCATGACGTACCCCGGCGTCGGCGGTCGGCCCGGTTGGCCGAACAGGTGCGGCAGGACGGCGGTGCACCCGGCGGCGGCGACGCGCCGGCCGAACTGGGCCACCGACGGGGTGATCCCCGGCATCTCGCTGATCACGATCACGGCGGGACCGGTCCCGATCCGGTACAGATCGCGTCGTGTGCCGTCGGCCTCGAACGACTCCTTGGTGAAGCCCTCGAGCGCCGCCTCCCACTTGCCCGCATCGCCGGTCACAGTGACCGGACCGTAGCATCGAGCGTCGTGGCCGGACCCGGACGCTTTCTCGACCCGCGCCTGCCCGTGCTGGTCGGGCTCGGTGCCGCCGGCGGCGGTGCACCCGTCGTGGACCTCATGACCGACGCCGTGCACGCCGCCGCGGCCGACGCCGGCGCCGCGCCGCTGCTCGACGCGGTCGACTGCATCGCGGTGCCCCAGGGCACGTGGTCCCTCACCGACCCGGCCCGCACGGTGGCCCGTCGCATCGGGTCGCCCCGGGCACACACGCTCCGCTGCGAAGTGGGCGTGTCCCAGCAGGAGGTGATCAACCATGCGCTCTCGGCGGTGGCCTCGGGCCGCTACGGCACCGTCGTCGTGGTCGGGGGCGAGGCGCGGCGCTGGGCCCGAGCCGGGAACGCCGAGACGGACGAGGAGCCCGACCCTCCGGACGAGATCGTCACGCGGCCCCCCGACTTCGTGGCTCCGATCGAGCGGGCGGCCGGCATCGTGCTGCCCCCGGTCCAGCAGTACGCGCTCGATTGAGAACGCGCTGGCGGCTGCGACTCACCTGACGCCAGACGAGCAGCGCGACGAGATCGCGACGCTGTGGGCACGCTTCAGCGCGGTGGCCGGCCACAACCCCGATGCCGCGTTCGGGGAACCGCGGAGCGCTGCAGTCGATCGCGACGCCCGGCCCTCGCAACCGCCCGCTGGCGTACCCCTACAACCACTGGCACGCCAGTCAGTGGACCGTGGACCAGTCGGCGGCCCTCGTGATCTGCTCGGCGGAGCGGGCCGGTGACGCCGGCGTCCCCATCGAGCGCTGGCTCTTCCCCCACGTCGCACTCCACTGCTCGCAGGCGGTCACGCTCACCGCCCGGCGCGACCTGTTCGCCTGGCCCGCCATGGGCGTGCTCGGCCGCACCGCCGCCGGCCACATCGGCCGCCCGCTGCGCGAGCTTCGCCGGGCCGAGGTGTACTCGTGCTTCCCGGCCGCGGTGCGGGTGCAGCAGCGCGAGCTCGGTCTCGACCCGGCGGGCACCCCCACGCTCACCGGCGGCATGGCCTTCGCCGGCGGCCCGTTCAACCACTTCGTCCTCCAGGCGCTGACGACGCTCGGCCAGGTGTTGCGCCACGAGCCGACCGAGCTCGGCCTCATCACGACGGTGTCGGGCATGCTGTCCAAACCGGGCCTCGCCGTCTGGTCCGCCTCGCCCCCGGCCCCGGGCGGTGCCGGGACGCTCCTGGCCGACCTGGCCGACGAGGCGGCCGCGGCGACCGCGGTCGTCCCGGTCGTCGACGCCCCGCCCGGAGCGCCCACACCGGCCACGGTGGCGGCCTTCACCGTCACCTACGGCGGCGCCCAGGGCCTCGATCCGGCGCGCACCGCCATCGTGGCGGACCTGCCCGATGGGGTCCGCACCGCCGCCACCTGCGAAGATGCACGAACCGCCCGCCTCGCCGTGGCCGAGGGCCTCATCGGGCGGGCGGTCGAGGTGAAGGACACGACATTCAGCCTGTGAGCGCACCACCCCCTCGCCCGAGCCGGCCCCGCCTGGTCGACCCCGAGCTCGCGGCCCGGGTGCCCGAGCTGCGCCGCGTGGCGGGCGTCGCGCTGGCCGTCGGCGCGCTGAGCGCCGCCCTCGTGGTCGTGCAGGCAGTCGCCCTCGCCCACGTGGTGGACCGCTCGCTGCTCCAGCACGCCCCGCTGAACGACGTGGTGCCCGCCATCGTCGTGGTCGGGCTGGCCATTGGGGCCCGGGCCGTCCTGCACGGTGCGGGCGACCTCTCGGCGCACGGCGCCGCCGACGGCGTCGTGTCCAAGCTCCGGGGCGAGCTGCTGCGCCGAGCACTCGCGCTCGGACCGGGCTGGCTCGCCGGGGAGCGCCCCGGCGAGCTCTCCCTCACGGCGACCCGCGGTCTGCGCTCGCTCCACACCTACTACGCGCGCTACCTCCCCCAGGCCGCAGCGGCCGCCGTCATACCCGTCATCCTGCTCGTCTGGGTGGCCACCCAGGACTGGCTGGCGTTCGTGGTCGTCATCGCACTGGTGATCGCCGTGCCCGTCTCGATGATCTACTTCGGGCGCGAGGCGACGAGGAGGTCGGAGCGCCAGTGGCGGAGGCTGGGCTCCCTGGCCGGCCGGTTCCTTCAATTGGTCGAGGGGCTCCCCACCTTGCGCGCCTTCGCCCGCGAGGAGCAGGGGCGCCGCGAAGTGGCGGCCGCCACCGAAGGCGTGCGGACGGCGACCATGCGCACCCTGCGCGTCGCCTTCCTCTCCGCTCTCTCCATGGACATGATCGCCGGCTTCGGGGTCGGGTTCGTGGCGATGGTGCTCGGGCTCCGCCTCCTATGGGGGGAACTGGACCTGCAGACGGCGATGGCCGTGCTGCTCGTGGCGCCCGAGATCTTCATCCCCCTGCGGCGGGCGGGCGCCGAGTTCCACGCCAGCACCGAGGGGCAGGCCGCGGCGGCACGCATCCTGCAGGTGCTGGACGCGCCCGCTGCTCACGCCGCCGGGCGGAAAGCCGTCCGGTACGCCGGTGCCGTCGCCGGCTGCCGCGTGGCCGGCCGACATCGGGTCGCTGGCCGTCGACTCGCTGCGGGTCGACTACGAGCACCGCGACCACCCCGCGCTCGGCGGCCTTCTCCTTCCGCCTCGCCCCCGGCGCACGAATGGCGCTGACCGGGCCCTCGGGATCGGGCAAGTCGACGGTGTTGTCCGCCCTCCTGCGCTTCGTCGAGCCCGGCGCCGGGACGATGACCTACGACGGTCTCTCCTGCGGCGCACAGAGCGCGGCGGCGTGGCGGGCCCACTTCTCATGGCTCCCGCAACGGCCTCACCTCTTCAACGCGAACGTTGGCGGAGAACCTGCGACTCGGTGCGCCCGACGCCAGCGACGCCGACCTGCTGGGCGTGCTCGCCGCCGTGGGCCTGTCCCCGCTCGTGGCCACCCTGCCGGCCGCTCTGGCGACGGCCCTCGGCCACGACGGCCTCACGCTGAGCTCGGGCGAGCGCCAACGCGTCGCCCTGGCCCGCGCGCTGCTGTGCCCCGCACCGGTCCTGCTGCTCGACGAACCCACGGCCTCGCTCGACCCGCCCACCGTGGCGCGCCTGGCGCCGGCGATCGAACCATGGCTCGTCGGCCGCTCCGTCGTGGTCGCCGCACACGAGCCCGTCCTCCTGCCCCGCTTCGACAGCGTCGTCGAGCTGCCGGCGCCGGTCCCGCTCCCGGTGGGGGTCTCGCCGTGAGCCAGGCCAGGGGCGCCCTGCGCCGCGTCCTCGCTGCACCGGGCACGCCCTACGGACGGCTCGCCCTGGCGGGGATCCTGGGCCTGGCGGCCGCGGCCGCCACCATCGGCCTGCTGGCCGGCTCGGGGTACGTGGTCGGCCGGGCCGCGCTGCGGCCGGGTCTGAACGCGCTGGTCGGCATCCTGGCCGCCGTCGAGGTGCTCGCCTTCTTGCGCGGGCCACTCCGCTACGCCGAGCGCCTCGTCGGCCACGACGCCGCCCTGCGCGCGCTCGCCGGATGGCGGGTGTGGCTCTACGACTGCCTCACCCCGCGGGTGCCGGCCGCGCTGGCCGGCTGGCGCAGCGGCGACCTTTTGACCCGCGCCATCGACGACGTCGACGCCCTGCAGGACCTCTACCTGCGCACGCTGTTGCCGGTGGCGATCGCCGCCGGCGCCGGGGCCATCGGGACCGCGGCGGTCGGGCTCATCCTGCCCTGGGCTGCCCTCGCGCTCGGCCTCCCTCTCGGCATCGCCCTCACCGTGCCGGCGCTCGTCACCTGGCGCCGCAGCGGGGACGACGAGATGGCGGCGCTCTCGGGTGCGCTGTCGGCACAGGTGGTCGACGCACTGGCCGGCGCGCCCGAGCTGCTGGCCTTCGGTGCGGACAACGCCGCGTTGCGCGCGGTCGAGCGGACGGGCTCGCGGGCCGACGCCCTCGAACGGCGCCACGCGCGCCTGGCCAGCGCGACCACGTTGATCATCGCGCTCTGCCTCGCCGCCGCCGTCACCACGGTGCTGGTGCTCGGGGTCGCCGCCGTCCACGCCCACCACCTGAGTCAGGTGATGGTCGCCGTGCTCCCCTTGGCCGTGCTGGGGACCTTCGAGACGGTCCCGGGCGTGCCGCTGGCCGTGGCCCGGTCACTGGCGGTGCGCGCCTCGGCCGAACGGCTCTTCGCCCTCGAGGACGTGCCGGTGCCCGTGGGTGACCCGGTGGCTCCCACCGCACCCGCCCCCGGGGTGCCCGCCGTGGCCTTCGAGGACGCCACGCTGCGCTACGCCGCGGCGTTGCCCCGCGCCCTCGACGGCGTGAACCTCCGCCTGCCGGCTGGGGGCCGGCTGGCGGTCACCGGTTCGAGCGGCGCCGGCAAATCGAGCCTGGTCACCGCGCTGCTGCGCTACTGGCCGCTCGAGGGAGGCACGCTCTCGCTCGGTGGGACCGACGTGGCCTGCCTCACCCAGGCCGCCGCCCGAGGCTGCTGCGCACTGGCGGACCAGCGCGCCCAGATGTTCGCCGGCACCGTCCGCGCCAACCTCGTCCTGGGCCGGCCCGACGCCTCCGAGGACGACATCGCCCACGCGCTGCGCGCGGCGCGTCTCGACGGGTGGGTGGCCACGCTGCCGGGCGGGCTCGAGACGCCGGTGGGCGAGGACGGGGTCGCGCTCTCGGGCGGCGAACGGCGGCGCCTCGCCGTCGCCCGTGCCCTGCTGGCCCCCGGCCCCGTCGTCGTCCTCGACGAGCCCACCAGCGGACTCGACGCCGCGGTTGGCCGACGAGCTCGTCGACGGCGTGCTCGCCGCGGCCGGGGAGCGCAGCGTCCTGGTGATCACGCACCGGGCCGGCGAAGCGCGGAAGTGCGACGCCACCGTCGCCCTCGAAGCGGGGCGCGTGGTGGCGGCTCAGGACTGAGCGGCCGTCAGCCGGCGCTGCCGCCCTCCGCGGCCTCCGCCATCCGGCGCCGGATCACCTCCGCCGAAGGCGCCGGGTACTCGAGGTTGACCGGCCGCCAACCGCTGGCGATCTTGTCGGGCCCCGGGCCGTCCTCGGCCCACACGTGGCAGGTGTTGGTCAAGAAGGTGTAGCCGCCGTCGCGCATGGGGTGCTGGCCGTCTCCCTTCTCGACCTGCCAGGCGGCCGACGAGGTGAGACCCTGCACCACGACGGGCCCGATCGCCCGCGCCAGGAACTCGAGATGACTGCAGCCGCGCTCACGGCCGAAGCGCTCCTGGACCGCGCTGGTGTAGCCCCGTGCCACCGACAGGCCGATCAGGTCGCGGAAGCTCGCCTCGATCCGGGTGCATTCGACGTGCGGATAGGTCTTCATGTCGGCCGCGGCGTCGACGATCGTCATGTCGGTCCGACGGACCAGCATCGCGAGCTCCATGACGTGCAGGTCGCGCGGACCGTGGGTGCCACCCGCCCAGGGCCGCTCGTCATGGAGGGTCCCGACGACCGCGAGGTAGTCGCCCCGCTGGAACACGTCCATGCAGATCGTCCGCCGGTGGACCGGGTCCTCGTCGGAACCGGACGGTGGGCGGAGCGCGGCAAGTGTGGGCGGGGGTTCAGGCACCCGGTGATTGTGGCGTCCCGTGGCGGAGCGGCGCCACCGCCAGCTCGTTGAAGCTGTGGAGGATGGGTGCGTCGCGGTTCCATCCGATGCGCGTCACCGAAGCCGTCCGCAGGTGCAGCCGCCAGTAGAGGTCGGCCGTCCCGAGGGCCCAGGCGACCGCCGCCTTGATCGGCGTCACGTGGCTCACCACGACCACGTCGCCGTCGACCCGCCGGGCGCCCGACCCGTCCGCCTTGAACAGATCCTCGCAGGCGGCGGCCACCCGCCGGTCCACCTCGCCGAGGGTCTCCCCTCCCTCGGGACGGAAGTCGCGGTCGCTCCGCCACCGCTGCCACACCTCGGCGGGGATCCCACCCAGCGGCTGGCACTCGAACTCGCCGTAATCGACCTCTATCCACCGATCGTCGACGGTGACGGGAGGGCCCAGCGCGAGGAGCGCCGCCGTGTCACGGGCCCGGCTGAGCGGGCTCGTGCGCACTTCGACGGCAGGGTCGCTCAGCAGTGACCGGGCCGCCACGGCCTGCCGGCGGCCCGACTCGGTCAACTCGGCGTCGGTCCGCCCGAGCAGGAGGCCGCGCACGTTGGCCACCGACTCGCCGTGGCGCACCAGGATCAACACGGCGGCACCGGGATCAGGCGGGGACGAGGATGCGACCGCACTGCTCGCAGGTGGCGACCTCGCCCGGCGGGAGGGCGCGGATCTTCTCGACCTCCACCGAGGACAGTTCGAGATGGCATCCGTCGCAGTGGTTGCCCACCAGCCGGGCCGCGCCGGTGCCCTTGAGCCGGGCCCGCAGCGTCTCGTAACGGTCCGAGAGCGCAGTCGGGACGAGGGCGGCCTCCGACGCCCGGGAGGCGACGGCCGCGGCCAGGGCGGCATCGATCTCGAGCTCGTCCCGGCCCATCTCGGTCCGCAGCTCCGCGGCGCGCGCTTCGAGCGGGACGATGCGCTCGCGCAACGCGGCCAGCTCGGCGTCGACCGGGTCCTGGTCGAGCATGGCCACCAGCTCCAGCTCCTCGAGCTCGGCCCGGCGCTCGCTGAGGTGCCGCACCTCGTCGTTCATGGCCTGCAGGTCACGGCCCGACGAGCTCGTCGACGCGTACATGCGCTGCTCGATGGTGCCGCTGCGGTCACTGATGACGGCGATCTGCTCCTCGAGGTCCTTCTGGGTCGCCGCCAGCGCGCCGCGCCGGGCCGCCGCGTCCGCCCGCTGGGACTCCAGCTCGGCCAGCTGCGCTTCCAGCGCAGCCAGGCCCGACGTCTCGGCCAGCGCGTCGCGCCGGTGCTGCAGCTGGGTGATCGACGTGTCGAGGTCCTGCACGGCGAGCAGGTGGGCGAGGGCGTCCGTCACGGCAAACCCCCGAACGCATGGCGGGCGATGGGGAGCGCCTCGACCAGCCCGGGGTCCGCCATGGCCATCGCCTCGTCCCAGCTGCACCAGCGCGCGTCCGGGCTCTCGCCGGGCGGCGGCTGGGGATCGGCGTCTGCGCCGAGCAGCAGGTAGCGCAGGTCGAGATGCGTGTGGCCATGGGCCGCCTCGTGCACGTCGAGGTGGATGAGGCGTGGACCCGGGGCCGGGTGCTCGACGGCCAGGCCCAGCTCCTCGGTCGCCTCGCGCTTCGCGGCGACGTCCGGGGTCTCGCCGGGGTCGATGTGGCCACCGGGTTGCATCCAGATACCCAGGCGCTTGTGGAGGTGCAGGACCGTGCCGCGCCGCCCGACGACGATGCCCGACGCGGTGACATGGGTCGCTCCGGCGTGCTCGTCGCAGGGCGCGGTGAGGCGGCCCAGCTCGGACAGGAAGCGCTGCCGGGCCGCCACCTCACGCGCTGAGGCGGGCTCGTGGCCCTCGACCAGCGTTCGCAGGTCCTCCGTGGAGGCGCCCATGGCGGGACTCCCTAGCACAGGTGGCCGGTGAGCACCGTGGTCGCGTTGCCGGCGATGCGCACACGATCGCCCTCGGGGCGCACGTGCAGCCGGGCGCCCCGCCGGGACAGCTGGCGGGCGACGAGGGCGTCACGCCCGAGCTCGGCCGCCCAGTAGGGACCGGCCGAGCACTGGGCCGACCCCGTGCCGGGGTCCTCGTCGATCCCGACGTTGGGGCCGAAGACCCGGAGCACGTAGTCGCCCTCCGAACCGGGTGCGGCCGCCGCGGTCAGCAGGAGCGCTCTGGACTCGACCGCCGCGATGGCGGGCAGATCGGGCGCGTAGGCGCGCACGGCCTCCTCCGAGGAGACGACGACGAAGGTGAAGAACCCGGTGCGCCCGCAGGCGACGATCCCGCCCGACCACTGGTCCGCCAGCGGGGCGGGGAGCGGCGCCGGGGTCATGGGGTCGGCCGGGAAGTCGAGCTCGATGAGATCGCCGTCGAAGGCGGCGCGCAGCGGGCCGCTGCGCGTGGTGAACGTGAGCGGCGCGCGACCGTCGACCGTGCCGCCCTCACGGAGCACGTGGGCCGAGGCCAGGGTGGCGTGCCCGCACAGGTCGATCTCGGTGGCGGGCGAGAACCAGCGCAGTCCGAAGGTGGTCCGGTCGCCGGTGGGTGTGAGGTACGCGGTCTCGGCGATGCCGAGCTCGAAGGCGATGGACTGCATGCGCCCGTCGTCGAGCGGCTCGCTCAGGAGGCAGACCGCGGCCGGATTGCCCCCGAAGGCGACGGCGCTGAAGGCGTCGACCCAGGTGATCGGGATGGTCATGGTGACCACGATGCTAAGCGGGCCAGCGCGTCGCGCAGGACGCGCTGGCGTTTGCAGAAGGCCCAGCGTACGAGCGTCCGGCCCGCCCCGGGGTCGGCCGGGTCGTAGAAGACCGAGCTCGGGATGGCCACGACGCCGCAGCGTCCGGGGAGGGCGAGGCAGAAGTCGGTGGCGCTCAGTCCGGGCGCCACCGGCGCGATGTCGGTGGTGGCGAAGTAGGTGGCGGCGGGCCGGTACACCCCGTAGCCGAGCGACTCGAGGCCGTCGCACAGCAGGTCCCGCCCCGCCGCCAGCTCGAGGGCGCCGCGCCCCATGGCATCGGGCGGGAACCCGAGGCCGTGAGCGACCGCGAGCTGGAAGGGGGCGGGGCTGGTGTAGGTCAAGAACTGCTTGGCCGCCCGCACCGCGGCGACCAACGGCGCGGTGCCACCGACCCACCCGACCTTCCACCCGGTGAACGAGAAGGTCTTGCCGCCGGAAGAGATGGTGAGCGTGCGCTCGCGCATGCCGGGCAGGGTGGCCAGGGGGACGTGCGACCCGTCGAAGACCAGGTGCTCGTAGACCTCGTCGGTGACCGCCAGGAGGTCGTGGGCGGAGCAGAGGGCGGCGACCTGCGCCAGCTCGTCGGGCGAGAACACCTTGCCGGTCGGGTTGTGCGGCGAGTTGAGCAGCACGAGTTTCGTCCGTGGCCCGACGGCGGCGGCGAGCTCGTCGGGATCGAACGACCAGTCGGGCGGGTGCAGGCGGACGAACCGGGGTCGCGCCCCCGCCATGGCGCAGTTGGCGGCGTACGAGTCGTAGGTCGGCTCGAACACGACGACCTCGTCGCCAGGCTCGCACAGGGCCAGCAGGGCGGCCGCGACGGCCTCGGTGGCGCCGACGGTGACGAGGACCTCGGTCTCGGGGTCGAGCTCGATGCCGTACCAGGTCCGCTGGTGCGCGGCCACCGCGTGGCGCAGCTCGGGAATCCCGTTGCCGGGCGGGTACTGGTTGCGCCCCTCCCGGATGGCGGCGACCGCGATCTCGCGCAATTCGTCGGGACCGTCTGTATCGGGGAAGCCCTGGCCCAGGTTGACCGAGCCGGTGGCGATCGCCAGCTCGGACATGGTGGCGAAGATGGTCGTGGTGAACGGGCGCAGGCGCCGGGCCAGATACGCGTCCGCTGGCACCGCGATGATCGTACCAACGGCGTGGCTCGCCTATCGTCTGGCCGGACCGTGCTCAGCATCGCCAACTACAACATGCACTGCGGGATGGACGGGTGGGGCAGGCCCTACGAGTATCTCGGCGCGATCGCGGCGCTCAATGCCGATGTGATCGCCCTCGAGGAAGCCTGGACGAGCGACGGCGACACCGAGGGGGGCCAGGCTGCGGAGGCCGCCCGCATGCTCGGCTACCAGATCGTGGCCCACACGCTGGGCCACGGGCGCCGCGTCCGCCCACAGCCCGACGCGGGCGAGAGCTGGATCGCCCAACCGAGCTGGCGCGACGCCAACCGGGCGCTCTACATGGACGAGAGGCGCCCGATGCCGGCCCGTGTCCAGACGATGGCGCGCTGGAAGGAGGCCGAGCCCGGGACGATGGGGATCGCGGTGCTCGTCCGCCCGGAGCTTCCGATTGAGGCGAGCCGGCTGGTGCACATGCGGGCCCTGCGGGCCGACCCCCTCAGACGCGCCGCCATCGTGGTCGACCTCACGGTGGAGGGGAGGCCCGTCTCCGTGGCCGGCACCCACATGTCCCACCTGCTCTACGGCTCGCCCCTCAACTTCGCCGACCTGCGCCGCCAGCTGCGCACGGACGCCCGGCCCGACGCGGTTCTGGCCGGGGACATGAACAGCTGGGGCCCGCTCGTCAACGTGTTCATGCGGGGCTGGCGGCGGGCGTTGATCGGCCGCACCTGGCCCGCGTGGCGGCCCCACAGCCAGATCGACCACATCCTGGTCCGCGGCGCGCTGCGCCCCCTCTCCGGCGTGGTGTTCCCCGATGCGGGTTCGGACCACCGGCCGGTACGGGCCGAGTTGGAGGTCGGTGAGGTACCGGGCTTGCGGGAAGCGAGCGTCGAGCAAGGGTGAGCGCCGTGCTGCAACCGGGAACCGGCCTTCGCGTGTTGCCGCCGAAGGGCAGCGTCCCGAGGAACGGCCCTTGACGCCGGGACACGCTGTGGTCGGCCCGCCACGACGACGCCACACTCTCTCCGTGCGGCGGGCGTCGGGCCTGACGGTGGTGGTTGCCCTGGGACTGGGTGCGGCCGCCTGCTCGAGCGGCGCCCCGGGACGGTCGTCGCCGGCAACCAGCCGCACGACGCGCGCCGCGCCCGCAGTCCCCCGCTCGACGTCGTCCACCACCACGACGACGGCCGTCCCGACCTCGACCTCGACCTCGACGACGAGCACGTCGACGAGCACCGCGGCGCCCGGTTCGCAGCCCACCCTGGGCCTCGCCGGCTCCTTCGGTCCCTCCGGCGTCGGATTCGGACAGGTCACTCCGACAGAGATCTCACTCGGCGGTGACCCGACCGGAGTCCTCACCGGCATCACCTGGCAGTCGTGGGGCGCGAGCCAGGCGACCGGGACGGGCATGAGCACCTACGTCGCACCCGGCCAGGCAGTGGCCCAAGGGACGCAGGAGACCGCAACGGTCGTCGCCTTCGACCTGGGAACCTGCCAGGGCGCGCGGGCCTACCAGCAGGTGACGTGGTACTTCCCCCAGCACGGCCAAACCCCGTCGGACAACGGCGCCAGTCCCATCGACGCCTGCAGCGGACCCTAGGGACACCGAGGAGGGCGTCGCGCCGGGCCGCTCAGGACTCTGGCGGAAGCGACGCGACCAGTGCGGTGACCGCCTCGTCGACCGTGGAGAAGAAGCGGTTCTCGCCGATGCGCGCCTCCAGCCCGCTGCGCCACAGGCTCTCGCGCGCATGGGCACCGGCTCGGGCCACGCCGAACACGACGTGATCGCGCTCGCAGGCGTGGAGGACCTGGCCCAAAGCCCGTGACCCCGTGAAGTCGACGTCAGACATCCCGATGGCGTCGAGCACCAGAACGCGCGTCGTGCCCGGGGAGCTCGCGAGGGCCGCGGCGACCTCTTCGCGAAAATGCACCGCGTTGGCGTACCAGAGCGGGGTGGCGAACAGCACGGCCAGGACACCCGGAACCTGTGTGGCGTGGACGTCGGGGCTCACGGGCGTCCAACTGGTGGTGCCGGGGACGCGCCCGAGCACGTGCAGCTGCGGCCGGGCGCTCAGGCGGACGCGGTCGATGATGGCCAGCCCCACGGCCACGCCGATGCCCTGCTCGACTCCGACAAGCGCCACCGTGAGCAATGTCACCGCCGCCAGGCCGAACTCGAAACGGTCGAAGCGGGCGATGGCGGTCAGATCACGCAGGTGGAAGAGTCGGAGCGCCACGAAGATCAAGATGGCGGCCAGCGTTGCGAGGGGCACGTCGTCGAGCACCCCGGCGAACGGGATCAGCAGGAGCACGGCGGCGGCGGCGGCGAGTGCGCCGGCCTGGGTGCGGCCGCCGGCCGTGACGACCGCTCCCGTGCGAGGCGGGCTGGCGTCCACCGGGAAGGAGCCCACGAGCCCGGCCACGACGCTGCCGGCTCCCACCCCGAGGAAGTCGCGGCCCGCGTCGGCGTCGTAACCGCCCTGCTCGGCGAAGGCCCGGGTGGTCGCCGCTGTCTGGGTCACGACGACGAGCGCCACCACGGCGGCCAGGGGGGCGAGACTCTCGAGCGTGGACCACGACAACCCGGACAGCCCGAGGTGCGGCGCCCCCGTCTTGACCGTGCCGAGGACGGCGACGCCGTGGGCCTGCAGGTCCAGGATCCCCACGAGCGCCGTCGAGACGACCATACCGATGAGTGCACCGGGGATGCGGCGGTCGACGCGCGACGCTGACGACCATGACCGCCAACACCGAGAGCCCGATGGCCAGTGTCCACCCATTGACCTCGTTGAGGTGGGTGAGCACGTAGGCCACCCGGTGCTGGTTCGTGCCGGCGGTCGGGGGCAGGCCGAGAAGATCGGGCAGCTGATGGGCGATGATGATCACCGCCACGCCGGACAAGAAACCGATGACGATCGGTGTCGAGAGGAAGTCGGCGATCCACCCCAGGCGCAGCACGCTGACGAGCATCACCATGACACCGACCATCACCGCCAGGATTCCCACAAGGTCGACATAGCGGGCCGACCCGGTCAGCGCGATGGCGGAGACGCCAGTGGCGAAGAGTGGCGCAATGGTGGAGTCGGCACCGACCGACATCTGTGGGTTGGCGCCCAGCAACGCGAAGAGCACGGTGCCCGCGACGAAGGCATAGAAGCCGGTGATGGGCGGCATGCCCGCCAGCCGGGACGTCGCCAGCTGTTCGGGCACTGCGATCACGAAGAGGGTGAGGCCCGCCACCAGGTCCGCGGCGGCCCAGGACCTCTGGTAGCCGCGGAGCGACGTCAAGACGGGAGGTCGTCGCACGGCGACATCATCGCCCACCGGCGTCACCTCCGGATCGATCCGAAGGACCGGGCGATTCTCCAGATCGACCAATTGAATAGTCTCGGGTCGGACGGCCTGGACGCCGCGGCGGCGAGCGCCCGTGCCAGCCGCACGAAGGAGGACCCCGACCATGAGCGACTACCCCTACGCCGACCGCTTCGCCGTCAACCGCTCACTGCCCGAGCGGGGCATGAGCCGGGACGACGTGCTGTCCGAGCTGCACACCATGGCCACCGAGGAGGACGCGTTCTGGGAGACGGGCAAGTGCTCGGGGACCATGTACTGCGGGGACCACGACCACTACCACTTCATGAACGAAGCCTTCGGGCTGTTCGCCCACGTGAACGTCCTGCAGCGTGACATGTGTCCCAGCGCCACGAAGTTCGAGGCGGAGATCATCGCCATGACGCTCGGCCTGCACTCCGGCGACGTCGCGGTCGCAGCCGGTGACGAACCGTGCGGCCTGGTGACCACCGGAGGCACCGGGAGCATCCTGCACGCGATTCTGGCCTACCGCGAGCACGCGGCCCAGACCCGCGGCACCACGCGGCCCAACGTGATCAAACCCGAGACCGCCCATCCCGCCTTCGACAAGGCGTGCCACCTCTTCGGAGTCGAACTGCGGAGGGCGCCCATCGACCCGGTGACAACCCAGGTCGACGTGGATTGGGTGCGCGACCACGTGGACGACCAGACGGTCGCGCTGATCGGGTCGGCCTGCAACTACGGCTACGGCACCGTCGACCCGATCGGTGACCTGTCCGAGCTGGCGCTCCGGTGCGGCATCGGGCTCCACGTCGACGCCTGCCTCGGTGGGTTCATTCTGCCCTTCGGCCGCGAGCTGGGCTACGAGATCCCCGCGTTCGACTACTCGGTCCCCGGTGTCACCTCCATGTCGGCCGACACGCACAAGTACGGGTACGCGTTCAAGGGCTCGTCCGTCCTCAGCTTCCGCACGAGGGCACTGCGCAACTCGCAGTACTTCTACCTCACCGACTGGAGCGGGGGGAAGTACACCTCGCCGGGCATGGAAGGCTCTCGATCCGGTGGTCTGATCGCGGCCACGTGGGCCGCCATGGTCCAGCTCGGCCACGCCGGCTACCTCGGCTACGCGCGGCAGATTTTCGAGACCTCCTTCGCCATGCAAGAAGCCGTGAGGTCGCACCCCGAACTGCGCCTGGTGGGCCGGCCGACCTTCCTCTTCTCCTTCACCTCCGACGACTTCGACATCTACCACGTGAACGACTTCATGCGGGCGAGAGGGTGGCGCTTCAACGGGCAGCAGTACCCCAACGCGCTGCACATGGCGGTGACGAGGCCGCAGACCCAGCAGCAGGTGGTGCCGGAGTTCACGGCGGACCTGGCGGACGCGGTCGCCTACGCCAAGGAGCATGCTGACGAGGCGCCTCGGTCCGGGGCCATTTATGGAGGGGTGGCGGGCGGCATGACAGAGGAGGCGGACGAGTTCATCCGCGCCGTCATGGCTGACATGCTCGACGGGCAGTCCCTCATCCCGCCCTCGTGACCGGGACCGACAGCGGCCCGCCCACACAGTGGGTCGAGGGGTGCCGAGCGGCCCAGGCCGCGCTGAACACCACTCTGGGCCAGCTGGGTGACGACACCGCGCGCGAAGCGAGCCTGCTGCCGGGCTGGACCGTCGGCCACGTGCTGACCCACATCGCGCGCAACGCCGACAGCGTGGTGTGGCGGCTGGAGGGCGCAGCGCTCGGTGAGGTGCGCGACCAGTACCCGGGCGGGCTCGAACAACGGCGGGCGGACATCGAGGCCGGTGCCGGGCGGCCGGCCGCCGAGTTGGTGCACGACGTGCGTCGGGGCTCGGCGGACGTCGAGCGAACGATGGCCGAGCTCCCCCTGGCGGCCTGGGATGCGCGCTCGCGCACCTCGCGCGGCGTGCTGGAGACCTCGCGCGACGCGGTCCTGTCGCGCTGGCGCGAGGTCGTGGTGCACCACGGAGACCTGGGCCTCGCCCCGGTTCCGTTCCCGCCCGAACTGGTTGGCGCCTGGCTGCCGCGGGAGCTACCGCGGCTGGAGCAGCGCACGGACGCCGCCCACCTGCTGGCCTGGCTCATCGGCCGGGCCGACCCGCCCGAACTGGCGGCGTGGTAGCTGCCCGGACCCGCCTCCTCCGCTAGGCCGAGACGAACGCGTTGCCGGACCGGTCCACCGCCACGCAGTAGGTGGTCGTCGGGCACGAGATGGCTGTGAGGGCATGGCCGTTGTCGATGAGCGTGCCCGGACTCCACGTCGTCCCGTTCCAGCCGAACACCCGCCCGATGGAGTCGACGGCGCGGCAGAACGTCGCGGTCGGGCAGGAGACGGCCGTCAGCCCGGATGCGTCGGTGCCGGTGAGGGGCGGCTCGGTGGCGATCGACACCGGAGCGGAGAAGGCCGAGCCGTTCCAGGTCAGGACGCCGCCATCGCTGTCCACCATGACGCAGAAGGATGTCGAGGCGCAGGACACGGAGTTGAGCTGGGCCTGGCTGTCGACGTCGTTGGGCTGGGTCCAGGTACGCCCGTCCCACACCGAGGGCCCGCCCTCGGCGGCGACGCAGAAGGCCGGCGACACGCACGAGATCTGGTTGGCCGCGCCCCACGCGCCCAGGTTGCCCGACCAGCTCGTGCCGTTGAACTCGAACGAATTGCCCTCCCCGTCGATGGTGACGCAGAAGGAAGCGCCCGTGCAATCGATCGCGGTGATGCCCTGGGCGGCCGGGATGGTCGCCGGCGGCCGCCACGCCGACCCGTTGAACAGCGCGACCTGGTTCAGGTTGGGAGCGGCAGCGCAGAAGTTCGCACCGGCGCACGACAGGTAGGCAACGCCCTGAGGTGAGGGGGACGGCACGGCGGGCCCGAGGGCGGCGACCTTGTCGAAGAACAGCCGGTAGGTCTGCCCGGCCGCCGATCCAACGACGCAGGAGCCGGGCGCGGGGCACGAGACGACGGTCAGGTCGGCTCCCTGTGCGACGCGGATCGCGCTGGACCACGTACCGGCCGGCGGCGGCGCGGTGGGCGTGGTGGCGGGCACGGTCGTCGCCGTCGTCGGAGCGTCCGAGGTCTGCGGGCTGCGGCTGCATCCGACGGCGAGCACTGCCAGCGCCACGACGGCCAGCCCCGCCGTGAAGGTTCGGGCCCTCCGCCGCACTACGTGTGGACCGGGAGGCCGTTCGCCTCGAGAGCCCGATGGCGCGACCACGTATCGAGCACGATGAGGGTCTTGGTGCCGGTGACACGGCCGCGGCGGCGCAGCTGCTCTATGACATGACCAAGGCGCTCGACATCGGGAACCTGCAGCCACACGAGCGCGTCCGGGTCACCGGCCGTCGTGAACACCGCCTGCACCTCGGAGAGCTGCATGGCCGTGTCCTTTATCTCCTGGAGGTCGGCCGTGCCGGCGAAGCGCACCTCGGTGAAGGCCTGGATGGGCCGCCCCGCCTTGCGGTGATCGACCACGACCGTGTAGCCGGCGATCACGCCCGTCCGCTCCAGGCGCTCGATGCGCCTGGTCACGGCCGAGGCCGACAGCGAGACCTGCTCGCCGATGTCGGCCATCGTCCGGCGGGCGTTGTGCGACAGCAACTCGATGATGTGATGATCGATCGGGTCAAGCTCCTCTGTTCCCATGACTTCAAGCCTAACGAAGGCCGGTTCGCCCGCACATTCAGTGCACCAAAGGGGCCGAGAGTTGCGCCTCCGTTGCGTCGGCGGTGGTCCGAGACCGGCGTTCACACGTCCTTGCGGTGTGCCGCCACCGCGTAGCTGTCGCCGGGTCCGAAAGGCCGTCGGTCCCACGTCGACCAACGATCCTCGAGCACGAGGCCGCAACGAGCGGCCAGGGCATCGTGCTCGGGCGGCCCGAAACCGCCCGCTCGCAGCGAGTAGCCGCTGACGAGGCGACCCCCGGGTACGAGCCAGCGCGCGGCGTTGGCAATCACCTCGGCTTCGGTGCCGGCAGGCACGAAGATGAGCACATTCCCGGCCATGACCACGGTGTCGAAGGTGCGCCCGAGATCGATTCCGGGGTCGGTCAGGTCCCCCTGCACCCAGGCGAGGTCAGGCGCCTTGGCACGCGCCGTCTCGAGCATCGCCGAGTCGACGTCGACCCCGACGACCGCATGGCCGCGCCGGCTGAGCTCGATGGCGACCCGACCGGTCCCACAGCCCGCATCGAGGACCGACCCGGGGCCGTAGGAGTCGACGAGCGACGCCTCGCCGTGCACGTCCGCGCCCGTGGAGGCCAGCTCGTCGAAGCGACGGTCGTAGGCGGCGCCGCGGGGGACGTCACTCTCGTGCCAGCGCGGCGTGCATGCCAGGCCTAGGGGAGGGAGCCGCCCCCGGGCACGGTACCGGTGGTCGCCCCGGCGGGGAGGTTGAAGAGGCTGGCGGGCGGCGTGGCCGAGAACTTCGTCAACTCGAAATAGCTCGACGACGAGCCCGAATACGACAGGATTCCCTGCTTGGTCACGCAGTACTTTCCACCCTTGCCACGCTCGGTGACGGTGACGCAGGTGGAGGGCTGCCCGGCGAAGTTCGCGGAGGAGGCGGACACCTTGATCCCGAGGAGCCTCGAGACCAGGCCCTCCTTCGCCTCGGCCAACGCGCCGAGCGCAATGGAGGGGCTGAAGATGTCCTCCACTCCGAGCAACGGATTGGAGCCCTTGGACGACAGGCACTGCACCGAGGCGGGTCGCGTCGTCGTGGTGGTGGACGAGCCGGAGTTCCCGGAGTTCCCGGAGTTCCCGGAGTTGCCCGAGTTGGACGTCGAGCCGCTGTTCCCCGAATTGCCGCTGTTCCCCGAGTTGGACGTCGAGCCCGAATTCGCGCCGCAGTAGTACGTCTTCTTCCCGGTGTCGATCACGCTCCCGGACGAGCTCGAGAAGATGGACTTGGGAGGCGACTGGGCGATGGTCACCGTCGACTTCTGCCCGTCACTGACCGACGTGTACTGGGCGTCGTAGGTCAGGCTCTTGGCGTGGTTGATGTTGTTCGTCAGCGCCTTCAGGTTGGGTGCCGAGATCGACTTGCCCGAGGCCGGCAATGCGGGAAGCACGAGAAGTGCGCCCAGACCGAGCGCCACGGCCACGGTGACCGTGCGGGTTCGCATGCCCGAACGGTAGCCCTTCACCCGCCATGGGGGGTGCACCGTGACGGAGATCCGGGTCGGGGTTGTCCTGGCGCTCGGTAGGGTGAGATCTCGTGTGTCTCCTGGTTGTTGCGTCGCGGCTGGTCGCCGGAGAACCGCTCATCGTGGGCGCCAACCGCGACGAGGTCCTCGAGCGGCCCTCGACCTCGGTCACCGTGCTCGACACGGGGCCACCGCGGATCCTCGGCGGGCGGGACGAGCTCTCGGGTGGAACGTGGCTCGCCGTGAACGAGCACGGCGTCTGCGTGGGGCTGACGAACCAGCCTCTGGGAGATGACAAGGACGCGTCCAAGCGCTCGCGGGGCGAGCTGCCTCTCGCCCTCGCCCGTCACGACACGGCGCGTGGAGCGGTCGAGGCGTTCCTGCGGGCGTACCGGCCGGAGGACTACAACGGGTCGTGGCTGCTGGTGGGCGACCGCACCTCGCTCTTCTTCGTCGACTTCACCGGGAGGGCCGACCCCACCGCAGTGGCCCTCCCAGCGGGGATCCACGTCCTGGAGAACCGTGCGCCGAGCGAGCCCTCCCTCAAGGTCGACCTGGTGCAGGCGGCGCTCGGGTTCCCGGCCGGCGGCGACGAGGTGGTGGACGGCTTCCGCCGCGTCCTGACCGACCACCGGATCCCTGAGGGTGACGAGCGGCCGAACGCAGCCAACTGTGTGCACCTCGAGTCATTCGGGACGCGGTCATCATGCGTCGTGCGAGTCAGCGCCGGGCCGGAGCCGCCCCGGATGTGGGTGGCGGACGGTCCCCCGTGCTCATCGCCGTACGAGGAGGTGAGCGGGCTGTGGGGGGACCGACCCACGCCCGGACCCCCTGCTCAGTCGCGGACGAGTGGCTTGTAACGCAGCCGGTGGGGCTGATCGGCCTCGACTCCGAGGCGCTTGTGCCGGTCGGCCTCGTAGTCGCTGAAGTTCCCCTCCCACCAGCTGGCCTCGGACTCCCCCTCGAAGGCGAGCACGTGGGTCGCGATCCTGTCGAGGAACCAGCGGTCGTGGCTGATGACGACCGCGCAGCCGGGAAACGCCAGCAGCGCTTCCTCGAGGGCGCGCAGCGTGTCGACGTCGAGATCGTTGGTCGGCTCGTCGAGCAGCAGGACGTTGCCGCCGCTGCTGAGCACTTTGGCCAGCAGCACCCGATTGCGCTCCCCTCCCGAGAGCTGGCCCACCTTCTTCTGCTGGTCGCTGCCCTTGAAGCCGAACCCGGCGACATAGGCGCGGCCGTGCAGCTCGCGCCCGCCCACAAGGATGCGGTCCGCTCCGCCGGTGATCTCCTCGTAGACCGTCGACTCCGCCGACAGCGCGTCACGCGACTGGTCGACGTAGGCCAGCCGAACGGTGGCGCCGAGGGTGAGGGCTCCTGCGTCGGGCTTCTCCTCGCCGACGATCATCTTGAAGAGGGTGGTCTTGCCGGCTCCGTTCGGACCGATGACGCCGACGATGCCGCCGGGCGGCAGCATGAACGTCAGCCCGTCGACGAGCAGGCGGTCGCCGAACGCCTTGGACACACCGGTGGCCTCGACGACCTGGTCCCCCAGACGTGGCCCGGGCGGGATCGCCAGCTCCACCTTGTCGGCACGCCGCTCCGCCGCCTCGGCCTCCGCGACCAGGTCGTTGTAGGCGGTGATGCGTGCCTTGCCTTTGCTCTGGCGGGCGCGGGGCGACATGCGTATCCACTCGAGCTCACGCTCGAGCGAGGCCTGGCGGGAGCGGTCGGTCTTCTCTTCTGCCGCGAGACGAGCCTGCTTCTGCTCGAGCCACGAGGAGTAATTGCCCTCCCATGGGATGCCGGCGCCGCGGTCCAGCTCGAGGATCCACTCCGCGACGTTGTCCAGGAAGTAGCGGTCGTGGGTCACGGCCACGACGGTGCCCGCGTAGTCCTGGAGCGTCCGCTCGAGCCAGGCCACCGATTCCGCGTCGAGATGGTTGGTCGGCTCGTCGAGCAGGAGCAGGTCGGGCTTGGACAGGAGCAGCCGGCACAGCGCGACGCGGCGGCGCTCGCCCCCTGACAGGGTGCGGACGTCGGCGTCGCCCGGTGGGAGCCGCAGGGCGTCCATGGCAATCTCAAAGGTCCGGTCGAGCTCCCAGGCGCCGGCGGCATCGATCTTGGTCTGGAGGTCGGCCTGCTCGGCGAGGAGCGCGTCGATGTCCGCATCGGGCGAACCGAAGGCCGCGCAGACGTCGTTGAATCGGTCGACCAGCTGCTTCGCCTCGCCGACGCCTTCGGCCACATTGCCCGCGACGTCCTTGGACTCGTCGAGGTGCGGTTCCTGCGGGAGGTATCCCACCGTGAATCCGGGCGTGAGGCGCGCCTCACCGGAGAAGCCGTCGTCCTCGCCGGCCATGATCTTCAGCAGCGACGACTTCCCCGACCCGTTGGACCCGATGACCCCGATCTTCGCCCCGGGGTAGAAGGAAAGGTTGATGCCCTTCAGGACCTCGCGATCGGGCGGGTAGAAGCGCCTGAGGCCACGCATGGTGTAGATGAACTGGGCTGCCACGGTGACCAGTGTGCCCGATGCGGGCGTTCCCTCGGTCAGGAGGCGGCGAGCGACCGCACGAGCGGCCCGATGACCAACCTCCGCGGGTCGATCTCGGGGACACGCTCGTGGTGGGCAGGGTTGCTCGTGCACCTCCGGCCGCGCCCACCCGCCGCCGCCCCGATTCATGCCATGATCCTCCGACGGCAGCCGGACCAGGCGCCTGAAGGACAGGAAAAGGCTACGGAGTGACCATCAGCGCCCCCAACATCGTGCTCGTCATGTCTGACCAACACCGAGCCGACATGATGGGTTGTGCCGGAGACGCCAGCGTCCTCACGCCATCGCTCGATGCACTCGCGTCGGAGGGCGTGCGGTTCTCGCGCGTTTCGTGCCAGGGACCCCTGTGCATGCCGTCTCGGGCCTCATTCATGACGGAGCGCTACGTGCGCGACCACGGCGTCTACACCAATTGGAGCGAGATTGCGCAGGACAGCCCGACCTATGCCTGGGCCTTGCGAGAGGCCGGGTACCACACGTCGCTCCTGGGCAAGGCGCACCTGTACCTCGACGAGAACCTCACCGTCGCGCACACCGACGACATGGCCGGACGTCTCGAGGCGCTGGGATTCACCGAGGTCTTCGAGACGGGAGACAAGTTCCTCAGCAAGATCCCGAACCGCTACACGGACTATCTGTCCGGACAAGGCCTTCTCGACGACTACAAGAAGCACATCGCGGACCGCAGCTACCAGGGCGAGAACGAAGACGGCCAGAACGCGACCAAGTGCGTGCCGATGTGGGACTCGACGCCCATGCCGCTTCCGCTGGAGGCCTACGTCGACACCTGGCACGGCCTGGAGGCGGTGAAGTGGATCGAGCGGTACGACCGCCAAGAACCGTTCTTCCTGTTCGTCGGCTTCCCCGGTCCCCACGATCCCTGGGACGCACCCGAGGAAGCCGTGCAGCGCTACCGCGACGTCGACATCTCCATGCCGAACTCGACGCGACGCCCCACCGTCGAGGGGACGGGTCGCTACAGCGCCCTGCTCAACGGGTTCCTCTGGGTCTCGGACTCCGGGTCGATGACCGACGAAGCCATCCGCGGCATGCGTCGGTCCTATGCCGCCGACATATCGGTCATCGACTATGCGGTCGGCCGCATGGTCGATGCGCTCGAGCGCAAGGGCCTCTTGGACTCCACGTGGATTCTGTACACGAGTGACCACGGAGAGATGGCGGGCAGCCACGGGTTGATGTCCAAGTGCGTGCTGTACGAACCTGCCGTGCGCGTCCCGCTGATCGTCCGGCCACCCGGGGGGTGCGCTCCGAGGGTGGTGGACTCTCTGGTCGAGCATCTCGACGTGCCGGCCACCCTCCGCGGGATCGCCGGGGGCCCCGAACTCCCGCACAGCGAGGGTCGCTCGTTGGTGGCGACGATCGGTGGCGATCCCCCGGTCCCCCGTGCTGTGGCGGTCAGCGAGAACTGGGGCTTCGCCGTGTTCGAGACGGATCGGTACAAGCTGGTCGTCGACGAGGACGCCGTGGCACCGTGCCAACTCTTTGACCTCCACGAGGACCCGGCCGAGGACGACGACCTGCTACCCGACCCTCAATCGGCGGCCGTCGTGGACGAGCTCATGGAGACGGAGGTGCGCCCGTTCTTCCGCACGGCCCCGGCGCGCCCCCACCCCAGCCTCTTCACGGGTGGGTAGACGAGTGACAGGAGCGCCGGCCGCCCGCTACCCCAGGCCGAGGGGATCCGCGGTCAGCACCCGGTCGACGTTCAGGCTGTGGCGGCCCGCCACCTCGGCGCGGAGCCAGGCGCGTCGAGACTCGATCGTCTCGGCACGGTCCGGCGGGACGCAGGACGACAGGTCGTCGAAGATCGCCATCAGCTTGCGCGAGATCTGAGGGTCGCCCGCGCCATAGAGCCCGATCTCGGTGAAGGCGAGGTCGAACACCCGGTCCCAGCCCGGGACGGGCACGACCAGGCGGACCGAGCCGAAGGGATCGAGGTATGCACCCGAGGGATCCGGGCGGTCCGCAATGGCGCGCAAGATCCCGTGCAGCCGGTCGAGGGCCTGGACCGCAGTGGTCGGGTCGTTGATCGCTGGCGACACGGCGCGGATCGCGATGTCGACGAGCTGGCGGACGCCGTAGCAGGGGTCCTGGTAGAGCGTCCGCGAGGCGAAGCAGTCCAGCGCGGCGATGACCTGTCCCGTTTCCGGCGCCGTGCCGCCGTGTACCTCCAACAGGTCCATACCTCGTGACATGTACGTCCCAACCGGGGCACACAACCTCAACACACACCCGTGCTGCCCCGCCAGCTCGACCAGTCGGTGCGCATCGACACCATCGACAACGGCATCTCGACGGTCGAAGGAGATCCGTTGACCGGGCTGCAGATCGGGATCTTGCGCCTCCTGGTACGCGGAGGCAGGCACGAACATGGAGAGGACCGCGTGAAGGGTCTCGGTGAAGACCGCCTGAATCACGTAGCTCACGCGGATCGAACGCACGGTGGAATCCACGAACACGACGAACACCAGCACCGACGCCATGACGAGCAGGTAGGCCAGCCCAACGGCTCCTTGAGGAACGGTATGGACCCCGGTCGTCGTGCCGACCCTGGACAGCAACGTCAGCGCGTAGACGAAGGTGGCGATGAAGGTCGCCAGCGCCAGTTTGGTCACCGGCTTGCGGACGAAGGTTCGCAGGACCCGGGGAGAGTACTGGGTGCTCGCCATCTGGAGGGCGACGAGCGTGATGGAGAACACGACACCCGTGAAGGTCAACAACGCGGCTGCGATGGTCGACAGCAGGGTCCTCGCGTCGTCCAGATTGGTAGGAAAGAGCCCTTGGTGCAGCGTGAAGCTCCGGAGATACCTCGCCGCGAGGTCTCCCACCACCCAGGCACCGACCGCGGCGATGGCCGGCCAGAGCCAGAGCGACTCGCGGCGCCATTCGCGGAGGTGGGCACGCCGCGACCCGCCGGGCTCTGGGAAACGACCCCGCACCGACGTCACGTGTCGTCCTCGGCCGACCGTTCCGACAAACCCGGAGGATCGCCCGCGCCGGCTGCCCTCCCGAACCAGCGGAGCGCGATCAGCGGATAGACCAGCACCGACAGCATGCCTGCGGCGACCAGGGCCGCCGCATTCTGCGGCTTCATCCTGTGCTCGTCGACGCCGAGGGTCGTGATGACGACGATGATGGGCAGGCCGGTCGCCGACAGGATGGCCAGCGTTCGGGCTTCCACTCTGGTCACGATGCCCCGGAAGAACGCCCAGGTCGGCAATCCACGCGTGAACAGGAAGATCGCAGTGAACATGGGCACGAGGAGCAGAACCTTGGGTTGGTGGATGAGCGCGTGCAGGTCGAAGGTGATCCCGCTCTCAATGAAGAAGATCGGGATGAGGAAGCCGAAGCCGATCGCCTCGAGCTTGCTCGTGATCACCTCTCTGTCCTCCCCCTGGATGAAGAGGCGCACGACCACCCCGGCTGCGAAGGCACCGAGAAGCACATCGAGGCTGAGCTTGGCGGCCAGGTAGACGAGCAGGAGCACCAGCAGGACCGAGATCCGGACCGGCAGCTGCGCGGTCGAGTTCACGTGACGGCGCAGGAGGGCGATGAAACGCGGTGGGTGCACCTGCGTCGCCAGGAGCGCGGCGCCCACGGCCACTGCGACGAAGAGGACGAGCAGGACGAAGGTCAACCGGGGATCTCGGTTCGTGAGCAGCACCGCCACCGCCACGATGGGGCCGAACTCGCCGACCGCGCCCACCGACAGGATCGACGGTCCGACCGGCGTACGCAGCACACCGGCATCGCGCAGGATGGGTAGCAGCGTCCCGAGCGCCGTCGTCGTGAGGCACAGGGCCACGACGACGTGGTCGAGCACGAGCCCAGTCGCGTGGAGCACCACTCCGACGCCCAACGCCAGGACGAGGGAGACCCCCCAGGAACCGGCGGCGCGCCCCAGGTGCCCCTGTCCCATGGTCGCCAGGTCGAGTTCCGTGCCGGCCATGAACATCAAGAAGGTGAGGCCGAAATCTGACAGCGCGGTCACGATGGAGTTCGGGTGAGCGAGGTTGAGGACGTAGGGACCGAGCATGATTCCGAGCAGGATCTGAATGACCACCTCGGGAACGGGGAGGAATCGCCGTAGCCCCTCGGCGATGATGGGCGCGAACACCGCCGCCAGCCCGATGAGGACAAGGGTGGGGATGGCAGCGTCGATCATTTGTCTACTGTTTGCCTCGTGACCGCCCGCTGGGGCACCTCTTGCCACCTCCTGGTCACACGCTACGCGCCTCGTCCCCGAAAGAGCGTGATCTTGCACGGTTGACGGCCTTGTGGCGATGGGGAAGCATGGCCCGTCCAGCCCGCGCGATGGGGGTCCGCCATGAGGGTGCTGTCAGTTCTTCAGACGCGTGCTTCGAGCACGACATGACGTCGCCGTTCGTCAATCCATCCTGGATGCCCCACTCGGTCAGCGAGGCCGCTCGCGCCGGAGACGCCACGGTGGACGACCTTCTGAGCGGACGCGCCTGGTCCCACCTGCTCGACGGCCTGCGCCAAGCCTCCAGTGTCGTGCTGTCCGACGACGTGCCCCGGAATGCGGCCGACACGGCCGCGGGATTCCGCCATCTGCTCGTGCTGTTGGGGACGGGGTTGGACCAGGCACTGCGAGCGGAGCCCGACCCGGTGCTCGCCGTGAGGCCCTCCGGTGTCGACGCGGTCTACAAGTGGGGCATGGACTGCCCCGACTGCATCTACACGGGCGCGCCGCTGCGGGGTGGCGAGGCGTACCGCCTCTGGGGGAACCGTGGCTCGGCGCGCTACGTGGGGCTGCAGTCGATGGCCGGTATGGCCTCCTCGGCGAACGTGCTCCTCGACGAACTGGACTTGGGGACAGGCGGCGAGGTGGACCTCCTGCTTTCGGCCGAATTCCAGGAGGGGAACTGGCTGCCCATTGCCGAGAACGCGACGCAGCTGGTGGTGCGCCACTTCTTCTACGACTGGGACACCGAGGTGGCGTCATCCCTCTCCATCGAGCGGATCAGCACGCGGAGCCGGAGGGCGCCTCGGCCCAGGGAGGACCCGCGGGCTGTCGTGGCCCGGCAGCTGATCGCCCTGGGTGACTTCGTCGTGGGCAACCTCGACTTCTTCCTCCAGTTCTCCCGCCCGGAGTCACCCAACACGTTCCTGCCTCCCCTCGACGGGACGGCCATGGGCGCCGCGGCGGAGAACCGGCCGGTCATTGGGTCCTGGGAGCTGCAGCCCGACGAGGCCCTCCTGGTGGAGGTCACACCGCCCCAGGGTCTCTACTGGAGCTTCTCCCTGGGCAACCCGTGGTGGGAGACCATCGACTACGGCCGGCACCAGAGCAGTCTCAACGGTCATCAGGCGGCGGTCGACGACGACGTCCTACGCGTCGTCATCGCCCACGACGACCCGGGGGTGGCCAACTGGCTCGACACGGCCGGGCACAGCGCGGGACCGGTCATCCTGCGCTGTGTCCGCACGGACACGGCACCGGTCCCGACCACCCGGTTGATCAAGTTCTCCGACGTGAGCGCCTCGGTTCCGGCGGAGCACGCGTCGCGTCTCCGCCGAAGAGCGACAGGCGACCATGGCGGCCCGGCGCCTCGCCGTCAGCAGGCGGTTCTGCCGATGACCCTGGACGCGGGAGAGCTCGAGGACGAGGCACGGGAGCAGACCGGACTGGACGACTTCGGCGACGGCACGCACCGCGAAGGCCTCGAGCGCCTGGTCCGGTCCCTCAACGACGAGGCCGATCTGACCGAGACGGGAGAGGTCATGCTGCGCATGCGCCTGACCGCGCTGCTGTCGTCCCGATTGCAGATTGAGCAGACCTACGAGGCTTACCCGTCGATCGAAGCCGAACAGATCGAAGGGCCCGTCTTCGTCATCGGACTGCCGCGCACCGGCACCACGGCGCTGAGCCAGCTGGTGGCGGCCGATCCCCAGTTCCGTTCCCTCCGCCTGTGGGAGTCCTCCTCGCCGTGCCCCCCTCCCGAGTCGGCGACCGAGCATTCCGATCCACGCATCGCGGACACCGAGGCTGGGCTCGCGATGATGAACCAGATGTTCCCCCTGATGCAGTCCATGCACCACGAGGAGGCAACAACGCCGACCGAGTGCCAGGACCTGTTGGGTATGAGCTTCCGGACGGTCCACTTCGACGGTTTCGGCCGAGTCCCCTCCTATCTGGCCTGGGTCACCGACTGTGACATGCGAGCCACCTACGAGTACCACCGCCGGGCGCTCAGGCTGTTGCAGTGGCACTGCCCACCACGCCTCTGGCACCTGAAGACTCCCGTGCACATGTTCGCCCTGGACGCCCTCGTGGCGTCGTATCCGGACGCCAAGTTCCTGTGGAGCCACCGGAACCCGGCCAAGGTACTCGGCTCCGTGTGCAGCCTCATCCACTACGTCCGGAGCTGGGCCAGCGACCGCGACGATGCCAAGGAGCTCGGGGCGGAGCAGCTCGAGCGGTGGTGGACGGCCGTGTCGAGGGCCATGGACTTCCGGCGCCGCGTCGGCGACGACCGCTTCGCCGACATCTCCTTCGCCGACCTGCAGGGGGATGCGGTCGGCGCTCTGACGGCTGCCTACGAGCAGATCGGGATCGGGTGCACCAACGTGTCCCGCGACGCGTTGGCCGGCTGGGCGACGTCGCACGAGCCCGGCGCGCATGGGCAGCATTCGTACGACCTTTCGGACTTTGGGCTCGCAGCCGACCAGGTACTGGAGCGCTTCGCTCCCTACCTCGAGGCGTACGACGCGCTCGGATGAACTCGTGATCACGTCGGCCAAGGAGGTGGAGCCACGTGGATCTCGGACTGGCTGACGCGACGGCGGTCGTGACCGGTGCAAGTAAAGGTATGGGACGAGCTGTGGCCGAGGTCCTCGCCGCCGACGGAGCGCGTGTCGCTGTCATGGCGCGGGGCCACGAAGCCCTCGAGCAGACCGTCGCGTCCCTCCGCGACGTCGGAAGCCCAGACGCGGTCGGCGTCAGCGTGGACATGACGGACCCGGAGTCGATCAGAGCCGGGTTTGGAGAGGTGGCTGACAGGTGGGGCTCGCTCAACATTCTGGTGCACACGATCGGGCCGGCCGCGGGGCGGTTCGAGCAACTCGATGACGCCGGTTGGGACGAAGCCCTCACGCTCGGCACGATGTCCGCCGTACGGAGCGTGCGCGCGGCACTCCCACTGCTGCGCGCCGCGGAGTGGGGAAGGATTGCCATCTTCTCGGCACACTCCATTCAGCGGCAGAGTCCGATCCTCGTCGCCTATACCGCGTCGAAGGCCGCAGCCACCAGCTTGGCCAAGAACCTGGCCAAGTCATTGGCTCCGGACGGCATTCTCGTGAACGCCGTGTGCCCAGGCTCCATCGTCACGGCCAGCTTTACCGAGAACCTCAAGGAGATCTTCGCGGCCGAGGATCTCGACCCCGCTGATCCGCACGACGTGATGACGTGGATCGACCGGACGTTCCACCAGCCCGCGGACCTCGGGAGGGCGGGTCTCCCCGACGAGGTTGCGTCGCTGACCGCATATCTCGTCTCCCGCCGGAACGGCTACGTCACGGGGGCCTGCGTCAACGCCGATGGCGGCTCCGACTTCGTGTGACCTGTCCGTTCGCTCGGCCCATGACGTCGAGCAGCCGGAGTGATGACCTGAGCCAGACGCGCTCTCAATCCGACGAGGACAAGGCGCGGCGCAACTCTCGGGGCTCTGACCACATCTCTTGCACCTCGAGTCTTGCCCTTGGTCTCCGGTGGACCCTAGGACGAGGCGATGCCCGACACGGGAGCGACCAGCTTCACTCCGCTCAGCGCCCCGAGGAAGGCGGCGTCCCCGTAGGTGTACACGGCGCCGTTCGAGCCCACCAGCCAGTACCCCGCCCCACTCGGCGTTCGACTGATCCCTACGACCGGAGGCTGACCGACGATGCCCTGGCCGGGCACGGAACCGAGAAATGCGGCATCTCCGTAGCTGAAGATCCCTCCGTCGGAGCCCACCAGCCAGTAACCCCGCCCATCGGGCGTGGCGGCAATACCGCTGACGGGACCGTTGAGGTGCTGACCGCCGGTCGATCCGAGGAACGAGGCGTCCCCGAAGTTGAAGACTCCGCCGTCGGAGGCGACCAACCAGTAGCTGCTGTCGTCCACTGAAGCGGCGATGCCGACGACGGGCGCATTGAGATGCTGGCCTCCCATGGAGCCGTGGAACTGGGCGTCGCCGAACCTGAACACGCCGCCGTCGGACGCCACCAACCAGTAACCACCACCATCAGGTGTTGCCGCGATGCCAACGACCGGTGCATTGAGATGCTGACCACCCATTGAGCCGTAGAACTGTGCATCGCCGAAGTTGAAAACGCCGCCGTCGGAGGCGACCAACCAATAGCCGCCGCCATCGGGCGTGGCCGCAATGCCGACGACCGGCGCGTTCAAGTGTTGACCCCCCATCGATCCGGCAAACTGAGCCGTTCCGTAATTGAAGACGCCGCCGTCCTGCGCCGAGAGCACGATGCCCTGGCTCGAAGCCGGGGGAAACGTCATCTGCTCGACGAAGGGGCGGAGCCCCGGATCATTGTCTTGGGCCTCCGTGGCTGCGCTGCCACCCGCCAGGCACCCGACCGACTGCACGCAGTTGACTGAGACCAAGAAGCTGAGAGCCGACACGTTCGGACTTGGTTCAATTGACCATGCGGAACCGTTCCAGCTCTCAATGAACGCTTGCGGCTGGAAGTTGCCTCCGCCGCCTCCGCCGAACGATCCCAGCGCACCCACCGCCCAGCACTGCACCGAACTGACACACGAGATGCTGCTCAGAATGCCCGGCGTCGAGGAGTCGGGTACCGATGGCGAGACGTCCGTCCAGGTGGAGCCATCCCAGTGCTGCATGATGAGCCCCGACGCCATACCGGTGTCGTCGGTCGTCGCTCCCGATGCCCAACAATCGGAAGCGGTCACGCAGGTAAGGCCGTACAGGTATCCGCCGTTGGGACTCGACTCGGTCGCACTGGGTGTGACCGACCACGACGCGCCGTCCCAGTGTTCGATCAGCCCCTGGTCCCCGCTTGCTCCGGGGAAGATCGGGAGGAAGTTCGGGTTCTGCTGCGCTGGGCCGGCGTTGCCCACAGCCCAACAGTCGGCTGGCATTGAGACACTGCACAGTCGACAGCTGATCGAACGGCTGCCCGGTGTCGGCGCCCGGGACGATGCTCCATGCGGCACCATTCCACTGTTCGATCACGTCGCTGAGATTCTCACCGTTCTGGTCGGTCGAAAAACCGACCGCGACGCAGTTCGACGCTGACGTACAGCTCACGCCCTGCAGGACCGCCCCGACCACACCGGTGCCGGTCGGAGTCGGACTGGGCACGATCGACCAGAGGAGCCGTTCCAGTTCTCTATGAGCGTGCCCGTCGGGTTCCCGTTCCCGGCGACGCCAAGGACCGCGCCCACAGCCCAACAGTCGGATCCGGACACGCAGGAGATGTCGAAGAACCCTCCGCCCTGACCGGCCGGAAGTGGCGGCTGGGCACCCAGACTCCACGTCGACCCATTCCAGGTTTCGACCAGGGGGCGAACGCCCCGTTTGAGTTGATGTTCTCGATGGAGATCCCGACACCCCAGCACTGGACCGCGTTGGCGCACGTCGGACCCCAGCAAGACGTCATCCGCACCCGTGCCCGGCGTGGTGGCGACGTACCACCCCGAGGTCGGCCGCCCCGCTGCCCATCTGGCCCACGATGGCGATCCCGCCACCGATCACTGTCGCCATCACGGAACCTGCCAGCGCGAGCCGCCATGCCCTCCTGCGCCAACCCTGAGATGTGCGGGACTGGCCCACGTCGATGCGTGCACGTACCTCGTTCATGGTGAGAAATCGTTGCACGGAGCGCGCGCACATCAGTGGATGGTCTGCCCTGGTGCAGGCGCCGCTCGCTGCCGAGCGGAACCAACCGGAGTCGTGCTCGTTGAATCCCACCGAAGTCAAAGGGTGAACGGTTGCTGACGCTCGCCAGCGCGGCGTCAACGGTGCTCCCACTCGGGGACGGCTTCGGCCTCCATCCCAAGATGCCCGGATTCAAACGACTCTGGGATGAAAAGCGGATGGCCATTGTGCAAGGGGTCGGTTTCGCCAACCCGAATTTCAGCCACTTCCAGTCAATGGACATCTGGCAATCGGGGATCCCAGCCTCACCCGGAGCGTCCGGATGGCTCGGACGCTGGCTCGACGCGACGGGAGCCGACCCCTTGCGGGCGGTTGCCGTCGGTCCCACCGTGCCCGTCGCCCTGACCGGACAGAAGGTCCAAGCAGTCGCGATTCCAGCGGGCCCGCTCCGACTGCCGGGCGATGGCGCGGAGCAGGGTCTGTTCGCTTCGTGGCGAGAGAGGCAACGACCGGTCACGAACCGAGACTCCTGGCGGAGACCCGCGCCTGATACCGACCTCCTTCTCATGCAGAAGAAGTTCGGGGCCATCTTGAATCGCACAGTTGGAAGCGACCCTCTTCATCTCCACGACAGCACCTCGAACGGACTCTCTGGGGGAAACTCCGGCGCCCTGGCGATTGCGAACGGGGGGGGCGGGCTCTCGAGCGCGAACGTGCTCTCCACTCAGTTGAGCATCGTGGCGAACCTCATACTGGCGGGAGCGACATGGAGGTGTACAGCGTCGAGCTGGGTGGATTTGACACTCACGCGGCTCAGGCAGACACACAGGCCACGTTGTTGAGCGAGCTCGATACGGCAGTGTCTGCCTTCGTCGACGTACTAGGAACGAGCACGCGAGGACGGGGGACTGTCGTACTCGTATACACGGAATTCGGTCGACGCGTCTCGTCCAATGCCAGTGCCGGAACAGACCACGGATGGGCCAACGTGGTCTTCGCCGTGGGCCCGTCCGTCAAAGGGGGTTTCTATGGTGATCCTCCGAACCTGTCACGGCTCTCCGAGGGCAACCTCGTCTTCACAACGGACTTTCGGTCTGTCTATGCCACGGTGCTCGGGCAGATCCTCGGCATCGATCCGAAGCCGTTTCTCGATGGCTCGTTCAAACAGGTCGACTTCGTGTGAAGGCGAATCAGGTACCGAGACCGCTGGGCCTCTCCCTCGGGATCGGGGTGATGTCAGTGTTCCGACGCTTCCAGAGCGATGCGTTCAGGGCAATGGCAGCGGTCAGTAACCGACCGGCGAAGTAGGTCCACAGGAGCAAGGCCAAGGCGATCCCGATTGAGCCGTAGAGCGTCGACTTCCTCGACACCACATGCGCGACGTAGGTGATCGTCAACAGATGGAGCACTCCCACTCCGATGCCCACCAGCGCCGCTCCGGGCAGCAGCGCCCACCATTCGCAGTCCTCACGTGGGAGCCACCACGACGCCAGGTACCAGGCACCGGCCGATGCGACGATCGTCAAGGTGAGGGCCAGGAGTCTCAGCCACACCGACTGGGTGCCGAGCCAAGCGGCAAGGTCGGCGATTCCGAAAAGCACAGTGGCGAATCCGACGAGGACCAGCGCGGCCCAGTTGGTGGGATTGCCCGAGGGTCGAACCCCCCAGATCAACCGATGGACTATCCAGAGCACCCTGACCAGCGAGCGTGCGGTCAAGGCCAACGCGACGCCTCCCAGCACCAGGGCGGCGATGCGATTGGCCAAAGACATGCTGCTGGTGCTCGCGACTGCGCTGGCGAGAAGACCTCCGATGCCGGCTGAGCGGGCGGCATCCTTGGGATTCTGCCCGGCTGAGGTTGAGGCCAGGCCGAGCCCGGTGACAACGACGAAGGCGTACGGGACGAGGAACATGAAGGATCGAAAGGCAACTGCTGCTGCGAGCACTCCTCCCCGGTCTGCGCATCACGCTCGACCGCTTCAAAGGCTGTGTCGATCGAGGCCGAATCGGCCCGCCTGGCTTCGATGGAGGCACGGGTCCTCTGGGCCCGCTCGCGCAGCCTGTCCAACCGGGTGGTGCCTAGGCTCGAGGCCGCCGCCGTGCACGGATGGCGGGCTCGGCTCCGACGGCGAAGGCTGGTCCCTTCGGTCGTCTCGGGAATCGTCGTTGGCAGCCACGCCCCATTCTTGACCCGGCAAGGGGTGATGACCTGTTCGCTGCCTACGGGGCGTCTCGGGTGCGGTCCCTCGACGCACGGTGGCGGTCCAGGTCGCACCATGTCGCGTGTTTCGGCAAGCGGCGCCGGGTTGGAGGATTCGCCTTGTCAGGGGCCGAGGAGCACTGCTGACGCAAGAAATGAGGCTGCGTCAGCTGAGATGGCGACCGCGGGAAGTCGTTCTCAGGATGCCTGCGCGCAGTAGTAGAGCTGCACACTGTCGTCTTGTGGAGGCACCTGCTGCATGATCAGGTTGAGCGTCGCGCAACTGGCCGCCCAGGGATGTGCCGCCGCGCCATAACCCGCGGCTTGGAGCTGATTCTCACCGACCGTGAGGTTCTGGCCCACCACGTTGGGTGGCGGACCAGACGGTGACGAAGGCTCCGGCGAGTGGTCACCGAGGTAGAGGTCGACGATGACCCGTCAGAGGTAGTGGGCGGCGCGGAGGGCGCGGGGGGCGTCGTCGTGGCGGCCCGGGAGGGCGCAGTCGTCGAGTCGGCCGGAGCCCTCAAGATGTTCGTCACTGCTCTCTTCTGCTGCGCCGAGATGTGCTGTCCAGAAGTGCACGCCGACACCGTGAAGCCCAACGCCACGATGGTCACGAGCAGCATCACGCATCGTCCTCTGACCGTGCCTCGAGACAGTGTTGCCACCCCACTTCCTCCTCTGCGCTCCACAGGGTAGGACACTGGCCGCCCGGAAAAAATCCTGCTGCCACAAAGGCCCTGGCTGCATTCGGTAGTTAACGCAACGGTCACACGTTCATGCATGAACGTTCACGCTGGATCCGAGGTGCCGATGTTATGGTCCGCGCGTCAGTGATTCCCGGCGGAGCAAGCGTGAGCGGCACGGGAGAAAAAGAGGGCTTTGTGCATGATTCGGCACATCGCGCGGTCTGGAGCCACTAGGTCAATACCAACGTTCGCCGCCACCCTACTGGTGGCGGCGGGTTTCGTCATGATCGGAGCTCTCGCCACTCAGGGCGGTACGGGTGCTGCCGGTAGTTCGAGTCCTCTGGGCGTCTATGTCGGGTACCAGTCGCCCGATGCCGCCGACTCATTCGGTCAGGCCATCGGCCACCAACCGACCTATGCCATGGACTTCTTGGACGGAGATTCTTGGTCCGCCCTCGTGTCCACGGCGCCGTCGTACATGTCAGCGTGGGAGGGTTCGGGCTACTCCATGATCTGGGGCATACCGATTCTGCCCAACAACACGCAGTACTCATTGGCAGACGGTGCCACGGGTGCCTACAACTCATACTTCTTGACCCTCGCCCAGGACATGGTGTCCTCCGGGCAAGGCGGATCCATCGTCCGCCTGGGTTGGGAGTTCAACGGCGGATGGTTCCCGTGGGCGGCCAATGGCAGGCGGCCGCCTTCATCGGCTACTGGCAGCAGATCGTCGACACCATGCGGTCGGTACCGGGACAGGACTTCAAGTTCGAATGGAACCCGACCGCAGGCGATCAGGGCGTCGGCGACCTGGCCGACTACTACCCGGGCAACGCCTACGTCGACTACATCGGCCTCGACCTCTACGACGAGGCGTGGGCCGACTACACGGGCATTTCTTCGCAGTGGCAGACGTATCTGACCGAGCCTTATGGCCTCGACTGGCTGGCGTCCTTCGCCGCCTCGGAGGGCAAACTCATCAGCTTGCCCGAGTGGGGCCTCGGCTGGGGCCCGCCAAACAACGGAGGCTCGCTCTCCGACCCGGGAACAGCGTCGGTGGAGGCGACGACCCCACCTTTATCAACGACATGGCGCAGTGGATCAGTGGCAACAACGTTTCCGAGGCAACGTTCTGGGACTACGGATCGAGCCTCCTCGGCACCACCTCCAACCCGAACAGCTATTCCGCCTTCCTCAACGACTTTGGCGGCTCGTCGCCAACGTCGACCGCCACACCGTCGACAACTCCAACGACCTCCACACCGTCGACAACTCCAACGACCTCCACACCATCGACAACTCCAACGTCGACGACTCAAACGTCGACGACTCCGCCCTCGACGACGCAAGCAATGTGTGGCGGTTTGGCGGGTTCTGGTAAACCGAACATCACTCACGTTGTCTGGATTGCCATGGAGAACGAAGGTTCAGAAAATATTCTCGGCGCTCCTGACGCGCCCTATCTGAACAGTGTTGCCAATTCGTGCGGTAGTGCGACAAATATGTTTGCTGAAGGCCATCCCTCGTTGCCGAACTACATCGCTATGACATCGGGTTCAACTCAAGGAATTACAGATGACGACAACCCGAGTTCTCATCCCCTTTCAGTGCCCAGCATTTTCAGCCAGCTTGGTACCAATTGGATGGGACTAAATGAGAGCATGCAGACGAACTGTGAACAAACCAACGATGGACCAGTTGACAGCTCGGGAGATCCCTTATACGCGGTAAGGCATAACCCCGCCGCGTATTACACCAACATCTCCGCCGCCTGTGGTACCCAGGACATACCTTTAGCAAGTGGTACGACACCGAATATTGGATCAGCCTTTACCTTCATAACACCTAATATTTGTGACGATATGCATGATCCGTGCCCCAACACGAACTCGGATGCGATCGCATATGGCGATAAGTGGCTGTCCACCTTTTTGCCCACCCTCACCGATCAGGCACAATACGAGAACGGCTCGACTGCAATCTTTATAACGTGGGATGAAGATGAGGATAACGGCGGTGATAACCAAATTCCTACATTGGTAATATCGCCTTACACACCGGCCGGAACGACTTCAAATATCAAGTTCAACCATTACTCAATGCTGCGTACAGCAGAACAACTATTGAATCTTGGCTATCTTGGAGCCGCATCGTCAGCAAACAGCATGTTGTCGGCTTTCAATCTTGACGGGAGCCTCACGCCAACTTCGCAATCCAGCTCGGGAACCGCGTATTCGCCTTCGGTCGGGCCGACCCTCCCGGGCCAGGACACGAACGACACATCCGTGACCATAAATAGCGAACCCGCACCGGTGGTCACCTCGAAGCGCGCACGCTTCTCGGCGACCATTGCGACGACGTCGCCGGGAACTGCCGGTCCTTCCGGCCGTGTCACCTGGAACATCACGAGCCACTCGGGCGCGTCCATAGCGTGCGCGTCGGGCACCGACATGGTCCGCAGAATCAACCAGGTGACGAGATGCAATGTGGCTTCCGGCCAGTTGCGTGCCGGTGACGGTCCATACAAGGTCTCGGTCACCTACCCAGGTGGCGGCAACTTCACCGCGTCGGCCGCGACCGTGACGCAACCAGTCTCCAGGGCGAGCTCGAGAACATTGGTACGAGTGACGCCTCCTGCATCATCGGGTGGCTCAGCATCGATCACCGCGGTCGTCCGCGGCCTGCCGAGATGGGCAGGCACCCCCTCAGGCACCGTGACATTCTCCGTGTCTGGCGCGTCTGGACAATCTGTTCCATGCCTCAGTAGCAGTACGGACACCCTGACGTCCGGAACGGCGACATGTACGTTGACAACGGCCGCGTCCGGCGGCCCTCCGTACACGGTGAAGGCAACCTATAGCGGTGACAGCAACTTCAACGCGAGTGCTTCGAACTCCAGGTCGATCAGGTAGACGCTGAAGGATCTTGAGGACGCGGTTTCGGAGACGGACCTGCCCCGTCTGCGGGACCACGTCCTCATCTCTAGCTGGGCAACGGCGCCCAGTTCTTCACGATGACCCAACAGACGCCGGCCGGAGGCGACCCAACCGGACCATGCTTGCATTGGCTCGTCGGTGGGTGATTGTCATGGACCTTGATCACCCGGTACTGCGTCGGCCCGTAGAACTTGTCGGGGCCATAACTCAGGACGGGAGAGTAACCGCCGGGGAAGTTGGTGACGCGCGACATTGCTTCGACGAAGGTCCGTCGATTGAGGTTCTGACCCGCCATGGTGGCTGCCGTGGCAAAGAGCCGAATCTCTTGACACCAGCCCTGAATCGGTCCCTGCTCTTCAATATCGTCATTGATGTTGCCTTTGGGAATCTGCGGATAGGCCTTGTGCCAAACGTCCCAGCAGCTGCGCACTCCCGGGTCGTATCCACCTTGTGACTCAGGGACCGGAAGGTCGATCCCACCAAGTGTCTCTGCGGTGACACCCTCCTGGCCATTGATTGCCTTCTCGTAGGGGATAGGGATGAGTCCAAGGGCGATCTCAATTTCGGACTGGTAGTCACTGAGAAGGAGCTTGGGGAAGAACTGCTGCGAAGTCTCAGCGCCGATGTACGGAGTGAACGCGTTCTCGGGAAGCAAGGGAATAACCGATTGGATTCCCGCCGCCTTGAGCCGTTCAACCGCCAGCGTGGCGTCCGAGTCGGTATTGGCGGTCTCACCGAGGTCCGCCGATATCGTGACCACCTGGGGGACAACACCGATTTTCTTCAGATCCGGCAAGAGGTAGGAATTCGAGCGCGCTCTGGTCGCTGGCCTGGTCCGAGACGACGACACCGACCTTCGTGCCGTGGCCAAGGCGACCCGAGCTGAGGCCCCAGCTCACGGTGGCCGCGAGGATGGGCGCGTCGTCCGCCCCTGTCCACCACAGATACGGTGAGCCGAGATCCGTCCAGTTGGTGGTCGTCGTCCACTGGGACAGCATCGGCGTGTGGCCCTCTCGGGTGATGCAGAGCTCGTTGACCCCTTCCCATGTTCCGAGCCCGTCCAGGACGGCGAACACGGGCGGGTTGCCCTGGGTCCACTGCTTGCACAGCGACCGCTGCTCGTCCGCGTTCGTCGGGTCATAGCTCACGATCATCGGATTGATCTTCCGACCGTGTATCCCCCCTCCATCGTTGATCTGGTTCACGAACAGATGAATGGCCTTCACCTGTTCGCCGTACTCGGCGTCCGACTCGATTTCGAACTCTCCCTCGATGCTGGTGAACGAGATGACCGGGAAGACCACATTGATCGCGCTGGCGGAGACCCCCCGTGCGCTTGTGCTGGCATCGCTGACGGGGGTGCCCGCACTGGTGGCACCCGACGGCGTCGCGACGCTGAGCGCCACCGCGCCCCCAAGGACGGCAATGGCTCCGCCGGCTCTCAGCAATCCTCGCCTTGCTCCCGATTTGCCCAAGCGTCGCATCGCCATCTCCCTGGTGCGCCGTTCGGACGGGGCCCCTCGCAAAAGGCTATCGCCGGCGGGACAGACGATGGCAGCGGGCCGTCACGTGGATTGACACCGTGCACTTCACGCCCGCGTGGGTCTCACGACGTCGGGACGATCCACGGAATACAGAGACGGGACTGGTATCTTCAGCCATCGGCCGACAGCCTTCAGGTGGTCGCAACTCAGTGAAGGAGTCCGGTATGCCTGGCCGACTGAAGCGACCATTCGGCACCTGGCTGGTAGTGGCCGGGGGCTTCTGCGTACCTTTGGCAGCACTTGGCTGGCCATCTCCGGCATCGGCTCTGCCCCCAATCACACCGGTGTCGATCAACGTCCTCTCATCGGCCAACCCTTCGACATTCGGGCAGGACGTCACCTACACCGCGACTCTGACGACTTCGGACATGGGCGCCCTCGAGCCAACCGACGGAATCGAATTTCAGGACAACGGGGGCGACATTCCGAACTGTAACAACCGACCCCTTGCCGGCTTGGCGCCGCCAGGCATCTACACGGCGAACTGTGACGAGCCCGCGAGCTCCCTATCGGTCGGCGATCACGCCATTACGGCGATCTTCAAGGGTGATTCGACCTATCTACCAGCTACCGCTCTCCTCGTGCCCGACCAGACGGTCCAAAAGTCTATGACGACGACGTCGATCACCTCGCCGTCCCCCGGGACCACGATCACCTACGGCAACGAGTCGCAACTGTCCTTCGACGTGACCGTCACCGGCGTGCCCGGCGTCAATCAAGCACCCACCGGAGACGTCACTGTCTACTACGGCCCGCCAGGGCCGGACACCATCCTCTGCTCGATGTTTGTCAACGGAGGGGGTGGCCAGTCGAATGGGAACTGCTACATCAACGGCACTCAGTTGAACGCTGGTCCTTACGTGCTGACCGCAGTGTACGGGGGCGACGCCAATTACATGGGGTCTTCGTCGACGCCCCAGGACTTCACGGTCGAACAGGTGATCACCCAGATGCAGGCCTTTCCGGTTCCGGGCTACGCCCTGTACGGAGCGGAGAACGGCAACTTCTTCATCGTGGGCGTGGGCGGCAATAACAACAACGGCAATGCCACCGGTTCGGTCTCCATCACCGCAGACGGGGTGAACCTGGTGGCTCCTGGCTCGTGCTCGGCCAACAACGGGGGCGCGAATCCCTGCTACATCGACTCGGCCACCGCTCTGCCCGTCTCTACCACGCCCTATCGCGTGACCTTGAACTACCCCGGTGACTCCAACTTCTTGCCCACATCGACGACCGTCCCGCTTTCGATCTACCCGGCGACGAGTTCGACCTCACTGACCGTCTCACCCTCGTCTACTTCGTACGGCGACGAGGAAGCGGTGAACATGTCGGCCACCGTGACCTCGGGAACAACCGGGTCGCCGACCGGGTTCGTCACGGTGCAAAACGGGGGCAACACCGTCTGTACCATCGCCCTCGAAGCGGCAGGGCCAAACAGAGCAGAAGGAAGCTGCCCGACGTTGACCGGAAACCAACTGCCTCCCGGCAGCTACGCCCTGACCGCCAACTACCCGGGGGATGGAAACTTTCAGAGTTCGGTCTCGTCCGCACGGCCCCTCACGATCGGCGACCAAGCCACGCAGGGTTATTGGGAGGCGGCTGCCGACGGCGGCATCTTCTCGTTCGGAACGGCGCACTTCTTCGGATCGATGGGCAAATCACCCTTGAACGCCCCGATCGTCGGGATTGCCTCGACCCAGGACGGTAACGGATATTGGCTGGTGGCCAATGACGGTGGCGTGTTCGCGTTCGGCGACGCGCACTTCTACGGGTCGATGGGGGGCAGGCCGCTCGATCAGCCGATCGTGGGCATCGCCTCGACACCCGACGGTCAGGGTTACTGGCTGGTGGCCAAGGACGGCGGGGTCTTCGCGTTCGGCGACGCGCACTTCTACGGGTCGATGGGGGGCAGGCCGCTCAACAAGCCGATCGTGAGCATCACTGCCGATCCCACAACCGGCGGCTACTGGGAAGTGGCGAATGACGGCGGAGTCTTCGCCTTCAATGCTCCATTTCTCGGCTCTACGGGAAACCTCCACCTGTCCCAACCCATCGTCGGGATGGCGTCGGACAATGGCGGCGGAGGCTACTGGGAGGTTGCATCCGACGGTGGCGTCTTTGCCCAAGGTGACACATCGTTCCTCGGCTCCATGGGGGCGCAGTCGTTGAACAAGCCAATCGCGGGCATGGCCGGAACGCCGGACGGCACCGGATACAGGATGGTGGCCTCCGACGGTGGGGTGTTCGTGTTCGGCGACGCTGAGTTCGACGGCTCCATGGGGGGCGCACCGCTCAATTCGCCGATCATCGGGATCGCGAACTCGTCTTAGGTGGCATCACGCGGGGAGCCCGCCGGCCGGCGCCGCCTGGCCCGGTGAGGTATGAGGACGGCTCCGCTCGCCAGAAGCTGGAGATGACAGGACAGGGCCCAAGACTCTGGCACGAGGGCACAATTGACGCCGCGTGACGCCGAATTCCTCGTCACATTGATCTAGTCGGGAGGGATAAGTAACCTCTTGCAGATGGAGCGGGACTGGTCGCGGGACGTCACGGTCCTTGGTGGGTGCGGACACGTCGGGCTCCCCCTCGGGTTGGCCTTAGCCGACGCCGGGCTCCGCGTCGCCCTCTTCGACACGAACGACACGGCAGTTCAGCTTGTGCAGTCTGGGACCATGCCACACCGCGAAGCAGGCGCGCAGGAGGTGTTGGAGAGGACATTGGCGTCTGGCCGGCTCACCGCCACCAGCGATCCGACGTCCGTTGGATCTGCCGAGTGCCTGATCGTGGTCGTCGGGACCCCGGTCGACGAGCACCTCAACCCGGATCCACAGGCTGTGATCAGCGCGATCGAATCGGTCGGTGAGCACCTCGTGGACGGCCAGCTCATCGTTCTCCGCAGCACGATTTTCCCGGGCGTCACCCGTATGGTGGAGCGCCTCGTCGACCGCATGGGAAAAGACATCGACGTCGCCTTCTGCCCCGAAAGGATCGCGGAAGGGCGAGCGATGGAGGAGTTGCACTCGCTGCCACAGATCGTGTCGGCCCGGACAGTTCGCGGGTCGGAGCGCGCCAGCGACCTCTTTGGAAACATTGCCAGGTCCATCATTCACGTGAAGCCCGAAGAGGCCGAGCTGGCCAAGCTGTTCACCAACTCGTATCGCTACATCAAGTTTGCGGCGGCCAACCAGCTCTTCATGATGGCCAATGACTTTGGCGTCGACTACGAGCAGGTGCGCACGGCAGTCGTGCAGGACTACCCGCGGGCGGCTGACCTTCCGGGTCCCGGATTTGCGGCTGGCCCTTGTCTTCTCAAGGACACCATGCAGCTCGCTGCTTTCAACAACAACAACTTCGCTCTCGGCATGGCCAGCATGCAGATAAACGAAGGCTTGCCGCTCTATCTCGTCTCACGGATGGCAGCCAAGTACGAGCTGGAGGAGATGACCGTTGGCATCCTGGGCATGGCCTTCAAGGGTGAGTCCGATGACGCTCGGAACAGCCTCTCCTACAAGTTGAAGCGAGTCCTGAAGGTCCGCGCTTCCGCGTGCTGACGACCGATCCTTACGTCAACGGTGACCCATCGCTGGTCAGCCTGGAGGAGGTTCTCACGCAGGCGGACCTCATCGTGATCGGTGCCCCGCACGAGTTGTACGCCAAGAGCCAGATTCGGCAACCAGTCGTGGACGTCTGGAATCTGAGAGGCGAGGGGGTACTCGTGTGATACCCCGTGTCTCTGTTGTCATTCCTGCGTACCAAGAGGGATCGGGCATAGAAGAGGTCATCGACAGACTTCTTGAGGCAATTGAAATTCCCGCCGAGGTCGTCATCGTTGTCGACGAGCCCGATGACTCAACCATTCCCTATGTGGAGAAGTACGCCCGAATCGATGATCGGGTTCGCGCCGTTGTGAACGACATTCATCCCGGACCCGCTCAAGCGATCCGCTTTGGTATCACCCACGCTTCCGCACCTGTCGTGGTCGTGACGATGGCGGATGGCTGCGACGATCCACAACAGATCGATAATCTCGTTCGCCTTGTGGAGCGAGGGGTTGTCATCGCTGCGGCTTCACGCTATTCGCGTGGAGGTCAGCAGGTGGGAGGGCCGGCCTTGAAGAGTGTTCTCTCGCGGCTCGCAGGACTCTCCCTCTGGGCCCTGGCTCGAGTTGGAACTCGCGATGCGACGAATTCATTCAAAGCATACGATGCGTCCTTCATCCGAGACGTCGGCATCGCGTCTACCGCCGGCTTCGAGATCGGCATCGAACTGGTGGCCAAGGCACGGCGAGCTCGACTACCGGTGGCGGAGCTGCCGACGATATGGCTCGAGCGTCAACATGGTGTGTCGAGCTTCAAGATGGCCAGCTGGTTACCCCACTACTTCCGCTGGTGGCGCTTCGCCTTCGGACCTCGCTTGTCCCTAGAAGCGATCCGGTTGGCAACTTCGGAGGATCGGTCGACATGACGACGGTGCTGGTCACAGGCTCAGCAGGATTCATCGGCGGGTACGTGGTCAAGGAGCTTCTCGATCGCGGCCACGACGTCATTGGGGTCGACAACTATTCGAAGTACGGACCCGTGAGTCGATCCTACGACACGAATCCGAGGTACCGATTTGTCGAGGGAGATGTGCAGAACGTCGACCTTGTGGCGGGTCTATTGCGCGACTGTGACCATTTCATCGCTGGCGCCGCGATGATCGGCGGTATCTCCTACTTCCACACCTATGCCTACGATCTCTTGGCAACGAACGAGCGCATAACCGCCGCGTCATGTGATGCTGCGATCGATGCCCACCAGAACGGACGGCTCGAGAAGGTCACGTATCTCAGCTCATCGATGGTCTTCGAGTCAGCTGACACCTGGCCATCGTACGAGGGTCAGGAAAAGGTCATCCCTCCCCCTGTTTCCTCCTATGGGTTTCAGAAGCTCGCGGTCGAGTACTTTGCCCGGGCGGCTCACGAACAGCATGGACTTCCGTACACGATCATCCGTCCTTTCAACTGCGTCGGCATCGGCGAGCGTCGGGCGCTCGGTGACGTGGATATCCTCAGTGGCAATGTCAAGTTGGCCATGAGCCATGTCGTCCCGGACCTTGTGCAGAAGGTGGTCAAGGGCCAGGATCCGCTGCACATCCTGGGCGACGGCAGTCAGATACGTCACTACACCTACGGTGGTGACCTGGCCCGCGGGATCGTGACGGCGATGGAACATCCGGCGGCGCTCAACGAGGATTTCAACCTCTCGACATCGGAGGCGACCACAGTCCTGGAGCTGGCTGCGGCGATCTGGGCGAACGTCAGAAGCGGCGACACGCCGTTACGGACGGTGAGTGACCCGCCGTTCCCCCATGACGTACAACGGAGGGTTCCCTCGGTGGAGAAGGCAGAGCGCCTCCTCGGTTTCAAGGCCGAGACGGGGCTCTACGAGATCCTCACCGAAGTCATTCCGTGGATCGAGCGAGCGATCGCGGACGAAGCAATCTAACCCAGCCCGGGCCAGTATCAACCGTAGGCGGTGATCTCCAGATCCTGGCGGAAGCGGTGGAATGGTGAACCAGGCCGGTAGTCCTCGGGCACGTCATCGATGCTGTCGTAGGTGGCGACGTCGAAGACGTTGGACGAACGGATGTCCTCTTCGACGGCAACCCCGCACAGCCGCATTTCGGTGGCCGTGTCGAAACAATTCACCAGCAGCACGACCTCGTCGCGCAGCTCCTCGTAGCGCTGGCGGGAGACGCGACCGAGCAGCGTGTACTCGCAGCCGCTGGGCGAGGCGCCAACGAGGCGGCCGATCATGGCGTGGTGCCGCCCATCGTCGATGCAGTAGAGGGTGTAATTGTCGGCCTCGAGGCACTCGCGGATCCTCTCGTGCCGCTCGTTGGCCGGCAGGAGGTGCCACTGCGTGTGCCGACGCTCTTTCATGGCCCACAGCGGGACTGGCGGGATGGTGTGCTCGGGCTCATCCTCTTCGAGCGGGGTCGACACGTCGTGGCCGACCATCGGACCCGGGGCTATGGCCATACCGGACTCGGTGATGATGTCGCCCGGCTTGGGGCGACCGGACGAGGCCGGCACGGCCTCTCCCCACTCGTGGTCCTGCTCGTTCTGGTCCCCGTCACCCTGACCCGTCATCGGTGCCCTCCCATGGTCCGCCTCTCGGCGCGGTTCTGGACCCTACAGGCCGACGGGCCTCGAGCGCGCCGACCCCAGGTTCGGGCCAAGCTCACACGTAGCCCTCCCGCTCGACTCCGGGCAACCGGGTTCGCGAGGTACTGACCCGGGCCCGGTCTGACACGTCCGAGGTGCGGTCGTATCTGGCGCGGGCGCTTGAAGATGCCTGAGCAGATCTCTAGTTCGCGACGGTGATCGTGATCCCGCTGCTGTGGCCGTTGTTTCCCGAGGCGTCGGTGGCCACGCTCTGCAACGTATAGGTGCCGTTGGGAACCGTGGTGGTGTTCCAGCCCGCGATCCATCCGTAGTAGGTCGGGGTCCCCGTCGCAATAGGGTCGTTGGTCAGCGTTCCTCCGGTGAGATAGAACTCGACTTTCGTCACGGACACATTGGCCGATGCGCTCGCATCCAACCACTGGCTACCGCTGAGGCTTGCACCCGAAGATGGAAGGAGCACGCTTGTCGTGGGTGGTGGGTTGTTGACGTTGATCGTGATGTCCGCGCTGTAGGTACTGAGCCCTCCGGCGTCATAGGCCACACTCTGCAGGGTGTAGGTGCCGTTGGGAACCGTGGTGGTGTTCCAGCCAGCGAACCATCCATAGTAAGTCGGGGTCCCTGTCGCGATAACTGCGTGGTTCAGGGACCCCCCGGTGAGACTGAACTCGACCTTCGTCAGGGTGCCGTAGTCAAAAGCGGTGGCGTCTAGATACTGGCTGCCCGCCAGCGAGGCCCCGTTTGCCGGGAGCACGACACTGGTGGTGGGCGGGTTGTCGACAAAGAGGGGGGCAGAGGCGGTGTTGGCAAGGGGAATGCCGTCGAGTGGCGCAATCAGCTCAACGTTGACCGTCGAAGGACCGGTCACCGTTGATGGGACAGTAAAACTTCCCGAAAGGACCGGTGGGGTGAAGACCCCTCCGCTGTAGGTTGCCGGTGCCACCTGAACGCTTGAGGGCGCCCGAACAGATTTGCCATTCGGTTCCGCAAAGGTGACCGACACCGTCGGCGGTGATCCCGCGCCAGATTCGAGCGACGATTCAAGAGTGTCCAATGTGGACAACCACCAGTAGGTCGTTGCGCCACTGGCGTCACTGACCGAAACCGTTTGATTCGGAACAGCCGTCGAGGTAGAGAGGGACAACGTCGGATTGGGGGGGAAGAACGGGAACCCCGCATATTCGAACAACGCGCTTCCAGCTCCCACGGGCGTGAAGCTGGTGAGGTCGATCATGGCCAGGGCGCAGCCCAGCAGCCCCGAGTTGAACTCTTGTTGCGTTGGGGGACAAGAGGCATTCGGATCGAGCGCTTGAAATGTGGGTACCGTCCAACTGACGCTCAAGTTCCCCGAGGCGTCGGAAGTCGGAAGGGTGGCTGAGGCCAGGTCTATCTCCTTCAGTGCCGCCAGCAGCGCCATCAGTCCGGCCAACGATGTCAACTGACCGGAAAACAGGGGCGCGGCCGCTGGGTCGATCGCTAGGACGAGGCTGGTGCCGACCAACATATAAGGATGAAGCGGTGCCAAGCCCGTGCAGCTCACCGCGATCTTGCTGCCAGCAGACACTCCCGTCACCAACGGGGTCGAGCTTCCGTTGAAGGTGCATTGGGGACCAGAACTCGCCGTCGAAGACGCGAGCGTCGTGCCACCCGATGGAGCAGTGCTGACGAGGACGGCTGCGCCGCAGGACAACGTGATCACGGACGCGACCAGCAAGACTCTGATGAACCGGACCTGCACCACCCCGAACCCCCTTGGCTCTTCTCGTGCTTTACCTGCGGCGATCTAACTGTTTGACACCGTCTAAAGGTTTTTCGCCAAACGCCAGATAGGCGGCACCTGCTTCGCATGAATATTCCCCGTCTGGCTAGAGGACAAACATCACGGCGTACTTCGTCCCGACGACCCGCCAGCGTGCCGGGTACCGGACTGGATCAGCTCTCCGAGCCGATTGGCGAACCGACAGGGTCCGCTCCGATTGGCGTACATACCTCCGGGTACCCGGCTGTTCCACCGTCGAGGCGAATCGGCGCACTCCCGCCAATACCTCCGAGTCGATGCGACAATCGAACTAGCGTAGGGCTGACCACGACGAATCGCCGCCCCGGGCAGTCGTAAGGGCGATTTTCATCTTTGCGACGAGCGCCTCGAACATGGGATAACCACCCGTTCCCGTCATGGCATCAATGGACGGTTTCCACATTTCCGAGCGGTCGATCAATGTTCGTCCCAGTAGCAACTTGATCAGTTCGAAGTCAAAGGCGCCGACGTATTCGAGCGCCGCCAACTGTTCGAAGTAATCGAGCTCTCGGTACAAGACGTAGGCCTCATCTGCGTTCAACGAAATGAAGGACTGGAACGCCGCGCTCAGCTCCTCTCTCGTTTCGAAGCTGGCGACGAGGCGGCGCGTTTCTAAGAGCGAATCCTCATTCCATCGGCGGAAGAAGTCAGATGCAATCTGGGATTCCCGAGCCTTCCTCGCTTCTTTGACCTGTTGACCCGCAAACACTGCTGCCCCGAGGGCACCGAGCAGCCCAAGAGCACCGACCGCGGTGGCGATCGCTGTGACCTGCTCGGCCCAGTTCGGTCCAGCCATCGTCCAACCCTTCTGTCTGGCTTCCTTGAGGCTAGCCAGCCCGACCGATCGATCCTCCTAGTTTGAGGTGGACTAGAGACGCCCCAACGTCCGGGCGAACGGACCCCTTCAGCCTGATTGACGACACGTCAGGAAAACCAGCTCCCCTGCTCCATCGGTGCGTAGCTGAACACCATGCGGTCTCACGCTGTACGGTCGGCGAAGGGACGGCGAAGTCGCAGTCCGGCACGCCGTCCTCTGTCCTTGGTGGCGGAGCGAGGTTAGTGATGCGAATTCCGTCGTAGCAAACCCATCTCGTCATAGAGGCGCACGGCCTTGGGTGACAGACGGGAGCGCCGAGCGAACTCGCTGAAGCTCATTGGCTCCATGGCCGCTCTTTTCCTTGCCGGAGCATTTCTCCGGCTGCCATCTCCAAGTGGCCCAGGCCAGACGCTGGGATCGACCCCCAGTCAACTTGCTCCCTACACTTTCCTCAGATGAGGCACACGTCATGGACCAGGGCGGTTCCGGTCTCGCTTGGAGTCTTGACCCTGGGGCTCATCCCCGCGGCGTGTGGCTCAGCAGGCGGACCTACGCCCAGCCAACAGGCAGCCATCGCGGGCATCCTCAACACGACCACGACCACGACCGTCACCGTCGCGCCGACTACGGCACCGGCGGTCACGACCACGGATCCCCCTCCACCATGCCCGCAATATTCAAGCGCCGTATATGGGATCGACCCCGACGACATGACACAGACAGGGGGCGGCTCACAGTTGATTACGGTCGTCGCCCCGACGAGCCAGAGCCAGGCCGGGACCTTCGTGGCTTGGGCAGAGGGCCCTGATGATTGCTGGAGCCCGGTCGTCTTCGCCGGACAGCCCGAACAGCCCTACCAAGCCGAAACGGGATCCGGCGGCCTGATCCCAATCTCACATCGGGTCCCCGGCGACTGGGCCACACCGACCGGGCTCTTTTCTTTCGGCGACACCGTCGATGGCAACTCGACCGTGAGCCCGACGACGCTGTACCCATACCACCACCTGGTGTGTGGGGACTGGTGGGACGAGGAGCCGGGGAGCCCGACATACGACACCCTCCAGCACGTGGCCTGCGGTACCACCCCTCCCTATGCAGCCGACTCCGAGGCACTATGGACTGAGGTCGAGCCCTACCAGCACTTCATTGATATCCCGATGCCCAACCCTCCCGACAATGGCGCCGGGATCTTCCTCCACGACGATATGGCGGTGGGCTACACAGAGGGGTGCGTCGCCCTGCCCAACGCCGAACTGGACGCAGTTCTCGGGTGGTTGAATCCCGCTGACGACCCGCACATTCTGATCACAGTCAGCTGAACCCAAAAGTACCGCGCAGCCGGGTCTCGGGTACGGGGGTGTCTCCCGATGAAGGCGTGGCGAGCGCTCGATAAGGGCACCGCCGAGCTCGAAGACCAGCCGCTCTTGGCCCGCACCAAGGTCCGTCACGACCACATCGACAAATATTTTCCTTCACGTTGCGTTATCGCTCGAGCTTGCACCACATAAACGACGTGAGGGTTCACGTGTCCCAGAAAATCTGACACCTGACAACAGTGGAGAAAGCAAGGGGACCCCGTGAAGCCGGGACGGAAACCCCGCGCGGCGAGGCGGGCGGGCGGCGCGAGGCGGCCGGGCCCACCGGGGCCGGGGGCCGGCTGGGCGGCGAGTTCGGGGCTGCCCACGTACGGCCTTTCGGGCTAGCCGTCGGGTCCCCCAGACCACCGGGTCAGTGCGACTTTTCATTCGGCCCCTTCGTCGGATCGCGATTGACGAGTTAGGAGGGCTCTGGTACACACTTGCCCGCCGACATCATTGTTGTTGTGGGCAGACAGGTTGAAGGGGTGGACATATGCGCCATCAAATATGGTCCGCAGCGTTGGCACTCATCCTGATCGGAGGTTCGTCGATCGGGGGGTGGCTGGAGCGACCGCCTCGATCGCTGCCACGGCCCCGCCCACGACGTTCGTTGCGATCCCCTCGAACGGCGCCACGGTCATCGACGGAACCTGGCTCGACGCAGGGGCCTCGAGCCCGATCGGCATCGCCTCGGTCACCTTCGAGGTAAGCGGGGGCTTGATCTCCGACCAGATCGTTGGCACCGGCGCTCCCACGATCTACGGGTATATCGGCGGGTGGAACACCAGAGACGTGCCCAACGGCAGCTACAAACTCCAAAGCGTGGCCACCGACACCGCCGGGATCTCGACGGCCAGTGCGCCCATCACCGTGACGGTCGACAACCCGGCTCTGAGCACCTCTGTGATCATTCCGGCGAACGGTGCCACCCTGGACAATGCGCAGGGATGGGTACTCGATGCGGTCGCCTCGTCCGGGGCTACCGGGGTCACCTTCTTGGCGGACGGCGCGGCCACGTTCACCGCTACTCTCACCCTCTACGGTTGGATATACGTCATGCCCCCGACTTCTTGTCTTGTCAGTAGTTTGTGCATTCCCGTTACGTTCCCGGGGCAGACAATCCAGAGCGTGGCCACCTACCCCGGCGGGGTGACCGTGACGAGCCCGATCGTCAATGTCACGGTCATCTACTACCACTTCAACGGCCCCTAGAGTGGCGCCCTGGCCACGCTCTTTTGTCCTCCCGCTTCCTAGCGATTCGGCGCCCTGATTCCCAGCGATTTCGCGCCAACCTGAGCGATGATTGCGGGATGGGGTCGCCCCACAGCTACGCGTACAAAAGAGGTGGAAGGAGCGGTATCCCCCCCCTGGGGGGCATCCATTCGCGGACCTCTGTACTCCGCCGGAGATTGTGAGGAGGAAGGCGTCACGTCCATCCCGCTTCAGATGGGTGAGGCCGAATCGGAATATCAATCGGACTTCGGCCGTGTCGCGGGCTAAACCTGCGCAGATGGGTGTCCCCGATCGCCGGGAGGTGGCGCGTGCAGTTCATATCTTCTGGCACTCTGGTAGGAGTGTTCGAGCACTTCACTGACAGCGCCCGCCGGGTTCTTGTTCTGTCGCAGGAGGAGGCCCGACACCTGCACGACGACTCGATCGGCCCCGAGCATCTCCTCTTGGGCATGGTGCGAGAGGGTGAGGGCGTTGCCGCCAAGGCACTTTCGGACACGGGCGCTGATTACTACCGAGTTCGTGAGGTAATCGAAGAACACGACGGTCAACGAGATGGACGAGGGTCAGGCCCGCAACCGTTCTCCAAGGCCACTATGAACATCATAGAGAGGTCTGGGAGAATCTCGTGGGCTCAAGCAGACGGTGGTATCGATACACAGCACCTGCTCGTCGCACTTCTCGAACAGCAAGATGAGACGATCGAGGCTGTCCTGGCCGCGCTGGACGTCACTCCGCAAGAGTTAGTGCAGCGGGTCGACGCCGTGTTGACCGAGCGCGGTCTGTTGGTGAACCCAATCCTTGTCTCGCCGATCTCCGGCGCGCTGGCACTCGCGCTCGGCGGCGACCGGAGCCAGCGACTCGAAGTGCTCGAAGGAGTCTTGTGGGGTATCGATCACCTCGGTGAGGTGATCGAGGTACTGAGGGGTTCTGCGGATCGGAGGGCAGCACGCGACGTCCTCATGGCACCTCCTTTCGAGCTGTCGCAGAACCAGGCCACCGGGGTCTTGGACCTCAGCGTTGATTCCGTGACGGTGGAACGCCGCAAGCAAGTGATCGAGGAGATAGATGTACTCCGTCATGAGATCTCTGACGAAGGCGAATAGGTCTGATCTTCAACGCTGACGCCGTGCCCCAGTAGGCCGGGCGTGGGACAGTTCGACGCTGTGGTTACCGATCTCGATATATAACCAGCCCGACCAAGAACGTCGCCGCTCCCACCGAGCAGAAGAGAAAGAAAGGCCAAGCCGAGGTTCCGGTTGCGGTGGCAATGACGACTCCACCGATGGCCACGAGGATCACGACGTTCCCGGTGAGCGCTGTGGCTCGCATTCCGATGCTGGCCTGACGTTCGTCTGGCCTGGAACCGAACAGCGCTCCAACGTCGCTGTCTCTACCGCCGAGCAAGTAGTACCCGCAAGCACCGATGACCGTCACAAGTTCGACGGCAAGGGCGGCCCCCCAACCGGTGCCGATCCAGGCACCGAGGGCAATGGCGGAACCGAGGACAACCGTGACCGCTGGCGCTACCAGCCGTGGATACCTCGTCGCAATCACGTTCGCACCTCCTGGGATGCATCGAACATCTCATCAACTGTCGAGTCAAAGAATCGGGCGATCTGAAACGCCAATGGAAGCGAAGGAGAGTATCGACCGCCTTCAATCGAAATGACTGTTTGACGTGAGACACCAAGAGCAGCCGCAAGGTCCGCTTGAGACAAGCTTCGATCCGAACGCAACTCACGAACTCTGTTCTTCACAAGGTAAAGGTAACTTGACTACCCGCCCATGTCAAGCGACCTTTACTGCACCCGTACGTCGGGAGAGGCGACTAAGCCGCGGTTCGATGAACCCGGAGACAGGTTGTTACGGCAAAGCGCTGATGCAGCTTCTGCTCTTTCGGACCGAAATACCTGGTCGCCTCGGCCATAGGGATGACCTGCGGCTGATCGACTCGATACGTTCGCCCATGGTTCACGACGGACGCCCCCCCGTTTGCGACAACGTTCTTCATCCAATCGGTGCGTTCGCCATATGGGAGGGCAATCAGAAAGCCATCGTCGTGTTCGACCGCAACGACGGGGGTCTCGTACTTCCGCCCTGAACGGCGTCCAACGTGACGGACAACCGAAGTGCTGGACTGCTCTTTCCCAGCTGATCGCATGGCAAGTGGCCTTGTCACTTGCGTCAGCCTGCGCAGAGCTGCCTGGATCGAATCCTTCATGATGCCAGAGATCATACGTGTTGGCTCGGGGCGACCCAGTACGCCCGGCTGGGGTGGGGTGGTGCTATGCGGAAAGGCTCGGCCAAGTCCACAGAGTGGCACGATGGCATGATTTGTCGCCATGAGGCTGGAACCACCCGAGCGGACCCGGGAGTACCGCAATCACCACCTCGACAGCGCACGTTGGGACCAGTTCGTACCACGCGACGACGACATCTTCGTTACCACGGCGTACAAGGCCGGCACGACATGGACGCAACGTATCCTCGCTGCCCTGATCCTCGGGCCGGGTCCTTTGCGTGCGAGGCTGTCCGAAATCTCACCGTGGATCGATGCTCGATTCGTTGGTCCAGTGCAACCGATCCTCGACTGTCTTGAAGCACAGCGTCATCGCAGGTTTATGAAGAGCCATCTTGCCGCCGATGGTCTGCGGTTCTTTCCACAGGCGAAGTACATCGTCGTTGGCCGCGACACCCGCGACGTCTTCATGTCGCTGTTCAATCACTATTCGTCCTACACCGATCGGATGTACCAACTGTTCAACGACCCCGATCGACCAGGTCCGGAATTTCCGCGCTGCCCGTCAACGCCGGGCGAGTTGTGGCCGCAGTGGGTGAGTGAAGGGTGGTTCGAGTGGGAGCCCGATGGCTGGCCGTATTGGTCGCATCACCACCACCTCTCGACCTGGTGGGAGGTGCGGGCGCTTCGTAATGTCTTGTTCGTCCACTTCGGCGATCTCAAAGCCGACCCCGAGTCTGAGATACGGCGGATCGCCCAATTCTGCGACATCGATGTGAGTGAGGATTCCTGGCCTGCTTTGGTCGCAACGGTCGGACTGGAAGCTATGCGTAATGAAGCACGCGGCACCGAGGACCCAATGTCACTGACGTGGAAAGGTGGTGCAGACAGCTTTTTCTACAAGGGCGACAGTGGTCGATGGCGCGGCGTGTTGACCCCCGACGATCTTGCGCTCTATGAGACAGCGGCGTCCGCTCTCGATCCGGCATTACGAATGTGGCTCGAGAGCGGGCGCCACGCCGTTGGCGTCTGAACTGTCACGAGGCTCATAACTGTCCCACTTCGCCGGGACGAAGGCTATGAAAGACGCATCCTGCTGGCGTCATCAAGCAGCAGAACGAGGGAATCAACGAATCGCCCACGGTGGTGTGACGTGGCCGCATGCGAATGCGACTACAAGTCGTTGCTCGCCCCACATCTAGCCCGGCAGATCCTCTAGCCGCTTCTTTGACAAATGGCCTGACAGGAGGCCTGTGGATTGGCCGACCTCGATCATGTAGCCGTCCGGATCGCGCATATAGCAGCGGATCTCGGAATCCCGATCGATCGGAGGCGTGACAAATTCTGCCCCGCGCTCGCTCCACTCCCTGTAGCAGGCGTCGATGTCCGCGACCCGCAGATTTAGGAAGATCGACGTCGTGTCGTCGGGCTCATAATTGACTACCGAGATGCCGGGCTTGTCGGGCGTGGGACCACCACCAGGATTCATGATGATCCAGGTATTGGCGAGCTTCACCATGCATGGGTTCTCTTCCAGCACTACCTTCCCGCCCAGGACGCGCGAATAGAAATCGCGTGATCGGGAGACCTTCCGCACCGTGATGAACAACGTCGCAATGATCCCCTCAGAGGGAGCCGGCAGATTCTCATAGTCAATATATGGAGTCTCGTCTGTCATCAAGTCTTTCCCTTCGCTTGCGCCGCGCGACACCTAGGACAGTGCCGCCGATTTCCGAAACTCCCCAGGGGCGATCAACGAATTTCCCCAGTTGACTGACCGGTGAGTTGTTTGGATCGAGATTAGTCCTTGACCTTGGACGCCCCCTTTCGGAGCCCTTCGGTGCGGGCCCGATGCGAGCGCATCCGGTAGCTCTCGCCGTCGATGTTGAACACGACGCTGCGATGCAAGAGGCGGTCGAGCATGGCGGCGGCCACCATCGGGTCGTCGAAGATCTTTCCCCACGAGCCCACCCCGAGATTGGTGGTCATGACGATGGAGCTCTTGAGATAGCGCTGCGTGATGACCTGGAAGAGCGCAGCAGCCGCCTCGCTCTGCAGTGGCAGGTAGCCCACCTCGTCGATGACGAGCAGTCTCGGCCCGGCGAAGAATCGCATGGTGGTGGCCCAGCGGCCTTCGAGGGCGGCGCGGTGACAGCGGGCGGCCAGGTCGGCCGCCGTCGTGTAGTAGGTCCGATAGCCGGCGTTGATCGAGGCGCGGGCCAAACCAACGGCCAACATGGTCTTGCCGACACCGGGCGGCCCGATCAGCAGCACGTTGGTGGCGTCTTCTAAGAACCGCAGCGTGCCGAGCTCGGTCATCATCTTCTTGTCGACCGAGGGCTGAGCGCTGAAGTCGAAGTCGTCCAATGTCCACGGGGACGGCAGACAGGCGAACCGCTCGAGTCCGGCCCGGCGGCGGATCTCGGTCGCGCTCACCTCCACCTCGAGGAGGCGGTGCAAGAACTCGGAGTGTCCGAGCTGCTCTTTCCGGGCATGGTCGAGCTCGCCGGGCAGCGCTTCGGCAGCAGCACCCAGACGCAGGTAGGCCAGGTGGGCCCGGATCTCTTGATAGGTGGAGGGCTCGCTCATCGTCCCTCCGCGATCTCGCCATAGAGCGACAGGTCGACAACGGGCTCGCGCCCGATCGGCCCGAGAAGACGTGCCGCTTCTTCAAGTGCCTCTCTGCCCGGCGGACGGTTGGCTTTCTTGTCGCACGGACGCTGTGTGGTGAAGGCGCTGAGCACGGCGGCCTCGAGAGCTTCTTTGTGCTCGACACTGCGCACCAGGGCGCCCGATCCCGCCGGAGCGAGGCGGTGGGTCACGAGCACCGCTCCCGACGGTGCCACCACGTCGATCGTCGGAGAGCTCAAGCGGTGCGCGACGAGCAGGGTCGTGCCGGCCAGTCCCGGCGGCACCGAGTAGCGGTTGCCGCCAAAGGCGACGCTGGCATTGTCGGCGACGATCCGGCGGACCTCGGTCGTTGCCGGGAACGGTGCGGCCGGAAGGGCGAGCAGCGGTTCGGCGTCGGCCAGCTCAGCGACGGTGGTGCGTTCACCGCCCGGTCCTCTGCGTTCGCGCGCATCACCGGTGGTGGCGCAGAAGACGTCGAGGGAGCGCTGAGCCTCTTGTGGTGTGGTGGCCGTCATGGTGCGCCACCAACGACCCGAGGTGAAGCGCACGGAGGATTCCACTGCACCTTTGCGGTTGCCCCGCCGGGGTGGACAGGGCTCGACGACGGCCCGATAGTGCTTGGCCACCGGGGCGAAGGAGGGCTGGACGTCGCCCGTGCCCGGCACGATCACGGTCGCCAGGCGGTCGGTCCGCCACACCCGCGGCGTCCCGCCCAGGCGCCGGAGCACCTCGTCCATGGCCTCAATGAGATGGGGCTGGTCCATCTTCTCGGCGAGCACGCCGCGCACCTTGCCCGAGTGCGGGAGCGTGCCCAACAGCACGTAGGCCGTCGCTCCCCACGGGGCACCTCGCCGCTCGAACCAGTCCCACTGGATCTCCTCGCCCGGTGGGTGCTCGATCTCGATGGTGTCGCGGCCCTTGACCCCCGAACAGGCTTCGCAGTGCGGACGGAGGCCGGCCAAGCGCACTTGGCGGGCGAAGCTCGGGTAGCTCAGCGGATAGCCGAGCCGCGAGACCTCGTCATAGAGGGCCGAGGCCCAGACGTGCGGATCGTCGACGAACCGGGCCTCCACGTACTTGGTGAACGGCTCGAGCGGGTCCGGGGCCGTCTTGGCCCGGACGCCCGGAACGGTCGTCCCGTTGATGTAGCCCCGGACGGTCTTGCGGTCCCGACCGAGGTGCCGGGCGATCGCCGAGATCGTCCAGCCCCTGCTTCTGAGTGCATGTGCTTCCACGTCTTCCCCATGTGTGAGCATGCGGAGCGGGTCTCCCTTCGAGCTGGCTTGCTTGGTCGCTCGTCAGCATCGAAGGGGGCCCACCGCCGCGGGTGGATGGTTCAGCTCACCGGGCTCAAGGTGGGGAATTTCAGTGATCGAGGGTGGGGAGATTCAAAAATCGCGGGCAACAGACCGCCGACCTGTACGACTGCCGGCTATAAGTCGATCCGCTGCTTTTATTCTGTATTCCGAGCAAACGGGCTCGCAACCCCCGCTGGGTCGTGCTCCCGGTAGTCGTAGGTCTGAGCGGGCCCCAGACTCAAGTCGAGTACTTGGACTGGCGCAGTCCTACCGGACCCCAGCCCTTTCGAGCACCGTGGAGAGATCCTCTGCTTCGTTAGGAGCAGTGACCCTGTCGCTCAGCATTTACCTGGACCGACCCTTGAACACCGGCGCTGAATCCCAGGTTGCAACCGATTAGATGGGTGCCCCGTTCGTCGCCGGGTATGGGCGGCACAGTTCGGCGTTACCTGCCCCGACCACGTCGAAGGCCTGACAAGGCTCAGAGAGTTCGGGCGGCGCCGGTGAGCCTCTATCGCCCGGGGACATCTTTCTCGACACTCGTTCAAGTGTCACGTCGCGCTGCGCCATCTTGAGCCCCCACGACTTGAGTCGGGGTTCGTTCCGCTTAACCGGATCCCTGCCCCCGAACAAATCAGCCGCAGGGTCTGCCCAGAGTCTCAATCAGGCACCATGAGGATAGTCCGATGACTGCTCCCGGTAGGGTCTCCGGCCAACGAAGGAGACCAGGCCGATGAGCGACGTCCACGATTGGAACACCAAGATCATCGAGGAGTTTCGGGCGAACGAAGGCAAGGTGGGTGGACCGTTCGCTGGCGCCCCGGTGTTGCTTCTTCACACCACCGCGGCCAAGACCGGTCGCGAGCGGGTGCACCCGATGATGTATCTCGATTTGACAGACACCGATACGTCTTCGCATCCAAAGCGGGTGCTGACACAAACCCTGACTGGTACTGGAACCTGGTGGCCCATCCCGACGTCAGCGTTGAGGTGGGAACCGAAGGATACGACGCCGAAGCTGTGCCGGTGACCGGCGACGATCGCGATCGGATCTACGCCGAGCAGGCTCGCCGCTACCCGGGATTCGCCGAGTACGAGCAGAAGACCAGCCGGGTCATACCGGTGGTCGAACTGACGCGCTCGGGCTGACGGGGCGCTGGACCGCCCACAGTCGTGACCAGTTGCCCGGTGTGTGCCGATGCAGGGGCGCCTCATTGTGCCCAGTTCGTTGCCGGGATCAGGACGACTTTTACGGTCTTGTCGTAAAGTGGGGAGGTGGACACCAGCCCTGCTCCGCCGCCTTGGCTTGAGCCAATCGAGCCTCACGACTCGCAATTCGCAAGGACCTACGCGGCGTTGCGAGAGCACATCCTGGAAGACGGCGCCATTCCCGCCAAGTACAAGCTCCTCATGGGCATGGTCACAGACACGATTGCTGCGCACCCCGACGGCGTGAGAAAGCTCGCCAACGATGTCCGCGCCGCCGGCGCCACGGAAAGCGAAATTGCCGAGGCAGTCGAGGTCGGATACTTGTACGGCGGAACTGCGGCGCTTGTCATGGGCATGAATGCCTTCATCGGCCAAGAAAGTCGGCGATGAGCGGGAGCCTGGCTCGAAGCGCATGCGTGGCCTCGTGGGTATCCCAGTTCGCACCCCGGGACTGTGGGACACCCCCGGTGAACTAGGAATCACCCTGATCCGAGCTGGGTGGCCGGACTTGGAAACGGCTCATCCGTCCCGACGAGAGAAGTCCAAACAGATAATCGCAGGCTTCTGACTCTGAGCGAAACGCCACTCCGTCGTTCCGTTATCCACGTTCAGAGTGATACACGACCTATAACGAGCCTTGCTTCTCAAGACAGAGCCGGTCACCCCAGAGGCCACCATCAGGTGAATACACGTCGTCAGGCCCCCACATGATCCAGCCCTGCTCTCAGCTCGACAACTGTCACCCTGTCGATCTTCTCACGACGATCGCCCATAGCGACCTGCCCCCTACCGCCGGGGCGAGGGTCACACATCGATCAGGTGTTCGCGATCCACACCTGAAGTGCCCCGGCGGTTTGGAACCCACTGCTCAGAGCGTGGGTCAACTCCTCACCCCGTTCGTAGCCGATCAGCGGCAGACCAGGAAAGGATGCCCGCGCGCACTGCGCCAGTGCGGACCACGTCTCCGATTCATGTCCGACCTCGGTGAAGACATTGGTGACCCCGGCGACCCGTGCTCCGTCGCTCACGATCCCGCCGGCGATGACTCGGTCGTTCTTGATTCGACCGAGGACGACCACCCCCTCATAGAGCAGTTCCGGCAGGAAGATGTCCCTCGGTCCGTTGTCGTGGCACCAGGCCTCCTCCCACAGGACCAAGCCGTCGGGGTCCGTGATTCGGACCCAGTCCGGAGGGACACTCCACTCCCTGTCCGCGCGAGGTGGTGATGTGATCCATTGGGCATCAAATAGAACGCTGAAGCCTTCAGCGGTCAGGTCGAGGGAGGCGAAGCTGTCCTTGATGGTGCAGCCAGATGAGGCGTCGAGGCGGGAAAGCAGGTCGGGAACACGCAGCGACGGGACCAGCGTGACGGCGTCGGGGAACAGCGTTGGACTCCGAGTGGGACTCGTCCATGCATCGGGAGCGAAGATACCTTGGCCGCCGTGAGACCGTACGACGAGATCGCACCATCGAGCGTTGTTCTCCGCCCCGATTCCTCGCCACCGATCCATCATTCCGAGTGTTGCACGCTCGAGCGTGATGGGATCCAGGAAGCGAAGGCCACCCCTGCCCCAGAACGGGACAGGGTGCCACCCCGCGGCACAACGGTGCTGCCCCAGTGGGCGACGAGCTGAGAGCTAAGCCCTCCTCTGCGCGGGGAGGAGGGTCCGGTCGAGAGGCGCACCGCCGTACGCGCTCACGGGACCACCGGCCGAGGGAATCTGCCTGATACCGGGGTGAGCCGCAATCCGGGGCGGAGAACTTGTCCCCTGCGACGCAGAATGCTCCACCGACATCGGGCACGAGATGCGGAATGACGCCTCGCTGACTTGCATTTTCCCCGCCTTGCGTTGAACCGCGCGCCACAAGGACCGTTGCGCCGGTGGCTCCAATCAGTAGAACGCCTAGAACGCCTATAAGGAGCCGTCCTCGGTGATCCCTGCGGCCACCCTTCCGCCGCCTCGGGTCGGCGCTCCGCCAGCACCACCACGGCCCCAGCGCAAGCCAGCGCCCTTGCCGTTTCGACCCCGATACCCGAAGCCGCCCCGGTGACAACCGTCCGTTTACCGGACAGGTCGACGTCGCCCAGCACCTCGTCAGCAGTCGATGCGAACCCGAACGGCGTCATAAGCCTCTCGTCAGTCATCGGCGGCGTTCGACCAGGCCGCTGGGTGCCTCCGAACAGTGTCGCCGGTTCTAGAAGATCACACGAGCCCGTTTGAGGCAGCTACGCGGTGGCACCGGTCCCTTGGCGCTCGCGGGCCCGCTCGCTGGCGGTGTCAGGCAACATCTCGAGGCGGTGGCCGTCCGGGTCGGATATGAACACTGAGTTGCGCGGGGTGCGCTCGGACGCATCGACACCGGCCTCAGAGAGGCGGCTAACGAGCTGGTCGAGGTCATCGGCCGTCACGTTCAGCGCCATGTGGTTCATCTCCTGTCCACCATGGGCATCACCGGGGACCTCAAACAGGTCAAGGCCCTGCATTCCACACTGCAGGAAGCTGGCCTTCATGTTGGGCGGCCCGCTGGAAATGTTGCGGTCCTCGAAGCCAAGTATGTCGATATAGAAGCTCTTCGATCGCTCCATATCAGTGACGTGAAGCACCACGTGGTTGATGCCCGTCACCTGGAGCTTCGGAGCAGCCATCGGGACCTCCCTGCCTTTGCCCAGCACTCCGACGGATCATATGCCGTGGCTCTGTGTGGCGATGTCTCGGCCCTAACCGCGACCATTCCCGTGTCGGATCGGTGTGGCATATCCGGCTGCGTCCTGTAAGGGATCGTCCGATGGCAGCCGGTGTGCTCCAGTTCGATGCTGCCGGGAATGGGATGACCTAGAGGGCGGCTGATGCGGAACCAGGAGAGGGCTTGGGCGTTCTCGGTTCAGTCACTGCGGCTCCATCCGCATCACCCCCAAGGCCCATCGTGATGGCTTGCCGAATCCACCATGTTGCATAGGTGGAGAACGAGAATCCCTTGGCAGGATCGAACTTCACGATGGCGATTTCGAGGCCCTGCTCACCCAGTCGGATCCGTTCGTCAGGGGAAGGGCCAGTTTCTGCGTGTCGCTTGGCCAGCTTGGCCACGATCCGACGATGAGAGACCATCAGTTGTGCGTGGGCATGAAGATCGCCGCCCTGAGCCAGGGCCACTTGTTCGGCGGCTACAGAATCAGCCATCTTGGGAGCTGCTGCTGCCTGGCGGGCATAGTCGTCATCTTGGTCCGCTGACACGTTCTCAGGCTATGGGGGAACGACGGGAGAGGAAGCTCTTCAGGCCCAACGTGAGGTGCCCCCGTTCGGGAGGCGGTCATAGCGCAGGCCCTTGCCGGTGCCACCTGGTAGCAACTGACCTGTTTATGAAGTCCTCGTAGTGGCGAGATACCAAAGCTCTGTTTGACGCTGGGATCGTTGACATCTGCCCAGCTTTTCACCCTTCGTGGATCACGCAGGTCCGCCAGTTCGCCGGGCTTGGGCGTGGATGACCGGCTACTGGGGCCGGAAGGCCGACAAGTCGGCGTCAGGGTATCGACGGCATACGTCGCTCCAGGTGCGGGACGTCCAGTAGCGATGGCCGCGGGGCGGAAAGCCCACCAACTCCAGCTGCCGAGGTGTGGCTTGCTCGACGAATCGGTACCAAGATTCGCCTAGCCGCTCGGTCAGGCTCATCTTGTCGAACCAGACGTCACTCACGCTGCGATAGCTGGCCTTGAGCGAGAAGCGAGCACCACCCGACGCGCTCATTGCCGTCCCCCGGTGGTAGGTGCTCGTCTTGTAGGCGAGCACGGTTCCGGCCGGACCGGCGGTGCTGACCTCATGGGTGTAGATCTCAGGGTGTTCCTCCCGAGTGATGAGCGGCGGCCACGTCGGGAGGTTTCTGGTGTGGCGTTGCGATACGACGTGAGTTGGCCCGAGTTCTTCGGGTACTCCGTGGATATAGATGAACATCTCGACCTCGGCCAAGGTCGGATCATCCGACGGCGCCACGGGCGTGTGGTTCCGGTAATCGCAGTGCAGCTGCTGGTCGTAGTCTGTGGCGCCGCTGTACTTCGCCCAGTTGTGCGCCTCGTACAAGCGGATAGCCGCCGTGCCGAGGAGCGCTTCGGCAAGGGCGGCGATCGGTGGACTTAGGCCGAGGAGGGACCACTCGACGCTCAAGTACGGGAACAGGTCTATGCCGGCGAAGGCGCCGCCGGTGAAGCGGGCGTTGCGGGCCGAGCCGGCCCCGGCGTGGTATTCCTCGGCGGTCGGGAACATCAGCTCGAGTTCGGCTTGCGCTGGCGCGAGGTCGTCCTCCCACAGGTAGCCGGGAAGGACGGCGTACCCGTGCTCGTGAAAGTGCTCCGTTGCCTGCGCAAGTATCGAAGTTCGGTTACCCACCCGACCCAACTTTAGCGAGCCGGCTCACCAAGGTCCGTCACGACCGCATCGACTCGACCGGGTGTTTCACCTTGCGCTATCGGTCGGGTTACCACACGTCAGCGTCGGCCGGACGCACAAAGGCAAGCGGGTGCACATCTTGGCGGCCGACCTCGACGTCCGGGTGATCTACGACGAAGGCATCGTGATCCGCCACCTCGAGCTGAATCCCTCGGTCAACAACCAGGGCCAGTTCAGGATTATCGTGTGAGGGTTCACGTGTCCCAGAAATACCGAGACATCACACCGAGACATCACATGTCGAGACAGATGTCGAGACAGATGTCGAGGTAGACTGCAGTGGGCGCTGAGGGACTCGAACCCCCGACCTGCTGGTTGTAAGCCAGCTGCTCTAACCAACTGAGCTAAGCGCCCGGAAAACGCAACTCTACCTGCTCTTTTTGCCATGCTCGTCTCGATACCGGGCCGGAACAACGGGGCCAGAGCAGATGGTTGCGTTGGTCTCGGAGAGCCAGAGAGCACCGTCTGGTGACCGGCCCGATGGACACCGAAGGTGACGACATGAGCACCAGCGACGCGAGAACGGACAGGACCTTCGGGACCCCCGCAGAAGTGTTCCGACGTATCCGAACACCGTCACGCCCCGCAGGTTGAGGTGCCGGTCCACGTCTATGAGCTGTCTTTGCGAGCCGCCAAAGTCGACGAAGAGGAAGCCAGGACCTCGGGCCGTGTCCATGTAGCTCTTCATGGGATTTTTTAATCGGGATTCCCACGGACGTCAGGCACCTCACGAGGGCGCACGTCGAAACGTTCGTGGCGCTTCAAGCTGAGCCTCGCTGACCGTCCGCCCATTTCCGATTTGGAGGGATGCAACGCCATCTGCTCTTTCGCGGATCGAATCCAGTCAGACTCTTTGAGAGCGCAGGTTGACAGTCACACACGTGACCGGCGATCACCGGATGACGCTCCTCACGATCACGCTCTTCCGAAATACGCCACTCAGGTGCGCACCCTGTTCGTGTGAGAGATGGTCTCCCCGGTTCGCGTGCAACACGTTCTCTCACGTCCCCGTTGTGATCGGTACCGTGGTGGTGGTCGTGGTCGTGGGTGGCACCGTCGTTGTCGTGGTTGTCGGTGGCACCGTCGTTGTCGTGGTCGTCGGTGGCACCGTCGTTGTCGTGGTCGTCGGTGGCGCCGTTGTCGTGGTCGGCTTGGCGGCCGTCGTCGTCGTTGTGGGGGGCTTGACCGGTGTCGTCGTTGCGGGTGGCTTGACCGGTGTCGTCGTTGCGGGTGGCCTGGTCGTCGTCGTAGCGACAGCGACAGTTCCACCGCTCGTCACGACCGAGAGCACAGCGGATCCTGGCAGCGAGGACAACGTGGGCGTTGCCTTGATCGCCGCTTTCGTCGTGACCTTCGTCGTCGTCTTCGTCTTGGTCGTTGGAGGCGCCGTCGTGGTCGGGGACGCTTTCGGGGTCGTCGTCACGAGCACGGTGGTCGTCGTGAAGTTGTGGACGGCCAACCTCGGGATCGCCTTGTGGCTCGGCGCCAGGACCACCGTGGAGTCGACGTGCCCGATCGCCCACGACAAGGCCAAACCCACCATCAGCACGGCCACGATCCCCCACCGCAGCCGAAGCACATGCCGGCGGTTCTCTCCGTACGGATAGACTCGACGCCAATTGCCGTCCTCGTCTTGAACTAGACGCCCTCTCACCTGTTGCTGCTGACACGCACGTCAGTGCACACGACAGCAAGGTCTTGCACGTCGGATGACGGCCGACACTCCTGCGAGCGAGTTGTCACCGCTGCGTCTGCGGGTGGTTGCGCCCCGACTTGTGCGACGTCAGCGTGGTGAGCCGGTGGACCGCCGAAAGACTGACGTCCTTCATTACGGGCCAATGGAGTCTCTTCGCCCCTCACGTTGAAGTCGCCGCTCCTGGTGTCGCCCGATGGGATGTGCATGCCATCCTGATTCTTCAGTCATCGCTCACCTTCCCCCGCCAACTGGGGACCCTCAGCGCCGAGAGCATTAGAGGCCATGGGGGGCCGCTCTGTCGAGTGCAAAAATGTCACAAACCGAGCCCACATCGCCCGGGCGGCCCCGCGAGCCAACTCGAGAGTGCAACGGACCAGGGGCGCAGTCTCCTCTAAACGCAAAGGTCTTTGTTCTCAAGCAGATGCTTTCGCCTCTACCACCAGAAAATACCTGGTCAGCACAACGCTCAGCTTCTTGGGTTGTGCGACAACTGCCCGAGCCAGCTGGTCGAAGCGCCCGGTGAGCGCAACGCTACCTACCCTTCTCGCCACCAAAGTGGCCCGGCACCGAGGGGGCCGGAGCGGATGGTTGCGTCGGCCCGAGAAGGCCTAGGCGATCCACCCCGGGTGACCCCCCAGAGGCGGGCTGGGGTGCCAGAACCCGGTCTCACGGCGACAGTACGCTCCGGCGATGAGGGACCGCGTCTCCCCCGACGCTCCCAAGAAGGGGGCGACGCTCCCCTACCTGCCTGCTCTCGATGGAATCAGAGGCGTCGGGATGCTGAGCATCATGGGCATCCACGCCGGTGTCTACCTGACGGCGGGCGGCTTCTACGCCCTCGACGGCTTCTTTGCGTTGTCCGGCTTCCTCATCACCTCTTTGCTGATCGTCGAATGGCAAAAGAGCGACAGCATCAAGCTGACGGCCTTTTGGGCTCGCCGAGCTCGACGGTTGCTCCCCGGCCTCTTGGTCATGCTCATCGGTGTCGCCATCCTCTACGGCCTGTTCGTGCCGGCCGGCACCTATCCGACCCTGCGTGGTGATGCGCTCTCCACCCTCTTCTATTTCGCGAATTGGCACTTCATCATGGCTGGTTCCGACTACTTCCATCAGACCGATCTCACGTCACCGCTGATCCACACCTGGTCCCTGGCCGTGGAGGAGCAGTTCTACGTGATCTGGCCGCTGGTGGTGCTGGGTGTGTTCAAGATCTGGCGGTCCTTACGGGCCCTTCTGATCGTGTCCGTCGCCGGGGCGCTCCTGTCCTCCCTCGAGATGGCGGTTCTCTACAACCCCGAAGACATAAATCGGCTCTACTTTGGTACCGACACCCGAGCGCAATCCGTGCTGGTGGGCGCCTCCTTGGCCGCGGGCCTCGCCCTGTGGGTCGGACGTCGAAGGAACGGCTCGCCCCAGGACTGGCAAGCCCGCACTCCATGGGCTCGTCATGTCCTGACGGCAGTTGGCGCCATCGGAATCGTCGGAAGCGCCATCTTGTACACCACGGTCCACTCCGATCAGGCCATCGCCTATCGCGGCGGGTTCCTCCTTGCCGCGCTGGCCGCAGCGGCGGTGCTCCTCAGTGTCTCGTGCGCCCAGTCCTCACCGGTGGCCCGGTTGCTCTCGTTCCCGGTCCTGACCTTTGTGGGGCGGATCTCCTACGGCATGTACCTGTGGCACTTCCCGCTCTTCATCTTCATCAACCACCAACGGACGGGTCTCAGCGGTTGGACCCTGTTCGCCGTCCGCCTTGCCCCCACCGTGGCGGTGGCGGCGCTGTCGTTCTTCTTCGTGGAGCGGCCCATTCGACAGGGCACGTTCCTCACTTCCTTCCGGGCGCGTGTCTCCACGGTCCCCGCTGTTGCCGTCGTGGTCGTCGCCATCCTCCTTGCCACCATGCCCGCGACCGAGAACGTCGTCTTGGGTGAAGCCCCCGGAGCCGTCCCCGCCACACCGATCACGACGACCATTCCAAGCGCCTACCGCAGTACGCCAGTGCGGGTCCTCCTCGTGGGTGATTCCCAGGCGCTGACACTCGGGATAGGCCTGCAGACCGCGTTGACGGCGGATTCGACCAAGTACGACCACCTGCGGCTGCTCAACGAAGGGATCCTGGGTTGCGGCGTCGCCCAGGGGACGACCGCCGTCGAGTCGGGAGCAACGTTCATCGTCGGTCCGCCCTGCACGCCGCACCCGCAGAGCAGCGAATGCCCACCGGGGGGCGTGTTCGGACCCCGGCAGGATGTTCCGTGTCAGAAATGGACCGCGGCCTGGGCCGACTGGGTCCGCCAGCTGAAGCCGAACGTCGTCGTGCTGCTGGCCGGGGGCGGCGAGGTGCTCGACCGCGAGTACGACGGACATCTGACCAACATCCTCCGTCCGACATTCGCCGCCTACGTGGAGAGCCAATTGGAGAAGGCCGTTCGGATCGCGACCGCAGGAGGCGCCCTCATGGTGTTCATGACCAAGCCGTGTCAGAGCACCGGCGAACAGCCCGACGGCGAACCGTGGCCACAGGACAGTGCCGCTCGACAAGATGCGTACAACTCGTTGCTCCGCAAGGTCGCAGGCGAGCATCCGAACGACGTGTACCTGCAGGATCTGAACGCCTACGTGTGCCCCGGCAGCGGGTACGCCGAAGATCTGAAGGGGGTCCCGGTGCGAGAGTCCGACGGCGTCCACTTCGACATGCAGCCCGGAGGCGGCGGCGACTACCTGGCCCCGGCCATCCTGCCCTACTGGGAAGAGCTGGGCCACCTTCAGGAACTGCGAACGGGTGGATCCAGTGTCCCCGCTGGACCGCTCCCGCGTCTGTTCGCGCCGCAGTGATGGGACTCCGCCGGCCTTCAGGGCAGCTGCTGCGCGAAGACCGTGCTCCATGGTCGCGCCAGGGCGCGGAGCTCGGCGCACTCCTCATCACCGAGGGCCGCATACGGCGCGGCGGCCAGTGCATCAGTGCCGTCCTCGATCTGCCGGCGCTGGCGTGCGCCCCACTCGGTGAAGCGGAGCTCGTCGCCCTGCTCGAGCCATCCTCGTCCCCGCAGCGCGTCGGCGGCGGCGTCCCACGCGTCCTGTGGCCAGCCCCGCGTCGAGCGCAGCAGGTGAGCCGGCACGTCACCCGCGGCGGCATGGGTGACGAGCGCCTCAATGCCTGACAGGCCGTGCACGACGAGCAGTGCGACGTGGCCGTCGCCGCGGTACTCGCGCAGGATGGACTGGGCGTGCCACAGCACCAGGTGCGGCTCGCTGGGCCACGACAGGTTGGCGTGCGCCGCGGCCAACGGCCGTCCCTCCATCCGGAGGCACGCCTCTTCGGCGGCCGTGCGCGCCAGGAATGCGGCGCGGCGCATCTCCTCGGACCCGACCACCCCGTCGCCCAGCAACCGCCGGCAGGCCGCGTCGACCGCGGCGAAGCGGGCAACCACGATCGCTGCGGGCGCCGCCACCTCCCACGACCCGGGGATCGCCGCCTGCACCAGCTCGGGGTTAAAGTTGAAAAACGTGGAGACCACCACGTTGGCCTGCACCGCGCCCATGGGTGCCGCTCGCGACGCGAAGTAGCCTCCCCGCCCGGTGATGCCGAGGCTCGCGTACGCCTCCGCCGCCTCAGGCACGAAGTACACCATGCCGTGCAGCGGCTCGAGGGTTCGCCACGTCTTGCGGGCCCGCAGCGCGCTCGCCGGGCCGTCGTCGTTTCCGCTCACAACGCCTCCTCTTCGAGCAGCCGACCGGCCAGCGTCGGGGTTGCTGCGACGATGGGCCGTCGGGGTGACGCATCCCGCACCACCAGGTCCCTGCCGTCGCGCTCTCCCTCCGCGGCACCCACCTCGCGGCAGACGAGGAGGCCGGCGAGATAGTCCCAGCCGTACAGGGTGCTCCGCCCGACGACGAGGTACGCGTCGAGCACCCCCTCAGCGACGGCGCAGCACTCGAGCGAGGCGGCACCGAGGGCGCGGTACTGGGCCCAGCCGGAATGCCGGCCCGGGAACCCCGAGATCCCCACGATGGCACTCTCGAGGTCCTGGCAGCCGGAGGGCTGAATCGGATGGCCGTCCCTTTCCGCCCCGTCACCGCGGACGGCGGCGTACCGGTCGCTCGTCGCCTGGTTGACCACGACACCCACGCGCGGACCCTCGGCGTCGAGCACACAGATGCTCGTGGCGTAGAACGGCACGCCGCGGTGCGCGTTGGTGGAGCCGTCAACGGGATCGATCACCGCCAGCAGCCCCGAAGGGCCGTCGCCGGTCGGGCCCGACTCTTCGGAGAACACAGCCAGGCCCGCTCCGTGCAGGACCGGAAGGGCTGCGCCGTCGGCTGCCAGGTCGAGTCGGTACTGTCCAGGCTTGCCTCCGCTCGGACCCCAGTCCTCGAGTGCGTCCAACGCGTCGCGGACGGCGCCGACAGCATCGTCGAGCACCTCCAGCAGGCGAACGTCATCCACGGATGACGAACCCTAATCGGGCCGTCGTGGTCCCGGCCTGCCTCGCCGCACGCCGGTCCGGTCCCAGTAGGCTCTTTCGGTTGTGGCTGCCATTGACGTCGCTGGTTACGTCGCCGACCTGAAGGACCACTCCGTCGACCATGGATTCCACGTGCACGACGAGCGGCACTTCGTCGAGACCTATTCGCTGCGCCAAGTCTGGGAGGTCGACTTGCACCCCGAGGAGGGTTGCGGAGGCCCGCTCGACCTGCATCTCGCTCTCGATGTCGACCCCCGGGTCCTCCTCTCCTTCGAAGACGCCGTGGTCCTCCTCTCGGAGGAAGAGGAGCCGCCCGACGAGTTCCACTTCCCGCTGACGTTCACGTGGGCTCTGCCGCCCCTGCCCAGTGGGCCCGACCTGCTCCGCCTGGCCATTGATCTGGCCGGGGTGGGGGGAATCGAGCTCCCCCTCGAGGTCTCCGCCATCGACTCCTTTGCCAACGCCACCGACGGCTCGGAGCGACGGCTCAGCATCGTGGCACGCCATCCCGTGTCCCTGGCCCGGGTCCTGAGCGGCGAGGAGCTGCTGTGCGACGTGTTCGACCGGGCCCTCGCCGTCAGCCGCTTCCTGCTCGAGTCGGCCGAGCGCTGGCTCGCCTGACGTGTGGCGGGCACGTCGGGTCATCGGCGTGGTCCTCGTCCTCGCCGCCACGATCGTCGGGCTGAGCGCCTGCGGGGACGCGGGCGGCCAGGCCCTGGCCCAACAGGCCTGCGTCCACGTGCACCGCTCGGTCGATGACTACGTCCGCTCGACGCTCGCCGGCACCCCATCAGCGACGGTGGCGCTCTTGCAGAAGGAGGCTGATCAGGAGCTGCGGGCCGCTCTGCCGTTGGCAGCCGCGGCCAACTCCGACGACGGCTCGTGGAACTCGTTGATGACGACCATCTCAGAGGGCGCCACCGTCGACGAGGGCCACCTCGTCCCCGCGCTCCGGGCTTCGTGCGTTGTCGCCGACGCCAACCCCAACGTCAACCCGCAGTCACCTGGAACGGGTCGCATCCCGCAGAACGTGAACCCGAACCCGGCGTCACCCGCCGGCTGAGGTTCCCTGCGGCGCCATCTGCGCCCGACCGGCGGCCACGATGGCCGGCATGAGCTTGGGCGCCAGGACCTGGCCCCCGATCGGGCTGAAGTGGATGCCGTCCGGATTGCGGATCACCTCGCCGTCGACGGTGCGGGTGAACTTTCCACCGGGGCAGGCGGCCGCGTCGAGATCGACCACCGAGTCGGTCTGTGCATGATCCGCCGCAACCTCGCGGATCAGCTTGTTGTACTCCGCAAGGCGTGTCGGGCTGTCCTCGGGCCACGGCGCTCCGTCCGGCTGCTCGCCCGAGTCGGTACACGGTGCGGTGAGGAACACCAGGCGTGCGCCCGTCGCGGTAACCAGTTGGGAGGCCATCTCCAGCTGGCTCTTGACGTACGCGGCGAAGGTCGGGTTCAAGATGTTGGTCCAGGTACCCCGGTACTCACGGTCGACGACCTCCCAACGACCGGCCAGGAGGACGACGACGTTGGGTTGCGTCTCGTTCATGGCCCGGAGCCACTGGTCGGGCCATGGTTGGTCGTTCAACGGCTCTCCCGCCACCAGCGGTGAGCCGTTGCACGCGGATGGCTCCGTCTCACGCGCCCCGAGCGACTCGACCTCGGGGCCGTCGACGACCCCGCAGCCCAAGATGCCCTTGTCCGTGAGGGTGTAGCCGTAGCTCGTCTCCGCTGTCGTTGCACCCAGGCCCACCCCCAGCGTGAGGGCAACGGAGTCCCCGAGGAGGAGGACCCGCACGGGCGGGCCCGTAGCGGACGGCGGTGTCGTCGTGGTCGTGGTCGAGCTGCTCGTGGTGCCGAGGGCAGACCCGAAGGCCGTGGTGGCGAGAGCAGTCGTCCCGGTGGTGGCGGCCACGATCGCCACGAGCACGACACCGACGCCGGCGGGCACCACCAGCCACGCCCGCCACTGGGTGACGAAGGTGCCCATGCGGATGGGGCGCTCGACGAGGTGGAACGAGACGACTGCCACGGCGAACGTGACGAGCACGCGCACCGCGAAGAGCTCGTAGCCGAGCAGCCCGGTTCGGGCATGGTCGAGCCAGATGAAGATGGGCCAGTGCCAGATGTAGAGGCCGTACGAAATGCGCCCGACGTAGCGCACCGGCGACAGCGACAGAAGGCGAGGGACGATGCTGCGGGGTGCGGCGACGGCGGACACGATGACGGCGGCGACCGACAGGCCGATGAGGAAGAACCCGCCCGAGTAGGGGAACGAGGACGTCGACGAGGTGAGCACCCAGATCGTGGCGGCGGCGATCGCGCCCACCACGCCCAGGGCGCCACAGAGGATCCTCCCCGTGCCGCCGGCCGGTTGCCACAGCTCCCCGTGGGACAGGCGGCCTTCCTCGTGGCTGCGTTGCGTGAGCAGGACGAGCCCGACGGCGAGTGCACATCCGATGAAGAGGCACTGCGAACGGGTGTCGGTGCCCAGGTACACCCGGTTGGTGTTGAGCCCCCCGTCGTAGAGCACGTACATCCAGGTGGCCGACGCCAGTGCCGCGGCGCAACACAGGGCGAAGAGGGCCTTGAGGCTCCGCGTGAAGTGCATCACGCCGAGCACCACGAGCGGCCAGATCACGTAGAACTGCTCCTCGACGGCGAGCGACCAGGTGTGCAGCAGCGGAGAGGAGGCCGAAGTCTCGTTGAAGTAGTTCGAGTTGACGAGAATGAAGTGCCAGTTGCTCACGTAGAGCAGGGTGGCCAGCGCGTCGAGCCGGAGCGCCCCGTACGTCCCCTTGGGCACGATGACGGACGCGAAGAAGGCCACGAAGAGCAGCATCAAGAGGAGCGCAGGGAGGAGGCGGCGCGCTCGCCGGGCCCAGAACGCTCCGAGCTTGATGCTCAGCCTTTGGCGCCACTCGCCCAGTAGGAGCGAGGTGATGAGGAACCCCGACAGCACGAAGAAGGCATCGACTCCCATGAAGCCGCCGTCCATGTGCGGGATCCCGCCGTGGAACATCATCACGGCGACGACCGCGCAGGCGCGGACGCCGTCCAGGGCCGGGAGGTACGACAGACGAGTGTGCGAAATCGCGCTCTCGTCGTCCTGCACGGGCCCATCCCTCCTGGTTCGGCTCGAGTCAGCACCCATATCCGGTGCCGGGGATCACCCAGTCTCTCAGACTCCGCCTGCTGCCCCGCAGCAGCCGCGACTCGCTACCCTGAGGCCCCCTGAGCCCGACCCGACCCCTGGCCGCCCCGCTCCCATACCGGAACCGTCCCGAGCGGCGGCGGCGGCGGTTTGCCGTATGTCTCCTGGTTGTGGCGGTCGTCGGCGGCATTGCCGTCGCCGCACTCCGGTTGCAGAGCGGATCCGACCTGAGCCCGCTGCGTGCCCGCATCGTGGACGTCGCCCAAGGCCAGGTCGGGTACCAAACCGACCCGTCCGACACCTACTGCAACAAATTCAGCGCCTACTGGAACGCCGGCGTCGACGACTGCGGCAACGACAACCTCGACGAGGAGTGGTGCGCCGACTTCGCGGCGTGGGTCTGGAAGCAGGCCGGGGCCCAGGTGGCCTACCAACTGGCACCGGGCTACCTCAACGGTGACTCCGCCAGCTTCTACGTGTGGGGGATCGACCACGGCACCTGGCACCCCGTCGGGTCGCACTACACCCCGCAGCCCGGCGACGTGGCCGTCTACGGGCTCGACACCGAAGCGGTCACCGCGGTGCACGTCGCGATCGTCACGGGCGACACGGGCGACGACGCCGCGCCCGACGTCGTCAACGGCGACGGCGACCGCACCGGCTACAGCGTGGTCGAGGTCGGGGACCGTCAGGCCTTCGCCGACGTGAAGGGGAAGGGATCCCCGCTGTCAGGCTACGTCTCACCCTCCGCACCCCCGCCGTCCACGTCGTCGTGAACGGCGAGACGGGCCGTGGCGTCGGAGGCGACATGAGCTGCCTCCTCGGCCTCGTTGGCTGCCATCGCCAGCGCCACGGCCTCGAACACCTTGGCGGAGTCCTTTTCGATGTGTGAACGCGCCAGGAGGAGGCAGGCCGCGCCCACGAAGGCGATGGGCATCACGATGAGGAAGGCCGTGCGGTAGTCCTCGTCGAACTGCCCCGCCACCGCCGCCGTGACCAGGGGCGCCGCGGCCGAGCCGAAGACGACGGAGGCGAGGTTGAAGGCGGCGAACCCGGCCCCGCGGACCTGGGCCGGCGAGGCGTCCGACAGGCCGGCCCGCAGCGCCGGCACCGATGCGGTGGCGGCGACGAGGCCCAGGAGTTGGAGGAGGAACACGAGGTTGTTCGGGATCCGGGTGAACGACAGCACGAAGAGCGTCGCGCTGACGATCATGCACACGGCGGGGATCACGACCCGGGCACCGAGAAGACGGTTGACCCATCGGTCGGCGATCCACCCGCCCCAGATGGTCCCGGGGATGCCGCCCACGACGAGCAGCAGCCCGAAGATGGCCGTGGCCTTGCCCTGGGTCAAACCCAGCTCGTTCTGGTAGAAGCTCGGCATCCAGGTGCCGACGGCGGTGACGACGAAGCCGACCGTCGAGACGCCGACCAGTGCGAAACGCAGCGTTGGGATGTGCAGGATCACTCGCATGTCTCGGCGCAGCCCGGACATCATGTCGCGCAGGAATTGGCGGACTCCGTAGGGGAACAGGGAGCCGATCTTCTCGTCGGAGACCTCCATGCCGCTCCGCCCCAGCACGTGGGCGCGGTCGGCCGTGCCGCGGCTCGGCTCGGGCAGTCGCCAGCACATGTAGGCCACCAGCAGGCCCGGGATGATGGAGACGAAGAAGGCGACCCGCCAGCCTTGACCGTGGAAGAGCGGACCGAGGGCGCCTCCGATCACGAGGCCCACGCCGAGACCGACGTAGTTGAGGCACTGCTGGATTGAGAATGCCTTGCCGCGTCGCTCGGTGCCGTAGAAGTCGGCGATGACGCTGCTGCCGGAGGGGTCGGTGATCGCCTGCCCGAAGCCGAGGGAACCCCGGATGACCACGAGGAGCAGGAAGGCCGAGGTGGGAACCAGGCCGCCCACCGCGCTGATGATCGACCACAAGACGATGGTCGCCGCCATGGCGCGGGTCCGGTTCCAGCGGTCGGCCAGGTATCCCGAGGGCAGCGTGGCGATCCCGTTGACCAGGATGAAGGCCGAGAAGAGGACGGCGATCGCCGTGTCCCCCACGTGGAAGGCCGCCTTGATCTGATCGCTGTCGCCCCGGACGATGTACTGGTCCAGCCCGTCGATGCACAGCGTGAACCCGACGACCCACATGGGCCAGTCGGAGATGGAGATGGTGCGGGCCGCGGCGACCGGCTCCTCCGCCGACCCCCCGGCCGGGCTCATGTCAGGGCCCTCGCCGCTCGCTCCCTGCCGGGTCGGTCAGCCCCCCGGCGTGTATCCGGCCGGCAGGGCGATCGATTTCATCTCGAGGAAACCCTCCAGGCCCTCGGGGCCGAACTCGCGCCCGACGCCGGACTCCTTGTAGCCGCCGAACGGCGTGGAGAAGTCGATGGGCACCGCTGCATTCAGCATGTAGGTGCCGGTGCGGACCTGGCGCGCCACCCCGAGTCCGCGGTCGTTGTCGGCCGTCCACACCGACCCGCAGAGCCCGTAGTTGGAGTCGTTGGCGATCTCGACCGCGTTGTCGTCGCCGTCGTAGGGGATGACCACGAGCACCGGCCCGAAGATCTCCTCCTGGGCGATCTTCATCTTGTTGTCCACGTCGGAGAACACCGTCGGCTCGACGTACCAGCCCTTGGCGAAGTCGGAGCCCGAAGGGCGGCCGCCGCCCAGCGCGACCGTCGCGCCCTCTTCGCGCCCGCTGTCGAGATACCCCTCGATCCGGCTCCGCTGCCGTTCGGCCACCACCGGGCCGACCTCGGTGGCCGGGTCCATGGGGTCGCCCACCTTCATGGCGGACACGCCGGACACGACGGCGTCGACGACCTCGCCGTAGCGCGCCCGCGGCGCCAGGATACGGGTCTGTGCGATGCAGGCCTGCCCGTTGTTCATGATGGCGTTGGGCAACAGCGTCGGGATCGTCGTCGCCAGGTCGGCGTCGTCGAGGATGATGGCGGCCGATTTGCCGCCCAACTCGAGCGTGCAGCGCTTCAGCCGCTCACCGCACAGCCCGCCGATGCGCTTGCCCCCGACCCCGGATCCGGTGAACGAGATCTTGTCGACCCCCGGGTGCTTCACCAGGTGCTCGCTGACCTCGCGCCCGGCCGGCACCACCGAGAGGACGCCCTTGGGCAGCCCCGCCTCGGTGAAGATCTCGGCCAGCCGGAACGCATCGAAGGGCGTCTCGGGCGCCGGCTTGTAGACCACGGTGCAGCCCGCCGCCAGCGAGGGTGCCAGCTTGGCGGCCGCGATGAAGAGCGGCACGTTCCACGGTGCGATGGCGCCCACGACCCCGACGGGCTCCTTGGTCACCAGCACCTGGGGGTTCAGCATGCCGGCGCGCACCTCGTCGAAAAGGTACGACGTGGCCAGGTCGGCGTAGTAGCTGAAGATCATGGTGGGCGCGAGCACCTGGCCCATGCCCGAGAACGAAATGGGCGAGCCCATCTCCTGCGTGATGATCTCGGCCATGTCGCCCATCTCGGCCGTGATCTGCGCAGCCACCTTGGACAGCACCTCGGCCCGCTCGGTCGGCGTCATGCGGGGCCAGGGCCCGTGGTCGAACGCCGTCCGTGCCGCCGCCACGGCCTTGTCGATGTCGGCCTCGGTGCCCTCGGGCACCCGGGCGATGACCTCCTCGGTCGAGGGCGATATCACTGCGATGGTCTCGCTCCCCTCCGGCGCCACCCAGTCGCCGCCGATGAACAAGCGGTCGTAGTCCCGAATCGCCATGCGTCCTCCCCACGAGCTCAGGGGGGCCCGCGCCCCCGCCGCCGGACGCGCCGCGCGGCAGCTCCAGGGTAGCTGCACCCGGCCGGGACATGACAGTCCGGCCGCCGTGCCCTTCCCCGTCCGGTGGCCCCTTCAGCCCGGGTCGTCGCGTCGTTCGATATGGGCGACCACGCCGCCGTCGGCCTCCACCCAGCCCTTTCCCGCGGCGTACGCGCACATGCCGGCGAAGCCCTCGTCCCACGAATCGGTTGCCGCGGGCCCCGCCAGCGACCGCAGGGCCACCGGATCGACCACGACGTGCTCGCCGTCGGGTCGCATGCGCCCGAGGCCGGAGTGGTGCACGACCCCGGCGAGGTCGCCCTCCCCGTCCACCGCCACCGAGAAGCGGGTGAAGTCGTCATGATGGCCCAGGTGCACCCTCGCCTCGGTCAGGTCGATCACGATGATCACGCCGTGCGACGCTACAGTGCCGCCTCGTGCCCGACATCAGCCAGCGCGACCCGGTCGAGGTGGCCGCGACGCTCACGCGCTGGCTGGCGACCAAGTCGGGCGGCGGACCCGGACCGGAGGTCTTCGACGTCCAGGCGCCCGGGTCCAACGGATTCTCTAACGAGACGATCCTCTGCCGCACGCGCACCGCCGACGGGGCGGAGCAGCGTCTAGTGGTCCGGGTGGCGCCGAGCAAGCACCTCCTCTTCTTGGACGCCGAGTTCTCGACCCAGTACCGGGCGATGCGTGCCCTCGCCGACGGTGGGTCCGGGGTCCCGCTCCCGCGCCTCGGATGGTACGAGGAGGACCCCCGGTACTTCGGCGTGCCCTTCTTCTCCATGGACCACGTCGAAGGCCTGGTCCCGTCGGACAACATCCCCTACACCATGGAGGGCTGGGTCATAGAGGCCACGCCGGAGCAGCAGGAGCGCATGTGGTGGAGCGGCATCGACGCGCTGGCCACGGTGCACCGCACCGATTGGCGGGCCACGGGGCTCGAGTGGCTCAGTGACCCCGCCCGTGGCAAGCCGGGCATTGAGCAGCAGATGTCCTACTACCGGGACTTCCTCGACTGGGCCACCCGGGGGGAGAAGGTCCCTGTGATCGAATCGACCTGGCGCTGGCTGGTCGAGCACCAGCCCGCCGAAGACGGCGAGGTCGTCATCAGCTGGGGCGACAGCCGCATCGGCAACATCATCTGGGACGATTTCCGCTGCGCCGCGGTGGTCGACTGGGAGATGGCGTCACTGGCCCAGCCCGAGCTGGACCTCGGCTGGTGGCTCTACTTCGACCGCCAGTTCTCCGAGGGCCTCGGTGTCCCGAGGCCGGCCGGATTCGGCTCGCACACCGACACCATCGAGCGGTACTCCGAGCTCATGGGCCGGCCCATGCGGGACATCTTCTTCTACGAGATCTTCTCGGGCTTCCGCTTCGCCGTGGTCATGTACCGGCTCTCCGACCTCATCTTCGGGCGGGACGACATGGAGCAGGATGCGGGCATGGCCACGAACAACCTCGCCACCCAGCTCCTGGCGAAGATGCTCGACCTGGAGCCGCCCACGTAGGGGCGCGCTCGGCAGCCGGACCTGCCGTCAGTGATCGGGACCGTCGTCTGGGATGGGGTCGCCCTCCGGGCCTACCGCGACGCCGGCCACCCGCAGCCGGTTCGCCAGCCAGTCGGCGCCCTGGTCGCCCTGCATGGCCTGCGGCCAGCCGTCGAGGATCTCGTGCACGCGGTCGACCGAGTCGATCTTGGCGATGACGTGCACCGTCATCTTGTCCTCGTACCCCGGCGGAGCCGAGACGTGCAGTCCCCCGAAGGGGTCCTCGGTCACGTGCGGTGACGGCTCCCGCAGCACGTAGAGCTCGCCCGTGTCCTCCACGTAGTTCAACTCGTGGCGCACCCTGTCCGCGTCCATCCAGTCCGTGCCCAGCTCGAGCTCGGCGGAGGCCCGTCGGCGGGGGTCGGCTTCGTAGAACTCGTCGATGTCCATCGGCGGCACACTATCGCCCACCTGGACTGTCGCAGCTGTCCGCGCACCGCCGGCAAGTCCTGCGCGCAGGGGGAGCGATAGGGGGAGGGCGGGTCGCCACGGTGTCGCCATGTCCACCTCCGCGCCGAATCAACGAGTCGCCCTCATCGACCAGATGGCTGCCGAGTGGCGGTCGATCGGACGGTCCCGCAGCGCCGTGCGGTCACTCCGGGAGGTCGCCCGTTGCGATCCGGGCCTCTCGCTTCTGGTTCTGGGCCCTGGCACCGGGCCGCCGCCGTGCCCCACCCCCTACGAGGTCGTCGAGCACATGCGTCGCGCCACGGGCCGTCTCCAGCGGGAGGAGGCCGCGCGCCTGGTAAGGGTGCTGCTCCGGGAGTCCGGCGCTGACCCGTTCATCTGCCGCATGCTGGTGCAGGTCCTGGTCCCCGGGCTGGTCAGCGTGGCCGGAAAGCTCCGGTGGGGGCGCGGCGGTGAGTGGCAGGACGGTGAGGAGTTCTTCGGCGAGCTCGTCTCGACGGCATGGCTCGTCCTCCAGGAATGGTCCGGGCAGGACCGTCCCTATGCCGTGCTCGATCTGCTCTCCGCCATCCGCTGCCGGCTCCGGCGCCAGCTCTTCCGGTCCAAGGACCCGGACGGGCGGTCCCTCCCGCTGAGCTCCGACGCAGGGGCGGACCGTGCCGCCCCTGCCGAGACCGACCTCGAGGAGCTGGCCCGCATCCTCATCGACCTGCACCAGGAGGGCATGCGACCCGACGAGGTCCAGGTCCTCTACGCCCACCACGTCCTTGGTTACTCCATGGGGGAGCTGGCCGCCCTGACCGGACGCGATCGTCGAGCCCTCTACACCCGCCGGGACCGGGGTCAGCGGCGCCTGTGCGCCTGACCGCCGGGTGCGGCAGGCGTGACGCGTGCGTATGGTGTGTCCGTGGTTGGTGGAGGGTCCGACACCACCGATGCGTTGCGCTCGCGGGTTGCTCGGGGCCGCCCCAACTGGTGGGTGATCCTCGCCGTCTCGTTGGCGCTGATCGCGCTCCTCGTGGTGACCGCCGGGGGCACGCCGCACGGGACAGGCCGCCGTCCCACGCTGGCCAACGCCGCGTCCAGCGACGGGCGGCCGCGCACGGCCGCTCACGGCGCCAGGACCACGACCGGCACGCGGGCGCTCACGACGTCCACCACGACGACGACGACCGAGCCTGACCCGGAGTCCTCCGCACTCAACGCCGGCGGGTCCGACACGTCCCTACTCACGACGCGCACGGCGGGTCAAGACTCCGCCACGCCGACCACCGGCGCTCCGAGTGCCACCACGACGACGCTCGCGCCCTCGACGACCACGACGACCACGACGATCCCGAGCGCGTCGCTGCCGGCCGACCGGACACAGACGCAGGGCTATCTCGACCCGCCGCTGCAGACGTTCAACCGTTACGGGTTCACCGGGACCGGAGCGATGGAGATCTCGGTGCTCTGGTCGGACAACACCTACCTGACCATGAGCGTCAGCTGTCCGAGCGGTAGCCAGAGCGTCGGCGGAACGTCCGCCATGGCGGCATCGCTCCCCGACGCCAGCGGGAGTTGCCTGGCGACAGTGAGCGAACCGGCATCGGAGACGGCGTCGCTGACCTACACCATCACGATCGGTCCTGCCGGTGGCTAGCCGGAGCACTCGGCGCCCGGGGAAGATCCTCGACGTCATTGCCGCGGTGCTCGCCGCTCTTCTCGCCTTCACTGCCGTGCCGGCCGTGCTGATCCTGGTGGTCGGCAATCCATTGTCGGGCGGGCTCGGGCACGCGTGGCGCCCGGTGCCGCTCGACGCACTCTGCGCGCTCGCGCTGGTGGCCTGGGTGGCCTGGGCAGCCTGCTGCGCGCAGCTGGTGCGCGCGGTGATCGCGCACGTTCGTCAGGGCGGCGTCGATGCCCGTCGCAGCACGTCGGTCATGGACCGGATCGCGGCGCGTATCGCCATCGGCGTGTTGGCGCTCACCACCATTGGCGCTCCCCTCTTACTCTCATCCGGTGCCGGCGCGAGCGCACCGTCAACGAGCGCCGGCCATGGCACCGGGGTCGACACCGGGCGCCACACCACTACCTCGATCACACCCCCCGTGCCGTCGACCGATGCAACGTACGCCGTGCAGCCGGGCGACACGCTCTGGAGCATCGCGGACGATCGGCTGGCCGACGGTGCGGACTGGACCGCCCTGGCTGCGATCAACCTCGGGCGCGACATGGGGGGCGGCACCCGGTTGGTCGATCCGGACGACATCCGGGCCGGCTGGCGCCTGTACCTGACCGATGACGCGGCCGAGGCGGAGCGGGGTGGCAGCCGGGCAGCTCCCGCCCCGCACCGGAAGCTGCCGGACCACCTCCCCGAATTGGTCGCCCTCGGGCTGGGCTCTCTGGCGTGCGCCGCGCTGGCCCGTCGCACGAGCAGGCGCCGCCGGGCCGCCCTGCTCCCGGGCGCCCTCGACCTGGGAGGAGCGCTGTCCGAGGGTGCCGTCGACGCGGCAGCCCTCGTGAACCGCTTCGCGGGTGTCCCGGCCCTGCACTCGTTCGAGGCGGCCAATTGCCTGCTCGGCTGGTCACTGCAGGACTGTTCGGCCCCTCCCGCCGTCCGGGCCATCTGCGTCGCACCGTCGGGCGTCACGTTCTGGCTCGCGCGACCGCAGGCGGACCCGCCGGACGGGTTCGTGACGGTGAGGGGAGGCGCCGCCTGGCGGGCGGACCACGGGGCGCTGGACGGCCGGGAGCCCTTCTCGCCGCACCTTCCCATCGTGTTTCCGGTCGGCGACGATGAGGAAGGCACCTGGCTGGTGCCGCTGGGACCGGGCGATGTGCTGCCACTCCTCGGGGAGTCGGCGCCGTCACTTTGGCGGTCGGCCCGGACGGCGGTGGGCGGGTGGGCGTGGTCGGACACGATCCTGATCACCGAGGATCCCGACGACCCGGGGCTCCGGTCCGAAGTCGCCGCCGACCCGCTGGCCGCACGGCCACTCCTCTACTTCGGGGACCCGGCGTCACTTCCACCTGGGGCGGCGGGGCGGACGGCGGTCGTCACCCTGGCGCCGGTGGGCGCCAGCGACTTGACGGTCCTGGTCGACCGGCGTGGGGCCACGCTCCATCCGATGGGCCGGGTCGTGCGCCCGCATCTCCAGACGACTGAGTCGGCCCGCCGCGTTGAGGAGCTGCTCGTGCCGCGCCGCCCCAGCAACCCCGGGACGCCCCGCGTCAAGGTCGCGGAGGGCACTCCGGCGCCGGGCTCGGAGATCGCCCCACTGGCACCGGGGACGGTCGACGTGAGGCTGCTCACGATGACGCCGCGATTGGAGGGCCTCCGGGAGGACCTTCCTCCCAATCGTGCCCGCCGGGCCGTCGAGCTCGTCGCCTACCTGGCCCTGCACCAACCCGACGTCATCACCAGTGACCGGCTGCGCACGCGCGTTCTCGGGTCGTCCGATGCCGACGCAGCGTCGAAGACGCTGTTCAACACGGCGTACGCGGCGCGGCGTGCCATGGGTGTCGACGAGCACGGAGATCCCCTCTTCCCTACGGGGAGCCGCAACGGTCTCTACCAGGTCTCGCCACGCGTGACCGTCGACGTCAACCGTGCGATCGCGCTGGCGGGCGAAGGGAAGGCTCAGGCCGATCCAGACCTCGCCATCGCCTACTTCCGGGAAGCGCTCCAACTCGTCGAGGGCGAGCCGCTGGCGAACGCGCTGTCAGGGTACTCGTGGTGGGAAGCCGAGGGACACGGGGGCGCGTCGCCGCCGTGCTCGTCGACGCGGCCTGCGCCATGGCCGCGCTGGCGTCGGATGCCGGTCTCTTCGAGCTGGCCCGACGGGGCCTCGATCAGGCGCGCGTCGTCGAGCCGTACAGTGAGGCACTCTCGCGGGCGGCCATGGAGGTGGCGGCAGCGGAAGGAGACGCGGACCGGCTCCGCACTGAGTGGCGCGAGTGCCAGCGCAGGGTCGATGTCCTCGACCCCGGCAGCTCGCCGTCGTCGCGCACCGAGTCCCTCTACGGTGAGCTCAGTCGGCGAGTGCTCGTCGGCGCGTCTCGTCCCGACGCGACCGGGCCGCGCGACGCACCCGCGGCGAGCGACTGATCGTCCACCGCCGATCCGTAGGCCCGCACGACCTCTTCCAGTCGCGCCACCCGGCTGCCCTTCACCAGCAGCGCGCCCTCAGGCCCGACCGTCTGAAGAAGAGCGGCGGCGTCCTCGACGCCGGCCACGTGCGCCGACCCGTAGAGACCGGTCTCGTAGCCCACGACCTCGATGCCCAACTCCTCTGCGAGCAGGGCGATACGACGGTGCTCGGACGGCGCGTCGGCTCCGAGCTCGGCCATGAGCCCGAGCAGGGCCAGCTTCCTCGTGGCCGGCAACACGGCGAGCGAGCGGAGCGCCGCCTCGGTCGACGCCGGATTGGCGTTGTAGCAGTCCACGACCATGACGGGACCGTGCACGACCCGGTGCACCTCCATCCGCAACGGTGAAGCGGTCGAAGCGGAGAGGGTGGCCACCACCGCCTCGAACGGGACGCCGCACCACAACGCGGCCGCCGCGGCCGCCAACGTGTTCGGTACCTGCTGCACCCCATGCAGGGCGAGCTGCACCTCACCACTCCCCCATGCCGTCGAGAGCCGGAAGCGCGGTCGCAGCTCGCCGTCGAGCACCACGTGGTCGGCACGCACGTCGGCATCACCCTCCACCGCATAGCCCAGCACCGGGCACGGGCTGAACGATGCCATGCCGGCCACCCGCGGGTCATCGAAGTTCAAGACGGCGACGCCCGATGCGGGCAGCGCCGCCACCAGCTCGCTCTTCGCTCGCGCCACACCCTCGAGATCGCCGAAGTACTCGACGTGGGCCATGGCGACGCTGGTGACGATCCCCACGTGGGGGCGGGCCACCTCGGCGAGGCGCGTGATGTGTCCGAAACCGCGGGCGCCCATCTCGAGGACGATCCACCCGGCATCATCGGGCGAGTTGAGCAGCGTCAGCGGAAGGCCGAGCTCGTTGTTGAAGGACCGCTCGCTGGCCGACGTCCGGAAGGACGACGCCAGGCACTGGGACACGAGATCCTTGGTCGTCGTCTTGCCGACCGACCCGGTGATCCCGATCACTCCGCCGCCGAAGCGGTTGCGCGCCAGGAGGCCCAGGTTCATGAGCGCGACGGAGGTGTCGGCGACGACGACGGCGGTGGCCCCGATCGGTTGCCTCGTGGTCAGGTAGGCGGGGGCGCCGGCTTCCAGTGCCGCATCGATGAAGTCGTGCCCGTCCCGCTCGGCGACGATCGGGACGTAGAGCTGCCCCGGCAGCGCTGTCCTGGAGTCGATGCTCGCCCCGTCGACGGTCACGTCGGGCCCCGAGAGCTGCCCGCCGAGCACGGCTGCGAGCTCAGATGTGATGAATCGCACGCATCGTCCTCGTGGTCGATTGTATAGCCTCGGTCGATGTCCGATGAGGGAGAGTTGGCAGTCGTCTACGGGGGTCCATCAGCCGAGCACGAGATCTCGTGCATCTCGGCGCGCCGGATCGCACAGACGGCGCTTGATGCGGACTGGCCGGTCACCCTCATCGGTCTGACGCGTGACAAGCGGTGGGTGGAGGCGCGATCAGCGCTGGTCGATATCGCCGCCGGTGACGCGCTGGACTCTCCCGACGACCTGATGCAGAGGTTCCCTGGTTCCGGGCTGGCCCACGTCGAAGATGGCCTTCCTCGCGATGCGGTCGTGTTTCCCGTGCTCCATGGGCCGTTCGGCGAAGACGGAGTCATTCAGGGACACCTCGAGGCGCTCAATGTGCCCTATGTCGGCGCGGGCGTCCTTTCGTCTGCCATCTGCATGGACAAGGGCATCGCCAAGTCCGTGCTGCAGGACCACGGTCTCCCCGTGGCGACCTGGCGGCTCGCCTCCCGGTGGTCGTGGTCACCCGAGGCGATGGAGGACGCAATCGGGGCCCTGGGCCTGCCGCTCTTCGTGAAGCCGGCCAATCTCGGCTCCTCCATCGGCGTCGCCAAGGTGTCCGACGCGGCAGGGTTCGGCGACGCGGTGCTCTCGGCCTTCGAGTTCGACGACCACGTGATCATGGAGGAGTTCATCCGTGGCCGCGAGCTCGAGCTGGCGCTCATGGGCAACGAGGAGGTCCGGGTATCGCAGGCGGGCGAGATCCTGGCCAGCCGTGACTTCTACGACTTCGACGACAAGTACGTGCTCGGGGTGGCCGAAACCGTCGCACCCACCGATCTCACAGAGGCGCAGCTCGACGACGCCCAGCGAGTGGCATCGGCGGCCTACCGGGCCCTGCGGGTGGAAGGCCTGGCCCGGGTCGACCTCTTTCTCCAAGAGGACGACCGGATCGTGGTCAACGAGGTGAACACCATGCCGGGCTTCACGCCCATCTCCATGTTCCCCATGCTCTGGGAAGCCGAAGGCCTGCCGTTTCGCGCGGTCGTGGAGGAATTGGTCACCCTGGCCCGGGCCCGCCACGCGCGCCGGCGCCTGCTGCGCACCCACCGGGTGGTCTGAGGATCAGCGGACCGGACGACGCCGGGGTGTGGCGGCGCGGCGAGCCGCTTCTCGCTCCTTGACCCCGGGGAGCACCCGCACCACGTAGAAGCCACTCAGGGCCCCGGCGACGAGAATGATGACGAGCGGTGCCGGGTTGAACCTGTTCTGCACGGAGACCGACGCGGTGAGCGCGAGCAGTCCGAAGAGCACCACGCCGACCGGCCCCAGGACGGCGAGGCCGCGGACCCGGAACGGGCGCGGGGTATCGGGCTGGCGCTTCCGCAAGCGCAACGTGCAGAAGCCCGCCACGCCGTAGATCATCGCCTCGAGCGCCGCCCCCACGGCGACGAGCACCTCCCAGGCGTGAGTCACGGCCACGAGCAACGCAACCACGGCGGAGACAGCACCCAGTGTCACGACCGGAACCCAGGGCACGGCGCGGTCGTTGAGGCGAGCCAGCTGGCGGGGCAACGAGCCCTCGCGGGCCGTGCCGTAGATGAACCTCGACGCCGTGATGAACCCGCCGTTGAAGGTGTTGAGCGCCGTGACCGCGGTGACCCCTGCCATCAGCCACAGCCCCGAATGCCCGATGGCGGCGACACCGAGGTAGAGCTGGGGGTAGGCGGACGTGAGCTCGCTGTGCGTGAGCGTGTGGCTCATGGCGACGGTGGCCACCGCGCAGACCACGCAGAGGATCCCGATGCTGATCAGCATGCCGCGGTTGATCGACTCCGGCTTGCGTACTTCCTCGGCACTCGTCGTCACCCATTCGAACGCGCTGTAGAGGAACACGCCCAACGCGATCGCCTCGAAGAAGTCGCCCGGGCTGTGCCCGTGCAGCGGCTGAAACGGAGTGTGCAGGCCGTGACCGCTGTGGACCAGGGCCAGCACGCCGACGACCAGCGTGGCCACCACGACGACGGAGGTGGCCAGATCCTGGAGCAGGCCGGCCACCGTGATGCCGCGCAGGTTGGTGACCACCGCCACCGCCAACAGGCCGACGATCCAGATGGAGGCGACCCAGCCCTGTTCACCGAACGCGTGGGCCAGCGCGCTGCCGACGATGAAGGCGTCGGAGGCGATGACCAGTACGATGGTCGTCATATAGGTGAACGTGATGGTCAGCGCGGCGCGGTCGTCCATGGCGCGCTTCATGTAGAGGCGGATGGCGGCCGCCGTCGGGAACATCCCGTTCAGCTCGCCGAAGAAGCCGTAGGCCAGCAGCGCGAGGACTCCGGCGACGACGATAGGGATGAAGGCGGAGTCGCCCGCCACATAGGCAACGAGACCCGCCGCGGCCAGGTACTCCAGGGCGGCGAAGGCCAAACCGGTCGAGGTGCTGACGACGGTGCGCAGGCCCAGTGCCCGACGCAGCGTTGCCCGTGACGCGAGGGATGTCGCGGCGTCGGTCATGGCGACGGGACGATTCAGGAATCGAGGAAGGCCACCATGGAGATGGCGTCGATCCGCATGACGTCCTGCTGGGAGCCGATCAGCTTGATCTCGCCCGACATGTACTTCTCCGACGGGTTGAGATCGCCCCAGAACATGTCGCAGAAGTCCTCGCTGCTGCCCGTCACGACGACATCGGGCTGTCCCTCGTGGCCCGCCGCGAGCTCGGACAGCTGCTGGTCCGCCACCCGCATGGTGTAGGCCTGCCCGGTGTCGGTTGTCGTGAAGTGGATGACACGGTCCCAGCCCTGCACCATCTTGGTCAGGCGGGGGTTGCCGTTGCTGCGGGTTCGCCACTCGGCGTAGGCTTCGAACAGCTCCTCAGTCGAGGCCAACGGTCTCCCCCTCGAGCGTGTGCAGCACCTCGCCCGCGGCGCGGATGCCCGCCGAGAGCGCGCCGTCGAGGTAGCCGCACCACTGCGTGGCCGTCTCGGTTCCGGCCCAGTGCAACGTCCCCACCGGCTCGCGCAGGACCGGCCCCAGGGCGGTCAGTGCGCCGGGTGTGCTCACGGCGACCGGACCGCCCCGGGTGAAGGGCTCGGCCGGCCAGTGCTGCTCGACGACCTCTCTCGGCCTGCGCGCCCGGGGGCCGAAGGCCCGCTCGAGCTCGGCGAGGACGGCAACCCGGCGGGCCTCGGGACCGGCAGCCTCCATGCGACGGCAGTCGTCGCCGGCGATGAAGCCGACGATGGCGCCGTGGGAGGCGTCGTCGGGCGAGTTGTCGAAGGCGCTCTCCATGACCGAGCCCGGGGCGACGATCTGGCCGTTCAGCCCGTCGTCCCGCCAGAAGGGTTGGTCGTAGAACACGTGCACCTTGGTGACCGCACCCATGGGCATGCGTTGGCAGAGCTGATCCCGGCGCCCCGGCAGCGCCGGCGTGTAGGCGAGACGGCCGCACAACGCGGGCGACATGGCGAGGATCGCCCGGCGGGCGCTGACGCGCAGGGGACGGTGCTCGGCCGCGGGGTCGGCCGGGTCGGCCCCCGAGCCAACGAGGCGGGCGCCGACCGCGACGTCGTCAGGACCGTGGGCGACCGTCTCGACGGGGGCGCCGAGCACGACCCGCTCCCCCAGCTCCGCCGCCATACCCTCGGCCAGTTGCTGGGAACCACCCTCGAAGCGTCGCTCCTGTGCGCCACCGGTGGTGCGCGCAAGGTTCGTGAGCCCCCCGCCAGCGTGGAGATAGAACAGGGTGAACAGGAGCGAGAGCTCGCCGGAGCCGGTGCCGAATATCGCCTTGATCGCCACCTCGAGGATGGACCGGGCCGACGGTGAGGACAGATGGGTGTCCAGGTAGGAGGCGAGCGTCTGCGCGTCCAGCGTGACGGCGTCAGCCGCTTCCCACGGAGCCTCGACTGGCACGTCGAAGGCCGCCAGGTCCAGATCGAGCATGCAGGCAATGCCGTCGGCGGCCCCCGCGGGGTCCGAGGTCGGGATGAGGCCGACGTAGAGCTCCCGCGTCCCGTCCCGCAGCTCGACGCCCTGCCCGGAGGTGTAGGTGGGGAACGTCGCCACGCCCAACTCGGCCGCCAAGGCAGCGAGGTGGTCCTGCGTCGGCCCGATCCACTGGCCGCCACGGTCGATGGTGAACCCGGCCGCCGTCACATCGGTGAAGGATCGGCCGCCGACCCGGTGGCGAGCATCGAGAACGAGGACGTCGACGCCGGCGCGGGCCAGGTGGCGGGCGGCGGCCAGGCCGGAGTAGCCGGCACCGACCACCACCACCTCACACTCCCGATCCACCTCGGCCATGGCCTGTCCTCCATGCGGCGCGGGCATCTTCGGCCCCGGTCGGCCACGATAGGCGCCGGTCCGTCGGGTGCTGCGAGCACCCGTTCTGTACCGTGCGGAGTGTGGTCATGACGTTCGAGGGCTTGGAGAGCGGCACGTGGGAGGCCCTGCCGGGTGCCAGCCGGCTGACGGTGACGCAGCGCGAGGCCATCGAGTCCGACGAGCCGCTTCTCTGTGTCGTGGCGGGGGCCGGCGCCGGCAAGACCAGGGTGCTCACGCTCCGGGTGGCCCGTCGGGTGCGCGACGGCTCCATCGAGCCCGATCGAACCCTGGTCACCACCTTCAGCCGCAAGGCGGCCGAGGAGCTGCGCACGCGTTTGTACTCGCTCGGTGTCTCGGGCGTGAAGGCGGGCACCTTCCACCGCACGGCGCTCGGCCTCCTGCGCGAGCACCGTGAACTGCGAGGGCGCCCCGTCCCCCAGCTCCTGCCCGACCGCCGGCGCCTGCTGGCCGACGTGGCGACGGGCGACGCCCGCAGGACCCGCGCCCTCGACGGGGAGATCGGTTGGGCCAAGGCGCGCCTCGTGTCGCCGGAGCGCTACGTGGCCGAGGCGCGCCGGCACCGCCGGCGCAGCGGCATGAGCGCCGAGCAGGTGGCGGACGCCTACGCCCGCTACGAGGCCGAACGGACCAGCCGCCGTTTGCTCGACTTCGACGACCTGATCGTCGCCTGTGCCGACGCGCTGGCGGGTGACAGCGAGTTCGCCGATTCCATCCGCTGGCGCACCCGTCACCTCTTCGTCGACGAGATGCAGGACGTGAACCCGGCCCAGTTCCGCCTGTTGACGGCCATGCTCGCCGACGAACCCGACCTCTTCGTGGTCGGCGACCCCAACCAGTCGGTCTACGGATTCAACGGGGCGGATCCCACCCTGGTCGACCGGTTGCCCGAGATCCTGCGGGGCACCAGGGTGATCAGACTGGACGAGAACCACCGCTGCACGCCACAGGTGGTGGCGGTGGCCACGGCCGTGCTGCGCGAGAGCGGCGAGCCGGACGACGTGGTCCCGCCGCGCTCGACGCGCGTCGACGGGCCGGTGCCAAGGGTGGTGTCGCACGCCAGCGACGGCGACGAGGCGACCTGGGCGGCGGCGCAGGCGAAGCTGTCGCGCACGCCCGGACGGCCGTGGACGAGCATCGCCGTGCTGACCCGCACCAACGCCCAGCTGGCCACCGTGCAGGCGGCCATGGACGCAGCCAGAGTGCCCAGCATGATCGCCGGCGCCGACCTCGGACCGGCATCGGACCTGCGCCCCGACACCAAGCGGCGCGGCGCGGACCAGGACGAAGACGACGAGGTGGCGCGGCAGGACCCGGCGGACCGCGACCGCGTGGTGCTCACGACGTTCCACCGCGCCAAGGGTCTGCAGTGGCCGACCGTCATCGTGCTCGGGCTCGGCACCGGGCTCATGCCCATCGCGTCGGCCCAGACCCCGGCCGCCGTGGACGAGGAGCGACGCCTGCTCTACGTGGCGCTCACCCGCTCCGAGGAGGAGCTCTGGTGCAGCTGGTTCGAGCGCTCCGGCGTCGAGGCGGCGCGGACCGCCAAAGGTGTGCGGGGTCCGAGCCCGTGGCTGGCGCCCATTGAACGCGCCATCGCCGAGCTCGAGAAGGAGGCGGCGCCGACGGCGGCGGCGGAGGTCTCGGCCCGGGTGGCGGAGCTCCGGCGCCGGCTGGCCGGCGACGGCGACGGCACCGACGCAGGACCGTAAGGGCCGGTAAGGTCGGAGCACCGATCGATCCGAAGTGGGGGTGACCCGTCGCATGTCGGAACTCCTGGAGCAACTGCGCAAGGCCGTCGGTGAGGGCAACGTCGTCGCCGCCGAGTCCGTCCACGCCGACTACACCCACGACGAGGCACTCACGACCGTGCCCGTGGTCCCCCTGGCCCTCGTGCTGCCCGGCACTACCGGTGAGGTGTCAGAGGTGCTGCGTCTGGCGAGCGAGCACCGGGTACCGGTCGTGGCCCGTGGAAGCGGCACCGGCCTCTCGGGCGCTGCCGTCCCCGTGTCCGACGGCATCCTGGTGGCCTTCGACCGCATGAAGCGGATCCGGGAGATCGACACCGAGAACCAGGTCGCCGTGGTGGAGCCGGGCGTGACGCTCGAGCAGCTCAACGCCGAGCTGGCGCCGCTTGGGCTCATCTACCCTGTCTCCCCGGGCGAGCAGAGCGGCTCGCTCGGCGGAAACGTCGCCACCAACGCGGGCGGCATGCGCGCCGTCCGTTACGGGGTGACCCGCCACCACGTGCTGGGGCTCGAGGTCGTGCTGGCCGACGGTACGGTGCTGCGCACCGGTGGCAAGTTCGTCAAGTGCTCGAGCGGGTACGACCTGACGCAACTGCTCATCGGCTCCGAGGGGACGCTCGCCATCACGACCGAGGTCACCGTGAAGGTTCAGCCCCGGTTCAGCGCGTCGTCCACCGTGCTGGCGCCCTTCGCGACGTTGGCGGAGGTGGCGCAGGCCGTGCCCCATATCGTGAACAGTGGGATCAACCCCTCCATCCTCGAGTACATCGACGTCTTGGTGATGGGTGGCATCACCAAGGCTGCCGGCCTCGACCTCGGCGTCTCCGAGGAGGTGCGGGCGAGGACCCTCGCCTATCTGGTGGTCGTCCTCGAAGGCATGGAAACCGACCGGGTGGAGGAGGACGTCGAGCAACTCGGCACCCTGCTCGACGAGCTGGGTGCGCTCGACGTCTACGTGCTGCCGGCGACGTCGGGAGCCCAGCTCATCGCCGCCCGGGAGAGGGCCTTCTTCGTCGGCAAGGCGTCCGGCTGCGACGATCTCATCGACACGGTCATCCCGCGCGCCACCATCCCGGACTACCTGGCCCAGGTCGCCGTGCTGGCACAGCAGCACGGCGCGCTCGTCACCGGGTGCGGGCACATCGGCGACGGCAACGTGCACATCTCGGTCTTCCAGCCCGACGACGAGCAGCGGCAGGCCCTCATGCACGCGAGCTTCGAGCTGGCGCTCGCAGCCGGGGGCGCCATCTCGGGTGAGCACGGCATCGGGACGGCAAAAATGTCGTACTTCCAAGAGATGCAGGACCCGGTGTCGCTCGAACTCATGCGCTCCATCAAGGGCGTGTTCGACCCGAAGGGGATTCTCGGGCCGCACCGGCTGCTGGAGTTCGTGCACCCCCGAGAGACCCCATGAACGGTGCCCGCGCCCTCCTGTCGACGCTGGTGGACGCCGGCGTCGACGTGTGCTTCGCCAACCCGGGGACGTCCGAGATGCACTTCGTCGCAGCGCTCGACGACGTGCCGGCCATGCGCGGCATCCTCTGCCTCTTCGAAGGCGTGGTCACCGGCGCCGCCGACGGCTACGGACGCGTGGCGGGGCGACCGGCGGCCACGCTGCTCCACCTCGGGCCTGGGCTCGGCAACGGGCTGGCCAACCTGCACAACGCGAGGCGGGCCCGCACGCCGGTCGTGAACATCGTCGGCGACCACGCGACCTACCACGCCCGCTACGACGCGCCACTGCAATCGGACATCGCATCGATTGCGGGTGCTGTCTCCGGGTGGTACCGATCGACGGCGCGGGCCGACGACGTGGGGGGCGATGCGGCCGACGCCGTGGCGGCGGCGACGGGACCGCCCGGCTGCGTCGCCACGCTGGTGCTCCCGGCGGATTCGTCGTGGTCGGAATCGAGCACCGGCCCCAGTTCGCCCCGGCCGCGGGGACGAGCAGCCGTGGTGCCCCCCGACACCGTCGAGGAGGTGGCCAAAGCGCTGCGCTCGGGCGAGCGGGCGGCGCTGCTTCTCGGGGGCAGCGCCCTTCGGGCCGGCGGCCTGCACGCCGCCAGCCGGGTGGCGGAGGTGACCGACGCGGCGCTCCTCGGTGAGACGTTCCCCGCCAACCTCGAGCGGGGGGCCGGAATCCCGCCGGTCGAGCGGTTGGCCTACCTGGCCGAGATGGCGCAGGCCCAACTCGACGGCGTGCGTCACCTCGTCCTGGTCGACGCCAAGTCCCCCGTGTCGTTCTTCGCCTACCCCGGCAAGGCCAGCGACCTCGTCCCGGTCGGCTGCACGGTGCACACGCTGGCTCGACCCGGAGAGGATGCTGCGGGCGCCCTGGAGACCCTGGCCGAGGCCGTCGGCGCTCCCCGAGACGCCGCTGTCCCGGCACCGGCCTCTCGGCCGGCGCGCCCCACGGGTGCCGTCTCGACGGAGTCGCTGGCGGCCGCCGTCGGAGCCACCCTGCCCGAGGGCGCCATCGTGGTGGACGAGGGCAACACGTCGGGTCTCTTCGTCGCGGGAGCGACGGCAGGCGCGCCGCGGCACGACTGGCTGACCCTGACCGGCGGGGCCATCGGCATCGGCCTGCCGATGGCGACGGGCGCCGCCGTCGCCGCACCGGAGCGACCGGTGCTCTGCCTCCAAGCGGACGGCAGCGCGATGTACACGCTGCAGGCGTTGTGGACCCAGGCCCGCGAGGGTTTGAACGTGACCACGATCGTGCTGTCCAACCGGAGCTACGCGATCTTGAACATGGAGCTCCACCGGGTCGGCGCCGACGCCGGCGGCCCGCTCGCCCGCCGGCTGCTCGACCTGACGGATCCGGAACTGGACTTCTGCGACCTGGCCCGCGGCATGGGGGTGCCGGCACGGCGGATCGAGGATGCCGGGGACCTGGTGACGGCGCTCGAGGCGGGCTTCGTCGAGCCTGGCCCCACCCTCATTGAGGTGCTCCTTTAAGTCGTCTCCCGTTGTCGTCGGGGCCCGCTTTATCAACGGAGTGACAACGAACGCAACGCGCCGACAACAAATGAGCCCACCTGCCCCCAATAGGTTCCAACGGCTCTAGAGCGACTGCATGTCGGCCTGTCACCATGCGAACCGGAATGGGGCGCTCTCTTCGAGGAGATCACCCCGGGGACGGATGACCGAGGAGGCGAAGATGCGGATGGAGATGGGCAGTCCACTCTCCGATGCTCGCTCGATTGATGCAGCCCTCGAGCGACTCCGCCAGGATCTCCTGGAGGCCCAGTCCCTCGAGGCAGCGGAGGACATCGAAGGCCCGGAGCCGATCGACTACGCCTCCCTCGAGTTCGAGGTCGACCGGATGCGCAAGCGTCTGGCCATTTGGGAGATCTTCATGGGTTACATGCGGGGCGGCGCGCGGAGCTGGCCCGAAGTGCAGCGGTCGTTGACCAAGGAGGACTTCGACAAGATCGTGGTCATCTGCGACGGCGTGCCGCTGCGAGACCTCCTGCTGGACCTGCGGTAGGCGACCAGAGGAGCACGGCACCACCAGTCGGACAGCGCTTGGCCGAGCGGCTTTGCCGCTCTTGGCGACGGCCAAGCGCTCGGAAGGACCAGTTGAAGCAGTGCTTGGCCGAGCGGCTTTGCCGCTCTTGGCGACGGCCAAGCGCTCGGTAGGACCCGTTGAAGAAGCGCTTGGCCGTGCAGTTCCGGCTGCTCTTGGCGAAGGCCACGCGCTTCGAGACATCAGGCGGAGCAACAAGGAACCAGGTGGCACGACGTCGAGGCCTCCGGCCGGACCCCCGGGCCGGCAGGCCGAGACGCTCGGCACCGAGACCGCGACCTCAGCGGCTCGGACGCCGCTCCATTCAGGAGTCGCTGAAGTCCACCACGACCGGCGCGTGGTCGGACGGCTTCTGCCCCTTGCGGGCATCGCGGTCGCGGAAGGCTCCGCTGGCCCGCTTGACCAGGTCGTCGCTCACCAGCACGAGGTCGATGCGCATCCCGCGCCCTTCGTGGAAGTCTCCCGCCCGATAGTCCCACCACGTGAAGGTCCCGGGCTCGTTGAAGCGGCGGAAGACGTCGTCGAGCCCCCAGCCTTCGACCTCGCGCAGCGCAGCACGCTCGGGCTCGCTCACGTGGGTGGCGCCCACGTATGCCGCGGGGTCCCACACGTCACCGTCGTCGGGAGCCACGTTGAAGTCCCCGCAGACCGCGACAGAGGAGCCCGGCGGGCACATCTCGTCGAGGGTGGCCCGCAGGCGCGCCAGCCAGGCCAGCTTCACCGCGTAGAACTCGTTGTCGAGGGATCGGCCGTTGGGCACGTAGACGGAGAACACCCGGGTGCCGTCGCACACGGCAGACACGAGCCGGCGCCCGTGGTCGTCGTCGGGAGTCCCGAAGCCGCGGGTCACGCTCTCGAGACCGACCTTGCTGAGGATGGCAACGCCGTTCCAGCGGCCGTCACCGTTGTGCGCCGACTCGTACCCGAGCTCGGCGAACGCCTTTTCCGGGAACTTGTCGTCGCTCTGCTTGGTCTCCTGCATACAGAGCACATCGGGCTGGTGCGACTCGATCCAGTCGGTCACCCGCGGCATTCGGGCTGTCAGCGAATTCACGTTCCAGGTGGCCAATCGCATCAGGTCTCGCTCCCATCGACTATGACGAAGAGCAGTTCGGCTTCACAGGCGGTCTGCCCTCGCACCGAGGCGGTGCCGTGGCCCTTCCCCGCCCGGGCCGACAGACGGTCGATGACCACCTCGAGCTCGAGCGTCTCGCCGGGCACGACCTGGCGCCGGAAACGCGCCCGCTCCATGCCGCCGAACAACGGAAGCTTGCCCTGGTAGCGCGGATCGAGGAGCACCGCGATGCCGCCCAGTTGCGCCAGCGATTCGACCATCAAGACGCCGGGAAGCGTCGGGCGCCCGGGGAAGTGCCCGCTGAAGAAGGGCTCGTCCCCCGTCAGCTGCCAGTGACCACGCGCCGAGACCCCCGGCTCAACTGCGGAAAGCTCGGTGACGAAGAGGAAGGGCGGCCGGTGCGGCAGGACGTCGACGGGTCGCGGCAGGGCGGTCAACGGGGGGTACCGCCCGTCATCGCCTCACCTTGGCGGCCTTGTTCACCGGCACCTTCTTGGCCGCGCGCTTGCCCACGGCTTTCTTGGCCGGCGGCGCCGCCTTCTTGGTTGCCTTCGCTGGCGCGGCTCCCTTCTTCGCGGTGGCCTTCTTCGCGGCGGTCTTCTTGGTGGGCGACGCTGCCTTTGTGGTCGCCTTCTTCGCCGGCCGACCCGCCTTCTTACCGGCGGCGCCCTTCTTGGCCGCCACGGCTGCCTGCGCCAGCGCCAGCTCCGCCACCCGCCGGGGCGGGTCCAACCCCGAGAGCACGAACGGTCGCACCTCGCCCTTCTTGAGCACCTGGCGCGCCTTGGTGGGAGGCGGCGTCCCCATGGCGGTCAGCGGGATGTAGCAGTGGAGCGCCCCGCCGCCCGGCAACGGCACATCGACCATTGCGCCGTGCGAAGTGAACGAGACCACCTCGCCGTCGACCGTGCTCCCGACCGGGAAGGCGGCCACGAAGTTGATGAAGGTCAGAGGCTCGTTCACCGCCGGGGGCGGGGTCGCCCGACCCTTCTTCGCCCCGCCGGCCTCGTGGTCGCGCTGCGCCCCGGCCTTGGCCCGGGACCTCCTGCCGTCCGGCCGCTGCCCCGAGGATGCATCCTTCTTGGTCTTGGCCCCTCGCTGGGGCGCCGCCTTCTTGCCCGTCGTGTGTGTCTTGGCCGAGTCCCTCGCCTTCTGGGGCTTCGGCGGGTGCAGCGCCTCCTCGACGGCCTCGTCGATGGCGCTCGAGAACACCGGGTCGACCTTGCCCCGTCCCGGCGGCGGCGTGGTGGGTGCGATCGGCCAGGAGGTGTCGACCGGCGGCGCCGCCTTCTTCGCCGTCTTCTTGGCCTTGCCCGCCTTCTTGGCAGCCTTCTTGGCCGCCCGGGCGAGCTCGGCCGCCTTGGCCGGAGCGGACTCGGGGTCCTTCTTCACTCTGGCTTCGGCCGTGGCGGCCCGGCTCTTGGGTCCGCGGATGGGCAGCCGGGGCGTGAAGATCCACCCCACGCCGGGTACCGGCTTCCCGCCGATGAGCCGACCGTCGTCGAAGAGCCATGGGTGCTCCCCGTGGAACTCCTGGAAGGAGTCGTTGGACAAGACGATGGCGCCCGTCCGCTCGGCGATGCGCAGCACGAACGCGTCCCCCCGGCCGATGGCGCCCGCCGGCGGAGAGATCACCTCGCCGTTGAGCATGGCGTTGCGGACCTCTTCGCGCTCGGCGTCGGAGACCCGGTGTTCAAAGGTCGCGTCCACCACCACGATGATGCTGGAGCCGGGGTCCTCGGCGGCGTACGCGCGCACCGCCTCATCGAGCTGCATGAGGCTGGGGGCGATGCGCCCTTCGGTGGCGAGGTTCGACCCGTCCACGACGACATGGTGCGGTTCAGCCAAGGGCACGTCGCAAGAGATCGGTCTGCTCCAGCTGGTGCAGGGCGGCGCTCCCGATGGCGGGGCTGGCCGACTCAGCGCGGCTCACGTGACGGAGGCGCAGGTGCTCGGGCAGGCAGGCATGGAGGCGTGCGTGCACGAAGGACCAGCCGCCCATGTTCTCCGGCTCCTCCTGCAGCCACACCACCTCGGTGGCCTCGCTGTAGCGCTCGAAGATGCCGGTCAAGAGCTGCACCGGCCACGGGTAGAGCTGCTCCATCCAGACCAATGCGATGCGGGACGCCTCCTCGGGTTCGAGCTCCGCCCGCCACTGCACCGCCTCGTGGCCGATCTTCCCGCTGCACAGGACGATGCGGCGGACCGTCGCGGGGTCCTCGACCGAGTCGTCGTCGATCACCGGCCGGAAGGAGCCCGACTCGAGGTCAGTGAAGGTCGAGCGTGACGCGTGGGCCCGCAACATCGACTTGGGCGTCACGACGATCAGCGGCCGCTTCGGGCTCAACAGGGCTTGGGAGCGCAGGAGGTGGAAGTACTGCGCCGAGGTGGACGGGACCGTGACCCGGAGGTTGCCCCGGGCGGAGAGCGCGAGGAAGCGCTCGAAGCGCGCCGACGAGTGCTCGGGCCCCTGGCCCTCGTAGCCGTGCGGCAACAGCATCACGAGTCCCGCGTACTGCCCCCACTTGTTCTCGGCCGCCACCAGGAAGTTGTCGATGATGATCTGGGCCCCGTTGGCGAAGTCGCCGAACTGCGCCTCCCAGGCGACCAGCGCCTCCGGCGCCTCGACGGAGTAGCCGTACTCGAAGCCGACGGCGGCGTACTCGGACAGCAGTGAGTCGCGCACGGTGAAGTTGCCCATCTCCCCCGCCGGCACGAGCTGGCCGGCCCCGCTGCGCCGCAGGCCGTCGCGGATGTGCGCCAGCGGCACGTACTCCTCGCCGTTGGTGTAGTCGACGAGGACCGCATGGCGGTGGCTGAAGGTGCCGCGGCGGGTGTCCTGGCCGGTGAGGCGCACGTTGATGCCCTCGTACATCAGCGAGCCGATGGCGAGCGCCTCGGCCAGCGCCCAGTCGACCTCCCCGCTCGCGACGAGCTCGTCGCGCTGCGCGAACTGGCGCACCAGCTTGGGGTGGATGGTGAAGCCCTCCGGGACCGACCGCACGACCGAGGAGAGGGCTCGCAGCACCTCGGGCGCCACGCCGGAGTCGACCGCCGGCGCTTCCGGCGGGCCGGGATCGGGTGCGGGCAGTTCGGTCGGGGCGAGCGAAGGCTCCCCGCGCACTTCGTCGAGCACCGCCTGCAGCCTGGCGTTGAAGTCGTCGAGGGCGGACTCGGCCTCCTCGAGCGTGATATCGCCCCGTCGTACCAGCGTCTCGGTGTAGAGCTTGCGCACCGATCGCTTGGCCTCGATCCTCTGGTACATGAGCGGCTGGGTGTAGCTGGGGTCGTCGCCTTCGTTGTGCCCGTGCTTGCGGTAGCAGACCAGATCGATCACGACGTCCTTGTGGAAGGTCTGACGGAACGTGAAGGCCAGGCGGGCTGCCCGCACGCACGCCTCGGGGTCGTCGCCATTCACGTGGAAGATGGGCGCCTGCACCATCTTGGCCACGTCGGTCGGGTACACCGACGTGCGGGCCGAGGCCGGAGCCGTCGTGAAGCCGAGCTGGTTGTTGATCACCACGTGCACGGTGCCCCCGGTGCGGTAGCCCGAGAGGCCCGAAAGGTTGAGCGTCTCGGCCACGACCCCCTGGCCGGCGAACGCGGCGTCGCCGTGGACAAGGACGGACAGGCACGGGAAGCCGTCTGCACCTTCCGCCGCGGCGGCCGGTGTCCCGTCGGTGGGCGGCGACAGGCGATCCTGCTTCGCACGCGTCATTCCCTCCACGACCGGGTCGACCGCCTCGAGATGTGACGGGTTCGAGGCGAGAGTGATGGGAAGCTCTTCGCCGGCACTCCCATGGAACACCCCGCGGGCGCCCTTGTGGTACTTCACGTCTCCGGAGCCCTGAACGGACTCGGGGTCGAGGTTGCCTTCGAACTCCTCGAAGATCTCCCGGTACGACTTGCCCACGATGTTGGCCAGCACGTTGAGCCGGCCGCGGTGCGCCGTCCCCATCACGACCTCCGCCACGCCGGAGCCGGCCGCGGCGTCGAGCAGCGCGTCGAGCAGGACGATGGTCGACTCGGCACCCTCGAGGCCGAAGCGCTTCTGCCCCACGTAGCGAGTGTGGAGGAAGCGCTCGAAGACCTCGGCGGCGTTGAGACGGTCGAGGATGTGCCGCTGCTCGTCCAGATTGAGCGTGCTCGGATGACCTTCCACGTGCTGTTGGATCCAGCGCTTCTGTTCCGGGTCCTGAATGTGCATGTACTCGATGCCGAGCGTGCGGCAGTAGGCGTCGCGCAGCACGTGGAGGATCTCGTCGAGCGTGGCGACGTCGCGTCCGGCCAGGCCGTCGGCGACGAACTGGCGGGGAAGGTCCCAGATGGTGAGCCCATAGCTCAGGGGATCGAGCTCGGCGTGGATGTGCGGAGGCTCGGCATCGAGAGGATCGAGGTGGGCGATGAGATGACCGCGGACCCGGTACATGTTGATGAGCGTCTGCACGTGCACCTGCTTGACCAGTCGCTGGTGCTCGCCTTCCTCGGTTCCGTCGCCGGCGTTGTCGTCCGTGCGCCAGCGCACCGGCTCGTACGGCACGCCCATCGACTCGAACAAGGCGTCGTAGAAGCCGTCGGTTCCGGTCAGGAGCGCCGCCACCCGGGCCAGGAACAGGCCCGACTCGGCCCCTTGGATGATCCGGTGGTCGTAGGTCGAGGTGAGCGTGACAACCTTGCCCAAACCCAGCTGGGCCAGCACCCGCGGATCAGCCGCCTCGAACCCCGCGGGGTAGCCGAGGGCCCCGACGCCGATGATGGCGCCCTGGCCCGGCATCAGTCGGGGAACGGACTGCACGGTCCCGAGCGTGCCGGGGTTGGTCAGCGACACGGTGGTCCCGACGAAGTCATCGGGCGCGATCTTGTTGGTATGGATCTTGCGGATGAGGTCCTCGTAGGCCAGCACGAACGAACGGAAGTCCAGCGCGTCCGCCTCCTTGATGCACGGCACCAGGAGGGTGCGGCTCCCGTCGCTCTTCTCTTGGTCGACGGCGAGGCCGAGCCCCACGTGCTTGTGGTGGATGACGCCCGGCTTGCCCGTCCCGTCGGCGTCGGCGACGAAAGCCGAGTTGAGAGCCGGCACGTCGTGCAGGGCGCGGACGACGGCGTACCCGATGAGATGGGTGAAGCTGACCTTGGCGCCGGTGGTCCGAGCCAACTGGTTGTTCAAGATGAGCCGGTTGACCTCGAGAAGGCGGGCCGGGACCGTGCGCACACTGGTGGCGGTGGGCACGGCCAGGCTGGCCTCCATGTTGGCCACGATCCGCGATGCCGCCCCCCGCAGCACGGAAGCCTCCTCGCCTCCCGCGTCTACGGCGGGAGCGGCGACCGCCACCGCGGGCTGGCCCTGGGGGGCCGGGGCAACGGCTTGGGGTTGGGGGGCCGGAACAGGGGCGGGGCGGTAGTCGGCGAAGAACTCCCGCCAGCTGTCGCTGACCGAGGCGGGGTCGGCCAGGAAACGGTCGTACATGTCGTCGACCAACCATGCGTTGGGGCCGAAGGAGCCACCCTCGCCACCGAACTGGTTCATGGGCCAACCCTACCGGCGGCGATTGGGTGCAGGGGGCGGTACGGGTAGCGTCTGCCCTGCCCATGAGCCCTTCGGCCGCACTCCATCTCTTGTCGCGGCCCGCCGGCCCCGGTGCCGCCACCGTGGTGTTCGTCCACGGGTCACTCGACCGGGGCGAGAGCTTCCAGCGGGTCATGCGCCGGCTGCCCGATTTCACGACCCTGGCCTACGACCGCCGCGGCTACCAGGGTTCGCGGGGAGGCGGGGTGGTCGATCTCGGGGGGCACATCGATGATCTCCTCTCAATTGCAGAAGAAGCCCGAGCCGGAGGGTGCGGCCGGGTCGTGGCCGTCGGCCACAGCCTCGGGGGTGACGTGGTCATCGGCGCGGCACTGGCCGACCCCCGTGCCTTCGACGCCATCGGGGCCTACGAACCACCCATGCCCTGGCTCGGCTTCCGCCGCACGGCCGGCGTGGGCCGCCCCTGGCCCCCCGTGGCCGACGATCCCGGGGAGGAGGCCGAGCGCTTCTTCTCCCGCATGGTGAGCCCGGCGGCCTGGTCCCGCCTCAGTGAGAAGGGCCGGGCGGAGCGCCGGGCCGATGGCCCGGCGCTGCTGGCCGACCTCCGAAGCTTTCGGCGCGAGGGTGCCCCGTTCGACGTCGGCGCGCTCGACGTGCCCTCGGTGTTCGGCATGGGCGGGCCGACGACGGGTCCGCACCATCGCCAGACCGTGCAATGGCTGGGGGCCAACGTCCCCGGCGCGGTGGTCTACGAGATCGAAGGCGCCCAGCACGGGGCGCACCTCTCGCACCCTGATCATTTCGCAGCGCTCGTGCGCCTGGTCGTGGAGCGGGGGGCGAATTAGGCGGAAGAAAAAGGCAACCCGCTGTCGGACACGGCATCGTGGCGGACGGGGTGCTTGAGGCGCCGCGACAACATCTCGTCGTACTCGACCCCCTTACCCTCGCTCCTCATGCCGGTGATGAGCGGCGAATGGGAGAGGAACACCGCCCCCATGAACATGAGGAGGAGCGAGAGAGCCTCCAATGGCCCGTAAGGCCCGGACGTCCGCAGGCTGTCGCCGTACAGGGCGATACCCAGGCAGATGCTGACCAGCGGGTCGACCAGGACCAGGGTCGATTGCGAGGCGGCCAGAGGCCCGGCGTGGAACGCGTTCTGGGTGAGGAAGAGCCCGAGCAGCCCGAAGGCGATGACGCCGTAGGTCTGCCAGTGCTCGAACAGGGTCACCCAGTCGTTCGCCGCGTAGTCGCTCACCACCTTGATGAGGGCGGCGGTGAAGGCGAAGGAGATTGCGGCGCCCGTGCCGAACATGGCCGCCTTCCACCAGCGCGGGCCCCAGCGGGTCGCCAGCACGGAGAGGACGATCAGGGCGCTGGCGCTGCCGCCGACGACGATCCAACCGAGGTTGGTCGGCACCTCGTCCCCACCGCCCGGAGCGGCGAAGAAGAGGAAGCCGGAGAGCCCGAACGCGATGGCCCCGGCCCCGATCCACTCGCGGAAGGAGATGGAGAAGCGGAAGTACGTGCCGAGGATGGCCACGAGGAACAGCAGCTCCATGGTCAAGATGGGTTGCACCACGGAGAGCCGGCCGATGTGCAGCGCGAAGGACTGCAACAAGAAGGAGCAGATGATGAAGCCGAAGCCCATCAGCCAGACACCCCGGCGGACGGCGTGGGCGATGAGGCTCAGCCGCATGGTCGACTCCTCGGGCGCGTCCTCGACGCCCATGCGCTGGAACACGCTGGCCAGCGCGTTGGAGAGTGCTGCTGCTACCGCAAGGACATAGACCATCGCCTCGGCTTCGATTTTAGTGGGTGGTCGCCATCCACCACGCAGTGGGCTCCCAGTTGGCACTCAGGTTCTGTTCGATGCGTTAGACAGGGCCTGGACGCATGGATCCTGTGCGACAGGCGGCCGTACACCGGATCGGGACCCTCGGCGGCGCGTTCCCGCAGAAATTCTCGAAGACATGACCGAAAAGAATGTGGCAATTGGGTTACATTTGCGTTCGCCTTCCGACACTCAAGAGTGGACGACAGGCGGGTTCGGCCTTCACCGGGACGGCCGACAGACAAGGGGGCACTATGGGACTGAAGGCGATGTTGAAGCGGTCGGGTCTTGCCGCCCTGGCAGCGGGGACGCTCAGCCTGTCCGTCGTGGCGATCACGCCGTCGGCGAGCGGAGCGTCGACGAAGGCGTCGTCCTCCTCGGGCGGGACAGCCACCATGGCGCTGGACGAGAACCTGGCCGGTTTCAACATCAACACTTCGGCCGCGTCGGAATTCGTCCTGCAGGAGATCATGAACATGGTGTGGCCCCAGGCCTTCATCGTGAACGCCAAGCTCCAGCCGGTGCTGAACAACCAGCTCCTCGAGAGCGCGGTGCAGACCAGCGACAGCCCCCAGACCGTCGTCTACAAGTTGAACCCCAAGGCCGTGTGGTCTGACGGGACGCCGATCACGGCCGACGACTTCATCTACAACTGGCAGGCCCAGAGCGGGAACCCCGCCTACACCGACGTCGGCGGCATGACCTACGACGACGCCATCGACCGCCGGCTACAACCAGATCGCGTACGATCGTCGGCTCCGACCCGTCAGGTGGCGCCGCCTGCGCACCGGGCAGCACGGCCGACCGCAACGTCGGCCTGTGCCCGAACGGCCGCACCGTCACGGTGACCTTCAAGCCGTCCTTCACCGACTGGCGGAGCATCTTCACCAACATCGTGCCGGCCCACATCGCCCGGACCGTCGGCTGGAACACCGGCTTCGTCGGCCCGACCCAGACCATCTCGGGCAGCTGGTACACCATCACGAGCTACAACGAGAACCAGTCGCTGGTCCTCACCCGCAACCCCACCTACTGGGGCACGCCGGGCAAGCTCGACAAGATCGTCTTCCAGTTCTTCTCCGACGACAGCCAGCTGGTGCCGGCGTTGCAGAACAAGGAGATCAACATCCTCAACCCGTCGACGGTGAGCCTCTCCATCGTGCAGAACGCCAACCAGGTGCCGAACACCACCAAGGTGACGCTGCCGGGGCTCGAGTTCGAGCACTTCGACTTCAACCAGGCCGACCCGTACCTGGCCAAGGTCCAGGTCCGTGAGGCTATCGCCCACGGCGTGAACCGGCAGACGTTGATCAACCGCACGGTGGGCGAGATCTCCAAGGGCATCTCCCCGCTGGGCAGCCGCATGCTGGTGGCGACCCAGACGGGCTACAAGAACACCCCGTACGCCTACAACCCGAGCCAGTCGGCGAACCTGCTGAAGGAGCTCGGCTTCAAGAAGGTCAACGGCTACTACGAGCCCAACTACGGGCCGCAGAAGGGCCAGCCCCTGACGTTCACGATCCAGTCGACGTCGGGCAACGCCATCCGGTCCCAGACCGAGGAGCTGTTCCAGTCGCAGATGAAGGCGATCGGGATCAAGATCAACATCCAGAACTACGACGCCAGCACGTTCTTCGGGACCAACCTCCCGGGCGGCACCTTCCAGATCGCCGAGTTCGCCTGGGTGACCACGCCGTTCGTGTCGGGCAACCAGCCCATCTACTGCTCCTACACGAACACCAACAACTGCGCTGAGAACTGGAACCACTCGGCCAACTCGCAGGTGGACACCCTGATGGCCAACGGCTCGGCCGCCCAGAGCACCTCGCTGGAGATCTCGGACTACAACAAGGCCGACGCCATCCTGTGGCAGAACATGGTGACGCTGCCGCTGTACCAGAAGCCGCAGTTCTGGGCCTGGTCCAACAACCTCAAGGGTGTCGTCCCCAACACCTCGAGCGTCGGCGTCACCTGGAACGCCGAAGACTGGACGAACAGCTAGTCGGCGCAGCCGGACGCGGAGCAGGGGTCGACCACGACGGTCGGCCCTGCTCCAACTTCCCCTGCACCTAGAATCCGCCCATGTTCGCCTACGTCATTAGGCGCCTGCTTATCAGCATCGTCGTGCTGTTCTTCGCGACGATCTTCGTCTTCCTCCTCGTCGCCAGCTCCGGCAATCCACTGGCGCTCCTGAACGCCAACCCGCACATCCCCCACGCCACCGTCGTGGCGAGGGAGAGGCTGTTGCACCTCAACGACCCGCTGTGGCAGCGCTACTGGATCTGGTTCACCGGCGCCATCCACGGCAACCTGGGCACCACCATCAACGGCCAGGACGTGGCCTCGCAACTGATGTCCCACCTCTTCGTGACCCTGCGCATGGTGGTCGTCGCCACCATCATCGCCATCTTCGTCGCCATCTTCATGGGCGTCGTGGCCGCGGTCCGGCAGAACAAGCTCACCGACCACGCCATCACCGTCACCAACTTCGTGCTGCTGGCGACGCCGATCTTCGTCCTTGGCCTCGCCCTCAAGGAGTTCGTGGCCATCCCGATCAACCAGCACCTGAACAAGATCGTCTTCTACACCGACGGGGAGCAGAGCCCGACCCTGAGCGGGTCCTTCTTCAGCCGGCTGCCCGACTATGCGGCCCACACCGCGCTGCCCGCCTTGACCCTCGTCCTCATTTCGTACGCGTCGTGGGCCATCTACCAGCGCTCGTCAATGATCGAGACACTCGATGCCGACCACGTGCGCCTGGCCCGGGCCAAGGGCCTCAGCCGGCGCCGGGTCCTGATCCGCCACGTGCTGCGAAATGCGCTGATCCCGGTGACGACGGTCGTCGCGCTGGACTTCGCCGCCGTGCTCGGCGGCGCCATCATCACCGAGATCGTGTTCGGATGGCAGGGCCTGGGGCAGTGGTACGTGACCGGAGTCACCAACCTCGACACGAACGTGATGCTGGCCTATCTGTTGCTCACGGCCACCTTCGTCATCCTGTTCAACCTCCTCGCCGACATCCTCTACGGCGTGCTCGATCCGAGGATCCGTTATGCCTGAGCCTCCCGTCGTCGAGGAGAACTTCGTCGTCGACGCCGGCGTCGGTCGCCACCACCGAGGCGGGCATGCACACGCTGGCGTCTCCCACCGTGGGCTTCTCCGTCTCCTCCGCCGAGGCCCACGGCCTGCACGGCGAGGCCAAGAGCCAGTCCCGCATCGTCCTGGGCCGCTTCTTCCATCAGCGGCTGGCCATGATCGGGCTCGCCACCTTCGCCCTGCTGGGCATCGCCTCGCTGGTCGTCGGCCACTTCTGGACGTACAGCTACACCTCCATCACCAACGACCTCAACGACCCGCCGTCGTTGGCCAATCCCTTCGGCACCAACGCCATCGGCAACGACATGTTCGCCCAGGTCATGGCCGGCGTCGAGAAGGACATTCAGATCGCGCTGACGGTGGCCGCCATGGCGACCCTCATCGGTGTGACCGTCGGCGCCATCGCCGGCTTCTACCGGGGCTGGGTCGACTCACTGCTCATGCGCTTCGTCGACCTGGTCCTGGTGCTGCCCGTGCTGGCCGTCCTGATCGTCCTGGCCAACAAGCTCTCCAAGGAATCGGACAACTGGCTCGGCCTGGCCATCATCATCGGCCTCTTGTCGTGGACGTATGTGGCCCGGCTCGTGCGGGCGGACTTCCTCTCGCTGCGCGAACGCGATTTCGTCGAGGCATCGCGGGCGCTCGGCGCCACGAACCGGCGCATCATCGTGAAGCACATGCTGCCCAACGCAGTCGGGCCCATCATCGTCAACGCCACGCTCACCGTGGCGCTGAGCATCATCTTCGAGTCCACGCTGTCCTTCCTCGGGCTGGGCGTCCAGCCCCCCAACGTGTCGCTCGGACTGTTGGTCGACCAGGGTCAGGACTCGGCCACGACCGAATGGTGGCTCTTCGTGTTCCCCGTCGTCTTCCTGATCGTCCTCATCCTCTCCATCTTCCTCATCGGCGACGGCCTGCGCGAGGCCTTCGATCCCAAGAAGGGCCGGGTCAGGGCCTGAGTGGCTGAGCCCGCCCTGCAGGTCGAAGGTCTGGAGGTCGACTTCCGGACGAAGGACGGCGTCGTGCACGCCGTGCGGGGCATCGACATCACGTTGGCTCCGGGCGAGGTCCTGGGCATCGTCGGCGAGTCCGGCTCGGGCAAGTCGGTGACCGCGCTGGCCTGCATGGGCCTCCTTCCCAAGGGCGCCGATGTGCGCGGTTCCATCCGCTTCCAGGGCCGCGACCTCCTCAGCCTGAAGGAGAAGCAGCTGACGAAGGTACGCGGCACCGGCATCGCCATGATCTTCCAGGACCCCATGACCTCGCTGAACCCCGTCTACACGATCGGTTGGCAGATCGCCGAGGCGATCCTGGCCCACCAGGACATCTCGAAGGACGCGGCGCAGGCCCGTGCCATTGAGCTGCTGGCCCAGGTCGGCATCCCCAACCCCGCCGAGCGGATCAACAACTACCCGCACGAGTTCTCCGGCGGGATGCGGCAGCGGGCCGTCATCGCCATCGCCATGGCCAACGACCCCGAGGTGATCCTGGCGGACGAGCCGACCACGGCCCTGGACGTGACCGTGCAGGCCCAGGTGCTGGCCTCGCTCAAGACGGCCCTGACCGAGACGGGCGCGGCGCTCCTCCTCATCACCCACGACCTTGGCGTGATCGCCGGCCTGGCCGATCGCGTCCTGGTGATGTACGCGGGCCGCCCGGTGGAGACCGGCACGGTCGAGGACATCTTCTACCGGCCGTCCATGCCCTACACCCTCGGCCTGCTCGGCTCGCTGCCCCGACTCGACGGCGACGGCAGCGAGCGCCTCCGCCAGATCCCGGGGGCACCGCCCTCCATGCTGGGCGACCGCACCGGATGCCCCTTCGCACCCCGCTGCCCGCTCGCCGCCGAAATCTGCACGGCGAGCGAGCCCGAGCTCGTCGTCGTGCCGTCGGTCAACTCGGAGCCCGGTGGCCACCGGGCCGCCTGCCACTTCGCCGAAGCGGTCGGCCGGGGCGACCATGGCCGGGTGTTCTCCGACGGCGTCGTGGACAACGTCGTGGCATGACCGTCTCCGAGGTCGGCACCACCGCGCCAACCCCGGGGTCACCTCCGGCCCTGCTCGAGGTCACGGACCTGGTGAAGCACTTCCCGCTGCGCGGCGGCACGTTCGTGCGACACCGGGTCGGTGTGGTGCACGCCGTCTGTGGCGTCTCCTTCAGCATCTCCCCCGGGGAGACGCTGGGCCTCGTCGGGCGAGTCGGGCTGTGGCAAGTCGACCACCGGCCGCTCCGTGCTGCAGCTCATTGAGCCGACGTCGGGCTCGGTCAAGTTCGACGGGACGGAGCTGACAGAGCTCGATTCGGGCGACATGCGGCGCATGCGCCGGCAGATCCAGGTCGTCTTCCAGGACCCCTTCGGCTCGCTCGACCCGCGCCTCCCGATCGGAGAGGCCATCGCCGAGCCGCTCCAGATCCACGGCATCCGCGACCGGAGCGCCCAACAACGCCGCGTGGCCGAGATGCTGAAGCTCGTCGGGCTCGAGCCCTACCACGCCAACCGCTACCCCAGCGAGTTCTCCGGTGGCCAGCGCCAGCGCGTCGGCATCGCCCGGGCGCTCGTGCTCCAGCCCAAACTGCTCGTCCTGGACGAACCCGTCTCGGCCCTCGACGTCTCGATCCAGGCCGGCGTCGTCAACCTGCTCGACGACCTGCAGCAGGAGTTGGGTGTGGCCTTCCTCTTCATCGCCCACGACCTGTCGGTGGTCCGGCACATCTCCGACCGGGTGGCCGTCATGTACCTGGGCAAGATCGTCGAGATCGGCGACCGCAAGAACGTCTACGAGCGGCCGGCCCACCCCTACACCCAGGCCCTCCTCTCCGCCGTGCCCATCCCCGACCCGAGAGCCGAGCGGGCCCGCCAGCACATCGTGCTCGAGGGCGACGTGCCGAGCCCCCAGTCACCGCCCTCGGGCTGCCGCTTCCGCACCCGCTGCTGGAAGGCCCAGGACATCTGTGCCAGCGAAGAACCGGCCCTGGTCGACCGGGGCCAGGGCCACCCGGTGGCCTGCCACTTCGCCGAGGTCACCACCGTCGTCTGAACCGAGCCGGCACCGCGCCTGCCCGCTCCACGGGAGGTCGCGCACGAAGGCCCAGCTGCGCCGGTGGATGGCGGACGGGCCCGTAGCCGCGCAGCGCGGTCTGGTGGAGCGGGGAGGGGTAGCCCTTGTTGCGCTCGAAGGCATAGGCGGGGAAATGGTCCGCCTCCTGGCGCATCAGCCGGTCCCGGACCACCTTGGCCAACACGGACGCCGCCGCCACCGACGCGCACTTGGCGTCGCCGTCGACGATGGGCCGCACCGTGCCGGCAAAGGGATCGTCGGGATGGCGCAGCAGGTCGATCGGACCGTCGACCAACAGGGCCTCCGGTTCTTGTCCCAGCCCTCCGAGTGCCCGGCGCGCCGCCACCCGGAGGGCCTCGGTCATCCCCCACTCGTCGCACTCCGAGGGGGAGGCGTGCCCGACCGCCCAGGCCTGGCACCACGCACCGACGGCCTCGAAGATCTCCTCGCGGCGGGCCTCGCTCAGCATCTTCGAGTCCCGCAGCCAGGTCGGCATCGACCGGCGCGTCACCCGGGGGCGCACGACGGCGACGCCGACGGTGAGCGGACCGGCCCAGGCCCCGCGCCCGACCTCGTCGAGACCCGCCACACATCTCGTATCCCTGCGCCCGCAGTCGGCGCTCCTCCTTGAGGTCGGGCGAGCAGACGGTCACGGGAACACTGCCGGGCGCCTCATACCATGGAGGCGTGAGCGCCGATGGGGGGGACGCACCCGGTCCCAACGCACGCACTCCCCTGGCGCCGGGGACCAAGGTCGACGTCCGCAACCGCTACCAGGGCACCTGGGTGCGCGGCTTCGAGGTCGCCGAGGTCGACGGGACGGCTACCGCATCCGCCGCATGTCGGACGGCAGCACCTTGAGCGAGCTCTTCTCCCGGGACGACGTCCGCCGGGAGCGGGCGCGCCAGGGCTTCTGGTGGCACTGAGGCGTCAGCCCTTTCCGGCCTTGAGCACACCGTCGATGTAGCTGTCGATCGGTATGGCCGAGAGCGTGAGCGTCTTCAGCGTCCCGCGGGAGCCGAGGACCAACGCCACCCGGGCCATCGTCGTCTCGTCCGGGGCGTCGAGGACGGTGCAGAAGTCGTACGGCCCGAGCAGCGCCCACTGGGCGACCACGCGCACGCCCATTTCCTCCACCTCGGCGTTGACGGCCTTGAGGCGGTCGGGGTTCTCCGTCAGCGTCGCCGCCCCGTCGGGCCCCACGGTGGAGAGCATGAGGAACGTCGGCATGCGATCACGCTACCGCAGCACCGACCTCGGACCGATGGTCCGTCCGAGTGCCCCACCTGGGCCTCAGCGCGAGCTCGCTCCGCACGACCTTGCCCAGCGCATTGCGGGGCAGCGCGTCGACGAACTGCACGTGGCGTGGGCACTTGAACGGTGCCAGCTCGGCCGCCGCCAGCTCGTCGAGCGAGGCCTGGTCGGGGTCGCCCACGACGAAAGCCACGACGGTCTCGCCCCACTCCGCGGAGGGCACACCGACCACCGCCACCTCGACCACGCCGGGATGCCGGGACAGCACCGCCTCGACCTCGGCGGGGTAGACGTTGTGGCCGCCAGTGATGATCAGCTCGGTCCGGCGGCCCCGGATACTGACGTACCCGTCGTCGGCCACCGACACCAGGTCGCCGGTCGCGAACCATTCGTCCAGTGCCCAGGCGTCCCGGCCCCAGTAGCCGCGGCAGAGGGACCCGCCGCGCACCAGCAGCTCCCCCACACCCTCCTCGTCGACGTCGTCGACGGCGGCGTCCACCCCGGGGAGAGGCACCCCGACCGAGCCGGGACGGCGCTCGCCCGCCACGGGGTTGGACAGGGTGAGCAGTGTCTCGGTCATGCCGTAGCGCTCCAGGACCGGCACGCCGTCGGCGGCCAGCCGGTGCCACAAGTCGGCGGCCAGGGGCGCCGAACCCGAGACACAGAGGCGAAGGGTGGCGAGCTCGCCCGCCCGCCCCGACGCGGCAAGCCGGTGGTACATGGTGGGGACGCCGAAGAAGACGGTGCTCGCCGGCACGGCACCGAGCACCGCTGTCTCCTCGAAGCGGTCGTACACGGCGGCACTGGCACCGGCAGCCAAGGTGCCGAACAGGCCGGCACAGAGCCCGTGGACGTGGAAGAGCGGGAGGCACAGGACGAGGCGGTCCGCCGGTTCCCAGGCCCAGGCGGAGACGACCGCCGAGACACCGGCGAGGAGCGACGCATGCGTGTGCACGGCTCCCTTGGGCTTTCCGGTGGTACCCGAGGTGTAGACGATGAGCGCGTCGCCGGCCGGCTCCAGCTCGGGCCGCGCCCGCCTCTCCGTGTGTTCCGCCGTCGCGGGCGAGCTGGCTCACCTGCAGCGCGCGTACGCCCCGACCGAAACCCTCCGCCCTGTCGTGGTCGCAGATCGCCACGAGCGGCCTGGCATCGTCGACGACGTGGGCCACCTCGGCGGCGCGGGCCGAAGGGCTGAGCGGCACCAGGACCGCGCCCGCCCGCAGCACGGCGATGAGGGCCTGCACCGACTCGAGGGTGGCGCGCGCGCACCACAGGACCCGATCGCCCGCACCGACGCCGAGCTCGGCCAGAAAGGAGGCCAACCGGTCGGTCCGCTCGTCGAGCGCTCCAGCGTCGACGACCAACGTGTCGTCCCACCCGTCCACCAGCACAGGGGCGTCAGGCCGGGCGGCCCACCGCGCGGCCCACACGTCGGGGAGCGTCCGTCCCGGCATCACCGGCGGCGCATCCGGCCACCGCCACCGGGGCACGAGCGCCTTCACCGCCGTCGACGGCAGGTCATAGTCTGGCGGTCATGACCGCCCGCCGCATTGCCATCGTTCCTCACACGCACTGGGACCGGGAATGGTACAAGTCCTATCAGGACTTCCGCCTGGCCCTCGTCGAGCTGATCGACACGTTGCTCCCCCTGCTCGAGCACGATGCCAGCTACCCCCACTTCATGCTCGACGGGCAGATGGCCGTCGTCGACGACTACCTCGAGGTGCGGCCCGAGGCCGAGGGCCGGCTGAGGGCGCTGGCGGCGGCCGGTCGCCTGAGCATGGGGCCGTGGTACATCCTCATGGACGAGTTCCTGGCCTCGGGCGAGACCATCGTGCGCAACCTCCAGATGGGCCTGGTCCGGGGGGCGGCGTTCGGTGGCGTCATGGAGGTCGGCTACCTGCCCGACATGTTCGGCCACATCGCCCAGATGCCTCAGATCCTGCGCCTGGCCGGCTTCCACGACGCGGTCGTCTGGCGCGGCGTGCCCTCGCAGGTGACGAAGAACGCGTTCGTGTGGGAGGCACCCGACGGCTCGTCCGTCCGCGCCGAGTACCTGCCGGTTGGGTACGGCAACGGGGCCGCACTGCCCGGCGACGCGAAGGACCTCGTCCGCCGCACCCGGGACAACGTGGCGGAGGTCGCCGACTTCCTGATCGGTGACGACCTGCTGTGCATGAACGGCTCGGACCACCTCATGCCCCAACCATGGCTCGGCCGGGTGGTGGCCGAGGCCAACGACCTCCAGGACGAGTTCGACTTCGAGATCATGTCGTTCCCGCGCTACCTCGCGGGCACCAGCAGCGACGGGTTGACACGGGTGCAGGGCGAGCTGCGCTCGGGCTTCCGGTCCAACATGCTCATGGGTGTCACCTCGAACCGCGTCGACGTGAAGCGCCAGGGGGCGGTGGCGGAACGCGAGCTGGAGCGGCGAGCGGAGCCGCTGGCTGCGTTGTTCCAGGCGCCGGCGGAGTACCCGGACCGGCTGCTCGAACTGGCCTGGCGCGAGATGGTGCGCAACTCCGCCCACGACTCCATCTGCGCCTGTTCCGTCGACGACGTGGTCGACGCCGTCCTGCATCGCTACGCCGAGGCACGGGCCATCGCCGCCGGACTGGCCGACCGGGCGGTGCGGTCGTTCGCACGGTCGCTGGCGGAGCCGGGTCCCTCGGTGCTCAACCCGTCACCCCGGGCCCGGTCCGGCGTCGTCGAGCTCGTCGTCCCGGCCGACGGACCCGCACCCCCCGAGGTGCAGGTGCTGTCCGAGCGGTCCGGACTGCCGGGTTCGATGGCCCTCGACGCGGACACCGTGCGCACCATCTTGGGCATGCTGCAGGGTCCGCGCATCAGCGACGATGCCTGGGTGCACGACATCCGGATCGAGGACACCGAGGAGGGGATCGACATCACCCTCGCCATCGGCACCGAGGAGAAGCCGGGCGTGCCCATCGCCGAGGCCAAGCAGGACGTGTACACACGGCTCGGGGCGCGCCCCGACGCGGTGGTGCACATCGCCATGGACCAGCCGTCGACCCGGAAGATCGCCGCTCGCACGGCCGAAGTGCCGGGCTACGGATGGAGCGCCTTCGAGCCGGCGCCGCTGGCACAACCGTCGAGGTGGTCGAGGCCGGCGACGTTGTCGTGCTCACCAACGGGCTGACGCGGGTGGAGATCGACCCGACGAGTGGGACCTTCGCGCTGGACGGCACCTCCGGGTACGGCCGGCTGGTCGACGGCGGCGACCTCGGGGACTCGTACAACTACTCGCCCCCCCGCCAGGACTCCTTCGTGGACTCACCGGAGTCGGTCGCGGTCCAGGTGGCCGAGCGGGGGCCCGTGCGGGCCCGAGCCCGCATCACCACGACCTACACCTGGCCCGATCACGTGGACGGCTCGTCGCAGGCCCGGGTGGGCGAGCACCGGGTCGACATCGACACCGACGTGGAGCTCCGGGCGGACGAGCCGGTGGTCCGGGTCACGACGTCCTTCGTGAACCCGAGTGGGGACCACCGCCTGCGCGTCCACCTCCCACTCCCCGAGCCGGCAGCCCATTCGCAGGCCGAGAGTGCCTTCACGGTCGTCTCCCGCGGGCTGACGGCCGAGGGCAGGCCCGACGAATTCGGGCTCCCGACCGCGCCCTCCAACCGGTTCGTCACCGCCGGGCGCCTCACCGTGGCCCACGAGGGTGTCTGCGAGTACGAGCTCGTCGACGTCGAGGGTGACCAGGCCCACTCCGTGGCCCTCACCGTGCTGCGGTCGACCGGCATGTTGTCCCGGCTCGGCATGGCCTACCGCCCCTTCCCGGCGGGACCGCTCACGCCGGTCGAAGGCCTGCAGATGCGCGGCAAGCGGATCACATTGCACTACGCGCTTGCGCTCGACTGCGACGACCCTTACCGGCTGGCCGACGACGTCCTCCTCCCGCTCGAAGCGGTCGGGAGCCTCGGCGGTGGACGCGCCCGCCGTCGGGGACCGAGCTCACCGTGCACGGCGCCGAGGTCAGCGCCCTCCACCGGGTCGCCGGGGTGCTCGAGGCACGCGTCTTCAATCCGACCGGGAGCCCGACGGTCGTCTCGTTCCCGGGACGCTCGGGTTGGCTGGTCGACTTCCGCGGCTACCCCCTGCAGCCCTTCGAGGGCTCGTTCGAGCTACGCCCCTTCGGCATCGCCACCGCCAGGCTGCGCCACGACTGAGTCGGTCCCCCGGTTCGCGCTGAGCAGGCGCTCGCCGACACCGCGCAGCTCCTCGAGGTCGCGCAACACCTCGGAGATCCGTTCCCAGCGCACATTGCGACGACGGTCGGCGGCGGCGCCGGTGCCGTCGGCCTCCTGGCCGGTGCGGCTGCACCACCACAGCTGCACCCGGCCGAGATCCTTGAGCAGCCGCGGCCGGAGCGCTTGGGCGCTGAACTCGCCCGGTGCTTCCTCCATCAGGGCCGAGTGGAATTCGTCGGACATGATGACCGTCCCCGGATTGCCGATGTTCACGATCCGGTGGGCCAGGTTGACGGTGGGACCGAAGTAGTCGCCGTCGCGTAGGAGCACGGGTCCGCAGGCGAGTCCGACCCGCACGTCGGACAGGAGGTCGTCGTCGGCGTAGGCGTCGGCCAGGCCGAGGCCGATGCGCGCCGCGTTGGCGACGCTGTCGACCACGAACATGACCTCGTCGCCGATCATCTTGACCACCCGGCCGCGGGCGCCCGTGACGATGTCGTGGGAGATCTCCTCGAAGCGCCCCACGACGGCGCCCAGCTCCTCGTCGCTCAGATGCTGGCTCAGGAGCGTGAAGCCGACCATGTCGGCGAATCCCACCGCGAAGACCGGGCTCTGCCCGGGAGCGAGGCCGTGACTGCGCAGCACCATGCTGCGCTGGATCCCAGCGGCCACCTGGCGCCGCCACACGAACTCGAGCAGCTTGGCCATGGCCGGGATGGTCACGTCCGCCACGCTGGCGAACGCCTCGGCCGACAGCACCGGATCGACCTCTGCGCTCACCATGTCCCCGGGCACGAGCTCTGCCTCGGCGATGCGTGCCATGGACGAACCGATGACGCGGGCCATCTGCACGGCGGTCTCCCGTCCGCGGCACCGAGCGCTTGCAGACCTTGGAAGAGGCGCACGGCCTCGAGGTCGAGGTCGGTGAACGCCAGGTCGTCGTCGTCCACGCCAGGGAAGCCGAGCGCCCGCCAGAATCGCTCGAGCTTGTCGAGAGAGACGCCCGTCAGCTCGGCGACCTCGACCCGCGAGTAGCGCCGACGCGACGGGACGAGCATGCGGTCCGCCACAAAGAGGTCGATCACACCGTCGGCGACGGCCTGGTCGATCTCCTCCTCCGTGACCCCGTGCATCAGCAGGATCTCCGTCACGTGGGCCAGCGCGGCCTCGCGGCGGGCCCCGTCGTCGGGGTCGGCCAACATGTCGAAGCTGTGGAACAGCCCACTCATGCGGGGAGGCCCCGGACCAGCGACTCGTCCCACTCGGGACGCGAGGGGCGCTTCATCAGGTTCATCAGCGCATCGGGGGGTGTGCATCGACCCTCGACGATCGCCTGTACCTGCTCGGCGATCGGCATCTCGACGCCGTGAGCGCGCGCCAGCGCGACCAGTGGGCCGGCGCTTTTGACGCCCTCGGCCACCATGTGCATCCCTCCCACGATCTCGTCGAGCGACCGTCCCTCTCCCAGGGCGAAGCCGACGGTCCTGTTCCGACTCTGCGGACTGGCGCACGTCGCCACCAGGTCCCCGACGCCGGCCAGGCCTCCAAAGGTGAGCACCTTCCCGCCCAGCGCGACTCCGAGACGGCCCAGTTCGGCCAGGCCACGCGTGATGAGGACGGCGCGTGTGTTGTCCCCAAGTCCAAGGCCGTCGCCGATCCCGGCGGCAATCGCCATCACGTTCTTGGTGGCGCCGGCGATCTCACATCCGACGACGTCCGTGCCCATGTAGGTACGGAACGTGCGCGAGTGCACCAGCGCCTGCACTCGGCGTGCCAGGGATTCGTCGGGCAGCGCGACGACACAGGCAGCCGGATGACCCTGCGCCACCTCCCGGGCCAGGTTCGGGCCGGTGAGGACACCGGCGGGGACGTCCGGGAGCACCTCGGCCACCACCTGCGACATTCTGAGGTTGGTCCCCATCTCGATACCTTTGGCCAGGCTCACGACGGCCTCGATCCCGCCGGCCAGTTGCCCTGCGTCGCTGAGGACGGCCCGGAACCCGTGCGACGGGACAGCCATGAAGACGATCGTGGCGCCCTCGAGCGCCTCGGAGAGCGACGACGTCACCACCAGACCCTCGGGGATGCGGATGCCCGGCAGATAGCGTCCGTTCTCTCGGGTCGCGGCCATTGTGGTGGCCAGGTCTGCCGAGCGCACCCACAGCGATGCGGGATTCGTCGCACCGACGATGATCGCCATCGCGGTCCCCCAGGACCCGGCGCCGATCACTGCCACCCGATCGTCCATGGGTAAGAGACTACGGCGGCCCCGCAACCGCCTCCGCGTTCACCCGTACACTGTCCCGGGTGTCGAGGGCGACCGTGGCGTCAGCGCAGGACGCGGCACTGCCCCCTGACGCCCGGCTGGGACCCGAAGTGGTGCTGATCCCGGTCAAAGCCTTCCATCAGGCCAAGCGGCGGTTGGGATCCGTGATGGCCGATCCCGAGCGGGTACGGCTGGTCCGCGCCATGGCATCGCACGTGGTGTCGGCGTGCGCACCACTCCCGGTGGCAATCGTCTGCGACGACGAGAACGTTGCCCTGTGGGCCAGGGAGCTGGGTGCCGCCGTCATGTGGGAGCCGGGCCAGGGCCTCAACGGTGCGGTGCGAGCGGGAGTCGAGCGGCTGGTCCGTGCCGGCGCGCAGTGGGTGACCGTCGCCCACGGCGATCTACCCCGGGCCAGCGGGTTGGGAGCCCTTCTCCCCTTCGACGGCGTCACCCTCGTCCCCGACCGGCGCGACGACGGCACCAACGTGCTACGGCTGCCCGCGGGGTGCGAGTTCCATTTCGCGTACGGCCCCGGCTCCTTCCGGGCGCACCGTGCGGAGGCGACTCGGCTCGGTCTCCCCGTGCGGGTGCTCCGGGACCCGGACCTGGCCTACGACGTCGACTGGCCGGCCGACGTCGCCGAGCTCGGGGAGCCGACATGAGGGACGTCCGGACGCAGAACCGGGGGCCCGAAGGCCCCCGGTCTCACGTGTTCCAGGTGGAACGCAGCGCTTAGCGCCGGCGTGCCGCCTTGCGGGCGGGCGCACGACGCACGGCCTTCTTGGCCGTGGTTGCCCGCTTCTTGACGGCCTTGCGGGCCGTGGCCCGCTTCTTGGTGGCCGTCTTCTTGACCGCGGTTGCCCGCTTCTTGACGGCCTTGCGGGCGGTTGCCCGCTTCTTGGCCGTCTTCTTGGCCGCGGTTGCCCGCTTCTTGACGGCCTTGCGGGCGGTTGCCCGCTTCTTGGCCGTCTTCTTGGCCGCGGTTGCCCGCTTCTTGACAGCCTTGCGCGCGGTTGCCCGCTTCTTGGTCGCCTTGCGAGCCGGAGCCCTCTTGACGGCCTTCCGAGCCGGAGCCCGCCTCTTGGCGGCCTTCTTGGCCGGTGCGCGCTTCACTGCCTTCCGAGCCGGAGCCCGCTTTTTCGCGGACTTCTTCGCCGGAGCCCTTCTTTTTGCGGCTACTGCCACAGGTGCACCTCCCTAGGAGCATGGTCACTGAATAGAGGTGAAGCCTGCGCCACGCCGAGGGCGAAAGCCCGAGGCCGTGCGCATTGCCGCACCGGATTCACTGTCATTTGCGACGGATGGCGGTACTGCGCCGGCGTCATCGACACCACCGCAACACACCAGGCCGCCCTGATTCCCCAATTTGCAACGTCAGGCTGACAGCGTGCCGCTCTACGACAGGCGCGAAAAAGCGAACCGACAGATTTCGCTTTGCGCGCCACACACCGTCGTGTCGCAGCACATATCAACCCTCCCTCACACCTCGGGTATACACATTCTTCTGTTGTCAACACGCTCAGGTCAAGCATTCTTAATTTTCGCGGTCATTTTGACTTCGTCAACGACCTTCGATTCGCTCCGTTTCGCTCTCGCAATTGTGGTCCGTGCAGCGCTCGCGCGGCGTGATCACGGTCTTGCCGTCGCTGCATTGACCGATATGTCCCATGGATTTCTCTGTTCCCCAACGTAAACATCACGTCCATGGAACGCGACGATCACGAGCATGACGACATGGTGGATTCGTGCCTGATTTCGACTGCTGCACTGCGTGAGGTCCACCGCTTTGCGCACCACAGCATCTATGTTGGAAGTGGAACGCACGGATGGAGCTGGGCCGGGCCCCAGTGTTCGACGCTGGTGCTGGGCCCGCCGCGCTCTGGGAAGACATCGTCCCTGGTCATACCCAATATTTTGTTGTTCGACGGGCCGGTCGTTTCGACGTCGACCAAACCCGATGTCATGCGCGCCACCGCTCGCTCGCGCGATGGCGACGGTTGGACGTTCCTCTACGACCCGAGCGGTGAGGTCGACTGTCCACCGGGCGTCGAGCGCGTCGGTTGGTCACCGCTGACAACTGCGTCGATCTGGGACGCCGCGGTCGTCACCGCCGACGCGATGGTCGGCGCAAGCCGGTTGAACGGGCTCCGTGCAGGGGAGCATCACTGGAACGAGCGCGCCGGCGCGCTGCTCTCGACCCTGCTCCACGCCGCCGCGCTGGAGGGGCTTGAGATGCCCGATGTGCTCCGTTGGATCGATCGCCACAACGGGGCTCCGGCTCTGGAGATTCTTGCCTCGAACGCCGGCGAGGAGGCCCCCGCCACCGATCTGCTCGCCGGGATCGCGGTCACCGACCCCCGGGAGCAGTCGGGGATCTGGTCCACCGCGTCGGGAGTGCTGGCCGCCTACCGGACGGAAGCGGCGCTCGAATCGACGCGTACCCAGCCGCTCGGCCTCGAGGACTTCTGCGGCGGCGCCAACACGCTGTACGTCTGCTCGACGGGACGACGGCAGCGCCAATTCGCGCCACTCGTGGTGGCGGTCGTCGGCGATGTGCGCGATGCGGCGTACGCCCGAGCTCGCGACGGCTGCGGCGGCCCACCCACCCTCCTCGCACTCGACGAGGTCGCCAACATCGCCCCCATTCCCGATCTCCCCGCCATGGTCAGCGAGGGAGCCGGACAAGGGCTCCTGGTCCTCGCCTGCCTGCAGGACCTTTCCCAGGCTCGGGGCCGCTGGGGTCCCGCGGCCGACGGGTTCCTCTCGCTCTTCGGGACGACCGTGGTCCTGCGCGGGATCGCCGATACCGCGACGCTGCGCGACATCAGTGCCCTGGCGGGCGACCACGAGGTGGCCGCGACCACGGTCAGCCGCACGGTCGGTCGCTGGGGCCGCATCCGCCCCTCGACATCGGTCGGCCCGTCGCGACAGGCCCGCCTCCCGGTCGATGCGGTGGCCCATGGCACTGCGGGCCGCGCGCTCGTCCTCGGCCCCCACAAGGAGGTGCTGGAGGTGTCGCTGACGCCGGCGCACGAGCACTCGCCCTGGCGGGAGCTCGTTCCTCGGGGACGCGAGCGGGCGAGCCGCGAACTGCCCGGCCTCGGTCGCTGAGTCAACGGCGGAGGCCGAGCTCGACTCCGAACGGCTCGCGCTGCCCGAGGCGGGCACGCACAGTTTCGAGGTGGTGCACGGTGCGCACGTGGTCGGCCAGACGAGCGGTCGACAGCGACGACAGGGCCGACGAGACGCCGACGCCGAGAGGTTCCCGGGAGCCGACGAGCGCCCACCGGTCCCGGTAGTCCTCGATCGCGTGGGCCGCGCCCACCCACAGCTCGTGATCGTCCGGATCGACCGGACGGGGGCCGAGCACGCGCACGAGGTGGTTCGCCGGCACCACGGCGCGGCGCTGATGGAGCGGTTCGGCCACGCCGGCGGGCCCGGGTGGCACCCACAGGGCGACGAGGCGTTCGAGTGACTCGGTCGCCATTCCATCCCGGGCGGCGGCGCCGAACGCGGCCACGACGTCGCGGCGCCGCGCCCCTCCGTGCGGCGTGAGGGAGATCACGGACGCGAAGTGGTGCTCGTCGAGCCGCGCCCCCCGAGCCGCCGTCACGGGACGCCCGAACTCGAGCCCGGGCTCGAGCGTTCCGCCGACGGCACGGGCTCGGCTCTGCCACTCGACCACGAGGTCGCGATAGGGCGGTGGCGGCACCTTGGCGGGGCGGGTGGCCGCCCAGGCGACCCGGGCACCGCGGCCCGACCGGGCGCCCACCTCGTGCATGTGGCGGCGGATGTCCGCAGCACGGGAGGAGAATTCGCCGAGCAGGAGGGGTGGCACGCCCACGATCTCGGCTGTGCGGCCGAGCACCCCCGACCAGTGCACGCCGAGCGCTGACGTCATGGCGGCACGCAGGTGCGACTCGTAGACCGCCGACGCCGCCTGGCCATGGGCGTCGATGCCGCGCCGGTCGCAGCTGCTCCACCGTCCGTCCACACCGTGGACCAGGTTCGCCATGACCACGTGACTGTGCAGGTGGGGATCGCCGTTGCGGTTGACGGCGTGCGTGAAGCGTCCCGCGATGACGCCGGTGGTCGGGATCACGGCGCGTTCGGACCCCGATCGCCGGACCGCGGTGACGCCGTGGCGCTCCAGGTACGAGAGCGAACCGGCCACCGCCTCGGCGTGGGCGGCGACCACCCGGCGTGCGGCGTCCTCGCCTCCGAGGGCGAACAGCACGCTGGCCGACTTGGGTGCGCTGAAGGTCAGGTCGAACGCCGCCACCGTGGTCCGGCCCGATCCGATGGGCCGGCCGGTCCGGGGGTGCCGGCCCCAGAGCAGTCGTTCGAACCCAACCGGCCCGAGCGGTCCGTCGAGGCCGAGCCGGGCCGCCGCCCTGCCCGTCCAGTGGCCCGGCTCCGAAACGGGCAGCTCGCGGGCGAGGTCCGACAGGTAGTAGTCGGCCCTGTCCCGTCCGACGCCGTGGATCCCGAGCATCCGGCCCCTTTCGCCCGCCCCGGCGACGCAGCAGGGGTGAACGGTCGAGCCGAGTGGTTCAGGCGCGGGTGTAGCGGGCGAGCACCCGGCGGGCGGCGTCCGCCGCCAGGCCGGTCAGCTCGGGGGGGCTCAGGACGCGGGCCGCCGGGCCGAGCTGGAGAAGGAGGCGCTCGAACCAGGCCATGCCCGAGACGTCGAGGACCACATCGGTCACCGTGCCCTGCTCGTCGCGCCCCACCGCCCGCACGGGCACGGACTCGGGCACCCAGCGCGCGCGTCGGGACCCAGCTGCAGGTGGACCTCGACGGCGCCGGGCCCGGGCACGAACATCTCCTCGAGCGGCCTGGAGCGCGTGACGACCGGCTCGGCGGTGTGCTCGAGCCGCCGCACCGCCCCGATGCGGTCCACCCGGAAGCGCCGCATGTCGCCGGCCCGGTGGCAGTAGGCATCGAGGTACCAGTGGCCGTCGATGGTGGCGACCTGCACCGGTTCCACCGTGCGGGTCGTCAGCTCGTCCCGCGAGCCGGAGAGATAGTCGATCTCGAGGACGTGGCCCGTCTCGGCTGCCTCCCGCACCACGGCCAGGTGCGCCGGTGCGTCGACGTCGAGCCCCACCGCCTCCCGGGAGCCAAGGGCGGCGTCGAGCTTGGCCAGGGCGCGGCGCAGCGCGCCGTCCTCCGAGCCCGGTACGGCGAGGAGCAGCCGGGCCGATGCGGCGACCGCGAACCCCTCGGCCGGCGTGAGCGGACGAGGGCGGGCGTACTCGGCCGGCAAGAAGGCCCGCACCGAGTGCTCCGACACCTCTATCTCCATCAGTGTGTCCGGGGTGTAGGGGGGCGTCCCGCAGCAGGCCGCGAGCTCCAGCTCGGCCACCAACTCCTCTTCGCTCATGCCGAACCGGCGCGCCGCCTCCGCGATGGGCGCCTCTCCGACCTGGGCCAGCCACCCGACGAGCGCCAGCAGGCGACGCAGGCGACGGCTCGTCTCGCGCCCCGGGGTGCTCGCGCGCCGCGGATGCCACCCCGCTGTCGTCGGCGCCTGCCACCGGCACCCGGACATCGGCCGGGAGCGACGGGGCGGGCGCGATCGAGCGCGTTGAGCCAGGCGACCATCTCGTCCTGGAAGGCGGGTGGTTCCGTGATGGTGGCGTGGTCGAGGAGGCCGAGCACCCAGGAGCGGATGGAGGCGAAGGACGACACCCCGAGCACCAGGTCGACCGATCCGTCGTCGAGCCGGTCGACGACCTTGTCCTCGCCCACCTCGTCGGCGACCCGGCGTGCCTCGAGCGCGTCCACCCGGATCCGCATTTCGACCCGGTCCTCCCCCTCGACCTCCCACGGTTCATCGGGCAGGGCCGCCTCGACGTCCACGTCGTGGGGTACGACGGCGTCACCGGGGTCGCCGCGGGACACGTCGCCCTCGATCCGGTCCACCCTGAAGGTGCGCACGGCGGTGCGGTCGAGGTCCCAGGCCACCAGGTACCAGTGGCCGAAGCGGAACCACAGACCCACCGGGGCGACGCGGCGCGGCGCGGCGCGGTAGGCGAAGGACGCGGTGGCATGCGTGCGCACCGCCTCGAACAGCTCGATGAGGGCGGCCGGGGGCACCATCGACGCGATGGGGCGGACGTCGCCCAGGCCGGCGGCGCCCAACTTCAGCAGCGCATCCCGACCACTAGGATCGCCCAGGTGGACGCCGGCGACGGCGAAATGCAACGCGACCTGCTCGTCCGGCTCGAGGTCCAGGTCGGGCAGGTAGAACGACGTGCGGTCGATCCGGTACCCGTACTGCTCATGGCCAGGCAGTCGTTGCGTGAGCACCGGGATGCCCTCGTCGCGCAACAAGCGCTTGTCCCGTTCGAAGGCCTGGCGCCGCGCCGAGTGCTCGGCGGGATATCCGGGGACGTGGTGCGCGATCGCGTCGAGCGTCAACGGCTGGCGGGTGTCGAGGAGCACGAGCACCAGATCCGTGACGCGCTCCAACCGGTCGAGCTTCGTGGGCGCCTCCATCGCCCAGAGCCTACGGCGGCAGCCGCGCGGTGACGGCCGCCGCGCGTCCGTTCGACTGGCATCTCCACCTGGTCTGGTTGCTCGCCTTCCCGGCCCTGGTCGCCCTCTACCTGTGGGCGACGCGCCGCGGGGGTAGTCGTCCCTCGACCCGGCAGAAGATCCTCTTCCTCGGTGGCCTCGTCGTCCTCGTCGCCGCCGTGACCTGGCCGCTCGGCGACCTGGCCGCCCACTGGCTGCTGCTTGCGCTCGTGCTCCAGCGCCTGCTCCTGACGCTGGCCGTGCCCCCGCTCCTGGTGCTTGGCACCCCGCAGCCGCTCATCGTCCGCCTGACCCGGCCTGCCGGTGTCGATGCCGTGTTGCGGGTGGTGGTCCGGCCGCTCCCAGCGGTGGCCATCGTCACCGTGGTGGCGGTGGCCACGCTGACCACCGGCGCCGTGACCCTCGCGGGCCGCTCCGACCTGGCCCGGGTGGCGATCGAGCTCGTCGTGCTCGCCTCGGGCTTCGTTCTGTGGGCCCCGGTGTTGACGGAGCTGCCGGGGGCGCCACGACTCTCCGCGTTGGGCCGCGGCGGCTACCTCATCGTCCAGTCGATCGTCCCGAGCTTCCTCTCCATCGTGTGGATATTCGCCCGGCACTCCCTCTACCCCACGTACACCCATGCCGGCACCGTGGTGGGCATGTCACCGCTCCTCGATCAGCAGCTGGCCGGTTTTCTGGCCAAACTCAGCACGATTGCCGTGCTGTGGACCGTGGCGTTCGTCATCATGACGCGGGCGCAGACGGCCGAGACCGCCGGCGAGGACTCCGAGCCTCTCACCTGGTTCGACGTGGAGCGCGAGATCGAACGCGCCGACCGCCGCCAGAAGCGCCGCGGCTGACCGCCGGGCGGCGGCCGGTGACTCTCCCCGTGGCGCGCCGGTGGCCGGGCGGTGCACAATGGTGGCCTATGGGTGCAGCAGGGATCTTCCGTGTCCGCGGACAAGCGGACGCGACGGGACGAGCGACGGCGCCGTCTCGGTCAGAACTTCCTCCGGCCTGATCTCGCCGATGCCGTGGTCGCGCAGGCGGCCTTCGCCGCCGACGACCTCGTGGTCGAGATCGGGGCCGGCCGCGGCGCCTGCACGTTGGCGCTCGCTCGGCGTGGCGTCCGCGTCATCGCATTGGAGAAGGACCCCTACTGGGCCGAGCGCCTGCGGCGCGAAGTGCGCCGGCGCGGCGCGGCGAACGTCTCCGTCGTCTGCTGCGACGCACTGCGCTATCAGATGCCGCGCCAACCGTTCCGGGCGTTGGGCTCGCTGCCCTTCGGCGCGACGACCGCAATCCTGCGCCACCTGCTCGACGACCTCGGCAGCGGACTCCAGCGCGCCGATCTGATCGTCCAGTGGGAGGTGGCGCGCAAGCGGTCGGCCACGCCACCGACCACGATGCTCTCCACGGCGTGGGTGCCCTGGTGGTCTTTCGACATGGGCCGACGGATACCGGCCGTCGCCTTCCGGCCGGTGCCGAGGGTCGACGCCGCCGTGCTCCGGGTGACGCGCCGTCTGCCACCCCTCCTGCCCGACCACATGGCAACCGCCTATGGCGCGTTCGTGCGCGACCAGTGGCACTAGTGCTGGTGCCCGGCTGAGCCCCCGTGACGTCGCCCCAAAGCTGCGGGCGCCGCTCGAGGAACGGTCCTAGGCCAGCGACGCGCTCCGCAGCTCGTCGAGCGAGAGCTCGGCCGTCTGGTTCCCCCCGCATTGGGGGCAGTGCTCAACGTGGCGCCACGACCGCAACAGGCGGGTGCCCTCGGGGTTGAGCAGGACGACGAACGACTCCGAAATGGGGTCGATCTCGAGGCCGTAGTAGGCCCGCCACGCCGTCGTCGCGGCATGGACGTCGAGCGCAAGGCCTTTGAGGACGCGCCGGAAGCGCATCCGGTCCGTGTCGAAGATCCAGGTGCTATGGCAGGACTCGAGGACGAAGAGGTCGTCGTCTGTGGGGGGGACCACACCGCTGATCATGCCCGAATCCTTTACCGGGTTCGCCGTCGAATGCACCTCAGCCTGGTTACGAATTGGTGACATTTTGTCTTTTCCCTGCGTGAACCCCTATTGCGGACCGGCGTCGTGCTTGCGGCCCACCACCAGTTCGCGCTTGGTGCAGACCTGGCGCAACACGGCGCAGAGCACGATCCGGGTGTCCGCGGGGTCGACGACCTGGTCCACCAGACCCCGTTCGGCCGCCGGCCACGGGCTGAGGTACGCCTCCTCGTAGGCGAGCTCGCTGTCCGCGCGCGCCGCGGGCTCGAGGCCCCGGTGGAGGATCTGCACCGCGCCGGACGCCCCCATCACCGCCACCTCGGCCCCCGGCCAGGCGAGGCAGACGTCGTTGCCGATGCCCCGGGAGTCCATGACGATGTACGCACCGCCGAACGCCTTGCGGAGGATCAGGCACAGCCGGGGCACCGTCGCCTGCGCGTAGGCGAAAGCCAGCTCGGCCCCGTGGCGGATCATCCCCCGCCACTCGAGGTCCTTTCCGGGCAGGAAGCCCGGGGTGTCCACCAGGCTCACGATGGGGAGGTTGAACGCGTCGCAGAGGCGCACGAAGCGGGCGCCCTTCTGAGAGGCGGCGATGTCGAGGGTGCCGGCCAGGATGCGGGGCTGATTGGCCACGAACCCCACCGGGGACCCGCCCATCCGGCCGAACGCCGTCACGAGCTGCCCGGCCCAGCGGGGCCAGAGCTCCCGGAACTCTCCGTCGTCGCACAGGGCCCGCACCACGTCCCGTACGTCGTAGGTGGCGGCCTTGCGGTCGGGGATCAACGTTCGCAACTCCGGCGTCGGGCGCAGCACCGAGTCGCTCACGGGTGCCAGTGGGGGCACCTCGTCGGTGTTCGACGGCAGGTACTCGAGCAGCTCGGCCACGGCGCCGTCCACGTCGTCGGACTCCACCGCGCAGAGGCCGCTCGCCGTGGCGTGCATGGCCGTCCCGCCCAGGTCGGCGATCCCGATCTGAATGCCGGTGAACTCCGCCACCATCTGTGGGCCCGACACGAAGGCGACGGCATCGTGGCTCATGACGACGAGGTCGGACAGCCCGAGGAGGAGGGCAGGCCCCGAGACGACAGGCCCGGTCGCCGCTGCGATCACCGGCACCCGCCCGCTGCAGCGCGAGATCGCGGCAGCGGCCTGCCCCCACCCGTGCAGCGCGGCCACGCCGTCGAGGACGTCCGCGCCGCTCGAGGCCACGAAGAAGACGAAGGGCATCCCGAGGTCGCGGGCCTGGTCCGCCGCCTGGGCCAGCCTGACCCCGTCGGCGTGGGTGATGGCGCCGCGCCGCATGGTGCCGAGCGACCGGGCGATGACCGCGTTGCGCCCGCCGATGCGCCCGACGACCGACGTGACGGCGCCGACGATGCCCTTGCCGACATCGGGCGCCTCATCCACGTCGGTCGTGGTCGTCACCGGGGTCGAATGTAGACCAGGCAGCGCTCGGGCGGACCAGGTCCGACGGCCGACCGCGGCAAGGGACGCCGCCGGTGAGAGAAAAGAGCGAGAGGAAAGAGCGAGAGGAAAGGGGAAGAGGGAGAAAGGAAAGGAATCTAGAGGTGGTTGAACTCGGCCCGCCGCCACGGACCAGACCGGCCGCCCGACTTCTCCCACAGGGCCAGGTGCTCGACGGTCATCGTGCGATCGGACGACTTGCACATGTCGTAGACCGTGAGGGCGGCCACGGCGCAGGCGGTCATCGCCTCCATCTCGACCCCGGTGCGGTCGACGCTCTCGACCTGAGCCTCCACCTCGACGTAGTCGTCCCCGATGGAGAAATTCACCCCGATGGAGCCCACCAGGACGGGGTGGCACATGGGGATGAGCTCGGCCGTGCGCTTCGCCGCCTGAATGCCGGCGATGCGGGCGGCGGCCAACACGTCACCCTTGGTGATGGCGTTGTTGGCGACCTTCGTCGTCGTCTCGGGCAGCATCGAGACCCGGCAGCGGGCCAGGGCGCGGCGGTGGGTGGGCTCACGGGGCGTGACGTCGACCATGCGGGCGCCGCCCAGCGGGTCGAGATTGGCCAGCATGCGGTCGGACACGAGGGAGCAGTCTACGACCTGGGACGACGACGGACCGACGCCGACCGGCCCTCCCGGCGGGTAGACTTGGCAGTCTCAGCTAGCGAGTGCCAACCAGCGCCCCACGGAGGAGTCCATTGCCGACCTATGAATACGCCTGCACGGCGTGCGGGCACCGGCTCGAGGCCGTCCAGAGCTTCTCGGACGACCCGCTGACCCGCTGCCCCGAATGCGAGGGTGCACTGCGCAAGGTCTACGGGGCCGTTGGCATCGTCCTCAAGGGCAGCGGGTTCTACAAGACCGACTCGCGGGCCGCAGCCGGCGGCAACGGCTCGGGCCCGAAGGAGGCCGGGACGTCTGGTGGCGACGCCGCGGCGGCCGACTCGACGCCCAAGGCCGACAAGAAGGACAACAAGGAGAAGAAGGAGTCGACGCCGGCCGCGAGCGACACATCGGGCTCCGAAGCCAAGCCCGCCGCGACCGCCGCCAGCTGAGGCGTCAGTCGCCGCCCAGCGCCATCTCGGCGATGGCGAGGGTCTGGCCGGCGGCCGTGCCCGGGAGCCAGCGCAGGTCGTCGCCGATCTCGACCACCGCCTGGAGCATGCGCTGCAACGTGGAGGCGACCGTCACCTCCCGCACGGGTTGGGCCAGCGCGCCGTCCCGGATCAGCAACCCCTCTGCGCCGACCGAGAAGTCGCCGCTGACGGGATTCACCCCCGAGTGGATGCCCGTGACCGACTGGACGTAGAGCCCGTCGCCGACGGTGGCCAGGATCTCGTCGTGCCCCTTGCCCCCCGGAGCGAGCACCAGCGCCCGGCAGCCGGGCGAGGGCGTGCCGGCGAAGCCTCCCCGCACCGCCGATCCGGTGGACGCCGACCCGGCCCGGCGGGCCGATACCGCGTCGTAGACAAACATGCGCAGCACGCCCTTGGAGATGAGGACGTTGCGCCGGCAGGCCAACCCCTCGCCGTCGTGTGACGTGGCGCCGTAGGCGCGCGTATCGGTGGGGTCGTCGACCAGGGTGACCCCCCCGGTGGCGACGGACTCGCCGATACGCCCGGCGAAGAACGAACGGCCCTTGACCACGGCTTCCCCGGAGAGGGCCGACGCCACCAGGGCCAGCAGCGTGGAGACCACCCGGGGGTCGAACACCACCGTGCAGTGCGTCGACCGCACCTTCTGGGCGCCCAGCATCCGGGTGGCGCGCAGGACGGCGTCGTCCATCGCCTCTTCCGCCACCAGCTCACCCGGCCCGCGGCCGACGCTGAACCCGGTGCCGGTCTGGGTCTCCGCCCCTTCCCCGGCGATGGCGTCGACCGACAAGAAGGCGTTCGTCCGCCTCTGGTTCGACGAAATACCGGTCGTGGAGGCAAGAGCCACCTCGACCCGGCTGTCCGAGTAGTCGGCCGAGGAGACCTGGCGCACCCGCGGATCCGCCGCCCGCGTCGCCCGCTCCAGATCGAGCGCCAGCGCGACCTTCTTCTCGATCGGCGTCGCGGTGACACTCTCGTCCCACAGGTCGAGCTCGGCGGTCGTGACGCCGTCCGGTTCGGCCAGGACCACGTCGGGATCGGGGGTGGCGAAGCGGGCGTTGTCGCGGGCGTCGGCCAGCGTGGCACCGATCACGGCGGGGTCGAGCGAACCGGCCCAGGCGAAGCCGACCTGACTGCCCGCGTCGCCCGGCCCGTCGACGAGGACCCTGATCCCGACGCCGGAGGAGTCGGCCGAGGTCAGCGATTCGACCTCGCCTTCGTAGGCCCGCACCTCGGTGTCGGTCCCCCGGGTCACGTAGACCTCCATGCCTTCGCCGTGGCGCGCCTGCGCCACGATCGAGTGCGCCAGATCGAGGAGCTCGTCGCTCACGCCGTGCCACCGAGCGTGACGCCCGTGATGCGCAGCGTGGCCTGACCGCAGCCGACGGGGACGCTCTGCCCATCCTTGCCGCAGGTACCCGGCGTCATGTCGAAGTCGGTGGCCACCGCGTCGATGCGCCGCAGCACCTCGGGGCCGTTGCCGATGAGGTTGGCGTCGCGCAGTGGCGCCGTGATGCGCCCGTCCTCAATCAGGTACGCCTCGGTGGTGCCGAACACGAAGTCGCCCGTTGCCGTGTTGACCTGGCCGCCCCCGAGCCGCTTCACGTAGACACCCGAGGGTGTCTGGGCCACGATCTCATCGGCGTCCTCGGTCCCGGCGAGAAGGTAGGTGTTCGTCATCCGCACCATCGGCAGGTGTTGGTAGCTCTGCCGCCGGCCGTTGCCCGAAGAGGTGCGACCCTCCTTGCGCGCCCGCAACCAGTCCCACATGTAGTCGGTGAGGACCCCGTTCTCGATCAACACGTTGCGCCCGGGCGGGCACCCCTCGTCGTCCACGGCGAAGTTGCCCCACTCCCCCAGCACCGTGCCGTCGTCCACCAGCGTGACCAGCGGGCTGGCCACCAGCTCGCCGACGCGGCCGGTATAGACCGACGCGTCCTTGACGATGTGGTCGGCCTCGAGCCCGTGCCCGCACGCCTCGTGGAACAGGATGCCCCCGCTGCCGCCGGCGAGCACGATGGGCACCTCGCCCGAAGGCGCCGGTCGGGCCGACAGCTTCACCAGCGCCCGGGTGGCCGCCGCCTGCGCGATGTCCTCGACCGAGCGGCGCTCGAAGATCTCGAAGCCCTCGGTGCGCGCCAACGACTCGTGCCCCGTCTGCATCCCCGTATCGCCGTTGGCGACGCAGGCGACGTTGAAGCGCGTGCGGATCTGTTCGTCCTGGGCCAGCAGGCCTTCGGAGTTGGCGATCAGGATGCGGCGCCTGCTGTCCCCGCAGCCGACCTGCACCTGGACGATGGCGTCGCTGGCGGCCCGGGCGGCCTCGTCCGCCCGGGTAAGCAGCTCGAGCTTGCGGGCCTTGTCCACCGAATCGGGCGGGATGCGGTCGCGTCGCCCATGGTCCGATAGTGGATCGAGCGCGACCTCGCGCACCCCGTCCCCCCCCTGGCGGGCCACCGCCGCCGCCGCTCGGGCGGCGGCCAGCAGCCCGAGCTCGCTCAGGTCGGCCGTGTGGGCGAAACCGGTCGTCTCACCGTCGATCACCCGGATACCGGCGCCGCGCGACCGCCCCGAGGAGAGCGCCTCCACCCGGCGGTCATCGAGCATGGCGCTGGCCGTCGCGGCGTCCTCCGCGAAGAGCTCGGCCATGGCTCCGCCGCCCGCCAATGCCGTGGTGAGGACGCGTTCGAGCACGTCAGAATCGATGAGGGCGGTGTCGGTCACGGCGGTATCGTAATCGTCGTGCCCGCCGATCCCGTCTCGACCACGACCGCCGCGGGGCACGGGCCGCACGCCGGGCTCAGCGCCCAGCTCGAGCTGACGGTGGGAACCCAGGACACGGCGGAGCAATTCCGCACGGGCGACGTCCCGGTCCTGGCCACCCCGCGCCTCATCGCGCTGTGCGAGGAGGCCACCTGCCGGGCCACGGACGGCCACCTCAGCGCGGCACAGTCCAGCGTGGCCACCCGGGTGCAGTTCGACCACCGGGCACCGGTGGCCATCGGATCGGTGGTCCTGGCCGAGGCCACCCTGGTCAAGGTCGAAGGCCGCCGCCTGACCTTCACCGTCTCGGCCGCCCGGCTCGAGGGTGACGGCGGCGGACTGGTGGGCGCCGGCCGGGTGACCCGGGTCGTCGTGGACCGCTCCGCATTCCTGGCCAAGGCGGGCGCCGCGGACTCGTCCTGAGCGCGACCCCGCCCGCGGTGGGGGGATCACGACTCCTGGCGGGCGCCGGGCCGGTGGTGGCGGCGTTCGGCACCTTCGGGCTCTTCTGGGGCAGCTGGGCCGTGATGCTCTTCGATATCCAGCAGGCCTTCTCGCTCGACGACGCCCAGCTGGGTGTGCTGCTGGCCGTCGCCATCGCGGTGGCGGGCGCGTCGAGCGCGGTCATGGCCCACCTGGCCGACCGGGTGGGGGCCCGCCGGCTCTTGTGGATCGCGATGTTCGCCTGGTCGGCCCTCCTGTGCCTGCTGGCGCTCACGCCCGACAAATGGGCCTTCGCCACCGTGCTCGTCCTGGTGGAGGTGGCGGGCGGCTCCATCGACACCGCCATGAACGCAGAGGCCTCCCACCGCCTCGTCGGCTACCCGTCCACGCTCGTGCGCCTGCATGCGCTCTTCAACACCGGCGCGCTGACCGGCGCCGCCATCGCCGCGCTCCTCATCCATGCCGGGGTGTCGTGGCGCTGGGTGTGGCCGGGGATCGCCATCGTGGCCCTGGTGGTCGGCGTCTGGGCCCTCACCACCGACCCGGGCACCGCCCTCACCCCCGCCGACGCGGTCGGCCCGGTGCCCCCGTCCACGGCCCACCCGCTGCGGCGCCTGCGCCGGGACGGGCTCCTCGTGCTCCTGGTCGTGTTCGCCCTGGCCGAGATCACAGAGGGGGGCGTCGACACCTGGGGTGTGCTCTACCTGCGCAACCACCTGGCCACCGGCGTCCTCCTCGGTGCGGGGGCCTATGTCGTCGGCCAGCTGGTGGCCGCGACCACCCGCGGCGCCGGCGGGTCCCTGCTCGGTCGCCTGTCCACCCGGCGCGCCCTCATCACCGGCGGTTGCGTGGCCGGCGGCGGCATCCTGCTCGAGTCGCTGTCGTCCTTCTCGGGCGTCGCCGCGCTCGGGCTCGCCCTGGGCGCGGGCGGCGCCTCGCTCTTCTGGCCACTCGTCATGAGCACGGTGAGCGTCAAGGCGAGCCAGGTGGTCAGCGCCGTGGGCACCTTCACGGCCGCCGGCTACGTCGGCTGGGTCGCCGGGGCGCCCATCGTCGGCTGGGTGTCACAGTCGTTGGGGCCCGCCCGCGGCCTGCAGGTCCTGGCCCTGGCCTCCTTCGGGGTCGCCATCTGCACCCTGTTGAGCCCGCAGCGCAAGGTCGCAGAGGATGCCAACGGGTAGCCTTGTGCGACCGCCATGATCCTGCAAAGCATCGAGACGCCCGCCGACGTCAAGGGCCTGAACGACGAACAGCTCGCCGAACTGTGCGAGGAGATCAGGACGTTCATCGTCGACACGGTGACGACGACCGGCGGACATCTGGGCTCGAACCTGGGCGCGGTGGAGCTCACCTTGGCCCTGCACCGCGTCTTCGACTCCCCTCGCGACGTCATCCTGTGGGACACCGGCCACCAGGCCTACGTGCACAAGCTGTTGACCGGCCGGCGCTACGGCTTCAAGTCGCTCAAGCAGGCGGGCGGCATGTCCGGCTACCCCAACCGGGCCGAGTCCGAGCACGACTGGATCGAGAACAGCCACGCGTCGACGGCCCTCTCCTACGCGCACGGGATCGCCAGCGGCTTCTCGCTGCGCGGCATCGACGAGGAGCGCAGGGTGGTCGCCGTCGTCGGCGACGGGGCCCTGACCGGCGGTATGGCGTACGAGGCCCTGAACAACCTGGGCCACTCCCGCCGTCGCGTCGTGATCGTGCTGAACGACAACGGCCGCTCCTACGCACCGACGGTCTCGCAGCTCTCGCAGAGCCTGACGACGCTGCGGCTCAATCCCACCTACACCGCAGCCCGCGAACGCCTGCGCCTGCGCCTGCGCGAGCTGCCCGCCTTCGGCGAGCTGGCCTACTCGAGCGTGCATTCGTTCACGAGCGCGTTGCGCGAGATGGTGGCGCCGCACACCTTCTTCGAGGCGCTCGGCGTGCGCTACGCCGGGCCGATCGACGGGCACGACATCGAGCACATGGAGCAGGCCTTCACCCACGCCGCCGAGTGGGACGGGCCCATCGTCGTGCACGTGCTCACCCAGAAGGGTCGCGGCTATGCGCCGGCCGAAGAGGACGAGATCCAGCGCCTGCACGACGTCAAGGCGACCAAGTCGATCACGCTCGAGAACGCCGTGGGCAGCTCGGCCGGCCTGGCGGTGGGCGGCTCCGCCGGCTCGGACAGCGGCGGCGTGGCCTCACCGGACTCGGCACCGGGGACCGAGGGCGGCATCGACGTGTCGCTCCAGCGGGCCGCCACCTACACGGACGCCTTCTCGCGAGCGCTGCTGGCGGTGGCCGAGGAGGATCCCCGCATCGTGGCGCTCACCGCCGCCATGCCGGGCCCGACCGGGCTCTTGGCCTTCCAGGCCCGGTTCCCCGATCGCTTCTTCGACGTCGGCATCGCCGAGCAGCACGAGGCGACCTCCGCCGCCGGCATGGCCATGGCCGGTCTGCGGCCCGTCGTCGCGGTGTACTCGACCTTCTGGTCCCGCGCCTTCGACCAGGCCAATCTCGATGTCGGCCTGCACGCCTGCCCCGTGGTCTTCGTGCTCGATCGTGCCGGCATCACGGGTGACGACGGACCGAGCCACCACGGCATCCTCGACCTGGCCCTCGCCCTGTCCATCCCCGGCATGACCGTGTTCGCGCCCTCGTCGGCCGAAGAGGTGGAGCCGATGCTGCGGTCCGCCCTCGAGCTGCAGGGGCCGGCCACCATCCGGGTGCCCAAGACCGCGCCGCGGCACGTGGCCCCCGGCGAGGTGGGCCGTGGCCTCGAGGCGCGCCAGCTACGCGCCGGCGACGGGTCGGTCTGCCTCCTCGGCGTGGGCAAGTCGGTCGGCGCCTGCGTGAGTGCGGCCGACGAGCTGGCCACCGAGGGGATCGACGCCACGATCTGGGATGTGCGCGTCGTCTCGCCGCCCGATGTCGCCATGCTCGCCGATGCGGCACGGCACCGGCTCGTGGTCACCGCAGAGGACGGCGTGCGCCACGGCGGCGCCGGTGCCTTCCTCCTCGACGCCATGGCCGCGCAGGTCGAGTCGGCCGGACTCCCGACGCCGGCCACGCGCATCCTGGGCGTCCCTCGCCAGTTCCTCGCCCAGGGCAAGGCCGACGACATCCTGGCCAGTCTCGGCCTCGACGGCGCCGGCATCGCCGAGAGCGTGCGGCGGGTCAGGCTCGAGGTGCCGGCCGAGCCCCGCGCCGATTGAGGGGCGCGGCGACGGTCAGCCGGTGATGCCGGTGGCCGCATCCGGTACGCGCCGTGGGTGCGACGACGGCGAGACCAGCTCACGCAGGCGGACCCGCTGGCCGGAGCGGAGCACCGCCCGGCGGTAGATCCGGGCCGCCAAGAGCGCCATGGCGACCGTGCCCGCGATGCTGATGAGCACGGAAGCCACGAATTGCCACCAGGCGACGAGGCTGAGGCTGACGAGCACCGGCATGGCGAAGGGAGCCGTCGGAGGCAGGTAAGCCAGGACCTCGACGAAGGGGCTGGCGCTGCCGCTGCTCGCCGCCGTGATCGCCAGCACGTAGCCGATGACGATGGGCAGGGTGAGCGGGAGCGCGAGCGTCTGGACCTGGTCCTGGCGCTCGGCCATCGAGCCGGCGGCGGCGTAGACCCAGCAGTAGAACGCGTAGCCCAGCACCAGCCAGAGGAACTCGCTCAACAACACCAACGGCGCGGTCCCGTGCAGGAGATCGCTGCCGACGGCCGCGGCCACCACCAACGCGAAGGCGACGATCAACGCCGCCTGACCCATGGCCACCAGCCCGATCCCGAGCACCTTGCCCGCCAGCAACTGGAGCGGCCGCACCGTGGCGAGCAGCACCTCCACGACGCGGCTCGCCTTCTCCTGCATCACGCCGATGAGGATCCAGGTGTTGTACTGCGTGAGCATCAAGAACAACAGGATGAGCCCGATGACCGAGGTCGTCCGGTTGGCGGCTCGCGTCGTGCTCCGCTGCAGGCTCTGCACCGGCACGGGCCGCGCCTGCCCCAGCCGCTCGACCTGCGAGCCCGTGAGCCCCGCGGCGCGATAGGCCTGCTCGGTCCCCAGCACCGCCGCCAGCGACTGCGCCAGCTGGGCCGTGCTCGAGGTGCCGTCCGACGAGGCCGACGCGTTCACGACGATCCTGTCCGAGTCGACGACGGCGAGGTCGATCGTCCCCGCTCGCAACGCGTCGTCGGCGGCGCGGACCGACGGTTCGGAGACGACCTCGACCCTCGTCCCCACTGCGGTCGCCGCCGCCTCCACCAGCGGGCGCAACGAGCCGGCGTCCGCGCCCACGGCAGCGACCTTCTGGGGCGGCGTGGCGCTGCTGTGGAGGACCGGGATCACGATGGCGGCGGCCACGGCCAACAGAATGACGACGGTGCCCAGGCGGAAGATGCGGCCGCGCACCCGCGTCCGGATCTCCCGCAACGCCACCAGCCCGACGGGACCGAACGAGTCACCGAAGCCCGTCCACCGACCGGGCCCGGCGCCGGCGCCGGCGGCGGCGGCGGGAGCCGGCGCGGCGCGGCGCCGGCGGTACCGCACGATCCGCAGGACCAAGGCCGCCGCCACGGCGACGATGACGACGAGTCTGAAGATCACCGCACCGCCTCGCGGAAGACCTCGGAGAGCCGGCGTCGCCCGAAGGAGAACTCGGTGACGTGCCCGGCCCTCATGGCGGCCCGCAGCACCAGGTCGCTGTCGACCGCGTCATCGAGCCGGAGGCGCGCCGCCCCGGCCGCCACCTCCGACACCGAGACACCGGGCAGGCCCTGCGCCCAACCGGCCGTCCGATCGCCCTCCACCCGCACCACCAGGCGCCGGGCACCGCTGTTGGCCAGGTCGTCGACGGTGCCCGACACGACGAGACGGCCGTGGTCGATGATCGTCACCTGTTCGCACAGGTCCTCCACCTGGTCGAGCTGATGGCTCGAGAACAGCACGCAGCAGCCGGCCCGGGCCCGGTCCACCAGGACCTGCCCGATGGCGTCGATGCCCGAAGGGTCGAGGCCGGCCAGTGGTTCGTCCAACACGAGCAACTCGGGCTCGTGGACGAGCGCCGCCGCCAGCTGGACCCGTTGCTGGTTCCCGTGCGAGAGGGCCTCGACCTTGCTGCCGGCGCGGTCGGCGACGTTGAGCCGCTCGAGCCACGCCTGCGTCGAGGAGGCGGCGCTGGCGGCGCCCATCCCGTGCAGCCGGCCGAGGTACTCGAGCTGCTCGCCCACCAGCATGTCGGGGTAGAGACCGCGCTCCTCGGGCATGTACCCGAACCGCCGGCGTGCACTCTGGTCGACCGGGCTGCCGTTCCAACGGACCCCGCCTGCATCGAGATCGGTCAAGCCGAAGATGGCGCGCATGGTCGTTGTCTTGCCGGCGCCGTTGGGGCCCAAGAAGCCGACCACCCGCCCCGCAGGCACCGTGAAGGACAGGTCGTCGAGGGCCGTCAACGGCCCGTAGGTGCGGCGCAGCTCCTGCAGTTCCAACAGCGCGCTCACCGGGTCAGGCTACGCCCGGCGCCTCCACCTCACGGGATGGCGACGTGGGCGCCGCCGCCGGCGGCGTTACGCGAGATTGGCGCCGTTCTCCCGCACGAAGTCGTTGACCGCGTAGTACGCCGCGATCGACTCGCCGGCGTCGCCCCAGAAGCCCCCCTGGACCTCATGGGCCATCTGGCCCTTCCCGACGTAATGGTTGTTCACGTCGGTGATCTCGAGCTCGCCCCGACCAGAGGGAACGAGGTCGCCGATGATGTCGAACACACCGGCCTCGTAGCAGTAGATGCCGGTGACGCAGTACGCGGAAGCCGGGTGCTCCGGCTTCTCCTCTATGTGGGCCACCCGCCCGTCGTCCGCGAAGGCGGGGACGCCGAGGTGGCGCAGGTGCTCGGGCTCCGACACCTCGGAGAGCAGGATGCGCGCGCCGACCGGGTCGGCGCGGAAGGCGTCGACCATGGGCCTGATCGAACGCTCGAGGATGTTGTCGGCCAACATGACGAGCACCGGGCCACCCCCGGCGAAGTGCGCCGCGAGGCCGAGCGCCTCCGCGATGCCGCCCGCCTTCTCCTGATAGGCGTAGGAGAGCTGGTCGATGCCGTACTCGTGCCCGTTGCCGAGCAGGCGCAGGAACTCGCCGGCGTGCGTTCCCCCGGTGACGAGCATGATCTCGTCGATGCCGCTCGATACCACGGCCTCGATCGACCAGGCGATCATCGGGCGGTCGTAGATGGGCAGCAGGTGCTTGTTCGTGATGCGCGTCAGGGGATACAGGCGCGAGCCGGTTCCCCCGGCGAGGATGACCCCCTTCATGACCGCGCGTCCGCCTTGTCCGAGATTTGCATGGGGCGTGTTTAGCCGAAGGTGAGCACGCCGCGCGCCGACCCGGCCCGCGTGCATCTCGTCGACGACCTCGGCGAAGCGGTCCAGCGGTCGGGTCAGCGACACCAGCTCGTCGAGCATCAGCAGCCCGGCCTGGTAGAGGTCGACCATGAGGGGGATGTCGTGATGCGGGCGGGCCGAGCCGTACCGGCAACCCAGCAGGCCGCGGTCGACGTAGGTCAACGCGTTGATGTCCACCGGCACCTCGGTGCCCCGCGGCGGGATGCCGATGGCCACCGCCGTGCCGCCCCAGTCCAGGCAGTCGAGCGCGCTGTGCAGGACGGCGGGGTGGCCGACGCAATCGAAGGCCCAGGTCACTCCGCCGAGCGGGGAGAGGGCGCCGGCGGCCGACTGCGGGTTGGCCGGCACGAGCTGGCGCACCGCGGCGGCGGCGTCGCCCGCGCCGGCGTCGACGAAGTGGGTCGCGCCGAACTGGCGTCCGAGCTCCTCCTTGGCCGCCACGGTGTCGACTGCCACGATCCTGGTGGCCCCGGCGATGCGCAACCCTTGAATCACGTTGAGTCCCACCCCGCCGACGCCGAAGACGGCCGCCGTGTCGCCGGGACGGACCTTGGCCCGGTTCAGCACCGCGCCCACTCCGGTGAGGACACCGCACCCGATGAGGCAGGCCGACGACAGCGGGATCTCCTTGGGGATGCGCACCGCCTGCACCTCACTGACGATCGTCACCTCCGAGAAGACCGACGCCGCGGCGAAGTTGGACGCTGGTTCCCCCTTGAAGGTGAACGGCGTCGAGATGTTCCCGAGGGAGCTCTTGCACCACGTCGGGTGGCCGGTGCTGCAGGCGCGGCAGGCGCCGCAGCTAGCCAGGGTGGCGATGACCACGTGGTCGCCCACCTTCACCGACCGCACGGCGTCGCCGACCGCCTCCACGACCCCGGCGCCCTCGTGGCCGAGCACGGCCGGCGCGGGGAAGGGGATCGTCCCGTCGATGACCGACAGGTCGGAGTGGCACACTCCGGCCGCCTCCATGCGCACCTGGACCTCCTTCGGCCCGGGGCCCCGCACCTCGAGCGCGTCGGTGACCTCGACCCCCTCTCCTGTGTAGACGATGCCTCGCACTCTCGCTCCTCTCGTTGGTCACGACCCGCAGGTCACGACTCGTTGGTGATGACCTCGATTGTGATGACCTTGTCGGCACCGTCCGCAAGGCGCCGCCGCAGCTCGCGCTTGAGCACCTTCCCGCTGGCGTTGACCGGTAGCGCGTCGACCAGCACCACGCCGCGGGGGACCTTGTAGTTGGCCATGGCGCCTCGCGACCAGTTGAGGATAGAGCGGCCGACCTCCTCCGGTTCGTCGCCACCTCCCGCACCGGCCGCCACGACATAGGCGCAGCCGACCTCGCCCAGGCGCGGGTCGGGCACGCCGACCACGGCCACCTGCGCCACCGCCTCGTGCCGGCGCAGCATCGCCTCGATCTCGGCCGGGTAGGCGTTGAAGCCGCCCACCACGTACATGTCCTTGACCCGGTCCGTGATGGTCACGTTGCCGCCCGCGTCCATGACGCCGATGTCGCCGCTGTGCAGCCAACCCTGCGCGTCGACCGCCTCGGCCGTCGCCTCCTCGTTCTTCCAATAGCCCGGCATGACCGTGTAGCCGCGCACCACGATCTCGCCTGGCTCACCGGTCGGCACCTCGCTCCCCTCCGCCACCGCGCGCACCTCCAGGCCCGGGATGGCCCGCCCCGAGGTCGTGGCCACGATGTCGGGCGGGTCGCCCCGCCGGCACATCGTCACGGTCCCGCAGGACTCGGTCAGGCCGTAGGCGGTCAGGACGGTGTCGAAGCCCAGCTCCTCGCCCATGGCCCGCACCAGCTCGACGGGCACGATCGCGGCGCCGGTCACCCCGAGGCGCAGCGTCGACAGATCGTGCTCGGCGCGGCGGGGATCGGCCAGCAGCGTCTGGTACAGCGTGGGTGGCCCGGGCAGGACGGTGATGCGTTCGGCGGCGATGCGCGCCATCACCGCCGCGGCGTCGAGGACCGGTTCGGGCACCACGGTGGCGCCGGCCATGAGGCAGGCCAGGATGCCCGCCTTGTAACCGAAGGTGTGGAAGAAGGGGTTGACCACGAGGTAGCGGTCGCCCGGGGCCAGCCCGACGATGGACGACCACGTCCCGAACGTGCGCAGGCTCTGCGCGTGGGTCGCCGCCGCCCCCTTGGGGTGACCGGTGGTGCCCGACGTGAAGATGAGGTCGGACATGTCGCCGGGCTGCACCGCCGCGGCCCGCTCCGCCGTCGCCGCCGGGTCGACACCCTCGCCCGCCTCGAGGAAGGCCGCCAGGCCGGTGACCGCCGGGCCGCCCCGCCGGACCGGGGCGGCGGCGGCGTCGCCCTCCTGGCGCAACAGCACGATGCGGGCCAGCGCCCCGGTGTCCTCGCCCGCCAGCAGGGCCGGGTAGTCGGTCCCCAGGAAGCCGCGCACGGTGAGCAACGTCGTGGCGCCCGAGGCGCGGGAGATGTACGCGGCTTCGCCCCCCTTGAAGCGGGTGTTGAGCGGCACGAGCACGGCACCGGCCCGCAGCGCCCCCAGGGCGGCGAGCATCCACTCGGCGCAGTTGGGCGCCCAGATGGCCACGCGGTCGGTGGCCTCCACCCCGGCGGCGACGAAGCCGCGGGCGTAGCGGTCCACCTCCGGCGCCAGCTGGGCGTAGGTCAGCCGCGTCCCGCCGTCGACGAGTGCCTCCGTCGCACCGTGGCGCCGCGCCGCGTCGTCCACCAGCCGCGGCACCGTGCCCCAGACGAGGTCAGCCCGCGGGTCCTCCTGCTCGCTGGGCGCGCCACCGATGCCTGTGGGCACGGGCGACGGGGTCGCGGGCGGCGGGCCGGCGGGCGACGGGCTCACGGGTGCTGGCTGCTCACGGAGATGACCTCTCCGGACAGGTAGGACGAGTAGTCGCTGGCCAGGAACACGATGACGTTGGCCACCTCCCACGTCTCGGCGCCGCGCCCGAACAGCTCGCGGCGGCGCAAGACGGCGAGATCCTCGTCGGGGATGGCCCGGTTCAAGAAGGGATGCTCGGCGAGGCTGGGCGACACGGCGTTGACCCGCACACCGAAGGGCGCCGCCTCCGCGGCGGCGCAGCGGGTCAGGGCCATCACGCCCGCCTTGGCGGCGGCGTAGTGCGCCTGGCCCGGCTGGGCCCGCCACCCGAGCACCGAGGCGTTGTTGACGATGACGCCGCCCTTCTGCGCCAGCATCACCTTCAGCGCGGCACGCGTGCAGCGGAAGGTGCCGGTCAGGGTGATGTCGAGCACGGTCGACCACTGCTCGTCGGTCATCTCCACCAAGGGGACGGTGCCGCCGAGCCCGGCGTTGTGCACCGCCACGTCGATGCGGCCGAAGCGCGCCGCCGCGCCCTCGTACAGGGCCACGACCTGGAGCTCGTCACGCACGTCGCAGGCCAGCGCGTGCACCCGCTCGCCGCCGTCCCCGCCAATCTCGCTCGCCAGCTGCTCCGCCGTCTCGGCCAGGCGCCGCTCGTGGGCGTCGGACACCACCACCGCGGCGCCCTCCTCGAGGCAGCGCCGGGCCGTGGCCGACCCGATGCCCGTCCCGGCCGCCGCGGTCACGACCACCACCCGCCCCTCCAAGAGCCCGTGGCCACCAGGCGCCGGCGGTGGGGACGGTGGGTCGAAGGACGCATTGAGGCTCGAGCTCACGCCACCCCTTTCGGCTCGGACGGGAGGCCGAGGACCCGCTCCCCGATGATGGTGCGCTGGATCTGGTTCGACCCACCGTAAATGGTCTCGGCACGGGCGAAGAGAAAGGAGCGCTGGAGCTCCCCCAGCCCGTACCCGCCGTTCTCCGGCAACGGTTCCCCGTCGAGGACCGTCGCCGCCGGCCCCAGGACGCCCATGGCCAGCTCGCCGAGGCGGCGGTGCCAGCTCCCCCAGAACAGCTTGGCAATGGACGCCTCGGGCGGGGCGACGGGTCCTTCGACGCCCGAGAGGCTGCGCAGCGTGTTGTAGCGCATGATCGTCAGCTCGATGTGGGCCTGGGCCAGCCGCTGCCGGAGCACCGGGTCGCACGACCTGCCGTTGCGCTCGGCCAACGCCACGATCCGGTCGAGCTCACGCCGGAAGCCGAGCTGGAAGCCGAGCAGGGCGGTGCCCCGCTCGAAGGCCAGGGTGGCCAGCGCGACGCGCCAACCATCGCCGACGCCACCCACCACGTTGTCGGCGTGGGTGCGGGCACCGTCGAAGAACACCTCGTTGAATTCACTGGTGCGGGTGAGCTGGGTGATCGGCCTGACGTCCACGCCGGGCTGGTCCATTGGCACCAGCAGGTAAGAGAGCCCCTTGTGCCGCACCGAGTCGGGGTCGGTCCGGCAGACGACGAAGCACCAGTCGGCCGTCTGCGCGAGCGACGTCCACACCTTCTGCCCCGTCACCACCCACTCGTCGCCGTCGCGCTCGGCCCGGGTCGACACGGCCGCCAGGTCGCTGCCGGCGTCGGGCTCGGAGTAGCCCTGGCACCACAGCTCGTCACCTCGGAGGATGGGCGGGAGGAAGCGGGCCTTCTGCTCGGGAGTCCCGTAATGGATCAGGGTCGGGCCCAACAGCCCCTCGCCCATGACGTTGACCCGGCCGGGCGCCGCGGCCCGGGCGTACTCCTCGTTGAAGACGACCTGCTCGGTCATGGAGGCCCCCCGCCCGCCGTACGCGACCGGCCAGCCCAGGCCGGTCCAGCCGCCGTCGGCCAGCACCCTCTCCCAGCGCCGGCGCACCGCGAAACCGAAGGTCTCGTCGCCCGAACCGCCCCGCCCGCCCAGCTCGGCGAACTCGCCCGTCAGGTGCTCGGTAAGAAATCGGCGGACCTCCTGGCGGAACGCCACGTCCTCGGGGCGGTCTCGCAGATCCATCGCCCGGGAGCGTAGCCAAGCCGTCACGGCCGATCTGACGGGGCGTCAGATGCCGGCGGGCCGCCGCCCTGGTTCCGACGGACCCGGCGCGGCGGCCACCACCACCGCCGACCCTGGAATACTCGGGGAGCGGGAGGGGGGCCGAGCGCGAGAGGGAGGGGACCATGGCGTATGCCCAGGGGCGGATCGTCCACGACGCCGACGCCCACATCATGGAGACGCCGACCTGGCTGCGCGACCACGCCGAGGCCGCCTACCGGGACCGCCTCCCCGTCCTGCGCTACCCGGGCGGGAACGAGTTGCGCCAGACCGGCGACCCGGCCGAGCAACAGGACGATCTCCTGGCCTCCTTCGAGAAACTGCGGGCCCGCCACGCCTCGCCCGAGTACCGGGCCGACGAGGAGGCCCAGATCATGGCGCGCAAGAACTTCGCGGCGACGGGGTCCTTCATCGCCGAGGACCGTCCCCGCGCCCTCGACCTCCTCGGCTTCTCGAGCCAGCTCGTCTTCAACACCTTCCACAACGGCCGGCTGCACGACCTCGAGCACGGCGGCGACCCCGACCTCGCCTACGCCGCCGCTCGCGCCCACAACCGGGGCATGCTCGAGTTCTGCTCGGTCGACCCGCGCCTCTTGCCCTCGCTCTACGTGCCCCTCCTCGACCCCGGGCGGGCCGCCGCCGCCACGGGCGACGCGCTGAGGCAGGGCGCGGCGGCGCTGCTGGTCGCGTCGGGCTGCCCACCGCGCTTCTCCCCCAGCCACACGGACCTCTTCGGCGTGTGGGCGCAGGCCGCCGAGGCCGGCATCCCGGTCGTCTTCCACGTCGGCGGCACCGGGACCCTCGTCGACCCCGCCTACTTCGTCAACGGCAAGCCGGTCCCGCCCGACTTCCACGGTGGTGAGGAGAACTTCCGCTCGGTCGACTACATGGGCATCCCGGTCCCGCCGGCCCAGACGCTCGCCACGCTGATCTTCGACGGGGTGCTCGAGGCGTTCCCCGGTCTGCACATCGGCGTGATCGAGCAGGGCGCCATCTGGGTGCCGTCGTGGCTGCGCCAGATGGAGTCGGCCTTCGAGGCGTTCCATCGCCACGAGGAGCGCCTGCAGGCGCTGTCCCTCCGTCCGAGCGAGTACGTGCACCGCCAGTGCCGCTTCACGCCCTACCCGACCGAGGACGTGGGCTGGATCGTCGAACAGGCCGGAGCCGATCTCGTGATGTTCTCCTCCGACTACCCCCACGTGGAAGGGGGCCGCAAGCCGCTGGAGCGCTTCGAGGCGTCGCTGGGCGACGCCGGCGACGACGTCCGCCGGCAGTTCTACACCGACAACTTCCTCTTCCTCATGGGCAGCGCCGCCGGCGCGCTGGCGGCCTGAGCGGTGGGCACGACCGACGCCCCCGGCTCGACCGTCGTCACCGGGCTCGTCGAGCCGGGGTTCGACGGGGTCCGTGCCGCGTTCGCCGACAACTTCGCGGCCGGCCGTGAAATCGGCGCCGCGCTGTGCGTCCACGTGGCGGGCCGCAAGGTCGTCGACCTCTGTGGTGGCGCCTTCGACCGCGACGGCACGCGGCCCTACGGTCCCGACGCCCTGCAGCTCGTGTTCTCCTCGACCAAGGGCGCCACGGCCGCCTGTGCCAACCTCCTCGCCCAGCGCGGGCTGCTCGACCTCGATGCTCCCGTCGCCCGCTACTGGCCCGAGTTCGCCCAGGCCGGCAAGGAGGCGCTGCCCGTTCGTTTCCTGCTCTCCCACCAGGCCGGGTTGCCGGCCATCGACCGCTCCCTGACGCCCGAAGAGGTCCAGGCCTGGGAGCCGGTGATCGACGCCCTCGCCGTGCAGGCACCCTTCTGGGAACCCGGGTCGGCGCACGGGTACCACGCGCTGACCTACGGGTATCTCGTGGGCGAGGTCGTACGACGGGTCAGCGGGCGCTCGCTGGGCACCTTCTTCGCCGAGGAGGTGGCCGCCCCGCTCGGCCTCGAGTTCTACATCGGGCTCCCCCACGAGCTCGAGCCCCGGGTCTCCCCGATCGTGGCGGCGCCGATCGCCGGGGCCGCCCAGGCCAGCCCCGGCTACGCGGCCACGCTGTTGGCCCGAGCCCTCAACATGGGCGGTGCGTTTCGCGACCGGACCTGGATGAACCGCCCCGCCTGGCACGCCGCCGAGGTGCCCGGGGGCGCCGGCATCACCAACGCCACGTCGCTGTCGCGGCTCTACGCCGGCCTCATCGGCACCGTGGAGGGCGGGCCGCCCGAACCCCTGCTGACGCGCGAGCAGGTGGCGCAGGCCCGCACGGTGCTCACCTTCGGGGCGGACCAGGTCTTCGCGTCGGTGGGCCTCGAGCTCGAGCAGAAGATCGGCCTCGGCTTCTGGTGCGCCAGCCCCGCGGCCGCCTTCGGCGGGGAGGGCGCCTTCGGCCACGGCGGGGCCGGCGGCTCCTACGGCTTCGCCGATCCCGAACACGAACTGGCGGTGGGCTACGTCATGAACAAGATGTCAGATGCCGTCCTCGGCGACCCCCGGGCGTCGGGGATCACTCAGGCCGTCTACGCCGCCATCGGGTCGCAGGCGAAATACTTCTGAGCACGGGAGCGTTGCACCTGTCGGAGAGAAAGGCTTTCATGTTCACGCGCAAGTCCGACACCAAGCAGGAAGCGGCGACCTTCGAGGTCACCAAGACCGACGAGGAGTGGAAGGAGCAGCTGTCCGCCGAACAATACGCAGTGCTGCGCCGTGCCGGCACGGAGCCGGCCTGGACCGGTGAGCTGCTCCACGTGGACGGCGCGGGGGTCTTCCATTGCGCCGGCTGCAACGCCGAGCTGTTCGACACGGACTCGAAGTTCGACTCGGGATCGGGCTGGCCCAGCTTCGACCGGGCCCGCGCCGACGGCACCATCGTCGAGCGCAGGGACCGCACCTTCGGCATGGCCCGGACCGAGATCCTCTGCGCCCGGTGCGGCGGGCACCTGGGGCACGTGTTCCCCGACGGCCCCACCGACACCGGGCAGCGCTACTGCGTCAACTCGCTCTCGCTCACCTACGAGCCGGCGGAGGAGAGCACGGCCGGGGACTGAGCCCCGGCACCGCGTCCTTCACGAAGCCGATCGGCGGTCCCGGCGCTCGCGGGTGTGCTGTCGGAGCAGGACGCCACCCACGAAGGCGAGGGCACCCGCCGCGGCAACCGCCAGTGTCGCCGGGTCGGCTGCCGCACGCGCCAGCGCAGTGGCCAGGTCGGCCATGAACCCCGGCCACCCCGCCGTGATGATCAGCCAGGGCGTCACTCACGCCTCGACCGGGATCGCGTCGGGCGCGGCGTCCCCGTCGACCTCGCCGGGCGCGGCCGCGCCGCGTCGCTCCACCTTGTGGACCTCGGCCGTGGCGAAGCGCAGGCTGGGACCGACCTCGTCCGCCGTGATCTCGACCTTGGACCGGTGCTCCCCTTCCTCCGTCTCCCAGCTCCTCTGTTCCAGCCGACCCGTGACGACGACCCGCATGCCCTTGGTCAAGCTGAGTGCGACGTTCTCCGCGAGGTCGCGCCAGCAGACGACGTCGAAGAAGGACGTCGCCTCCTGCCACTCCTGGGTCGTCCGGTCCTGCCAACGGCGGTTGACGGCGACGCCGAGCTGGGCCGTCGCCTGTCCCTCCCGGGTGTAGCGGATCTCGGGCTCGCGGGTGAGGTTGCCGGTGATCGTCGTGGTGTTGGCCATCTGTTGCCTCGCTTTCGTCGCGCCCCGATCCGAGGGCACGACGCAGCGTGGGGAACGGCGCTTGCCGCAAACCTTGCCGAAACCCTTGCCGCGCGAGATCCGCTGTCGTGGCCGCGGCTACGGCTTCTGCTTCAGCCCCAGATGGCGCAGGACCCAGGCGCCGAACCGGCTGGGCGGCTTCCGTTGCTGATGGTCGGACGAGTGCCCGTAGCGCGATCCGAACACGCCACCGCCGCCGCCGGTCAGACCCGTGGCGGGGAGGGTGTTGGGTTCTTCGTACTTGGGCACCTTGGACAAGCGACGCCTCGACTTCCTCGACTTGTCGCCGGCGCTCCCCATTTGCGCCAGTCTGACCCAGATCGCTCCACGGCGCGTGCACCCGGAATGGGTCGGTGGGGATGGGGGTGCTACGTGTTCCGCCCGCGCTTCGCCATGCGGCCGCCGATCACGTAGGCGACGACACCGATGACGAGCGACCCCACGATGACCCAACGCACGACCGCCGTCTCGAGGGACGTTGGCGCCCCGTTCGAGCTGATCTCGGCGAATCCCCCACCGATCACCAGTGCGGCGAACGCCAGGACGCCGAAGACCAGTGAGGCCCGGCGCGCCCCGTTGCAGAAGAAGCGCGACTGCGAGCGGTCCGGCCCCGAACCGTTGGACATCGGGCCGGTGCGACCGTTCACGGCAAACCTTTCCCGAGGCGCCGTGCGGGCTTGTCGGGCGCGCCCAACGGCAGCGCTTCGTCGAGGGCGGCCCGGAAGTGCTCGCAGTCGAAGACGTTGCGGCTCGGGCAGGCCAGGGCGTGGTCGAGCTGGTCGGCCAGTGCGCCGAGGTGGTCAGCCTGTGCCCGCAGCTCGTCGCGCTTGCGCGCCGCGAAGGACTTCCATGCCGGTCGTCCACGCGTGGCCAGCAACTCCTTGATCTCCTCCAGCGAGAACCCGGCCTGGCGGCACATGGCCACGACCGCCAGCGTCGTGAGGACCCCCGGCCGGAACTGGCGCCGCAGGCCCTTGCGATCGACGCTCTCGATGATCTGCTCTCGCTCGTAGAAGCGCAGCGCCGAGGCGGCCATGCCCGAGCGGGCCGCCACCTCGCCGATGTCGAGCAGCTCGGCCATTGACTTGAAGCGTACTTCAAGTGATTGGGTGGCGAGCATGGACGCCACCACGACGAGTTTCGAGGGCGCATCGGGAAGGCTGGCCGGCGCCGTGATGGCCCGCCTGAACCGTGACATGGAGGCCGCCGCCGCGGCCGAGCTCGGTCCCACACCCGGCGCGGCCGTCCTGGCGGTGGGCTTCGGGCCCGGTGTCGGGATCGCCGAGCTCGTCGCCCGCCCGGGCCACGGGCTGGTGGCCGGCGTCGACCCCTCGGCGGCCATGGTGCGCCAGGCGCGGCGGCGCAACCGTGCCGCCGTGGCCGCGGGACGCGTGCGACTCGTGCAGGCGGGCGCCGCCTCCATCCCGTGGCCCGACGCCGCCTTCACCGGCGTGGTGGCGGTGAACAGCATGCAGCTGTGGGAGCCCCTCGATGTCGCGCTGCGCGAAGTCGTGCGCGTAATGGCACCGGCGGGGTCGTTGGTCGCCCTCACGCACCGTTGGGCCCTCGAGAAGCGGGCGCCGCTGCGCGAGTGGATCGCCATGACCGGCAGGATCCTCGCTGCGTGCGGGGTGGCCGACATCACCCACCGCACGGCACCGTTCCGCTCGGGTGAGGGCCTGATCCTGCGGGCCCGCGTGCCCCTCGACGGCAACCCGATGGCACCCTGACCGACCCGACCACGCTGTAGTTTCCACACGATGGGGGATGCGGTCGGGAACCTCACACTCGATGCACCGGCCGGGCCGGGCGACGCGCCCATTGCAGAACCAGTCGCGGCGCGGCGGCGCTGGCGGTTCTGGCGCTCGCCGCCGGACCAGCCCGGGTGGGCCCGGCCGGCGCTCCTGATCGTGGCCGCGCTGGCGGCGCTTTCGTACAGCTGGGGCTCGGGGAGCGCCATCCTCGAGACCTTCTACGGCGGGGCCGCGCGCAGCATGTCGCAGAGCTGGCACGACTTCTTCTTCGGCGCCTTCGACCCCTGGGGCACGGTCTCGGTCGACAAGCTGCCGGGTGCCTTCTGGGTCCAAGCACTCTCCCTGCGCCTGTTCGGTTTCCACCTCTGGGCCATCGTGCTGCCCCAGGTGGTGGAGGGGACGCTGACCGTGCTCGTCCTCTACCGGGTCGTTCGCCGCGTCGCGGGCCCGGTCGCCGGCCTGACCGCGGCCGTCGCACTGGCGGTGACGCCCGTCACGATCCTGCTCAACCGGGGCAACATCTCGGACTCGCTCCTCATCCTGCTGCTCGTGCTCGCGGCCGACGCCACGACCGTCGCCTACACGACGGGTCGCCTGCCGTCCCTCGTCCTCGCCGGCGTCTGGGTCGGGCTGGCCTTCCAGGCCAAGATGCTCCAGGCCTGGCTGGTCCTGCCGGCGCTCTACCTGGCGTACGTCCTCGCCGCGCCCGCCGTCAGCCTGTCCCGTCGTCTCGGCCACGTCGCCCTCTCGGTCCTCGTGGTGCTCGCCGTGTCGTTGAGTTGGATGACTGTCGTCACCCTCGTCCCGGCCCACGACCGTCCCTACGTCGACGGGAGCTGCGACAATTCGGTGTTCAGCCAGGTCTTCCTCTACAACGGTGCCGACCGCCTCACCGGCAACGTGCTCGACCAGCCCGGCTGCACCCCACCCCCCCTCGCGATGAGGACGTCGACGACCGGTGGCGCCGCCACCGCTGCACTCCCCACGGGTGCGGGCCGCTTCCTCGAAGGCCCGCTGGGTCGCGACGCCGCATGGCTGTTCGTGCCCGCGGTGGTCGCTCTCGGGAGCATCGCGATCGCGCGGCGGCGCGAGCCCCGCACGGACCCCTGGCGCGCCGCCGCGCTCCTGTGGGGCGTCTGGCTCGTCGGGACCTGGTGCTTCTTCGCCTCCTCGCAATTCCTCAACTCGTACTACCTGGCCGCGCTGGCCCCCCCGATGGCTGCGCTGTGCGGGCTCGGGCTGGCGCTGGCCTGGCGGATGCGCAAGCAGTCGCGCGCTGTTCCCGTCGTGGTGATGGCGACGGTGCTGGTCGGCGTGGCCTACGCCGTCTCCCTCGTGCCCGACGATGCCGGGGTCCGGCCCTGGGTCATCGCCTCCAGCGCGCTCGTCACGGCGGCGGCCGTGGTGTGCCTGGCCAGCGCGCTGCGCCGGGACGGACGGCCCGCGCTGCTGCCCCACGGCCTCGCCCTGGCCACGATCGCACTGCTGCTCGGCGGCGCGTGGGCCTCGGCGACGGCCGTCGCCGACCAGCTGAGCTCCTTCGACGCGCCCTACCAGGCGGCGGCGCTGACCAGCGCCGAGCAGTCAGGCTGGCAGCGCGACATCGACGCCTGGCCCGCACTGGCGGCCTACGCCACGTCGTTTCCGGCCACCCAGAGCGTCGACACCGAGGAGACCTCGGCCGACGTCAGCGTCGACGTGCTGGCGTCGGGTCGCGAATTCCTTCCCGTCGGTGGCTTCAGCGGGCAGGTGCCGAGCACACCGCTGCCGACATTCATCGACGGCGTGCGCAGCCAGCGCATCGTCCACGCCCTCGTCTCGGTCACGCCGCGCACGCGCAATCCCGACATGCGCTGGGTCCTGGCCCACTGCCAACCCGGCGACGGGAGCCGAGGGGTGGTCCGCGCCGACGACGGCCGCCTCTACCGGCGTTACCTGTGCTCGCCCGCCGACGCCGCCGGCTGACTCTGGCGACGCGCCATCACGGCCGCCGCGTCGCGGCTAGACGTCGAGGAAACGCCGGATGGCGATGGCCGATCCGATGGAGCCGATCGCCATGCCCACGATGACCACGACGACGTTGGTAAGCAAGACCTCGGACCCCGTCATGTGCATCGCAGTGAAGATGTTGCTCGTGGTCCGCCCGCCCCCCTCGTGGTTGATGAAGAGGTAGACGAAGTAGACCACGACGGCCGCCAGCAACGATCCGATGAAGCCCTGCAGGAGCCCCTCGGACATGAACGGCACGCGGATGAACCAGTTGGTGGCACCGACCAGCTTCATCACCGAGACCTCGCGGCGACGGGCGAAGATGGCCATGCGGATGGTGTTGAGGATCAGCACCGCGGCGGAGACGATCAGCACGATGGCGACGGCCAGGCACACCCACTTCGAGACGTTGATGACCGTCTCCTCGTTGTGGATGGTCTGCTGCGGTTCGGTCACCGAGAGGACCCCCGCGGTACCGGTGAAGGCGTGCACCACCTGGGCGGCATCGGTCAGTGCAACCGGGGTGCACCAGAAGGAGGTCGGCATCTCGGGCTCGGTGGTGGCCTGGAAGACGTCGGAGGGCAGCAGCCGGCGGGCTTCGGCGAAGTTGCGGGCCTTGTTCCAATAGGCGCAGGGTTGCGTCACGTAGTTCAGCTGCGCCAGCTGGATCCCGACGGCCGCGATCTCCTGAGTGTTGGCGTCGGGCTGCATCCAGACCGTCACCTGGGTCCCCCGCTCGAGCGTGCCGGTCGCGTTGGCCGAACCCTGCCGGAGCAACAAGGCGGCTCCCACCAATGAGAGCGACACGGCGACCGTCAGGATGGCGGCGATGGTCATGAGCCGGTTGCGCCAGAGGTTCGACCCCGTCTCGCGCACGACGTACTCGAGTGAGACCGCCACGTCAGCCCATGCCCCCCGCGCCCACGTCAACCGGCTGCTGCGTCGAACCGTCGAAGCCGTAGACGCCGCGCGCCTGGTCGCGCACCATCGCGCCGTTGCTCAACTCAATGACGCGCCGGCGCATCTTGTCGACCAGCACCTCGTCGTGTGTCGCCACCACCACCGTGGTCCCCGTGCGGTTGATGCGGTCGAGCAGCTGCATGACCCCTTGCCCCGTCTGCGGGTCGAGGTTCCCCGTCGGCTCGTCGGCCAGCAGGATGAGCGGCCGGTTGACGAAGGCGCGCGCCACCGCGACGCGTTGCTGCTCACCACCGGAGAGCTCGCCCGGGAGGTTGTCCGTCTTGTTGGCCAGGCCGACGAGGTCCAAGACCTGGGGGACCTGGTTCGCCACCACGTGGCGGGGCCGTCCGATGACCTCGAGCGCGAAGGCCACGTTCTCGAACACGGTCTTGTTGGGCAGGAGGCGGAAGTCCTGGAAGACACACCCGATGTTGCGGCGCAGGTAGGGCACCCGCCACTTGGGCAGCTCCACGATGTTGCGACCGGCTTCGAGGATCTGGCCGGTGTCGGGGAGCTCCTCTCGCAGCAGCAGACGGATGAAGGTCGTCTTGCCCGAGCCCGAGGCGCCGACGAGGAAGACGAACTCGCCCTTCTCGATCTCGACCGTGATGTCGCGTAAGGCAACGGTCGAACCCTTGTAGGTCTTGGTGACGTTTTCGAATCGGATCATCAGCGAGAGAGGGGTCGCCCAGCCGATCGGCGGGCACCGCCACGATTGTACCTACTTCGTCGTGCGGCTTCGGGTCATGGGTTCCGGCGCAGGTCACAGAACCGCGACCCGTGCTGCACCGCCGGCGCTACGCGCTGCCTTCGCGCTGGCGGTGCAGTTCGGCCTCCATGAAGGCGTCGAGATCGCCGTCGAGCACGGCCTCGACGTTGCCCGTCTCGTGATTGGTGCGCAGATCCTTGACGAGCTGGTACGGAGCCATGACGTAGGAGCGGATCTGGTTGCCCCACGCGTTGTCGACCCGCTCACCGCTCAGCGCGTCGAGCTCGGCCCGACGCTCCAGCCGAGCCCGCTCGGCCAGCTTGGCGCCGAGGATCTGCAGCGCCTTGGCCTTGTTCTGGTGCTGACTGCGCTCGTTCTGGCACGACACCACGATCCCCGTCGGCAGGTGCGTCAGGCGCACCGCCGAGTCCGTCTTGTTGACGTGCTGCCCCCCGGCGCCCGAGGACCGGTAGGTGTCGATGCGCAGGTCCTTCTCGTCGATCTCCACCTCGGACGACACGTCTTCGAGGAAGGGGGTGACGTCCATGGAGGCGAAGCTGGTCTGGCGGCGGTGCTGGGAGTCGAAGGGCGACATGCGCACGAGGCGGTGCACGCCGCGCTCGGTGGCCAACAGCCCGTAGGCAAACCGGCCGTGCACGATGAAGGTCGCCGACAGCAGCCCGGCCTCCTGGCCTTCGGTCGCCTCGTCCACCTCGACGGTGAAGCCACGGCGCTCCGCCCAGCGTTGGTACATCCGCAGCAGGATTTCGGTCCAGTCCTGCGCGTCGGTGCCCCCGGCGCCCGCGTGCACCTCGCACACCGCGTCGAGCTCGTCGTACTCGCCCGAGAACAACGACTGCAGCTCGAGCGCGCCGAGCCGCGTGCCCAGCGCATCGACCGTCTCGACCAGCTCGGCGTCGAGCGCGCTGTCGCGCGCGCCCGCGGCCGCCGACTCCTCGGTCAGCTCGACCAGCGCGTGGGCGTCGTCGAGGGCGCTGCGGAGGCCGTCGAGCTGGTCGAGGTCGGCCGCGACCCGCCCCAGCTCCCTGGTCACCGACCGCGCGTTGTCCGGGTCGTCCCACAGGTCGGGCCGGGCGACGGCGGCCTCGAGCTCGGCCCGCCTCACCTCGAGCTTCTCCCGCCCGAGGTAACGCTCGGCCTCGGCCAGCCGCTCCCCCAGCGCTTCGAGCTCGGATGTGAAGTCGCGGGGTGCCTCGGCCGCCGGCCCGTCAGGCGGCGCCATGGCAGAACTTGAACTTCTTGCCGCTCCCGCACCAGCAGGGGTCGTTGCGCCCCACCTTCTCGTGCTTCTCCTTCACGATGGGCACCAGGGCATCGGGGTCGGGAGCGTTGGGCCGCTTGATCTGCGCCTTGGCGCCTCCCCCGCTGCCGTTGCCGGCGGCCGGGGCGGTGAGCACGGCCGTCTGCGGGACGACGTTGGTGCCCTGCTCGGCCTGCAGCGCCGAGGCCAGGGCGCCCGTCTCGGCCACCGGGTCCTCGGCGGCGGCGTAGACGGCCCGGTCCAGGTCGGGCTCGGCCGCCGGGGCCTGCACCGCCTCGACGTGGAGGATGTAGAGGAGGTAGTCGTTGTCGATGACCTCCATCAGCTGGCCGAACATGGAGTAGCCCTCTTGTTGCCAGGCGTTGAGCGGGTCGGCCTGAACGGTCCAACGCAGGTGGATGCCGTCCTTGAGGTTGTCCATCTCCGTCAGGTGGTCGCGCCAGCGCGCGTCCATGATCTGGAGGTACACGTCGCGCTCGATCTGGCGCATGGTGTCCGCGCCGCCGGGCATCGCCTCGGAATGCCGCTCGTAGTAGTCGAGCGCCTCCTCGACGATGGACTCGACCAGATCGTCGGTGGTGGTGGCCTGCTCGAGGTCCGACACGGTGAACTTCGTCGGGTAGTACTGCATCAACGAGTCGATGAGCGCCTTGAGGTCCCAGTCCTCGTCGAACTCGGTCTGGCAGTGCTCGGCGACGAGCTTCTCGGCCGCCCCCGCCAGCAGGTCCTCGGTGTGCTCCTCGAGATCGTCCCCGTCGATGATCTGCAGGCGGCGCTCGTAGATCACCTTGCGCTGCTGGTCCATCACCTCGTCGTACTTGAGGTTGTCCTTGCGGATCTCCGCGTTGCGGGCCTCGACGGTGTTCTGCGCCCGTTCAATCGCCTTGGCCACCGTCTTGGACTCGATCGGCATGTCATCGGGCAGCGTGCGACCCATGACCCAGCTCATGGCGCCGGTGGCAAAGAGGCGGAGCAACTCGTCGTCGAGGCTGAGGTAGAAGCGGCTCTCGCCGAGGTCGCCCTGGCGGCCCGAGCGGCCGCGCAGCTGGTTGTCGATGCGGCGACTCTCGTGGCGCTCGCTACCCAGGACGTAGAGGCCGCCGAGCTTGCGCACCTCTTCGCCCTCGGCCCGGCAGCGCGCCTCGATGGAGGCCTGGCGGCGGTCCAGCTCGGCCTGCCCCTCCTCGCTCTCGATGTCGACGCCCTCGGCGGCCAGCTCGTGCTGGGCCAGCAGCTCGGCGTTGCCGCCGAGGATGATGTCCACACCACGACCGGCCATGTTGGTGGCCACGGTGACCCCGCCGCGCTGGCCGGCCTGGGCCACGATCTCGGCCTCCCGGAAGTGCTGCTTGGCGTTGAGCACGTTGTGGCGCACGCCGCGCTTGTCCAGCAGCCGGGAGAGCAGCTCGGACTTGGCCACCGAGGCGGTGCCGATGAGCATCGGCTGCCCCAGCTCGTGCCGCTCGACGATGTCCTCCACCACGGCGTTGAACTTCGCCTCCTCGGTCTTGAAGACGAGGTCGGGCTGGTCGGCGCGGACCATCTCCATGTTGGTCGGGATGGGCACCACGGGCAGGCCGTAGGTGGAGGCGAACTCGCCGGCCTCCGTCTCGGCCGTGCCGGTCATGCCGGACAACTTCTCGTACATGCGGAAGTAGTTCTGGAGCGTCACCGTGGCCCAGGTGTGGTTCTCCTCCTTGATGGCCACGCGCTCCTTGGCCTCGACCGCCTGGTGGAGACCATCGGACCAGCGCCGGCCCTCCAGCGTGCGCCCGGTGAATTCGTCGATGATCTTCACCTCGCCGTCGGCGACGAGATAGTCCTTGTCCCGCTTGTAGAGGTCCTTCGCCGTCAGGGCCTTGGTCAGCTGGTGGACGTAATTGACGGAGACGGCGTCGTAGATGTTGTCGACGCCGACCGCCTTCTCCACCTTCTCGATCCCGGGCTCGAGGGGTACGACCGTCTTCTTCTCCTCGTCGACCTCGTAGTCCTCGTCTCTGGTCAGTGTCCGGGCGATGGAGGCGAACTGGTAGTAGAGCTGTGCGGCTTCGTCCGCCGGGCCCGAGATGATCAGCGGCGTCCGGGCCTCGTCGATGAGGATGGAGTCGACCTCGTCGACGATGGCGAACACGTGGCCCCGCTGGGCCATGGTCTCGCGCGAGCGCGCCATGTTGTCGCGCAGGTAGTCGAACCCGAACTCGTTATTCGTGCCGTACGTGATGTCCGCCGCGTAGGCGGCCCGTTTGCGGAACGGGTCGTCGATGTCGGCGCCGATGCGACCGACCGACAACCCGAGCCAGCGGTGCACGCGCCCCATCCACTCGGCGTCGCGGGTGGCGAGGTACTCGTTCACCGTCACCAGGTGCACGCCCCGCCCGTCCAGCGCGTTGAGGTAGCTGGGCAGGGTGGAGACGAGCGTCTTGCCCTCACCGGTCTTCATTTCGGCGATCCAGCCGAAGTGCAGCGCCATGCCTCCCATGAGCTGCACGTCGAAGTGGCGCTGGCCGAGCACACGCCAGGCCGCCTCGCGGACGACCGCGTAGGACTCGACGAGGAGGTCGTCGAGGGACTCGCCGTTGTCGAGCCGCTCCTTGAACTCCACCGTCTTGTGGGCGAGCTCGTCGTCGCTGAGCCGCTGCAGGTCGGGTTCGAGGGCTCCGATGAGGGGCACCAGGTCGGCCAGCCGCCTCACCTTCTTGCCTTCGCCGGCGCGCGAGAACCTTCGTGAACACGCTCATGGGGGACCGATCCTACCGGCCCCGAAGGCGGGTGAGCCGACAGACCGGCCGCATCTGGTGTCGGGCTGCGTGCGGCTGACCTGGTCTTTGACCCCACACTCGCCTGCTGCGAGGGTGACGCACCGGCACCGGCGGCACGGCGACGCGGCGCCCCACCCAACGGCACCACACTGGCGCGCATCGCCTCGTCTCCGCCCGCCCCCGACAGCCGGGAGCGCAGCGGGCAGGGCTTACCTCTAAGCCGCACCATGCTCAGCGACCACAAGTCGCCTTACGTGGGTCGTTTCGCCTGCGACTGGCCTCGACTTTCAACCACAGACCCGCACGCAGCCCGGGCCATGCTAAGCCCCGGTCGACGGAGCCGCTCGACGCGGTGCCCCCGGACGCCTCGTCACCGACGACGGCCATTCCGTGGCGGTGCCATCCGGCGTCGCCCCGGTGCACCCGCCCCCCGTTCCCCGTCTGCCGGCTCGGCCACGAGGCTCCGCCACCCGCTCGAGACGCGGCTTTCCCGACGTATGTCGGGCCGATCCACAATTTTGTTGTTCAAATCCTCCAACCCCCATTCATCAATTGTTCGTCACGGGGCTTACGAGAACCAGTGACGACCAGCCATACTGTGACCAACCTCCTAGCGAGAGGACGAACGGAGGGGAGGGACGGGACTGTGGCGCTCCGGCAGGAAGAGCTGACCAGCCTCTGCGACACCGTCGACCTCGATCGTGACCGTGCGCTGGTCGAGCAGTGCCAGCGGGGCAACGCGGCGGCGTTCGGCCATCTCTATGCGCGCTACTACGAACGGCTGCTGCGCTTCTGCCTGCGTCGGCTGAACGACCGCCACGAGGCGGAAGACGCCACGCAGGAGGCGTTCGCCCGCGCCTGGAAGGCGCTCCCCCGCTTCGCCGGGGAACGGCGCTTCTACCCGTGGCTGACCGTGATCGCGGGGAACATCTGCACCGACATCCTGCGCCGTCGCTCGCGCACGCACGCCCACCGACGACATGGAGCTCACCGCGCACCATGCCCTCGGCGCGGTGAACGAGGACACGTCCGAAGATCTCGTCCTGGCTGCCGTGGACACTGAACTGGTGCACCGTGCGCTGGACCGCCTCTCGACGCGCCACCGTCATGTGCTCGCCATGCGCGAGGGATCCGGGTGGAGCTACCAGGAGATCGCGGACCACGAGGGCGTCGAGATCGGGACCATCGAGACGCTGCTGTGGCGGGCCCGCCAGGCACTCAAGCGCGAGTTCGCCGCCGTGTCCGAGTCGAAGGAGGCGCTGGCCGGATTCCTCGTCACCACCGGAGCACTCATCCGCCGCACCGTGGTCCGCGCGGTTCACCGGGGCGCGAGCGTGCACCAGCAGAGTGGCGGTACCGGATCGTTGCGCAACGCCGCGGCCGGTGTCGCCTTCACGGGTGCCGCGGTGGCGGCCGCGTTCATCGCCCCCCACGCGCTGTCCCGCGGTCCGAGCTCACCGGCGGGGGCGCCGGGCTCTGCGCTCGCTCTGCCACCCCTCACTCTGGGCACACCGGCGGCGGCGGCCGCCGCTCCGGGTGACACCCAGGACAACCCGGGCCGGAGCGGCCCTCCTGGCTTGCCCGCATCGACGCCAGAGAAGGGATCGGGTACCGCCGTCGCCGGGCACCCGAGCCCGTCCGGTGGAGCCAGCTCGTCCCCCGGCGCGGCGTCGTCGGGTGGATCGTCGGGCGTCGTCGCCGGCGGCATCGCCGGCGGGCTGCATCAGGCAGCCGGGGGGCTCAACGGAACGGTGACCAATACGACGGACGGGCTGGGCGGCGCCGTCAGCGGCGCCACCGGCGGGCTCGACGGCGCGCTCCAAGGCGTCTCCAGCAACGTGAACAGCATCTCGCAGGCGCTCGGACTGGGCACCGTGCTCCCCGCGACGACGGGCTCGGGCACGTCGTCGGGCTCGGGGACCGGTTCGAGCAACGCCTCGACCACGACGACGACCACCACGGCGCCCGGGCTCCTCGGCCCTCTGGGCACCCCGTGAACGCCCTCCTCGACAGGGCGTAGCACCGCCGAGTTCGGGCCCGGCGCACCCCGGGTCACCTCGACAGCACCTGGGTCAGTACGAACGCTCCAGAGCGACGCCGCCGGCCCCGGGGACGCCGGCCCGAAAACCGCCGGCGTTCCCGCCCTGGTGTGGCCTAATCGCCGACGGCCGCTCCGCACACGGTCTCCACCAGCAGACGGCTGACCACGTAGGGGTCCATGTTGGCGTTGGGCCGGCGGTCCTCGATCCACCCCTTCTTGTTCTGGGCCGTCTGCCACGGGATGCGGATGGACGCGCCACGGTCGGAGGTGCCGTAGCTGAACTGGGTGTAGTGGGCGGTCTCGTGCGCGCCGGTAAGCCGGGTCTCGATGCCGATGCCGTAGTTGGCGACGTGCTCGTCGACCCGCTTTCCGAGCGCCTCGCAGCCAGCGATGATGGCGTCCCATCCGCCGTCCTCACGCATGGCCTTCGGTGGAGAAGTTCGTGTGTGCGCCGGCGCCGTTCCAATCACCGAGCACCGGCTTGGGCTCGAGCGTGGCGAACACGTCGAAGTCCTCGGCGATGCGGAAGAGGAGCCAGCGCGCCGTCCAGAGCTGGTCGCCCACGAGCGGGGGCGGCAGGACGCCGATCTGGAACTCCCACTGCCCCATCATCACCTCTGCGTTGGTGCCCTCGATGCCCAGGCCCGCCTTCATGCAGGCCGCTGTGTGACGCTCGACGATGTCCCGGCCGGGCATCTTGTCGCCGCCGACGCCGCAGTAGTACGGGCCCTGGGGTGCGGGGAAGCCCGCCTCGGGCCAACCCAACGGACGGCCGTACTGGAAGAACGTGTACTCCTGCTCGATCCCGAACCACGGCTCGAAGCTGGCGTACTTCGAGGCCACCTCAGCACAGGCCCGGCGGGTGTTGGAGGGGTGGGGCGACATGTCCGTCAACAGGACCTCGCACATGACGAGCTTGTCGTTCTCGCCCCGCAGCGGGTCGGGGCAGACGAACACCGGCTGCAGGACGCAGTCCGAATCACTGCCCTCGGCCTGGTTCGTGCTGGAGCCGTCGAAACCCCAGATCGGAGGCTCCTTGCCGTCCTCGACGATCTTCGTCTTGCTGCGGAGCAGCGGAGTGGGTTCGGTCCCGTCGATCCAGATGTACTCGGCCTGGTAGCTCATGAATGCTCCTGTATCCCCTTCTTCTCCGTCACCAAGGTGCGAGGACGGTCGTTCCCGCTCCGGTCGCGGGCTCAAGTGTGGCCGGACCCTATTTCACCGCCGTATCGGTTATGTGAACCGTCGATGAAATCGTGACGGGGCGCCAGGGCTCCGGCCCCCGACCTGGGTCGGTACGCGAGGGAGGGCTGGATCATTCGATCCAGCCCTCCCCGTTGCCCCCAGGCAACATGGCCGCCTCCGCGGAGGCAGCCGGTTCTTGGTGTGGTGCCTAGCAGGTGGTGCTGTTGAGGCCACCGACGCAGCTGTTGGCGTTGCTGAACAGGCCGGAGATGCCCCCACCCAGTGCAGCCACCGCCACCACGGCGACGACGGCGATCAGACCCACCAGCAGCGCGTACTCCACCATGGAGGCACCCCGCTCGGTGCGAGCCCGCTCGAGCAGCGTTCCGTGCGCACCCTTCACTGCGACGAATGCGTTGATGAAGACTTCGAACATTTGCTTGCTCCCCTCTTTACCCCAAATACGAAACCGACAGGACAGCCGATTCCGACCTTAAGCATCGGCCATATTTCTGACCTAGTACATAGGACTTTTTGACCTAAATGGGCGTGGCATCGCACTGTCCATTTGTGTTCGGTTGACGAGTGGTTTGTACGCGCCGGCCGGTGCGGTGAAGACGCCAAAAACGACAGCGGGCTGGGCCGACCGAAGCCGACCCAGCCCAACCGTCATCCCATTGGGGAAGGGGGAATATTCCCTTAGGGAATGTGTAGGCCAACTGGCCGCGGCGATTGCCGCTCCAGCTAGCAGGTGGTGCTGTTCAGTCCACCGACACAGCTGTTGGCGTTGCTGAACAACTTGGAGATGCCCCCACCGAGCGCAGCCACCGCAACGACGGCAACGACGGCGATAAGGCCGACGAGCAGTGCGTACTCCACCATGGAGGCGCCTCGCTCGGTTCGGGCACGCTCGAGCAGGTTGCCGTGGAAACCACGCACTGCGAAGAACGCATTCAGAAACAACTCAGTCATTACTTCATTCCCCTCTCTCTCCCCATTTGGTCTCGCACAAATGTCCGAACCCATTTGGAGTCCCATGACATTGTGGGTGATTGCAATCACGCAACTCCATAGGCTTTATGGACCAATTGAGCTGCGCCATTTGCGCACCTGTTGTCGCACTACTCAATGGTGACGAGACCCATGACGACAGCGCGGACGAGGGCGTGCGTGCGATTCGTCACGTCGAGCTTCTGGAAGATCGCCGCCAAATGGTTCTTGGTGGTCTTGGGGCTGATGTAGAGCCGCTGTGAGATCTCGCCGTTGGTGGCGCCCTCGGCGAGCAGCTGCAGCACCTCGAGCTCCCGTTGGGTCAACGACCATGGCCCCCACTGCCGGTCCTCCTCCCGACGGGGCACCGCGACGGCTGGGTCGCTGTAGTCATCCTCCACGACGACCTCGAGATCATCGCGGGTCAACGTCGCTCGCCCGCCCCGCAGGCTCTCACCACGATGCACCGTCGTGCAGACCGAAGGCCCGGACACTGACACCTGTGTATAGAAGGCCCAATCGGACCCACTCCCGACCTCCACAGCCGGCGACGGCTGCGCGGTCGGCCACAGGATTGAGGCTGTATTCGCCATTCCTCCCCCTCATCCCGCCCCGTAGTGGAGCGGATCCTCCCCCACCCCCGGCGGCGGAAACTCCCAGGTCATTGTACGCTTTCCGGCTCAAACGACAGTCGCAGCCAGATTGCTGCGCGGGTGCGACAGCCGAACAATGGACAATTCTACGAGCGTGCCGGCGGCGGTCTACGAGCGCGCCGGCGGCGGTCTACGAGCGCGCCGGCGGCGGTCTACGAGCGCGCCCACGGCGGTTGAGGTTGCCCAGAAATAGTGGACACGGTTTATGCGGCTTGTTGCTCGCTATTGGCCAACGTTAACTCGTAGCGGACGGGACTGAGATTGCCAGCCTTGGCGCAACGACGCTGGTGGTTGTAGAAGTTGATGTATCGGGTGATCCCTGCCCGGAGCTCGTCGATGGTGGTGAAGGTGTGCCGGTAGAAGTACTCGTGTTTGAAGATCGACCAGAAGCTCTCGGCACTGGCGTGGTCGAAGCAACTGCCCGTCGCTCCCATGGAGCGGACCAGTCCGACGTTCTGGCAGAAGTCCACGACCTTGCCATCTGAAAATTGGCTGCCTCGGTCCGTATGGAACACCGTCCCTTTGACTCGTCCGAACCGGGCCACGGTCGATTGGGCCAATGCGTCGAGGACGATCTCGGTCCGCATGTGGTCAGCGACAGAGAATCCGAGCACCCGAGACGATCCTTCGTCGCGGATGGCACACAGGTAGGCCTCACCCTCACCGACGCTGAGATACGTGATGTCTGACGTCCACACCTGGTCGATGCCCTCGGGGGCGAACTCCCGGTTCACCAGGTCCGGCGGGTACGTGGCAGAGGGATCGGGATTGGTGGTGACCTTGAAGAGCCGTGGGCTGACGCCCACGATCCCGAGACTGGCCATGCGGGCCGCCACGGTGTTGGCGCTGACCCGTTCCCCGGCCTCGTGGAGGTCCAAGGTGATCCGAGGCGCACCGTAGGTGCCGCTCGAGCTTTTGTGGAAGCTCACGATCTTGGCGTCGAGATCAGCCCGTCGTACCTCACTTGGCAGCGGCGGGCGATCCCGGGTGGCCCGCCAGCGGTAATAGCCGGCGGTCGAGACCTCCAAGAGGCGGGCCATGCGGGTGATCTCGAAGTTCGCGCACTCCGCGGCCATCAACGCAAATCTTTCTGCTTTGGTGGATTCGAAGCGAAGTACGCGGCAGCTTTTCCCAAGAAGGCCAGGTCCTTGTCCTGCTCGGCGACCTGGCGGCGCAGCCGCAACAGCTCGGTCCGCTCCGCCGCACTCAACGGCTCGTCGGACGTTCCGGCCACAGTTTCCATCCGCCGGCGCTCATCGCGCACCCACCGGGCCAACACGCTGTCGACGAGCGATAGCTCGGCGGCCACTTCGGCCACCGTCCTGCCCGTATCGATCACGCGGTGGGCCGCCTCGGTCTTGAACTCCAGCGTGAACTTCCGCCTCGTAGCTCCCATATCGGACATCCTTCCAGCCGACCGAAGGCCAGCCTGTCGGGTGTCCACTAAATCTGGGGAATCTCAGGTCTACGAGCGCGCCGACGGCGGGCGGTGGGGCTCAGGCGCCGTGAAAAGCGTGCTTGATCGGGCCCACGATGGGACCCAGGACGACGATCATGATCGCCGGCAGGAAGCACAGCGCGAGGGGAAAGAGGATCTTGACCGGTACCTTGGCCGCCTTCTCGCGGGCGCGCTGGCGCCTCTTGTCGCGCATCTCGTCGGCCTGCGCCTGCAGCACACGACCGATCGGAAGACCGAGCGCGTCCGCCTGTGACAGCACGACCGCGAAGGTGACCAGATCGTCGATGTCGGTGCGCAGCTTCATGTTCTCGAGTGCGTCGTGCCGCGAGAGGCCCAGCTCCATCTCCCTCAGCGTCAGGCGCAGCTCGTGGCAGACCGGTGACTCGAAGCGGGCACAGGAGACCTGCATGGCCTGCTCGAGGCCGAGGCCGGCGGCCACCGAGATGCACATCAGGTCAAGCAGGTCGGGCAGGTCGTTCGTCACCTGCTCTCGCCGCACCTTGATCCGGTGGCGCAGCCAATAGCTCGGCGCCAGACCTCCGATCATGGGCAGGATGAACACCATGGCCAGGCCCATTTTGACGCTGACGACGCCGCTCACCAGCGCGACGACGCCAGCGCCGATGCCGAGCATGACCGAGCCCACCTGTATGGCGACGAACTCCTCGGCGCGCACCGACCCGGTCAGGCCGGCCCTGAGCAGGTCGGCGTGCACCCGATCGATGTCGCTCGACGGGTAGAGCCGCGACAGGCTGCGACGCAGACCGCCCGCTGCCGGTCCGAAGACCCGCTTGACCAGTGGCTCCTGCACGCGCTCGATGACCGGGACGGCCGCCGCGTAGATCTCCGCCTCCGAGCCCAGCGACTTGATGAAGTCGAGCCGCTGGGTCGACCGGTGCGAACGCACGACCGCGACGGCCACACCGAGGAGACCGGCCACCATGAGCGTGATGCCCACCAACGGAACGAAATATGCCGCGTTCACGAAAACCCGTCCCCCTTCGACTCAGACCTTGATGTTGACCATGCGCCGGACGATCCAGAAGCCCAGAGCCATGAGTCCACACGTCCCGATCAGGACGATGAGACCCGCCCCGTGCAGCATCGGCTGGAGATAGTCGGGGTCCTTCAACTCGAGTGCGCACACTAAGAAGATCGGGATGGCGAACAGCACGTACCCCGACATGCGACCCTCGGCCGACAGAGTCTGGACCTCGCGGCGCACCTCCTGTCGGGTCCGCATGAAGTCGGCCAACGTGTGGAGGATGGGCGCCAGGCGGCCACCGGTGGACTGCTGAATCCGCACCGCCTCGACGGCCCATTTGAGATCTTCGACTCCCGAGCGCTCGGCCATGTTCTCGAGGGCCACGACCAGGTCAGAGCCGACGACCACCTCCGCCATCACCCGGTCGAGCTCGGTCGAGAGGGGCGGCCGGGCGTCGCGCCGGTACATGTCGATGGAGCGCTGAAAGGTCTGGCCACCTTCGACGGAGGCCGACATGAGCGCCAACGCATCGGGCAGCTGTTCCTGCATCTGCTTGATCCTCTTGGCGGCGCGCCGCGTCGGTAGGTACCAGGCGATGGCGGCCACGAGGACGATGGCGATGATGGAGCCGATGGGCGACGCGGTGACGACGCCCACCGCCACGGCCAGCATGAGGGCGATCGCCGCGCTGATCACGATGTACTCGCCCGCCCGCAGCGGTATGGCCGCCCGGTCGAGGCGCTGCTCCAGCGCACCGGAGGTGTCGATGCGCCCGAAGATCCCCGCGAGGCGGACCGTGAGCGCCGAGAGCTCACCGTGCTCGGGTGACTCGCTCACGACCTCGACGGGCACCTGGGCCGTGCCCATCGTGTCGTCGAGTATCTGGGCCAGCGAACGCTGCTTCGTGCGCCCTCTCATGAGCATGGCCACGACGGCCAGGGAGAGCCCGGCGCCGACGAAGACGGCCGCCACGAACGCCTCGACCTGGGTTCCCGACTGCAGTGCACCGAGCATCAGGCGCTCACTTCCCCTCGCGACGGCGCGCGAGCATCTCGTAGAGCTCGTCGGAAGGCGGCTCGACCGCCCGGCCCGGCCGCGCCGGTCGGTGATGACGGCCCCCGCCGCTTTGCCGTGCCGAGCCCGCTTGCGCGTCCCCGTCGTTGCGGAAGGTGTGAGGCGGCACCTCCACACCGTTGAGCGCCAACTCGTCAAGGATCTTCGGCCGCAGGCCGGTCGGGACCAGACGGCCCATCCCGTGGGCCGTGTCCACCCTGTGAAAGATGTCCTGGAGCAGGACGGTGTCCCCCTCCATGCCCTGGATCTCGGTGATGGAATGCACCACGCGGGGGCCTTCGGCGGTCCGCTGCAGCTGGACGAGACACCCGATCGCCATGACGATCTGCTCCCGGATAGCGCGCTGGGGCAACTCGATGCCCCCCATCATGACCATGGTCTCCAGACGCCCGAGCAGCTCGCGCGGGGTGTTGGCGTGCACCGTCGTCATGGAGCCGGCGTGACCGGTGTTCATGGCCTGGAGCATGTCGAGCGTCTCGGATCCACGGCACTCACCGACGATGATCCGGTCCGGCCGCATTCGCAGGGAGTTGCGCACGAGGTCGCGGATGCGCACCTCGCCCGACCCCTCGGCGTTGGACGGGCGGGTCTCCAAGGTGACGACGTGGGCCCCCTGAATCTGGAGCTCGGCCGACTCCTCGATGGTGATGAGGCGTTCCCCGTCGGGAATGAAGTTCGACAGGACGTTCAGCATGGTGGTCTTCCCCGTCCCGGTTCCGCCGACCACGATCATGCTGATCTTTCCCCTCACCAGGGCCTCGAGGAAGACCGCGGCGTCCATGGAGAGCGACCCGAGATTCAGGAGGTCCTGCATGACCAAGGCGCGCTCGGGGAACTTCCTGATGGTGAGGACCGGGCCCCGCAGGGCCAAGGGCGGCACGATGGCGTTGATCCGGGAACCGTCGGCGAGGCGGGCGTCCACCATCGGCGAGGACTCGTCGACGCGGCGGCCCACGGCGTGCACCATGCGGTCGATGATGCGCCTGTACTGGTGCGGCGAGTTGAAGACGACCTCGCTGCGCTCGATCCGGCCCTTCCGCTCGATCCAGATCTCGTCGTATTTGTTGCACATGATCTCGGTGATGCTTCCCTCGGCCAGCAGTGCCTCGAGCGGGCCGTAGCCGAGGGAGTCCTCGAGCATCTCCTCCACGAAGCGCTGGCGCTCAATGGGGGAGATCCCGATGTCGTCGCGCTCGAGGATGTCGTTCACGGTGGAGCGGACCTTGTCCCGAAGCTCGTCGGGCGTCAGGTCGGCCGAGGTCGGCGCGATCTCCGACAGCACCTTGGCCTGGACCTTCTCCTTGGACTGCTTCCAGGCCTCGTCCAGGGCGGGGCGGTCGGCGGCCCGCCGCATCGGGTGCTTCCCGGGAGGAGCTGTCCCCGTCCCCCGCCTGTCCACGCCGCCGGGGGCGCCGATCACGCCCGCCCCGCCGCCGGCGCCGGCATCGCTGGCCCGGCGGTTGTTCGGGGGCGGCTCCTCGGCCTGCGGGGTCGCGGCCTCCCCGTCGGCCGCGGCCAACTTCTCGGACAGGTTCATGGCGATCAGGCCCTCTCGAGCTCAGGCACCTTGGGGGTGCGACCCTTCCTCCTCAGCCGCCAGAACCCGCGCGACTCGCCGATCTCAGGGGTTTTGGCACCGGTGCCGAGGACGGGCGTCACCTCGCCGTCGAGGAACTGGTGCATGCCACCGGCCAATTTCTTGCCGATGTCGGAATTGGCCGCCGAGACGAGAGCCGGCTTGCCCTTGTTGATGGACTTCATGACCTCTCTCGAGTACGGGAGGACCGACACGATCTTGTTGTCGAGCACCTCTTGCACGTCCCCGATGTCGATCCCCATGTCGTCCTCCACCTTGTTGAGGACGACACCGATGTGCTCGCTGTCGATGCGCAGCTTCTCGAGCGTGCTCAGGAACACCCGCATGTTCCGGATGCTCGGCAGGTCCAGGGTCACCATGCACAGGACCCGGGTGGAGTGGTCGAACGCCGCCAGGACGATCTCGGACAGCTGGGCCGGCGTGTCGACGACGATGTAGTCGAAGTGACGCCGCAGCGAGCCCATGACCTTGTAGACGTCCTTGGGCGCGATCATGTCGGCGTCGGCGGGACTGAAGGGTGCGGCCAGCACCGAGAAGCCGAGCTCGTGCTCCTCGAGGTACTCCTCGACGTGCTCGTCGAGGTCGTCCTCATCGATTGGTTCCCGCGACAGCAGATCGGAGATCGTGAACCGGGGTCGCAGATGGAGCGCGGTGGACACCTCGCCGAATTGCAGGTCGAGGTCGACCAGGCACACGCGCTGGCCCGTCTGGGCCGCCAGGTAGCACGCGAGGTTGGTGGCGTAGAACGTCTTGCCACAACCACCGCTCGACGACGCCACGGTGAACACCTCGGCGAACTGCGAGCGCTCGACGACGACGCCCTGGGCCACGGGCAACGTCGCGGCGGCGCCCGAATCCGAGACGTCGGCGATGTCGAAGGCACGCTTGAGCGCCGCCGCGAGCTGGCGCTTGCTGGTCGGGTACTCGACCAGCTCGACCGCTCCGGTCCTGACAATGTCGCTCAGGTTGGCCTTGGGCTTCGGCCCGAGGGCGAGGACGACCGCAGGGACGGCGGCGGTCGCCCGCAGGCTGGCCAGACGAGCCATGCCGGCGTGACTGTCGAAGACGGGCCCCGCCACCAGCACGTCAAAGGGGCCCTGCTCACGCACGTCGTCGACCACGTCGATCACGTTGGCGCTGGTCTCGACCTGGTAGCCCGGTCCGAGCGAAGCCTGAATGGCCCGGCTGAGCGCCGGCGAGCGGCTGATGACGAGAATCCGGCGGGAGATCATGGCGCCGACGTCGTCTGGTCGGTGCCGATGCACTGCCCCACCGGGGGTGGGTTCGCGTCCCGCTGGGTCTGGACGACGGAGATGGACTCGTTCTGCGAGAGGAACTCGATGCTCCTCGTGTTCGACGGGTTGATGGCCAGCAGCAAGGTCTCCGACCCCGGGATGGCACGACCCGCCGACGACGGCTTACTCGCGTACGAGGGAACGGTGCTCTCGACGTCGAGAACCTGGATGTTCGCCATGGCCAACTCCGTGCAGGGCAACGGCAGCGTCGAACTGGCGTTGCTTCCTGCGGAGATCTTGGTGATGTTGGCGTAGACGTCGACCCGGCTGCCGGGCTGCAGGTAGCCGGCCAGGCCGTTGGTCCCGGTCAGGGTCACCGTGACCCCGTCCATGCCTGTCGGTAGCGAGATGGAAGACGTGCTGGCGGTGAGCTGTGTCGAGCTGATGGCGTGGCCCTTCGTGATCGGCGTCGTCAGGACCTCGTCGGTCAGACCGGAGAGTGTCGACAGGTCCGTCGGCACGTACGACTTGGTCGGAATGAGCTCGATGGCAACCAGGCCGCCGGAGACCATGGCTTGGCCCGTCGTCCCGGCCGGGATGTTGCCCTTGGCCACGACGGCCGCGGTACTCACGGGCGCGACGACGCTCCCTCCCGAGGACGCGTGCTTGCTGGCGCCCTGCACGCTGGCGTATGCGATCGCGCTTCCGGCGACGAACAAGATCACCCCGATCACGACCAGAATGAGTGTCTGTTTCTTCACAGAACATTCCCCCTCTCAACCGACGGACAAGGTCAGGCGACCGTCACGCGATCATCCCCGCCGCCGACTCCGTTGGAGGGTACGACGGGAAGGGTGCGGCGTACATAGGCCCTTTTGACCATTCTCCGTAACAGCGTCCCTGGTGGGAGGGTCAAATGGTCCATATGTCCTATGTACCGGCGTCGACCGGCAGCCCAGAATCGACTCGGACGCATCACGCGACGACCAATTGTCTGGGCTCACGCAAGTTGGCGCCGCCGCCGAGGACACAGAGGAGGGAGTCCACGTTGGAAACGCGCACGTGGAGTATTCCAAAGAGGCGGCGACTCATGGACGAGGACGAGCGTGGGGCGGAAATGGTCGAGTTCGCCTTCGTCGTCGTGCTGCTGATCGCGCTGCTGTACGGCATCATCTCGTACGGCTTGATCCTGGCGGCCCAGTCGACCATCACCCAAGCGGCGGCCGACGGTGCACGGGCCGGCATCGTCGCCTCCTCGAGCGCGGTCGCCACCGCAGAGGCACAAGCCGCCACCGATGTGGGCTGGATGGACAAGGGCACGTGTGGCACCTCGGCCACGACCATCACCTGTGTCGCGTCGGAGGCTCCCTGCCCGTCCAACGCAGCCAACGAATGCCTCACGGTCACGGTGACGTACAACTACGCCTCGGATCCACTCTTCCCTGAGCTGCCAGGACTCAACGTCATCACGCCGTCGACCCTTTCGTCGACGAACGTCCTCCAACTCTCCGACCCGAGCTCGTAGGCAGCGGCCATGCGGAGACACCTGCGAATCCAGCGGAGACGACGCGACGAACGCGGCGCGACGTTCGTCCTGACGGCGGTGGCAATGATCGCGCTGCTGTGGGGCGGTGCCATGGGCGTTGACCTCGGCTTCAGCGTGGTCGGCTCGCGGACGGCACAGGGAATCGCAGACACCGGCGCCCTCGACATGACCCGCTACATCAACATCGCCGACGGGTTCAGCAAATCGGGCACGCCGAACTTCAATTCGTACATGGCGGGCAAGCTCTCCAACATCTTGACGGACAACGACTTGAACGGCTCCACGACGAGCCTGACGGAGACCGCGGGAAGCTGGACCAGCGCCGGTGGGTTCAACACGTCGGATGGCCCGTGCTATCGGCAGTTGCCCAACCGGCTGGTTCCGTGCAACGCCGTGAAGGTGACGGTGACCCAGACGGTGCCGCAGATCTTCTTGGGCGGTACCAACAGCGTGAGCCGCTCCGCCATCGCCTATCTGAGCCCCGAGGATGCCTTCTCGATCGGCACCTACGTCGCCAATCTCAACTCGCAGCAAGGAACGGTGCTCAATGGGATCTTGAGCACGTTGGGAACGTCGGCGAGCCTCACCGCGGTGGGTTACGAGGGCCTGGCCAACACCTACATCACCGTCGGCCAGCTGATCACCGCGTCGGCCGGGCTTCTGACCACGTCCAACGTCCTCACGACGTCACTGACGGCCGCGCAGTGGCTGTCGATCTTCAAGACCGCCGCCTACAACCAGGAGTTACTGCTCAACTGCGGCGCAACGCCGGAGCCCTCCGCCTGCGTCGCCTACACGAATCTGGGCTTGCTGACCTTCAGCAACAACACGAGTACCTCGGCCGAGCTCTGCCAGCTCGTCTCGATCAACGGCACGACGTGCGCCGGTGGCAACGTCTCCGAGGCCGACCTCTCCGGCAGTCTCGATCTGCTCCAGACGCTCACGGCCGAGGGCGAGTTGGTCAATGGGACGAACGCGATCGACCTCGGCACGACGCTCGGCCTGGCCGGCGTCACCGACGCCAAGCTGACCCTCCAACTCGTGCAACCGCCGCAGGTCGCCTACGGACCCGTGGGCGCCAGCGCCACCTCGGCCCAGGTCACCCAGAGCCTTCAGCTCACGGTCACCGGGATCGGCACACTCACCGTCCCGCTCTCGGCCGCCGAGGGCACGGCGACGCTCAGCTCGATCACCTGCCTGCAGAGCAACAACTCCTTTCAAGCGGCGGCCCTCAACGCCAGCACGACGGCCGCCACCGGCTCTGTCACGCTGAACGACCCGACGATCGGCTTCTCGGGACCGGTCGCCACGGCGTCGGCCTCCGGAGTGAGCACCAGCATCGGCTTCACCGATCTCAACGTCCCGCCGACCGCGTCGACATTCGGCGCAGGAAGCAATGCCAACCCGGACCAGATCGGAAGCACGTCGCCGACGGTCACCATCACGACGCTGGGGGGCCTGGGAGCGGCGGTCAGCACCGTCCTTTCTACCGCGCCCGTCAGCACACTGATCGGCACGGTCCAAAGCGCGCTGGGCGGAATCGACCAGGCGGCGGGGATCACGATGGCCGGTGCCGACATCGCCGACCTCAGCGTCGGCTGCGACGGCGTGGCGCTGGTCCAGTGAGCGCTTCCATCACGCTCCTCGGTGGCGCCACGCTCGGCATCGCGGCCGGCTCGCTGCTGGTCCCGCTGACCCGGCGTGAGCTGGCAGCTTCCGTGGCCCGGACGTCCCAGGGCGCGGCGTCAGACTCGGTGGCCAGCGTCGGTACATCGAGCGTGACCCGGCGCCACTGGGTGGCGCTCGCCGCCGCCTCGGGTCTTCTTCCCGCTTACGTGCTGCACCGCGTGGGCTGGTCGATCATCGCCCTGCCACCCCTCCTGCTCCTCGTTGGCCTGGTCCAGCTCGCTTACTGCGACCTCACCCGCCGCCTTCTCCCCAAGACGTTGGTGTACGCCCTGAGCGCAGCCGTGATCGTGAGCGGCGTGATCATCGCAGGCGTCATGCACGAGTGGCAGCGGCTGCTCGTGGCGTCGATCGGAGGGCTCGCCTTCTTCGCGCTCTTCTTCGTGATCAACCTCATGAACCCGCGCTGGATGGCCTTCGGCGACGTCCGGCTCTCCCTCGTGGTCGGCTTCGGGCTGGCCTGGGTGAGTCCCGTCGCGCTCCTCGAAGGCTTCTTCTTCGCCAACCTCCTGGCCGCCGTCGTGGGCTTCGTGCTCATCGCCGCGCACCGGGCCGAGCGTCGGTCCGCCGTGCCCTTCGGCCTCTACCTCGCCTTCGGCGCTGCGCTGGTATTGGTGACCTGGAGCTGAACCAACTCGGCCGACCCCAGGGTCAGAGAACCTTCACGTTGCGGGCCTCGTCGCCCTTGCGACCCGCACCGACGGTGAACTCCACCGTCGACCCGGGCTCGATGCCGCGGCTGGCATCCCCGTCAACCTGCGAATGATGTACGAACAGGTCTCCTCCGCCCTTGCGCTCCACGAACCCGTAACCACGCGCGCTGTTGAAGAACTTCACCGTTCCCGTCAGTTTTGGAGTGTTCGGGGTGCCCGAACCACTCGAGCGCGACGGCGCTGGCGTCGTGGGTGAGAACGGCGCCAGGAGTCCGGGCTCCAACCCCAGCGCACGTTGCACGCCGTGCGTGTCCTGACGCTGTTCAGCGGTCACAAGCGAAACGACGGTGCCGGTGTGTCCGGCCCGCCCCGTGCGGCCCGACCGATGCACATAGTCGATGTGGTCCGTCGCCGGGTCGAAGTGGACCACGCAGGGCAGGCCGTCGACGTGGATGCCGCGAGCCACGACGTCGGTGGCCACCAGCGCGTCGGCTCGACCCTTGGCGAACGAATCCAGTGCCCGCTCCCGCTGCCCCTGAGAGCGATTGCCGTGCATGGGGACGGCGCGCACCCCGTGGGCCTGGAGTTGGCGGACGACGCGATCGGCGGCGCGCTTGGTGCGGCAGAACACGAAAGCCTGCCCGTGGCGCTCTATCAACTTGGCCGTGATCGCAACCCGCTCAGCACGATCTACCTGCCAGAAGTGGTGGGCGACATCCCCTTTGGCCTCCGCGGTTGCCTCAATGGCGACCTTGACCGGGTTCCGCTGGTAACTGCGGATGATCGCCTCCACCTCCCGCCCGATGGTCGCCGAGAAGAGGAGAACCTGGCGGTTCGCAGCCGTCTGGTCGAGCAGGCGGCGGACGGCGGGGAGGAACCCCATGTCCGACATGCGGTCCGCCTCGTCGAGCACGACGGTGGAAACGTCGTCCAGAGCGACGTCGCCCCGCGCGATGAGATCCTCGAGACGCCCCGGGCAGGCGACCACGATGTTGACCCCCTTGTGCAGGGCGCGGACCTGGTCGCGGTAACCCGTGCCGCCGAAGATGGCCACAACCCGCTTGCGGTCGTGCCCGAGAAGGTCGCCCAGCACGTCATGCACCTGCGAGGCCAACTCCCGGGTCGGCACGAGGACCAGCGCCTGCGGGCGCCGCGGGCGCGAGGCCGCGGTATTGACGGCGAGGGGGATCCCGAAGGCCAGCGTCTTGCCGGAGCCGGTGGGTGCCTTCCCGCAGATGTCCCGTCCCGCCAGCGCGGGTGGGATGGTCTCCGACTGAATGGTCAGCGGTTCGGTGATCCCTTGGCGGGAGAGGCGCTCGGTGTACGCCGCGGGGACGCCAAGGTCTGAGAAAGTAGTGATGACAAGACTCCGTTCGAGGAAAGAGCGGCCTACTCGAACGGATTACTCGAACGGGCCCCGCCGGGCGAACGCCGGTGGCCCTCCGATGATAGCAGCCGCCGCGGTTAACCTGCCGTCGTGACCCGAGGGTTGCTAACGCCCGACCTCAAGGAGCGCTGGGACACCGACGGGTGGTGCGTGGTGCCCGGCGCCATCCCACCCCCCGAGTTGGCGGCCGCACAACAAGCAGTGCACCGCTACTTCCCCACCCCCGCCGAGATGGCAGAGCGGGGGGGTGCCGAGGCCGGCCAATGGCACACCTGGGACGCGCCCTGGCCGGAGTTCCCCTTCCACAGCTCACGCCTCAACGCGCTCGTCCTGCACGACAACGTGATCGACCTCGCCGAAGGGCTCCTCGGCACCTCGGACCTGGCGCTGTACATGGGCATCGTCACGGCCAAGTACGCCCACCAGGAGTCGGGCTACAACCAGCTCCTTCACGCCGACTTTCCAAACCACATGCTGGTCGTCCCCCGCCACGAGCTCGGCTACCAGCAGGTGGAGTTCTTCGTCTACCTGACCGACGTCGCGACAGAAGACGGCGCGACCCGTTTCGTCTCGTGGCAGAAGACCAAGGACATCCCCGTCGAGCGGCACACGCTCAATTACGTGGACTATGGCGACCTCTACGACAACCCGACCGACGCGGCCGCACAGGCCGGTTCCGTCGTGGCCTATCGCCCCGATGTGTACCACCGGTCGGCGGACTTCACGGACCCCACCCGCTACCGGATCATGCTCCACGTCTCGTTCCGCCATCGCGACGCCGGTTGGGGCGGCTACCAGGCGTGGCCCTTCCGGGGGTTCTCGTTCGAGTTGAGCAAGTTCGTCCAGCAGGCGACACCGCGCCAGCTCGCGCTCATGGGCGTGCCCCCGCCCGGCCATCCCTACTGGAACGAGGCGACGTTGAGCGGCGTGCAGTCCCGCTACCCCGGACTCGACATGACCCCCTGGAGGGACGCGCTGCGCCCCGCTTAGAGGGGCCCCCGATGCGGCGAACCCGGAGCGACCATCGGCCAGGGCATCTCTCGCTCGGCCAGCAGGGCCAGGTCGAGCAGCAGCGGCTCGCGATGGTGCCCCGCCAGCACCTGGAGCCCGACCGGCAACCCGTCGACCAAGCCCGCCGGGATGCTGACGGCGGGACTGCCGTTGAGGTTCGACGGCGCGGTGAGCGCCGCCTGGTTCATGATGGCCCGCACGAAGCCGATCTCGTGGATGAGATCCCGACCGGGAATCGTCGAGGGAGGTGGCCCCTCAGCTTTGAAGGCCACGTCGGGATGCGTCGAGCAGAACACGAAGTCGGCCTCATCGAAGAGGTCGGCCATTGCACCGTTGAGCTGGCGCCGGTAGCCCTCGATGGACGCCGCCCTCTCGAGTGTGTAGCGCTCCCGGGCGCTGTTCAATCCGGCGGCGATCTCTGTGGACAGCTCGCCGATCCGGTCGGGATACGCATCGCCCAGGTCGGCCACGAAGGGTGGCTGGTTCGCCATGGCCCACGCTCCACGCAGCGGCGGTAACGCCGGCGTCACGGTGACGATGCGCAGGCCGGCCAGCCGGGCCAGTTCCGCGGCACTGACGGCGACCAGCGCGGCAACCTCCTCTCGGACCTGCGCGATTCCGAGATCTACCAGGATCACAGCTGTCATCCCGGACAGATCGTGTGTGCCCAACCCGGCCTCCCACCCCTCCACCCGCGGCAGGCTCAGCGGGTCGCGAAGGTCGTACCCGTTGCAGGCGTCGAAGTAGCGGGCCGTGTCGCGGACGGACCGGGTAAGGCAACCCAAGACGGTGGTCATCGGCTCAATCGTGCCGTCAGGCCCTTTCGGGATCCGCCCGTAGGTTGCCTTCAGCCCGAAGAGGCCACTGAATCCGGCCGGACCCCTGATCGACCCGCCGCCGTCGCTGCCCGTCGCGATCGGCAACAGACCGCCGGCGACCGCCGCCGCGGTGCCACCCGACGAGCCGCCCGGGGTGCGCTCTTGATTCCACGGGTTGCGGGTCGTCCCGTGCAGCTCGGTCGAGGTGCAGTTGATGCCGCCGAATTCCGGAGCGGTCGTCTGGGCCGCCAGCACCGCGCCGGTCCCGCGGAGGCGCGACACCGAGGTGTCGTCGTGGTCGGCAACGCGATCCCTGAAGATGACGGAGGCCTCGGTGTACGGCCATCCCTCGACCTTCTCGAGCTCCTTGACCCCGAACGGGACGCCACCGAAGGGCAGCGACACGTCAGCCCGACGCGCCGACTCCCGGGCCTGCTCGAAGTCGGTGTGGCTGAACGCATTCAGCGGTGACGCCGCAATGGCGTCGATACAGGCGTCGACGGCCTCCAGCGGCGAGAGCTTCTTGGCCCGGAAAGCGTCGACCAGGCCGCAGGCGTCCCCCAGCCACGGTGTGCTCATCGCGCGGAGAGTACCCGAGCGCACTGCGCCGTGCCCCGTCGGTCGGTAGCCTCCGGCCGTGAAGACGTCACAGCTGACCACGCCGGCGCTCCTGGTCGACGCGGCCGGACTCGAGGCCAACCTGCTCGCCATGGCGCAGGTGCTCCCCGGTGACCGCCTGCGCCCACACGTAAAGGCGCACAAGTGCACCGCGCTAGCCCAGCGCCAGGCGGCACAGGGGCACAGGCGGTTCACCTGCGCCACCACGGCGGAGATGGAGGGCATGGCCCGCGCCGGTCTCGGGGAGGATCTTCTCCTGGCCAACGAGGTGGCCGACGCGACCCGCCTCGGGGTCCTCGCCCGAGAGGGCGCACGGGTCACGGTTGCCGTGGATTCGCAGGAGACCATCGCCGCGGCGGCGCGAGCCGGTATCCCCGAGGTGCTGATCGACGTCAACGTCGGACTCCCCCGCTGCGGCTGTCGCGCCGGCGACGCCGGCCGCCTGGCCGACCAGGCACGGGCCGCCGGCCTCTCGGTACGCGGCGTGATGGGCTACGAGGGCCACATCGTCGGCCTGGAGAACCGGGGGCGGCGGACCGAGATGCTCCGGGACTCGATGGCCGAGCTGGTGGTCGCCCACGACCAGGTGGGAGGGGAACTGATCTCGGCCGGGGGAACGGGCACGTACGACCTCAACACGTGGGCCACCGAGATACAAGCCGGCTCGTACGCGCTCATGGACACGGCCTACGCCAAGCTCGGTCTGCCCTTCGTGCAAGCACTGACGGTGCTGTCCACGGTGATCTCGGTGTCGGACGAGTGGGTGGTGGCCGATTGCGGCCTCAAGGCCCTCGGCATGGACCACGGCAACCCGTCGGTGCAAGACGCGGCGGTGTGGTTCTGTTCGGACGAACACCTGACGCTTGTGCCGGAGGTCCCGCTGCGGGTCGGCGACCGGATCCGTGTGCTCCCCGCGCACGTCGACCCGACGGTCGCGTACCACGAGCACCTGCACCTGGTCGACGGTGACGAGGTGCTCGATCGCTGGGACGTCGATCTGCGCGGCTGGTGACCAGGCCGCGCCGCGTCGTGGTCTCACCCCACGGGTAAGTTCGCCTGCCCGGTAGGGTTGGCGGGGACAAGGAGGTCGCAATGGCAGACGCCACGTTCACGATCGGGTCTCCCGCCGCATGCAGCGACGGGCCCTGCGGAACGGTGAGCAGAGTCGTCGTTGATCCGGTGGCCCGCGAGCTCACGCACCTGGTGGTGGAGCCCGCGCACCGCAGTGGCCTGGGCCGTCTGGTGCCGCTCGATCTGGTACAGGCAGGTGCCGACGAGGTCAGCATCCGGTGCACGCTCGCCGAGTTCGAGGAGCTGCCGCACGCGGAAGAGAACGACTTCCTCCCGGGCGGCAGTGGCTATGAGAGCTACGAACAGCACGAGGCGTACTACTGGCCCTATTTCGGTCTGGAGGGTGGTCCGGACCCCTTGATCGCCAACGCCAGCGCCATCGTCACCCACGACACGTTGCCTCCCGGTGAAGTCGGCGTCCGACGGGGCGCGCCCGTCCACGCGACCGATGGCGAGATCGGCAAGGTGGAGGGTCTCGTCGTCGATCCCGAACACGGGCACGTCACCCACGTCCTGCTCCAGGAGGGGCACTTGTGGGGGCGCAAGCAGGTGGCCATCCCGATCGGTGCCGTCGGGCGCCTCGACGCCGGCATCAGGGTCAACCTCACGAAGGGCGAGATCGAGGAGCTCCCGGCGGTCGACCTCTCCGCCGGAAGCCACTAACCGCGCAGGAGAAGCACGGCCTGGAGTTGGGCGCGCATCGAACCCGCCGGGATCACATGGTCGTTTGGCCCCCTTGTTCCTGCGCGTCGGGAAAGTCGCGCATGGTTCGCATGGGCGACGCCAACAGCCAGATGCCGGCCAGGACCTCGCCGACGGCGCCGATCCACAGGGTCGGCCGCAGGCCGGCGACCGACCCCAGCACGCCGCCGATGAGAGCTCCGACGGGCAGCACTCCCCACACGACGAAGCGCATCGTCGCGTTCATCCGGCCCAGCAGCCGGTCCGGACAGAACCGCTGCCGGAAGCTCACCTGGTTCACATTGTAGATGACGACCGAGAAGCCGACGATCATCAGGCCGAAGCCGAAGAACAGCAAGCCCGCGCCCGGCATCGTGAGCGGGATCAGCAACCCGCCGAGGTTGCCAGCGATGCCCACGATGGTGGCGCGTGCCCCACCGAGCCTGCGGGCGATCGGACCGGCGGCGAATGCGCCCAACACGCCGCCGATGCCCCCCATGGTGAAGAGGAGTCCGATGACCCCCGGCGAGGCGTGCACCGCCCGCACCAAGAAGACGATCTCGACCGCGGCGGCGATGCCGCTGAAGAGGTTGGAGGTGGCCGTCGTCGCGGCAATGGCCCGGAGCAATGCGTTGCCGAAGACAAAACGGAGACCCTCGGCAATGTCGTGCACGAGCTTCGGGTGCCCTTCTGCGGGCACCTCCGGCTTCGGCTCGGGGACGTCGATCGCAGCGACCGCGACGGCTGAGACCAAGAAGCTCACCGAGTCGACGGCCACGGCCCGGGAGCCCCCAATGGCCTGAACGAGGCCGCCGGCAACGCTCGGTCCCGCCACCGCGGCCACCTGCGCGCTTCCTGTCAGCTTCGCGTTGCCCTCGACCACGTGCTCCCTCCCCACCAGTGTTGGCAGGTACGACTGGTACGCAACGTCGAAGAACACCGTGAGGATCCCACTGGCCAACGTGACCACGAAGAGTTGGGCCAGGGTGAGCCGGCCGATGGTGTAGGCGACCGGGACCGAGCCCAATGCCAACACCCGGCCGAGATCCGCCCAGACCATGGCTCTGCGCCGGCGCACCCGGTCGAGCCACACACCGGCTGGGAGTCCGACGACGAGGAAGGCGGCCGTGGAGGCCGCCGTCAGCAAACCCATCTCGAAGGTGGTCGCGTGCAACGTCCGCACTGCCAGCAGGGGAATGGCCAAAAGGCTGACCTGCGAGCCGAGCTCGCTCACCGTCTCGCCGCCCCAGAGGAGCCGGAAGTCGCGATGCCCCAGCAACACTCCCTTGGCCACCGGCGGACCCTAACGCGGAGGCCAGTGGTTTCGGTGCGTCGCCAGAGTGCTGTCCACGCGACATCGTGCCAGCCGACTCACACTGGGATAGACCGGTATCGTGCGTGGCAACCGCATCCTTCTGGGCGTGGCCGTCGTGGCTCTCTGCGCCTGGTGCGGCTGGGTGAGCGCCTATCACCGGACCTCGGCCCAGGCGGAGATCACGTGGGTGATCTCGCTCGGTGCCGTGATCGCTGTCGACCTCACCCTCTGGGGGGGTACGAAGGGCACGCGCTTCGGCTGGCACCTTCGTCGGGTCGACGATCCGTGGCCCCGGCCTGGCCGCGGGGGAGGCCGACTGGCCCTTCGAGGTGTTGCGCCGTGGGTCGTGCTCTTCGCGGTGGTGCTGACCTGGGACGTGCTCGGTATCGACACCGGCCCGCACCAATACCACCTCACGATCAGCGCGCTGGCGCAGGCATACCGGCCGCTGAATGCCGCGCTCCTACTCGTGTGGATGTTGGCCGGTGTCGGCTACGAGGTCGCCCGCTCTCGAGCACCCGCGGCGCCCGTCTTGACGGGACCGGTGAACCCGAATCCGGACGTCCCCGAGCCGGAAGCCCTCTTGTGCGCCGGCGTGGTCACCTTCGGGGGCCATCCGATTGGGGGTCTGCTCCTGCCGCAGAGCCCGCCGATCGGGATCGCTTTCTGGGTCGCGGTTCCGATCGTCGGCTTGCTCGTGGATCTGACCGCCCGGCGGTCAAGCGGCCGGCTGGCTGACGCGGAGGAGTTCGTGCGCTTCATCTCCACCCCGAAGGCTGCGCAGGTTGGTCTGATCGCGGCCTGGGCGTTCGCGGGGTATCACCTCTTCGCACGCTGAGCAACCCGCGCGCGAAAACTTACGGCGCCGTCACCAACGAGTCGAGACGGGCCAACGTGAGCTCCATGTCTCGACGGGTCTTCTTCGAGTAGATATCCCCCAGCTTCAACAGCGCCCGTTGGTGATCAGTGCTGATGTCCCAACTCTCCCGGACCAGGGTTCGGTCGCCTCGTGGTTCGAGCTCGTAGCGCCAGATCCGACCCGCCACGTAGGGTTCCAATTTGCCTTTGGGGCCTGTCTGCCAGGCGATGCGGCGGTTCTCTTCGAACTCCACCACCGTGCTCACCGTCGAGTAACGAACACCCATCTTCATCCCCATGCCGAACGTCACTCCGAGTGCAAGCCGCGACGTGTCAGGTTCGTTCGCTCCCTGAACCATCCCCGAGCCGTCAATGAGCGAGTGTTTGGCCGGGTGGGCCAGGACATCGAAGATGACTTCTGGCGAGGCACTGATGAGGCGCTCGACGGTGAACACATTGTCCTTCATTTCGCACTCCCCCGCTGATCGCTCGCCGGAGACGGCCCGATTCGATGACTCGTGGACCCGCGGGCGGCACCGCATCATCGGTCCGGAAGGCACATGTTCGCAACCCGGAATGCCGGCGTGGCCGCATCCAAACGGCATCGAGGGACAGTGAAGGCGGCTGGAATGCGGTCAACGCAATCCTACGAGGTCAGTTGCGACACGCGACTTGGGCGTCCGATGGGGTGCCAGCAAACGTACCTCCCTGGACCTTCTCAACCGCCACTGATTCCGCGACCGAGTCTGAACGCTTCGAATGGGTCACTTCGGCCACCGTCGATCCCACGACCCGACCGGAGCGAAGCACATCGACCTTGCAAGAGAGAGACCGATCCGCTGAGTTCACGATGAAGCTCACGCGTTCGGCCGGTACATTTTTCTTAGCATCGAGCGGATTGTGCGGCTCCTCTACGGCGACGACCGAGGTGACTCGCACCACGGGAGGCCCCGATGTTGCAGCGGTGCCCGATGTCGAAGCAGTGTGGGAGGCGCCAGGCGTCGACGTAGGAGTGGAGCCGCAGGCGGCAAGCGACACTCCGACAAACAACGATGCAGCCAGAATCAGCAACGCACGGCTCACCAAGCAATCGTAGCCGAGCGGCCGAAGAGATTGACTCTCGTCCCCAACAACTCTCGCGACTCCGAGAACAGATCGTCGATTGGTCGGCTGAAACACCTCCACCCCTGCCGATCCGTGCACAACGACGGCCCCTGGACTCGCCTCGGGTACGAACCTCTCGATGACAGACCCGAACGCGGATGGAACGATGGTCGCGCGATCCACTGTCACACTCGGCAGGTCCCTGCGTCATACAACCGAACAATTCGTACCGAGTAAAGGAGAAGGGCAGTGAGTATTCGAGTCACCACCATCATGTTGGGTGTCAGCGACTTGGCGCGATCCAAGAGGTTCTACGGGGAGGGGCTGGGTTGCAAGGTCGCTCAGGACTACCCGCATTTTGTCTCATTGGACCTAGGAGAAGACTCTTCTTCCCTCGCTTTACCAGTGGGAAGCGGCCGCCGCGGATGCTGGAGTTCCGCCTGAGGGATCGGGGTTTCGCGGCTTCTCGCTGCACTACATCGTCGACGCCAGCGACGCCGTCGACAAAGCGATCGAACAGGCGGTGGCGGCCGGTGGGGCCTTGGTGACTGAGCCTGCAGCAGCGCAGTGGGGCGGATACTTCGGGTACTTCAGCGATCCAGACAGCTATCTCTGGAAGGTGGCGGCGAGCCAATAGAACAAAGTTCCCACCATCGAGATCACGCAAGGCGGCCGATGAGCGTGCCCGGGCTCGGTTCACACGTTCAGCCTTGTGAATTCCGACTCACACGAGTCGAAGCAGCCGGCACCGGTCCAGGTCAGCCGTCTGATCGGGAGGCGGCAACTGGCATTCGTCACCTTGCGTCTGGCTCAGTTCCGAAAGCGCCGGTGATCACGGAGCGGTCACCCAGCGTTCACCAGGCGACCACCTCGAGCGATCGACGCGCGGCCGGCCCGTTACGATTTGCTTCTATGTCGGACTACGAGTGGCAGGTGGAGTTGGCAGCAAAAGGGTTGCGCGAGCGCGACAACCATCCGATGCCCAAGTCCGTCACGACACCCGAAGCGTTCTACGGAATCATGGCCCGCGCCGCCCTTCAGGCAATCGGCCTCCCGGCTCTCCTGCATCGAGTGTCACAAGCAGAGCAGGAGCTCGACAACGTTCAGGAGGCATTGAAGCGGGCCGACGCCAAGGCCGAGAACGCCCGTCACCGGCGGTGACCGAAAAGCCACTTCCTTGGAATCTCCATTGCTTCAACCGCAAGAGGTGAGTACGGGCGGCGCGAAGTTGCAGCGGGGGGGTTCGACCGCTCAACTATCTAAGGCAGGGCGACCCACCACCCACCCCTTGGACCAAAGGGAGTCCGCTCGCCGAGGGCTTTCACCGAGCTGAATTTCTCCGCCTCCGGCTCTGCGACGGAGCGGACGGCGTGCACGGGAATGGATTCCCTTCGACTCGGTGAAGCGGCGCAATTCGAGCCGTCATCGGACGACGATGCGATGATGGGTCGATGGCATGGGAGCGACGGAGCCCAACCTGGGGGATCGGGTGAGACGCCACGCTCGATTCGTGGTCGCCCTCGCGGTGTTGGTGGGGATCGTTCTCGCGTCGGGCGCAGGCTCTTCGGGAGCCCAGCCGACGGGCGCATCCCACGACACCTCTCCGGTGAACCTGGCGACGCCGATCGATATGGATGCAGGGATGGCTCACAGCTCGGCCATCGTGCACGCGGGTGATGTGCGCGTCGAGGTCCTGGCACCGAGCCTGCTCCGTATCGAGTACTCCCCGTCGCAGCATTTCGAGAACAGCCCAACGGTGAACGCCCTCAACCGGCGGATGGCGGTCCCTCCCTACTCCTTCTCTACCTCGGGGGGCTGGCTGACCGTCCGCACAGCCCGAGCCACCCTGCGTTACAAGCTGGGGTCAGGACCCTTCACCCCACTCAACACCTCGCTGCGACTCGAGGTGGGAGGACGGGCATCCACCGCGGCGCCGACGTGGGACTGGGAGTGCACCTTCGGTCAGGTGTGCCAGGCCGGCGCCGCCACCCTGGGCGGGGGCGCCACCCTCAGTCAGACCTTTCCCGGCTACGAGAGCACAGCGGGCTACGCGGGATTTTTCATCAAACCCGGAGCCAGCGTCACCTGGCACGTCATCGGGTCCACGGCGGGTCCGGCGGTCGTTTCACTGCGGTACTACAACCTTGCGAGTCCTCCGCTGGCACCGGCTCCGGACACGCTCGACCTTGACGTGAACGGCCGGCTTCACCAGATCATCGATGCCGCCCCGACGACGTCGGTCCAACCCTGGGCGACCTTCACCACCACTGTTCCCCTTGTGTCCGGGACCAACGCGATCAAGGTGGTCAGCACCACTCCGAACAGCTTCGATCTGGGCATCGACACCCTGGCCGTCGGTCCTGGCGGTTCGCCACCTCCCATCTCCGCGTCGACCGGACCTCTCGGAGGATGGTTCCGAGGGTTCGACACCGATACCTACAACGACACACCGACCTGCGGGCCCGGACAGTCCGGTGACACGTGCCAGGCTGGCATCCAGCCTCTCAACACCGACGGAGTGCTGGACACGGCAGGTTGGCACCTGCTCGATGACACCCAGAGCGCGTTGTGGACCCCCAACGGATGGACGACACACCGGCCCGCGAACGGCGACGTCGAGGACGGCTACCTCTTCGTCTACGGAACCGACTACGCCGGTGCCTTGCGCACCCTGGCCCGGCTCACCGGTCCTGCGCCCCTCCTTCCCCGGGATGTCTTCGGAGTCTGGTACTCGGATTACACCCCGTATTCGAGCAACACAATCGAGAGCTCGGTCTATCCCGAGTTCGTCACCAACCAGGTCCCCCTCAACACGCTCTCACTCGACACCGACTGGAAGGCGCCCAACGACTGGAACGGCTGGGAATGGAACCGCTCCCTCTTCCCCTCCCCGTCTTCCTTCCTCCGGTGGGCGCGCTCCCACGGCATCGACGTGACCTTGAACATCCACTCGAGCATCGACGACAACGACCCCAAGCTGCCCAAGGCCGAACGCATCGCCGGACACACCCTCGCCTCCTCCAGCTGCACCAACGGGAACTGCAAGGTATGGGACTGGAGCTCCATCCCCCAGGCGGAGTCCAACTTCGCCCTCCAGGAGAGCTTTCAGCATCAGGGGATCGGCTTCTGGTGGCTCGACTGGTGCTGCGACAACTCGGTCGTTTCGTCGCCAGGCGTGACGCCCGATGCCTGGATCGACCATCTCTACGCCCAGGACATGGTCAACCTCGGTCAGCGTGGCTTCGTCTTGGCCCGCATCGGGGGCTCCAATGGCGACCCGCAGGAGGTGTACCCGGCGGGGCCATGGTCGGATCACACCTCGGCCATCGCTTTCACCGGGGATGCCTGGGGAACCTGGAACACCTTGGCCACCGAGGCCGCCCTGGTTCCCGACGAGGCCACGATTGGTGAGCCATACGTGAGCAGCGACATCGGGAGCTACCTCGGTCCCCCTCCGACGCAGTCGGGCGCCGATCCCCCCGACCTCTACGACCGCTGGGTGCAACTCGGGACCTTCGAGCCGATCCTCCGGCTCCACTCCAACAACGAGAACCGCCTTCCCTGGCAGTATCCCCAACCGGTGCAGAGCATCACCGAGTCCTTCCTCCGGCTCCGCGAAGCGCTGCTGCCCTACAGCTACACCCTCGCCGCCGAGGCCAATCAAACGGGCCTGCCGATGGCGAGCCCGCTGTACCTCGACAACCCCGACCAGCCGTCCGCCTACGAGAATCCCACCGAGTACCTCTACGGGCCGGACATGCTGGTCGCTCCGGTGACCACGCCAGGGGACCTCGCCTCGACCACGGTGTGGTTCCCCCCGGGCAAGTGGGTCGATTTCTTCACCGGTGCCACGTTCACAGGTCCGTCCTCGGCCACCCTGGCCGTGCCGCTCGACCGGATGCCGGTCTTCGTCCGCCAAGGTGGGATCGTTCCCGAGCAGCCGTCCACCGGGGGGACGAGGCCCCCCCACGCGCTTACCACCCTCGTCTACCCGGGTTCGCCGGGGTCCTTCGACCTCTACGGCGACGCGGGGACGGGGCTCGGCTACACCAAGGGCCAGCGCACCGAGACCCTCGTCACCACGTCGTCAAGCGCGCCCACTGGCGGACCGCCGTCCGTCCGGGTCACGATCGGTGCCGCTCGGGGTAGCTACCCCGGCGAACCCACTTCCGTGTCCACCACCATCGAGATGGTCGATATCACCCGACCGGACCACGTGACCCTCGATGGTCGGAACCTGAGCGCTGGGCGCGGGTCCGGCCCCCACTGGTCCTACCAGGCCTCCACGTCGACCCTGACCGTGGACGTCGGGTCGCGGCCGGTCGAGCAGAATGCGCACGTCGTGGCGTTCGGCGCGACAACGGTCGCCCGCGACGAGCCGACCGTGGCCTCGTCCGCTCCGTCGTGAGGCCGCCGATCAGCCGGTCGGTCAGGTCAAGACGGTCCGACGACCTGTTGCCACCCTTCTGACACCGCTGGAGGGCTTCCCGCTTTCGTGGACACGCTTCGCCGAGCTGGGACGCTCAGGGCCGTACGAGCGAGTTCGGGGCAACCTTGCTCACCGCCGACGAGAAATCATAGGAATGGAGGAGGCGAACCGTCGGTGATCAAGCTCGTGTGTGTGCTCGGCAATATGCGCGCGGTCGCACCCGACGGCGACGTGACCGACTGATCGCCGCACAAGACCTCGCTCACGTCCCTTCCCAGCAAAGCTCACTGGGTGACCACCACCCGCACCCGACTGAGGTTCAGCGATCGGGCGAATGGGGTGCTCGGATTTCCCTCACGTTGGCAGGCGACGCGTAGGGCCGGGAAGTAAGTGCCCGGTTTGGAAAAGGTGTGCGTGGTGGTCACGTGGACGGTCTCGGAGGTCGGATCACCGAGCTCGGCGGCGTCAAGATACGTGCCCGCGCCCTCGAAGTCCCACTTCGCGGCCACCACTCTGCCCGGGGCGCGCGGCACCTCGATCTGTGCGGTGAAGGTGACAGCATCGCCTGCCGCGACCTCGGCGCGCTCGCCGCCGTGCACCTCGAGGTGGACCACGGGTTGGATGCCCTGACGTTGTGCAGCCGACGCCGGCACGTGCACTTGGCCGTGCTGCACCCGGTACTCGCTGGTGGGCGGCGGGGCGATGCCTTGCTCGACCCATGCGAACAGCTCGCGCAGCGCGTACTGCACCGTGCCCGAATAGGCGACGGCGTGGGTCTGCTGCGCCTCGGTCGTCGGGTCGGTGTGATTCGCGTTGTCGACGTACCAGAGGCGGAACTTGTCGTCGATCTGTGGCCCTTCGACGGCTGCGACCTTTTTTCGGTACCAGTCGGCCTGCCACGGCAGGGCGTCCCCGTCGTGCAGGCACTCCACCAGGATCATCTTCCCGTTGAAGCGACCGGTCGGGATCTGACCGGTGGCACCGAGAGTGCCGGCCGCGCCGATGTCCACGCCTCGCTGGGGGTACTTCGACGTGCCGTCGGGGTTCCGGAAGTAGTCGTAGACGTCGGGGTAGTCGAAGTCGGGGTTGGCCGGCGGGAACTGATGACGGTGGTAGGTCTGCAGCGCGAGGAACCTCGAGTTGTCGATGCGGACCTCGTCGCCGGCCTCCAGGCTGTCGACAACGGTGGGATCGGCCATGAGGTCGACCGTGTCGCCGACCGGCTCGAACACGAGGCCAACTCCACCCTTGCCATTCGAGGCAACGCGGCCGAGCATGGCGGTCTTGCCCGCGGCCGCTCCGCTGGTGGTGATGACATCGGCACCGGTGAGATCGCCCGTGGGGACGCTCGACAGCGTGAGTTGGGTCCGGCCGCCGGGAATCACCTCGACCACCGTCGTTTCGTGTTGGATGCGCGCCGCGCCGACCGACGACGTCGGATCGGTGCCCAGGTAGCCCGGCTTGCTCCAGAAGTCGTCGAGGTAGGTCGGGTCCAACACCGGCACATAGCTCGCGACCAGTACCAGCGGCCCTCCACCCTGGGGGACGTAGTTGAACCACGCCCCGGGCGGGAACCCAGTGCGGGTGGCCTCTTCGAGCGCGCCCCGCTCCTCGTCGTTCAACCCGGCGTAGGGATCACCGCTTCCGCCCGGCTCGATCGCATCGAGGATCGACGGCCACTTGTCCTTCAGCACCCGGAGCGCGTTCACCCGCACGGTGAAGCAATTGGGGATGGATTGCGGCGAGCCCATGACGTAGGGCACGAACCCGTCCCACACGCCGGTGGTCATCTCCGCGCTGGTGACCGTCTGGTAGGCGCCGCCGCTCCCACCGTAGAGATACCCGTAGGTGCGGTGGGGGCCGTAGAGCTCGGCCGCCACCACGCGAGAGAACTTCGCCGCTTCAGCGTTGACCCGGTAGCCCCGAATCGTCGTATCGACCTGGCCGTGGGCAGACTCCTCCGCTCCACGCGGGTTGTCGCTGCCGCCCATGTTCGTCTGCACCGAGTAACCGCCACTCGCAAGGGCGAACGCGACGTTGCGCGCCGTGGCGTCCTCGCCGGCGAGCAGCTGATGGGTCGCCTGGAAGAAGCGTCCCTGGTACGCATTTTCCGGCGGGAAGCAAAACGAGAACTTGGCGTCTGTGCCCGTGAACCCTCCGTGGACATAGAGATGGCGCGCCTGGAAGGGCGCGGCGCCCCCGTGCTGCGTCGTGATCCCACCGGGGAACACCGGGGCATCAGCGGGCTCATCGCGCCACTCCCGGACATCATTGTACGGCTGACTGAAACGCGGGTCCTCAGAATCCGCGGTCACGAACAAGGCGCCACGTTCGCCAGTCTTCGAGTCGGTCATCATCACAACCTTCGGCTGGCCGACCCAACGTCAGGCGGTGTTGCGTGCCCCGTGGAGAAGTTCGTGCATGTTGTCGTAGAAGAACTTCGAACGATCTGCTTCGCTGGAGAGCGCGAGGGCGTCTTCGAACTTCTGCAACGGATCCCTGCCACCTTCGGGATGCGGGAAGTCGGTCGAGAACATGAAGAGCTCGGCACCCGACTGCTCGATCATCCAATCCACCGGTTCCCCTGGGAACGGTGTGAATTTGAGATGCCGGCGCACGTAATCGGAGGGGGTCATCTCGAGTCGCCGGAGCGGCTCCTCCGTACGGCGGAACGCCCGGAGCCCGTAGTCGAGGTGGCGCATCCATGACACCACCCAACCCGCTCCTTGCTCGATACAACCTCCACGGAGCTTTGGGAAGCGGTCGAAGAGACCGTCGTAGATCAGTGCACCCAGGAACGTTTCTGGCGAGTGGGGGATCCCGAGGAAGTCCTTCGACCGGACGTTCTCGCCACCTCCCAGGTGGTCGGGTACGGGCATCGCGTTGTTGTGAAAGGCGGGATCGAGGAGCCTCCCACCACCGCCGACGTGCAGCACGAACGGCACGTTGGCTTCGCTGAGCACCTCCCAGAACCCGTCCAAGTCCGGATGGGTGGGTGCCCGCGTGCCGGCGGAGGTGGATGGAACCATCACCGCGGCGCATCCGGCCTCGATCGCTTCGGCGGCCAGGTCGATCGCACGAACCGGGTCGACCAGCGGCACGAACGCCACTGGGAACAAGCGCGTGTCCTGCGAGCAGAAGTTGGCCATCGCCTTGTTCTGCGCGGAGCTACCAGCGTAGAGGCGGTCCTCGTCCTTGCCGACGAATCTCGCAGTGGCGAAGGTCGCGAACACGAGCTGACCATCGACACCGAGGAGGTCGAGCACCCGGCTCCGCTCCGTCGGATCGAAGGCGCCCATGGCGTACCAACCCTTGTCCTGGAGGAGACGCTCCTCGGCCAGTTTCTCCGCTGCGGTGTCCGAATGCCGCGCCTCGGACTTGGCGACGGCATCGGTGAGCACGGCGGCGAGGCGGTCGCTCGTCACGTCGCGCAGCCGGTCCTTGAACTCCGGGTCGACGAAGTCGTCGAGGAAGTCGGCCAGCTCCATCACATGGCTGTCGGCGTCGAGGACGCTTCGCTCCCCCACGTAGGTCGTCGTCTCCACCGCTCTCACCAACCCTTCCCCAATCGGTGACAAAGTGTCACTACCTGTGACACACTGACACCATGAGCGCCACCAGCGCAAGGCCTCGCTCGAGGTCCGACCGAAAATCCGTCGTGAGTGGGCGCCTGCACAGCTCCGCGCGCCGTGACGCCCTGCTCGACGTCGCCGTGGCACTGGTCAGGGCGAAGGGGGTACAGGTGGTGTCGATGGAGGCGGTGGCAGAACGTGCTGGGGTCAGCAGGCCCCTCGTCTACAAGCACTTCGCCAACCGCGACGAGCTCCTGGCTGCCGCGTATCGGCGAGAAGCGTCGAAATTGCACCAGGACCTCGCATCGGAGGTTGCCTCGTCGGGCAACGTCGAGGAGATGTACCGGGCCCTCCTTCGCGGCTCGATCCGGGCGACCGTCGAGAGAGGCCAGATCTTCACCGCCCTCCGGGCCGCGGGCGGGTGGAACCGCGACATCCGTCGGGAGCAACGGTCGAGAGATCGCGAGACGGTTCGGGCCTTCGCCGCTGTGGCGGCCCGCCAATACGGGCTGGAAAGGAGGCGTTCCACCTCTGCCACGGCCGTCCTGTTGGGCGCGCTCGACGCGGTCCTCGCGCAATGGCGCCTCGATCCGACAGAGGAGAAGGGAGGGATCCTCGAGGAGACGTACCTCGCCATGGTGGTCGGCGCGTACTCCGTGCACTCTGCGCGTGGTCGCCGGCCTGACAAGGCAAAGGTACCGAGCACTCACTAACGTCTCCGGCCAAGCAGAAGGAATGGCGGGGGGGAATCCCGCCGGGAAGCCATCAGACTCAAAGGGGGGCCATGACATCGTCGGGCCAACGGTCAATCAGCGCCTCGTCGCGGCGCTTCGCAGAGCATCGGAAGCTACGGGGGGGACGCTCCGTCATCGTGTTGGGGGTGGCGCTGCTCACCGCGTCGGTGATGGTCCCGGTGGCGGGGGCGTCCAGTACGTCCCCGGAGCTGAAGACCTCGGGACCGGCTGGTGAGGGGCCCTATCCGTGGGCCTACCCGGCGTCGGGGGGCATAAAGGCGGGCACCGGTACCACCAGCTCGGGTGCGCAGTGCACGCCGTCGGCTCCGCAGTTCGACTCGCCGTACGCCGCGCCGTGCATCCCGAAGTTCACCGGCAACAACGGTGGGGCCACCTACAACGGCGTGACGGCGAGCACCATCACCCTGGTCGAGCGCGAGTTCCCGAATGCCGCGGACACCGAGGAGATCGAGGCGCAGGCCAAGGCGTCCGGGGGTGCCATCCCGCAGGTCATCAGCCAGGTGCAGCAGGTCTTCCTCAACTACTTCAACAGCGTCTACGACCTCTACGGGCGCAAGGTCGTCATCAAGCCGTACACCACCCAGTCCAGCTTCACCACCGAGGAGCTGGGGCAAGGCCAGCCGCAGGCCTGTGCTGACGCCGACACGATCGCCAACCAGATGCACGCCTTCGGCGAGACGGGGATGACGAACGGGGACTCCTTCGGAGGCACCGGCCCCTTCTCCACCTGTGCCGCCCAGGACCACCTGGTGGAGTTCGACGGTGACCCGTACTTCGACGAGGCAGCGTTCGAGGCACTCAATCCCTACGTGTGGTCGATAACCCAGAACTGCAACACGATCACGGACTCCGAGGCGGAGGTGGTGGCCACCATGCTGGGTGGGAAGAAGGCCGTGTACGCCGGTGACCCGACCCTGAAGGACCAGGTGCGCAAGTTCGCCGCCTTCGTCCCCAACGTGCCCCAGTACCTGGACTGCACCAAGGACTTCATCAATTTGGTCGAGAACAAGTACCACATCAACAAGAGCGAGCTGTCGCCCAGCTTCGACTACAACCTGGACATCGCAACCTTCCAGCAATCGGCGCAGCAGGCCATCATTCAGTTCAAGGCGGCCGGGGTGACCACGGTCATCTGCTCGGCCGACCCCTTCTCGCTCGGCCTGCTGACCAAGGCGGCGGCGGCCCAGAACTACCACCCCGAGTGGTTCATGACCGGCTCGGCCGACACCGACCTGGACCAAGTGGCTCAGGGGGAATACGACCTGCCGGAGATCCAGGGCCACATGTTCGGCCTGTCCGAGAGCGCGCCCTCGACCGCCACGACCGGCCCGCAGTCGCTGGCCGGCCAGCTCTACCAGAAGCTCACCGGGCACGCCATCCCCAAGGGCACCGACGGCAACTACGGCGCCCTGGCGGAGATCTTCGACGACCTGCAGGCGGCCGGGCCCGACCTGACGCCGAGCAACATGGCCCGGGGGATCCATGCGCTGCCCACGCTCGGCGCGCCGGCGTATCAATATGGTCAGTGGACCTACAACGTGGGGCCGACGGGGACGGCCGGGGCAGGCGACCACACGGCGGCTGACGATGCCCGCTTCGTCTACTGGGACGGGACCAAGACGTCGCCGCTCAACGGCGTGACCGGGACCTTCGTCGCCGTCCTGGGCGGCAAGCGCTACACGCTGGGCCAGTGGCCGACCACCCTGCCCCCCCTCTTCGGAGCGGGTTGACCATGGCAAAGAAACGTGAATGCGAACCCACACGTGAGGGCTGACGGAGCGACGGGTGGCTCACTCATCCAACGAGTGGGTACGTGGCGATCCGGCGACGAGGTGTAGACGAGGAATTGGCTCCGGCACGCGAAAGCACACTGGCCACGCCCTGTGCAGACACCGTGTTCAACGATGGAGAGGCTCGCCAGTGATCGGCCGCACCACATGAGAGCTCCGGGCGCAGACGGTGACAAGGCAACGTGACGATTCCTGAGGGGGCGCCGCCGCCGGGGCGTCGGGCGGACCGCGGCCTGCGTCAGGGCGAGGCCTCGCTGTGGCGGTCGACTGCCACCGCCCTGGGCTGGTTCATAGCGGCAATCGTGGTGTGGATCTTCCTGTCCGCCACCCTGCCCAAGGGCCTGCCCCTCGGCATTGTGCTCCTCGGCATCGTCTACGGCGCCATCTACGCCATCCTGGCCTTGGGCATCGTCCTCATCTACCGCGGGGACCGCATCATCAACTTCGCCCAGGCCGCGATCGGCGTGCTGCCGGCCGTGCTGGCCATCGAGCTGGTCGTCACCTACGGGGTTCCCTTCGTGCTGGCGGCGGGGGCCGGCATCGGCGCCGCCATCATCCTCGGCGCCTTGGCCAGCCTGTTGCCCCGCCACTTCCGCAACAGCTCCCGGCTGATCCTGACCGTGGCCACCATCGGGCTGGCCCAGCTCCTGACCGGGGTGGCCACCCTGGCTCCCATCCTCTTCTGCAACCCGGCCACCAACGAATCGTGTGTCAACGCCTCGAACAGCCAGTCGGTCAACACGCCCCTGCACGTGTCCTTCACCATCGGTCCGGTGCTCTTCAGCGGCAACGACATCGTGGCCGTGGTGGGGGCCATGATCGTGGCGTCCGCCCTGGCCCTGTTCATGCGCTACTCCAAGTACGGGCTGGGCATCCGGGCAGCCGCCGAGAACAGCGACCGGGCCACCCTGCTCGGCATCTCGGTGGCCCGCCTCGACACCATCATCTGGGTGCTGGCGGCCATCCTGTCAACCCTGGCCATCTTGTTGCAGGTGCCTGTCCTCGGGTTCGGGGGGTTCCAGACCGTCACCGCCGGAGGCGACGAGATCCTGCTGCGCATCCTGGCCGCCGCCGTGATCGGGCGGATGGAGAGCATGCCCCGGACCGTGGTGGCGGCACTCGCTATCGGCGTGTTCGACGCCGGGGCCACCTGGACCTACTCCAACACGACCTACGTGGATGCCTCCCTGGTGGTCGTCATCGTCGTGGCCCTCCTCCTGCAGCGGCGCACCCGCTCGCGGGTCACCGAGGGCGAGCAGTCGAGCTGGCGCTACGTGGCCTCGGTCCGACCCATTCCCCGCCAGCTGGCCAGCCTGCCCGAGGTGCGCTGGACCCTGCGGGTCATGAAGGTCGCCTTCGTGGCCGTGGTGGCCCTGCTCCCACTGCTGCTCAGCGACAGCCAGACCTATCTGGCCTCGCTGATCGTGGTCTACACGATCGTCGGGCTGTCGCTGCTCGTGCTGACGGGATGGACGGGACAGATCTCCCTCGGGCAATTCGGGCTGGCCGGCATCGGCGGCGCCACCACGGTTGTCCTCTACTCGCGCCACGGGTGGGACTTCTTCGCCGCGCTGGCGGTCGGTGTACTCGTCGGCGCCCTGGTGTCGCTCTTCATCGGGCTCCCGGCCCTGCGCATGTCCGGGCCGTTCCTGGCCGTGACCACCCTGGCCTTCGGAGTCACCGCCTCGTCCTACTTCCTGCAACCCAACTACCTGCCCTGGTTCGTCACCACCCAGGCAAACCGACCCACGCTGTTCGGGGCGAGCGTCTTGAACTCCGACGCCCAGGTCTATTACTTCTGCCTGGCCGGCTTCTTCCTGGTCCTCCTGGCGCTGCGCTCGCTTCGTCAGAGCAGGACGGGCCGGGACCTCATCGCCACCCGGGACAACGAGCCGGCGGCGCGGGCGGCCGGCGTCAACACCACCCGTCACAAGTTGCTGGCCTTCGCCATCTCCGGGGGCATCGCCGGGTTCGCGGGCTCGCTCTTCGCGGTCCAGCAGCTGGGCATCAACAGCGGGTCGTTCACCGCTGACATCAACATCACCATGTTCTCCATGGTGGTCATCGGCGGCCTGGGCTCCATGCCGGGCGTGATCCTGGGCGCCGTCGTGGTGTGGGGGGCTCAGTACTACCTCCCGGCCGGTTACGCCCAACTGGTCAACGGGTTGGGCATCCTGCTGCTCCTGCTCTTCCTGCCCGAAGGCATCGGCGGCCTCCTCAACCGAGGCCGCGACCGGCTCTTGCGCGTCGTGGCCCGTCGACGCGGGATCACCGCGGCCGGGATCTGGCGCCGGCCCGATGAGGACGCCGGCACATCACACGACCAGGGAACTCCGCAGCCCGGCTCCGTGGTCCGCCAGACCGCCGACGTGCTCACCCTCGGCCTCGATACGGGCGCCCATGGCTGACCTCACCCACCCCCTCGTGGGCCCACGGCGGACCTCGCGCCTCACCGGGACCTCTTCGCCGCTCCCACTGGTCGCCGTCATGGGCCTGGGCGCCCTCCTGCCCATGAGCGCCGTGACCTTCGTCCTCCTCCTCCCCCAGATGCAGGACGCCTACCATCAGGAGCTCTCCGTCCTGGCCCTGGTGGCCGTCCAGCAGGTGCAGACGGGCCTCGGTCCCGACCTCGTCTTGGCCCTGGTAGCCAACCAGACCTCGCGGACCAAGGTCCTAGTCGGGGCAGGCGGATTCTTCACCGCGGCCGCCGCCGTCCTGTGGCTGGCCGGTGTGTTCCCCAGCCAGGTCCTGCTCTACGCCGGCGCCATCGGGGTGGTGCTGGGCGGCGGCGCGCTGACCTCGACCCAGAACTCACTACTCTGCGACTACTACCCGGTCAGCCTGCGACCACGTGTGATCCTGGCCCAGCGGGCGGCTCTCGTGTTCGGCCTCACCCTGTGCCCGCTCATGGTGGGGACCCTGGCCTACGCCTTCGGCTGGCAGGCGTCGTTCTTCGTCCTGGCCGCTGGTGCGCTCGTCTTCGTGGTGCTGGCCGCCCGGCTCCCGGACCCGGTCCCTGCCGGCGGCCTCCCGGACCGCTCCGAACCTCCGGCCGAGCCGGCCACATTGCCCGAGGCCGCCAGGGTCATCGCCACCACCCGATCCCTTCGCCTGATCTACTACTCGCTCCCGTTCCTGCTGGGAACCGTCCTCGGCCTCACCTTCTACGCAACCGCGTACTACGAGAACGTCTTCCACCAAGACGCGGCGCACCGCGCCCTGCTCTTCGGCCTGGCCGAGCCGGGAGCAGTCATCGGCCTGGTCATCGGCACGGTGGTCCTGCCCCGGCGCATCGCCGCCGACCCGGGGAGGGCGATGCGGACAATCGCCTGGCTGGCCGCGGCCGCAGCCATCGGGGCCGCCTGTCTGGCCCTGGCGCCCGATGTGGCCGCGGCCTATGCCGCGCAGCTGGTCTTCGCCAGCGCCTCTGGCGTGGTGATCGCCGGTGTCTACGCCATGCTCTCGGTGGCGCTGCCGACCCGCATGATCACCTTGGGCTTCGGGCTCTCCACGGTCTGGCTGACCTTCGGCGCGCTCATCATCGGTCCTCCGGGCGGCGTCCCCACCATCAATTCCCTCATCACCGATGCCTTCGGCTACCGCGCCTCGTTCTGGGTCTTCGTGCCGCTGTTCCTCATCGGCGCGTCGCTCCTCCGTTCCGCCTCCCGATTCGTGGCCGAGGACATCGCGAAGCGCAGGACCACCGAGGCGGCCGATGCCAACGTGCGCCAGGAACGAGCCGAGGGGACGGGCCATCTCCTCATGATCCGCTCGCTCGATGCCGGCTATGACGGTGTCCAGGTCGTCTTCGGTGTGGACCTCGATGTGGGCGACGGCGAGATGGTGGCGGTGCTGGGCACCAACGGTGCCGGCAAGTCCACGCTCATGCGGGCCATCTCCGGCCTGGTGGTGCCGACCGCCGGGGAGGTCATGTTCGACGGCAAGGCCATCACGACCTATGAGGCCCACCGGATCACCCAGGCCGGCATCTTGCAGGTGCCCGGAGGTCGCGGCATCTTTCCCGGGCTCACCGTGGCCGAGTGCCTGCGGGTGGCCGGTTGGCTTTACGAGACCGACGACCCGGACCTGGCCCGAGCCACCGAGACGGTGCTCGACTACTTCCCCGTGTTGTCCCGTCGCTGGCACACCCCGGCAGGCTCACTCTCGGGAGGCGAGCAGCAGATGCTCAGTCTCTCCATGGCCTTCATCGCCAAACCGAAACTGCTGATCATCGACGAGCTCTCACTGGGGCTCGCCCCGACCGTCATCGAGAGCCTGCTGGGCATCGTCAAGGGCATCCACGACGGCGGCACCGCCATCATCCTGGTCGAGCAGTCCATCAACCTCGCCCTCCGGCTCTGCGATCGGGCCGTCTTCATGGAGAAGGGCCAAGTGGTCTTCTCCGGGTCGACGGCCGACCTCCTCGACCGCCAGGACATCGTCCGGGCTGTACTCCTGGGCGGAGGCAACGATTCGCCGACCGACACGACCCCGGCGGTCACCGTCAACAGAGCAGACCTCGCGCCGACCGCCGCAGAGCTGGACTCATACCACGTCGTGTTGTCGGCCCGCAGCCTCTACCAGCGCTTTGGCGGGGTGGTGGCGGTCGATGATGTCGACCTCGACCTCTACCGGGGCGAGATCTTGGGGCTGCTCGGGCCGAACGGTGCCGGCAAGACCACCATCTTCGAATTGCTCTCGGGCGAGCGGCGCTCCGCGCGAGGGCGGATCACGATGGGAGAGGACGACATCACGTCCTGGCCCGCCTATCGAAGAGCGGAGCACGGGCTCGGTCGCTCCTTCCAGGCCGCCCGGCTGTGGCCGGGCCTCACGGTGCACGAGTCCGTCATCATGGCGATCTCACATCACACCTCTTCGCCCGGGGCGACGTCAGCCATGCTGTGCCTGCCGACCGTGCGGCGATCCGAGCGCCGCCTGCGCCAGGCCGCCGATGAGATCCTCGAGCCGCTCGGTCTGGCGCAATACTCGGATCAACTGACCTCCGATCTTTCGACGGGGGTCCGACGCCTTCTCGAGCTGGCGGTGATCATCGCCATGGGCCCGAGCATCGTCTTGCTCGACGAGCCGTCCGCCGGCCTGGCCCAGGCCGAGACCGAAGCCATGGCACCGGTCCTGCTCGGAACCAAGGAGCGCCTCGACTGTTCGATGATCCTCATTGAGCACGACATGGGCCTCTTACGCCAGTTGGCTGATCGGGCCATCGCCCTCGACAGCGGCGCTGTCGTGACGACCGGGAGTCCAGAGGACGTCCTGAATCATCCGTATGTGATTGAGTCATATCTCGGAGTCGCCGCCCCGTGAGCCGTCGCCCCCGCGATGTCGTGGTCGGCCTCGCTGGTGTGGCCATGGCCGCCACGGTCCTGACGAGCTGTCACACCGCGCCCCGCCTGGGTGTGCCCACGACCGTCTATCCGGTCGAAGGGCACTGCGACACCTCGGCCGTCGTCGAAGTAGGCGCCTCCCTTCCTCTGAGCGGGTCCGACAGCGTGGCCGGGCGTGCACAATTGCTCGGCCTCGAGTTGGGCGTCAACGGGATCAACGACGCCGGAGGCGTCCTCACGGCCCATCGGTGTCTGGAATTGCTCTACAAGGACGACCGCTCCGATCCCGCTGTCGACTATCAGGCCTTGTTGGACCTGGTGAACCAGGAGAAGGTCTCGTTTCTCGTGGGACCCTTTCTGGCCCTGGAGAACCCGGCCAACGTCGACCACATAGGTGCCCTCGGGACCACCGCCGCCAGCTACTCCGCTCTCGCCGTGACCTTCAAGCCCAGTGAGTTCCCCGACACCTTCCCCATCGCATCATCGATGGCGGACCAGGCCAGCGTGCTCGTGGCGGCGGCCAAACGGCAGCACCTCGACCGCGTTGCCCTCGTTCGCTCCCCCTCGACGGTGGCCGCCGAGGGGGCCAGCGCATTCCGAAACAAGGCCCGCTCGGCCGGTCTCACTGTCACCGCAACCACCTTCGTCGTCGATTCCCGGGCAGCCGCGCCCTCGGCCTGGACCCACCTCGGGGCGGCCCACCCGAGCGCAGTGGTGGTCTTCGACAGCGGATCGACCCTGGCCCCGCTGCTCACGGCCCGCCGAGCTGCCGGCTCGACGTTGCCCGTCCTCGCCTCCACGCAGGGCGCTCCGGTGCTTTCGAACGCGGCCGTCAACGGAGTCCAGATAATCGTGTCGAAGTCGTTGGTGGTTTCGCACCACGTTCCTGCGAGTCTGGAGTCGTTCCGTTCCCGGGTGCTCCGCACACTCCATCAGGCGCGGCTCGGCGGCCCCATCACGCCCTATGCGCAGGGATACGACGCCCTTCAGCTGTTCGCCAGCGCCGCCAATGGAGTCAACGCCGATGACTCGGGCAGCATCCGCACCTTCATTGAGAACGCCAACTTCGAGGGCCTCCTCGGGACATACGACTACACGTCGAGCGACCACGGGGGATTGGCCGCGTCACAGCTCGCCGTCGCGCCGCTCGACTCGCTGTCCAACGGGCTCTACGTCGTGGCAGCTTCCGGGTAACCGAACACTGGTTCCCCCGCGCTCAATGGCGCTCGGCGATCCACCGATTCACACCGAGCGCGGTGCCATAGGGAGAACCGTCTCCCAATCGGCGCTCGACCGGGCCACGTCGGAAGGCACTCAGGACCCTACGACGAGAGACCGCGCCTCTGCGGAGCCGACCACAAGATCGTGAAGATCGCCGCCGACCTCGAGTCGTCTCGACTGTTCGACCCCGCCGATTCTCATCGGCTCAAAACCCGCCGTTCGGATCAAGTGCTCGACTTCGTCAGTCCCATGCTCGTCCTCGGACACGTAGAACAGAACCGCGGGCTCGGGCGACCGGTGGCTCGAGGACTCCAAGAGATCGGCCGACATGGCGCCGAACGCAATGCCAAAGCGTGTCCCGATCGGTAACCACCCAGCAACAACCTGGCCCGATGACTGCCCTTCCGGTAGGAGTCGCACGACCTTGCCTTGTGCGTCGAGTCCGACCGGATTGCTCGGAACGACGAGAAACGTGTCTCCCAGCGCGTCGGCGATCTCGTCGATGACGTCTTTCAACACGGAAAACCGCAGCGCAAGGACAACGGCGTCGGCTCCCTGCAAAGCGCTGCGGTTGTCGAGCGCGACGACCGCCGCTCCGCTGATTGCCGCGGCCAGCTTTCGCGCCGACTCCTTGTCGGCGCTCGAGAGCTGGAGGGCCTCGCCACCAGCGGCAAGCTGACGCGCGATGGCCGATCCGATGCCTCCGGTGCCGATGATCGCTGTGGTCATGATGGAGACCTCCGCCTCGGCAGGAGACTCACTCCGCCTTGCTCGACGGCCATTGATCGGGGAACCAATCTCCCCCCGGGTCCGTCGTTTGTCCCACTTCGATCAGATGTCCATCGGGATCGCGGATATAACAACGGATTTCGTACTGGTGCTGCTTCGGTGGCGTCAGGAATTCCGCACCGCGCGCGCTCCATTCGGTGTACACAGCGTGCATGTCCGTCACTCGTATATTGAGGAAGCTGCTGACCCGGTTGGGATCGGCGGGCGTCTCAAGCGTGATCTCCGGCTTGTCGTCGGTCGGCCCTCCACCGACGTTGATGATGATCCAACTGTTCGACAATTGGACATACGTGAGCCCTCCGGGTCCGGAAAACGCATCCCTCCCCCCGAGCACATCGGTGTAGAAGCGGCGAGAGCGCTCGACATCTTCCGACACGATGAAGTGGGCCAACACGATTCCCTCTGGGGGCGTTGGGAGCTCGTCGGCGGGCCTACTCGATGGCCAGTGATCGGGCACCCAGTCCCCCTGCGGGTCGGTGGTCTGCCCCACTTCGATCAGGTGACCATCGGGATCACGGATGTAGCAACGAATCTCGTACTGGTGCTGCTTCGGGGGCGTCAGGAACTGAGCACCCCGCCCGCTCCATTCGGAGTACACCGTCTCCATGTCCTTGACCCGGATGTTGACGAAGCTGCTCACCCGATTTCTGTCGCCGGGCGTCTCCAGGGTGACCTCCGGCTTGTCCTCGGTCGGGCCTCCTCCGGCATTGATGACGATCCAACTATTGGACAGTGCGACGTTGGTCGGCCCTCCGGGGCTGGAGAAGGCGACCCGGCCCCCAAGGACGTCGGTGTAGAAGCGCCGAGAGCGCTCGACGTCGTCCGACACGATGAAGTGTGTGAGCAGGATTTCCTCTTGGGGCGGTGGGACCTCGGCCATCTGCTACCTCCGATTGTCTTCCACGGTTATGGCCGTGCCATCTGCGCCTGCATGGGCTGCAATGGCGGCGGCATTTTGGCGATCTCCATTCGAAGGGTTTTGAAAGCCGAATCGAAGATGGTCGAGAAACTCGGGAACGGCTGGATGACGTCGCTCAACACCTCCAAGGGAACGCGGGCGCGTATGGCGAGCGTCGCCTGCTGGAGCCACTCGCCGGCCTCGGGTCCCAGGGCGTAGGCGCCGGTCAACCGGGCCCCGTCGCTGAGCAGGGTCAAGAACCCGTTCGACTGGGCGTACTGGTGGCTGTACGTCGCGGTCTTGGACACGTCGGTCAAGAGCGTTGTACTGCTGTAGGGTGCCTCCGCGGCACCGACGGCGGCCGCCTGCGGATCGGTGTACGTGACGCGCGGCACGGCTTCGTAGTTCGTCGGGTGGCTCTCTCCGGCGATGTTCGCTGCCACAACGTCCCCCTCGTACTCGCCGACGTGTGTCAGAGGCCAGATCCCGTTGACATCCCCAATGGCCCAAATGTTGTCGCCGGCACGCAGATACTCGTCCACCACGACGCCGTGTGGGTTTGCCTCGATACCGACCGTCTCGAGCCCGATCCCTTCGACACGGGGGCGGCGGCCGGTCGCCACGAGCAGTCGCTCTCCTTGTACCGAGGTCCCGTCCGAGAGCCTCAGGACGTAGTCGCGGCCGTCGCGCGAGGCCTCCGCGGCCTGGACTCCGAGGTGCAACTCGATCCCGTCCCGCCGCAGTGCCTCGGTCAGAGCCACGCCGAGGGGGGCCGGCTCTCGTGGGATCAGCCGATCGGCGCCCTCGACGAGCACGGCCTGACCTCCGAGCCGCAGCACCACCTGTGCGATCTCGACACCGGCCGAGCCACCACCGAGCACGATGAGGCGACTGGGAACCGTCTTCATGGCCGTCGCTTCGCGCGTGCCCCACACGCCGACCAGGCCGTCGAGCCCCGGGATGGGTGGCACGAAAGGAGCCGCGCCCGTCGCGACGACGACATGCTCCGCCGTGTGGCGAGTGCCGTCCACGTCGACCACGCCGGGCCCGGCGAGCCGGCCCACGCCCCGGACCAGCGCGATGCCCCGATCCGCCAGCCATTTCTCCTGTCCCGCATCCGAATAGCCGGACACCATGAAGTCCCGCCAGTCCAGCGCCGCCTGCACGTTCACCTCGGCGCTGGCGTCGACGTCGCGGGCTCCCTGGACCGCCTCCCCCGGACGCAAAAGGGTCTTGGACGGGATGCAGGCCCAGTAGGAGCACTCGCCGCCGACCAGCTCCCGCTCGACGACGGCGACCCGAAGCCCGCGCGCCGCGATGGCCGCGGCGCAGTGCTCGCCGGGCGCGCCGCCGCCCAGCACGATCACGTCGAAATCGCTCATACGGGAAGCTCCTGACCGCTCTGTTCGCGCACCATGTATTCGGCGTACCAGTCGGGCCAGTCCGGGTCCGCCCGGCCGATGCGCTTCTCGTGCTCGGCGTGGGCCGACTCGGCGCGGTGCAATGCCGCAGCCAGGTCACCGGCGGAGTTGAACGAGGTGGTGGTCGGATCGAGGCGGCCCGGGAGGCGATCAGTCACCTCTTGGAGCAGCCAGCTGTTGCCGTCGGGATCTTCGAACGTGGCAAAGGAGTTGTAGCTCTTGTGGTCCGGATCCGGCCCGTTGACCCGATCACCCGTCCCCTCAGGGTCGAGTTGCGCTCCGGGCGCTCCGGAATGGAACACCCCACTGACCGTGGCTCCCCGGCTGACAAGTTCGTCGCGCCCGGCTTCGACGTCAGACACGATCAGGTACAGGCCATGGGCAGATCCGGGTGGCGCCCCCGTGATGTGGGTGCCGAACTGCACAGAACACGGCGATCCCGGTGGCGTGAATTGCACGACCCGAAAGCCGTTGTCGAAGGAGAAGTCGGCGTCGAGCCTCCAGCCGAGACCGGCGTAGAATGCTTTCGAGCGATCGGGGTCGGTCACGGGGATGACGACCGCCTCCAGCTTGAGATCGGCCGGTTCGGTGCTCGGCGATCCGCCGGGTGCGCTCTGTCCATCGACGGTGCTGCTCATCCGGTTCTCCTCTGTCTGGTCCCGAATGGATTGTCGCACAGGCGAACGCTTTGCACCCGAAAGATCCCTCGCACTCGGGTTCGACGTCGTTCCAGCGCACGGGGGTCGGATGGCGATGCACGGGCGCTCAAGCGGGGCACCGCTTTGGGAACTCGATAGAGAATTCAAATGGACGGTCGATGACGGCTCTCTCTCAAGTCTCTGATCGTCGCCGTCGCCGGCAGGCCGGCTTGGCTCACAAACGCGAGACGAGCTCAGCCACGATCTCCGCCGCTGGTCGTGGCTGCCTGGCGAGCGCGACGCTCTGTCCGGCCCACATCGAGAGCGCTTCAATGTCACCGGTGGTGCCAACCATCGGCGGCGCTGGCTCGTAGCGGACGATTGCTTCGCCCGAAGCGAAGTGCGCGATGACATCGCCCACTCCGGGCCGACTCTCCAGAGGCGGCCGGCCCGCGGCCTCCCACATCTCGGCCGTCGAGTTGCGGAGCGCACGGTGGGGCGAGTCCGGCCAGTCGACGTCGTAGAGGTCGGGGTACCACTCCGCGTCGGTCTCGACCGCGTTGATCAGGCGAGTGCGGTACTCCTGGTGGATGGGCATCTCCTGGGCAAGCAGAAACTGGGTACCCACCCACGCCGCCTGAGCGCCCAGGGCGAGGACGGCGGCCACGCCGCGAGCGTCCCCGATCCCACCGGCCGCGATCACTGGCACCGGCGCCACCGCGTCCACGACGGCGGGCACCAAGGGGAGCGTCGCAATCTGACCCCCCACGTGCCCCCCAGCCTCCCAACCCTGCGCCACGATGACATCAACTCCGCTGGCGACCGCCCGCCGCGCCTCTTCGGCGCTTCCGACCGTACACAGAACGAGTCCGCCCGCATCGTGGACCCGCTCGATGTAGCCAGCGGGATCTCCCAGAAACAGTGACACGATCCGCAAACCGGCCTCGAGGGCTTCATCGAGGCGACGGTGCTGATCGGAGGTGAGAACCAGGTTGCCGCAGAAGGGACGATCGGTGAGCGCCGCCGTCTCGCGAACCACGTCCCCTGCCGGATCGGACCACGTCAGCGTCACCATGCCGAGCCCACCGGCATTCGAGACCGCTGCCGCCAGTTCGGGCACCGCCACCATCGCCGCCAAGACAATCGGTTGTTCAATCCCGAGCAGTTCGCAGACCGGCGTTCGCACTACTGCCACCTACCCCTTCGATCCAGGCCGTCCTCCACCCAACACGGACAGATCCATCTTCTTCTAGGACTCATACGATGTGGGCATCGACTTGGCGGCCCGTTTGTTCCAACCGTGAAAGCTCGAGTAGTCGCCTGCATCCCAGGCCTCGCGCAATCCCGGTTTGCTCAGGTCCCAGTCGGGGCGGATCTCGCTCGACGCAGCGCACAAGTCGGACCACAGGTCGTAAAACGACGGGCGTCCCCAGAACCAGTAGCCGTTGTAGATGCTGTGAATGAGGAGTCCAGGCTTGAGCACCAGCGTGTGGGGGATCATCGGATCGTGCTCGGGGTCGGTGTATTCCTGGATGTCGAGGTCCTTTTGGATCGTCCGAGCTGGGTCCGAGAGAAAGGTCCATTGGGCGCCGACTGCACCCCGGAACTCCTGCAGGGTGTGGTGGTCATCGGTGGCGATGGTGACGACCTGGGTATAGGCGACGGCGATTTTCGGATAGTTCGCTGCGAGCTCCAGGTGCTGCTGGTGTTCCTTCGGACAGTAATTGCCTCGCGCCAGCGTGAGGATCATCGGATCGTCACCTTGGAGCTCACTGAGTGAGCGAACGATGTTGGTGTGATCCGGCAACGAGTAGTCGGGGAACACGCCGCCTGGTCTGATGTCGGATCGCATGGGGTGACTGCCTTTCACTCGACGATGCCTGCGGGGATCTCAGTGTTGGTTGGACTGTCCGCCGCCCAGTGGCGGATCTCACCGAGATGGCCACGGGAGATCACGTCGGACCAAGCGAAATTCCTGGGGATCCCACTTCAGCCCTCTGACCAGGACTTTCGTGGAGGTGAAGGGACTCGAACCCTCGGCCTCTACATTGCGAAAGTACGTTTTTCGGCGTTTTGACCAGGCCGTTTCCGAGGACTTCCTGGTCACGGCTCTTCGATTCCCTCAGGTTCCCTCACGATCCCTCTCCTTCCATCTCGATAAAGACACGTAAAGACACGTTGGAACAGGGTTGGGGCGTGTCCACGGACGGTACTCGGGCCGATCGCCAGGCTGTCGCAATGCCCAGCTGATGCTCGTACTCCCGCGGCCACAGTCACGTTCCATGGCGGGGAACAGAACATCACCGACCCCCGAAGCGGCGGTGCTCGATGCCGGCAGACGAAGGAACGCCGATGTTCTGTCCGTCAGCAGCGGTCGACTATCCCGAACCTGCTCCGCCTCCGTGGGGCGGGGACCGCCACGGGCCATAACTCCCACGTGTTCCAAGAGGCGAATGACAGGTCGCTTATGCCGTGGACGCACTGCACTTGATGCGCGTGCACGGGTTCACCAGCATCGAAGTCCGTCCCGAGGAGGCAGCGCGCGTACCCGCAGCGGCGTACAGATATGCTCACGAAAACGGTCTGGTCGTGCAGCGCTGCGAGAGTTAGCTGTTAAGACGCCAGCGGCGTGGCGTCGGCAAATTGTTCCGCTCTGACCCTCGCGTATCGTGGCGCGACGCGGCTTCGATCCCCCCCCCCCACCGAGCTCCGCACCGCAGCCCCTGTGACGCCTTTCCGACGATCTGAGCTCGGCGCGCTCTACTTCTAATCAGTCAACAGTTCTCGGCGAACAAGTCAGCTCACCATTAAGCGGCCGTGGACGTACGC